>CAVXAS010000013.1:0-786323 GCA_963759825.1 Paraconexibacteraceae bacterium | reverse complement strand
CGGTCGCGAGGGCGCCGTAGCGCGCCGCCATCTGCTCGGGATCGTCGGACACGGCCGCGAAGCATCGCGCGTCAGTGGGATACTGGCGCGGATGGCCGGACTCGGGACGATGCTCACGGCGATCGTCACCCCGTTCGACGAGCGGGGCGAGGTCGACGAGGACGCCTACGTCCGCGTGCTGCACCACGTCTGCGAGCACGGCTCGGACGGCGTCGTGGTCGCCGGGACGACCGGTGAGGCCTCCACGCTCAGCGACGAGGAGCACCTGCGGCTGATCCAGCTGACGCTGAGCGAGCGCCCGCGGGCAAGACGGTGATCGCGGGGACCGGCTCGAACGACACGCGCCACGCCGTGACGATGACCGAGCGGGCCACCGAGCTGGGCGCCGACGCGATCCTCAGCGTCACCCGTACTACAACCGCCCCGATCCCCGCGGCATCGTCGCCCACTACACCGAGGTCGCACAGGCCACCGACCGGCCGATCGTCCTCTACAACATCCCCGGCCGCGCGGCCCTGGACCTGCCCAACGAGCTGCTGGCCCGTCTCGGCGCAGATCGAGCACATCGACGCCGTCAAGCAGGCCAACGACGACGCCTCGCGCTGATCGACGGCCTCGACCTCTACGCCGGCAACGACAACACCTTCGCGCGCACGCTCGACCTCGGCGGCGTCGGGGGCGTCCTGGTGGCCAGCCACGTCTTCGGAGACCAGATGCGCCGCCTGGCCGACGAGCCCGACCGGCGCGCCGAGATCGACGCCGAGCTCCAGGACGCCTACGAGGCGACGGGGTGGCGACGAACCCGATCTCGATCAGCGCGCATGCGAGCTGGTCTGGCCTGTGCTCGCGGCGGCGCCTGCGTCTGCCGCTCGTCGAGGCCGACGAGCAGCGAACCGCGCGTCCTGCGCGAGGCCCTCAAGGGGCACGGGCGGACTGTCCCGGCGTGAGCTCCTCGAAGCTGCGCGTCCTCCCCCTCGGCGGACTGGGGGAGATCGGCAAGAACATGACGCTGGTCGAGTATCGACGACCGGATCCTGATCGTCGACGTCGGCCTGCGCTTCCGACCGCCGAGATGATGGGCATCGACCTCGTCCTGCCCGACTTCTCCTACCTGCGCGAGCCGCATCGACGACATCGAGGGCATCGTCGTCACCCACGGCCACGAGGACCACCTCGGCGCGCTGCCCTTTCCTGCGCGAGCTGGGCGTCGACATCCCGGTCTACGGCGGCAAGCTGACCATGGCGATGGCCCGCTCCAAGCTCGACGAGCACCGCCTCAGCGACGTCTGGTCAACGACATCGAGCCCGGGCGAGACCGAGCTCGGCCCGTTCGACGTCGAGCTGATGCACATGACCCACTCGATCCCCGACGCCAGCGCGGTCGCGCTCCACACGCGAGCATGGGCGTCGTGCTGATCACCGGCGACTACAAGTTCGACCAGACGCCCGTCGACGGCAAGCCCGCCGACGTCGGCGCGCCTGGCCGAGCTCGGTCGCGAGGGCGTGCTGCTGCTCTGCGGCGACTCCACCAACGTCGACCGGCCGGGCTTCTCACCGAGCGAGTCCGACGTCGGCCCGAACCTCGAGCACTGTTCGCGCGCTGCGACGGGCGCATCGTCGTCACCTGCTTCGCGTCGAACATCCACCGCGTCCAGCAGGTCGTCGACGCCGCCGCCGCGCTGGGGCGCAAGGTCGCGCTGATGGGACGCTCGATGCGCAAGAACATGAACATCGGGCGCTCGCTCGGCCATGTCGACGTCCCCGACGGGATGCTCGTGCAGCCGCGCGAGCTCGACGACTTCCCCGACGAGAAGCTCGTGATCATCTCGACCGGGTCGCAGGGCGAGCCGCTCAGTGCGCTGCGGCGGATGGCCCACAACGACCACCGCCAGGTCCAGCTCAAGCCGGCGACACGGTGATGTTCGCGGCGACCCCGATCCCCGGCAACGAGCGCGCCGTCAACGAGACCATCGATCGCCTCTACCACATCGGCTGCGACGTGATCACGACACGGACGCCCCGATCCACGCCTCCGGGCACGGCTACGCCGAGGAGGTCAAGCTCATGCTCAACCTCGTCAAGCCGCGCTACGTCATGCCCTTCCACGGCGATCACAAGCGCATCCACCTGCACGGCCAGCTCGCCGAGGCCGTCGGCATCGACCCCGACAACATCTTCCGCGGAGAGAACGGCCTCCCCTCGAGGTCTACGCGACGGCGCGGGCTTCGTCGACAAGGTCCAGTCCGGGATGGTCTTCGTCGACGGCGTCGACATCGGCGAGGTCACCGACGTCGCGCTGCGCGACCGCCGCATGCTCTCGGCCGACGGCATCTTCGTCGTCGTCGCGACGATCTCCGAGCAGGACGGCTCGAGCGTCGCCGAGCCCGAGGTGATCTTCCGCGGCGTGCCCTACCCCGAGGACGTCGAGGGGCTGATGGACGAGCTGCGCGATGCCGTGGACGCCTCGCTGGCGCGTGCCGCGAAGGACGAGATCCGCGAGATCGACCTGCTGCAGCAGACGCTGCACGACGACCTCGCCGAGTTCGTCTACGACCGCCTCAAGCGCCGCCCGATGGTGCTGCCGGTCGTCGTCGAGGTCTGACGACGACGCGCCCGCCCGTGCCCGGCGCGAGCGTCACGCCGCGGCGGACCGCCTTCGCCGGCGGGCCGGCCGGCGACAGCTCGACCTGCGCAGCGATCTGCTCGAGGGCCGTCTCGAGCTCGAGCATCGCGAGCGAGGCGCCGAGACAGCGGTGCGCGCCGCCGCCGAAGGGCACGTAGGCGTAGGAGTCCGGCTGCTCGTCGAGGAAGCGCTCGGGCCGGAAGGCCTGCGGGTCGGGATGGCGCGCGGGGTCGCCATGGACGCCCTGGGCGTCGACGAGCACCGTCGTGTCCGGCCCGACGACCCAGTCGCCGATCGGGAACGGCTCGAGCACGTGCCGCGCGGCGCTGAGGTAGGCGACCGTGCGCGCACGCAGGACCTCCTTCGCCGTCGCCTTGAGGTACGCCTGGTCGCCGTCACGCAGGCGCGCGGCCACGGCCGGGTTGTGCGCGAGCAGGTCACAACCCCACGCGATCGCGGTCGCCGTGGTCTCGTGGCCGGCGGCGACGAGCGTCACGAGCTCGTCGCGCAGGTCGGCGTCGGAGAGCCCGTTCCCCTCGTCGTCGCGGGCGGCGATCAGGAGCGACAGGACGTCCTCGCCGGGGTTCTCGCGGCGGTGGGCGACGTGCCCTTCGAGCAGCGCGAAGAGGCGGTCGAGGCGACGGTAGGCCAGCTCGGCCGGCGGATTCCAGCGCGTGCGCCTGATCAGCCACGGGGGCAGGAACTGCGCGAGGTTCTGCGCCGGGGTGTTCATCGCGTCGATGCTCGCCCCGACCTGCTCGCCGAGCGTGCGGTCGCGGACGCCGAGGACCAGCTCGAGGATGATCGCCAGCGTCAGCGTGCGGGCCCCGGCGTGCGTCTGCACCTCGCCGTCCCAGGTCGCGACCTCTGCGGCCGCCAGCTCACGGATCCGGCTCTCGTAGGCGCGGATCGCCTGCCCGTGAAACGGCGGCAGCTCCAGCCGCCGGCGGGCGAGGTGCTCCGCGGGCTCCAGCAGCAGCAGCGAGCGATCGCCGAACAACGGGCGCAAGATGTCGTTGCCGTGGCGCTTGACCAGCGGGTCGCCGGTGAACAGGCGCTTGATCGCGTCGGCGTCGGCCGTGATGACCATCGGCGGCAGTCCCGGCAACCGCAGCGACCACGTCGCGCCGAAGCGCTTGCGGTTCTCGGCGAAGAACCGCGGCTGGTCGAACGTGTAGCGCCAGGTCTGGGCGATCCCGGGCAGCCGCGGCCCGGGCGGCGGCGCGGTGACGAGGGGCGCATCGGCGACAGCGGTCACAGATCCAGTGTGACGGATGCCCGGCGTGGTACGTAGTGGCCTCATGACCACTCGTTCACGAGCCGCGGTGCTCTTTGCGGCCATCACATTGGCGGGCGTCGCGCCCGCTGCGGCGCACGCGCAGGACGCGAGCACGCTGACGATCCAGGGGGCGGGCGTGGCGTTCGTCGTGCCCGACACCGCGACCTTCGAGGCCGAGGCGCGCTCCGGCGCGCGCTCGCGCACGACGGCGCGCTCGCGCGCCAACAAGCGCACCGCGGCGATCATCGCGGCCCTGACGAAGAGCGGCGTTCCGCGGGCGGAGATCACGACCTCGGGCGTGTCGCTGTCGCGCACGACGCTGCGGCGCAAGCCGTTCTTCCTCGCGCGCAACACGATCTCCGCGCGCGTGACGAAGATCGCGACGCTCGGGCCGCTGCTCGACGCGGTCACGAAGGCCGGCGCCGACAGCATCGACGGGCCGGAGTTCAGCTTCTCCGACCCGTCGGCCGGCCGCGCCGAGGCGACGCGCAACGCGCTGGCCGACGCGCGCCGCCGCGCCGACGACATCGCTGCGGCCGCGGGCCAGAGGGTGACCGGGATCAGGTCGCTCGTCGTCGACCCGTCGTCCGGGCCGCAGCCCTACGCCGGTGGCGACGCGCAGGCGGTGTCCGCGCCGGAGCGCGACAAGGACGCGCCGACCAAGATCTCGCCGGGCCGCGAGCAGGTCGATTCGACCGTCGAGGTCGTCTACACGATCGCGCCGGCGACCTAGCGCCGCGGTGCGCAGGTGCGGTAGCGGCGCGTGCCGCGCAGCGTGCGCAGCGACGTCGTGACCGCGGTGATCTCGACGTCGAACGTGCCCGCGGGCAGGCCGCGCAGATCCACCTGCGCGGTCAGTCGCTTGCGCAGCAGCACCTTGCCGCGCAGCGTCCGGTAGCGCTCGCGCGCCACGGTCACCGCAACCTGGCGGCCGTTGACCTTCACCTTCGCGGCGAGGTACTTCACGTTCCCCGGGCGCTTGAGGCGGATCAGGAAGTTGCGGCGGCTCACGCACTTGCGGTTGGGCGGGAAGGTGACCGCCTGGTTGATCGTGACGTTGCTGTTGTTGATGACGGTCGTGGTGGTGTTGATCGTCGTGGTGTTGCCGGGGGGCGGCGGTGGCGGCGGCGTGACCGGCGGCGGCGTGACCGGCGGCGGCGGTGGCGGCGGGGGAGGAGGTGGCGGGGCCGCCGCGGCGGTGTACTCGTAGATGTAGGTGGCGCAGGCGGACCCGACGCTGAGGAACAGCTTCTCGCCCGGTGTGAACGTGCGGTTGGGGTTGAAGGTGTAGGTCTCCGCGTCCTGGTCGACGCCCGGCGCGCCGACGGGGACCGCGGCGTCGACGTCCGCACGCGCGCCCGCGTTGAAGCCGAACTCCGACGGGCCTCGCATCGCGATCAATGACGAGGCGCCGCCATTGTTGAAGGATTGCGCGGACGTCTTCGTGTCGGCCTTCGCGCCGCTGGCCATCGTGGTCGGCACCGACCACTCCCAGGTCAGCGTGTACGCGCCCGCCGAGGTGAAGGAGCCCGAGCCCTTCCCGTTCATCGATGGGGCAGACATGTTGCACCCGGCGCCGGCTGGGTTCGCCAAGGTGGCGCTCGTCAGGTTCAGCGACGTGCTCTGGGCGCCCGCCGGCGGTGTCAGCACGGCAAGGCCGGCGGCGGCGACGAGCGCAACAAGGAACCTGCCGGGTGCACGGGTGCTCATGCGCGCATCCTGCGCCTTGACGACGCCGTTAGCGACAGGGTGCCACCCCGTCGTTATCGGCGGGGCGAGCGACTACGGTCGCGCCATGTGCAACCGCGGCATCGCGCTGATCGCAGCCTGGACGCTCGTGCTCGCGGCGTCCGCGCAGGCCGAGACGCTGTCTGTCAGCGCGGCGGAGCCGAGCAAGACCACCGCGCTGTCGCTGGTGACCGGGCACAAGTACGCGATGCTCGTGAAGGACACATACACGGAGGCGACGGCGTTCTTCACGTACTCCTACGACGCGCTGTACTGCTTCGACGGCAACTTCTGCACCGGCGACGTGCAGCGCCGCGGCGGCCGTGGCCTGTACG
The DNA here is from genome assembly GCA_963759825.1 of Paraconexibacteraceae bacterium. GTDB lineage: Bacteria > Actinomycetota > Thermoleophilia > Solirubrobacterales > Solirubrobacteraceae > Paraconexibacter. The sequence continues at coordinate 780,358 of CAVXAS010000013.1, read as the reverse complement.
CGCGCTACGTGGGGGGCGGCGACTACAGCGGCTTCTACGACATCGCCGGCGGCAGCATCCCGCCGTACGCGCCGTCGCACATCTACGACATCACGTTCACCGCCGCGAAGAGCGGGCAGGTCGAGTTCACGCTCGGGCGTCCCGATGCCGCCGACTACGCCGGTGCGCTGAGCGTCACGCTCAACGAGGTCGCCACCACACCGCCGCCGCCTCCGCCTCCACCGCCGCCGGCCGGCAGCGGCGAGCCGACCGCCGCCGAGCTGTTCGCCGATCCACAGAAGCACTGCTGGGCCGTGAGCACAGGCGTCCAGATCCACAAGCCGAGCCCGCTGCGCGCCCACACCTTCCAGGCCGCGCCGGTCACGCCCTGCAAGACCTACCCGCTGACGCCGAGCACGAGGAAGCCCGCGCTCGGCCAGACGACGTCCTACCTCGCGCCGACGTCGTACACCGACGCCAAGGCGCTACCCGTCCCCAACATCCTCTCGCAGACGCCCAACCTCACCGTCGAAGCCAGCACGACGCACGCCAACGGCGTGAAGATCAAGGACCTGATCGCCGGCATCTCGCCGGAGAACGCACGCAAGGCGCTGCAGATCTGCGACATCTACTCGATCGAGGACGCCAAGGACGACGCGGGCGACGGGGAGGACGGGAACCTCGGTGTCTACACCTGCGCGGCGGTCGTCGCCGTGATCCTCCAGAGCGCCGAGAACATCGCCAACCGCGACCCGCAGAAGCCGTCGCCGATCCGCGCGCACGCTGCGGCCAACAACTGCAACCACATCGCGGTGCGGCTGAAGAGCAAGAAGCAGCGCCCGCGCCTGAAGGTGTCCTGTACGAAGACGAGCCTTGGCGTCAAACTCACGATCCGCTCGGGCACGCGTGGCAGGTCGCTGAAGTCGCTGCTCGGCAGCAAGCCCAAGCTGATCGTCGGCCGCCTGCGCACGTCGCGCGCGATCCAGCCCGGCGACCGCGTGAACGTCCGCTGGAACCGGGGGCGTCGCTAGGCGCGCGGGACCGCCGCCGGCTCGTCGGGCGCGGGGACGGCCGACGGGCGCCGTGGCAGCCGCACCTCAAAGCGCGTGCCGCGGCGGATGAGGTCGCCGTGGGCGTCGTCGACGGACACCGTGCCGCCGTGCGCGTCGACGACCGCCTTGACGATCGCCAGGCCGAGGCCCGTCGATGCGCCGCGATCGCCCGCGCCGCGGACGAAGCGCTCGAAGAGGCGGTCGCGCACGGCCCGCTCGATGCCCGGGCCGTCGTCGTCGACGGTCAGCACGACGTCGTCGCCGTCCTCGCGGATCGCGGCGTGCACGTGCGTGCCCGGCGGCGTGTGCTCGACCGCGTTCTGCAACAGGTTGAGCACCATCCGGAAGAGGTCGTCGCGTGCGCCGAGCACCACCGCGGAGCGGTCGGCCTCGATCTCGATCTCGTGCCGGTCGGCGACCGGGCCGAGCTCGGCCGCGGCGTCGATCAGCACCCGCGCGAGGTCCGTCGGGGCGTGGGGGATCTCGCGATGCGCGTCGGCGCGCGCAAGCAGCAGCAGGTCGGTGACGAGGCGCTTCATCCGCTGCGTCGAGCGCAGCGCGCCGACGGCCGCATCGAGCTCCTCGCCGTCGAGCGTCTCGGCGAGCAGCTCGAGGTTGGCGTAGACGCTCGTCAGCGGCGTGCGCAGCTCGTGCGAGGCGTCGGCCACGAACTGGCGCTGGCGCATCAGCGCGGTCGCGCTCTCCGCGCGCGAGGACTCCAGCGCCTTGAGCATCTCGTCGAGGGTGCGGGCGAGCTGGGCGACCTCGTCGTCAGCGGCCGGGATCGGCACGCTGCGGTTGGGGTCGCGCGTCTCAGCGATCTCGCGCGTCGTGCGCGTGAGCGCGGTGATCGGGCTCATCGCGCGGCGTGCGAGCATTAGGCCGCCGGCGAGCGCCAGCGCCGTCCCCGCGAGCACGCCGAAGAGCAGGAACGCGCGCACCTGGTCGACCGTCGCCTCGAGGTCGGAGAGCCGGCGCGCGTACTGGACGTTGACGAACGTGCCGGCGTCGAGGAACACCGCGCCGCCGGCGACACGGAAGTCGCCGACGGTCGTGAGGCCATCCGTCGGCGGTCCGAGCGCGGTGTTGAACTCCGTGCCGTCGATCAGCCGGCCCTGGATCCATACTCGGATCGACGCGTTCTCCGACGCGGCGAAGTCGTCGAGGTCGCGCAGGCGGGTGACGGTGATGGCACCCGTAAATGTGTTCTCGCTTAGCCTGAGCTCCTGGTGGACCTTGTCCTGCAGCCGGTCGCGTGCGGCAATCAGCTGGTTGTTGAAGTCCGAGCGGATCCGGCGCACCGTGACCTCGCCGATGACAACGGCGAACGCGCCGAGGATGAGGAACGTCAGCAGCGACGAGATCAGCGCCAGGCGCCAGCGGATCGACAACCGCTCAAGCACGCAGCACGTACCCCGCTCCGCGGATCGTGTGCAGCAGCCGCGGCTCCTCGCCGGCCTCGAGCTTGCGCCGCAGGTTCGAGACGAAGACCTCGATCGTGTTCGTCGTCGCGAACGGGTCGTAGCCCCAGACCTCTTCGAGCAGCCGCTGGCGCGGGATCACGATGCGCTCGTTGCGCATCAGGTACTCGAGCAGCTCGAACTCGCGCTGGGTGAGCTCGACGTCGCGCTCGGCGCGCTTGACCTCGTGGGTGTCGGGGTTCAGCGAGAGGTCGCCACACACGAGCGAGGCGCTGCCGCGCGGCGGCCGGCGGCGCAGCAGCGCGCGCAGCCGCGCCAGCAGCTCCTGGCGCTCGAAGGGCTTGACGAGGTAGTCGTCGGCGCCGGAGTCCAGGCCCTCGACGCGCGACTCGACCGCGTCGCGCGCGGTCAGCATCAAGATCGGGACGTCGTCGCCCTCGCGCAGGCGGCGGGCGACCTCGATGCCGTCGAGCTTGGGCAGCCCGAGGTCGAGGACGACGAGGTCGGGGACGAAGTTCGACGCGACCTCCAGCGCCGTCTCGCCGTCGCCGGCCAGGCGCACCTCGTAGCCCTCCAGGCGCAGGGAGCGCTGGAGGACCAGGGCGATGTCCTCGTCGTCCTCGACGACGAGCACGCGTGGCGGGCGATCCGGGTCGCTCATACGCGCCGGATGGTAGGGGGACCGCCTCAATCAGCGGTAAGCCGCACGCGCGCCTGCGGCGCGCCGCGGTTCAGCACCCGGGTGGCAGCGTTCCCGGTCGCAGGTTCCGGGCCTGCAGGGTGCGGGTGGCGATCACGTGCCTGGCGCCGTGGAGCGATGCGCGCAGGTTGAACCGCACGCGGTAGCGGCGTCCGGCGGTCAGGAAGCGCGTCGGCTTGCCGTTCGCGTCGTTGTTGACGACCGACGAGCGATAGCAGCGGTCGCCGCGGCTGCGCCAGAGGAACGTGCGACCGCTGTGGCCGGCGACGTCGGCGACGAGCAGCCGCGGCTCGTGCAGCTTGCGGTCGCCCTTGAAGACGACGTAGGCGACCGGCCGCCCGAGCCCGGTGTTCGCGACGGTGTAGAGCCGCGGCGTGCCGCGCAGCTGGAAGTCGGGCGCGTCCGCGGCCTGTGCGGGCAGCACGCTGGTGGCGCCGCCGGTGAGGGCGATGGCGGCAACGGGGAGGGCGAGCATGCGCATGTCACCCAAACGCGCCGAGGTGACGCAAGGTTTCACGGCAGGGGCGCGCGGCCCGCTGTCGAAGGAATGCGAGCGCTCTATGCCCACCGCCACGAAGAAGCCTGCCGCCCGCGCGCGCAAGCGTGCCGCCGCCCCCGTCGCCAAGCCACGGCCGCGCGCCAAGCGCTCGACCGCGACCTGGGCGCCACGCCTCGCGCCGCTCGAGCAGCGCCACCTCGACCTGGTCGGGCTCGGCCTGGTCGCGCTCGGGGTGTTCCTCGCGTTCCCGCTGTATGCCAGCTGGGACGGCGGCGCCGGCGGGCGTGCGCTGCTACTCGGGCTCGCCGACGCGGTCGGGGAGATCCGCTACGCGGTCCCGGTCGCGCTCGCGGCAGCCGGCGCGCTGTTGATCCTGCGCCCGGTGCTGCCGACGCTGCGCCCGTTTCGCGCCGGCGCGCTGTGCCTGCTGCTCGCGACGACGCTCGCGCTCGCGGCCGGCACGCTGGGCGTCGGCCCGGGGGAGACCGGCAGCGAGCACTGGGTGCTCGCAGAGATGCGCGACCGCGGCGGGGCGCTCGGCGAGGCCCTGCTGCGCGGCAGCTCCGGCCTGACCGGCATGGTCGGCGCGCACATCCTCGCGATCTTCCTCTTCGTCGCCGGCGTCCTCCTGCTGACCGGCGGCACGATCGGCGGAGCCGTGCGCGCGACCGCGACCGTCGCCGCCGACACCACCCGAGCGCTGCGCGTCCCGCCACGCCCGAACGTCGACCAGGACGACCAGTCGCCGTTCACCGAGGCAACGCCTGCAGAGCCGATGGCCCCGCCCGAGGCCGAAGACGTCGAGTTCATCGTCCGCTCCCGCGAGCTCGACGGAGCCCTGCGCTACCCCGACCTCTTCGGAGAGGAGCCAGGCCCCGCGCCCGAACCCGAGCCGCAGCCGGAGCCGGAGCCGCACCCCGAGCCCGAGCCACTGTTCGACGCCGAGCCCGACCCAACTGAGGGCCCGACGGGGGTGGGCCTTCAGGCGCCAGTCGGTATCCGCAAGCCTGAAGGCCCGCCCCCGGCGGCGCCCGTCGAGGAGACCGACACCGCGGACATCGACTGGGAGCGCCCCGGCACGGCGCTGTTGAAGATGTCGAGCGCCGAACAAGCACGCCCCGACACCGCCGGCCAAGAGGAAACAGCGCGCCGCCTCATCGAGGCGATGAGCCACTTCAACGTCGACGCCAAGATCATCGGCGCCGTCGCCGGCCCGCACATCACCCGCTACGAGCTGCGCCTGGCGCCCGGCGTGAAGATGAGCAAGGTCGCGCAGATGAAGGACGACCTCGCCTACGCGCTGGCGGCGACCGAGATCCGGATCCTCGCGCCGATCCCGGGCAAGACCGCCGTCGGCGTCGAGGTGCCCAACAAGAAGCGCAAGATGGTGACGCTGGGCGACGTGTACGGCCCGCCGCCGAAGGGCTCCAGCCCCTTGACCGTCTGGCTGGGCAAGGACGTCTCCGGCGCCGCGATCCACGCCGACCTCGCGAAGATGCCGCACCTGCTGGTCGCCGGCACGACCGGCGCCGGCAAGTCCGGCGCGATCAACGCGATGCTGTCGTCGATCCTGCTGCGTGCCACGCCCGAGGAGGTGCGCCTCGTGCTCGTCGACCCCAAGCAGGTCGAGCTCAACCACTACGAGGCCGTGCCGCACCTGCTGACGCCGGTGATCACCTCGCCGCGCAGCGCCGCCAACGCGCTGCAGAACCTCGTGCGCGAGATGGAGTGGCGCTACGGCGTGATGAGCGTGGCGCGCACGCGCTCGCTGATCGAGCTCAACAAGCACCGGCGCACCAAGGGCGACGAGCCGCTGCCCTACATCCTCTGCGTGATCGACGAGCTCGCCGACCTGATGATGGTCGCGCCCGCCGACGTCGAGGACTCGATCATCCGCATCGCCCAGAAGGCGCGCGCGGTCGGCATCCACCTCGTGCTCGCCACGCAGTCCCCGCGCGTGGACGTGATCACCGGCATGATCAAGGCCAACGTGCCGTCGCGGATCGCGTTCGCGGTGTCATCGCAGACCGACTCGCGCGTGATCCTCGACCAGAACGGCGCCGAGTCGCTGCTGGGGATGGGCGACATGCTCTTCAGCGCGGTCGGCTCGTCGCGGCTGCAGCGCATCCAGGGCGCGTTCATCGACGAGGACCAGATCGCCCGCCTCACGGATTTCTGGGCGCGCCAGGGCGAGCCGCAGATCCGTGAGGACCTGCTCGAGGAGGTCGTCAGCGACGAGCCCGAGAAGGCGGTCGACCCCGACGCGCTGGACGCCGACGAGGATCCGATGCTCGGCGAGGCGATCGCGCTCGTCGTCGAGATGAACACGGCCTCGACGTCGATGCTCCAGCGCCGCCTGCGGCTGGGCTACACGCGCGCCGGGCGCCTCATCGACATGCTCGAGCGGCGCAGCATCATCTCCGGCTATGAGGGCTCCAAACCGCGCCAGGTGCTCGTCACCGAGGCCGACCTCCCGCGGGTGCTCGCGAACCTCGCCGAGCGCGGTGACGTCATCGGCGGCGAGCCCGCCGACGAGCCGACGGTCGCGCTGCCGCCACCGCCGCCCGCGCAGGGCGAGCCGTCCGAGCTTGACTGAAAGTAGCCTGTAGCGCCGATGCCGGAAATCGGCTCAACCTTGCGGGAAGCGCGCATGCGCGCGGGGATCGACATCTCGGAGATCGAAGCCGAGACGAAGATCCGCGCGAAGTACCTGCGCGCGCTCGAGAACGAGGAATGGGACCTGCTGCCGGGGCCCACCTACGTCAAGAGCTTCCTGAAGACGTATGCCGAGGCCCTGGGCCTCGATGCGCGCCTTCTCGTGGAGGAGTTCAAGCTGCGCCACGAGCGCCTGTCCGACAGCGAGCTCTCGCGTCCGATCGGCCCGTCGGCCACCGCGGCGGGCCGCCGCCGGCCCGCGCCGCCGGGCCTGCCGCCGGGCGTGATCATCGCCGGCTGCGTGCTCGCGCTGCTCGCGGGGCTGTTCGTCCTCGGCAAGCTGACCGGTGACGACGACGGCGACAAGCCCAACGTGGCCAACACGACGACGACGCAGGCGACCACGACGACCGGGTCGAGCACGACGGCGACGTCGACGACGCCGCGCAAGCGCACGCCGGCGCGCCCGCGCAACGTGCGGCTGACGCTGACCGCGAAGGCGCCGGTCTACGTCTGCCTGCGCGCGGCGGGCAACCGCACCCTGGTGCGCGGGGAGACGCTCGCGGCCGGGGACCGGCGCGGGCCGTTTCGCTCCTCCTCCTACAAGCTGAACCTCGGCAACAACTCGGTGACGCTGCGGATCAACGGCAAGGCCGTCGCGGTGCCCGCGTCCAGCGGTGCGATCGGGATGCAGATCACGCGCTCGGGCCGCTCGTCGCTGCCTCAGGGCCAGCGCCCCGAGTGTCTCTGATGACGGCGCCGCGCGCGGCCGTCGTCGTCACAGGAACCGAGGTCCTGACCGGGCGCGTGCCCGACCGCAACGGGCCCTGGCTGGCCGAGCGGCTGCTCGACCTCGGCGTCGACATCGCCCAGGTCGTCGTCGTCGCCGACCGGCCCGCGGAGATCCATGCGGCGCTGAAGCATCTCGCCGACCTCGGGGTCGACCTGATCATCACCAGCGGCGGGCTCGGGCCGACGGAGGACGACCTGACGACGACCGTCGTGGGGGAGTTCCAGGGACGCGAGCTGGTGCTCGACGAGGCGCTGGAGGGCCGGATCGCGGCGATCCTCGACCGCTTGGTCGCCCGCTGGCCGGACATCGACATGGACGCCGTGCGGGCCGGCAACCGCAAGCAGGCGATCGTGCCGGCCGGGGCCACGGTGCTGGAGCCGGTGGGCACGGCGCCCGGGGTCGTCGTCCCGCCCGCGGAGGGGCGCTCGGGACCGACGGTCGTCGTCCTGCCGGGGCCGCCGCGCGAGCTGCAGCCGATGTGGCGGGCTGCGCTCGAGACCCAGGCGTTCGGCGCGGCGGTCGGGCCGACCGGCGACCTGCGCCAGGAGATGCTGCGGCTGTTCGGCATCCCGGAGTCCGAGATCGCCGAGACGATGCGCCGGGCGCGCGCTGACGGCGTCGACCTCGACCGCCTGGAGATCACGACCTGCCTGCGGCGCGGGGAAATCGAGATCGTCACGCGCTTCGCGCCGTCGGAGGCAGCCGTGTACGAGGCGTTCGCCGGCGCCGTGCGCGCGCGCCATTCCGACACGTTGTTCTCCGACGACGGGACGTCCGTCGACGAGCAGGTCGCGACGCTGCTGCTGGAGGGCGGGATGACGATCGCCGTCTGCGAGTCGTGCACGGGCGGGCTGCTCGCCGGGCGGCTGACCGATCGCGCGGGGTCCTCGGAGTACGTCGCCGGGGGCGTGGTGGCGTATTCGAACGCGGTGAAGGTCGCGCTGTGCGGCGTCGACCCGGAGCTGATCGCGCGCGTCGGCGCGGTCTCCGAGGAGGTCGCCGAGGCGCTCGCCGACGGGGCGGTCGCGCGGGTGGGCGCGGATGTCGGCGTCGGCATCACCGGCATCGCCGGGCCGGGTGGCGGGACGGAGGAGAAGCCCGTCGGCCTCGTCTGCTTCTCGGTCGCGCACCGCGACGGGCGGCGGCTGACGCAGAGCCTGCAGCTGCCGGGGTCACGGTTTGACGTGCGCGATCGCTCGACGACCGTCGCGATGCACCTCGTCCGGCGGCTGCTGACGTCGTGAGGCTGTTCATCGCCTGCGAGCTGCCGGCCGAGCTGGCGGCGTCGCTGGCGGTGTGGGCGTCGCGTGCGACGGGGCGCGACCCGGCGCTGCGGCTGCTGGCGATCGACCAGCTGCACCTGACGCTGGTCTTCCTCGGGGCGATGTCCATCGGGCAGGTGGACACGCTCGAGGAGGTCATCGACGACGCCCTGCGCGACGAGCCCTGGCCGAGCGCGCTCCGGGTCGGCGAGCCCGTCTGGCTCGCGCCGCGGGCGCCGCACGTCCTGGCGGTCGAGATCGCCGACGAGGACGGCGCGCTCGGTGGGCTGCAGGGGCGTCTGGTGTCCGGGTTGTCGGACGGGGTCGGCTTCGAGCCCGAGCGGCGGCGGTTCCTGCCGCACGTGACGGTCGCGCGCGTGCGGCGCGGGCAGGCGCCGCGGGACTACGAGCTGGATCCGCCGCCCGCGCCGGACGGCTTTGCCGCCGAGGCGGTGACGCTCGTCCGCTCGCATCTCGGTCCGGGTGGCGCGCAGTACGAGCCGCTCGTGCGGGTCGTGCCGTGAGGCGCCGCCACGCCGTCCTGCTGCCCGCGCTCGCGTGGCTCTGCTGCGCCACGCCGGCCGCTGCCGCGCGCACCACGTACCGCTCGGCCGAGGACTACACGCGTGAGATGCACGCGCTCGCCGCAGCGCATCCGGCGTTCGTGCGGGTTGTCGCGTTGCCCGTACGCAGCGTGCAGGGACGTCTCATAGAAGGAGTCGTCGTCGGTGGCGGCCCTGCTTCGCCGGTGGCTCTCGTCGTCGGCTTGACACACGCCCGCGAATGGCCGTCTGGCGAGGTGGCGCTCGCGTATGCGCTGGATCTCGTCGCTGCGCGCTCGCAGCCGCGGATCGCCGCGCTGCTGCGCGCCGTGCGGACGGTCGTGGTGCCGGTTGCCAATCCCGACGGGTTCGTGGCCTCCCAGCAGGGCGAGCCCGCGCGGCGGCGCAACGCGCGCGGCGTCGACCTCAATCGCAACTTCGGGGCGTTCTGGGGTGGGCCGGGGGCGTCGGTGTCGCCGTCCCAGGACACCTTCCGCGGGCCGGCGCCGTGGTCTGAGCCCGAGGCGCAGGCGATCCACGCGCTGAGCGCGGCGCTGCCGGTGACCAACGTCGTCTCGCTGCACAACGTCGGTGGGCTCGTGCTGCGTCCGCCGGGATTTCGCGCATTGGGCCTCGCGCCGGACGAGCCGGGGCTGCGGCGGCTCGGCGATGCGATGGGCGTCGCCGCGGGCTATCGCAGCGAGTACGCGGCGGACCTGTATGAGGCGACGGGCGCGCTGGAGGACTGGAACTACGTGGCACAGGGCGCCTACGGCTACACGATCGAGCTGGGGGAGAACGACGGCGACCGCTCGTTCACCGGGCGCTATGCGACGCACGTCACCGAGCAGTACCTCGGCAGCGCGCCGGTCGAGGGCGTGACGCCGCGCGGCGGTGTGCGCGCGGCGCTGATGCTGGCCTCCGAGCAGGCCCAGGATCCGCGCGACCACGCGCTGGTCAGCGGCCGTGCGCCGGCCGGGCGGGTGCTGCGGCTGCGCAAGTCGTTTACGACGCTGACGTCGCCGCTGTGCGTCGATGACACGTGCTCTGCGACGACGCCGGCCTTCGGGATCCCCGATGGGCTGGCGCTGACGCTTCGCGTGCCCGCGTCGGGCGTCTTCGCCTGGCACGTCGGGCCGTCGACGCGGCCGTTCGTGGCGCGTGGCGGCGGGCGTGAGGCGTGGACGCTCGAGTGCCTCGCGGGTGATGTCGTGGTGGCGGCGCACGATGTGGTGGTCGGGCGCGGCGAGCGCGCGCGGGTCGATCCCTGTGTCGCCGGCTCGGGCGTGAGCGTCGCCCGCAATCCGGCCGCGCGGATGCTGCTCGTCGAAGCACCCACCCGCCGCGGCACCCGGATCCGCGCGCGCACCACATGCGCGCGGTCCTGCACCGTGACGGCCCGGCTGCGGACCACGGCCGGCGCGCTCGTCGCGACCCACCGTGCGACGCTCGCAGCGGGTGCCCCGCAGAGGCTGTCGCTGCGCGCCGGCGCCGCGAGCCGGCGGCTGCGCCTGAGCGTGACGGCGGTCGACAGCGTCGGCGAGCGCGTGACCGCGCGGCGAACCGTGCCGGCGCGGGGCTAGCCGGTCGCGGCGCTAGCCGGCGGCGCGGCCGCGGCCGGCCCGCCGCCACCGAGCCCCGGCCAGCGCGGCCGGCCGGCCACGCGCGCGCTCCGCCGGCTCCGGCCGGCCACGCGCGCCCCGCCGGCTCCGGCCGGCCACGCGCGCGCTCCGCCGGCTCCGGCCGGCCGACGTGTGTGCACTGACGTCCAACTGTTCGACACGTATGCACACACGTCTCGCCAGGACGACCGCCGCCCGCCAGCCGCGCACTCTCGTCACACATTCGTTGCGCTTTTGGCACAACCTGGTGGTAGCGCTGTGACACCTCGGGACCCGATCATGTGTTCGTATCCGTTCCGTCCGACCCGACATCGAAGATTCCCGTCCCACCACGCTGTAGAGAAGAGAGGCAATCCCGCATGTCCACGACCGAAGAGAAGGCCGCGAAGGCCCGCGACGCCGCGCTGCAGGGCGCGCTGACGCAGATCGAGCGCCAGTTCGGCAAGGGCACGATCATGCGGATGGGCGACGAGGGCGCGCAGGTCAAGGTTCTCGCAGTCCCCACGGGCGCGCTGTCGCTCGATCTCGCGCTCGGTATCGGCGGTCTCCCGCGCGGGCGTATCGTCGAGGTCTTCGGCCCGGAGGCCTCGGGCAAGACGACGCTGATGTACCACGTACTGGCCGAGGCACAGAAGCTCGGCGGCGTCTGCGCGTTCATCGACGCCGAGCACTCGATGGATCCGCTCTACGCCCAGCAGATCGGCCTCGACATCGACGAGCTGCTCGTCTCCCAGCCCGACTACGGCGAGCAGGCGCTGGAGATCGCCGACATGCTCGTGCGCTCCGGCGCCGTCGACGTCGTCTGCGTCGACTCCGTTGCCGCGCTGACGCCGCGCGCCGAGCTCGAGGGGCAGATGGGCGACCAGACCGTCGGCCTGCAGGCGCGGATGATGAGCCAGGCGATGCGCAAGCTCGCCGGCAACCTCAACCGCACCGGCACGATGATGCTGTTCACCAACCAGATCCGTGAGAAGGTCGGCGTGATGTTCGGCTCGCCGGAGACGCAGCCCGGCGGCCGCGCGCTGAAGTTCTACTCGTCCGTGCGCCTGGACATCCGCCGCATCGAGACCCTCAAGGAGGGCACCGAGGCGGTCGGCAACCGCGTGCGCGTGAAGGTCGTCAAGAACAAGGTCGCCGCGCCGTTCAAGCAGGCCGAGTTCGACATCGAGTTCGGCAGGGGCATCTCGACCACGGGCTGCCTGATCGATCTCGGTATCGAGCACAACGTCGTGACCAAGTCCGGCTCGTTCTTCTCCTACGGCGACGAGCGCCTGGGCCAGGGCCGCAACAACTCCAAGGCCTTCCTCGACGAGCACACCGAGATCGCCAAGGAGATCGAGGACAAGATCTACGCGGCGTTGGACATCAACACCGACCTCGTGGTGCCGATCGACGGCGAGGCGGCCGTGGAGCTGGCGGCCGGCGAGGTCCCGCCTGGCGTCGACCCGGCCACAGGAGAGATCGCGGCCTGAGGTGGCCGCCTCGCGGCGCCAGACACCGCCCGCGATGCTCGCCGTACAGCCAGTACGGCTGCGCTCGCAGACGGCGCCTGGCATCCACGATCCGGCCACCGCAGAATCCGCTGCGCCGGACCGGCTGGTCGACCCGGAGCTGAGGCTCCAGCACGCGCTGGACCTCAGCTACCGCTACATCGGCCGGCGCGATCGCACGGTCGTCGAGCTGCGGCGCCACCTCGAGGCAAAGCGCGTCGAGCCCGCGACGATCGACGCCGCCGTCGCCGAGCTGCAGGAGCTCAACTACCTCGACGACGCGCGCTACGCGCAGCGCTTCGCGGAGGATCGCCGGACGCTCGACTCCTGGGGTGCGGATCGCATCGAGCGCAAGCTGCTCGGGGCCGGCGTGGAGCCGGAGCTGATCGCGGCGGCATTGAGCACGCGCGACGGCACCGGCGAGCTCGACGCCGCTGTCGCGCTGTTGCGGCGCCGGTTTCCCGCGCCGCCGGACGACGACCGCGGGCGCGAGCGCGCGCTCGGGATGCTCGTGCGCAAGGGCTACGACCTCGAGCTGGCGTACGACGCCGTGCGGGCGCTCGGACGCGGCTGAGACGGGCGCTCGGACGCGGCTGAGACGGGTCCGCGCGATGCGCGTTGCGCGCGCACCGTCGCGGTAGTACGGTGGAGACAGCGACTGACCGGCCCGACCAGGCCATGAAAACCGCAGCAAATTCACCCTTTTGATCCCGGCAGCTCCAGCGACGTCCGACCACCCTCGACCTTCAAACTGACGCCACACACTCGACGCTCGTTGCAGCACGGCGCACCCCGCGCCGGCCACTCCATAGCCACGGCCCGTACGGGTCGGTCCGCCGCTCCCAAACAGATTCGGAGACCGTCGAGGCGTGGGCACAGATGCCGCGGCCGGCGGGGAGAGGACAGGCAATGGAACTCGTCATCGGCGCAGCCCTCGTCGCGGCAGGGCTTGTGGTCAGCGCCCTGCTGCGGGCGCGCAGCGCCCGCCCGGCGCACGCTGCAGTGGGCCTGCGGACCAGCACGCTGCCGCCGCCCGTGGCCGTCGGAGCGTCGAGCGCACCGCCCGTGCCGCCGCTGGAGGAGCCCTCGGCACTCGACGTCACGCTCGCGCGGCGCCTGGACGAGCTCGATCGCCGCGAGGCCGGTCTGCGCGAGCGCGAGGCGCTGCTCGCCGCCGCTCACGTCGAGCTCGAGGAGGTCCGCGCGGAGAAGGTGCGGGCGCTGGAGCGCGCCAGCGGCCTCAGCGCCAGCGAGGCCAAGCAGGAGCTGCTCAAGGCTGTCGAGGACGAGGCGCGCCACGACCGCGCACGTGTCCTGCGGACGATGGAGGAGGAGACCAAGCGCGACGCCGAGCGCCGCGTGCGCTCGATCCTCTCGGTGGCGATGCAGCGCCTCGCTGGGTCGCACGCCTCCGAGACGACCGTGTCCGTCGTCCAGCTGCCCTCAGACGACATGAAGGGCCGCATCATCGGGCGCGAGGGACGCAACATCCGCGCGCTGGAGACCCTCACCGGCGTCGACTTCATCATCGACGACACGCCGAACGCCGTCGTCCTCAGCGCGTTCGACGGCGTCCGTCGCGAGGTCGCGCGGATGACGCTCGAGAAGCTGCTGCAGGACGGGCGCATCCACCCGGCCCGGATCGAGGAGACCTTCTACCAGTCCAAGTCCGAGCTCGAGGACAGCATGCTCGCGGCGGGGGAGAAGGCCGCGTTCGACGCCAACGTCCAGGGCCTCGACGCGGAGCTCACGAAGTACATGGGGCGGCTGAAGTTCCGGACGTCCTACGGCCAGAACGTGCTGGCCCACAGCGTCGAGTGCGCGCAGCTGGCGACGATCATGGCCCACGAGCTCGGCGCGAGCCCGAAGACCGCGGCGCGCGCGGCGTTCCTGCACGACATCGGCAAGGCCGTGTCGCACGAGATCGAAGGACCGCACGCGCTCGTCGGCGGCGATCTCGCGCGCCGCCATGGCGAAACCGAGGCGGTCGCCCACGCGATGGAGGCCCACCACAACGAGGTCGAGCCGCAGACCGTCGAGGCCGTGATCGTCCAGTCCGCAGACGCCCTCTCCGGTGCCCGTCCGGGCGCGCGCGGCGAGTCGCTGGAGTCCTACGTCACGCGGCTGCGCGAGCTCGAGCAGCTCGCTGCCCGCCACAAGGGCGTCGACAAGGTCTACGCGATGCAGGCCGGTCGCGAGGTGCGCGTGATCGTGGCGCCCGACTCGCTCGACGACGCCGGCGCCGCACTGCTCGCCCGCGAGGTCGCCCGCGAGATCGAGCAGGAGCTCGAGTACCCCGGCCAGATCAAGGTGACCGTGATCCGCGAGTCACGGGCCGTCGACTACGCGAAGTGACGGTTACCCTCCGGGGACGCATGAAGGCCTACCACGTCACCACCTTCGGGTGTCAGATGAACGAGCACGACTCCGAGCGCATGAAGGGCATGCTCGAGTCGCTCGGGTACGCCGAGGCCGCATCGCAGGACGACGCGAACCTGATCCTCTTCAACACCTGCTCGATCCGCGAGAAGGCCGACGAGCGCTTCATCGCCCACCTGCACCAGGCGAAGTTCCACAAGCGCGAGCGCGAGGACGTCGTGATCGGCGTCGGCGGGTGCTGGGCGCAGTCCGTGAAGGAGGACGTCTTCCGCCAGTTCCCGTTCGTCGACGTCGCCTTCGGGCCGGGCCAGGTGCACAAGCTCGCCGAGTTCCTGCACTCCGACTCGCTCAGTGCTCAGGGCTACTTCGAGTTCGAGGGCTTCACCGGCCACCTGCCCGCCCGCCGCGAACGCGAGTTCCAGGGCTGGGTCCAGATCTCCGCCGGCTGCAACATGGCGTGCTCCTACTGCATCGTGCCCTCCACACGTGGCCGCGAGGTCTCGCGGCCGCTGGAGGAGCTCGTGGCCGAGGTGCAGGGTCTCGCTGCCGACGGCGTGCGTGAGGTCACGCTGCTCGGCCAGAACGTCAACTCCTGGGGCCGGTCGCTGCGTCCGCGCCACGGGTTCGCCGAGCTGCTGCATGCGCTGGACGACATCGAGGGCATCGACCGCATCCGCTACACCTCCCCGCATCCCTCCGACATGAAGGAGGACGTCGTCCGCGCGCACGCCGAGCTGGCGTCCGTCTGCGATCACGTCCACCTGCCGCTGCAGTCGGGGTCCTCGCGGGTGCTGAAGACGATGCGCCGCACCTACGACCAGGCGCGCTTCCTGGACCGCGTCGCGCTGATCCGCGAGCACGTTCCCGACTGCGCGATCACGACGGACATCATCGTCGGCTTCCCGGGGGAGACCGAGGAGGACTTCGAGCAGACGCTCGAGGTCTGCGAGCAGGTCGGCTTCGACGGCGCCTTCACGTTCGTCTACTCGCCGCGGCGCGAGACCGAGGCGGCGCTGTTCACCGAGGGCCTCGTGGCGCACGAGGTCAAGGTCGAGCGGATGGAGCGTCTCGTCGCCGTCGTCCAGCGCCGTGCGACCGAGCGCGCGCAGCGGTTCGTCGGGCGCACGCTCGAGGTGCTCGTCGAGGGCACCTCTCGCCACGACGCGGCGCGCCTGCGCGGGCGCACGCGCCACAACAAGGTCGTGAACTTCGACGGCATCGCCGCGCCCGGCGACCTCGTCGAGGTCCAGATCAGCGGCGCGACGTCACAGACGCTGACGGGCGAGCTGTCCTTGCTCGCCCGTGCCGCCGCGGGTTGACCCGGTCGGTCCATCTCGTCGGCGGCGGCTGGACGCGCGCGGCCGCCGACGCCGTCTACGGCCCGTTCGTCAACCGCTGCCGCGGCCCGATCGCCCTCATCGTGGAGGCCGGGGACGGCAGCGACGAGTACGCCGGGCGGTTCGTCGACGCGCTCGGGAGCGTGGGTGCCGTGGACGTGCATGTCATCGCGATCTCGGAGGATCGGCGACCGACGCGCCGCGACTTCGACACCGTGACCGGCGTCCTAGTCGGCGGTGGGCTGACACCGAACTACCACGCGCTGCTGGTGGCCGCGGGCGACGACTGGCTCCCCGAGGAGATCCCGTATCTCGGCTTCTCCGCCGGGGCGGCGATCGCACCGCGCATCGCGCTCATCGGTGGGTACGCGTTCGAGGCGGACGGCGTCCGCCGCGCGGTCAGTCCCGAAGAGACGAGCGAGGACCTCGGCCTCGTCACGACAGCACCCGGCCTTGGCCTCGTGCCCTGGACGGTGGACGTGCACGTCGGCCAATGGGGGACGCTCGCGCGCCTCTTGCATGTCGTCGCGGCGGGCACGGCCGAGCGCGGCTTCGCGATCGACGAGGACAGCGCGCTGATCGTCGACGACGGCGCGTGGCGGGTGGCCGGCGCCGGCTTCGTCTACGAGATCCGACACGACGCCGACGGCGCCCGCGTGTGCGCCCACGCGAGCGGCGCCACGGGCTCGTGAGTGTCTTCAGCAAGCTGCGAGCGTTCTCGCTCGGTCTTCCCGAGGCCTGGGAGGACCACCCGTGGGACTCCACCGTGATCAAGGTGCGCAAGAAGATCTTCGTGTTCCTCGGCGAGCAGACGATCGCGATGAAGCTGCCCGACTCCGCCGAGGAGGCTCTCGCCGTCGAAGGAGCGCGGCCCACGGGCTACGGCCTCGGCCGCGCGGGCTGGGTCACGATCCCGATCGACACGGATCCCCCACCCGTCGGGGTCTTCTGCGACTGGATCGAGGAGAGCTACCGAACGGTGGCCCCGAAGGGGCTCGCAGCGCAGCTCGACGCCTGATCGAAGGGCTTGTCCGACGCTGGCTTGCGAACATGTGTTCGTATGCGCTGGGAGAACCTCACAATCGCCGCAGAAGAGGGGACACGGCTCCCCGGATACCGCGATCCCGCCGTCGTCCGCCGCTTCGACGCCCCCGAGGCGCTGGACACCCGGTTCTACGAGATCCACGCGAAGTCCGTGCTGAACCGCGTGCCCGAGCAATCGAAGATGCCATTCCGCTGGACGGTGAACCCGTACAGGGGCTGCTCGCACGCCTGTCTTTACTGCGTCAGCCCCGACACGCCCGTGCTCTGCGCCGACGGCCGCCAGAAGCCCATCGTCGACCTCGCGATCGGCGAGTCGATCGTCGGGACGCACCGCAACGGCCGCTACCGCGGCGCCTCGTCGAGACCGAGTCCTGATCGACCTGGGCGACGGTCAAGCCCGCCTATCGGTCGTGCTCGCGGACGGAACGGAGCTCGTCGCAAGCGCCGACCATCGGTTCCTCACGAGCCGGGGTTGGTGCTACGTCCGCGACGCCGACTGAGAGAGTCGGCCGGCGACCGCATCTGACGGTTGAGTCACATCTGCTCGGCCTCACGCGCGCTGGTCTCGCAGTCGGAGCGCGCGGTGAGGTCGCGACCGACCTTCGCGTGGTCGCGATCGAGCCGGTCGGCACGCGCAGGCTTGTGGATATCACCACGGGCACCGGCGACTTCATCGCCAACGGGGTCGTGAGCCACAACTGCTTCGCCCGCCCCACCCACAAATACCTGGACTTCGACGCCGGCCGTGACTTCGAGAAGGAGATCGTCGTCAAGATCAACGCGCCCGAGGTGCTGCGGGCCGACTTGCGCAAGCCGTCATGGGGTGGTGAGCACGTCGCGATGGGGACGAACACCGACCCCTATCAGTGGGTCGAGTCGAAGTACCGGTTGATGCCGGGCATCTGGGAGGCGCTGCGCGACGCGCGCAATCCCTGCTCGATCCTCACGAAGTCGCCGCTGCTCTTGCGCGACAAGGAGCTGATGCTGCAGATCGCGGAGGTCACGACGATCACCGCGTCACTGTCGATCCCGACGATCGACCGCGAGGCCTGGCGCGCCAGTGAGCCGCACACGCCCTCACCCTGGGCGCGCATGGAGGCGGTCGCCGAGCTCAACCGCATCGGCATCCCGACGGGCATCCTGATCGCGCCGCTGATGCCCGGGATCAACGACGACCCGCGCGACATCGAGAAGATCCTCGATGCAGCCGGGGAGGCGGGCGCGGTGAGCATCGGCGGCATCGCGCTGCACCTGCGCGGCGAGGTGAAGGGCATCTTCATGGATTGGCTGCGCTCCTACCGGCCGGACCTCGTGGAGCGCTACGAGGAGCTCTACGCGCGCGGTGCGTACGCGCCCGAGCACGAGCGCCGGCGCCTGTCGCGACTGCTGGAGCGTCCCGATCTCCCCGGGCCGGGCACCTGGCGCAGGGGAGGGTGGGACGATGCCAACGATGAGCGGGCGGCGACGCACGCAGTTGCGGCGCGACCCCGCCAGGAGCGGCTGTTCTGAGCATGCCGACCGTGCACCCACGCCACTCCGTCCCGCTGGCGCCGAACGCCCAGGTCGCGGACTCGTGCGAGCCCCGACGTCGCTCTGGTCAGCCGCGCGGCAGGCTGATCGGCAGCGCGGTGCGCTTGCCGCCCGCACGCAGCACGAGGTGCAGCCGCAGCGTGCGGCGGCCGGGCCGGATCGCGACGCGCACGCCGCGGGCTTTGCGGCCGACGGTGAACGAACGGCCGTTGACCGTGAGCTTGGACCGAACGCTGACCGCGATCCGCAGTGCGACCGTGCGGGCCTTCACGCCGACGCGCTTGGGTCCGTTGAGCTCGAGCAGCTGAGGCTTCGTCGCGATTACCCGGACCGACGTGGAGGCGGTGCCCCGGCGTCCGGTTCGGTCGGTCGCGACAAGTCGAATCCGCTGTCGGCCGGGGACGAGGTCCGCCGTGCTCAGCGACGCACCATGGCCGAGCAGGCGCCGGCCGGCGAACCAGGCGAGGCGGGTGCGGCGCGTGATCGGTTGCGACGCGTCGTCGATCGCCTGCCCGGACAGCACCAGCATGGAGCTGTTGAGGACGCGCTCGCCCGCCTTCGGGCTGAGGATGCGAACCACCGGCGGCACGCCGCGCGCGCCGAACCGCGCCGAGCGCGCGCCCGTCTCGTCGAAGCCGTCGTTGACCCGCACGAGCACACGGGAGCGTCGCGAGGCGCTGAAGTACGCCCCGGGCAATGTCGCGCTGCCCGAGCTCGGGCCAGAGTAGATCGTGCGCCACGTCCGGCCGTCGTCAAGCGAGTACGCCACCGTCGCGCTGAGCGGGTCCTTGTCGCTGTCCGTCGCAGTCCAGCGAACGAGGCCGCGCCCGGCGACCGACGCGCCGCTGCGAGGGCTCGTGACGCGCACCGTCGGCGGGTGCGCGCTGCGCGCTCGCGCCGCGATCGTCGCGCCGCCGCTGACGACGGCGACCGAGCCCATCGCAGCGGCGCCCGGGACGTCAGCGGTCAGCGCGACCAGCGGCGCGCCACCGTGCGTGTTCGCCGCGCTCGCGGCCATCGGCGTGCTCGACAGCGGCGCCCCGTCGCGTCCGCTGACGACGAGCACGTAGTCTGAGTGCGTGGGCGGCGGTGCGGCGCGCAGGGCCGGCCGGACGTCGGTGATGAAGGCGCCAGCGGCGTTGACCATCGCCTCGACGTGCAGGCGCCCCCGGCCCGGGCCCGCGGTGGCGCCGGCCTGCCGCGTTGTCGCCGGCGCCCCGTAGGGCACCGCGACGGACGGGTAGGAGCGGGTATCGAAGCCGACGCGCTGGCCGAAGCGGTTGAGCGTCCCGATCTCGGCCTGCCAGTTGCGCACCGAGATCCATCCACTGGACTCGCCGGCGCAGTAGGACATGAGGTCGAAGTAACGCTTCGGGTCGGCGCCACCGCAGTCCGGTGGTTTCGCGTCGCTGCAGCCCCCCAGCGTCGGCGGCTTGCCCCCGACGACCCGGTACGGGCTGCCGGGGTCGGCGGTGCGTCGCGAGCGGTCGAGCCCGATGCCGTCGACATAGCCGACCTGGTCCGGTGCCCAATCCTCGCCGTTGCCGCCGCACGCCTTGCTCGCATGGACGCGGCCGAGCAGGTGACCGAGCTCATGGCCGACCGACGAGAACGGCTTGGCGACGTCGACCAGTCCGATCGGCCGGGCGCTGACCTCCGCAGCCGTGGCCGTGAGGTCCGGTTTGCCGAAGGGCAGGTTGAAGAGGCTGCGATCAGCGGCTCCGCGCTCCTGGGTGTTGATGCCGATCGCCATGTCACTCAGCCCGCCCTGGGCGTGGTCCCAGGCACGCACGCGAGAGAAGTACGCGCTGTTCTTGCAGTTGCCGAACTCGCCCTTGTCGACGTAGGCCTTGCACTCCGGGCTCGCCGGCGTCCAGCCGGCCTCCTTGCTCACGTCCAGATTCCCCTGGTAGGGCTGGAGCAGGAAGCGCTCACCGCCCGGGTGCAGGTTCAGCGCGGCCTCGAAGACCTTTGCCGGGTCGGGGAGGTCCGCCTGCCCATTGATGAGCATCCGGACGGGCGCGATCACCACGGTCGGGGTGGGGATGAAGGGGATCTCGACGAGCGTGAACGCGTTGTTGGCGGCGCAGCCGCTGCATTCACGCGGGCGCGTTGCCGACGTCCGCCCGAGGCGCGCGTTCGCGAAGCTGGTGAGGATTCCGGCCTGCTGTCGCACCTCGCCGCGCAGCGTCAGGCGCGAGTTGCCGCTGACCGTCCATGACAGCGGCAGCGTGAAGTCATAGGACGCCGCCGCGTTGAGTCGTTCCGCGGCGGTGACGCACACGCATCCGCCGTTGGTCAGCGTGCGTGTGCCGTTCTCGGCCAGCAGCGGGCTCCCCGGTAGCTCCTTGCCGTTGCGGAAGCCGCGGAGAAGACCGATGACGCCTTCAGCCTTTGCCGCGCCGTCGGGCCCTGCCTCCGTCGCGTCGGCGAAGAAGCGTGCGACGGTCTTCGAATACGCGGCGAGCTGCACGCCGCGGTAGGGAACGGTGCCGAAGCCCCGCGTCGGCAATTCGCCCTCCCGCGGCGTTGCAAACAGCGACGCGAGCTCACCGCCCAGGAACGCAGGCTCCTGCGTCTGGACGGCCTGCGTGACCTCAAGGCCTTTCGCGCGCAGGTCGTACGTGGAGGGCGTCGACCCCTTGACGTTGGTCGCAAAGCGCGTGGCATGGATCGCGGCGGTCGAGCCCGTACCGCTGTCCCACACCGCGACGCCTGCGTGGTCGCGGCCCGCGGCGCCCTGGAGTCCCAGGAACGACGCATCGGTGACGAGCGCGACCGGTGTGCCGAACTCGACCGTGCCGGGCGCGGCGTTGTGCAGCAGCTCGTCGCCGGCCTTCCCGCCGGGGTAGAGCGCCTGCAGCACGCCCGCGTCATCCTGGACGAGCGCCGAGACCGCGATACCACCCGCTTGGGCGTTGCTCGCGAAGCCACCCGACTGAGGGAAACGGCCTGCCTCGTCGAGTTTGGAGACCCGGAGCCGTTGCTCGCCGGATCCGTCGGGGACGGTCAGCATCACGAACACGCCGGCCGGTCCGCCTGCGAGCTGCGCCGCCGAGCCCTTGCCAAATGGCCACGCCGACCAGCTCCCGTCCGCGTTCGGGTCTCCACCGCGGTAGACGCTGTAGCCGGCCTCCGTCGTCGCTGCGCCGTTGTCGAAGGCGACCACGGGGGTCTTGCCCTCGAGCAACCCGAGCGTCGTCCCGTACGGCGACGACGTGCTCAGACGCGCGGCCGTGGTCGCGGGCGCCGACCCGTCGGTGGGGACGAGCTGGTAGGAGGGCGAGGTCGAGGCAGCGGCTGAGACGATCGAGATCCCGGTGCCCGGCCCGGCGACCGCGTCGGTCGCCTCGAGCGTCCCAACCGAGACGGGCGCTGAGAAGGTCGTGCCGCCGTCGGCCGACGTGAGCAGGAAGTCCTGTGCGAACGCGCCTGGGCTGATGCCGTACCGCCAGGCCAGGATGCGGACGGTCTGGCCGTCGGTGAAGACGTGCGGCCGCAGCGTCGTCGTGCCGGGGAAGACGAGTGACTGCGCCGAGCCGCACGCGCTCGCGCGGCGTGGCAGGCGGCAGTAGTGCACGACCTGATCGACGGCTGCGTTGTCGTTGTAGACGACGTGCGCGGTCCCGGCGTTGTCGACGGCGACCGAGGGCTGGTGTCCAGGCCCGATGACGAGCGGTGACGCGGCCTGCGCGGACGGCGCCGCGATCGCGAGGCCGACGCTGAGCGTCAAGGCAACCCGGATCGCGGGGTATGTCATCCACCCCGAGCGTACTCCTAAATCGGGGGTGCTCAGCGGTTGCCGACGTGCGCGTCGCTGATCGAGCGCGAGATCTTGTCTGCGCCCATGCGGCGGCTGGCCTTCGCCGAGATCTCGGGCGCGATGCCCGCGAAGATCGCACCGGCGCGTAGCGACAGCGGCGCGACGTCGATCTCGCCGCGGTTGGCGCTGATCGCCCGGGCGACGGCGGCCGCGACCTGCTCCGGCGTTCGCGTCTTCACCCCGCGCGGCAGCTCGGTGCCGCTGTCGGCGAACATGCCGGCGTCGCTGATGAAGCTGGGGAAGACGGTCGAGACGCCGACGCCGGTGTCGCGCAGATCCTCGCGCAGGCCTTGGGCGAACCCGCGCAGCCCGAACTTCGTCGCGCTGTAGAGCGACGAGCCGGGTGCCGAGCTCTTGCCCGAGAGCGACGAGATGAAGACGAGGTGCCCGTCGCCGCGCGCGACGAGGCGGTCGGCCAGCAGCCGCGCGAGCAGGATCGGGGCATGCAGGTTGACCGTCAGCGCACGAGCGATCTGATCGGGCGTGTAGTCCAGCAGCGGCCCCGATGCCGAGAGCCCTGCGTTGGCGACGAGCCCGTCGACGTCGGCGCAGTCCTCGGCCAGCCGCGTCACGGCGTCGAGGTCGGAGAGGTCCACGGCGAGCGAGCGGCCGCCGAGCTCCGCCGCGAGCGGCTCGAGCACCTCCGTGCGCCGGCCCGTCAGCACCAGCGTCGCCCCGTCGGCTGACAGCCGGCGGGCGATCGCGTGCCCGATGCCTCCGGTCGCCCCGGTCAGCAGGATCGTCTTGCCGCGGATCTCCATGGCGCGGACCCTAGCCGGGTGGCGCCGCAGCAGGGCGTGACGGCTCGCCGCGCCGCCGCGACCACACCTGGGCAAGAGTTGGCTGTCGTTGTCCGACTTTTTGTCGGACAAACGCAGCCGTGGTCCACGAGACCCCCGCCGCGCTGCCCCCCGGGGCCGTCCACCGCGCGGGCGCGTGCCGGCCTACGCAAAGACCGCCAGCGTGGCGGTGAAGCCGTGCAGGAACGGCTGGCCGCCGACGGGCCCGATCTCACCGGCGGCGAAGAACCCGGCGGCGGGGGTGCCGCCGAGCTCGTCGGCGACGAGCGTGACGTCGTGATGGGCGACGCCGAACATGCTGATCCCGCGGCCGTTGCAGGTGAACATCAGCGCGCCCGCGGGCCGCGCGTCGCCGAGCGCCTCGCGGCGCAGCCCGAGCTCGGTGCGCAGGTCGAGATCGGCGGAGCCCGCATCGCGGGCGTGCAGGCGCACGCGGTTGCCGGGGCAGACGGCGTTGCCGACGGCGACCGTGCCGGCCTCGGGATCGGCGCCGAGGAGGCCGCGCACGAGGTACTCGTCGTTGCCGCTGTCGGGACCGCCCTCGGCGACGCAGAGCCCGAGCAGCAGACCGCCGGCGACCATCGCGCGCTCGGCCGCGTCCAGCTCGTCGACCGCGTCGCGCAGCGCGTCCAGCGCAGGACGGTCGTCCAGCGAGCGGATGACGTGTCCGTCGGCGCTCGTGACCATCAACGACGGCCCGACCGGCACCGCGCCCTGCGAGACGCAGGGGAGGACCTCGACGCCCTCCATCCGCGCGCCGACCGCGCCGCCGGACACGACCTCGTCGTCGTAGAGCAGCGCGCTGGCGCCGTCGAGCGTCCGCGCCGAGGACAGGCCGCCGAGCACCGGCACGCCGGGCGCGACGCGGCCGATCTCCTGCAACACGCGGTCCGTCGGGAACGAGTAGGGATCGGCCAGCAGGACCATCGCGCTCGCCCCGACGGGAGACGGCAGGCCCTCGACGCTGAAGCCCTCGCCGTCGGGCTCGACGTGGACGTGGAAGGTCTCGGCGCGCCCGCCGGCGAGCGTCGCCGCCCAGACCGCGACAGCGGTCCCGGACTCGACTTCCAGGCCGGCACCGACCACGCCGCCGGCGCCGCAGCCCACGAGCGCCGCCGGCGCGAGCCCCTCGTGGACGGCCTCCAGCAACGTCTCGGGGGCCGCAAGATGCGCACCCGAGGCGAACACGAACGCGAGGTCGGCGTCCTCGCCGCCGAGCCCTTCGCGGGCCGCGGCCGCGGCCTCGGCGGCGCCGACCCGAACCTCGGGATGTTGCGATAGGCCGCTGCCGACGCGCACGCTCATGCCCTCGCGGCGACAATACACCCGCGACCATGGCCGCTTCCGTGCTTGCGATCTTCGGGCCCACCGGCGTCGGCAAGACGGCGCTGGCGCTTGCGATGGCCGAGCGCCTGCGTGCGCGCGGCGCCCATCCGGTCGCCGTGTCCGCCGACGCACTACAGGTCTACCGCGGGCTGGAGACGCTGACCGGCGTCGCGACCGCCGAGGAGCAGCGTCGCCTCGAGCACAAGCTCGTCTCCTTCCTGCCGGTCGAGGAGACGTTCAGCGTCGGGCAGTTCGCAAAGCTCGCGCACGCCGAGATCGACGCGCTGCTCGCCGAGGGCGCGACGCCGCTGGTCGTTGGCGGCACCGGGCTGTACCTGCGGGCCGCCCTGGCGACGCTGCAGCTCAAGCCCGCGCCACCCGCCGCGGTTCGAGCCCGCTGGACCGACGCGCTGGCCGAGCACGGCGCGCCCGCCCTGCACGCGCGGCTGACCGCCGAGGCGCCCTGGGCAGCCGCGACGATCGCCACCAACGACGGGCACCGCATCGTCCGCGCCCTGGAGCTGCACGAGCTCGGCGAGCTCGAGCCGCCGCAGGGGCCCAACCGCCTGTGGACCGCGGACACGCGCCATCCGACGCGCCTGATCGGACTCGTGCGCGACCGCGCGGAGCTCAACGCACGGATCGACGCGCGCGTCGACGCGATGGTCGCCGCCGGCGTTCAGCGCGAAGTCCGTGCCGCCGATGCCGCGGGCGCCAGCGAGACCGCGCGCAAGGCGCTCGGCTTCGACGAGCTCCTGGGCGGCGACATCGAGGGCATGAAGCGCCGCACGCGCCTCTACGCCAAGCGCCAGCTGACATGGCTGCGCAAGCTGCCCGACGTCGAGCTCGTCGACCTCACGGGCCGCGACGCCGGTACGGTCGCCGCGGGCCTGCTCCCCTAGGCTGGCGCCGATGCGCTTTGAGAAATGGCAGGCGCTGGGCAACGACTACGTGATCGTCGAACGCGACGCGATCGAGCTCGAGCTCACGCCCGCGCGCGTCGCCGCGCTCTGTCACCGCCACACGGGCATCGGCGCCGACGGCATCCTCGAGCTGAGCCCGCCCGACGAGCCCGGTTTCGTCGCCCGCCTGCGCATCTTCAACCCCGACGGCTCGGAGGCCGAGCTCTCGGGCAACGGCGCACGCGAGGCGATCCTCTACCTGCGCGCTCGTGGCTGGACCGACGCCGACCAGTTCTCGATCCAGACCGCGGCGGGCGAGATCCGCCCGACGATCACGTCGCCGACGACGTGCAAGGTCGACATGGGGCGCGCACAGCTCGGCGCTGCCGGCGAGGTGGCCGGCTTCGCCTTCCAGGGAGTGCAGATCGGCAACCCGCAGTGCGCGATCCACATCGCCGACCGCAAGGACCTCGAGGCGCTGGACCTCCCCGCGATCGGCCCCGCGATCGAGCACGACCCCCAGTTCCCCAACCGCACGAACGTGTCGTTCTTCACGCTGCTGGCGGCCGACCGCATCCGCGCGCGGATCTTCGAGCGCGGCGTGGGGGAGACGATGTCCAGCGGCACCGGCGCCTGCGGCGCGGCCGTGACCCACGTGCTGCGCGGCGGCGACTCACCCGTCACGGTGGAGCTGGACGGCGGCGAGCTCGAGGTCGAGGTCGACGAAGCCCTGCACGTCGACCTCTCCGGCTGGGCGGTCCCGGTCTACGCCGCAGAGCTCGCGCCCGAGCTGCTCGGGCGGCTGCGCGACTTGTAGCCTGCGAGACGATGAGCAGCGCAGCAGCCCACGGCCTCGCGACGTACGCCGGCGACCGCATCCTCGACGTCTGGTTTCCGCGCCCGGTGCTCGACGGCCCGGCCGTGGCCGTCGACGGCCTCGCCGACCGCGCGCCGGACACCGTCCGCGGCGTCCAGCAGCGCGTCATCGAGGTCGCGATCGACGACCTCGCCACACAGCCGGCCGACACCGCGGACGCCTACCTGCGCCTGCACCTGCTCTCTCACCGCCTCGTGGCGCCGCACGGCGTCAACCTCGACGGGGTCTTCGCGGTGCTGCCCAACAACGCCTGGACGCCGCGCGGCCCTGTGGATCTCGCCGACGTCGAGGCGGCGCGGCTGCGTGCGGACGGACCGCTGCCGGTCACGAGCATCGACAAGTTCCCGCGGATGACCGACTACGTCATCCCCGAAGGCGTGCGGATCGGCGACGCCGACCGCGTGCGCCTCGGCGCGCACCTGGCGACGGGCACGACGGTGATGCACGAGGGCTTCGTGAACTTCAACGCCGGCACGCTCGGCAACTCGATGGTCGAGGGCCGCATCAGCGCCGGCGTCGTCGTCGGCGACGGCTCGGACATCGGCGGCGGCGCCTCGATCATGGGCACGCTGTCGGGCGGCGGCAAGGAGGTCGTCAGCATCGGCGAGCGCTGCCTGCTCGGCGCGAACGCCGGCATCGGGATCTCACTCGGCGACGAATGCATCGTCGAGGCCGGCTGCTACGTCACCGCCGGCGCGCGCGTCGTCGCGCCCGACGGTGCGATCGTCAAGGCGCGCGAGCTCTCCGGGCAGGACGGCCTGCTGTTCCGCCGCAACTCGCAGACCGGCGCGATCGAGGTCACCGCGCGCAGCGGCTCGTGGGGCGGCCTGAACGCCGCGCTGCACGCCAACGACTAGCGCGCGTTGCCGCGCGTCGGGAGGTCGAGCGTGTCGTGCGAGGGAAGGCCCTCGGCCAGCTGCTGCTCGCGCTCGATCTCGGCGTTGAGCTCGGCGCCGAACAGCAGCGCGACGTTCGTCAGCCACAGCCACGCGACGAGCAGGATCGCCCCGGCGAACGCGCCGTAGATCGCGCCGACGCCCTCGACGCTCGAGACGTAGCTCGAGAACGCGTATGAGACGCTCAGCCACAGCAGGACGCCGACGACCGCGCCCGGCGTGACCCAGCGAAACGAGCGCTGCCGCACGTCGGGCGTGACGTAGTAGATGAACGCGAACACGAGCATCGCGATGGCGACCGCGCCCGGCCAGCGCGCGATGTTCCAGACGTGGGCGATGTCCGAGCCGATGCCGACGAACCCGAGCAGGTCCTCGGCGAAGCGGCCGCCGACGAAGACCATCACGAGGCTGACGAGGATCAGCACCATCAGCACGAACGTCGAGGCGATGTCGGTGGCCTTGCGCCGCAGGAAGCCGCGTCCGCCGTTGACCTCGAAGACGACGTTCAGCGCGCGGCGGGCGGCCTCGAGCAATCCGGTCGTCCCGTAGAGCGCCAGCGCGATGCTGATGACGAGCGTCGTGGCAGCGGTGTTCTTGCTCTGCAGCGCGCCGCGCAAGGAGCTGTCGATGGGGACGAGCACGGATCGTGGCGTCACCTCGCGCAGGTAGCCGATGATCGCGTCGTAGGTCTCGGGGTACTGGCCGATGAGGCCGAGCAGCGAGAGGCCGAGCAGCAGCGTCGGGAACAGCGACATCAGCGCGTAGTAGGTCAGCGCCGCCGCGTGGTGGGTCATCTGATCGTCGTAGAACGACTTCAGCGTGCGCCAGATGATCGTGCCGGTGCGCCTCATGGCGTCGCTCCGAGGCAGGTCGCCCCGGTTTCCGGGACGATGCTGGTGCGTTGAAGCTCGATCATCGTCCCCTCGCAGGAGCATCTTGGCGGTCGCGGCCCCGTCGTGCTGCCAGCACGCGTGCAGCGCGGCGCCTCGCCCTGCTCGTAGGCGTGGGCGCGTTCGTGATCGCGCCCGCGTCGGCGCAGGCCGCGTCGCTGCCGCGACCGACCGCGGCCGCGTCGCCGGCAGTGGCGAGCCCCGGGTCGACGCTGATCGCCGCGCTCGTGGCGGACGGCATCCTCGAAGTCCGCCGGCCCGGAAGCCAGCGCGTGCGCTACGCGATCCCCTCCGGCTGCAATCCGACGGCTGTCGCGCCAGGGGTCGTCTTCGTCTGCACGCCGCCTGCGGACGGCCCGCAGGAGCTCAACCTCACGAGCGGGATGCTCTCGCCGCTGAACCTGATGCAGGCCTTCGGGGTCAGGCGCGCGGGCACGCGCTGGCTGGAGGGCGTCGTCGATCACGGCAAGCCGGCGATCGTGAGCCGCACGACAGGAGAGATCATCGAGCTCGAGGGCCCGCGCAGCCTCGCCTGGGGCGCGCGGCGCTACGTCGAGCTGTCCTCCGTCAACCCTGCGCGCGCGCTCTGCACCCCGATCCGCCGCGCGCGCGCCGGCACGACGCGCCGGGAGCCGTTCTACGCGCTCGAGAAGGTCGGCAGCTGGACGCTCACCAAGCGCAAGGCCGGGCGGTCATCGGTCCACGTGCTGCAGCGCTGTGGATCGCAACGCGCGCTGCGCCTGGCGTCGGGGAGCTCGCCGATCCTCGGCCGCGGCGCCGCCGCGTGGTTCGACCGGCGCAACATCCGCGTGCGCGATCTCGCGAGCGGCCGCACGCGGACGTACGCGTGGTTTCGCGGCGCCTTCGGGCGCCCGACGCTCGCGTTCTCGGCAAACCGCCTCGTCGTGTCGGTCCCGGCGCTCGCCGGCGGCAAGCCGTACTACCGGATCCACCTGATCGCGGTCTAGGCGAGGAACGCGGCCAGCGTGCGCGCGCTGCGCACGAGCGCGGCGATCTCCACGCGCTCCTCGCGCTTGTGCGCGAACGCCGGGTCGCCGGGGCCGAAGTTGACGGCCGGCACGCCGGCGGCCGCGAACTCGGCGACCGGGGTCCAGGCCTGTTTGGGGCCGACGTCCAGGCCGCCGGCGTCGATCAGCCGCTGCACGAGCGGCTCGCTGACCGCGACCGGCGCAGACGGCGCGTTGGACGTGATCTCCAGGCTCATCGCGTCGCCGCTGCAGAGCTCGCGCAGGTGCGCCTCGGCGTCGGCCGCGCTGCGGCCCGGGGCGTAGCGGTAGTTGACATGGCAGTCGACGCGGTCGGGGATCACGTTGTCGGCGATCCCGCCCGTGATCCGGGTGATGCTGACGACCTCGGTGAACTCCAGGCCCTCGAGCACCCAGAGCTCCGGTGGCGCGAGGTCCGACAGATGCGTGATCGCGGCCGCCGCGCGCTCGATCGCGTTCTCTCCCTGCCAGGGCCGCGCCGAATGCGCAGACACGCCGGTGATCGTCCAGGTCGCGTTGATGTTGCCCAGACAGCCCGCCTGCAGGGCGTTGGAGGTCGGCTCCATCGCGATCGCGAGCTGTGCCTCGCGCAGGGACGGCTCGCGCGCCAGCAGCGGCGTGAGCGTGCTCTGGGCGAGCGGCAGCTCCTCGCGGCCGAAGAACACTCCGGTGGCCGGTGCGCCGGCGAGCAGCAGCTCGACGATCACCGCGTCGGCGCCCTTCATGTCGCTGGCGCCGAGGCCGATCACCGTGTCCTCCTCGCGGCGACCAGGGATGTTGCCCTGCGCGGGCACCGTGTCGAGATGGCCGGCGAGGACGACCCGCGACGACCCGGGCGCGACCACGCACGTGTCGCCGGCGTCGCGCGCGGCGACGCCGCCGGCCTGCAGCACCGCGAGCACGTGCGCGCTGATGTCGGCCTCCGAACCGGACTCCGAGGCGATGTCGACGAGCTCCAGCGTGCGCGCCGCCAGCCGCTCGCCGAGCTGCGCATCGCTCAGATCATCGAACACGCGTCGCACCGTATCGTGCGACCCAGCTTGATCTATTGCGGCATCGACGTGTCGGCCCGGCCGGCCAACCAGCAGCTCGTGACCCTCCACGCGCGCACGACGGCGGGCGAGGCCGAGCTCGTCGCGACGTTCTACGAGCCTGGGACCGTCGCCGATGTCGCCGGCACGGTGCACGGGTTTGCCGGCGACGCCGCGGTCGCGATCGACGCGCCGTCGGGGCGGCGCCTGGATCTGCTCGGCGCCGGCAGCGCGCTACGCGCGGCGCTCGAGCTGCCCGACGGGCGCTACGAGCGCCACCGCGTCTGCGACGCGCTGCTCTATCGCCGCAGCCTGCCGCTGTACCCCGTGCCCGCCGCGGGTCAGGCGCTGAGCCGCTGGGAGCAGTGGATCGGCGTCGGCTTCGAGCTGTTCGCCGCGCTCGAGGGGCTGGGGATGTTCCGCCCGCGCCCGGCAAACGGCGAGGTCCAGGCGCCGGTCGGCGAGGGCGCCCTGCGCTATGGGCGGCTCGCGGAGACCTATCCGGACGCGATCTTCTGCGCGTTGCTCGGCCACCGCCCGGCGCCCAAGCGCACGCCGTGGGGGCTGCAGCAGCGGATCGCCGCGCTGCGCCTGCGCGGGATCGTCGACGAGGACGGCGGGCTCTGGCATCGCACCCTCGACGAGCTCGACGCCTGCGCCGCCGCCTACGCCGCGTACACGCTGGCCAACGGCACGGGCTCCTGGGTCGGGGATCCCCGCGAGGGCGTGATCGTGCTGCCCGTCGAGCAGTTGCTGGAGCGCTACGAGAAGCTGCCGCCGCCGACACGGGCGCAGCTCGTCCGCACGGGTCCTACACTGGCTTGAGTGCTGGAGAAGGGCCGACACGGGCGCAAGACGCCCACACGCAACGGGACGGGCGACGGGCCGCGCGCCAAGCAGCGCGCGCTGTGCATCGCAGCGCTGCCGGAGGGCGACGATCTCTCCGAGCTGCGCGAGCTGCTGCGCACCGCCGGCGTCGCGGTCGTGGGCCAGATCGTCCAGCACCGCGAGACCCCGCACGCCAACAGCTACCTCGGGCCCGGCAAGCTCGACGAGGTCAAGGCCGCGGCCAAGGAGCTCGACGCGAACGTGATCGCCTGCGACGACGAGCTCAGCCCGCGCCAGGAGCGCAACCTCGAGCAGGAGCTCGGGCTGCCGGTCGTCGACCGCACCGCGACGATCCTCGACATCTTCGCCGACCATGCCCACAGCCGGGAGGGCAAGCTCCAGGTCGAGCTCGCCCAGCTCCAGTACAACCTCGCCCGCATGCGCGGGCTGTGGACGCACCTCGAGCGCCTCGGCGGCGTCACCAGCGGCGGGTTCGCGACGCGCGGACCGGGCGAGTCGCAGATCGAGACCGACCGCCGGCTGGCGCGCGACCGCATCTCCGCGCTGAAGCGCCGCCTCGAGGAGGTCAAGAGCTCGCGCGCGACGATGCGCGCCGAGCGCGAGCGCGCGCACATCCCGCAGGTCGCGCTGGCGGGCTACACGAACGCCGGCAAGTCGACGCTGCTCAACGCGCTGACCGGGTCCTCGGTCGGCGTGCGCGACCGGCTGTTCCACACGCTGGACCCGACGACGCGGTCGATGAAGATCGAGGGGCGCACGTTCCTCGTCACCGACACCGTCGGCTTCATCAAGAAGCTTCCCCACCAGCTGGTCGAGGCCTTCGGCGCGACGCTGCAGGAGACGCGGCTGGCCGACCTCGTGCTGCACATCGTCGACTGCTCGGTCGACGAGGAGGAGCTCGAGGCGATGCTGAAGGCCGTCGAGGACGTGCTCGAGGACATCGGCGCCGGGCACGCCGCGCGGGTGCTCGTGCTCAACAAGGCCGACGCGCTGACGGCCGAGCGCCGCGAGGAGCTCGGCTATCGCCAGCCCGACGGGATCCTCGTCAGCGCGATCACCGGCGAGGGGCTCGACGAGCTGCAGGCCGCGATCGCCGCCGAGTTCGAGAAGCAGCTCGCCGACGTCGAGCTGCTGCTGCCGTTTTCCGAGGGCGCTCGCCTTGCTGAGCTGCACGAGCTCGCCGGCGACGACCTCGCGCGCGACGACACCGCCGACGGCGTCCTCATCCGCGCGCGGATCCCCGCGTCACACGCGGAGCGCTACGCGCGCTTTGACGCCAACGGCCCGTCTTAGGCGTAGAACCCAGGAACAGTCGCTCAGACGGAACGGCGTTCGTCATAAAGCGCGGCCCGGACCACTGCCACGCGAGAGAGTGCTAGCCGGTGCTAGCAATTCGCTAGCCGCGACTAGCAGTTCGTTTCACGCGAGGTGTCGCAGACACGTCGCGGTACTCGGGGCCGCTGTCATCTGTGAGAGAGAGGTCGGCGAACTGCACGGCGAGCCCGTGCCGGCGCCAGGCGATGTGGATCTCGCGCTCGAGCCGGGCGACCCAGACGATCTCGATTGCGTCGTCAGAGACCGGTTAACGGTCGTCGCCCGAGCCCTGCAGGACGCCGCGCTGCGCGCGCGACAGCAGCTTCTCGAGGTTCGTCGCGGCGATCTCGTCGAGATCCAGGCCCGCCTCGGTCGCCACCTGGGCGACGTACCAGAGCACGTCGCCGAGCTCCTTGGCGATCGCCGCCCGCCGTTCGTCGCCGAGCACGCCGGCGTCGTCGCGGATCAGCTTCTTGACCTTCTCGGCCACCTCGCCGGCCTCACCGGCCAGCCCGAGGGTGGGGTAGACGAGGTTCTCCCCCGCATTCGGGTACACAGCAGTCACACGTGAGCGGGTCTGATACTCGGAAAACAGCACAGCGCCGGAGGCTAGCGGCGCTGTCGGCGGTCGCCGCGGTGGCCGTGACCGGCGGCGCCCTGGCGGGCGCAAACTCCGAGAAATCGTCGTCGCCGGCCGCGCGAGCAGCCGCGGCGGCCCCGCCGACGCGCGCCGAGCTCGACAGCGCGGTCGGCCAGCGGATCGTCACGGCGTTCGATGGCGTCTCGCCCAACGCGCGGCTGCTGTCGCTCGCCCGGCGCGGGCGCATCGGCGGCGTGATCCTGTTCGAGCGCAACGTCCGCAGCGTCGCCCAGGTGCGTCGGGGCATGGACAAGCTGCAGGCCGCCGCGAAGGCTGGCGGCCGCCCGCCGCTGCTGGTCACCGTCGACCAGGAAGGCGGCACCGTCAAGCGCTTCCGCAGCCTGCCGCCGACCACGAGTCCGCGGCGCATGACGAATCCGAGCCAGCAAGGTGCCGCGACAGGACGGGCATTGAAGAAAGCCGGCGTCAACGTCGACCTCGCCCCGGTGGCCGACGTCACCGGCAACCGCCGGTCGTTCCTCTACGATCGAACCCACGTCAGCGCCGCCGCGACTTGCGCGTTCGCGCGCGGGTTGGCGACGGGCGGGGTGCGGCCGACGTTGAAGCACTTCCCCGGCCTCGGCGGCGCCCCCGCGAATACCGACGACGCCGCGGTCACGCTGCGGGCGAGCAAGGCGACGCTGACGCGCCGGGCCGTGGCATACCGCCGGTGTGCAGCGGCCGGGTTGGTCATGCTCAGCAACGCCCGCTATGCCGCCTTTGGCAACGTGCCGGCACTCATCGCCCCGGCCGTCTACCGCTTCCTCAGGACCTTCACGACGGCGCCGACGATCACCGACAGCCTCCAGGCCGCCGCGCTGCGCGGCACACCCCATGTGCCGATCCGGGCGGTGCAGGCCGGCGTCGACTTCCTGCTCAACACCGGCAGCCAGCGGACCGCCGAGGAGCTGTGGCTCGGCCTGCGCGGCGGGCTCAGCGCCCGCCAGATCATGGCGGGCGCCGGGCGGATCGCCGCGCTCAAGCGCGGCCTGCGCTAGCGGCTACTCGACGTAGCCGGACTCGGTCAGGTACTCGGTGGCGACGTCGGCGTACTTCTCCTTGTCGATGTCGACGCGCGAGTTGAGCTCCTGCATCACCGGCGTCGTCAGGCCCTCCTGGACCTTCTCGATGACCGCCTGCCCCTCGGGCCCCAGCTCGGTCGCCGTGTCCTCGGTCAGCGTGAGGATCAGGTTGTACGGCGGGAAGAGCTTCTTGTCGTCGGCCAGCAGCACGAGCTTCTCGGTCTTGATCTGGCCGTCGGTGGTGAACACGAGCCCGACGTCGGACTGGCCCGCCGTGATGACCTCGTGGCGCTTGGCCAGGTCGATCGACAGGAACTTCTTGAACTTCAGCCCGTAGACCTTCTCCAGGCCGAGCAGGCAATCCTCGCGCTGCTTGCACTCCGGGCCGCCGGAGATCGTCATCGACGACGCCGTCTTCGACAGGTCCGAGAGGCTCTTCAGCCCGTCCTTGTCCGCCGTCGCCTGCGTCACCGCGAAGCCGTTGGAGCTCTCGAACGGCGTCGGCGGCAGCGCGACGATGCCCTCCTTGGCGTAGTCGGCCTTCGCCTGCTCATAGGCCTGCTGCGGGTCGCGCGGCACGTCGGCGGGCTTGACCTTGAAGAACGACGTCAGCGCCGTCCCGGTGTACTCGGGATAGGCGTCGATCGTGCCGCCCTTCAGCGCCTTGTGGGCGATCAGCTCGGAGCCCAGGTTGAGCTGGCGCTTGATCTTGAACCCGGCCGCCTCCAGCGCCTGGGCGTAGATCTCACCGGGGATGAAGGCCTCGGTGAAGTTCTTCGAGCCGAGCGTGATCGTCGGCTTGGATGCGTTGGCGTCGTCCTTGGCGATCAGCTTTGCGCTGGCCGCCGCGGTGGTCGTACCTCCACCGGACGCCGGTTCGTCCTCGTCGTCCCCGCACGCGGCGATCGTCAAAGCGAGCGCCGCGAGGACCGCGGACGTGATGACTCGGAGCTTCATCGGGTGCTTCCTCCTGTTCGGGATCTTCAATCCGCCGGGGTCGCGGCGCGTTGGAGCGCCGCGAACACCAGTTCGAAGCCGAACGCCAACGCGGCGACGAGGATCGAGCCCCCGAGCCGGCCGGCGTCGCCGTGGACGTTGGCGTTGATGATCGGCGCGCCGAGCGTGGCGACGCCGACGAAGGGGCCGAGCGTCGCCGTCGCCGCGACGTTGACGGCGCTCGTGCGGATGCCGCCGAAGATCAGCGGCACCGCCAGCGGCAGCTCGACCTGGCGCACGATCTGCGGCCCCGTCAACCCCATCCCCTTCGCGGCGTCGACGGCGTCGCGGTCGACCTGGCGGATGCCGACGTAGGTGTTGGTGAAGATCGGCGGGATCGCCAGCAGCACCATCGCGAAGACGAGGTTGCCGACGTTGTAGCCGATGTAGGCGCTCGCTGAAGACGAGGACGGCGAACGTCGGGACCGCGCGGCCGACGTTGGCGATGCTCGAGGCGACCAGCTGGCCGCGCCCGAGGTGCCCGAGCAGCACGCCGATCGGGACCGCGATCGCGATCGCCACGACCAGCGCGCTCGAACGTCACGCGCAGGTGCGTCCACAGCAGCGGCAGCAGCTCCCAGCCGCCGACCTTCGTACCGCCGCCGACCGACTCGCGAGAGCGGAAGATGAACTCGATCGCGTCGATCATGCCTTCACCGTCCGCGACCAGGGAACGGTGATCCGCTCGGCTGCGAGCAGCAGCAGCTCGAGCACGAACGCCAGCAGGATGCACAGCCCGCCGGCGACGGCGACGTTGGACTTGAAGTTGATGTCGGTGTTGATCTGCTGGCCGAGGCCGCCCGCGCCCGCGAAGAACGCCAGCGACGCGAGGCCGACCGTCGTCGTCGTCGCGATCCGCACGCCCGCGAAGATCTCCGGCAGCGCCAGCGGCAGCTCCACGCGCCACAGCAGCTGGCGGTCGGTCAAGCCCATCCCGCGCGCCGCGTCACGGGCCTCGGCGGGCACGTTGTCCAGGCCGGCGATGATGTTGCGAAACAGGATCAGCAGCGTGTAGGACGTCAGCGCGATCAGCGCGGTGACGAAGCCGAAGCCGGTGATCGGCAGCAGCATCCCGAACAGCGACAGCGACGGGATCATGTAGATCACGCCGGTCACGCCGACGATCGGCCCGACGAGATGGCGCTGCTCGCGCGCGGCCAGGGCGAGCGCGAACGCGATCACGAAGCCGCAGCCGACGGAGGCCAGCGTCAGCTCCACGTGGCGCAACAGCGGGTCGGCATAGTCGCCGATGTGGTCGGCGATCCAGTCCGGGCAGAAGCCGTTCCTGGACTCGCACGTCGCCTGGCTGCGGTCGCGGATCTGGACCTGCG
This sequence comes from Paraconexibacteraceae bacterium, assembly GCA_963759825.1. GTDB lineage: Bacteria > Actinomycetota > Thermoleophilia > Solirubrobacterales > Solirubrobacteraceae > Paraconexibacter. The sequence goes on along the minus strand of CAVXAS010000013.1, from coordinate 744,349 downwards.
CGAGCGTCCCCAGCACGTGTCAGGCCGCCCGCTCGTGGTCCAGCAGCGCGGCGATCCGCGCCACGCTGATGCTCCCGAGCACGGCGTCCTTGTCGTCCACGACGACCGCGTCACGCGCGCCGTGCGCCAGCAGCTCGGCCAGCGCGTCGCGCAGCAGCAGCGTCGCGGCGACGCGCGGCGCGCCGCTGTCGACGGGCGCGGGCCCGAGCTCGACATCGGCGACACGCTGCAGCGACAGGCGCTTGAGCGCGCGGTCGGCGCCGACGAAGTCGCGCGACGAAGTCGTCGGCCGGGGCCATCAGGAGCTCCTCGGGCGTCGCGTACTGCGCGAGCACGCCGCCGACCTGCAGGACGGCGATACGGTCGCCCATCTTGATCGCCTCGTCGATGTCGTGCGTGACGAACACGACGGTCTTCTTGACCTGCTCCTGCAGGCGCAAGAACTCGTCCTGCAGTCGCGTGCGCGTGATCGGGTCGATCGCGCCGAAGGGCTCGTCCATCAGCATCAGCGGCGGGTCGGCCGCCAGCGCGCGCGCCACGCCGACGCGCTGGCGCTGCCCGCCGGAGAGCTGGGCGGGGAAGCGCTCGCCGAGCTCGTGGTCCAGGCCGATGAGCTCCAGCAGCTCGTCGACGCGGGAGCGCACGCGATCGTCGTCCCAGCCGAGCAGCTCGGGCACGGTGGCGATGTTCTGCGCGACGCTGCGGTGCGGGAACAGGCCGATCTGCTGGATCGCGTAGCCGATCTCCCGGCGCAGCCCGGCCGGCTCGCGATCGGCGATCGACTTCCCGTCGAGCAGGATCTCACCGCCGGAGAGCTCGATCATGCGGTTGACCAGCCGCATCGCGGTCGTCTTGCCACAGCCCGACGGCCCGACGAGGACGCAGATCTCACCGGCCGGCACCTCGAGCGAGAGGTCGACGATCGCCGGGGCCGGCGCCCCGGGGTACGTCTTCTGAACGTGACGCAGCTCGAGCGTCGCGGCCTGCGAGGGGGCGGCATCCGGCAAGAAGCTGACCCTAGCAGGCATTCTGGATACTCCACTAAGGCAGTAGGGCTTACACCCCGGCAGCGCGACGCGCTGCCGCATGTGCGGCGTCCTCGAGCTCGTCGTCGAGCGGATCGAGCCCCTCGAGCCCGAGCGCGGTCGCCACCAGCCAGTCGGCAAACCAGGCGTTCTTCGGCAGCAGCGGGCCGTGCAGGTAGGTGCCGATGACGCTGCCGCGGTGCACGCCCTCGTAGCCACTCGTACCGGTCGTTGCCGTGGCCGGAGAGCACGCGGCCGAGCGGCTCCTCGCCGTCGCCGAGGTGGGTCCGCCCGCCGTGGTTCTCGAAGCCGGCGAGCACGCGCGGGCCGTCGAGGCCCGGCAGCGTCGACCTCGATCGCGACATTGCCGATCAGGCGCGGGCCGTCCGAGCGCACCGTGTGCAGGTCGACGAGCCCGACGCCGGGAATCCTCTCGCCGCCGAGCTGGTACTCGTGGCCGAGTAGCTGGTAGCCGCCGCAGACCGCGAGCACGACGGCGCCGCGCGCGGCCGCCGCGTGCAGCGCCTCGCGCTTGGTCTGCACCATGTCGTGGGCGCACAGCGCCTGGTCGCGGTCCTGGCCGCCGCCGATGTAGAAGAGGTCGTGAGCATCGGGGTCGAGCTCGTCGCCGAGCCCCGCGCCGGAGAGCTCGAAGCCGATCCCCCGCCATCCGCAGCGCCGCTCGAGCAGCAGCAGGTTGCCGCGATCGGCGTAGATGTTCATGAGGTCGGGGTAGAGCGCGCAGACGCGCAGCGCCTTACTCGGCACGCAGCATCACCACCTCCGAGCCGACGTACTCGTCGGTCGGAGCGACCGCGCGCGCAGGCAGCGCCGCGAACCCGTGTGCCGCCGCCTCCGCAGCGACGCCGGCCGCGTCGACGCGGGCGAGCTTGACCGCGTCCTCCTCGCTCATGTGCGTGCCGTCGCGGCGCACGATCTCGCGCACCCGCACGATCACGACGCCGTCGTTCTCCTCGCGCACGGCGACCGGGCGGCTGGAGTAGACGACACCGTCGACCTCGCGCATGTCCGGCAGCGGCGGCAGGACGTCCTCATGCTCCTGGCTGTAGCCGTCCAGCGCATCGGCGAGCGCCGCCGCGAGCAGCCCGCCCGGGCGCAGCGCCGCACGCGCGCCGGCATAGAACGCGGCGCGCTCGTCCGGGCCGGACAGCAGCTGCAGCGTCTGCATCGGAACGATCACCGCGGCGAAGTCGCGTCCGGCGAGCGCGTCGAGGACGCGGGCGTCGGCCGTGACGGTCTCCACGATCAGGCCCTGCTCGCGCGCCCGCCGGCGCAGCGCCGCGAGCAGCTCACGCTCGACGTCGCAGGCGACGACGTCGATGCCCGCGGCGGCCAGCGCCAGCGCCACGCGGCCCGTGCCCGCGCCGACGTCGAGCACGGGACCGCCGCTCTCGGCCGCCAGCTCCTGCCAGAGCGACGAGGTCGGCGTCGTAGCCGCCGCACTCGAGGTCGTGCCACAGCAGCGGGCTCACCCGAACGAGCTCCCCGCGACGCCGCGCGAGACGAGCTCGGCGCGCAGCGCGAGCATCGCCGTGTAGGTCGGCAGCGCAAACAGCCGGCCCGGCGCGCCCGCGACCGCGCTGTCGAGGGCGGCCGACAGGCGCGGCACGACCTCCAGGCGCTCGACCGGCACGCCGGCGTACTTCAGGCGCAGCGCCAGCTCCGGCGGCGCGCGTCCCCGCGCAGACCGCGCGGCGCAGGCGCGGCGCCAGCAGCTCGAAGTCCGCATCCCAGATCCAGGAGATGTCGCGACCGTCGGCGATGTTGTCGTTGAGGATCGCGAGCAGGTCGTGCTCGCCGTCCTCGAGCGTCAGCGTCCGCAGCACCTCGTTGGCGCCCGCGGGGTTCTTGACGAGCAGGATCGACAGCTCGTGCCCGTCGATCGTCACGGTCTCCGCGCGCCCGAACGCGGGGGAGACCCCCTCCAGCCCGGCGACGACGTCAGACAGCGGCGCGCCGAGCGACAGCCCCAGCGCCGCCGCCGCCAGCGCGTTGTAGACGTTGTAGAGGCCCGGCAGCGGCAGCCGCACATCGGCATCGCCCTGGGGCGTGCGCAGCGACACGCGCGCGCCGCGGATGCCGTCCAGCGTGATCGCCGTGGCGACAACCTGCGGCTCGGGCCGCTGCGAGTCGCCGTTCGGGCAGTGGTAGTGCCCGAGATGGCCCATCAACACGAGGTCATAGACATACGGCGCGCCGCAGACCCGACAGTGCGTGGAGTCCGACGCGTGCTGCAGGTCCGGGAGTGCCAGCGAGGGGTCGTCGACACCGAAGAACACGACCTCGCCGCGGGCCTCGCGCGCCAGATCGGCGACCAGCGGATCGTCGGCGTTGAGCACGAGCGTCTTCGCATGGCCCGACGCCGCCACGAGCGCCCAGCGGTCCGCGATCGTCTCCAGCTCGCCGTAGCGATCGAGCTGGTCGCGAAACAGGTTCGCGAGCAGCAGCGCGTCGGGGCGCACCTGCTCGGTGATGGCGTCCAGCCAGAACTCGTCGACCTCGAAGAGCCCGGTGTCGCCGTCGCCGTAGAGCAGCGTCGAGGCGATCCCGCCGGCCATGTTCGCGCCGGCCCGGTTGTGGACGAGGCGCGCGCCGCCGCGCTCGAGGATCGCCGAGGCCATCGCAGCGGTCGTCGTCTTGCCGTTCGTCGCGGAGATGACGGCGCTGCGATCGAGTCCCGCCGACAGCCGCGCGATCGCGCGCGGGTCCATCCGCAGCAGCAGCTTGCCCGGCAGCGAGGTCCCGCCGCCGCGGCCCGAGCGCTGCGCCAGGCGCCCGGCGAGCTTGGCGGCGGCGCCGCGTGCGCCCGCCTTCACGGCAGCAGCACCTGCAGCGCGTGGGGACGCACGCGGATGGTGACCGGCAGCGTCCCGATCGGATCCCCGTCGGCATAGACCTCGAACGGCCGGTCGGCGCTGATCGCGATCTCGCGGCCGCGCAGCACGCGGATCTTCGGGTCCTGCACGTGCGTCCCCTTGAAGACCTTCGGCAGCGAGGCGAGGAAGTGCGCCTTGCTCGACGCCTCGGTCAGGACGACGTCGAGCAGGCCGTCGTCGAGCTCTGCGTCCGGGGCCAGCAGCATGCCGCCGCCGTACGCGCCGGAGTTCGCGACAGCCGCCGACCAGCCGCGGTACTCGTGGCGCTCACCGTCGACGGTGACGCTGAACGCCGCGTGCTTCCAGGTCGCCAGCGCGCGCAGCGCCGCATAGGCGTAGACGAGATTGCCGAGCAGCGACGGCGCCTCGTTGGCGAGCTTGTTGGCGACGGAGTCAAAGCCCAGCGAGGCGATCCCGACGAACGGGCGGCCGTCGACCTCGCCGAGGTCGACCGGCTGCGCGGTCCCCGTCGCGATCACGGCGGTCGCCTCCAGCGCGTCCAGCGGGATGCCGGCGACGCGCGCGAAGTCGTTGCCACGGCCCCCGGGGAGGACGCCCATCGTCGCCCCGTCAAGCCCGCTGAGCGCGCCGGCGACGGCGCCGACCAGCCCGTCGCCCGAGAGCGTCACTGCGATCTCGCCCGCCTCGTGCGCGGCGTGGGCGAGCTCGCGCGCGTGCTTCAGCGACCGCGTGGCCTCGCTGCGTACCCGCAGGCCATGGCCGCGCAGGGCCTCCTCGACTGCGGGCAGCAGCTTTGCCGCCTTGCCACCGCCCGAGGACGGGTTGACGATCAGTGCGATCCGGCGCTCCATGAAGCGCGTCATCCTCGCAGGACGAGATCAGCGAGCGTGTCTGCGATCGCGACGATCGGCGGGTCTGCCTCCAGCGCGGCCTCGGCCTCCTCGCGCGTCGTCAGCCCCGACAGCACGACCGCGGCATCGAGTCCGAGCGCGTGGGCGCCGGCGACGTCTGCGGCGAGGTTGTCGCCGACGACCAGCGCGTTGCTGCCGCCGACGCGGTCCAGCGCGGTGCGGAAGATCTGCGCCTCGGGCTTGCCCACGGACACCGCCTTGGCGCCGGTCGCGGTCTCGACGGCGGCGACGATCGCACCCGTGCCGGGCCACGCGCCGTCGGGCATCGGGAACGTCGGATCGCGCCCGGCGCACACCAGCGAGGCGCCGTTGAGCACCGCCTGCGTCGCCATCCGCAGCTCGGCGTAGTCGAAGAGCTCGTGCCCGGCGACCACGACGACGTCGGCGCGCCGCGCAAGATCGGTGTGGTTGAGGATCCGCAGGCCGGCGTTCTCGACGTGGCGGTGGATCGCGGCTGAGCCGATGACCAACGCTGAGCGCAGGTCCGGCGACTCGGCGAGCACGTGCTGGACGGCGCCCCCGACGGTCACGACCTCGAGCACCGACGCGCGCACACCCAGCCCCCAGAGCTGCTGGACGACCTCCTCGGGGCTGAGGCGGGCGTCGTTGGTGACGAACGCGACGCCTTTGTCGGCGGCGCGCAGGGCCGCGCAGGCGTCATCTGCGCGGGGCGTGGCCTGTGCGCCGACGCGTACGCATCCGTCGAGGTCCAGCAACACGCTGTCGTAGTTGTCGAGAAGCGGCGAGAGGCGCACGCCATTGCATTATCGTGCCGCGCCGTGCGCCGCCCCTGCCTCGCCCTCATGCTCCTCGTCCTGACCGTCGGCCTCGCGGCCTGCGGTGACGACGCCACCGTCTCGACGCCGACCGAGGACGAGCCCGCGGCGACGCAGGCCGACACGACGACCGAGGCGGCGGCGCCCGAGCCCGCGAGCGGCTGCAAGCAGGTGTCACAGCCGGCGCCGAAGACGCCGCGCAAGGTCACGCCGAAGAAGAAGCTCGCGGCCGGCACGCACACGGTCGTGCTGACCACGTCGTGCGGCGTGATCGAGATCCGCCTGGACACCAAGAACGACCCGAAGACCGCCGCGTCGTTCGCGTCGCTCGCCGAAGGCAGGTTCTTCGACGGATTGAGCTTTCACCGCGTCGTCCCCGGCTTCGTGATCCAGGGCGGCGATCCCACCGGATCGGGCTCGGGCGGCCCCGGCTACAAGGTCGTCGAGGCGCCCCCGTCTGATCAGGCCTACACCAAGGGCGTCGTGGCGATGGCCAAGGCGCCCGCCGAGAAGCCCGGCACCTCGGGGTCGCAGTTCTTCATCGTCACCGGCGAGGACGCCGGGCTGCCGCCGGAGTACGCGGTCGCCGGCAAAGTCGTCAAGGGCCAGGACGTCGCCGACGCGATCGGCGCGATCCCGCCCCAAGGCGGCCAGGACGGCCCGCCGTCCGAGCCCGTCGTGATCGAGAAAGCGCGCCTGAAGACCGGCTAGTTGGCGCTCGCCAGCAGGCGCGCCAGCTTGGCCGGCGTCTCACACCGCGGTAGCGGCGAGTAGAGGATCAGGCGCTGGTCGGGCGTCTCCTCGAGCTTGAAGACGGCGTGCTCGAAGAACATCTTGCCGACGGTCTCGTGCTTGAACGCCTTGGTGCCGGTGCCGCTGCGGGCGACCTCCTGCAGCGGCCACCACGCGCGGAACTCGGGGCTGGATGCGGGTCTGGCCCTCCTGCCGAGGACGCTCGGCGTCGTCGCCGGCTCGACGTTCGCGCCGCGCCTGATCCAGAGCTACGGGCTGCGGCCAGTCGTGACCGTGGCGATGCTCGCCGCGACCGCGGGCATGCTGCTGCTGAGCGGGCTGCCGCCCGGCGGCTCGTACGCCGGCAACGTCCTGCCGGGCGCCGTCCTCTCGACGCTCGCGCTCGGCGTCGGTCTCGTCGGCTCGACGATCGCCGCCGTCCAGGGCGTCCCGGCAGCCCAGAGCGGCCTGGCCTCGGGCGTCCTGAACACCGCGCGGCTGATGGGCGGGGCGCTCGGGCTCGCGATCCTCGGCACCCTGGCCGCGCAACGCACGGGCGACGCCACGTCCGCCGCGGCGCTGACCGACGGCTACGGGCTGGCGTTCACGATCGGCGCCGGCTTCACCGCCGCGGGGGCGCTCGCTGCCGCGACGCTGCTGCGCAAGGCGCGCGAGGCGGCGCTGGACACCGCTGCCGAGCCGGCGGCCGCCTAGAACAGCGTCGGCGGGGGCTCCTCGGGCGGATCGAGGCACTCCGGGCCGTCGTTCCTGACGTCGTTGACCGCGCGCGAGACCGGGCGCATGTCGACGGCGTCGGCCGGCAGCGGCTCGAGCAGCGCGAGCGCCTGCTCGCGCGGCGTGTCGTGTGCGAGCCAGAGGCCCTCGGCGTCGGCGGGCAGGATCACGGGCATGCGGTCGTGCAGCTCGGCGACGGTGCTGTTGGGCCGCGTCGTGATGATCGTGCACGTGCGCAGCAGCTCGTCGGTCTCGGCGTTGCGCCAGATCGCCCACAGGCCGGCGAACGCGAACGGAGCGTGGTCGCCGCGGGTGATCCAGTAGGGCTGCTTGGGCTCGCCCGGGCGGCGCTGCCACTCATAGAAGCCGTCGGCGACGATCAGGCAGCGGCGGGTCTCCAGCGCGTCGCGGAATGCCGGGCGCTCGGCGACGGTCTCGGCGCGGGCGTTGATCATCTTGGCCCCCGCCGACGGGTCCTTCGACCAGAACGGCACGAGGCCCCAGCGCAGGACGTCGCCGCGCGGCGCGCCCTCCTTCGTCGTCGTGACCGCGACGACCTCGTCGGTCGGCGCGACGTTGAAGCGCCGGCGCAGCTCGATGTCCTCGCCGAGCCCGAAGCGCTCGCGCAGCATCGCCGGGTTCGGCGAGGCCAGCGTGTAGCGGCCGCACATGCGCGGCCGCCGCCTAACTCGGTCCGGCGCGCCGCGCCGCCAGGGCCTTGCGTTGCCGGCGTCTGCCGACGAGCGCGAGCACGCCGAGGATCGCGATGACGAGGATGACGCCCGTGAACGCCGTGCCCGCCGTGCCGAAGCTGCCCCACGTGACGAGCAGCGCCAGGCCGTAGCCGAGCGCCAGCAGCCCGACGATCAGCAGCAGGATCGACGCGTAGCCGCGCAGGCGCAGCAGCAGCGACGACCCCTGCGGCGGGGCGAGCAGCCCCATCACGCGCAGCAGGAACAGCTGGCGGCTGGACGGCGCCTCCTGGCCGAGGCGCTCGACAGCGGCCTTGAGGTCGTCGGGACGGCGCTCGGCGAGCGCCAGCGAGGCGTCGGCCATGCGCCGCAGCTGCATGCGCTCCTGCGGGCGCGCGGCGGCGACGGCGCGGCGGAAGTAGTCGCGGGCGGTGGCCGCGTCATAGCGCTCGGCAGCGCGCGCGCCGAGGATCGCCAGCGCCGCGGCCTTGAACTTCTGCTCGCGCTCGAGCTCCTCGTCGGACCTCGTCTCGAGCGACTGCATCGCGGCAAGCGCGCCCTTCTGCTCCATCCGGACCTGCCGCGGTTTCTGGGCCATGGGCGACAGCATAGGGGTGGCGAAGCCGCCCGGATCTCGGGCGGCGGAGCCGGATCCCCTGACCCTTTCCCCGATAGCGTCCGCGGGCATGGACCTCGAGCAGCTCATCGGCCTGACCAACCGCAACATGGTCGCGTTCGACCTCGCGCTCGGAACCGGGGCGCTGCTGGCGCCGACCGCGACGCTGCGATTGCTGGGGCACGCGGAGCCGTCCGAGGACGCCAAGCACCTCTTCCGCCGCTGCGGGCCGATCTGGCTGACGTACGCCGCCGCGCACCTGCTCGCCGACCGCCGCGACCGCCCCGCCGACTGGTACGGCGTCGCGTGGCTGCGCGGGACGGAGGTCTTCACCGACGTCGTCTGGAGCCAGTCTCCGGCGGTCAACCGGCCGCTCGCCAAGCAGGGGCTGTGGTTCGCCGGCCTGTTCAACCTCGCGCTCGCGCTGGGAGCGCGGCACATGGCCCGCGCGCGGTAGCCTCGCGCCGCATGCTTCGCCGTCTTGCCCTCCTGCTGCTGCTCGGGGCGCTGCTCGCGCCCTCCGCGGCGCTCGCCCAGTTCGAGCCCCTGCCGGCGCCGCAGCAAGAGCCGCCCCCGCCACCGGCACCGACGACCTCCGACCCCGACGAGGGCGGCCTCGAGCGCTGGCAGCAGCTCGCGATCTTCGGCGGCGGGGTCGTCCTGATCCTCGGGATCGGCTACGGGATCCTCCACGACGCGCGCCGCCGCGCCCCCATCGAGGACGAGAACGAGTACTACGGCCACGGCGGCGCCGCGCACGACACGCCGATGGCCAAGCGCAAGGCCGAGCACCGCAAGAAGACCAAGGCGCAGAAGGCCGCGCGAAAGCGCCAGCGCGCGCGGCGCTGATAGTTGAACCCTTCAACTATCAGTCGGTAGAATCCACGGGAGTGGACGAGAGGCACGAGAAGACGAGCAGGGAGGAGCTGCGGCGCATCGCGCGGCTGTTCGCGCCCTACCGCAAGCGCCTGTCCGTCGTCCTCGGGCTGATCGCGATCTCCGCGGGGCTCGGGATGATCACGCCGTTCCTGCTGCGCGAGCTGCTCGACGACGCGATCCCCAACGGCGACACGACGCTGCTGACATGGCTCGTCGCCGGCATGGTCGCCATCGCGATCCTCACCGGCGCACTCGGGGTGGGGCAGACGTGGCTCTCCAACGTCGTCGGCCAGCGCGTGATGCACGATCTGCGCGCCGCGGTCTACAAGCACCTGCAGCGCCTGTCGCTCGCGTTCTTCACGCGCACGCGCACCGGCGAGGTCCAGTCGCGCATCGCCAACGACATCGGCGGCGTCCAGAACGTCGTGACGAGCACCGCGACGTCGATCGTCGCCAACGTCACGACCGTGCTCGCCACGATCGTCGCAATGGTCCTGCTGGACTGGCGCCTGGCCGCGTTCTCGCTGGCGCTGCTGCCGTTCTTCGTATGGCTGACGCGCCGCGTCGGCCAGGAGCGCAAGCGCATCACGACCCAGCGCCAGGGACGCCTCGCCGACATGTCCGCGCTCGTCGAGGAATCGCTGAGCGTCAGCGGCATCCTGCTCGGCAAGACGATGGGCCGCGGCGGCGAGCTGGCCGAGCGCTTCACGCGCGAGTCCGAGGAGCTCGCCGACATCGAGGTCCGCTCGCGGATGGCGGGGCGCTGGCGCATGGCCAGCGTCCAGATGAGCTTCGCGATCATGCCCGCGCTGGCCTACTGGTTCGCCGGGCAGTCGCTGGCCTCCGGCTCGGAGGCGATCTCGCTGGGCACGCTCGTCGCGTTCACCCAGATCCAGACGCGGCTGTTCTTCCCGATCCAGTCGCTGCTGAGCGTGGCGCTCGACGTCCAGAGCTCGCTCGCGCTGTTTCACCGCATCTTCGAGTACCTCGACCTCGAGGTCGACATCGCCGAGCGTCCCGACGCGACGGAGCTCGACCCCGCGACCGTCAAGGGCGCCGTCAGCTTCCGCGACGTGCGCTTCGGCTATGACGCCGGGGTCGCGCCGACGATCGACGGCGTCTCCTTCGACGTCGCGCCGGGCACGACCACGGCGATCGTGGGGGAGACGGGGGCGGGCAAGACGACGCTCGCCTACCTCGTCGCGCGCCTCTACGACGTGCAGGACGGCAGCGTCACGATCGACGGCGTCGACGTCCGCGACCTCAGCTTCGCCTCGCTGGCGCGCACGGTCGGCATCGTCTCCCAGGAGACGTACCTGTTCCACGCCACGATCCGGGAGAACCTTCGCTTCGCCAAGCCCGAGGCCTCCGACCTGGAGCTCGAGGCCGCCGCGCGCGTCGCACGGATCCACGAGCTCGTCGCCTCGCTGCCCGAGGGCTATGACACCGTCGTCGGGGAGCGCGGCTATCGCTTCTCGGGCGGGGAGAAGCAGCGGATCGCGATCGCCCGGACCGTCCTGCGCAACCCGCCCGTGCTGATCCTCGACGAGGCGACCAGCGCCCTGGACAACGAGACCGAGCGCCTGGTGCAGGAGGCGCTCGAGACGCTTGCGCGCGATCGCACGACGATCGCGATCGCCCACCGGCTCTCGACCGTCCGCGCCGCCGACCAGATCGTCGTGCTCGACGGCGGCCAGATCGCCGAGCGCGGGCGCCACGAGCAGCTCGTGACCGACGGCGGGCGCTACGCGACGCTGGCGGCCGAGGCGGGCCTCGCAGACGCCGTGCTGGCGGCGTAGTGGCCGGCGCGAGCGTCGCGGCGCTCGACCTCGGCGTGCGTGCGGCAGACTGGGCTGACCTGGGCTTCAGCGTCGACGAGGACGGCAGCTGTCGCATCGGCGCGACCGTCCTGCGGCTCGGCCGCGACGGCGAGGGCGTGACGGGCTGGGCGCTGCGCGACGCGAGCGGCAGCGGCGCGGTCGACGGCATCGCCACCGAACGGGTCGCGTGGGCGCCACCCGCGCCGGCGCAGCACGCCAACGGCACGCTCAGCGTCGATCACGTCGTCGTCACGACGCCCGACGTCGACCGCACGTTCGCGGCGCTCGGCGCCAGCGGCATGACGCTGCGCCGGGAGCGCACCGCCGGCAGTGTCGAGCGCCCTTTGCGCCAGGGGTTCTTCCGCCACGGCGAGTGCATCGTCGAGGTCGTCGGCCCACAGTACGCGGGCGACGGACCGGCCGCGTTGTGGGGTCTGACGCTGACGGTCGCCGACTTGGACGCCATGAAATTGTTGCTGGCTGACCGCCTCGGCGCGGTCAAGAAAGCGGTGCAACCTCAACGCCGGATCGCCACGCTGCGCCCCGTCCTGGGCGCCGCGTTGCCGCCCATCGCGTTCATGTCCTCCTGAGCTACGGTGCCGCGCGATGCTCCAGCGACGCCGCGCGCGCGTCGGGCTAGGGACGGCCGTGTTGCTGGCCGCCGCGCCTGCCGTCGCCTCCGCCAACTGCCCTGGCGCCGACGTCCGGTCGGGCGCCTCGACGCGCGACTCCGCGCGCAGCGCGATGCGCTGCCTGATCAACCAGGAGCGGGCGAAGCACGGCCTGTCGCGGCTGACGTCCCACCGCCAGCTGCGCACGCCGGCGGACAGCCTCGCCGGCCAGATGGTCGCCAAGCGGTTCTTCGCCCACGTCACCCCGGACGGCAAGACGATGCTCTCCCGGCTGGAGGCCAGCGGCTACGTCACGGGTCACGTCAAGCGCTTCTCGGCGGGCGAGGTCATCGGCTATGGCAGCCGGCGCCGGGCCACGCCGCGGTGGATCGTCAAGCGGTGGCTGCAGAGTCCCGAGCACCGGCCGATCCTGCTGGACCGCCGATTCAGGCAGATCGGCGTCGGGCTCTCCGACGGCTCACCGTTCGGGGACCGCAACGCGCGGACGTTCGCCGTGGACTTCGGCGTCCGCGCCATGCGCGGCACGCGGTAGGCACACCGCCACCGCGAGCCCGCCGTCGGGCAGCGGCTCGGCACGCACGCTGCCGCCATGCGCCTCGGCGACGGCACGCACCACCGCCAGCCCGAGGCCGAAGCCTCCGGTCGCGCGCGACCGCGAGGGCTCCAGCCGCCGGAACGGCTCGAAGACCGTCGCGGCCTGCTCGGTGCTGACGCGCGGGCCGCTGTTGGCGACGACGAGCTCGGCGTCGCGCCCGCCCGGCGCCACCCGCGAGCGCACGCGGATCCAGCCGTTGGGGATGTTGTAGCGGACGGCGTTCTCCACGAGGTTGGCCGCGAGCCGCTCCAGCAGGACCTGGTCGCCCTCGACCGGCGCGGGCTCGAGCTCGGCGTCGACGCGCAGGTCCGAGGGCACCGCCGCACCGCGGTCCAGTGCCGCGCGGGCGGCGCGCGCGAGGTCGACGCGGCTGCGGTCCAGCGCGCCGGCGCCGCTCGTGGCGAGCGCGAGCAGCGCGTCGATCAGCCGCTCCATGCGCTCGTTGGCGCCGCGCACGACCATCGCCATCTCGCGCAGGTCCGGCGCGCCGACGTCCGGATCGGCGAGCGTGACGTCGATCTCGGTCCGCACGATCGTCAGCGGCGTGCGCAGCTCGTGCGACGCGTCAGCGACGAAGCGCCGCTGGGTCGCGAATGCGCCGTCGAGGCGCTCGAGCATCGAGTCGAACGTGTCCGCCAGCTCGCGCAGCTCGTCGCGGGGCCCGTCGAGCGCGATGCGCTCGTCGAGCGTGCGGTCGGAGATCCGCCGCGCCGTGGCGGTGATACGCGCGACCGGGCGCAGCACGCGTCCGGCGACGAGCCAGCCGGCGCCGACCGAGAGCAGCACCGTTGCGAACAGCGCGCCGACGAACCACAGCAGGACGCGGCGCTTGGCCTCGTCGTCGGCGCGGTGGTCGGCGGCGAGCAGGGCGTCGCGGGCGCGCGTGTAGACCTGGCGCTCCTTGTCGGACAGCCGCTGCACGGCCGGCGACGTCGCCTCCGGCAGGCCGGGGGACACGCGCACGCGCACGCGCGGGGCGTTCTTGGCGCGCTCGCCGCGCAGCGTCGACTCGACCTCGACGTGGCGCTGGGTCTGCGCGCGGTCGAAGTTGTCGCGCACGACCGCGTAGGACACCGCCAGCAGGCCCGCGCCGAGCAGCAGGAAGATCCCCGCATACCAGGCGGTCAGCCGCAGGCGGATCGTCGGCCGCGGCCAGCTCATGTCAGGCGATACCCGCGCCCGATCAGCGTCTCGACGAGCGGCGGCGAGCCGAGCTTGCGCCGCAGGTTCATCACCGTCACGCGGACGGTGTTGGTCTCCGGCGTGAGCTGGTCGTCCCAGACGTGCGTCAGCAGGTGCTCGCTGGAGACGACCGCGCCGCGGGCGCGCATCAGCTCCTCGAGGACGCCGAACTCCTTTGGCGTCAGCATGATGTCGATCCCGTCGCGACTGACCCGCCGGCGGGCGGGATCGAGCGCGAGCGGCCCGTGCTGGAGCACCGGCGGCAGCGGCTCCCCGCCGCGGCGGTGCAGCGCGTGCAGCCGCGCGACGAGCTCGTCGAAGGCGAACGGCTTGCAGAGGTAGTCGTCGGCACCGAGCGCGAGGCCGGCGACGCGGTCGTGGACGGTGGCGGACGCCGTGAGCATCAAGATCCGCGGCGGCGTCGCCTGGCCGACGAGGCGGCGGCAGACCTCGTCGCCGTGGATGACCGGCACGTCACGGTCGAGCACGACCACGTCGTAGTCGACGGCGGCTGTCCGCCGCAGCGCCGTGTGGCCGTCGTGGGCGACGTCGACAGCCCAGCCGGTGCGGCGCAGTCCCCGTGCGACCGTCAGGGCCAGGCGCTCCTCATCCTCGACGATCAGCACGCGCATGCTGATCCTCAGGGTGACACAACGCGCGCGGCGGGCGGGTGCCGCGCCCCGGTCAGCGGAAGCTGCGGATCGTGACGGTGCGTCCGACGTTCGACGTGAAGTTGCCGTCCTGCAGCCCGACGAAGACGCGGTAGCTGCCGCCGCGCGGGACGCGCACCGATTTGCCGAAGACCGAGAGCGTGCTCGAGCGGTGGCGGGTGATCGTGCCGGCGATCGTCACCCACTTGCCGCTGCGCCCGATCTTCTGGATCGCGACCTGTGCGCCGTCGCGTGCGGGGCGGATGCTGCCGGTGAAGCGGATCGTGCGCCCGCGCTTGACGCGCGTGCGGCTGACGTTGGTGCCGACGCGCACCGCGACGGGCACCGTCAGCACGCCGCTGGCGACAGCGCTGTTGTCGATCTGGGCCTGGAACTGGGTGGTGATCGGGACGCTCAGCAGCGCGACGGAGAAGTTGCCGTTCGGGTCGGTCACGAGCTTGGTGCCGAACGGCTGCAGGCCCTGGGTGAACGGGAACGGGTTCTGGCGCATCACGATCGTCCGCCCGGCGTTGCCGGTGCCCGAGAGGTTGCCGGCGATCGTCGTGCCGCCGCCGAACGTGACCGGGTTGGGGTTGGCCGACAGGTTGAGCCCGAGCGGCTGGCGGCGCGTGGTGAACGAGCGATCGCGGCCGCGGGTCGTGCCGTCGCTGTTGCGGGCGACGAGGCGGTAGTGGTAGCGCGTGTTCGGCGTCAGGCCGCCGATGTCGGCGACCGCGCTGACGTTGCCCGTCCCGTCGCCGGCGGCGGTGACCGCGGTGACGGCGCCATAGGCGGTCGTCCGGCCCCACTGGAAGTTGTACGTCGTGCTCCGGCCGCGGGCGTTGACCGTGCCCGTGAGCGACGCCGTCGTCGGCGTGACGCGGGCGGCCCCGCCGGTGCTGGCGGCCGGCGCGGCAGCGCTGGCGGTCGCGGGGGCGATCGCGAAGAGGGCCAGCCCGATTGCCACGTAAACGGTTCGCATGCAGGCAGCAATGCCCGAAATGCCTGCCCGTCATGCGTGAGGAATCCGTGAGGCAAGCGGTCGTGCACGCCGCGTCTGCGGGCTACCTGCGCCCGGCTGTCTTCTTCGCCTTGGGCGCCTTCTTGATCTTCAGGCTGCGCGTCGAGCTCTGCGTCTTCGACGTCGCCGCGTAGATCACGACCTTCAGCGCCTTGCGCTTGAGCGTGCTGCGGCTCCTGGCGTCGAGCTTGAGGCGGCGCTCGACGACCTGGCCGTCGCGCAGGGTGAGCATCAGCGGCTTGACGACCGAGCGCGAGCCCGCGACGGCGAACAGGATCGATCCACACGCGCCCTTGCCGGCCGGGCAGGACAGGGTGAGCACGAGCGACCCGCGCTTGCGGTCGAAGCGCGCGCTCTTGACCTTGGCGGCGACCTTGCCGGCAGCCGCGGCGGCCGCCTTCGCAGCCGCGGCCTTGGCGGCTGCTGTCGCTGCGGCGCTCGAGCCCGCCGCGAGCGGCGGGGCGCTCGGCGCCGGCTTGGGCGTGGTCGCCGGCGTGGTCGTCGTGGGCGGCTTGGCCGCCGGGGGCTTGGCCGGATCGTCGGCGGGAGTGCCGGGGGCGCCGAGCAGGCCGGTGAGGGCTGCGAGCAGGCCCGCGACCTCCGGCGGCACGCCGGGCGTGGCGGCGACCGCGTTGAGCAGCTGGCCGACCTGCGCGAGCAGGTCGCCGTCCAGCGATGTCGCGCCGGCGAGCTGCGCGGCGACCGTCGCGATGACCTCGGCGACCGGGGCCGGCAGCCCACTCGTGCCGGCGACGGTGTCGAGCAGCGTGCTGACGGGCGCCAGGAGCGCGGGGGAGGACGCCGTCCCGCCCTGCAGGAGGCCGAGCAGACCGATCACGGCGGTGAGGTCGCCGAGGTCCAGCAGGCCGCCGACCGGGAGGCCGGCCGCCGCCTCCGTCGCGGTGGCGCCCGCGATCGACCCCGTCAGCGCCGCCTGCAGGCCGCTGAGCGCGCTGCTCTGCGCGCCGGTGAGCCCGTCGAGCGCCGAGAGCTGCGCGAGGACCTGGGTCAGCGGCTCGAGAAACGGCGTGGCGAGCGGTCCATCCGTGCTCGCGCCCGTGAGCGCGGCGAGATCGTCGAGATCGAGGGAGTGCAGCAGCGAGGTCAGCGGGGCGAGCGCGTCGCTGGACGCGTCCGAGCCCCCGTTGAGCGCGTTGGTCAGGCCCGTCAGCTGGCCGAGGCCCGCGGTGTTGAGCAGCCCCTTCAGCGTGTCGGTCAGCCCGGTGATGATCCCGATGATCGGGTCGAGCAGCCCCTTCGGTGCGCTCGTGGTCGCGGGCGCGGCGGCGGCCGTGCGCGCCGCGAGGGCGGCGGGACCGGCGATGGCCAGGGACAGGGCGGCGACGGCTCCGGCAGTCGCGCGGCGATAGGACAGCATGCTCTGGGGGTCGGCATCCGTCCGCGCCGGCATGAGGCGTCTGGACGGTAATGGGGTCCGGACCCGATACCGTCCATCGTGGATGCCGACCGTCGAAGGGCTGACGCTCGCCTACGCGCTATATGACCTGCCGCCCGGGCGCTTTCCGTTCCGGCGCTGGCGCTGGGAGCTCTGGCACGGGCCGCGGCTCGTCGCTGCCGGCTGGCGCACGACCCGCCCGGCCGCCGAGCGTGCGCTGCGCAAGTACGCCGGCGACTTCGGGCACTCGCTGTTCGGGCTGCATCCGCCGCGCACGGACGCCACCGCGGACGCGCCGTTCCGGCTGGGCGCGACGATCCGGCTGCAGGCCGGCGCCGTGCAGCTGCAGCTCGTCCCGCGTGCACTCGATGCCACATGAGGGTGCTGCTCGTGGCCATCGCCGTGCTCGCCGCGCCGGCGCCCGCGCTCGCCGCCACCGACGCCCAGCGCGGCGCGGCGGTCCGCTGGGCCGTCGCCCAAGCCGGCCACCACGAGCGCGGGACGAGCAACTGCTCGTCACTGATCGACGGCTGGATCCGCGGGATGGGCTTCCCGGCGCGGCCGTGCCGGCCGTGGTGTGGCGCCTACGTGCACGAGGCCTTCCGCCGCCAGGGGATCACCCTGTCACAGCGCCTGATCGATCCGGACCGCACCTACGACGATGTGATCGCCGGGCGCCGCGGCCTGCGCCGCATACCCCGCAACGACGTGCGACCCGGCGACCTGCTGCTGTTCTCGTTTCGCCGCGGGCTGAAGGCGTCGCACCTGGCGATCGTGCGCACGCGCCCGAGCAACGGCGCGGTCCTCACGGCCGAGGGCAACGTCAGCCACGCCGTGCGGCTGCAACGGCGTGGCCTGAAGTACGCGGTCCTCGCCGCGCGCGTTACTTGAGCTCGGCGCTCGTCTTGTTGAGCAGCGTGCGGGCGATGATCAGCAGCTGGATCTGCTGGGTGCCCTCGAACAGGTCGAGGATCTTCGCGTCGCGCGCCCACTTCTCCAGCAGGTTCGTCTCGTCGTAGCCGTGCGCGCCGACGAGCTGCACGCAGCCCAGGGCGATGTCGACGCACGCGCGCCCGGCCTTGGCCTTGGACATCGAGGCCTGGACGGAGTTGGGCTTGCGGTTGTCGGCCATCCACGCGGCCTCGTAGGTCAGCAGCCGTGCCGCCTCGAAGTCGGCCTGCATCGCCAGCAGCCGCGCCGCGGCCGCCGACAGCGCGTGCGCGGGGCGGTCGTAGTCGATGACGAGGCCCGCCTCGCCAAGGATCCGCTCGGTCTCCTCGAGGCACGCGCGGGCGAGGCCGACGGCCATCCCGGCCACGAGCGGGCGCGTGTTGTCGAACGTCTTCATGACGCCCGCGAAGCCGACCTTGGTGTCGATCGTCGGCGAGCCGAGGAGGTCGTCCTTCGGCACGCGGCAGTCCTCGAGGATGAACGCGGCCGTGTCCGACGCACGGATCCCGAGCTTGTGCTCGAGGCGGTCGAGCTTGAGCCCGGGGTTGTCGCGCGAGACGACGAACGACTTGATCGCGCCGCGCCCCATCTCGCGGTCGAGCGTCGCCCAGACGACGACGAGGTCGGCCCGCTCACCGGAGGTGACGAAGATCTTCTCCCCGTTGAGCACGTACTCGCCGGTGTCCTCGTCGAGCACCGCGGTCGTGCGGATCGCGGCGGAGTCCGAGCCGACGTCGGGCTCGGTGATCGCCATCGCCGCCCATTGCCCGTCGTAGCGCTCGAGCTGCTCGTTGGTCGCCACGGAGGCGATCGCCGAGTTGCCGAGGCCCTGGCGGGGCATCGTCAGCAGCAGGCCGACGTCGCCCCAGCACATCTCGATGACGCCGAGGACCGACGCCATGTTCGAGCCGTTCTTGTTGCTCGCGTCGCCGTCGTCGGAGCTGCGCACGCCGGCGGCGCCGGCGCCGGTCGACTCGCCCGACTCGTTCATCCCGTCGATCAGCGCGGCGAGCATGTCGAGCTCCTTGGGGTACTCGTGCTCGGCGAGGTCGTACTTGCGGCTGATCGGCCGCAGGACGTTCTCGGCGACCTGGCGCGCGGACCCGACCAGCCCTTCGAACTTCTTGGGGTTCTCCAGATTGATGGCCATCAGACCAGCAGAGCTCCTTCCATGACGCCGGCGGCTCGCAGGTCGCGATACCAGCGCTCCTCGTGGTACTCCTTGACGTAGCCGTGGCCGCCGAGCAGCTGGACGGCGTCCGACCCGATCTGCATGCCCTTCTCGGCGCAGAGCTGGCGCGCGACCGCCGCCTCGCGCGCGAATTCCTTGCCGCGGTCGGCCAGCGCCGCCGCGCGGTAGGTCGTCAGCCGCATGCCCTCGAGCTCGACCGCGATGTTCGAGACCATGAACGCGACGGCCTGGCGGTTGGAGATCGGCTCCCCGAAGGCCTGGCGGTCGTTGACGTAGGGGATCACGTGGTCCAGCGCCGCCTGCCCGCAGCCGACGCTCAGCGCACACCAGGCGATCCGCGAGCGACGGATCGCGTCGCGGTAGTCCTCGGCGGAGCCGAGCAGCACGCCCGGCGCGTCGTGCAGCAGCAGCGCGCCGGTCGACGCGGGCCGCAGGCCCATCGCCGGCTGCGGCTCGGACCTGACGCGCTCGCCCGCCTCGACGACGAACAGGCGCGCCTCGCCGTCGAGCTCGGCACCGACGACGAACAGCTCGCTGTCGGCCGCCCGCAAGACGAGCGACTTCTCGCCGTTGAGCGTGTAGCCGTCGCCGGCCTTCGTCGCGACGGTCTTCAGGGCGAACGGGTCGAACAGCGGCTGAGGCTCGAGGATCGCGAGCGCGGCCGCCGGGACGTCGTCACCGGCGAACGGCGGCAGGTAGGAGGCCTGCTGGTCGGCGTCGCCGTAGAGCGACAGCGCGGTCGCGACGGCGGCGGGGGAGAGGACGGCGGCCGCCAGCCCGAGGTCGCCCTTGGCGAGCGCCTCGGCGACGAGCACGGTCGTGACGGCCGAGCGCTCCTCCATGACCCCGCCGAGCGCCTCGGGGATGCCGAGGGTGGCGGTGCCGAGCTCGTTGGCCTGGGCGAGCACCTCCTGCGGCGCGGCGCAGTCGGCGTCGGCCTTCTGGGCGACCGGGCGCAGCTGCTCGGCCGCGAACGCGCTGAACGCCTCGACGAGCATCTCCTGCTCGTCGGAGGGCGTGATGTCGAACATGCCCTTGCCGCTGGAAGCCGGCTTCTGGCGCGCAGGCTGGCCGAGCTTCTGCGCGGCCGTGAACGCCCGGCCCGAGGTGGCGGCGGCCCTGAAGCCGTTCTTCGTGGCGCCGTAGACCAGGCGCTCGGCCCGCTTGCGCAGGCCCAGCCGGTCCAGGGCGTCGCTGCTGGCGATGGTCTGCAGCGCGCTCAGCGCCGCACCCATGCCGCGTTCGGCGGCGGTCATGTCGTGATCCTTCCTTCGAGGTGAGGGGCGCCTGATTTCGCGTTGCTGACACGGAACTGACCGCCGCCGGCGCCGAAGCGGACGGTCGAGGGAAGCAGGATCGGCGTGCGGAACCGGACCGCGACGCTGTAGCTGTCGGGCAGGCCGGCATCCAGCGCCGCGAGGCAGCGCGCCTTGGTCCAGAGCCCGTGCGCGATCGCGCGCTTGAAGCCGAGCGCCTTCGCGGTGAGGTCGTACATGTGGATCGGGTTGCGGTCGCCGGACACGCTCGCGTAGCGCCGGCCGATGTCGCCCGGCACCTTCCAGGTGGCCGTCGGCTCGATGTCCTGGGAGACGTCGAGCCCGGGTGCCTTGGCGGCGTCGTCGCCCTTGCCGCGCCGCAGCATCGTCGACGTGCCCGTCCAGACGGTCTCGCCGGCGCTCGTCCACGTCGTGTGCAGCGACAGCGTCCTGCCCTTGGGATGCGGGTCGAGGCCGCTGACCGTGACCGCGAGGTCCAGCGACTCGGCCGGCGTGACGGGCCGGTGGTGGGTGATCTCGTTGGAGAGATGCACCAGACCCATCGGCCCGAACGGCATCTTCGGGTCGGTCATCAGCGCGATGTGGACTCCGAACGCGAGCACGTTGAGGTACGTCGCCGGCAGGCGGTCGCGCAGCGTGAAGCCGCAGACCTTCGCGTAGGCCGCGAGGTGCTCGGGGTCGATCGTGACGCCCGCCTTCTCGCGCGTGAGCGCGGGCAGATCGCCGCCGCCGCCGGGCAGGAACGGCAGGCGGTCAAGCCCGGGGATCGAGGCCGCGACGGCCCGCCCGTAGTCGGTCGCGATGCTCATGCGCCCAGCAGCGCCTGGCCGCAGACGCGCACGACATTGCCGTTGACGCCGCCGGAGGTGGGGGACGCATACCAGGCGATCGCCTCGGCGACGTCGACCGGCAGGCCGCCCTGCGACAGCGAGCTCATCAGGCGTCCGGCCTGGCGGATCGCGATCGGCACCTTCGCGGTCATCTGGGTCTCGATGAACCCGGGGGCGACGGCGTTGATCGTGGCGCCCTGCTTGGCGACGACCGGCGCGAGCGCCTGGACCATCCCGATCACGCCCGCCTTGGACGTCGCGTAGTTGGTCTGCCCGTTGTTGCCGGCGATGCCGGAGATCGAGGCGACGCAGACGATCCGCGCGCCCTTGTTGAGGACGCCGGACTCCAGCAGCGCGTCGTTGATCGCCTCCTCGCTGGCGAGGTTGACGTTGATGACCGCGTTCCACAGGTCCTCGGACATCCCCGCGATCGTCTTGTCGCGCGTGATGCCGGCGTTGTGGACGACGATGTCGACGCCGCCGTGCGCGTTCTTGAGGTGATCGACGATCTCCTGGGGCGCGGCGGGGTCGGTGATGTCCATCGTGATCGCGCTGCCGCCGGTGCCCTGGGCGACGGCGTCGAGGTCGTTGCTCAGCGCGGGGACGTCGAGGCCGACGACGTGGGCGCCGTCGCGCGCCAGCGTGCTCGCGATCGCCGCGCCGATGCCGCGCGAGGCGCCCGTCACCAGCGCGACCTTGCCCGCAAGCGGGCGCTCGGCGTCGATGTGGGGCGGCTTGGACGCCTTGCCGATGCGCACGACCTGGCCGTCGACGAACGCCGACTTCGGGGACAAGAGGAAGCGCAGGGTGCCGTCCAGCTGCTCCTCGGCGCCCGGCGCGACGTAGACGAGCTGTGCGGTGGTGCCGTTGCGTGCCTCCTTGGCGAGCGAGCGGACAAAGCCCTCCAGCGCGCGCTGGGCGGTCGCCTCGCGGGCGTCCTTGGCGTCGTCCGGCGGCGTGCCGAGCACGAGCATGCGCCCGTTGGACTGCACGCGGCGGATGCCGGGGGAGAAGAAGTCGCGCAACGCGACGAGCTGCTCGGAGCGCTGGATGCCGGTCGCATCGAAGACGAGCCCCTTGAAGCGCTGGGCCGCGGGCGAGCTCGCGCTGAACACGGCGGCGTCCAGGCCGGCGTCGGCGGCAGCGGTGCGCAGGTCGTCGCGCAGCTCGGTCGCCGTGTCGACACCCGCGGCGGCCAGGGTCGTCGCGACAGCGGGCGCCAGGCGCCCGCCGTCGGCGCCGCCGAGCAGGACGTCGCCGTCGATCAGCGGGTCGCCGGGGCTGTGGCGCTCCAGCGGGGTCGGGATCGGCAGCCCGACGGTGCCGGCGATCTGCTTGCCGAGCGGGCTGTTGACGAGCTGTGCGTAGCGGTCTGACATGTGGCTTCCTTACTTCTCGAGGATCGCGACGACGCCCTGGCCGCCGGCAGCGCAGATGGAGATCAGGCCGCGCCCGCCGCCGCGCTCGTCCAGCGCCTTGGCGAGGCTCGCCACGATCCGCCCGCCGGTCGCGGCGAACGGGTGGCCGGCGGCCAGCGAGCCGCCGTTGACGTTGAGCTTGGCGCGGTCGATCGCGCCGAGCGGCTCGTCGCGCCCGAGGCGCTGCTTGCAGAACACCGGGTCCTCCCAGGCCGCCAGCGTGCTCAGGACCTGCGCCGCGAACGCCTCGTGGATCTCGTAGAGGTCGAAGTCCTGCAGCTTGAGGCCGGCGCGGTCGAGCATCCGCGGCACCGCGTAGGCGGGCGCCATCAGCAGCCCCTCCTGCCCGGAGACGTAGTCGACGGCGGCGGCCTCGGAGTAGGCGAACGTCGCGAGGACGGGCAGCCCGCGCTCCTTGGCCCAGTCCTCGGAGGCGAGCAGCACGAGCGCCGAGCCGTCTGACAGCGGCGTCGAGTTGCCGGCGGTCATCGTGCCCTCGGGGCCGCCGAAGGCGGGCTTGAGCTTGCCGAGCTTCTCGACGCTCGAGTCCGGGCGCAGGTTCTGGTCGCGCTCGAGGCCGAGATACGGCGTGACGAGGTCGTCGTTGAAGCCGCGCTCCCAGGCCGCGGCGGCGTGCTGGTGCGACGCGGCGGCAAGCTCGTCCTGGGCCTCGCGCGTGATGGCCCACTTGGCGGCGGTGACCGCCTGGTGCTCGCCCATCGAGAGGCCGGTGCGCGGCTCCTCGTTGCGCGGGATCGCGGGGACGATGTGCTGGGCGAAGCTTGGTCGCGGCCTTCAGGCGCTCGACGTTGGACTTCGCCGAGTTGATCTCCAGCAGGATCTGGCGCAGGTCCTCGCCGACCGCCAGCGGCGCGTCGGAGGTCGTGTCCACGCCACCGGCGATGCCGGCGTCGATCTGGCCGAGCGCGATCTTGTTGGCGACGAGGATCGCGGCCTCCAGGCCGGTGCCACAGGCCTGCTGGACGTCGTACGCGGGCGTCGCGGGATCGAGGCGGCTGCCGAGCACGCACTCGCGCGTGAGGTTGAAGTCCCTGCTGTGCTTGAGCACGGCGCCGGCGACGACCTCGCCGAGGCGCTCGCCCCGCAGGCCGAAGCGCTCGACGAGCCCGTCGAGCGTCGCGGTCAGCATGTCCTGGTTGGAGGCGCGCTTGTAGGGCCCGAACTGGCGGGCGAAGGGGATCCTGTTGCCGCCGATCACGGCGACTTTGCGGACGTCGGACATCAGATCTCCTGGATGGGGTTCGAGCGGGCCTTGAGGCCCGGGAGGACAGTGGTGATCAGCAGCTCGGCGGTCGCGTCGGCGTCGAGCGTGGTGTCGGCCCGCACCCACCAGCGCCCGAGCGCCTCGGCGGCGCCGAGCAGCGCGTGGCTGAGCCCTTCGACGTCGGAACGCACC
The DNA here is from genome assembly GCA_963759825.1 of Paraconexibacteraceae bacterium. Lineage (GTDB taxonomy): Bacteria > Actinomycetota > Thermoleophilia > Solirubrobacterales > Solirubrobacteraceae > Paraconexibacter. Next base: position 720,744 of record CAVXAS010000013.1, on the reverse strand, counting down.
TTCGCGCGCGCCTTCGGCGGGAACTCGGCGAGCAGCAGCGCAGCGATCGTGTCGGTGATCCGTTGGCGGTACTCGGCGATGCCGCGTGCGACCTCGCCGCCGGCGGGCACCGACTCGTCGAAGACAACGCGGAACTTGCCGCGGTCTTCGGCGATGAAGCTGAAGAACGAGCGCACGCCGGTCTCGAGCGCCGCCTCGGGCCGCGGGTCGGCGCTGACGGCGTCGCGGACGGTCGCCAGCAGCCGCTCGGCGTCGCGCTCCAGGCACGCCAGATACAGGCGCTCCTTGTTGCCCCAGTAGTTGTAGAGCAGCGGCTTGGTGACGCCGACGCGCGCGGCGACGTCGTCCATCGTCACAGCGGCGTAGCCGTGCTCGGCGAACAGCGCGTGCGCCACGTCGAGGATCTGGAGCTCACGCTCCTCGCGGGGCAGACGGCGCGGCGATGCGGCGGCTTCGGACATGGCCACGCCCCAGTTTATACCAGTACAAATTTGTATGCCTTCTAACTCCCGTCGGTCACCATCCGAGATGTGAGGCATCGCGTCGCAGCGGGCATACACGGGTGATGTGGGAGGGCGTTGCGCCGGCAGCCGTGGTGACCTTGATCGCGGCCGCGGCCGCCGGGTGTGGCAGCAAGCAGCAGGACAGCGACCGCGCGGCGGACCGCGCCCGCGACTTCGTGCGGGCGGTCGCCGTGAAGGACGGCGCCGCGATCTGCGAGACGCTCAGCGCAGGGGCGGTGCGATCGCTGAAGCGCCTCGCGACACTGCAACAGCGCCCGCGCACCGGATGTGCCCGGATGGTCGTGCGCCAGCTCGCAGACTTCCCGCGCCGGCAGCCCGGCGAGCGCCGCAGCGTCACGTCGCGCGGCGACCGCTTCGACGTCCGTCTCGCGGGCGTTGCGCCGCTGCAGGTCGTGGCCGACGGAGACCGCCTCGGGGTGGCCCTGTTCGCCCGCGGCGAGCTGCGCGCGGGCGTCAAGCGCAGCGCCGGCTGCTCGCGCTTTCGGGCCACGACGCTGGACATGCCGCTGCCGCCGGACACCACGCGCGCGTACCCGCGCTACCTGCGCGAGGTCGCGCGAACGCTCGCGCCGGTGACGAGCGAGATCCGCTCCGCGTACGGCACTGCCGACGCGGCTCCGATCGAGACGCTGCTGCGGTCGCTGCGGCGCAGCGCGCGAGACGTGACGCGCGGTCGTCGCCCGACACGCGCGCTCGTGCGCGCCGACAGCAACCTGCGCGCGCTCGACCGGCAGATCACCTATCTCGCCGAGTCCTATCGCGGTCATCGCCAGGACTGCGGGCCTGATCCCCACGCGAGCGCGAGCGCCAAGGAATTTCGCCGACGTGTGGAGCCGTCGTGCCTTGAGCTGATCCGCGCATCGGCAAAGGCCGACGGAACCAGCGCGAGCCTGCGCAGGCTCGCGGCGGACACGCGCAGGCTGGCGGAGTCGCTGTCGAGCAGGTCGCTACCGCCGATGCTCGATCGCATCCGCGATCGGACGGCCCGCTCCGTCGGGCGGATCACCGCGCTGGTCGGCGACGAGGCGACCGCGCTCGATGACGGGGACCTCGACGCTGTCGACGCGGCGGTGGCGCGGATCCAGCAGACGGTGGCCGTGGCCGATATGGGGATGTACCGCCTGCACCTGCGCTCATGCCGCCAGGCAGCGCCGTCGATCGGCGACGGCAACGACGTCTCGGAGACCTAGCGATGCGCTCCCTCGTCATCGCGATCGCGCTCTGCCTCGGGCTCGCGGCCTGCGGCGGCAAGTCCAAGTCCGGTGAGGAGCAGGCGATCGAGCAGGTGCGCGAGTTCATCCGCGCGGCCGACGCCAACGACGGCAAGGGCGTGTGCGCGACGCTCATGCGGGCCTCGGTGCGCGAGCTCGAGCGGCTCGCGGCGGCGCAGGGCCGGCGCGAAGCGGGCTGCGCCGGGGCGGTGATCGCGCAGCTGCGCAGCAGCGGCCTTCGACGACCGCGAGGGAAGCGCAAGCTCGGCACCCTGACGGCCCGACGCCCGAACGACGACCTCATCATCGTCGACGTCGCCGAGCTCGCCCAGGTGGGGGGCGCGGGGGTGGAACTCAACGCGGAGCGGGGCACGTATCGCATCGATGTGCGCGACGTGCTGGCAGTCGGCCACGAGCTCGAGGTCAGCATCGACTGCTCGGCCGCCCGGCAGGCGCTCCTGCGGATCGCGTTCCCGCCGGTCGATCTGCGTGAGTGGCCGAGCTACCTACGGCGTGTCGCAGATCGCGTCGCGCAGATCGCCGAACGGCTGCCCTCGATCACCGCCGCCGGTCTCCAGGTGTCGGCACGGGCGCTGCGCGGTCTCGCGCGCCCGATCCCGAGCGGCACGGCGGGCCTGCGAATGCTCGGCCGCATCGTCGAGCGGCTGCAGGTCGTCGACGACGCAGCGGGCCTGCTCCTGCACTTCGAGCCGGACCTCGACGGCAACTGCGGGCCGGATCCGCGCGAGACTCGCGAAGCAAAGGCGTTTCGCAGCCGGGTGGACAAGGCCTGTGGCGTTCTCGACAAGCGCAGCGACGCGATCGACGCAGCACGCGACCGCCGGGCGCTGCTGCGAGCGGTCGGCGCGAGCATCGGTGCGGCGACGGCGTTCATCGAGACCGCAGAGCGCGCGCCACTGCCGGCCGTGCTGGAGCCACTCCGCGACGGCCTGCCGCCGTTCATCAGGGCGCTCCTGCGGTTTCAACGCGAGCGTTCAGTGGCCGTCCGTGAGAACGACCCTGACGCGTTCGTGCGCCGCCTCCGGCCCACGACGCTGCTCGTCGAGATCAGCCGCTTCATTCTCGCCGCGCACCGGCTGCACCTCAAGACGTGCTTTCAATTCGGCTAGCGCGGCGCGTAGCGGCGGAGCGCCGGGCGCCGGCCCTCGGGCGCGGTGATCGCGGCGGCACCGCCGTCGAGCGCCAGCGCCTCGCCCTGGCCCTCGCCGGCCAGTGAGGTGGGGGAGAAGCAGGGGTCGCGGGAGAGCGTGCGCGTCAAGGGCTCGGAGCCACGGCGGCGCCAGACGGCGATCTCGTCGTAGGTGCGCAGCGCGATCGTGTGGCCGTCGGGGCTGATCGAGCCGCCGGTCACGAGGCCGACGTTCAGCCGCGGGCCCTTGCGAAGCGTCCCGCCGCGCAACCGCGCCGAGTAGACCTGGGCGTCGAGCAGGCCCTTCGTGATCACGAGCAGCTGGTCGCGCAGCGGGTCGGCCAGCAGCGCCTCGGCGTCGCGCGGCACGCCGGGGTAGCGCAGCGTGATCGTGCTCGCGGACACGGCGGCGGCCGTCGGCGGGGGCGCTGCGATGCGGTACAGCGCGATGCTCGGCCGGGTGGTCGCGTTGTCGCCGATGTCGGCGATGAACAGCTCGCGCCCGCGCGCGGCGATGTCCTCCCAGTCGACGTTCTGCGCGCCAGTGACCGCCGGGCGCCCGAGCACGCGCCCGTCGCGGCGCATGACGATCACCGTCGCCGAGTTGCCGGAGTCCTCGATCGCGAACAGCCGGTCGCCGCGGCCCGCGGCCAGGCCGCTGAGCTCTGAGACGTTGCCGCCGCGGACCGTGCCCAGACGCTGGACGGCCAGCTCGCCGCACAGCCGCGGCGCCGCTGCGTGCTGCTGCGCCGTCGTGGCCGCCGTCCCTGCGCGATCGCCGTCGCCGTCGCCGCAGCCGCCCAGCACGGCGAGCGCTGCCAGCGGCGCAAGCCGCCGCACCCTCACGCGGGAACTCGGTGCCTGACGCCGGCGAACCGCGCGAAGTCGCGGTCGTACGACACGATCGTCGCGCCGTGCTCGATCGCGAGCGTGGCGAGATGGGCGTCGGTCACGAGGTTGCCCGCGGCGCCGGCTTCACGAAGGAGCCCCGCCAACACCGAGGCATGGCGCGTGGTCGGCGCAACGGTGATCGCGACGGGCGCATCGAGCCACGCCTCGGTCTGCGCCACAGCGTCCTCGACCGTCAGTGGTGCCGCGAGCGCGCGGGGGTTCGTGGCGATGCGCAGGAAGGCGAGCAACGAGATCCACGGCAGGCCGACGCCCTCCGCACCGGTCAGGGCCGACTCGAGCCATCCGTATGCCACCTCGTGCTGCCGCGCGTCTGCGTTCGTGGCATAGAGCAGAACGTTGGCGTCGACGATGACCATCAGCGGCCTTCGGCGGCCTTGCGGATCAGCTCTTCGTCTTCGAGCTCGCCGCTTAGCGCGAGTGCCTTCGTCAGGTCGATACGCGGAGCACCCATGTGCTTCGGGGTGGTGTAGCGATCGTCCGTCGCAGGGCGTGCGCCCAAGCCGCTGCGCACGGCGTCGTTCAACGCTTTCTTGAACGAGACCCCGCGCTCACGCATCGCGCGCTCGACGAGGAGGCGGGTGTCGGGGTCGAGCGTGACTGTCGTGCGCATCAATGCATCATAGCATCAAGCTCTCTGATGCTATGATGCCGGGAAGCGCTCGAGCACCCACGCGGCGTCCAATGGGCGCTTGCGGTAGTCGTGGCCGTTGATCAGCACGTAGTCGCGCGTGCGCAGGTCGATCGGCAGGTCGCGCTCGATCGGGTACCAGGCGTTGTGCTGCTCGATCAGCGTGTTGACGGCGCCGAAGTCCCACGCGTGCGCCGTCCTCGTCCAGTCCTCGGCGCCGGTCCGCTGCGCGTAGGCCGCGGCGAGCGCCTCGAGGTGATCGCGCGTGGCGCGCTCGATCTCCACCGCGCGGCGCATGTAGCGCGGCAGCGCGTCGCCGCGCAGCACGGCCTCGATGCTGCGGACCCGCTGGCGCGTGCGGTCGTCGAGCGGCCTGCCGGCGCCGCCGTCGCTGATCTTGCTCTCTGCGAGGAGCCGCTCAGCCGGTGTGCGAGGGTCGTCGTCGCGGGCCGATGAGTTCACGCCACACCCGACGTTACAAGGGCATGACCAACCTTCTCCAGGACAAGAACATCGTGATCTACGGCGCCGGCGGCGGCCTGGGCAGCGGGATCGCCCGCACCTTCGCGGCCGAGGGCGCCGGCGTCTTTGCGGCCGGCCGCACGCGCGAGCCGCTCGATCGGCTGGTGGCCGACATCGTCGCCGCCGGTGGCCGCGCCGAGGCCGCCGTCGTCGACGCGCTCGACGAGCAGGCCGTCGACGCCCACGCGCGCGACGTGGTCGCGCGTGCCGGCAGCATCGACGTCTCGCTGAACCTGATCACGCGCGGCGACGTGCAGGGCACGCCGCTCGTGGACATGTCGGTCGACGACTTCGTCCAGCCGACGAGCGTCGGGTTGCGCACGCAGTTCCTCACGGCGCGCGCGGCCGGGCGTCAGATGCGCGAGCAGGGGTCCGGCGTGATCCTCTGGCTGACCAGCGGCACCGCCGCCGGCGCGCCGCGCAAGACCGACTTCCAGATGGGCGGCACAGGTGCCGCCGACGCCGCCACCGAGATGTTCATGCAGCACCTCGCGTCCGAGCTCGGACCGCGCGGCGTGCGCGTCGTCGGGATCTGGACCGCCGGCGTGCCCGAGACGTTCGCGCGGCCGGGCGCCGACGAGGACATGCAGCAGGCCCATGGCATGTCACCCGACGACATCGAGCGCGCGATCGCCGGGATGTCGAACCTCGGGCGCGCGCCGCGCCTGGCCCAAGTGGCCGACACGGCCGCGTTCCTGGCGTCCGATCGCGCCGGCGCGATCACGGCGAGCGTCGTGAATGTGACAAGCGGCCTGGTGATGGGGTAGGGAGGACCCGTGCCGACCACGCACCCCGACGACGAGGCGGCCTTCACGGCCCGCGCAGAGCGCCACCGCCGTGAGCTGCACGTCCACTGCTACCGCATGCTCGGCAACTTCGAGGAGGCCGAGGACCTCGTCCAGGAGACGTTCCTGCGCGCGTGGCGCAAGCGCGACACGTTCGCCGGCGGCGAGGGCTTTCGCGCCTGGCTGTACAAGATCGCCACGAACGCCTGCCTCGATTCGATCCGCAGCCGCAAGCGCCGGCTGACGACGATCGGCTCGTTCGCCGAGGTGCCGTGGCTGCAGCCCTATCCCGACCACCTGCTCGACGAGGTTGCGCCCAGCGAGGAGGAGCCCGACGCCGTCGTCGTCACGCGCGAGTCGATCGAGCTGACGTTCATCGCGGTGATCCAGCTGCTTCCGCCCAAGCAGCGCGCCGCGGTGATCCTCCGCGACGTCCTCGAGTGGTCGGCGGCCGAGACCGCCGAGCTCCTGGAGACCAGCGTCGCCGCTGCCAACAGCGCGCTGCAGCGCGGACGCGCCACGCTGCACGACCAGCTGCCCGAACGCCGTGAGCAGTCCTCGGCGAGCGAGCTGTCCGGCGAGGAGCGCGAGCTGCTGGCGGCGTTCATCGACACCCACCAGCGCGGCGACTTCGCGGGCGCTGCCGCGGTGATGCACGATCACATCCGCGTGACGATGCCGCCGTACCCGTTCCTCTACGACGGGCTTCCGGCGATGCTGCCGCTGCTCGAGCGGGCGTTCACCTCAGGCATGGGCGAGTGGCGCCTCGTCACCACCCAGGCCAACCGCATGCCGACCGCCGCGAGCTACCTGCGCGAGCCCGGCTCGTCGAAGTTCCGCGCGTTCAAGTTCGACGTGCTGCGCATCGCCGACGGCAAGATCCGCGAGGTGACGACGTTCGGGCCCGAGCTGTTCGAGGCTTTCGGCCTGCCGCTGGTGCTCGATCAGAGCTGAAGCAGCTCGACGACCTGGCGTGCGCGCAGCACGTTGCCACGGAAGCGCACGCGGCCGGCCGCGATCGCTGACAGCGCCGCCCACGCGCGCGGGTAGGCGAGGTTGGGGACGCCGCGCACCATGGGCGCGGTGAAGAGGGCGACGAGGTCTGAGAGCGCGCCCTCGGCGACGACGTCGGGGGCGAAGCGCGCGGTGCGCTCGTAGGTGTCGAGCATCGGGTCGCGCGCTGGTTCGATGTCGCCGGCGATCTCGGTCAGGACCGCGAGCTCCTCGGCGGTCAGCGGCTCGCCGGGCGGCTCGATCGAGGCGTCGTCGGGCGGCGCGTCCTCGACGAAGACCGAGTCGCCGGCAAAGATCATCCGCACGGTCGGATAGCCCGCGATGCGGACCTCGACCTGGCAGCGCATGGCACGCGCCTTGGCGGGGCGCTTCATGCACCCGCGCTCGACGATCGCGTAGACGGCGGGCGCCACGCTGCCGCGGCGACGATGGCCGAGGCGGACGTCGGGAACGGCGGACACCGTCGCATTATCGAGGTGACGGCGCCTGACAACATGTCCGTCATGGACGATGCTCGGGGGAGCGACCTCACTCGTCGCGGGTTGCTGGGAGCCGGTGCCGCCGTGGGAGCGGCGGCGGTGCTGCACGAGGACCGCGCGGCGGCGGCGAAGAAGAAGACGGTCGCGCGGAAGCGGCGCAGGGCGGACGTCGTGGTGGTCGGCGCCGGCCTCAGTGGGCTGCAGGCGGCACTCGACATACGCGCGGCCGGCAAGTCGGTGATCGTCCTGGAGGCCCGCAGGCGGGTGGGTGGGCGCACGCTCAATCGCGCGCTCGGGGACAAATACCCGGGCAAGGTCGTCGAGATCGGCGGCCAGTGGGTCGGACCGACGCAGGACAAGCTGCTGGCGCTCGCCAAGGATCTCGGTGTCGCGACGTTCAAGACGTACAACGCCGGCAACTACCTCTATCACCACGACGGCACGAACCAGCCGTACACCACCGACGGGCCGCTCGGTGCCGTCCCGCCGGACCTCACCGGCGTGCTGGACGCCTTCGCGGCGATCGGACAGCTCGACTCGATGGCCGCGACGGTGCCGATCGAGGCGCCGTGGACGGCCAGGAACGCCGTCGCCTGGGACAGCCAGACGTTCGAGACCTGGAAGCTCGCCAACACCCTCACCGCCTCGGGGCGCTTCCTGCTGGACCTCATGGTCCAGGCCGTGTGGGCGGCCGAGCCACGCGACGTCAGCCTGCTGCACGTCCTGTCCTACATCCGCGGCGCCGGCAACGAGAGCACGCCGGGGACGCTCGAGCGCCTGATCAACACCGCCGGCGGCGCGCAGGAGTCGCGCTTCGTCGGCGGCTCGCAGCGTCTGTCGATCGAGATGGCGCGGCGCCTGGGCAGGCGCGTGCTGCTCGGGCACCCGGTCCGGCGGATCGTCCAGACGCGCGGCGGCGTCCAGGTGATCGCCGACGGCGTGACGGTGAACGCCCGCTCGGTGATCGTGACCGCCCCGCCGGCGGTCACGGCCTACATCGACTACGAGCCGGTGCTACCGGCACAGCGCGCGCAGCTGCTGCAGCGCTTCCCGCAGGGCAACGCGATCAAGTGCACCGCGGTCTATGACAGGCCGTTCTGGCGCGATGCGGGCCTGGCCGGCCAGATCACCTCCGACGCCGAACCGTGCCGCGTGACATTCGACAACTCACCGCCCGATGGGAGCCCGGGGATCATGCTCGGATTCATCGAAGGGCACTTCGCACGCGTTTGGGCGCGCAAGTCCGCCGCCGAGCGCCGTGCCGGGGTCTTGGCGAACTTCGTCTCGTACTTCGGCGCACAAGCCGCTGATCCGAGCCAGTACTTCGAGATGGACTGGTCCGCGGAGCGGTGGACGCGGGGCTGCTACGTCGGCTTCACGCCGCCCGGCGTGCTGCTCGACTACGGCGAGGCGATTCGCACACCCGTCGGGCGTATCCACTGGGCCGGCGCGGAGACCGCGACCTACTGGAACGGGTACATGGACGGGGCGGTGCGCTCTGGCGTGAGGGCGGCGGCCGAGGCGCTCGGCGACCTGTAGCCGGCCAGTTCCCGTGACAACCACGCGCTGGGAGGTGACGTTCCGGCGGCTAGGCTGACGCGGATGTGGCCGCCTGAAGCGCTCGAGTTCCTGCGCGACCTCGAGGACAACAACGACCGCGACTGGTTCAAGGCCAATCGCGGGCGTTATGACAACCAATTGCTGGAACCGGCTCGGGCGCTGGCCAACCAGCTCGTGCACCTCGGCGAGCCGCACTACTTCCGCCCGTTCAACGACACGCGCTTTCACCAGCGCCCGCCGATCAAGGAGCAGCTCGGCGTGGCGATCGGCTACGGCGCCGCCGGCGGGTTCTACTTCGAGCTGTCGCTGGACGGGCTGTTCGTCGCCGCGGGGCTGCACAGGCCCGAAACCGACCAGCTCGAGCGCTTCCGGGCGCTGATCGACGACGGGCGCCGCGCGAAGGGCTTCGAGAAGGCCGTGGCGGCGGCCCAGGCCGCGGGTCTGGACGTCGCGGAGCCCGAGCTCAAGCGCGCGCCGCGCGGCTACGCGCCCGATCATCCGCGCGTCGACCGGCTGCGCCTGAAGACGCTGACCGTGTCGCAGCGCCATCCGCTGCGGCGCTGGTTGCACACGCGCGAGTGCGACAAGCGCGTGGTCGCGCAGCTCGAGGGGGCCAAACCGCTCGTTTCCTGGCTCGCCGAGCACGTCGGACCGTCACAGCGCAATCGGGCGCGCTGATCTCGTAGTTCACATAAGCGCCATTATCGAGCGTTCACGTTGCGCGAATGACCACGATCGTCTCGACGCCGGTGATCGGCGCGGACTCGCCCGGTTATCGAGCGCTGACGATGCGCGCGCGCAGGCGCGTCCGGTATCCGCTGATGTCGGTGCACTGCAACGCGATCCGCGTCGCCCTGCTGCGCCGCGAGACCTTGACGACGACGCTGAGCGTCAGGCTGCCTTCGCCGCCGGCGTGGACCGTGCGGCTGCGCCCGGACACGCCGCCGCGCACACGCCGCAGCAGCGGCGCCCGCTCGCCGCTGCGCACGCTGCAGCGCACCGTCGTCGCCGTGCGCCGGCAGCGCGCCGCCGGCGCCCCTGGCGGCTGCGGCGGCGGCGTCTGGACGATCGAGCGACCGTCGAGATCCTGCGGCGCCGTCAGCGGCAGCCCGAGCTGGTGCAACACCGTCGGCGCGATGTCGACGACCCGCGCGTCGTCAGGCCCGGCGCGCGGTGGCACGCCTGGCCCGCTCGCGAACACGAACGACGTTCGCTCGGTCACCGTCGGCCCACCGTGAAAGCCGGTGCCGAGCAGGTCGATCTGCCCGTGGTCGGTCGTCACCAGCACCGTCCAGGTCTCACGGGCACGCGACGGGCGCGCGTCGATCGCGTCGAGCAGCAGGCCGACGCGACGGTCGGTCTTCACGATCGCGTCGACATAATCCTGGGACGCGGGGCTGTGCTCGTGCCCGACGACGTCGACGAGCCCGAGGTAGACGAACGACGCGTCGGGCCCGGGACCGCGCAGTTGCGCCACCGCCGCGGCGGTGCCGGCCTCGTCCTGCGCGTCGTAGTCGCCGCCGTCGACGACGCGCTTGAAGTCGGCGGTGTTGAAGAGCGGGCCGCCGTGCGCCGTCGTGCCGATGTTGCCCCAGTCGCTGACGAGCATCGTGCTCAGCTGCGGCCGCGCCGCCTCGACGCGCGTCAGGAAGTCGGGGTAGCCGTTCTTCGTCGCCTGCCCGGGGCTCTCGTTGGAGAAGTCCGTCACGCCGTGCTTTGCGGGCCAGACGCCGGTGGCGATCGACGCCCAGCCGACCTGGCTGACCGTGAACGCAGCGGGCGGCGTGTAGGCCAGCAGCGTCGGCGTTGCGAAGCCCTCGCGCGCCAGGCGCGCGAACGCGGGCGCGCGGCCCTCGGCCATCAGCTTCGTCAGGGCGTCCCAGTTCGTGCCGTCGGTGCCGATGACGAGCACCTTGTTCGCGGAGATCCCCGGCGGCGCGGCGCTCTGCGCGCCGGCGGGCCCCGTCCAGGCGACCGCCGCCGTTGCCGCCAGCGCCAGCGCCGCGAACCCTCGTCCCATGGCCGTCAACCTAACGACCGCGGTAGCGTCCGGCGACACATGACGAGGTACGCCGCGTTCATCCGAAGCATCAATCTCGGCAAGCAGCGCCGGGTCAGCGGCGCCGAGCTGCGCGCGCACTTCGAGGACCTCGGCTTCGAGGACGTCGCGACGTTCCGGACGAGTGGCAACGTCATCTTCTCCGGTGACCGCGAGGCGCTGGCGACGCTCACCCAACGCGTCGACAAGGCCCTGACCAAGGCGCTCGGGTTCGAGGTCGTGACGTTCCTGCGCACCGCGCGCGAGGTCCGCGCGCTCGCCGCCGAGCAGCCGTTCAAGGCCGCCGACGTGGAGAAGTCCGGCGGCAAGCTGCAGGTGATGCTGCTGCAGCGCAAGCCGCCGCCGGGCGCGCAGCGCAAGGCGCTCGCGCTCGCGACGGACGCCGACGCGCTGGCCTTCGGCAAGCGCGAGCTGTTCTGGCTGCCGAGCGGCGGGCTGATGGAGTCAGAGCTCGACCGCAACGCCATCGGCGGCCTGCTCGGCACGGTCACGGTCCGCACCAAGGGCACGATCGACGCGCTGGCGGCCAAGTACTTCGCCGAATAGATTGCGGGCATGGCCGGCAGATTCGAAGGATCCGTGGTGGTCGATCGCCCGATCGAGGAGGTCTTCGCCTTCCTTGCCGATGGCACCAACGACCCGAAGTTCAGCCCGCGGGTGCTCGAGATCGAACAGGCGACCGACGGCCCGGTCGGCGTCGGCACGGTCTTCAAGAGCACGGTCAAGGATGCCGGCATGAAGACCAGGCGCGAGTTCGAGATCACCGAGTTCGAGGCGCCGACGAAGATCCGCTGGAAGGAGATCTCCAAGAACATCGTCACGGCGACCGAGGGCGGCTATGACTTCGTCTCGGCCGAGAGCGGCACGCGCGTGACGATCTTCAACACCCTCCAGGGCCACGGGTTCGGCAGGCTCATCGAGGGCTTCGCGCTGCGCGGCGCGCGCAAGGACGCCGATGCGTTCGCCGGGCGGATCAAGGCAGCGGTCGAGGCATCCTGAGCGACCACGCCGACATCGCGCGGTCGATCCTCGACGCGAACCTCTACATGACGCTCGCCACGGCCGACGAGTTCGGGCGTCCGTGGGCATCCCCGGTCTACTTCGCGCACGACGGCTATCGCGAGCTGTTCTGGGTCTCCTACCCCGCCGCACGGCACTCGCGCAACCTCGCCGAGCGCGCGTCGCTGAGCATCGTCGTGTTCGACTCGCAGCTGGCGATCAACACCGGCCAGGCCGTCTACATGTCCGCCCACGCCGACCAGCCCAGCGGCGATGACGTCGAGCCGGGCATCGCGATCTTCTCGCAGCGCACGCGGGCCCACGGCGCCGCGGGCTGGAGCGCCGAGGACGTCCTAAACCCCGACGGGCCGCGCCTCTACCGGGCGCGCGTCGCCCAGCACTGGATCCTCAAGCCCGACCCGCTCACCGGCGCCACCGTCGACAAGCGCATCAGCGTCGCGCTCTAGGACGTCGGCCACGATCACCGTGATGTTGTCGCGGCCGCCCGCATTCAGGGCGAGCTCGACGAGCGCGTCGGCGCAGTGCTCGCGGTCGCTCGTCGCAAGGACGGTGGTGATCCGCTCGTGCGAGACGTAGTCGGAGAGGCCGTCCGAGCACAGCAGAAAGCGGTCGTCGGCGCGAGCCTCGTCGATGCTCATCGCCGGCTCGACGAGCTCTGAGCCCGTCAGCGCCTGCAGCACGACCGAGCGGTGCGGGTGGCGGTCGGCCTGCTCACGCGTGATCCGGCCCTCGTCGATCAGCAGCTGCACGTAGCTGTCGTCGTGGGTGAGCTGGGTGAGCTCGCCGCCACGCAGCAGGTAGGTCCGCGAGTCGCCGATGTTGACCAGGCCGTAGTGCTGTCCGCCGAACAGCACGGCGGTCAGCGTCGTGCCCATGCCCTCCAGCGCGGCGTCGGCGGCGACCTGCGCGGCGATCGCTGCGTTGCCGGCGAGGATCGCCTCGTGCAGGCGGCCGATCAGGTCGTAGCCGGGCTCGTACTCGTCCAGCGGGGCGACGGCGGCGATCGCCGTGGCGCTGGCGACCTCTCCGCCGGCTGCGCCGCCGACGCCGTCGGCGACGGCGAGCAGGCGCGTCCCGGCGAGGAAGCTGTCCTCGTTGTTGGACCGCGCCAGCCCGATATCGCTGCGGCCGACGGCTGCAAGGGCGAGCGGCATCGCCCGCCGACCGTATCAGCCGCCGAAACGGCCTTTCAGCGACAGCACGTTGTTCACGTACTGGCGGGTCTCCGGCAGCATCCCGATGCGCTGCACGGACGACAGCCCCTGGTAGTAGGCGGCCGCCGCAGTCGCCTCGTCGCCGCCGGTCTGACGCAGCAGGTGGCCGAGGTAGAGCACGCCGGCGCCGACGTTGTCGATCGCGACGGTCGGGTCGAGCTGGCGGCGCGCGAGGTTGGACTGGACCCAGTCCCACGTCCCCGGCATCACCTGCATCACGCCGCGGGCGTTGGCCGAGGACACCATCGCGTTGTTGAAGCCGCTCTCCTGCCAGGCGATCGCGCTGGCCAGCGGCGCGGACACGCCGTTGCGCGACGCGACGTTGGCGATGTCGCCGGCCGACACGCGGCCCGCCGTCGGCGCCGGTGCGGCCGCCACGACCTGCTGGGCAGGGGCGGGCTGTGCGGCGGCGGCGGGGATCGGCGCGCCGGTCGGCAGCTTGAGCACCGTCCCCGCGAGCAGCACACCCGCGGGATCGAGGCCGTTCATCTGCGCGATCGCGCCCGGCGACACACGTGCCGTCGCGGCGAGCCCGGACAGCGTGTCGCCCCAGCGCACGGTGTAGCCGCCGAGCGGCTGCGGCGCGGCCGCGGCCGGCGTCGCTGCGGCGGCGGCCGGCGGGATCTGCAGCGTGCGGCCGCTGACGATGAACGCGTCGGCGGGCAGGCCGTTGGCAGCGGCGAGCTGGCCGGTGCTCATGCCGTTCGCGGCCGCGACGCCCGACAGCGTCTCCCCCGGCGCGATCATGTGCGTGACGTTCGCGCCCGCCGCCGGGACGGCCGCGACCAGAAGCGCGGCGGTGAGCACCAGCAGGCGAGCGATCGGCATGGCCGGTTCTTGTCCTGACGCTCGCGGCGGCAAACGGCGTTACGTCGCCTGCACGCTAGGTTGCGTCGGGCCGTGATCGCCACCAGCCCCGAGGTCGCCGCAGCGCTCGCCGAGCAGGCACCGGTGGTGGCCCTCGAATCGACGATCATCGCCCACGGTCTCCCCCGCCCCGACAACCTCGAGATCGCCCGCGCGATCGAGGACGAGGTCCGCGGCGCCGGCGCCGTTCCCGCGACGATCGCCGTGATCGACGGCGTCGTTCGGATCGGGCTCGACGACGCGGCCCTGCAGGCGCTCGCGACGCGCGAGGACGTCGCCAAGTGCTCGTCGCGCGAGATCGCGCTCGTCGTCGCCCGCGGGGAGAGCGGTGCGACGACCGTCGCGGCGACCGCGCAGCTCGCCGCCCGCGCGGGCATCGCGCAATTCGCGACCGGCGGGCTCGGCGGCGTGCATCGCGAGGCCAGCGAGAGCTTTGACGAGTCCGCCGACCTCGTCGCGCTCGCGCGCACGCCGATCTGCGTCGTCTGCTCGGGCGTGAAGTCGATCCTCGACGTCGGCGCGACGCTCGAGCGCCTGGAGACGCTCGGCATCGGCGTGCTCGGCTACGGGACCGACCGCTTCCCGGGCTTCTACCTCGCCGACTCGGGCTTTGCGGCGCCGGCGCGCGCGGACTCGCCCGCAGAGGTCGCCGCGGTGCTCGCCGCGCGGCGCGAGCTCGCGCTCGACGCGGGGGCGCTGGTGGTCGCCAACCCGCTGCCCGCCGGCGAGCAGCTCGAGCCCGCCCTGCACGACCGCGTCCTGCACGAGGGTCTTGCCGCGGCTGCGCGTGACGGCGTCACCGGGCACGCCGTCACGCCGTTCTTGCTGGCGTGGTTTCACCGCGAGACAGCGGGAGCGTCGCTGGAGGCCAACGTCCGCCTGGTGCGTCGCAACGCCGCGCTGGCGGCGCAGATCGCCGTGGCGGCGCGCGGATGACCGTCATCGTCCTGGGCGACGTCATGGTCGACGTCGTCGCGCGCGCCGACGGGCCGCTCGCGCACGCGTCGGACACCGCTGCGCAGATCACGTCGGGCGGTGGCGGCAGCGCGGCGAACACCGCGGCGTGGCTCGTCGACGCGGGCGTCCCCGCATGCCTGATCGGGCGCGTCGGCGACGACGACGCCGGCCGCGGCCAGGTTGCGGCGCTGCAGCAGGCCGGTATCGACGTGCGCGTCGCGATCGACCCGCAGGCCCCGACCGGAACGTGCGTCGTGATCGTCGAGCCCGGCGGTGAGCGCACGATGCTGCCCGACCGCGGCGCCAACCTCGCGCTCTGCCCCGCCGACGTGCCCGCCGAGGTCTTCGCCGGCGCCGCGCACCTGCACGTCTCGGGCTATGCGCTGCTGCACGCGGGGCCGCGACAGGCGGCGCTGGCGGCGCTCGCGCGCGCCCGTGCGGCGCGGATGACGACGTCGGTGGACCCGTCCTCGGCGGCGCCGCTGCGCGCGCTCGGCGCCGCGGCATTCCTCCGCCTCGTCGCCGGCGTCGACCTGCTGCTGCCGAACATCGACGAGGCCGAGGTGCTCACCGGTGAGCGCGATCCGACGGTCGCGGCGGCAGCGCTCGCGCGCCTCAGCGGCGCCGAGGTCGTCGTCAGCTGCGGCGCCGCCGGGGCCGTGCGCAGCCTGCGCGGTGAGACGCTGCACGCGCCCGCCGCGCCGCAGCCGGTCGTCGACACGACCGGCGCCGGCGACGCGTTCGCTGCCGGCTTGATCGCCGCACGGCTGTCCGGCGCCGAGCCGGCGGCGGCGCTCGCCTCCGCGAACGCGCTGGCCGCCAGGGCGCTCGGGCTGCCCGGTGCACGCCCGCCGCTCAACGACGCGGCCGCGATGCGCTAGCTTCTGTGGTCCGGCGGATCGCCGACGTGGCCTATATAGCCGGAGCCAAGCTCTGGTGGCCATGAGTGTCACGCCGCCCAGGCAGACACATTTCATCAGTCCTGGGACGTTTAGAAGTAGTGGTGATCTATGACCGGGCGGCAACGGGCGGGCCAATGGCTCGCCCGGTCGCGTTCTATGGTCCGTTCCGTGAGCACGGACGACGCCATGTTGCAGCACGCGGTCGACCTGGCCGTCGCGGCGGCCGGCGGCAGCGGCGGGCCGTTCGGCGCGGTCGTCGCGCGCGGGGACGAGATCCTCGCCGAGGGCACGAACCGCGTCACGAGCGACGGCGACCCGACCGCACACGCCGAGATCGTGGCGATCCGCGCCGCCTGCGCGCGTCTGCAGACGTTCCGCCTGGACGGGTGCGTGCTCTACAGCAGCTGTGAGCCCTGCCCGATGTGCCTGGCCGCGACCTGGTGGTCGCGCGTCGAGCGCGTCGCGTTCGCGGCGACGCGCGACGACGCCGCCGCGGCGGGCTTTGACGACTCGGCGATCTATGCGGAGGTCGCGGCGCCGCTGGAGCGCCGCAGCCTGCCGATCGCCCGCGGCAGCGTTGCCGATGCCCAGGCGCCGTTCAATGCGTGGGCAGCGAACGCGGACCGCGTTCTGTACTAGCCGCGCGCGCCAGCCGCACCGCCATCACGAGGACCGCGACGCCGAGCACGATGTCGCTGACGATGTGCGCGTGGCGCCACCACGGGAACTCGCTCGTGCCGCCGACGGAGTAGTGGCCGATCCCGACGAGGCCGCTGCCGGAGTAGACCGCCAGACAGAGCGCGGCGATGCGGTCCTCGCCGCGGCGCAGGAAGACCACGGCGACGATCGCGAAGGCCGTGAAGAAGAACCATGCGACCGCGATCGTCACGTCGGACGGGTTGGGCAGTGTGCCGGACCGCGGATAGGCCTCGATCGCCGTGACGTTGTCGACGTAGTGCACGATCGAGACGGCGACCGCGGCGCCGAGCACGACGAGGACCTGACGGTGCAGGATCATGGCGCCAGCCGCTCCACGATCCAGGCGCCGTCGTCGCTGCGGCGGTAGCGCAGGCGGTCGTGCATGCGGTTGCGCCGGCCCTGCCAGAACTCGATGCTCCCGGGCATCACGCGCAGCCCGCCCCAGTGCGGCGGGCGGGGCACGTCGCTGCCCTCGGGGTACTGCGCCGCGAGCGCGTCCCAGCGCGCGTCGAGCTCTGCGCGCGACTCGACGACCGCGGACTGCGGCGAGGCCGCGGCGCCGATGCGCGAGCCCCACGGGCGCGTCACCCAGTAGGCGTCGGTCTCCTCGTCGGACACCCGCTCCACCGCCCCGCGGACGGTGACCTGGCGCTGCAGCGCGTACCACGGGAAGACCAGCGCGCCCTGCGGGTTGGACGCAAGCTCGCGGGCCTTGCGCGACTCGCGGTTCGTGTAGAAGACGAACCCGCGCTCGTCGAGGCCCTTGAGCAGCACGAAGCGCGCGCTCGGCGCTGCCGTGGCGTCGGCGCTTACGACGACCATCGCGTTGGCCTCGCGCAGCTCGGCGGCGACCGCATCGCGCATCCAGGACTGAAACTGCTCGAGCCAGGTGGCGGCGAGCTCGGCCTCGCGACAGGCCGGCCTCCTCGTAGCTGTGGCGCATCGCCGCGACGTCCGGAGCCATGCCCGGGACGCTACCTGCACGCTGCCTTCACCTCGCGTTCACGGGATCGCGCGTGAACTGCGTCACCGTGCGTACGTGCCCGATCCCGTGCCGCTGCTGCGCGACGTGACCGAGGCACTCGGCGCCTGGACATACGCATTCGTCGCCGCGGTCGTGCTGCTGGAGACGAGCGTCGGCCTCGGCCTCGTCTCCCCCGGCGAGGCCGTGCTGGCGGTCGCCGGCGCGGCGGCGTCGATCGGGACGCTCGAGCTGGCGCTCGTGCTCGCGGTCGTCTACGCGTTCGGGATCGCCGGCGACACGATCTCCTACGCGATCGGACGGCGCACCGGCCCGCGGCTCCAGCACGGGCTGGCGCGGCGGCTCGGGGTCACGACCGCGCGCGTGGAGCGCGTCGAGAACCTCTACGCGCGGCGCGGCGGCTGGGTCCTCGTCGCCGGGCGCTTCGTCGGGCCCGTGCGCGTGTTCGCGCCGTTCGTGGCGGGCAGCTCAGGGATGCGCTACGCGAAGTTCCTGCGCTTCGACATCGTCGGCATCGCGATGTGGGGCACGGCCTACGTGCTGATCGGCTACGTGTTCGCAGACTCGCTGCAGAACGCGACATCGCTGCTCGGCGGCCTGGGCGTCGCGCTGTTCGTGTTCGGCGCCGCCGTCGCGTTCCTCGCCCACCGCCGCGGCTGACCCGGCGCGGCCGCAACTCCGACACGACCCCAGTCGAGAAAGGTGTGGCTGTGTTTGTCCAGCAAAAAGTCGGACAACCACAGCCAAAGTTTCGGACACGGGGGTCGTGTCGACCGGCGAGCGGCTGCGCGTAGGCCGTCCGCAAGCCGGAGGGGCGGCCTTCAATGCGCAGGTGTGCCGGCGCAGGCGCCGTGGGCAGGTGTGCCGGCGCAGGCGCCGTGCGCAGGTGTGCTGGCGCAGGCGCTAACGCAACTCGCGGCGGATCATCAGCTTCAGCCCCGACCAGGTCTCGTCGATCGCACAGACCTTGACGTCGACGAGCCCGATCGGCAGGACGACGTCGCGGATGACGTCCTCGGTGATGTCGGTGGGCACGCCGCTGCTGCGCTTGGGCCAGGCGATCCAGGCCATGCCGGCCGGCGCGATCGCCCGCATCAGCGCCGGCGCCCGCCGCGCCAGCACGCGCCGCTCGGTGACGAAGCAGACGACGACCTCGGCGCCACCGCGCAGTGTCGTCTTCACGCCGACGCCGTCGGGCAGCTCGCCGAGCAACCACGTGAAGCCTTCGGGCGCATCGAGGAGCACGGCGCGGTCGGCCGGCTTGAAGCCGAGCTTCTTGACGAGCGGCGTGCCGCTGTATCCGGCGGTGCTCACGCGCCAACCTCGGCGGCGACCTCTGCGATGAGCTTGGACAGCGCACCGCCGCGCCAGGCGATCGGGCTCTCGCCCTCGGGCTCGACGACGAGCCGCGCGCCGGGGATCGTGGCGGCGTAGCGCTCGCCGATCTCGCACGGGTGCCCGGGGTCGGCGTCGTCGCGGCTTGCAACGACGAGCGCCGGGATGCCCCGCAGCGCGGCGAGCGCGTCGACGCTCTCGAAGGGCGGGGAGCGCGGCACCTGCTCGAGCGCGTCGGCGACGGCCTCGGGGTGCTCGTGGGCGGCGAGGCGCTGGCGCAGGACCTTCTCGACGGTCTCGTGCCAGGCGGCCGGCATGCGGCCGAAGTCGTACGCCTCGACGAAGCCGTCGACACCGCCCTCGCGCAGACCGCGCGCGAGGCGGTCCCAGCCCGCCAGCCCGGGGTCGCGGTCGTCGGTCCACGCCGGGGTGATCGCGACGACGGCGGCGACCCGGTCGGGCTGCTCCAGAGCGAAGCGCAGCAGCGTGTGCGCGCCCATCGACGCGCCGGCGAGCACCGCGCGCTCGATGCCGAGGACGTCGAGCAGCTCCTCGAGGTCGGCGACCAGCGCCGCGTAGTCGTACGGCGCCTGTGGCGCGCTCGCGCCATGCCCGCGCGCGTCGTAGCTGACGACCCGGTGGCCGCTGCGCTCGAGCGCGCGTGACCCATGGACGACGTAGCGGTGCGTCGCCGTGAGGCCGTGGAGCAGGACGACGGGCGTCCCCTCCCCCGCCTCGACGACGTGAAGGTCGGCAGCGGACACGGACGTCGTACCCTAGACGGGAGATGACCGTGATCGACGTGACCGAGCAGGACTTCGAGCGCGAGGTGATCGAGCGCTCGCGCACGACGCCCGTCGTCGTCGACTTCTGGGCGGAGTGGTGCGGCCCCTGCCGCCAGCTCGGCCCGCTGCTCGAGCGCGCGACCGCCGCACGCGAGGGCGACGTCGTCCTGGCGAAGCTCGACACCGACGCCAACCAGCAGATCGCGCAGGCGTTCGGCATCCAGGGCATCCCCGCGGTGAAGGCGTTCAAGGACGGCAAGGTCGTCGACGAGTTCGTCGGCGCGGTGCCGCCGCAGGCGGTCGAGGCGTTCTTCGACAAGCTCGTCCCCTCGGCTGCCGAGACGCTCGCTGCCGCCGGTGACGAGGAGTCGCTGCGCAAGGCGCTCGAGCTCGAGCCCGGCCGCGCAGATGCCGCGCTGCCGCTCGCGCGGCTGCTGCATCGCCGCGGCGACAGCGCCGGCGCGCTCGACGTCCTCGAGAAGCTGACCGGCTCCTTCCAGGCCGACGGGCTCAAGGCCCGCATCGCGCTGGAGGGCGACGACGCCCTTGCGGACGCCTGGAAGGCGCTGGACGACGGCGATCACGACCGCGCGCTGGACCTGCTGCTCGAGGCACTGCCGAGCGCCGACGGCACCAAGGACGATCTGCGCGCCGCGATCGTCGGCATCCTCGACGAGCTCGGCGTCGAGCACCCGCTCGCACGCGACGCGCGCCGGCGCCTGGCCGCAGCGCTCTACTGAGCCGGCTCGGCCACGCGCGTCGGTCGCGTGCGGCCGCGGAGGGACACCTCGTCCCCGAGGCGCCAGCGGCGCCTCTCCCTCTCGTCTGCGCGGTCGAGGATCGCCGACGACGCCAGGACGCGTGACTCGCGGTCCTTCGCCAGCTCGCAGAGGCGCGCCGCCTCGTTGACCGGGTCGCCGATCACGGTGTACTCGTAACGGCGCTCAGCCCCGACGTTGCCCGCGACCGCCGAGCCCGCCGAGATCCCGATGCCCGCCTCCAGGCCGTCGACCTCGGTGCGCAACCGCTGCGCGAGCTCGCGGCCCGCGGCGAGGGCGCCGCTGTAGGGATCGCCGTCGGCAATCGGCACGCCGAACACCGCCAGCGCGGCATCGCCTTCGAACTTGTTGATCCAGCCGCCGTGCTCGGTGACGACGTCGACGACGACGTCGAAGAACGCGTTGAGCAGCTCCACGACCTCGTTCGCCGGGCGCTCTGACGCCATCGCGGTCGAGCCGATCACGTCGACGAACAGGACCGCGACCTCGCGCAGCTCGCCGCCGAGCTCGACCTCGCCGCTGAGCGCCTGGCGCGCGACCTCCTCGCCGACATGGCGCCCGAACAGGTCGCGCAGCTGCTCGCGCTCACGCAGCCCGTGGACCATGCGGTTGAAGCCGGCCTGCATCAGGCCCAGCTCAGAGTCGTCGATGACCGCGACGGTCACGTCGAGGTCGCCGCGCTCGACCTGCTCGACCGCGTCACGGACGGCGCGGACCGGCGCTGCCGTGGCGCGCGCGGCGAAGTAGACGATGCCCCCGCCGGCGAACAGCGCCATCCCGCCGAGACCGAGCGCGGTGATCGCGAGGTCCTCGGACGCGATGTCCTCGCGCACGAGCACGGCGACGCCGACGAGCACCAAGCCCATCACCGGGACGCCGCTGCCAAGCGCCCAGGCGAGCATGACGCGGGTCGTCATGCCCGGCAGCACCGGGCGCGCGGGCACGCCTGACGCCAGTGCCCGCGCCGACAGCGTCCGGCCGATCCGCACCGTCAGCAGGAACGACACCGCGGTCGTGACGAACCCGCCGATCAGCGTGCTGAACACGACGTTCAGCGCCAGCTCGCCGGAGTACTGCCAGTTCAGCAGCCCGAACAGCGGTGCCGCCGCGGTCCAGGCGAGCGTGTGGATGCCGGCGATCCGCAGCGGCTCGCGCAGGAAACGGCGCTGCTCGCGGGGCGTCGGCGCGCGGTCCTCCTCGAGCCAGACGGTCGCCCCGCGAAACGCCCGCAGCCCGAAGTGCACGCCGAGCGCGAGCGCCGCGAGCATGTAGGCCAGCAGCGCGACGAGGTTGACCAGCCCGATCTCGAGCTGGTCCCCCACGTCGGGGCGGGGCACGACGAACGCCGCAAGGACGAACACCACCGCGGCGCCGATCGCGTTCGCGGCGATCATCGCCGGGACGACCACGAACGACGAGCGTCGGCGCAGCTGTGCCCCCGAGAGGTCGGGCGGCCCGTCGATCACCCTCATGAGCGGCCGGGGACGGCGCATCGAGCGCCATCCTCGCCGATCCGGCGGCGCGCTACGCGGCGGCGGCGATGCCGGCGTGCTCACGCAGCAGCGCCGCGGCCTCGTCCGGGCGCTCCCACCAGAACATGTGCCCGACGCCCTCGAGTGCCTCCAGGCGCGCGCCGGGGACCTTCGCTGCGATCAGCTCGCCGTTGTGGAACGGCACCATCTGGTCTGCGGTCCCGTGGATCACGAGCGTCGGGTTGGCGATCTGCCCGAGCCGTGACTGCGTGTCGTGCCCGGCGATCGCCTGCACCTGCAGCATCATCGTCGGCAGGCGCGAGGGCACCGCGAGCGCCATCTCGCGAAATGGCGCATAGTTGGCCTCGTCCCCGGCGAACGCCGCCGAGACGTTGAGCTCGTAGCCGGTGCGCAGCGCCAGCTCGCGATCGCCGCTGGCCCAGCCGGCCATCAGCTTCTGCCCGTCCACCGGGTCCATCAGCGCCGAGCCCGGGCCGCCGCAGTACGTGCAGCCGAGCGTCAGCGAGCGGATCCGCGCCGGATGTGCGAGCGCGAGCTCCTGGGCGACCATCCCGCCCATCGAGATGCCGAGCACGTGCGCGCTCTCGAGCTCGAGCCGATCGAGCAGCGCCGCCGCGTCGGCAGCGAGGTCGACGAGCGTGAACGGCGCCGAGATCTTCGGTGAGAAGCCGATCCCGCGATGGTCGTAGGCGATGCAGTCAAAGCCGTCCTCGAGCTGTGCGAGGAACGGATCACCCCACGCGACGTGGGTGCCGGCGAGGCCCATGATCAGCAGCAGCGGCTCTCCGCTGCCGCGGCGCGCGACGTGCAGGTCCATGCACCCAACGCTATACGGCGCGCCAGCGCAGCCAGATCACGGCGACAACCGGGAGCGAGAACGCGGCGACCTAGCCGGCGGTGATGAGGCGGACGCGAGCGGCGGCAGCGCCTGGGCCGCTGGGCCTGCGCGCCCGGCTGCCGGCGGTCGCCTTTCCGGCCGGGGCGGTCGCGCTCGTGCTGTTCTCCGCGTCGGAGGCGCAGGCCCACGGCGGCCACGCCCACGAGGCGGCTACCGCTCGTCGTCGCCACCGCCGCCGATCGCGGCCTTGAACTCCCGCAGCCCGCGGCCGAGCGGCCTCGAGATCCCAGCGGCGGCGGAAGAGCCCGCGAAGGCCTAGACGGGCAGCGCGAGCTGCTGATCGTCGTCCGCGTGCTCGGCCTCGGCCGACGCGAACGAGGCGACGCGCACGCCGAGCAGGCGCACCGGCCGTGCCGGTGCGTACTCGCGCAGCAGCTCGAGGGCAACCGCGCCGACGGTCGCCGCGTCGTTCACCGGCGCGGCGATCGTCCGTGCGCGCGTCACGGTGGTCCAGTCATCCAGGCGGACCTTGATCGCGATCGTGCGCCCGGCGCGCGCGTTGCGCTGCAGGCCGGCGCACAGCTGGTCGGCGAGGCGCGCCAGGATCGCCTCGAGCTCGGCAGCGTCGAAGATGTCGACGTCGAAGGTCCGCTCCCGCGACTCGGACACCGCCTCGCGCACGGGCTCGACGACGTCGGACCCCTCGAAGGCGCCGCGGCCGCGCAGCCACGGCCCCTGACGCGCGCCGAACATCCCCGCCAGCGCCTCGGGGTCGGCGCGGGCGAGCTGCCCGAGCGTCGTGATGCCCATCCGCTCCAGGCGCGCGGCGGTCTTCGGCCCGATCCCCGGAACCAGCCCGGGCGGGCGGTCGCCGAAGCGCGCGCACGCCTGCTCACGGCTGAGGACGACGAACCCTCGCGGCTTCTCGGCGTCTGACGCGACCTTCGCGACAACCTTGTTCGGGCCGATCCCGACCGACGCGTTCATGCCCGTCTGCGCGTGGATGTCGGCGACCAGCCGGCGCATCGCCGCGCGCGGCGAGTGCAGCTCGGAGAGGTCGAGATAGGCCTCGTCCATCCCCATCACCTCGACGAGGTCGACGGTCGCGCGCACGAGGCCCATCACCTGCTTGGAGACCGCCTGGTAGGCGCTGAAGTCCGGCGCGACGACGACGGCGTCGGGACACAGCCGCCGCGCCTGGGACAGCGGCATCGCCGAGCCGACGCCGAACTTGCGCGCCTCGTAGGACGCGGTCGTCAGGACCGAGCGCGGGCCGTCGTGGGCGACGAGCACGGGCAGCCCGCGCAGCTCGGGGCGGCGCTGCAGCTCGACGGTCGCGTAGAAGGCGTCGAGGTCGAGATGGGCGATCGTCCGGGCCACGGCTCGACGCCGAGGCTACGCTGCTTCCCGGACGGGAACAGGTGTTCTGACGTCGCGCTCGCCGGCCGCGTCAGCGGGCTCGGAGAACAGCTCTGCGAGCCAGACCTGCCAGGCCTGCTCGAGCTCTTGGCGACGCGCGTCTTGCGCGAGGAGTCCGAAATGACACATGGCCGGCCACGCTAGATGCGCGACCGGCCATTGTCTTCTCCAAAGGTGCTCGGATTGACCCAGGGGTGCCGGAGCCGCCCAAATGGGCGGCGGAGGCGGGCCCCCAGGCGGATTACCGGTTGGACATGATCGTCGTCAGGTCCCCCGCGCGGAGCGCGTTCTTCGTCGGGCCCGTGAGGTCGAACTCACGGTTGCCGACGAAGGGACCACGGTCGACGACCTTGGCGCGAACGGTGCGCCCGCGGTAGCGGAACGTCACCATCGTGCCGCAGGGCAGCGACTTGTGGGCGACGCCGTACTTCGCGCGGCCCGAGGCGCCCTGGCAGGCGACCTGGCCGCCGCCGATGTTGTACCAGGACACGAAGACCTTGCGGTAGACGTTGACCCGGCCGACCGTGCGACGCGAGGCGCGCGCGGTCTTGTCACCGGCGAACAGCACGCGAACGCGGTAGCTGCCGATGCGGCGCAGCTTCGCGCCGACCGAATAGCGGCCGCGCTTGCGGGTCTTCGTGCGCGCGACGGTCACCCAGCGCGAGCCTCGACGAACCTGCAGCCTCACGACACGACCAGCGTTGCCGCGGTACAGCTTGCCGCGCACCTGGGTGCGACGGCCGGCGACGATGTGGCGACGAGCGCTGGCGACGCCGAGCTTCGTGCGCACGCGCACGAACGGCTTGGTCGCTGCAGTCGTGGCCGTGACCGGAGTGGTCTCGGTCGTGGTGCCCTTGGAATCAGACTGCGCCGTCGCGGGCAGCGCGGCGAGTGTTGTGGCGATACCAACAGCGCCAAGCGCAAGCGCGTGACGCGTACGAACCTGAATCGGCCTCATGCGAGGTCGACCTCCTTGTGTGCTTTCGCCGCTTACGGGGTTAGCTGTCGGGCTCGCACACAGCCGCTCCGCGCCATCTCGGCGCCGATGCGACGTGCGCTACTCAGGCATCAGCCTGCGATTCGCCCCATCCGGTCAGACGCGTTGTGTTGTGCGTCCTGACCCGGCAGTGGGTCCCCCGCTCGTTCCCATGGACGGGAACGACTCAGCGGTGTCGAACAGATGTTCGTAGAGTAGCCGGACGGAACCGCAGTTGTGTGACGACGGTCACACAACAAGGAACATTTCACCGCTCTTTGGTGCATTGCCGCTTGCGAGAATCCGCCCCCACCCCATGCGCATCGCTCTCGCCCAGATCAACAGCACCGTCGGAGACATCCCCGGCAACGAGGCGAAGGTCGCCGCCGCGATCGACGCCGCCAAGGCCGCCGGCGCGCAGATCGTCGTCGCGCCCGAGCTCGTGCTGTCGGGCTATCCGCCCGAGG
Organism: Paraconexibacteraceae bacterium; assembly: GCA_963759825.1. Classification (GTDB taxonomy): domain Bacteria; phylum Actinomycetota; class Thermoleophilia; order Solirubrobacterales; family Solirubrobacteraceae; genus Paraconexibacter. Next base: position 695,167 of record CAVXAS010000013.1, on the reverse strand, counting down.
ACCTGCTGTTCAAGGAGCACTTCCTGGCGCAGGTGCGCGAGGCGCTGGACCGCGTCGCGGCGCGCGCCGAGGGCATCGTCGCGCTCGTCGGCTTCCCCGAGCGCGCCGACGACGTCTACAACGCGGCCGCGGTCTGCGCCGAGGGCGCCGTCCAGGCGGTCTACCGCAAGATGCGCCTGCCCAACTACGGCGTGTTCGACGAGTGGCGCTACTTCCAGGCCGGCCACGATCCGCTGGTCTTCGACGTCGACGGGACGACCGTCGGCGTGACGATCTGCGAGGACGACTGGATGCCCGGTGCGCCCGCGACCGACGAGGCGCTCGCCGGCGCCCGCCTGATCGTCAACCTCTCGGCGTCCCCGTACCACGCGGGCAAGCGCGCCGGGCGTGAGCAGATGATCGCCCAGCGCGCCAAGGACAACCTCGTGGCGTTCGCGTTCTGCGCGCTGGTCGGCGGGCAGGACGAGCTCGTCTTCGACGGCGCCTCGTTCGTCGTCGAGCACACCGGGCGCGTCGTCGCCCGCGCGCCCCAGTTCGACGAGGCGCTGCTGGTGTGCGACGTCGACACGAGCGCGGCGGGCGCCGCGCGCCTGCGCGACACGCGCCCGCGCCTGGCGGTGCGCGAGGCACGCCCGCGCGTCAGCCACGGTGGCGCGTTCGCGACGGCGGCCGCCGCGGCCGAGGCGCCGCCCCAGCAGGGCGGTGAGACCGCCGTGCCGCTGGACCGCGTCGGCGAGGTCTACGCGGCGCTCGTCCTCGGCACGCGCGACTACGTCACCAAGAACGGCTTCGAGCATGTCGTCCTCGGGCTGTCGGGCGGGATCGACTCGACCCTGGTCGCGCTCGTCGCCGCCGACGCCCTCGGCGCCGAGCAGGTCACCGCGGTCGTGATGCCGTCGCGCTACTCCTCGACGGGCACGCAGTCCGACGCGCGCACGCTCGCGGGCAACCTCGGGATCGACTGCTTCGACCTGGCGATCGAGGGCCCGATGGTGGCCTACGACGCGCTGCTGGCCGACGTCTTCGCGGGCCGTGAGCCCGACCTCACCGAGGAGAACCTGCAGGCGCGGATCCGCGGCAACCTGCTGATGGCGCTGTCGAACAAGTTCGGCTGGCTCGTGCTGACGACCGGCAACAAGTCTGAGATGAGCGTCGGCTACTCGACGCTCTACGGCGACAGCGCCGGCGGCTTTGCGGTGATCAAGGACTGCCCCAAGACGCTCGTCTACGAGCTCGTCGACTACCGCGCGGCGCGCGACGGCATCGACCCTGTGCCGCCGGAGATCGTCTCGCGCCCGCCGTCGGCCGAGCTGCGCCCCGACCAGCGCGACGACGACAGCCTGCCGCCCTACGCGATCCTCGACCCGATCCTCGAGGGCTACGTCGAGCAGGACCTCGGCCGCACCCAGCTGATCGCGCGCGGCTTCGATCCTGCCGACGTCGACCGCGTCATCCGCCTCGTCGACCTCGCCGAGTACAAGCGCCGCCAGATGCCCCCGGGCGTGAAGATCACGACCCGCGCCTTCGGGCGCGACCGGCGCCTGCCGATCACGAATCGCTTCGGCGGCTGATCTCCTGGACCAGCCAGGCGTTGCCGTCGGGGTCGGCGAACGTCGCGAAGGTCCCGTAGTCCTCGCGCTGCGGATGCAACCCCGGGGTCTGGCCCTCGGGCCCGAAGTGAAACGGCTCGGAGATCTCGACGCCGCGCTCGGCAAACTGCGCGAGCGCCGCCTCGATGTCGGCGACGACGAGGTGCAGGCCCTGCGTGCTGCCGGGCTCGGCCATCGGGATCCCCTGGCCGACCACGATCGAGCAGGCCGAGCCGGGCGGCGTCAGCTGGACGACGCGGAAGGGGTTGCCGTCGCCGTGGTCGCCGTCGCAGACGAACCCGGCCTGCTCGTAGAACGCCTTTGCGCGTTCGACGTCGGAGACGGGGACGACGACGAGCTCGAGTTTCATGTCCATGGTGGTGTTCATACCGGTAGAACGCCGGCCCCCCGCCGAAGTCATCGGTCGCGCGGCTAGGCCCTATGGCCGTTGACCCGCCGCCTGAGCTCGCCGACGGCGCTCGCAGCCGCGTCGCCGTCGGCGGCGCAGGGGATCACGTTGAAGGCCGAGCAGCCCGCGGCGGCGTACGGGCGCAGGAACTCCGCGACGTCGGCCGGCGTGCCGAACGGCGAGTAGCGCTCGAACGGCTCGAAGGGCATCTGGTAGAAGCGCTGCATCCCCTCGGCAAGCAGCGTCCGCGCCGCCTCACGGTTGCTGTCGAAGCCGCACCAGACGTTGAGCCCGTGCGCAAAGCCCGCCGCGTCCCTGCCCGCGTCCGCTGCCTGCTCGCCGATCTGCTCGACGACCGTCGCAAACCGCCCCGCCGACACCCAGATCCCCAGCCAGCCGTCGCCGAGCCGCGCGGCGCGGCGGACCGCGGCGTCAGACCGCCCGCCGACGATCAGCGGGATCCGCGGCGACGGCGCCGGCAGGATCAACGCGTCCTGGAGGGAGAAGAACTCGCCCTCGTAGGTCACGGGCTCGCCGCCGGCGAGCGCACGCAGGATCTCCAGGCACTCGTCCATCCGGCGCCCGCGCGTGCTCGGGTCGACGCCGCAGATCTCGACCTCGTGGCGGTCCTCCCCGCCGATCCCGACGCCGAACGTCAGCCGCCCGGGCGCGAGCTCGGCGATGCTCGCGAGCTGCCGCGCGACGGGCACGGGGTGGCGCAACGGCAGGAGGTAGAGCGCGACGTACACGGGCAGCTCGCGCTGCAGCGTCAGCAGCGACGTCGCCGCGATCAGGCCGTCGGTCCCCGCCCCGACGAAGAAGCTGACGTGGTCGCCGCCGCAGACGTGATCGACGCCCTCCGCGACAGCGCGGGAGAGCGTCGCCTCCAGTGCCTCCGCCGTGCCGGTCGACATCGCGAACGGCGGGAACATCCCGACCTGCACCCCGCTCATGGCGCCAACCATCTCAGACCGCGCAGAGCTCGCGGTAGTGTCGCTGTGTGGGCGCGGAGACGGTCGTCATCGAGCAGCGGTTCTGCGGGCCGCCGGAGTCCGGCCAGGGCGGCTACGCGTGCGGCCTGCTCGCGCGTGAGATCGACGGTGCCGCGGAGGTGTCGCTGCGCGTGCCGCCGCCGCTGGAGCACGCGCTGAGCGTCCAGCGCGACGGTGCGGATCGCGTCCTCCTGCGTGACGGTGACGTGGTCGTCGGGGAGGCCGCGCCCGCGACGCTGGAGGTCGACGTGCCGGCCCCGGTCACGCTGGCGCAGGCACAGGCCGCCGTCCCCGGGTTCAGCGGCTTCACCACCCACGCGTTTCCGACCTGCTTTGCCTGCGGGCCCGATCGCGCCGAGGGCGACGGCCTGCGCCTGTTCCCCGGCCCGGTCGATGGGCGCGACCTCGTCGCCTGTCCCTGGACGCCCGACCCGTCGCTGGCGGACGAGAACGGGCACGTGCGCGCCGAGTTCGTCTGGGCCGCGCTGGACTGCCCGACCGCGTTCGCGTGTGACACGGGTGGCCGCGCGGCGGTGCTCGCGCGGCTGGCCGCGCGGATCGACGCGCCCGTGCGGGTGGGCGAGGCACACGTCATCACCGCCTGGGCGACCGGCAACGAAGGCCGCAAGCACCACGCTGCCTGCGCGATCTCCACGCCGGACGGCGAGGTCCTCGCGGTCTCTCAGGCGCTCTGGATCGAGCTGAAGGACCCGAGCGCCTTCAACGCCGCGGGCTAGGTGACGTGCTCACGGACTTACTGGACGCGTTTGGTGGGTTAGAGAAAAAGAGATGTTCGGCCTCCGGCGGAGGCTGAGAGGTGCTAGCCATTAACGCCCACCAGGAGGGCCGGACATGTCAGACGGTAGGTGCAAGTTCGGACTGCGCGCAAAGCGCGAGATGATCGAACGTCTTGAGCAGGGTGAGTCGGCCAGGTCGATCGCGAGGTCGATGGGTTGCTCACCGACGACTGTTTGCACGGCCAGATCGAGGTGGCTGGCGTGTTCGCCTAGCGATCGAGCAGCGGGCCAGTGGGCGCTGCCGATGCTGCCGATTCCGAGATCGTGTCCATGGGCTCTGAGCTCCTCGGAGGAGCAACGGATCCTCGACGCGAGGGCCAAGACGAACTGCGGACCGATGCAGTTGCAAGTCCTCACCGGCCGCCACCGGTCGACGATCTGGAAGGTCCTTCATCGGCGCGGCGTCTCTCGCCGCTCGCCGGTTCCGCGGCGATCGTCTCGACGCTATGAGTGGGCCGAAGCCTGGACGTTGTTGCACATCGATGCGCTGCAGGTGCCGAAGTTCGACCGCTCTGGGCACTGGGTCACCAGGCAGGCCGTCGGCAGGTCGCGCACGGCGACCGTCATCCGCACGAGCGCGCAGAGGCGGTCGTCGTCGTCGGTGATGTCGATCTCCCAGACCCAGGTGGTGCGCCCGCGGTGGCGCCGGCGCGCGTGCGCGTGGATCGTGCCCTCGAAGATCGGGCGCAGGAAGTTCGTCTGGTTGGACAGACCCTGTGCCGACTTGCCGTCGGGATAGACGGCGACGCCGGTCGCCATCGAGGCGATCGACTCCGCGATCGAGGCGTACACACCGCCGTGCACGAGGCCAAGGCCCTGCTTGACCTCGTCGCGCACCTTGACCTGGGCGCGCACGTGCTCGTCGCTGTACTCGAGCACTTCGAGCCCGTAGAGCCCGTCGAAGGTGTTCTCGTAAGGAATCTGCGTGGGATACATGCGGCGGCAGACCCTAGCGACGTGGTGACGCCGTCTGGACCTGCGCTCGTCTAGTCTGCGCGCTGCATGAGCCGCCTCGAGGAGCTCCCCGCAGACCAGAAGGCCACGCTGCAGCTGCTGTTGCGCCAGGGCAAGTCCTACGACGAGCTCGCGACGCTGCTGCGACTCGAGTCCGGCGGCGTGCGCGAGCGTGCGCTCGACGCGCTCGACGCGCTCGGCCCCGACACGCCACCGGGCCTGACGGCCGAGCGCCAGGACGAGATCTCCGACTATCTGCTCGGTCAGCAGTCGGCCTCCCAGCGCGCGGCCACGCGCCAGTTCCTCGAGGGGTCGGCCGCGGGTCGCGCCTGGGCGCGCGCCGTGGCGTCCGAGCTGCGCCCGTTCGCCGGCGACAACCTGCCCGAGGTCCCGGCCGAGGGCGTGGAGGTCGAGGAGGCCTTCGAGGCGCTCGACGCCCGTCGTGAGGCTCGTGTCGAGGCAGACCGCTCCTCGCGTCTCGGCGGCATCCTGCTGCTCGTCGGCGTCGGCGTCGCGCTGGCCGCGGCGCTCGTGTTCCTGATCGGCAGCGGCGACGACGACGGCGACAGCGGCGACAAGCAGGCCGACACCGCTGCGCGCACGACGCCCGCCCAGACCACCGGCACGGGCACGACGCCGGCCGAGGGCCCGGCCCCCGAGCAGCAGATCAACCTGACCGCGCCGGGCGGCGGCGACACGGTCGCGATCGGCCTCGTCTACCGCGGCGAGGGCCGCCGCGTGCTTGGCATCGTCGGCCAGGGCTTCCCGGCCAACGAGGACAACAGCTTCTACTACGCGGTCTGGCTGCGCGGCGGCACCGGCACCGTGCGCCTGGGCTTCGTCAACCAGCCGGTCAAGAAGTCCGGCGCGGACGCCGGCAAGCTTGCGACCGGGGCCGACCCGGCTGCGCTCACGCGCAAGGAGGACGCCGAGCTCAAGCGCGTCCTGCGCCGCTCGCTCGACGGTATCTACGGCTTCAAGGAGCTGTTGATCACGCGCGAGACGGCGCGCAACCCGACGAAGCCGGGCACGGTCGTCGTCAGCGGCGAGATCAAGCGCCCCGCAGCCGGCTAGACGTACAGCTTGGCGAGGCCGTCCAGGGCCTCGTCGAGCACACCTTTGCTGGCGCGCTTGACGAGAAACGGCGCGAGCCGTGAGAGGCCGTGCATCTTCTGGAGCAGCTCGATCGTCACGCGCGTCTCGCTCTCACCCTGAGGCTTGACGCGCAACGTGGTCTGCGCGGACCGCAGGACGCGCTCGAACGGCGTGCCCTGGATCTCCAGGGTCCAGGCGAGCACGTAGGGCTCCTCCTGCACGACGAAGCGGTAGTCCGCGCGCAGGTTGCGCCCGCCCTTGGTCTGCAGCACCTGCGTGAAGCCCTGCGGCGACACGCTCTCGACGCGCACGACGCGCGGCCACCAGCGCGGCTGTGCGGCCACGTCGCCGATCGTCCCCCAGACCGTGTCGGGCGGTGCGGGCACGACGCGGGAGCGGCGCGTCTTGGGCATCTACTCCCCGTCGTAGCTGATCAGCGTGCGGACGTCATGCGGTGCGAGCGCGGCGCGGCCGTCGAGGAACGCGAGCTCGAGCAGGAACGCGCAGCCGACGACGGTGCCGCCGAGCTGCTCGACGAGCGAGCACAGCGCGCGGGCGGTGCCGCCCGTCGCCAGCAGGTCGTCGTGGACGAGCACGCGCGCGCCGGCCGCGACGGCGTCGGAGTGCAGCTCCAGCGCGTCGGTCCCGTACTCCAGGAGGTATTCGGCGCGGACGGTGGTGTGCGGCAGCTTGCCGGGCTTGCGCGCCAGCACGAAGCCGGCCTTCAGCTCGCGCGCGAGCGCGGCGCCGAGCAGGAACCCGCGCGCCTCGGCGCCGATCACGACCTCGGGCTGCAGGTCGCGCGCCAGCTCGGCGAGCTGGGTGACCCCGGCATCGAGGCCGGCCGGATCGGCCAGCAGCGGCGTAATGTCCTTGAACACGATCCCCGGCTTGGGGAAGTCCGGGATGTCGCGGATGCGGCTGCGCAGGTCCATCGCGGGTGCAGCTTAAGGGGTCAGATCTTGCAATCGCGCATTTCTCGGGTTTAAACCCGAAGAGTGCTTGATTGCAAGATCTGACCCCCTCACGAGCCCGCGATCTTGCGCAGATCGCGGATGAGCAGCAGGTGCTTGAGGTGGGTCGTGACGGCCGCGAGGTTCTCCAGCGCGTCGAGCGCCTCCTTGCGGCGCTGCTGGTTGCGCGAGCGCAGGGCCGGGGCGAGGATCTGCTGCAGCAGCGCGGCCTCGCGGTCGGCCGACGTGCGGAAGGCGCGCAGGTTGCGTCCGCCGACGCCGTAGCGGGCGAGCTCGGTGACCGCGCGGATGATCTCGCGCTCGGTCTCGTCGAAGAACTTCACGCGCCCGCGCAGCTGGCCCTTGATGACGCCGTACTCCTCGAGCTCGGCGACCATCGACGGCTCCGCCCGCGTCTCCTCGAGCACCTCGTCGATCGAGTACATCGCGCCGTTGTCGCGGACGGTCACGCGCGCGCGCCGGCGCCGGCGCTTGTCCTCGGCGGCGGACACGCCGATCGGCGGCTCCTGCTCCTCGGCGGCGCGCCCCGTCGCGAGCTCCTGGCGGATCACGCGCAGCGGCAGGAACTCGTCGCGCTGCAGGCGCAGGATCGTGCGCAGGCGCTGGACGTCGGACGCCGTGTAGAGGCGGTAGCCGCCCGGCGTGCGCCGCGGCGCCACGAGCTTCTGGTCCTCGAGGTAGCGGATCTTGGAGATCGAGATGTCCGGGAACTCCTGGACGAGCGCCTTGCAGACGGCCCCGATCGTCATCGCCTTGGCCGGGGGCGACTCGAGCATGCCCTGCGCGTCTGCGTCGGTGACGCTCATCAGCGGCTGAGGAACGTGAGCTTGTACTTGCCGACCTGCACCTCGTCGCCGTCCTCCAGCTTGGCGGAGTCGATCCGCTTGCGGTTGACGTACGTGCCGTTCAGCGAGCCGAGGTCGTCGAGGAAGTGCTCGTCGCCGCGGCGCACGAGCAGCGCGTGATCGCGCGACACCGTGACGTCGTCGAGGAAGACATCGGAGTCGGGGCGGCGCCCGATCGTCATGCGCTCGCCCTCCAGCGCAAAGCTCTCCCCCACGCGTCCGCCGCCGGCACGGATGACGAGCGCCGCGCCCTTGGCCTCGACGACGTCGCCGAGGTCGACCGGGATGAACTCGCCGGTCTCCCCGACGCGGTAGGTCGCGGTCGCGGGCTCACCGGCCGGCGCCTCGCGCTCGCCGAGGAACGCGCCACACTTCTGGCAGTAGTTGGCGCCGTCAGCGTTGACGTAGCCGCATTCTGGGCAGTGGACGGCCACGGGCAGCCGTCCCCTACTCCACAGGCGTTGAGTCGTCGATCCCCGACGCGCGACCGGCGAGGATGTCGGTGAGCTTCTGGACGTCGTCGCCGGTGATGACCTCGCCGCCGCCCTCGTGCTTCTTGCGCAGGCGGTTGACGAGCTCGGCGCGCAGGATGTCGATCTTCCCGTGGAGGATCCGCCGGCGGTAGGAGACCTCCGTCTCCTCCTCGGTCAGCTGCTGGATGAGGTCCTTGAGCTCCTGGTCCGCGAGCGCGCCAAGGTCGGGAAACGTGTCCATATGGTCGCGAGCATATCAGCGAATCTCGGACTCAACTTGAGGTTGAGGGTCGCTGCAATTGTGACTGCACGTCGCGTGCGTACTGGATCGCCGCGGCGTAGCTCATGGCCAGGCCGATGTAGAGCAGGACGAGCGCCAGGGTGTGCAGATCGACGAGCGCGAAGAAGATCGCCGACATCGTTGGCCAGACGGCCAGGCGCCCCATGTAGTTGATCTCGAGCGGGATCCCGCGCTTCTGCGCCCAGCGCCCGCCGATCAGCAGCAGCACCTCGCGGGCGATCAGCAGCGCCAGCGCCCAGCGCGGCAGCAGCTCGAAATGCCAGACGACGACGATGCCGCTGATGACGAGCAGGCGGTCGACGACGGGGTCCAGCAGCGCGCCGAGCCGCGAGTACTGCTTGAGCACCCGCGCAGCCATGCCGTCGGCGTAGTCGCCCCAGCCGACGATCGCGAAGATCAGCGCGGCGGTGCCGTCGGTGCCGTCGCCGGAGCCGAGCGCGATCACGAGGAAGACCGGGATCAGCGCGAGTCGCACGAACCCGATCGCGTTGGGCACCGTCCACGGGTTCAGCGGCGCGCCGGGCAGCGTCTGGGGCGGCGGCGGCCCGGAGCGGTCGACACCCGAGAGGCGGCGGAACGTCAGCCGCGGCGGCTGCCAGCGCGGCTTGTCGGCGGCGGCGGGGCCGGGCCCCTCCCCGTCGCGCGGCTTGTCGGCGGCGGCGGGGCGGCCCCTCCCCGTCGCGCGGCTCGCTCAGGGCAGCGTCTCCCAGAGCGCCCGCACGGCGTCGGCCGCGTCCGTCAGCGGGACGCCGCCGTCGTGGTCGGCCTGCCCGCGGCGGGCCTGGGCCTCGGCGGCGCCGGCTTCGACGCCGCGCTTGCCGACCGTGAGGCGCAGCGGGACGCCGAGCAGCTCGGCGACGGCGAACTTCTCCCCCGGACCCGCGTCGCTGTCGTCGAAGAGCACGTCGAAGCCCGCGGACGAGAGCTCGGCGTAGAGCGTCTCCCCCGCCTCGCGCTCGGGCGTGCCGGCCTTCGCCGCGGACACGATGTGCACGTCGTAGGGCGCGATCGCCTTGGGCCAGGAGATCCCGCGCTCGTCGGCGTGCTGCTCGACGGCGGCCGCAGCGATCCGCGCAGGGCCGATGCCGTAGCAGCCCATCCAGATCAGCTGCTCCTTGCCGTCCTCGTCGAGATACGTCGCGCCCATCGCCTCCGAGTAGCGCGTGCCGAGCTTGAAGATGTTGCCGACCTCGATCGCGGGCTCGATGCGCACGGGTGTGCCGGCGATCGTGTCGCCCGCCACGACGGTCCGCACGTCGGCGCGATCGCCGGCCTCGACGGTGACGACGGTGTGGCGATCGGGCGTGTTGGCCCCGGTGACGTAGCGCCCGGGCGTGATCGCCGCGTCGTAGAGCGCCGCCTGATCGGGCGCGACGCCGAGGTAGCCGGCGGGCCCGGTGAGCTCGTCCTCGCGCGCGGGCCGGAAGTCCTCGCCGAGCGCGTTGGCGAGCTTGAACGGGTTGACCTGATGATCGCCGCGGACGAAGACGGTGACGACGCCGCGCGACTCGGTCACGACGGGATAGGCCTTCAGCAGGTTGCCCGCGGGCACGCCGAGCGCAGCGGTGACCTGGTCGACGGTCGTCATGCCGGGCGTCTCGATCTCGCCCTCGGGCAGCTCCAGTCCCGGCACTGGCTGCGCGTCGGCGGTCGCGATCTCGAGGTTCGCCGAATAGCCCGGCGCGAGCACGACGTCGTTCTCGCCGGTCGGACACGGCGCCATGAACTCGTGCGCACCGGTGCCACCCATCATCCCGACGTCCGACTCGCACTCATAGAAGTCCAGCCCGCAGCGCTCGAAGATGCGGTGGTAGGCCGCGCGCTGGGCTTCGTAGGCGACGTCCATCGTGTCGGCGTCGCGGTCGAACGTGTAGGCGTCCTTCATGATGAACTCGCGCGTGCGCAACACACCGGCGCGCGGGCGCGGCTCGTCGCGCTCCTTGACCTGGAAGTGGTAGAGCGAGAGCGGCAGCTGGCGATAGGAGCGCACGGCCTGCGCCACGTGGGTCGTCACCGCCTCCTCGTGCGTCATCGCGAGGACCATGTCGGCGCCCTTGCGGTCGTTGAGCTTGAACAGCTCGTCGATGTCGTAGCGGCCGCTGCGGCGCCAGAGCTCGGCGGGCTGGAGCACCGGCATCAACAGCTCCTGCGTGCCGATCGCGTCCATCTCCTCGCGCACGATCTGCTCGACCTTGCGGTGCACGCGCCAGCCCGCCGGCAGCCAGCTCCACAGGCCCGATCCGATCTGGCGGATCAGGCCCGCGCGGACCATCAGCTTGTGGGAGATCGCTTCGGCGTCGGCGGGCGCCTCGCGCTCGGTGGGCAGGAACAGCTTCGACAGGCGCATGCGGGGCGAAGCCTAATGGCGGACGTGTGTACATCCACGCAGGTGGCACCTGCGCCGACGCACACACGTCGCTCGCGGAGTGAAGTACGCTACAATATTCTACTGTGTCGCCGCCCGCGTACGCAGCTGTCTTCTCTGCGCCGGTCGTCCTGCCGCGCGGACCGCACGGCCTGGACCGCGCCGACGTCGCACAAGCGCACCGCGACCGCCTGCTGCATGCGGTCACACGCGTCGTCGCCGACAAGGGCTTCGCGAAGGCCACGATCTCCGCGATCGCGCGCGAAGCCGGCGTCTCCCCGAACGTCTTCTACGAGCACTTCGCGAGCAAGCAGGACTGCTACCTCGCGGCCTACGACGTCTTCGCGGAGACGCTGCTCGAGCGCGTCGCGGGGACGATCGACCCGGCGACGCGCTTTGAGGACTTCCTCACGACCGCGCTGGGCGCCTACCTCGGGACGCTCGGCGCCGAGCCGCTCGCCGCGCGCGCGTTCGTGCTCGAGATGGATGGTGCGGGGCCCCGTGCGCGCGAGCGCCGCCACGCGGTCTACGCGGCGATGGCGGCGGTGATCAAGCAGCGTCACAGCGAGCTCCTGCCGTCCCACCCACTTCCGGATGCCGCATACATGGGCATCGTCCACGGCGTCCGTGAGCTCGTCTGCGACGTGCTCGAAGGACGTACCGCAGGCACGCTCGACGACGTGGCCCCCGACATCGCGCACTGGCTGAGCGCCACCCTGACATGAGATATCTCGCCTTCGTCATCGCTGTCCTCCTGCTCGCCCCCGCGGCGCACGCGCAGGTGCCCCAGCCCGACGACGACCCCTTCTACGCGGTGCCCGCCAACGCCGGCGAGCTGAAGGACGGCGCGATCATCCGCTCACGCTCGATCGAGCCGACGGCGATGGGGCTGCCGATGCCCGCGAAGGCCTGGCAGGTGCTCTACAAGACCGTCGACAACACCGGCGCGCCGACGGCCACGGTGACGACGATCATGGTTCCCGACGCGCCCTGGGGCGGCAAGGGCCCGCGGCCCGTCGTCAGCTACCAGACGGCCGAGGACGCCTCCGGCACGAAGTGCGCCCCGTCCTACGCGATCCGCGGCGGGCTCCCGGCCGCGGGCTCGAACTCCGCGCCCGAGACGCTGGTGATGATGCTCGCGCTGCAACGCGGGTGGATCGTCGCCGCACCCGACTACCAGGGGCCGCGCTCGATGTTCCTCGGCGCCGAGGGCGAGGGCCGCGGCGTGCTCGACGGGCTGCGCGCCGCCAAGGCGTTCGCCCCCGCCGGCATCGACGCCGCCGCGCCGCTGGGCCTGTGGGGCTACTCCGGCGGCGCGTTTGCCAGCTCGGTCGCCGCGCAGATGCAGGAGCGCCATGCGCCCGAGCTGAAGCTCGCCGGCGTCGCCCTCGGCGGCGTTCCCTGCCGACGTCAAGGCGACGATCAAGAAGTTCAGCGGAACGGCGTTCGGCGGCGCGCTGATCATGGGCTTCGTCACCGTCGATCGCGCGTACCCGCAGTACAAGCTGACGAGCTACATCAACGACGCCGGCATCAAGGCGATGGCCCAGAGCCAGGCCGACTGCATCAACGACGCCGTCATCAAGCACCCGCTCGCAAGCATCGAGCAGTACGCCAAGGACCCGAACGTCCTCGACAGCCCCGAGCTCGCGCCGATGTTCAAGCAGATGAGCCCGCTGACGTTCCCCGGCGTCCCGGCCGCTCCGGTCTACGAGTACCACGCGGTGCTCGACCAGCTCGCGCCGGTCGGTCCCGCCCGCGCGCTCGTCGAGCGCTTCTGCCGCGCGGGCGTGCGCGTCCAGCACGTCGAGGATCACCTGAGCGAGCACATCACGCTCGTGCCGCTGGGCGCCAGCGGCGCGATGGACTACCTCGGCGCCCGCTTCGCTGGCGCGCCGGCACCGAGCAACTGCACCGTGCCCGCCGATCCCGTCCCGGACGCGGCCGCGCCGTGCGCCGCGCCGAGCGCCCGCGTCAGCGCCGCGCGGCTGACGCGCCGGCGGCTGACGTTGCGCGGCACCGCCAGCGCCGCCTGCGGACGCCTCACGCGGGTGACGGTCACGGTCGCGCGCATCGCCGGGCGCCGCTGCCAGCCGCTCGGGACCCGCGGCCTGCGAGCACCGCGCGCCTGCAGCCGCCAGATCGCGCTGCGGGCACGCGGCACGACGCGCTGGACGCTCGTCCGCAGCGCGAGCCTGCCGCCGGGGCGCTACCGCGTCGGTGTGCGCGTCCGCGACGACGGCGGGCGCGTCCGCACGCTGAGCAGGACGCTGAGCCTCAGCCGCGGCTGACGGACTCGCAGTTGCGCACGCGGTCGCGGCGGTCCACGCGCGCGCTGTCGCGCCCGGGGCCGCAGTCGATGCGGTCGCGCACGCGGTCACGCGCGGAGATCGTGTCGTTGCCCGGCCCGCCGTTGACCTGATCGGCGCCGCGGCCGGGGAACAGCTGATCGGCGCCCACGCCGCCCGCCAGCGCGTCGTTGCCGAGGCCGCCCTCGAGCTTGTCGTCGCCGCTGTCGCCGTAGAGGCGGTCGGCGCCGAAGCCGCCGGCGAGCCGGTCCTTGCCGAAGCCGCCGCCGAGGACGTCGCCGCCGCGCCCGCCCTCCAGGCAGTCGTCGCCGCCCAGGCCGCGGATCAGGTCGCGCCCGCCGCGCCCGACGAGGCGGTCGCCGAAGCCCGAGCCCTCGAGCAGCTCGTCGTCGTTGGTGCCGAACTTGGCGTTCGCGCACGCCGGCGCGGGCAGGACGCTGGGCGCCGGCGCAACACTCGGCGGCGTGAACATCGTCGCGGCGCCGGCGCTGTCGTCGGCCGGCTCGCGATCGGTCGACGCGGTCGAGACCGTCGCGCTGCTGCGCATCTCACTCGGCGCGTCGGCGGTGAGCGTCAGCACGACGTCAGCGCTGTCGCCGGGCCCGAGCTCGTCGATCGTGCAGGCGTCGGCGCTGCACGTGCCGCGCGAGCTCTGCAGCCCCACAACGCGCCCCCCTCCCGCTGCCGCCACGCGCACGACGATGTCGGCGGCCGCCCCCGGCCCGGCGTCGGCGACGCGGTAGCGATGCTCGGTGACTTCGCCGACGACGCCCCACTGCGGGGCGACGACCGCTGCCACCGAGAGCGCGGCGGAGCAGGGCTTGGCCTGGCGGTCGCCCTCAGCCGGACAGGCGTCCTGGGACTCGTCGCCGAAGCCGTCGCCGTCGGCGTCGGCCTCGACGTCGGCCTGCAGCATCAGGCCTCCGGTGAGCGTCGCGTCGGGCGCACGCGCGACGTCGGCGAACGGGCCGGCGAACACGGCCAGCGGGCCCGCGCTCAGCGGGTCGCGTGCCGCCGGGACGCTCGCGGCCTCGACGGCCAGCGCATCGCCCGCGGCGATCGCCAGGCGCGCCGGGAACGTCTCGATCGCCCCGCCGGCGATCGTGCGCGGCGTCGCCTCGGTCGCGACGGCCCGCCAGCCGTCCTGCACCGGCCGCGCGGTGCGCAGCGTCAGCGCCTGCGCGCCGGCGAGCGCGTGTACGCGCCAGCGCACGATCACCCCGGCCGACGGCGCACGCGCCGGCAGCGACTCCAGGACCGTCGTGCACGTGGTCGACGGCGCCGGGCACGCGCTGCCCGGCTGCGGGGTGCCGGCGAGCACGGGCGCGCCGATCGTCGTCGCCGCATCGGCGGCCTGCGGCGCAGCCAGCGCCGCGATGAAGACCGCTCCCACGGCGGCACGCTTCCTTCCCACGATCGCGGCATGGTGCCATGACAAGCGGCGCGAGGCGCTGGGTATAGGCTGGAATCGAAGGTAGCTGGACAGACACTCGACCCCAGGAGATCGAAGAAACATGGCTTACGAGGTCCCGCCGCTCCCCTACGCGTACGACGCGCTGGCGCCGACCATCGACCAGGAGACGATGGAGCTCCACCACGACAAGCACCATCAGGCCTACGTGGACAAGGCCAACGGCGCGCTCGAGGGCACCGAGTGGGCCGACAAGCCGATCGAGGAGGTCATCGCGAACCTCTCCGACCTGCCGTCCGACAAGCAGGGCCCGGTCCGCAACAACGGCGGCGGCCACCTCAACCACTCGCTGTTCTGGGAGTCGATGAGCCCCGACGGCGGCGGCGACCCCGACGGTGAGCTCGGCGAGGCGATCGCAGCGAAGTTCGGCTCGTTCGACGACTTCAAGTCGCAGTTCGAGGCCGCGGGCGTCGGCCAGTTCGGCTCCGGCTGGGCGTGGCTTGTCCTCGACGGCGGCGAGCTTGCGATCACGAGCACGGCCAACCAGGACAACCCGGTGACCGACGGGAAGACACCGCTGCTCGGCAACGACGTCTGGGAGCATGCCTACTACATCACCTACCGCAACAAGCGCCCGGACTACCTCAAGGCCTGGTGGGCCGTCGTGGACTGGAACAAGGTGGCTGAGCGCTACTCAGCGGCCAAGTAGGGGCTTCGGCGGCAGCGCGCCGCCGGAACTTCCGCGCTACCGTTGCGTTCTCGTGAGAGGCGGTCGATCCGGCCGCCTCTTTGTTCGTCCCACCCGGCTCCCAGGGAAACGATGCCCCCGATGAACCGCCTCTTGCGCACTGCCTTCGCCGCCGTCCTCGCTGTCGTCCTGCTCGCCCCCGCTGCGGCGCAGGCGTCCGAGGCCCAGATGTCGATCATGATGGACGACGACCTCCTGATCTATCGGGACAACGCGACGCGCGACAAGACGATGCGTGAGATGAAGGCGCTGGGCGTCGACACGGTCCGCGTGACGGTGCTGTGGTCGGTCCTCACCAACCACCTCGAGGGCAAGCCGAAGAACAAGAAGGAGAAGGCCGCGCTAACGGCCAACAAGAAGCGCTACAGGAAGTACGGGGAGGCCAGCCCGCGCGCCTACCCGCCGCTGAACTGGAACCGCTTCGACGGCCTCGTGCGGGCCTGCAAGACGCTCGGCCTCGTGTGCTACTTCAACGTCACCGGCCCGGGCCCGAGCTGGGCGCACCCCAAGCCGCCGGCGCAGTACAAGAAGGACGCGAAGTGGTGGAAGCCGCGGCCGCGAAACTTCTACAACTTCGTGCGCGCGGTCGGGGCGCGCTACAACGGCAAGTTCCGCGACAACGACGAGGGCCGCACGATCCTCCCGCGCGTGCACATGTGGTCGCTGTGGAACGAGCCCAACCAGGGCGGCTGGCTGCGCCCGCAGTGGCTGAACGGCAAGGCGGTTTCGCCGTCGCTCTACCGCCAGCTCTACCTCTTTGGCTACAACGCGCTGCAGCGTGAGGGCCACAGCCAGGACATCATCCTCGCCGGGGAGACGGCGCCGATCAACGTCGCACGCCAGACCACGACGTCGGCGATGGGGCCGAAGATCTTCCTCAACGAGCTGTTCTGCGGGCCCGGCTCCAACGGCCTCGGATGCGGCGAGTTCGCCAAGAAGGGCCCGATCAAGGCCTATGCCTGGGCGCACCACCCCTATACGAAGCAGAACTCGCCGCTCGCGCGCGACGCCGACCCGCAGGCGATCACGCTCGCGAACTTCAACGAGCTCGGCGAGCAGCTCGACCAGCTCTCGGCCACCGGTCACGTCGCGGCGGGGATGTCGCTGATGTCCACGGAGTTCGGCTATGAGACCAACCCGCCCGACCCGTTCGCGGCGACGAACCTCCAGCAGCAGGCCCAGTACCTCGCGATCAGCGAGTACATGACGTCGACGAACCCGCGCGTCCTCGGCCAGACGCAGTTCCTGCTGCGCGACGTGCCGCCGAACAAGCGCTACTCGGCCGGCTCGCGCAACTACTGGGGCACCTACCAGTCCGGCCTGTACGGGTCGACCGGGATCGCCAAGCCCGCGATCAAGGCCTACGCGTTCCCGTTCTTCGCGGTGCCGGCGTCCGCCGACCCGGAGACGGGGGCGCGCACGCTGACCGTCTGGGGCCAGCTGCGCTTCCGCGCCAACGGCGTGCTCACGCCCGAGACGCCGGAGTACGCCTACATCCAGTGGCGCCCGGACCGCACGGCGGGATGGACGGACGTCGCAGCGCTTCCGGTCACCACCGACTTCGGCTACTTCCTCGCCAACGGCATCGTCGTGCCGGGGCCCGGTGAGATGCGGGCGACCTGGGTCGGCGGGCAGGTCCCGTTCTCCACCGACACGCTGGTCCAGTCGATTCCCTAGCCAGGCGACATGCCGTGCCGTCGTCAGATCGCCGTGCTCGCGGCCGCTGCTGCGGCCGTGCTCGCGGCGGTGCCGGCGCAGGCAAGCCGCACGCAGCTGTCGGTCTTCCAGGACGACGAGCAGCTCGTTCTGTCGGGCGCGACCGCGCGTGAGCGCACGCTCGAGGACCTCGACCGCATCGGCGCCGACACGATCCACTCGATCGTCTTCTGGCACAAGGTTGCGCCGGCGCCGCTGTCGCTCGCGCGCCCGACCTTCGACGGGGCCGATCCGGGGACCTATCCGGCGGTCCAGTGGGACGCCTACGACGACCTCGTGCGTGGGGCCACGGCGCGCGGGCTTGACCTGATCCTGTCGCCGTCCTCGCCGATGCCGGCGTGGGCGTCGCAGTGCACCGGGTCCAAGAAGCTGCGCAAGACCTGCCGGCCGAACCTGACGCAGTTCAAGCGCTTCGTGGAGGCGCTCGGCACGCGCTACTCCGGCACCTACGTCGACGAGAACCAGAACAAGGCCGAGCTGCCGCGCGTGGAGCGCTGGTCGATCTGGAACGAGCCCAACCAGGGCGGCTGGCTGCAGCCGCAGTACGAGCGCGTCAACGGCAAGACCGTGCCGGCGTCCCCGCAGATCTACCGCGAGCTCGTGCGCGCGGCGATCAAGGGCCTGCGTGCGTCCGGGCACTCGCGTGACGACATCCTGCTGGGCGAGACCGCGCCGCTCGGGCGCGTCTCGGGTCCGGCGTCGACGCGGCCGACGCCGCCCGGGGACTTCCTGCGGGCGGTGTTCTGCATCGATGGCCGCGGCGCCGCGCTGAAGCGCACAGCGGCCGCCGCGCTGGGCTGCGCGGGCTACAGCCGGCTTGCGGTGACCGGTATCAGCCATCACCCCTACACGCGCGGGGGCAGCCAGCCACCGACCGCGAAGGGCAACGCCAACGAGATCACGGTGTCCTCGATCGGCCGGCTGAAGACGCTGCTCAAGCAGGCCGCGGCGCGCGGGCGGATCCGCAGCGACCTGCCGATCTACTACACCGAGTACGGCTTTCAGACGAACCCGCCGGACATCAACTTCGGGGTGTCGCTGACCAAGCAGGCCGCGTACATCAACGAGAGCGACTGGCTCGTCTTCCACGACCGCCAGGTCCGCTCGGTCGCCCAGTACGAGCTGCGCGACGAGGCGGCGCTGTCGGCGTTCCAGACCGGGCTGCGCTTCGTCGACGGGCGGCCCAAGCCGTCGTTCGACGCCTACCGCCTGCCGCTGTGGGTGACGCCTGCGGGCAGCTCGGTGCGGATCTGGGGCCAGGTGCGCCCGGCGGAGGACGGCGTCCTCGAGAACGTCGACATCCAGGGCGCGCGGCCGGGTGAGAACTTCACGACGCTGAAGACCGTGCAGACGACGAACAGGAAGGGGTTCCTCGAGACCACCATGCCGCGCGGTGAGAACAGCTACTGGCGGCTGCGCTGGGAGCCCAAGGACGGACCCGCGATCGTCAGCCGCGCCGCCGGGGTCGGGCGGTGAGGCTGCAGCGCGCCGCGGCCGTGCTCCTGGCCGCGGTCGCTTCCGCGCTGGCCGCCGCCCCCGCGCAGGGGGCGCCGGGCATGGAGACCGGGATCGCCGACGACGCCGTGCTGCTGGCCGGCGGCCCGACCGCGGCCGAAGCCGTCGCCGAGTGGCAGCGGATGGGCGTCGACGTCGCGCGCGTTCACGTGCACTGGCTGCGGATCGCGCCCGACGACACCGCGGGCAGGCCGCCGGCCGGCTTTGACCCGCGCGACCCCGACGACGCGCTCTACCACTGGGAGGCGCTGGACAACGCGCTGGCGTTGCTCGAGGGCGCCGGGATCCGCCCGATGCTCGCGATCACCGGTCCCGGGCCGTTGTGGACGAGCTCAGAGCCCGCGCGTGGCAACGCGCGCTGGCAGCCGGATCCCAAGCGCTTCGGTGACTTCGCCTACGCCGTGGCGCGGCGCTACGGGGAGCGGGTCGCCCGCTACCTGATCTGGAACGAGCCCAACCAGCCCGCCTGGCTGCAGCCGCAGTTCAGCTGCACGGGCTCACGCTGCCGGCCGTCGTCGCCGCACCGCTACCGCGAGCTCTACCGCGCGGCGTTCAAGTCGATCCGCAGCGTCGACCCGTCCGCGCAGGTCCTGATCGGGACGGTGTCGCCGACCGGTCGCGCGCCGACGTCGCGCAACGCGACGATGCGCCCGCTGCAGTTCATCCGCGCGCTGGCGTGCGTGGATGACAAGCGCCTCAAGCGCGTGCGCACCGGATCCTGCCGCGGGCAGAGCACGGTGCGCGCCGACGCCTTCGCCTACCACCCCCACCCCGTGCGCTTCTCTCCGACGACGCCCGCGGTGCATCCCGACAACGCTGCGATCGGCGACCTGCCGCGCTTTGAGTCGACGCTCGACAAGATCACCCGCAGCGGGATCCTCAAGCCCGCGCGCGGCTCGCGCTTTGACCTCTATCTGACGGAGTTCGGCTACCAGACCGATCCGCCCGACGGCGACTCTGGCGTCTCCCCCGCGCGCCAGGCGGCGTGGCTGCAGCAGTCGTGGTTTCAGGCCTGGGCGGACCCGCGCGTGCGCAACGTCACGCAGTACGAGTGGCGCGACGAGCCACTGCGCGTCGCCGGCGTGAACAACTACGCCTCGTGGCAGTCGGGCCTGCGCTTCTTCGACGGGCGGCCCAAGCCGTCGCTGGCGGTCTTCCCCAACCCGTTCTACGCGCAGGTCAAGCCGGGCGCGACGAAGGTCCGGCTGTGGGGCCAGGTCCGCCCTGGCGCGTCGTGGACGGTGACGCTGGAGAAGTTCAGCGGCGGCCAGTGGGTCGCGATCAAGCAGGTCGTCACCGATGCGTTCGGCTACTGGTCCCAGCGTGTGGCGCTCGGCGGCCGTGCGAGGTACCGCTTCTCCTACGTGCGCGACGGCGTGACCGTGCTGTCGGCGCAGCAGACCGTCAAGCCGGTGAAGAAGAAGCGATAGCTGCTGTTGGGGTGGTGCCGGCGCGCTGCGCGAGCTGCTCGCCGACCCAGTCGTCCAGGCGCTGCCAGACCTCGTAGAGCCATTCTGTGCGCGCCGCGGGGTCTGCGGGTACGTCGGCCGCCGGGTAGCGCCAGAACTTCACGTTGACGCGCCCCCCGACGAGCCGGCCCTTCCAGACGTCGGAGATGTACTCGAAGCCGTCGAGCCCCACGTGCCCGCAGACGACGACGTCGGCGTCCGCGCTTGTGCCGAGCAGGCCGAGCACGCCGCCCAGGCGCGGCGGCAGCACGTTGCTGAGCTTCGCCGCCAGCGGTGCGATGTTTGGGCTGCGCTCGGCGATGAGCTCCTGGGCGCGCGCCAGCTTCTTTGGCGTGTGCCGCGTGCCCTCCGGATAGATCAGCACGCCCTCGCCGGATCCCAGGTCCTCGGCGAGGCGCGCCAGCTTCGCGATCTCCGCGGCGGCGTCGGGCGACGCGCGCTTGACGAAGTACGTCGTCGTCCAGTGTCCGCCGATGTCGATGACGGGGATCGACTCGAGCTCGCGCTTGAGCACGAACCGTAGCCCGATCCCGTGGTGGCGTCCGATCACGGCGTCGGGGAGCGTGTTGTCGATGATGCTCGCGTGGCGGATCAGGATGATCTCGGGCCCCGGTCCCGCCAGCTCGAGCCCGTCGATCTCGAACGTCAGGCCGAACAGCACGCGGATGCCGGCCAGGTGGCTGCGGGCCCAGTGGATGCGCAGCGCGTAGATCGCGCGGCGTCGTCTGATCGAGCCGGCGCGCGTCGTCAGCTTCAACGCCGCGAGCACCGCCATGCCGCGCAGCTCGGCAAACAGGAACCACCAGGCGAACGCGAGCAGCCGCGCGGCGACGAACGGCTTGCGCGATTTCAGCCAGAGGGCTGCGTCGGTTGCGAGCGCTCCGAGCAGCAGCACGGGATAGAGCGCGGTGACGAGGACGAACGCGATGAGCTCGATCGCGATCCCCCGCGTCCGCCGCACCAGCCGCTTGCCGCGTGGCGCGTCGTCTGTGAACAGCGGCCCCGCCTTGACCTCCCCGATCCGCACGTTCTGGAGCCTACGCGGCGGGGTGCGGACACGCGACGCTCTCGACGCGGGCCGGCTCACGAGCGGTGCGAGCGCCCACTCGCGTGGGCCCGGCGCACCGAACGTTCATTTCACCTGCGATATCGCAGGCCGAATGAACGCTCGTCCTGCGCGCTGAGGCGGCGCTCGCGAGCGCTCCGGCGACAAACACGAACGCCCACCATCCGGGGCTGCGGAGGTTGTGCCGAGCGTCGCGGCTGAGACTCCTCACGGTCCTCCGCCGGGACGACATCTCACAGGTCGATACCAGCGCTCCGCTCGGTCTGCTGGTTGCGCGACAACCAGACCCGGACACGACCATCCATCTTGTCGGCTCACACGCGAGCAGATGGAAGTTCGGCGGCGCCAGCACTAGGAGCGCCGGCGCATGCGCCATGCAAACACGCCAAAACCGACGGCCGCCACGGCGATCGCCGCGATGAGCCCCCACCCAAGAACGGCGTTCTGAGAGGGCGACGGCGTGCAGGCGCTGTCGTACTTTGAGTCGCACCACCCGGGAACCAGCGAGATGGCAACCGTCGTCGCGATGACCACGACTGCGGTAGAGCGTAGGTCAGTCGACGGAGCACCTCGTGGAAATCGGTGGCGTGATCCACGACGCGTATTTCGGACATCGGCGCCGTCGAGCACGATGCTGCCGCGCGATCGCTCGTCATCCCGTTCGCGCAGGAATGGCGCGATGGTCCAAAACCCGAGCAGACCCGCACAACCTGGCGCTATCGAGAGGAACACGTCCCATTCATGCGCCGCGTCCTGCGCATCGCAGCCGTCGAGGCGGCCGACGTCGACGACGGCGCCGGCGCCGGCGACGCGGCGATGCTCATCGACGCCCGATACGACGCCGACACGGGACTCGTGACTGTCGAAGGCATAAGCGGCGACCTGAAGGCGCGGGTCCAGCGACTCGATGTCACCGCTGAGCTGATCAACGAGGTGGCGCTGATGGTCCGGCGTCGCAACGGCCTGCTGGGCTTGGAGTCCGACAAGCCTCTGTGGGACTGGCCGCGCTGACGCCTGCTACCCCCACCGATGCCACGCGTACTTCAGAAACTCGAGCGCGCCAATGAACAGCGCGGTTTCCCACCAGGTCCAGCCGAAGACCTCCAACATCAACCACCCGGTGAGCACGTAAGCCACGACGATGGCGCCGACGCTCCGCGCGCGACTATGCGGTGGATCCAATAGGAGATCGACCAGCGACATCCGTCCCAGTGTCCCATTAGCCGGCGACGATCCGCCAACCCGCAAACACCGAGCGCCGCACCCTCGCGTACTCGAGTCGCGTGACGCTCGACAGCACGCGGAAGCAGAAGTCGTAGGACGCTGTTGGATTGGCATCGTGGGCGCCGGCTCGGGTCAAGCGGTTGGGCTTCGCAGGAAAGGCCGCTTTGAGGACGCAGGGTGTGCAGCGCGCCTGTCGCGCGCCGGGTGCGGCGGTGCGTTGACCGGGCGGATGCGTGCACGACCCCCTGTCGGAATGTGAGTGCTAGCCGCCGCTCCCGAAATTGCTAGCCGCCGCTAGCACTCCGTTTTGGACAGGGGGTCGCGACCGCCTCGCGCCCGGTTAGCGCCGGCGCCCTTGCAGGTGTGGACGCGAGGCGTGACCACAAGAGCCCAGCAGAAGCGACGGCGCCCGCCACACCCTCGGCCCCTCAGAGCGCTGTTCTTCTGCGAAGCCGCGACGCCCGCCCCTCACCGGCGACCCACGATGCCAATCCACCAACGCCGCGGCCGCGTAGGCGTCCGTCTGTCGTCGCCCTAGCGACACACGAAGGACGCGCGCCTCACGTCTGCTTCCGCGTGGGAGCGATCGTCCGTCTGTCGCTGATTTTCACGACCAGGATGGACGCTCGGTGCTGCCTCTCATCCGCGGGAGCCACTGTTCGCGGCGACGCTCGACCTTGGGCGATCGTGCTGCGACTAGGGCCACAATGTGGTCGGTGCGATCGCGACGGAAACGCAGACACGAGGACCGCCGCTCCGCGAAGTCCCCGTTCATCAGTCACACCGACTCGCTCGAGGGTCGTCTCGGTGCATTCGTGCGCGACGCGCGATGGTCCTTGGCGATTTTCGTCGCGCTGCTCGCGCTGCTCGCCGCGGCGCTGGTCCTTCAAGGCCAGCTGCACGGGATCGTCAGCGACATCGCGGGAATCGTCGCGTTCGCGCTCCTACTCGTCGTCTTGTGGTGCTTCTGGATCCTCTTCGTGCCGTGGAGCGCCTAGCGCCGAGTTGGGCCAAACGGGAGGCCCCAACCAAGCGAGGAAGCGATGGCGTACTTGATGTCCCGCTTCTGGCCCGGCGCGACCGAGGAGCAGTACCGCATGACGGTGGCAGCGGTGCACCCGGCCGGTGGCCTCCCTGACGGGCAGATCTACCACGCCGCCGGACCGACAGAGGGCGGAGTCCTCATCGCTGCGGTCTGGGATTCGAAGGAGTCCGCAGATCACTTCGTCAGCGAGGTGCTGATGCAGACGGCCTGAGGCCCCACAGCATGCAATGGGGCCGCAAATGCGGCCCCATTTCCAGGCGGAGCGCGCGCGCCTCCGCCCAGCGTCTCGGGTGTTTGCGCCGTCTAACCTAAGCCAGGCACGACAGCGATGCTACTCCTCGCGGCGCCGTGCGTCAGACCCTGGCGGGCGCGGGGCGCTGGTTCTTGATGACGAACGTGCCGGAGATCTGCACGTAGACCGCGGTGGCCTGGTAGCGCAGGCTCGTGGGCAGCGCGCGTCTCGTCCCCGTGGAGCTAGCGCGTAAACCGCCGGCCGGCGGTCGGCGAGGCGGCCTCGTCGACCAGCAGGACGTCGTCCCCCCCGCCGGCGGCCTCGTTGGCCGCGGCCTCCAGCGCCGCCAGGCGCTCGGGGGTCATCGCCGACTCGTCCTCGTTCTCTGCCAGCCACTGCTCGGCGGCGGCGACCTCGGAGGCGTCGGTCACGACCTTCTTGCCCGCGGCGTAGTAGCGGTCGATCTCGGCGAACAGCTCGTCGACGAGATGCTCGGTTGCGACCTTCTTCAGCGGCTGGCCCTTGCTGTAGATCATCCCGGCGTTCTTGGCGCCGGTGATGCCGAAGTCGGCGTGGCGCGCCTCGCCGATCCCGTTGACGGCGCAGCCGAGGACGGAGATCTCCAGCGCGTCGTCGTAGGCCTCCAGGCGCTGCTCGATCTCCGCGACGACCGAGTCCATGTCGAACTGCAGGCGCCCACACGTCGGGCACGCGATCAGGACGGGCCCGCGCTCGCGCAGCTTCAGCGCCTTGAGGATCTCCCAGGCGACCTTGACCTCCTCCTCGGCGTGGAAGGTCGACAACGAGATCCGGATCGTGTCGCCGATCCCGTCGGCCAGCAACGTGCCGAGGCCGACCGACGACTTCAGCGAGCCCGACCACTTCGTGCCGGCCTCGGTGATCCCCAGATGCAACGGATACGGAATGCGCGAAGCCAGCAGCCGGTTGGACGCGATCGTGTTCGGCACCGACGTCGACTTCATCGAGACCTTGAAGTTCGTGAACTCCAGGCGCTCCATCAGCTCGACGAACTCGACGGCGGCGGTGACCAGCGCCTCGACGGGGTTCTCGAACTCGAGATCGTGCAGGTGGCGCGGTAGCGAGCCGGAGTTGACGCCGATGCGCATCGGCGTGCCGAACTCGTTGGCCTTCGCCACGACCTCGGCGACCTTGTCGGGCCCCCCGATGTTGCCGGGGTTCAGGCGCACGCAGTGCGCGCCCGCCTCGATCGCCTTCAGCGCCAGCGTGTGATTGAAGTGGATGTCGGCGATCACGGGGATCGGCGACTGCGCGACGATCGTCTTCAACGCCTCGGCATCGTCGTCGCGCGGCACGGCGACGCGCACGATGTCGGCGCCGGCCTCGGCGACGCGGTGGATCTGGGCCATCGTCTCCGACAGGTTGGCCGTCTCGGTCTTCGTCATCGTCTGCACCGCCACGGGTGCGCCGCCCCCGATGGGGACACCGCCGACGTGGATCTGACGCTGCGAGGCCATGTGACACATGGTAGGCCGGTAGATTCGCCCGCGCGTGAACGCGCCGATCAACATCGCCGACTACGAGGCGCTCGCCGCGGCCGCACTGCAGGCCGGGCCGCTGGGCTACTACGCCGGCGGCGCCGGGGACGAGCGCACGCTGGCCGACAACGTCGACGCCTGGGCCCGCCACAAGCTGCTGCCGCGGACGCTGGTGGACGTGAGCGACGTGTCGACGGCCACGACGGTGCTCGGCACCGAAGTAGCGCTGCCGGTACTCGTCGCGCCCGTCGCGCTGCAGCGCATGGCCCACCCCGAGGGCGAGCTCGCGATGGCCCGCGCAGCGGCGGACGCGCAGACGATCATGGTGCTCTCGACGATCGCCACCGCCCGGCCGTCAGAGGTCGCGCAGGCCGCCCCGGGCGCGCCGCGCTGGTTTCAGGTCTATGTCCTGAAGGACCGCGCGATCACCGAGGCGCTGATCGCCGAGGCCGTCGACAGCGCCTTCACGGCGCTCGCGCTGACCGTCGACGCCCCGCGCGCCGGCCGCCGCGAGCGCGACTTCCGGACCGGCTTCGCCGTTCCGCCCGGGATCGAGATGCCCGCGGTCGCCGAGGCCTGCGGCACGTCGGAGGGCGTCACGCCGGCGCAGTTCTTCGACCTGATGGACACGACGCTGAGCTGGCCGGACCTCGAGCGCCTCGTCGCCGACAGCCCGCTGCCCGTCGTCCTCAAGGGCGTCCATCACCCCGACGACGCGCAGCTCGCCGCAGACCTCGGCGTCGCCGGCGTCGTCGTCTCCAACCACGGCGGGCGCCAGCTCGACAACGTGCCGGCGACCGCGGACATGCTCAAGGCGGTGGTCGACGCCGTGGAGGGCCGCATCGAGGTGCTCGTCGACGGCGGCATCCGCCGCGGGACGGACGTCTGCGCCGCGCTCGCGCTCGGCGCACGCGCGGTCCTCGTCGGGCGCCCGGCGCTCTACGGGCTCGCGGCCAACGGTGAGGCCGGCGCGCGCCACGTGCTCGAGATCCTGCGCGCCGAGCTCGAGCTCGCGCTGACGCTGCTTGGCGCACCGTCGCCCGCGGACGTCGGGCCGCGGCACCTGGCGTAGGGCTAGCCACACCGACACCACGACACGCGCTGGGTACGTTCGCCAGATGCGAAAGATCGTGTCCAACTTCTTCATCGCGCTCGACGGCGTCGTCGAGGCGCCCGACAAGTGGCACTTCCCCTATTTCGACGACGCGATGGGCGCCGTCGTCGGAAGGGGCTTCGACAGCACCGACGCCCTGCTGCTCGGCCGCAAGGGCTACGACGAGTGGGCCGCGTACTGGCCCTCCCAGCCCGGCGACGACCCGTTCGCGTCGTTCCTCAACAGCGTCGACAAGTACGTCGTCTCCAACACGCTCAGCCAGGCCGACTGGAACAACACGACCGTGATCCCCGGCGCGAGCGCCGCCGAGCAGGTCGCCGAGCTCAAGCAGCGCGACGGCGCCGACATCAGCATGTCCGGCAGCGCGGTGCTCGTGCGCTGGCTGCTGGCCGAGGGCCTGCTCGACGAGCTCAGGCTGCTCGTCCACCCGATCGCCGTCGGCAGCGGTCAGCGCCTCTTCGAGGAGACGCCGACCCATCCGCTGAAGCTCGCCGAGTCCGAGACCTTCGACTCCGGAGTCCTGAACCTCACCTACACGCCCGCCTGAGCACCTGACCGGTCAGATACAGCCCGAGCCCGTACGTGGCGTGCGTGCGCAGGCTGCGCAGGCGCGCGGCGGTGGGATCGGGCGTCTTTGCCGCCGCCACACCGAGCCCGAACGCCGGCTGCATCACGAACCACGGGGCGACGATGGTGCCCATACCGATCGCCATCGCCGGTCCCAGGCTGGGCCGCTCCGCGAATCCCGGCCGCCACGCCAGCAGCAGGCCGGCGAAGCCGATCCCGATCGAGTAGTGGGCGAGGAGACCGAGCTTCTCCTCGCCGGGGATCGGCGCCGCGTCGGCGATGCTGTCGTGGCTGAACCGGCCCTCGCGCATGTGCCCGATCCAGCGCGCCAGCAGCCGGTAGTCCAGCGGTGCGACCCCGGTCGTGCGCCTGACGACCTCCGCGCTGGCGTCCATCGTGGCGGTGGCGCCCACGCCGAGCAGCGCCGATCTGACCGCCCATCGCCCCAACGTGCTCATTCGCGGACTATGCCCGCCCCTCGGCCTCGTACTCGCGCAGGAAGCCCTCGAAGAGACGGCGGTGGCCCTCCTCGTCGCGCAGGATCGCGATCACCATGTCCTGCGTGACGGGGTCGATCTGGTCGGTCTCCTCGATGATCCGGTTGTAGTGCTCGATCGCGCCGGTCTCGGCCTCGATCACGCCCTTGATGACGTGCACGATGTCGGTCTGCTGGTCGGGCGGCTGCAGGTAGGTCTGCTCGGCTGAGAAGTCCAATGAGCCGGGGACGACGCCGTAGAGCTCCTTGATGCGGTGGGCGTACTGCTGGGCGTGCCCGAGCTCCTCCTGGATGTCCTCGTTGAGCGACTCCATGATCTCCTGGGCACGGACGCCGTCGGGGTTGATCGAGTTGGCGATGTAGCTCATCACCGTCTCGATCTCCATCCAGTAGGCCTTCGTGAGCAGGTCGATGATGTGCTCGCGTTTCTCGGTGTTGTCGTCGGCCAGGATGCCCTGGCTGGCGTTGCGCGTAGTCATGTCCGTGTGCATACCCGGAAGCACCGCCGTGAGACAGCGATGATTTTCGTGCGCCGCGCGCGTCTACATGGGCATGACGTTCCAGAACCTCGACGCCCATGAGCTCGACACCGGCGCGCTGGCCGCGATCCTGCGCCTGCACAGGACGTTCCGCGGCGCCCTGCACCTTCCCGGCGAGGCCGGCTACGAGGCCCAGCGCCATGTGGTGAATCCCGCCCTCGATCCGCGCCCCGCGATCATCGCCGAGGCCAGCGACGCGGTCGACGTCCAGACCGCCCTGTTCGCCGCGCGCGAGCACGAGCTCGCGTTCTCCGTCCAGGCCACCGGGCACGGGACGCACGTCCCCAACGACGGCGGGCTGGTGGTGAAGACGGGCGCGATGGCGGGCGTCGTCGTCGACCCGCAGCGGCGCGTCGCCCGCGTCGGCGCCGGCGCGCGCTGGGGACAGGTGCTGCGCGCCGCTGCGCCGTTCGGCCTGGCCCCGCTGGCGGGCTCCTCCCCGGACGTCGGCGTCGTCGGCTACACGCTCGGCGGCGGCATCGGCTGGCTCGCACGCAAGCACGGTTTCGCCGCCGACAGCGTCATCGGCGCCGATGTCGTGACCGCCGAGGGCCGGCTGCTGAGCGTCAGCGCCAACCGCCATCCCGAGCTCTTCTGGGCGCTGCGCGGCGGCGGGCCGGGCTTCGGCGTCGTCACCGCGCTCGAGTTCCGCCTGCACCCCGTCGCCGAGGTCTACGCCGGCGTCGAGCACTACGAGATCGAGCATGCCCGCGAGATCCTCGACGCATACCGCACGCTGACGGCATCCGCCCCTGACGAGCTCAGCACCGCGCTGCTGCTCACGCGCCTGGACGACGGCCGGCGCGTCGTCGCGCTGAAGGCGATGCACGCCGGGCCTGCCGACGAGGCCGAGCGGCTGCTCGCACCGCTGCGCGCGGCCGCCGGCCCGGCCGTGGGTGGCGGCTTCGCCACCCAGCCCTTCGCCGACGCCACGATGGGCGGCACGCCGCCGCGCCACCTCGACCTCGTCGCGGCACTGCCCGACGCGCTGCTGGACGTGCTCGTGCAGACCGCCGAGGACCGCGCGGTCAACACCGTCGAGCTGCGCCACTGGGGCGGCGCGATGAGCACCGCCGGCCCTGACGCCGGCCCCGTCAGCCACCGCGGCGCGCAGTTCTCGGTGATCGTCGACGCGCAGGTCCCGGCCGTCGCCGAGGCGCTGCGGCCACACGCGATCGGCGGCTCGTTCCTGAACTTCCTCGGCGACACGACCCGCACCGCCGAGGCGTTCACGCGCGCCGACCACTTCCGCCTGCGCGAGGTCAAGCGCACCTATGACCCGTGCAACGTCCTCGGCGCAGGCCACGCGATCGAGCCGGCCGCACCGCGCGGCGCACGACTGGGAACGTCCGGACCGACGTGAGCGATAGAAAGGTGGTTCTCAAGATGGTCTTGTCCCTCGACGGGTTTGCCACCAGCCCCGACGGGACCCATGGATGGATGTTCGAGTGGTTCGGCGACGACTCGGGTGAGTGGAACCGCCGCGCCCTCGGAGAGGCGGGCGTCCATGCGATGGGCCGCCGCAGCTACGAGATCATGGGTCCGCACTGGGCCGCGTCCGAGGGGCCGATCGCAACGGCGATGAACGAGAAGCCGAAGGCTGTCTTCTCCCGCACCCTGAAGAAGGCGCAATGGGGACCGGCCGAGATCTTCGGCGGGGACCTGGGCGCGGAGATCGCGGAGCTGAAGGCGCGGGACGACGAAGGGACGGTCCTGGTCCACGGCGGCCCCGGCTTCGCCAAGTCGCTGACCCGGCTGGGGCTCGTCGACGAATACCAGCTGACGACCGTCCCGATCGCGATCGGCGCGGGGCACAGCCCGTTCGCAGGGCTGGGAGAGCACCTCAAGCTGGACGTCGTCGAAGAGGTGCGCTTCCAGAGCGGAGCCCTCGCGCAGATCCTGGTGCCGAAGTGATGGCGGCGGTCGACCTGCGCGAACGGCTTAGAGCAGCGCCCGCACGCGCTTGGGCGCGCGGCCCCGCCGCACGGTCCAGGTGATCCGCCGGCCGCGCTTGCCCGACGCGGTGATGTCGAGCCGGACGACGGCACCCGGACGCAGGCGCCGGCCCCTGAAGATGCTCGTCAGGGAGACGCGGCCGCGCTTGCCGATGCGCCGCGTCGTCGTGCCCTGCGGGCAGCCGCGGCCCTTGCAGCGCACCTTCACCGCGGTCCCGGACGCCGCGACGACGTCGAGCCTGCGCACGCGGGTCGTGCGCCCGGACGACCAGCTCGTGCGCAACGTCGCCGACAGCACCGCCAGGACGGCGTCCGCCCCTGAGCAGTCCTCGTCGATGCGGTTGCCGGGTATCTCGCGCGCGCCGGGGCGGATCGCGGGGTTGGCGTCGTTGCAGTCCAGCGGCGTCGCCACGAGGTCCTTGTCGAGGTCCACGCCAGGCGCCGTCCCGCCGAGCTGCGCGTTCTCACACCCGCTGACCTTGTCGTTGGCGTCCCCGACGACCGTGTCCGCGCCGTCGCCGCAGTCGACCGTGTCGACGGCCCCGTTGCGCGCGCTGATCGTGTCCGTACCGGCACCCCCGACGAGCGTGTCGGCGCCACCGCCGCCGTCGATCACGTCATCGCCGGCACCGCCGCCGATCAGGTTGGCGCCGGCCGTTCCCACGAGCCGGTCGTTGCCCGACCCGCCGACGATGCTCTCGATGTCGCTGTGCGCGTTGTCCTTCTCGCCGGACTCGCCGTCGTCGGGCTTGTCGTCGAGCGTGACCGTCACCGGCGCGCTGCGCCCGGCGTAGGAGATCGTGTCGCTGCCGGCGCCGCCCCGGACGTCTGACGCGAGCTTGACGGTGTCGCTGTAGCTGTCGTCGCCGCCTGCGAGATCGATCGTCGCCGTGCCAGCGGCGCCGCCGGCGCAGTGCGCACCGTTCTGCGGAGCGCCGGTGCACCCCTGGCCGACGGTGAACGTCGCGGTCGACCCCGGCGCCAGCGTGAAATCCCAGCCCATCGCGTAGACCACCGACATGAGCTCGATCTCCGAGCCGGTGCCGGCGTAGATTGGTGCACCGGCCTGCGGGGAGCTGATCGTGCCCGCCCACGCCGTGGGGGTGCCCGCGAGCAGCACCGCCACGCCGATGCCGAGCCCTGCGCCTCGGATCCGCATGGGGCGGATATACCCTCGCTTGCGGCGACGACACGCGCCACGCGCTAGAGGCCGCCGCGCCGGCGCCTGGTCCGAGCTCACCTGCCGCGACGGGACCACCCGCGCGGGCGCCGGACCCAAGCAGGCTCAGCCGGACTAGCCAGCCGGCAACGCGACGAGCTCGGCGAACAGCCGCTCCAGGCAGGCCTGCGGGTCTTCGCAGAGGCCCGTGTGGACCGCGCCGGGCTGGACGACGGTGCTCGACGGCGCGACGAGCCAGCCGAAACGCTCGGACTGCGGCAGCGACGCGACCGCACCGCCCGCGGGGTCGCCGGCGGCCACGGCGACGCGGCGCGCGAGCTCGGCCTCGATCGCCGCGACGTCGGCGCCGGGCTCCAGGGCCCGCAGCCGCTCGGCGTCGAGCTGCGTGCGTGCCGCGAGGAATCCGTGGCGGCGGGAGAACACGACCACGCCCGCGTTGAGCTGCTCGCCGCGCTCGATCCGCGGCACGACGCGCAGCAGGGCGTACTGGTAGGGCTCGCTCATCGGCTCAGGAGATGTTCGACGTATGCCTCGCGCGGATGGCGCACGAGCCAGTCCGCGGGGACCTGCCGCACGGCCGCCTCGACCATCGCGCGATCGATCGCCAGGCGCGGTTGCGTGTCCCCGGCCGCCGGCAGCAGCACGTGCTCGGAGATCAACGGGAACGGCTTTGCCGCCGCGGCCACGAAGTCGTCGGCCGAGTGCTGCTGGTAGAGCGCGGCGCCGTGGTCGATCAGCCACGGGTTGCCGTGCCACTGCAGCAGGTTGGGGTTGCGCGGTGTGCGGTCGACGTTCGTGATGAGCTCATCGAACCAGACGACGTCGGCGGCGAACTGCGGGTCGACGTCTGCGGAGAGCGGCAGCGACCCGGGCAGGAAGTCCACGGCGAGGTTGACGCCCGCCGAGGCCGCGATCAGCTCCTGGATCTCGGGATCGGGCTCGGCCGCGGCCAGGCGCACGTCGACGTCGATCAGCACGAGCTCGGGCACGGGCAGCCCGAGCGCCCGCGCAAGCTCACCGCCGATCACCTCCGCGACGAGCGCGAGCGGCCCCTGCCCGGCGCCGCGGAACTTCACGACGTAGAGCCCGTCGTCGTCGGCTTCGACGAGACCCGGCAGCGACCCGCCCTCGCGCAGCGGCGCGACGTAGCGCGTCGCCGCGATGTGCCTCATCCGGAGTACATCGCCTCGATCGCGTCGTGGTACTTCGCGTCGATCGGCCTGCGCTTGAGCTTCATCGTCGGCGTCAGCTCGTCGCCGCCGGGCAGCCAGTCGCCGGAGATGATCGTGAACTTCTTGATCTGCTCGACGCGCGCGAGCTTGGCATTGCCCGCGTCGATGCCCTCCTGCACGGCCTCACGCACCGCGTCGTTGTCGGAGAGCGCCTCCAGCGACGCGTCCTCGATGCCCTGCTTGGCCGCCCAGGCCGGCGCGAAGTCGGCGTCGAGCACGATCAGCGCGGTGTTGTAGGAGCGCGCGTCGCCGATGCAGACGGCCTGGCCGATCAGCGGCGAGGACGACTTGATCGCAGCCTCGATGTTCGCCGGCGACATGTTCTTGCCGGCCGCGTTGATGATGATCTCCTTCTTGCGGTCGACGATCTTCAGGTAGCCGTCGTCGTCGAACTGCCCGATGTCACCGGTGTGCAGCCAGCCGTCGACGATCGTCTCGGCGGTCTTGTCGGGCTGGTTGCGGTAGCCGAGCATCACCATGTCGCCGCGCATGAGGACCTCGCCGTCCTCGCCGAGCTTGATCTCGACGCCCGGCGCCGGCGGGCCGACGGTGCCGATCTTGATCTTGTCGGGCGGGTTGACGGTGCCCGCGCCGCAGGTCTCGCTCATCCCCCACAGCTCGGCGAGCGGCACGCCGATCGCGTGGAAGAACTCGATGACCGAGACGGGCGTCGGCGCGGCGCCGACGTTGACGGCCTTGACCTCGGAGAACCCGAGCATCTTGCGCAGGCCGCTGAACATCTGCTCGTCGGCGGCGGCGACGGCGGCCGCGAGCTCCTCGGGCACCGGCTCGCCGGCCTGCTCGAGCTGCACCTTCTTCACCGCGGCGTCGATCGCCGCCTGCGCCTTCTCACGCTGCTCCTCGGGCTGTCCGGCGAGCATCGTCTCCAGCCCCGACTTGAGCTTCTCCCAGATCCGCGGGACCGCGAAGAACCACGTCGGCTGGACGGCTGGCAGGTAGGACATCACCTGGCGCGGGTCGGGACAGCTCGTGATCTGGAAGCCGTAGACGATCGGCAGGTAGTGATGCGCGGCGCGCTCGGCGATGTGCGCGGCGGGCAGCCAGGAGATGACCTTGCCGCCCTCGTCGGGGAAGTCGACGACCTCCTCGAGGCCCTCGACGCAGCTGAGCAGGTTCTTGTGGCTGAGCTGGACGCCCTTCGGCGGCCCGGTCGTGCCGGACGTGTAGATCAGCGTCAGCACGTCGCCGGGCTTCAGCGCGCCGACCTCGGCGTCGGTGTCGAAGCCGGCCTCGCGACCTGCGGCCTCGACGGCGTCGAGCGTCGTGCAGCCCTCCGGCGCGTCCGCGTCGAGCACGACGACGTGCTCCAGCGCAGGCAGGTTCTTGCGCGCCTCCAGCACGTTGGCCAGGTAGGCGGGCTCGGTGATGACGATCGTCGCGGCGGAGTCCGAGACGACGTACTCGATCTGCTCGGGCGCGTAGGTCTGGTAGATCGAGAACGGCGTCGCGCCCACGAGCATCGCGGCGACGTCGATCACGTGGAACTCGGGCCGGTTGCCGAGCATGATCGCGATGCATTGCCCGCGCTCCAGGCCGAGGCCCTTCAGCCCGCCGGCGATCGCCTCGGAGCGCTCGCGCCACTCACTCCAGGTGATCGTGACGTCGTCGTCCTTCGTGCGGATGGCGACGTCGTCTGACAGGCGACCCGCGGTGATGAGAAACGCCTCCGCGATCGTCGCAGCATCGACCCCTCTGACCGTTCCACTCTCCATACCGCGAAAACCTACAGCGGCAGGAGTTCTAGCGTGGCGTCAGGAAGCCTTCGCCGCGCAGCCGGTCGATGTCGTTCGTCAGGCCGATCGCGAACAGGAGGATGACGAGCAGGAAGCCGAACACGCTCGCCCGCTCCATAACGCTGAACGGGATGCGCTTGCCGCGCAGCTTCTCCGCCACTGCCCAGAAGATGTGACCGCCGTCGAGCGGCAGGAACGGGAACAGGTTGACGATCGCCAGCGACAGCGAGATCACACCGAGGATCGTCATCGCATCGACGACGCCAGACGTCTTGATCACCTGCCGCGTCGTCTCGTAGGAACCGACCACTCCCGAGACCTCCTCGCGGGCCCGCGAGTCGTAGACCAGGCGCGTCAGCGCGCTCACGGTCGCGTCGGTGACGCGCCAGCAGCTATCGGCGGCCGAGCCGATCGCCTCGAGCGGCCCCTGCTTGTCGGTGACCGAATTAAACGAGAAGCCGACGCGGGGGCGTGGCGGGTCGGCCTTGCCGTCGTAGACCGGGCGGATCCGCAGCATCTGCTGGCGCCCGTCGCGCAGGACCGTCACGCGCGCAGGCGTGGCGGCGCGGCAGCCGTCGACCTGCCTGCCGACGCAGCGGTGCGTCCCGATCTGCTCGGCGAAGTCACGGACCTCGCCGCGCTTGCCGTCGACGGCGAGGATGCGATCGCCTGGCAGGAGCTGGCCCGCCGCGGGCGACCCCGTCTCGACGCGGTCGACGGTCGGGACGATCTTGCCCTGCCCCTCGAAGACGAACAGCGCCCAGAAGATCAGCAGCGCGATGACGATATTCATCAGCGGCCCGGCGGCGATCACGACGATCCGCTTCCAGACGGCCTGGTTGTAGTAGGCGCGGTGCTCGAGCTCGGGCGCGAGCTCCTCGTTGGGGTTCATGCCCGTGATCCGCACGTAGCCCCCGAGCGGGATCGCGCCGATCCCGTACTCGGTCTCCCCGCGCTTGACCTTCCACAGCAGCGGCGGGAAGAACAGCGCGAAGCGCTCGACGCGCATCCCGACCGCCTTCGCGGCGATGAAGTGGCCGAACTCGTGGAGGATGATCAGCGCCGCGAACCCGGCGAACGCCAAGAACCAGCTCAAGCTGCGACACCGACCAGTTCGGCGGCGATTCCGCGAGCCTCGCGGTCGGCCTCGTACAGCGACTCGAAGGCGCGGACCGGCTGGGCGGGCAGGCGATGCAGCGTCCCGGCGATCACCTCGGGGATGCCGAGGAAGCCGAGGCGGCGGTCGAGGAACGCGTGCACGGCGATCTCGTTGGCGGCGTTGAGCACGCATGGCGCGGTGCCGCCGGCGGCGCCGGCCTCGCGCGCGAGGCGCAGACAGGGGAAGGTGTCGTCGTCGACGGGCTCGAACGTGAGCGCGCCGACCTCGGCGAGGTCCAGCGCGCGCATCGGCACGTCGACGCGCTCGGGGTGGTGCAGCGCGTAGCTGATCGGCACGCGCATGTCGGGGTAGCCGAGGTGCGCGAGCGCCGCGCCGTCGCAGAGCTGCACGTAGGAGTGGACGATCGACTGCGGGTGCACCACGACGTCGATCGCGTCGTAGGGCGTGCCGAACAGATGATGGGCCTCGATCACCTCGAGCCCCTTGTTCATCAGCGTCGCGGAGTCGATCGTGATCTTGCCGCCCATCGCCCACGTCGGGTGCGCGAGCGCCTCGTCGATCGTGACCTCGGTCAGCTCGGCGCGCGTGCGCCCGCGAAACGGGCCGCCCGAGGCGGTCAGCACGAGCCGGTCGACGGTGCCCGGGCGCTCGCCGGCGAGCAGCTGGTGCAACGCGGAGTGCTCGGAGTCGACGGGGATGATCTGCGCGCCGGTGGCCTCTGCCAGCTGCGTGACGAGCTCACCGCCGACGACGAGGGACTCCTTGTTGGCGAGCGCGAGGTCGATGCCCTCGCCGAGCGTCGTGACGGTCGGGCCGAGGCCCGCCGAGCCGACGAGCGCGTTGAGGACCATGTCCGGCCCGGACTCGAGGATCAGCCGCACGAGCCCCTGCGCGCCGGCGTAGACCTCGCCGTCGGTCCAGGCCTCGGCGGCGCGCGCCGCGGCGACCTCGTCGGCGAGCGCGATCCGCGCCACACCGTGCGCGCGGGCCTGCTCGACGACCAGCTCCCAGTTGCCCTGGGCGCTGAGCCCGAGCACCTCGAGCTGCCCGCCGGAGCGGGCCACGACGTCGAGCGCTTGCGTGCCGATGGACCCGGTCGAGCCGAGGATCAGGAGGCGGCGGGGCACCGGGCCATGATGGCAGCCGCGCCTGAAGGCCCGCTCAGCGCTTCGCGCGGCGCTTGACGACCCTGCAGGGCGCGTTCTTGCCGCCGCGCGCGTTGCACGCCACGGCGCGCGGGGCGGCAGGCATCGCGCGGCCGCCGTAGATCACCTTGCCCTTGGCGTCCTGGTAGGTCTGCCAGGCGATCGTCGGCTGACGCGACACGCCGGGCTTGCTCCAGTCACAGACGCCGTCGGGGAAGACCTTCTTCAGCGCCTGCCACTGCGCGGCGGAGAACGAGCCCGGCGGGTAGTCCTGCTCGCGCATCGGCTTGAGCTGGCACTTGTTGTCGTCGGTCGTGATCGGCTGGCCGGCGACCGTGCGCGGCGTCCCGAAGATCGGGTTGATCAGCTTGCACACGCCTTGGATGGGGATGACGATGGCCATCACGCCGGTCGTGCACTCGTCTTTGATGTTCGCCGGCTTGTTGGCGATGATCTTGCGCGCCAGCGGGCGGTCGGAGTCGTCGAGCTCGACCTGGCGCAGCCAGCGATCCATCGCCAGCATCGCGCGCGTCGGGAACGTCAGCTCGCCGAGGACCGGGACCGGCCCGTCCCAGATCACGTGGTTGGCGGCGGTGCCGTGCTCGCGCAGCAGCCGCGCGCGAACCGCGAGCGCGCGGTAGCCGTCATGGGCGATGCCCGGGTCGGGGCCGCGCAGGTTGATGATCGCGACCTTGTCCATGTTCGTCGTCTCGTTGATCAGGCCGCTGCGGTAGGCGTTGGCCAGCGCCGGCTGGTCGGCGGCCGTGCGCTGCGGCACGGGCATCGCGTCGATGTCGTAGCCGCCGATCTTCGTGTTGAGGTCGACGAACTGCGCCGCGGTGATCTCCCCGCGCTTGAGCGACGCGAGGCCGTATTGCACGCCGATGTTGTCCAGCGCGATGCCGGCGAAGCTGCGGCCGAGCTTGCGCTCGTTGGCCGACCATGTGCTCTCGGGACGCAGGCCGAGCGCGTTGACGGTGTAGTCGGCGAGGCCGCAGCGGATGCCCGCGATGTTGGTCTGCGGGTCGTAGCGCTGGTGCGCGCCGACGCCCTCGCAGGCGTGCGTGGCCTTGGACACGTACCAGTAGCCCTCGACGCTGAGGATCGCGTTGACGGGCAGGATGTTGCCCTCGACGGCGGCCCACTGGATCGGGTTCCACAGGCTCGTGAGCGTGTTGGAGCCCTCGAAGTACTGGCGCAGGAGGTCGTAGTCGGCGACCTGCGTGCCGCTGGACCAGGCGTCGGGGAACGAGCACTGCGGCGTGATCCCCTGGTAGATCCCGGGGTAGGCGTTGGCGACCCACTGCTGGGTCAGCGAACCGCCCGAGCAGCCCACGCCGATCGTGTAGCGCAGGTCGCCGTAGGTCTCGACGAAGTGCTCCTTGGCCATCACGAGCGACTCCGCCTGGGTGACGATGTTGCAGTTGTGACCGGTGTGGCTGAGCGCCGTGGACATCGTCGCGAAGCCGTAGCCGAGCGCGACCTCGCCCTCGTCGGAGATGTTGTCCGGCGCGCCGCCCGCCGCGCGATCGACGCCGCAGGAGAACCCGTGGCGGATCACCAGCTTGTGGTTGAAGTGCTTGGGCGGGTCGAAGCGGTCCCAGTCCTCGCCGGGGTCAAAGAGCGTCGCGATCTTGTACTGGTCGCGGTCCTGGTAGCCGGTCTCCTGGCGCACGATGAACGGCACCGTCACGCCCTGGTCGGTCGTCGTCTTCTTGACGTCTGACGGCGGGTTGGCCGGGTCGTATGGCTGCAGACCGGTCTTCTGGCGGTCCGTCGACTTGTAGAGGTAGGTGAACTTCGCCGGCTGGTTGCACTGGCTGTCGATCGCGGTCTTCTGGCAGATCCACGGCTGGATCTGCGGGCCCGAGAACACCGGGCCGCCCTGCGGGTGGTTGGTGATCGTCAGGCGCGCCCCCTCGCCGCCCGGGCGCGTGGCGACGAGCACGTTCTTGCCGTTGATCAGGCCGGTCAGCAGCAGCTCGTAGCGGCCGTCGCGGCGCTTGCGCGCGCTGCTCGCCTTGATCGCGCGCTTGCCCACGCGCAGGCGTAGCTGCGACAACGCCACGCCCGGTGGCGGCGTGATCGCGACCAGCGCGTCGCCGCCCGACACGAGGTCGGCGCGATTGGACAGCACCTTGAGCTTCGGACGCTCCGCGGCAGCGGCCGCTGATGCGGCCCCCAGCACCACGACCAGCACCAACCCCACGACTCGTGACATCACAGCATGGCCCTCCAGACCCAGTACCCGACGACGATCGTAAACAGGATCGCGTCGAGGCGGTCCAGCGCCCCGCCGTGAGCGCCGAACGCGCGGCCGGTGTCCTTCGTGCCCGCGTCGCGCTTGAGGTAGGACTCGAAGAGGTCGCCGATCGGAGCGGCGATCGCGATGCCGAGGCCGAGCAGCGCGCCCTTCGTGCCGCCGAGCCAGTCCTGCGACAGGCCCGCCCACCACACCGCGACGACCGCCACGGCCATCCCGCAGAGCAGACCCTCGATCGTCTTGTTCGGGGAGATCGTCGGCGCGAGCCTCGTGCGCCCGAAGGCGCGCCCGCCGAGGTAGGCGCCGGTGTCGCCGAGGAATGTCCCCAGGGCGACGGCGAAGACGATCGCGCCGCCGTGGGGCAGGTCGCGCAGCAGCACGGCGAAGGCGAGCGGCAGGCCGATCCAGACGACGCCCAGCAGCGTCACGGCGATCCCGGGCGCGCCGCCGCGCGGCTGCAGAAGGATCAGCAGGAACGTCGCAGGCACGGCGGCGAGCGTCACCAGGACGACGGTCTCGGTGGTCCCCTCGTGCGCGGCGACGATCAGCCCGATCAGGCAGATGAACCCGGCCAGGCGCGAGGGCGAGGCGTAGTGGAACATCGAGAACAGCTCGTGCATGCACAGCGCGCCGAAGACGAACATGCCGGCGGCGAACAGCGGGCCGCCGGTGGCGATCAGGGCGATCGCAAGCGCGGCGGCCGGCACGGCGACGAGTACGCGCGCCGTCAGGTCAGACGTGGTGTTGCGCCGCTGGGCGCGCCTCCCCCGCGGCGTGGCCATCAGCGTCCCCCGAAGCGGCGTTCGCGGGTCTCGTACTCGTCGAGCGTGCGGCGGAACGCGGCGCGGTCGAAGTCGGGCCACAGCTCGTCGGCGAAGACGAACTCCGAGTAGGCGCACTGCCACAGCAGGTAGTTGCTGATCCGCTGCTCTCCGCTCGTGCGGATCAGCAGATCGGGATCGTGCATCTCGGGCGCGTAGAGCAGCGCCTTGAACGCGTCCTCACCGCCACCGTCATAGCGCGCGGCGGCGTCGAGGATCTCGTCTCGCGAGCCGTAGTCGAATGCGATGTAGAGGGTGATGCGCTCGTTCTTCGCCGTCTGTTCCTCGGCCCATTGCATCTGCTCGAGAAGTTGCGCGCCGACGCGGTCGCGACGGCCGATGAAGCGCATCCGCACGCCCTCGTCCAGCAGCTCGGGCGTCTCGTTGCCGATGCGCTGGGAGAACATCGCCATCAGCGCCGAGACCTCCTCCTCGCTGCGCGACCAGTTCTCCGTCGAGAACGAGTAGACGGTGAGCTCCTCGACGCCGAACTCGACGGCGTCCCTCAGCCGCGCCTTGACGACGTCTGCACCCGCGCGATGCCCTTCTGCGACCGACAGCCCACGCTGCTGGGCCCAGCGTCCGTTGCCGTCGGTGATGATGGCGACGTACTTCGCCGCCATCAGACTTCCAGGATCTCGGCTTCCTTGGCCTTGAGGATGTCGTCGAGTTGGGTGACGTGC
Source organism: Paraconexibacteraceae bacterium (assembly GCA_963759825.1). Classification (GTDB taxonomy): domain Bacteria; phylum Actinomycetota; class Thermoleophilia; order Solirubrobacterales; family Solirubrobacteraceae; genus Paraconexibacter. Next base: position 655,252 of record CAVXAS010000013.1, on the reverse strand, counting down.
TTGTCGGTGAGCTTCTGCAGCTCGACCTCGCCGCGGTGCTCGTCGTCGGCGCCGACCTCGCCCTCGTCCTTGAGCTCCTTGAGGTCGTGCATGATGTCGCGCCGCACGTTGCGGATGCCGACGCGGCCCTCCTCGGCGATGTGGCGGACCTGCTTGACGAGCTCACGCCGGCGCTCCTCGTTCAGCGAGGGGATGCTGAGGCGGATGATGCGCCCGTCGTTGCTCGGCGTCAGCCCGAGCTGCGCCTCCATGATCGCCTTCTCGATGATCTTGATCGAGCTCTGGTCGAAGGGCTGGACCGACAGCAACTGGGCCTCGGGGGCGTTGATCGTCGCGAGCTGCCTCAGCGGCGTCGGCGCGCCGTAGTAGTCGACCATCACGCGGTCCAGGAGCGCCGGGCTCGCGCGGCCGGTCCGGACCGACCCGAACTCGTGCGTCGTCGCCTCGACGGACTTCGTCATACGCTCGCGCGCGTCCGCCAGCAGCTCGTCGATCAGCTCACTCATCTGTCTTCACCAGCGTGCCCACCCTCTCGCCGGACACTATCCGGTCGATGTTGGCCACGTCGTCCATGTTGAAGACGTTGATCGGCATGTTGTTCTCGGCGCAGAGCGTCAGCGCCGTGGAGTCCATCACCTTCAGGCCGCGCTGCACGGCCTCCATGTGCGTGATGTCCTTGATCAGCTTCGCGTCGGGGTTCGTGCGCGGGTCGTCGTCGTAGACGCCCTCCACCCCGTTCTTGGCCATCAGGATGATCTCGGCGTGGATCTCGACCGCGCGCAGCGCCGCCGCGGTGTCGGTCGTGAAGAACGGGTTGCCCGTGCCTGCGCCGAAGATGACGACGCGCTGCTTCTCGAGGTGGCGCTCGGCGCGGCGGCGGATGTAGGGCTCGGCGACCTCGGCGATGTTCAGCGCGCTCTGCACGCGGGTGTAGACGCCGACCTTCTCGAGCGCATCCTGCAGCGGCAGCGCGTTGAGCAGCGTCGCCAGCATGCCCATGTAGTCGCCGGTGGCGCGGTCCATGCCCTCGGCCGCGCCCTTCACGCCGCGATAGATGTTGCCGGCGCCGACGACGATCGCGATCTCGACCCCGCGGTCGTGCACGCCCTTGATCGCCTCGGCGACCGCCGTGACGCGCTCCGGGTCCGTCCCGTACTCGAGGTCGCCCATCAGGGCCTCCCCCGAGAGCTTCAACAGGATCCGCTTGAACGCAGCCTCACTCACCGACGGCGAACCTACTGAAACGGCGGATCACGACGTTCTCGCCGGTCTTCGCCGAGAGGTCTGCGCGCAGCTGCTCGATCGTCTTCTTCTCGTGCTTGTCCTCGTTGACATGCACCTGGTCGAGCAGCGCGACCTCGCCGAGCCACTTGTTGAGCATGCCCTCGACGATCTTCGGGCGGATGTTGTCGGGCTTGTCGGCGGCCTGCTGCTCGAAGACGCGCAGTTCCGCGGCCTTGGCCTCCTCGTCGATGTCGTCGCGCGAGATGACCTTCGTCTGCGGGCTCGCCGCGACGTGCATCGCGATCTCGCGCGCGAACGCGACGAAGTCGTCGTTCTTGGCGACGAAGTCGGTGTTGCAGTCGACCTCGACGAGCACGCCGACCTTGCCGTTGGCGTGGATGTAGGACTGGATCGTGCCCTCGGCGGCCTCGCGGTCGGCGAGCTTGCCGATCTTGTTGCCCATCTTGACCCGCAGCAGCTCGACGGCCTTGTCGATGTCGCCGTCGGCCTCCGTCAGTGCGTTCTTGCAGTCCATCATGCCCGCCCCGGTCTTCTGGCGCAGGGCAGCGACGTCCTTCGCGGTGAACTCAGCCATTCGTGGGGGCCTCCTCGGCGGCGGGTGCTGCGGCGGTTTCGGTGGGCGTCTCGGTGGGGGCGGCCTCGGCGGCGGGAGCGGCCTCGGCGGCAGGGGCGGCCTCGGCGGCAGGGGCGGCCTCGGCCGACTGCTCGGCAGCGGCCGCGGCGGCGGCCGCTTCTGCGGCTGCCTGCTGGGCCTTGGCCTGATCCTCGGCCTGCTTGCGCTGCTGCTCCTCGGCGGCGCGCTTGGCGGCGGCCTCGGCCTCGGCCTGCTGGCGCTGGGCCTCGATCGCGGCGTAGGACGCGCGGCCCTCGGCGACGACCGAGCCGATCGCGTCGGCGACCGCCTTGCACGAGCGGATCGCGTCGTCGTTGCCCGGGACCACGTAGTCGATCCCGTCGGGATCGCAGTTCGTGTCCACCAGGCCGATGATCGGGATGCGCAGGCGCTGGGCCTCGCGCACGGCGATGACCTCGGTCTTGAGGTCGACGATGAAGATCGCGTCCGGCGGGCGCTGCATGTTCTTGACGCCGCCGAGGTTGGCCTGCAGCTTGGCGAGGTCGGCGAGCGCGTTCATGCGCTCACGCGTCGGCAGCAGCTCGAGCTGCCCGTCGGCCTGATAGCGCTCGAGGTCGTGCAGGCGCTTGATGCGCAGCGAGATCGTCTGGAAGTTCGTCAGCAGCCCGCCGAGCCAGCGGTGGTTGACGTAGGGCTGGCCCGACATGTCGGCGGCGTCCTTGACGGCGTCGCGGGCCTGCTTCTTCGTGCCGACGAACAGCACGGTGCCGCCGCGGTGCGACAGCTCCGAGGCGAACTGCTGGGCGTCGGCCAGCAGCTTCTGCGTCTGCAGCAGGTCGATGATGTAGATGCCGGCGCGCTCACCATGGATGAAGCGGCGCATCTTGGGGTTCCAACGGCGGGTCTGGTGGCCGAAGTGAACGCCGGCCTCCAGCAGCTCCTTGATCCCAACTTGGGACATGGGCACTAGGTCCTTTCGAGATGTGATGTACGGCGGCCGCGCGCGAAGCTCGTCGGAACCCGGCGAGTGCCGGGCAGGACCCAAGTCGCTTCGTGGTCCGCGCGGGTAGGGGACGACGAATTTGTTGTGCAAGTTTACGCAAGTCCTTCAGCGCACCGTCGTTAGGTGCATTGTCGGACCGGTCCTCCCTTCCCCTACCTCCGGTGGTCCGGTCCGTCAGTTCTGGACCAACTGGGCGGCTTCACGAAAGAAGTCGCCCAGTTGTCCTTGAGGCCCGGCACGAGGGAGGGTCCCGCAGGAAAGTGGCCAACACGGGTTGGCCACTTTGCTTGGACACACCCCCTCGGTGCGACGCTGCGGCGGCTCGGCACCAGCGCACCGCACCCGGTCAACGCCACGTACCCAAGCTGGTGTGCGGCGCGAGGCGCGAGTGCTCAGGCGGCGCGTGCGCGGTCGAGCGCTGCGGCCAGGTCTTCCGGCAGTGGGGACGCGAGGTCGAGCGCCGCGCCCGACACCGGGTGGGTGAACGCCAGGCGCCCGGCGTGCAGGAACTGGCGCTCCAGGCCGAAGCGCCCCGCGACGCCGTACTCCGGGTCGCCGGAGACCGGGTGGCCGATCGCGGCCAGGTGCACGCGGATCTGGTGCGTGCGGCCCGTCTCCAGGCGCACGCGCAGCAGCGTCGACGTCGCCAGCGCCTCCGTCAACTCGAAATGCGTCACCGCCGCGCGGGGCTGGTCGGTATCGGTCGACTGGCGGACCCGGACGCGGCGATCACGGCCGATCGGGGCGTCGATCGTGCCGGTCTTCGCCGGCGGGCGCCCGTCGACGAGCGCGACGTACTCGCGGGTGATGTCGCGTGCCGCCAGGAGGGCCTTCAGCGCGCGGTGGACCGCCTCGGACTTGGCGACCACCAGCAGGCCGGAGGTGTCCTTGTCGAGGCGATGGACGATGCCCGCCCGCCAGTCGTCCTCCCCGCCGGCGGCGCGGCCGGCGAGAGCCTGCGCCAGCGTGCCCTGACGGTTGCCGCGCGCCGGGTGCACGACGACGCCGGCGGGCTTGTCGACGACCAGCAGGTGCTCGTCCTCGAAAGCGACGCCGAATGACGCCGGCTCGCCGGTCCCCGTGTCGGCCTCGGCGACGGCGTCGAGCGACTCGTCGACGGCGATCTCCTCGTCGCCGCTGAGCACGAAGCGCTTGGCCACGACGGCGCCGTCGACGGTCACCGCCCCCGCCGCGATCAGCCGCGCGGCGCGCGTGCGCGAGCCCAGCGGTCCCGCGAGGAACGCGTCCAGCCGCTCGCCGGCAGCCTCAGCTGGGGTCGTCAACCGCATTGCGTTCCAGCACGAGCAGAAGCGCGAGCACGCCGAACGTGATCGCGATGTCGGCGACGTTGAACGCCGGCCACGCCGGCAGCTTGAGGAAGTCGGTGACCGCGCCGTCGCGCACGCGATCGAAGATGTTGCCGATCGCCCCACCCGCAAGCAGCCCGGTCGGCAGCCAGATCAGCGGTTGTGAGGCATGCCTGGCGAAGTACACGAGCATCGCCAAGATCGCGATCGCGATGATCACGATCACGACCGCCACCTGATCCTCGAAGGCGCCGAACGCCACGCCCTCGTTCTTCACGTGGACCAGCGTCAGCCCCGGGAAGATGCCGTCCTCGTCGCCGACCGCGATCCCGCCGCGCACGAGCGCCTTGCTCGCCTGATCGACCAGGAGCACGAGCGCCGCCACGAGGCCGGCGCGCCGCCAGGCGCTCACCCCTCGATCAGGTTGACGATCAAGCCGCCGCCGATCTGCAGCACGAGGATCGCGACGATCGGGCTGAGGTCGAGCGGACCCAGCGGCGGGATGAACCGCCGGAAAATCCCGAGATAGGGCTCGACGGTTTCGGACAGGAAATCCATGATCGCCCGCGACCAGCGGCTGTAGGGGACCCGCCCGCCGAACTGCATGAACAGCGACATCAGGATGTACGCGATGATCAGGATCACGTAGACGAGGATCAGCGCGCCGAGGAAGTCCGCGATCTGCGTGCGGGTGCTGGCAAGGACGAAGGTCATGCGAGCACCGCGTCGATCGCGTCGTTGAAGGCGGTTCGCACGCCGCCGCGCTCCAGGGCCGCGAGACCGCGGGCGGTGGAGCCGCCCGGCGACGTCACCTCGCGACGCACGGCGAGCGTGTCCATCCCGCGCGAGCGGATCAGCTTCGCGGTGCCCTCCATCGTCTGGACGACGAGCTCGGCGGCGCGCTCGGCGGGGATCCCGCGCCGCACGCCCGCGTCGATCTGGGCCTCGGCGACGAGCGCCATGTAGGCGGGCGCGTTGGACATCAGGCCCATCGCGACGTCGACGAGCGGCTCGTCGAAGGCCTCGAGGCGCCCGAGCCTGGCGAACAGCGCCGCGACCTCGTCCTCGTCGGGCGCGCCCGAGGGCACGTGGCAGACGACGCCGGCGCCGACCTCGACGGGCGTCGAGGGCAGGAAGCGGTAGACGGGCAGGTCGGGGTAGGCGGCGCGCAGCTTGTCCAGCGGTGTCGCCCCGAGGATCGACGCGACGCGACGTGCGTGCGGCGCGACCTCCTCGGCGACCTGCGCGAGCTGCGCGGGCTTGTGACAGAGCACGACGAGGTCGACGGCGCTCGCCAGCTCGGCGTTGGAGCTGAAGGCCTTGCCGCCCGTCTCGTCCGCGAGCGCCTTCGCGCGACCCGGCAGCGGATCGGCGGCGTGGACGGGCACGCCCCAGCCACGCGCCATCGCACGCGCCATGTTGCCTGCTCCGACGAGACCGACCTGCATCGCCGGGGCAGTCTAGTTAGGACTGGTTGAAGAAGCCCTTCTCGATCAACTGCGCGCGCTCCTCGGCAGAGATCTGCACGTTGCGCGGCGTGAGCATGAAGACCTTGTCGGCGATCCGCTGCATCCCGCCGTCGAGCGCATACGTCAGGCCCGAGGCGAAGTCGATCAGGCGCTTGGAGAGGTCGGTCTCCGACCCCTGGAGGTTCAGGACGACAGGCACGTTGTCCTTGAACTTGTCAGCGATCTGCTGGGCGTCGTTGAACGACTTCGGGATCACGAGATGCACGCGCACGTCGCTGCGCCCGCCGTTGGGGACGGCGCGCAGGCGCTGCGTCCGCGGGCCCTCGTCGTCGGCGAAGATGTCGTCGAAGTCGCTCCCGCGACGCCGGCCGCTGAGGCGGCGGACGTTCGGGCGCTCCCGATAGCGCTCTTCGAGCTGCTGCTCGGGCTCGTACGGGTCCTCGTAGTCGTCGTCAATCGGCTCGCGCTGCTCGGCGAGTCCGAAATACACAAGAGCAGAGTGCCAGGAGTCCCTGAAGGCCATGCTTCACCTGAGATTAGCCGCGCAGGGGCGGATTCCTCCCGGCTAACGGTACAGCGTCGTGCCGATCCGCACGATCGTCGCACCCTCCTGTGCAGCGACCGCGTAGTCCTGTGACGTCCCCATCGACAGCTGGCGCAGCCCCCGATCGGTGGCGATCTGGGCCAGCGCCGCGAACCAGCGGCGATTGTCCTCGGGCTGCTGCGCGAGCGGCGGCATCGTCATCAGCCCGGCCACGGCGACGTTCGCGGGCACGCGTTCGAGGAAGGCGTCGAGCTCGTCGGGGTCCACCCCGCTCTTGCCGGCGTCGCGCGCGACGTTGACCTCGACGAGGATCTCGGTGTCCGGCGGCGCATGGCGCTCGAGCTCGCGCAGCACGCTGTCGGTCGCGACGGAGTGGATCAGGCGCACGTGCGGCAGCACCTGCTTGACCTTGCGGCTCTGCAGGTGGCCGATGAAGTCCCAGGTGAAGACGCCGGGATGTGCCGCGGCCTTGCGCTCGAGCTCCTGCGCGCGGTTCTCCCCCAGCAGCGTGATGCCGGCATCGGCCAGCGCGCCGAGCTGATCGGGCTCGAGGTACTTCACGGCGGCGAGCAGCTCCACGTCCGCGCCGATCTCCGCGCGGATGCGCTGGGCGTTCTCGTGGACGCGCGCGACCGTCAGGTCAGCCACGCGACACCGCCCTGGCGCGCGTCGGTCCTGTCGCGCCGGTAGGAGAAGTGTGCGGGCGAGCAGATCGTGCATACCCCTACATCGCGGACCTCCAGGCCACCGAGGCGCTCTGCCGCGAGCGCCTTCATGTCGATCGTCGCGCGCCGCGGTGTCAGCCCGAAGGCCTCGTGCACCTCGGGCCCGACCTCGTAGCAGCAGGCACCGGCCCCGGGGCCGATCACCGCATGCGTCGCTGCCACCGCTTCCGCCGCCGCCTCGAGCACACCCGCCGCGAGCCCCCGCCATCCGGCGTGCGCGATGCAGACGCCGTCTGGCCCCTGCAGCGCGACCGGGAGACAGTCCGCCACGAACACGAGCACGCCGACGCCCGGCTCGCGCGTCAGCCGCACGTCGGCCTCGCGGTCGTCCTCGGCGATCCCGACGCCGTGCGGCTGCGGGCCGCAGACGATGCGCTCCAGCCCGAGCTCCGTGCGCAGCGCCTCGAGCGTCGCCGGGTCGCGCAGGTCGCCCTCCGCGCGCCCGGTGAAGCGGACTGCGATCACGCCGTCAGCAGCTCGACCCCGTCGAGCTTGCTGCGCTGCGCGTACTCGAAGTGCGCGCCGCCCTTGGAGACGAGCGTGTCCCGCAGCGTTCCGTCCTTGTCGTAGAGCTCCACGCGCATCGCGGCCACCTCGCTGTTGTAGCAATAGGCCTCTTCGCCGTCGGGATCGTGATACGTCACGCCGACCAGCGACGCCCGCGGCGCCTCGATCTCCGCGACGAGCCGGCGGCCCTTCGCCGTCGCCTCACAGCGCCACGTCGTCAGGTCGAATTCCGACTTCGTCCGCGTCACCTGCCAGGGCGCCGTGGAGATGAAGTCCTCGCCCTCGATCCGCGCGACGATCGGCGTGTTGGGCCCGATCTCGCGGCCGAAGCGCGGCACGAACACCGAGACGCCCTCGAAGAACGAGTCGTCACGTGGCGACCCGTCCTCGCCCGTGAAGTCATTGCAGTGCGTCCAGGTCCAGCGGGTGGCGTGCTTGGTCCCATGTAGGTGCGCCTGCCCGCCCTTGGCCCCGTCGAGCTCCAGCGCGTTGCCGTCGAAGCTCACGGTGCCCGACACGCGCAGGTCGGCGTGTGGCAGGCGGAAAACCGTCTTGGCGATCTTCGCGCGCCGGAAGATCGGATGCACCGGCTCATACGGCGCGAGCCGCGGCTCCCAGCGCAGGTCCCACGCGGCCTTGTCCATGTGCCCGGTCATCCCGCGGTCGTCGAGGATGCAGTCGCCGACACGCAGGCGAAACGGCTCGCCCTCGGCGACCAGCTGGTCGATCGGGAACGTCTGCTTGTGCCCGTGGCGCGTGCCGTCGGCCTTCATCGCCAGGAACCACAGGCTGCACTCGGCGGGACCCTCGTCCGGTGCGCGCATGGTGTATCGGATCCAGAGCCCGGTCTCGGTCGCCGGGTCGGTCGTCGTCAGGTAGTAGACCTCGTAGTGGCCGGGCCCCCCGTCCCACACGAGCGCGTTCGCGTTCATCGCGGATCGAGCCTACCTACTGCGCCGTCCAGCCCCCGTCCACGGGGAGCGCGACCCCGGTGATGCCGTCCGCGGCGTCGCTGCACAGGAACACCGCGATCTCGCCGATGCGCTCGGGCGTCAGCAGCGTCAGGTTCGGCTGCTTCGCGCGCATCAGCTCGCGGATGGCGGCGTCCTGATCGCCACCGAGGCTCGCGGCCTGGGCGTCGATCTGCGGCTGGATGAGCGCGGTGTGCGTCCAGCCGGGGCAGATGCAGTTGACGGTGATCCCGTCCGTCGCGGTCTCCAGCGCCACCCCCTTGGACAGCCCGACGAGCCCGTGTTTGGCCGCGAGGTAGGCCGCCTTGTTCACCGATGCGACGAGGCCGTGCACCGAGGCGATGTTCACGATCCGGCCCCAGCCGCGCTCGCGCATGCCTGGCACAGCGGCCTTCATCGTGTGGAAGGCGGCGGAGAGGTTGACCGCGATGATCGCGTCCCACCGCTCGGCCGGGAAGTCCTCGACCGGACTGGTGTGCTGGATCCCTGCGTTGTTGACGAGGATGTCCGGCCCGCCCGCGGCCGCGACGAGGCCCGCTGCCGCGTCGGCCTGCCTGAGGTCTGCCTGCACGTATGCCGCTGCGCCGATCTCTGCGCGCACCGCCTCGCCCTGCGCCGCCGCCTCGATGCCGTGGACGACGACGTCGGCGCCGGCGCGGACGAGGGCCGCGGCGATGCCCAGCCCGATGCCCTGGGTGGACCCGGTCACCAGCGCGGTGTGGCCTTGCAGCATCTCGCGATCCTCGCGGTTATCTCAGCGCCGCGGCAAGCTCCGCCTCGCGCCCGCTGACGCCGTCGTCGAGCTTGGCGTCCAGCGCCTGCTGCAGGCGCCGGCCGAGCTCCGGCCCCTCGGGGATCCCGGCGGCGAGCAGATCGTGCCCGTCGATCTCGAGCTCCACGTGGCGCAGCTCGTCCAGCCAGCGCCGGGCGTTGTCGCCGCCGGCCAGCGCGACGACCTCCGGCGGGACGCCGCGGGCCGCGCGCGCGACCTCGCTGTTCGCGCGGGCCGCGTGCAGCGGCGTGTACGTCGACGCCCGTGATCCGGCGGCGATGATGTCGCGCTCGGGTGCTGGAAACTCGAGATCGTTGAGCCATGCGACGAGCGTCGCCGCGTCGACGGCGCCACAGCACGCCGCGAGCGTGACGAGGTCGGCGCGGCCCTCGGGCGGCAGCAGCTCGAGCGCCCCCGCCAGCCTGCGCGGCGCAGCGTCGAAGCCAGTGGGCAGCAGCCGTGCGTTGAGCGCCTGCGCCGTCGCGAACGCCGTCAGCGGGTCGGGCTCGGCGAGCGCCAGGCGCACCTCGTCGCCGAGGCGATGACCCGAGACCGTCGAGGGGTCCGCCGCGCCCGCGAGCGCCCGGGTCTGCTCCTCGACGGCGAACCCCAGCCGCGCGGCGTAGCGGGCGACCCGCCAGATCCGCGTCGGATCGTCGACGAACGAGTGCTCGTGCAGCACCCGCAGCCGCTGCGCCTCCAGATCCTCGACACCCCCGGGCGCGGCGCGCAGCTCGCCGGCCGCGTTGAGCGCGATCGTGTTGACGCCGACGTCCCGGCGCGCAAGGTCCTCTTCCAGCGTCCCGGGGCGCACCTCCGGCAGTGCGCCCGGCGCCGCGTACTCCTCGGCCCGCGCGCGCACGATGTCCACCGGCGCCCCGCCGTCCAGACGCACCGTGGCCGTGCCGAAGCGCTCGTACTCACCCTCCACGCTGCCGCCGAGCGCCGCGATCAGCGCCGCCGGATCGCCCTCGACGACGACGTCGAGCTCCCGCGGCTCACGACCGAGCAGCGCGTCTCGCACCACCCCGCCGACCAACCACGCCTCGGGGTGCTCGCGCAGCACCGGCAGCACGACCGCCCCGTCCGGGCGGGCGGCGATCGCATCCAGGGCCTGCTGCGACGTGCGCACGGCGGATGACGCTACCGCGAGGCGACACGAGGGGGGCCTCCGCGGCAAAGTGGCCAACAGGGGTTGGCCACTTCTCTGCGGACACCCCCCTCGTGTCAGCCCAGATAGAAAACGCGATTGCGAGGGATGCGCGCCTCACCAAAGCCCAACAGCGCATAGAAGGCGTGGGACTCGGGCGTCGGGGCGACGATCGCCGTCACCGCGCCTCCCGTGCGCGCATCGCGCAGCGCGTGGGCCACCAGCGCGCGACCGATACCACGATGGCGGTCGGCGGGGACGACCTCGAGCTCGCGTAGGACGACAGCGTCGCCTTCTGTGAACGTCGTGGCACAGCCGGCGGCGGTCACGTGGCGGCGTAGGGGACCGTCATCGGGCGTCGAGATGGTCGGCTCGGCGACGGCGTCGAGGAACGCCAGGTCAGCGATGCGCGCGGCCATCGTGATCGCCGTGCGCTCCTCGTCCGCGCCGAGTGCGAGCAGCGCGGCACGCAACGCCGGTTCGGCACCGGCGGGAGCGAGCCAGCGCGCCGGCACGCCCGCGACGAAAGCGATGAGGGCCGCCGGCGAATCTACGGGGCCGCGGGACACCACGCCGTTGGCGCTGTTGTCCTCTTTGCCGCTGTTCACAGCGAGGGCGCAATCGGTTCGCAGCGCGCCAGCAGCGTGCGTCTCGGCGAGAAATTCGAGATAGGCGGCGTCCAGCGCGACGTCGAGCACGCCCGCGCCCGCAGGGGCGTCGAGCATGCGCGGAGCGGGCAGCCCGGGGTCGGCGCCGAGTCCGAGCAGCAACGCGGCGACGTCGTCAAGACCGCGCGCGAGGGCGTGCTGCAGGCCGCTGAGCCCGCCCGTGCCACGACGGTCGACGGGGACGCCGCCGACCTCGACGAGCGCGCGGACGGCATCCAGGCGGCCGGCGGCGGCTGCGCGCGGCAGCGCCTCGCTCGCCGCGCCGCGCAACAGCGCACGGCCTTCTCCGGACGCGAGCGCGCGGGCGCGCGACAGGTCGCCCGCGACGCAGGCGCCGGCGAAGCGATCGGCGTCGGTGACGTCATCGCCGCCCGGGAGCGGCGCGGCGACGTCATCGCACCCGAAACGCACCGCCGAGCGCCGCGCGGCGGCCGCCACCTCGGCGCCGAGCACGAGCGGTCAGCGCCATCGACGGCTCCACCCGCACGCCATCGGCGATCAGCGCGAGCACGGCATCGCGATCGCCCGCCGCCGCCGCGGCGTACAGCGCGTGCCGCGGGTTCGCCGGCTGGGCCGCCGCCATCCGCACGAGCGCCGGCCACGAGGCCGCGCCGAGCTCGCGCGCGACGGCAAGCTGCGCGGCGCTGAGCGACACCTCGCGCCCGGACTTGACGCGGGCCTTGGCCTCACGCCGGGCCCGCTCCACATCGATCCGCGCTGCCATCGAAGGACCACCTCCTGGGTGAGCCCGCGGTCCGCGACGGGCGGGGAGGTCGTCGAACGCACGAACCGACCTTCACGACGGTGGTGAGGTGGGCCTGAGGCCCTGCCCGCGGACCGGACGCGCCCTCGTGCGCGCCCGGCAACGCTAGCACCGTCTACCCTGTGCGGACGCATGTCGCGCCCTCCCCGAAGGCGCCGGCTGTGGCTTCTCGCTGGCCTCGCCGCCATCGGCCTCGCGGCCGCGGTCGTGGCGGTCATTGTCGTCACGCGCGAGCCCGGCGACATCTCGCACCCCGAAGTCGAGTTCACCGCCACGACGCCGGCCACGACGACGGCCGAACCGCCCGCGAAGCGCTCGCGCGGCGGCGGCTTCGACTGGCCGGTCTACGGGTTCACGAAGGCACGCACGCGCTACCTGCCGCTGGACAAGCCGCTGCGCCCGCCGTTCGCCGAGCGCTGGAAGGTCTCAGGCTCGGTGCTGCTGGAGTTCCCCCCGGCGATGGGCAAGCGCTCGCTGTTCCTGCTCAAGAACAACGGCGCGCTCTACGGCATCTCGCGCAAGACCGGGCGCGTGCGCTGGAAGCGCAAGCTCGGCTATCTCGCGGCGTCACAGCCCGCCTACGCGCACAACACCGTCTACGTGGTCCTGCTGGAGCGCGGCAAAGGGATCCGTCGCGGCCGGATCGTCGCCGTTTCCGCGAAGGACGGCCGCACGCGCTGGTCGCGCAAGCTCGCAAGCCGATCGGAGTCCTCCCCGTTGATCGATCGCGGCAACCTGTACTTCGGCAGTGAGAACGGGACGATCTACGCGCTGCGCGCCAAGGACGGCTTCGTGCGCTGGCGCGCGAAGGCCAACGGCGCCGTGAAGGCCGGCCTCGCGCTGGACGACGGGCGCCTGTTCGTCGGTGACTACGGCGGGCGCTTCCAGGCGCTGCGGGCGTCTGACGGCAAGGTGCTGTGGCGCACCGGCTCGGCGGGCGGCGCCCTGGGGCTGCGCTCGGGCAATTTCTACTCGACGCCCGCCGCCGCCTACGGCCGCGTGTTCGTCGGCAACACCGACGGGTTCGTCTACTCCTTCGGCCAGTCCTCGGGCAAGCTCGCCTGGCGCAAGAAGACCGGCAACTACGTCTACTCCTCGCCTGCCGTGGCACCGGGCCCCGGCGGCCGGCCGACCGTGTTCGTCGGCAGCTACGACGGGCGCTTCTACGCGCTCGACGCGCGCAGCGGCAGCGTGCGCTGGAGCCGCCGCGCCGAGGGGCGCATCTCCGGCGGCGCGGTCGTGCTCGGCGACCTCGTCTTCTACTCGACGCTCGCCCGGACGACGACGGCGCTCGGGGTTGCGACCGGCCAGAAGATCTGGACCACCAGGCGCGGGGCCTACAACCCGGTCGTCTCCAACGGCCGCGGGATCTTCCTCGTGGGCTACACCAACCTCTTCGGGCTCGACGGGCGCCCGCCCAACGCGAAGCGCATCCTCGCCAAGCGCCGCCATCGCCGCTACGTCAACCGGCTCGTCGCACAGCGCCGCCGCGCGATCGCCAGGCGCAACCGCCTGCGCCGCCGCGGCGTCGTGTTCTGCTACCGCTCCGGCGGGCGCCGCGTCTGCCACAAGCCCGCGAAGCTCGTCTGCTTCAAGCCTGCCGGGGCCAAGCGCGTGCAGTGCCGGCCGATGCGCCGCGCTAAGCCCTGACCGCGATCCCGGCGGCCGCGAGGTGCGCCTTCGCCTCGGCGATCGAGTACGTGCGGTAGTGGAAGATCGACGCCGCGAGCGCGGCGTCGGCCCCGGCGAGCAGCCCTTCGGCGAGGTGCTCGAGCGTGCCCGCGCCGCCGGAGGCGATGACCGGGACGCCGACGGCGTCGGACACCGCGCGCGTCAACTCGAGGTCGTAGCCGTCCTTCGTCCCGTCGCGGTCCATCGAGGTCAGCATGATCTCCCCCGCGCCGCGCTCGACGGCCTCGCGCGCCCACGCGATCGCATCGCGCCCGGTGTCGGTGCGCCCGCCGGCGACGTAGACGTTCCACGACTCGCCGGCGCGCTTGGCGTCGATCGCGAGGACGACGCACTGCACGCCGAAGACCCGCGCCATCTCGTCGAGCAGGTCGGGCCGCGCGACGGCCGCGGAGTTCACCGCGACCTTGTCGGCGCCGGCGTCGAGCACGCCCTGGGCGTCACCGACCGAGCGGATGCCGCCGCCGATCGTGAACGGGATGAAGACGTTGTCGGCGGTGCGGCGGGCGAGCTCGACGATCGTCTCGCGGCGCTCGTGCGTCGCGGTGATGTCGAGGAAGATCAGCTCGTCGGCGCCCTCGGCGTCATAGCGCTCGGCGAGCTCGACGGGGTCGCCGGCGTCGCGCAGGTCGACGAAGTTCGTGCCCTTCACGACGCGGCCGCCGTCGACGTCGAGGCAGGGGATGATCCGCTTAAGGTGCATCGAGGGCTGCCTGCCCCTCAGCGATGGTGAACTTCCGCTCGTAGAGGGCCTTGCCGACGATCACGCCACCGAGGTTGACCTGGCGCAGGTGCGCGAGGTTCGAGAGGTCCTCGCGCTTGCCGATGCCCCCGGAGTAGATGAAGCGCCCGCGGACGACCCCCGCGATGCGCCGCACCTCGTCGAGATCGGGGCCCTCGAGCAGGCCGTCACGGTCGACGTTGGTGTAGACGAACGAGCGCACGCCACGGTGCTGCAGCTGCTCGATGACCGTGTCGGCGTCGATCGCGGTCGTCTCCTGCCAGCCCTTCGTCGAGACCTTGCCGCCGCGCGTGTCGACGGAGACGATGATGCGGTCGCGATACGCCGCGAGCACATCGTCGAGGAAGTCCAGGTCGGTGAACGCCGCGGTGCCGAGGATGACGCGCTCGACACCGGCGTCCAGCGCGTCGCGCACCGCGCCGAGCGAGCGCAGCCCGCCGCCGCACTGCACCGGCACACGCAGCTCACCGGCGATGCGCTCGATGTGCTCGAGGTTCTGCGGCGACCCGGACTTGGCACCGTCCAGGTCGACGACGTGCAGGAAGCGCGCGCCGGCTTGGACCCACGCCCGCGCAGCCTCCAGCGGCGAGTCCTCATAGACCGTCGAGTCGTCGAAGTCGCCCTTGACGAGGCGCACCGCGCGACCCTCGTAGATGTCGATCGCGGGGTAGAGGATCACGCGCAGAGGCCGACGAAGTTGCGAAGCAGGCCCAGGCCGTGGGCGGAGGACTTCTCGGGGTGCGACTGCGCGCCGAAGACGTTGCCACTGCCGACGACCGCCGCAAAGCGCTCGCCGTACTCCGCCTCCCCGAGGACGATCTCCTCGTCGGCGGGCACGGGCGCGTAGCTGTGGACGTGGTAGAGGAAGTACGGGTCGGGCAGCTCATCGGTGAGCGGCGAGTCGCGCGCGATGCTGACCGCGCTCCAGCCGATGTGCGGCAGGTTCTGCCCGTCGGGGTCCAGCCGCTTGACGACGCCGGGCAGGATGCCCAGGCCCGCAGAGCCGCCCTGCTCCTCGGAGGACTCGAACAGCAGCTGCATGCCCATGCACGAGCCGAACAGCGGCGTGCCACGCTCGGCGATCTCCACGAGCACCTCGTCGAGCTCCAGCTCGTGGATCACGTCCATCGCCGCGGGGAACGCGCCGACCCCCGGCAGCACGACGCCGTCCGCCGCGCGCAGCTCGTCGTGGTCGCGGCTGATCGTCGTCTCCGCGCCGACGCGCTGCAGCGCCTTCTCCACGGAGCGACGGTTGCCCATCCCGTAGTCGACGATCGCGATCACGTGAGCGTGCCCTTCGTCGACGGGACGCCCGTCTCCGTCGGGTCGATCGCGACCGCGGCGCGCAGCGCGCGGGCGAACGCCTTGAACAGCGCCTCGATCATGTGGTGGGCGTTGCTGCCGGCGGTGACCTCGAGGTGCAGCGTGAGCTTGGCCGCGTTGGCGACCGCGCGGAAGAACTCCTCGGCCAGCTCGTGGTCGAACGTGCCCGTCGCGCCCGGCGGCAGCTCGGCGTCGAACGCCAGCAGCGGGCGTCCGGAGATGTCGATCGCGCAGAGCGCGCGTGCCTCGTCCATCGGCACGATCGCGTTGCCGTAGCGGTAGATGCCGGCGCGGTCGCCGAGCGCCTCGTCGAGCGCCTGCCCGAGGACGATGCCGGTGTCCTCGACGGTGTGGTGACCGCCGGTCTCGAGGTCGCCGGTGACGGTGACGTCGAGGTCCAGGCGCCCGTGGCGCGCGAGCAGGTCGAGCATGTGATCGAGGAAGCCCACGCCGGTCTGCCGCGTGCCCGCGCCGGTCCCGTCGAGCCCGAGTGTCAGCTTGACGTCGGTCTCCTTCGTGGCGCGCTCGATTGACGAGGTCCGTGTCATCGGTCCTGATTCTCGCGTAGCTCCATCGATCGCGCGTGCTGCTCGAAGCCCTCGGCGCGCGCGATCGCCGCGCCGGGCGGCGCGAGCGCCGCTGCAGCGTCGCCGATCCGCACGACGGACATGCGCCGGCGGAAGGCCCGCGGACTCAGCGCGGATGCGAATCGCGCCGTCCCGCCGGTCGGCAGGGAGTGGTTGGATCCCGCGACGTAGTCACCGAACGCCGTGCCGCCGGAAGCGCCGACGAAGACGCAGCCCGCCGATCGCACGTCAGCCGCGAGGTGCTCGGTGCCGATCAGCTCCAGGTGCTCGGGCGCGAACGCCTCGGCGAAGGCCAGCAGCTCGTCGGTCCGCGCCAGCGCGGCGACCGCGCCGGTCTCCGGTGCGTCTGCCAGCCGGGCCTCGACGTCGTCGAGCAGCGCCGGATCCGGCGACGCGGCGCACACGATCGTCCCCTCGCCGTGCTCGGCCTGCGCGATCAGGTCGGCGGCGACGAGGTCCGCGCGCTCCGTCGCGAGCACGAGCACGTCGCTCGGCCCGAGGAAGCCGTCGATGCCGACGTCGCCTGAGACCTGGCGCTTGGCCTCCTGCACCCAGAGGTTGCCCGGCCCGGCGATGACGTCGACGCGCGCGATCGTCTCGGTGCCGTAGGCCAGCGCGGCGATCGCGTGCGCACCGCCCATGTCATGGATCTCGTCCGCGCCGCACGCCTGCGCCGCCGCGCGGATCGTCGGGTGCCCGCCGGGGGCGCAGACGACGACCTCCTCGACGCCCGCCGCTTTCGCGGTGACGACGCCCATCACGACGGTCGACGGGTACGGGTTGCGCCCGCCCGGCACGTAGATCGCGGCGCGGCGCACCGGCAGCTCGCGCACGGTCACCGTGTGGCCCTGTGGCAGCGTCACCTCGACGTCGCCGCCGAGCTGCGCCTCGGCGACCGCGCGCACGTTGGCGATCGCGACGTCCAGCGACGGCAACGTCGCCGCCTCGTCCGCCGCCGGCGTGTCCAGCCGCGCCACGTACTCGGCGAGCTTGGCGTCCCCGCTCGCCCGTACCGCGGCGATGATCTCGGCGACCTCGCCCGCCACGCTCTCCCCGCCGGGTATGAGACCGCGCGCCGCCTCCGCCGTCTCGACGCGGTGGACCCTCACCGCGCGCGCAGTCTCGCGACGATGTCGTCGATCGCCGCGGCCTTGAGCCGGTAGGCGACCGGGTTGGCGATCAGCCGCGCCGTCGAGGTGAACAGCTCCTCGCGGATCACGAGGCCGTTCTCCCGCAGCGTCGTGCCGGTCGCGGTGAGGTCGACGATCGCCTCGGCCAGCCCCGTCAGCGGCGCGAGCTCGACCGAGCCCTTGACCTCGACGATCTCCGCCTGGCGGCCCGTCGCCTCGAAGTGCGCGGCGGCGATCTTGAAGTACTTCGTCGCCACCCGCACCACGCCAAGCCGGCGCAGCGCCTCGGCGGCGGGATCAGGTCCGTCGACCGTCGCGACGATCATCTGGCAGCGGCTGTAGTCGAGGTCCAGCAGCTCGTAGACCACGCGCTCGGACTGCTCGGTCAGCACGTCCTTGCCCGTGATGCCGATGTCCGCCGCGCCGGCCTCGACGTACGTGGGGACGTCGGACGGGCGCATCGTCACGATCCCCAGCTCGGGGAACAGCAGCTTGCGGTCGTTGTCGCGCACCTCGCGCGTGTCGAGGCCGATGCTCTCGAGGACGTTCAGCGTGTCGTCGAACATCGCCCCGCGCGGGACGGCGATCGTGAGGCTCATCGCTCGCCGCGCTCCTCGCCGGCGAGGGCGGCGTGCAGCGCATCCAGGCCGACCGCGAAGCCGACCGCGGGCAGGTCGCGGCCGAAGCGGCCCAGCAGGTCGTCGTAGCGCCCGCCGCCACCCAGCGGCGTGCCCTCCGACGGCTCGTAGACCTCGAAGACGGCGCCGGTGTAGTAGTCGAGGTCGCGGATCAGGCCGAGATCGAGGATGACGCGCGCTGCGACGTCCTCGCCGAGGGCGTCGTAGACCGTCTGCAGGCGCGCCGCGGGCGCGCCGAGCCCCTCGAGGACCTCGGGACCGCCGCGGCGCTGCGGCACGGCGACGAGCGTCTCGTCGTCGGTCAGCGTCGCCAGCGTGACGAAGTCGCGCGCCAGCAGCGCGTCGAGCAGCTGCGCGCGCAGCTCGGGCGACACGCCGTGCTCCTCGCAGAGCTGGGAGTACAACGCGGAGTCGCCGAGCCCGATGCGGTAGTCGCGCAGCCCCGTCGCGTCCAGCGCCGCGCAGAGCACCGTGAGCACCTCGACGGTGCCCTCGGGGCCCGGCTCGCCGATCAGCTCGCAGCCCGCCTGCAGGAACTCGCGCATCTGCCCGCGGTGGGGCTTGACCTGACGGTAGACGTGCGCGAACGAGCAGAAGCGCAGCGGCGGCTCGGCGCCCGCGTAGCGCGTCGCGGCGACGCGCGCGATCGGCACCGTGAGATCGGCGCGCAGCATCAGCACGCTGCCGTGATCGTCTGCCAGCCGGTAGACGCCGCGCGTGCCCGCCATCGGCCCGACCTCGGCCTCGTACTCGATCGCGGGCGTCCAGATCTCGCCGTAGCCATGGCTCAGGAAGACCTCGCGGATCGCGTCGGTGATCGCGCGCAGCTCGCGCATCTCGTCGGGCAGGACGTCGCGCGTCCCGCTCGGAATCGGGTGTATCGGGGCCATGGCGGGCCGTCCAATCTACTGGCGGCCCTGCGACGTCAGTCGGCTGCCACGCGCTCGATGCGCGCGCCGAGCGCGCGCAACCGCTCGTCGATGCGCTCGTAGCCACGGTCGATCTGGCGGATGTTGCCGATCTCCGTGCGGCCTTCGGCGCACAGCGCCGCCAGCAGCACCGCCATCCCCGCTCGGATGTCCGGCGACTCGACGCGCGCCCCGCGCAGCTGAGAGCGGCCCATCACGACCGCGCGATGCGGATCGGAGATGTGGATGTTCGCGCCCATCGACACGAGCTTGTCCGTGAAGAACAGGCGCGACTCGAACATCCACTCGTGGATCAGCACCTGGCCCTCGGCCTGCGTCGCCAGGGCGACGGCGATCGACGTCAGGTCGGCCGGGAACTGCGGCCATGGGCCGTCCTGGACGCGGACCATGTGGTCGCCGACGTCGCGCGCGACGGTGAGCTTCTGGTCGCCCGGGACGATGATGTCGTGGCCCTCGAAGTGCGACTCGAGCCCGAGCTTGCCGAACACCAAGCGGATCATCCGCAGGTCGCCGGGGTCGGTGTCCTTGATCCGCAGCTCACCGCCGGTGACGCCGGCGATCGCCATGAACGAGCCGATCTCGATGTGGTCGGGCCCGACGTCGTGCGTGCAGCCGCCGAGCTCGGCGACGCCGGTGATCGTCAGCACGTTGGAGCCGATGCCGATGATCCGCGCGCCCATCTTCACGAGCATCCGCGCGAGGTCCTGGACGTGCGGCTCGGTCGCGGCGTTGCCGATGTGCGTCTCTCCGGGCGTCAGCGCGGCGGCCATCAGCGCGTTCTCGGTCGCCATCACCGAGGGCTCGTCCATGAAGACCTCGCCGGCGACCAGCGGCCCGTCGATGATCACGTCGCCGTCGTCGAAGCGATCGGTCGCGCCCAGCGCGCGGAAGGCGTCGAGGTGCGGGTCCAGGCGGCGGCGGCCGATCACGTCTCCGCCGGGCGGCGGCATCACGGCCTTGCCGAAGCGCGCCAGCAGCGGGCCGGCGAGCAGGAACGACGCGCGGATGCGCTCCGACCACTCGCGATCGACGGTGGCGTCGGCGGTGACGCCGCGGGCGCAGAGCACGACGGTGTTCTCGGCGGTCCACTCGACCGTGACCCCGAGCGCCTCGAGCAGCTCGCACATCGCCGCGACGTCGCGGATCCGCGGAACGTTGCGGACGGTGACCTCGTCGGCGGTGAGCGCGCACGCGGCGAGAATCGGCAGCGCCGCGTTCTTGTTGCCGGCAGGCACGACTGCGCCGCTGACCGGCACGCCGCCATCGATGACGAACTTCTCCATGAGAGGGGGTCCCGGCGGTGCGGGGAGCGGCGCGGGCTGGGCTAGGGTAACAGCCATGCCGCAGCCTCTTTCGCGCGACGAAGCCTGGACCCTGCTCAGTGAATGGGTCGAGTCGCCGGGCCTGCGCCGGCATTGCCTCGCGGTCGAGGCCTCGATGCGTTTCGCAGCCCGGCGGCTCGGCGCCGACGAGGAGCTGTGGGCGGTCACCGGGCTGCTCCACGACGCCGACTACGAGCGCCATCCCGACATGGACGACGAGGCGGCAGGGCACCCGCGGACGATCATGGCCGAGCTGCGACGCCGCGACGCGGACCCCGCGATCGTCGAGGCGATCGCGGGCCACGCGCCCTACCTCGGCGTCGCCCGCGAGAGCGACCTCGCGAAGTGGTTGTTCGCCGTCGACGAGCTCTCGGGCTTCCTGCTGGCCGTCGCCTACGTGCGCCCGGAGGGGATCCACGGCGCCACCCCGAAGTCCGTGAAGAAGAAGCTCAAGCAGCCGTCGTTCGCCGCTGCGGTCTCGCGCGAGGACGTCCAGGGCGGCGCCGCCGAGGTCGGCATGGAGTTCGACGAGCTCTGCCGGCTGGTGATCGACGCGCTCGAGGCAGAGGCCGACGCGCTCGAGCTGCACGGGTCCGCAGCCGCGACGTGAGCTGGGCCCCGGGCGAGCCGCCGCTCGCGGCAGCCGCCCCGACTCCCACGGCACGCTCGCGCTACGCGGCGGTCCTGCGCGCGCCGCACGTCCGCCCGCTGCTCGTCGCGGCGACGATCGCGCGCCTGCCGATCGGCATCCACGGCCTCGCGATCGTGCTGTTCCTGCGCGAGCAGACGGGCTCCTACGCGATCGCCGGCTCGGTGGCGGCGGCGTTCTCGCTGGGCGCGGGCGCCAGCGGGCCGTTCCAGGGTCGCGCGATCGACCGCCTGGGCCAGCGCCGCGTGATCGTGCCGATGATCTGCATCCACGCCGCGGCGCTGCTGTCGCTCGTGACGCTCGGCCTCGGTGGCGCGCCCGCCGGCGTGCTCGTCGCCGTCGCGCTCGCTGCGGGGGCCGCGCTGCCGCCGCTGTCCTCGATCATGCGCACGCTGTGGCCGAAGCTGCTGGACGACCGCGAGCAGCTCGTGGCGACGGCGTTCGCGCTGGACTCCGTCCTGATCGAGCTCGTCTTCGTCACCGGCCCGCTGCTGACGGCGGCGATCACGGCGCTGCTCGCACCGCACCTGGCGATGCTGCTCGCGCTGGGCTTCGGTGTGGTCGGCTGCCTGTGGTTCGTGACGCAGCCGCCGTCACGCGACTGGCAGCCCCCGCCCGACAGCGGCGACCACGGCGCGCTCGGCGCGCTGCGCTCGCACGGGCTGCGCACGCTGATCATCGCCGTCGTCCCGTTCGGCTTCTGCTTCGGTGTGATGGAGGTCGCGCTGCCGGCGTTCGCCGAGGACCACGGATCGCGCGCGATCGCCGGCGTCCTGCTGTCGGTCTGGTCGCTGTCCAGCGCCGCGGGCGGCCTGTGGTTCGGTGCGCGCCGGCCGGTGTCGAGCATCCCGCTGTCGACGACGTTCGTGCTGCTGGCGGTCGCGCTGCCGTTTGCGTACCTGCCCCTCGCAGCCGCGCCGTCGGTGGTGGTGATGGCGTTGCTGCTCGTCCCCGCGGGGGCCGCGATCGCCCCGCTGCTGAGCGCGGGCAACCTGCTGGTCACCGACGTCTCGCCCGCCGGCGTGGCGACCGAGGCCTACACCTGGCCGATCACGAGCCTCGTCGTCGGCCTGGCGATCGGCAACGCGGCCGCGGGGGCGATCATCGAGGCCTCCGACTGGCGCGCGGCGTTCCTCACGGCCGCCGGCGTCGCCGGCGTCGGGGGCGTCGTGGCGCTCGTCCGCCGTGTCTCGCTGCAGCCCGCAGGCTAGGCTGCGACGGCGATGCCAGATCCGCTGAAGATCACGATCCTCGACGGCGACGAGACCGGTCAGGAGCTGCTCGAGCAGTCGCTGCGCGTGCTCGCTCCCGAGGTCGTCGGCCTCGACCTCGACCTCGAGCACTTCGACCTCTCGCTGGCGAAACGGCAGGAGACGAACAACGGGATCGTCGAGGAGGCGGCGGCGGCGATGCGCGCGTCGGGCTTCGGGATCAAGGCCGCGACGGTCACCCCCGAGGGCGCCGACGACGTCGGCTCGCCCAACCGGCTGTTGCGCGAGGGCATCGACGGCAAGGTCATCGTCCGCACCGGGCGACGGATCCCCGGCGTCACGCCGGTCGGCGGGACGTTTCACCCGATCAGCGTCGTGCGGATGGCGGTCGGCGACGCCTACGGGGCCGAGCAGTGGCGTGAGGGCGAGCCCGGCTCGCCCGACGAGGCCGCCTTCCGCACCGAGAAGATCACCCGCTCGGTCTGCCGCGCGACATCGGAGTACGCGTTCCGCACGGCCAAGAAGATCGGCGGCAAGGTCTACGGCGGGCCGAAGTGGACCGTGTCGCCCGTCTACGAGGGCATGCTCAAGGAGGAGATGGACGCCGCCGCCGAGCGCCATCCCGACGTCGAGTACCGCCCGGTGCTGATCGACGCGACCTACGCCGGGCTGATCAGCGGCGCGACCGAGACGGCGCTCGTCATCCCCGCGCTCAACCGCGACGGCGACTGCCTGTCAGACCTCGTGATGCCGATGTTCGGCTCGATCGCTGGCGCCGAGAGCGTGCTGCTGGCCTTCGACGACGAGTACCAGACGACGGTCGCGATGGCCGAGGCGCCGCACGGCACCGCGCCCGCGCTGATGGGCAAGGACGTCGCCAACCCGATGGCGATGATCCTGTCCTGCGCCGCCGTCCTGCACTACGCGGCCGAGGCCGGCCACGCCGACGCCGCGACCGCCTCGCGCGCGATCTACGAGTCCGTGCTCGAGGCCACCGCCGCCGGCGTCAAGACGCCCGATCTGGGCGGTCACGTCGGCACGACGGAGTTCACGAGCGACGTCGTCGAGCGCATCAAGGCCAAGCGCGAGGCGTGGTCGTCGCTGGGCTCGACGGTGTAGGGGTCAGATCTTGAAATCGAGCATCGCAATGCTCGATTTCAAGATCTGACCCCATACCTCTGCAAGTTTCGTTGCAGAACAGACGTTCCGTCCGGCGCCCGTCCTACCTTCACGAACACATGTTCTCCCCCACCTCGAACAGCCAGCCGCGCCTCTCGATTCGTGAGTCCGTCTGGCAGGTCGTCGACCGCGCCGTCGCCTTTGCCACCTTGGACGCCTACGGCATCCCGGGTCCGCACGTCGCCGTCGACCAGCTTGAGCCGCATTCCGATCGTGAACCACTGCGGGCGCCCCGGCGTTCGCGGCGTCCCGCTCCCGCGCCTCGAGTTCAGCACTGCGTCGAGCCTTCCGAGACTCGGCCGCGGCGCCGCATGCCTGCGGTGCACGCGCGCATTCCCTCTCCCACGCGCGCGCATCGCTAGCTGACGGCCTGGGAGGGCCGATTTCGTTTCATGACGGGCCGCTCGGTGGGGAGCGGCCCGTCGCATTTCTGCCCCGCGCTACCCTCGGAGGAGTGCCCGTCCGCGTGGTGTTCACGTGCGAGATCTGCGGCGCACGGCCCGACTCGCACACCCAGGAGCTGCTTGAGGAGCAGCTGCAGTTCCTGCTCTTCGGGGAATACCTCGACAGCGAGCCCGACGGCTGGCTGACCTGGACGGGGAACGGCATCTATGGCCGCCCGCGCCACGGCTGTGCGACGCACCGCGATGCGCTGAAGGCGAGCGTTCGCGAGGACTACGGGTCGCTCGGCTTCCACCCCTGGGCCGAAGGCCCGCATCCGGCCGGCTGGCACCTGCGCGACGAGGCCTGGCGCGTGCGGCGCCGGCGCGCGCTCGCGCAGCTGCCCGGGTTCTCGGGCGGCCTGTCCTAGCGCCGGCGCTCAGTGCTCGTGCGTGTGGTCGTGCTCCAGGCCGTCCTCGTGGACGTGCAGGTGTGAGTGGGTCACGTCGCCGTGCTCGTGCTCGTGCTCGTGCTCGACGTGCTCGTGGTCGTGATCGGTGTGCGCGTGGGTGTGCGTCACGTCGTCGTGGGAGTGCTCGTGGGCGTGCGGCTCGTCGGGTGCATGATCGTGCTGCTCGGTCATGCAGTTGACCATAGCTCGCGCCGGGCGCCCCGACGGGTAGCCGGATTGGGCCTTGATTGCGACCCGTTCGCAGCGGGGGTAGGCTCGATGAGGTGACCGTGTCCCCGACACGCCCGCCGGTCGCCGTGCCCGACCTCGACGCGGCGATCGACGCCGTCCGCGCCCGCGGCCTGCGGCTGACGGCAGCGCGGCGACTCGTACTCGAGGCGCTGCTGGCCGCCGACGGCCCGGTCTCCGCCGAGGACATCGCCAGCGGGCTCGACGGGCGGCTGCCGTCCTCCGACCTCACCTCGACCTACCGCAACCTCGAGACGCTGGAGGGCCTCGGGCTCGTCCGCCACTTCCACGCCGGCCACGGCCCCGGGCGCTACGTGCTGGAGGGCACGCGCGAGGAATACCTCGCCTGCGAGCACTGCGGCCGCGTGCGCGCGATCGACCCCGCCGAGCTCGATCCCGCCCGCGACGCGATCCGCGAGGTCAGCGGATTCGAGGCGCGCTTCTCGCACTTCCCCGTCGTCGGTCGCTGCGCCGACTGCGCCGGCCACTGACACGCTTACTGCGAACCGATTGCAATTGTGGCGACCTCCCGATTACAGTCGGCGGATGCCACACGGCGCCGCGCGCTGGGCACGGATTCAGGCCGCACTGACACCGGCCGAATGGCGTCGCGCGGGCCTGCTTGCGGCCGTCATCCTCGGTCTCCATGTCGTCGGTTTCGCGCTGCTGCTCGGTGCTCCCGCGATCGGCGTCGGCGTCGGCATCACTGCCTACACGCTCGGTCTGCGACACGCGTTCGACGCCGACCACATCGCCGCGATCGACAACACGACGCGCAAGCTGATCGGCGAGGGTCAGCGCCCGCTGAGCGTCGGCTTCTTCTTCTCCCTCGGGCACTCGACGGTGGTTGCCGCGCTCGGCGTCCTCGTCGTCGTCGGCGTCCGCGGGCTCGGCGGTGCGGTGAAGGACGACGGCTCCGCGCTGCACGACGCCACCGGCCTGATCGGGCCGCTCGTCTCGGGCACGTTCCTGATGCTGATCGGGATCCTCAACCTGATCATCCTCGTCAGCGTCGTGCGGATCTTCCGGCGCATGCGCTCCGGCGACTGCGACGAGGCCGAGTTGGACGCCCAGCTGCAACAGCGGGGCTTCATGAACCGCTTCTTCGGCCGCGCGACGCGCGCCGTCAGGCAGCCCTGGCACATGTACCCGCTCGGCGTGCTCTTCGGGCTGGGCTTCGACACCGCGACCGAGGTCGGCCTGCTCGTCCTCGCCGGCACCGCGGCCGGTGCGGGCGTGCCGTTCTACGCGATCCTCTGCCTGCCGATCCTGTTTGCGGCGGGCATGTGCCTGCTCGACACGATCGACGGCGCGTTCATGAACTTCGCCTACGGCTGGGCGCTTGCCGAGCCGGTCCGCAAGGTCTTCTACAACATCGCGATCACCTCGCTCTCGGTTACCGTCGCGCTGGGCATCGGGACGATCCAGCTGCTCGCGGTCGTCGGGGTCGGCGCGTTCGACCTCAACGTCGTCGGCTACGTGATCGTCGGGGTCTTCGCGCTGACCTGGGCGCTCGGGCTCGCGGTCTGGCGCCTCGCCCACATCGAGGAGCGCTGGTCTGCGCGAGCGCCGGCCGGCTGACGTCAGCCGAGCGCGGCGGCGACCGCCGTCTGCCCGTAGGAGATGCCGCCGTCGTTCGCGGGCAGGCGCTCGGGCACGAGCACGCGCAGGCGCTCCTGCTCGCACGCTGCCTCCGTCCAGCCCAGCAGCAGGCGATTCTGGAAGACGCCCCCGCTCAGCACCACGAGGTCGGTGCCCGACGCCGCGGCGGCCAGCGCGCAGGCGCGTGCGGTCGCGTTCGCCAGCGCACGGTGAAGCTGCGTGGAGATCACGGCGACGTCGACGCCGGCGGCGACATCGTCGAGGACGGCGCGGATCGCCGGACGCGCGTCGAGCACTAGCGCGTCGGACACCGGGAGCTCGTAGGCGGCGCCGTACGTGACGTCGGCGAGCGCCTCCAGCTCGATCGCCGCCTGCCCCTCGTAGGTGCAGCGCGCGCGCACGCCACAGAGCGCGGCGACGGCGTCGAACAGCCTGCCCATGCTGGTCGTCAGCGGCGCCGAGAAACCCCGCTGCACCATCTGGCGCACGACCTCCCACTGGTCCTCGGGGACGTCGTCGCGCAGCGCCTCAGGCGGGCTCGGCTCGTCGTGCTCCGCGGCGATCATCCACGCGGCGGCCATCCGCCAGGGCTGGCGCGCGGCACGATCGCCGCCGGGCAGCCTGACGGCGAGCAGGTGTCCCGCGCGCGTGAACTGCCGCTGATCGCCGACGAGGATCTCCCCACCCCAGACCGTCCCGTCGCTGCCGAATCCCGAGCCGTCGTAGATCGCGCCGACGGCCCGCTGCGTCGGATCGCAGCCGTGCTCGGCCAGGCACGCGGCGAGATGGGCGTGGTGGTGCTGTACGGCGATCGTGGCGACGCCGTCGCGGTCGAGGGCATACGCCGTCGAGGCGTAGTCGGGATGCAGGTCGTGGGCGACGACCTCCGGCGTGACTGCGAACAGCGCCTCGAGGTGCGCGACGCCCTCCGCGAAGGACTGCCGCGTGCCCGGATCGTCGAGGTCGCCGATGTGGTGGCCGACCCAGGCGCGCGTGCCGCGCGCGACGCAGAACGTGCTCTTCAGCTGCGCGCCGCAGGCCAGCAGGTCGCGCCGCGCGGCGACCGGCAGGGGCAGCGCCGCGGGGACGAAGCCGCGGGAGCGGCGCAGGATCGTGCGCCGCCCGCGCACCGCGCGCACGACCGAGTCGTCGGTGCGCATGTGGATCGGCCGGTCGTGGACGAGGAACGCGTCGGCGATCGGTGCCAGGCGCGTCAGCGCGTCGGCGTCGTCGTAGGCGATCGGCTCGTCGCTGACGTTGCCGCTCGTGAGCACGAGCGGCAGGCGGGTGTCGTCGAGCAGCAGGTGATGCAGCGGCGTGTAGGGCAGCATCACGCCGAGCTCGTCGCTGTGGGGGGCCACCGCGGCGGCCACGGCCGCCTGGGGTCGGCGCTCGGCGAGCAGGATCGGCCGCGCCGGGCTCGTCAGCAGCGCGAGCGCCTCCGGTTCGAGAACGATCAGCTCGCGCGCCATCTCGACGTCGGCCGCCATCAGCGCGAACGGCTTGTCCTCGCGGTGCTTGCGCCCGCGCAACGTCGCGACCGCCTGCTCGTCGTCTGCGCGGCAGGCCAAGTGGTAGCCGCCGAGGCCCTTGATGGCCACGATCGCACCTGCGCGCAGCATCGCCGCCGTCGCCGCGACGGTGTCGACGCCCGGGTGCAGGGCGCCGCCGACGAGCCGCACGTGCGGCCCGCACACCGGGCACGCGTTGGGCTGGGCGTGGAAGCGGCGGTCGCGCACGTCGTTGTACTCGTGGCGGCAGACCGCGCACATCTCGAACCCGCCCATGGTCGTCAGCGGCCGGTCATACGGGACGCCGCGGACGATCGTGAAGCGCGGGCCGCAGTTGGTGCAGTTGATGAACGGGTAGCGGTACCGGCGATCGTCGGGATCGCGCAGCTCGCGCAGGCAGTCCTCGCATGTCCCCGTGTCCGCCGACACCTCGGCGTCGGCCGCACCGCTCGGATCGCTCGCGTCGATCACGAACCCGCGCCGGCCGCAGGCCGTGCACTCCGCCACCGCCGTCTGCTCGATGCGCGCGAGCGGCGGCGGCTCGCGGCGCAGGCGCTCGAGGAAGCTGTCGATCGCGGTCGCCTCGCCCTCGATCTCGATCAGCACGCCACGGGTGTCGTTGCGCACGAACCCGCTGAGCTCGAGCTGCTCGGCCAGGCGGAAGACGAACGGCCGGAAGCCGACGCCCTGCACGACCCCATCCACCCTCACGGCGACACGACGCGGCGACCCCGTCCGGATGCTCACGACACCGCCGCGCAGAGCGCATGCAGCACCGTCGCCTGCGCCTCTTGGATCCGCGGGATGTGCTCGGAGCGCGTGACGATGACGTGGTCGGCGAGGCGCTCGGCGAGGATCCGCCCGCCGTCGTAGCCCACCAGCGCGATGCTCAGCAGCTCGCGCCGCCGAGCCTCCGACAGCGCCGCCAGCACGTTGGCCGAGCCGCCGCTGGTGGAGAGCGCGAGGACAACGTCGCCGGGCCGGGCGTGCGCGATGACCTGGCGCGTGAAGACCGCCTCGTGGCCGACGTCGTTGGCGATCGCGGTCAGGATCGCGGGGTCCTCCGTCAGGTCCAGGGCGCGGCGTGGCGTCCAGCCCGCGCGCGGATGGCGCAGGTCGGCGACGACGTCCATCGCGTCGGTTGCCGAGCCGCCGTTGCCGAAGGCCAGCAGCGTCGCGCCGTCGTCGAGCCGCTCGCGCAGCGCGACCCCGGCGGCGACGATCTCCTCGCGGTTCTCGGTCAGCGTGCGCTCGCGCAGCGCGCTGACCTCCGCGGCCTTCGCGAGGACGGACCGGCGCACATCGGCCAGCACGCCCGCGAGGTCGTCCTGCGTCTCGGCGAGGAACGGATACAGGAAGCTCGACGCGCCGCTGTCGTGGCGCGGGCGCTGGTCGCGGCGGCCGAGCAGGCCGCGATGGTCGAAGAACACGTGCACGAGCTCCCAGAGCACGTGGTAGCTCGTCTCGACGAGCTCCTGATCGACGAACGGGTCGCCGGCGTTCGGCGCGAACGCCCAGCTGCGCTCGTCGATCGCGACCGTCATCCGGCCGTCGTCGAAGCGCATGACGATGTCCTCGTCCTGCACGACCAGCGCCAGGTCGGACGCTTCGAGGCCGAGGGCGGGCAGCGCTCGCTTCCCGACGATCACGGGGTGCACGAACTCGACCGCGACATGGCGCACGTCGGAGCGGTCGGCGACGGTCGACCCACACGCGAGCAGGCGCCCACCCCGGGCGAATGCCTGGGCCATCGCGTAGCAGAGCTGGGTGAGCGCGTCGGCGTTCTCGGCGAAGTAGCGCTCGTTGGCGGCGGCGCGCGTCTGCAGGTGCGCCGCCACCTTCATGCAGCGGCCCCGGCGCGGTCCGGCAGCCTCGTCAACCAGTCGCGCAGCTCGTCGATGCCCTCGCCGGTGCGAGCGCTGACCTGCAGCGACGCGACGCCGGGATGCACCTGGTCGAGGTAGTACAGGAACTTGTCCATGTCGAAGTCGACGTGCTCGAGCAGGTCGATCTTGTTGATTACCACGAGCTCGCACGTGCGGAACATCAGCGGGTACTTCAGCGGCTTGTCCGCGCCCTCGGCGACCGAGGAGACCATGATCCGCGCGTCCTCGCCGACGTGGAACTCGGCGGGGCAGACGAGGTTGCCGACGTTCTCGATGATCAGCAGGTCGAGGTCTGCGAGCGGCAGCGCCGGAAGCGCGGAGCGCACCATGTTGGCGTCGAGGTGACACTCGCCGCCAAACCCGGAGTCCGTGTTCAACTGGGTCACCGGAACGTGCAGGTGCGCGAGGCGGTCGGCGTCCAGCGAGCCCTGCACGTCGCCCTCCAGCACGCCGACGCGCAGCTCTCCGACGCCCGGCGCCAGGACGCGCTCGAGCAGCGTCGTCTTGCCCGCCCCCGGGGCGGACATGAGGTTCACGACGGTGACGTGCTCACGGTCGAAGTCGTCGCGGTTGGCGCGCGCGATCGTGTTGTTGGCGTCCAATGCGTCCTCGACGACCCGGACCTTCACGCGATGCATACGGCGTCCTCCTGTTCGACATCGATCGACTCGACTTCAAGCTCTTCGCCACTGAGCACCGCCACGTCGGCGCCACCGCACGCCGGGCAGCGAAACGCCGGCGTGCTGATCTCCCACTCGCGCGCGCAGGGGGCGCAGCGCAGCCGGGCGGAGACGACCTCCAGGTCCAGCCGCGCGGCCTCGCAGACGGTGTCGCGCGACATCAGCTCGAAGTAGAACTCCAGCGAGTCGGGTACGACCTGGCGCAGCTGCCCGACCCGCACGTGGACGGCGCTGACCCTCCGGCCCGCGGCATGGCGCACGGCCGTGTCGACGAGCGCGGCGCTGATCGAGAGCTCGTGCATGCGTCCTCAGCCGGCGTACGCCGCGTCGGTTCGCAGCTCGCCGATCGTCTGCAGCACGAACGCCGCGGCGCTCTCGACGGCCGCCGCGACGGGCGGCGTCAGCCCGAAGCCGGGCTCGTCGGTCTCCCCCGGCTCGCAGGCGATCACGATGACCTTGCCCGGCCAGCCGCCGACGGCGTTGACGAAGCGCAGCACGGTCTGCGGGTTCATGTCGTGCGGGTCGATGTTCTCGCCGTCCTTGAGCTCGCCGGCGAAGTCCTCGCGCGCCGGCTCCATCACGTAGAGCGTCCCCGGCTCGCCGCCCTGGCGGCTGGCGTCCAGCAGCAGCAGCGCGTCGTACCCGCGGATCAGCTCGTAGGCGAGGTCCAGGCCGCCGGTGCCGAAGTCCATGACGGTCACGCCCTCGGGGACGTCGCCGGCCTCCAGGCGGCGGGCGACCTCACCGCCGAACGCGTCGTCCTGCAGCCAGGCGTTGCCCACTCCGGCGACGAGGATCTGCTTGGCGGGCTGCTCGGGAGTCATAGGACCTCCACCTCGGTTGGCTTGAAGTACAGGTAGCGGCCGATGTCGCGCATGAGCTGCTGGCCGGGGTCGTCGTCGACGGTCACGCAGAGATGAACCTTGTCCTCGTAGTCGACGTAGATGCGCTCGATCGTCGCCGGGCGCCCGTCGAGCAGGTGGTCGTGCGCGGCGTGGTCGTCGCCGGCGCGCAGGCGCACGTGCCCGCCGCGGCGGTAGAGCACGCCGTCGATCTCGAGCTGCTCCTCGCCCTTGACGTCGCGCGCCTCGGCCGGTGGCGGTGCGGGGTCGCGGATCGTCACGCGCCCGTGGAGGTTCTTGATGTCCTCCGGGGTGGCGGCGATCGCGCGCTCGAGCATCGCGCGGACCGTCGGGTCCTGCTGGGCCATCTGCTCGCGCTCGCCGTCGGACAGCGCGAGCACGTGCAGCAGTAGTGCCTCCTCGATCTCGGTGCCGTCGAAGAGGTCGCCCTTGCTCTCCGGCGCGAGCTGCGGGTGGTCGGACAGCATGATCGCGGCGCCGAGCAGCGCGCTGTCGTCGCCGGCGACCAGCACCGGGAAGGTGTTGACCGAGACGCAGGTCATCGCGGCCGGCGCGGCGTGCTCGGGCGGCGAGATCGCCGAGAGGAAGCGCGCGCGGCCGAGCACGTGTGCGAGGACGTGCGTCGACAACAGGCCGTGCCGGAGGGCCCCGGCGCGGTCGAGGCCCTCGGGCACGTCGGTGAGGTTGTGCACGCAGGCGGTCACGCGCCAGAGGTCGGTGCCGAGCGCCTGGGCGTTCATCCGCGTGCGCCCGCGCACGGCGTCGAACGCGAACGGCACCGTCACGCTCTCCTGCGCGACGTCGCCAAGACGCGTCGCCGGCAGCTCCACCCGCCGCGCGACCGCCTCGTGACGGGCACCGCTGGGCTCGAGGAAGTGGATCTCGACGCTCAGCAGCGCGTCGGCGTCGCCCTGGACGATGCAGGCCAGCCGCAGGTGGTCGAACGTCGTCGGGCTGCCCTCCGCGTAGACCGGCGGGTAGACGATGCCAAACGGCGTCGGCGTCGCGTTCTTCGTCGCTCCGGGCGTGTAGGGATAGAGGGCGTAGCCCTCGTAGAGCAGCGTCTGGACGAGCTCGTCGACGTCGGTCACTGCGCCTCACCGTCCAGCAGCGCGCGCACGCAGTCGTCGAAGCTGTGGTGCGAGCCCGCCGCCTTGCGCGCGGCGAGCAGGTCGAGCGTCCCAGGTGCCAGACGCACCCATCCCCCGCCCGGGTAGTACGCGTCGATCACCTTCTTCCAGGCGTCGACCGGCAGCTCATAGCGTGCCGAGCAGCTCCACGGCACCTGCATGATCTGCAGACGCTCGTCCTCGCCGGCGTACATCAGCATGCCGGTGAGGTGAAACGACAGTGGTGCGACGCCGTCGGCCAGCGAGTAGAAGTACTTGCTCGCCGCGACCTCGAGGTCATACGTGCACGGGACCTCGAGCGAGAACGACGTGGCGCCCGTGAAGGCGGGGACGAGCGCCTCGATCCGCGCCCACTGGAAGCTGTGCGTCGTCGAGGCCCAGCGCTCCGGCGCGCCGAACAGCTCGACGAGGCGCTCGCGGCTGGCGTCGTCGTAGGTGCGGCGTGCCGGGTCGACCATGATCTGCACCGACAGCGCACCGACGTGGACCTCGCGGCCGAGCGGCTCGGTCAGGTGCAGGTCGAAGCGCAGCGTCGGCGCGGCGGCGTATGCCACGTGGCCGACGTCGAGGACCGTCAGCTGCGGCTCGGTCTCCAGCGGTGCGCTCAGGGGGATGCTCGTCACGCCGCGATCGCCTTGCCGCGCAGGCTCTCGAAGAACTCCTCGACGGCGCTGTCGATCGCGCGGCCGCCGGAGATGCCCTCCCAGCGCGACTTGACCAGGCCGACGAGGCGGTAGCACTCGTCGATCGGCACGATCGCGTGCTGCGGCGGGTCGGCGAGGCGGTTGACGATCAGCGCCTCGGCGTCGGGCTCGAGGAGATCGAGCACCGGGTTGACGGCGCAGACGCGCCCCCAGGCGTTGAGGTCGAGCTCGCACTCCGTGGCGCCCGCGGGGCTCGGGTACAGGGCGACGATCTCGCCGTTGACGCCGCTGCGCATCATGAACGCCAGGCCGATCGGGATCTCGAACGCCGCCCAGTCCGCGTCGGAGAGCGTGAAGTCCTCGAGCCACAGCCGTCGCGCACCGGTCGGGCGGTACTCGGCGTCGCCGGAGCGGATCGACCAGCAGGTCTCACAGACGCAGACGATGCGGCGCTCGTCGAGGTGCAGCAGGTGGCGATGGTCGTCGGAGACGCCGATGCCGCACAGCTCACAGCCGCTTGCCTCGTGCGCCGTTTCGGGCGCACGAGGCATCGCCACCTTGATCTGCCCGCCGCCACGCAGGAGCGGCACGGGCTCGAGCTGCAGGCCGTCGCGGTCCTTGGCGCGCCCCGCGCGCGGAAGGTCGAAGCAGACGCCGCAGCTCGTGCAGGTCAGCGCGCCGCCGACGAGCATGCCCGAGCTCAACCGCTCGCCGCAGTCCGCGCAGGCGTCGCGGTAGGCCAGCAGCGTGCCGGCGATGTTGGCGACGAACAGGTCGGGCGCCAGCTGAGCGTGCGCGCCGCGCGCCAGGCCGTCGGCACCCGGCAGCACCGTCCACTCGGTGTCCGCGGGCGCCGTCTTCGGTGTGATGGCGCGGGCCTCGACGACGCCCTCGACCTCGAGGCCCACGAGGTCGGGCGCGGCGGCTTCCAGCGCGTCCTCGATCGCGACCTCGAGCGTCGCCTGCGACGCCCCGCAGCCGTGGCAGCTGCCCAGGAGCTTCAGCCGCAGCACGCCGGCCTCGAGCGCGACCAGCTCGACGTCGCCGTCGTGCGAGGCGAGGTACGGGCGCACCTCGTCCAGAGCCTCGTGCACCCGCGCCTCCAGCGAGACCGGGTAGAGGTCGTGCATCAGCAGCACGCTGGCGACGACCGGGTCCTGGGCCAGCGCGGCGCGCTGCTGATCGTCGAGCACCGCGTGGATCCGCGTGAGCCCGTCGCCGTACATCGCGAGCAGCTCGCCCAGGTGCGACTCGAGCTCCTGGACGCGCTGCTGCGCCGAAGCCGGGTCTGCCATCAACACATCCCGGTCGGCGTGTGGATCACCTTGCGGACCTTGCCCTTGCCGTACATGTGGACGCCACATGGCAGGCAGGGGTCGAAGGAGTGGACGGCACGCATGATGTCGACCCCCTTGAAGTTCTCAGGGCCGTTCTCCTCGAAGATCGGGGTGTTCTGCACCGCGTCCTCGTAGGGCCCTGGCGTCCCGTAGCTGTCACGCGGGTTGGCGTTCCACGGCGTCGGCGGGTAGGGCTGGTAGTTGGCGATCTTGCCGTCCTTGATGACCATGTGGTGTGACAGCACGCCGCGCGCGGCCTCGTGGAAGCCGACGCTGATCGCC
Organism: Paraconexibacteraceae bacterium; assembly: GCA_963759825.1. Lineage (GTDB taxonomy): Bacteria > Actinomycetota > Thermoleophilia > Solirubrobacterales > Solirubrobacteraceae > Paraconexibacter. Next base: position 621,139 of record CAVXAS010000013.1, on the reverse strand, counting down.
TCGTCGGGCACCTTGAAGTCGTTCCAGCTCTTCGTGCGCCCGGCGCGGACCTCCTCCTGCGCCTTCTCCAGGCAGTACAGCCCGACCAGCGCCGAGTAGGCCTGGTGATACGTCCGGGCGCGCTGGCGCTCGATCGCGTTGGACCACTTCGGGATCTTCCACTCGAGCTCCATCTCGGGCATGAATCCCGTCTTCGGCAGCACCATCTTCAGGCTCTCGCCCGTCGCCTTGAGGTAGCCGATGTCCAGCAGCCCGGCCTTCGCAGTGACCCACTGGCGTGCGAACGGCCCGCCGCCGGTGTCGCTGGCCACGAACTTGTCCTTCGCGGCGTTGTACATCCGCGGGGACGCGACCCATGAGTACTTGTCGGCGAAGTCGCGCGCCTGCGGCTTGGGCAGCGTCACCTTGTTCCACGGATGGCGCGGGTCGACCGGGTTGCCCAGCGGGTCCTTCGTGACGAACGGCGTCTCCTTGCCGGCCCAGTCGTCGAAGTAGGACGAGCCGAGCATGATCCGGATCGCGAGGTTGATCTCGACGAGGTCGGTCGTGATCAGCTCACCGTCGAAGACGAGGCCGGGCGTGACGAACCGGGCGCGACCCCAGTCGGTCATCGTCTTGTAGTTGTAGTCGACGTGCTCGGGGTCGTCGAAGGCGCCCCAGCAGATGATGTTCGTGTCGCGGTAGCCGACCTGCTCGTAGCCGGGCAGCGCCTCGTAGAAGAAGTCGTAGAGGTCGTCGTGCATCGGCACGGTGCGCTTGCAGTAGTCCATGTAGCGCATCAGGCGCACGTAGTACTCCGTCAGCGTCTGCTGCGTGATGTCCGCGCTGCAGCCGCCCGGCAGGATCGTCGACGGGTGGGTGTGGCGCCCGCCGAACAGGCAGTACATCTCGCGCGTGTAGCGGGCGACCTGGAGGGTCTCCAGGTAGAACTCGCCCGTGAACGCGTTGAGCGCGCGCATGATGTCGGCGATCGTCTTGTAGCCGTGGATCGACGCGTGCGGCGCGTTGGTCTGCTCGGCCTTCTGCAGGACCCCGGGGTTGGTCTCCTTGACCATCTGCTCGGAGTAGTCGACGTTGGCCATGCAGTCGTTGTAGATCGCATGGTCGAACATGAAGTCCGCCGACTCGGCCAGGTTGAAGGCGTAGTCGCCGAGCTTGGGCGGCTTCACGCCGTAGGCCATGTTCTGGTTCAGGCACGAGCACGTGCAGTGGTTGTCACCACAGATGCCGCAGATGCGGCTGGTGATGAAGTGCGCGTCGCGCGGGTCGATCCCCTTCATGAAGATGTCGAAGCCGCGGAAGATCATCGAGGTGCTGTAGCACTTGAGGACCTGCTGGTTGGTGAAGTCGATCTCCGTGTGGATCCCGAGCGACCCGACGATCCGGGTGATCGGGTCCCACGACATCTCCTTGACGACGACGTTCTGCTGCTGGGGTGTCTCTGCTGTGGCCATTGGTGTTGTCTCCAGTTACCAGCGCTTGGCGTAGCCGGTTGTGAGCTCGTCGCGGTTGTGGCGCCAGGTGGGCTCGACGTCGTAGTTGCGCTTGATCGACTGCTTGCGGCCCCAGCGCAGGAGCGGGCCGTAGGTGAACTTCGCGAGGTTCGAGCTGAGCTTCGCGTTGGTCGACTCGTCCATGAACGGCATGTACTTGTCGGGGAAGCCGGGCATGGTGCACGCCATGCAGATGCCGCCGACGTTCGGGCAGCCGCCGACGCCGTTCTGCCAGCCGCGCAAGGGCACGTTGCACTTGACCACCGGCCCCTTGCAGCCGAGCTTCACGAGGCAGCGGTGGTCTGACCCGTACTCGGTGGCGAAGTTGCCCTGCTCGTAGAACGCGGCGCGGTTGCAGCTCTCGTGCGCGGTGCGCCCGAACAGGCTCACCGGGCGGCCCGCCTCGTCGAGCTCGGGCACCGGCGCCATCCCCGCAAGCGCGAAGACGAGGTGCATGAGCATCTCGGTCATGTTGTCCGGCTGCGCGGGGCAGCCGGGGATGTTGACGATCGGGATGCCGGCCTTGGACTTCCAGTTCCACCCGAGGTAGTCGCGCACGCCCATGGCGCCCGTCGGGTTGTTCTTCATTGCCGGGATGCCGCCGTAGGTGGCGCAGGTGCCGATCGCGACGACGGCCGCGGCCTTCGGCGCGAGGCGGTCGACCCACTCGTTCGTGGTGATCGGCTGGCCGGTCTCCTTGTTGTAGTGAAAGCCGGTCCAGTGGCCCTCGCCGTTGATCTTCTCGTTGCCGAGGGAGCCCTCGACGATCAGCACGAACGGGTCGAGCTTGCCCTGCTCGGCGTCGTACCAGGCCTGCGCGTAGTCGTCGCCGTAGTTGTAGGCAAGGACCTGGTTGTGGACCACGACCTTCGGCATCCCGGGGATCGCCCCGGTGATGATGTCCTCGAGGCTCGGGTTGGTCGCCGAGGTCATGGCGACCGAGTCGCCTTCACAGGAAAGCCCGACGGTCATCCACAGCACGTGTGCCGTGACCGCCTCCGTTGCTGCCTGGTTGGGTACGAACTCGACCGACGCCATCAGGTTCTCCTCTCAGCAGATCCGCGGCAGCGGGTCGCCCACGAGCTGGTCCATGACCCGCTTGCCGCCAAAGGCCGTCTCCACGAGCACCATCCCGGGAGGCTCTGTCTTCACATCTCCGATCCATGCGGCCTGCTCGCCGCCCGGTAGGCCGCGCAACGCGTCGAGCGCCGCGTCCTTCATGTCCGCTTCGACGACCGCGACGAACACGCCCTCGTTGGCGACGTACATCGGGTCGATCCCAAGAATCTCGGCCGCGCCGGCGACGGCCGGGTGCACCGGCACCGCCGCCTCGCGGATCAGCATCGCCACGCCGCTGGCGCGCGCCAGCTCGTTGAGCACCGAGGCGACGCCGCCGCGCGTGGCGTCGCGCAGGCAGCGCAGCTGCGGGCCGGCGACGTCGAGCAGCGCATCGACGGCCGGCCACAGGCAGCGCGTGTCCGATTCGATCTCGGCCCCGAGCTCGAACTCGCCGCGGGCGAGCATGATCGCCGTGCCGTGCTCGGCGATCGGGCCCGACACGAGGATCGCGTCGCCCGGCGTGAGCGCCGACGGGCTGAGGGTCGCGCGCTCGTCGCGCCGGCCGAGGCCCGTGGTCGTGATGTACATCTGGTCGGCGTGGCCGCGCTCGACGACCTTCGTGTCGCCGGCGACGATCTTCACCCCGGCGGTCGCCGCGGCGGTCGCGATCGCCTCGACCTCTTGCTTGAGGACGTCGGCCTCGAGGCCCTCCTCGAGGATCAGGGACAGCGTGAGCGCCACGGGCCGCGCCCCCGCCATCGCGAGGTCGTTGACGGTTCCGTTGACCGCCAGCTCGCCGATCGACCCGCCGGGAAAGCGGATCGGCTTCACCACGAAGGAGTCCGTCGTCAGCGCCAGCTGCGCGGCGTCGATGCTGACGTTGCCGGCGTCGCCGAGCAGCTCGAGCTCGGGCGACGCGAACGCCGGCACCAGCAGGCCCTCGATCAGCGCTTGCCGTCGCCTTGCCGCCGGCGCCGTGGGACATGTTGATGCGCTCGTCGCGGAACTTCGGGCGCTTCGCCCGCGCCGTCTCGATGATGCCGAGGATCCGCGTCTCGCGATCTTCGGAGGCGGTCGTCGTGCTCACACCACTTCCCGTTCCCGCGCGAAGCGTCCGTAGTTGTAATACGCGGCGCAGGCGCCCTCCGACGACACCATGCAGGTGCCGATCGGGCGCTCGGGCGTGCAGGCGGTGCCGAAGACCTTGCACTCGTAGGGCTTGATGACGCCCTTGAGCACCTCGCCGCACTGGCAGGCCTTGGGGTCGGCGATGCGTACGCCGGGCACGCTGAAGCGCAGCTCGGCGTCGTGGTCGGCGTAGGCGTCGGACAGCTTCAGACCCGACTGCGAGATGAAGCCGAGCCCGCGCCACTCGAAGTGCGGCCGGAGGGCGAAGACCTCGGCCATGACCTCCAGCGCGCGCAGGTTGCCCTCGTAGGGGACGACGCGGCTGTACTGGTTCTCGACCTCGCAGCGCCCGTCTCGCAGCTGCATCAGCAGCATCAGGACCGATTGCAGGATGTCGACGGGCTCGAAGCCGCTGACGACCACGGGCTTGCCGTAGTCGGCGGGGATGAACTCCAACGGCCGCGCGCCGACGACGGTCGAGACGTGGCCGGGGCCGACGAAGCCGTCGAGGCGCAGGTCGGGCGACTCCAGCAGCGCCCGCAGCGGCGGCACGATCGTGACGTGGTTGCAGAAGACGCTGAAGTTCTCGACGCTCTCGGCCTTCGCGCGCTTGAGCGTCAGCGCCGTCGACGGCGCGGTCGTCTCGAACCCGATCGCGAAGAACACGACCTCGCGGTCGGGCGTGGACTTGGCGATCCGCAGCGCGTCGAGCGGCGAGTAGACCATCCGGATGTCGGCGCCCTCGGCCTTGGCCTCCAGCAGCGACCCGTGCGATCCGGGCACGCGCATCATGTCGCCGAAGCACGTGAAGATCACCCCGGGCGTGTGCGCCATCGCGATCGCGTCGTCGACGCGGCCCATCGGGATCACGCAGACCGGGCAGCCCGGTCCGTGCACGAGCTCGACGTTGGACGGCAGCAGGTCGTCGACGCCGTACTTGTAGATCGAGTGCGTGTGCCCGCCGCAGACCTCCATCAGCTTGACGTGCTGCCCGGGCTCGACGGCCAGGCGGATCTCGGCGGCGAGGGTCCTGCCCAGCTCGGCGTCGCGGAACTCGTCGACGAACCTCATGCGATCGCCGTCCCCGCGTGGACGAGCACGGTCGCCCCCGGCCGGGTCTGCACGAGCGCCACCTCGACGGTGTGCCGGCTGCCGGTCTCGTCCTCACAGAGCGCAAGCTCGCGCTCGGTGTCGATGCGCACGACGCGCATCGGGATGCCGTCGTCGCCACAGGTGATGCAGTGATGCGGGTCTGCGCAGGTCACTCGATCGCGCTCGCCTTCAGCTCCTCGAGCTCGGCCTCGAAGTCGGCGCCCATCCCGCGCAGCATGCTCAGCGTCGCCGCGGCCTCGTCCTCGTCGACCTGCGAGATCGCGAAGCCGACGTGGATCAGGACCCAGTCGCCCTCTCCGACGCTCGTGCCCTCGACGTCGAGCAGCCCGATGTTGACCGTGCGCTGCACGCCGGCGACATCGACGCGCGCGAGCCGGTTGGACTCATCGACGATCTCCATGACCCTGCCTGGGATGGCGAGACACATGCTCGGGGGGAACCAACTCTCCGGTGGTAGACAGACCCGTCTGATCACGCGGTGTACCACCGCAGACAGGGCCCTTTCAAACAACTTGACCGGAGTGGTCTACTGATATGTCAGATGCCAATTCCCGAGGATCGGCCGGGCCTGCGCCGCGAGTTGCTGCGCGACTCGGCCTACGCGGAGATGCGGGATGCGATCGTCGACGGGACGCTGCGACCGGGCGAAAACCTGCATGACAACGAGCTCTGCGCGTGGCTCGGGCTGAGCCGCACGCCGGTGCGCGAGGCGCTGCACCGGCTCGTAGATGACGGCCTCGTCGAGTCCGCGCCCCAGCGCTATACGCGCGTCACGCCGCTGCGCGCGCGCGACGCGCGCGACGCGTTCCCGCTTCTCGCGTCCGTCCACGGACTGGCGACCGAGCTCGCCGTCCCCATCCTGATCGCCAACGACCTCGCGGTCCTCGAGGCGACGCAGGCCGCGTTCCTCGCCGCGCTTCGCGCCGGCAACGGCAAGGCAGCGTTTGCTGCGGACGCGCGCTTCCATGACGTCTTCGTCGCGCGCGCCGACAACCACCAGATCCAGCACACTCTCGACCGCCTGGATCCTCTGCTGCGCCGGATGGAGCGCCTGGCCATCCGGACGCTGCCCGGCGGGCGCTCCGTCGCCCAGCATCAGGCGATCATCGAGCGCGCGACGGCCGGCAACGGCCCGGCCGCCGCCTCGGCGGCCAAGGCCAACTGGCTGACGCTCGGCGCGCTCGTCGAGCAGGCGCTGACGACGTAGCGGCCGGTCGCCGGTCGCGGACCCCGTCCCGTTGCTGGCACCATTTGCTAGCAACGGCTACCCATTTTCCAGGAGGCCCACCCCGAGTCGCCGAGCGGGCCCGCGGGCGCAGCGGCGCCGCGCGTGAATGCGACGACGGGCGTCCGCGGCCGTGCCAGCGGCGCCGGACACAACGCAAAGGGCCGCCCTCTCGGACGGCCCCTTGTGACATTAAACCGGCGGCGACCTACTCTCCCGGGCCCTTGCGGGCCAAGTACCATCGGCGCTGAGCGGCTTGACTGCTCTGTTCGGAATGGGAAGAGGTATTTCCCGCTCGCCATAGCCACCGGAAACCTGTGAGAGCCTCCGGCGGCCCCTCAAAACTGCACCGTAGCCACGGACCAGCTGCGCGCGAACGCGCCTCTGGCTTGGGTATCTTCGACCGAAACGATCGAGAAGAAAACCGTCAAGCCCTCGGACCATTAGTACCACTCTCCTTCGGACGTCACCGTCCTTCCAGGTGTGGCCTATCAACCTGGTGGTCTACCAGGGTCCTTACCCTCTCAAGGAGGTGGGAGAACTCATCTCGAGGCCGGCTTCCCGCTTAGATGCCTTCAGCGGTTATCCGATCCGGACGTAGCTAAGCTGCGATGCCCTTGGCAGGACAACAGCTACACCAGAGGTCCGTCCACCCCGGTCCTCTCGTACTAGGGGCAGATCCTCTCAATTCTCCAACGCCCACGGCAGATAGGGACCGAACTGTCTCACGACGTTCTGAACCCAGCTCGCGTACCGCTTTAATGGGCGAACAGCCCAACCCTTGGGACCTACTTCAGCCCCAGGATGCGACGAGCCGACATCGAGGTGCCAAACCGGGCCGTCGATGTGGACTCTTGGGCCCGATAAGCCTGTTATCCCCGGAGTACCTTTTATCCGTTGAGCGACGGCACTTCCACTTGCTACCGCCGGATCACTAACACCTGCTTTCGCACCTGCTCGTCCCGTCGGACTCGCAGTCAAGCTCCCTTGTTGCGTTTGCACTCTACGCACGGTTTCCAACCGTACTGAGGGAACCTTTGTGCGCCTCCGTTACATTTTGGGAGGCGACCGCCCCAGTCAAACTACCCGCCTGGCACTGTTCACTGCCCGGATTCACGGCGCAGTGTTAGATGTCCAATACATCAAGGGTGGTATCTCAAAGTTGGCTCCACGCCGGCCGCAACCAGCGCTTCAAAGCCTCCCACCTATTCTGAGCGAGATGCACCGAACACCAATACCAAGTTGTAGTAAAGGTTCACGGGGTCTTTCCGTCTAGCCGCGGGTACTCGGCATCTTCACCGAGACTGCAATTTCACCGAGCCCATCGTTGAGACAGCGTTCAAGTCGTTACGCCATTCGTGCAGGTCGGAACTTACCCGACAAGGAATTTCGCTACCTTAGGACCGTTATAGTTACGGCCGCCGTTTACCGGGGCTTAGCTTCGCTGCTTCGGGTCAAGCCCTAACAACTCCACGTAACCTTCCGGCACCGGGCAGGCGTCAGCCCCTATACGTCGTCTTTCGACTTAGCAGAGACCTGTGTTTTTGGTAAACAGTCGCTTGAACCTATTCACTGCGGCCCCCTCGGCCTCAGACAGCAAGTGTCGTCAACCTACCGGGGCGCCCCTTATCCCGAAGTTACGGGGCAATTTTGCCGAGTTCCTTAACGATGGTTATCTCGATCACCTTAGTATTCTCTACTTGCGCACCTGTGTCGGTTTTGGTACGGGCACGCGTGTTCTCCCTAGAGGATTTTCTTGGAGGCATGGCGTAAGGGACTCGCCGGCTCATGAGCCAGCTGGCATCGCGTCTCAGGTTATGCGGACCCGCATTTAACTAGGTCCACCCCTACACGCTTACCCCAGGACTACCATCGCCTGGGTTCCCGTAGCCTTCCCCGTCCCCCCATCGGTCAAATGAACACGACGTGGTACAGGAATATCAACCTGTTGGCCATCGACTACGCCTTTCGGCCTCGCCTTAGGTCCCGACTAACCCTGGGCAGACGAACTTTACCCAGGAATCCTTACGCAATCGGTGGAGGGGATTCTCACCCCTCTTTCGTTACTCATGCCGGCATTCTCACTTCCCAGGCCTCCACGGCTGGCTTCCGCCGCCGCTTCACTGGCCAGGGAACGCTCTCCTACCGCGTGTCCGAAGACACACCCGCAGCTTCGGTGACTTGCTTGAGCCCCGTTACATTGTCCGCGCCCGACCACTTGACCAGTGAGCTGTTACGCACTCTTTCAAGGGTGGCTGCCTCTAAGCCAACCTCCTGGTTGTCTGTGCAATCGGACATCGTTTCCCACTTAGCAAGTACTTAGGGACCTTAGCTGGCGGTCTGGGCTGTTTCCCTTTTGACGCTGAAGTTTATCCCCCAGCAACTGACTCCCAGGGTAGACATATTGGTCTTCGGAGTTTGCCTGAATTTGGTAACCTGGTAGGGCCCCGCGTCCAAACAGTGCTCTACGGCCAATATGCAATTTACCTGAGGCTATACCTAAATATATTTCGGAGAGAACCAGATATCACTGAGTTTGATTAGCCTTTCACTCCGACCCACAGGTCATCCGCCCAGTTTTCAACCTAGGTCGGTTCGGTCCTCCACGAGGTCTTACCCCCGCTTCAACCTGCCCATGGGTAGCTCACTCAGTTTCGGGTCTGCCGCATACGACTCAAATCGCCCTATTCGGACTCGCTTTCGCTTCGGCTCCGCTCATCGCTTAACCTTGCCGCATACGAGCAACTCGCCGGCTCGTTATGCAAAAAGCACGCGGTCACATCACGAGGATGCTCCCACCGCTTGTAGGCACGTGGTTTCAGGTACTATTTCACTCCCCTTCCGGGGTACTTTTCACCTTTCCCTCACGGTACTAGTCCGCTATCGGTCACTTAGGAGTACTTAGCCTTGGAGGGTGGTCCCCCCAGATTCAGTCCGCGTTTCACGTGCGCGGACCTACTCAGGAACGCTAGACAGCAGGCTGTGCGGTTTCGGCTACGGGACGGTTGCCCTCTGTGGTGCTCGGTTCCACGAGCTTCGCCTACCACACAACTTTGTAACTGCTGCCAGGCCGGCCACGGCCTGGAACTAACGCCCTACAACCCCGGGAGCGCAACGCGTGGCCGCTTACACGCATCCGGTTTGGGCTGATCCCTTTTCGCTCGCCACTACTCAGGGAGTCTCGGTTGATTTCCTTTCCTCGGGGTACTGAGATGTTTCACTTCCCCCGCTTGCCTCTCGACTGCCTATGTGTTCAGCAGTCAGTAACGCCGCATTACCAGCGCTGGGTTTCCCCATTCGGAAATCCGCGGGTCAAAGGCTATTCAACGCCTCACCGCGGCTTATCGCAGTCGTTCACGTCCTTCATCGGCTCTAAGTGCCAAGGCATCCACCATGTGCCCTTACTATCTTGACGGTGATCTTCTCGATCGCCTCCGCTCGTTAGGACGGAGACTTTCGGTGATACCCGTTGATCCCCCGGCTTATCGTTACGGGGGATCGTGTGGCTACTGTGCAGTTTTCAAGGGCCGCCAAGAGGGGCGGGCGCGGGCGCCGAGCACGATGGCTTGACGACCGGGCCTTCCGGTCTCTCAAAACTCAACAGCACAACGCGCTCGAGCCCCCCGGTATGGGTCGCTGGCACGCATCCGTGATTCGGTCGACGTTCTAGCCACACGGGCGTAGCTGGCACGGTCGTCATCTGCGACCCGCTCGCAAGCGGGCTGGCCTCGAAAGGCCGGCAGCGACGCCGAACAGCGCGTTTCCATGCGTGCCCCTGTATCGGGGCTCCCTAGAAAGGAGGTGATCCAGCCGCACCTTCCGGTACGGCTACCTTGTTACGACTTCACCCCAGTCACAGGTCCCACCTTCGACGGCTCCCTCCTTGCGGTTAGGCCACCGGCTTCGGGTGTTACCTACTCCCGTGGTGTGACGGGCGGTGTGTACAAGACCCGGGAACGTATTCACCGTGGCAATGCTGATCCACGATTACTAGCAACTCCACCTTCATGTAGGCGGGTTTCAGCCTACAATCCGAACCGAGACGTACTTTAAGGGATTCGCTCCACCTCGCGGCTTAGCAGCCCTCTGTATACGCCAATGTAGCACGTGTGTAGCCCTGAACATAAGGGGCATGATGACTTGACGTCATCCCCACCTTCCTCCGGTTTGTCACCGGCAGTCTCGCATGAGTCCCCAACTAAATGCTGGCAACATGCGACGGGGGTTGCGCTCGTTGCGGGACTTAACCCAACATCTCACGACACGAGCTGACGACAGCCATGCACCACCTGTGAGCCTGCCCCGAAGGGAAGGTGTGTTTCCACACCGGTCAGGCACATGTCAAGCCCAGGTAAGGTTCTTCGCGTTGCGTCGAATTAAACCACATGCTCCGCTGCTTGTGCGGGTCCCCGTCAATTCCTTTGAGTTTTAGCCTTGCGGCCGTACTCCCCAGGCGGGGCACTTAATGCGTTAGCTTCGGCACGGGAGGAGTCGACACCTCCCACACCTAGTGCCCATCGTTTACGGCGTGGACTACCAGGGTATCTAATCCTGTTTGCTCCCCACGCTTTCGCGTCTCAGCGTCAGTCACGTCCCAGAGTGCTGCCTTCGCCATCGGTGTTCCTCCTGATATCTGCGCATTTCACCGCTACACCAGGAATTCCACACTCCTCTTCCGGACTCGAGTTCAACAGTATCCACCGGCATCCCAAGGTTGAGCCTTGGACTTTCACAACAGACTTATCGAACCGCCTACACGCTCTTTACGCCCAATGATTCCGGACAACGCTTGCCCCCTACGTATTACCGCGGCTGCTGGCACGTAGTTAGCCGGGGCTTCTTGTGAAGGTACCGTCACTGCACGCCGCTATTAACGTCGACAGCTTCGTCCCAACTGAAAGTGGTTTACGAGCCGAAGCCCTTCTTCCCACACGCGGCATTGCTGCATCACGCTTTCGCGCATTGTGCAAGATTCCCCACTGCTGCCTCCCGTAGGAGTCTGGGCCGTGTCTCAGTCCCAGTGTGGCTGATCGTCCTCTCAGACCAGCTATGCATCGTCGCCTTGGTAGGCCATTACCCCACCAACTAGCTAATGCACCGCGGGCCCATCCCGATGCGGAGGCCGAAGCTTCCTTTCCCCTTGCGGGCACATCCGGTATTAGCCCGTCTTTCGACGGGTTGTCCCGGTCATCGGGGCAGGTAACCCACGTGTTACTCACCCGTTCGCGGCTTTGCACCGGACCGAAGTCCGGGTCGTCGCTCCACTTGCATGTGTTAGGCATGCCGCCAGCGTTCGTCCTGAGCCAGGATCAAACTCTCCGTGAAGAACTTCTGAGCAGCCAGACGGGCCGGCCACTCGTCACAGAGTTTGCTCGCGACCAGTTGCGGCGCCCATACACGCAGGCGTTCGCGACCGCGACGGTCTATCTTGGCCACCTCGATACCCGAAGGTCATCGGCGGTCGAATCTGGACTCACTTCGGATCCAAACGGATCCATAGTGATGTGCTGTTGAGTTTTCAAAGACCGTCGCGCCCGGCTCGGGAAGGTGATGCCTTCTAGAGAGGTGCGCGGTCGAGAGCGAGGCTCTCAACCGGGGACCGAGCAGGATAGCACTCGCTTGTTCAGGGCGTCCAGCGCCCCGAGCAGTGAGCCGCTCGTCCCGACGGCGGGAATATAGACACGGCCCGGACGGGCGGCGCCCAAGCGCCGGGTTCAGCGCGCCACACGAAGGCGTGCAAATGCGCGCTTTCCGACCTGCAGCAGCGCCCCGTCGGCGCGCTCGGCGGAGACGTCGAGGTCGGACAGGACGCTCGCCCTCGAGCTTGACCCCGCCGGCCTCGATCAGCCGCCGCGACTCCGAGCGCGAGCGCCCGAAAGCCGACGCGATCACGGCCGGCATGTGCACCATCCCCGCCCGTGGCGGCCACCGCGACGTCCGGGCATGTCATCCGGCGTTCGGCGTGCTCGACGAACACGCGGTCGAAGTGCGCCTCCGCCGTCGTCGGCCGCGCCGGGATCGTGGAAGCGGGCTCACGATCCCGCGCGCGAGCGCGCGCTTGCGGTCACGGGGCCAAGCGTCCGGATCCCGGCTCCGCGATCGCCAGCAGCGAGAACCACGTGTCCATGAGCTCGTCGGGGATCGAGAGCGTCTTTCCGTAGATCTCCTCGGGCGGCTCGGTGACGCCGATGTGGTTGTCCTCAGCGACTTCGACATCTTCTCGACGCCGTCGACGCCGGGCAGGATCGGCATCGTCAGCACGCACTGCTCGCGCACCCCGAACGCGCGCTGGATGTCGCGCCCGAGCATCAGGTTGAAGGTCTGATCGGTTCCCCCGAGCTCGACGTCGGCCGCGATCGCCACCGAGTCGTAGCCCTGCATCAGCGGGTAGAGCAGCTCGAGCACCGAGATCGGCGTGCTGGCGGCGAAGCGCTTCGGCGAAGTCCTTGCGCTCGAGCAGCTGCGCGACGGTCGTCGTGCGCGCGAGCCGGAAGAGGTCCTCCATCGCCATGTCCAGCCACTCGGAGTTGCGGCGGACCTCGAGCAGCTCGGAGTCGTCGCGCAGCACCTTGAACGCCTGCTCCTGGTAGGTCAGCGCGTTGGCGTCGATCTCCTCGCCCGAGAGCACCGGCCGCGTCGAGGAGCGGCCCGGACGGGTCGCCGACGCGCGCGGTGTAGTCGCCGATGATCAGGACGGCCTTGTGGCCGAGGTCCTGGAACTCGCGCAGCTTCTGCAGGACCACGGTGTGGCCGATGTGGATGTCGGGCGCCGTCGGGTCGACGCCGAGCTTGACCGCAGCTGCTCGCCGCTTTCCAGGCGCTTTTGCAGGCAGCCCGCCGGCAGGGACTCGACGGCGTTGTGGGCGGGGGTCGTCACGCTGGGCGATGGTAGTCTGGACCGCGCCGGAGCGGCCGCTTGCCGCCGTTTCACTGCCGTCCCGGGCTGTGACCGCGGACTCCCGGTATGCAGCCGGCCCGCCGGCGCCCTTTCGCCGATGAGCGACCCCGATCGCCCCGACATCTCCACGCCACTGTGCGCCCGCGCGTGAAGCGGCTGCGCCTGCTCGCGATCCTGATCCCGCTGGCGCTGCTTGGCGCTGGTCTCGACGGTCTTCGGGATGATGATGGCCGTCGCCAGCGACCTGCCGTCGCTGGACAACGAGAAGCAGTACAAGCGGCCCGACGCCGAAGAACTCGGTGCTCGAGGACAGCCAGGGCAAGACGATCGGGCGCCTGGCGTCCAACCAGAACCGCATCTACGTCAAGCTACGAGGAGATCTCCTCGCACATGCGCGCCGCGGTCATCGCCGTCGAGGACGAGCGCTTCCAGACCAACAGCGGCGTCGACATCCGCGGCATCGCGCGCGCGTTCGTCCAGGACGTCGTCCAGGGCGGCGCCGTGCAGGGTGGCTCGACGATCACCCAGCAGTTCGTCAAGAACGCGATGAAGGCGCAGAACAAGCGCACCGTCTTCCAGAAGCTGCGCGAGTCCGCGCTCGCCTACCACCTGACGCGCAAGTGGGGCAAGAAGAAGATCCTCCAGGAGTACCTGAACTCGATCTACTTCGGCAACGGCGCCTACGGGATCGAGGCGGCGGCGGAGACGTACTTCGGCACCGTGCACCCCGGCTGCGGCAGCGAGGCCAAGCCCTGCGCCGGCGAGCTGACCGCCGGCAGAGTCGGCGCTGCTCGCCGGCGTCATCGCCTCCCCGAGCGCCTATGACCCCGTCGCCCACCCGGTTGCCGCGCGCAACCGCCGCGACCTCGTGCTGCGAAGATGCTCGACCAGCGCTACATCACCCGTAGCTCTACGACGAGGAGAGCCAGCTCGGGCTGCCCGCGCCGGCGGACATCACGCCCCCCTCGCTCGACGTCAAGGCGCCCTACTTCGTCTCCTGGATCCGCCAGCAGCTCGTCGACGAGCTCGGTCCCGAGCGCGCGTTCGAGGGCGGCCTGAAGATCCGCACGACGATCGACCTCGATCTGCAGAAGGCGGCCGAGCAGGCGGTCAGCTCCTGGCTGCCCGGGCCCAACGGCCCGACCGCGTCGCTCGTCGCGATCGACAACGACAGCGGCGAGGTCCGCGCGATGGTCAGCGGCACCAAGCACTACAGCGAGGCGCCGTTCAACCTTGCCACCCAGGGCCAGCGCCAGCCCGGCTCGGCGTTCAAGCCGTTCATCCTCGCCGAGGCGCTGCGGCGCGGCTACGGCGCGGACTCGATCTGGGAGTCGCGCAAGCGTCGAGTTCTGCGTCGTGCGCAAGGGCAAGAAGTGCATCGAGCACTTCGTCGTCAACAACTTCGAGGACACCTACGTCGGGTCGCGCTCGCTGGCCAACGCGCTGACGTGGTCAGACAACTCCGTCTACGCGACCGTCGGCATCAAGGTCGGCACCTCGCGCGTCTCGCGGACGGCGCGGCGGATGGGCATTCGCACGCCCGTCTCGAGCAACCTCGCGATGACGCTCGGCGGCCTCAAGCAGGGCGTCACCCCGCTGGACATGGCCCACGCCTACGAGACGATCGCCACCGGCGGCAAGCGCGTCTACGGCACGCTCGGCGCTCCCAAGCAGGGCCCGGTCGGGATCAGGTCGATCAAGCGCGGCGACGAGACGGTGCGTGAGAACAAGGTCCGCTCGCGGCGCGTGCTGAGCCCCGGTGTCGCGGAGAACACCGCGCAGATCATGTCGACGGTCGTCTCGCAGGGCACCGGCAAGCGCGCCGCCCTCGGCGAGTTCGTGGCGGGCAAGACCGGGACGACCGAGAACTACGGCGACGCCTGGTTCGTCGGCTTCACCGACCGCATGACGGTGGCCGTCTGGGTCGGCTACCCCGAGAAGCTCGTCCCGATGGAGACCGACTTCCAGGGCGGGCCCGTCGAGGGCGGCACGTTCCCGGCGCTGATCTGGCACGCCTTCATGGCCGCGGCCAACCCGATCCTCGACAAGTACCGCGAGGAGGCCAAGCCCGAGGACAAGACCGCGACGACGCCCGTCCAGGACGGCGTCGCCGCCCCGGCGACCACGCCGACCGAGACGGCGCCCGCCGAGGAGGAGGTCCCCTCCGAAGGCGGCACGAAGACCAGCGGCGACGGCGGCCGCGCCAAGACGCCGGCCGGTGAGCAACCCGATCCCGCGCAGCCGCCGCCTCCCCCGCCCGCTGCGCCGACGCCGGTGACCCCGCCCGCGGGCGGGGAGGGCGGCACCGGTGGCGTCTCCCCGGATGCCGGCGGCGCCGCCGCGCCCTAGTCCTTGGGCTTGGGCTTGGCTGCGGGACGGTCGCGCTTGGCGCGGTCGCGCTGCGCCTTGGCGCGCGCAGCGACGACCTTGGAGCCCGGCATCGCGCGCATGATCGTGTCTGTCGTGCGGGCGGGCTTGGCAAGGTCGCGCAGCACGCCCTCGACCGACGCGAGCCGCTTGTTCAGCTCGCGCGCCTCGTTGGCCAGGCGCCCGACGTCCTCGAGTGAGCGCGACGCGCGAGCGATCTGGTGCAGGTCGTCGAGCGCGCGCACGATCAGCGAGGGCCCGCGGGTGATCAGCTCGAGCACGTGAAGGACGCTAACCGATGCCCGGCGGCCAGGGCCGCGAGACGAACGGGCTCGGCGCGCAGAAGCGCCACGGCAGCTCCGCCGCCTTCGTGATCCCGATGCGCGGGCCGGCGATCAGCTGCGGCGGCGGGCTACCGGCCTCGACCGCGATCGCGCCGGTGCCGAGCGGGCTGTCGTTGTCTGCGAGCGTGATCCCGAGCGCCTGGGTCAGCTTGCCCGGGCCCGAGCAGAGGTCGCGATCACGGGCGACAGCGCGGCGCTCGCGCATCAGCTCGACGCCGGCGACGGGCTCCAGCGCGCGGATCAGCACCGCCGCGCCGACGCCCTCGGCTTCGCAGACGCAGTTGAACAGCGCGTGCATGCCGTAGGAGAAGTAGACGTAGGAGCGCGCGGGCGGCCCGAACAGCACGCGCGTGCGCGGCGTCAGTCCGACGTAGGCGTGGCAGGCGGGCTCGGACTCGTGGTAGGCCTCGGTCTCGACGATCACGCCCGCCGTGTCGCCATGGCGCAGGATGCAGCCGACGAGGTCGCGAGCCACCTCGACGACCGGACGGTCGAAGAAGTCCTCGTTCACGCCAGCAGCGCGCGGGCCTGCTCGAGCTGCTCGCGCACCCGCGCGAGCGCGGTGCCGCCGGCGCTGACCTTGGACTCCAGCCATGACTGCTGGGCGAGGACGTCGTAGACCTCGGCGTCGAGGTGCTCGGAGTGCGCCTGCAGCTCCGGGACGCTGAAGTCCGAGAGCTTGCGCCCGCTGTCGACCGCGTCGCGCACGAGCCCGGCGACGATCCCGTGGCACTCGCGGAACGGGACGCCGCGCTTGACCAGCAGGTCGGCGAGGTCGGTCGCGGCGATCAGCTCGTCAGACGCCGCGCCGGCGAGGCGGTCGCGGTTGAACGCCGCGCCGTCGAGCATCCCCTTGGCGGCGACGAGGCACAGCGACAGCGTGTCGACCGCGTCGAAGAGGTGCTCCTTGTCCTCCTGCATGTCCTTGTTGTAGGTCAGCGGCAGGGCGTGCATCACCCCGTGCAGCGCCGCCAGGTGCGCGACGATCCGCGGCGCTTTGGCGCGCAGCAGCTCGGCGGCGTCGGGGTTCTTCTTCTGGGGCATGATCGACGAGCCGCTGGACCAGGCGTCGCTGAGCACGACGAAGCCGAACTCCTCCGAGGACCAGAGCACGAGCTCAGACCCCAGCCGCGACAGGTGCGTCGCGCAGGTCGCACAGGCGTTGAGCAGATCGAGCACGAAGTCGCGGTTGGAGACGGCGTCGATCGAGTTGGGCGCGACCCCGTCGAAGCCCAGCGCCGCGGCGACCTGGTCGCGATCGGTGTCGAAGTTCACGCCCGCCAGCGCGCCCGCACCGAGCGGCAGGTTCGCCGTCTGGGAGATCGCGAAGCGCAGGCGCTCGCGATCGCGCGCGAGCATCCAGACGTAGGCCAGCAGGTGGTGGCCGAGATAGACGGGCTGGGCGCGCTGCAGGTGCGTGTAGCCGGGCATCGGCCAGTCGACGTGCGCCTCGGCCGCCACGATCAGCGACGCCATCAGCGCCTCGACCTGCTCGGCCAGCGTCTGCGCCTGCGCACGGCAGAACAGCGCGACGTCGGTGGCCACCTGGTCGTTGCGCGACCGCGCGGTGTGCAGCTTGCCGCCGACTCGTCCGGCGATCTCCGTCAGCCGGCGCTCCACGGCCATGTGGATGTCCTCGTCGCCCGGCGCGAACGGGAACGTCCCGCCCGACAGCTCAGCCTCGACGGCGTCGAGCCCCGCGAGGATCGCGTCGCGGTCGTCCTCGCCGATGATCCCCTGCGCCGCCAGCATCGTCGCGTGCGCGCGCGACTGCGCGATGTCGTGGGGCCACAGGCGCTGGTCGAAGCCCAGCGACGTGTTCAGCGCCTGGAACGCCGGGTCCTGGGGCTCGGAGAAACGACTCATGCGGTCGCCGAGTCTACGAGCGCGCCGGGACCCGGCGCTGGACGGCTACCTCAGGGGGTGACGATCTGAACGCGTGCGAACGTGCCTCCGAGCTGCACGGACCCGGACTGGTTCTCGTTGCACACCTGGATGGCGATGTGGCTCGTCGAGGCAGGCGCGGCCGCTGTCACGGTCGTCGCTGTGACGAATCCCTGGTTGGCGACGAACTGAGCCAACCGCGGCGCAAGCACGAGGTCGTCGATCTGCGACTGGATCTGGCCGAACTTGGCGCATTGACCCGCCGCGAGCACGCCGCTGAGAGCTTCGGTGTGTTCGGCGACCTTGAGCTCATTGCCGCCGACGGCGTCCTCGCCGATCTCCTCGTCGGTGATCGAGCCGTTCTCGATGCCGCCCCGGTCCCAGCTGACGAACTGCTCGTAGGTGCGGCAGCCCTCGGCTTCGTCGATCAGGCGCACATCCCCCTTGGAGTGGGGAATCCCGAGCAGCAGCCCGGCAGGGAGGACTCTGGAACTACGACGACAGGCTGTGTGTGATCTGACTCACCTGGGTGGCCAGCCCGAAGCCCAGCAGGTAGAGCGTCACGCCCCAGCCGGCCCAGGCGCCGGTGCTCGGCGCGTAGAAGCGGCGGTCGCGGTTGCGCAGGTCGTTCACCGCGACCGGGATCGCGCAGAGCAGCCCCAGCGCCATCAGCACCCACGGCGCCCAGCCCGTGACGAGGTAGGAGAACTCCAGGCGGAAGGACGACGCGATCTCGCTGATCACGCGCCCGAACAGCACCACCGGCAGCAGCGCCGCCGCCAGCACGCCGACCGTCCCGATCCTTCGCGCCCGACGGCGCGCGAGCTCATCGCGTCCCAATGGCCTGCCCGCCATGGACTGATTATGACGACCGCAGCACCGCTTCCAAGGCCTCGGCCACGCGCGCGAGCTCGCCCTCGGTCAGCTCGGGGAAGAACGGCAGCGCCAGAGAGCGGGCCGCGACGTCCTCGCAGACAGGGAACTCCCCCTCGCGATGGCCGAAGCGCTCGCGGTAGAAGCTCATCAGGTGGATCGCCGGAAGGTAGGGCTTGGCGCTCACGCCGCGCTCGCGCAGCGCGCGGATGACGTCGTCGCGATCGCGGCCGTGCGGGGCCTGCACGACGAAGACGAACCAGCCGCGCCGGTCGCCGCCAGCGTCCTCGCAGGGCAGGCCGAGGCCGTGCTCGGCGGCCAGCGGCGCGAGCGCCTCGCGATAGGAGGCGGCGACCTGCGCGCGCTGGGCGAGCATCGCCTCCAGGCGCCCGACCTGGGCGATCCCGACCGCCGCCAGCAGGTCTGACAGCCGGTAGTTGAAGCCGAGCCGGTCGTGGTCGAGCCAGTCCATGTCGGGCGCGCGGCCCTGGTTGCGCTCGGACTCCAGCGCGACCTTCACGTCGGGATCGGCGAGCGTGATCATCCCGCCCTCCCCCGTCGTCAGCTGCTTGTTGGGATAGAAGCCGAAGACCGCCATGTGCCCGCGGGCGCCGACGGGAGTGCCGTCGGCGTGGCGCGCGCCGAGCGCCTGGCAGGCGTCCTCGACGATCGGCAGGTCCAGGCGCTCCATCCCGGCGATGTCGGCGGGGTAGCCGAAGATGTGGACCGGCAGCAGCGCGCTCGTGCGATCGGTGACCGCGGCGGCGACGGCGTCGGGTGTGATGTTGAACGTCCGCGGGTCGATGTCGACGAACACCGGCGTCGCGCGCTCGTAGACGGCGACGTTCGCCGTCGCGACGAACGAGAACGGCGACGTGATGACCTCGTCGCCGTCGCGCACGCCGGCGGCCCGCAGCGCGAGGTGCAGCCCCGCGGTCCCGGACGAGACGGCGACCGCATGGCGCGCGCCGACGAAGTTCGCGAACGCCTGCTCGAACCGCGGGCCGGTCGGGCCCAGCGACAGCACGCCGGAGTGCAGGACCTCGAGCAGTGCCTCCTCTTCCTCGCGCCCGAGCACGGGCCGAGCAAGAGGAATGCTCCGCGGGGCATCCTGCCCCGCGTCCTGATGGGGACCATCGGCCTCCGGCCGCTGGACACCGTCGCTCACGTCGGGCGGATGACGGGCGCGGGCTGCTCGGCGTACTCCAGCGAGTCGACGAGCGCCTGCCAGGACGCGGCGATGACGTTCTCGGCGACGCCGATCGTACCCCAGGTGCGCACGCCGTCAGACGTCTCCAGCAGCACGCGGGTGGTCGCGCCGGTGCCGTGGTGCTCGTCGAGGATCCGCACCTTGTAGTTGACGAGCTGGATGTCCTTCAGGTGCGGGTGAATTTCGAGATCGCGTCGCGCAGCGCCGCGTCCAGCGCGTTGACGGGGCCGTTGCCCTCGGCCGTGCGGACGTAGCGCTCGCCGTCGACCCAGATCTTGATCGTGGCCTCGGTCTCGACCTTGCCGTCGGCGCGCTGCTCGACGATGCAGCGCCAGGACTCCAGGCGAAACAGCGGCTCGTAGTCACCGGTCTCCTTGCGCAGCAGCAGCTCGAAGGAACCGTCGGCGGCCTCGAACTGAAACCCCTCGTGCTCGAGCTGCTTGACGCGATCGATGATCCGCCGCGCCGAGTCGCCGTCGAGCGTCAGCCCCGCGACCTCGGCGTGCTCGGTCACGGTGTGGCGGCCCGCGAGCTCGGAGACGACGAGCTTGCGGCCGTTGCCGACGAGCGCCGGGTCCATCACCTCGTAGGCGGTGGCGTCGGCGCGCATGCCCTGCACGTGCATGCCGCCCTTGTGGGCGAACGCGTTGCGCCCGACGAACGGCTGCTGCGGGTTGGGCGAGCGGTTGAGCAGCTCGTCGACGTAGTGCGCCGTCTCGGTCAGCCGCAGCAGCTGCGCGGGCGTCAGCAGCTCGTGCCCGACGCCGACCTGAAGCGCGCCGATGAGCGTGACGAGGTTGGCGTTGCCGGTGCGCTCGCCGATGCCGTTCATCGTGCCCTGGACCTGCGTCGCGCCGGCCCGGACGGCGGCCAGCGAGTTGGCCACGCCCACGCCGAGGTCGTCGTGGCAGTGGATGCCGACCTGGACGTCGAGGGAGTCGACGACGGCCGCGATCGCCTCGCCGACCTGCTCGGGCAGCGAGGAGCCGTTCGTGTCGCAGGGGACGACGCGCTCCGCGCCCCCGCGCGCCGCGGCGCGCAGGCACTCCAGCGCGTAGGCGCTGTCGTCGCGCCAGGCGTCGAAGAAGTGCTCGGCGTCGTAGATGACGCGCTTGCCCGCGCGCGCGAGGAACGCCACGGAGCTCTCGATCATCGCGAGGTTCTCCTCGCGCGAGACCTTCGTGACCTTCTCCAGGTGCAGCGACCACGTCTTGCCGACGAGCGTGCAGACCGGCGCGAAGCACGCCGCGAGCGTCTGCAGGCCCTCGTCGTCCTCGGCCTCGATGCCCTTGCGGCGCGTCATCCCGAACGCCGAGACCTGGGCGTGCTCGAAGGTCTCCAGCGCGAGCAGCCCGAACAGCTCGAGCTCCTTGGGGTTCGAGGACGGGAAGCCGGCCTCGATGATGTCGACGCCGAGACGGTCGAGGGCGTGCGCGACGCGCAGCTTCTCCTCGGCGGTGAGCGACATGCCCTCGCCCTGCATGCCGTCGCGGAGGGTGGCGTCGTAGAGCTCGATGGTCATGGGTGCAGCGGTCCTTTCGTGAGGGATGGTGGCGAATCCGGGCAGCGGGGCGCGCAAGAGCGCGCGCACCGCTACGGAATTCGCCGACCGCTCACGAGGCGGGTGCCTCGGCCGTCGCGTAGTGGTGCGCGGGCACCGGGTCCAGCCACTCGCGGTACTGCTCGGCGCGGCCGTGCAGCGCGTCCTCGAACAGCGCCTGGACGGCGCGCGTGACCTCGCCGGGCTCGCCCGCGCCGACGGGGTGGTCGTCGACCTCGCGGATCGGCGTCAGCTCGGCGGCCGTGCCCGTGCAGAACAGCTCGTCGCCGAGGTAGAGCTCGGCGCGCGCGATGTTGCGCTCGACGACCTCATAGCCGAGATCTCGCGCGATCTGGATGACCGACTTGCGGCTGATGCCGTCGAGGATGCCGGCCGTCTGCGGCGGCGTGTAGACGACGCCCTCACGCACGAGGAACAGGTTCTCCCCGGAGCCCTCGCAGACGTAGCCGTTGTCGTCGAGCAGGATCGCCTCCTCGTAGCCGGCCTTGTGCGACTCGATCTTCGCGAGGATCGAGTTGAGGTACTGGCCGCTGGCCTTGGCGTGCGGGATCAGCGAGTCGGGGCTGATCCGCCGCCACGAGGAGACCTTGCCGCGCACGCCCCGGCGCTTGCCCTCCTCACCGAGGTAGGCGCCCCACGGCCAGGTGGCGATCACGACGTCGACCGGCGCGTCCAGCGGGAACAGGCCCATCGTGCCGTAGCCGCGCATCACCAGCGGGCGGATGTAGCACTCGCGAAAGCCGTTGCGGCCGATCAGCTCGAGCGTCGCGTCGCGCAGCTGCGCGCGCTCGAACGGGATCGGCATGTAGTAGAGCTCGGCCGACTTGTAGAGACGGTCGATGTGGTCGTCGTGGCGGAAGACCGCCGGCCCGATCTGCGTGTCGTAGCAGCGGACACCCTCGAAGACGCCCGTGCCGTAGTGCAGGGCGTGGCTGAGTACGTGGACCTTTGCGTCCTCCCATGCGACGAACTCGCCGTTCATCCAGATGAGGTCCGCTGTCTCCACGTCTCGCATCTCCTTCGGAGGCCGCGGGGCCGCCCCGCGGCGGCCCCTGATGACAGCGGACTCTATCGCGGCGCGGCGCTACAGCCCAGCCTGGAAGGCCTCTGTGCCGGGCGCCAGCGCGAGCCCGCCGACCCCGTGCGATTGCGCGTAGGCGATCTCCTTGGCGAGGTCACCGACACCGTTCGAGCCCGCCAGGGGCGCAAGCGCGACCGTGCTCAGGACGCCGAACGCCTGACCGGTCGCGTTGAGGAAACCCGAGCCCGAGTCGCCCGGGACGCCCGGGGTCACCGTGTAGACGGTCCGGCTCCAGCCGCCGGCGGTGGTCGAGATGACCCGGCCCTGCTTGGGGCTGAGCGTCGCGACTCCGCCGCGCAGAGACGAGTTGCCGTATGTGTAGACGGTCGAGCCGTCAGCGGCGCCGCCGACGCCGGTCGGGCCGCCGAAGTGCGGCACGGACGGGTTCACCTCGCCGACGTCGGCCGCCGGGATCTCGATCAACGCGAGGTCGTTGTAGTCGCAGGCCTCTTCGCTCGTCTCGCCGGCCTCCTGCATCCGGATCCACGAGTTGTAGGCCATCGTGCCGGTGATGCCCGTGTCGCCGATCTCGACGAGCGTGCCTTCGGGCAGCGACGCGGCGTCGCAGCCGTTGGTCTCCGTCGCCGCGCCGGTGCCGGAGCAGTGCGCCGCCTGGCCGAGGTAGACCGTGGCGCCCGAGGTGAAGACGAAGTTCGCGGTGCACTGCGCACCCTCGGTGAAGGTCATGACGCCGGGATGGACCTTGGCGCTCGCGGCGGGCGCCCAGGCGTCGGCGCTCGTGGGCGCGGCGAGCAGGACGGTGGTGAGCAGGACGCTGGCTGTGCGTTTCATGGCTCGGCCCCGATACCCAGGACCCCGGTCAATTGAACGTCAGCGTTCTAGAGCTGTTCGAGGACTGCCTGCGTGGCGTCCTCGGTGCCGGCGTCCCCACCGAGGTCGCGCGTCCGCAGGCCGCCATCCAGCGCACGGTCGACCGCGGCCTCGAGCGCCGCCGCCTCGTCGTGCAGGTCGAGGCCGTGACGCAGCAGGAGCGCCACGGAGAGGAACATCGCCAGCGGATTGGCGGCACCCGTTCCGGCGATGTCCGGGGCCGAGCCGTGGATCGGCTCGAACAGGCCGGGCGTGCCGGGCTCCCCCAGCGAGGCGCTCGGCAGCATTCCCAGTGAGCCGGTGAGCATCGCCGCCTCGTCGCTGAGGATGTCGCCGAACATGTTCTCGGTGACGATCACGTCGAAGTGCCGCGGCGCGGCGACGAGCTTCATCGCGCAGGAGTCGACGAGCTGATGCTCGAGCTCGATGTTCGGGAACTCCTCGGCGTGCACCGTCCCGACGACCTCGCGCCAGAGCCGGCTGGTCTCGAGCACGTTGGCCTTGTCGACGCTCGTGACGCGGCTCGACGCGGCTTGGAAGGCGACGCGCGCGATCCGCGCGATCTCCGGCGCGCTGTAGGCGCAGAGATCTGACGCCGTGGTCTCGGTGCGCGTCTTCTCCCCGAAGTAGATGCCGCCGGTGAGCTCGCGCACGACGAGCATGTCCGTCCCCTCGATGATCTCGCGGCGCAGCGGGCTGGCGTCATAGAGCGCCTTCAGCGGCTTGACCGGGCGCAGGTTGGCGTAGAGCCCGAGCTCCTTGCGGATGCCGAGCAGGCCCTGCTCGGGCCGCGGCGCCTTGGGGTCGGTCGTGTCCCACTTCGGGCCGCCGACGGCGCCGAGCAGGACGGCGTGGGCGCGCTTGGCCGCGGCGAGCGTCTCGTCGGTCAGCGGCACGCCGTACTCGTCGATCGCGTGACCGCCGAACAAATGCGATTCGGTCTCGACACCAGGCACGAGGTGCTCGAGCACGCGCACGGCCGGGGCCATGATCTCGGGGCCGATGCCGTCGCCGGGGAGCAGGACGATGCGGGGCATACCCGGCATCCTGCCGGATGCGCCGCCGCGGCAGCGGTCCGCCGGTTACCCGCACCGAGACGCGCTGCAACGGCTTCTACAGTGGTCAGGTGGCGACGAGCGAGCAGCGTGTGGGGCTCCCGGCAGAGCTTGCCTGGCGTCGCCTGGCCAAGCGCGCGCTGCAGGTCATCGCGCTGCTGACGGTGCTCGGGCTCGTCGCTGCCCTGGCGCCCGGGCTCGGCGACGTCCGCGAGCACCTCGCCGACGCCGACCTGCGCTGGTTCGCGCTGGCCGTCGCCTTCGAGCTCGGCTCGTGCATGTCCTACGTGCTGATGTTCCGCCCGATCTTCTGCCGCTTGATGACGCGGCGCAGCGCGCTGGAGATCAGCTGGTCAGAGCTCGGGATGGGCTCGATCGTCCCGGCAAGCGGCGCCGGCGGCGTCGCGCTCGGCGCCTGGGTCCTCTCGCGCGACGGCATGAACACCGAGCGGATCGCCCGGCGCTCGGTCGCGTTCCTGCTGATCAAGAGCTCCGTGAACTTCGTCGCCGTCGCCGTGATCGGCACGGCGATGTTCGTCGGCCTCGGACCCGAGCAGTCGCCGTGGCTGACGATCGTCCCGGCCGCGCTCGCGGTGGTCGCGATCGCGGCCGTCTGCCTGATCCCGCGCGTCGGCCACGACCCGGCGCATGTGGAGCACGAGTCGCGCGCGCGCCATGCCTGGTCCTCGCTGCGGCGCTGGCTCGTCACGGGCACGGCCGACGCCGGGCTGATCCTGCGCCGCCGCGAGGCCGCGCTGCTGGCCGGCGCGATCGGCTACTGGGCGTTCGACAACGCCGTGTTGTGGGCGACGTTCCACGCCGTCGGCGTGACGCCGCCGCTGACCGTGATCCTGATGGGCTACCTGATCGGGCAGATGGGCGGGCTGCTGCCGATCCCCGGCGGCATCGGCGGGATCGACGGCGGGCTGATCGGCACGCTCGTCGTCTTCGGCGCGCCGGCCGCCGCCACCGGCGCGGCGGTGCTGCTGTACCGCGTGATCCTGTTCTGGTTGCCGCTGGTCGGCGGCGCGATCGCCTTCAACAGCCTGCGCCACGGCCTCGAGCAACCAGACCGCCCGGACCTCTGCCGCGACCCGCCGGGGGTGGGGACAACCCCACCCCTGGTCATCCGGTCCGGCACCTGAGGTCCGCCAGCCAGCGCCACAGACGGCGCGGCGCCGCGGCGCGAGGGTGCTGGACATGTTCTCCCACCCCATTGCGAAGATCTCGGGCGCGGCCAGCCGCCGCCCGAAGACCACTATCGCGCTGTGGCTCGTCTTCGTCGTCGGCTGCGTCTTCTCGGGCGCGATGGCCGGCACGAAGGCGATCGACGGCGCAGACGCCGAGGTCGGCCAGACGGCCAAGGCCGAGCGCGCGCTGGAGCGCGCCGGGCTCGACGACCCCGACGTCGAGAGCGTGCTGGTGCGCTCCTCCTCCCCGGCGGCGACCAAGAACGCAGCGAGCGCGCTCGCCAGGCGCGTGCGCGCGATCGACGGCATCGCACGCGTCCAGCCGGCGGCGCAGAGCGCCGAGGCCGGGCGCGCGCAGCTCGTGCAGATCACGCTGAAGAACAGCGACGACGACGAGCTCGAGAGCCGCGTCGGCGCGATCCAGCGCAGCGTCACGGCAGCCCACAAGGCCCACCCGGGCGCGCAGTTCATGCAGACCGGCAACGGCTCGTTCGGGATGGCGATCGACGACATGGTCGGCGAGGACCTCGGCAAGGCCGAGATGTTCTCGCTGCCGATCACGCTCGTCATCCTGCTCATCGCCTTCGGCGCGTTCGTCGCCGCGTCGGTGCCGCTGCTGCTCGGCCTGACCTCGGTCGTCGCCGCGCTCGGCGTCGGCGGGGTGCTGTCGCAGATCGCGCCCCAGGATGACGCTGCGTCGTCGCTCGTGGTCCTGATCGGCCTGGCCGTCGGCGTCGACTACTCGCTGTTCTACATCCGCCGCGAGCGCGAGGAGCGGCGCAAGGGCGTCTCCGCCGACGCCGCTCTGCACGCCGCGTCGGCCGGCGTCGCCCGGGCGATCGTCATGTCGGGTGCGACCGTGATCGTCGCGATCGCGGGCCTGCTGATCACCGGCATGCCGATGTTCATGTCGATGGCGCTCGGCACGATGGCCGTCGTCGCGATCGCGGTCATCGGATCGCTGACGGTGCTGCCGGCGACGCTCGCGCTGCTCGGTGACCGCGTCGACAAAGGCCGCCTCCCGTGGCGGCGCCGCGATCGCCGCAGCAGCGGCGGCGGCGCGTGGGCCGCGGTCGCCAAGGGCGTCACCCGGCGACCGCTGGTCGCGCTGACGGTCGCCGCCGCCGTGCTCGTCGCGCTCGCCCTGCCGGCGACGCAGATGAACACCGGCACGACGACGCTCGAGGGCCTGCCCAAGGACCTCGCCCCGGCACAGGCGACGCTGCAGATCGAGAAGACGTTCGGCCGCGGGCCGGACGCGGCGCAGATCGTCGTCGAGGGCGCGCAGCTCGGTGGCGCCAAGGCCAAGCTGGCCGCGCTCGGCCGCGACGCCGCGAAGGCGACGGGCGCGCGCGGTGAGGTCTCGGTGCGCGTGGCGCAGGACGGCCGCACGGCGCTCGTCGACATCCCGATGCCGCCCGGCAACCAGGACGCCGCGGTGCGCACGATCCGCTCCGAGGTCCTCCCCGGCGCGGCGGCGATCGGGCCGCACACGACGGCGATGCTGACCGGCGACGCGGCGGGGTCGCTGGACTTCACCGACCGCCTGGACACGATGACGCCGATCGTCGTTGCGATCGTGCTCGCGCTGGCGTTCGTCCTGCTGGTCGCTGCGTTCCGCAGCCCCTGGCTGGCGGCGAGCGTGATCGGGCTGAACCTGCTGTCGATCGGCGCCGCCTACGGCGTGATCGTCGCGGTGTTCCAGTACGACTGGGCCGAGGGCCTGCTCGACTTCACGTCGACCGGGACGGTCGTCGACTGGGTCCCGCTGTTCAGCTTCGTGATCCTGTTCGGGCTGTCGATGGACTACACGATCATCGTCCTCGAGCGCGTCCGCGAGGCGCGGCTGGCGGGCCGCAGCGCCCGTGACGCGGTCGCCGACGGCGTCGCCGCGACTGCCGGGGCGGTCACCAGCGCGGCGTTCGTGATGGTCGCGGTGTTCGCGATCTTCGCGTCGCTGCGCCTGCCGGACATGAAGCAGCTCGGCGTCGGCCTGGCCGCCGCCGTGCTGATCGACGCGACGATCGTCCGCGCCCTGG
This sequence comes from Paraconexibacteraceae bacterium, assembly GCA_963759825.1. Lineage (GTDB taxonomy): Bacteria > Actinomycetota > Thermoleophilia > Solirubrobacterales > Solirubrobacteraceae > Paraconexibacter. The sequence goes on along the minus strand of CAVXAS010000013.1, from coordinate 593,788 downwards.
CGCTGCCGGCCGTCGTCGCCCTGCTCGGCGAGCGCCGCTGGCGCGTCGTCCCGCAGCGCCGGCGCCGCGTGCGCCCGGCGGAGGCCGCCGCGACGGCGTAGCCTCCGGGCGCCGCGCCGAACGTTCATCTCACCTGCGATGTGGCCGGTGTAATGAACGTTCGTAGGATCACGAGCATGTTCGCTCGATCCGGCGCCGCGCAGCTCGCCTACGACGTGACGGGCGGCCCTGGTGGGCCGCCCGTCCTGCTGTTGCACGCCGGGGTGACCGACCGCCGCAGCTTCGCGGCGCTGCGCGCGGCGCTGGACGTCACGACGATCGCGTTCGACCGCCGCGGCTTCGGCCAGACGACGTACGAGCCCGAGCCGTACTCGCACGTCGACGACGCGCTCGCGGTGCTCGCAGCCGCCGGGGTCGACGAGCCCGTCGTGCTCGTCGGTGCCTCGATGGGCGGGCGCGTCGCGCTGGACATGGCGCTGGCGCATCCCCAGCGCGTCTCCGCGCTCGTGCTGATCGGATCGGCAGTTCGCGGCGAGCCGCAGACCGGATACCCCGAGCCCACCGCCGACGAGCAGCGCCTCGAGGATGCCGTCGACGCCGCGGGCGACGACGACGACGCGGTGAACCGACTCGAGGCGCACTACTGGCTCGACGGGCCCAGCGCGCCCGACGGGCGCTTCGGCGGCGCGACGCGCGAGCTGTTCCTCGAGATGAACGGCATCGAGCTGGCGTCGCCGAGCCCCGGCGACGAGATCCAGCTGCCGTCGGCCTTCGAGCGGCTCGGCGAGATCTCCGCCCCGACCGTCGTGCTCGTGGGCGATCTCGACGAGGGGCCCACGCAGTGGCTCAGCGCACAGCTTGCCGAGCGCATCGCCGGTGCGCACCTGGAGGTGCTCGAGGGCACCGCCCACCTCCCCCACTTCGAGGGGCATGCGCGATGCCTCGAGGCGATCCGCGAGTTCCTCAGGCCGTGACGACCGTGCCCAGGCAGCGGATCCGCAGCTGGTGCGGCGCGCGCACAACGCGGTCGACGGCGACCTTCGCCGTGCAGCCGCCGACGACCATCTCGCGTGCCAGGGCTGCGACGACGACCGGCGCGGAGAACGACGTCCCGCTCCACCGCGCCCAGCCGCGGAAGCGGTCGATGTCGACGGTGTTGATCTCGGGGTTCAGGCCGTTGAAGTCCGCGAAGAACGATGAGACGAGCCCGGCGCCGGGCGCGCAGGCGTCCACCCAGCTGCCGTAGTTCGTCCACGGGGTCGGGCCGTAGGGCCCGAGCGCACCCACCGCGATGACGTCGTCGTATGCGGCGGGATACTGGGGTTGGTTGGCACCGTTGTTGCCGGCCGAGGCGACGACGACGATGCCCGCGAGTTGCGCCGCGGCGACCGCGCTGGCGAGCGCGGGTGCCTGCGCGATCACGGTCCCGCCGAACGACAGCGAGAGAACGTCGGGCCGCTGGCCGGCTGGCAGCGCGGCCTCGGCGAGGATGGCGCTGATGACGTCACCTTCGGGGGTGTCGCCAAGCGGGTTGATGACCTTCGCGACGCGAACGGCGCAGCCGGGCGCGAGCTGCTCGATCAGCCCGGCGATGAACGTGCCGTGGCCGGCGACGGGATCGAGCCACTGGTCGGCGGGCGCGTTGCCGCCATATGCGTACGCGAGGACGTTCGAGGGCGTGTCCGATGGCCCCATGATGCGCTTGGAATCGCTGATCAGCGCGGGCAGCTGATTGGCTTGGGCGAGCCCCGTGTCGAGGATCGCGATGCGTGGCTGGCGCCCCGGACCGGTGAGCTGACGCACCGGGAACTCGCGATCGAGTGCGGGGCGCGCCGAGGACGTCCGTGACTCGTTGCCGCCCATCGGGTTGACGACGAACGGATTCCCTCCCATCGGGTTGCCGCCCATCGGGTTTCCACCCATGGGGTTGCCGCCCATCGGGTTGCCGCCCATCGGGTTGCCACCCATCGGGTTGCCACCCATCGGGTTTGCGAGGACGGCGTCGAACGTGAAGAAGGGGTGCGGCGCGCCGCAGCACGGATCGCACGAGTGCGAGTAGAAGACGTGCTCGGGCTGGACGTCGAAACCGTCGGCGCGCGCGAGCGTCGAGACCTGCAAGGCGTCGGGCCCTTCGCCGTCGCGGACGGCGAGCCTGACGCGACGCCATTCCGCGTCGGCGGCGTCGCCGCGCGGGCCGAGCGCGTCGTCGTCCGGCGCGTTCGTCGTGTTGGTGATGACGTCGACGTGCTTGGCGGCGGCCTCGCCACGTACGAGAACGTGGCCCGGAAGGTACGCGACCCCCTGCGGTGACCAAGCCGCCTGAGATGACGGCTTCGGGAGCTCGAATTCTCCGTGCCCCTCGTCGATGCTCATGTCACGTTCGCCTCGTCGTCGTCGTCGTGGATTGCGAACCTACCGCCGCGAAGATGTCGTCCGCCAGATCCGCGGCAGCATCGGCGCTGAGGGCGTGGCCTGCGGCCACGGCCGCCTCGAGCTCGTCGCGCGTCAACCGGCCGGCAGCATCGTCGAGGAGCGCCGTACGTATGCGCTCGTCGTCCGCGTAGAGCACGATGTCGGCCTCGGCGAGCAGATCGTCCGCCTTCGTCTGCAAGACCACCGCATCCGCGGGACGTCCGCGAGCAGCGACGAGGCGGGCGGAGATCATCAGCGCGAAGGCGACGTACACGGGCCGCCGGAGCTCGCGAGCGAGTCCGAGTGAGATCGCCTGGTGGAATGCCGCGGTGCGCTCGTCGCCGAGCAGCAACTCCACCTCCGCGAGGTTGGCATGCGTCACGACGAGAAACGTGTGCGCGGCCGCCTGGGTCGCCGCCTCGAGCTCAGCGTGGATCGCCTCGACCGCGCCGTCGAGGTCGCCGGCGTCGCGCCGCGCCAGACCGAGCAGGTTGTTCAGGCGCGCCCGCGCCCAGGGCGACCGCGCCCGCGCGAGGCCGTCCAGCGCCTCGGCGGCGGCCGCACTCGGATCGTCGCGGCGCAACGCGAGCTCGCCGCGCGCCCGTGCGACGGCGGCCTCGTCCCACTCTGGATCTCCGACCTCGCGCTCGAGCGCCGCCGCCTCGGAAAGCGCCGCCTCCGCCCGCGCGGTCTCTCCAAGACGAAGGTCCAAGATCGCGACCATTGCGAGCAAGGCCACGCGATTCGCGGTTGGCTCGGGACGCGATTCGAGGACGCGGATCAGCTCGGCGCTCGCGTCCGCGTACGCGTCGACCGCGTCGTGGTAGCGCCCGACCGACCACGCCAGCGCTTGGGCGGTGGCATCGTCGTCGACACGCGCGATCGCCCCACGGGCGTTGTCGAGCTCGAGCTCCATCTCGGCGACCCAGGCGTATCGCGTCGCGCGCGCCGGGCCGACGCGCTCGAGTAGCAGCTCGGCGAGGCGGCGGGCCGCTGCAGCGAGGTCAGTCGTGTCGTCGTGGGCGGCGGCATGCGCGCGCACCGTTGCAAGCAGGCGGTAGCGCGTGGCGCCGGCGGTCTCCTCGGGACGAACGAGCGAGGCGTCGACGAGCTCCCAGATGATCCCGGCGACCTCGTCCGGCTCGTCGCCGGCGCCGGCCGCGACGCGTTCGGCGGCGGCCAGGTCGAAGCTGCCGGCGAACACGCTCAATCGCGCCAGAACCGCACGCGCCGCGGGCGACAGCAGCTCCCAGCTCCAGTCCAGCAGCCGTGCCAGGCTGCGCTGGCGCTCCGGCAGCGTCGGATCCTCCGAGCGGATGACCGCCGGCGCGCGGCGCAGCCGGCGCAGGATCTCATCGGGCGGCACGGCGGCGGCCCTGGCGGCGGCGAGCTCGATCGCAAGCGGCAGGCCGTCCAGCTCGCGACACAGGTCCGCGAGGACTGAGCCGTCCGCATGCACGTCGCCGGCGCTGCGGTCGCGAAACAACGCGATCGCACCTTCGCTTCCCAATGGCGCAAGCCGATGCACGTGCTCGCCGCGCAGACCAAGCGAGCGGCGGCTCGTTGCGAGCACCGCGACGCCCGGACAGCCGGCGACGAGCTCGCTCGCGGCGCGTCCGCTGGCCTCGGGGAGGTGCTCGCAGTTGTCGAGAACGACGAGCATCCGCCGCTGTGCCAGGTGCGCAAGGACGTCGCTCCAGCGCTCAGACCGCGGCGCCGCCGCCGCCCCGACCGCGTCACCGATCGCCTCCGGCACGAGCGCGCCGTCGCCGATCGGCGCCAGATCGACGAACCAGGCGCCGTCTGCCCAGTGATCAGCCACCGCGAGTGCCGTCTCCGTCGCCAGCCGCGTCTTGCCGACGCCGCCAGGGCCCACGATCGTCGTGACGCGGCCCGGCGCGACGCGGTCCGCAAGGCTTGCGACGTCCTCGCTGCGGCCCACGAGCGACGTCGCCGGCGGCACCAGATTGTGCCCGTCCGCCGGCCGTACCCGCGGCGGCGCGTCGACCTGAGGCACGCCGGGCCCCTGTGCCGTGTACAGCGCGACGGGCTCATCGAAGTCGCGGACACGAAAGCGACCGAGGCGCCGCAGGCCGACGGCCTCGCCGGCCGTTTCGACGTCGGCCGCCGTCGTCTCGGTGAGCAGCACCTGGCCGCCGCGTGCGGCCGACGTGACGCGCGCCGCCTGGTGGACGACGAGCGCCGTGTAGTCCCCGCCCTTCGGCCGCGCAAAGCCGGTATGCATGCCGATACGTACGCGGACCGGGAGCTCGGTCGGCCAATCGGCGGCGCAGAGCGAGCGCTCCGCCGCCACCGATGCGACGACCGCGTCGAGCGCGTGCTGGAACATGACCATGAACGAGTCGCCGAGCGTCTTGACCTCATAGCCGTCGTGGTCGTCCCACACGCGGCGGAGGATCTCGTCGTGCTGCGCGAGGAGATCGTCGTAGCACGGCCCGAGCTCACGCAGCAGCCGTGTGGAGCCCTCGATGTCGGTGAAGACACACGTGACGGTCCCGGCGGGCGGTTCGGGCCGCACGGTCATGGTGTTGCGAAAGACTCGCACACGCCGGGGCGTTGCACCGGGAACTGGCGCGACGACTCCGGTCTCGCGCGAGCCCGCAACCAGCGCTGCCCCTGACTCGGCCATCCCCGGCGGCAGCGTATGCGGGCGAATGGCGCGCTCACATCGGGGCTGGCCCCGATCTCAGCCGAGCGCCGTCGTCACCGGGCCCGAGCGCTCGCGCGTCGCCTCGTAGGCGTCGATCTTCTCGGCCTGCTGCAGCGTCAGCGAGATGTCGTCGAGGCCATTGAGCAGGCGGCGCTTGATCTCGGGGTCGATCTCGAAGGAGAACTCGTCGACGGTCTGGCTTTCGAGGTCGACCTTCGCCTGACCGCGCTCGGCGATCGTCTTGCAGACCTCGCGCGGCAGCTCGATCGGCAGCAGGCCGTTCTTCGTGCAGTTGTTGCGGAAGATGTCGGCAAAGCGCGGGCTGATCAGCGCGCGGAAGCCGTAGTCGGCCAGCGCCCAGGGCGCGTGCTCGCGGCTGGAGCCCGAGCCGAAGTTCTCTCCGGCGACGAGGATCGGGTTGGCGGGCAGGTCATAGCCGTTGGCGCGCCACTCGTGGAAGAGGAACTCGCCGTAGCCGGTGCGCTCGACGCGCTTCATGTATCGCGCGGGGATGATCTGGTCGGTGTCGACGTCGTCCTGGTCGACGAACGTGACGCCGCCCTCGATGGTGCTGACGGGCTCCATGGTTTAGCTCCACTCCCTGATGTCGACGAAGTGCCCCTCGATCGCGGCCGCGGCCGCCATCTGCGGGGAGACGAGGTGGCTGCGGGCGCCGCGGCCCTGCCGGCCCTCGAAGTTGCGGTTGGACGTCGAGGCGACGCGCTCTCCGGGCGCCGCGACGTCGGGGTTCATGCCCAGGCACATCGAGCAGCCCGCGACGCGCCAGTCAAAGCCGGCGGCGCGAAAGACCTCGTCGAGGCCCTCCTCCTCGGCTTGCTTCTTGACCTGCTGGGAGCCCGGGACGACCATCGCGATCACGCCGTCGGCGACCTTCTTGCCGCCGATCATCGACGCCGCGGCGCGCAGGTCGCCGATACGGCTGTTCGTGCACGAGCCGATGAACACGCGGTCGAGCTTGATCTCGGTCATCGGCGTGCCGGCCTGCAGGCCCATGTACTCCAGCGCGCGCTCGTCACCGGCGTCCTGGGGCTCGGGGACCGCGGCCGTGACCTCGGTGACCATCTCGGGCGTCGTGCCCCAGGTGACCTGCGGGCTGAGCGCGGCGGCGTCGACGACGATCTCGCGATCGAAGCTCGCGCCCGCGTCGGTGTGCAGGTCGCTCCAGGCGGGATCGATCTCCACACCGCGCTCGCGCAGGTAGGCGAACGTCGTCTCGTCGGCGGCGATCATGCCCGCGCGCCCGCCGCCCTCGATGGTCATGTTGCAGATCGTCATGCGGCCCTCCATCGAGAGCGCCTCGACGGCCTCGCCGGCGAACTCGACGACGTGGCCGCCGGCGCCGTCGACGCCCATCTGGCCGATCGTGCCGAGGATCAGGTCCTTGGCTGTGATGCCGTTGCCCAGCGCGCCCTCGTAGCGGATCAGCATCGACTTCGGCTTGCGCTGCCCGAGCGTCTGCGTCGCGAGCACGTGCTCGACCTCGGAGGTGCCGATGCCGAACGCCAGCGCGCCGAACGCGCCGTGCGTCGCGGTGTGGCTGTCGCCGCAGACGATCGTCATCCCGGGCTGGGTCACGCCGAGCTCCGGGCCGATGACGTGCACGATGCCCTGGCGGTCAGAGCCCAGCGAGTAGATCGGCACGCCGAACTCCGCGCAGTTGGCCTCGAGCGTCTCGACCTGCTTGCGGCTGAGCTGGTCCTTGATCAGCTGCGCGGTCGGCGTGCCGTCGGTCGGCGTGTTGTGGTCGGCCGTGGCGAGCGTGCGGTCGGGCCGGCGCACCGTGCGTCCGGCCAGGCGCAGGCCCTCGAAGGCCTGCGGGCTGGTGACCTCGTGCACGAGGTGCAGGTCGATGTAGATGAGGCCGTCGGCGACCTCGTGCAGGTCCCAGATCTTGTCGAACAGGGTCTTGGGCATCAGGAACGGCGCAGTCCCGCAGACACGACGGCGAGCAGGACGGCCTCCTCCTTTCCGGGGTTCTCGAAATGGTGGGGCAGGTCGGCGTCGAAGGTGACGGTGTCACCGGCCTGCAGGTCGAAGGTCTGGTCGTCGATGTGCAGCGTCGCGCTGCCGCGCTCGAGCGTCGCGACCTCGCGGCTGCCGGGCTCGTGCATCGGCGGGTCGCCGGGACCTCCGGTCGCCGCTCCGGGCGCGAGCGTGTGGCGGCTGAGCTCGGAGCGCAGGCCGGGCAGCGGCGGCGTGAGGATCTCGAAGCGGTGGCCGTCCTCGCCGCCGGTGCGCCGCTCCTCGGCGCGCACGACGTTGACCGAACCGCCTTCGTCGAGGCGCAGGAGCTGGCTGAGGCGCAGCTCGAGACCGGCCGCGATCCGGCTGGCGATCGCCAGCGTCGGGCTCGTCTCTCCGCGCTCGACCTGGCTGAGCATCGGCGCGCTGACCCCGGAGCGCTCGGCGAGATCGCGCAGCGACAGGTCCATCGCGTCGCGCAGCGCGCGCACGCGTGGACCGATGTGGATCGCCTTCTCGAACTCGTCGATCGTCGCCATAAGACAAGCGTATGTTATCGCGTACGGCGCGGATCGTCATGTGAATGGTACGTTCGTGCCGGGATGAGCAAGCATGGGAAGCTGGCACGGCGCTGTGGGGCGGCCGCCGTGATGATCACGACCGGGCTCGTTGCGGCGCCTGCGATGGCGCACCTCGAGCGCCCGTCCTACTGGCCCGACCCGAGGCCCGACACGTCGGTGACGCCGCCCGCCGGCGGCGCGGTGCCGACGCGCGCTCGCTCGCGAGTCGCCGGTCACGGGCGCGGGTCCCGGCGATGTCCGCGTCGTCTGCCAGCCGGACTCGCTGACGCTCCTGCGAGCGCTCGATCGCGACCGCGCGCAACGACGGCTTCCGCCTGCGCCCCAGCCAGCCCGAGCGCAAGCTCGGCCGCAAGCAGGCCGAAGCGCTGCTCAAGCATCAACCGCTCGCTCAACGCGCGCTGTCAAGTTCAGGACGATCCAGGCCGCGGTCAACGCGTCGGGCAACAACGACCGCATCGTGATCATGCCCGGCCGCTACACCGAGCAGCCGCTCGCGCGCGCAAGCCGACCAACGACCCGCCGTGCAACCCGTCGCTGCTGCAGGAGCGACCAGAGCGGGCCGCCGACGCCGAGCTACGCCTACCAGGCGACCTGCCCCAACGACCAGAACCTCGTCCACGTGCTCGGGCCGCGCCGTCAAGGGCAAGCCGCTGTCGCCGCCGACGCCCAGACCGCCACGGCATCCCCGAGCAGGAGCTCGGCGATTGCGTGCGCTGCAACCTGCAGATCGAGGGCTCGGGCGTGATCCCCGAGGACGTGCTGATCGACGCCGGCACGAACTACGAGCGCCCGCTCGACCCCCAGGACAAGCCGGGCGGCACGCCAAGCACGTCGTCATGCGCACCGACCGCACGCGACGGCCTCGTCGTGCGCAACCTGCTGCTGCGCGGCGCCCTGGAGCACGGCTTCTACACCGAGGAGACCGACGGCGTCCTGCTCGACAAGGTCAAGTTCTTCTGGACCGCCGACTACGGCCACCTGAGCTTCACGACCGACCACAACATCATCCAGAACTGCGAGGCGATGGGCGCCGGCGACGCTGGCATCTACCCCGGCGCATCGCCGCAGACCGGCGACTTCCGCGACGAGAAGTTCTATCCCGAGCAGCGCTACAACACGATCGTCCGCTGGTGTGACATGCACGGCTCGACGCTGGCCTACTCGGGCTCGATGGGCAACTCGGTCCGCGATCACCGAGAACCACATCTACGGCAACACGACCGGCATCGCCAGCGACACGCTGTCGGCCCCCGGGCACCCCGGGTTCCCCGCCGACGGGCATGCAGATCGACAACAACTACATCTACTCCAACAACCTCAACCTCTACGGCACCAACCCGCCGGTCAAGCCGCTCGTGCCGATGCCGATCGGCACGGGCGTCGTCTGGCCGGGGATGAACGGCGGCGAGGTGCTTCGCAACTGGATCTTCGACAACTGGCGCCACGGCGCGGTGCTCACCGCGGTGCCCGACCGCTCGCGGGCGCGCCCGAGGGCAACGTCGACCCGCAAGTCCACTGCACGAACACGTCCTGTCGTCGACGCTCGTGCGGCAACCGCTTCCAGGACAACGTGATGGGCCGGGTGCCGCCGGGCTTCGTCTGGCCGACCGCGATCAACGAAGTTCGGCAACAGGCACGGCGACGCGCAGACGCCGCAGTGCTGCCCAACGGCGTCGACTTCTGGTGGGACGAGTTCGCCGGCAACAACGGCAACTGCTGGTTCGACAACATCGGCCCCGACGGCACCGAGGCGAGCGTCACCGGCCCCGGCTCGGGCATGCCGCCGGACCTCTGCCCTCCGACTGCGAGAGCAGCATGGGCATCCGCGACGTGTCAAGGAGGGCGTCCTCCTGGACTGCGTCACTTGGTATCCGACTTCCACGGCGACGAAGTCCCACCCGCTCTGCTACTGGTTCCGATGCCGCGCGAAGCCGGGCACTCCGGCGGCCCGCAGCGCCGAGCGGGCGTTCGCGCAGACGATCGAGCGCTACAAGCTGCCGATCGACCACGAGTTCCTGCGCCAGCGAATGCAACAGCGCCGCCGACGGCACGCGCCTTCACGACGAGGCATGGCTAGGGCGCCTCACCGCGTTCTCGGGACGGCCGCCTGCGCGGCGGTCGTCACCGCCTGGGCTGCGGCGCCGACGAGCGGACCGCCGACCGACGACGCGCCGGCGCCGGCGGTCCGCGCCCTCGGCCAGCAGGTCGGCGGCTCCGTCGCATCGCTGGCGCAGTGCGGCGACTGGCCGGCGGCGCGCGCGCACGCAAGCTTGCGACGATCGCCGACATCCGCAGACCAGGTGAACCGCGACGACACCGGGATCAAGACGCCGCCGCTGTCGGACACCGAGGCGATGGCGCTGTTCGACCACGAGTGCGCCGAGACGTACGCGGGCAGCTTCCGGCTCTACGTGCTCTACGCGCGTGCCGCCGGGTTCGCGCCACTGCGCCGCCCCGGCTAGTCGAACGTGTTGCAGCTCTCCGGCTTGCCGGAGTCGTAGCCGGCGTCGAACCAGCGGCGGCGCTGCTCGGAGGTGCCGTGGGTGAAGCTGTCGGGGTTGATCGTGCCCGTCGCCTGCTCCTGGAGGCGGTCGTCGCCGACGGCCTCCGCGGCGGCGAACGCCTCCTCGATGTCGCCCTCCTCGAGGTCCCCGGCCTGGAAGACCGTGCGTGCCCAGACGCCCGAGTAGCAGTCGGCCTGCAGCTCGAGCTTCACCGACAGCGCGTTGGCCTGATCGGGGTTGCTGCGCCGCGCCTCGTTGACCTCGCGCTCGGTGCCGAGCTCCTGCTGGATGTGGTGGCCCATCTCGTGCGCGATGACGTAGGCCCAGGCGAAATCGCCGGGCGCCTGGAGCTGCTGCTCCATCTGGCGATAGAAGGAGAGATCGAGATAGACGCGCTCGTCGGCAGGGCAGTAGAACGGGCCCACGGCGCTCGAGGCGCTGCCGCACCCGGTGTTGACGCCGCCGCTGAAGAGCACGAGCTTCGCTCGCTCGTACTCGCTGCCGCTGTCGCGGAAGGTCGTCTGCCAGAAGTCCTGGGCGTTGCCGAAGACGTAGCTCGAGAAGTCCTTGAGGTCCTTGTCGGGATCCTGCGCCGCCGGGATCCCGTCACCGGGGCCCGCCGCCGGCGCCAGGGCGTCGCCCAGCCCGCCGGGCAGCTGAAAACCGCCGCCTCCGCCGCTCCCGCCGCTGGACAGCAGGACGATGATCGTGATGATCACGCCGACGATGCCGCCCCCGCCGCCGAGCGCGACCGGGCCGCTCACACGGCGCCCGCGCTGGTCGATGACATCGGGATTGCTCGTACCGCGTTGCCAGCGCATCGGGGCGCCAGCCTACCCTTCAGGGGGTTATCCCGAACGCCGCTCGGCGGCGCGCGCCAGCGACGCGCGAGCCGCCGCTCGCCAGTCTGTCGGTCATGGGCAACGTTCCCGCTGAGATCATGAAGGCCGTGAGGTCCACCCCGCCAGTCGGCCGCTCGCTGTCGGGAGGGCCCGGGACGCGCGACCTCGAGATCCATGTCATCGCCGCCGTCCTCGTCGGCCTGGCCACAACGATCGTCTGGGCCGCCGTCGGCGCACCGGCGAACTTCTGGCCGTTCTACGTCTGGCAGAGCGGGGCCCTCACGATCTTCCTGCACGTCATCGCGCGCCGCCACGCCGCGCGGCCGGCCGACCGCTGGCGCTGGCCGGCGACGCAGCTGGAGATCTCGACGATCGTCTTCTCGCTGACGCTCAGCATCTGGCTGCTGCCCGACGGCGGCGGCTACTTCTGGCCGTTCTGGGTCGCGTTCGGGCTGGCGGTCGCGCTCGCGATCGCCGGGGTCATCGCCTACTCGCGCGGCGACGAGCAGCTCGCCGAGCGTGTCGGTGCGCTGGAGCGCACGCGTCGCGGCGCGCTGGACGTGCAGGCCGCGGAGCTGCGGCGCATCGAGCGCGACCTGCACGACGGCGCGCAGGCACGGCTCGTGGCGCTGACGATGCAGCTCGGGCGCGCGGAGGCGCGCCTGGACGAACATCCCGAGGCGGCGGAGCTCGTGCGCACCGCCCGCGACGAGGCCTACGCCGCGATCGCCGAGCTGCGCGACCTGGCGCGCGGGATCGCGCCGCCGGTGCTCGCCGACCGCGGCCTCGTCGCCGCGGTCGAGGCGCTGGGCCGGCGCGCCGGGATCCCGGTCGCGCTCTACGCAGAGCTCGAGGAGCGCCCCCTGCCCGTCGTCGAGGTCGCCGCCTACTTCGTCGTCGCCGAGGCGCTGACGAACGTCGCCAAGCACGCGCCCGGCGCGAGCGCCGAGATCCGCCTGGCCCAGCGCGACGAGGACCTCGTCGTCTCGATCTCCGACAACGGGCCCGGCGGCGCGACCGCGGGCGCCGGCAGCGGCCTCGCCGGTCTGCGCCAGCGGACCGAGGCGCTTGACGGCACGCTGACGATCAGCTCCCCGTCCGGCGGGCCGACGACGATCACGGCGGTGCTGCCATGCGCGTCGTGATCGCCGAGGACCAGGCGCTGCTGCGCGAGGGCCTCGTCGCGCTGCTGCGCGAGCACGAGATCGAGGTCGTCGCACAGGCCGAGGACGGCCCCGGCCTGCTGCGCGTGCTCGCCGGCCACAAGCCCGACCTCGCGATCGTCGACGTGCGGATGCCGCCGACGTTCAGCGACGAGGGGCTGCGCGCGGCGCTCGAGGCCCGCGCCCTGTACCCCGAGCTCGGGATCCTCGTCCTCTCCCAGTACGTCGAGCCGATCTACACCGCCGAGCTGTTGCAGTCCGGCGGCGGCGGGATCGGCTACCTGCTCAAGGAGCGCGTCGGCGACGTGCGCGCGTTCGTCGACGCCGTCCAGCGTGTCGCGGCCGGCGGCACTGCCCTGGACCGCGAGGTCGTCGCGCGGCTGATGCGCGACCGCGACAGCGCCGACGCCGGCGAGCTCGAGGGCCTCACGCCGCGCGAACGCGAGGTCCTCGCGCTGATGGCCGAGGGCCGCACGAACGCCGGGATCGCCCGCGCGCTCGTCGTCACCCCCGGCGCCGTGGAGAAGCACATCTCCAACATCTTCGGCAAGCTCGGCCTCGCCGCCGGCGCGGACGACCACCGCCGCGTGCTCGCCGTGCTGACGTACCTGCGGGCGAGCTAGAGGAAGTCCTCGATGACACGCTTGAGGACGCGAGCGAGCCGCAGCATCTCGCCGATGTCGACGTGCTCGTCGACGGCGTGCGCGCGCTCGATGCCGCTCGTGCCGACCATCACCGTCGGGATGCCGCGAGCGGTGAAGTGGCGCATGTCCGCACCCCACGGGACGCCGGCGAGCCTGCCGGCGCCGACCGCTTCCTGCACGAGCCGGACAAGGACGTCGTGAGCAGACGTCTCGGCCGACGCGAACGACCCCCCGGTCCACTCGAGCGCCATCCCGGCCGCCGCTTCGACCGCCGCGCGCGCGGCTGCGACCGATTCACCGATGCGCACCGGTGCGCGGCCCTCGAACTCGAGGCGGTCGGGGACCTGGCTTGCCCATGTGCCGGCCTGCAGCTTGCCGACGAGCACCGGGTAGGGAAGCTCGAGCTCGCGCATCAACGGGTGCGTGACGTCCGTATTGACGGTGCGCTCGTATGCGGCGAGCGCCTCGTGGATCGGGACGTAGCGATCGATCGCGCTGACGCCGTGCAGCCGCTCGGCGGCGTGTGCGCTGACGCCGTCGACGACGCCGCGGAACGTGATCGCGCCCGCCTGCGCGCAGACGACGTCGAAGCCGGTCGGCTCGGGGATCACGCAGCCGTCGTAGCGCGCATCGCGCTGCAGCGCCGCGAACGCCCCGACGCCGCCGTCCTCCTCCGAGGAGACGACGAGCAGCTCCGCGTTCGCCGCGCGCGGCCGCGGCGATCGCGTGCAGGGCCGCGACCACACCGGCCTTCATGTCGACGCTCCCGCGCCCATAGACCGCGCCGTCGCGCTCCGCCCCCGAGTACGGGTTCTCGTCGCTCCACGGAACATGGCCGGGGTCGACGACGTCGACGTGCACGCAGATCGCAAGCCGCAACCCGTCGCCGGGCCGCGACACCCGCGCGTTGACGAGCTCCGTGCGCGGCGCCTCCTCCCCCGGGTGATCGGGGTGGGCCCGCAGCGCGGCGAGGTCCTCTTCCTCCAGCCGCGCGTCGAGCCCGAGCGCCGCCGCCTGCTGGCAGACGAGCTCGAGCGCGGCGCGCTCCTGCCCCGTCACGCTGGGGACGCGCACGAGCGCCGTCAGGTCGTCGACGAGCGCCCGTGGGTCGAACGTCACGGCGTCGAGAGCACCGCCGCACGCTCCTCCGGCGGCACGGCCGCGGCGGCGTGGGCCTTGCGGACGGCGCTCGTGAGCGCGCGGGCGTAGGCGATCGCCGCCGCCTCGATGATGTCGGTCGCGACGGCCTGGCCGGCGCCGGTGACGCGTTCGCCGCGCAGGACGTCGGGCGGGCCGACGTTGATCGCCGCATCGGGGTCGCCGAGCTCGACGACGACGGAGACTTCGCCGAGCGCGTCCTCGCCGCCGGTCACCGCGTCGACGCGGAACTCGCGCAGGCGGGCATCGACGCCCGTCGCCGAGCCGATCGCGCGGAAGATCGCGTCGACCGGGCCGTCGCCGGTGAAGTTGCCGTCCACCACGTCGCCCTCGGGGGTGCGGATGCCGACGGTCGCGTGCGGCGGGCGGCGCGTGGATGCCACGACGTCGAAGTACTCGAGCGTGAACGACCCGCCCTCGTCGCGCAGCTCGTCGGTCAGCAGCGCCTCGAGATCCTGCGCGGAGACCTGCTTCTTGCGATCGGCGACCTCCTTGAAGCGCTTGAACGCGCTGTTCAGGGTGGCGCCGTCGATGTTGTAGCCGAGGTCGGTCAGCGCCGCCTTCAGCGCCGCGCGGCCGGAGTGCTTGCCGAGGAACAGCGTCTTCGCCTCGATCCCGACGTCCGACGAGCTCATGATCTCGTAGGTCGAGCGGTCCTTGAGCACGCCGTCCTGGTGGATGCCCGACTCGTGCTGGAACGCGTTGCGCCCGACGATCGCCTTGTTGGGCTGGACGGGGTAGCCGGTGAGGCGGGACACCAGGCGGCTGGTCTTCGCGATCTCGGTCGTGACGATGCCGGTGTCCAGGCCGACGTCGGCGTTGCGCGTCGCCAGCAGCATCACGATCTCCTCGAGCGACGCGTTGCCGGCGCGCTCGCCGATACCGTTGATCGCGCACTCGACCTGGCGCGCGCCGGCCTGCACGCCGGCGAAGGAGTTGGCGACGGCGAGGCCGAGGTCGTCGTGGCAGTGCACGCTGAGCACGACGTCGCGCAGGCCGGGGACGAGCTCGTAGAGCTGCGTCAGGAAGCGCGCGTACTCGTCGGGCATCGCGTAGCCGACGGTGTCGGGGATGTTGATCGTCGTCGCGCCTTCATCCAGCGCGATCTGCAGCACCTCGGCGGTGAACTGCACGTCGGCGCGGGTGGCGTCCATCGGGGAGAACTCGACGTCCTCGCAGTGCGCCTTGGCCTGGGCGACCGACGCGCGGGCGAGGCCCTTGACGTCCTCGCGCGTGGACTGCAGCTGGTGCTCGATGTGGATGTCCGACGTCGACAGGAACGTGTGGATCCGAGGTCGCTCACTGTCGCGTACGGCGTCCCATGCACGATCGATGTCGGCTGGATTGGCGCGCGCGAGGCCGGCGATGATCGGGCCGTTGACGTGGCGCGCGATCGCCTGGACGGCTTCGAAGTCGCCGTTGGAGGCGATCGGGAAGCCGGCCTCGATGATGTCGACGCCGAGGCGCGCGAGCTGCTGGGCGATCTCCAGCTTCTCGGATTGGTTCAGCGAGATGCCGGGCGACTGCTCGCCGTCGCGCAGCGTTGTGTCGAAGATGAGGACGCGGTCGTTCATGGTGTCTGCTCCTGCTGAGGCTCGTGGATCGGACTTCTTCGGGCTGGTTCGCGGCTTCAGGCGGCCGCCACGCGCAGATTCGTCCCCCTAGCGGGGGAGGAGCAGAAGAAGTCGAAGATCGAGCAGGTGCGCCATGCGACCGCCGGAATGTATCACGGCTTCTTCGGCGTGCAGGGGTGATACGTGCGGCGTGTGGTGGTGACGCGGCCGCCGCGTCGCTTGACGCGGATGACGAGCTGGACGGCGCGGCGCGGCAGGCCGTTCATGCGCACGTCGACGCTCGCGCGGCCGTTGCGGCGGGTGACGCGCAGCCGCTTGCCGGCGAGCGTCGCGCGGACGGTCGAGCCCTTCGGAGCGCTGACGCGGACCGTGAACCGGCGGCGGCTCTTGCAGGCCTTCGCCGGCACGGCGTCCTTGGGCCAGACGCGCGCGTCGACGCGCAGGACGTAGAAGCCCGAGACGCCGTCGGAGTACCAGACCTCGCGGCGCTCGGGCGCGAACGAGGGCTGGGACATCGCGAAGCTCGAGGCCATCAGCCCGTTCTCCGCGCGCGCCTTCGTCGGCGCGACGAAGTAGGCGATCTCCTTCGGGGCGGTGATGTCGGAGATGTCGAAGACGCGCAGGCCCGACGTGATGAACGAGCACGCGACGACCTTCGGGTCCACGCGCGTCGGGACGTTGCAGTAGTGCGCGGCGTAGCCCTGGACCGGGCTGGAGGCGCCGGGGTCGCCGCCGGCTGCGGCGTGGTCGGCGGGCTGGTTGACCTGCAGGCGCAGGTTGGAGATGACGCGCGGCTCGCGCTCGTTGGAGATGTCGATGATGCGCCCGGCGCCGACGATGTCGGCGCCACCGCCGGTGAAGTTCGAGTACTCGTCGAACTCGAGCACGTAGGGCTTGCCGTCGCGCGTGAAGGGGATCGCGTTCTGCGGGATCGAGGCGGACTTCCAGGTCAGGCGGCTGACCTCGCGCGCCTGTGGGTTGGGCTTGCGCGCCTGGATCTCGGACGTGTCGAGGATCAGCATCTGGCCGCTGGTGGCGTCCGCGATGTAGGCGCGATTGCCGTCGGGGCTGAGCGACATGCCGTGGGAGACGACGTTGCCGTGCCAGACGGCGTGCGGCGCCTTGGGGTGGGTGACGTCGACCGCGGTGATCGCCTGCAGCGCGGTGCCCGTCGCATAAAACGTCTTGCCGTCCTCCGAGAAGCCGCTCTCGTGGCCGAGGCGCGCGACCAGGCGCGTCGACTGCAGCTTGGGATGGCGGCAGTCCTCCGACGCGTCGTAGATCGACACGAGCCCGGGGTAGGTCGCCGGGTTGCCGAGCACCGCGGCGAGCAGGCCGCGCTTCTCGTTGAGGTTGAACGACTCGTGCGGAGAGAGCATCGGCAGCTCGGTCAGCCGGTCGGTCTGCACCGGGTGCGCGGGGTCGGACATGTCGAGCACCGCGACGCCCGTCGAGCTGCCGTCGAGCTTCAGAGCGTTGAGGGGGAACAGCAGGGCCGTGTCATAGAAGGCGCACTCGCGGCCGTGCGTGTCGACGTAGCGCCAGGTCCGAAAGCCGCCCGACGTGCCCTGGCGGCCGACGAGCGTGACGTTGCACCAGAGGCCGCTGGCGGCGGCCCCAGCGGGGACGCGTCCCTGGATGCCGGGCTCGGGCTTGGCGCCGTCGCCGCACTGCGCGCGCGGCGCGGCAGTGAGCGGCGGCTCGGGGCGCGTCAGGACCGGCGCCATCGCCGGGGTCTGCCCGCCGGCCTGCCCGAGGGCGAGTAGGTCGTTTAGCGGGCCGAGCGGTCCCTGCGCGGCGCTGTGTGCCGGAAGGACGAGCGCCGCCAGGAGCGCGGCGAGCACCGCCCGCCTCACGGAACCAGCACGACCTTCCCGACGTTGCGGCGCTCGGCGATGATCCGGTGGGCCTCGCCCGCGTTGTCGAACGGCACCGCGTCGGAGACGACCGGTGCGATCACACCGGCGTCGAGCAGGTCCTGCAGCGACGCCATCCACGGGCCGAGCGTCCCGGCGTGGTCCCAGAGCGTCAGCGCGTTGAGGCCGATCACGGCCTTGGACTCCGTCATCTGCTTGATCAGGTTGAAGCGCGGCATTCGCACGGCCGACTTCGCAGCGGCGACGAGGTTGCGCTTCTCTCCGTCCATCACCGAGGAGGCGCCGAAGGCGATCAGCCGCCCGCCCGGGTTGAGCAGGTCGTAGGAGCGCCGGAACGAGGGGCCGCCGATCGCGTCCATGATCAGGTCGACCTTGGGCACGTCGCGTTCCCAGCCCTTGCGCGTGTAGTCGACGGCATGGTCGACGCCGAAGCCGCGGATCGCGTCGTGCTTGCCCGGCGAGGCGGTGCCCCAGATCTCCGCGCCCATGTGCTTGGCGATCTGCGTCGCGGCGATGCCGACGCCGCCGGCGGCCGCGTGCAGCAGCACCTTCTCCCCGGGCTGCAGGTTGCCGTAGCGCAGCAGCCCGGCGTAGGCGGTGACGTAGTTGACGGGGATCGCGGCGCCCTGCTCGAAGCTCAGCCCGTCTGGCAGCGGGAAGGTGTCCTGCTCCTTGACGACGACCTCGTCGGCGTAACCGCCGAAGCGCGTGCCGGCGATGACCCGCGCGCCGGTGTTCGCACCTTCGACGATCTCCCCCGCCACCTCGTAGCCGACGACGCAGGGCGGCTTGGGCGCATCGGGGTAGAGGCCGACGCGCGCCATGGTGTCGGCGAAGTTCACGCCGGCGGCGTGGACCTTGATCCGCACCTGGCCGGGCTCGAGCGCCGGCGACGGGCGTTCCTGGACCTGCAGGACCGACGGGTCGCCGTGCTTGGTGAGGACAACCGCGCGCATTGCGCGGGAGCCTATCCGCGAAGAGCTACGCGAGCGTAACCGCGCGCCCGGCGATGTAGCCGCCGGCGCCGACGATGCCGTCCACGACGTCCTCCGGAACGGGTGTCGTCGTCGTGACGACCATCACCGCGACGGCCCCGTTCTCCTCGCCGGGGACGTGGCCGACGGCAGCGGAGTCGATGTTGACGCCGGCCTTCCCGAACGCCGTGCCGACCTCGCCGATCACGCCGGGGCGGTCCTCGTAGCGAAACAGCGCCAGGCAGTCGGTGAGCTGGAGGTTGAAGCGCTGGCCCCAGGCCTCGAGCAGGTGCGGGCGCGCCTGGCTGCCGACGACCGTGCCGACGACGCGGGCGCTGTGCTCGCCGGCGTGGACGGTGACGCGCACGAGGTCGGCGAAGTCGCGCGCGCTCGTGCGCTTGGTCTCGACGATCTCGATCCCGCGCTCCTCGGCGACCGAGATCACGTTGACGGCGTTGAGGTCCTCCTCGGTCTTGCCGTGAAGTGCGCCGAGCAGGGCCTCGACGCCCAGCGGGCGGACGTCGCGCTCGGCGATCTTGCCGAGCGACTCGACCTCGACGCGGTCGACAGAGCTCGACTCCACGAGCGCCATCGCCAGGCGGCCGAGCTTGCGCGCCAGCGGCAGGTACGGGCCCAGCACCTCGCGGTCCTCGGCGGCGATCGACGGGACGTTGACGGCGGACGTGACCGTGCCGCCGGTCAGCGCGGCGACGACCTGCTCGGCGGCCTGGAAGCCGGCGCGGTCGGTCGCCTCGCTCGTGCTGGCGCCGAGGTGGGGCGTGACGATCACGTTGTCGCGTCCGAACAGCGGCGACTCGGTGACCGGCTCGGTCATGAAGACGTCGAGCGCCGCGCCGCCGACCTTGCCGCTGTCGAGCGCTTGCACGAGGTCGCCTTCGACGATCAGCGGACCGCGGGCGACGTTGAGGACGCGGACGCCGTCCTTCATCTTCGCGAACGCCTCGGCGTCGAGCCAGCCCTCGGTCTCGGGGGTCTTGGGCAGGTGGACGGTGATGAAGTCTGCCTGGGCGTAGACGTCGTCGGAGGTCTCGGCCTTGGTCACGCCGAGCTCCTTGTAGCGCTCGGCGCCGACGAACGGGTCGAAGGCGAGGACGTGCATGCCAAAGCCCTGCGCGCGCTCGGCGACGAGCTGGCCGATGCGACCGAAGCCCAGGACGCCGAGCGTCTTGTCGAGCAGCTCGGTGCCCGAGAACCTGCTGCGCTCCCACTTGCCTGCACTCAGGCTCTGGTGTGCCTGGGGGACGTTGCGGGCCAGCGCCAGCAGCAGCGCGAGCGTGTGCTCGGCCGCCGTCACGACGTTCGACTGCGGCGCATTGGCGACGATGATCCCGCGCTTGGTGGCGGCCGGGACGTCGACGTTGTCGACGCCGACGCCGGCGCGGCCGATGGCCTTGAGGTTGGTCGCTCCGCTCAGAACGTCGGCGGTGAGCTTGGACGCGCTGCGGATGAGGATGCCGTCGTACTCGCCGATCTCGGCGTTCAGCTCGCCGTCTGCCCACTCGGTCTTGACCGTGACGTCGAAGTGCTCCTTGAGCAGGTCGATGCCGCTGGCGCCGATGTTCTCTGCGACGAGGACCTTCATGCCTGGTTCTCCACGACGTAGTCGATGCACTTCGTCAGCTGTGCGACGTCCTCGGGGTCGATCGCCGGGAACATCCCGATGCGCAGCTGGTTGCGGCCGAGCTTGCGGTAGGGCTCGGTGTCGACGATGCCGTTGGCCCGCAGGACGGCAGCGACGCCGGCCGCATCGACAGCCTCATCGAAATCGATGGTGCCCACGACGAGACTCCGCTTCTCGGCGTCCTTCACGAAGGGCTCGGCGTAGTCGGTTCGCTCGGCCCACTCATAGAGGGCACCGGAGCTGGCCCGGGTCCGCGCGGCCGCGAAGTCCTCGAGGCCGCCGTTGCTGTTCATCCACGCGAGCTGGTCGGCGAGCAGGATGAGCGTGCCGAGCGCGGGCGTGTTGTAGGTCTGGTCCTTCTTTGAGTTGTCCAGGGCGGTCGCCAGGCTCAACGACTCCGGCATCCACCTGCCCCCCATCTGCGCCACCTGCGCGATGCGCTCTTGCGCCGCGGGGCTGAGGAGGGCAAGCCAGAGGCCGCCGTCGCTTGCGAAGCACTTCTGGGGCGCGAAGTAGTAGACGTCGGCCTGCGTTGGGTCGAGCGGAAGGCCGCCGGCGCCGCTGGTGGCGTCGATCAGCACGAGGGCGTCGCCGTCGGGCCTTTGGACCGGGAGCATCACGCCGGTGCTCGTCTCGTTGTGGGCCCAGGCGACGACGTCGACGCTCGGGTCGCTCGTCGGCTCGGGGGCGTCGCCGGGGTCGGCGGAGACGACGATCGGGTCCTGCAGGAACGGCGCGGTCTTCGTGACGGTCGCGAACTTGCTGGAGAACTCACCGAAGGTGAGGTGCAGCGCGCGCTCGCGGATGAAGCCTGCGGCCAGCGCATCCCAGAAGACGGTGGTGCCGCCGTTGCCGAGCATCACCTCATAGTCGTCGGGCAGCGAGAACAGCTCGCGCAGCCCGCCGCGCACGCGTGCGACCACGTCCTTGACGGGCTTCTGGCGATGCGACGTCCCCATCACGTGGGCGTGGTCGAGCAGCGCCTGCAGCTGCTCGGGCCGCACCTTGCTGGGGCCGCAGCCGAAGCGGCCGTCGGCCGGCTTGAGGTCGGCTGGGATCGTGAGGGTGGTCTCTGTGGCGTTCACTTCAGGCCTCCGCGGATGGTGGTCAGACGGCGGTGCCCAGGCGCGCGGCGAGATCTCAGGCTGTCACTCCCCGGTGGTTTGCACCCACCTCAGCGCCAGTCGCAACAGCTTCGTGGAGGTTAGCGAAGACGTGTGTGCATCAGCTTCGGCCCCACCGAACTCAGTGCACACACGTCTGGCCGGCATGGTCGTGACTCAGTCATCGAGCCGGATCGCCGCGGCGGTCTGACGCGCGCTGCCGGTGCGGCTGCTGTGCGCGACGACGACGCGCAGGCGCCCGCGGCGAACGAGCGCGCGGCCCGTCCTGCCGAGGCGCAGCGAGACGCGCTCCCGGCCCGACGCCGCGCGTGGGACCGGCGCTGAGGCGAGCGTCCGCGCGCCGCGGCGCAGCGACACCGTGCCGGCGCACCCCGCCGGGCACGTGAGGTTCACGGTGACGCGCGAGCCGCGCAGCCGGACGCGCGGGCTGATCTGCACCGGGCATGCCGCCGACCCGGGCGCTGGTGCGCTCTCACCGACTTCGAAGCGCGCGATCACAGCGCCGGCGCTGCAGGTCCGCAGCGCGTAGGTCACGCCACGGCCGTCGAAGTCGATGCCGCCGACGGGCATCCCCGCAAGGCCGAGATCGGCGACACGGGTGCGGCTGCCGTCCAGGCCGACGAGCTCGAGCCGGCGGCGCGCCCCGTCGGCCGTCGCGAGCACTGCGCGACCGCCGGCGATCGCGACATCGGCGCTGCACGGCGTCACCGGGAGCGGGCGGCCGCGGCCGTCGGCCGCCGACCACCACTCGGCCGTGCCGCCGAGGCAGGTCGTCGTCGGATGCGACGTGGGCGGGATCCGGGTGACCACGAGCGTCCCGTCGTCCTGCAGCGCGAGGCCGCTCACGTCGCCGGTGACGCTATAGCGCGCCTCCCCGCTTCGCCAGTCATAGACCGTGACGCCGGCGGGCCGCAGGTCCGGACCGACGGTTTGGACAGCAGCGAAGGCGCCCGCGAGCGCAACCGGGCGCCGTGCACGTATCGGGATCCGTGCGACGACCGCCCCGCCCGCCGCAGCGTCGCGGACGACGAGCGACTCGTCGCAGTCCACATGCGCCGTGCGGTCGCCGTCGACGGCGACCGCGGCCGTGCCGTCGTACCAGCGGCCCGACGGCGGGTCGCCGAGCAGCATGCTCGCCGAGCAACCAGCGAGCGCGGCCGGCGCACCGTCGAGCGGGCCACCCCAGACCTGCAGCGACGACGCGGCGCCGTACTGCGAGCCCGAGCCGCCCTGCACCGCGAGGCCCACCCGCGTGCTCGACGCCGCCACCGCTAGCGTCGCGCCACCGGACAGCGTCGCCGCGTCGAGCTCGGTGAAGGAGCCGGTGCGCAGCGTGCGGTCGCCGACGCGTAGCCGGTAGGACACGGTCCGTTCGCCCGCATCCCCGCGCACGCCGGCGACCTCGGCGTACACCACGCCGTCACCGCCCGCGAGCGACGGGCCCGCCAGCAGCCGTCCGGTCGGCAGCAGGAACGCCGCATCTGCGGGCGCGGCGACACCGGCGAGCCCGGCGGCACAGAGCGCAAGAGCCGCGGCGCGCCGCATCACATCAGCCTTGTGCGAACCCCGAGTCGTCGATCCAGTCCATCTGCTTGCGCAGGTCCTTGCCGGTCGTCTCGACCAGCGTCGCAGCCTGCTCGGCGCGCATGCGCTTGAAGTTCTCCTGGCCGGCGCGGTTCTCGGCGATCCACTCGCGAGCGAAGTCGCCGTCCTGGATCTCCTTGAGGATGCGCTTCATCTCCGCGCGCGTCTCGTCGGTGATGACGCGCTTGCCGCGGCTGTAGTCGCCGTACTCGGCCGTATTGGAGATCGAGTAGCGCATCCCCGACAGCCCCTTCTCGTACATCAGGTCGACGATCAGCTTGAGCTCGTGCAGGCACTCGAAGTACGCCATCTCCGGCGGGTAGCCGGCATCGACGAGCGTGTCGAAGCCCGCCTGCACCAGCTCGGACGCACCGCCGCAGAGCACGGCCTGCTCACCGAACAGGTCCGTCTCGGTCTCGTCCTTGAAGGACGTCTCGAAGACACCGCCGCGCGTGCAGCCGATGCCCTTGGCGTAGGCGAGTGCAAGCGCATGCGCACCGCCGGTCGCGTCGACGTTCACGGCGATCAGCCCGGGCACGCCCGAGCCCTCGAGGTACTGGCGGCGCACCAGGTGGCCGGGCCCCTTGGGCGCGGCCAGCGCGACGTCGACGCCGTCGGGCGGCGTCACCTCGCCGTAGAGCACGCTGAAACCGTGGCCGAAGAGCAGCATGTTGCCCTCCGCGATGCCGTCGCGGACGTGGTTCTCGTAGACCTCGCGGTGCAGCTCGTCGGGGACGAGCATCATCACGATGTCGCCACGCGACGCGGCGTCCTCGATCGACGCGACGTCAAGGCCCGCGGCCCGCGCCGTCTCCGCCGACGCGGAGCCCTCGCGCAGGCCTACGACGACGCTGACGCCGGAGTCCTTGAGGTTCTGGGCGTGGGCGTGGCCCTGCGAGCCGAAGCCGATGATCGCGACGGTCTTGCCGTCGAGGAGCGTGAGGTCTGCGTCGTCGTCGTAGAACATGCGGCCGCGCAGATTACGCGCTCGCCGTGGCGACCAGCGATCTGCCCGGGATCGCCACGCTGCCGTCCTCGGCGACATGGGCCGCCAGGAACTCGTCGAAGGCGTCGCGCACGCGTGTGTGCTCGGCCGGGCTGAGTCCCGGCACAGCGGCCCGCAGCGTCGGCGACAGGTCGCGCAGCATCTCGAAGGCCTCGTCAAGCGAACCCACGCGGACGGAGATGTCGACCGTGTCCAACACGACCTCGACGAACCCGGCGGCCTGGAGCAACTCCCGCAGCCGCGAATGGTCGGCCAGGGCAAACGGGCCGGGCGCGCCGGCAGGCGGCTCCTCATACCTCCCGACCGCCTTCAATGCCATGCGCCCGGCAGTGAGCTCGGGGTTCAGATCCTCCGAGTCCCACACCGCCAGCGCAACCCGCCCACCCGGGCGCAGGACGCGCCGCGCCTCGCGAAACGCGGCCTCGGGATCGGGGACCAGCATGTAGCCCCAGCGGCAGAGGATGCCGTCGACGCTCGCGGTCCCCATGTCCAGCCACTCGGCCTCCATCGGGGAGAACTCGACGTTCTCGATGCCGAGCTCGGCCGCGCGGGCGCGCGCGGCTTCGAGCATCGCCTCGGCCCCGTCGGTGCAGATCAGGCGCCCGCCCGGACGGATCAGCTCAGCGGCGAGGAAGCCGGTGTCGCCGGGACCGGCGGCGACCTCGAGCAGGACGTGCCCCGGCTGTGGTGCGACCGCGTCGATCAGCCAGGCCGACACCGGGGCGCCGGCGTCCTGCTGCACCGCGCGCCACCGCGCCCAGCCCGCAGCGGCGTCCTCCCAGCCGGCGCGAGTGCGGGCGCGGGCCTCGTCGCTCAAATGACCCTGAACGTGACGCTCGCCGGCGCCGACAGCGCGCCGGTCTTGTCCTTGGCGACAACGGTCAGCTCGTAGGTCCCCGCGCGCATGACCGCGCCCTTCTTCGTCTTGTAGCTCCAGTTGCCGTTCGCGTCCTTGCGCACGAAGAAGTACACCGGCGTCTTGCAACGCCTGCTCACGAACCGCGTCTTGCCCTCCAGGTAGATGCAGGCCGTCGGCGCCACCGGGGCCTTGGCCGCTCCGAGCGCGACGCGGCGCAGCGAGATCGCCACGGTCGCGATCCCGTCGGGATCCGAAGACGTGCCCTTCAACGTGAAGAGCTGTCGCGTCTTCGTCGTCTTCGTCTTGCCCTTGTCCTTCCCGGACGTGATCTTCGTCCTGGTCGTCTTGAAGGCCCGCAGCCTGGCGTTGTTCGCCGGCGCGGTGATCGCGGCCTTCGGCGGCTCGCTCACGGTGATCGCAGCGCCGGTGCGCAACGCGCTGACCTGGCCCTGTGGGTCGACGACCCTCAGCGTCGGCGTGTACGTGCCGGTCTTGGCGTAGGCGTGCTCGGTCTTGGGCGTCGTCGTCTCGAGGGTCGTGCCGTCGCCGAAGTCCCAGCGGTACGTGGTGACGCCTCCGCCGGCCTCGAGATCCAGCGACGCCGAGCCGTCGAACTGCACCGTCTGACCGGGCGTCGCGTTCTTCAGCGACGCCGTGAAGAGGGCGATCGGCGGCAGGTTGAGGAACTCGTCGGCGCCGCGATCGGTGGACGGGCCGATCAGCCGCGGCAGCCCGTCGACGTCGACCGGCGACTCGCCCGCGACCTCGGGGCCGGCCGTGTCGATCGCCGGCGACGCGATCCGCAGGTGGTAGTTGCGCTTGGCGACGTCGGCGAACAGCGCCGCGTCGGCGTTGTTGACGTTGTCGGCGAGGGTGATGCGAGCGCCGCCGGTGTCCGTCGCGTCGGAGTTCGTGATCTTGATCGTCGCGACGGAGGTCGGGCCGAGCGGCAGGATCAGGATCGGCGCGGTCTCGACGGTCGAGGTGCTCGCGGCCGAGCCGTGCACGATCGAGCGATCGAGCTCGACGGTGACGGGCCCGGCGACGCCGGCCTCGAGCGGCTTGGTCTGAGCCTTGGAGATCACGGTCACGGGGCGCTGGCCGCCGGCGATCGTGACGTGCGACCCCTTGACGACGACGGGCGCGCCCTTCTGCGTGTCGCTGACGAGGCTCGAGGCGGCGATCGCGGTGCCGTCGGCGCCCGAGCCGATGATCGTCGAGTCGATGATCAGCTCCTGGGCGATGACCTGATCGGGGTCGTTGCGCACGACGATGCCGTCGGCCGCGGCCGCGGTGACGAGGATCTGCGAGGCGACGAGGGTGTTGCGCTTGACCGTCGCGTCGGCGCCCGTCAGCACGAGCCCGGGGCCGGCCGTGCTGATGATCGAGCTCTGCACCATCGCAAGCGACGAGGTCTTGTTGCCGACCACGGCCGGCGGCGCCACAGCGCCCGGTGAGGTCGGCCCCTGGATGATCACGACGCCCGCCAGCGTCGTGTTGCCCGTTGGCGCCGAGACCGCGACGACCGCGGCGTCGGTCGTGTTGGCCTGCGTCCGCGCGAGCGTCGTGTTCTTGATCACCGCGTTGGGCTCCCCGGCGACGATCGCGTGCGCGCCGTTGGGCTGCACGCCGATCACGAGGCCGTCGAGCGTCGTCGCCTCGCCGAGGTTGAACACCGACGTGTCGGTCTTGCCGTCGCTCTGGGTGATGGTGACCTTGCCGGGCGCGCCCTTGAACGTCACCGCCTTCTTGGTGACGACGATCGGCCCGGCCTCGTTGTAGGCGCCGTCCTTGATCGAGACGATGTCGCCGTCGGCGACCTTGGCGTTGGCGGCGAGGATCGTCTTGCAGACGTTCGCCGCATCGCAGCCGGCGGCCGCGCCGGAGTCGACGGTGTAGGTCGTGGCGGCCATCGCGCTGGCAGGCAGCACGGCGGCGCAGACGACGGTGGCGAGCGTAAGCCGGCGAAGCATGCGTCTGATCGTATTCGCCTGCGCGGCGGCGGGCGTCACGCAATTCGCCCACGGAGCAGCTTTCCCGACGCCGTGCGGGGCAGCTCGGGCACGATCGCGATCGCCTTCGGGACCTTGAAGCCGGCCAGGCGTGCCGCGCAGTGCTGGCGCAGGGCTGCTTCGCCGACCTCCTCGCGCAGGACCACCGCGGCCACGACAGCCTCCCCCCACTCCGGATCGGGCCGCCCGAAGACGGCGGCCTCGGCGACCGCCGGATGCTCCTCGAGCACCGCCTCGACCTCCTGCGGCGCGACGTTCTCACCGCCGGAGATGATCGTGTCGGCCTTGCGGCCCGTGACCGTCAGGCGGCCCGCGGCATCGAGCACGCCGAGGTCGCCGGTGTGCAACTCGCCCCCGCCGGCCACGGTCGGCCCGGAGACGACGATCTCCGCGTCGGCGGTCAGCCGCACGCGCGTGCAGAACAGCGGCGGGCCGGCGTCGTCGTGCGCGTCGCCCGGCGCCTGGGTGGTGATCTGCGAGCAGGCCTCCGTCATCCCGTAGGTCTGTGCGACGGGGACGCCGGCCGCGCGAGCGCGACGCACGAGCGCCGGCGGCACGGGCCCGCCGCCGGTCAGCGCGCAGCGCAGCCGCGGCGGGCGCGCAAGCCCCGCGTCGAGCAGCCGTGCCAGCGTCGTCGCGACGAGCGAGACGAGCGTCACGCCCTCCTCCTCCAGCGCCTGCCTGACCCGCTCGGTCTCGAAGCGCTCGTGGACCAGCGCGGTGGTCGCGGCGATCGCGCTGCGCACCACGATGCTCAGGCCGCCGACGTGGCTCAGCGGCAGCGCACAGAGCCAGCGCTCGCCGGGCTCGTGGCCGATCGCCACCGACGATCCCAGGGCGCTCCACAGCAGGTTGCCGAACGTCAGCGTGACCGGCCGCGGCGCCGCCGTCGTGCCGCTGGTGAACAGCACCACGGCGGGATCGTCGAGACCGAATTTCGTGCGCGGAGCGGCCGCGCTACCGGACGGCGGCCTTTCGAGCAGCAGGTCCACCTCAGGGCGCTGCGCGGCAGCCAGCCGCAGGTCGATCGGGACGGCAACCGCGCCCGCGCGCCAGATCGCATGCAGCGCGACCACGAACTCCGCCCCGGGCGCCAGTGCGATCCCGACGCGTGCACCCGCCGGCAGGTCGCCGTTCGCGGCAGCGTGCAGCTGCGCGTAGGTCATGCCGTTGACCGCAGGGTGGTCCGGTCGCAGCCGCACCGCGCGGTCGAGCCAGGCCTCGACGTCCATGCAGCGCAAAGTAGCCTGCCTTCCCATGTCAGTGACCTGGACCGCCGGCGCAGGCGAGTACGAGGACATCCGCTACGAGCTGAGCGGCGACGGCATCGCCAAGGTCACGATCGACCGGCCCGAGGTCCGCAACGCGTTTCGCCCGCAGACGCTGATCGAGGTCTCCGCGGCGTTCGAGCGCGCCCGCGAGGACCACGACGTCGGCGTGATCATCTTCACCGGCGAGGGACCGCTGGCGTTCTGCAGCGGCGGCGACCAGAACGTGCGCGGCGACACCGGCTACGTGCCCGAGGGCGCCAAGGTCGGGCGCTTCCACGTCACCGACCTGCAGGTGCAGATGCGCCGGCTGCCCAAGCCGGTCGTCGCGATGGTCGCCGGCTACGCGGTCGGCGGCGGCCACGTCCTGCACCTCTGCTGCGACCTGACGATCGCCGCCGACAACGCGCGCTTCGGGCAGACCGGGCCGCGCGTCGGCTCCTGGGACGGCGGCTTCGGCGCGTCGCTGCTGCGCGACCTCGTCGGCACGAAGAAGGCCAAGGAGTTCTGGCTGCTGTGCCGCCAGTACGACGCGCAGCAGGCCCTGGACATGGGGCTCGTCAACACCGTCGTGCCGCTCGAGCGCCTCGAGCAGGAGACCGTCGCCTGGTGTCGCGAGATGCTCGCGCTCTCGCCCTTCGCGCTGCGCCTCGTGAAGTCGAGCTTCCACGCCCACGAGGACGGCTACGCCGGCATCCAGCAGCTCGCGCACGACGCGAACCTCCTGTTCTACGCGTCCGACGAGGCCAAAGAGGGACGCGAGGCCTACAAGGCCAAGCGCCAGCCCGACTTCTCGCAGTTCCCGCGGCGCGCGTGATCAAGATCTGGCTCATGGCGGCGCGGGTGCGCACGCTCCCTGCGGCGATCGCCCCGGTGCTCGTCGGCACGTCGCTGGCACAGGCGCTCGACGACGTCTTCGACGTCTGGCGCTTTCTCGCGGCGCTGCTCGGCGCGCTGTTCATCCAGGTCGGGACGAACCTCTCCAACGACTACTCCGACGCGCGCCGCGGTGCGGACACCGAGGACCGCCTCGGGCCCGTGCGGGTGACCGCCGGCGGCCTCGTGCCGCCGCGCACCGTGCTCGTCGCGACGTACATCACGTTCGGGCTCGCCGTGCTCTGCGGCGTCTACCTCATCGCCGTCGCCGGCTGGGAGCTGCTCGTGCTCGGGGTGCTGTCGATCGCCGCCGGCGTGCTCTACACCGGCGGCCCGAAGCCGTACGGCTACGAGGGCCTCGGCGAGGTCTTCGTGTTCCTGTTCTTCGGGGTCGGCGCCGTCGCCGGCTCGTGCTTCGCGCAGATCGAGCGCTGGCCGTGGGAGGCGTTTGCCTTCGCGGCGCCCGTCGGCCTGCTGGCCGCGGCGATCCTCGTCGTCAACAACGTTCGCGACATGGCGACCGACGCCCGCGCGGGCAAGCGCACGCTGGCGGTGCGGCTGGGCCGCGAGCGCACGCGGACGCTGTACGCGGCGATGGTCTGGGGCGCGTATCTCACGGCCCTCGTGCCGTGGATCGCGGGCTCGCTGAGCGCCTGGCTGGCGCTCGTGGTCGTGTCTGCCCCGCTGGCGCTGCCGGTGATCCGCACCGTGCGAAGCACCGTGGACGGGCCATCCCTGAACGGCGCGCTTGCCGATACGGGCAGACTGCAGCTTGTGTTCTGCGTCCTGCTCTCCGCCGGCATCCTCCTGAGCTGATGCGCGTTCGCCTCGAGCGCGTCCGGCTGGCGCTGCGCACGCCGCTGGTCACCGCGTTCGGCGACATCTCCGAGCGCGAGCTGCTCGTGCTGACGCTGGCGGGGCACGACGGCGTGCCCGGCTATGGCGAGGCCGCGCCGCTGGAGGCATACGACGGCGTGCCGCCGGCAGCCGTCGAGCAGGCGCTGCAGCTCTATGCGCGCGTGCTCCAGGACGCGCGCTCGGACGCGACCGGGCCGCAGTTGCTCGACGCCTGCCGCGAGCTGGCCGACCTGCCGCAGGCGCTCGCCGCGGTCGATCTCGCCCTGTGGGATCGCGCCGGGCGCCGGGCCGGCAAGCCGATCAGCCGGCTGCTGGCCGACAACGTGCTCGTACGCGTGCCCGTCAACGCCACGATCGGCGCGATGGACCGGGCCGGCGCCGCCGAGCGGGCGGCTGCGGCCGTGGCCGCGGGCTTTCGCTGCGTGAAGGTGAAGGTCGGCGCCGGGGACGACGCCGGGCGCATCGCCGCGGTGCGCGCCGCGGTCGGCCCCGACATCGCGATCCGGATCGACGCCAACGGCGTGTGGACCGTCGACGAGGCGGTCGCCGCGATCGAGGCGCTCGCGCCGGCGGGCCTGGAGCTCGTCGAGGAGCCCGTCCACGGCGTCGCAGAGCTGCGCGCGGTACGGGAGCGCGTCGCGGTCCGCGTCGCGATGGACGAGACGGCGGCCGAGTCGGGCGCGCTCGCGGCATCCGTCGCCGACGCGGTCTGCCTGAAGGTCTCGCGCTGCGGTGGGCTGTCGGCCCTGCTGGCGCAGGCAGCGCTCGTGCGCGCGGGCGGCGCCGAGGTCTACCTCGCCTCGACCTACGACGGACCGCTGGGCATCGCCGCTGCAGTTCACGCCGCCGCTGCGCTGCGCGTCGAGCTGCCCTGCGGCCTGGCGACGCTCGGCGACTTCACCGACGCCGTGCCCGATGCACTGGCCGTGACAGACGGCCACATCGCGGTGCCAACCGGTCCCGGCCTGGGGGTATAAGGCCCCGCGTGAGGCCTCGGAGCATCGTCGGGACGGTCGTGCGCCGGGTGGCCGGCGCGGCGGCGGTGGTCGTCGTGGCGACCGCGCTGAGCTGGGTTCTGCTGCGTGCCCTGCGCCCGGACATGTTCCCGGCCGATCCGGCATGGCCGGCCCAGTGGCGCGAGTACCTGACCTCTGCGTTCCTGCACTTCGACCTCGGCCAGTCGCGCGCGATCAACCGGCCGGTCGCGGGGCTCGTGCGCGAGGGCGTGCCCGCCGACCTCTCGCTGTTCGCCGGCGGACTCGTGTTCGGCCTGCTCGGCGGGCTGGCCGGAGGGACGCTGGCAGCCGGCCGCGGGCGCGGTGCTGCCGCGAGCGCCGCGCAGCTCGGCGGGATGGCGATGTTCTGCTCCCCCGTCTACGTGACCGGGATGAGCCTGCTGCTGCTGTTCGGCGCGGGTATCGCGATGATCGACGTGGGTGTCGGCATCCCGGTGAAGTACGTCGAGTTCGGCGAGGGGCCCGGGCGCTGGCTCGGTGCCCTGATCACGCCGTGGATCGTGCTCGGGCTGCCGTTGGCGGGGCTGACGATGCGGATGATGTACGCGGCGACACGCGAGGCGCTCAGCGAGGAGCCGGTGCGCACCGCGCGCGCCAAGGGCGTCCCCTCGCGCAGCATCCTGTTCGGACACGCGGCGCCGCTGGGCGCGGGTCCGGCGCTCGCGCTGGCCAGCGCGTCGGCCAACCTGATGCTCACGAACATGATCCTCACCGAGCGCGTCTTCCAGGTCCCCGGCCTGTTCCAGCTCCTTCCCCAGGCGGTCGCCCGCGGCGACGCGCCGCTGCTGCTGGCGCTGACGATGGTCGGCGCTGCGTTCGTCGCGCTCACGACCGTCCTGCTCGACGTCGTGCTGGCGGCGGTCGACCCGCGGGTCAGGCTGTCGCGATGATCGCAGCGAGCGCCGCAGGCGCTTCGCGCGGCAGCCCGTGGCCCGCCCCCGGAACGACGTGCAGCCGCGCGTCCGGCAGGCCCGCGACGAGCTCCTCGCCGAGCGCGCGGTACTTCTCGTCGCGCTCGCCCACCACGACCTCGGCGGGCATCCGCAACGCGGTCAGCTCCGCCCAGAGCGGTCGCATCGCGCCGGTGCCCAATCCCCGCAGCGCCACGGCGAGCTGTTTGGGATCGTTGCGCAGCAGGTCCTTGCGCCATTCCGCGGCCGCGGCGGGCGCCGTCCCCGCGAACAGCGGCTGAGAAGACCACGCGTCCGCAAAGCCCTCGATCGACCCGCTCTCCGTGCGCGCGGCAAGCGCTTCGTCGGCGGCCTGCCGCCGCGCGCGGGCCTGCTCATCCTCGATGCCTGCTGTCGTCGACATCAGGATCAGGCGCTCGATCCGCTCCGGCGCCGCCAGCGCCACGTGCAGCGCGATCCGCCCACCCATTGAATAGCCGGCGAGCGTGAAGCGCTGCGGTGCCGCTTCCAGGACGGCGGCGACGACCCCGTCGAAGGTCGGGGGCAGCCGGTGCAGGTCGGGGGCGAGATACGGTGTCCCGCCGAGCTGTGACACGACCGCGTCCCAGGCGCGTCCGGTGCCCGCGAATCCGTGGAGCAGCACGACCATTGAACGAGACCGTAGACACCTACCTGCTCCTGCGCGCGTTCGTCGACGAGCTCGCGCGCTGTGGCGTGGCGGGCGCGTGCACGTCGCCGGGGTCGCGCTCGACGCCGCTCGTGCTGTCGCTGGTGCGCGAAGAGCGCCTGCCGTCCTGGTCGCACGTCGACGAGCGCTGCGGCGCCTTCTTCGGCCTCGGGGTCGCCAAGGCCACCGGCCGGCCCGTGGCGCTCGCCTGCACGAGCGGGACGGCGGCCGCGAACTACCTGCCCGCTGTCGTCGAGGCCCACGAGGCACGCGTGCCGCTGATCGTCGTGACGGCCGACCGCCCGCCCGAGCTGCGCGGCGTCGGCGCCGGCCAGGCGATCGACCAGGTCAAGCTCTACGGCGACGCGGTCAAGTGGTTCTGCGAGGTCGGCTCGCACGCGGCGACGCCCGAGCGGCTGCGCTGGATCCGCCAGCTCGCCTGCCGTGCCGTCTGGACCGCTGTGGGCGGTCGCCCCGGTCCGGTGCACCTGAACTTCCCGCTGCGCGAGCCGCTCGTGCTCGACGAGGAGCTGCCCGCCGACGACAGCGGGCGCAGCGACGGCCGCCCCTGGATCGCGCGGATCGAGCCTCCCGCCGACCCCGATGTCGCGGCCGCGACGCTCGAGCCGATCGTGCGCGGCGCCGCCCGCGGCGTGCTCGTCGCAGGGCGCCACGAGCGCCGGCGCCCGGACCTCGGGCCCGCGGTCGAGGCCTTCGCCGCCGCAGCGGGCTGGCCGGTGCTCGCCGACCCGCTGTCGGGCGCACGCCGCGGCGAGCATGCCGTCGCCCACTACGACGCACTGCTGCGCGTCGACGCGCTCGCCGGGGCCGCGGCGCCGGACGTCGTCGTGCGCGTCGGCGACCTGCCGACGAGCAAGCCGCTGCGAGCGTGGCTGCGCGACGCGGACGCCGTGCAGGTACTGGTCGACCCCGATGGCGCCTGGCAGGACCCCGACGCGGTCGCCGACCTCGCGCTCGGAGCAGACCCGGCGGCGGTGCTTGCGGCGCTGACGGCGCGGCTCGCCGCCGGCGAGGGGGGTGGTTCGGCTTTTGAGCGACTACCGCACGAAACCCGAACCACCCCGCTGGCGGGACCGGGCGGCGCCGCCCCCGGCACCCCGCTGGCGGCACCGGGCGGCGCCGCCCCCGGCACCCCGCTCGCCGCCTGGCGCGACGCCGACGCGCGCGCGGCGGGCGCGCTGGCGCAGACCCTCGGCGACGCGCTCACCGAGCCGCGCGTCGCGGCCGAGCTCGGCCGCTCGCTGCCGGGCGACGCGACCCTGTTCGTCGCCGCCTCGATGCCCGTCCGTGACATCGAGACGTTCTTCCCGACCCGCGACACCCCGCCACGCGTGCTCGCCAACCGCGGCGCCAACGGCATCGACGGCACGATCTCGACCGCGTTCGGGGTCGCCGCCGGCAGCGCCGGCCCGGTCGTCGCGCTGCTCGGCGACGTCACGCTCGCGCACGACATCGGCGGCCTGCTCGCGGCCAAGCGCCTGCGCCTGGCGCTGACGATCGTCCTGCTCGACAACGGCGGCGGCGGGATCTTCGACTTCCTCCCGGTCGCCACGCAGCGCGACGCCTACGAGGAGCACGTCGCGACACCGACCGGGCTGGACGCCGAGCGTGTCGCCGACCTCTACGGCCTCGTCTACGCACAGGTCACCGACGTCGGACAGCTGAAGGTCTGCCTCGACGCCGGCCTCGCCTCAGACGACGTCACGCTGATCCACGTGCGCACCGATCGCGCCGCGAACGTCGCCCTGCACCGCGCGTGCTGGGACGCCGTCGCGGTCGCGCTCAGCTGACCTCAGGCGCCCACATCGTCGAGTCGATGAGGTTGGGATTGCCGCCCGGAGCCTGCACGTTGTAGATCAGCGGGTGGTACTCGATCGACTCCGCGTACGCAGTGAGCTTGCCGCTCGGCGACACGGAGATCGGGATGCGGTACTTGGAGAACAGCCGGCATCTGACCTTGTCCTCGGGAAGCTGGTGGCGGGCGAGCTTGTACGCGGTCTTGAGCGCCGTCTTCAGCACCGGCTTGGCGACCTTGGCGATGAGCCGCGGAGCGATGGTGTCGGCGACCTGGCCGGCGAGCGAGAAGAGCCTGCCTTTGTTGCACGCGATCGCGTCGACCTCGAGCAGCCCGTCGCGCGTGGACTGCGGCCCGCGACCGGCGGCCAGTGAGAGGCCGAGCCCCTCGGCATCCCCCTTGCCCTTGGGCTTGGCGTTCTCGTCGAGGCCGGTCGACGAGTAGTCGACCGCCAGCGGCGACAGCACGCGCCAGCGTCCGCCCGACTTGCAGGTGGCGGCGCCGATCGTCAGCGAGCCCATCGGGATGACCTTGTCGGGCACGCGCCAGATGTCCTTGCTCGGCACCTGCGTGCGATCGTAGGCGTGGCGCGTGTAGCGCTGGGCGAAGCTGAGCTTGACCTGCTGGTCCTCGCGAACGGCGTCGCAGGCAGCGCGCGCGACCGGTTTGCGCGGCGGCGGCGGTTTGGCGGCGGGACCCTTGCAGCGCGGCGCGCCGGGCAGGAAGCCGTCGGTGTGCGTGCGGATGTACTTGTCCGGCACGTAGAGGCCGCGCACCCGGTCCCAGACGCGGCTGCCGTAGGCCGGCTCGCCGGTGATCTGGCACTCGATGCGCACGCGCTCGCCGGTCCGCAGGTGGTCGACGACGGCGCGATCGGCAAGCCGCGGGCTGCTGCGGCCGTCGAGGTTGGTCAGCACCTCGTAGGTGCTGGTCGGCGTCCAGCCCGCCACCGCCGACGCCGATCCCGCGCCGATCAGCAGCGCGACGACGACTCCCAGCGCGATCCCTGCGCGACCCGCAAAATGTGACATGGTGCGGCACTTTGCCCACCACGCTTGACCGCCAAACCGGCCGCTGTCAGTCGGCGACGGTCTGCGCCGCGGGCATGCCGTCGGCGCGACGCTCGGCGCTTGCGGCAGCCGTGAAGACCTCGACCGGGTGGGACTTGCCCTTCAGCGCGATCGACCCGCGCGACACGACCGGCAGCGGGCGCGTCATCGCCGCGCGCGTCGCGTCGGTCAACAGCAGCGCGTCGCCGGTCTCGCGCGTGGCGGCCTCGACGCGCGCGGCCACGTTGACGGCGTCGCCGATCACGCTGAAGTTCAGGCGCCCTGCGCCGCCGACGGTGCCGGCGACAACCGGGCCGCTGTTGATCCCGACGCACACGGGCAGGCCGAGCTCCGCGCCGACGATCTCACAGCCCGCGGCGAGCGCGCGGTCGGCGTGGTCGGCGTAGTTCTCGGGCGCACCGAAGACCGCGAGCAGGCCGTCGCCGGTGAACTTGTCGACGTGGCCGCCGTGCTTGGAGATGATCGGCACGAGCACCTCGAACATCGCGTTGAGCGCGGAGACGACCTCGGGCGCCGACAGGCGCTCGGCCAGCGGCGTGAAGCCCTGGACGTCGCAGAACAGCACCGAGACGTCGACCTCGACGCCCTCGGGCGGGAACTGCCCGGAGAGGATGAACCCGGCCACGTCCTTGTCGAGGTAGGTGCCGAACGCCTCGCGTATCTGCTCGCGTTCGGCAAGGCCCTTGGCCATCCGGTTGAAGTCGTGCGAGAGCTCGCCCAGGTCGTCGCTGGAGACGACGGGCACGCGCACCGTGTAGTCGCCCTCGCGCACGGCGGCGAGCGCCTTGCGCAGGTCTGCGAGCGGCGTGGTGATCGAGCGCGACAGCAGCGTCGTCAGCTCCATCGAGATCAGCCAGCCGACGCCGAACGCGACGATGACGCTGATCCACAGCATCCGCGTGCCGCCGTGGTCGGTCACGAGCGCGGCGACGATCAGCCCCGCGGTCTCGGCGAACACCGGCAGCGTGATCATCAGGCGCTTGCGCAGCGGCAGGCCGTTGCGGGTGAAGTCGGCGTCCTCGGGCAGCTGCTCGACGATCTCCTCGATCACCGGGCGCATCAGCAGCTCGGCGATCGAGTACGTGAGGATCGTGCCGTACGACGCGGCGATCGTCGCAGCGGCGAGCAGCGGCGGGAGCGCGCTGAGCGGCAGGTCCCACACGATCATCGTCACCGCGATGCTCGGGATCGCAGCGACCCCGTTGGTCAGCAGCGAGTTGCGCCGGAAGGAGCGCAGCGGCAGGTTCATCGCCGCGTCCCAGGCGGCGATCGTCTCCTCGTCGTTGCGGACCTGCAGCTCGCGCCAGTCGAACAGCCGCGAGAGCTCGGTCCGGTAGCGCATCAGCGCGTAGCCGACGCCGATCGTCACGAAGACCGTCGTCGTACCCGCCGCGATCAGGAACTCCGATGCCGACGGGTGGTAGTACGACGACAGCAGGCCGATGAACACCCACCCGACGGCGATCGACGTCGGGATCTGCGTCGCGAGGAAGGCGAGCTTGTAGCGACGGCCGAGCCGCCGGTACAGCCAGCGCACCACCCGCTGTTCCAGCATGACTACAGGCTAGCCGGTCCCTCCGGCGCTGCCAGTACGGTCCATCGCACCTTGGACCAGATCCCGCTCATCGAAGAAAACGCCGCGCCCGAGGGCGAGCCGCGAGTCCGCCGCGCCACCTCGAAGGGCATCGCGCCCGGCGACATCGTCGAGATCGACAAGAAGGGCCGGCGCTTCCACGCGCTGGTCACGAAGCTCGATCAGCAGGACAGCGGGCGTTTCGAGCTCGAGTTCCGCGCGCTGGAGCGCGGCATCACCTTCCGCACGGCAAGCGTGCGAGAGGTCAATGCGGTCTGGCGCCGCGCGCGCTAGGCGGCAAGCACGGGCAGCAACGCGCCGAGCTTGACCTCGGTCTCGGCCAGCTCGGCTGCCGGATCGGAGTCGCGCACGACGCCGACGCCGGCATAGCAGCGCGCGTGCTGCCCGCGCAGCAGCGCGCAGCGCAGCGCCACGCAGAACTCGCCGTCCTCGTTGGCGTCGGTCCAGCCGACCGGGCCGGCATACCAGCCGCGGTCAAAGCCCTCGAGCGTCGGGATCAGCGGCGCCGCGCGGGCGAGCGGCTCGCCTCCGACCGCAGGCGTCGGGTGCAGCATCCCGGCGAGCTCGACGACGCTCACCGGCTGGGCGAGCTGGGCGCGGATCGGCGTCGCGAGGTGCTGGATGTTCGCCATCTTCACGACGACCGGGTCGTCGGCGGCGGTGACCCAGACGCTCGCCGGGCGCAGCGCCCGCATGATCCGGCGCGTGACGATCGCCTGCTCCTCGCGGTCCTTGGCCGATCGCAGCAGCTGCTCGCCGAGGTGGTCGTCGACGGCGGGGTCGGCGCTGCGACGTGTCGAGCCGGCGAGTGCCAGCGTGCCCGCGCGCAGTCCCTCACGGCGGATCAGCAGCTCGGGCGAGGCCGCGAGGAACGTCGCGTCGCCGCGCCCGGCCGCGAACACGTAGCACTGCGGAAAGCCCTCGCGCAGGACGCCGAGCGCGGCGCCGGCGTCATGCGGTGCGGTGGCGTGCACCTCGACCTCGCGGGCGAGCACGATCTTCTCGATCTCCCCGGCGACGATGTGCTCGACGCCGCGGGCGACGGCAGCCTCGTAGTGCTCGGGTGGCATCGTCGAGACGACCCGGGCACGGCTCGTCGGCGCCGGATCGAACAGCGGCAGCGGCGCGATCCGCAGCGACGCCACGCGGGCGTCGAGCCGCGCCAGCAGCGCCTCGGCGGTGTCGTCGGCGGTCGCGACCGCGCAGAGCGTCAGCCGCACCTCCTCCCCACGCCGCGCGAGCGAGAGCTCGGGAACGTGCAACGAGGCCGGCGGGTAGCCCGCCCAGTGCGGCGCCTGCGCGCCCGACGCCGCGAACGCAAAGCCGCCGACGGCGATCGGCCCGCTGCCCCGCGGTCCGTCGGGGACGTCGTAGACACCCGCGCCGATCAGCGCCCGCCAGCGTGCGGCCACGTCCTTGAAGCGGTCCTCGCCCACCCCGTCGAGCGCGACGGCGCACCCGAGCGCGGCAAGGGCGCTCGCGTCCCGGTCGGCCTGCTCGAGCACGAACCACGGCTCGTCGCCCACACGCGAGGCGACCGCAACCGCGGTGGGGTCGATCCCGGAGTCGACGGCGACCGTCACCGCCGCGAGCGCCTCGCCCCGCTTGCGAGCGACCTTCACCGCAGCGCCGAGATGCCGGGCAAGCCGCCCCCGATCGACCGCGCAGAGCGTGAAAGGCGAGCCCGATGCGGTGGTCACCGACACCCCCCAAGTCTACGTGCGGGGACCCGCCGACTAGCGGCCGCGCGTCAACACAACAGGCCGCGTGACACGCCGGCCGCCTTCGATGACAACGACGTGAGCGGCAACCCGGCGCCCGCGGAGACGACGAGCAGCGGCGGCGAACGACGGCGTCGGACGCAGCCGCACAGTCACGCGCCCCGAGCGAGCGACGGTGCGACGAGCGGAAGCGAGGGTGCGACCGCCGGCACGCAGCCGCAGCTCGTAGCGCCCGGCACGATCGGCGTCGACGCTCACCTTCAGCCCCTCCCGCCGCACCGTCGCCAGCCGCGCGGCCGGCTTGACGCGCACCGCAAGCGCGACAGCAGCACCGGCAGACACCATCGGCGGGCGCCGCGGATCGCGCGTGCGAAACGGCCCCGACACCATGAACGTCATCCCCAGCAGGCCACCCCGCTGCGACGAGAAGAACAGGTGGCGTCCCAACGGATCGAACGTCACGCCCGTCATCTCGGAGTTCGTGTCCCCCGCGCGCGTGTGCAGGGGCCCGGACACCTGCGCGAACGGCGCGACCTCACGCTCGCCGGTGATCAGGCAGATCTGCAGGTCGTCGGCGTCCTCGCACACGAACAGGTCGCCCGACGAGGGGTGCGCGGTGACGTTGTCGACCCGGTGCAGCGGCGCGTCCGTGGCAGCGCGACCGTCGTAGACGACCGACAGCTTCTCGCTGACCGTGTCGTAGCCGTGGATCTTGTCGTCGCTTGTCGTCGCGACGTAGACGATCCCGCTGTCGTAGAAGATCCCCTCGCCACGCGCGAACCTCAGCGCGCCGGGCACCTGCTGGCGCGTCGGCGCAGACGCCGCGCCCGGATCGGGCAGGCGCACCCAGGCGATCCGCCCGCCGCCGCCGTCGGTCGCGATCTCCAGCACGCCGCGCGACAGGTCGGGGTAGGCATCGGGCGTGAAGCGGTACAGCCCGCCGTCGCCCAGGTCCTCGGTCAGGTAGACGCGCTTGCCGGCCGGATCGACGGCCGCCGCCTCGTGCTTGAAGCGCCCGAGCGCGGGACGCGCGACGGCCGCACGGGCGCCGAGCGGGTCGCACTCCCAGACCAGCCCCGTGTCCGTCTCCTCGCATGACAGCCACGTGCCCCACGGCGTGCCGCCGCCCGCGCAGTTCGTCGACGTGCCGCCGAGGATCCGGTAAGCGGCGACGATCTTTGCGTCGCGATCGAAGCGCACGGCCGACGCGCCACCGAGCCCGGCCGGCACCTCGGAGTTCACGGCCAGCACGAAGCCGCCG
Source organism: Paraconexibacteraceae bacterium (assembly GCA_963759825.1). GTDB lineage: Bacteria > Actinomycetota > Thermoleophilia > Solirubrobacterales > Solirubrobacteraceae > Paraconexibacter. Next base: position 554,120 of record CAVXAS010000013.1, on the reverse strand, counting down.
TCGGGCAGCGCGAACGACGCCGAGCCGTCGGGAAACGTCGGCCACAGATACCGCGTGCCGGGCACCGGCGTCCCGGCCTGGCCGAGCAGCCGCACGGAGAAGCCGTCGGGGACGGCGACGCCCTGCGCGTTGGCCGCGCCGAGCGGCCCGTACGGCCCGGCGGCCGCGCGCGTCACCGGCTCGCTCGACAGCGCCGAGCGCCAGAACGCCGGGCCCATCGCGACGGCGCCGAAAGCGGCGGCACCGTCGCGGAGGAACTCGCGGCGGCGCACCGTCAGGTTTCGCCGCGGCCGCGCGAGATCGCGATCTCGCCCGTGCGCATCATCTCGATCAGCCCGAACGGGCGGATCAGGCGCTCGAAGGCCTCGACCTTCTCGGTCGTGCCGGTGACCTCGATGATCAGCGAACGGCGGCCGACGTCGACAACCTTCGCGCGGAAGATCTCCGCGATCTGGAGGACCTCCGCGCGCTGGGCGCCGTCCGCGGCGATCTTGAACAGCGCGAGCTCACGGGTGACCGTCTCCGCAGGATCGAGATCGCGGATCTTCAGGACGTTGACGAGCTTGTGCAGCTGCTTGGTGACCTGGTCGATCGGATGGTTCGCGCCGTCGACCGTCAGCGTGAAGCGGCTGATGTGGTCGTCGTCGGTGGGCCCGACCGTCAGCGTGTCGATGTTGAAGCCGCGCCGTGCGAACAGCCCCGCGATGCGGGTCAGGACACCCGGCTTGTTCTCGGTCAGGATCGAGAGCGTGTGCTTGCGCCCTGTGCGGATGCCGCCCGAGGCCTCGAGCTCGTCGAGCGACAGCAGCTCCTTGGTTCCGGGATCGCCCATCTAACCCACCATGTCCCTTGCGGCGGCGCCCGGGGCGATCATCGGGTAGACGTTCTCCTCGCGCGTCACGCGCAGGTCCACGACGACCGGACCGGGCGTCTCGATCGCCTCCCGCAGGTCGTCGACCAGCGACTTCTTCTCCGTCAGGCGGATGCCGGTCGCGCCGTGCGCCTCGGCGAGCTTGACGAAGTCCGGCCAGCCGCCGCCGAGATCGACCTGTGAGTAGCGGCGATCCCAGAACAGCTCCTGCCACTGGCGGACCATGCCGAGGTAGCCGTTGTTGAGGATGACCGTCTTGACGTCGATCCCCTCGGTCGCGCAGACCGACAGCTCCTGCATGTTCATCTGGATCGAGCCGTCGCCCGACACGCAGACCACGAGCTCGTCGGGGCACCCGACCTTCGCGCCCATCGCGGCGGGCAGGCCGAAGCCCATCGTCCCCAGGCCGCCGGACTGCAGCCACTTGCGCGGCTTCTGGAAGCCGATGTACTGCGCGGCCCACATCTGGTGCTGGCCGATGTCGGTCGTGATGATCGTGTTCTCGTCGATGATCTCGGCGATCGCCTGCAGCGCGCGCTGGGGCTTGATCGACTCGTCCGTCGAGTCCTCGTAGGCCAGCGGGTAGCGCTGCTGCCAGCCCTTGATCCGCGACCACCACTCCTCCAGACGTGCCGGATCGGCGTCCAGCGCGCGGTACTCGGCATGGAGCTTGGGCAGGATGTTCAGCGCGTCGCCGACGATCGGGATGTGCGCCGGGATGTTCTTGGAGATCTCGGCCGGGTCGATGTCGATGTGCACGAACTTCGCGTGCGGCGCGAACTCCGAGAGCTTGCCCGTGATGCGGTCGTCAAAGCGCGCGCCGACCGAGACGATCAGGTCCGCCTCGTCCATCGCGTAGTTCGCCGTGCGCGTGCCGTGCATGCCGAGCATGCCCAGCCACTGCTCTCCGGACGCCGGGTAGCCGCCGAGCCCCATCAACGTGCACGTGATCGGCAGGTTGCCCTCGGCCACGAACGCCGTCAGCTCGGCCGAGGCGTTGGCGTTGATCACGCCGCCACCCGCGTAGATCACCGGCCGCCGCGCCGCCGCCAGCGCCTTCGCGGCCTGGCGGATCTGCTTGGCGTTGCCGTCGGTCGTCGGCTGGTAGCCGGGCAGGTGCAGCTCGGTGACCGGCTCATACGGGATGTCCGCGCGGCTGAGATCGGTGGGGATGTCGACGACGACCGGCCCCGGGCGCCCGCTGCGGGCGAGGTGGAAGGCCTCGTGGATCATCTGCGGGATGTCGGTCGGGTGAGCGACCATCAGGGAGTGCTTGACGACGGGCATCGTGATGCCGATGACGTCGGTCTCCTGAAAGCCGTCGGTGCCGAGCAGGTCGGTGCGCACCTGGCCGGTGATGAACACCGTCGGGCAGCTGTCCATCATCGCGTCGACGATCGGCGTGACGACGTTGGTCGCGCCCGGGCCCGACGTGGCGAAGCAGACGCCGACCTTGCCGGTGGCCTTCGCGTAGCCCTCGGCGGCGTGGCCGCCGCCGGCCTCGTGACGCACGAGCACGTGACGGATGCTCGCGTCGTGCAGCGCGTCGTAGGTCGGGATGTTGGCGCCGCCGGGGAGGCCGAATACGACGTCGACACCCTCCGCCTTCAGGCATTCCACCAGCGCATCGACTGCACGCATCGCACGACCTCCTTCCAAAGGGACTCGAGAAACCGAAACGGCCGCCGGACGGCGACCGGACACGGATGGTAGCTCGCGCGCCAACGGCTGGGCGCGCGCTTGCGCGAGCGCTAGCGACGCCCGAGCGCGTCGTTGACCGCGGCCAGCGCCGGCTTCGGAGCGAAGCCGGCGTCGAGCAGCAGCGGGGCCTCCTCCGCCCCCAGCCACGAGAAGCGATCGCTGACGCCCCAGACGGTCAGTCGCTTGCACGCGACGACGACCTCGCAGGCGCGTGCCGCCGAGCTGTAGATCGCGGTCTGCCACGAGCGCCGGTCGGTGAGCGTCGCGGGGCTGCCGTCGAGCCGTGAGAGCACGTCCATCTCGGTGATCTGGACCTCGAGGCCGAGCGCCTCGTACATGCGCATCGTCTCTTCGAGCTGCGCCTGCGTGGGCTCGTGCCCGAGCGCCGTGTGCATCTGCAGGCCGACGCCGTCGAGCAGGCCGCGCTCCTTGAGGCGCCGCACGAGGCCGTAGACCGCGTCGCGCTTGGGGCCGGGACGCTCGGCGTCGTACTCGTTGAAGTAGAGCTTCGCCGTGGGGTCGGCCGCCCGCGCGTACTCATAGGCCATCTCGACGAAGCGCGGGCCGAGCCGCTGGTACCACAGCGTCGTGCGGTATTTCGCCGCGGCGTCGAACGGCTCGTTGACGACGTCCCACTCGCGGACGCGGCCGCGATAGCGGGTCATGATCGCGTTGATGTAGTCGCGCATCGCGCCGGCGATGTGGTTGGGATCGAGCGAGCGCCCGACCCAGGCCGGCGTCTGCTTGTCGAACACGAGTGCGTGGCCGCGAACCTCCTTGCCGTTGGCCAGCGCGAAGTCGACCATCGCGTCCGCGGGCCCGAAGTTGAACCTGCCCGGCTCCGGCTCGACGAACGACATCTTCATCTCGTTCTCGGGCGTGAAGGAGTCGAACTCGCGCACCGCCGCGGCGGCGTAGTCGGGATCGGATTTCGCCGTCGACCAGGTCAGCGCGGTGCCCAGCGGCACGCGACGCGTGGCGCCGGCGACGAAGCGGACCTCGCTGATGCGGACCGAGCGGCTGCAGACCCCGCGCCTGGTGTGATCGTTGGCGAAGCCGATGCGGACGACGTGGCGACCCGCCTTCAACCGCAGCGGCAGCTGGTAGTCGCGCCATTGGCGGGTCAGGCGCAGCGTTTGCGCGCGCCGGCCGTCGAGGCCGACGGCGAGCTTCGGATAGCCCTTGCACCAGTCGCCGCGCGCGCGCACCACGAGCCCGGCGACGCGAGCGGTGCGGACGTCGCGGCGCACCGTCGTGTTCGAGCGCAGCACGAGCGACTGCACCGCAACGGTGGCGACCGGTTCCTTGGCGGCGTCCGCCGGCACGGTCGGGCCCGCGCAGAGCAGCGCGGCGCAGACGACCGCAAGCGCGGCGGCGCGCCGCCGTACCTCACCCTCCCCGATCTGGTAGCGCTCCGTGCCCAGGCGCCGAAGTCTAAGTCCCGCGTCCAGTCCCCGAAGCTATCGGCGGCTGAGCGCGTCGGCCTTGGACTCGATCGCCCGGTCGGGGAAGTCCAGCTCGTTGCCACAGCCCATGCAGATCGCGTCGTGGAGCATGCAGACCCGCCCGCACGACGGGCACTCGCGCCGCAGCTCCTCGTTGTCGTGGCGGTAGAGGAGCACGCCGACGAGGCCGAGGAACGGCAGCAGCGCGCCGATCGAGAACCACATCCAGAACGAGCTGCCCTTGATCCGGCCGATGTTGCCCGTCGCGAGGCCGAAGAAGATGCAGACGACGACGTAGAAGCCGCCGGCCATGTCAGAGCGTGCGGATCGCCCAGAACACGCCGACGACGGCGAGCACGATGATGATCAGCGTCGCAACGCCCATGATCAGCCCGATCGCCCACTTCAGCAGGATCCACCCGGCGATCAGCAGGACGACGATCGCCAGCAGGCGCTTGCCGAGGGAACTCGAGGAGGCGGTCTCGTCCATGCCTCCAGGGTAGCGAGGCAGTTCTACCCTGACACCTTATGGCGTGGTGGGCACCTAGTCGTGCGCGCGCTTGAGGTGCGCGAAGCGCTCACCCGGGGTGCGGTCGTCGATCCGCAGGCGGGCGAGCTTGTAGCGGCGGATCTTGACGTTGGTGTCCGCGGTCGCTGCTGCCGGGCCTGCCGGAAGCAGAGCGAAGCGCTTGACGGCGAGGCTCTGGGGCATGTCGGTAATCGTGGCCCCACCGGTCGCCGACAGACATATGCGGACGGTCCGAACCTGCCGGGCGCGCTATCGCCCGGCGGTACAGGCCGCCGCCGCGTGCAGCGCAAGGCGCTGGCGCTTGTCCACGCGCCGGGCGACGCGCCAGGGCGCGCCGCTGAACGCAAGGTTCGAGACCGTCGCGAAGCCCTGCTCGTCGGCGCGCAGCGCGAGCAGGAGGTGGGCGGTGCGATCGGCCGGCGGCAGCTCGGGGTGGTCGACCCGCACGCACCAGCAATGCGCCCGGCGCGGGCTCGTGAACAGCAGCGCGCCGGCGGGACCGACGAGCCAGGTGCCGAGCCGGCCGCGCTCGAGCACGAGCCCCGTCCGCCCCAGCAGCTCGCGGGCGTCGTGGCCGACGAGGTCGCCGAGCAGGCCGAGCGCCACGCTCTGCGCCTCCGGGCTGCCCCCCGGCCTCGCCTTGAGCACGTTGGCGCCGCGCTGGGCGTACAGCGCGGGGATGAACCAGGCGTGCGCGAAGGCGATCAGCGCGACGGGGACCGACAGCGGCTCGATTGCCAGCAGCAGCACGCCGGTCGCGACGAACGGGACGACGTGCGCGAGCGTCGTCAGCGTCCACAGCCGCCCGCGGCGCGTGAGGTTGCGCGCGTCGACGCGCGGGCGCCAGTAGACGTCCGCGGTCTCGGGAAGGACTGCGGGGACGTCAGCCGCCACTGATCGGCAGCCGCAGGATCACCGTGTCGGCGTCCACCGGCAGCTCGGTGACCTGCTCGGCGTGGCCTTCGCCGGTGCTGACGATCGCGAAGTAGCCGCGGTCGAGCTCGCTGCGAAACGCCCTGACGGCGGCCTCGACGGCAGCGTCGTCGCCTGCGGTCCACTCCGCGAGCGTGGAGTGCCCCGAGCGGTCCATGCGGATGAGACGGCTCATGGAGCCGATGCTACGCCTCTACAGGCCGAGCGTCTGGCGCACGATCCGCGTGACCTCGCCGCCGTCGGCGCGGCCGCGGGTCTCCTTCATCACCGCGCCGATGATCACGCCCATCGGCTTCATGTCGCCGCTGCGCAGGCGCTCGGCGATATCGGGGTTGGCCTCGAGCGCGGCCTGCACGACCGGCGTCAGCTCGTCGGCGCCGCCGACGGCGCCGAGGCCCTCGGCCTCGACCACGGCCGCAGGATCCCCGCCGTCGGCCACCAGTCGGGCGAGAACCTGACGCGCACCGGCGGCCGTGACCTTCTTCTCGGAGAGGAGCGACACGAGCCCCGACAGCGCCACCGGCGTGACCTTTGACTCAGCCGGGTCGGCGTCGGTCTCCAGCTCGCGCAGCAGCTCGTTGGTCAGCCAGTTGGCCAGCAGCACCGGCTCGGCGCCGTCCGCCGCGAGCGCCTGCTCGTAGTAGTCGCCGAGCTCGCTGCGCCACGCCAGCAGCTTCGCGGTGTCGGTGTGCAGGGCGTACTCGCGCTCGAAGCGATCGGCCCGCGCGGCCGGCAGCTCGGGCAGTGCTTCGCGCGCGCGCTCGAGCATCGCGTCGGTGATCGCGACCGGCGTCAGGTCGGGCTCGGGGAAGTAGCGGTAGTCGTGTGCCTCCTCCTTGGAGCGCAGCGACGTGATCGCCTCGGTCCGCGGATCGAAGTGCAGCGTCTCCTGTATGACCGCCTCGCCCGCGCCCAGCAGCGCCTCCTGGCGCGCCACCTCGGCGCGGATCCCGCGCTCGATGAAGCGGAAGGAGTTCATGTTCTTCAGCTCGGTCTTGACGCCGAGCTCCGTCGCGCCGGCCGGGCGGATCGAGATGTTGGCGTCGCAGCGCAGCGAGCCCTCCTCCATGTTCACGTCGGACACGCCGAGCTGGCGCAGCGTCGTGCGCAGCAACCTGAGGAACTCGCCGGCCTGCTCGGCGGAGCGCACGTCGGGCTCGGTGACGATCTCGGCCAGCGGCGTGCCGCCGCGGTTGAAGTCGACGACCGACGTGGCACTGCCGTGGATCCGCCCCGACTCCCCGGCGTGCACGAGCTTGGCGGCGTCCTCCTCGAGGTGCACGCGATGGATGCGCACGCCGCCGAGCTCGCCGCCGCGGCAGAGCGGTTCGTCGTACTGGCTGATCTGGTAGCCCTTGGGCAGGTCGGGATAGAAGTAGTTCTTGCGGTGGAAGATCGACCGCGGTGCGAGCTCGCAGCCCAGTGCGAGGCCGATCAGCAGGCCGTAGTGCACCGCCTCGGCGTTGGCGACCGGCAGCGCGCCCGGCAGGCCGAGGCAGACCTCGCAGGTGTGCGTGTTGGGGTCCTCGCCGAACGTCAGCTCACAGCCGCAGAACATCTTCGTGCGCGTCTTGAGCTGGACGTGGATCTCCAGGCCGATGACCGCTTCGTACTCAGACACGCGCGCCGCTCCCGTCGAACTCCAGGGCCGTTTCCAGCGCGTGGGCGGCATCGAGCAGCGTGTTCTCCCCGAACGCCCGCGCGGCGAGCTGGAAGCCGGAGGGCAGCCCGTCGACGAGCCCGTTGGGGATCGACACCGCCGGGATGCCGGCGAGCGACATCGGGACCGTGAACAGGTCATTGAGGTACATCGCGTAGGGATCGTCGAGCTTGTCGCCGAGCCCGAACGCCGTCGTCGGGCTCGTCGGCGTGACGACGAAGTCGACCTTGGCGAAGGCGGTGTCGAAGTCCTCGACGATCTTCGTGCGGACCTGCTGGGCGCGGCCGTAGTAGGCGTCGTAGTAGCCCGAGGACAGCGCGTACGTGCCGATCAGGATCCGCCGCTTGACCTCGTCGCCGAAGCCGTCGTGACGCGTCTTCGTGTACATCGACATGAGGTCGCCGGCCTCGTGGCGCAGGCCGTAGCGCACGCCGTCGAAGCGCGCGAGGTTGCTCGACGCCTCGGCGGGCGCGATCACGTAGTAGGCGCTCAGCGCGTGCGGGGCGTGCGGCAGGCTGACCTGCTCGATCGTCGCGCCCAGGCCGCGGGCCAGCTCGAGCGTCCGCTCGAACGCGGCGAACACGCCGGGGTCGACGCCGTCGCCGGAGAGGTCGTCGGGGACGCCGAGCGTGACTCCCTCGAGGCGCGTCGCCGTCGGCGTCGCGATCTCCTCCGGGTGGCCGACGGACGTGGCGTCGCGGTCGTCCTTGCTCGTCATGTGGCGGTAGAGCAGCGCGGCGTCGGCGACGGTGCGCGCGAACGGCCCGGCCTGGTCGAGCGAGGACGCGAACGCGATCATCCCGAAGCGGCTGACGCTGCCGTACGTCGGCTTGAGGCCGACGATCCCGCAGAGCGCGGCTGGCTGGCGGATCGAGCCGCCGGTGTCGGTGCCGATCGACCACGGCGCGAGGCCCGCGGCGACCGCCGCGGCGCTGCCGCCGCTCGAGCCGCCCGGCACCTTGCTGCGGTCCCACGGGTTGAGGGTCGGGCCGAACGCGCAGTGCTCGGTCGACGAGCCCATCGCGAACTCGTCCTGGTTGGTCTTGCCCAGCAGCGGGGCACCGGCGGTGGCGAGGTTGCGCACTGCCGTCGACGTGTACGGCGGGCGGTAGCCCTCGAGGATCTTCGAGCCCGCCTGCGACGGGACGCCCGCCGCACAGAAGAGGTCCTTGACCGCGACCGGAACGCCGTTGAGCGGGCCGCCGTTCGTGGGCGGCGCCTCATCCGCGACCCAGCAGTAGGCGTTCAGGTCGTCGGCGGCGGAGCGCGCGCGGTATGCCTCGAACAGCTCCGCGGCGTCGAGCTCGCCCGATTCGATCGCCGCGATCGCATGCGTTGCCGTGAGCTCGATCATGCCTGCGGGCTCGGGACGCGGAACCCGTCGCCGCCGGCGTCGGGCGCCTGGGCGAGCGCGACGTCGCGCGGCAGCGACGGCCGCGGGACGTCCTCGCGCAGCGCGTCGGGCACGTCGACGACGTGCGACGTCGCCGGCACGCCGTCGAGATCGAGCGCGGAGATCGCGTCGATGTGCTCGAGGATGCCCGAGAGCTCGCCCGCCATCCGCTCGACCTCGTCCTCGGTCAGCTCCAGGCGCGCGAGCCGGGCCACATGCAGCACCTGCTCACGGTCGATCATTCGCGTTCGGAGTCTAGGAGGAAGACGAGGTCGTCCGATGCCACGTCCAGCGCGCCCTCGTGCAGCTCCGCGCCGGCGGCGACCAGCAGCCGGACGCACGCGGCGTACTCCGCGACGCGCTCGCCGGCGGCGTCAAGCTGCTGCGAGCCCCAGCAGGTCCAGCCGACCGGGTCGCCGGGGCCGCGCACGCCGGTCGGCGGCGCGCCGCGCTCCAGCAGCAGGGCGATGGTGCTCGGATGGCCCCAGAGCCCGGCGTAGCAGAGCCCGTCGCCGCAGTCGACGCCCGGGCTGTCGATCGGGATGCCGGCGTCGAGCAGACGTGCCACACGGTCGTCATCCCCCGCGCTCGCCCACATCGGCAGCAGCTCGCAGTCCGACGCGCGCAGCGGCTGGTCGGGGCGCGCGGCGGGCTCGCCGCGGACGAGTCCCCCGAGCCACGCGCAGACGGGATCGGGGTCGACGGCGCCGCCCGCGTCGGCGAGGATCGCCATCAGCGACGTGTCGCCGCGGCGCACCGCGATGTCATAGGGCGTCAGCCCGTCGCCGTCACGCACGTCGACGGGCGCGCCGTGGGCCAGCAGCAACCGCGCGACCTCGTCCTCCTTGGCGTGCAGCAGCCGCACGCGCAGCTCCTCGTCCTCGGGGCGCAGGTCGCCGCGCTCGAGCAGGATCCGGACCTTCGCGGGGTTGCGGATCGCGTTGCCGAGGGCGTTCGTGTCGCGGACCGTCGCGCCGTGATCGAGCAGGATCTCCAGGCAGGTCGTGTCGTCGGACTCGACCGCGTGGTAGACGGACTCGCCGTCGTCGGGGTCGGCGCCGGCGGCCAGAGCATGCGCGTCGCCTGCGGATTGTGCGCGACGCCCGCCGCGCCGTAGATCGCGCTCATGTCGCCGTACTCGTTCGCGAACGTCGCGTTGACGTCGTCGCCGCGCTCGATCAGGAACGCGAGCGTGTCGAGCAGCTCCTGCTCGCGCGGCGAGCCGGGCTCGAGGAACGCCGAGTGCGTGACGTAGAGGATCGGCGCGCGCTGCAGGCCGCTGGTGTCGCTGGCGGCAAGCGACGGTCTCGCGATCGCCGAGCACCAGCGCGCATGCGAGACTCGAACTCGGCAGCTCGGGGTCGTTGTCGAGCAGCGCCTGCGCGCGGCTGCGGCGGCCGTTGAGAGCGCGCTCGAGGAAGCGCTCGCGCCGCTGCTCGCGGTCGCCGGCGGTGGCGTCGACGTGCGCGGTCAGCGCCGGCCAGGACGCAAAGCCGAGCTCCTGTGCGATCGCGCGCTGCGCGTCGGCCAGCCGCGGCTCGCGGTCGGCACGCAGCTTCGTGCGGGCCTCCTCGTCCCCGGCGCGTGCGGCGCGCAGCAGCTCCTTCGCCCGGCGGCGCGCCTGGTTCAGCGAGATGTCCATCTGGCGATCACTCCTCGTAGCGGCGCGCGGTGCTCGCATCCCAAGCGCCCGAGGTCTGATCGTGGCGGTGGTGATCCTGCGTGGAAGTGGGTCTCAGACCCTGTCCGCGAGCCGGACGCGGCTCCCCGCCGCGCAGCGCCGATGCTACCCCGGATTCGCGGCGCCGGGAAGCGGGTACCCGCCCGTCATGAGGTCACTCCCCGCCGCCGCCTGCGCTGCCGTCGCGCTGCTCGCTGTCAGCGTCACCGCCGCGCCCGCCGAGCATGGGCACAAGTCCAAGCCCAGGCTCGACACCATCGCCCTGCCGACCGCGTTCCAGCCCGAGGGCATCGCCGCCGGCGGGCGCGACACGTTCTACGTCGGCTCGATCCCGACCGGCGCCGTCTACCGCGGCTCGTTCAAGACCGGCAAGGGCGCCGTGCTGGTCCCGCCGCAGGAGGGCCGCGCCGCGATCGGACTGAAGGCTGCTCGCGGGCTGCTCTACGTCTCCGGCGGGCCGACCGGCAAAGCCTTCATCTACAACGCGCGCACCGGCGCGAACGTCGCGGACTTCCAGCTCGCGCCGGCGGGCCAGCCGACGTTCGTCAACGACGTCGTCGTGACGCGCCGCGGCGCGTTCTTCACCGATTCGCGCCGCGCGGCCCTCTACCGCGTCGCCGACGGCAAGGCCTCAGAGCTCGCCCTCACGGGCATCACGATGGCCGAGGGCAACAACCTCAACGGCATCGTCGCGGCGCGCGGCGGGCGGACGCTGCTCGGCGATCCAGGGCAACGTCGGCGCGCTGCACAAGATCGACTCGTCCCACCGGCGCGGCCACGCCGGTCGACCTCGGCGGCGCGACGCTCGTCAACGGCGACGGCATGCTGCTCGCCGGGCGCGTGCTGTTCGTGGTCCAGAACCGGCTCAACAAGATCGCGGTGGTGAGGCTCAACCGCGATCTCTCCAAGGGCAAGGTCGTCGCCGAGCTGACGGATTCCGACTTCGACGTGCCGACGACGATCGCGGCGAACCGCGGGTCGCTGTGGGCCGTCAACGCGAAGTTCGGGACGCCGCCCGCGGGCACCCCATACGAGCTCGTGCGTGTCGGCGTCAGGAAGCGCGCCGCACACCGGCGGGGGCATCGCTGATCGCACGCCACGCGCCGGCTGCGATCAGCAGCGCGCACGCGGGTCCGACGAACGCCAGCGGCGTCAGCTCGACCTGCGCGTCGGTCAGGCCGGCGCCCAGGCCCGGCTGAAAGACGACGCGCGCGGTCAGCGCGATCGCGGCGAGCGCGGCGGCGAACAGCGTCACCTCGTCGGGCTGGAACGGCAGGCGCGGGGTGTCGGGCGCCAACAGCGCGAACAGCCAGAAGGCGCAGGCGAGGATCGCAAGCGCCACGAGCAGCGTCACGAGCCAGCCGAGCGAGCTCCAGCCGCTGCGCTGAACCTCCGCGCCGGCGAACTCGACGACCCGCCGGGCCTCGTCGCGCGCGAGGCGCGAGCGCTCGGGCGCCACGTCGAACCAATCGCCGAACATCGTGAGGAGCAGCAGGATCGACCCCGCCAGGGCGAGACACTCCCCGCGGCCCAGGCGCTGGATCGCCATCGTCAGTCGGGGATCGGGCGCAGCTCGATCTCGCCGGGCTGGGAGTAGGGCGCATCGGTGCGCTCGTCGGCCGTCGCCAGCCATGCGCCCACTGTCAGCGCGATCGCAAACAGCGGGCCGAGGTAGGCCGGGAGCTGCAGGGCGACGGCCTCGTTCGCGAATCCGATCCCCAGGCCGGGCTGGAAGACCAGGCGCGACAGCAACGCGATCGCAGCGATCAGCCCGAGGCCGATCGTGATGACCTCCCCGGCAACCGGCAGCGCGGGCGAGTCGTGCGTCACCGTCGCCAGCAGCCACAGCAGGCAGACGACGATCGCGAAGATCGTCGCGGCCAGCGCGAACCAGCCGACGGCGGCCCAGCCGGTGGTGTGCAGCTCGGGCAGCTGATCGCCGAAGACGGCGGCGCTGCCGCCCGGCTCATACCAGCGCAGCGACATCACGACGAGCAGGCCGACCGCCCCCGCAAGGGCGACGCACTCTCCGACACGCAGGCGGTTCAGGCGCATCGGCGCGCAGCCTAGCGCGCTGCGGCCGCGGCTTCGGCGGCCAGCAGGGTGTTGCGCAGCAGGCACGCGATCGTCATCGGCCCGACCCCGCCCGGCACCGGTGTGATCGCACCGGCGACCTCGGCTGCCGCGGCGAAGTCGACGTCTCCCGTCAGGCCGGACTCCAGGCGGTTCATGCCGACGTCGATCACGATCGCGCCCGGCTTGACCCAGTCGCCCTTGACCATCTCCGACCTGCCGACAGCGGCGATCAACACGTCGGCGCGGCGGCAGACGCCGGGGAGGTCGCGCGTGCGCGAGTGGCACGTCGTGACCGTCGCGTTGGCGCCCAGCAGCAGCTGCGCCATCGGCTTGCCGAAGAGGTTCGAGCGGCCGACGACGACGCACTCCGCGCCCTCCAGCTCGGCGCCCGCCTCCTCGAGCAGGATCATCACGCCAACCGGGGTGCACGATCGCAGCCCTTCCATCCCCAGCGCCAGGCGGCCAGCGCTCGCGATCGTCAGGCCGTCGACGTCCTTGCCTGCATCGATGCGATTCGTCAGCTCCACGCCGTCCAGCGGCGCGGGCACCGGGAGCTGGCAGAGGATCCCGCTGACCGCCGGGTCGGCGTTCAGCGACTCGAGCAGCGCGATCACCTCGTCGCGCGGCACGTCGGCAGGCAGCCGGTGATCGAAGCCGTTGATCCCGACCTCGGCGCAGGCCTTCTGCTTGCCGGCGACGTAGACGGCGCTCGCGGCGTCCTCCCCGATCAGCACCGTCGCCAGTCCCGGCGGCGTGCCGGTCCGCGCCGTGAACGCCTTGACGTCCTCAGCAACCTCGGCCCGCACGCGCGCGGCGACCGCCTTGCCATCGATGATCCGCGCTGCCATTCGGCGGCGCACGGTAGCGATAGCGTGCGACACATGGTGATCGTGATCGCGCGCTTCCGCCCGCAGGAGCAACGGCTGGACGAGTTCCTGGCGTTGCTCGAGGACGTGCAGGCCGCGTCGCGGGCAGACGACGGCTGCGTCGCCTACGGCTACCACCGCGAGATCGTCGACGACATGGCGTTCATCGCCGTGGAGGAGTGGCGCGACATGGCGGCGCTCGAGGCACACCTGCGCCAGCCGCACGTGGCGCGGCTGATCGCGGCCCTGCCGGAGCACGCGGCGGCGCCCATGGAGATCGCGGCGCACACGGTCGCGCAGACCGGCCCGCTGCCACTTCCTCGGTAGGAGCCGCACCGGGCAACCTGTGGGCATGCAACGACGCGCCCCGCCGGGGTCGGACCCTCAACGACTCGCGTTCGCGAGCGTCGGCGTGCTCACGATGGTCTTCGTCGCTTGGGTCTGCGCTGTCTCGGTCGACCGTGCCTGCCACGACTCCGAGCCGCCGGTCTCCCGCCCCGTCGGAGGCACGCCGAGGGCGGGCTATTGCGACGCCCTTGATCGCGTGGGCCTCGAGCCGAGCCTGATCGTCGCACCGGTCCTCCTCGTCGCGCTCTCGCTGGTCGCGTTCAGAAAGCGGCCGCGCGTCGCGCTCGCGGTCGTCGCGTGCGTCGTCGCGGCGACGATCGCGAACGCGGTGATCGCTCACGCCCTGGAGCACAGCGTCACGATCTAGCGTCGATCGCCGCCACCGGACGCTAGTAGTAGACGCAGCGGCAGCGGTGCCGCGGGCGCGCCTTGTACTCCGGCTCCTGACCGCGGTTCCAGAGCCACATGTCGAGCACGCGCGGCGGGCTGCCGGCACGCTGGGCGAGCAGCTCGACGGCGTGCAGCGCGCAGCCGCGGATCTCGCGTTCCCACGGGCCGGGCGCGAGCACCTCCTCGGCGTCGATCCGCGCGGCGAGCGCGTCGCTGTAGACGAGCACGCCGTCGCAGCGCAGCACGTGCGGGACGAGGTTGTCGGCGAACAGCGTCAGGCGGTCGAGGTCGGCGAACTCCGCGACCCCGGCCAGTGCGAGATCCGCCGGCAGGATCTGCGCGCGCTTGTAGAAGCCGCGATCGGCCCACAGCGCCATCCCGCTCGCGACCGTCGTCGCCAGCCCGACCGCGCTGCCGTTGCAGAGATCGAGTCCGTGGCGGTCGCCGAGGAAACGCCCGAGCTCGCGCAGCGCCTGGGCGTAGAGCGCCATCAGCTCGTGGTCGCGCGCCTGGCCGAGCACCTCGGCGAGCTCGTCGGCGCGCATCGCCCGCAGCTGCGCGTTGGTCCACGGGCCGTGCGCGCGGAAGCGCTCGGTCAGCGCCCACGACGTCGTGAAGTAGCCGGAGACCTGCCGTCCCGTGTGCGGGTCGGTGCGCTTGCGCAGCTCGGGGAACCAGCCGGAGCCGAAGTTGATCGCCTCGAGCGTCAGCACGAACGTCGCGACGTCGCGCTGGGAGCCCTCGAGGTAATGACGCTCGGGATCGAGCGCCGGCGGCGGGACCTCCTCGACCGCACCCAGGCGGTCGAGCGCGTCGAGATCGATGCGCACGCTCTTCGCCTCGGCAGCGATCTGCGCGGCGCTGTGGCGCACCTCCTCGACGAGGTCCATATCCATCACGCTACCCGCCGCAACGCGGCCTATTGTGGGTGGTTGGATGCCGGACCCGCGCCTGGACGAGCTGCTGGAAGGACTGAACCCGCCCCAGCGGGAGGCCGTCACGCACGGCGAGGGTCCGCTGCTCGTGCTCGCGGGCGCCGGCTCGGGCAAGACGCGGGTGCTCACGCACCGGATCGCCCACCTCATCCACTCGGGCAAGGCGCGCCCCGGCGAGATCCTCGCGATCACGTTCACCAACAAGGCCGCACAGGAGATGCGCGAGCGCGTCGAGCTGCTGCTCGGTCATTCGACCCGCGCGATGTGGGTGATGACGTTCCACTCCGCCTGCGCGCGGATCCTGCGGGCCGAGGCCCCGCGCCTGGGCTACACCCGCAACTTCACGATCTACGACCAGTCCGACGCGCGCCGCCTGACGAAGCGCTGTATCGACGAGGTCGGCGCCGACAGCAAGCGCTTCACGCCGGCCGCCGTCCACCACCAGATCTCGGCGGCGAAGAACCAGCTCAAGGACGCCGCGGCTTACCGCGAGCAGGTCGGGTCGTTCTTCGAGCAGACCGTCGCCGACGTCTACGAGCTCTACGAGCGCGACCTGCACCGCATGAACGCGATGGACTTCGACGACCTGCTGTTCCGCGTGGTCAACGTCCTCGAGCTGTTTCCCGAGGTCCGCGCGCGCTACCAGGCGACCTTCCGCTGGGTGCTCGTCGACGAGTACCAGGACACCAACCACGCCCAGTACCGCCTGCTGCAGCTGATCGCCGGCGAGCACGGCAACCTGATGGTGGTCGGCGACGACGCTCAGTGCCTGATCGAGGGCACGCTCGTGACGATGGCCGACGGGACGGAAAAGCGCATTGAAGAGGTCGCTGTCGGCGACACCGTGGCGTGCGCGGAGGGCAGCGGTTGTGTCGTCCGCACCCACGCGTCGCGGCGATTTGCCGGGGTCGCGCTGACTTTCGAGAGCGGCGCCAGGCTGGTCTCCACGCGCGATCACACCCACCTCGTCACGCCGAGTGACAGCGATTCCTCGAATACGCGGGTCAAGCTGTCACTCGTCGCGATCGCGGCCGCGGACGTGGCACCCGGGATGGAGATGCTGCAAGCGACCGGGGCCCATGACGCCGTCGCCGACGTCGAGGGCGTCGAGCTCGACCGGCCGGTCTATGACCTCGACGTCGAGCCCCACCACAACTTCGTCGCCAACGGCGTCGTCACGCACAACTCGATCTATGGCTTCCGCGGCGCCGACATCCGCAACCTGCTCGACTTCCAGGACGACTTCCCCGATGCGCGGACGGTCAAGCTCGAGCAGAACTACCGCTCGACGCAGACGATCCTGAGCGCCGCCAACGGCCTGATCCGCCACAACCGCGAGCAGTTGCACAAGGAGCTGTGGACCGACCTCGGCGAGGGCGACCCCGTCGTCATCCGCGAGCTCGACGACGAGCACGCGGAGGCGCGCTACGTCGTCGGGGAGATCGAGCGGCTCGTCGACGAGGGCGTCTCGCGCGCGGAGATCGCGGTCTTCTACCGGATGAACGCGCAGTCGCGGGTGCTCGAGGACAACCTCGTGCGGCGGGAGATCGGCTACCAGGTCATCGGCGGCACGAAGTTCTACGAGCGCGCCGAGATCAAGGACGCGATCGCCTACCTGACGGTCCTGGGCAACGGGCAGGACGTCGTCTCCTTCACGCGCGTCGTCAACTCGCCCAAGCGCGGGATCGGCCAGACCTCGCTGTCGCGGGTGATCGCGCACGCCGACACGATGGGCATCCCGGTCTGGGACGCCGCAGCCGCCGCGGCGACGGTCCCGGGCCTTGGCGCGGCGGCGATCCGCGCGCTCGACCGCTTCATGGACACGATGGCAACGCTGCGCGCGCGGGCCCAGGACGGCGTGCCGGTCGGCGACCTGCTCGAGGCGCTGCTGCACGAGGTCGGCTACCTCGACGCGCTGGAGGCCGAGCGCACGATCGAGGCGCAGGGACGGACCGAGAACCTGCAGGAGCTCGTCGAGGTCGCGCGTGAGTACGACGCGAGGAGTGGCGCAGCCGGCCGGATCTCGGCCGGCGAGCCGGGCCCCCAGGCGGAATCTGCCGAGGAGCCGTCGCTCGAGGCCTTCCTGCAGCAGATCTCGCTCGTCGCCGACGCCGACACGCGCCGCGACGACGAGGGCCTCGTGACGTTGATGACGCTGCACAACGCCAAGGGCCTGGAGTACCCGATCGTCTTCATCATCGGCGCCGAGGAGGGCGTCTTCCCCCACTCGCGCAGCATCGACGAGGGCTCACTCGAGGAGGAGCGCCGCCTCGCCTACGTCGGCATCACCCGCGCGATGCGCGCGCTGACGCTCACCCACGCACGCCGGCGCGCGGTGTTCGGGGCGTCGACGTTCGGGATGCCCTCGCGCTTCCTCGCCGAGATCCCGCCCGACCTCGTCGACCGCCAGGGCTCGGCGACGACCTGGGGCGCCGCGGCCGTCGCCTCGGGCGCCGCGCGACCGAGCCCGCTGAGCTGGGACGCCGGCGGCGGGACGGCCGTCGCGACGCAGTTCAAGCTCGGCGACGACGTCATCCACGCCGCCTTCGGCGAGGGCGTCGTCACCGGCGTCGAGCCCGGCGGCGTGATCGTCGTCCACTTCGCCGGCGACGGCTCAGACCGCAAGCTGATGGCCGAGTACGCACCGATCGAGAAGCGCTGACGCGATGGCCGACGTGCTCGTGCTCGGCGGTGGCGGGGTCGTCGGCGAGGCCTGGATGAGCGCCGTCCTCAGCGGGCTGGACGAGGGCGGCTTCGACGCCCGCGGCTGCCGCGCCTACGTCGGCACGTCGGCGGGCTCGATCGTCGCGGCATCGCTCGTCGCAGGCCTCGACCCGCGCGCACGGCTCGGCGCCGTGCCCGAGCCGCCGGCGGCCGCGCCGGCAGATGTGAAGCAGCCCGGCGCGCCGTGGTGGCATGCCGTCGGCGGTCCGCTGGCCGCGGCCGGGCTGGCTGCGACCCGCCCGGCGGGGGCGCTGCTGCGCCGTGCCGCGCTCTCCCGCGTGCCGCCGGGGCGACGCTCGCTCGACGTCCTGCGCCGCGAGATCGAGAAGCTCGGCATCGCCTGGGACGGGCGTCTGCGCATCGCCGTCGTCGAGGCCGACAGTGGGCGGCGCGTCGTGTTCGGCTCGCACGGAGCGCCGGAGGTCCCGGTCGCGGTCGCCGTCGAGGCGTCGTGCGCGATCCCGGGGTACTTCCAGCCGGTCCGGGCAGCCGGGCACACCTACGTCGACGGCGGCGCGTGGAGCCCGACGAACATGGATGCCGCGCCGGCCGGGCGCGGCGACACGGTGCTCTGCCTGAACCCGACCGGCACGCTCGCGGCATCGCGCGCCGCTGCCACGGCCGAGGCGCTGGCGCTGCGCCGTCGCGGCGCCCAGGTCACGACCGTCAACCCCGACGCCGCGACCGCCGCGGCGATCGGCGGCACGCTCGCGAACCTCATGGACTCCAGCCGCCGCGACGCCGTCATCGAGACCGGCCTCGCCCAGGGCCGCCGCCTGGCGTCCCGCGCGGCCTAGCCGAACAGCGGGAAGGCGCGGCGGCGCGCCAGCGCGTCCATGCCCGCCTGGATGCGTCCTTGGACCTCCTCGTACGCCGCGTCGACGTAGGCGTCGTCGCCGGCCAGCTCGGGGTCGGCGTCGACGTCGACGGGCTCCTGGAAGGCGGTGCGGATCTTCGTCGGCAGCGGCAGCTCGGGCAGCATCGCCGGCGAGATGCCCCAGGGCGCCTGCAGCGCGATCGGGAACAGCTTCAGCCGTGCGACCTTGTCCAGGCGCAGCCAGCGGGCCAGGCGCCGGCCGCTGGCCAGCACCGGCATCGCGTCGGGTCCGCCGACGGTCGCGATCGGCACGATCGGCACGCCGGTGCGGATCGCCAGGCGCACGAAGCCCTTGCGGCCCGCGAGGATCGCCTCGTCGCGCTGCACCCACGGGCGCAGCGAGTCGATCTCCCCGCCCGGCCAGAGCGCGACGTCGTGCCCGGCCGCAAGTGCCGCGGACATGCTGTCGGGGGCGGCGGGCAGCACGCCCATCCGCCGGAAGTAGTTCCCGATCCCCGGCGCCGCCATCAGCGCGTCGTGCGCGGTGCCGTGCAGCGGGCGCGTGCGCCCGAAGCGCCGCCACCAGTGGATGCCGACGGTCCAGGCGTCCCACACGAACGGCGCGCCCGAGTGGATCCCGACGAGCAGCACGGGCGGCTCGGGGATGTGCTCCCAGCCGTCGACCTCCATCCGAAACCAGTAGTCGATCAGCGGGTTCCAGAGGTACTTCTGGCGCTCCATGAAGTCCCAGTCCGGACCGTCAAGCGACCACTCGCCGGCGCGGTCGGCGACCCAGCCGCCGGCCCCTGACATCTGCTCGCGGCGGGCGTCCATCTTGCGCTTGGCGTGCTCGGCGTGTTCGGAGGCCTGGTCTGTACGTGGCGCTCCAGCCATGTCGAAGGCCCTACCCGGGCACAGCGGCGCGACACGGAGCCCTCAGAGCACGCCGGCCTCGCGCGCTCGGTCGGCGAGCAGGTCGAAGCGGCCCTCGACGGCCGGCCCATCGCCCTGCGGCACGAGCAGGACCACGCGGTCGATCCCGGCCTCTGCATACCCCGCGAGGCGCGCCGGCTTCGACGACCCGGCGTAGAGCGTCACGGGGACGTCGCGGCCCGCGTGCGCGCGCAGCTTCTCGACCTCGCCGATGATCAGCTCGTCGGAGCCGATCAGCATCGGCAGCCATGCATCGCCGAGCGTGACGACGCGGTCGAAGACATTCGCCCCGTGGCCGCCGACGTAGATCGGCGGGTGGGGCTCCTGCAGCGGCTTCGGCCAGGACCAGATGCGATCGAAGTTCACGAACTCGCCGGCGTAGCTGGCCTCCTCCTGGGTCCAGATCGCCTTCATCGCCTCGACGCGCTCGGTCATCAGGCGGATCCGGGTCTTCGGGTCGGTGCCGTGGTTGCGCATCTCCTCGCGGTTCCAGCCCGCGCCGATGCCGAACAAGAAGCGCCCGCCGCTGATCTGGTCGAGCGTCGCGACGGTCTTTGCGAGCACGATCGGGTCGTGTTGGGTGACCAGGCAGATGCCGGTGCCGAGCTTGATCGTCGACGTCGCGCTGGCCGCCGCCGCGAGCGAGACGAACGGATCGAGGATCCGCGAGTACTCGCGCGGCAGCTCACCGCCGGCCGGGTACGGCGTCTCCCGCGACGCCGGGATGTGCGTGTGCTCGGGATACCAGATCGACTCGAAGCCGCGGTCCTCGGCCATGCGCGCAAGCGCGACCGGGTTCGGGGTGTCGTCGGTGGGGAAGATCAGGGCGCCGAGGTCCATGGCGCCGGACGCTACCCAACCAGGGGACCCACCTACGGCGGCCTGCGTGCCTACGGTCGTCGTTGCGCTGGCTGGCCGCCTCCGGCACCCCTTCGGCTCAGCGCGCGCGTGCCGCCCGCATCGCGGGCTTGGGCACGACGCTCACGATGCGGTAGTCGAGCTTGCCGACCCGCTCGGCGTGACCGGCCTTCTCCAGGCGCTTCCAGACGACCGGGCAGCGCTTGCAGCGCGGGCCGTCCTTGCAGCACTTCTTCTTGGTCTTCATGCCGGAACGAGCTCGCGCTCGGCCGTGGCGGGCGGGGCTGCCGGGGCGCCAGCGGGCGCCTGGCCCGGCCGCAGCCTGTCGGGCAACGCCAGGCGCACGATCTTGCGCACGACGGTGCCGAACTGCTTGGCCAGCGGCCCGGAGTTGTAGGGGACGCCGTAGCGCCCGCAGATCTCGCGGACCTCGACGGCCATCTCGGCGTAGCGATGCGCCGGGATGTCGGGGAAGAGGTGGTGCTCGATCTGGTGGCTGAGGTTGCCCGACATGATGTGAAAGAGCTTGCCGCCGGTGAGGTTCGCGGACCCGAGGACCTGGCGGAAGTACCACTGCCCGCGGCTCTCGTCGGCCGTCTCCTCCTCGGAGAACTCCTGCGTCCCGTCGGGGAAGTGCCCGCAGAAGATGATCATGAACGACCACAGGTTGCG
Source organism: Paraconexibacteraceae bacterium (assembly GCA_963759825.1). Taxonomy (GTDB): domain Bacteria; phylum Actinomycetota; class Thermoleophilia; order Solirubrobacterales; family Solirubrobacteraceae; genus Paraconexibacter. Next base: position 533,288 of record CAVXAS010000013.1, on the reverse strand, counting down.
GCTGAGGTTGGCGGTCGCGTTGCCGGCCAGGACGACCGGCGCGAACGGCCCCGCCAGCAGCGGAAATGCGACGTAGTCCTTGGCCGTCTGGCGGCGAACCTTCTTCCAGATCCCGTCGAGGATGTCGCGCTTGTCCGAGAGCTTGATCTCACCGGAGGCGATGCGCTCGGACTCCATGTCGTGCAGCGCCACGCCGTACTGGAAGAACGTCGCCAGCAGGAACGCGTAGAGCGGGTTGCCGAGGTAGTAGGGGCGCCACGGCTCGTCCTCGGACATGCGCAGGATCCCGTAGCCGATGTCGCGGTCCTTGCCCACGATGTTCGTGTGGGTGTGGTGCATGTAGTTGTGGGAGTGGCGCCACTGGTCGCCCGGGCACGCGGTGTCCCACTCGAAGTTGCGGCTGGAGAGCGCCGGGTCCTGCATCCAGTCGTACTGGCCGTGCATGACGTTGTGGCCGATCTCCATGTTGTCGAGGATCTTCGACAGCGCGAGGGCCGTCGTCCCGGCGATCCAGGCCGGCGGGAAGATGCCGGCCATCAGCAGCCCGCGGCCGCTGACCTCCAGCGCGCGCTGGGCCTTGATGACGTTGCGGATGTAGTCGGCGTCGCGCTCGCCGAGGTCGGCCAGCACGCGCTCCTTCAGCGCATCGAGCTCGGCGCCGAACGCGTCGGCCTGCTCGGGGGTGAGGGTGATCTTGTCCTTGGGCATGTGGGGGCTTTCGTCGGAGGGGTCAGATCGCGAGCTCGACGTCGCCGATCGGGGCGGACACGCAGATCTGCACGTCCTCCTCGTCGGCGGTCGAGACCGCGCCGGTGATGAGGTTGCGAACGGCGCCGCTGGTCTTGCGGCAGGTGCAGCTGTGGCAGATGCCCATGCGGCAGCCGTGCTCGGGCGTCAGCCCGGCGCGCTCGGCCTGCTCGAGCAGCGAGCGGCCGTCGGACGTCGCCTCGACGCCGCTGCCGGCGAACACGATGCGCCCGCCGTCGGGCTCTGCGGGGATCGCGAAGACCGGCGGCACGAAGCTCTCGTTGAGGGCATCCGGGTGGTGGTCGCGCACCGCGTCGACGAGCGCCGGCGGGCCGCAGGCGAAGACCGCCGCGTCGCCGACGAGCTGGGGCTCGAAGCGCGGGCCGACATCGCTGCCGGCGCGATCGCGCGTGAAGCCGTGCAGGACGCGCACGTTCGGGTGGCGGCGGGCCAGCATCGCGAGCTCCTCGCGGTAGCAGGCCTCGTCGGCGCGGCGGGCGTAGTGCAGGAACGTGACGTCGCCGCGGTGGCCCTCGGCGCACAGCGTGCGCAACATCGACAGCACCGGGGTGATGCCGCTGCCGCCGCTGACGAACGCGATGTGGCCGGGCCGGGCGTCGGGCAGGACGAAGTCGCCGCCGACGCCGTCCAAGCCGATGACCAGGCCGGGGCGCGCGTTGGCGCGCAGCCAGGTCGAGACGAGCCCGCCGTCGTGCAGCCCGATCGTCAGCTCGAGCAGCTCGCTGCCCGCGGCGTTGGCGGGCGAGTAGCAGCGCGTGCGCCGGCGACCGTCGATCTCGACGGTCAGGTTGACGTGCTGGCCGGCCTGCAACCCCTCGAATGCGCGGTTGGGGCGCAGCCGCAGCGTCACGCTGCGCGGCGTCCGGCGCTCGACGCTGATGACGCGGGCGCGCGCCTCGTTGACCGTCCACGTCGGCTTGACCAGCTCGGTGTAGCGGTCCGTCCCGTGCGGCCCGGTCAGCAGATCGAAGAGTTGGGTGAACACTCGTCTACTAATAACGTTTACATCGATCGATGTCAACGACTAGCGTCATAAGTGTGCCAGAGTTCACACAACGCATGTCAGTGAACAGCCGTCCTCCGAAGGCAAAGACGCCCGTCCACGAGACCCGTGAGGAACGCAAGCGCCGCACCCGCGAGAAGATCATCGGCGCGTCCCTGGGTCTGCTCGAAGACCGCAGCTTCAGCGGGCTGAGCCTGCGCGAGGTCACGCGCGAGGCCGGCGTCGTCCCCGGCGCCTTCTACCGCCACTTCGAGTCGATGGACGCGCTCGGCCTCGTCCTCATCGACGAGTCGTTTCGCACGCTGCGCGACATGCTGCGCGAGGGCCGCGCCGAGGCGCTCGAGACCGAGCACGTGATCGAGACCTCGATCGACGTCCTCACGGCCAACGTCGCCGCCCAGCCACTGCACTGGCGCTTCATCGCCCGCGAGCGATCCAGCGGCGTCACCGTCCTGCGCTACGCGATCCGCCAGGAGATCCGGCTGATCACGAGCGAGCTCGCGACCGACCTCGCGCGTTTCCCGGGGCTCAACCGCTGGACGACGGAGGACCTCAACGCCCTCGCCGGGCTCTTCGTGAACTCGATGGTCTCGATCGCCGAGGCGGTCGGGGACGCGTCGGACGCCGCGACGATCGACGAGATCAAGCAGACCGCCGTCAAGCAGCTGCGGATGATCGTGATCGGCGTGATCAGCTGGCGTAGCGGCTGATCACGCGCGAGATCGCGCCGGCGCCGAACTCCAGCGTGGCGGCGGGGACGCGCTCGTCGGCGGCGTGGATCAGCTCGATGAAGCGCAGGTCCGCCGGCAGCTGCATCGGCAGGAACCCGTAGGTCTGGATCCCCAGCCGTGCGAAGAACCGCGCGTCGGTGACGCCGGCGAGCAGCAGCGGCATCGGCTTGGCGCCGGGATCGAGCTCGCGCAGGACGCCGGCGAGGCTGTCGAACAGCACGAGGTCCTGGGTCTGCGGGCACTGCTCGTAGCGGAAGACCTCGAGCTCGATGTCGTCGCCCGCGAGCGGGCGCAGCTCGGCGAGCAGATCCTCGGGGCCGAAGCCCGGCAGCAGCCGGCAGTCGAGCTCGAGCTCGATCTGGGCGGGGATCACGTTCGTCTTGTCGCCCCCGTGGACGATCGTCGCGTTGACTGTGTTGTGCAGGAGCGGGTCGAACATCGCGAGCGCGTCGCCGCCGACGCCGAGCAGGCGATCGGTCAGCGCCGGCTGCAACAGCAGCCGCAGCGGCGCGCCCGCCGGCCCCGGGAGCGCGGCGGCGATCGCGTCGACCATCTGGCGCACGACCGGCGTCACGTGGACGGGCAGCCGCCGGCGATCGATGGTCTCGAGGAAGCGCCCGAGCTTCGCCATCGCCCCGCCGCGCAGCGGCAGCGACCCGTGACCGCCGGGGCCGCGAATCGTCGCGCGCGTCCAGCACAGCTGCTTCTCGGCGACCATGATCGGATAGAACGACCGCCCGGCGATGCTGAGGCTGAAGCCGCCGAACTCGCCGATCGCGTGGCGCACCCCGGCGAACAGCTCGGGGTGCTCCTCGACGAGAAAGCGCGCGCCCAGGTCCCCGCCGGCCTCCTCGTCTGACAGGACGCAGAGGATCACGTCGCCCGGCGGCGGAGCGTCCGGATCCGCCGCGCGGATGAACGCCGCGAGCATCATCGCGACGCCGCCCTTCATGTCCAGCGCGCCTCTCCCCCAGACGTGGCCGTCCGCGATCCGGCCCTCGAACGGCGGGACCGCCCACTGCTGCCCGGCGGTCGAGACGACGTCGACGTGTCCCTGCAGCAACAGCGGTGGCGCTTGGCCGCGCCCGGTGATGCGCGCGATCAGGTTCGGCCGCTCGGGGTCGCTGGCGACGATCCGGGTCTCGCACGGCAGATCGCGCAGCTGCTCGTCGATCCAGGCGATGCAGGCCCGCTCGTTTCCCGGCGGGTTGGTCGTGTCGAAGGCGATCAGCCGCGACAGCAGCTCGGCGACGTCCGGCATGCTCAGAACAGCCCGAGCTGGTCGGGTTCCGGCGGGCCCCCCGTCGACTCGACCGGCCCGTCCGTCGACTCGACCGGTCCCGCCGGGGGTGGGCCGTCAGGCTTGCGGATACCGACTGGCGCCTGAAGGCCCACCCCCGGCGGCCCCTGCGTTGGCTCGGGCTCGGCCTCGGGCTCGGTTGGGTCGGGCTGGCCCACCGCGGCGACGACTGGCTGCGGCGGTGGGCCTTGCGCGAGCAGGCCTGGGATCTGGGCGAAGTCCTGGCGCAGGACCTCGACGTTGGAGCGCTGGTAGAGCGCGGCGGCGGGGTGGAACAGGGGCAGCAGATGAACCGTTCGCGGGCCGAGGGTGCGTAGCTCGGCGCGGCCGTGCAGGCGCGAGATGCCTGTCGTGTCGCCGCGCAGCAGCTTCGTCGCGAAGTTGCCGAGCGTGCAGACGACGACCGGTGCGATCAGGTCGAGCTTCTCCCACAGGAAGCTCTCGCAGTTGGACAGCTCGGACGGCGCGGGGTCGCGGTTGCCCGGCGGGCGGCACAGCAGCGTGTTGGCGATGAACACGTCCTCGCGCTGCAGGCCGATCTCGGACAGCAGCTCGGTCAGCAGCTGGCCCGAGCGCCCGACGAACGGCAGACCCTGCTTGTCCTCCTCCGCGCCGGGCGCCTCACCGACGAACATCAGGTCGGCGTTCGCGTTGCCGGCGCCGAAGACGACCTGCGTTCGCGTCGCCGCCAGCTGCGGGCAGCGCACGCATCCGCGGGCCTCGAGATAGCTGGCTTTCAGCGCCTCGCGACGCTCCTCCGGGGACGACACGGGCCCGATCTTATGGAACCTCTTGAGCGCGCCGGGGTATTCGCTATCGTCCCTTGAAGACATCGGAACGCGACCGGCATCCCTGACCGCAGGGAGCTGGACCGGAATAGATGAACGACACCATCGCCATCGTTGGCGCGGGCCGTCTCGGCTCCGCTCTGCACGCCGCCCTCCCCCAGGCGCGCGGCCCCTTCGGCCGCGGCCACGACGGTCAGGGCGCCGACATCGTGCTGCTCTGCGTCCCGGACGCCGAGATCGCCCTCGCCGCCGCGGCGATCGCCGAGGGCCCGCTCGTCGGCCACTGCTCCGGCGCAACCGGACTTTCGGTGCTCGCGCCACACGAGGCGTTCTCGCTGCACCCGCTGATGACCGTCACACGCTCGGGCGCGACGTTCGCCGGCGCCGGCGCCGCCGTCGCCGGCAGCACCCCGCGGGCGCTGGAGACGGCGCACGCGCTTGCCGCCACGCTCGGCATGCTCGCCGCCGAGATCGGCGACGACGACCGTGCGGCCTACCACGCCGCGGCGAGCATCGCCTCGAACTTCCTCGTCACGCTCGAGGGTGCCGCGGAGCGCCTGCTGCAGACGACCGGGGCCGATCGCGACATCCTCGTGCCGCTCGTCCGCGCGACGGTGGAGAACTGGGCCGTGCTCGGCGCCCGCGACGCCCTGACGGGCCCGATCGCGCGCCGCGACGACGCGACGGTCGCCCGCCAGCGCGCGGCCGTGGCCGAGCGCGCGCCAGACCTGCTCGAGCTGTTCGATGCGCTTGCAGCGCAGACCCGCGACCTGGTGCCGGCGTGAGGGTCGTCCGAACAATCGCCGAGCTGCGCACCGCGCTGCGTCCGGCCCGCCGCGAGGAGAAGCAGATCGGCCTCGTCCCGACGATGGGCGCGCTGCACGACGGCCACCTCAGCCTGATCACCCGCGCCCGCGACGAATGCGACGAGGTGGTCGTCTCGCTGTTCGTCAACCCGACGCAGTTCAACGACGCCGCCGACCTCGAGAACTACCCGCGCGACGAGGCCGCCGACGCGGTCGCCGCTTCCGAGTACGGCGCCGACTACTTCTTCGCACCGTCCGTCGAGGCGATCTACCCACCCGGTTTCGCGACCGAGGTGCGCGTGACGGGACCGCTGGTCGACACGCTCGAGGGCGCCGAGCGCGGCGCCGCGCATTTCTACGGCGTGACGACGGTCGTCACCAAGCTGCTGAACATCGTCCAGCCGTCGATCGCCTACTTCGGCCAGAAGGACGCCCAGCAGGCGCTGATCCTCAAGAAGCTCGTGGCCGACCTCGACATGCCCGTGCGCGTCGAGCTCGCCGACATCGTGCGCGAGGACGACGGCCTGGCGATGTCGAGCCGCAACGTCCACCTCAAGGGCGCCGACCGCGAGCGCGCGCTCGCGCTCAAGGCCGCCCTCGACGCCGCGCGCGCCGCCTACGAGGCCGGCGAGCTCGACACCGCCGCGCTTGCCGCGCAGGCGACCGCCGCCATGACCCCCTTCGACGTCGAGCCCGAGTACATCGCGCTCGTCGACCCGAACACCCTCGCCCCCGTGGCGGCGATCGACGGCGAAGTGCTCGTCGCGATCGCGGCCAGGGTCGGCGAGACCCGACTCATCGACAACACCATCCTCAACGGGAGACAGTGATGCAGCGCACGATGCTCAAGTCCAAGATCCACCGCGCGACGATCACCGACAGCGACCTGCACTACGTCGGCTCGGTGACTGTCGACCCCGACCTGCTCGAGGCTGCGGACATGCTCGAGTTCGAGCAGGTCGCGATCGTCGACGTCGACAACGGCGCGCGCTTCGAGACGTACACGATCGCCGGCGAGCGCGGCTCGGGGCAGATCAAGATCAACGGCGCCGCCGCCCGCCTCGTGCACACCGGCGACACCGTGATCCTCATCTCCTACGGCCAGTACAACAAGGCCGACATGGAGCACTACGAGCCTCGCGTGGTTCACGTCGAGGCGCAAACCAACCGCATCATCAGCGTCGACGACGCGGTCTCGACCCTGCTCACCGAACCGGTGTAGCGCGGCGGGAACCTCGGATCGAAAGGAAACACCTGATGTCCAGCCATCCCAGCCACATGCCGTTGCCTGGCGACGCGAGTCGCCTCCCGACCACCCTGCCGGCCCTGTTCGAGAAGAAGCGCCTCGGCGAGCCGATCGTGATGGTGACCGCCTATGACTACCCCTCGGCCCGCGCGGCCGAGGCCGCCGGCGTCGACCTCGTCCTCGTCGGCGACTCCGGCGCGATGACAGTGCTCGGCTACCCGTCGACCGTCGCAGTCGAGGTCGACGAGCTGCTCGTGCTCGCCAAGGCGGCACGCCGCGGCCTGCGCAACCCGTTCCTGATCGGCGACCTGCCGTTCGGCTCCTACGAGGTCTCCGACGAGCAGGCCGTCATCACGGCGCTGCGGTTCGTCAAGGAGGCCGGCTGTGACGCGGTCAAGCTCGAGGGCGGCGGCGAGACCTCGGTCAAGCGCGCCCGCGCGATCGTCAACGCCGGCATCCCGGTGATGGGCCACGTCGGCCTGACGCCGCAGACGGCCACGGCGCTCGGCGGCTACAAGGCGCAGGGCAAGACCGGTGCCTCAGCCGCGCGGATCGCCCGCGAGGCGCTGGCGCTGCAGGAGGCCGGCTGCTTCTCGATCGTCTTCGAGGCGATCCCGAGCGCGGTCGCCGAGGCCGTCATGCCACAGATGCAGGCGGTCGTGATCGGCATCGGCGCGGGACCGTCGACCGACGGCCAGGTGCTCGTGTTCCACGACCTGCTCGGCATCCGCGAGGGGCGCGGCGCGAAGTTCGTTCAGCGTTACGCCGACCTGCAGGACGCGATGAACGAGGGCCTCGCCCAGTTCGCCGCCGACGTGCGCTCGCGCGCCTACCCGGGTCCCGAGCACGGCTACGCGATCGACCCGGCCGAGCTCGTCGAGCTTCAGGACGCGCTGGCGTAGCGGCCCTCCGCCACGAGCCAGCGATTCTCGGGGTTCGGGCGGCCTTCCTTGAACACGCGCCGCTGGTCGACGACCAGCGGCGCGTATCCGCGTGCGCGCAGCAGCTCGGCGCAGCCGCGCTCCACGTCGCGGCCGTGCGTCTCGATGACGAGGTGCGGGTGGCGCTCGGCAAGGATCCGCTGGGCGCCGTGCAGGACGCTCAGCTCGGTGCCCTCCACGTCGATCTTCAGCAGGTCCGGGACCCAGAGGTCCTCGAAGGCGAGACGGTCGAGGGTGTCGGCGCGCTGGGCAGCATCGACTGTCGAGGTGACGTAGGCCGCGACCACGCGCACGTCGGTGCCGGGGTTGCGCGCGAGGTTGCGCTCGATCCGCGCCAGGCACTCGGGGTCGAAGTCGATCGCGACGCTCGTCGTCGCGGTCAGGCGTGAGAGCACCATCGCGTACCAGCCGTTGTTCGAGCCGACGTCGAAGGCTCTGAAGCCGGGCCGGGCGAACGCCCGCAGATGCTTGGCGATCTCGACCTCGGCCGTCCCGAGGTAGGTGTGCAGCGTCGAGCGCGGGTCGGTCTCCAGGCGTAGCCCACGGCCGAGTCCGAGCGGCACGCGTCGCACCGCTCCGGGCCGCATGACGACGGCCCGTGCGAGCCGCCTCACTTGGCGGGTTCGTCCTCGTCGTGCTCGGTCGAGAGGATCCGGACGACCTGGGCGGCGATCGCCGAGGCGCTCGCGTCGAGGTCGGGCTGCTCGGCGCGCGAGCGCGCCTGCACGGACTGCAGCGAGGTGCGCTCGGCGATCGCGCGGTGCGCCTGCTGGACGTCGCCCTCGAGCTTGCGGCCGGCCTCGCGCAGCGTGTCGACGATGCCGCGCATCGCCTTGCCGAGATCCTGGCTCTCGGCGAGCGCGCTGTCGGCCTCGGCGCGCGCAGCGGCCAGCAACGCGGACGCCTGCTCGCGCGCGGCGCGGATCTGCTCGCGCGCCTCGGCGCGGGCCGCGGCGAGCTCGTGCTCGGCGCGGGTCTTGATGTCGGCGGCGAGCCGGCGCCCCTCCTCGATCACGTCGGCGGCCTGTGCAGCGGCCTCGTCCTGGACCTTGGCGAGCTCGGCCTTCAGCTCGCGCTCGCGCTTTGCGACGACGGCGTCGGCCTCACGGCCCGCTGCCTCGCGGGCCTTGGCGGCCTCCGTGCGCAGCTGCTCGGCCTCGCTGCGCAGCTGCAGCACCTCGGCCTCGGCGGCGGCGCGGACGTCCGCGGCTTCGGCCTCGGCGGCGGTCCTGAGCTGCTCGCGCTCCTGCTCGGTCTCTCGCTTCAACGTCGCCGCAGCGGCGTCTGCCTGCTCGCGCAGCGCGACGCGCTCATCCTCGAGGGCGGCGCGCTCTCGCTCGAGCGTCTCGCGGTCACCCGCGAGCCCCTGCTCGAGTGCCTCGCGCTGGCCGGCACGCTCGCGCTCGAGCGTCGCGTTCAGCTCGGCGCGGTCGTGCTCGAGCGCCTCGCGCTGGGCCGTCAGCTCGCGCTCGAGCTCCTCACGACGTGTGGTGAGCTCGCGCTGCGCTTCTTCCTGCGCCGCATCGGCTTGCGCCTGGGAGCGTGCCTCGAGCTCGTCGCGCAGCGCGGCTGCGTCGGAGCGCGCGGCCTCGGCGTCGGCCTGCGCGGCCTCGGCCTGGCGATGGGACGCCTCGGCCTCGGCGCGCAGGGCGTCGATCTGCTCGCGCGAGGCAGACGACTCGCTGCGCAGCGCGTCACCCTGCTCGCGCGCCGCGGTGGTCTCGCTGCGCAGGGCCTCGACCTGGCGGTGCAGCGCCTCGGCCTCGCCGTGTGCGGCCTCGGCCTCGGCACGAGCGGCCCGCGCCTCCTCCTGCGCGGCGACGACCTGGGCGCGCACGGCGGTGAGCTCGGCGCCCTTGCGCTCGGCCTCGTAGGCGGCCTCGCGAGCGACCTCGGCCTGCGCGGCGGCCTCGGCCTGCGCGGCCTCGCGCGTCGCGGCGGCGCGCGACGCAGCGGCCTCGGCGGCCTCGCGCTCGGCAGCGGCGACCGCGGCTTGCACCTCCGCAGCCTCGACGTCGGTCGTGGCCTGCCGAACCTGCCTGGCGGCGGCCTCCGTGTCGGCGGCAGCAGCCTCGCGGTCCTGCGCGGCGCGGCGGCGGATCTCCTCGGCGCGGCGCTGGTCCTCCTGACGCACGCGATCGCCTGCCGCGCGAGCGCGCGATGCGGCGCCGCCGATCAACCCGCCGATGCCGCGGCGACCGCGGCTCGGCTGGGCTGGGGCGCCGTTGGCGGCCGCCGAGGTGAACGGACGATGGCGGACCGTCAGCTCCCAGCCCGGGCTGCCGTCGGGCAGCGACACCCGGCGCTCGCTGACGACGTCGACCTTGCCGTAGCGGACCGTGAGGTTGGCCAGGAGCGCGCCGCGGTCGGCGCCGCTGACGGTGACAGTGTCGGCGGTCGTGCTCACGAGTCGTCCAACGTATCGCGAGAACGCCCCTCGCGTCACCTAGGGGCGGGTTTAACATCGCTTTCACGCGCTAGGCTCGCGGCCATGAGCCGCCTGTCTCAGGTGTTCGTCCCCAAGGACCGCGAGTTCTTCGACCTCTTCGAAGAAGCGGCGGGCAACTCCGTGCGCGCCGCGGACCTGCTCGATCGCATGCTGCGGGTCTTCCCCGAGAACGCCTCGGAGCTCGCACGCGACATCCTCGTCTGCGAGCAGGAGGGCGACCGCATCACCCACGACATCATCAAGCGCCTGAACAACACGTTCGTGACGCCGATCGACCGTGAGGACATCCTTGCGCTGGCGTCCGCGCTCGACGACGTCGTCGACTTCACCGAGGAAGTCGCCGACTACCTGATCCTCTACAAGATCGAAGCGCCGATGGAGCAGGCCCAGCGCCTGTCCCACGTCCTGCTGCAGGCCACGCGCGCGCTGTCGGAGGCGATGCCCCGGCTCGTCGACTTCCGCGACATCGGCCACTACACCGTCGAGGTCAACCGCCTCGAGAACGACGGCGACCGGATCGTGCGTGAGGCCGTCGCGTCGCTCTTTGACAACGGCATCGACCCGATGTTCGTGATCCGCTGGAAGGACATCTTCGAGCGTCTCGAGGACGCGATCGACGCGACCGAGCACGTTGCCAACCTCCTCGAAGCGATCGTGATCAAGAACAGCTGATGGAGAACGACCTGCTGCTTGTCGTGGTCGTCGCGACCGCGCTCGGCTTCGACTTCACCAACGGCTTCCACGACACCGCGAACGTCGTTGCGACGAGCATCTCGACGCGCGCGGTACCACCGCGCCTGGCGGTGACGATCGCCGCGCTGCTGAACTTCGTCGGGGCGTTCCTGTCGCTGGAGGTCGCCGCGGCGGTCGCCAAGGACATCGTCGACCCCACCACGATCACGCTGCAGGTCGTGTTCGCCGGGCTCGTCGGCGCGATCGCCTGGAACATCATCACGTGGTGGTTCGGGCTGCCGTCGAGCTCGTCGCACGCGCTGATCGGCGGCCTCGTCGGGTCGGCGTTCGTCGCCCACGGCGTGGGCGCGATCAGCGGCAACGGGCTGCTGGGCAAGGTCATCGTCCCCGCGCTCGTCGCGCCGGTGCTGGCGTTCCTCGTGGCCGGTCTCGGGATCCTCGTGGCCTACCGGATCGTCGGGCGATTGCGGCCCGGGCCGGTATCGCGCGGCTACCGCCTCGGTCAGCTCGCCTCGGGCGGGCTGCTGGCGCTCTCACACGGCACGAACGACGCCCAGAAGACGATGGGCATCATCGCGCTCGCGCTCCTGGCCAGCGGCCACATCGACCCCAACAACTTCGAGGTCCCGGACTGGGTCGTGTTCTCTGCGGCCACCGCGATCGCCGCCGGCACTTACGCGGGCGGCTGGCGGATCATCAACACGATGGGCAGCAAGATCATCAAGATGGACCCCGCGCAGGGCTACGCCGCTCAGTCGTCGGGCGCCGCCGTGATCCTCGCCGCGTCGCACGCGGGCTTCCCGCTGTCGACGACGCACACGATCTCGGGCGCGATCATGGGCGCGGGTGCCGCCAAGCGCCTCTCGGCGGTGCGCTGGGGCGTCGCCGGCAACATCATGATCGCGTGGGTGCTGACGCTCCCGGCAGCGGCGCTGATCGGCGGGCTGACCTACGGGGTCCAGCGCGCCTTCGGAACGGGCGCCGTCGGCCCGGTCGTCGTCTCGATCGGCCTGGTCATCGCGCTGAGTGCCGTGTTCGCGAAGCGGCGTGCGGTGGTGACCCCCAACTGATGCTCGCGACGGTCATCGACTTCGACGCCCTGTGGCAGACGATCTGGACAGCTGCCGTCGCCGGCCTCGGCGTCATCGCGATCTACTCGCTGGCCGTGCTCGGCGCGAGCCGCTCGCTGGACATGCGCAGCGCACGCCGGCCCAGCGCGTCGCTGTTCTATGGGCTGCTGGCGCTGCTCGGGGGCGCCGGCATGGTTGGCGCGATGGCGTGGGGCATCGTCCTGATCACGTCGTAGCAGCCGGATACTCGACGCGCTTGAGCACTTGCGCCGGTGCGCCCGCGGCAATCGAGAACGCGGGGATGTCCTGCGTCACGACCGAGTTCGAGCCGATCACGCAGCGCTCGCCGATCGTGACGCCGCTCGTGATCACGACGTTGGCGCCGCACCAGACGTTGTCGCCCACGCGCGTCGGGCCCTTGCTCGAGAAGCCCTGCCACGGGACCGGCGTCCCGGGGTCGTCGAAGCGGTGGTTGCCGTCGGTGACGAAGCAGCCGTTGGCGAACATGCAGTGCTCGCCGATCTCCACGAGCTCGACGGCCGCGACCTGGACGCAGAGGTTGAGGAAGCTGCCGCCGCCGATCGTGATGCGGCCGCCGTCCCCCGCCGTCAGCCAGACATGGGGCTCGAAGAACGCCTGCGGGCCGACCTCGAGGCGACCCTCACGCAGCAGCTCGAGCACGTTGCCGTGCAATGGGCCGCGAGCGTAGGCCTCGCGCTTGGCGAGCTCCCAGTGCAGGCGCGCGCGGCTGAGCGGGCGCCGGCCGCGCTCATACCAGCGGCGCTTGGCCCACCACTGCATCGCCACGTCGGCTCTCACGGCCGAGAGCTTCCCAGGTGTGTCGGGGGCCCGTGCAACTCACGGGATGTTGCACGGGCCACCGCGACTGGACCCGGCCGTCGCTCCCACCCCGAGAGCGGACCGGTCAGAGCTCCCCTCGCCGCTGCCCGTGTGCTGCGCAGCGGTGCGAGGAACAGGCTCTGCATCGGCCGTCGCCTGCCGCGGGTGAAGTGGTCATTCGTCCAGCGCAGCCGCTGTTTGTCGGCGGACCGTGATCTTTGCGCCGCACGCGTGTTACAGGAGTGCTGGAGACCCAGCCGTTAGGGGAATTTCTCCTGTCGGGGTGCGTCGTGACCGTGCGCGACGTACCCTGACGGGGGGACGCGCATCTCTTGCAACCACGTTTGCTTCCACACCCGCTGCGGTTTGTCGGTTCGTCCCTCTTGCGGACGCAGACTGACGAACGCCTTGTGGAGCTCGTTCGTGACGGTCACGACCCCGCGTTCGCGATCGTCGTCCAGCGCTACCGCCCTGAGCTGGAGCGCTACTGCGGGCCGCTCGTCGGGCCCTCACGGGCCGAGGACGCCGTCCAGCAGACGTTCCTCAACGCACACAACGCGCTCAGGGCCGACGACCGGCCGATCGCGCTGCGTCCATGGCTCTACAAGATCGCGCGCAACGTCTCGCTCAACCTGCTGCGCGCGGACGTCGACACGCCGGACGGCAGCGACGCCCTCGCGGATCTCGAGTCGCCGACCGCCGCCGACGTGGCGATGCTGCGGGAGCGCCTGCACGAGACGTTCGCCGCGCTCGCAGCGCTGCCGCCCAAACAGCGCGATGCGCTCGTCATGCGCGAGCTGGAGGGTCGCTCGCACATCGAGATCGCCGCGGCGCTCGGCGTCACCGCCGGCGCGGCCCGCCAGCACCTGCTGCGCGCACGCGCGGCGGTTCGCTCGGCAGTGACCGCAGTGACCCCCTATCCAGTGGCCCTCGCCTTCGGCTCGCTCGGCGCCCCGGCAGCGGGCGTGGGCGGCGCCGTCGGCGCCGTCGCGCTGTCGAACCTCGGCGCGAGCGTGGTGGCAACGGCGGTCATCGCAGGCGGCGCGATCGGCGTGCGCCCGCTGTTCGTCGACGGCCCTGGCAGCACGCCGGTGGCGCACGCCGACGTTCCCGCTTCGCGGCCCGGGATCGCCGCCGTCGCGGTCGCCGCGACACGGTCGGCCACGGTCTTCGCGCACGCGGGCGCAGACGCGGCGCACCACAGCCGCAAGAGCGCCGACGGCGATCGCAGCACCTCCAGTCCCGCGGTGGCCGCGGTCCCCGCGGCGACACCGGCCCCCGCGGCGGCTCTCGGCGACGCCCCCGCCAGCGCTCCCGCAGCCGCGCCGGCCCCCGCTGCCGGGCCCGGCAGCAGCGAGGAAGACGTCATCGCTCGCACGCCTGCCGCCGTCCCGGCGGCCGCCCCCGCTCCCGCCCCGGTCGCTGCTCCCGCACCCGCGCCGGCTGCCGCTCCGGCGCCCGTCACGACCACGCCGTCCGAGCCCGACGCTGGATTCACCCCCGCGCCGGCGATCCAGCAAGACGATCAGGCAAGCGGCGGGCCGCCGGACGACGCGGCCATCGATCGGGACAGCGACCGGCCGGACGTCAGCCAGCCGGGCATCGACGAGCCGGGCGTGGACGAGGCCGCCGGCTTCTAGGCCGCGGCGGCCGCGACGCGCTTGCGTCGTCCGCCCGTGCCGCGGCGGGCCTTGGGCGCGGCCGGCGCCACGAGCCCGGCGAGAAATTCGCCCGTGTACGAACCGGGCGTTCCGGCGACCTCCTCGGGGGTGCCCTGGGCGACGACCGTGCCGCCCTCCTCGCCGCCCTCGGGACCCATGTCGATCACGCGGTCGGCGGTCTTGATGACGTCGAGGTTGTGCTCGATCACGACGACGGAGTTGCCGGCGTCGGTCAGCCGGTGCAGGACGTCGAGCAGCCGCTGGACGTCTGCGAAGTGCAGGCCGGTCGTCGGCTCGTCGAGGATGTAGAGCGTCCGCCCCGTCGCGATCTTCGAGAGCTCGGTCGCGAGCTTGACGCGCTGGGCCTCGCCGCCCGACAGCGTCGTCGCCGGCTGCCCGAGCCGGATGTAGCCGAGCCCGACGTCGTTGAGGGTCTCCAGGCGCCGGCGGATCTTCGGGATGTGCTCGAAGAACTCGACGGCCTCTTCGACCGGCATGTCGAGCACGTCAGCGATCGACTTGCCCTTGAAGCGGACGTCGAGCGTCTCCTTGTTGTAGCGCTTGCCGTGGCACTGCTCACAGGGGACGTAGACGTCGGGCAGGAAGTGCATCTCGATCTTGATCTGGCCGTCGCCCTTGCAGACCTCGCAGCGCCCGCCCTTGACGTTGAACGAGAAGCGCCCGGGCTTGTAGCCACGCATCCGCGCTTCCTGGGTCTTCGAGAAGAGGTCGCGAATGACGTCGAACAGCCCGGTGTAGGTCGCGGGGTTGGAGCGCGGGGTGCGCCCGATCGGCGACTGATCGACCTGGATGATCTTGTCGAGCTGGTCGAGCCCGAGCACCGCGGTGTGCGCGCCGGGCCGCGTGCGTGCCCGATGCAGGCGATTGGCGACCGCCTTGAACAGGACCTCGTTGACGAGCGTCGACTTGCCCGACCCGGAGACGCCGGTCACGCAGGTCAGGACGCCGAGCGGGACCTTGACGTCGACCGCGCGCAGGTTGTGCTGCTTGGCCCCGCGGATCTCGACGTAGCCGTTGGGCCGGCGGCGCTTGGCCGGCACCTCGACGGTTCGCGTGCCCGCCAGGAACTGCCCCGTCAGCGACGCCTTGACGCGCGCGACCTCGTCGGCGGTGCCCTCGGCGACGATCCGCCCGCCGTGCTCGCCGGCGCCGATGCCGAGGTCGACGACGTGGTCGGCCGCGCGCATCGTCTGCTCGTCGTGCTCGACGACCAGCACGGTGTTGCCGAGGTCGCGCAGGCGCTCGAGCGTCCCGATCAGCTTGGAGTTGTCGCGCTGGTGCAGGCCGATCGACGGCTCGTCGAGGACGTAGAGCACGCCGACGAGCGCCGAGCCGATCTGCGTGGCCAGGCGGATGCGCTGCGCCTCGCCACCGGAGAGCGTCGCGGCGCCGCGCTCCATCGAGAGGTAGCCGATGCCGACGTTCTCGAGGAACTGGAGGCGCTCGCGGATCTCGCGCAGGATCAGCCGGGCGATGTGCTGCTCGGTCTCCGTGAGCGTGACGTCGTCGAGCCAGGCCAGCGCCCGCCGCACGCTCAGCGCGCAGAACTCGTGGATCGCGGTGCCGCCGACGAGCACCGAGCGCGACTCCGGCCGCAGGCGCGAGCCCTTGCACGCCGGGCACGGCACCATCGCCATGAACTCCTCGATCTTCTCCCGCATCCCGTCGGAGTCGGTCTCCCGATAGCGGCGCTCGAGGTTCGTGAGCACGCCCTCGAAGCGCGCCAGATACGTGCGCGTGCGGCCGTAGCGGTTCTTGTAGGTGATCTTGACGCGCTCTCCCTCGAGCCCGTAGAGGAGGAGGTTCTGGTGCTCCTCGGGAAGCTTGGCCCACGGTCGGTCGAGGTCGACGCCGTATTCGCGGCTGATCGCCTGGGCGATCTGGTCGTAGTACTGCGACGAGGAGATCGCCCACGGCGCGATCGCGTCGTCGTTGATCGACAGCGACGGGTCGGGCACGATCAGCGTCGGGTCGATCTCCATCATCGAGCCCAGGCCGGTGCAGCGCTCGCACGCCCCGTGCGGCGAGTTGAACGAGAAGATCCGCGGCTCGAGCTCGGGCATCGAGCGCCCGCATTTCAGGCACATGAACTTCTCGGAGAAGGTGAGCGTCCGGGCCTCCTCCCCCTCGCGCGGGACGACCTCGACTTCGACGATCCCGTCGGCGAGCGCGACCGCGGTCTCGATCGAGTCCGCCAGGCGCTTGCGCAGCTCTCCGCGCATGACGAGGCGATCGATGACGATCGAGATGTCGTGCTTGTACTTCTTGTCGAGGACGATCTCCTCGTCGAGCATCCGCAGCTCTCCGTCGACCTTCGCGCGCGCGTAGCCGTCGGAGCGCATGCCCTCTAGCATCCGCCCGTACTCACCCTTGCGGCCGCGCACGACCGGCGCCATGACCATGAAGCGCGTGCCCTCGGGCAGCTCCATCACCTGGTCGATGATCTGCTCGGCCGACTGGCCGGCGATCGGCGTGCCGCAGTTGTAGCAATGGGGGTGGCCGACCCGCGACCACAGCAGGCGCAGGTAGTCGTAGATCTCGGTGACCGTGCCGACCGTCGAGCGCGGGTTGCGCGACGTCGTCTTCTGATCGATCGAGATCGCCGGCGACAGGCCCTCGATCGAATCGACGTCGGGCTTGTCCATCTGCCCGAGGAACTGGCGCGCGTACGCGCTCAGCGACTCGACGTAGCGGCGCTGGCCCTCGGCGTAGATCGTGTCGAAGGCAAGGGACGACTTGCCGGAGCCCGAAAGCCCGGTTATGACGACCAATGCGTCGCGCGGCAAGGACAGCGAGACGTCCTTGAGGTTGTGCTCCCGCGCGCCGCTGATGACGATGGCATTGCTCGGCGGCATCTACTCAGACCACGATAGCCGACCGAACAGACGTTCCCATGACTCCGAACCCGCAGATTGCGAGGATTGACAGCGTGGTGACGCTCGCCCGCCCCACCGGACACGGCAGCCTGCCGGCCTCGGAGGTCGGCGAGCTCGTCGGCGTGTCCGGGACGACGATCGGGCAGTGGGCGCGCCGCGGCTACATCCGCAGCTCCCAGCACGAGTCCGACCCGCGCCGCTACGCCTTCGAGGACGTCGCCGAGGCCGCGATCGTCCGCAACCTGCTGGCCCGTGGAGTGCCGCACGCGGAGGTCCTGCGGGCGGTGCAGCGACTGGCCGCGACCGGCCGGGCGTGGCCGCTGAACGCCGCGCGGCTGGCGACACGGCGCGACGGCCACGGCCGCGCGCGCCTGCTGATGCACGAGGGCGAGGCCTGGATGGAGCTGGGCGCCCGCGGCTGGCAGGCGGTCGCGCCGCCGGACGACCTCGAGGAGGTCGCCCTGCGACTGCGTCCGTCGGCGGACTATCCGCCGACGGTCTCGTAGACCTCGTCGAGCAGCCGCGCGCGGTCGGCGAGGTCGAAGTTCTCCGCGAGGTAGCGATCGACCTCTTCGCGCGGGGTGCCGTCGAGCGCCATGTTGAACGCGACGAGCCGTGCGCCCTCGTCGACGTCGCCCGCAGCCTGCGGGGCGGCGGGCGCCGGGTCGGCCGCCGGCGGCGGTGTCGCCGGCTCCGGCGTCGCGGCGGACTCGGCGGCGGGCTCGGCCTGCGGCGGCACCGGTGCGGCGGCGGCGGCGATCTCGTCGACGCCCGGGTCGGGCACGGCGTGCGTCTCGGTGCTCGCGAACAGCCCGCTCTCGGCGGGGGCCTCCTCGACGGGAGCGGGCGCGGCGGCCTGCGCGGGCGCGGGCTCGGGGGCGTGGGTGCCGCCGGCGGCGCCGTAGAGCTCGCCCATGTTGCCCTTGAGCAGCGTGAGGTCGGCGTTGAGGCGGTTGGACCCGGTCCGCAGGCTCTCGAGCAGGGCACCGAGCTCGGACTCCATCGCGTCGACGCGCTGGAGCATCATCGTCGTCGCCTCTCCGACCTTGCCGACGTGATCCTGGCTGCGCACGACCGCGTCGTCGCGCGTGCTGCGCGCGTCGGCCTCGGCCTCACCGCGGATGCGCGCGGCCTCGTCGCGGGCGGCAGCTTCGATGTCGGCAGCGCTGGACTCGGCTGCTTCGACGATGGCACGGACCTGCTCGGAGGCGGCGATCGCAAGCGACGCGCTGCCGCCACCCTCGCGAGTGGACGACTGCTGGCGCTGCAGTGCTTCGATCTCGCCTGCCAGGCGCGCGAGGTGGGCGTCGACGGCCTCGGGCTCGTATCCGCGCCTGGCGATCGGGAAGTCCCGCTTCTCGACGGACTGGCGGTCAAGGGCCACTGGTGTCTCCTTCGGAGGGACGCAAGGTCAGCGCGTCACCCTAGCGAACGGTTCTGCGCCCCGCGCCCGGGTGGGCGCTACCCGGGCTTGCGGGCGCTGAAGCAGACCTGGACGCAGACGAAGTAGAACTCGCCGCGCGCAGCGAGCTCGTCCTGCTCCTGCTTCCATGCGGCGGCGTCTGCGGGGTCCATCCCGCCCTGGTCGACGGCGTACTGGGGGACCAGGTCGGCCAGCGCCCCACCGTAGGTCTCGGGGTCGAGCTCGGTGGTGCCGAACGCGTGGGTCTCGGCGACGACGTCCGCGAAGCCCGCGTCGCGGAGCTGCGCCGCGAGCGTCCGGGGCAGCGAGACATGCACCAGGTGGCGGTCCCATGCGTCGAGCAGCCGCCGCATCCGCGCCGGGTCCTGCGAGTGCCACGAGACCGTCGGCCAGTCGACATCCCAGATCACCACGCGACCGCCGGGTCGCAGAACGCGGTTGATCTCCGCCAGCGCCGCTGCCACGTCGGGCACGTATTCGAGCACCTGCGCCGACACCGCTGCATCAAACGCGCCGTCCGGCACGGGCAGCGCGGTGGCATCGGCCTCGTGGAACGCGACGTTGTCGTGGCCGGCTGCGCGGTTTGCCGCCACGGCCAGCATCGCGGGCGCGCCGTCGACGCCGGTGACCGAGCCGTCGGCGCCCACGCGGTCGAGCAACTCGGTCACGTAGAAGCCCGAACCACAGCCGACGTCGATGACGCGCTCACCCGGCTGTGCGTCGAGCGCGTCGTGCACGAGAAGGCGGCGGCGCACATAGTCACGCCGGCCGTACAGCACCTCCATGTAGTCCGCGAGGCCTTCGTCGAACTCGAGCTGGGCCATGCCTGCAGCTTATGTCGTCCCCGGCCGGTTATCGGCCGAGGGCGAGAACGTCGCCCTCGCGACGTACGAGCCCGTCTCGGATCAGGCCGTCCAGCGCCGCGCCCAGGCGCGCGGGATCGATGCCCGCGGGTGGCTGCTGCCCGGCGGCGAGAGCCGCGACGATCCGGCCGCGGACCCAGCGGTTGGAGTCCTCGAAGCGCTCCCGGCTGCCGCCGGCCGCGCGAGGCGGTACCTGCACCGACCCGCGCGAGGCGCACCACCGCCCGGCGGGGCAGATCTCGCAACTCGCGCGGCGCGCGCCGCAGACCAGCGCGCCCAGTTCCATCAGCGCCTGGTTCCACTCCGCCGCGTGGGCGTGGGGCAGCAGCTCGCCGGGCGTCCCGTGTCCCAGGCGGTCGGCGACGCGGCGGACGTTCGTGTCGACGGCAGCTACGGGTTCGCCGAAGGCAAACGAGGCGACCGCGGCAGCGGTGTAGGGGCCCACGCCGGGGAGGCGTTGCAGGCCGGCCGTGTCTGTGGGCCAGCCGTGCTCGGCCACGATCGCGGCGGCCTCGCGGAGGCGCAGCGCGCGGGAGTTGTAGCCGAGGCCCACCCACTCGGTGAGGACGTCCTCAGCCGTGGCATCGGCCAGCGCTTGTGTGGTGGGCCAGCGGTGCAGCCATCGCTCGTAGCGCGGCTGCACGCGCGCCACCTGCGTCTGCTGCAGCATCACCTCTGAGACGAGGATCGCGTAGGGGTCCGTCGTCCGCCGCCAGGGTAGGTCGCGACGGGTCGCGCGATACCAGGTGAGGATGGCTTGCTGCGGTTGCGGCACCGTCGCGGCCACAGGCTAGCGCCGGCGCTCGCGGCTAGCGCTTGGCGTCTCGCTTGGCGCGAGCATCCGTGAACAGCGGCATTGAAGGCGGCGGGGGCCGGGCGCTCGCGGCTGTCGACCGGCGTCTGGGCGAGACGAACGTCCGCCCGCCGGACGTGTGTGCATCCACGTCGAACAGTTGGACATCAGTGCACACACGTCCGCGGCCGGCGACGTGTGTGCATCCACTTCGGCCTGGCCGAACTCAGTGCACACACGTCTGGCGCAAGGCCGGGGGACGACGACGGGCGCCGGCACCGCCAGACACGCCCTTCCTCTCCAAGACACCCAACGCCAGCGCCCACACGAGCGGCAGCGGCAGACCAGCCGCGGCCTACGAAGCCGCCTCGAACTCCGCGAGGTTGCGCAGGTCGCGGCGCAGCTCACGGATCTCGTCGCGCAGGCGCGCCGCGTACTCGAAGCGCAGGTCGTCGGCCGCGGCGAGCATCTCCTCCTCGAGCTCGACGATCGTCTTCTCCAACTCCGACGGTGTGAGGGCCTCGGTGTCGGTCTTCTTGCGCTTGCGCCCGCGCTTGGCCGGGCCCTTGGAGTCCGACTGCAGGAACTCGGCGATGTCCGACACGCCCTTGACGATCGTCGCGGCGGTGATGCCGTGCTCCTCGTTGTAGGCGACCTGGATCGCGCGGCGGCGGTCGGTCTCCGACAGCGCCGCCTTCATCGCGGCGGTCTCCTTGTCGGCGTACATGATCACGGTGCCCTCGACGTTGCGCGCGGCGCGGCCGATCGTCTGGATCAGCGAGGTCTCCCCGCGCAGGAAGCCCTCCTTGTCGGCGTCGAGGATCGCGACCAGCGAGACCTCGGGGAGATCGAGCCCCTCGCGCAGCAGGTTCACGCCGACGAGCACGTCGTACTCGCCCAGGCGCAGGTCGCGGATGATCTGGATGCGCTCGAGCGTGTCGATCTCGGAGTGCAGGTAGCGGACCTTGAACCCCATCTCGAGCAGGTAGTCCGTGAGGTCCTCGGACATCTTCTTGGTGAGCGTCGTGACGAGCACGCGCTCCTCCTTGTCGACACGCGTGCGGATCTCGGACATCAGGTCGTCGATCTGGTTGCGCGTCTCGCGCACGGACACCTGCGGGTCGACGATGCCGGTCGGTCGCACGATCTGCTCGACGACGCGCCCGGAGTGGGTGCGCTCGTACTCCCCCGGCGTCGCCGACACGAACACCATCTGCGGCGTGATCGAGAGGAACTCGTCGAACGTCTGCGGCCGGTTGTCCAGCGCGCTGGGCAGCCGGAAGCCGTAGTCGACGAGGGTCTGCTTGCGCGAGCGGTCGCCCTCGTACATGCCGCCGATCTGCGGCACGGTCTGGTGGGACTCGTCGAGGAAGCAGACGAAGTCGCGCGGGAAGTAGTCGATCAGGCAGTAGGGACGGTCGCCGGGGTTGCGGCCGTCGAGGATCCGCGAGTAGTTCTCGATGCCGTTGCAGAAGCCCATCTCCCGCAGCATCTCCATGTCGTACTGCGTGCGCTGGCGCAGACGATGGGACTCCAGCAGCTTGCCCTCTGTCTCGAGCTCGGCACAGCGCTCGTTGAGCTCCCGCCCGATCTCGGCGACGGCGTTGTCGATCGTCCCGTCGCGCACGTTGTAGTGCGAGGCCGGCCAGATCGCGACGTGCTCGAGGTCGTCGTTGACGAGCTCACCGGTCAGCGGGTCGAACTCCTGGAGCCGCTCGACCTCGTCCCCGAACAGCGTCGCGCGATACGCGTACTGATCGGAGTAGGCGGGGAAGACCTCCAGCGACTCGCCGCGCACGCGGAACGTGCCGCGGCCCAGCGCCGTGTCGTTGCGCGCGTACTGGATCGACACGAGCTTGCGCAGCAGGCCGTCGCGATCGATCGTGTCGCCGCGACGCAGGACCTGCAGGTTGTCGTCGTAGGTCTCGGGCGAGCCGAGGCCGAAGATCGCCGACACGCTGGCGACGATGATCACGTCGCGCCGCGCGAACAGCGCCGCGGTCGCGGCATGGCGCAGGCGGTCGACCTCGTCGTTGATCGCGGAGTCCTTCTCGATGTAGAGGTCCTTGCTCGGGACGTAGGCCTCGGGCTGGTAGTAGTCGTAGTAGCTGACGAAGTACTCGACCGCGTTGTCGGGGAAGAACGTCCGGAACTCGTTGCACAGCTGTGCCGCGAGCGTCTTGTTGTGCGAGAGCACGAGCGCGGGCCGCTGCACGGCCTGGATCGTCGCCGCCATCGTCATCGTCTTGCCGGTTCCCGTGCCGCCCAGCAGGGTCACGCCGCGATCGCCGGCCAGCACGCTCTCGGCGATCTGCTCGACCGCCTTGGGCTGATCGGCGGTCGGTGTGAACATCGGGTCCAGACGAAACTCCGGCACGATCGCACACGGTAGCGACGCGTCCGGACGGAATCGTTCGGGGGCGTACGATTCGACCCACGATGCGCGACGAGCCCAGGCCCCTGCGCGGCGAGTGGCTGCACCCCGCCGCGGGCCACCACTCCTATCCTCCGCGCCACCCGCGGTTTCCCGGGCCGCGCCGGACGTGCCCGCATTGCGGGCTCGTGTCGGAGACCGGCGCGCGCGACTGCCCGGTGTGCGGTGCCGCGCTGGCGCCGAGCCGGCTCAGCAGGCTGCTGGCGCGGGTCCAGGCCTAGAGGCCGAGCTCGGCGGCGTAGTTGGCGCGGTAGTCGCGCCGCGCCTGCTCGACGGTCTGCACGTAGCCGCGCGTCTCGGGGAAGGGGATGTCCTCGACGCGCAAGGTCTTCCCCTGCACGCCGGCCTCGTTGAGCCACTTGTCGACGTTGCCGGCGCCGGCGTTGTAGGCGGCCAGCGCGAGGTGCGGGTTGCCGCCGTAGCGCTCGAGCATGTGACGCAGGTAGTAGGCGCCGTAGGCGATGTTGACCTGCGGCGTCGCGAGGTCCGCCGTCGTGAACTTCACGCCGCCCGACCAGCGCGCGATGTCGCTCGCCGTCCCCGGCGTGAGCTGCATCAGGCCGAGCGCGCCTGCGGAGGACACCTGGCCGTCGCGGAAGCGCGACTCGGCATAGATGACGCCCGCGATCAGCGCGGGGTCGATGCCCTTGTCCTTCGCCTGCTGGCGGATGATGTCCTCGTGGCGCAGCGGGAGCGTGATCTCCTTGACCGCGTTGTGGAACAGCGGGGCGACGGCGAGGAACGCGAGCAGCCCGGCGATCGCGATGCCTGCGAGCAGGAACAGCCGGCGCCGGCGCGTGGCGGCCCGCCGCCGGGCCGCGGCCTGCCGCGCAGGCGCGCGCCGCGTCGTGCCGGCGGCGGAGCGCGGCGAGCGGGCGGTTGCGGAGCGAGCGGTCATCGGGGCTGTTGCGGGGGTTCGGCGCTGCCGGCGAGCTTGTCAAGGACCTCGGACAACGTACGTTCGAGATCCTCGAAGGTTCCGGAGTTTGCGACGACATACGTCGCGCGGTCGGCCTTTTCCTGCTGCGTCAGCTGGCGCGCTGCCCGCTCGTCGACGGCTTCGTGGCCGCGGGCACCGGCCCGTTCGGCCCTGACCGCCTCGTCGGCGATGACGGCGATCGTCGCGTCGTACACGCCGTCCATCCCGGCTTCGAACAGCAGCGGTGTCTCCACGATAGCGGCGCGTGGCGGCGGGTCGGCGGCCAGCGCTTGCTCGCGGAACTGCACGACCTTCTCGGCGACGAGCGGCCACAGCAGCTGCTCGAGCCACGCACGATCGTCCGGATCGGCGAACGCGTGGCGGGCGATCGCAGCGCGGTCGACGTGACCGTCGGGCGCGACGCCCGGGCCCCAGCGCTCGGTGACCGCGTCGCGCACGCGCGGGTCGTCGGCGTAGAGATCGTGGACGACGGCGTCGGTCGAAAGCGTGGTCGCACCGAGGCGCTCGAGCACCGCCAGCGCAGTCGACTTGCCCGCGCCCATGCCGCCGGTCAGGCCGACGAACGGGACACGGGCTGTCACGGGATGGGTCAGGCCTGCTCGGCCGGCTCCGCCGCGGGATCTTCGGCGGCGGGATCTTCGGCGGTGGCGTCAGCGGCCGGCTCGTCGGCGGCAGCCTCAACGGCCGGCTCGTCGGCGGCCTCAGGGGCCGGCTCCTCCTCGACGGCGACCTCAGCGGCCGGCGCCTCCTCGGCCTCACTCTCTGAGAGAGGGGCCTCGGTCGCAGCGGCGGCGCCTCGGCGCGGCCTCGGCAGCGGCTCCTCGGCGCAGCCTCAGCGGCCGGCTCCTCGGCGGCAGCCTCAGCGGCCGGCTCCTCGGCGGCGGCCTCAGCGGCCGCTCCTCGACGGCAGCCTCAGCGGCCGGCTCCTCGACGGCAGCCTCAGCGGCCGACTCCTCGACGGCAGCCTCAGCGGCCGGCTCGGGGAGCGGCGGGGCCTCCTCCGCGGCGCCGGGCGCGAACACGTCGTCGCTCAGGCCGAGGTCCGGGACCTCTTCGAGATCCGACGGCGAGATCGGCTCACCGGTCGCCTCGTCGATGATCGCGCGGCGCGGCAGGATCTGCCCGTCGACGCGCTTGACCGACAGCGACAGGCGCCGGCGGTCGGAGTCGATCTCGAGGATCCGCACGCGCACGTTGTCGCCCGGCTGGACGACCTCGCGCGGGTTCTCCACGTGGTGGTTGGCCAGCTCGGAGATGTGGACGAGGCCCTCGACGCCGTCGAGGATCTCGACGAACGCGCCGAACGTGACGACCTTCGTGACGGTGCCCTCGAGCTCGTCGCCGATGCGGTAGGTGTCGACGACACGCTGCCACGGGTCCTCCTGGGTCTGCTTGAGACCCAGCGAGATGCGCTGGCGGTCGCGGTCGATGTCGAGCACCTTCACCGCGACGGTGTCGCCGATGTTGAGGATCTCGCTCGGGTGGTTGACATGCGACCACGAGAGCTCGGAGATGTGGATCAGGCCGTCGATGCCGTTGAGGTCCACGAACGCCCCGAAGTCGACGATGTTCGAGATCTGGCCCTCGACGACGAGGCCGGGCTGCAGGCGGTCCAGGATCTCCTGACGCTGCTCCTTGCGCTCCTCCTCGAGCACCGCGCGCCGCGACAGCACGACGTTGTTGCGCTGGCGGTTGAGCTCGATGACCTTGCACTCGATCGTCGTGCCCATGAACTCGTCGAGGTTCGGCACGCGGCGGATGTCGACCAGCGACGCGGGCAGGAAGCCGCGCACGCCGAGGTCGATGATCAGGCCGCCCTTGACGACCTCGATGACGTGGCCCTCGACGATGTCGCCGGACTCCGCAGCCGCCTCGATGCGCCGCCACGCCTTCTCGAAGCGGGCGCGCTTCTTGGACATGATGAGACGGCCGTCCTGGTCCTCCTTGGTGAGGACGAGGGCATCCACCTCCTCGCCCATCTCGACCTCGTCATGCGGGTCGACGTTCTTGCGGATGGAAAGCTCGTTGGAGGGGATGACCCCCTCGCTCTTGTAGCCGATGTCGACGAGGACCTCGTCGTTGTCGATGCGTACGACACGGCCGGTGACGACCTCGCCCTCCTCGAAGGGGGCGAAGGTGGCGTCGTAGTTCGGGACGATCTGCCCGTCGATCTCGAGCAGCAGGCCGTCTGAGCCTTCGACGACCTTGGCTTCAATCGTAGGTGTAATGGTCTGGGTCATGGACGAAGGAGCGTAGCGCGATCCCTCGCGCGGGAGTCCCGACGTACACTGCCCGCGATGCCCGTCCGAGCCACGAAACGAGGCGATGAACGCACGCCGCTGAGCGGAGATTTCGACGTTCTCATCTGCGGCGCGAGCTTCGCCGGCCTCGCGGTCGCGCGTGAGCTCTCGGGTGCCGGGGCGGATGTCCTGCTGGTCGACCGCTACGAGATCGGCGAGCGCCAGACCTCCGCATGCGCCGCCCCGACGCTGTGGCTGGAGAACCTCGGGCTCGGCGACAGCATCAAGCAGACGTTCGACGAGCTCGTCATCAACCGCGCCCAGGCGCATGGCGGGCCGCGCCGGATCAAGCAGTACCGCTGGAAGCTGCCGTGGTCCTTCTCGACGTTCGACTACCGCAAGCTCTGCGCGCTGCTGAAGGACCAGTCGCCCGACGTGCCGTTCGAGACGGCGACCGTAAAAGGCCCACCCACCCCGCGCACCGGCTTCACCGTGCACACCGACCGCGGCGACCTGACGGCGCCGCTGATCGTCGACGCGCTGGGCTGGCGGCGCGTGCTGTCGAACAAGACGACGGTCCAGCCGCCCAACGCGCGCCTGTCACGCGGTCTGGAGGTCCACCCGAGCGGCACCGGTGAGGACCTGGAGATCTGGCTCGACCCCGAGTACATCCGCCCGGGCTACTCGTGGTCGTTCCCGGCCGACGACGAGGTCCGCGTCGGCGTCGGCTCGTTCGACCCGCGGCTGCAGGTCAAGCGCCCCACGCTCGACCTCTGCGAGGACGTCGGCCGCCCGGCCGACGGCTGGCAGGGCAACTGGATCCCGCACAAGCTGCGCCCCGCCGTCGAGGACCAGATCTTCTTCACCGGCGACAGCGCCGGGCACTGCCTGCCGACGACCGCCGAGGGCATCCGCACCGCGCTGTACTTCGGGCTCGCGGCGGGCGCCGAGCTGCGCGCGGTCGTCGAGGGCCGGCAGTCGCGCGCGCAGGCGCTCGACCGCTACGGGTCGTTCTCCGCCGACCACAAGTGGGCGTTCGACTGGATGCTGCGCGTGCAGACGATCGTCTCGGGCGTGATGAAGCTGCCGCTGATGGACACCGCGCTCGACGTGATGGATCGCCAGCGCTTCGTCGACTGGGCGTTCGAGCACTACCTCGAGATCGCGCCGCCGCCCGCAGCAGCGGCGTAGTCGCCCCGCGGCGGCCGTTACACGCACGTCACGGCCGCCGCTGGGCTCCCTCTCCCCGAGGCTTGTGGTCAGGCGCCGAGCACAATGAAGAAGAAGGCAAACAGGGCGATGAGCACGATGCCGATGATCCAGGCTGGCTCGTCGAGATGTTTCAGCACAACATCACCTCCGTCCGACGCTTGTGACGTTTGAAGCGTACTACTCGCGGACGATGAGGTAGACGCCTGCGGCCAGGAGCAGGACCCCGGCGAGCTTGGCCGCCGTGATCGGCTCCTTCGCGACACCCAGCAGGCCCATCTGGTCGATCACCATCGACGCCGTGAGCTGGCCCGCGATCGTCGCTGCGACGACGCCACCGGCGCCGAGGTCGCGGACGGTGACGAGCACGCACGTGACGTAGACCGCACCGAGGATGCCGCCCGTGAGGTAGTACCACGACAGGTGCCGCGCCTCGCCGATCTGGCCGAAGCCGCCGTCGGCCAGCGCGACGACGCCCGCGAGCGCGAGCGTCCCGATCGTGAAGCTCACGAACGCCGCCGGGAACGTCCCGACCGATCGCCCGAGCGTCGAGTTGATCGGCGCCTGCAGCGCGATCAGCCCGCCGGCCCCCGCCGTCAGCACGACCGCGACGCCACGGTCCATCGGCTACTTCGCCTCCAGCCAGGTCTTGCCGGCGCCGACGTCCACGGCCAGCGGCGGCTCGAACGTCCACATCGCCGTCATCTCCGCACGCGCGAGCTCGCGCACCGCGTCGACCTCCGCCTCGGGCACCTCGAACAGCAGCTCGTCGTGCACGGTCAGGACCATCCGGGCCTTGAGCCCGCCCGCCTCGAGCGCCCGCGCGCAGCGGATCATCGCGAGCTTGAGGATGTCCGCCGCCGTCCCCTGGATGACGGTGTTCACGGCAAGCCGCTCGCCGAGCGTGCGCACCTGGTAGTTGCGGGCCCGCAGCTCGGGGATCTGGCGCCGGCGGCCGTAGAGCGTCGTGACGTAGCCCTGCTCCCGCGCCTGCTCGATCGTGTCGGTCATGAACCGGTGCACGTTCGCGAAGCGCTCCAGGTAGGCGTCGATGAAGGCCTTGGCCTCCTCGCGCTCGATGTTCAGCCGGTCGGCGAGGCCGTAGTCGCTGAGCCCGTAGACGATGCCGTAGTTGATCATCTTCGCCTTCGAGCGATCCATCGGCGTGAGATCGGCCGGGTCCTTCGCGAAGACCTGCGACGCCGTCGCGGTGTGCACGTCCTCGCCGCGCACGAAGATCTCCTTCAGCACGTCCTCGCCGGCGACGTGGGCGAGGATCCGCAGCTCGACCTGGGAGTAGTCGGCGCTGACCAGGACGTTCCCCGCAGCGGCCTCGAAGCAGCCGCGGATCTCGCGCCCGAGCTCCGTGCGCACGGGGACGTTCTGCATGTTGGGGTTCGTGCTCGAGAGCCGGCCGGTCTGCGCGACGGCCTGCAGGAACGTCGTGTGGATCCGGCCCTCGGCGTCGCGCAGCGCCGGCAGCACGTCGAGGTAGGTCTTCGACAGCTGGTTGAGCTCTCGCCAGCGCTCGATCTTCGGGATGATCGGATGCTCGTCGCGGATCGCCTGCAGCACGCGCGCGTCGGTGGAGAACCCCGTCTTGCCGCGGCGCTTGCGCGACAGCCCGAGCTTCTCGAACAGGATTTGCCCGAGCTGCTGCGGCGACCCGAGTACGAACTCCTCCCCCGCGAGCTCCCAGACCTCGCGCTCCAGCGTGGCGATCTCGTCGTCGACGCGCAACTTGATCCGCTGCATCGTCTCGGCGTTGAGCAGCACGCCGGCCTGCTCCATGTCGCGCAGGACCCAGACGAGCGGCAGCTCGACCTCGTCCATCAGCTCCTGCAGGCCGCGCTCGGCGAGCTGCTCGCGTTGCCAGGCCGCCAGCGCGCCGACGAGCACGGCGTCGGCGCCGGCGCGGTCGGCGACGCTCGTCCCGAACCCGCGCTCCTCCCAGAGCTCGCGAAACGGGTAGCCGCGGCGCGCAGGCTCGAGCAGGTAGGCGCCGAGCATCGTGTCGTGGACGAGATGCGGCGGCACCTCGCCGAGCGCCTTCGCGTCGTGCGCGACGACCGCGCGCGAGCCCAGCGCCGCGACGACGTCCTCGGGGTGCTCGCACGGGCCGATCAGCACGTGCTCGTCCCAGGCGACGCCGAAGCGCACCTCGGGATCGGCGGCGAAGAGCTCGCCCTCCGCTGCCTCGGGGACGACGACGGACACCGCGACCTCGGCGTCCTCCGGCACGCGCGCGAGGTCGGCGAGGGTGCCCTCGCGGACCCGCGCCTTGACGGTCGTCGCGGTGACCGCTGCCGGCGCGGCCGCCTCCTCCTCGCCGAAGATCTCCTCCAGGCGCGCCAGCGGAGCGCGCAGCTCGAACTCGCGGAAGACCTCGCGCAGGCGCGAGCGATCGGGCTCGTGCCCGATCTCCGATCCGACGTCGACGTCCGGAACCGGGATCTCGCGCTGGATCGTCGCGAGCTGCTTGGACAGCCGCGCGTTGTCGGCGTGCGCCGTCAGGTTCTCCTTGCGCTTGGCGCCGGAGATCTTGTCGACCGACGCCAGCACGGTCTCGAGGTCGCCGAACTCCTGCAGCAGCGACGACGCCGTCTTGTCGCCGATGCCGGGGACGCCGGGGATGTTGTCCGACGTGTCGCCCTTCAGCCCGTAGAAGTCGGGGATCAGCTCCGGCGCGATCCCGTAGCGATCGATCACCGCCTCGCGGTCGTACATCTTCGTGTCGGTGATGCCGCGCCCGGTCGCCATCACCGTGACGAGGCCGTCGTCGTCGATGAGCTGGAAGGCGTCGCGATCGCCGGTGACGATGATCGTCGGGATCTTCTGCTCGCGCGCGCGCTGGGCGAGCGAGGCGATCACGTCGTCGGCCTCGTAGCCGTCGACCTTGACGTTCTTGTAGCCGAAGGCCTCGGCCAGCGGCTCGAGGTGCGGCCACTGCTCGCGCAGCAGGTCCGGCCGCGACGTGCGGTTGGCCTTGTACTCGCTGGAGAGCTCCTTGCGCCCGGATGAGCCGGCGTCCCAGACGACGATCGTCGGCTTGGAGCCGTGCTCGGTCAGCAGCTTCACGAGCATCGATGCGAACCCGAAGATCGCGTTGGTCGGGATCCCCGTCGATGTCGCGATCGACTCGGGCAGCGCGAAGAACGCGCGATACGCGAGCGAGTTGCCGTCGATCAGGTAGAGCTCCTCGGCCACCCCGAGGACCCTAGCGCCGGGTCCGGGCGGCGCACGCGTGCAGCGTGCGGCGCTGGACCACGCGCCCGCCCGCGCGCACGACGACGCGCGCGGTCGCCCGCACCGTGAACGTCGCGACGAGCCGGCCGCCGGCACGGCGCACGCGGACGCGCCGACCTGCGGCGGTCACCGTTGCGCGGCGCAGGCCGCGCGGCAGGCGGATCGTGACGCGCCGCGGCGCGCAGGTCGGCCGCGTGGCCGGACACGTCGACGTCGCAGCGACGTAGCACGCCGGCCGCGGCTCGGCCGCCGCCCGGGTATAGCCGGCGATGTTGATGGCGAGCGACGCGCCGGCGCTCGCCAGGTCGACGGCGAAGCTGACCGGGTCGACGCCGGGATGCGCGACCTGCGTGCAGACGGCGCGATCGATTCGTGCCGGGTCGGCCGGGCCGTCGTGTGCCAGCGCGTCCATCACCAGCGCGAACGCGACGGCGTCGGATGTGCCGACGACGAGGTGCTCGGCGGGATCGGCGGGACAGATCTGCTGGATCACGGCGTTGGCGATCCGCCCCGGGCCACTCAGCGCCTGCGACGTGTAGGGCACGACGACCTCGTCTAGCCGCGACGCGATCGTCGTGTAGTCGATGCCGGCGAAGGTCTCCGCTCCGGAGTTCAGCGCCCTGGTGAACGCGCTCGTGTGGCTCTGCTGCCAGATCGCGGGTGCGCACCCGGGGATGCAGATCCCGGCCGCGAGGATCGTGCCGTGATTGCTCGGCGCCGCGCCGATGACGTCGGAGACGAGCACGCGCGTGTCCGGCCAGAACCGCAGCGCCCAGCGCGCGACCATCCCGCCCTGCGAGTGCCCGTAGACGGCGACCCTGCGCCCCGAGCGGCGATGCATCTCGCGCAGCGCATGGACGACGTACTCGCCGCGCAGCTGCACGTCGCCGAGGTTCTTGGCGAGTTCGCCAGGCTCGTCCGAGACGCAGTACGGGATATCGCGTTCGCGCAGGGCGCGCTCGTAGTTCCAGCTGAAGTTGTCGCGGGAGGTCACCGTCGTCCCGGCGAGCAACAGCAGCGGGTCGCGTGTCGCACCGGCCAGCGCGCCGGTGCAGCGCAGGCTGCCGGCGAGGTCTGCGGCAGACGGGCTCAGCTCCGGGCCCTGACGGTCCAGCGGCGCGTACTGCGCACCGGCGTCCGGCGCTGCGAGGAGTGCGACAAGCGTGGCTGCGAGCGCGAGGCGCCTCATCAGCGCGCCATCAGCGCGTCCATGCCGACCGCGGCCGCCAGCACGAGCCGGCGGTCGACCGTGCGCTCGGTGTCGGCGCTGAAGTCGATGTCGTAGACGTCACGCCACTTCCAGCGCCGGCGCCGGTGCATGCCGATCACCTCCTCGCCGTGGCGAAACTCGAAGTCGAACGGGATCGGCAGCCACTCGGCGACCGTGTCGACGTAGGGCACGAGGCCGATCACGCGGCGAAACAGCGCGATCGGGAGGCTGCGCTCGCGCGCCTCGCAGACCGCCTGGCCGTTGGCGTCGAAGAGCGTGAACGTCGAGCGCAGCAGCGACTTGCCGAACTGCTTCTGGATCCCGCCGATCTGGACGCCGTCGGCGGCGATGTCGTAGGTCGCGCGCGGGTCGAAGGCCTGGCGCGCGAGGATCCGCAGCAGCTCGGCGGACTTCGTGTCGTCCGTGAAGAAGCGGATGTCCTCCTTGAACTTGAAGCGCGCCTGCTCGACGAAGCAGAACGGCGTGCCGTCGCCCTCCTCGTCGGGGAGCGAGAACTCGTACTGGTTGATGACGAGCTTGACGCGCTGGCGCAGGACGAAGCGGTCCTGGGATGCGGTGTCGATCGTCATGCCGTCACGGCGTAGCCGACGCCGGTGAGCTCCTCGGAGATCTCCCACAGCCGCGCGGCGTCCGCCTCGTCGCGAGCACGCTCCGAGCAGCCGACGAGCTGCGGGTGGCCGCGCTGCTCGCCGATCCCGTCGGGGCCGACGTACGAGCCGCCGGGGATGTCCTCGGTGGCGGCGTAGAGCGTGGGCAGCGCGCCCATCTCCTGGCTCTGGGCGAGCAGCTTGTTGCTGAACCACATGACCTTGTCCTGGATCGACTCCGTGTGGAACTGCAGGTTGGTCGCCGAGTAGCCGGGATGGGCTGCGGTCGCCCTCACCCGGTCGCCGAGCCGGCGGTGCAGCTCGAACGTGAACAGCAGGTTGGCGAGCTTGCTCTGCCCGTAGGCGCCCCAGCGGTGGTACTTGCGCTCGGACTGCAGGTCGTCGAAGTTCATCCGCCCGATCCGGTGGGCGCCCGAGGAGACGTTCGTCACGCGCGGAGCCGGCGCGGCGAGCAGGCGGTCGAGCAGCAGGCCGGTCAGCGCGAAGTGCCCGAGGTGGTTCGTCCCCAGCTGCAGCTCGAAGCCCTGCTTCGTGCGCTGCAGCGGCGGCGCCATCACGCCGGCGTTGTTGATCAGGACGTCGAGCGGGCCCTCGACGCCTTCGGCGAACGCGCGCACCGAGTCGAGGTCTGAGAGGTCGAGCTCTCGCACCTCGACCGCGCCCGTCATCTCGGCCGCCGCCGCGTCGCCCTTGGCGCGGTTGCGGCAGGCGAGGATCACGTTGGCGCCCGCGCGCGCGAGCTCGCCCGCGGCGACCTTCCCGATGCCGCTGTTGGCGCCGGTGACGACGATCGTCCTGCCCTCCTGGGACGCGAGGTCTGCGGCGGTCCACTTGGCCATGCCGCGGACTCTAGCCACCGGCCTGCTGCGGCAGGCGGGCCTTTCATATGCTGCGGCGACCGTGCCCAGCACCCCGTCCGCCCAGTACTCCCTCACGATCCGGGTCGAGATCGAGCACAAGCCCGGAATGCTCGGGCAGGTAGCGGGCGCGATCGGCATGGCCGGCGGCATCATCGGCGCGGTCGACCTCGTAGAGGTCTCCGACTCCAAGCTCGTGCGCGACATCACCGTCGACGCCGCCGACCAGTCGCACTGGGACGCGATCCTCGCCGCGATCAACGAGCTCGACGGCGCGCGTGTCGTCGACACCACCGACCGGACGTTCCTGCTGCACGTCGGCGGCAAGATCGAGCAGAAGAACAAGTCCCCGCTGAAGACGCGCGACGACCTCTCGATGGCGTACACGCCGGGCGTCGCGCGCGTCTGCCGCGCCATCGCCGACGACCGCGACAAGGCCTTCCAGTACACGATCAAGCGCAACACGGTGGCGGTCGTCTCCGACGGCACGGCCGTGCTCGGGCTCGGCGACATCGGGCCGGAGGCCGCGATGCCGGTGATGGAGGGCAAGGCGATGCTCTTCAAGGAGTTCGCGGGCGTCGACGCGTTCCCGATCTGCCTGAACACGAAGGACCCCGACGAGATCATCGAGACGGTCAAGCGGATCTCGCCGACGTTCGGCGGCATCAACCTCGAGGACATCTCCGCGCCGCGCTGCTTTGAGATCGAGGACCGGTTGAAGGCCGAGCTCGACATCCCCGTCTTCCACGACGACCAGCACGGCACCGCGGTCGTCGTGCTCGCCGCCCTGCTGAACGCCTGCAAGCTCACGGGCCGCGACCTGATGGACCTGCGCGTGCTGGTGACCGGCCTCGGCGCCGCCGGCGTCGCGGTCACGAAGATCCTGATGGCCGCCGGCGTGCGCCACATCGTCGGCGCGGACTCCAAGGGCCTGCTGTCCGTCGAGCGCGATGACTACCTCGACGCCACGATGAACCCGATGAAGCGCTGGTATGCCGAGGGCACGAACCCCGATCGCATCTCCGGCGCGCCCGTCAACGCGCTCGACGGCTGCGACCTGTTCATCGGCCTGTCGGGGGCGCGGATCTTCCCGGCCGAGGCGCTCGACGCGATGAACGATGACGCGATGGTCTTCGCGATGGCCAACCCGAACCCCGAGGTCGCCCCCGAGGAGGCCGCGCCCTACGCGCGAATCATCGCGACCGGCCGCTCGGACTACCCCAACCAGATCAACAACGTGCTCTGCTTCCCGGGGATCTTCCGCGGCGCGCTGGACGTGCGCGCGCGCACGATCACCGAGGAGATGAAGATGGCCGCGGCACGGGCGATCGCACGAATCGTCTCGGATTCCGAGCTGCGCGAGGACTACATCATCCCCTCGGTCTTCAACCGCGACGTCGCGCCGGCGGTCGCCGACGCCGTGGCCTCCGAGGCCCGCGAGTCCGGCGAGGCGCTGGCCGACGAGAGCGCGATCGGCTACGCCGCCACGGACGCGGAGCGACTGCGCGCGGGGTAGCTGTGATGCGCGGCGTCCTTCGCGCGTAGTACCCACATGCGAACAGGCGCGAGCGGGTACCGTTGGTCCATGAGGAGACGCGCGGCAGGGCTGCTGGCGGCGATCATGGGGGCGGGAGTGATGGTCGCGCCCGCGGAGGCGGCGAACACGCTCCCGTCGTTTGACTCCTGCAAGTCGCTGCTGCGCTTCGCGAAGGCCGGCGCGCACCGCACGAACGGGCAGCCGGGCGTGACGCCGCGTGCGGTGCCGGGCCCCCCGACCGTGCTCGTCACACCGTCGATCGCGCCGCAGACCGCCGCCGGCGACGTGGCCGCACCGGCGCCGGTCGTGGCGAACGCGAAGGAGGCCGCCCCCGCTTTCTCGACGACGAACAACCAGGAGCTCGACGTCGACGAGCCCGATGTCGTCAAGACCGACGGCAGGTTCGTCTACGCCGTCGCCGACAACGCCCTGCGGATCATCGACGTCAGCGGCGACACGGCCAAGTCGGTCGGCGAGCTCAAGCTCGAGGGCTCGGGCCACCAGCTCCTGCTGCGCAACGACATCCTGCTCGTCGTCGCGACGCAGAACGTCTACCCGCTCCCCGGGCCGCGCCCCGGTCCCGGTGGCGGGCCGATCGCCGACATCGCGATCGCGCCCTACCCCGGCCGCGGCAAGACGATCGTCACCGAGATCAGCGTCGCCGACCGCGCCAAGCCGAGCGTCCTGCGCACGATGACGATCGACGGCGTCTACGTCGACGCGCGCCAGAACGGCGGCACGGCACGGCTCGTGATCGACAGCGCGCCCGACCAGATCCAGCCCGCCGACGGCGAGTCGATCGACCACGCGATCAACGAGACCAAGACGAGCACGTTCGTCGGCGGCACCGTGCTGCGCAGCAAGGTCTCGGGCAAGACCTACCGCCGCCAGCTCGTCAAGTGCAAGCAGGTCCGCCACCCGCGCGCCTTCAGCGGCCTTGACGTGCTGACGATCATGACCGTCGACCTCGACAAGGGCCTGTACTCGCTGGATCGCGACGGCGTCATGGCGGGCGCGCAGGTCGTCTACGGATCGACCGGCAGCCTCTACGTCGCCAGCCAGCGCTACTCCCGCGCCGTCGAGCGCGCCTCAGGCGTGCCCGACGGCATCCGCACCGAGATCCACCGCTTCGACGTCACCGACCCGCAGAAGACGGTCTACCGCGCCAGCGGCAACGTCCCGGGCTTCGTGCTCAACCAGTACGCCTTCTCGGAGTACAAGGGCGACCTGCGCGTCGCGACGACCGAGGAGCCGCAGTGGTTCACACCCGACCCCAACAGCGCGCCCCGGCCGACGCGCGAGGAGCAGAGCGGCGTCAGCGTCCTGCGCCAGGACGGCGGCACGCTCAAGACGATCGGGCGCCTCGGCGGCCTCGGCAAGAACGAGCGCATCTACGCCGTGCGCTTCATCGAGGACCGCGGCTACATCGTCACCTTCCGCCAGGTCGACCCGCTGTTCGTCGTCGACCTGTCAAAGCCGTCCGAGCCGAAGCTGCGGGGTGAGCTCGAGATCCCCGGCTACTCCGCCTACCTGCATCCCGTCGGGGACGACCGCCTGCTGGGCATCGGCCAGGAGGCGACCGCGCAGGGCCGTGTGATCGGCGCCCAGGCCTCACTGTTCGACGTCGCCGATCCCGCCAAGCCCAAGCGCGTCAGCCAGCTGAAGTTCGGCAGCGGCAACTTCGACGCGGAGCACGATCCGCACGCGTTCCTCTACTGGAACCCGACGAAGCTCGCGGTCCTGCCGCTCAACCTCTACCCGAGCAACGGCACGTCCTTCAACGGCGCGGTCGGCGTGCGCGTCGGTAGCGCCCTCGCGGAGGTCGGGCGGATCGCGCACCCCGGCCAGAAGGAGCAGCCCGACTACGCGCCGCCGGTCTCACGCGCGCTCGTCGTCGGCGAGAAGGTCTACTCGCTGTCCTACGCGGGCCTCGGCGTCTCGCGCCTGGACAACCTCGGACCAGTCGGCTTCGTGGCCTTCCCGTGAGGGTCGCGGTCACCGGAGCGACGGGCCTGATCGGCACGCGCCTGGTCGCGGCGCTGCACGAGCGCGGCGACGAGGCGACCGAGCTGCCGCGCGCACCGACGCCCGAGCAGGTCGCCGGCCACGACGCGGTCGTCCACCTCGCCGGCGAGCAGGTCGCACAGCGCTGGTCGGAGGACGCAAAGCGCGAGATCGAGCGGTCACGCGTCGAGGGCACGCGCTCACTCGTCGCGGCGATGTCGTCCGCGCAGACGCTCGTGAGCGCGTCGGCGGTCGGCTACTACGGGCCGCGAGGCGACGAGCGCGTCCCCGAGTCCGAGCCCGCCGGCGACGATTTCCTCGCCCGCGTCTGCGTCGGCTGGGAACGCGAGGCGCAGGCGTTTGCGGGCCGCTCGGTGCAGGTCCGCACCGGCGTCGTGCTCGACAAGTCCGGCGGAGCCTTGAGCAAGATGCTGCTGCCGTTTCGGATGGGCGTCGGCGGGCCGGTTGCCGGCGGGCGGCAGTACATGCCGTGGATCCACATCGACGACGTCGTCGGGATCTACCTGCACGCCCTCGACGACGCCGCGTGGAGCGGCGCCTACAACGCTGCGGCGCCCGAGCCCGTCACCAACCGCGAGTTCTCCAAGGAGCTCGGCCGCGCGCTGCACCGGCCGGCGTTCGCGCCGGTGCCGAGCCTTGCGCTGCGCGTGCTCTACGGCGAGATGGCCGACATCGTCACGACCGGGCAGCGCGCCGTGCCCGAGCGCACGCTCGCCGGCGGCTATGCGTTCAGCCAGCCGGATCTGCCAGCGGCTCTTCGCGCTGCGCTGGCGTGACACCGGCGGCCGCGTAGGCCTCGACCTGGTCGAGCGTTTCGGCGGCCAGCAGCGCCCGCGTCAGCGACTCGAGCTGGTCGCGATGCGCGTTGAGCAGCAGCGTCACGTCGTGGTGGGCGCCGTCGACGATCCGCCGGACCTCCGCGTCGATCAGCTCCTGCGTCGCCTGCGAGACGCTCTCGACGCCCGGCAGCAGCGCGCTCTGGGCCTCGGCGCCGTCGACGGCGACCGGGCCGATCGCCTCGCTCATCCCCCAGCGCGTGACCATCCCGCGCGCCAGCCGCGTGAGCTGCTGGATGTCGGACTCCGCGCCGGTCGTGATGTCGCCGTAGACGACCTCCTCGGCGACGCGCCCGCCGAGCGAGACGAGGATCTTGCCGCGCAGGTCCTGCTCTGAGTAGTTGAAGCGGTCGGAGTCGGGCGCCGACAGCGTCACGCCGAGCGCCTGTCCGCGCGGGATGATCGAGACCTTGCGGACCGGGTCGGCACCCGGAGTGAGCATCCCGACGAGCGCGTGGCCGGACTCGTGATAGGCGGTGCGCTCGCGATCCGCGGGCGACATCACGACCTTGCGCTCGGCGCCGAGGATGACCTTCTCCAGCGCGTCGGTGAAGTCCTCGAGCGCGACCTTGTCGTGCCCGCGCTTGGCGGCCAGCAGCGCGGCCTCGTTGACGAGGTTGGCGAGGTCGGCGCCGACCATCCCCGGCGTGCTCGACGCGATGCCCGCGAGGTCGACGTCGTCGGCGAGCGGGACCGAGCGCGTATGGACCTCGAGGATCTTCTGGCGGCCGACCTTGTCGGGCGACTGCACGTACACGCGGCGGTCGAAGCGGCCGGGGCGCAGCAGCGCCGAGTCGAGGATCTCGGGACGGTTGGTCGCCGCCAGCACGATCACGCCGATCGAGGGGTCGAAGCCGTCCATCTCGGTGAGGATCTGGTTGAGCGTCTGCTCGCGCTCGTCGTGGCCGCCGAGCGCGTTGCCGCCGCCGCGCGCGCGGCCGATCGCGTCGAGCTCGTCGATGAAGATGATCGCGGGGGCGGCCTTCTTGGCCTCCTCGAACAGATCGCGCACGCGGCTTGCGCCGACGCCGACGATCATCTCGATGAACTCCGAGGCGCTGGCGGTGAAGAACGGGACGCGCGCCTCTCCGGCCATCGCGCGCGCCAGCAGCGTCTTGCCGGTGCCGGGCGCGCCGGCGAGCAGGACGCCCTTGGGGATCCGCGCGCCCGAGCGAGAGGTACTTGTCGCGGGTCGCGCAGGAAGTCGACGACCTCCTTGAGCTCGTCCTCGGCCTCGTCGATGCCGGCGACGTCCTCGAAGGTCGTGCGCGTCGGTCTCGGCCTCGACGCGCTTGGCGCGGCTGCGCCCGAGGCCGCCGAGGCCGCCGCCCGCCGCGGCGCTCATGCGCCGCGCGATGTAGACGAAGACGCCGATCAGCAGCAGCGTCGGCAGCAGCGCGAGCAGCAGGTTGGCGAGGAAGCTGCGGCCGGTGTTGATCGGCTCGGCGTTGACCTCGACCTTGTGGTCCTGCAGCAGCTTGGAGAGCTGGTTGTCGTCGGCGAACTCCGGCACCTGTGTGCGGAACTTGTCGGTCTTCTTCGCGTCGCCGGGCGGGTCGAAGTCCTTGCGGAACTCACCGGAGACCTCGTCGCCGCGCGAGGAGATCTTCTTGACGTTGCCCGACGTCACCTGCGCCAGGAACGTCGGCGTGTAGCTGATGCGCTCGGGGCGGTCAGAGCCCGGCAGGAACGACGCCAGCACGTAGTTGAAGACCAGGAGAGCCAGCAGGACGGCGCCGAAGCGCCGCCAGCTCATCCCCGTCGGGGTCTTCGGCGGCTTCTGCGGCGCTCCGCGCCCGTCGGGCGCCGGATCGACGCGCCACGGAGGGCCGTCAGGCGGTTTCTGCTGTGGGGAGCGCTGCTCGGATGCGTCGGGCACGGTTCACTGAATCTAGTGGGCCGCGTGGCCGATCAGCTGCCCGAGCGCATCACGCTCTCGACGGTCAGGCGACCGCCGCTGATCCCCTGGACGGCGTAGCGGTTCAGCGAGGTGTCGCCCTCGGGAGAGATCGAGTAGCGCCCGAGGACCGAGTTGCGATCGCGCAGCGCGAAGAACGAGCGCAGTACGGCGTCGCGGCGGTTGGCGCGGTTGCCGGTGTTCTTGATCGCGCGCAGCACGGCCTTCATCGCCTCGTAGCCGTAGATCGCGTAGGGCTCGGGCGTGCTGCCGTAGCGCTTGCGGTATGCGCGCACGAACGCCTTGGCACGCGCGGGAATGCCCGGGCCGGCGAGTGCGACGCTCGTCAGCAAGGTCCGGCTCGCCGCGCCCGCGGTCAGTTTCGCCGCGAACCCCGAGTCCGCGAGCGCGTCCGGCCCGAACAGGCGCACGCCCGGCGCCGCGGTGTGCAGCGCCTCGTACAGCGCGGGCGCGTGCTCGTTCAGCGAGAGCCCGGTGAAGACGCAGTCCGGTGCGGTCTTGCGCACGCGCTCGGCGACGTCTGAGAAGTCCTTCTGGTTGTTGAGCAGGGGGATCTCGCCGACGAGCTGCATGCCGTCGTCAGACGCCTCACGCGCGACCGCCGACGCGATCCCGCGGCCGTAGACGTCGCGGTCGGAGACGACGAACAGCTTCGCGCAGCCGGCGGCGCGCTGCAGGCGCACCTGGACGCGGGCCTGGTGGTTGTCGGCGGGGACGACGCGGGCGAACGTCCGCGTGCCCGAGGGGTAGTACTTCTCGGGCTCGCCCTTGTCGCCGTCCTCGGTCGTCGTCAGGCCCGGGTACGTGCTCGACGGCGACACCGTCAGGATGCCCGCGCTGTTGAGCACTGGCACGGCGATCGCCGACGCGCCCGAGTCGGCCT
Source organism: Paraconexibacteraceae bacterium (assembly GCA_963759825.1). Taxonomy (GTDB): domain Bacteria; phylum Actinomycetota; class Thermoleophilia; order Solirubrobacterales; family Solirubrobacteraceae; genus Paraconexibacter. The sequence continues at coordinate 493,052 of CAVXAS010000013.1, read as the reverse complement.
CGCCGATGTAGGCGATCGCCGAGCGGTCCTCGACGGCGCGGCGGGCGTTGGAGAGCACGGCACCGGGGTCCCACCTCCCGGTCTTCGCACGCGAGTCGTCCAGCGACACGTACTTCACCGTGAACGGGCCGACGCGCCCACCGGACTCCGAGAGCGCGAGCTTCTCGGCGTTCACGAGCGACAGGGACTGCACTCGCGAGGGCCCCTGGAGCGGCAGGCTGGAATAGATCGTCAGCTGCGACGAACCGGGCGCGGGCGCTGCGTCGTCGTCCTTGCCGCAGCCGCCGACGAGCACTGCCGTCGCAGCCAGGACGAGGACGACACGGGCCCGCAAGTGCGGCCTACTCGGCGCGGTAGCCGGGCAGCTTGGGAAGCAGGCTACGAACTGTCGCCGCCACGAGCACGATCAGCGTCGTGATCATGAACGCGTCGATCGCCTTCGTCCCGATCGACCAGAGAACGATCCAGATGACGAGTCCGGCGGTGGCGGCGAGAACGACTCCCATGACGGCGACGATGCTATCTCACAGGCCGGTGCGTGGCGCCCCGGCCTCGGGGTCCCAGCGCCAGGCCGGCGTGGCGCCCTGCAGGTGGATGCCGCCGTACCAGCGGTCGATCCCACCGGCCAGGGCGACGCGATCGGCGTCCCCCGCCAGACAGCGGCGCCCGGCGTCGGTGATCGTGTGGTTGCCGCGATCCAGCGCGACCAGCGGCTCGTCGCCGCCCGTCAGCGCCGCGAGCCAGCTCGCGAACGGCAGGTCGCCCATGAACGGCGGATCGTCGTCGTCGGTGGCGGCGAGGAAGATCTCGGCGTCGTTGACCGCGCCGGCGGCGATCGCGCCGAGCGCCTGGCGCTCGGTGCGCGAGAGGCCGTCCGTCGTGGCCGGCAGCTGCTCGAGGTGGCGGCGCAGCGCCGGCGCGAGCTCTGGCAAGCGCGGCGTGCGCTCCAGCACGAGCTCGTGCAGCGCGTCGGGCGTGTCCTCGCGAAATGCCGCCCAGGCACGCGCCCCGAGTGCGACCGCGCGCTCGTCGAGCGTCTGCGCGTAGCCGTAGAGGAAGGCGAGGTCGACGCGCGACTGCGGCAGCTTCACGATCGCGATCGGGCCGTTGTGCTCCTGCAGGCGGTCGAGCACCTGCAGCAGCTGCAGCTGGTCGTAGAGATCGTCCTCGAACCACAGCGTCACGCGCGTGGCGAGGTCGACGGCCTCGGCCAGGGCGGCGTCGCGCGCGGCGAAGTCGATGCGCGCGGCGTCGGCGTCGGCCCAGCCCTGCGCGGCGAGGAAGTCGGCGCGCGTGTGGCGCAGCGTCGCGTCGTCCTGGCCTGCAGGGACGGGGCCCTCGTGGAGCACGTCGCGCCACGGCAGGATCGTCGCGCGCGGCACGCTGAGGCGCTCGCGGATCGCTTCGGCGGCGATGTCGCCGTTGGTGACGTGCAGCTCAGCCAAGAGCGTCTGCGAACCCCTCGACCAGAGCGCGCACGTCGTCGCCCTCGGCTGCCGCGCGCACGAGGCGCGTGCCGACGATGACGCCGTCGGCTCCGGCGTCGGCTGCCGCGCTCGCCTGCTCGGGCGTGGAGATGCCGAAGCCCAGGGCGACCGGGACGTCGGTCGCCTGCTTCGCACGCGCGACGACGGAGGCGAATCGATCGGAGAGCTTGTCGCGCTCTCCCGTGATGCCGGTGACGCTGACGGTGTAGAGGAAGCCACGGGCCCGCTCGCCGATCAGCTCCAGGCGCGCGTCGGGCGTCGTCGGGGCGACGAGGGGAACCAGCGCGATGCCCGCCGCGTCGGCGGCCTGCAGGACGCCCGGCGCTTCCTCCATCGGCAGGTCCGGGACGATCAGCCCACTGGCGCCGGCGTCGCGCAGCGCCGAGCAGAACGCCTCTGCGCCGCGCGCGAAGACGATGTTCGAGTAGACCATCACGACCACCGGGAGCCGCTGCGCCAGCTGCTCGCAGACGCCGAGGACGCCGTCGACGGTCGCGCCGGCCTTCAGTGCCTGTGTGCCGGCCGCGGCGATCACCGGGCCGTCGGCGAGCGGGTCGGAGAACGGCACGCCGAGCTCGACGAGGTCGGCGCCGCCGTCGGCGTAGGCCAGGCCGACCGCGAGCGAGTCCGCGATCGTCGGGAACCCGCCCATCAGGTACGGCATGAACGCCGCCCGCCGCCCGTTCTCGGCGAACGCCGCCGCGAGGGGAGTGCTCCGCGGGGCATCCAGCCCCGCGTCCTGATTTGGCCCATCGGCCTCCGGCCGCGGGATCACAGGCGCTCCAGCACCTGCGCGAGGTCCTTGTCGCCGCGGCCCGACAGGCAGACGAGGTCAAGCGTCGAGTCCGACGGCTCCTCCAGCGCGTAGTGCAGCGCGTGCGCGGTCTCCAGCGCGGGGATGATGCCCTCCAGGCGCGTGACGGTCGCAAACGCCGTCAGCGCCTGCTCGTCGGTCACCGCGACGTAGCTGGCGCGGCCGCTGTCGCGCAGGAACGCGTGCTCGGGCCCGGAGCCCGGGTAGTCCAGGCCGGCGCTGATCGAGTGCGCCTCGGTGATCTGGCCTTCCTCGTCCTGCATGACCGCAGACATCGAGCCGTGCAGCACCCCGGCCCTGCCGCCGACCGTCAGCGGCGCGCCGTGATGCCCGGTCGCCAGGCCCTCCCCCGCGGCCTCGACACCGATCAGCGCGACGCCGGTGTCGGGCACGAACGCGGTGAACATCCCGATCGCGTTGGAGCCGCCGCCGACGCACGCGATCACGCGGTCGGGCAGGCGTCCCTCGCGCTCCAGCAGCGTGGCGCGAGACTCGTCGCCGATCGTCCGCTGCAGGTCGCGCACGAGCGACGGGTACGGCGCCGGGCCGACGGCCGAGCCGATGATGTAGTGCGTCGACTCGACGTTGGTGACCCAGTCGCGGATCGCCTCGTTGGTCGCGTCCTTGAGCGTGCCCGAGCCCGCCTCGACCGGCACGACGGTCGCGCCGAGCAGCTCCATGCGCTCGACGTTGGGCTTCTGGCGGCGCGTGTCCTCGACGCCCATGTAGACGACGCAGGTCAGGCCCAGCAGCGCGCAGACGGTGGCCGACGCGACGCCGTGCTGGCCCGCGCCGGTCTCGGCGATGATCCGCTGCTTGCCCATCCGCTTGGCCAGCAGCGCCTGGCCGAGCGCGTTGTTGAGCTTGTGCGAGCCGGTGTGGTTGAGGTCCTCGCGCTTGAGCCAGATCGGCCGGCCGGCGTGCTCGGAGAGCCGCGTCGCCAGGTACAGCGGCGTCGGGCGCCCGGCGAAGTCGCGCAGCAGCGTGGCGAGCTGCTCGCGATAGCCGGGCTCGTCGCGCGTCGCGACCCAGGCGGCCTCGAGCTCGGCCAGCGCCGGCATCAGCGTCTCGGGAACGTACTGGCCGCCGTAGGCGCCGAAGCGGTGCTCGACGGCGGTCATGCGGGGACCTCGCTCGTCGACGCCACCGCGGCGGCGAAGCGCTGCAGCGCGTCGTGGTCCTTGATGCCCGGCGCCGATTCGACCCCCGACGCGACATCGACGGCGTAGGGCCGCACGGCGGCGATGCCGGATGCCACGTTCTCGGGCGTGAGGCCCCCGGAGAGGATCAGCGGCACGGGCGCGCGATGCCCCGCGACCAGCGACCAGTCCCAGGTCTGGCCGGTCCCGCCGACCATGCCCTCGACCTTGGCGTCGAGCAGCTGGAAGTCCGTGTGGAAGGTCCGCAGCGCCTGCAGGTCCTCGCGCCCGCGGATGCGAGCGGCCTTGACCACCTTCGCGCCGGTGCGCCGCGCGACCTCCGCGCAGTAGGACGGCCCCTCGCTGCCGTGCAGCTGCACCATCGTCAGCCCGGCGGCGTCGACGCTGCCGGCGACCTCGTCGAGCGTCGCGTCGACGAACACGCCGCAGATCTCAGCGCGCCGGCGGTAGGCGCCGGCGATCTCCGCGGCGACGTCGAGGCTGGCCGCTCTCGCCGACCCGGCCCAGAGGATCACGCCGAGCGCCCAGGCGCCGGCGTCGACGGCCGCCGTGGCGTCGTCAAAGCGCGTGAGGCCGCAGAACTTGATCCGGGGAGCCATGGACTCCCATGCTACGGACGATTGTCGCCGTCGCGCTTACAGCGGCAGGACCCCGAGCAGGACGATGAACGGCCTCGACTCGTCGGACAGCACCGTGTTGCCCGCCTGGTCGACGATGTGGACGCGGTAGTGGTAGAGGCCCGGGATGACGCCCTTGCCGCTCGAGTCCTTGCCGTCCCAGTTGACCTGGCCGTCGCCGTTGTCACGGTAGCCGCCGGGGTGCGGGCCGGCGACAGGCAGGCGCCGGACCAGCCCGAGCAGGCTGTTGTAGACGTACACCGTCACCTTCACGCGCGGCGTCAGAGCGTCGCTGGCGGTGAAGCGCAGCGGCACCGGGTTGGGCAGGCCGATCAGCGGAATCGTCAGCAGCGGCGTCACGCCGGTCGGTCCGCCGAGCGGCGCCACCGTGTCGATGCGCTGCGTCTGCGTGTCGATCGTGCCCTTGCGCCCGGCGAAGTCACGCGCCTGCACGTCGACCTGGTGGATGCCGTCGCCGACGTTGAACGGGGCGAGGTAGGACGCCGGCCCGTCGCTGTCGACCTTGAACGTCGCACCGTCGGCGCCCGAGCCGTCGCGCCCGTCGTGCGCGGCGATCGCGTTGACCGCGTGACGGCGGAACCAGCCCTGCTCGTTGCCGGTGCGCGGGTACGGCTTCATCGCGTTGCTCGGGTTGGACTTGTCGACGCGGATCACCCGCTCGAGGATCGGCGAGGGGTTGCCCGCCTTGTCGAACGCGCGCGTTCGCATCACGTGCTCGCCCTCGGTGATCGCAGTCGGCACGGCCGCGATCCAGGCGGCGCCGTCGAGCTGCTGCTCGGTCTTGTCGATCAGCGAGCGCTCATTGACGCCCGCCGGCAGCGGGTCAGTGCTCACGCCGTCGATCGTCGGCGTCGTGATGTAGAACGAGTTGTCGCCATCGGGCGCCGCCGGCACGATCGGGTCGTTGATGTTCGGCGCCGTCGTGTCGACCTTGATGTTCGCCTTGCAGTTCGTCCCCGGCGCGTTGGCCTCGGGGTTGCTGCCGGCCTCGTCGTTGCCCGCGACGTCGACTGCGTACCAGCAGACCTTGTGGACACCGTCATCCAGGGCCACGTCGACGTTCGGGTTGAACGGGACGAACGCCGCACCGTCGATCGAGTAGAAGATGCCGGACGGGGTGATGCCCAGGTCGACACCGGAACCGCCGGCCTTGTCGGTGGCACCGAAGGCGATGAACGGCTTCGTGACGTACCAGTCGTTCTTGCCGTCGGGCTTCTTCGGCCCGAGGAAGATCGCCGACTTCGGATCGGTCGTGTCGACCTTCATCGTCTCGCTGTCGGCACGCTCGGACTCGTTGCCGAGACGGTCGGTCGCGATCGCGGTGATCGTGTGCCGGCCCTCGGTCGTGACGCTCACGGTGCCCGACGGGCACGAGATGTTCGTCGTGCCCGCGCCGGAGCTCGAGCCGGGCGTGTCCGCGCCACAGTCGTTGCCGCCCTCGTCGACGAGCACCTGCAGCGCACCGGCGTTGAAGCCGGACGACGGGTTCGGGTCAGACGCCGATGCCGAGATCGACGGGATCGACGTGCACCAGCCGTTCTCGCCGCCGCTGCACGCGCTGAGCGTGACGTTCGGCTTGTTGGGCTTCGTGCGGTCGGTGAACCACTTCGCGGCCGGGTTGGTGTTGGTGACGTTGCCGACCGTCTCCGGGGGATCGTCCGCGTTGTCCTCCATCCGGACGTTGACCTGCTTGAGGCCGTCGTTGACGCCGACGTCGACGTTCGCGGACGGGCCTTCCGGGCACAGCTGCGTGCCCGCGGGGCCACCGCCGACGGTGCAGGTGATGCTCTTGATGCCGGAGGTGCGGTCATGCGCCTCGATCTTGAGCTTCGCGGTCGCGTCCGGCAGGCACAGCGAGCTGTCCGGGCAGCCGGCGAAGCCGTTGAGTGGCCGGTTCGCGGCGGCCGTGTCGTAGACCGGGCCGACCGTGTCGGAGCCGATCTTCGCCGAGCTCAATGCCGAGATCAGGACGTCCGCCTGACCACTCGACGCCTCGGGGCTCTGGAAGTCGCACTGCTGGTCGAAGGGGCCCCCGCCGTGCGGCGACGCGCAGTACGTCGGACCGGGGTTGAAGAACGGCAGCACCGGAGCCGGGCGCTTCGCGGCAAGGGCGTACCAGCCGTAGAAGCCGTCCTGCGGCAGGTTGACCGTGATCGTGCGCTCGTAGCGGTCGTTGCCCGTGGTCGGCGCGCTGAACGCCTCGACGGTGCAGGTGTCGCCGTTGAGCAGCGTCGTGAGCGAGTCGGTGCCCGGGTCGAGCGCCGGGTCCTCGAAGGGCCCGACCGTGTTCTCGGGCGCGAGGTACTTGCGGCAGAGGACGATGTCGAGGTCGTCGTCGGCGTCGGGCTGCTGCACGCCCTTGACGACGAGCTTGACGCTGCCCTTGACGAACGGGCCGGGGTTGTCGGCGTGCAGGACCACGCTGGCCGCGCGATCGAGCGTCGAGCCAAGCGACGCGACCACCGGGCCGCCGGGGCCGGACGAGCCGGCGCCGCCGTGGTCGAGGCCGGCCGGCGCACCGCAGTCCGCCTGGCCGGTGCCACCGCCGCCGCCCTGGCCGAAGAACAGCGAGCCGTCGGCACCCTTCACGACCGTGTTCACGGTGACGCGACCGGCGCTGCCGCCGCCGCCGCCGCGGGCGGCCGTGCCGCCGCTGCCGCCGCTGACGCTGACCGTGCCGCTGCCGACCACGCGCGTGCCGGTCATGGCGATCGCGCCGCCAGAGCCACCGCCGGCGGCGACGTTGCTGCAGCCTGCCGACGCGCTCGCGCCGGGGCCGCCGCGGGCGAGAACCTGGCCGTTGACGACGATGTCCTCGATCGCGGACATCACGATCGTGCCGCCGCCGCGGCCGCCGAGAACGCCGCCGGAGCCGTTGCCACCAGACGAGCCGAAGTCGAGCGTCGGGCTCGTGGCCGGTGCCGGGAGCGCCGCGCCGCCGCCGCCGCCGCCGCCCGAGGCACCGCCGCCGCCGTGATGGCCAGCGCCGCCGCCGGGGCTACCGCCCGCGCCGGGACCGTTCGTGCTGGTGCGTGCACCGACCGCGTCGACCGTGCCGTTGATCACGACCGACTTGGCGTCGACGCGCAGCGCGCCGGCGCAGGCCTGGCCGTTGACGCCGTCGAACTCGCCCTCGCGACCGACGCGCAGGGTGGTGCCGGCGTCGACCGTCAGCGTCTCGATGTTGCTGACGGTGCCGCAGCGCGTGCGCTCGGCGACGGGCGTCGTCGCGCTGATCGTCAGGTTCTTGCGGCCGGTGTCGTCGCCGACGTCCGGCGGGTCGGGCGGCGCGCTGCCGCCAGCCGAGGCCGGGCCGTTCTCGACCCCGCGCGCACTGACGTTGTAGCGCGGCGCCGGGTGACCGGCGTTGACGTCCTGGCTGTCGGATGTCGAGAACAGGCAGAAGATCTGCGACGCGGCACCCACGAGGACGTTGTTGAACGCCGCGGCGAGGTCACCGCCGAGGTCGCCGGTGGACCCGAATGCGATCGCTGCCTTGTCGCCACCGCCGAGGTTCGGGCTCGGCTGCTTGAACTCGTCGGCGGTGCCGCCGAGCGCAAAGAAATCGCCCGCGCAGTCGCGGAAGACGATGTCGTGATGGAAGGGCCCGACGGTCTCGTTGAGGACGTCGCCCTCGATCAGGCCGAACAGCGCCTCGATCGTCAGCTTGAAGCGGAAGATCGACTTGAGGTTGGAGTTGATGCGGTTGGGGTTGGCTTCCGTGCCGCCGGTCAGGCGCATCACGAGCAGGTTGTGGTTCAGGCGCGAGCGCGGCGTCTGATGGCCGGTCAGGCCGACGATCAGGTCGCCCTCCTCGACCCACGTCGCCGAGCCGCCGATCAGGCCGATCCCGGCGCCGACCTTGAGACCGATGTTGAAGTTCGTCAGGCGCAGGCCAGCCTGCGGGACGATCGCTTCGTCGTTGCCCTTGCCGACGCCGCCACCGCTGCCGTTGACGGCCTGGAAGCCACGCAGGTCAGCGTCGTTGGAGCCACCGAACGGACCGGCGACCGCGTCGACCGTGCGCGCGGGATTGGCGCTCGTCGTGTGGCCGTTGGAGCCCGGATCCATGTTCAGGACGACGTTCAGCCACGCCGCCTCGGCCTGCGTCGGGACGAGCAGGCAGAGCGTCAGCAGCGCCGGGATCTGGATGCCGTAGCCGGCACCGTCACACGTGAAGATCTTCTCCGCGAGACCCGGCGGCGTCTGGTCGACGTGGCTCTTCTTGAGCTCCGCGCGCACGCGGAAAGTCGGGCTGCCGTAGTTGTCGGCGCCGTTGCTGCCCGGTGCGTTGCGCAGCGTCAGCTGCGTCGGCGGGACCGCCTGGCCGGCGCGGTTGGTTGTCGTGCCGTCGTTGAGGCGCACCGTCATCGTCAGCGGCGAGTTCACGCGGCCGTCGACCTGCGCGAAGTTCTGCTGCTTGTCGTCGTCGCCGGGCGCTTCGTAGTCGTTGCGCAGGTAGACCTTGGCGTCGAGGTGGCCAGGCACGTTGAACCCACGGTTCGCCGGGTCGCCGGATCCCTCGAAGTGCTCGGGGAAGGCGCTGTTGGCGCCCGTCACCGGATCAGACGAGGTCTGGCCGTCGAAGTCGTCGGTGCCGGGGCGGTCGATGAACCAGCTGTTGTTGTCCGGCAGGAACGCGTTGCCGGCCTGGCCGGGCGCGCCCGTCAGCACGGTCTGCGTGCCGCCGGACTTGTAGTCCTGCACGAGCACCGCGATGCGGCCGAGGAACGGCACGTCGGAGCCGTCGTGATGGTTGTCCGCCGCCACGAGCTTGAAGAAGATGTCCTTCGACTCGTAGCCGTCGTTCTTGTCCGAGCTGGCCTCGTTGTCGGGCGCGTCGCACTGCGTCAGCGGGTCGGGATCCGGGTGCTCGTCGCGGTGCTTGCAGCTCCACAACGTCGGCGGGTCGAGGTCGAGGAACTGGTGCAGCGGCAGGTCGGCGTTCATGCGGATGCCGAGCAGCTCGGCGCCGCTGGGGCTCTTGTCCGTGCCGACCTTCACGCGTGCTCCACCCTCGGGGAAGCTCGCCGGTGCCAGCTCGTAGTTGAGCTGCTGGGAGATGACGTCGTCTGCCGTCTGCGGCATCAGCTTGTTGACGATCAGCTCCTTGCTGCCCGTCGACAGCCGCGCCTTCAGGCGCGGGACGGCGGCGCCGCCACGCGGCGCCTCGAGCGACAGCATCGGCGGACGGCAGGGGAACGCCGTCGACGGGTCGGTGCAGACCGGGTCCAGGCCGGCCGCGTCGGGCGACTTGGCCATCGTCACCTGCAGGCCGCCGGACGGCACCGCGCTGATGTGACCTTCCTCGACCTCGAGCACCTCGTTCTTGGCGTCGAGCGTGCGCACGCTCAGGCCGAGCTTGCTGTTGCCCGCGACGTTCGCCTCGAGGCACGAGTAGGTCGGCACCTTCGTCGCCGGGTAGGGCGTCGTCGGGAAGCGCGCGTCGACCTCGCAGCTGCCGTTGCGCTTGGCGATGCGCTTGATGTTCGGCACCGAGCCGCGAGCGATGAAGCGCCCGGCCGGGTCGGTGAAGAACTTCAGGTAGTTGCCGTCGTTGCCGGCGGCCGGCGCGTCGACGTCGACCGTGTTGTTGGAGTTGTCGAGGTCGCCGTTCTCCAGCGAGTTCCACGGGAACTGGCCGGTCGGCGCGACCTCGCGGTTGCGCAGGTTGAACGTCACGCGGTCGGCGACGTTGTCGGGCGGGCTGGTGACCGGGACGGTGTTGTCGTCGCCGATCTGCTGGCCCTCGAGCTGGATGTCGCCGTCCTTGGCCTGCTTGCCGACGAGGATGTCGATGCGCTCGCCGAGGTTGTCGACCTGGGCGTCGCCGGTAATCAGGCTCGTGCCGCCGCCGGAGGCGACGCGCAGCTTGCGCAGGTCGATGTCGGGCTTGTTGGTCGTTGCCGCCTCGTCGAGCTTGACCTGCATCCCCATCTGGTCGTTGGGGGCGGTCTCGCAGTAGATCGGCGAGGTCGGGTTCGCGAGGAAGTCAGACCCGGCCGGGATCGCGTCGCGCATGCAGATGTTGATCCCCGACGGTGCCTGCGAGATGACGGCGTCGGCGATCAGCTGCTCGGCGCCGCTGTCGGTGTCGATGTACGCACGGATCTTCTCGGTGGGCAGGCCCGTGCCGAAGGCAGCCTCGATCCGCGTCGTCGCCGACGCGTTCTGCTGCGGCGTGTCGTCGACCTGCGACAAGCCGATTCGCTTGAGCTGGGAGATCACACCCTCGGCGCGGTACAGCGCCTCGCGCTGCACGAAGCTGAAGTCCTGCGTCACGCCGCCGATGTCTGAGGTCAGCGGGTCCGGCGGCGGCAGCGGATCGCCGATCAGCGCGTTGGTCGCGCGGAAGCGGATCTCGCCGACGCCTGGACAGGCGCCATCGGGACAGGCATTGAACGACAGCCGCGCCATGTCCTTCTCGCAGTCGTCGTCGACCGCGTCGGTGCCGCCGCCGGTCTCGCCGGCGTCGCCGTCGTCGTCGATGCCGTTGGTGCACTTGCTCGGGCCGAGGCCACCCTCGCCGTCGACGTCCTTGCTGACGAGCTTGCCGGTCAGATGGTCGGTGATGTCCTTGATGCGAGCGTCGAGCACCAGCGGCTTGGAGGTCGGATCGGGCTCGACGATCGAGAGGCGCATCGGGTCGGGGACCTGTGGTGAGACCTCTTTGTTGATCGACAGGCGCGGACCACCGTCGGTCGGCGGCGCGGTGACGAAGTCGATGTCGCCCTTGCTGTCGTCGGGGTCGTAGGTGACGAAGACCTTGTCGGGCAGGTCGGTGACGATCGCCGACAGGCAGGTCGCGCGGCGATTCGGGCGCGGGTCCTCGCAGATCGAGCTCGCGCGGCGGTCCTGCATCTCGAAGTCGATGCTCTTGATGCGCTCGGAGGCGTCGTAGTCGAGCTCGAGCTTGCGGCCGGCGATCGGCGGGACCTCGGTGGGATCCGGCGTGACCGGCGAGATCACGTCGGTGCGCAGCTCTGAGGGCACTGCGTCGACGGTGGTCGCGAACACCGACTTGCCACGGTTGAACGTCGTCGGCGTGATCGGGTCGTCCTTGTCGGGATTCTCACTCTCGATGCGCGCCGTGACCTTCGTCTTGGTCGATGCCTTGTAGAGGATCGACAGCGGCGTCGTGTCGAGATCGCCGCTGTTGCGGCCGAGCACGTCGTCGCGGTCACACGGGGCGAGCAGGTCGTCGTCAGGCAGCGAGCTCGGGTCGGGCGGTGCGACTTCTGCACCCGAGCGCACGCAGGCCGAGAAGCTCGTCGGCAGCGCGTCGAGGCCGATCGACATCTTCGTCTGGCCCTTGCCGAGGATCGTGAACGGTTCGGTGGTGTCGTCGGGATCGGCGAAGTCGGAGTCGTCGTCGATGCGCACGTCGAACGGGCCGCCGGCGCCGGCGGCGACGGAGGCGCCGAGCGTGCCGTCGGCCTTGCCGTCCTCGTTGAGGTCGCGCTGACGGAAGGCGACGTGGCGGACCTCGTCGACGCTGCCGGCTGCCTCGAAGCGCGCGTCGCGCTTGAGCAGGGTGACGAACTGGGGCCGCGTGTCAGGACGCGGCGGCAGGTTGCCGCGGTCGGGCTGGTCACGAACGGTGAAGCTGACGCGCCCAAGCGCGGCCTCGGGGCTCGTGCAGGCGGGCGGGTTGGCAGCGAAGTTCCACTTGCAGCCGTGGAACTCAGCGGCCTTGAGCACGCTGAGCTTGGTATCCATGCGGCCGGTGACCTCGTTGGGCAGGCGCAGGATGCGCACGTCGGCCCAGGTCCGCGCCGCGTCCTCCTCGGTGCGGTCGATGGTCGCGCGCACGTCGGGACGCTGGCTGCTGCCGGCGTTGTGGCTGAGGCTGAAGTCCGTTGCGCCCTCGCCCGGAAGCTTGGCCTCCAGATGCGTGGGGACCTTGTCGATGCGCGCCTTCGCGCAGGTCACCTTCGGCTTGCCGCAGCCGTCGAGCGCGCCTTCGGAGATCTCGGCGTTGACGTCGACGTCAAGCGTCGACGACGAGTCGTAGGTCAGACGCAGCGGATCGGTGGCAGAGCTGGACGGATCGAAGACGGCGTGGATCTGCCTGGGCAGCGGCGAGATCGTCGTGTCGACCTTCATCCGCTTGGCGTCACTGGGCGCACCGGTGCCGCGGTTGTCGAGGTCGAGGATGGCGCGCAGCGGCTTGGCGCCGTCGCCGATGTTGGTGACCGCGTCGATGATGTCGTTGTCGGGGCCCTGGCGCTCGACGGTGATGCCGCGCACGCCGAGGATGCGGCCGGCGGCGCGGAAGCGCCCCGACCCGTCGGCCTGGCGGCGCGAGCTGACGGCCACGAACTGATCGGGGCCGAGCAGTGGCGCCGGGAGATTGCCGGCGGACCCGACGTGATCCTTGACGACGAAGTCGACGCCGTCGATCTCCTCGCCGTTGAGCGCCTGGAAGTCGACGCGGTCGATCGTGCGCTCGCCGTCTTCGACGACGGTGTCGAACTGCCCGGTGACCGCGCGCGCCATGCCGGCGACCTTGATGTTGGCGTCGGTGAGGACCTTGCCCGCGCCGTTGGTGTCGCGGTAGGTGGCCTCGACGTCGGGCTTGCCCAGCGCCGACGAGGAGTCGTAGCGGACCTTCGTTTGGCTTTCGGTGTTGGTGTTGGAGAGCTTGATCTCCTGCGGAAGCCGCTCGATGTTCGCGCCGATCTCGAGCAGCCCGTTGGTGGTGCGGTTCTTCAGCGACGCGAACGCCTCGAGGTGCACGTCGGCGATCGGCGCCTGATGCCTGTAGAGCGCGTCGAGGCCATCCTCACGCGGGTCGTAGGAGACGAAGATCGACTCCGGAAGCGCGTCGTAGTTGAGCTTGAACTTCGCGTCGAGGCCAGAGGTCAGCGCGTCGACGTGCAGGTCGAGCGGGCCGCTGTAGCCGGGGCTCTCGATCTTCGCGACGAGCGGATCGACGAAGCCGCCCTCGATCGGGCCGACGAGCTTGGCGGTGACGACCGGCGGGATGCGCCCGCCGGGCGGCGTCTTGAAGCCGTAGTGGACCTCGACGAGCTGCTTGAAGCCGTTGTTCGCGTCACGCAGGACGATCTTGACGTCGATCTCCAACGGCGGGTTGGTGCGATCGGTCGCGATCGCCAGCAGGCTGCGGCGCACGACGACGTTGGGCACGATCGGGTTGCCCGGCAGCTCTGACAGCGCGACGAGACCGACGGACACGTCGATGTCGGGCTCGAGGACGCCAAGCAGCGACGGGTTGTCGACGTCGATCGGGATCGGCACGCCGCCGATCGGGACGGAGTTCTGCTTGACGACGTTCCCGGACTTGGTCACGACCTGGACGAGCACGTCGGGAACCGGGATCGGCGTCGCCGCCCCGCTGCCGATGACGCTGACGAGCATCGTGACGATGCCCGTGAGAACGGCCGCCGCGACGAGACCGGCCCGGAAGCCATGTCTCCTGATGAGACCAAGCATGATGTGCCTCCCCTAAGGCAGCAGCGGTGCGGTGAAGGTCGCCGGCCCGCTTATCGTCGGCTGCGGGACGAGCAGACCATCACTGGACGCCACCGTGGCGTTGATCGTGTACTTCTGCAGGGCGTTCGCGTTGTTCATCACGAACCCAAAGGACCCGCTCGAGCCGGCGGGGATGTACTGCACCTCACCGGTCGGCACGCCACTGAAGGACCCGCTGCCACCGCTGACCGCAGTGATCTTCAAGAAGAACGCGTGACCGGCGCTCGTGTTGTTCGCAACGGACACGTAGACCCTGAGCTTCTTCTGCAGGTACTCGGTGAGGTTGAGCCAGCGGCTGGACGCGCCGGCGACCGTCAGGCCCGGATTGGTGACGTCGAAGTCGCCGCTGAAGTTCACGCTCGCGATGTTGTCGGCGCCGGCGCCCAGCTCGAGGGTGAAGTTCGCGGTGCCCGAACCCGTGAGCCCGCGCAGGGAGCCGGTGCCGCCGAGCGCGACCATCGGCAGGGTCCCGCTGACCTGGGGGTCGCCGTCGGGCTGCGTGGTCAGGTCAAGCGTCGCGTTTGCGCAGCTGCCGTTGCCCACCGTGTCGAAGAAGCCGGTGCCGCCGCGGACGACGGAGATCGACAGGCGCCCGTCGTTGTTGGGGATGAACGCCTTCCCGCCGCCGGCGTCGTGGACCTCGAACGATCCGTTCCACAGACCGTGGAACGCCCCGTTCGGCGAGGTCGCGGGCTGGTCCGCCCAGAAATAGCGCCAATTGGGACCATCGCCCTGGCCGCATGGCAGCGTGTTGTTGAACGTGCCCTCGCCGTTGATGCCCGTCAGCCCCGCGCTCAGCACGGCACCGGCTGACGCCGGAAGGATCAAGATCGCTGCCACCACACCCGCCAACGCGATACCCCGACGTCGCCCCATGCTCTTCTCCCCTGAACTCGGCCGGTTCTCACCGGCGCTGTGGGGCACGCGCTCCCTTACCCAAGACGAAACGCCTTTCCCCGTGAGTGCGTTCTACACCTTTACGGCAGCTAAATGCAAGCGCGGTATCGAGGGTGTCACTCGCTGGACTAGGGCGCGGGCTCGATGCCCGTCAGCGTGCGCAGCGCCTCCTCGGGCAGATCTGCCCGCATCAGCGACTCGCCGACCAGCACGGCGTCGATCCCGACACGCTCGAGATCTTCGAGCTGCTCGCGCGAGTGGATGCCCGACTCCGAGACCACGGTCTTGCCGGTGGGGACGTCGGCGAGCAGCTCGTAGGTGCGCTCGAGATCGACGCTGAAATCGGTGAGGTCGCGGTTGTTGATGCCGATCAGGTCGGCGTCGACCACCTCGAGCGCGGTCTCGAGCTCGCGCTCGTCGTGGACCTCGACGAGCACGTCGAGGTCCAGCGCCAGGGCCTCGCGGTAGAGGTGCTCGAGGTCGTGCGGCTCGAGCGCCGCGACGATCAGCAGCAGCGCGTTGGCGCCGACGGCCGCCGACTCGTAGACCTGGTAGGTGTCGACGATGAAATCCTTGCGCAGGATCGGCAGGCCGCTCGCGTCCTGGGCGGCGCGCAGGTCGTCCAGCGAGCCGGCGAAGTGGGGGCCTTCCGTGAGGATCGAGAGCGCTGCGGCGCCACCGCGCTCGTAGGCCTCGACGATCTCGTTGACCGTCGCGCCGGCGCGGATCTCCCCGGCCGACGGCGAGCGCCGCTTGTGCTCGGCGATCACCGACACGCCGGGACGCGTCAGCGCCTCGGAGAACGGGCGGTCGTCGCCGGCATGGGTGTGCACCAGCGCCTCGAGCTGGGAGAGCGGCGTCAGCTCGCGCCGGCGGCGGACCTCCTCGCGCGTGCTGTCGACGATCCGGTCGAGCACGCTCATGCCGCGGCTCCCGCCAACTCGTGGCTCAACGCGACGTAGCGCTCGAGCGTCGTGTGCGCGGCACCCGAGTCGATCGCCTCCTGGGCGGCGACGACGCCCGCGGCGATCGAGTCCGCGCGCCCGCCCGCGTAGATCGCGGCGCCGGCGTTGAGCACGGCGAGGTCGCGGCGCGGCCCGGGCTCACCGGACAGGATCGCGCGCGTCGTCGCGGCGTTCTCCTGCGGCGTGCCGCCGACGACGGCGTCGTACGACGCCTCTGCGAGGCCGACGTCCTCCGGCGCGAGCTCGTAGCGCTCGATCTTCTGCGCAGTGACTTCCACGACGTGTGTCGGACCTGACGTGCTGAGCTCGTCGAGCCCGTCGGCGGAGGACACTACCAGCGCGTGATCGCAGCCCAGCGCGGCGAGCGCGCCCGCGATCGTCTCGAGATACGAGGCGTCGGAGACGCCGATGAGCTGGCGCCGTGCGCCGGCGGGATTGGTCAGCGGCCCGAGGAAGTTGAAGATCGTGCGAACCGCGAGCTCCTTGCGCACGGGGACGACGTAGCGCATGGCGGCGTGATGGGCGGGCGCGAACATGAAGCCGAACCCGGCGTCGGCGATGCACCGTGCCACGGCGTCGGCCTCGAGATCGATGCGCGCGCCCAGCGCCTCGAGCACGTCTGCCGATCCCGACAGCCCGGTCGCCGAGCGATTGCCGTGCTTGGCCATCGCACAGCCGGCGCCGGCGGCGATCAGCGCCGCGGTCGTCGAGACGTTGAACGTCGGGCGCCCGCCGCCGGTGCCGGCGGTGTCGACGAGGTCGCCGCGCGCGACGTTCACCGGCGTCGCCAGCGCGCGCATCGTCTGCGCCAGGCCGGCGATCTCCTCCTGCGTCTCCCCCTTGGTGCGCAGCGCGATCAGGAACCCGGCGATCTGGGCCTCGGAGGCCTCGCCGGTCATGATCTGCGCGAGCACCGCGGCGGCGTCGTCGCGGGACAGGTCGCGGCGCGACGCGAGCGCGTCGATTGCCTGCGTGAGCACATCGTTGGACATCGGTAAGCCGCGCAGAGTAGCTGCGCCGGCGGCCCTACGTGCGGCGCTTGGACCCGTAGGGGCCGAAGCGCTTCCAGTCCGAGTCGGACTTCGGCGGCACGACCAGCCAGATGACGGGCCCTACGGCGCTCAGCAACAGGCCCGACGCGAGCCCGAGCCGCTCCCCGTAGCCCTTGCGGTCGGACAGGTAGGACGCCGCGATGCACGACGCCAGCCAGATCAGCAGGAAGTACAGCGCCTTGGCGCCGATCAGCGCGAGAACGGTCATGTGCCCAGGTACGCCTTCATCACTTCGGGGTTGGTCCGCAGAGCCGCCGACGAATCCGTCAGCGCGACGGTCCCGGTCTCGAGCACATAGCCACGCGAGGAGACGCCCAGCGCGTAGTTGGCGTTCTGCTCGACCAGCAGGATCGTCGTGCCCTGCTTGTTGATCTCGACGATCGTCTCGTAGATGCGCTCCACGAGGATCGGCGCGATACCCATCGACGGCTCGTCGAGCAGCAGCAGCTTGGGCTTGGCCATCATCGCGCGCCCGATCGCGAGCATCTGCTGCTCACCACCGGACATGGTGCCCGCCTTCTGCTTCTCTCGCTCCTTGAGGCGCGGGAAGAGGTCGAACACGCGGTTCATGTCCTCGAGGATCCCGGCCTTGTCGTTGCGCAGGTAGGCGCCGAGATCGAGGTTCTCTCGCACCGACATGCGCGGGAAGCAGTGACGGCCCTCAGGCGATTGCGAGATCCCGCGCTGCACGATCTGCTGGGGGGCGGTCGCGGTGATCTCCTCGCCCTCGAACGTGATCTTGCCTGCGCGCGCCGGGTTGAGCCCTGAGATCGAGCGCAGCGTGGTCGACTTGCCGGCGCCGTTGGAGCCGATGAGCGTGACGATCTCACCCTCCTCGACCTTCAGCGTCACGCCCTTCAGCGCCTTGATGTTGCCGTAGTAGGTCTCGATCCCTTCGACCTCGAGCATCGTCATGACGTGCCACCCGCTTCCTCGTGGCCCTGCTTGCCGAGGTAGGCCTCGATCACGCGCGGGTCGTTACGGACGTCCTGCGGCTCGCCCTCGGCGATCTGCTCGCCGTGGTCGAGCACGGTCACGCGCTCGGACACGCCCATCACGACCTTCATGTCGTGCTCGATCAGGAGGATCGTCAGCCCGCGCTCGTCGCGCAGCTTGCGCATGAACAGCGTCAGGTTCTCGGACTCCTGCGGGTTCATCCCGGCCGTCGGCTCGTCGAGCAGCAGCAGCTGCGGGTCGGACGCCAGGGCCCGCGCGACCTCGACGCGGCGCTGGTCGCCGTAGGAGAGGTTGATCGCGAGGTCCTCGAAGTGGTTCTTGTTGATGCCGACGAAGTCGAGCATCTCGCGCGCGTGCTCGCGGACGCGCTGCTCCTCCTTGCGCGTGCCGGGCAGGCGGAAGATCGAGCCGACGATGCCGGCCTTCATCCGCGCGTGCTGGCCGACGAGCACGTTCTCCAGCGCGCTCATCGTCCCGAACAGGCGGATGTTCTGGAACGTGCGCGCCACGCCCATCGCCGTGATCTGGTCGGGCCGCGAGCTCGTGGTGTCGTTGCCGGCGAAGTTGATGCGGCCGATCGTCGGCGTGTAGAGGCCGGTGAGCATGTTGAAGAACGTCGTCTTGCCGGCGCCGTTGGGCCCGATGATCGAGACGATCGAGCGCTCGGGCACCGTGAACGAGACGTCGTTGACGGCCACGAGCCCGCCGAAGCGCTTCGTCACGTGCGTCGCGGTCATCAACGCGGCGCGGTCGGCGAGCGGCGGGCGCTCTGTTTCCTGCGTGCTCATCCGCGCACCTCGAACGGGGTCTCGGCGGAGTCGATGCCCTCGGCCATCTCGATGCGATGCCGGCGTTCGGGCAGCAGGCCCTCGGGTCTGATGATCATCACCAGCACGAGGATGAACCCGAACACGCCGAACGCGACGTCGGCGAGGTTGAAGTCCAAACCGAGCTTGCCCGGCCAGGAGTTCATGACGTCGGGGATGATCCAGGTGTTGACGAGCGACAGCGTGATCGCGCCGAGCACCACCCCCCAGATCGAGCCGATGCCGCCGAGGATCACCATCGCCAGCACGAGGATCGAGAAGCCGAACAGGAATTGGTCGGCGTTGACGGTGTTCAGATATGACGCCTGGAACGAGCCGGCGACCCCGCCGAACGCCGCGCCGATGGCGTAGGCCATCAGCTTCGTCTTGACCAGCGGGATGCCCATCGAGGCGGCGGCGACCTCGTCCTCGCGGATCGCGATCCAGGCCCGGCCCAGGCGCGAGTCGCGCAGCCGCAGGGAGACGAACAGCGCGATCACCACGAGCGCGAGCGCAAACCAGTACCACGGCCGCAGCTCGATCTGGCTGAACGGGTCGAGGAACGGCAGGTCGATCTGGTCGATCGGCGTGATGCCCTGGCGCCCGGCGGTCAGGCGGTAGTCGTCGCCGAACGGGTGCAGGTTGTCGCCGTTGATCGCGAACACGCGGATGATCTCGCCGAAGGCCAGCGTCACGATCGCGATGTAGTCGCCGCGTAGGCGCAGCGTCGGCAGGCCGATGAGGACGCCGCCGATCGCGCAGAGGACCGCCGCTGCGACCATCACGAGCAGGAAGTTGACGTGGACGCCCGGCAGGTTCGACGCCGGCTCGGTGACGAGGATGTGGAGGTCGGTGGCGGCGTAGAAGGTCGAGAACAGCCAGCCCGCGGTGTAGGCGCCGATCGCGAAGAACGCGACGTAGCCGAGGTCGAGCAGGCCGGCGAAACCGACGACGATGTTCAGGCCCAGCGCCATCACGACGAACGACAGCGCCAGCGTCATGTCCGAGAGGAACCCCGACAGCTGGTTGAAGAACAGCGGCAGGACCAGCAGGACGAGGAAGCCCAGCGCCATCAGGATCCGCTGTTGCGTCTTGCTCGGCTCGAGCTCGCCCTGGATCGCCGCGGCGACCGGGTTGGACGGGGCGCTGCTGCCGTCGGCGCTCATCCGGCCTCCCTCGTCTCCTCGCCGATCAAGCCCTGCGGTCGGAAGACCATGATCAGCACGAGGTAGGCGAACACGATCGCCGGCGTCCACTCCGGGCCGATCGGCACGATCCCGAAGACCCAGTCGTTGCGGTTGTCGGAGATCTGCTGGATACAGCCGATGATCAGGCCGCCGAGCAGCGCGCCCTTGAGGTTGCCGATGCCGCCCATCACCGCCGCGGTGAAGGCGATCAAGCCGGCCTGGAAGCCCTGGAAGAACCAGATCGTCGTCTGGTAGAGCGCGTAGATCAGGCCGGCCGCGCCGGCGAGCATGCCGCCGAGCAGGAACGTCAGCGAGATCGTCGTGTCGACGTTGATGCCCATCAGGCGGGCGGCGTCGGGGTCCTGCGCGGTCGCGCGCATCGCCTTGCCCATGCGGCTGCGCGTGATGAAGAGGGTTGCGGCGATGACGAGCGGGATCGTGACGCCGATCGCGAGCAGGTCGGCGCGGAAGATCGTCACGCCGAAGATCGTCGTGACCTCCTGCTGCGCGCGGATCAGGTCGTCGACGCTGCGCGGGGAGCCGCCGAGCCACAGCAGGCCGACGTTCTGCAGGATGAAGGAGAAGCCGACGGCGGTGATCAGCGGCGCGAGCTTGGGCGCATTTCGCAGCGGTCTGTAGGCGACGCGCTCGATCATCACGTTCAGCAGCCCGCAGGTGAGCATCACGATCAGCAGCACGGCGAGCAGCCCGAAGACGATGCCGCCGGCGCCGGTGGCCAGGCCCAGGCCGAACGTCCCGATCAGCGCGGAGACCGTGAACGAGCCGATCATGAAGACGTCGCCGTGGGCGAAGTTGATCAGCTCGATGATCCCGTAGACGAGCGTGTAGCCGACGGCGATCAGTGCCCAGATCATGCCGTTTGACAGGCCCTGGAACAGGTTCTGACCGAGGTGCGAGAGGTTGCCGTCGTCCCTCAGGTCGATGATGCCGTAGTAGACCGGCAGGAAGGCGAGGACCGCGAACAGGCCCCATTTGGAGATGAACTCGCGGACGACGTCGGCCGTGCGGGGCCGGACGGCGAGCGGCGGTTCTGCTTGCGCTTCGATGGCCATGGATCGTCTGAAGGCGCCACTGGCGAAGCGGGCGGGCCGCGCTGGCCCGCCCGCTCCGCACAGCGGTTGCCGTTGTTAGCCGGCGGCCTTGATCGTCGACTTGTACGCCGGATCGCCGTCCGCGCCGACCTCGTAGAGGCCGTAGTCAGTCAGGCTCGTGTCGCCGTTCTCGTCGATCGAGTACGTCCCGAGCACCGAGTCACGGTCCTTGGTCTCGAACAGCTTCGCGAGGAACTTCTCACGGTCCGTGCCACCCGCCGCGATCGTGTCGATCACGAGATCCATGGCCTCGAAGCCGTAGATCGCGTAGGGGTCCGGGCTGGCGTCGCCGTACTCGGCTTCGAACGCCTTGATGAAGTCCTGACCACCGGGGTAGGACTTCAGATCGAGCGTCGCGACCGTGCAGACGAACTTCTTGCCCACGTCAGCCGGGATGCCCTTCTCCTTCGGGTTGGTGAAGCCCGACTCGCACACGCCGTCGGGGCCGTACAGCTTCGCGGCCGGGATCGCGGACGAGACGTCCTTGTAGATCTGGATCGCGCCGTTGGCGGTCACGCCGGAGAACAGGAAGCAGTCAGCGCCCTCACCCTTGATCTTCGAAGCGAAGCCGCGGAAGTTCGCGGCGTCCTTCTGGATCGCGGTGTTGGAGCCGATCGTCACGCCCTGTTCCTTGGCGTTGAGGCCGACGACACGGGCCAGGCCGGCACCGTAGGTCTCCTTGTCGTTGGCGATCGCGATCTTCTTGCAGCCATCGGTCTTCATCTGCGTCACGAGGGCAGCAGCCTGGATCGTGTCGCGAGGAACGATGCGCGAGTAGGTGCGCTTGCCGGTCGGGTAGAACTTCGCCGGCTCGCCCTTCTCAGAACCAGGCTCGTCGGTCGTCAGGCCGACGTACGTGTTCGCCGGCGAGATCTGCGAGATGCTCGCCGAGTTCAGGATCGGGATCGAGATCGCCGATGCGCCGGAGTTGAACTCGCCGATGTAGGCGATCGTGTTCTTGTCCTGCACCGCCTTACGAGCGTTGGACGCCGTCTGCTGCTCGTCCCAGTTGCCCTTCGCGGCGGTCGAGTCGTCGAGCGATTCGTACTTGATCGTCGTGTCGCCGGCCTTGCCGTTGGCCTGCTTCAGTGCCAGGCGGATGCCCTGCACCATCGCGTTGGTCTGGGCCTTCGAAGCGCCCTGCAGCGGCAGGCTCGAGTACACGTCGACGGTCCCACCACCGCCGCCGCTGTCGGTCGCGGTGGACGTGCCGCCGCCTCCGCCGTTGTCGTCGTCATCGTCGCCGCAAGCGGCGACACCCAGCGCTAGGGCCGGGAGCAGGCAGCTGATCGCTGCCGCCTTACGAATATTCAAGATGTCCCTCCTCCAAGGGGTAGTCCAGGAATTGAACGCGATCCTAGCGACGCGCCGGGTACCGCGTCCATGAGGAACCGTCCGTGCGTCAATCGCGGGGTGCGAGGAAGTTCGCGACCATCCGCTTGCCGTGCTCGGTCAGCACGGACTCCGGATGGAACTGCAGGCCTTCGACGGGCAGCTCGCGATGGCGGATCGCCATGATCACGTCGCCGCCTCGCGCGGTGACCTCGAAGCAGTCGGGCAGGTCGGGCTCGGAGACCACGAGTGAGTGGTAGCGCCCGACGACGAGGTTCTGGGGCAGGCCGTCGAAGATCCCCTGCTCATCGTGGGTGATCGTCGTCGTCTTGCCGTGGACGGGCTCGTGGCGGATGACGGTGCCGCCGAAGGCCTGGGCCAGCGACTGGTGGCCGAGGCAGACGCCGAGCGTGACGATCTGAGCCTCGGGCGCGCGGCGCATGATCTCGACGGAGATGCCGGCCTCGTTGGGCGTGCACGGACCGGGCGACACGACGACGCGGTCATAACCGCGGCTCAGCAATTCGTCCACCGTTACGGCGTCGTTACGCGCGACATCGAGATCGGCGCCGAGCTCGCCCAGGTACTGGACGAGGTTGTAGGTGAAGGAGTCGTAGTTGTCGACCATCAAGACCCGGGTCACGGCCAGTCACCTTGCCTCGCCGCGAGCTCGATCGCCTGCTTGACGCCGCGCGCCTTGTTGACGGACTCCTCGTACTCGTACTCGGGCTTGGCGTCGGCGACCGTGCCGCCGCCGGCCTGGATGTGCGCCTGGCCGTCGGCGATCACGACCGTGCGGATGTGGATGCAGGTGTCCAGATCGCCCGTGTAGGAGAGGTAGCCGATCGCGCCGCCGTAGCCGCCACGCTTGACCGGCTCGAGCTCGTCGATGATCTCCATCGCCCGGACCTTCGGCGCGCCCGACAGCGTGCCCGCCGGGAGCACGGCGCGCAACGCGTCCATCGGGCCGACGTCCTGGCGCAGCGTGCCCGCGACGTCGGAGACGATGTGCATGACGGTCGAGTAGGTCTCCACGGCCATGAAGCGCGTCACGCCGACGCTGCCGTACTCACAGACGCGGCCGAGGTCGTTGCGGCCGAGGTCGACGAGCATCACGTGCTCGGCGCGCTCCTTCTCGTCGGCGAGCAGGCCCTCGGCGATCACGGCGTCCTCGGCCGCGTCGCCGCCGCGCGGGCGTGTGCCCGCGATCGGCCGTGTCGAGACCGCACGACCGTTGACCGTCAGCAGCGGCTCGGGCGACGCGCCCGCGATCTGGAAGTCCTGGAAGTCCAGGAAGTACATGTAGGGCGAGGGGTTGACCACGCGCAGGCCGCGATAGACGCTGAACGGGTCGATCCCCGTCAGCGGCGCCGACCAGCGCTGCGACGGCACGACCTGGAACGCGTCGCCGGCGTGCACGTACTCGACGATCCGCGCGACCATGCCCTCGAACTGCTCGCGCGGCATGTTCGACTCGAACGCCGGCACCTCGCGCGGCGCACGTACCTCGTCGGGCCGCGGCACCGGGCCGGCCAGCAGCGTGCGCGCCTTCTCGATCGTCGCGACCGCGTCGGCATAGGCGGCGTCGACGTCGGCGCCCTCGTCGAGGTAGCAGTTGCAGACGATCGTGACCGTGTGCTTGAGGTGGTCGAAGACGACCAGCACGTCGGACAGCATCAGCGCCATGTCCGGCAGCCCGAGGACGTCGGGGTTGGGGTCGCCGAGGATCGGCTCGACGGTGCGCACGAGGTCAAAGCCGAAGTAGCCGACGGCGCCGCCGGTGAACGGCGCCAGATCGTCGATCGGCGCCTGGCGATAGCGCGCGACCTCCGCCGCCGCCAGCGCATAGGGATCGCCCTCGTCGCCAAGCGACCAGCGCAGCACCGTCCGCGGCCGCAGCCCGATGAACGAGTAGCGCCCGACGCGCTGGCCCTGCTCGGCGGACTCCAGCAGGAACGCCGGATACTCCGGGCGCTTGCCACGCAGCTTCAAGAAGGCGCTGACCGGCGTCTCGCAGTCGTCGATGAACGTGTGGCGCAGCGCGACGAGGTTGTAGTCCTGCGCCAGCGCGCGGACCTCGTCGATGCCGGGCTGCAGGCGCAGCGCCTGCTCAGCGGCTTCGAGCATCGAGGACCGCCTCTACGTCGGCGAGCGTGCGGTCGCGGCTGCGCAGCAGCACGAGCAGGTGGTAGAGCACGTCGGCGGCCTCGCTGTCGACGCGGTCGTCGGACTCCTCGCGCGCGGCGCGCGCGACCTCTTCGGCCTCCTCCATCACCTTCTCACCGACGTGCGGCGGATCGTCGAGCAGCGCGACGGTGTAGGAGCCGGTCGGGCGCTCGGCCTGACGCTGGTGCAGCGTGCGCTCGAGCGCGGGCAGCACCTCGTGCGGCGCGGGCGCCATCTCGCCGGTGAAGAAGCACGTGCGCGCGCCGGTGTGGCAGGCCGGGCCCGCGGGCTCGACGAGCGCGAGCAGCGTGTCGCCGTCGCAGTCGACGCGCAGCGCGCGGACCTTCTGCGTGTTGCCCGACGTCGCGCCCTTGTGCCAGAGCTCGTCACGCGACCGCGACCACAGGTGCAGCTCGCCGGTCTCGCGCGTCCTGGCGACCGCGAGCTCGTTGGCGTAGGCCAGCGTGAGGACCTCCCCCGTGTTCCAGTCCTGGATCACGACGGGGACCAGCCCCTGCTCGTCGTAGGCGATCTGCATCGGACGTGAAAGGGTAGCCCGCGGTGCTCTTCGCACAGCTTGCCGCCACGTCCGCATCCGTCCGCGAGACGCGCTCGCGCAAGCGCAAGGCGCAGCTGCTCGGCGACGCATTGCGCGCGCTCGGCCACGACGAGATCGAAGCGGGCGTCGCATTTCTCTCGGGCGAGCTGCGCCAGCGCCGGACCGGCGTCGGCTGGGCGGCGCTGCGCGAGCTGCCCGCCCCGGCGCAGGCACCCGAGCTGCACGTCGGCGAGGTCGACGACGCGTTCGCGCGGCTCGCCGAGGTCGCGGGATCGGGGTCACAGGCTGCTCGGCGTGAGCTGGTCGCGGCGCTGTTCGGGCGCGCCACGGCCGAGGAGCAGGAGCTGCTGCGCAGCCTCGTGGCCGGCGACCTGCGCCAGGGCGCGCTGGCCGGGGTGATGGCCGACGCCGTCGCCGTGGCGACGGGCATCCCGCGCGCCGTCGTCGATCGCGCGACGATGCTGCGCGGCGACGCACGCGCGGTGGCCGAGGTCGCGCTGCGCGAGGGCGAGGACGGGCTGGCGCGCTTCTCACTGGAGGTCGGGCGGCCCCTGGGCCCGATGCTGGCGTCGCCGGCCAAGACGCTTGCCGAGGCACTCGAGCGCGTCGGCGAGGGCGCCGTCGACTTCAAGCTCGACGGCGCGCGGATCCAGATCCACCGCGACGGCGACGACGTCGCCGTGTTCTCCCGCTCGCTCGACGACCTGACCTCCCGGCTGCCGGAGGTCGTCGCCGCCGCGCGCGCTCTGCCCGCCCGCCGGATCGTGCTCGACGGCGAGGCGATCGCGCTGCGCGCCGATGGCCGGCCGGAGGCGTTCCAGGTGACCGGGTCGCGGATCGCGTCCGGAGCGCCCGGCGTCGTCCCGGTGCTGTTCGACGTGCTGCACGTCGACGGCGAGGACCTGCTCGACGCACCGCTCTCGCGCCGGGCGGAGGCGCTCGCCGGCGCCGTCCCGGAGCCGCTGCGCGTGCCGCGGGTGATCACCGCGGACGCCGGCGTGGCCCAGGCGCACCTCGACGCGGCGCTGGCCGCGGGGCACGAGGGCGTCGTCGTCAAGTCGCTCGACACGACCTACGCGGCCGGGCGGCGCGGCGCGGGCTGGTTGAAGGTCAAGCCGGTCCACACGCTCGACCTCGTCGTGCTGGCGGCGGAGTGGGGCCACGGCAGGCGCCAGGGCTGGCTGAGCAACCTGCACCTCGGTGCGCGCGAGGCGGCACCGAACCCGGAGGGTTTGGTGGGCGACGGCTTCGTGATGCTGGGCAAGACCTTCAAGGGACTGACCGACGAGCTGCTGGCCTGGCAGACCGAGCGACTGCAGGCGCTCGCCGTCGAGCAGCGCGGCATCACGGTCCACGTGCGCCCCGAGCTCGTCGTCGAGATCGCCCTCGACGGCGTGCAGGCTTCGACGCGCTATCCCGGCGGCGTCGCGTTGCGCTTCGCACGCGTGCTGCGCTACCGCGACGACAAGACCGCCGCCGAGGCCGACGACCTCGACGCGGTGCTCGCGCTGCGCCGCTGACTACTCGATGCCCAGGCGGTCCAGCGCGCGCTCGTCGCCGCGCCAGCCGCGGCGGACGCGGACCGACAGGTCGAGGTGGACCTGCGTGCCCAGCTCGCGCTGCAGCTCGCGGCGCGCGGCGGAGCCGATCGACTTGATCATCTTGCCGCCGGAGCCGATGACGATGCCCTTCTGCGACTCGGCCTCGACCCAGATCAGCGCGCGGACCGTCGTGAGGTCCTCGCGCGTCGCGTCGATCTCCTCGACGACGACCTCGACGGCATGCGGCACCTCCTGGAACGTGCGCCGCAGCACCTGCTCGCGCACGAGCTCGGCGAGCAGGACCTCGTCGGTCTGGTCGGAGCGGTCCTCGGCCGGGAAGAAGAACGGCGATTCCGGGACCATCGCGCTGAGCGCGGCCAGCAGCGCCTCGACACCGAGCCCCGTGCGGGCGGAGATCGGGTAGATGTCCTCGCCGATCTCGAGCGCCGCGATGTCGGTCAACGCCTGCAGCGTCCGCGCGCGATCGAGGCGGTCGATCTTGTTGACGGCGATCACGACCGGGACGCTCGCGCCGCGCAGCGTGTTGGCGATGAAGCGGTCGCCCGGCCCGATGCCCTCGACCGCGTTGACGACGAACAGCGCCGTGTCGGAGTCGGCGAGCTCGCGCTCCACGCGGCGCTGCATGCGCTCGGTCAGCGCATCGCGCGGGCGCTGCACGCCCGGCAGGTCGACGAGCACGAGCTGCGTGTCGGCGGTCGTCGACACGCCGCGGATCGCGCGGCGCGTCGTCTGCGGCTTGTCCGAGACGATCGCGACCTTGCGCCCGACGATCGCGTTGACAAGCGTCGACTTGCCGACGTTCGGGCGCCCCGCCAGCGCGACGAAGCCCGCGCGGGTGGCGTGGTCGATGCTCACCAACTGAGGATCTCAGCTTGGAGGGCGAGCATCTCGCCGTCGTCGGCCTCGTGATCCATGCCGGTCAGATGCAAGACGCCGTGGACGATCGCCTCGCGCAGGTCCTCGGTGTGCTCGGGGCAGATGATCACGTCGCCGAGCTCGCGCTCGGTCGCGCCGATCTCTGAGAGCTCGTCGATCGGGAAGCTGAGGACGTCGGTCGGGCCGGGCTTGCCGCGGTGTTCGCCGTTGAGCGCCGAGATGCGGTCGGGGTCGACGAACTCGATCGCGACGTGGCCGTCCTCGACACCGGCGCTCGCGGCCGCCATCGCCGCCAGCCGCCGGATCTCGTCCGGCGGCGGGGCCTGTGCCGCGTGACCGATGACCTCGACGTCAAGCACGCTTGCGATCAGCGGGCCGCAAGCCGGGCGCCTGGCGTTCGGCGTGCTCGTCGTAGGCCTCGACGATCCGCTGCACGAGCTTGTGGCGGACGACGTCGTCGCCACCGAAGCGCACGAACTCCACGCCCTCGACGCCCTCGAGGATGTCCTTGATGACGATCAGGCCGGAGTGCTGCTCGCGCGGCAGGTCGACCTGGGTGATGTCCCCGGTGACGACCATCTTCGAGCCGAAGCCCAGCCGCGTGAGGAACATCTTCATCTGCTCGGGCGTCGTGTTCTGCGCCTCGTCGAGAATGATGAAGCTGTCGTTGAGCGTGTTGTGCGTGACCAGGAAGTCGTCGGTGACGTAGAGCGAGTCGCTCGCGCCGACCTGGATGCAGACCGTCTCGGCCTCCCCGGCGGGCTCGATGCTCTCGACGAAACGCATCGGGCGTCCGCCGCCGTCCTCGTGATACGTCTCGCGCTTGCGAGTAAGCCGGAACGGCTCGATGCCGGCCGGCAGCCGGATGTCGATCACGAACGCGTCGGTGCGGTGCGGTACGGGCCGGCCGTTTGCGAGACCGGCGGGGCGCCCTTCGGCAGCCCGCGTCCGGCGGTAGGCGACGCCGCCGAGCGACCGCACGAGGAACACGACGTCGTCGGCGAGCGTCTCCGACGTCGTCGCGTACTGCACGCGGCAGGTGCGGCCGCGTTGCGAGACGGGGCCGCCGTCGGTGTCGAGCAGGCCTTGCAGCACCGCCAGCCGCACCGATGAAGCGTTGTAGAGGTACGTCTCCGGGACGAACTTCGTGCGCGACCGTGTTCCCGCGAGCCCGAGCTCGCGCAAAGCGATGGTGGCCGGGTTGGACACCATCACGCCCCCCCGTCCTCCGTCCGGATTGCGCAGGACGTAGTCCAGACCGCTCTTGCGCGTCACCTCGATCGCGGGCAATGCGTCGTCGAGCGCGGTGGCGAGCTCCGGGTCGGAGGTCGTGAAGCTCGGAGTTGACGAGGTCGTGAGACAGCCGTCTCCGAGCAGCAGCCCGAGCGCATACGGGTCGATCGGGACGTCCTGCGGCTCGAACTCGACGGGCGCGCTGACGAGCGGCAGCTCGAAGCGGTGCTGGTGATGGCGGCGCAGCCGTCCGATCATCTCGCGCGTCTCGAGCACGCGGCCGGCCTTGCCGTGCTTGCGATCGTCGGGCGTCGTGACGAACCACAGGTGCTCCGCGCACGCGAGGGTCGATGCGCCGTCCTGCGTCGTGACGCGGAAGACGTCCTTTCGCCCCTGCGGGTAGACGCCGAGCACGGGGGTCGGCCGGCCGTCCGAGCCGACGACGAGGTCCCCGACCCGGAGCGATCCGATCGGTCGGAACCCGGTCGGCGTCGCCACCGGTTGGTTGACGGGTTGCGCGCGGCCGCGCATGAAGGCCAGCGGCGCGACCTCGATCACGCCCTTCTCGAGGTGCGCGGCGACCTTCTCGGGCTCGAGCATGTCGTTGAGCGCATCGAACAGCGGGCGCAGGTACGGGTCGATCTTCGCCATCAGGTCGCCGGGCAGGAAGCCCAGGCGCTCTCCGGCCTCGACGGCCGGGCGCGTGAGGATCACGCGGTTGACCTCTCGGCGGCTCAGCGCCGCGGCAGCCGCCGCGACGGCGAGGAACGTCTTGCCGGTCCCGGCCGGGCCGATGCCGAAGGTGATCGTGTTGTTGCGGATCGAGTCGACGTAGTGCTTCTGGTTGACCGACTTCGGGGCGACGCGCGTCGAGCGATGGCGCCAGACGACGTCCTCGAGGATCTCCCGCGGGCGCTCGTTGTGCTCGAGCGCGGTGGACACCGCATGGATCGTGCCGGCGCCGATGTCGTGGCCCTGCTCGACGAGCTCGGCGAGCTCGCGCACCACGGTCGCGGCACCGGCGACCGCCTCGGCGTCGCCGTCGAGGGTGATCACGTTTCCGCGCAGGAACAACTGGCACTCGACCTGCTGTTCGAGCGCGCGCAGGATGTGGTCGTTGCTGCCGCTGAGGGCGGCCGCAACGTCGTTGGATACCTCGATCTGCCGCCGCATCACCCTCCGAGAGTAGAACGAACGAGCGTGGAGACGCGCTTGCCGTCGGCGCGCCCGCCCGCCTTTGCCATCGCCGCCTTCATCACGGCGCCCATGTCCTTCGGTGACGAGGCGCCAGTCTCGGCGACCGCCGCCTCCACGATCGCGGCCAGCTCCTCGTCGGAGAGCTCGGCCGGCAGGTAGGTCTCGATGATCTGCGCCTCGGCCTCCTCGGCCTCGGCGAGCTCGGGCCGGCCGCCGTCGCGAAACGCCGTCGCGGACTCCAGCCGGCGCTTGCGTTCCCGGCGCATCACCGCGAGCTCGTCGTCAGAGCCCTCCTTCGCGGCCTTCTGCAGCTCGGACAGCACCAGCCGCAACGTCCCGACGCGGTCCTTCTCCCCCGCCTTCATCGCGGTCGTGAGGTCGGACTTCACGCTGTCGGCCAACGTCATGCAGCGCCGATGATAGAAGCCTGTCGGACGACTTCCTCGGGTCGCGCGAGGATTCGCACGGCTCCCGCCCGGTCGATCGGCTCGGGTCCTTCGAGGTTCTCGATGACGTACTTCGCAGCGCCGAGCAGCGCCGCGACTTCGGCGTTCGTGTCGTGCAGCTCGATCACGAACGCCGGGCGGACCTCGCGCAGCAGTCGCTGCGCGCCGCGCAGCGCGTCGACCTCGGAGCCCTCGATGTCGAGCTTGACCACGTCCGGCGGCGGCCCCGTCACGTCGTCGGGCGCGACGACGTCCACCTCGCGCCGTGCGGTGATGCCCTTGACGTTGCCGCGGGCGGCGAGGTGCGACCAGCCCTCCTCGCCAGCGATCAGCAGCTCCTCGCGACCGCTGGTCGCGCCGAGCGCCTGCTGGCGGACCTCGACGCGCTCGGCCAGGCCGCTGCGCATCGCCGCGAAACGGATGACGTCGACGCTCTCGGCGACCGGCTCGAAAGCGATCACGCGCCCGTCGGGGCCGGCCATCCGCGCCGCCAGCAGCGTGAAGAAGCCGATGTGCGCACCGGCGTCCCAGACGACGGCGCCGGGCGCGATCGTGCGCCGCAGTGCCTCCTGCACGGGGACCTCGAGCAGCCCGGTCAGCAGCAGCCGCGAGTGCGCCTTCGTGGCGCCGACGGCGTCGGCCGGGAAGCGCAGGCCGCCGGCGAGGCCGTCGGCGACGCAGACGTCGGAGTAGCTCAGCAGCCGCTCGGCGCGTGCGGCGTGCCTGGGTGGCAGCAGCGTGGCCGCGCGCAGGCTGCGCGACTGCGCATCGCGGACGAGGTCGATCGTCTTGAAGTACGCGCGCTTTGCCGGGCCCACGGCGCCAGCATAGGCGCGCGGCGGCCTGAGTCGCGCGGCGCGCGGCGCCCAGCTCCGGGCTGCCGCGCGTCCCGCGCGCAGGTGCGAGCATCTGTCGCGTGCGACGCGCCACCGTCCTCGCCGCCGCGCTCGCCGTGGTGCTCGCCACGGGCTGCGGCGATGCGCGCGCCGACTGGGAGAGCGACGCCGCGCAGACCGTCGTCGACGGGGCGCTGCTCGCGCCCGCCTCCGACGGCAGGTTCCACGGCGAGTGGCTGCTGACCGGCGCGCAGCTGCGCGGCGCGCTGGCGGTGCTCGCCGAGCTGCAGCAGACCGCGCTCGTGCCCGTCGCGAGCACGGACCGCGTCAGCGTCGCCGGCTTTCACCGCCTGCTCATCGCCCAGCTCGGGCTCCTCGATGTCGCCGAGCACGTGCAGGCCCGGGCACAGGCTGCAGGGCTCGATCCGCCCGCGCGCTTCGGCAGCGAGGTCGTCGCGCGGATGCTCGGCCTGCGCATCAACCATCCGCCGCGCGAGGAGCGCCGCGAGCTCTATCCGTGGGAGTCGATCACGCGCGCGGAGGCGGCGTGGTCGCTGAGCGTCGCGCTCGGCGACCCCGACCGCGCGGCGCTCGTGCGCCAGACGCTCGCGACGTTCGCGCTGCCGGCGTACTCCCGGTCGCAGCGCCGGGCGCTGTCGATCGCGATCGGCAAGATCGGCATGCCGTACGTCTGGGGTGGCGAGCTCGACCATCCCGGCAGCCTCTGGGGCTGGCAGGCCAACGGCGGCTATGACTGCTCGGGCTTTGCCTGGCGGGTGTTCAAGATCGGATCCCACCCGCCCCCCGCGGCGGGCCGCCG
This sequence comes from Paraconexibacteraceae bacterium, assembly GCA_963759825.1. GTDB lineage: Bacteria > Actinomycetota > Thermoleophilia > Solirubrobacterales > Solirubrobacteraceae > Paraconexibacter. The sequence continues at coordinate 461,455 of CAVXAS010000013.1, read as the reverse complement.
GATCCGCGGGCGCACCGCCGCCCAGCAGGCCGGCGAGATCCCGCGCAGCGCGCGGCTGCGCCTCGCAGACGTGCGGGGCGGCGACCTCGTCTTCTACGGACGCGGGAGGTTCTGGCAGCGCGCCACCGAGCGCCGGATCACGCATATGGCGATCGCGCTCAGCGACAGCTGGATGATCCAGGCCTCCGCGCAGGGCGTGAACGTCGCGCCGCTCTACGGCCCGCTGTCGCGCGGCGGGTTCGTCTGGGCGCGGCGGGTCCTATAGCTCGAGCTCGAGCGTCTGGCCGATGATCTTCGGCCCGAACTGCTTGTGCACGGCCTCGTCGATCTGGACGAAGCCGAGGCGGTCGTAGATCCGGCGCGCGGAGGACAGCGGCGCGTTCGTCCACAGCACGAGCCGGCGGTAGCCCGCTCGGCGCGCGAAGGCCACGCACTCCTCCACCAGCCTCGTGCCGACGCCCAGGCCGCGGGCGCCGGGCTCCACGAGCAGCAGGCGCAGCCGCGCGGTCTGCGGGTCGTCGGCGAGGCACATCACGCAGCCGGCGGGCGCGCCGTCGACCTCGGCGATCCAGACCGCCTCGCGCGCGGGATCGTGCGCGGCGGCGTAGTCGGCGACGACGCGCGCGATCAGCGTCTCGAAGCGCAGGCCCCAGCCGTACTCGTCGAAGTAGAGCGAGCCGTGGCGCGCTACGACCCAGCCGAGGTCGCCGGCACGCGGTGCGCGCAGCACGACCGTGCGCGTGCGCGCGGTCTCGTCGCCGAGGATCGCGCGGGCCTCGCCGAGCGCACTCACCAAGCGCTGCTGGTCGGGCTCGGGCAGCGCGTCGAGCGTCACCCGCGCCTGCTGGGCCGAGCGCTCGTCGAGCGTCGCGAACGCCTTGCGCCCCTTCGCCGTCAGCGCCGCAACCTGGCGCCGCGCGTCGGCGGCGGAGCGCTCGCGCGTGATCGCACCGGCCTCCTCCAGCCGCACGAACAGCCGGCTCAGATAGCCACCGTCGAGACCGAGCGCTGCGCGGATCTCCGCGACCTCGGCACGGCCGCCGGCCTGCCCGAGCTCCCACAGCACGCGCGCCTCCGGGAGCGACCACGGCGTGCCGTGCAGCCCGGGGTCAAGGGCCCCGACCCAGCTCGTGTGAAACCGGTTGAACGCGCGCACCGCGCTGACGCGCTCGTCGGTGGTGGGCATCACTTGACGGTAGCAGCGATACCCTTGCTTTTGTCAAGTATTAGGCGTGCACGGCGCGACCCGTCACGAGCTGGCGCGTCAGGAACTCGACCTGGTCGGCGCGCGCCTGCGGGTCGTGGTAGATCTCGAAGTGCCCGTAGGGGTAGTGCTTGAGCTCTCCGCGCGGCGCGCGCTCGGCCATCTTCACCGCGCCCTCGGGCGGGGTCGTGTCGTCGCTGTCGCAGACGCACACCAGCAGCGGCATCGCAAGGCTTGCCGCCTTCGTCACCGGGCGATACATGGCGACGGTGAGCATCACGCGGGCGGTGACGCTGTTCTGCCAGAGCGACCCCTCGTCGACGATCGCCGCGAAGCCGGGCTCGGCCTCGGGTGCCGTCATCACCGCAAACGTGCCGGGCGCGCCGACGGCCGGCATCATCACGGGCGGGCGCCGGGCGATCGCGGCAGCCTGATCGGCGACCCCCCGCGCGGTGGCGATCAGCGCGTTCTTGGGCGGCACCTTGCGCAGGACCGCGATCCCGTCGGCGAACGGACACTGCGAGACGACCGCGGCGATCTGCGGGTCACCGGCGGCGACGGCGACGACGTGGCCGCCGCTGAAGGAGCTGCCGAAGAGCGCGACACGCGCGGGATCGACGCCGTCGAGCTTGCGCGCGTAGGCGATCGCGGCGCGGTAGTCGTCCTGTTGCCTGCCGATGTCCAGCAGCTGGCGCGGCTCTCCGCTGGAGGCGCCGAAGTGGCGGTAGTCGAAGAGCACGACCGCCATCCCGGCGTCGGCGAACGCCTCGGCGTAGGCGGGCAACCCGTCGTCGCGGGTGGCGCTGAAGCCGTGCGCCATGACGACGCACGGCACATCGCCGTCGGCCTCGGGCCGGTAGAGGTAGGCGGCGAGCGTCTCGCCGTTGGACGGGATCGACACGTCACTGCGCATGCAGCGAGGCTACCGCCGCAGCAGCAGCGCGGCCCAGTCGCCTCCCTCCAGGCGCTGCTCCTCGCGCAGGCCGAATCCCACAAACGCGGCCGCGACCTCGTCGGCCTCGTGGCGCAGCAGGCCCGAGGCGATCAGCGTCTGCGGCTGCTCGCCGTCAAAGCCCTCGGCAGCGACGCGCAGCAGCAGCGGGCGCAGCAGGTTGGCGAGGACGAGCGGCGCGCCGCGGGCGGGGCCGTCGTGGACGAGGTCGTGACGGAACGCCTCGACGACGACGCCGTTGACCGCCGCGTTGTCGCGGGTCGCCGCGACCGACTCGCGCTCGTGGTCGAGCGCCAATACGTGCCCACCCGCCCCGAAGCCGAGCTTCGCCGCCGCGATCGCCAGCACGCCCGAGCCGCAGCCGACGTCGACGACCGCGCCTCCGGGCTCCAGGCCGCACAGCAGCTCCAGGCACAGCCGGGTGGTGTCGTGCGCGCCGGTGCCGAACGCCTGGCCCGGGTCGATCACGACGTCGAGCACCCCGTACGGCGCCGGCGGATGCCACGGGGCGCGGACATGCAGGCGGCCCGCGATCTCGATCGGCTGGTGGAAGTCGCGCCAGCGCTCGGACCAGTCGTCGGCGACCTCGCTCGTGACGACCTCGACGAGCGCGTCGCCCGCGGCCGCCTGCAGCATCCCGAGCGCCGGCAGCTCGCCCTCGGCGCCGTAGATCGCGTACTCGACGCGGTCGCCGAGGTCGACCTCCTCCACCCCGCCGGGCGCCAGCGCCAGCAGGTCGGCGAGCACGAGCTCGGCCTGCTCGCGCCGCACCCGCACCGCGAGACGGATCACGCGTGAAAGAGGCGCTTGAGCTTGTCGCCGAGCGACTCGGACTGCGACAGCTGCTCAGGGGCGATCGACGCGGCGAGCTCTGTGAGCAGCTCGCGCTGGCGCTTCTCCAGCCGGCGCGGGATCACGACGTCGACGACCACGCGCAGGTCGCCCGCGCGCCCGGCGCGCTGCAGCTGGGGCATGCCCTTGCCGCGCAAGGTCACGATCTCGCCGGGCTGCGTCCCCGCCGGGATCTCGACCTCGACGTCGCCGTCGAGCAGCGTCGCCACCGGCAGGCGCGCGCCGAGCGCCGCCAGCGGCGCGGGCACCTCCAGCGCCGTGATCAGGTCGTTGCCGTCGCGCATGAAGCGCTCGTCGGGCAGCACCTGCACGAGGACGTAGAGATCGCCGGGCGGACCGCCGCGCTCGCCGGCATGGCCGCGTCCCGTCAGGCGCACGCGCTGGCCGTCGGCGATCCCCGCCGGGACGTCGACGGACAGCTCGCGGCGACGGACCTCGCGCCCGCGGCCGTCACAGGTCGTGCACGGCTCGCTCGGCACCTTGCCGTCGCCGCCGCAGACGTCGCAGGCGACGGTGCGCACGACCTGGCCGAACGGCGTGCGCGAGACCGCCTGCAGCGCGCCCTGGCCGCCGCAGCGCTCGCAGGTGACGATCGGCGTGCCGGGCTGGGCGCCGTTGCCGTGACACGTCTCGCATGTGACGACCGACTCGAAGGACAGGTCGACGCTCGTGCCGCGCGCAGCGTCGGCCAGCGAGATCTGAGTGGCGATGCCGACGTCCTGGCCCTGGGCCGGGCCGCCGCGCCGGGCGCCGCCGCCGAAGCCGCCACCCCCGAAGAACGCGTCGAAGAGGTCGGAGATCGAGCCGAAGCCCTCGAAGTTCGGCGACATCCCGCCGCTGCGCAGGCCGTCGTGGCCGTAACGGTCGTAGGTCGCGCGGCGCTCGGGATCGCTGAGGATCTCGTAGGCGGCGGCGCACTCCTTGAACTTCTCCTCGGCAGCCGGGTCGTGCGCGTTGACGTCGGGGTGCAGCTCTCGCGCGAGGCGCCGGAAGGCCTTCTTGATCGAGGTCTCGTCAGCGTCGCGCCCGACGCCGAGGACGTCGTACGGATCGCGGGGTGCGGTGGTGCTCACGACTGGTAGACGTCTTCGATGAAGCGGGACAGCTGGTGGGCGGTCGTGCGCACGCTGGAGATCACGTTCGCGTAATCCATCCGCACCGGGCCGATCACGGAGACCGTGCCGAGCTTGCGCGTGGGCAGGCCGTAGCCGGCGGTGACGATCGACAGCGACTGCAGCGCCGGCACGTCGTTCTCGGTGCCGATGCGCACGAGCACGTCGCGCTCGCCGAGCGCGGCGCGCAGCAGCTCGAGCAGCGTCACGCGCCGCTCGAGCATCGCCATCAGCTCCTTGATCTGCACGAGGTCGGCGATCCGGTCGCGACCGAGCAGGTGCGCCGTGCCGTCGACGTACAGCGAGTCCTCCGCGGCCGACGCGAGGTCGATGAACGCGGGCGCCAGCGCCTGCAGGAACTCACGCTCGAGCGGTCCGAGCAGCGGGTCGTCGAGGCGGCTGCGCAGCATCCGCGCGCCGAGCCCGAGCCCGGCCAGGCGACCGTTGAGCTCCTCCCCGGCCCAGGCGACGAGGCCCTGGTCCACGGACCGGTCGAACGTCAGCACGCGCTTGGAGACCCCGCCGGTCGAGGTGATCACGACGACCATCACGACCTGCGGCTGGAGCAGCAGGACCTCGATGTGGCGGATCGTCGCCGTGTCCAGCGGCGGCGCCGTGACGATCGCGAGCAGGTTGGTGACCTGCGAGAGCGTCTCGGTCGTGACGCGCATCGCCTCGTCGACCTCGCGGCGGATCAGCTGCAGCTCGACGCCGGCGGTCTGCACGGCGGGCAGCAGGCGGTCGACGTAGTAGCGGTGCCCGGCGTCGGTCGGCACGCGGCCGGCCGATGTGTGCGGATGGGCGAGCAGCCCGTGCTCCTCGAGCAGCGCGAGCTCGTTGCGGATCGTCGAGGGGCCGCACTGCAGATCGGGGTCGGCGGCCAGCGCCTTGGAGCCCACGGCCTGGCCCGACGCCGCGTAGGCGTCGATGACCTTTCCCAGAATCTGCTCCTGTCGCGGGGTCAGCACGTCCCCCCGCATGGTAGGGAGCCTCAGATGCTGAGCTCGGCCTCGGCCCTGCGGATGATCGCCTTGCCGCCCTGCTCGGCGGTCGTGGTGACGACCGCGACGCCGTCCTCGACGCTCGCGACGGTGCCGGTGACGGTGATCTCCTGCTCGGGCAGGCCCATGCCGCGGAACTGCACGCTCAGGCGCCGCAGCTTCTCGGGACCGCCGGCGAACTCGGTCTGGGCGCGCGCGACCTGGGCCATCGTCCAGAGCCCGTGCAGGATCCGCCCGGGCAGGCCGACGGACGTCGCGAAGTCCTCGTCGATGTGGATCGGGTTGAAGTCCCCCGACGCACCCGCGTAGCGCACCGTCAGGTACTTGTCGGGCGTGACCTTGAGCTCGGGGATCTCGTCGCCTGGCTGCATCACACACCTCGCACGATGTTGGTCCAGGTGCCGGCGCAGACCAGCGCGCCGTCCTGGTTGACGGATTCGGACTCGAACGCGTAGAAGCCGTTGCCGACGCGCTCCTCGATCGACTTGACGCCGACGGTCGTCGTGATCTCGTCGCCGGCGACCACGACCGCGTCCCAGCGGAACTCCTGCGCGCCGTGGACGAGCATCGCGAAGTTGATCCCGACGTCGGGGTCGAACACCGCGGGGCCCATCGCCGGGGAGCAGTAGACGACCGCGAACATCGGCGGCGCGACGACGTCCGTGTATCCGGCGGCGCGCGCGGCGGCGACGTCGAGGTGCAGCGGGTTGGTCTCCCCGACCGCGAGCGCGTACTCGCGGATCTTCTCTCGCCCGACCGCGTAGACGGTCGCCGGGTAGGTCTTGCCGACTGCGGCGGTGGAGACGCCCATATGCCCGCAGCCTATTCCCGGGCGCGTTGCGTCGCCACGACGCACGCGAGCACGACGATCGCGGTCGCGATGTCGGCCGCGCCGACGTCCTCCGAGAGCACGAGCGCGGCCCAGCTGAGCGTCAGCACGGGCTGTGCCAGCTGGATCTGGCCGATCCGCGCGATCCCGCCGCGCGCGAGACCCGCGTACCACGCGAAGAAGCCGAGGAACATGCTGATGACCGACACGTAGGCGAAGCCCAGCCAGGCGTCGCTCCCCGCCGGCCCGCCCGGGCCCGCCGCGGCGCTGACGACGAGCGTCAGCGGCAGCGTCAGCACGAGCGCCCAGCAGATCGTGCGCGCGCCGCCGAGCTCGCGCGACAGCACGCCGCCCTCGGCGTAGCCGAAGCCGCAGGCGATGACGCCGAGCAGCATGAACAGGTCGCCGGCGCCGACGCCGCCGGTCCCACGGGCGACGGCGAAGACGACGACCGCGGCGAGCCCCGCGGACGCCGCCAGCCAGAACCGCAGTGGCTCACGCTCCCCGGCGCGGACGACGGCGGCGACGGCGGTCATCGCCGGGAGCACGCCGATCACGACGGCCCCGTGGCCGGACGGCACGCTCTGCAGCGCCAGCGACGTGAACAGCGGGAAGCCGACGACGACACCCGCGCCGACGATCGCCAGCGAGCGCCACTGCCGCGCGCTCGGCCGCGGTGCGCGTGTCACGGCGAGCAGCGCGACCGCAAGCACGCCGGCGACGGCGGCGCGCCCGAAGGCGACGAACCACGGATCGAGGTCGGCGACCGCAAGCCGGGTCGCCGGGAGCGAGAACGAGAACAGCAGCACGCCGAGCGCGCCGAGCAGGACGCCCGGCGGGACCGCGGCACGGGGGTGTGCGTCCAGCGCGGCCGAATAGGCCGCAGTCGACGCACACCCCGCGCCGGGCAGCCGTTGCGTTACCGCCGCCGGGGCGATAGCGTTACTCGTGCTCCTCATGCCCGACGATAACACAGAGCACCGCGTTACTGCCGACGTCCGCGCCGCCGCGGCGACGCTCGCGCCCGGAGAACGGCTGCCGTCGGTCCGCGATCTCGTCGCCCGCCATCGCGCCTCGCCGGTCACCGTGCAGCGCGCGATCGCGCGGCTCGCGGCCGAGGGCGTCGTCGAGCCACGCCCCGGCGTCGGGACGTTCGTCGCGCGCGCGCCGGCCCCGGCCGCCGCGCCGCAGGCCCCCGACCTCTCGTGGCAGGAGGTCACGCTCGGCGGCCGGACGGTCGACGCCGGCGGCCTCGAGACGCTGCTGACCCTCCCCCGCCCGGGCCAGATCACGCTCAGCTCCGGCTATCTGGAGGCCGCGCTGCAGCCGGCCGCCGCGCTGCAGGCGGCGCTCGGGCGCGCCGCGCGCCGGCCTGGTGCGTGGGATCGCGTCCCGGTGGAAGGCCTGCCCGAGCTGCGCTCCTGGTTCGCGGCGCAGTCCGGCGCGGACCTGCGGGCCCACGACGTCCTGATCTGCTCGGGCGGGCAGGCGGCGCTCGGCACGACGCTGCGCGCGCTGGCCGCGCCCGGTGACACGCTGCTCGTCGAATCGCCGACCTACATCGGCGTGCTCGCGGCCGCGCGCGCCTGCGGACTGCGCGTGCTGCCCGTCCCCGCCGACCACGAGGGCGTGCGTCCCGAGCTGCTCGCCGACGCGCTGGAGCGCACGCGGGCACGCCTCGTGTATCTGCAGCCGCTGTTCGCCAACCCGCACGGCGCGACGCTCTCGCCCGACCGGCGCGCGGCGGTGCTCGAGGCGGTCACGCGCGCCGGCGCGTTCGTCATCGAGGACGACTGGGCGCGCGACATGCCGATCGACGCCGACCCTCCGCCGCCGCTGGCCGCCGACGATCCAGACGGCCACGTCGTCCTGCTGCGCTCCCTGACGAAGGTCGCCGCCCCCGGGCTGCGCGTCGCCGCGGTGTCGGCCCGAGGCGCCGCCGGCGCGCGCCTGCGCGCGATGCGCCACGTCGACGACTTCTTCGTCTCCGGCCCGCTGCAGCATGCCGCGCTCGAGCTCGTCGCCGGCGCCGCCTGGCGCCGTCACCTGCGCACGCTGCGCACGGTCCTACGCGAGCGCCGCGACGCGCTCGCCGCGGCCGTCGCGGACGAGCTCCCGCAGCTGACGCTCGCGCCGCTTCCGCGCGGCGGCCTGCATCTCTGGGGACGCCTGCCCGACGGCGTCGACGACGTGCGCCTCGCGGCCGACGCGGCGGCCGCCGGCGTGATCGTCAGCCCCGGCTCGCCGGCGTTCGCGACCGACGCGCCCGCGCCGTACCTGCGGCTCACGTTCGCCGGCGCCGGCCCTGCGGAGCTGCGCGAGGGCGTGCGCCGCCTCGCGGGCGTGCTCGCCTCGGCCTAGGCGTCCGGCGCGCGCGCGACGATCGCGCCCCGATGGGAGCCGCCGACACGGTCCACCGCATCGAGCCGTTCTGGGACGCGCAGGTCGCGATCCTCACCGTGATCGTGCTCGACGCGCTGCCGCCCGACATCTTCGGCGTCGGTCACTGGCGCTACACGGCGTCGGTCATCAGCCTCGCGCTGCTGGTCATGCTGATGGTCATCACGCCGTGGAACTCGCACATCGCGCCGTCGCACTCGGCCGCCCGGCGCAAGCTCTCGCTGGCGGTCCTGGCCCTGGTGGTCGCGGTCCACGTCGCGTCGGTCGTGGCCTTGATCGTCGACATCGTCGGGCCACGCGACATCGCCGGTGGCGAGCTGCTGCGCGTCGCCGGCCAGCTGTGGCTCGCGACGATCATGATCTTCGCCGTCCTGTACTGGGACCTCGATCGCGAGGGCCCGATCGAGCGCTCCCACGACGGGCCGGTCCCGCGCCCGCCGGACGGCGACTGGCGCGGCCCGTGGCCGGACTTCCTGTTCCCGCAGATGGCCGACGACGCGCCCGCGCCGCGCACGTGGATGCCCGGCTTCGTGGACTACCTCTACGTCGCCGCGACGAACTCGACCGCGTTCAGCCCGACGGACACGATGCCGCTGTCGCGCCCTGCGAAGCTGTTGATGCTGGCGCAGGCGACGACGTCGTTCGTGCTCGTCGCGCTCGTGACGGCGCGCGCCGTCAACGTGCTCGGCTAGATGATGATGTTGACGGCGCCGCCGTCGACCGACCAGGCCGCGCCGGTGACCGTCGATGCGCGAGCGCTGCAAAGGAAGACGATCACGTCGGCGATCTCCCCGGGCTGCGCGAAGCGCCCGAGCGGGACCTTCGCCTCCTGCGCGGCGATCGCGTCCTCGCGCGAGACCCCGCGCGCCGCGGCCGTCTGATCGCTCATCCCGCCCGCGTCCATCCACAGCCCCGTCGCGACGGGGCCCGGCGCGACCGCGTTGACGAGCACGTTCTGTGCGGCGAACTCGTCGGCGACGACGCGCGACAGCGACAGCTGCGCGGCCTTCGTGACGCTGTAGGCCGCGTTGTTGAGCGACGGCCGCTTGCCGGCGCTGGAGGTCACGTTGACGATGCGCCCGCCCCCGCGCGAGGCCATCCGTGGCGCGGCCGCGCGCATCAGCCGCATCGGGCCGAGCACGTGGAGCGCGTACTGCCCCAGCCAGTCCTCGTCGGTGAGCTCCATGAACCCGCGCGCGAACGTCGTGCCCGCGTTGTTGACGAGCACGTCGATCCCGCCCATCTGCTCGGCGCAGGTCGCGACGATCCGCTCGTCGGCCTCGGGGTCGGTGATGTCGCACGCGAGGTACTCGGCACCGAGGTCCTCCGCGGCGGCGGCGACGCTGTCGGCATCGCGCGCGACCATCAGAACCTGTGCGCCCTCGGCGACGAGCCGGCGCGACGTCTCCAGCCCGATGCCCTTGGACGCGCCGGTGACGACGCAGACCTTGTCGGTGAGCTCCAGGTCCATGGCTCCTAGCATGGCAGCGGTGAGCGCAGAGGTCGTCAGCGTCAACGTCGGCACGCCGCGCGAGATCGGCGTGCAGCGCGGCGTTCCGGTCATCAGCGCGATCGGCAAGCAGCCCGTCAGCGGGCGAGTGCGGGTTGCCGGCGTCAACCTCGACGGCGACGACCAGGCCGACCGCCGCGTCCACGGCGGTCCCGACCAGGCCGTCTATGCCTACGCCTCCGAGGACGCGGCGTGGTGGGCGCACGAGCTCGAGCGCGACGTGCCACCGGGCATCTTCGGGGAGAACCTCACGACGACAGGCGTCGACCAGACCGGCGCGCTGGTCGGCGAGCGCTGGCGGATCGGCGACGTCCTGCTCGAGGTCTCGGGCCCGCGCATCCCCTGCGCCAAGCTCGGCCGTGCCTTCGAGGACGGCCGCATGGTCAAGCGCTTCGCCCAGGCGCTGCGGCCGGGCGCCTACCTGCGCATCATCGACGAGGGCGAGCTCGGCGCCGGCGACGCGATCACCGTCGTCTGGCGCCCCGACCACGACGTCACGATCGCGCTCGTCGCCGAGGCGCTGCTGCACGACGCGGCGCTCGCTCCGCGCCTGCTGGCGGCGCCGCAGCTGCACACGCGGGTGCTCGCCTGGGCGCGCGAGCAGGCGAGCTGATCAGCGACCGAGGTCCCCGTCGAGCACGTCTGTGACGCGCAACACCGGGAACGCCGGCACCGCCGCGCAGCGCAGCTCGTCCTCGGGGCCGAGTTGCTCGACCACCTCGTAGCCCGCGGGGCCGGGGAGCGTGTGTCGGACGACCCGCCGGCCGCGGACGTCCACCACCCAGTACTCGGGAATGCCGACCTCCGCGTAGAGCCCCGCCTTGAGCCGCGTATCGATGCGCAGCGACGACACGCTGACCTCGATTGCGACCAGCGCGGACGTCGGATGCCGGCGCGCGTCGCGCCGGCGCGGCTCGACGATCGCGAGGTCGGGCATCGGCACCGAGTCGGCAATCTCGAGGACGATCGTCGACTGCACGCGCACAGAGACTCCCGCCGCGATCGCCAGCGGCACCAGGCGCATGGTCAACCACTCGATCGCGTCGTCGTGGTCGGGCGTCGGCGGCGCTATCTCAACGATCGCTCCGCGCAGCAGCTCGACGCGCTCGTCCTCGCCGATCAGCCCGAGCTCGCCCATCCGGAAGTAGTCCGCCACCGACAGGCGGCGCAACGGCACGCTGGCATCGACGTAGACGGCCATCGCGCATCCATGTTAGGCAGCCGCATCCGCGGCCGCGAGCAACTCGTCGAGCACGATGTCCTCGAGGCCTGGCACGTGCGTCAGGGACGCCCGGTTCGACGGACCGCACGAGCGCATGCCGTACTGATCGTCGTGCGGATGTGCGTGGACCCAGAGGATCTGCCACGCAAGATCGGTGTGCCAGTACTCCTCCACACCGGCGCGCGCGTAGAGGCGGGCCTTCTCTTGAGCCTCGAGTCGTGGTGCCTCGTCTGTGACCTCGACGATCAGGCTCGGCGGCGCGCTGCCTGAGCGGACGACGACGTCGGGGACGACGACCGCGTCGAGGTCGTCGAATCGAACCTCCTCGGCCACCGCGACATCCGCCGACGAGCGGTAGGCGGTCTCCAGGCGACGGGTGAGCTCGGCGACGACGCGGTCGTGGCGCGGCGATCCTGCATCTCGATGCAGGATCAGTCCGTCGACCAGCTCGAACTGCGCCTTGCGGTCCAGCAGCTCGAGCCGGCGCATCTCGTCGAAGCCGCTGACCTTCCACCGGACGAGGTGAAGCCCATGGTCGACGTCAGGGAGCGAGACTGGGTCGGATCCGTGCATGCCTCCCGACGATCCCGGGTGCGACCCGCGGCCGGCGCGGTTGTCACACACTTGGCACACATCCGCGTGACTTCTGCGCGTGTGCGTTGCGCTTACGTGAGTGACGTCAGCTGCTCGGCGACGCGCTCGGGCGCCTCCATGTGCGGCGCGTGGCCGATGCCCTCGAGGACGTCGAGCTTGCAGTCGTCCAAGCGCTCGCGCAGCTCGGGGATCACATGGCCGCCGGAGACCGGGTCCTCGGGACCCCAGATGAAGTGCTTGGCGAGGTCTGACTCGACCAGCGCGCCGACCCAGCGCTCCTCGTTGTGCCGGCGTTCGGCGATGTAGCCGAGGATCGCGTGGGCGTTGTGATGGCCGTCGTCGCGTGAGAAGGCGCGCCAGTGCTCGAGCAGCTCCTCCTCCGGCGGCGGCTGTCCGAGCACGCCGCCGTAGCCGTTGACGAACGCCGAGGAGGACATCTGGCGCGAGAGCAGCCAGCCGCCGCGCCCGGCCAGCAGCTTCTGCATGCGCGTCGGCCGGTGCAGCGCCGGGAAGAGGCCGCCGTTGAGGAAGACGGCCTGCGTCAGCTCGACGCTCAGCTCGCCCTCGCCGCGCCGGGCGAGCAGCTCCTGGGCGACCGACACGCCGTAGTCGTGGGCGACGAGCGCGGTCTGCGTGACGCCGTGCGCGCGCCAGACCGCCTCGACGAGATCGGCTTGCTCGACGAGCTTGTACTCGTGGCGACGCGGCTTGGCCGACGCGCCGAAGCCGAGGAAGTCCAGGCTGACGTCGCGGCGGCCGGGGCCGAGCGCGGCGTGCAGCTTGGCCCAGTCCCAGGAGGAGATCGGGAAGCCGTGCAGCCACGTCACGGCGGGCGCATCGGCGTCGCCGTCGGCGCGCGTGAAGACGCCTTCCTCCAGCCGCGTCCCGCCGGCCCACCAGTCGTCGAGCCCGATCACATGGGCGAGCGTACCGCCCACGGTTCGGGCGCGATCGCGAACGCGCGGCAGAGGAAGCTCACGAGGTGGTAGAAGCCCACGAGGCAGACGAGCTCGACGAGCTGGTCGTCGGAGTAGGCCTCGCGCAGCGCCGCGAACGTCGCGTCGACGACCGTCGCGTCGTCGTGCAGCTCGTCGCACATCCGCACGAGCAGCGCCTGGCGCGGCGTGAACGCGGGGTCGGCGGGCGTGCCGTCCCAGGTCGCGCGCAGCCAGTCCTCGCCAAGGCCGAGCCCCGGCGCGAAGCCGGCGGCGTGCACCCCCCACTCATAGCCGGCGCCGCAGCGCGCGGTCGTGCGGTGGATGACGGTCTCGCGGTCGGTCGCGTCGAGGTGGCCGAAGGACAGCATCGTCGAGCCGAGCTGGCGGAAGCGGTCCAGCAGCGGCTCGTGGTGGGCGATCGTCCGGAACAGCGCGATCGGCTCGGCGTCGAAGCCGCCCATCAGGCGCGCGAGGTTGCTCTGCACCTCCTCGGGATATGGCGGTGTTCGGGGATCCAGGCGTACACTTTGCATTTCGAAGCGCATTCTGTCACTTCGAAATCCGAACCGCAAGTTGCCAACGTCGACCCGACCCGTCATGCAGCTGCTCGACCTGCTCGGCCGGCGCTGGACGCTGCGCGTGCTCTGGGAGCTGCGCGCCGGCGACCCCGTGTCCTACGCGGCGCTGCGCGAGGCTTCAGACCGGATGTCGACATCGGTGCTGGCGACGCGCCTGCGCGAGCTGACGGGCGCCGGGCTCGTGCAGCAGGACGCCGCCGGCGCCTACCGGCTCACACGCGACGGCGTGCGCCTGCTCGAGCACCTCGGCCCGCTGGACGAGTTCGCGCGGCGCTGGGCCGCGCGGCGACCCTAGGCGACGGGCACGGGCGCAAGCCCGAGGTACTTGCGCACGACGTTCAGCGCGGGACGCGTCTCGCCGGCCGGGCCGACGAGGCCGGAGTCCCAGTTGAGGTCGCCGACCGAGCTCCAGGAGTAGATGTAGAGGCGCTCGATGCGCTTGTCCTTGATGATCGTCTTGAGCAGGTACTCGGTGACCTTCGTCTGGTGTGCGACGCCCGAGCCCCTGAACTTGGCGTTCCCCGGACGCGAGGTGCGCTTCACGACGCCGCCGGTCTCGGTCAGCCAGAGCTTGCCCTTGACGGCCTTGAGGAACTTCTTCGTCTGGGTCGTCTTGAAGTTGTTCGCGTCGATGTAGGCGTGCAGCGCCCAGATCGCGGGCTGGCGCTTGGCGGCCTTGATGAAGTCCTTGGCCCACTTGACCGCGTTCGTGCGGTCGACGAGCTCACCCGGCAGCACCTTGCACGACGGGCACGCCTTGCGCAGCGCCAGCCACCATTTGGCCACGCGGCGCGGGGACTTGCCGTTGATGTTCGGCTCGTTCCACGCGGAGACCTCGGAGATCTGGCCGGGCCAGCGCGCGCGCCAGGCCTTCAGCGTCGAGGCAAGCGCCGCGGGTGACGGGTTGATGCGCTTCTTGGCGTCGATGCGCGAGCGGTCGAAGGACACCAGCGGCTTGGCGCCCGCGGCCTTGGCGCCCAGCATCCAGCCGTCGACGACGGTCAGGGTGTTCGCGTCGGAGAGCACGTCCCACGGGATGTTGATGCGGGCGTACTTGACCTTGAGGTCCAGGAAGCGCGGGTCCGAGAAGGTCGACGCCTTGTTGTCGGCGATTCCGATGGTGGTCTTGGCCTCGGCCAGCTGGGGGCCGATCAGCGCGAGGACGAGTGGGAAAGCGATGAGGAGTCGGCGCATGAGCGGGTCAGGGTAACGACCGCGTCCGTGCCGCGAAGTTACGTCCCGATGACCTGCTGATCGGCAGGTCAGGTCGAATCCCCAAGCTCCAGAACCGCAAGGAACGCCTCTTGTGGGACCTCTACGCGGCCGACCTGCTTCATCCGCTTCTTGCCTTCCTTCTGCCGCTCGAGCAGCTTGCGCTTGCGCGAGATGTCACCGCCGTAACACTTTGCGGTGACGTCCTTGCGGAACGCGCGGACGGTCTCGCGGGCGACGACGTTGGAGCCGATCGCCGCCTGGATCGGGACGTCGAACTGCTGGCGCGGGATCTTCTCGCGCAGCTTCTCGGCAAGCGTGCGGCCCATCGCCTGGGCCTTGTCGCGATGCACGAGCAGCGCCAGCGCGTCGACCGGCTCGCCGGACAGCAGCACGTCGAGCTTGACGAGGTTGCCCGGTCGCATCCCGGTGATCTCGTAGTCCAGTGAGGCGTAGCCGCGCGTGCGCGACTTCAGCTGGTCGAAGAAGTCCATGACGATCTCGCCGAGCGGCAGGTCGTACTCCAGCTGCACGCGGTCGGCCGAGAGGTAATGCATGCCGGCGTGCTCGCCGCGGCGCTCCTGGCAGAGCTCCATCACGTTGCCGACGTACTCCTTGGGCATCAGCATCGAGGCGCGCACGTAGGGCTCGCGGATCTCGGCGACGCGCTGGGGCTCGGGGAACGCCGAGGGCGCATGGATGTGCAGCTCCTCGCCGTTGGTCAGCGTCACCTCGTAGCCGACCGAGGGCATCGTGCCGATCAGGTCGAGGTCGTACTCGCGCTCCAGGCGCTCGCGGACGATGTCCATGTGCAGCAGGCCGAGGAAGCCGACGCGAAAGCCGAAGCCCAGCGCGTCGGAGGTCTCGGGCTCCCAGTCCAGCGCGGCGTCGTTGAGCGTGAGCTTCTCCAGCGCGTCGCGCAGGTCGGGGTAGTCGTCGCCGTCGATCGGATACAGGCCGCAGAACACCATCGGCTGGATGTCCTTGTAGCCGGGCAGCGCCTCGGTCGCGCCGTGGTGCTTGGTCGTCAGCGTGTCGCCGACGCGCAGCTTCGTGACGTCCTTGATGCCGGTGATGACATAGCCGACCTCGCCGGGCCCGAGCTGCGCAGAAGCGGTCATCGCCGGCGTGAAGAAGCCGATGTCGTCGATGTCGGACTCGGTGCCGGCGGCCATCGCGCGGATCTGCTCGCCCTTCTTGAAGACGCCGTCGATCACGCGGATGTAGGCGATGACACCGCGGTACTGGTCGAACTCGGAGTCGAAGATCAGCGCGCGCGGCGGCGCGTCGGGATCGCCGGTGGGCGGCGGCACGCGCCGGACGAGCTCCTCGAGCACCTCCTCGACGCCCTCCCCCGTCTTGCCGGAGATGCGCTTGATCGAGTCGGGATCCTCGCCGAGCAGCTCGGAGACCTCGCCCGCGACGCGCTCGGGCTCGGCGCCGGGGAGGTCGATCTTGTTCAGGCACGGGATCAGCTCGAGCCCGGCGTCGACGGCGAGATAGGTGTTGGCGAGCGTCTGCGCCTCGACGCCCTGGCTGGCGTCGACGACGAGCAGCGCACCCTCGCAGGCCTCCAGGCTGCGGCTGACCTCGTAGGTGAAGTCGACGTGGCCGGGCGTATCGATCAGGTGCAGCTGGTAGGTCTCGCCGTCGTGCGCCGTGTAATAGACGCGGACGGCCTGGGCCTTGATCGTGATGCCGCGCTCGCGCTCGAGGTCCATCGAGTCCAGCAGCTGCTCGCGCATCTGCCGCGGGTCGACGGTGTGGGTCATCTCGAGGATGCGGTCGGCCAGCGTCGACTTGCCGTGGTCGATGTGGGCGATGATCGAGAAGTTGCGGATGTGCTGCTGGTCTGCCATTGCTTGCGACAGGGAGAGTAGGTGTCAGCGCCGGCGCAGGCGGCCCAGCACGAGGCGCTCGATCTGCTGCGCCTCGTAGATGCGCAGTGTGTGCACCGCCGCGCCGTACAGCGTGAAGCCGCAGATCGCTGCCGCGCCGACGCTGATCAGCTGTGCGAGGATCCCGCGCCCGAGCGCGTCGTCGAGCATCCACCAGACCCCGTAGCTCGCCGCGCCGAGCACGGCGCTGGCGGCAAGGATCCGCGCGAGCGTCTCGAGCGTCGCGCCGATCTGCAGGTCCGCTCCGATGATCCGCCTCAGCGACGTCGTCTGCGCGACGGTCATGTAGATGCTGGCGACGGCGGTGCCGATCACCGGGCCGGCGATCCCGATCTCGCGGTACAGCGCGAGGCTGACGACGGCGTTGACGCCGATGCTCGCGACCGCCAGCGCGGTCGGGCGCCACGGACGCTGCAGGCTGAAGAAGCTGCGCGTGAGCAGGAGGTTGACGCCGGCGAACGGCAGGCTGAACGCGAACCAGAACAGCGCCTTGGCGACGAGATCGGTGGACTCGGCGTCGAACACGCCGCGCTCGTAGACGAGGCGGATGATCGGCTCGGAGAGCACCGCGAGGAAGACCGCGCTGGGGACGAGCAGGAGGAAGATCTGGCGCACCCCCGTCGCGGCGGTCGCGGCGAGGTTCTCGCGGTCGTTGCGGGCGGCGAAGCGGCTGAGCGCGGGGAACAGGACGGTCGCGACGGCGACGCTGAACATGCCCTGGGGCAGCATGTACAGGCGGAACGCCTTGTCGATGGCCGCCGGCACCTCCTCGGAGACCAGCGAGCCGACGAGCGAGTTGAGGACGACCTCGAAGTTGATGATCCCGAGGCCGAGCGTGACCGGGATCATCAGGATGAAGACCTGCTTGACGCGTGGGTCGCGCCAGTTGAGGTCGACGGAGAGGCGGATGTCGATCCGCCTCAGGACCGGCAGCGCGACGAGCAGTTGCGCGAGCGTGCCCACCAGCACGCCGATCGCGTAGGCGTAGATGCGGTTGTCGCCCTCGAAGAGCGGCGTGACGAAGATCAGCGAGGCGATGATCACCGCGTTCCACAGCAGCGGGCTGAGGGCGGGGATCGTGAAGTGGTCGTGGGCGTTGAGGATCCCGACGACGAGGCCGTTGACGCCGAGCAGGATCACGATCGGGAACAGCACCTGGCTGAGGCCGACGACGAGATCGTCGTCGAGCTGGCTGCTGATGAACAGCGGCATGATCAGCCCGGCCGTCAGGATGAACAGTGCGGTGATCGCCCCGAGGACGGCGATGATCACCCACAAGAGCGTGCTCGCGAGCTTGGTCGCCTGCTTGCGCTCCCCTTTCTCCAGCAGCTCGGTGAAGACCGGAACGAAGGCGGCGCTCAGCGCGGCGTCGGCGAAGAGGCTGCGGACGAGGTTGGGGATCTGGAAGGCGATCGTGAATGCGGACGCGGGGCCCGTCGTGCCGAAGTAACGGGCCGCGACGATCTCGCGGATCAGTCCCGCCAGCCGGCTGAGGCCCGTGGCGATGCTGAAGATGGCGGTGTTGCGGGCGACGCGCGTCACGGGGCGGCCCGCAAGGCTAGTTGGCCTGCCACTCGCTACACTCCGCGGTCGCTTTATGGCAAATATCCACTCCCAGAAGAAGCGCATCGTCCGTGCTGAGCGCGAGCGCCTCGAGAACCGCCGCTACACGTCGGCGATCAAGACCTACTTCCGCCGGCTCGAGACCGCTGTCGAGGGTGGCGACGCGGACACCGCGGGCACCGAGGCCCGTCACCTGACGAGCCTGATCGACAAGGCCGTCAAGCGCGGTGCGCTGCACCGCAACACCGGCGCGCGCAAGAAGTCCCGCGTGTCGCGCCTGCTGGCCCGCCTCAGCGCCTAGCGCCCACGTCGATCTCGACGATCTTCGTCCTTCCGCTCTCGCCGGCGACGATGCTGACGGCCGAGCGGCGCACGCCGTCGTGCGCGGCGAGCAGCTTGCAGACGGCGACGCGGACGGTCACCCGCATCACGCAGCGATGCGCCCGATCGCCCGGATCGCGGCCGTCTCCTCGGAGACCTCATCCAGACCGCGCGACGACCGCTCCAACGCAGCCAGCGTCTCGATGCCGGCGCGCAGCGAGCCGAGGTCGGAGTCCCGCGCCTCGCGCAGCCGCTTGTCGGCCTGCCAGGGACTGCCCTTGATCGACGACTTGATCTGCGCCGGCGTGTCCCCCGCGTCCAGGCGCGCGGCGACCTGCTCGACGTCGCGCAGCCGCCGTGCCAGCAGCCCGAGCAGGCGCTGCAGCGACTCGCCCTGGGCGCGCAGCTGCAGGTAGGTGCGGATCGCGGCGCGGCGGTCGCGCGCGACGAGCGCGTCGCCCAAGGCCCACACCGCGCGCTCCGACGACGGCGCCGCGGCCGCCTGGACCTCCTCGACGCCGAGCGCGGCGCCCTGCCCATGCTCCAAGGCGAGCTTCTCAAGCTCACGTAGCAGGCGCTGCTGACGATCGCCGACCGCCTCGACGAGAGCACGGGCGCCAGCGGAGTCCAACGCAACGCCAAGACGCGAGGCCTCGGCCTGCGCCCAGCGCGGAAGGTCCTTGGCCTTCAATGCCTTTTCCGCAGCGACGACACCCCCCGCGGCGAGAACAGCCTTGACCAGAGCAGCGGGCGTCGCCACCCGTCCCTCGTCCCGCCCGAAGAACGCGATCGTCGTCTCGGGCGGCATCGCAGCAAGCACCGGGGCCAGCAGCGACGTCACGTCGGCATCCTTCCACCGCTCCACGCCGTCGACGACGATGAAGCGCCGGCCCATCGCAAACGTCATCGCGCTCAGGGCCGCCGCGGCATTCTCGACGGTGGCCGCGTCGCCCTCGAGGATCTCGACCCCGCCGGCGTCCGCAGCCTGCTCGGCCGTGCGGCGCAGGCTGGCGCGCCGCTCGGCCACGCGGCCGTGATCGTCGCCGTGGATGAGGAATGCGGGCTTCCATTCGGGCACTGCGCCCGAGTCTACGTCTGCGTGCGGACTTCCCACCCGCGGTCGGTGCGATCCAGGCGCACGCTGCCGTCACGGTCGGTGCGCAGCAGCGTCGGCACGTCGCGCAGCGCGCCGAGCGCCTGAGGCGTCGGGTGGCCGAACGGGTTGCGCCGACCGACGCAGATCACGGCGATCCGCGGCCGCACTGCGGTCAGCAGCGCCGGCAGGCCGTCGTCGGCGCTGCCGTGATGGGCGACCTTGAGGACGTCGACGGGGCCCGTGAGGTGCAGCGGCAGCGTGACCGGCGACTCTGCGTCCGCCGGCAGCAGGACCCGCGCGCCGCGGGCGTCGAGCTCGGCCACGATCGCGCGCTCGTTGGGGTCGGCGCCCGCGTGGCGCGCCGCAGGCTCGGCGCGCGGATGCAGCAGGCGCAACGTCATCGCACCGACGCGCAGGACCATGCCGGCATCGGGCGCGACGATCCGCACGTCGCGGTCGGCGGCCGCGTGCTGCGCCGCCTGCGCGGCGGGCCGCGCCACACCGTCGCTGCCGTCGAGGAACGCACCGACGTCGACGCGGCGCAGGACGTCGGCCGCGCCGCCGGCGTGGTCGTCCTCGGCGTGCGTGACGACGAGCAGGTCCAGGCGAGTCACGCCGGCGTCGCGCAGGCGGGCGACGACGTCGCCGTCGGACGGGCCGGTGTCGACGAGGATCGCGCGCCCGCCGGCCTGCGCCAGCGTCGCGTCGCCCTGGCCGACATCGAGGAACGTCACGCGCAGCTGGCCTGGCGGAGGCGGTGCCGGCGGGCCAGGACGCGCCGCGACGGCGGCGGCAAGAAGCGCGCACGCCGCGGCCGCCGCTGTCCCCGCCGCGATGATCGCTCGCGGTCGGTGACGCCGTGGCAGCGCTGCCAGCAGCGCGCGTCGCTCGATCGCCACCACGGCGGCGGCGCAGACGAGGGCCACGGTGAACGGTCCTGCCTGAAGCTGCGCGCCGGGCAGCCGTGCGCCGGCGTGCCCCAGCGCGAGCAGGCAGGCCAGCGGATAGGCGGCGAGCGCGTCGCACGCCGTGGCCGCGGCCGGCGCGAACGGCTCGGCGAGCACGGCGAGCGCACCGAGCCACATCACCGGCGCCACGAGCGGCGCCGCGAGGACGTTGGCGGGCAGTGCGATCGGCGACGCGCGCCCGAAGTGCGCGGCGATCAGCGGCGCGGTCGCCAGCGACGCGGCGGCGGTCACGGCCGTCGCGATCGCGAGCGGTGGCGGCACCCCGCGGGCCTGCAGGCGCTCGCTCCACGCGCGTGCGCGCAGCAGCAGCGCGGCGACCGCGGCGAAGCTGAGCTGCCAGCCCGGGTCGGTCACGGCGCGCGGGTCGAGCAGCAGCGTGAGCGCCACCGCCAGCAGCAGCGCGTACCCCCGCGACGCCGGGCGCCCGGCGATCACCGCGACCGCAGCCGCGACGCCCATGATCCCCGCGCGCTGGATCGAAGGCCCGCCGCCGGCAAGCGGCACGTAGAGGACGATCAGGCCGATGACAGCAACCCAACGGGCTGTCAGGCCGAGGCCGAGCGCGGTCGTGATCGCCAGCGCGAGCGCCGCCAGCAGCGCGACGTTCGCACCGCTCGCGGCGACGAGATGCGTCATGCCGGTCGCGCGGAAGTCCTCGCGAACCTCGTCGGGCAGACCGCTGTCGTCGCCGAGCACCATGCCGCGGTGCAGCGCCGCGACGGGCGGCGTCAGGCCGTGCGCGAGCGCGCGCTGCGCGTTGCGGCGGACGCCGTCGACGATGCCCGCAACGCCGCCACGCGCGCGCCCCGTCGGGCGGATCTCCGCGACCCTGACCTCGGCGACCGCGCGCCGCGCGCGCGCAAAGTCACCCGGCGGCCGAGCTGTGCCGCGCACTGCGACGATCGCGCCGACGTCCAGACCGCGCGGTGGCGGGTTGCCAAGGCGCAGCAGCACCGGCTCACCGCGGATCGTCGCCTCGACGGACGCGCCGAACGGCGAGCGGCGAGGCGGCTGACGCAGCGTCGCCTCTGCGCTGACCGCCGTGCCGGGTCGCAGCGACGTGCGCTCGAGCGCCGCCGTGCGCAACCCGGCGTATCCGGCGCCGAGCGCGAGCGCCGCGGCCAGCCCGAGCGCCAGCGCGCGCCGCGGCGCGAGCGCTGCTGCAGCGGCGGCCGACAGGGCGACGACGACCGCCGAGACGCGCGGCCCGATCACGAGGCCCGCGCACAGCGCGCCGAGCAGCGCGTGGAGCGGGAGGCGCGCGACGCCGCCGCGCGCGCCGGCCAGCAGGCGCGCGGCGGCGGGCGGCGGAGTCAACGGCGGCGGCGGCACACCCCCGGCGGCGGGAGCCGCAGCCAGCGGCGGCGGCACACCCCCGGCGGCGGGAGCCGCGTTCGCCGCTTCGGCGGCGGCCGGCGCGCCCGGCGGCTCGCTCACACGCGGACCCGCTCGCGCAGCGCGGCAAGCTTCTTCGGCCCGATGCCGGGGACCTGGGCGAGCTCGTCGACGCTGCGAAAGCCGCCGTGCTCGGTGCGGTAGGCGAGGATCTTCTGCGCCGTCGCGGGACCGATGCCGTCGAGCGTGTCGAGCTGCTCGAGCGTGGCGGTGTTGAGGTCGATCGGCGGGCCGGCCGGCACGCCGCCCGCCGCTGCGCCGGGCGCGGCGGGCGCGGGCGTGGCCGCCGGCGACGCGGGCTGCGCCGCGCCGGCCGCCGCCCCCGGCGTCGCCGCGGCACCGCGCCGCGGCACGACGATCTGCTGGCCGTCGGCGACCTTCGCCGCGAGGTTGACCTGCGCGAGATCCGCGCGCGAGCCGGCGCCGCCGGCGCGGCGGATCGCGTCGTCGACGCGCGAGTCGGGCGGCAGGCGATAGACGCCGGGCGCGCGGACGGCACCGACGACGTGGACGAGCGCCGGCTGCGCCGCCGGGTCGTCGACGCGCAGCGCCTCCGGGCCGGCAGCGGCGCCCGTCGCCGGCCCACCCGCGCCCGGCACCGTCGCGCTCGTCGTCGGCGCCTGCGAGAACGCCGCGCCACTCCCGCCCGACTGCCGCTGGCCACCGAGCGCCCGCGCCCCCACGAAGACCACGACGAACACGATCACCGCGGTCGTCAGGACCTGGTTTCGCGTCAGCTCGGGCATCGCGCCCGAGGCTAGGCGCGAACGCGTTACACGGGACCCTCGGTCTGCAACGAAAGCGTGACGAATGTGCGCGCGGACGCGCGCAACGGCATCCGCGGCGATGACCGCGACGTCCGGCTCAGCCGCGGACGACGAAGTTCACGAGCTTGCCCGGCACCACGATCTCCTTGACGACCTCGTGGCCGTCGATGTGGGCCTGCGCGTTGGGCGCCGCGCGCGCGAGCTCGAGCAGCTCGTCCTTCGACGCGCCGGCCGCGGCGGTCAGGCGGTCGCGAACCTTGCCGTTGACCTGGACGACGAGCTCGAACGAGTCGGACTCGAGCATCTCGGGGTCGGCGTCGGGCCACGGCTGCTCCCACACGCGCTCACCCGTCAGCCGGAAGTAGGCGTCGGCGCCGACGTGCGGCGCGAACGGGAACACCAGTGACGCGGCGGTCGCCAGCGCGAAGCGCAGCGCGCCCGGCTCGGCCCAGCCTTCCTCGCGGCCCTTCGAGCACATGTTCACGAGCTCCATCACGGCGGCGATCGCGGTGTTGAACGCGAAGCGCCCGGCCATGTCGTGGGTGACTTTGTCGATCGCCCAGTGCGCCTTGCGCACGAGCTCCAGCGACTCGCCGGACGCGCCCGGCTGCTCGGCGCCCTTGCCGGGGCCGTCGCCGGCCTCGGCGCTCAGCCGCCACAACCGTGAGAGGAACCGGTTGACGCCGCCGACGCCCTCGTCGTCCCAGTCGGCGTCCTGGTCGGGCGGGCCGATGAAGAGGATGTAGCAGCGCGCCGTGTCGGCGCCATAGCGCGCGACGATCTCCTGCGGTGAGACGACGTTGCCGCGCGACTTGGACATCTTCGCCCCGTCGCGCGTGATCATGCCCTGCGTGAAGAGCTTGGCGAAGGGCTCCTCGTGTCCGAGGTGCCCGAGGTCATGCAGCGCCTTCACGAAGAAGCGCGCGTACATCAGGTGCAGGATCGCGTGCTCGACACCGCCGATGTACTGATCGACCGGGGACCACTTCGCGACGACCGACGGATCCCACGCCGCCTCGTCGTTCAGCGCGTCGCAGTAGCGCAGGAAGTACCAGGACGAGTCGACGAACGTGTCCATCGTGTCCGTCTCGCGCTTCGCCGGCGCGCCGCACGAGGGACACGCGACGTTGACCCAGTCCTCGGCCGCCGCCAGTGGGGAGCGCCCCTTCGGCGCGTAGTCGGCGATGTCCGGCAGCTCGACGGGGAGGTCCTCGGCGGGCACCGGGACGATGCCGCACGACGGGCAGTGGACG
The DNA here is from genome assembly GCA_963759825.1 of Paraconexibacteraceae bacterium. Lineage (GTDB taxonomy): Bacteria > Actinomycetota > Thermoleophilia > Solirubrobacterales > Solirubrobacteraceae > Paraconexibacter. The sequence continues at coordinate 437,790 of CAVXAS010000013.1, read as the reverse complement.
ATCGGGATCGGGCAGCCCCAGTAGCGCTGGCGCGACAGCAGCCAGTCGCGCAGCCGGTAGTTCACCGACGCGTGGCCGTTGCCCTCGCGATCGAGCCAGCGCACGATCGCGTCCTTGCCCTCGGCCGCGCTCATGCCGCTGAACTGGCCGGAGTTGATCAGGGTGCCGTCGCCCGTATAGGGCAGCTCGTCGCCGCCTTCGACGACAGGACGGATCGGGACGTCGAAGGCGGTGGCGAAGTCGTAGTCGCGCTGGTCGTGCGCGGGCACCGCCATGATCGCGCCGGTGCCGTACTCCATCAGCACGTAGTCGGCCACGTACATCGGGATCTGCTCGCCGTTGACCGGGTTGGTGATCGTGCGCCCCAGCGCGACACCGGTCTTCGGCTTGTCGGCGTCCCCGCGCTGCTCGGCGGACTCGTTGAGCGCGTGGTTGATGTAGTCGCGCACGGCGTCCTCGTTGCCGGTGCCCGCGGCGAGCTTGAGGACGTCGGGATGCTCGGGCGCGAGCACGAAGAACGTCGCCCCGAACAGCGTGTCCGGGCGCGTCGTGAAGACCGGATAGTCGATGCCGAGCGAGTCGCAGCGGAACGTGACCTCGGCGCCCTCGGACCGGCCGATCCAGTTGCGCTGCATCGTCTTGACGTGCTGGGGCCACTCGATCGTGTCGAGGTCGTCGAGCAGCCGGTCGGCGTAGTCGGTGATCCGGAAGAACCACTGCTCGAGCTGCTTGACCTCGACCTCGTGGCCGCAGCGCTCGCAGCGCCCGTCGATGACCTGCTCGTTGGCGAGCACCGTCTGGTCGTTGGGACACCACTTGACCGCGGCGTCCTTGCGGTAGGCCAGCCCGCGCTCGAACAGCTGCAGGAAGATCCACTGCGTCCAGCGGTAGTAGCGCGGCTCGTGCGTGCCGAACTCGCGCGTCCAGTCGATCGAGATGCCCCAGTCGTGGAACGCCTGGCGGAATTCCTTGATCGCCGCATTCGTCGAGTCGCGCGGATGCTGCCCGGTGTTGATCGCGTGGTTCTCGGCCGGCAGGCCGAACGCGTCGTAGCCCATCGGGTTGAGGACGCGGGCGCCGTTGCGCCGCTGGAAGTGCGCGACCGCGTCGCCCACCGAGTAGACCTTGAGGTGGCCGATGTGCGGCTCCCCGCTGGGGTAGGGCAGCATCACGAGGACGTAGGACGTGCGCCCTTCCTCGTCGTTTGAGACCTCCCAGGTGTGCTCGTCGGCCCACACCTGTTGCCAGCGCGGCTCGATCTCCTTCGGGTCATAGCGGTACTCGGCCATCAGCTCCGCTGCAGTCTAGGGTTGGCCGCCGTGATCGATCCTTCCGCCTACACGGTCCACCGCGCGACTGTGCGCGACGGCGTCGAGCTCGCCTACGTGCGCGAAGGCGCCGGCGGCGTGCCGCTTCTGCTCGTGCACGGCTGGCCGGAGTCGATGCGGATCTGGTGGAAGGTCATCGGCCCGCTCGCCGACGCCGGCTTCGAGGTCATCGTCCCCGACCTGCGCGGCTTCGGGCAGACGGGCCCGGCGGCCGACGGCTTCTACGACTACGCGGCGTTCTCCCACGACCTGCACGGGCTGCTGGACGTGCTCGGGCACTCCTGGTGCATGGCGTCTGCCGGGGACGTCGGCGGCGGCGTCGTCCTGGACCTCGGGCAGCGCTTCCCGAGCCTCGTGCGCAAGCAGGTGATCTTCAACGGGCCGCTGCCCCTGATCGACGACGAGTACGCGGCCGCCGGCCTCGGGCCGCTGCGGTCGATGGTCGTCAAGCAGGCGATGGACTACTACATCCGTCAGGGCACCGACGCCGACGGCCTCGCCGCCGAGCTCGACACGCCCGAGCGCCGCCGCCGCTACATCGCCGAGTGCTACGGCCATCGCTACTGGGCCTACCCGGGGTCGTTCACGCCTGAGGAGATCGACTTCCAGACCGAACCGTTCGCGGACGCCGACGTCCTGCGCTCGTCGTTCGGCGTCTACGAGTGGGGCATGAACACGCGTGTCGCCTTCAAGCCGCCGCTGATGTTCGAGAAGATCACCGTCCCCACCCTCGTGCTGTGGGGCCCCGCCGACCACGTGATGATGACCGACTTCCCGGAGCGCGCGGAGGTCGCGTTCACCGACCTCGTCGGCCCGTTCGTCGTGCCGCGGTCGGGCCATTTCATGCAGTGGGAGCGCGCCGAGCTGCTCGCCAAGACGCTTGCAGCCTTTTGCCTGCCGGGGACGTAGCCTTTACCGCGATGGAGGGCCAGTCCGACCTCACGATCGCCTCCTCGAAGATCACAGCGATCGTCGAGGCCGCCGAGCGCGCGGCCGAGGACCTGCGCGCCCAGACCGAGCAGCGCGCCCGCGACCGGATCGCGGAGGCCGATCGCGCGGCGGACATGCGCGTCGCCGCCGCCGAGGAGGAGGCCCGCGAGCTCGCTCACCGCCGCACAGCAGCAGAAGGCCGCCCTGGAGGCGCAGGCGCAGGCCGCGGTGCAGGGGACCCATCAGGCGGCCGCGCAGGCGCGCGCAGCGGCAGACGAGTACCGCACGAAGACCGTCGAGGACGCCAAGGCCCAGGCGGCGGCGCTGATCGCCGAAGCCGAGCGCGCCGCGACCCAGGCCAAGACCGACGGCCGCGCGGAGGCCCGCGAGACCGTCAACGCCGCACGCGAGGCGGCGCAGCGCGTGATGAGCGAGGGCGGCGACATCAGCCACAACCTCACCGCGCTGTCGACATCGATGCGCCGCAACGCCGAGCGCCTGCTCAACGACGTGCGCCTCGCCCACCAGCGCCTGACCGAGGAGCTCGACCGCGCGCTGCCGCCGCCCGAGCCCGCCGGCGGCGCGTCGCGCCGCCGCAGCGAGCCTGCCACCGCGTCCGCCGCGCGCAGCGCCCGCCGCCCGGCAGCACGCCGAAGCGACCCCCGACGCCGACGCCGAGCCGCTCACCGGCGACGAGGCCGCCGACGCCCTGATCCGCGCCGCGGCCGCCGCGGAGGCCGGCGAGCCGATCGAGACCGCCGCGCCCCGCCAGGCACGTCGCGTCCCCGACCCACCCGGCGGCGACTTCGACATCCCGGAGTTCGTGCCGGGCCAGCGGTAGTTCGGGTCCGTCCGATCCCCGCCCGAACATGTGTTCGCATGGATCGGGAGCTCACGACCAACGACAAGGGCGTGATCGCCGAGGCCGAGGTCATGGCAGCGGCGATCCGGCTCGGCTACGTCGTGTGGCGCCCGATCAACGAGCGCGGACGCTACGACCTCGGCATCGACGCCGGCCACGGGATCTTGCGCGTGCAAGTCAAATGGGCCCCGCGCAAGGGCGACGTGGTCGTCGTCCACACGCGCACCAGTCGCTACACGCCGCACGGCTACGTCAACACCATCTACACCGCCGACGAGATCGACGCCGTCGCGGCGTACTGTCCAGAACTCCACAGCTGCTTCCTCATCCCGGCGCAGGATCTGGACGGCCGCGGGACGCTCCACCTCAGGCTCGCACCGGCAAAGAACGGCCAGCGCGGCGGTGTTACCATGGCGTCCGATTACGAGTTCGGGGCTGTAGCTCAGCTGGAAGAGCGTCGCGCTGGCAGCGCGAAGGCCAGGGGTTCGAGCCCCCTCAGCTCCACTTCACACGCGGACACGGTCATCGGCTCTCACGAGTTCCGAAACCGGTTCGGTTGGTACCTCGACCGCTCCGCTGCCGGCGAGCGGTTTCTCATCACCAGGCACGGCAAGCCATACGCCTGCCTCTCCTCGCCCGGCGGGGCTGTGGCGTCGGAGGCGGCTTGACGCCCGCGCGCGGGCTGGTATCGCGGCGCTCAGCCGGACGGCAATTCGAAGCGCCGGAAGTGCGCGGTGCACGTCGCCCGCAGCTTGCCCTCCGACTCGAGACGCGCCTCGATGCGAGCATCGGACTCGTCGAGCTCGACGACCCGGGCGAACAGCTCCAGCGGCGCCGCGTGCGACGTCGGGCGCCGCAGCGCCACCGTGAACTCCGCCGTCGCCCACATCGAGTCGTCGCCGCGCTCGCGCAACAGGTGGTAGAGGGCCGCCGCGGCGTGGCAGTCCAGCAGCGTGCCGACGATCCCGCCGTTGAGGACGCCCGGGGCAGCGGCGTACCGGAGCTGCGGCTGCCAGGTCGCCACCACACCGTCGCCGTCAGGGGCCGCCGTGCTGTGGAGCCTCAGGCCCTGCGGGTTCGCCGGACCGCAGCCGAAGCAGGCCGACTCGGCGAAGTAGCGCTCCTGGATGCTGGTCGGCATGGCGCGGCGCAACCTCTCACGTTACGGTCGGCTCGTGCGACTGAGGCAATCCCTCGTGGTGGTCCTCGCCGCGTCGAGCCTCGTCGTGGTGTCAGACGCCGCGGCCCAGGAGATGCGCACCGAGCGTGTCGAGATCGAGGTCTCCGACGGGACCGTGCTGCGCGGCACGCTGCGCACGCCTGCCGGGGCGCAGACGCAGCCGACGGTCGTCGAGATGACTCCCTACTCGGGCGCCCAGGGCCTGGCGCGCGACGCGGGCGCGATGGGCGACCTCGCCGCCGCGGGGTACGCGACGCTGCTGGTCGACATCCGCGGGACGGGGGTCTCCTCGGGGGACTTCTGCTTCCTCTGCCACCGCGAGATCCGCGACGGCGCCGACGTCGTCGAGTGGGTCGCGCGCCAGCCGTTCAGCGACGGGCAGGTCGCGATGATGGGCTACTCCTACGGCGCGATCCTCGCGGCCCGGACGGCCGCGCTGCGCCCGCCCCACCTCGCTGCGATCGCCGCGGGCTCGACCTACAACGACGCCTACCGCGACGTGGTCTTCCCCGGCGGGATGCTGGCGACCGACGGCGTGGCGCTCGGCGCGCTCTTCACCGCCATCCCGCTGAGCCGCATCAACCGCGAGGCGGGCCTCGCCGACGTCCTGCCGCGGATGCTCGATGCCCTGGGACGCCGCACGACGGTGCTCCAGCAGGCGCTCTCCCATCCCACCGCCGATGCGTTCTGGGAGGAGCGCTCGCTGCAGGACGAGGCGGCGCGGATCGAGGTCCCGGCGCTGTTCTTCACGGGCTGGCACGACATCTACGCACGCGGCGCCCCGCGCACGTTCCTGAACGCCGGCTCCGAGGAGAAGGCGCTCGTGGTGGGCACACAGGGCCACCTCGCCGACCAGGGGCCGTTCGACCGCGCCGCGACGCGCTGGTTCGACGCACACCTGCGCACGCGGCCGGGGCCCGCGCGCTCACTGGCGCTCGCGGCGATCCCGCGCGTGCTGCTGTTCGACCAGGGGGCGGGTGCGATCTGGCGGCGGTTTGACCGCTGGGTGCCGGACCGCGACGAGCGCGTGCTGCAGCTCTGCCCCCAGGCGCGGCCGGCAGCCGGTTCCTGGTTCAGCGGCGGCGCGCTGCGCGAGACGCCGTGCAGCGGGACCGCGGTCGTGCCGGCCGTCCCGCTGGAGCTCACGGGCGGCACGTCGATCGCCCACGACGCCGGCATTGCGGCGCTGCACGACGCGCTCGATCAGCGTCTGGCTCCCTTCACCGCGGCGTTCGTCGGCCGCCCGCTCGAGCGGTCGCTGACGATCACCGGCCCGCTCGCGGTCCGCTTCACCGCGCAGACGGTGGGGACGGACGCCGACTGGACGGCACGCATCGTCGACATCGCACCCGACGGCGCGGCGCGGCTGATGGCACGGGGCTGGCTGAAGGCGTCGCACCGGCGCGAGGACGACGCCAAGGACGAGCTGTTCCACACCCACACCAACCCGCAACGGGTCGTCCCCGGGCGCCCGTACCGGCTCGCGATCGAGGTCTGGCCGACGGCCTACCGCATGGCCCCTGGCCACCGCATCGGCGTGCTGCTCGGCGCCGCGGACACGCAGAAGGTGCTGCCGACCGGCGAGTCCGCCGCGAGCGAGATCCTCGTGTCCCCCGAGCGGCCGGCGACGCTCACCGTCCCGGTCCGCCGCGACGCCGGCGAGCCGGTGGCGGAGCCGTTCGCGGCAGTGGCCAAGGCGCCGGCGAGCGACGCGCAGCCCTGCCGTCCGGCGATCGGCAAGGCCCGGTTGGCGACCGGCGCCGACGGCGTCCGCGTGCGCTTCGAGGGCGGGCGTGTCGCCGCCGAGACGCTGACGTCCGACGATCGCGTCCTCGCCCGCCGCAGCGTCACGTCGGGCGACGTGGTCTGGGACGGCCGCGGCGCCGACGGCGGCGCGGTCCCCGACGGCCACTACGTCGTCCGGCTGACGGCCCACGCCGGCGACGGCGTGACGGTCCGCCGGCTCGCGGTCCGCCGCCTGCGCGGGAGCCTGCGGCGCGGGCCGCGCATCGAACGCCCGCCGAGCTGCGGCCTGCTGCGCGCCTTGAGTCTGGACCGCGCCGCGTTCGGCGACGCGCCCCTGCCCGTCAGGTACGTCCTCGCGCGGGGTGCCAGCGTCGGCGTGGAGGTCCTGCGCGGCGGGCGCGTCGTGCGCCGCCTCGCGGTCCGCCGGCGCGCCGCCGGCGCCCACCGCCTCCTCGTCAGCCCACGCGGACTGCGGTCCGGCCGTCACGAGATCCGGCTCGTCGCCCGCGCCGGACGCAAGATCGTGCGCGCAAGGCTGCAGGCCGACCGGCGCTAACGCGCGACGACGCGGTACAGGGGGCCCTCGAGCGACATGACGTAGATGCGCCCGCGACGATCCTCGCCGAAGGACGTCAGCAGCGGCACGCGCAAGCCCTCGCGGCGTGGCAGCCGGCCGCGCGGCGCACGCGGCACGATGCTCGAGATCTCGCCGCTGCAGAAGTCGCCGTACAGCAGGCGGCCCTGCCAGCGCGCCAGCGCCGGGTCGCGCACGACGTAGCCGGCGACCACCGAGCAGCCGCGGTCGCGGCCGTAGGTGTGGATCGGCGCGACGTGCCGGCGGGCCCGGATCCTGCGGTTGAAGCGGTGGTTGCCCTCGTAGGCGCTCCAGCCGAAGTTCGCGCCGGCGAGGCGCTTGCGCGGGCGGTAGTCGAGCTCCTCGTAGGCCTCCTGACCGACGTCGCCGAGCACGAGCGCACCGGTCTCGCGGTCAAACGAGAAGCGCCACGGGTTGCGCAGCCCGTAGGCGTAGATCTCGTCACGCGCGCCGCGTACGCGGACGAACGGGTTGGTCAGCGGAACGCGGTAGCGCCGCCGGCCGGTGTGGCGCGGGTCGATGCGCAGGAGCTTGCCCAGCAGCGTCCCGCGGCTCTGCCCGTTGCGGCGCGGGTCGCCCGGCCCGCCGCCGTCGCCGAGCCCGACGTACAGCAGCCCGTCCGGGCCGAACACGAGGTTGCCGCCGTTGTGTGTCGGTCGTGGCTGGCGGACCTTCAGCACGAGGCGCCGTGACGACCGCGGCGCGTAGTCGGGCGTCCGCGCGCGCCATTCCTCGACGCGCAGGTCGCCGCGCAGGTCCGTGAACGCGACGTACAGCCGTCGCGACCGCCGGTAGGACGGCGCGAACGCGAGCCCCAGGAGACCCTGCTCGGTGAGGTCGGAGACGCGGCCGCGCAGGCTCAGGAACGGCCGTCGCAGCACCCGGCCGTCGCGGATCACGCGCACGCGGCCGCCCTTCTCGACGACGAACAGCCGGCGCGGATCGTCCCGCGGCTGCGTCAGGTAGAGCGGTCGCGCGAAGCGCCCGACGCGGCGCAGCGCCAGCCCTGGCTGCCGCACGGCCGGCGCGTCGCCCGCGGTGGCTGCCGGCGCGTTCGCGCTCTTGCGCGGCGCAGGCTCGCCGTCTTTGCCGCCGCACCCTCCGAGGACGCCCATGGCGAGCAGGCACGCGAGCGCACGCCGCACGACCACCGTCTGCGTCAGGAGGCGCGTGCGGGCTCGAGGTCCAGCGCGAACTCGACTCGCGGCACGTCGCCCCAGAGCTGCTCGAGGCGGTAGTGGTCGCGCGTGTCCGGCGTGAACACGTGCGCGACGACGTCGAGGTAGTCCAGGAGCACCCAGCGCGACTCCGTCAGGCCCTCGACGCGGCGCGGAAGCAGCTCGTGCTCCTTCTTGAGCTCCTCGTTGATGCCGTCGTGGATCGCCTTGACCTGACGGTCGGTGTTGCCGGAGCAGATCACGAAGTAGTCCGTGTACCCGGCGACTCCGCGCAGGTCGAGACCGACGATGTCGATCGCCTTCTTGTCTGCCGCGTACTGCGCGACGAGCTGGATCAGGGACTCTGGGTTCATGCGCTTGTGGGTCCTCCACGGTACAAGCCGTGCTGCTCGATGTACTCCGCGACCGCGTCGGCGACGAGGTGGCGGATCGGTCGGCCCGCCGCCACGCGGCGGCGGATGTCAGACGACGACAGGTCCAGGCGCGGCATATCGAAGAACCGAACGTGCTCGGCGCCGGGCAGCGACGCCAGGCGTCCGGCGATGTCCTGCCGGCGAATCCCCTCGCGCTCGGCGACCGCGAGCGTCGCGAGCGACAGAACCGCCTCCGGCTCTCGCCAGGTCGGCAGGCTCTGCGCCATGTCGCCGCCGACGATGAACGTCAGGGCGTCCTCCGGGGCTCTCGCATGGATCTCGCGCAGCGTATCGACGGTGTAGGACGAACCACCCCGCTCCACCTCCAGCGCGCTGACCGCCACGCCGTCCTCGTCGCGCACCGCCAACCGGCAGAGCTCAAGGCGCACGTCGGGGCCGGGGTCGGCGGCGATCTCCTTGTGCGGCGGCACGGCCACCGGCATCAGCAGCACGCGGTCCAGGCCGAGCTGACCGCGCGCCTCCTGTGCGCAGACGAGGTGGCCGATGTGCGGCGGGTTGAACGTCCCGCCGAGGATGCCGACGGCGGCCAAATCAGCGGATGTGGCCGTCGCCCACCACGACGTACTTGAACGTGCACAGCTCGCGCAGCCCGATCGGCCCGCGCGCGTGCAGCTTCTGGGTGGAGTTGCCGATCTCCGCGCCCATGCCGAACTCGCCGCCGTCGGTGAAGCGCGTCGACGCGTTGACGTAGACGCAGGCCGCGTCGACGCCGAGCTCGAACGCGCGCGCCGCGGGCTCGGAGGCGGTCACGATCGCCTCGCTGTGACCCGAGCCGTGCCTGTTCACGTGGGCGATCGCCTCCTCCACCGAATCCACGACGGCCACCGCGAGCACGAGCGCCAGGAACTCGGTGTCCCAGTCCTCCTCGGTGGCGTCGCGCAGCGTGGCGGCAAGCTCCTCGCCCGCGAGCGCGTGCGTGCGTCCGTCGACACGCAGCTCGACGCCCGCATCGCGCAGCGCGCGCAGCGCGCGGGGCAGGAACACCGGCGCGACGTCGGCATGCACGAGCAGCGTCTCGGCCGCGTTGCAGACGCCGGGGCGCTGCGTCTTCGCGTTCAGGATGATCTCGCGGGCGCGGTCGATGTCGGCGCTCGCATCGACGAAGACGTGGCAGTTGCCCGAGGCCGCGTAGATCACCGGGACGGTGGCGACGCCCTTCAGCGCGTTCTTCAGCCCCTCTCCCCCGCGCGGGATGATCAGGTCGACGACACCCGACTGGGTCGCAAGCTCGGCCAGCTCTTCGCGCCCCCCGCCGGAGACGAGGCTGATCGCGCCCTCGGGCGCGCCGGCGGACTCCGCGGCGTCGGCGGCGACCGCGGCGAGGATCGCGTTGGACTCCGCGGCACTCGAGGACCCGCGCAGCACGATCGCGTTGCCGGACTTCAAACACAGCGCGGCGGCGTCGATCGTGACGTTCGGCCGCGCCTCGTAGACGACGGCGACGACGCCCAGCGGTGTGCGGACCTTCTTGACGTCGAGGCCGTTGGGCAGGCGCCCGCCGTCGATCAGCTCGCCGACCGGGTCCTTCAGTGCGGCGATGTCGCGCACCTGCGCGGCGATCGCGGCGATCCGCTCGGCGGTCAGCTCGAGGCGGTCGAGCAGCGCAGCGGACAGCCCGTTCTCACGCCCGCTGTCCATGTCGCGCGCGTTGGCCTCGAGGATCTCCGGCGTGCGCGCCAGCAGCGCGTCGGCGATCGCGTGCAGGGCGGCGTCCTTCGTCGCGGTGTCCAGCGCCGCCAGCCGCCGCGACGCGGCACGCGCGGCGAGGCAGACGTCGGACACCGTGCGGGTCGTCGTGGCCATGCCCGAAGGATAGGCCGCGCCGGCGAGCGCGGAACCTTCCGCCCGGGACTGCAGTCACAGCATCATGTCCCGCATCCTGATCGCGCTCGCAGCGAGCGCCGTCCTCGCGCTCGTCCCGCAGACCGCGACCGCCGCGAAGCACAGCCGGCCGGCGGGCAAGGACCGCGTCCAGGCCGTCTACCGCGACTGCGGGTCGGCGCGCACCGGCAAGCTGCGTCACCGCTTCAAGCTCACGACGCTGCGCCGCGCCCGCCGGCACATGCCCGCAGACCTCGCCGCGTACACCGACTGCGACGCCACGATCAGGCGCGAGATCAAGCAGCGCCGGTGATGCTCATGCCAGCACGAAGTAGTCGCGGTGCACGGCTTCCTCCGTCGCGCGCGGGAGGATCTCCTGCACCGCCGCCGTCCGCTTGCCGGCGACCTGGCGCAGCTCCGCGGCGGAGTAGTTGCAGATGCCCTTGCCGATCACGACCGCGCTCTCGGCGACGTGGACGGCGTCGCCGGCGTCGAACTCGCCGCGGACCTCGGTGATCCCGACCGGCAGCAGCGACGTGCCGCCGTCGCGCAGCGCGCGTGCGGCGCCGGCGTCGACGACGATCGTGCCGTGGGACGGCTTGGCGTACTTCAGCCAGAGCTTGAACGACGAGTAACGCGCCTCGCGCGCGGCGAAATGCGTCCCCTCGCCGGCGTCGCCGGAGAGCGCGGCCGCAAGCGCGCCGGGGCGCACGCCGCTGGCGATCACCGAGGGGATTCCCGCGGCGCTCGCCATCTCCGCGGCGACGACCTTCGAGCGCATCCCGCCGGAGCCCAGCGGCGACGTCGAGTGCCCGATCGACAACTCGGACAGGCCCTCGAAGTCCGAGACCGTGCGCACGATCTCCGCCGCCGGGTCCGTCCGCGGGTCGGCGGTGAACAACCCGTCGATGTCGGTCAGCAGCAGCAGCTTGTCGGCAGCGACGAGGATCGCGACCTGCGCAGCGAGGAAGTCGTTGTCGCCGAAGGAGATCTCGTCGGTCGTCGTCGTGTCGTTCTCGTTGATGACGGGGACGACGTTCCAGTCCAGCAGCCGCTGCAGCGTCTGGCGCGCGTTGAGGTAGTGCGTGCGCGCGCTCATGTCGAAGAACGTCAGCAGGACCTGCGCGCTGCCGACGTCCTGCGCGGCCAGCAGGTCGTCCCACACGCGGTAGAGACGGCCCTGGCCGACCGCGCTGGCCGCCTGCAGGTCCTCGATCGCGCTCGGGCGCGCCGCAAGACCCATGATCCGCATCCCGACGGCGATCGCCCCGGAGCTGACGAGCACGAGCTCGTCGCCCGCGCGATGGCGCGCGGCGACCGCCTCGCAGACGCCCGCGAGGACGTCGGTGCGCGGCTCGCCGCTGGCGTCTGCGACGACGCTGGAACCGAGCTTGAGGACATAGCGGGCCACCGGACGCGCCAGTCTACGGTCCGTCCCTACCAGGCGACGACCCCGTCGCGGTCGCGGAACTCGCCGTCCGGACCGTCGCCGTCGACGGTCGCCAGCTCGACGACGATCGTGGCGGCCTCGTCCGCCGGCGTCGGGGCGGCCGCGCGGTTGTCCGGGCCGCCGAGATCGGTCTGGACCCATCCGGGGCAGACGGAGTTCACCTTGATCGGCGTGTCGGCGAGCGCCTTGGACAGCGCGATGGTCAGCCCGTTGAGCGCCGCCTTGGACGCCTGATAGGCGGGGACGACGAGGCTGTAGTACGGCGAGCTCTCGTCGAGCTGGTCGTTGAGCGAGCCCATCGTGCTCGAGACGTTGACGATGCGCCCGGCGTCAGAGCGGCGCAGCAGCGGCAGGAAATGCTCCGTGACGGAGACCGCGCCGAACAGGTTCGTCTCGAACGTCTTCTTGAACAGCGGCACGCTGACGACGCTGTCGCCCGTTCCTTCGGTGACCTCGGGCAGGATGCCGGCGTTGTTGACGAGGATGTCGAGTCTGCCGTGGCGCTCGCTCACGTGCGCCGCGGCGGCCTCCACGCTGGCGGCATCGTCGACGTCGAGCACCACGCTGTGCGCGTCGACCTGCTCGGCTCGCAGCCGATCGGCCGCCTGCTCGCCGGCCCCGCGGTCGCGCGCGCCGATGATCACGGTCGCGTCCTGCTTTCCGAGCTGGCGGGCGGTCTCGTAGCCGAGACCGCGGTTGGCGCCTGTGATCAGAGCAATCTTGGTCATACAGGCATAACGCCGGCGCGGGCTCGCTCGTGAGACCTAGTGTGCGGGCGCGAACCGCACCAGGCGCCTGCGCACGTCGGCCTCGACGAGCTTCACGCGGACCTCGGCGCCGGGCTGCAGCTTGCCCGCGACCGGCGCGACCACGGCCGGCTCGCGCAGCTGGACGGCGTCCTCGTCGACGGCCACCGCGTCGAACTCCTCGCCCACGCGCGGAGCGAGCACCGCGGCCTCGACGGCATCCGTGCAGGCGCGCTCGACGCTGCCGGCACGGCGATCGGCCGCCCGCATCAGCTCGGGCAGCTCGGCCAGCGCGGCGCGCACGTCGGGCGGCACGTCCTCGCCCGCGCACAGCGCCGCGCAGACGAGCAGCGCGAAGCGGTCGACGAGCCGGCGCAGCGGCGCCGTCACGTGCGCGTAGGGCGCGGCGATGCTCGCGTGGGCGATGTCCCCGTCCGCGGGCAGCACCGTGTAACCGGCGCCGCGAAACAGCGAGCGCGACGCGTGGACGAGCGCCAGATGTGCCGGCTGGGTGCGATCCAGCGAGTGCAGGAACTCGCCGTGCGGCTGCCCGTCGGGCCACGCGATCCCGAGCGCGTGTGCCTGCCGGCGCAGTCGCCGCAGCGCCCGCTCCTCGGGCGGCGGCATCGTCCGCAGCACGCCGACCCCGCCGTCGAGCATCAGCTTCGCCGCCGCCATCCCGGTCATCAGCGAGATCTGCGCGTTGTGGTCCTCGGTGTCGACCTGCGGGCGGAAGCGCAGCGCATAACCGCCGGCGGCGGCCTCCACCTCCTGCTCGGGCATCGCGAGCTCGGCGCCGCCGCGAGCGCGCTCCAGCGCGATCCGCCGCACGCCGATCTCGGCGAGCAGCGGCGCGACGGGATCGGTGTACGCGAGGCGCGCGGTACTGCGCACACGCGCACGCCCGACGGTCGCGCTCGTGACCTCCCCGCCGCCGTCCAGGCGCAGATCCCACACGAACGCCGGGCGGATCTCGCCGGGCAGCAGGCTCGCCGCGCCCTCGCTGATGACGGGCGGGTGCAGCGGCGTGCGCGCGTCGGGCGCGTAGATCGTCGTGCCGCGCCGCCGCGCCTCGGCGTCGATCGGGTCGCCGAGCGCGACGAACGCGGGCACGTCGGCGATCGCGTAGCGGACGCGATGCCCGTCCCCGTCGCGTTCGAGGAACATCGCCTGGTCGAGATCCATCGACCCGGGCGGGTCGATCGTGAAGAACTCCAGCGCCGTCAGGTCCTCCTCAGGCAGCGCGACGTCGCGGACCGCCTGCTCGGCGGCCGCGAGCACGTCGTCCGGAAACGCCGCCGGCACTTCGAGCTCCTCGCGGATCGCCGCGAACACCGCCGCGAGCTCGTCGGGGACGCGCGTCAGCACGACGGCAGCGTCCGGCGCAGCGTGCGGCGCACGCCGGCGTCTGTGACGACGGCCCGCAGCCGCCCGCCGCGGCGCACGACGCGGCGGGAGAACGTCGCCTCCGACGCGCGCCGGCGGGTCGCACCGAGACGCAGCTCGGCGGCGGTGACGTCGGCCGTGTCGCCGCGCAGCGCGACGCGCAGGCGGCCCTTGCCGACGCAGCGCCGCGTCAGCGTGACGGGCGCCAGCGCGACGTCGAAGGTCAGCGCCGCGGGGCGCACGTAGTCGACCGGGTCGCTGATGAAGCGCACCTGCGGGCGGCGCTCGGAGACGATCCGGCTGAGCTCTGCGTCCAGCGGCGCTCGGTAGTTCTCGCCCTTCGTGGTGATCCCCGCCGCCCAGTCGTCGTGGTGCGACGGGACGAACAGCGGCGCGCCGATCGCCTCGATGTAGTTGCGGACGTCGCGCATGCCGTTGGTGAACTGGTTGAAGCCCTGGATCGCGCCGATGTGGATGTCGACCGGTCGCAGCGCGCGCAGCACGTCCAGCGCTCCGGGCGCCTTCTCGATCAGCGGCCCGGCCGAGTCGTTCCAGACCAGCGACAGGTTCCCCACGCGGAAGCGATAGAGGTTCGTCCCCGCCTCGGCATCGCGCACATGGCCGACCAGGTGCATCAGGTCCTGCGGGGTCGGGGGGTGCTCGAGCTGCGTCGTCGACGGCAGCGGGATGACCGGGACGTGAAAGCCCGTCGGATCGCCGCCGGGCGGGGTGAGCGCGGAGTGCAGGTGCTTGACGATCGTGACGTCCACGCCGGGCAGCTCGCCGATCTGCGCGCGCGTGCCCGGCGACGCGCCGCCCGCCAGCGCCGCGACGCAGCGCGGCGGCATCGCGCCGGTCGCGCGCCCCTGCAGCTCGGCGCATTGCTCGGCGTTGCCGACGAGCGTCGCGCCGCTGGCCTCGGCGATCGGCGTCGCGTCGGCGGCGTGGTCGAAGTGCGCGTGGCCGATGAAGATCAGCTCGGGCTCGAGCTGCGCGAGCTCCTGCGGCGTGGACGGCACGTAGCCGGACGTGCCGCCGCGCGGGATCCAGGCGTCGAGCAGGACGACATGCCCGCGAATCGCCATCGCGAAGTTGGTCACGCCGACCCACGAGAGGATCAGCTTGTCGCGCCGGACCGCACCCGTGTTCGCGTCGACGTTGGCGGCGCCGAAGTAGCGCTGGCGCGCCGTGACCTTGGCCAGGAGCGAGGTCGCGCGCACCACGGGATCGCCGCCGCGTGCCCCCGCGGGCACGTGCGCGCTCGCCGGTGCCGCGCAGGCAAGGACCAGACCGACCGCCACGAGACCCGCTCTCACGCGCCGAGGCTATCCGGGATCAAGCTCGAAGACGACGCCGGCGATCTCGACGTCGTCGCCCGGCTCGAAGCCGGCGTCCTCCAGCGCACGCACGACGCCCATCCGCTTCAGTCGATGCTCGATGTGCGCCAGCGCCTCCTCGTTGTCGAGGTCGTGACGCGCGATCAGCTTCTCCACCTGCTCGCCGCTGACGCGGTAGCTGCCCGGCTCGACGCCCTCGACCTCCCAGCCGCGTGAGCTGCCGGGCCGGAAGACCTGGTGGTCGGCGAGCTGGTGCTCGCCGGCGAGCGGCGCCACCGGCGCCTGCAGCGGGACGCTGCGCAGCAGCTCGGCGGCCAGCTCGTCGAGGCCCTCACGCGTCGCGCTCGACGTCACGAGGACCGGCACCTCGGGCGCCTCGGGCTCCCACTCCTCGCGCGGCGGGCGCTCGGCGTTCAGGCGCGCGTGCCAGCGCTCGCGCGCGGCGGCGGCGTCGGCCGGCGGCACGAGATCTGACTTGGACAGCGCGACGATCCGCGGCAGCCCCGCCAGGCGCGGATCGTGGGCGGCGAGCTCGGCCTCGATGACCTCGAAGTTCTCCTCGGGGTCCGATCCGTCGAGCGGCGCAAGGTCGAGCACGTGCACGAGCAGGCGCGTGCGCTCGACGTGCGCGAGGAAGTCGTGGCCGAGACCGGCGCCGTCGGAGGCGCCCTCGATCAGCCCCGGGATGTCCGCGATGATCAGCTGGCGCTCGGCGCCGTCGAGTGTGCCGAGTACCGGCTCGAGCGTGGTGAACGGGTAGTCGGCGACCTTGGGCGTTGCCCGCGTCAGCCGTGAGATCAGCGAGGACTTGCCGGCGTTGGGCACCCCGACGAGGCCGACGTCGGCGAGCAGCTTGAGCTGCAGCTCGATCCAGCCCTCCTCGCCGGCGAGGCCCTTCTCGTGGAAGCGCGGCGACTGGTGCGTGGAGCCCTTGAAGTGGCGGTTGCCGCGCCCGCCCGAGCCACCGCCGGCGATGACGACACGAGCGCCCGGCGTGACGAGGTCGTGCGTCGCGCCGTGCAGGTCGTGCACGATCGTTCCCGGTGGGACGCGCACGACGAGCTCCTCGCCGCCGGCGCCCGAGCGCTGGTTGCCCTCCCCGTGACGCCCGCGGTCGGCCTTGTAGTGCGCCTTGCGCTTGAAGGACTGCAGGTCGCGCACCGAGTCGTCGCAGAGCAGCACGACGGCGCCGCCGTGCCCGCCGTCCCCGCCGTCGGGGCCGCCCATGGGCACGTGCGCCTCGCGACGGAACGACGTGACGCCGTCGCCGCCGCGACCACCCTGCACGAAGATGCGAGCCTTGTCGTAGAGCACTCGTCCCCCATTGTCGCGACATCAGGAGCCCCCATGCCCTCAGACAAGGTCTTCGTCATCACCGGCGCCTCCAGCGGGATCGGCGCCGAGACCGCGCGGGCCGCGGCCGCCGACGGCTATCGCCTGATCCTCGCGGCACGCTCGACGGACAAGCTGCAGGCGCTCGCCGAGGAGCTCGGCGGGCCCGAGCGCGCGGTGGCCGTCAGCTGCGACGTGCGCGAGTGGGATCAGCTCGAGGCGCTCGCCCGGTCCACCGCCGACACGTTCGGCCCCGCCGACGTCGTCTTCGCCAACGCCGGCTTCGGCGCCAAGCGCGGGTGGCTGGAGGAGACGCCGGAGTTCTGGAAGGACATGATCCTCACGAACGTCTACGGCGCCGCGATCACCGCGCGCGCGTTCATCCCGCAGGTCAAGGAGACCACTGGCCATCTGCTGCTGACGGGCTCGGTCGCGGGCCGCCGCGCGCTGCCCGGCTCGCTGTACTCGTGCACGAAGTGGGCGGTGACGGCGATGGGCGAGGCGCTGCGTCAGGACCTCAACGACACCGGTGTGCGCGTCACGCTGATCGAGCCGGGCATGGTCGATACGCCATTTTTCGACAGCCCTGTGAAGAACGCGCTGCGCGCGGACGACATCGCCCGCGCGGTGATGTTCGCGGTCTCACAGCCCGGTCACGTCGACGTCAACGAGATCCTCATCAGGCCGACGGCGCAACCGACGTGAGCCGGCGGGTGGTGCGCGCTACCTGACGAGCTCGCCCGAAGGCGTGAGCTCGGGGACCGGCTCGATGGTCAGCGGGGTACCGATGGTGTCGGTCTCCTCGACGCCGTCGGCCGCGGCGCGCTTGCGTGCTTCCTTGCGCGCTTCCTTCTCCTGGCGCTTCTCCCGCATCTTGTTCTCGCGGTTGAGCTTTTGCATCGTGGTCTTCTTCTTGCCGTTGGAGCCCATGGCTGACCATCCTCATCGTGGAATCTCAAAACGACGGAGACCCGCGCGAGCGGGCCTCCGTTACAGCTGTAAGTCGTTCGGGCTAGAGCGCCTGGACGTTTGCAGCGGCGGGGCCCTTGGGGCCCTGCTCGGCGTCGTAGCTCACCTTCGCGCCCTCGGCGAGCGACTTGAAGCCGCTGCCCTGGATCGCGCTGTGGTGCACGAACAGGTCCTTGCCGGAGTCATCGGGCGTGATGAAGCCAAAGCCCTTGTCGTCGTTGAACCACTTGACGGTTCCTGTTGCCATTTCTTGTTCCCCTCCTGGGGGTAGTGCGTACTGCGAAACGCGGAGGGTGCTGATGGGCAACAACTGCGGAAACGCGGCACTGCTTCGGCCGGACGGACGTCCGACCCGTCCATACAGGGTAGCGGGCCGGGCGGCAGACCGCCGCGCGGGCACGCCCGCCGACGTGGTTTCTCGTGACCCGCGCGGCCTCAAGCCACCCAACGCCAGAACAGTGCACGGTGGATCGTCGCCTCACGAGGTGTCGACGACTGGTCGTTCGCTGCTGCAGGAAACGGATCTGGCGGATGGGACCGCAGCGGTGGCGAGGTCCTTGGACAGCGACGCACGGGTCGGCCCTGGCGCCCGTCAGCCCCGGACGCTCCTGGGCTGTGCGCGTGGCGCGTCACCTACCGAACGTTCATCCTGCCTGCGATATCGCCGGTGAAGTGAACGTTCGTCGCGCCCCGGCTATAGGGGGGTGTGATGAACGTTCGGCGCCTGACGCCTGGCGCCTGCGCCCGCGTCGCCTCAGTCGTCCTTGGACTCGGTCTTCGCGTCGCCGAGGTTCTGCACCGCCGGCTCGACGCGCTCGTCGCGCTTGTATTTCGACGGATCGTCGACCGGCTCGCCGTCGATCGTCGTCGTGCCGTCCTCGTGGTGGACGAGGCCTGACGGGCCGAGCTTGGCCTCCGGGCCCTCCTCGTAGCCGTGGTCGCCCTCGCCGCCGCCGAACGTGGCGTTGCGCATGTCGCGGTCAGACGGCCAGTCCTCGAGGTCCTTGGGCGGATCCTCCTCGAGCGCCTTCATCCGCTCCTCGATGGGAAGCGACGTGTCGTTTGCCTTCTCGCGTGCTTCGGACATACACGAGCCCTACCCGGGCGCACGGGCGCTAGTCGCGCAGCGCCGCGGCCACGGCAAGGCCCGCCACGGCCGAGCCGCCGGCGAGCACGGCGACCGGCACGCCCTTGGACGGCAGCGACTCGCGCGCGGCCAGCGTCGCCGCGCAGTCGACCACGTCGGCGACGGCGCAGGCGGCGATCCAGCGCGGGGCGGCCTGCGGGTGCGACAGCGTGTGCAGCGTCAGGGCGCCGAGCAGCAGGTCGCGGATGCCCAGCGCGCGCAGCGCGGCCTGTCCGCCGCCGCTGTCTGCGGCCGAACCGACCCATCCGCGCCCGAGCTGCGGCGCGGCGACCAGCGCAGCGCCGATGCCGACACGACCGAGGGCGAGGATGCGTGCGACGTCGCGCGCACGCACGGCGCTACTCGGCGACGGCGTCGCCGGGCACGACGTTCACGACGCGACCGCGGCGGCCGGTCGTGAACTCGACGGTGCCGGCGGACTTCGCGAACAGCGTGTCGTCCTTGCCCATGCCGACGCCCTCGCCGGCGCGGAAGCGCGAGCCGCGCTGGCGCACGATGATCTCGCCGCCGGTGACGGCCTGGCCGGCGAAGATCTTCACGCCGAGGCGCTTGGCGTTGGAGTCGCGACCGTTGCGGGAGGAGCCGAGGCCCTTCTTATGTGCCATTTCCGAACCCCTACTTCCCGAGCTTGATCGACGTGATCTCCAGGCGCGTGAGCTCCTGGCGGTGCCCCGTGCGGCGCTTGTAGCCGCGCTTGGGCTTGAACTTGAACACGCGCAGCTTCTCACCGCGCAGGTGCTCGACGACCTTGCCGGTGACCTTCACCTTGGAAAGGCCGTCCTTGTCGAAGACGGTGTCGTCGGAGGCATAGAGGAGCGGCTCGAGATCGATGCTCGAGCCCTCGTCTCCAGGCAGGCGCTCGACGAGCAGGGTCTGACCCTGCTCGACGCGGTACTGCTTGCCGCCGGTCTTGATGATCGCGTACATAAAGGTGCTCACTCCGAGGAGGACGTCGTCTCCACCGCTGCCGGCTCGGACTCGGCATCGCCGGCCTTGGCCTTCGCAGCGGAACGGCGCCGTCCGCCTCTGCGGCCGCGGCGCCGAGGCTTGGATTCTACGTCATCGGCGCTGCCATCGCGTTTCGGCGGCTCGATGATCTCGCCGTCCTCCCCGACCATGTAGGCCGTAGCGGCGGTGCGGCCGGCTTCCTCGATGCGCACGAGACGCTTCTCACCGACGTGCGGGCCGCCGCCGGCGATCGAGATCACGTAGCCGTCGACCTTCGCGACGGCGTCGTCGACGTCGTACATGTGCGGCTCGACGATCGTCACCAGCACCTCGTCGCCGGCCTTGAACGGCACGGCCTGCTCGAGGATCTCGTCGTTTCGGCCCTCGCGCAGGACGTCGAAGTGATCGTGCGGCAGCGACTCGGTCCCGGTGAAGTGGAAGAACTTGCCGGTGTCGGCCTCGAGCTGGTGCAGCACGCGCGCGCCGTGGCCGGTGAACTCGGCCGACACGTGCGGGTGCATGCGGATCAGGAACGCCTCGGCGTCGCGCGGTGCGCGCGACGCGAGGTCGCGCAGGCGGCGCTCGAACTCGATCGCCATCGTCTCCTCGGACTTCACGACGCCCTCGCCGTCACAGGTCGGGCAGGTCCGCGAGATCACCTCGCGCACCCCCTCGGTGACGTTCTGGCGCGTCATCTCGACGAGGCCGAGCTTGGAGATCTCCGCGGTGAAGGTCTTCGTGCGGTCCTCGTCAAGCGACTTGCGCAGCGTCTTCAGGACCGCATCGCGGTTCTTGGCACGTGCCATGTCGATGAAGTCGATGACGATGATCCCGCCGATGTCGCGCAGGCGCAGCTGGTTGACGACCTCCTCGGCCGCCTCCAGGTTCGTCCGCGTGATCACGTCCTCCAGGCGCGCCTGCTTGCCGCGCCCGACGTAGGAGCCGGAGTTGATGTCGATGACCGTCAGCGCCTCGGCGTAGTCGATCATCAGGTAGCCGCCGGAGGGCAGGTCGACGCGCTTGGTCAGCAGGCCGTCGATGACGTCCTCGACACCGTAGGTCTCGAACATCGGCTTGGACTGCTCCCACAGCTCGACGCGGTCGACGAGCTCTGGCGCGGTGCGCGTGAAGAAGGACACCAGGCGCTGGTGCTGCTTGGGGTCGTCGACGACGGCGCGCTCGAAGTCGGCGGCGAAGATGTCGCGCACGACCCGCACCGAGAGGTCGGCCTCCTGGAAGACGAGCCCCGGCGCCGGCGTCGTCGCGACGCGCTGCTCGAGGACCTCGTGGAGCTTGAACAGGTACTGCAGCTCGCGCTCGAAGTCGACGCGCTTGGCGCCGTGTGCGGCGGTGCGCACGATCGCGCCGCCGTCCTTGAGGTCGAGCCCCTTGGCCTCCTTGCGCAGGCGCTCGCGCTCCTTGTCGTCGAGGCGCTTGGAGACCCCCACGCCCTCGCCGGTCGGCGTGTAGACCATGTAGCGCCCGGCGATCGTGAGCTCCATGCTCAGGCGCGCGCCCTTGGACTTCAACGGGTCCTTGACGACCTGCACCACGACCTCCTGGCCGGGCTTGAGCAGGTCGGAGATCTTCTTGCCGCCACCGTCGGTGCCGCGCCCGCGGCGCACCTGCTCGACGCCAGGCAGCACGATCTCGTCGACGTGCAGGAAGCCGTTCTTGTCGAGGCCGATGTCGACGAACGCGGCCTCCAGCCCGGGCAGGACGTTGTCGACCTTGCCCTTGTAGATGTTGCCGACGATCGAGCGGTTTCCTCGCCGCTCGAGGTACAGCTCGGCGACGCGGTAGCCCGCGGCCGGATTGCCGCCACGATTGCCGCGGTTGCGGCCCTCCTGGCTGTTGTTGCCGGGGCGGCCTGTGGCCTCCAGCAGCGCCACGCGAGTCTCCCCGCGGTCGACGCTGACCAGCACTTGCTTTTTCACTGAAACTCTCTCTTCGAACTAGAAACCCAGCACGCGGCTTCCCTTGCTTGCCGATGCCATGCGCCCTTGGGCGTAGATCGACTGTAGGAGACCGATGGCCAGGAAAGTGGTGAGCACCGAGGATCCGCCGTAGCTCATGAGCGGCAGCGGGATCCCGGTGATGGGCATGATCCCGATCGTCATCCCGACGTTGACGAACACCTGAAACAGGAGCATGGCTACCACGCCCCCGGCGATCAGCGCGCCGTACAGGTTCTTCGACAGGGTCAGGATGCGCAGTCCGCGCCATATCAACAGCGCGTACAGCGAGAGCACCAGAGCAGCGCCGGCAAAGCCCCAGCGCTCGCCCACGACGGCGTAGATGAAGTCGGTGTGGTGCTCGGGAAGGAAATCGAACGACGTCTGCGTCGCGGCATCGCCACGGCCGGTCTTCTCACCGGAGCCGATCGCGATCCGCGACTGGGCCTGCTGGTATCCCTCGGCCCGAGGGTTGTCGGATGGATGCAGGAACGCCGTGAGGCGGTCCTTCTGGTAGCCATGGAGGACCTCGACGCCCCCGAGTGGGGCGATCACGAGGACGAAGCTGACGGCGAACGCCGCAAGCGTGGCGAGCGCGGCGAAGTGGCGGCCCGGCGTGCCGGACACGAACAAGATGGCGAGCACGATCGCGCCGTAGACGAGGCTCGACCCGAGGTCGGGCTGGATCATCACGAGCGCCGCGGGGAACAGCGCGAGCAGCAGCGTGCGCGCCGTCGTGTCGCGGTCGTGCAGCATGCGCGCGCGATCGACGAGGAACGCCGAGATCGTCAGCACGACGAGCACCTTGCCGAGCTCTGAGGCCTGGAAGGAGAAGCCGGGCAGCGCGATCGAGCGCTGCGCGCCGAGCGCGCTGGAGCCGAAGACCTTGACCGCGACGATCGAGACGAGCAGGAAGCCGTAGAGGCCGTACTTGAGCTCGCGGATGCGCGAGTAGTCGATCCGCGAGAGGACGACCGCGACGAGCGCGCCGATGCCGAAGTACACGGCCTGGCGCTTCATGTAGTAGCCGTCGGCCAGGACGCCGTCGTGGACGGTGTTCAGCGCGACCAGCGAGCAGATGCAGATCCCGAGCACCGCGATCGCGAGTACGGGATCGAACGGCAGCGAGAGCGCAAGCGGACGCGGCGCCGCGCTGCGCGCCACCTGCGAGGGATGCTGGATCGGGGAGGTCTGCGTCGTCATCGCGTGTGCGAGGCCCCCGGCTGGCAGCCCACGTCCTTCACAGCGAACCACTTCCGCAGGATCTGGCACGCCGCGGGCGCGGCGGCCTCTGCGCCGAAGCCGCCGTCCTCGACGGTGACGGCGACGACCATCGACTCGTGGCCGTTGGCGCCGGGCACGTAGGCGACGTACCAGGACTGGTCGTCAGGGCGGCCGAGACGCTCGGCGGTGCCGGTCTTGCCGTAGACCGGGTACTTGTCCTGGGGCCAGCCGGCGAACACGTCCGTGCTCGTGCCGCCGTCTGCGGAGGCGGCGCCGTGCAGCCCGGCCATGATCGCCTCGCGATACGCGGGCTCGATCTTGACCTTGCGTGGCGCGGCGGGGCGAATCTTGCGGATCAGCCGCCCCGAGGCGTCGTCGACCTGCATCCCGAGGTGCGGGCGGACGACGCGCCCGCCGTTGGCGATCGCCGAGTAGGCGACGGCCATCTGCACCGGCGTCGCCTGCAGGTCGCCCTGGCCGACGGCGAGGTTGACGTTGTCGCCGACCGTCCACGGGCGCTTGTCGGAGTAGAGGCAGCAGGGGTTGCCCGTGCGCTTCTCCCACGCCTCCTCCTTCTTGTTCGACGGCGACGCGCCAGGCCTTGTCGGGCACGGTGCCGCCGAACTCGCCCGGGAGGTCGATCTCCGTGGTCCGCTCGAACCCGAACTTGCGCGCCATCGTCTGCAGGATCTGCCCCTGACGCGCGTTCATCCACTCGCCGAGGCGGTAGAAGTAGACGTCTGAGGACACCGTCAGCGCGCGCGGCAGGTCCGGGCTGCCGAGGTTCGCGTCGCCCGCGTTGCAGAACTCGGTCTTGGCGATGGTCACGCACGGCGGCGAGGCGATCGGCTGCGTCGGCGTCACTACCGGCGGCTTGGCCTGCAGCGCCGCCAGCGCGGTGATCGGCTTGAACGTCGAGCCCGTCGGATAGGCGCCGGTGATCGCGCGGTTGATCAGCGGGCTGCCGTTCTCCTCGCTGAAGAGCTCGTCGAATCGCGCCTGGGTGATCGGCCGCGCGAGCACGTTCGGGTCATACGACGGGTAGGACCCCAGCGCGTAGACCGCGCCGCTGTTGCGGGTTCATCACGACGAAGCCGCCGGGATGGCCGCGCCCGGCGCTCGCGAACGCATCCTGGGCGGCCTCCTGCAGGTCCTTGTCGAGCGTCAGCCGCAGCGAGCTGCCGGCCACCGGCGGGCGCTCGGCGCCGCTGCCCTTGGGGTTGCCCTGGGCGTCGACGAGGAAGCGCTGCAGGCCGTCGCGCCCGCGCAACTCCGCGTCGTAGCGGCGCTCGAGCCCGTCCTGGCCGACGATCTCGCCGGCCGTCGCGCCCTTGTACTCGCCGCTGTCGAGCTGCGGCTCTGAGATCGAGCCGACGCCGCCGAAGATCTGCGCGGCGACGTTCTTGTACGGGTAGTGGCGCAGGTAGGTCTGCTGCGGCAGCACGCCGGGGAACTGCTCGGGGCGCTCGTAGAGGTAGTCGCGGACGTCGTCGGGGACGCCGGTCTTGATCTTCACCGGCGCGTACGGCGCGAGCCAGAGCCCGAGGATCACGCGCTCCTGGATCGTGCTCGGGCGTCATCCCGATGACGTCGGCCGAGCTCGCCGAAGCGCGAGCGCAGCGCGTCGGGACCTTCGGGATCTCGACCTTTGGCGGCACCTTGATCCTCGGGACACGCGCGAGCCGCGCGGCGCTTGCCGGCCTCGCGCAGCTTGTCGATCTTCGCCAGGCGCTCGCGCGCGCCGGCGCTTGACCAGCGTCTGGCGCCGGCCGAACGCCTTCCCCCACTCCGCGGCGAGCTCCTTCTCCACGTCGGGGATGTTGCGCGGGTCGAGCGTGATGACCGTGGCCTTCTCGTTCTCCACGAGCGTCGCGCCGGTGCGGTCCTTGATCTCGCCGCGCGGCGCCGCGATGCGCTCGGTGCGGACCTTGTTGACCTGCGCCTGGCGCAGGTACTGCTCGCCGGAGAGCACCTGCAGGTACCAGAGGCGGAAGAAGATGATCGTGAACAGCGCGAAGCCGACGACGCCGACCACGGCGACGCGCATCGCCAGCTGCGGCGGGATCGGCGCACGGCGCTCTGAGATCGGATCGATCATGCGCGCGAGAGCGGGCTCAGCCCGCCGGTCGTGTAGGCGCGGCGGCGGCGGCGGCGCGGGTCCTCGGGCAGCACCGGCAGCAGCCAGCGGCGCACCGTGGCGTGGACGGGGATCGCGACAAGCGCGTTGAGTGCGATCACGACGAGCGTCTGGCTGAACAGCAGCAGCGAGACCGGCGCCTCCTGGCCGAGCAGGAAGTTGATGCCGCTGTAGCCGAAGGAGACCAGCGCGGTGGCGCCGGCGCCGACGGCGACCGGGAGCAGCGCGCCCTGCGGGTCGCGCAGCTCGCGCAGGCGCCCGGCGGCGTAGCCCGCCGTCAGGTAGCAGAGCGACGACAGCCCCATCGTCTGCAGCAGCGCCGCGTCGACGAGCAGGCCTGTCCCAAAGCCGAACAGCGCGCCCCACAGCGACCCGCACAGCAGGCCGGCGGCCGCGACGGTCAGCGGCAGCAGGTCGGCGTTGATCCCGAAGATCGAGATCTGGCTGATCGCCGCGACCTGGAGGATCGACACGACGAAGCCGAGCAGGCTCAGGCGCAGCAGCAGCTGTGGCGTCGTCGCGTTCACGAGTTCTTCGGCGGTGCCTGTTCGGTGATCACCTGGACATAGCTGAGGCGGCGCGGATTGGCAAACGGGCGGATGTGCACGCGCTGGGCGTCCGTGCCGGCCTCCTCGACCTCCGTGACCTCGCCGATCGGGATGTTCGGCGGGAACAGCGCGGGCTTGTCGCCGAGCTTCTCGGTGCCGCGCGTGACGACCATCTGGCCGACCTCGACGACGCCCGAGCTCGTGTGCTCGAGGATCAGCTCGCGCGGATTGCCCTCGGCGACCTTGACGTTGCCGGTGACGTTGCCGTCCGTGACCGCCGCCGAGCGCACCGTCTGATCGGTGATCAGCGTCACCTGCGCGCGCCCGCCGATGACCTTCGTGACCTTGCCGACGAGCGCGCCGCTGCCGCCACGGCCGCCGCTGCCGACAACCGCCTGCCCGACCTTGATCCCGTCGCCGGCGCCGCGGTTGATGTTGATCGTCTGCAGGAACAGCGTCGGGGACGCACCGACGATCCGTGCCGTGACCGGGCCGAGCTCGGCCAGGCCCGCCCGGCGGTCGAGCTTCAACAGCGCCCGCAGCTCGCGGTCGTCGCGGACCTTGCCCTGCAGCTCGGCGACGTCCTGGCGCAGCGCGTCGCGGTCGCGGCGCAGGTCGTCGTTGTCGCCCTTTGCGCGCCAGGTGTCGCCGAACCAGCCGAAGAAGTCGCGGATCGGGGACAGCGCGCGGCTGGCCCCGTCCTGGATCGGCGAGACGATCGAGAAGACGCCACGCTGAACGCTGCCGACCGGCCCGCTGCTGTCGCCGAAACTGGCGGTCAGCAGGGCCAGACAGGCGACGACGAGCAGTGCCAGGACGGCACGTCGGCGGCGGATCGTCTTGTGGTCATACACAACGACAGGTACTCCAAGGGTCGTCCACGGTCGCAGCGCATGGTGTTAGTACCTGCGCCGGCGGCGGTGGGAATTTTTGTTGGTGCGGTGGATGACCTCGAACTCCTCGAGCGACCGGCCACTGCCGACGGCAACGCACGTCAGCGGGCTCTCGGCGAGGTGTGAGGGCATCTGGGTCTCCTCACGCAGGCGCTCGTCGAGCCCCTGCAGGAGCGACCCGCCACCGGCGAGCATGATGCCGCGGTCCATGATGTCCGAGGCCAGCTCGGGCGGCGTGCGATCGAGGGTCTCCTTCACCGCGTCGATGATCTGCGACAGCGGCTCCTCGAGCGCCTGGCGAATCTCCTCCGACGTGAGCACGACGGTCTTCGGGAGGCCCGAGACCATGTCGCGCCCGCGGATCTCAGCCTGCACTTCCTCCTCCATCGGGTAGGCCGAGCCGATCTCCAGCTTGACCTCCTCCGCGGTCTGCTGGCCGATCAGCAGCTTGTACTCGCGCTTGGCGTAATTGATGATCGCCTCGTCCAGCTCGTCGCCGCCGACGCGGATCGACTGCGACACGACGATGCCGCCGAGTGAGATGACGGCGACCTCCGAGGTGCCGCCGCCGATGTCGACGACCATCGAGCCGGTCGGCTCGCCGACCGGCAGCCCGGCGCCGATCGCGGCAGCCATCGGCTCCTCGATCAGGTAGGCCTGACGCGCGCCGGCGCTGAGGCACGCCTCTTCCACGGCGCGCTTCTCCACGCCCGTCACGCCGGACGGGACGCAGACCACGACGCGCGGGTGCGCGAAGCGGTTCTGGTGCACCTTCTGGATGAAGTGGCGCAGCATCTCCTCGGTCACGTCGAAGTCGGCGATGACGCCGTCCTTGAGCGGCCGGATCGCCTGGATCGTGCCGGGCGTGCGCCCCAGCATGCGCTTGGCCTCGATGCCGACGGCATGCACCTCACCCGTGCGCGTGTCCATCGCGACGACCGACGGCTCGGACAGCACGATGCCGCGCCCACGCACGTAGACGAGGGTGTTGGCTGTGCCGAGGTCGACCGCCATATCGCGGCCACCGAACCCGGTGAGGTAGCTGAACATGCCCATGAGGGGATCAGGTGTCCACGGCGCGCCCGGCATGCCCCGCGCGACAAGCGCTGCGCGGACCGGACCAGATGGCCGCTTCCGCGGGCCAGTGTAGCGGTTGCATGGCTCGCGACCGGTTCCGCGCAAGCCTTCTTTCGCTGATTGACCCTCAAGTAGACCTTGAGCTGCGATGCCCGTTGACTAAAGGACTTCTGAGCGCCAGGCGGCGGGAGACTCTGGTCGGGTCAAGTCGAGGTCGAGGGTTCGTCCAGAAGCGCCGGAAGCAGCCCGCGCAGCGCCGTCACGGGCAGTCCGACGACGTTCAGATAGTCCCCGTCGACACCGTCGACGAGCCACGCGCCGACGCCTTGGATCGCATAGCCGCCGGCGCGCCCCTGCCACTCGCCGGTGGCGACGTAGCGGTCGATCTCGGCCGTGCCGGCCGGCGCGAAGCTGACCGCCGTGCGCACGGTCGTCCACCCGCGTCTCCCGCGGCGTCGACGAGCGCGAGGCCGCTCCAGACCTCGTGGGCGCGGCCCTGCAGGCGCGTCAGCATCGCCGCCGCCTGCGCGGCCGTCTGTGGCTTGCCGAAGATCTCTCCGTCCAGCGCCACGAGCGTGTCGACGCCGAGGACGACGTCGCCGGTCACGGCCTGCGCCTTGCGGACGGCGTTCTCCCGCGCGACGGCCTCGGGCTCGCCCTCGCCCAGTTCCTCGACGTCGCTCGGCGTCACCGTGAAGGCGACGCCGAGCTGCTCGAGGATCGCGCGCCGCTGGGGCGACGCGCTGGCCAGGATCAGAGCTCGGGAAACCACACGCCGATCTCCCGGGCGGCGGACTCCGTGGAGTCCGAGCCGTGGACCATGTTCGTGCCGACCGCGATCGCGAAGTCGCCGCGGATCGAGCCGGTGTTGGCCTCGATCGGGTTCGTCGCGCCGATCAGCTGGCGCGCGGCGGGGACGGCCTGCTCGCCCTCGAGGATCAGGGCGACCAGCGGCGCCGAGGTGATGAACTCGATGAGCTCCTCGAAGAAGGGCTTGCCGACGTGCTCGGCGTAGTGGGTCTCTGCGAGCTCGCGCGGAGTGGTGAGCAGCTTCAGCGCGACGATCTTCAGGCCCTTGCGCTCGAACCGGGCGAGGATCTCGCCGGTGAGGCCGCGGGCGTAGGCGTCTGGCTTGACGAGGATGAGGGTGCGTTCCATTTCGGCGCGCACCCTACCTGTGTCACACGCCCGGCGTCCCGCGCAACTATGAAGGCAGATGGCCGCCGACCAGCGCGACGACGACCTCCTCCTCGCAGCGATCGCCGCGGGCAGCGACCGCGCGTTCGCGGCCTTCTATCGCCGCCACCTCAACGGTGTCGTCGCGTTCTTCGCCCGCCGCGTCCCCGAGTCCGAGCTCGCATTCGACCTGGCGGCCGAGACGTTCGCCGCGGTCGTCGTGTCCGCGCACGCGTTCGAGGCGCGCGGGTCGGCGACGGCGTGGCTCTACGGGATCGCGCGCAACAAGCTGCGCGAGAGCCTGCGGCGCGGCCGCGTCGAGGATGCCGCGCGCCGGCGTCTTGGCGCACAGCCCGTCGTCCTCGACGACGCGGGGATCGAGCGCGTCCACGAGCGCGCGGCCGCGGGCGGCGCGCAACTCGCCGCGGCGCTCGGCGCGCTGCCCGAGCCGACGCGGCGCGCGCTGCTGGCGCGCGTCGTCGAGGAGCGCGAGTACGAGGACATCGCGACCGAGCTCTCGTGCTCGGAGAGCGTCGTGCGCCAGCGCGTGCATCGCGGGCTGGCGCGACTTCGAGCCGGATTGGAGCGCACAGGATGAGCGACCCCTTCGACCAGTTCGAGCGGACGATGCGACGCGCCATGCGGCGTGCGCGCGTGCCGTTCTGGCGCCGCGCATCGACGCTGACGGTCATCGGCCTCGGGATCGCGAGTGCCGGGGCGCTGGCGGCGACCGGCGTCCTCGAGACCGGCAGCCCGGTCGTCGAGCCGACGCCGACGCCGACGCCGACCACGGGCGCCGGCGTCACGCGGGGCGACGCGACGATCCTGCCGCTGCGTGTCGCCGACCCGGCCGGCGGCCCGCCCTGGGGCCTGCGCGTGTTCCGCACGAGCCGCGGCACCGCCTGCGTGCAGATCGGCCGCGTCTACAAAGGGCGCCTTGGTGTGCTCGCGCCGCCCGGCCGCAAGCCATCGACGAAGGTCGTGTTCCGCGAGCTCGGGCCGCAGCCGGGAACGTCGTCGGTGCTCTGCGGCGGGGTCGTGCGCAACGGACGCCCCGTGATCCGCGGCCTGCGGCGCGTCGAGCTGGACGGCGGCAACGGGGACGCGCATTTCTGCAACGGGGCGGGCGGCACGCTGCAGCCGTGCCCGATCACCAACGCCCGCATCGTGCGCTATGGCCTGCTCGGCCCGCTGGCGCGCAGCGTCCGGTTCGTCGACGGCGCGGG
Source organism: Paraconexibacteraceae bacterium (assembly GCA_963759825.1). Lineage (GTDB taxonomy): Bacteria > Actinomycetota > Thermoleophilia > Solirubrobacterales > Solirubrobacteraceae > Paraconexibacter. The sequence goes on along the minus strand of CAVXAS010000013.1, from coordinate 408,165 downwards.
CACGGTGCGCGCGACGGCGAAGACCTCGACCGGCGGCGCCTACCTGTTCGTCGTCCCGGTCGCCGCGCAGCCGTTTCGCGACGCAGCGCAGCGCGAGCGCCGCTACGCCGAGGTCGAGCGCGCGATGTACAGGCGCCTGCGCGCACAGGGGCTCTCGCAGAGCGAGGCATTCCGCAGGGCCGCGAGCGCCGCGAGGCGGCAGCTGGGCGGGCGCACGCGCGTCGCCGCGCCCCGGCAGCCGCGCGACCACGTCATCGCGACCTTCGCGGGCGGGCGCCGGCTGCGCGTCGCCGGGCCGGGCCGGACGAAGGCGGCGCTCCCCGGCGTGACGCGCCGCCGGCAGTCGGCGGCGCGCGTGCGGGCGCGACTGTCGGTCGCCAAACGCGGACGCGGAGATCGCGTCCGCTTCGTCCTGACATTTCGCGCGCCGGTGGCGATCACGCGCGCCGACCAGCACTACACGCTCACGATGCGCGGCAGGACCGCCGCAAGCTGCCGCCTCGCGATGCCCGGCGGAGGTCAGTCGACCACGCGCGACATCGCGCAGGGCGAGGCCGTGCGCTTCGTCGTCGAACCGCGGCGCTTCAACGTCGACGGCCGGCGCGGCCGGTGGTGCCGCGGACCGTTCGTGGCGCGCGTCGGCTACAGCACCGGCGCGACCGGCTTTGCCGGGCGCCTCGTCGCTGCGTACCGCTTCACCGTCCGCTAGACGTCAGCGACCGGCGCTGCCTCGGCGGCGGGCTCGGGCTCGGCGGCCGGCTCCTCTTCGCCACCGCGCCGGCGGCGCCGGCGGCGCTGCGGGGTGACTCCGGGGATCTCGGCCTCGCAGTAGGGGCAGATCCGCCAGTCGGGGTCCAGCGGCTTTGCGCAGGTGCCGCACGAGTCCTTGAGCTTGCGCAGGCACGACGGGCAGCGCAGGAAGTCCTTCTCGACCTGGTAGTCGCAGTGCGGGCAGAGGAAGTAGTCGAGCTGGTGCAGGCGCGCCTCGGCGGCCTGCATCTCGAGCTCGCGCTCACGCACGTCGTCCAGGAACTCCGGCGGGCGCACGATCATGTAGACGATCGTCCCGACGAACGGGAACAGCGCTGCGGCCGTCGCGCACCCGATCAGCATCGGATCGGCGAGCCGTCTGCGGGCGTCGCTGTACGTGTAGTAGATCAGCGACAGCCAGATGACCACCAGGAAGAGGATCAGCAGCTTGACGGCCGTGTTGAGGCCATCGCTTGAGATCCCGAAGACGGCGAGAGACATGTGCCGAAAGGGTAATCGACGCGCCTACAGGAACGCGCGCCCGAACGCGTAGCCGATCGCGAAGAACACGAGGATCACGAGCGCGACGATCAGCGCCACGGCGGCGATCATCTTCGGTACGGAGGGGCCTTCGGAGTTCACAGCATCGAGGCCGCGCGCCCGTCGGCGGGCCGCAGCAGGTCGGCGAGAAGGTAAAGCGAACCGGTCGCGAGTGCCACCCCGCCCCCCGCAAGCTCACGCGCGCGCGCCAGCGCGGTGCGCGGATCGGGCTCCACGATCGCGCCGCTGAAGCCCAGCTGCGAGGCCAGCGAGGCGAGCGTCCCGGCCGGCAGCGCGCGCGGGTTGGCGCAGCGGCAGCAGACGACGTGTGTCGAGAGCGGCAGCAGCGCCCGGAGCATCTCCGCGGCGTCCTTGTCGTCGAGGATCGAGATCACCAGCGCCAGCGGGCGGTCGCCGACGAAGGCCGGCAGCGACTCCGCCAGGGCATGGGCGCCGACCGGGTTGTGCGCGCCGTCGAGGATCGTGTCGGGGTCCGCCGACACGACCTCGAAGCGCCCGGGCACGAGCGTCGACGCGGCCGCCGCCGCGACCGCCTGCGCGTCCAGCGCGCGCCCCAGGTATGCCTCGCCCGCCGCACAGGCCAGCGCGAAGTTGCGCTCCTGGAACGTCCCGCGGGCGCCGAGCGGCACCCCCGCGCTCGCGGCGGCCTGCACCAGCCGCGTCCCCCGCTCGGCGCAGATCTGCTCGGCGACGGCGTGGGCGTCGGGATGCAGGCCGGCGCCGATCACGAGCGTCGCGCCCGGCTGCACGACCTCGAGCTTCTCGGTCGCGATGTCGGTGATCGTCGGGCCGAGCCAGCGCGTGTGCTCGAGCGACACGTTCGTCAGCACCTGGACGGTCGAGGGGATCACGTTGGTGGCGTCCCAGCGCCCACCGAGCCCGGCTTCGATGACCGCGACGTCGACGCCCGCGCGCGCGAGCTCGGAGTACGCCGCGGCCGTCAGGGCCTCGAACTGCGTGACGGGCTCGTCGCTGCCGCGGTCGACCTTCTGCGCCGCGGCGTGTGCCCGCCCGACCGCCGCCGCGAAGCCGTCTGCGGACACGTCGGTGCCGTCCACCCGCACGCGCTCGCGGAAGGAGACGAGGTGCGGCGAGAGGTACTCGCCGACCCGCAGGCCGTGGCGCCGGAGCACCGCGGAGGTCATCCGCACGGTCGAGGACTTGCCGTTGGATCCGACCACGTGGATCGAGGCGAACCGCTCCTGCGGTGCGTCGAGCACGGTCATCAGCCGCCGCATGCGCTCGAGCCCGAAGCGCATGCCGAACAGCTCGAGCGAGAGCAGGTACTCCTCGGCCTCGCGCTCGGTCATCCGCCCCAGTCTACGTTCGCACGTTCTGCCTATCGGCCTTGATAGGCTTTTACGTATGAGTGCCGCGACGATGATCCGCTCTGCTCGAGAGGCCACCGGCCTCAGCCAGCAGGACCTCGCCGATCGCCTCGGCGTCCGCCAGCCGTCGGTCGCGCGACTCGAGCGCGAGGACGCCGACCCGCGGATCTCGACGCTCGAGCGCGCGCTCAACGCCGCGGGCTACGCGCTCGTGCTGCATGCCATGCCCCAGGCACCGCAGCTGGACGAGGGGCAGATCCGCGAGCGACGAGCGCTCACGCCGGCGCAGCGCCTGGAGAGCCACACGCGCGGCAGCCGCAAGATGCGCGACTTCCTTGCGAGCGCCCGCCGTGTCTGATGACCGCTTCACCGTCGATGCCGGCGCGCTCCTCGCACCGCTCGTCCGGCGCGGAGTCGACTTCGTCGTCATCGGCGGGATCGCGACGATTCTGCACGGCTCGGCACGCCTCACTCAGGACCTCGACATCGTCTTCGCGACGGACGACGCAAATCTCGCGACGCTTGGAGAGGTGCTCGTCGAGCTCGGGGCGAAACTTCGCGGCGTCCCCGACGACGTTCCTTTCGTCCCCGATGCCGCGACCCTCCGCCGCGTCGACCTCCTGACGCTCGAAACGCCGCATGGCGCGCTGGACGTCCTCGCCCGCCCCTCCGGGATGACGTCCTACGAAGCGCTGCGCGCCAACGCCGAGCGCATGGACATCGGCGGATACCTCGTGCTCGTCGCCTCACCGCACGACCTGATCGCGATGAAGCGCACAGCGCGGCGCCCGAAGGATCTGGCCGACATCGCCGAGCTGGAGGCGATCATCAAGATCCGCGCCGAGGAGCAGCGCCGCTAGAGCTCGGCGAGCTCGGCGCGCAGCCTGTCGAGCTTCTCGCGCTCGGCATCGACCACGGCCGCCGGGGCCTTCGCGACGAAGCCCTCGTTGGCGAGCTTGCCCTCCGCCCGCTTGATCTCGGCCTGGAGCTGAGCGCGCTGCTCGGCGGCCTTGGCGTCCGCCAGCGACGGATCGAAACCGTCGCCGGCGAGCACCTCGACGACGCCGCCGGGGATCGCGACCGATGCCGCGGGGTCACCGCCATCGCTGACGAGCTCCAGGCGCGCGAGCCGGGCCAGAGGCGCGCGAACTCGTCGTCGCCCGGGCCGACGACGCGCGCCGACAGCAGCGGCCCGGGGCGCACGCCGACCTCCTCGCGCCAGCCGCGGATCAGGCGGATCGCCTCGATCGCGTCGCCGACCACGGCGTTGGCGTCCGCGTCGACGAGGTCGGCGTCGAGCGCGGAGAGCTGCGTGGCCGCCAGCAGCGCGCCACTCTCGTCGACGTACTGCCAGAGATCCTCGGTGATGAACGGCATCACCGGGTGGCAGAGCTGCAGCGTCTCGCACAGCACGAAGCGCAGCGTCGCGGAGAGCTCGGCGTCGACCTCGCGCGACTTGATCATCTCGAGATACCAGTCGCACAGGTCCGTGAACACGAAGTCGTACAACCGCAGCGCCGCCTTCGAGAAGTCAAAGGCGCCGACGTGCTGCTCCATGTCCTCCCGGAAGCTCCACAGCCGATGCAGGATCCAGCGGTCCTCGATCGCGGTCGGGCGCGCGGCGGGTTCGACCTGCTCGGCGCGCGAGAGCATCAGCTTCGTCGCGTTGAAGAGCTTGGTGACGAGCTTCTGGCCCTGCTCGACGCGCTCCTCGGAGAAGCGCACGTCCTGCGTCGAGGCCATCGCCAGCAGCCCGAAGCGCAGCGCGTCGGCGCCGTAGGCGGGGAACTCGCCGGGTGGGTGGGTCCCCGACTCCGCAAAGACCGGCGGGCGCGGGCCGCCCTCGATCAGCTCCAGCGGGTCGATCCCGGTGCCGAGCGACTTGCTCATCCGCCGCCCGTCGGGCGCCTGGATCACGGCGTGGACGTAGACGTCGCGAAACGGCACGTCCTGTCGGAACTCCAGGCCGAGCATGACCATCCGCGCGACCCACAGGAAGAGGATGTCGCGCGCGGTCGAGAGCACCGACGTCGGGTAGAACGCGCGCAGCCCGGGGGTGTCGTCGGGCCAGCCGAGCGTCGCGAACGGCCACAGCCCGGAGCTGAACCAGGTGTCCAGCACGTCGGGGTCGCGCTCCCAGCCGTCGCCCTCGGGCGCGGTCGTCCCCACGTGCGTCTCGTCGCCGCGGTACCAGACCGGGATCTGGTGTCCCCACCACAGCTGGCGCGAGATGCACCACGGGCGGATGTTCTCCAGCCAGTCGACGTAGCGGCGCGACTGCGTCGGCGGGTGGATCCTCACGCGCCCGTCCTTGACGACCTCGATCGCGGGCTTGGCGAGCTCGTCCATGCGCATGAACCACTGCAGCGAGATCAGCGGCTCGATCCGCTCACCCGAGCGGTGGCTGAAGGGGACGGTGTGGACGTAGACCTCCTCGGCGCGGATCAGCCCCTGCTTGTGCAGCGCCTCGACCACGTGCGCCTGCGCGGCGGCCACGCTGAGGCCCTCGTACTCCGCGCCGGCGGCGGCGGTCATGCGGCCGTCCTCGCCGATCGCGCTGATCTCCTCCAGCCCGTGCTTGCGCCCGATCTCGAAGTCGTTGGGGTCGTGACCCGGCGTGATCTTCAGCATGCCCGTGGCGAAGTCCGTCTTGACGTACTCGTCGGCGATGATCGGCAGCTCACGCCCGACGAGCGGCAGGATCGCCGTCTTGCCGACGAGGTGCTTGTAGCGCTCGTCGTCGGGATGCACGGCGATCGCGGTGTCGGCGAGCAGCGTCTCGGGGCGCACCGTCGCGACGACGACCTCGCCGTCGCCGTCCTTCAGCGGATAGGCGATCGAGAACAGCGTGTCGGTGACCTCGCGGTCCTCGACCTCGAGGTCGGAGATCGCGGAATGCGACCCCGGATCCCAGTTGACCATGCGGTTGTCGCGATAGATCAGGCCCTTGTCGTAGAGGTCGACGAAGACCTTCGTGACGGCCTCGGCGTAGGCCGCGTCCAATGTGAAGCGCTCGTCCTCGTAGTCGCAGGACGCGCCGAGGCGCTTGAACTGCTCGATGATCTGCCCGCCGTACTGCTCGCGCCACTGCCAGACGCGCTGCACGAACGCCTCGCGGCCGATCTCCTCACGGCTCGTGCCCTCGGCCTTCAGCAGCTTCTCGACCTGGGTCTGCGTCGCGATCCCCGCATGGTCGGTGCCGAGGATCCACTTCGCCCGGCGCCCGTGCATCCGGTGCCAGCGGATCAGCGTGTCCTGGATCGAGCCGTTGAGCGCGTGGCCCATGTGCAGCGCGCCGGTGACGTTCGGCGGCGGGATCGCGATCGAGAAGTTCTCCTCGGGCGAGCCTTCGGGGTCGGGGTGGTTGATCCCCGACTCCAGCCAGCGCGCGATGATCCGCGGCTCGACCTCGGCCGGCTCGAAGCGCTTGCGATCCGTCAGCGACGACACGCCGCCAGTCTAAGGAGACCGCAGTCAGAGGCGCTTGCGCTTGCGCCCGCTCGCCGCGAACGGCAGGACCTTGCGCCCCACCCCCGGCACGTCGAGCTTGCCGACGAGCTTCTTGACCTCGGCGCGCTCCTTGTCGGTGAGGTTGCGCGGCAGCCCCTTGGACTTCGCCAGCAGCCGACGCAGCCGCGCGCGCTCGGGCGCGGAGAGGTTCTCGGTCCAGTGCTCGTTGGCGATCAGCGCCATCTGCAGGGCCATCAGCCAGGGAACGGGGCGCAGGCGCGGCATGCTCTCGACGTTACCCGGGACACTGTCGCGCGTGCTCCTCCGTCATCTCGGCCTGCGGCATCGCTGCCCCGTGTGCGGGATGTTCCTGCGCGCGTTCGCCGATGGCTTCGAGGGCCGCCCGCAGGCGCGCTGCCCGCGCTGCGACTCGCTCGAGCGCCACCGCCACCTGTGGCTGTTCCTGGAACGCCACACGCCGCTCGTGTCCGACCGCTCGCTGTCGCTGCTGCACATCGCCCCTGAGCGCGGGCTCGGGGCGCGTCTGGCGCGCGGGCGCCCGTCCTATGTGTCCGCCGACATCGAGCCGGGCGCGATGCTCCAGCTCGACGTCCAGGCGCTCGACCTGCCCGATGCCTCGTTCGACTGGATCATCTGCTCGCACGTGCTCGAGCACGTCCCGGACGACCGCGCGGCGATGGACGAGCTGTTTCGCGTCCTGCGCCCCGGTGGGACCGCGATCGTCCAGGTTCCGACCTACTCGACGAGGACCGACGAGGACGTCACGCTGACCCCCGAGGAGAACGCCGCGCGCTTCGGGCAGCGCGACCACGTCCGGATCTACGGGGCCGACGTGTTCGACCGCCTGCGCGCGGCGGGCTTCGAGGTCGACCTGCGGCTGTTTCGCGACGAGCTCTCCCCCGGCGAGCGAAAGAAGTACGGCCTGCACTACCACGGAGTGCCGGTCGACTTCGACATCATCGACGAGGTATGGACCATCCCCCTCTGCCGCCGGCAACCACCCCAGGAGGCTGATTGATGCCCGCCCGAATCGTTGTGACCGAGTTCGTCTCACTCGACGGCGTGATGGAGGCGCCGGGCGGCGAGCCGGATTTCAAGTACCCCGGCTGGACGTTCGAGCACGAGCGCGGCGACGACGGCAACGACTTCAAGCTCGAGGAGACCCGCAGCGCCGACGCGCTGCTGCTCGGCCGCAAGACCTATGACAGCTTCGCGGGCGCCTGGCCCGAGCGCGACGGCGAGTTCGCCGAGAAGTTCAACGCGATGCCGAAGTTCGTCGTCTCGACGACGCTCGGCGACGCCGGGTGGAACAACACCACCGTGCTCGACAGCGGCGACGCCACGGCGCAGGTGCGCGAGCTCAAGCAGTCGTTCGACGGTGAGCTGCAGGTCCCCGGCAGCCACCGCCTCGTCCAGGAGCTGATCGCGGCCGACCTCGTCGACCAGGTCAACCTGATGGTCTTCCCGGTCATCCTCGGGACCGGCAAGAAGGCCTTCGAGGAGACGCCCGACCGGCGTCAGCTGCGCCTGAAGGAGTCCAACGTCGTCGGCGACGGCGTGCTCGTGCTGACCTACGAGCGGGCGGCCTAGCCGCCGCGCAGCCAGGCGTCGACGAGGTGGCGCGCGATCGCCAGGCGCGGCGGCAGGATCAGGCCGTCGCCGTCGGGCGCGCCGCCGCCGAGGAAGTCGACGTCGTGCCCGCCGGCCTCGGCGACCTCGGCGCGCGTGAACCAGCGCACGTCGTCGAGCTCGCCGTCGAGCGCCTCGGGCTCCCCGGAGACGTGATCGGCGTGGAACCCGAGCATCAGCGAGCCCGGGAACGGCCACGGCTGTGAGGCGACGTAGCGTGCGTTGTCGACGACGAGGCCCGCCTCCTCGGCGACCTCGCGGGCGACGGCGGACTCGAGCGTCTCGCCCGGCTCGACGAAGCCCGCCAGCGCGCTGTAGCGCCGGGCCGGCCACGGCACCGAGCGCCCGAGCAGCACGCGGTCACGGGCGCGGTCGAGGACGAGCATGATCACGACCGGGTCGGTGCGCGGGAACGTCGTGTGGTCGTCGGGACACACGCGTGAGAACCCGCCCTCGCGCGACTCGCTGGCCTGCCCGCAGCGCGCGCAGAAGCGGTGCAGGCGGTGGAAGTTCGCGAGCGCGGCGGCGTAGGCGACGAGGCCGGCGGTCGGGCCGTCGGCCGTCGCCGCGAGCATCCGCAGCGGCGTCAGCTCGGCGCCCTCGCCGGCGGCGGCGACCCAGACCGGAGCGCCGTTCTCGGAGACGCCGAGCAGGGCCAACGGCTCGGCGTCGCCCAGCGCAACCGTCCCCAGCGTCGCCCCGTCCTTGCCGACGAGGACCGCGAGCGCCGACGGGTCCGCACGTGCGGCCTGCAGCCACTCGGCGTCGCTGCGACGCAGCGCCGCGCGGTCCAGGACCGCGCCGGCGAACGGGATCTCGCTCAGGCCGACTCGGCGGCGGCGTCGCCGCTGTCCTCGTCGGGCTGCGCCTCGGTCACGAGCGTGGGCGGGCGCCCGCCCTCGATGACGTCCTTCGTCACGACGCACTTCTTGACGTCGCGACGCGAGGGCAGCTCGAACTGCACGTCGAGGAGCGTCTCCTCGATGATCGAGCGCAGGCCGCGGGCGCCGGTCTCGCGCTCGAGCGCCTTGTCGGCGACCGAGTAGAGGGCGTCGTCGGCGAAGACGAGCTCGATGCCGTCGAAGGAGAAGAAGCGCTGGAACTGCTTGACGAGCGCGTTGCGCGGCTCGGTGAGGATCTTCAGCAGGTCGTCGCGCGAGAGCTGGTGGACCGCGCTCATCACCGGCAGGCGGCCGATGAACTCGGGGATCAGGCCGTAGTTGACGAGATCCTCGGGCAGGGTGCGGGCGAAGACCTCGCCCTTGTCCTTGTCGGCCTTCTTGGTGATCGTCGCGCCGAAGCCGAGGCCCTGGTTGCCGATCCGCCGCTCGATGACCTTGTCGAGGTTGGCGAACGCGCCACCGCAGATGAAGAGGATGTTCGTCGTGTCGATCGAGAGGAACTCCTGGTGGGGGTGCTTGCGCCCGCCCTGCGGCGGCACCGACGCCGTCGTCCCCTCGAGGATCTTCAGCAGCGCCTGCTGGACGCCCTCGCCCGACACGTCGCGCGTGATCGACGGGTTGTCGGCCTTGCGGGCGATCTTGTCGACCTCGTCGATGTAGATGATCCCCGTCTCGGCCTTCTTGACGTCGTAGTCGGCGGCCTGGATCAGCTTGAGGAGGATGTTCTCGACGTCCTCGCCGACGTAGCCGGCCTCGGTCAGCGCCGTGGCGTCGGCGATCGCGAAGGGGACGTTGAGGATCCGCGCGAGCGTCTGCGCGAGCAGCGTCTTGCCACAGCCCGTGGGGCCGAGCAGCAGGATGTTTGACTTCTGCAGCTCGATGTCGCCGTCGCCCGTCGACGACATCATCTGGACGCGCTTGTAGTGGTTGTAGACCGCCACCGACAACGTGCGCTTGGCCTCGTCCTGACCGACGACGTACTCGTCGAGCACGCCGAAGATCTCCAGCGGCTTGGGCAGGTTGTCGAGGTCGAAGGACGGCGGAGCCGTGAGCTCCTCGTCGATGATCTCGTTGCAGAGGTCGATGCACTCGTCGCAGATGTAGACGCCAGGCCCTGCGATCAGCTTCTTGACCTGGCGCTGCGACTTGCCGCAGAAGCTGCAGAGCAGCTGCTCGTTGGAGTCGGTTGGTCGAGCCATCGTTCCTCTCCTACCCGGGGGAGTCTAGTGCTCTGAGATCACGCGGTCGATGATCCCGTACTCCACGGCTTCCTCGGAAGACATGAAGTAATCGCGCTCGGTGTCGGTCTTCACCTTGGCGATGTCCTGACCGGTGTGCTTGGCGATGATCTCGTCGAGCTTCGTGCGCAGGTCGATGACCTCGCGCGCGTGGATCTCGATGTCGGTCGCCTGACCCGAGAAGCCGGAGCTCACCTGGTGGATCAGGATCTTCGCGTTGGGCAGCGCCATCCGCTTGCCCTTCGCGCCGCCGGTCAGCAGCAGCGCGCCCATGCTCATCGCGATGCCCACGCAGATCGTCTGCACGTCGGGCTTGATGAACTGCATCGTGTCGTAGATCGCCAGACCGGCGTAGACCGAACCGCCCGGCGAGTTGATGTAGATGCTGATGTCCTTGTCGGGATCCTCGGACTCGAGGTGCAGCAGCTGCGCCACGACGAGGTTCGCGATCTGGTCGTCCACCGGGGTGCCGAGGAAGATGATGCGCTCGGAGAGCAGGCGGCTGTAGATGTCGAAGGCACGTTCGCCTCGCGACGTCTGCTCGACCACCATGGGGACCAGGGGACTCATGTTCCTCGCTTCGTTCGCTGCAATGTGTTGGGGTCCTGCCGGATGCAGGAGCGTAGCAACGGGTTTGTGACAACAACCCGGCTCAGCGGGCCAGCGCGACGCGCCGCTCGCGCCAGTGGGCGAGCGCGATGCGCAGCTCGCGCCGCGCCGTCCGCAGCGTCCCGGCGCGCCGGCGCGCGAGGGCGCGCGCGGTCAGGCGCAGCATCCGCCCGGGCGCGAGCACGCTCCCGGGCGTGCGGCTGCGGGAGAACACGTCGAGCAGCTCGGTGGCGACGGAGCGATCGGCGGCGGCGAGCCGGTAGAGCTCGACCTCCAGCGGCGTCGGCGTATCGCCGCGCGCCAGCGCGTTGGTCCACTGGTAGACCTCGAGGCAGTCGCGCTCGCGGTCGCGCTCCCAGGCGACCAGCGCGCGATCCAGCGCGACGGGGTCCTCGAGCACCGGCGCGGCCGCCTCGCCGAGCAGCCGCCCGTAGCGCAGCGCGTCGCGGATGCCCTGGGCGGTCACCGGGTCCTTGAAGTGGCCGGCGTCGCCGGCGAGCGCCCAGCCCGGCCCCGCCGAGCGCCGGAAGTAGGACGCGATGTCGGTGGCGGCGCGGACCTTGCTGACCTGCTCGCAGCCCTCGAGGCGCACCGCGAGCTCGCCGATCGCCGCGACGCTGCGCGCGTACTCACCGGCGAGGTCGGCGCGGAAGGCGCCCGCGCGCGCGGCGGGCGGCTGCAGCAGCACCAGCACGAGCCCGTCGTCGCACGGGAACGCCGTGCCCAGCTCGCCGCCTTCGCGCCACTGCGCGGCGATCGCGCGCCAGGCGTCGTCGCGGTCGCGCCAGTAGGCGTAGAAACAGGCGCGGCCGCTGGCCTGCTCGCGGTAGGCCCGCTGGGCGCCGGCCGCCTGCGCGACCGTGCTGCGGCGCCCGTCGGCGCCGATCACGAGCGGCGCGCGCAGCTGCGCCCCGTCCTCGAGGCGCACACCGGCGCAGCGCCCGCGATCCCACACGAGCTCGGTGACCCGCGCGCCCTCGCGCACGTCTGCGCCCGCCGCACGCGCGGTCTCGACGAGCGCCGCGTCCAGCCCCGGCCGCCGCACGCACAGCGCGTAGTCGATCCCGTCGACGGGCGTGTAGCCGCCGCGCACGGTGATCCCGGCGAGGCCGGCCAGCCCCACCGGGAGCGGCGGGGCGCCCAGCGCGCGCACGCGCTCCAGCGCGCCGAGGCTCTGCAGCTCGGCGAGGCCGCCGGGCCACAGCAGGTGCGTGGAGATCGTGTCCGCGGGGAAGCTGACGCGATCCAGCGCGACAACGCGCCTCCCGGCCCGTGCGAGCGCGGTCGCCGCGGCCGAGCCGGCGCAGCGCGCGCCGACGACGACGGCATCGACGCGCTCGGCCGTCACGGGTGATGGTCGAGCAGGTTCGGCTGCCCGTTGCGATACAGCGCCGCGTCGAGGTTCTTGACCTCCTCGATCAGCGGCTCGCGGTGCAGCTTGTACATCCGCGGCGGGTTGGCCTGCCTGCCGGCGACGTCCATCAACGCGGTCACGGCGGCGCGGCCGGACTCGTTGGCGCCCTCCATCGTCGCGAGGTCGATGTTGGTCTGCACGTAGTCGCCGGCGAGGAACAGGTTCGGCACCTTCGTGCGCGCCTTCGGGCGCTTCTCCCAGGAGCCGACGGTGTTGACGAGCAGCGGCGTGTCGTTGCGGTTCTCCCCGCGCGACTTCACCCACGCGATGCCCGGGTCCAGGAACCACGAGTGCAGGACGTCGTCGCGCAGCACGTCGGTGCCGTTGTCGTTGAGGTGGGCCTTGAGCTGCGCCCAGACCTCGTTCTTGATCTGCTCGCGCGTGCACTCCTTGGCGGGCTTGCCGTAGAGGATCCCCTTCGCGTCCCAGTCGGAGATGTCGATCGACAGGCAGTCGACCGCCCCGCCGTCGCCGTAGTCGCGCGCGAAGGCGCGGCGGCCCCAGAACTGCGCCTGCGTCAGGCCGGTCAGCGCCCACTGCGAGTCGACGAAGGTCAGGTGCCCGCGGACGAGGTCGACCGGGCGCTTGAGGTAGAACTGGATCCCGCTCATCCAGTCGACGAACAGCTCGTCCATCAGCTGCAGGCGCGGGTCGAGCGCGAGCACCTTCGCCGACCACAGCTTGCGCGCCCGCTCCGGCGGCATCGCGCTGACGAAGTAGTCCGCCTCGATCGCCCGGCGCCTGCCGCGGCGATCGCGGGCGCGGACGGTGTCGATCCTGCCGCCGCGGACGTTCAGCGCCTCGATCGTCTGGCCGACGTGGAAGCGCACGCCGAGCTTGCGCAGGTGCGTGACCCACGGATCGATCCAGGCTTCGTTCGTCGGCGCGCTGAGCACGCGGTCGGGTGAGCCGTCGTTGCCGCGACCGATGATGTTGAAGACGAAGGCCTCGCCCATGTTGCCGATCGTGCGCGTGCTGGCGACGCTCTCCTTCGCGGCGACGACGGCGCGCGTCAGCCCCGCGGAGATCACCTTGCGGTACTCCTCGGACTTGCCCTCGGCGCGGACGAACTCGCGCCACGGCACGTGTTCCCACTGGCCGAAGCGGCGCTCGTCGCAGCTCGTCGCGAAGACGAGCAGGCGGTTGACGAAGAACTCGAGCTCGTCGGGGCGCAGGCCCTTGCCGCCCAGCCCGTCGAGGAGAACGCGCTGCAGCCCGTCGGGCGTCAGCGCCTCGCCGGGATTGGGCAGGACGCCGAAGATCGTGCCGTCGGGGCGCCCGTTCGTGCGCGGCGAGACGGTCTCGTTCGCCGAGATCAGGTTGTCCCAGACGCCGTTGGCGTTGCCCGGGAACGGGATCCGGCGCATCGAGTCGGGCACGTGGTGGTAGAAGCCCGGGAAGAAGCGGAACCCGTGCTCGCCAGGAAGCGGCAGGCGCCCACCCGTGGCCGTGCCGGGCACCGGGATGCTGCGCGCCTTGCCGCCGAGCGCGTTGCGCTCGTAGACGTTCACGGTGAACCCGCGCTCGACGAGCTCGTGCGCGACGGTCAGGCCGGCCATGCCGCCGCCGAGCACGGCGACGGACTTGCCGTTGGACTTGCGCTTGCGCTTCTTGGCCGCCTCGGCGATCGGCGCGCCCGCCAGCGTCGCCGTCGCTCCTGCCGCTGCTGCCTGCGCGAGCAGCTCGCGCCGTGTCGTCCCGCTCATCCCGCTCCTTGCACCGAAAACTGACTATCTCCGTCGTCAACTATACTGACGGCGATGGCGACGCGCACCCCCAACCGCCCTTACGGCGGCGTCAGCGCAGAGGAGCGCGTCGCCGCGCGACGGCAGAAGCTGCTCGACGCAGGCCTGCAGCTGTTCGGCACGCGCGGCTACACCGCGACCGGCGTCAAGGACATCTGCCGCGAGGCGGGGGTCACCGACCGCTATTTCTACGAATCGTTCAGGGACTCCGAGGCGCTCTTCCTCGCGGTCTTCGACCGGCTCGTCGACGGGCTCTTCGTCACTGTCGCCGAGGCGGTCGTCGATGCGGGCGCCGAGCCCGAGCCGCAGCTGCGCAGCGCGATCGGCACGTTCGTGCGCGCCCTCGCCGAGGACCCGCGCAAGGCGCGGGTGATCTTCGCCGAGGCGGCGGCCGCCGGCCCGGCTGCCGGCGCGCACATGCGCACGATCCTGCGCCGCTTCACCGACCTCGTCGCCGCGACGGCGCGCCGGCACCTCGGCGACGACGTCTCCGACGAGCAGATTCGGATCCTCGCCCTGTCGCTCGTCGGCACACTCGAGCGCGTGATCACCGAGCGTGAGGACGGCGCGCTCGACCTTCCGGTCGACCGCCTGGTCGACCGCTGCGTCGAGCTCTATGCCGCGCTGTTCAGCGTGAACCGCAGCGCGTAGGGATTCAGCATGTGCGGCAGCGGCTTAGCCGGGTCGAGCGATCCGCGCTCGAGCGCCGGGTCGCGCGCCAGCAGCGCCACGAGCGTCGCCGTGCCGAGCAGCAGCGCGAGGTTCGCACCGGGGCAGCCCTGCGGGCCGTGGCTGAGGTGGTTGAAGCCCCAGTCCTCGGAGAACGTGCCGTCCAGCCAGCCCTCTGGGCTGAGGCGGTCGGCGCGCTCGGCCAGGCGCTCGCGGTCGCGGTGGTGAAACGCGTTGACGATGAGGACCTGCGTCCCGGCGTCGACGCGGACGCCGTCCCACGTCAGCGTGCTGGTGGTCTCGCGCGCGAGCATCGGCGTCGTCGGCCACAGCCGCATCGCCTCCTGCAGGACGGCGCGCGTGTTGGCCAGCGAGGCGATCCCGGCGGCGTCGCGCCCGCCGTCGTCGAGCACCTGGATCTCGGCCGCCGCCGCGGCGCGCGCGTCGGGGTGCGAGCACAGCAGGGCGAGCGCGCGCAGGACGTTGACCGTCAGCGTGTCGCCCGTGGCGAACAGCCAGTGCGTCAGCTGACCTGAGACGCGCACGTCGGGGTCGGCGTCCACCGCGGCCGCCAGCGCCGCGAGGCTCCCGTCCTCCGCGCGCTCGACGTACTGCTCCATCCGCGCGGTGAACGCGTCGTAGGGGTCCTTGCGCTCGGCGGGCATGCCGTTGCCCTGCTCCATCAGCTCGGCGAGCTCGCGGGTGATCTGCTCGTCGTCACGGGCGCCGTCGCCGAGCACGATCCGGCGGGTCATCCGCTGGTAGGCGGCGGCGAGCGCGTCGAGGTCGAGCTCGCTGCCCAGTTCCGCGAGCTCCTCGCCGGCGACGGCGACGAACCGGTCGCCGAGGCGATGGCTGACCTCGGGCGCGTCGAGGACCTCCTCGGCAAAGCGCCGCCGCGCCGCCCAGAGATCGCCGCGCGAGATCGTCAGCGCGTCGGGCTGGAAGGCGGACATGCCGCGCTTCTTGCCCGGCGGGTCCGATGCGAACGGGTCGGGCGAGCCCTCCAGCGCGCGACGCACGTCGTCGACGGTCAGCAGCAGCAGCGCGGGGTCCTTGACGATCCGCACCCACAGCGGCCGCGGCCCGTGCTTGCGGCGCAGCCCTGAGAGCAGGCCGACGGCCTGCCCGTCGACGTTCGTGCGTGTGGCGATGCCGACCGCGGCCGGGCGCCGGCGGAAGATCCCCTGCAGCGCGTTGGGGATGATCACCGCCTGGTTGAAGCGGACGTTCTCGACCAGCGAGGCGGACGCGAAAGACGGGGCTGCCACTCAGCCCACCGCGCGCCAGGGCGCAAACGCGTTCTCACAGCCCGCGAGCGCCGGCTGCAGCTCGGGGTGGTGGCGCAGCAGCACGTCGACCATCGTGTTCTTCTGGACCCAGTCCAGGCCCTCGGGCGTGTAGACGTCGGGCGTGAAGTCGCGCGTGAAGAAGCGGTCGGACTTCAGCCGCCGCGACGCCATCAGGATGAAGATCCGGAAGGCCGTGTCGCTGAAGCCGAAGCCCTTCGGCGGCTTCTCGGCGAGCATGCCGACCTGCAGGTCGACCGCGTCGACGTCGCCGTAGACGTCCTTGATCTGCTCGCACCACTCGGGGTCGGCTGAGATGTCCTCGAACCTCTTGATCCGCGGCTTGCGCAGCTTCTCGCGGAAGTCGTTGTAGCGCGGGACGCCGCGCTCGCGGTCGCGCAGCACGTCGATCGTGGCGAGGTCGACGCGGTCGCCGTTGACGCGCGTGAGGTTGCTCAGCGCCCGCGGGTGGTTGTGCAGGCAGATCGCGCCGGGGTTGGAGACCCCGAACGAGTAGAAGAGGTCAGACCAACCGTGCGTGTCGATGAACGCGCGCGTGCCGTGGCCCTGGAGGTTGACGAACTCGTCCTCGGCCAGCAGCGCGCCGGTGCGGTGCGAGCGGATCTCCCAGTCGTCGGCGATCAGCGGGTGCAGGCGATAGACCGAAGCGAACTCCTCGGTGATCGCATACGGCGCCGCGTGGTGCTCCTGCTCGCCGCCGACGACGCCGAACAGGCCCTCGAGCTGGTCGATGCGCGGCAGCCGGCTGGCCGCCCACTGCGGCAGCGCGCCGTACCAGTTGGCGTGCATCCCGGCCTTCAGCACGGGCGTCGCGAGGATGCCCGGCGTCCACTCGACGGTGTGGATCTTCGCCATCAGCGCGGAGTTGCACAGGCGCGCCGTCAGGAAGAGCTGCTCGTCGTCCCACGTCGGGTAGTGCCCGCGCAGGAACGCGGCGATCGCGTTGTGCTCCTTGACGAACAGCGTGTGCAGCATCGACAGGCCGGTCCAGTAGTTGTCGCCGAAGCCGGTCAGGTCGATGCCGTGCAGGCCCTTGTCGGTCTCCTCGGGCAGACGGCCGTCCTCGACGGTCAGCTCGCCGCCGCTGCCCGTGCGCAGCTCGCGGTTGCGCTCCTCGCTGGAGCCGTAGATCTGCGACCCGTCCCACCAGTGCGTGACGGTGTTGACGTAGGCGGGCGGCAGCTGCGAGCCGTCGTCCGCGAGCGGCGTGCGCGAGCTGCGCACCTCCATCGCATCGCCACCCCACGGATCGTTCTCGGCCAGCGGGACCTGCAGGCTGGAGTCGGGGTTGTTGTCGCCGTGGCTGAACCAGTCGTGGTTCTGGAACTGGATCCACGCGGCCGCGAGGTTGTTCAGCGATGTCGCCGGGATGAACTCCTCGCGGTGCATGAGCGCCGACGCGACGACGCGCGGGTTGGGCTCCATGAGCTTCGGCAGCGTCTCGGGGACGGTCACGCCGAGCGGGTGGTTGCGCCCGAAGACGACGCCGGCCTTGCCCATCGTCGGGTGCGCCGGGTCGTTCATCGCGCCGTCGTAGGTGCGATACGCCGGCAGCTCCTCGAGCGACACCGGGGCGGCGTCGACTTCGCTCTCCACCGACGGCGGCGCGCCGTCGTAGAGGTTGTCCTCGCGCAGCTCGTCGCGGAACGCGCGCAGGTTCAGCAGCGCGATCTCCTTCGGCAGCTCGTGCCAGTCGACGACCTTGTTGAGCTGCTCGAAGAACAGCGAGTTGGCCTTCTCCAGCGGATTGCGCATCGGTCTCCCTCTCCTCGGACGCCGATGCGACCTTACCCGTCCGCCAGGTGCTCCTCCCAGTAGCGCCACAGGACATCGGCGTAGTCCGCAAGCGGCGGCACCGCGATGCCCGACCCGGCGAGCGCCGCCTGCGTCTGCGACGAGTCGAAATGCGCCGTGAACTCGGTGTGCTCGGCGACCTCGGCGGGGATCCCCACGCCCGGCAGCAACCGGCTCTGCACCCCCGGGACCTTCAGCGCCAGGTCGTAGGCCTGCTTGGGCAGCACCTGCTTCAGCCGCGGCGCGCCGCCGGCCTTGGCGAACAGGTTGATCATCTCGATCGCGCTCATCGGCTCGGGGCTGACGAGGTGGAAGGCCCGGCCGTCGAGGCCGGGCTCGTGGGCGATGTGGTCCATCGCCTGCGCGACGAAGTCGACGGGCACGACGTTCGTCTCCCCGAGGTCCGGGACGATCAGCGGCAGCTGCTCGGGCAGCACGGCGCTGCGCTTCATCAGGCTGAAGAAGTAGTACGGGCCGTCGATCTTGTCCATCTCACCGGTCTGGGAGTGCCCGACGACGATCGCCGGGCGGTACACGCGCCAGGGGACCTCGGACTCCTCGCGCACGATCTTCTCGGACTCGAACTTCGTGCGGTGGTAGGGCGAGGGCAGCGGCTGGCCCTCGTCGAACATATCCTCGGTGAACGTGCCGGCGTAGGAGCCGGCCGCCGCGACCGATGAGGTGTGGTTGAGCACGCCCGCGCCGAGCGCGTTGGCGACCTCGACCGCGTGGCGCGTGCCGCCGTTGTTGAGGCGCTCGT
The DNA here is from genome assembly GCA_963759825.1 of Paraconexibacteraceae bacterium. Lineage (GTDB taxonomy): Bacteria > Actinomycetota > Thermoleophilia > Solirubrobacterales > Solirubrobacteraceae > Paraconexibacter. Next base: position 389,985 of record CAVXAS010000013.1, on the reverse strand, counting down.
TCTGCTCGTCGCTTGCGGTCATGTCGTAGATCGCGGCGAGGTGGAAGACGTGGTCGATCTCGCCCTTGTGCGCGGTGATCCACTGGCGGGTGACACCCAGGCGGGGCTCACCGAGGTCGCCTGTGACGGGCTTGACGCGGTCGGCGCCGGGCCCCCAGCCCTCGGCGAAACGCGCGAGCTTGCCCTCCGAGCCCTTGCGCACGAGGACGTGCACGTCGCCGTCGCGCTTGAGCAGCTCTGGAACCAGGAAACGGCCGATGAAGCCGGTGGCGCCCGTCACGAAGTAACCCATGGGCCGACCCTAACGCGTGTGCTGCAATCCCCCGTCGTGAGGATCGACCTGCGCGACGCGACCGACGACGACTGGCCGGCGATCTGGCCGTTCCTGAGCGCGATCGTCGGCGCGCGTGAGACCTACGCCTATGACCCGGGCACGACCGAGGAGCAGGCGCGCGGGCTGTGGATGGTCGGGGCGCCGGGTGCAACGGTCGTCGCGGTCGACGCGCGCGGCACCGTGCTCGGCACCGCGAACATGTACGCCAACCGGCCGGGGCCCGGGTCGCACGTCGCGAGCGCGAGCTTCATGGTCGACCCCGCCCACGCCGGCCGCGGCGTCGGCCGCGCGCTCGGGCAGCACGTCGTCGACTGGGCGCGAGCGCAGGGCTTCCGCGCGATCCAGTTCAACGCCGTCGTGGAGACGAACGTCCGCGCCGTCGGGCTCTGGCAGTCGCTCGGCTTCGAGATCATCGGCACCGTGCCGGAGGCCTTCGATCATCCGCAGCACGGGTACGTCGGCCTGCACGTGATGCACCGGCGCCTGTGATCCGGCGAACGTTCATTTCGCCTGCGATATAGCCGGTCGAATGACCGTTCGGCGCTTCGGCGGCGCTAGCGGGCGCGCATCCCGTCAACGACGATCTCGAAGTGCCGGCGCCAGCCGCCGGCACGATCCTTGCGCCCCATCGTCGCACTGACGCCGCACATCAGCAGGCCGATGTCGTCGACGCGGAAGTCCGCGCGCAGGCCGCCGGCGGCGATCGCGCGCTCGATCAGCTCGGCGGCGTGGATGTCGAGGTCGGGGTGCTGGGCGTGAGCCGCCTCCCAGACGGTGTCGGGCGCCACCATCAGCGTCTGCTGCATGGCCGCGTCGGCGGCCTGCAGCTCGGCGCTGCGCTCGAGCATCCGCACGAACGCCGGCCACGGCTCGGGCTCTTCGAGCGCGTCGGCGGCGTACTCCGTGAAGCGCGCGAACTTCTCCGAGACGATCGCGGTCAGCAGCGCCTCCTTCGTCGGGAAGTGGCGGTAGACAGTGCCGACGCCGACGCCCGCGGTCGCGGCGACGTCGTCCATCTGCGCCTGCAGCCCCTGCAGCGAGAACACCTTGCGCGCGGCATCGAGGATGCGCTCGCGGTTGCGGCGCGCATCGGCGCGGAGCGGGCGTTGGGCGCTGACGACTTGCTGGGCCATGGCTTGACAAGCGGAACCGTACCTCCGTATTGTCCGATTTTCAACCGGAACCACCACTCCACTTTCCTTTATGACCTCACTCGACACACCCCGCTCCAAGAACCTCGCTCTCGCCCTGCTGGCGATGACGCAGTTCGTGATCGTCATCGACGCCTCGATCGTCAACGTCGCCCTGCCCTCGATCGGCACCGACCTCGACTTCTCCCAGGAGAACCTCTCTTGGGTCGTCAACGCCTACACCCTCGTCTTTGGCGGCTTCCTTCTGCTCGGCGGACGCATCTCCGACTACCTCGGGCGCCGGCGCACCTTCATCGCCGGCATGCTGCTGTTCACCGTCGCCTCCGGCCTGGGCGGCCTCGCCCAGAGCGAGGAGTGGCTGATCGCTGCACGCGCCCTGCAGGGTCTCGGCGCCGCGATCGCGTCCCCCGCCGCGCTCGCGATCCTCACGACGACGTTCGCTGACGGGTCCGAGCGCAACAAGGCGCTCGGCATCTGGGGCGCCGTCGCCGGCGCGGGCGGAGCCGCGGGCGTGCTGTTCGGCGGCATCCTCACCGAGTACATCGGCTGGCAGGCCGTGCTGTTCGTCAACGTCCCGATCGGCCTCTTCATCGCGTGGCAGGCACCGCAGCGGCTGATCGAGTCCAAGATCGAAGACGACGACCGCAGCTTCGACATCGCAGGCGCGGTCTCGATCACGGCCGGCCTCTCGCTGCTCGTCTACGCGCTCGTCGACGCGACCGCCGAGGGCTGGACCTCGGGCGCGACGCTCGGCCGCGTCGGCGGCGCAATCGCCCTCATCGCCGTTTTCGTCGCGCTCGAGCTGCGAACGCGCAAGCCGCTCGTGCCGTTCGCGATCTTCCGCCTGCGCACGCTGCGTGGCGCGAACATGATCGCGCTGCTGATCGGGATGTCGCTGTTCTCGATGTTCTTCCTGATCACCCTGTACCTGCAGCAGGTGCTCGGGCTCAGCGCGCTCGAGACTGGTCTTGCCTACCTGCCACTGTCGGCGTTCATCATCTTCGCGGCCGGATTCGGGTCACAGATGGTCACGAAGGTGGGCTTCAAGCCGGTGCTGATGGCCGGGCTCCTGTTCACCGCGGCGGGCCTCGCGTGGTTCACGCAGATCTCGCCCGGCGGCTCGTTCGCCGCCGACATGCTCGGCCCGTCGATCCTGGCGGCGATCGGCCTGGGCCTCTCGTTCGTGTCGGTCACGATTGCGGCGATGACCGGGACCACGCCCGACGAGGCCGGTCTGGCGTCGGGCCTGATCAACACCTCGCAGCAGATCGGCGGCGCGCTTGGGCTGGCGATCCTCGCGTCGATCGCCAACTCGACGACCTCGGACCTGCTCAAGGATGGCGCCGCCCCACCGGCCGCGCTGACCGAGGGGTTCCAGGATGCGTTCTTGGTCGGCGCCGGTTTTGCGCTCTTCGGCGCGCTGCTCGTCGGCACGCTGATCAGCTCGCGCGACAGCCGCAAACACGCCGTTGCCGCACAGAACACCGACGGCGAGCCGGCCGTCGTCTCTGCCTGAAGGCCGACCCGCCGCCCTCCGACCGCGTCGCGCGGTCGGAGTGAGCGGTGCGGGAGGCGTGCCGTGCTCACGCCCCCCGCACAGTGCTCACTTCGTGGTGGTAAAGACCATCACCCTCTGGGTTCCGGCCCCCCTCTGTCGCGAAGCTTACGGGGAGAAGAATAGCCGCCGGCGCGACAACCGGTGTCAGGAGTCCGACAGGGTCGCAGGTCTCGATAGGGTTGCCCAGAGGTGGTGCGTCGCGTGACTGCGAAACGGCCTCCAGCGGTCGGGGTCCGCGGCACCGCGCAGCGCCGCCAGCGCATGGCGGACACCAAGATCCGTCGGCATGAACGCGTCGCGATCGCCGAGCCCGCGCATCGCGACGTAGTCGGCGGTCCAGGGGCCGACGCCCGGCAGGTCGAGCAGCTGCGCACGCGTCGCCTCGAGGTCGACGCCCGGCTCGAGGCGCAGCCCGTCTGCGCATGCGCGCGCGGCCCCGACGATCGCCGCGCCGCGGGCGCGCGGCATGCCGAGCTTCGCCGCGTCGGCGACAGCCAGCGCGGACGCCGCCGGGAAGAGGTGCGTCAGCCCGTCGCCGGCGAGCGCGGCAGGCAGGCGGGCGCCGTGCGCGGCGGCGATCTTGCCGAGCGTCGTGCGCGCACCCGGGACGGACACCTGCTGGCCGGTGATCGCGCGCACGAGCAGCTCGCATCCGTCGGCGCTGCCGGGAACGCGCAGGCCCGGGCGCGCGGCGACGAGCGGGGCGAGCACGGGATCGCCCGCGAGCGCGCGATCGATCGCGGCGGCGTCGGCGTCGAGGTCGAACATCCGCCCCGCCGTCGCCAGCGCCGCGTCCTCGTCGCCGGCGGCACTCACGATCGCTCGCACACGCACGGACGCGGCTCGTGGCGTCACGGCGACGACCGCCGGCCCGCCCGCCAGCGCGAGCGTACGGCGATAGGTGCCGGCATCGACGCGCTCCACCCCGGGGACCGCGCGCAGCGCGAGGAACGCGAGCAGCTCGCCGCCCGCAAACGGCGTGCGGGCGCACAGCGTACGGTCGATCTCGGTCAGTCGGGCTTGCACAGCTTGCAGGCCCTCAGGCCTGCGGCACGCGCCGCCGCGGGGTTGGCATAGCGGCGGGTGTTGTGCGGCAGCGGCGCGCGCGGCGGCGTGCACGACGGCCGGCAGTAGATCTTCGTCGTGCGCACGCCGACGACGGCCTCGGACTCGATGTCCAGCAGCCGGCGCTTGACGTCGAGGCCGCCGGCGTAGCCGGTCAGCGTGCCGTCGGTGCCGATCACGCGATGGCAGGGCACGACGACCCACAGCGGGTTGCGTCCGTTGGCGCGGCCGACAGCACGCGCGGCGCCCGGGCGGTCGAGATGCTCGGCGAGGCGCTGGTAGCTCCACGTGTCGCCGTAGGGGATCTCCGCCAGCGCGCGCCAGACCTGCTGCTCGAAGGGTGTGCCCTCGGGCGCGAGCGGCAGCTCGAAGTCGGCGCGCTCGCCGGCGAGGTAGGCATCGAGCTGAGCGGCGGCCTCGGCGGCGACGCCGCTCGGCGACTCGCCGCGGGCGGCGGCGTCGAGCGTGAGCGAGCGCAGCCCGTCGTCGGCCGTCGTGATCGCGACACGGCCGAGCGTGGTCTCATGGATTGCGGTGGTCATACGGGTAGAACGCCGCCCGGCCGCCGCACGTGAGATCTACTTCGCGGTCGTCGCCTTGGCGTTCTCGACGAGCAGGTCGACGGCCTGGCGCTGTGCGAGGTCGGCCTTCAGCTCGTCCAGGCGGTTGTTCTTGGCGAGCTTGTCGCGCAGCTTCTCGGGGGTGGTGCTCTCACGTGCGGCCGAGGCCTGCAGCGCGTCGAGCAGGTCGCCGTCGGACGGCTCGATCTGCTCGGCCTCGACGACGGCCGCGAGGACGGCCTCGCGCTTGAGCGCCTGCGCCGCGTCGGGCTTGGCCTCCTCGAGGATCTCCTCCTCGGTGCGTCCCGAGATCTGCAGGTAGGCCTCGCGTGAGATGCCCTGGTGGCCGAGTGAATGCAGCATCCGCTCCCACAGCTCCTTGGCGCGGCCCTCGACGAGTGCGTCGGGCAGGTCGATCTCGGCGTTGGCGACCGCGGCGTCGACGACGGCCTCACGGAACTCGCCCTCGATCTGCGACTCCTGCGCCTCGCGCTGCTTCGCGGCGATGTCCTCGCGCAGCTCGTCGAGCGTGTCGAAGCCGGCGGCGTCGGCGGCGAACTCGTCGTCCAGCTCGGGCAGCAGCTTCTCCTTGACCTCCTTGACCGTGACGGCGAACTGCGCGTCCTTGCCGGCCAGGTCGCCGTTGCCGTACTCGTCGGGGAACGTGACGTTGACGGTGACGTCCTCACCGGCGCCGGCGCCCTGCAGCTGGTCCTCGAAGCCCGGGATCAGCGTGCTCGACCCGAGCTCGAGCAGCTGGTCGCGCCCGGCGCCGCCCTCGAACTCCTCGCCGTCGATCGAGCCGACGTAGTCCATGACGACGTAGTCGCCCTGCCCGGCGGCGCCCTCCTTCGTCTCCAGACGCGCCATGCGCTCGCGCAGCTGCTCGAGCTCCTCGTCGACCTTCTCGGTGTCGGCCTCGGGCTCCCGGCGCGCGACCTCGACGCCCTTGTAGTCGCCGAGCTTGGCCGTCGGGCGTACGCCGATCTCGAAGTGGAAGGACAGCGGCTCGCCCTGGGCGGGCAGATCGCCGAGGTCGAGGTCGGGGTCGCCGACCGTGTGCAGGCCGGCGTGGTCGACCGCATCGAGATACCAGCGGCCGAGCTGGCCGCGCACCGTCTCGTCGAGGACGACCTCGCGGCCGAGCTGGCGGATCACGACGGGCGGCGGCACCTTGCCCTTGCGAAAGCCCGGCACGCGCATGTTCTGGGAGAGGCGCTTGGCGGTCTCCCCCATGCGCCGCTCGAGCTCCTGCGGGCTGACGGTCACCTCCACGCGAGCGCGCGACTCGGGCAGCTCGGTGACTTCGGTGGTGAGGGTCTCAGAGACGGCGGGCATGAGCGATTGACGATAGCTTCACAGCGTGCCTGAGCGCCTGCTGACACCGAGTGAGCGCGTCGCCGCTTCTGTGGTGACCGGACCCGTCGCCCACCTCGCGGCAGGTGTGCTCGACTGGCTCGAGCTGGCGTGGCGACTCCTGCGCGGGCGGCTGCGCGGGCGCTCGTGAACGGCGGCTGAGAAGGCCGGGCGCGGCGGGTGCTGCATGCGCCCGCGGTCGTCCGCCCTCTCTCGCCCCGCCAACGCACCGGATTCGTGCTACGACAAAGTTGGTGATAGTCACCAACTTCGTCAAAGCCGGTTTCCGGTGCGTCGAAGGACGAGCGCCGACGCGCCAAAGCGCCAAACGCGCCCACCCCTTCTTAGAGGCTGTCTCGCTGCGCCTACAGCGCGAGCGCGCCTAGCACGTCCTCCCACCAGCGTCGCTCGGCCTCGCTGACGCCGCCGCGGATCCGGCGGCGCGCCCAGTCCGAGAGCATCGCGCGGCCGCCCCGGGCCAGCAGCGGCCCGGTCACGGCGAACGTCCCGTCCTCGAGCAGGCACAGCGAGCCGCGGTCGTCCAGGCGCACGCGCTCGACGCGCACGACGCGCTTGCCGTCCACGCTCGACGGCGCGGCGGGGTCGCCGTCGCTCGGCTTCCACGGGCGGGTCGTGAAGATCGGGGCCACCCCGTGCACCTGCGGGCGCAGGCGCGGCTTCGGCGGCGTCGGCGCCGCCGCGATCGCCCCGAGGCGCTGCGCCAGCCACTCGATCGTCGTCCCCTGCAGGATCGTCGAGACGACGACGGCGAAGAACACGATGTCGAAGAACTGCTGGCTTCCGGGGACGCCGGCGATGACCGGGAACGTCGCGAGCACGACAGGGACCGCGCCGCGCAGGCCCGCCCACGCGAGCACGAAACGCTGGCCGCGTCTGAACCGCATGTACGGCGTCGCGACGAACGTCGCGACCGGACGCGCGACGAGCACGATCACCAGCGCCAGCACGGTGCCCTCCACCGCGACGTCGAGCAGATCGGACGGGAACACCAGCAGGCCGAGCACGAGGAACATCGTCAGCTGCGCGACCCAGGCCAGACCCTCGTGGAAGTTGACCACCGAGACCTTCGCCGGGAGCACGGCGTCGCCGAGCGAGAGGCCGACGAGATAGACCGCCAGGAAGCCCGACCCGTGGAGCACGTCGGCCGCGCCGAACGCGATCGCGGCGGTGGCCAGCGACGCGACGGGATACAGGCCCGGGTTCTCCATCCGCGCCAGGCGCGCCATCCGTGGCGCGATCCAGCCCGCGCCGAGGCCGATCGCGGCGCCGATCCCGAGTTGCTGGCCGAACAGCCCGAGCATGTCGAGCGCGCCCTCGTCCTTGGTGATGACGTCGATGAACCCGAGCACGAGCAGCACCGCGACCGGGTCGTTGAAGCCCGCCTCGCCCTCGAGCGTGCGCGCGATCCTGCGCCGCAACGGCGAGTCGCGCAGCAGCGCGAACACCGCAGCGCCGTCCGTACAGGCGACGATCGACCCGAGCAGCAGCCCCTGCTCCCAGGACAGGTCGAACAGCGCGACCGCGGCGGCGCCCGTGATCGCCGCGGTGACGAGCGTGCCGACGAGCGCCAGCGATATCGCCGGCACGATGACCGGCCGGATGTCCTTCCAGCCGGCCGCCAGGCCGCCCTCGAACAGGATCAGCGCGAGCGCGACGACGCCGACCTCGCGCGCCAGGTGGTAGTCGTCGAACTCCAGCAGGCCGAGCCCGTCGCTGCCGACCAGCATCCCGACGCCGAGGAACAGGACGAGCGCGGGGACCCGCAGCCGTGAAGCGATCAGCGAGGCGGTCAGCCCGGCGGCGAGCAGCAGGCCCGCGGCCAGGATCTGCTCGCCTTCGGTCACGCCCGCAGGGTATCCGCCGACCCCTCGTGCCGGCCGTGCGCCGCCGCGCGCGCCCGTCGTCGCTCAGCCGACGAGCGCATCCAGGGTCGCCGCGGCGCGGCCGTCGCCGAGCGCGGCGCGCGCCAGCGCCATGCCGCGCAGCGGCGTCGGCGCGAGGCCCGCGATGTACAGGCGCAGGCCGGCGCTGAGGACGACCGCGTGCTCGGTGACGCGGTCGGCGTCGCCGCCGAGCAGCGCGCGCGTGACGGCGGCCGTGGCCTGCGCCCCGGGCGCCGCAGGCACCGCGTCGCCGATGTGCTCGGGCAGCTCGACGCGCCCCTCGTCCTCGACTGCGACGGGGCGCCCCGGGCGCACGACGTCTGAGCCCTCCAGGCCGCGGATCGCGATCGCGCGGTCGGCGCCCAGCAGCTCCATCGCCGCGCACAGCCGCTCGCCGAACGGCGCATGGGTGAATCCGACGACAAAGCGCCGCGCACCGAACCAGTCGATCAGCTTCTCGGCCGAGTGCACCGGGCCGCGCGGGCCGATCTCGTCGCGGATCGCCGCGAGCGCGCTCCAGCCCGGCAGCGACCGCCCGGCGTGCACGACGCAGATGCCGGCGCGCTCGAGCATCGCCTCGGACTCGGCGGGCCCAGGCGCCGCGTCGCCGCCGAGCGCGCCGAGCACCTGCGCCGCGGTGACGCCGTGCTTCGGCCCCAGCGGCGCGCCGCAGTGCACGACGATCCCGGCGCCCGCGGCGGCGGCGACGACGCCCGTGACCAGGGACAGCGCCGGCGCCTCGGCGCAGCCGTCGTAGGCGCCCGCGCAGGCGACGAGCGGGCGGTCGCAGCGCGCGTCGAGGCGCGGCGCGGCCTCGCGCAGCGCCGCGGCGATTCCCGCGAGCTCCTCGGGCGTCTCGCCCTTGACGCGCATCGCGATGAAGAACGCGCCGATCTGCGCCGGCGTCGCCTCCCCGGCGATGACCGCGGCACCGGCCGCGCGCGCCTCCTCGAACTCCAACGGGCGCCGGCCGCGTTCACCGGTGCCGATCGCCTTGATGAACAGGTTGAAGCCCTCGTAGGTCGCGCGGCGCGACATCGGCTGCGGGCTGACGGGTGGCGGGTAGCTCGCCATCAGGCCTCGAAGCGGTAGCCGACGCTGCGCACCGTCTTGAGCCGCTGCGCGTGCTCGGTGCCGAGCTTGGCGCGGACGCGCCGCACGTGGACGTCGACGGTGCGCGCGCCGCCGTAGTAGTCATAGCCCCAGACGCGGCTGAGCAGCGCCTCGCGCGTGAACACGCGGTTGGGGTGCGTGGCGAGGAATTTCAACAGCTCGTACTCCATGTAGGTGAAGTCGACGGGCTCGCCGCCGATGGTGACCTGGTAGGTGGCGAGGTCGACCTCCAGGGTCTCGATCCGCACGACGTCGTCTGACTCGATCCCGTTTGCCACCCGCCGTGCCCGGGCGATGCGCGCGCGCAGCTCGGCCGTCGCGTACGGGCGCACGAGCAGCTCGTCGATCTCGATCAGCGGCGCGACGTCGGCCATGTGCTCGGCGTCGATCGCCAGCACGATCGGCACGTCGCAGTAGCCGTCGTCGGCGCGCAGGCGCGTGCAGAGCTCGACCGGCAGCGGGTCCGCGCCCGACCCGACGACGATCGCGATCGCCGGCGCGCGCGCCGTGCTGCCGTCAGGACTCGACGGGATCAGCGTGCCGTTGGGCACGATCCGCAGCGGCCGGAACCCGAGCTCGGCGACCTCGCGGGCGGTGTCGGCCGCCTGGATCTCGTCGTCGCAGAAGATCCACGCGTCCATCGCTACAACACCCGCAGCAGCGTCGCGCGCTCGAGCTCGGTGACCTGGGCGCGGTGGGCCGCCAGCTCGGCGCGCTTGTTGCGCAGGAACGCGTCGGTGAGGCGCTCGCCGAGCACGTCGCGGATCAGCTCGGAGCCGTCGAGCGCGGCGACCGCCTCGCGCAGGTCGTCGGGAAGCTGCGCATGCTCGGCGTCCTCGCCGGGCAGCTGGTAGTCGCGCTCGATGCCGCGCAACCCGGCGCCGAGGATGCACGCGAGCGCCAGGTAGGGGTTCGTCCCGGGGTCGGGCGAGCGCAGCTCGACGCGCGCCGCGGACTCGCGGTGGGGCCGGTTGGCGGGAACGCGGACCAGCGCGCTCGTGCCGTTGCGCGTCCAGGACACGCCGAGCGGCGCCTCGAAGCCCGGGACAAGGCGCCGGTAGGAGTTGGTCCACTGGTTGGTGATCGCGGAGAGCTCGCGCGCGTGCGCCAGCACGCCGGCCAGGAACGCGCGCCCCAGCGGCGACAGCGGCTGCTCGTCTTCGGGGGCGTGGAAGAGGTTGCGCTCGGCACCGAGCAGGGAGAGGTGCAGGTGCATCCCCGAGCCGAACTCGCCCTGCAGCGGCTTGGGCATGAACGTCGCGAAGACGCCGGACTCCTGCGCGACCTCCTTGACGGCGATCCGGAAGGTAACGATCGCGTCGGCCATCGACAGCGCGTCGGTGTGCTCGAGATCGACCTCGTGCTGCGACGGCCCGGCCTCGTGGTGGGAGGCCTTGACGGGGATGCCCATCGTCTCGAGGTACTCGATCGTGCGCCGGCGGAAGTCGCTGCCGGCGTCAAGCGGCGTGAGGTCGAAGTAGGCGCCGTCGTCCAGCGGCACCGGCGGCCCGCCGTTCTTCGGCGTCTCGAATAGGAAGAACTCGATCTCCGCGCCGACCATGAACGCGTAGCCCTGGTCGGCCGCCTGCGCGAGCATCCGCTGCAGCGTGTGGCGCCCGTCGCTCGGCGAGGGCCGGCCCTCGGGCGTGCGCAGGTCGCAGAACATCCGCGCGACGCAGGCCTCGGTGCGCCAGGGCACGATCTGGAAGGTCTGCGGATCGGGCACCGCGATCACGTCGCGCTCCTCGCGCCGCGTCTTGCCCTCCAGCGCCGAGCCGTCGAGGCTGACGCCCTCCTCCAGCGCGGACTCCAGCTCGGAGACCGGGATCGCGATCGACTTGAGGGTGCCCAAGACGTCCGTGAACCACAGTCGGACGAACCGCACGCCGCGCTCTCGCGCGGTTCGCAGCACGTATTCGGAGTCGGATGTCATTGCGCTTCTTCACGGTGCTGTGTTGCCGGTCAGAGCACGTCGGACCGTCGGTCGGAACCGCACCCGACGAACGGTCGACGTCGTTCATTTGGCAGGACACGTCCCGAAACAACGCTGAAATGGAGCGCTGATTGCCTGCTGCGGCATGGGATCACTCAACGCACGTCCAGTGCGCAGGCGGCTTGCCGTCGGCGCACTGGCCGCAGCCATGACGGCCACCGGGGCGGGCGGCGTCGGGGCGGCGGAACACAAGCACTCAACCACCAAGACCAAGATCATCAAGCGCGTCGTGATCGTCGAGAACGGCCACAAGACGACCGTCACGACGTTCACCAAGAACGGCAAGACCTACAAGCGCAAGCAGTGGATCACGCGCAAGAAGGGCCGCACGTACCTGCACAGCTACACCTATCTCGTCCGCGGCAAGAAGAAGGTGGCGAGCAAGACCACCGTCAAGCCGACGCCGGCTGAGGTCAAGCAGTCGATGCAGCGCCAGTGCGCGCCGGGCAGCCCGGCGGCGGTGACGTCCGCGCTCGACGCCTTCTGGGCGCATTTCAAGGCCGGCCACCTCGAGACCTCGCTCGGCAATCAGGTCGCGCAGGCGCTGAACGTCGACGACTACGTGAAGCTCCACACGGTTCTGATCCAGAACATGCTGGACGTCGGCGTCGCCGACAGCGCAGGCCTCAGCCCGGCGCTGCAGGAGCTCGTCTCGCTGTTCGACGCGCATTTCGTCAGCGCGCACCTGAACACCTCGCCGTTTGAGCAGGTGCGCCAGATCACGTCCGACCCCGACGGCTACGTGAAGCTGCACACCGCGCTGATCGCGAACATGATCGCGCCGTTGTCCGCCTGGGCGGACAAGTACGCACGCGGAACGTCGGAGACCTGCACGGAGGCGCCGGCGGCCGGTGGGCCGGCCGCCCCGGCGGCGGCCGACGTGCCGATCGAGATCAAGAACAACATGTTCCCGGCGAACGTCGACGTCGGTGTGGGCTCGAAGGTCACCTGGACCAACCAGGACCTCGCGCCGCACACCGTCTCGTCGATGCACGGCGGACCCCTGAAGTCGAGCAACTTCGGCAAGGGTGAGTCGTACTCCTACACGTTCACCACCGCCGGATCGTTCATGTACATCTGCAATGTCCACCCGGACATGAAGGGGACGGTGACCGTCAAGTGATCCTGCGTCGGCGAGTGGCAAGCGCCGCGCTGGTGGCCCTCGTGGCCGCCGGCGCGGCACCGGCGCTGGCGGCGACGAAGACGATCCGGCTGAAGGACGACGTGTTCTCACCGAAGTCGCTGACCGTCAGCAAGAACGCGAAGGTCAAGCTCGTCTGGGCCGGCCACAACCCGCACAACGTCGTCGGTGGCGGGGTGAAGAGCGCCACCAAGACGCACGGCAGCCAGACCGTGCGGTTCAAGAAGAAGGGCTCGTTCACCCTCATCTGCCAGATCCACCCGGCGATGAAGCTGAAGCTGAAGGTGAAGTAGCTGCGCAGGCTCGGCCTCGCCGGCACCGTCATCGGTCTGGCGCTCGGGGTCGGGCCGTCCGTGGCGGCGGCACACGACGTGCTCATCCAGAGCTCGCCGGCGTCGCACGCCACGCTCGCAGCCGGGGCGCCGCCCTCCGTCGTGGAGCTGCGCTTCGGTGAGCCGGTCGCTCCGGACGACGTCCGCATCCAGGTGCTCGGCCCCGACGGCGCGCGCCTGGATCGCGGCCGCGTCCGCGCGACGCGCTCGGGCGCCGTCGGCATGCGCATCGCCGGCGGCGCCCGTGACGGCAGCTACACGGTCGGCTGGCGCGTCGTGGCACGCGACGGGCACGCCTCCAGCGGGCAGTTGCACTTTCGCGTCGGCGCCGCCCGCGGCGCGCCGCGGATCGACCCCGACGCGCTGCTGGCCCTGCCGGCTGCGACCGCGCGGACGTTCGACGTTGCCCGCAGCGCGCAGTACGCGGCGCTCGCCCTGGCATTCGGGGCGATGCTGTTCGGGATCTTCACCTGGCGCCAGCGCGAGGCGCCGCCGGCGCTGCGGGCGCGCTTCGCGGCGCGCCTGCGGCGGCTGCTGCTGGCCGGGCTGTGCCTCGGAGCGGTCAGCGCCGCAGTCGCGCTGCTCTGCCAGGCCGCCACGCAGGCCGGCGCCACCCCGTGGTCGGGCGCTGCGCTGGGCGCGCTCGGCGACGTCGTCCGCGGCGGCGGCAGCGGCTGCGCCTGGGCGGTCGTCCTGGCCGGCTGGCTGCTGGCGCTGGCGGTGTGGACCCAGCGCCCCGGCAGCCTGCCGGGAATCGTGCTCGTCAGCGCGCTGGCGGTCTCGCCGGCGCTCTGTGGCCATGCCGCCGGCTCACCGCTGGCACCCGCGGTCGCGCTGCACGTGATGGCGATGGCGGCGTGGATCGGCGGCCTCGTCGCGATGCTCGTGCTCTGGCATGCCAGCGCTCAGCAACTCGGCACGCGCGAGCGGCTGACGTTGCTCGGCGCCCACGTCAGCCGCTTCTCACGCCTGGCGCTGCCGGCTGCGGGCGCCGTGCTGGCGACCGGTGCGATCCAGGCGCTGGCGAACCTGAGCGCGCCCGGGGACCTGCTGCACACCGGCTACGGGCGGCTCGTGCTCGGCAAGTTGCTGCTGTTCGCTGCGCTGATCGCACTCGCCGCGCGCAGCCGCCTGCGCCTTGCTCCGCGACTGCGCGCCGCCACGGTCGGCAGCGCCGTCGACGCCGGCCGCGCGCTGCGCGCCGCCGTCACCGCCGAGGTCGCGCTCGCGCTGATCGTCCTCGCCGCCACCGGCGCGCTCGCCGGCACCGCGCCGCCCGCGTAGGAGCACGTCACGCATTCATCGAGCGTTCACGCAGCGGACGCTCCCGGGTAACCGCCGTCGCCGAGAGTCCGGGTCGTGACCCACTCCCGGATCGTGATCGTGGGTGGAGGCATCGCAGGTCATGCCGTCGTCGAGGCGCTCCGCCGGCACTCGCGCGCTGTCGCGGTCACGCTCGTCTGCGGGGAGGCGCGCCTGCCGTATGACCGCGCGCGCCTGCCCGAGCTGCTGGCGCCCGGGGGCGACACCGGCGAGCTCACGCTGCGTCCGGCGCAGTGGTACGCCGACCGCGATGTCTCGCTGCGGCTGGGACTTCGTGTCGCAGCGCTGCAGCCGGCGGCGCGCCAGCTGCGCCTGGACGACGGTGAGTCGCTGACCTACGCGCACGCGGTCCTCTGCACGGGATCCGACGCGCCGCTGCCGCGGCTCGCGGGCGAGCCGCTGCTCGGGATCCATGCGTTTCGCGACCCTGGCGACTGCGCGGCGATCCGCGCTGCCGTGGCAGCGGGCGTGTGGCGTGCGGTCGTGGTCGGAGGCGGTGAGATCGGCAGGGACGCCGCCCGCGAGCTTGCCGGCCGGGGGTGCGACGTGACCGTCGTGGACCCGCTCGAGCGGCTGGCCTGCGTCTACGGCAGCGGCGATCGCGTCGAGGGTGTCGAGCTCACCGGCGGCGAACGCATCGAGGCACAGCTCGTCGTCGTCGCGGGCGGGGCCCATCCGCAGACCGCGCTCGCGCAGAGCGCCGGGCTCGCCGTCGAGCGCGGGATCGTCGTCGACGACCGGATGCGCACGAGCGCCGCGGGCGTGCTCGCGGTCGGCGAGTGCGCCCAGCACGACGGCGTCGTCCACCGGCGCGTCGCGCCGATCCTCACCCAGGCCGAGGTCGCGGCCGAGGAACTGCTCGGCCTGGCTGCGGTGTTGGCCGCCGCACCGCTGGCGACGGCGCTCGTCTAGCGGTCCCGCAGGAAGGGCGGGATGTCGATGTCGTCGTCGGAGATCTCAAGGCTCGAGCGCTCGACGCGCGGCGAGCGATCCCGCGTCGCGCGGTCCGCGCTGCGGCGGGTGTCCTCCCGCGCGGTCCGCGGCCGGGCCCGGCCGTGGTCGAAACCCGTGGCGATGACCGTCACGCGAACCTCGTCGCCCATCCCGTCGTCGATGACCGAGCCGAAGATGATGTTCGCGTTGGCGTCGGCTGCGGCCTGCACGACCTCGGCGGCCTCGTTGACCTCGAACAGGCCGAGCTCGCGACCACCGGTGATGTTCAGCAGGATGCCGGTGGCGCCCTCGACGGACTCCTCGAGCAGCGGGCTGGAGATCGCGGCCTTCGCGGCGTCCAGCGCGCGCGTCTCGCCGCCCGACGTGCCGATCCCCATGAGCGCCGAGCCGGCGTCGGTCATGATCGTCCGCACGTCGGCGAAGTCGAGGTTGATGATGCCGGGGATCGTGATCAGGTCGGTGATGCCCTGCACGCCCTGACGCAGGACGTTGTCGGCCTCGCGGAACGCCTCGAGGATCGAGGTGCGCCGCTCGACGAGCGCGAGCAGCTTCTCGTTGGGGATCACGATCAGCGTGTCGACGACCTCGCGCAGGCGGGAGATGCCCTCCTCGGCCTGGCGCATCCGCTGCGTGCCCTCGAACTCGAACGGCTTGGTCACGACGCCGACCGTCAGCGCGCCGATCTCGTTCTTGGCGATCTCGGCGATCACCGGCGCTGCGCCGGTGCCCGTGCCGCCACCCTCGCCGGCGGTGACGAAGACCATGTCGGCGCCCTTCAGCGCCTCCTTGATCTCATCGCGCGACTCGGCTGCCGCGCCGAACCCGATCTCGGGGTTGGCGCCGGCGCCGAGGCCCTTCGTCAGGTCGTGGCCGATGTTCAGCTTGATGTCGGCGTCGCACATCTGCAGCGCCTGCGCATCGGTGTTCGCAGCGACGAATTCGACCCCGCGCAGGCCGGCATCGACCATCCGGTTGACGGCATTCGTACCACCGCCGCCAACGCCGACGACCTTTATTACTGCGAGGTAGCTACCGCTCGATTCCATGATGAGAGTTTCCGTCCGACCCTCAACGTAATGTCGAGGGATTTGGGCAGGGATTTGCCCCAAAGCCGTGGGACCACCGTAGGGAAGGGCTCCTAGGCGTGTCAACGTTCAGTCTAGCCGCGCAAGGTTCGTTGCATCGGGGAGAACCCTCGACGTAAGCAGGAGGTTTTCGTGCGGCTCGACCCTCGACCTCAAGTCGAGAGTCCTCCTATGGTCCGGCGGGGTCCTGCGTCGCGATCTGCTCCAGCCCGCCGGCCGCCGGCCGTTCGGGCACGCGAAGGTCGAGGCTGGTCGCGCCCTTGGAGGTCGCGTCGGCCAGCACCGCGGTGGCGGCAGCCCACTTGGCGCGCAGGCGCGTGCCGTCGCCGAAGTAGAGGGCGCTGCCGGCCTTCAGGCGGGCGGTGAGGCCGCGCGGTCCGAGGAACGCCTTGGCGATCTCGGCGCGCAGCGCCGGCGGCGCGGCGGCGAGCAGCGCGACCAGCGCGCGGGTGCTGCGCTCCTCGACGCGGGTGCCCGCCGGCGAGTGCTTGAGCGGCAGCACGGGCACGCCGCCGGCGACGGCGCCGCGCAGCAGCGTGCCGTCGGCTGCGACGGGCAGCTTGCGGCCCGCGACGACGATCACGGCGACCGGCTCGTGCGCGATCACCGTGACCTTCAGGCGGTGCGGGAAGTCGGCGCGCAGCTGGACGTCCTTGACGATCGGATAGGGCGCGAGCGCGCTGCGCATCGCGTCACGCCGCAGGTGCAGCGTGGTCATGTCTCCGGCGGCGTTGCGCACGGCGGCGCGGATGGCGGTGCTCTGCTCCCCGGAGGCGCCGACGATGTCGACCTGCTTGACCGCGACGAGGCTCGAGTCGCGCAGCCACATCCAGCCCGTGACGATCGCGAGCGCCGCTGCAACGCCCATCAGCAGCGTGCGCGGGGCGACGCCGAGGCGCGGTGCGCGAAGCAGGCGCAACGAGTG
Organism: Paraconexibacteraceae bacterium; assembly: GCA_963759825.1. GTDB lineage: Bacteria > Actinomycetota > Thermoleophilia > Solirubrobacterales > Solirubrobacteraceae > Paraconexibacter. The sequence goes on along the minus strand of CAVXAS010000013.1, from coordinate 373,191 downwards.
GGCCGTCATCGAACCCAGCTTCGACGGCGGCGGCGGCGGTCCTCCCCCTAGGCTGCACGCCGTGACGTCCTTCGCCGAGCTCACGACGCTGCGCCTGGGCGGGCCCGCGCGCGAGGTCGTGCAGGCTCGCGACGAGCAGACGCTGCTGCGCGCGCTGGACGCGGACGCGGTCGTCGTCGCGGGCGGCAGCAACATCGTCGCCCCAGACGCCGGGGTCGACGCGCGGGTCGTCCTCGTGCGCACGAGCGGGATCGCCTACGAGCGCGAGGACGAGCGCGTGCTCGTCACGGTCAGCGCCGGCGAGACCTGGGACGACGTCGTCGCCGAGTGCGTCGAGGACGGGCTCGCGGGCATCGAGGCGCTCAGCGGGATCCCGGGGGCGACCGGCGCGACGCCGATCCAGAACGTCGGCGCCTACGGCCAGGAGGTCTCCCAGACGATCGTCGCGGTGCGCGCCTGGGACCGCCACCACTCGCGCCAGCGCCTGCTCTCCCCCAGCGACTGTGGCTTTGGCTACCGCGACTCGGCGCTCAAGCGCGAGCCGGACCGCCACGTCGTGCTCGCGGTGACGTTCGCGCTGGAGCAGGACGGGCTCGGCGCGCCGGTGCGCTACGCCGAGCTCGCGAGCACGCTCGGCGTGCAGCTCGGCGACCGCGTGCCCGTCGCCGACGTCCGCGAGGCGGTGCTCGCGCTGCGTCGCGGCAAGGGCATGGTCCTCGATGCCGACGATCTCGACACGCGCAGCGCCGGCTCGTTCTTCACCAACCCGATCCTGCCCGCGAGCAGCTTCGCGCAGGTCCGTGACCGTGCCGGCGCCGAGCCGCCCGCCTGGCCCGAGGACGACGGGCGCGTCAAGACCTCAGCGGCCTGGCTGATCCAGCAGGCGGGCTTCGAGAAGGGCCATGGCGATCCCGCGGGGATCGCGATCTCCTCCAAGCACGTGCTGGCGCTCACCAACCGCGGCGCCGGGACGAGCGCGCAGCTCGTCGCCCTCGCGCGCGAGATCGCCGACGGGGTCTTCGATCGGTTCGGCGTCGACCTCGTGCCCGAGCCGGTCTTCATCGGCCACTCATGGCGCGAGCCGTCGCGGTGATGTCGCCGGCGCCCATCATCAGCACGAGGTCGCCGTCGCGCAGCCGCGACGGCAGCACGCCCAGCGCGGTCTCGTGGTCGCGCAGCCACAGCACCTCGCGCCCGGGCGCCGCGTCGGCCGCCGCGCGGGTGACGAGCAGGCCGTCCACGCCCGGGAAGTCCTCGGCGCGCTCGCGCGCGGGATAGACGTCGAGCAGTCCGATCACGTCGGCTCCCGCGAGCGCCGCGCCGAACTCGCGATGCAGCGCCGCCGTGCGGGAGAACAGGTGCGGCTGGAAGACCGCGACGACGCGCGCCGGGGCCAGCGTGCGGGCGGCGGCGATCGTCGCCGCCACCTCGGTCGGGTGGTGCGCGTAGTCGTCGACGATCTGAGCGCCGGATGCGGCGAAGCCGATCGTCTCGAAGCGGCGCCCGGCGCCGGGGAACGTCGCGAGCGCGCCGGCGGCGTCGTCGCGCGCGAAGCCGGCGAGCACGAGCGCCTCGAGCGCCGCCGCGGCGTTGCTCTGGTTGTGCGCGCCGGGGACGAGCAGCTCGAGCGGCGCCGGTTCGGACGGCGGGCGCACGACCTGGCCGGCAGCGCGCTCGAACTCGTCGTAGGCGGCCTGCAGCTCGGTCAGCGACGCGTACGTCGCGTGGTGGTCGAGCTCGACGTTCAGGACGACCGCGATCTCGACGTGCAGCGACAGCATCGAGCGGTCGGACTCGTCGCCTTCGACGACCAGCCACTCGCCGTCGCGCCACTCGGCGTTCAGACCGGTCGAGCGCAGGTCGCCGCCGATCAGGTACGACGGCTCGGCGCCGAGCTGCAGCAAGACGTGGGCGATCATCGACGTCGTCGTGGTCTTGCCGTGCGCGCCGGCGACGGCGATCGTGCGCTTCAGCGCGCTGAACGCCTCGAGCAGCGCCGCCCGCGGGGCGTCCGGAAGGCCCCGGCGCGCGGCGTCGACACGCTCGGGGTTGTCGGCGGGGATCGCGGAGGAGTGGAAGACCTCGATGTCCTCGCCGGCGGGGATGTTCGCCGCGTCATGCCCGGCGCGCGCATCGATCCCGAGCTCGCGCAGCTGCGCGAGCGTCGCGGACTCCGCGCGGTCAGATCCCGAGACCGTCGCGCCGAGCGCCAGCGCGCAGCGCGCGTACCCGCTCATCCCCGCGCCGCCGATGCCGATCAGGTGCAGGCGGCGCCCGGCCCAGGGACTCACCTCACCGCCACTCCGCCGACCAGCGGCTGGATGAACCCGGGCCCCTTCGGGAAGTGGCCCTCCTCGAACTCCGTGACGTCGAAGCCGGCCTCGCGGATCAGCCGCGGCGTATCGCGATTGGCATGGCAGCCGTGGCCGACGTGGCGCCAGACCGGCGTGATCCGGTCCTGCTTCTTCGCGCGCTTGGGATCGGGGTTGCGGACGTGCTCGAGGAACAGCAGGCGCCCGCCAGGAACGAGCACGCGGTGCAGCTCGGCCAGCGTCCGCACAGGGTCGGTGACGGTGCAGAGCACAAGCGTCGAGACGGCCGTGTCGAAACTCGCGTCCTTGAACGGCAGCTCCTCTGCGCCGGCCCGCATGACCTGGATGTCGCGCGCCGAGCCGGCGACACGATCCTCGAGACGACGCGCCATCGGCGCCTCGGGCTCGGTCAGCACGAGCTCGTCGAGGCCCTCAGCCGGATAGTGGGGCAGGTTCAGCCCGGTTCCGGCGCCGATCTCGAGCACGCGCCCGCGGGCGCCGGCCAGCAGCTCGGCCCGCCGGTCGGTAAGTCCGTTGTCCTCGGAGCCGGCGAGCATCCGGTCGTACATCGCAGCGAAGATCCGGCCCCAGAGACTCACGCCACTGACCCTAGTCCCCGGACGTGTGTTAGGTTCCCCTAACTAATCCCGATGCCAAAGGTTGGAGAATGGGTCGTTACACCGGGCCGGTCGAACGCCTGAGCCGTCGCGAGGGCGTCGAGCTCTTCCTCAAGGGCGAGCGTGCGCTCAACGGAAAGTCGGGCCTGGAGCGCCGCGGGCCCGCGCCCCCCGGCCAGCACGGCCTGCAGCGACGCGCCAAGCAGTCGATCTACGCGCAGCAGCTGCGCGCCAAGCAGCGCGCCAAGCGCTACTACGGCGTGCGCGAACGCCAGTTCCGCCGCTATGTCGACCAGGCCCAGCGCAGCACCGGCCTCACCGGTGAGCGCCTGCTCGTGCTGCTCGAGCGCCGGCTCGACAACGTCGTCTACCGCCTCGGCTTTGCGACGACGCGCCCGCAGGCGCGCCAGTTCGTCAACCACGGCCACGTGCTGGTCGACGGCCGGCGCGTGGACATCGCCTCCTACTCCGTGCGCCCCGGCCAGGTCGTGACGCTCAAGCCCGGCAGCCCGGTCGCGCCGCTGGCCGGCGCGGCGACCGAGCTGACGAGCGTCGTCGCCGGCTGGCTGGAGGCCGACTTCGAGGCGCTTGCGGGCCGGATGCTGCGCGAGCCGGCGCGCGGGGAGATCCCCGCGCCGGTCGAGGAGCAGCTCGTCGTCGAGTTCTACGCCCGCCGATGAGCGCCCTGGCGCAGCGCATGCAGGAGGACTCCTGCCCGGCGCACGAGGCGATGGCGCTGGCGCTCGCCCGGGACCTCGGCCTCGGCGGCGCGCGCGAGCGCCTGGGCGCGATCGCCGCCGCGCTGCCGCGCGGGCTGTCGCCGATCGCCGAGCTCGGCGCGCTGGCCGAGCTGCTCGGCGGCCCGCTGGCGACGCGACCCGACGGCCCGCTGCTGCTGCCCGAGGTGCTTCGCGGCGGCGGGCACCCGGCCGGCGCGGCGGTGGCAGCCGCTGCCGCCGCCGCCCGCGCCGGCTACGGCGCGGACCTCGTCGGCCATGCGCGGCGCCTGTACCTCGCCCATCCCCGCGCCGGTGCGCTGATCGTCGATCCGGCGCAGGCGCGGCTCGTCGATGCACGCGAGCTCGGCGTCGAGCTGTGCTGGCGCTGCGCGCACGAGAGCGCGGCGCTGGTGCTCGACCGCGTGATCCTCCGCGCCGAGCGCGGCGGCGACATCACGACCGGCCTGGCGGGCGCCGCGCTGCGTCTGGCGCTGCCACTCGACGACGCGACGCGCGCACGCTACGTGCGCGAGCACCGCCGAATGCTCAGCCGCCTGAACTAGGTGCCACGCAGCGCCGAAGGCGCCGCCTGGTAAGGCACCTACCGGCGCGCCGCGGCGAGCACCTCGGCGGCGATGTCGCGCGCCGCTTCGGGGCGCGCGAGCGCCTTCGACGCACGCGCCATCTCCGCCAGCCGCGCGGGATCGTCGAGCAGGGCATCGACCTCGCTGCGCAGCCGCGCCGCGTCGAGGTCGGCGTCGGGTATCACGATCGCTGCGCCGCCATAGGCCATCCACTCGGCGTTGGACGCCTGATGGTCGGCGGCGGCGTAGGGGTAGGGAACGAGGATCGCCGGGCGGCCCGCGGCGGCGATCTCGAAGACCGACCCGCCCGCCCGGGCGACGACGAGATCGGCGCCCGCCAGCGCGTCGCCGAAGCCGTCGATGTAGTCGCGCAGGTCGTAGTGCCCGTCGGCCGGGACGAGCGGGTCGAGCGTCTCGAAGTCGCGCTCCCCGCAGATGTGCAGGATCCGGTAGGACGCGTCGTTGAACGCGGCGATCGAGGCCTGGTTGATCGTGCGCGCGCCCAGCGAACCGCCGAACACGAGCACGAGCGTCTCGTCGGCGGCGACGCGAAAGCGCGCACGGCCGGCCATGCGATCGGCCGACGGCGGCACCGGGCGACCGGTGACCAGGTAGCGCGATCCCTCGCGCCCGTCGATCGGGAACGCGAGGCACACCCGCCGCGCGCGCCCGGCCAGCAGCCGGTTGGTGAGGCCGAGGTGCGAGTCGGCCTCGGTCAGCACCAGCGGGATGCGCCGCCGGACTGCCGCGGCGCCGACGGGGCCCGCGACGTAGCCGCCTCCGCCCATCACCGCCGCGGGGCGCAGACGGCGCAGCACGCGGCTGGCCGTCCAGTACGCGCCGACCGCGCGCAGCAGCGAGCGTGCGGCCTTCAGCGGGTTGGATCGCGACAGCCCCTCGACGCGGATCTGGCGCAGCTCATAGCCCGCGGCGGGCACGAGCTCGGCCTCGGCGCGGTCGCCGCCGACGAAGATGACCTCGCAGCCCTCAGCCCGTAGCGCGTCGGCGACCGCCAGCGCGGGCACCACGTGCCCCGCCGTGCCGCCTGCTGCGATCACGATCCGCTCGCCCATCGGAGGATCGGGATGGTTCCACGACGCGCAGATGCGCGTGTCCTCCCCGCGCGACGTTCAGCAGCAGCCCCATGCTCGCCAGCAGCACGACGAGGTTGGTCGAGCCGTAGGAGATGAACGGCAGCGGCACGCCCGTCAACGGCGCGAGGCCGAGCACGGCGAAGATGTTCAGCGACGCCTGGCAGAGGATCAGCGCCGTCAGCCCGGCCGCCAGCAGCTTGGCGTAGGAGCCGCGGGCCGACTGCGCGACGCGCAGCCCGGCGTAGGCGACGAGGCCGTAGAGGAACAGCAGCACGCTGACCCCGAGCACGCCGAGCTCCTCGCCGATGATCGCGAGGATGAAGTCGGTGTGGGCCTCGGGCAGGAAGAACGCCTTCTGCACGGACTCGCCGATGCCGCGACCGCTGAAGCCGCCCGATCCCAGCGCGATCTGCCCTTGGACGGACTGAAAGCCCGAGGTGCCGGCGTGCTGCCAGGGATCCAGGAACGCGGTCAGGCGCGCGCGGCGATAGGGCTCGAGCAGCGCGAACAGCAACACCAGCAGCGCCCCGGCGGCCATCGCCATGCCGAGGTAGCGCATCGGCATCCCCGCCGCGACGAGCAGCGCGCACATCGTGAACGCGATCACGAGCGCCGTGCCGAGATCGGGCTGGGAGACGACCAGCAGGCACGCGCAGCCGGCGACGGCCAGCAGCGGCACCATCAGCCGCGGCACGTGCACGATCTTCGGGCGCGTGGCCAGCAGCTTGACGCTGTAGAGCACGAGGGCGAGCTTCATCAGCTCGGACGGCTGGAACTGCAGCGGCCCCGCGCCGAGCCAGCGCTGGGCGCCGTTGATGGTGACGCCCAGCGGCGTCTTGACGAGCACGAGCAGCACGAACGACAACGCCAGGAACGGGCCGGTGAAGCGCAGGACCTGACCGAGCGGACGGCGCGCGAGCAGGTGCATGCCGACGAGCCCGATCGCGCCGTACATCACGTACTTGATCAGGAACTGGGTGCCGTCCCCCTGGCCCTGCAGGACCGTCCGCGACGACGACGCGCTGTAGACCATGACCGCGCCCGCCGCGAGCAGGCAGAACGTCGCGGTCAGCAGGATGTTCTCTTCGAGTGGGTGCGCACGCGGGCGCGACGACGGCATCAGGCCTGGATTCGACGCGGCCGTGCGTGCTCCTTGGCGGGCCGTGGGTCGCTAGCCGATGATCCGGACCCTGGTCGCCGCGCGCGCACGCCCGGCGCCGCGCTTGGACTTCGCGTCGATCGCCACGCGCACCTCGACGCGGCGGCGCGCGCGCAGCGCGCGATCGATGCGCCGCCTGCCCGCGGGCGAGAGCGAGATCCGGATCTTGGTGCCCGTCGCGGCGAAGCTCGCACGGTCCTTGAAGCGATGCAGCCGGCCGCTCACGCGCACGAGGACCTCGATCCGGGGCGTCAGCCGGCAGGCCTGGCTGCAGCGCGCGCTGACGGTGAGGCGCTTGCTGCGCAGCGCGCGCTGGCGCGCCGCGGCGCCGACGTGCACGGTGAACGCCGGCTTGGGTGGCGGACCGATGCGCAGCTGCGGGCTCGGGTCGGCGGCGACCACCAGCGGCGCGTCCGAGCGGACCGCCGGGTCGGTGGCGCTGCGACCGGTCACGGTCAGCGTCACGGGGCCCGACGCGCCGGTCGGGGCGATGCGGATCGCCGCGGTCGCGGCCGCCCCCGGGCCGAGCGTCAGCGTCTCACCGGTCGCGGTCCACCCCGCGGGCAGGCCGGCCACCGCGAACACGAAGGACCCCGTCGCCTCGCCCGTGTTCATCACCGGCATGTTGACCTGGTTGACGTGTCCGGCCTGCAGCGCGAGCGGCGCTCTGGTGTTGAGCGCGTAGGAGTCGACGAGCACGCCTGGGCCGCGGACGTCGAAGTACGCCCTGACGCGCTCGCCGGCGCTGCCGATCGCGCGCACCGCCACGTTCGCGGGCGTCCCGTCGCGCCAGGGCCGGTCCATCGTGCGCTGAGGGGTCCCGGCGTCCGCGGGATCCCAGGCGTCGCTGTCGCTGCCGCCGTAGCAGCCGTCCGAGCACGGCGGCGGCGCGGTGCCGTCGGGACGCATGATCTCGACCGGTCGCACGAGGTCGTCGGTGCTGGCGTAGTGGCGCGTATCGACGCGCCAGATCAGCAGGCCGTTGTCGCGCACGCTCTGGTCGTAGCTGCCCGCCCGTCGGCGGCGTGCCTCGACGATGAAGAAGTCGCCGGTGCCGCGTTGGGGGTCGTAGAGGATGGCGGCGTCGGCGCCGGCGTCACCGGTCGCGCGCAGCTCGCGGTAGCCGTCGCGCGTCACGACGGCCGGGGTGCCCCAGCCCAGGCGCAGGCGGTTCCAGGCCGCCAGCCCGACGAGGCTGCTGTCGGGCGCCCCGACCGTCGGTGCCGTGATGTCAAACCAGCCGACGCCGAAGCCGTAGAAGTCGCGGTTGTTGAACAGCACGTGCCAGGTCTCGTGGATCGCCGTGATGAGGTTCGTCGCCGTGGTCGTCTGCGCGACGTCGAGGTCGTCGAGCACGGTCTCGTCGAGGGTGACCGGCGCGACGCCACGGGTCACCGCGCCGCCCGCCGGCAGCGCCGCCGTGTCGGCGTCGACGCGCAACGTGACGAGCTCTGAGTCGGTGAGCCGCCCGTCGCCGTCGCGGTCGAACGCCGCGAAGTCGACGACCTGATCGGCCGCCCGTAGGATCAGCGCGTTGTCGACGGGGGTGTTCCGCGATCCGACGACCGCCTTGGCGACCGGAATCCGCACCCGGACGACGCCGTCGCCGGCGCGGCCGGAGTCCGACGCGTCGGTCTCCGGGGCGGGCGTGATCGCCAGCGCGCCGAAGGACTGCTTGGCCCAGTAGTCGGCGATGCTCGGGAAGCCCCCGAACGCGCGGCGGGCGAGCATCGCCGGGCCTGTCCCTGCCGGGAAGTCGACGTCGCGGAAGCCGACGTAGATGACGAGCAGCGGCCGGTCGTTCGCGCCGCCGTCCGGCGTCCACCGCGGCAGCTGCGGCGTGCCGGCGTGTGCGAAGTCCGGCGGCGGGTCGGGGTAGCCCGCGGCCGCCCCGCCCGCGGGCGCAGCCAGCGCAAGCGCCGCCACCGCGGCGAGAGACCCCCCGATCCGACGCATCCCACCGGGGATTATGACTCGGCGTCAAATTCAGGTGCGAGACCCGACGAGCTCCTTGAAGCGCGCCCCGCGCGCCTCGAAGTCGGCGAACTGGTCAAACGACGCGCATGCCGGGGCGAGCAGGACGACGTCCCCCGGGCCGGCGGCCGCCGCGGCCGCAGTGACAGCGTGCTCGAGGTCGCCGGCGAGGTCGCCGGTGCCCAGCGCGGCCTGCAGCCGCGGCGCGGCCTCGCCGATCAGCTGCACGCTCGCGGCGCGGGCCGCGACGGCGGCGCGCAGCGGCGCGAAGTCCTCGCGCTTGGCGTCGTCGCCGCCTGCGATCAGGTGGACGGGAGCGTCGAAGGCCTCCAGCGCGACGATCGCGGCGGCGACGTTCGTCGCCTTGGAGTCGTTGACATAGCGCACGCCGTCGACGACGGCGACGTCCTCGAGGCGGTGCGCGACGCCGGCGAAGCTCCGCAGGCCCTCGGCGATCGCGTCCTCGGCGATGCCGCGCTCCCGGCAGGCCGCTGCGACCGCGCGAGCGTTGGCCAGGTTGTGCGCGCCCGCGGGCCCGACGTCGCCGACGCGCTCCTCGTCGAAGAAGTGGCGCCGTCCGACCCCGGGGACCGGGATGTTCGCCGGGACGACCGCGACGTCCGCGGCGCGCTGGCGCCCGAACATGCCGCCGAGCTTGGCGGCCCGGTAGGCGTCCTCGTCGCCGTGCCAGTCGAGGTGGTCGCTCGTGAGGTTCAGCAGGACGCCGACCTCGGGCCGGAACTCGAGCGTGTCGTAGAGCTGATAGCTCGAGCACTCGCAGACGATCGTCGTCTGTGCCTCGACGCGTCCCGGGAGTCGCGAGAGCGCGTTGCCGACGTTGCCGGCCGCCGCGACCGCCAGCCCGGCGACGCGGTGCACGTGGGCGATCCACTCGGTCACCGTCGTCTTGCCGTTGGTCCCCGTGACCGCCACGAACGGGTGCTCCGGCAGCAGCCGCCAGGCGAGCTCGACCTCGCCGAGGACGGGAAGGCCGCGCTCGCGCGCGGCGGCGATCACGTGGGCGCGGGGCGGGACGCCGGGGGACTTCACGACGGCGCGCACGTCGCCGAGCACGTCGGAGTGGCTGTGGCGCAGGTGCACCGCGAAGTCGACCTCGACGTCCGGCGCGCCGGAGTCCACCCCGATGACCTCCTCGCCGCGCGCCTGCAGCAGCGCGGCCGCGCCCAGCCCGCTGCGGGCGAGGCCGACGACGAGCCAGGGCCCGGGCGGCAGCGGCGGCCGGGAGCTCGTCACGCGGCGATCGACTGCTGGTAGATCGTGAAGCCGATCGCCGCGCAGACGGCGGCCACGATCCAGAAGCGCAGGATGATCTTCGTCTCCGACCAGCCCTGCAGCTCGAAGTGGTGGTGGATCGGGGCCATCAGGAACACGCGCTTGCGGAAGGCCTGGAAGCTCGCGACCTGGATGATGACGCTGAGCGCCTCGACGACGAAGATGCCGCCGAGCAGGATCAAAAGCTCCTCGGTCTTCGTCATCACGGCCATGCCGGCGATCGCGCCACCGAGGCCGAGGGACCCGGTGTCTCCCATGAAGATCGTGGCCGGGAACGCGTTGTACCAGAGGAATCCGATGCAGGCCCCGACGATGCAGCCGGCCAGCAGCGTGAGGTCCTCCTGGCCGCGGGTGATGAACGTGATGCCGATGTAAGCGAGCACGACGATCGAGGCACAGCCGGCGGCGAGGCCGTCGAGGCCGTCGGTGAGGTTGACGGCGTTCGTCGTCCCGGCGACGACGAGGTAGACGAGCACGGGGTAGAACACGCCGAGGTCGATCGTGGCGTCCAGCGTGCGCAGGCGCAGCGTCTCGGGCAGGCCGGCCTTCTCGGTCGCGACCCACCACAGAAACAGCGAGATCGCGATCGTCCAGATCAGCTTCCAGCGCCCGCGCAGGCCCAGCGAGCGGCGGTGAAAGACCTTCTGCGAGTCGTCGAGCAGGCCGAGCAGCGCGCTTGCGACGGCCGCGATGTAGACGCCGATCGCGCGCCAGTCGTAGTCCGACAGGATCAGGAACGGCACGCTGATCGCCAGGAACATGATGATCCCGCCCATCGTCGGCGTGCCCGCCTTGGCGTGGTGGCCGGCGGGGCCGTCCTCGCGGATGTGCTGGCCGAACTCGCGCACCCGCAGGAACTCGATGAACTTCGGGCTCAGGAAGATGCAGATCAGCAGCGAGGCGGTCCCCGCGATGAGGATCTCGCCCATCAGTGGTTGCCTCCGTGCGCCACGGCGACCGCCGCGCGGGCGTCGTGGTGTGCGGAGGCGACCACTTAGGCCAGCGCCTCTGCGACGACTTCGAGGCCGACGCCGCGCGACGCCTTGACGAGCACGGTGTCACCCGGCTGCAGCAGACCGGGCAGCGCCGACGCGGCCTCGGCGGCCGTGGCGACGTGAACGTCGCCGGCGTAGGCGCTGGAGAGCTCTCCCACCGCGACGAGGACGTCGACGCCGGCGGCGTCGCGCGCGTAGCGCCCGATCTGCTCGTGATGGGCGCGCTCCTGCGGCCCGAGCTCGCGCATGTCGCCGAGCACCGCCACGCGGCGACCGGCCGCGGTCGCGGCGAGGTCGTCAAGGGCGGCGCGCATCGACATCGGGTTGGCGTTGTAGCAGTCGTTGACGATGGTGATGTCCCCGGGCAGGGCCAGGCGCTGCCCGCGCAGCTCGGACAGGTCGACGTCGACGCGGCCGGAGGGCGCGACGTCGACGGCACGCGCCGCCGCCAGCGCCGCGCACGCGTTGCGGCGCAGATGCGCGGCGGTCAGCGGCTGATCGCCGGCTCGCAGGTCCAGGCCGGCGAGCGCCCCGTCGTCCACGTCGCCGCCCGGGCCGAACGTCACCGTCTCCACGTCGCCGCGGCGGTGGGCGTCGAGCAGCGGCTCGTCCACGGGGATCACGGCCGTCCCGCCGGCTGGCAGGCCGGCGACGAGCGCGGCCTTCTCGGCGGCGATCGCCGCCATCGAGCCCATCTGCTCGAGATGCACCGGGCCCAGCGCGGTGATCACGCCGACGACCGGCTCGGCGATGCGCACGAGGTCGGCGATCTGGCCCTTGCCGCGCATCCCCATCTCGAGCACGAGCACCTCCGTGCCCGGCGGCGCGCCGAGGATCGTCAGCGGCAGCCCGATCTCGGTGTTGAGGTTGCGCTCGTTGGCGACGACCTCGCGCTGCTGGCGCAGCATCGCGGCGAGCAGGTCCTTCGTCGAGGTCTTGCCGACCGAGCCGGTCACGCCGATCACCGGGCAGGCGAGCGCGCGCCGCCAGGAGGTGGCGAGGTGCTGGAGCGCGCGGAGCGGGTCGTTGGCGACGAGCACGACGCCGGCACCGGCGGTGACCGCGTCGGCGTGCTCGGGTGCGACGAGGACGCCCCAGGCGCCCGCTGCGAGCGCCTGCGCTGCGAACATGCCGCCGTCGGCGTGCTCACCGCGCAGGCCGACGAAGAGGTCGCCGGCGCCGGCCACGCGCGAGTCGATGACCGCGCGCGACGGACCGTCCGCTGCAGAGCGGGCGGCGACGAGCTGTGCGCCCGCGGCCTCGGCGACGCGCTCAGGATTCCACGTGCGCATGCGCCGCCAATGCCTCCCGCGCGACCGTGACGTCGTCGAATGGGTGCTTCACGCCGTCGGCGAACTCCTGGCCCTGCTCGTGGCCCTTGCCGGCGATGACGACGACGTCGCCGGCGCCGGCCGCCGCGATCGCCGCCGCGATCGCCTCGCGACGGTCGGCGATGCGCTCGACCTCGTGCGCGCCCGCGACCGCGGCGATGATCGCCTCCGGGTCCTCCGAGCGCGGGTTGTCCGACGTCACGATCACGTGGTCGGCGTGTGCAACGGCCGCATCGCCCATCAGCGGACGCTTGCCGCGATCGCGGTCGCCGCCCGCGCCGAACACGACGATCAGGCGCCCGCCGGTGAGCGCGCGCGCCGCGCGCAGGACGTTGTCCAGCGCCTCGGGCGTGTGGGCGTAGTCGACGAGCACGCCGAAGTCCTGGCCGGCGTCGACTGGCTGAAAGCGCCCGGGCGCCGTGCGCGCCGACGCCAGGCCGCGCGCGATGTCCTGCGGACCGACGCCGAGCTGGCCGGCCACGCCGATCGCCCCGAGCGCGTTGAGGACGTTGAAGGTCCCCGGGAGCGGCACGCGGAAGTCGTGGCCGTGCAGGCGAAACGACGAGCCCGCGGGGTCGGGCTCGATCGCCTCGGGCCGCAGCACCGCGTCGTGCTCGATCGCGACCGTCACCGCATCGGGGAAGCCGGCGGCCAGCCGGCGACCGTGCTCGTCGTCGACGTTGACGATCTTCGGCGCGTCGCCGGCTGCCTCGAACAGGCGCTGCTTGGCCGCGAAGTAGGCGTCCATCGTCGGGTGGAAGTCGAGGTGGTCCTGGGACAGGTTCGTGAAGACCGCGGCCGCCCAGTGGATCGCGTCGGCGCGGTGCAGCTCGAGCGCATGCGAGCTGACCTCCATCACGCAGTGCGTGTCGCCGGCGTCGAGCATCTGCGCGAACGTGCGCTGCAGGTCGATCGCCTCGGGCGTGGTGCGGACCGTCGGCTGCTCCTCCCCGCCGACGACGCTTGCGACCGTGCCGAGCAGCCCGGTGCGATGGCCGCCGGCCTCGAGCAGCGCACGCGTGAGATATGCCGTCGTGGTCTTGCCGTTCGTCCCCGTGATCCCGACGACGCGCAGCCGTGCGGTGGGATCGCCCGCGAGCGCCGCGGCGGCGGGCGCCATCGCCGCACGCACGTCCGCGACGACGACCTGCGGGACGTCGACGTCGAGCGCGTGATCGACCACGAGCGCGGATGCCCCGCGCGCGACGGCGTCAGCCGCGAAGTCGTGGCCGTCGCGCGTGAAGCCGCGCACGCAGAAGAACAGCGTCCCGGGCTCCACGACGCGATTGTCGTAGGCCAGCGTGCTGACCTCGACCGACGGGAGCCCGGCGGCCGCATCGCCGATGACATCCGCCAGTTTCACTGGGGGCCAGCCTAGAGGGTGGCGACGGCGGCCATTCCGCCGGAGCCGGGCCCCTCACTCGGAATTCCTCGGGGCCGCCCTGCGGTCATCGCGGCGCGATCCGCAGGTACTGCAGGGCGAACGCGGCGATCCTGCCGAACGCGGGCGCGGCGACTTCGCCGCCGGAGGTCGACCCCTGCGGCTCGTCGACCATCACGGAAACGAGCAGGCGCGGCTTGTCAGCGGGCGCGAAGCCGACGAACGAGGCCACCTCGCGCGTCTTGGAGTAGGTCCCGGTCGCCGCATCGACCTTCTCGGCCGTGCCGGTCTTGCCGGCGAGCTTGTAGCCGGGGATCTCCACCTCGGAGGCGGTGCCGCCGGGCGCCAGCACGCCCTCGAGCATCGTCCGCAGCTGGCCGGCGACGCGCTCGGAGATGATGCGCTTGCCACGCGGGCGCTTGACCCTCGTGCCACCGACGCGGCGGATGATCTGCGCGGGGCGCAGGATCCCGCCGTTGGCGATCGCGCTGTAGGCGGTCGCCATCTGGATCGGGGTGACGGACTCGCCCTGGCCGATCGGCAGGTTGCCCATCGACGCGCCGGAGTACTTGCTGACAGCCGGCTGCAGACCGCGCTCCTCGCCGGGGAGGTCGATGCCGGTCGGCCGGCCGAAGCCGAACTTGCGCACCCAGCGGTCGAAGCGGTTGGCGCCGAGCTTCATGCCGATCGTGATCGCGCCGACGTTGTCGGACTGCGCGAGGATGTCCGCGGTGGTCATGCGCGCCGGGCCGCGCGGGTGCGCGTTGCCGATCGTGCGGTCGTAGAGCTTGTAGACCTCGGGCAGGTCGAAGGTCGTCTCGGGCGTGACGAGACCGTCCTCCAGCGCACCGGCGACGGTGAACGCCTTGAACGTCGAGCCCGGCTCGTAGGTGTAGCCGGTCGCGCGGTTCTGCTGCGCCGACGCGGGCGCCCCGTCCCAGTTCTCGGCGTCGATCTTCGGCCAGTTGGCCATCGCCAGGACCTCGTTGGTCTGCGGGTCCATCACGATCGCCGAGGCGCCCTTGGGGCGGTAGGTCGCCCCGACCTGCGCGAGCACCTTCTCGGTTTCCTTCTGGACCGCGGCGTCCAGCGTGAGCTGGACACGCGCGCCGGGCTTCGTCGGCCGCGGATCAGCGACGCTGAGCGTCTCGCCCTGCCCGTCCTTGACCTCGCGACGGCGCCCGTCGCGCCCGCGCAGCGCCTTGTCGCGCACGTACTCGATGCCAGAGAGGCCGTCGCCGTCGAGCCCGACACGGCCGACCACCTGCGCGGCGAGGAAGCGCTGCGGGTAGCTGCGCTGCTCGGCAGGGTCGACGTTGATCCCCTCGAGCTTCAGCGCGCTGATCTTGTCGGCCTTGGCCGCGGGCAGCTTGCGCTGGAGGTAGACGAAGCCCGTGCTCTTCGTCGCGAGCTTCTTGAGGACCTCGTCGGGGTCCGCGTCGAGCAGCGGCGTGATCTTGGCCGCGACGCGTGCGGGATCGGCGATCAGCTTCGGGTTGGCGGAGATGTCCGACGCGGGCTCTGAGACCGCGAGCTCGACGCCGTGGCGGTCGACGATGCTGCCGCGGCGGGCGTGCACGACGTCGTCTCTGACCTGCTGCGTCGCCGCGGCGCGCGCGAGGCTGTCGCCCTTGACCGTCGCGAGGTACAGGGCGCGGGCGAAGCCGGCCCCCAGGAGGCAGAGGAAGACCGCGAAGAGGAGCCCGATGCGGCGGTCGAGCGGGGACACCGCGCGCCCCTACGGCGTCGGCGCCGCGCCGCCGCTGCTGGTCGCCGCCGCGGCGGTCGGCGTGGAGGAGGTGGCTGCGGGCGTGACCGTGGTCCCCGCTGCGGGCGCCTGCTGCTGCGTCACGGGCGCCTGCTGCGTCGCGGGGAGTGCCTGCTGCGTCACGGGCGCCGCCTGCTGCGTCACGGCAGGCGTCGCGGCGCCGGCCGTCGCGGCCCCGGCCAAGGGCGTCGCGGCGGGTGTCGGCGTCGTGGCCTCGGCGACGAGCGGCTGCTGCTGCACCGGCGCAGGCGCGCTGATCCCGCGCACGGCGGCATCGGTGCTGGTGCGGCCGGCCTGCAGATAGTGCACCTCGCCGGCGGTCGGCATCACCATGCCGAGCTTCTGCGCGGCGGTGGCGATGCGATCTCCGGCACCGAGCTCGGAGACGGTGTTGCGCAGGTTCTGGTTGCTGCGCTCGAGCTGGGCGGCCGTCGCGACGTCGCGGCTGATCCCCGTGTTCAGCTGCAGCATCGAGACCTGCACGAAGACGAGGCCCATCAGCATCACGCCGATGACGGCGATCCACGCGCGGCCGCGGATCAGCCGGTCGAGCAGGCGCGCGTCGGCCAGCGCGGCGGCGCGCTGGAGCAGCGGTGACGTCTGGGCCGGGCGGCGGGCCGGTCCGCTGACCCGGCGCGGCGCGCGCGGGACGGCGATACGGCCGCTGCGCGACGCGGCGGCGGCGGTGGTGGCAACAGGGGTCATCCGGACTCCTCTTCGTTGACGAGCTTTCGTGCGCCGCGCAGCCTTGCCGAGCCGGCACGCGGGTTGGCGGCGATCTCTCCCGGCGTCGCGGCGATCGCGCGGCGATTGAGCAGTTCGGCCTCCGGCTCGTGCCCGCAGACACAGATCGGAAGCTCCGGCGGGCAGACGCACCCCTGCGCAAGCGCGACGAGGAACCGCTTCACACGACGATCTTCGAGCGAATGGAAGGAGATCCCTGCAAATCGGCCATTTTTCCGGAGTAGTGCCCAGGCCAGCGGCAGGCCCGCGTCGAGCTGGCCGAGCTCCTCGTTGACGGCGATCCGCAGCGCCTGGAAGGAGCGCTTGGCGGGATGGCCGCCGGCAAAGCGCGCGGGCGTCGGGATCGCGTTGGTGATGACGTCGACGAGCTCGGTGGTCGACGTCAGCGGCGTGCGCGCCCGCGCGCGGACGATCGCGCGGGCGATCTGCGGCGCGTAGCGCTCCTCGCCGTACTGGCGCAGCAGGCGCGTGATCGCGCGCTCTTCGCTGTCGTTGACGATGTCCGCGGCGGTCAGCTCCTGGTCGGGGTCCATCCGCATGTCCAGGGGCGCGTCGTAGCTGTAGGAGAACCCGCGCTCGCGGGTGTCGACCTGCATCGAGGACATCCCGAGGTCCATGTAGACGAGGTCGGCGATGACGCCCTCCTCGCGCAGCTGCGTCAGGCCTTCGGCGAACGAGGCGCGGATGAAGCGCGTGTCGCAGCTGACCTCGGCGGCGAGCTCGTCGAAGCGCTCTTGTGCCAGCGGGTCGCGGTCGATCCCGATCAGCGTCCCCGTGGAGCCGATGCGTCCTGCGATCAGGCGCGCGTGGCCACCGCCGCCGAACGTGCAGTCGACGGCGATCTGGCCGGGCTGCGGATCGAGCGACTCGATCAGCTCGCCGGCCAGCACGGGGATATGGGTGCGCGTCATCTCAAGGAGCATTGTGGAAGGACGCGGTCAGCTCGTTGATGTCCAGGGCGGCGTCGTACTCGTCCCAGGCCTTGCGGTCCCAGATCTCCAGGCGCGAGCCCACGCCGGTGACGACGACCTCTTTCTTGATCTGAGCCTTCGCCAGCAGCCGCGGCGCGAGCGCCACGCGGCCGGCGCTGTCGATGTCGACCTCGCTGGAGTTGGCCTGGAAGTAGCGGTTGATCTGGTCGGCGCGCGGGCTCAGCGGGTGCTCGCCGGCCAGCGCGGCTTCGACGTAGGCGTCGAACTCGTCAGGCGTCGAGACGGTCAGGCAGGCGGCGGTGGTGCCGCGCGCGACGACGACCTTCTCCCCCAGCTGCCCACGGAACTTCGCCGGGAGCGTGAGCCGGTTCTTTGCATCGAGGGAGTGGTCGTAGGTGCCGCGGAAGGCCATGGCGCGTCTGCGCTGAAAGAAGGTCCGCGGGCCGGGATCGAGGAGTGGGAGGAGCCCCTCGACCCCGGTCCGCTGACGCGAACGTACCCCACTCTTCCCCACAACGCAACCTATTTTGCACACCTTCTCCCACCGCGCGTTTGGCGCGGGCCGTGAATCTCCTCCAGAGCCCGTGTTTCTGGGCTTTGAAGGGGTGGGGCGCCGTGTGTGGACATGCGTCCACGGCTTGCAGTGTTGGTTGCGGTTCTCGCCGCTGCACGCGGGGTTGCAGGGCCGGTTGCTCTCCGTCCGCTGGGTGTGCGTCAGGCGGGCGGCATGATGGATCGATGGAGATCAACGCGGTCGGCATCTGGGCGGCGGGACTGCGGTTCGGCGATCCCGACGAAGCGAGGGACGCGGCGGCGGAGCTCGAGCAGCTCGGGTACGGGCCGCTGTGGGTGCCGGGCGGAGCCATCGCGGGGACGCTGGACGCGGCGGGCGCGCTGCTCGCGGCGACGTCGCGCGTCACCGTCGCCACGGGCATCGTCAACATCTGGGTCGAGGACGCACACGCCGTCGCGGCCGACCACCACCGGCTCAACGCCGAGCACGGCGGGCGCCTCCTGCTCGGCCTCGGCGTCAGCCACGGCCCGCTCATCGGCGAGCGCTACCAGCGCCCGCAGGCGGCGATGCGCGACTACCTCGACGAGCTCGATGCGGCCGACCCGCCCGTCCCGCACGACGAGCGCGTTCTCGCGGCGATCGGCCCGAAGAGCCTCGCGGTCGCGCGCGAGCGCTCGCGCGGCTCGCACACCTACCTGATGACCCCCGAGCACACGGCAATCGCGCGCGAAGCCCTTGGCGACGGTCCGCTGCTCGCGCCCGAGCAGACGGTCGTCCTGGAATCCGATCCCGAGCGCGCGCGCGAGGCCGCGCGCGGCTTCCTCAAGGTCTACCTGGGGCTGCCGAACTACATGGACCATCTGCGCCGGATCCACGGGCTGACCGACGCCGACGTCGCAGATGGCGGGAGCGACCGCCTCGTCGACCTCACGGTCGCCTGGGGCAACGAGGAGGCGATCCGCTCGCGCGTCCGGGCGCACCGCGATGCGGGCGCCGACCACGTCTGCATCCAGGTCATCACCGGCGACCGCGCCCGCGACCTCCCGCGCGAGCAGTGGCGGCGACTGGCGGAGGCACTCATCGACTGACGTTGTCGAGCAACGCGCCCGTGATCAGCAGCATCACGGCGGGGACGAGCAGCAGCGCGACCACGAGCTGGATCTTCGGGGCCGCCCTCGCGGCGCGGTCCTGCAGCGCGCGGGCGCGCTGGGCGCGGGCGTCGACGGCAAGCGCACCCAGCAGCGGCGCGAGCGGCGCGCCCTCGCGATCGGCGCGCTGCAGCGCGACGGCGAGCGCGGCGATCGCCGGCAGCGGGCAGCGCGCGCGCAGCCGCGCGTAGGCCTCGACGCGGGGAACGCCGACGTTGATGCGTCCCGCGGTCGTGGCCAGCTCGAGCCCGAGCAGGCTGCTGCGCCGGCGCCCGACCTCGGCGAGCGCGCGGGTCGGCGCAAGACCGGCCGCGACGGCGACGCGCAGCAGATCGAGCACGTCGGCGACCTCGAGCGTCAATGCCACCGCGCGCCGGCGTGCGCGGCGTCCGAGCCAGACGTCCGGGACGAGGAACGCCGCCGCGGGTGCGGCGAGCGCGAGCACGGGCCCAAGGCGTCCCGGTGCCGCCAGCGCGAACGGCAGCGCCGCCAGCACGGCGGTCAGCGCGGCGCCGCCCTTGACGGCCATCGCGTCGGCGGGCGTGACGTTGTCGGGCAGGCCCGCGGCCTGGATCCGCGCCTGCAGGTCGGCC
Source organism: Paraconexibacteraceae bacterium (assembly GCA_963759825.1). GTDB lineage: Bacteria > Actinomycetota > Thermoleophilia > Solirubrobacterales > Solirubrobacteraceae > Paraconexibacter. The sequence goes on along the minus strand of CAVXAS010000013.1, from coordinate 354,033 downwards.
GGCGTCGGCAGCGGCAGCCCGGCGCGGCGCCCGAGGCGCCCGAGCGCCGCCGCCAGCCCCGCCCCGCGGCTCCGCGGCGGCGGCGGAGTCCCCGGCGGGCGCCGAACGTTCATTTCGCCTGCGATATCGCCGGTGGAATGAACGTTCGGCCGCTCGCGGGGGGTGGCTAGCGCCTCGGCGAGCGCCGCCGCGGCGGTGACGCCGGCGAGCGCTGCCAGCACGAGCGCCGCGCTCACGGCCGCGCCTCCAGGCGCGCCAGGCGGCGGACGAGCACCATCGCGACGCCCTGCAGCAGCGCGGCGCAGACGACGAGCATCGCCGGTAGCGGCTCGCCGAGCATTCGCGCGAGGCTGCCGGGCGCGGCGAGCTCGCCGACGACCGCTGCCCCGAGCGGCAGCAGCGCGACGATCCGCGCCGTCATCCGCGCCTGCGCGGTAGCGGTGCGAGCGTCAGCCTCGGCGCGCCCGGCCTCCTCCAGGTCGGCGGCGATCGCCCGCAGCAGCCCGGCGAGGTCGCCGCCGGCGTCGCGCTGGAGGAGGATCGCGGCGACGATCGTGTCCCACGCGGGCGCCGCCGCCCGCGCGCGCAGGCGCTCGAGCACGGCGTCGGTGCGCGCGCCCAACGCCAGCGCGTCGGCGGCGTCGGCGAACTCGGCGTCGGCCGCGCGGCTCGCGCCGCCGCCGGCTGCGCACGCGCTGATCGCGCCGCGGATCGACCGCCCCGCCGACAGCGCGTCGGCGATGCCGCGGGCGACGGCCGGCGCGCCGGCGACGAGCTCGTCGCGCCAGCGCTCCCGGCGCAGCGCCACCGCCCGGCCGAGCAGCCACGGCCCGGCGGCTGCACCGAGCAGGCCCGCGAGCACGCCGCCGAGCAGCCAGCCCGCCGCGCCCAGCACCGCGGCGAGCAGCACCGCCAGTCGGTGGCGCTCGGCGATCTCGGCGGGTGATTCCCAGGGCCCGCGCCGGCGCAGCGGCCCGAGCACATGCGTGATCCGGTCGGCCACCGCGGCGTGCTCGACGGCGCCGGCGAGCTCCCAGACGGCGACGACGCCAAGCGCCGCGGCGCCGAACGCTGCCGCGACCGCCGGGCTCACGCCGTCTCCCCCAGCCGGTCCGACAGCGCCGCTCGCCACGTCGGGCGGCCGTCGACGAGCGCGTAGAGCTCGCGCGTCGCCGGACCGGCGGCGACGCGCACCACCTCGCTGACGGAGACGACCCTGCGCGCACCGTCGGCCATGCGCGCCTGATGGACGACGAGATCGAGCGCCGAGCAGACCTGCTCTCGCACCGCGGCGTGCGGCAGCCCGACGTCGGCCATCAGCGCCAGCGTCTCGACCCGGCGCAGCGCCTCCTCGGCGGAACCGGCATGGACGGTCGACAACGAGCCGTCGTGACCCGTCGACATCGCGCCGAGCATGTCCAGCGCCTCGGGACCGCGGATCTCCCCCACGACGATGCGGTCCGGACGCATCCGCAGCGCGTTGCGCACGAGCCGGCGGATCGTGACCTCGCCGCGCCCCTCGACGCTCGGCGGACGCGCCTCCAGGCGCACGACGTGGCGCTGCTGCAGGCGCAGCTCGGCGGTGTCCTCGATCGTGACGACGCGCTCGCCGGCGCCGATGAACGCCGACAGCGCGTTGAGCGTCGTCGTCTTGCCCGACCCGGTGCCGCCGCTGACGAGCACGCTGCAGCGCGCGGCGACCGCCTGCTGCAGGAACGCGCGCAGCGGCGGGGTCCAGGAGCCCAGCGCGACGAGCGCATCGGGATCGAGCCCGCGCGGGCGAAACCGCCGGATCGTCAGAACCGGGCCATCGAGCGCGAGCGGCGGGATGATCACGTTGACGCGGCTGCCGTCGGGCAGGCGGGCGTCGGCCAGCGGTTCGGCCTCGTCGACGCGGCGACCCAGCGGCGCGAGGATCCGCTCGATCGCGTGGCGCAGCTCCTCGGCATCGGCGAAACAGAGGTCGGTCGCCTCCAGGCAGCCCGCGCGCTCGACCCAGACCAGCCCAGGCCCGTTGACCATGATCTCGTCCACCGCGGGATCGGCGAGCAGCTCCTCCAGCGGCCCCAGCCCGAACGAGCGCTGGGCGATCCGGCGCTCGAGCTCCGCGCGCGCCGCGGCGTCCAGCAGACCCGCGTCGCGCGCGACGAGCGCGCGGATGCGCTCCTGCGCGCCGGTGCCGTCGCCGCCGGTCTCCGCGATCAACCGCTCCCGCAGTGCCGCGGCGAGCTCGTCCAGCGGATCTGCGTCCATACCCCTAGTAGCACGCGGGCGGGCAATTCTCGCCCCCGCCTACAGCAGGCGCAGGTACCGCCGCAGCGCCTTTGCGCTGCGCAGCAGCTTGGTGTCGGCGACGGCGGTGTACGTCAGCTTGCCGGCGCGCGTGCCGATCAGCCGGTTGCTGCGCGGGCCGGCGCGATAGACGCCGGGCGCGACGCGCCGCAGCCGCGGGAACGCCTTGCGCACCGTACGCAGCGAGCTGCCCGGCTTCAGCGCACGCGTGCCGGGCACCTCGGCCGTGGAGGCGATCAGCCGTGCGCGCGACTTCGAGCCACGCCCCGAGAGCACCGCGCGCACGCCGCCACGCTCGCCGTCGACGCACCAGCGCAGCACCTGCTTGCCGGCGCGCCGCGGCTTGACCGTCAACCGCGTCAGGCGGGCGCGCGTGGCGCCGAGGCGCACGCCGCCGACGCCGTGCGTGGCAAGCCGCTCGTCACCCGGCAGGCAGAGCCCGTCGCCGGTCTTCGGGCTCGGGCGCGCGGGGATCTTGCACTCCCCGCCGGGCTGGCGCATCAGGCCGGCGTCGCCGAGGGCCAGCGCGCTCGCCGTCATGCCGTCGAGCTTGCGCACGAGGTCGGCGCTCCAGCGCGTCTGGCGCGCGGCGAGGTCGGCGTCGAGCTTGTCCATGTGGCCGTTCTCGGCGATCGCGACGAGGTAGTTCGGCCCCGCGATGAACGACGCCTCGGGCACGCCCGCGTTCCAGAACGCACCGCCGATGCCGAGGTGCAACGGCAGCGGGCGCAGCAGCGCGACATGTGGGAGGTCGTGCTCCTTCACGAGCGACCAGGTGGGGTTGAGGATCCCCGACTGCGACGTCCACAGCGCCGTCATCTCCGCCTCGCCCGTCGCGTAGTAGCCGCCGGCGGCGCTGTCGACCCACTCCGAGCACCCGAAGTGCTCGAGCGTCAGCGCCGCCGACGCGCAGCCGACGAGATCGGGGTGGCCCTCGATCCAGCCGCCCGTCTCCGGGCCGCCGGCCATGTGCCCGGTGACGGAGCTGAAGACCAGCGAGCGCCGCAGCCGCTTCTCCGGCGGCAGCGACCCGAAGTAGCGCGCGAGGTGCACCTGCGCGACCGCGCCGTTCTCCTCGAAGGCGTTCTGGCCATCGGTGTGGGTGTTGACGATCATCGTCTCCCCGCTCGTGCCGGGGAGGATCGCCGTCAGCTCGGGCTGCGTCGTCTTGCGATGCGTCGCCTCGAGCGTCAGCCGCACGCGCGGCGTGCCCGCCGCGGCGACGCGCAGGCGCTCGGCGACCTGGCGATCGACCCACAACGCCGGGATGTCGCCGACGTACTCGGCGTTGAACGGCAGGTACTGGCCGGCCATGTTCGCGTAGGACGTGTCGGCGGTGAAGACCGCGCCGACGGCGCCCAGCGAGCGCAATGCGCCGAGCAGCGAGTCCATCGCGATCGTCCCGGTGAACATCCGCCGGTAGTCGCGCAGCGGCTCGAGGTTGTGGCCGCTCCAGTTGTAGGCCGTGAGCTCTGTGTAGAAGAAGCTCTCGGTCAGCGGCAACGGCGCCGGGGCGTCGATCAGGACGATGTTGCCGGCGATCTTGCCGGCGCCGGCGAGCGTCGCGCGCGCCCACTGCGCGAGCATCTCGGGGTAGCGCAGCAGCGCGGCGCTCAGCCCGGCGAGGTCACCGGTCGCCAGACCGCTGGGCAGCGGCGGCACGCCGCCGTAGACGAGCCGCGCCTCGATCCCCGCCTGGGGGGTCTCCCCCGAGCGCGTGAACGGCGCCGACACGCGCACCGGCCCGGCGGCCGCGCCGTCGAGCACGTCGAGGCCGAAGCGGTGCGCCTCCCAGAGGTCGAGCTCGTGCTCGATGCGCGGCAGCACCACGCAGCCGGCGCGCTCGAACTCCTCCTGCAGCCAGTCGACGAACCGCAGGTGCGGGCGCGTCCCCGTCAGCCGCGTGCCGAAGTCGACCATGCGCTGGTAGTCGTCGCGCACGGCGCCGGCGCCCGGCAGGGCACGGATGCGCCGCTGCGCGCCGAGCGCCGGCGGGCGCCACAGCCCGCCGCCCGCGACCAGCGCCGCGCCGCCCGCGCCACGCGCGAGCAGCGTGCGGCGGGTGATGGCGTCAGCGCCCATCGCCGGAGATCAGTCCGCGCCGCCCGGCCTGCGCGACGACTTCGGCGCGGCTGCGCGCCCCGAGAATGCGCATCAGCTTGCTCACGCGGTCCTTGACGGTGTTGGGGCTGAGATGGATCTGCTCGCCGATCTCGCGATTGGACTGCCCGCGCGCGAGCAGCTCGACGATCTCGACGTCCTGCGCGCCGAGCCCGAGGCGCTCGGCGGTCGCGAGCGTCAGCGTGCCCTCGACGCTGCGCAGCGCGCGCTCGGTCCCGGCCGGGTCGTTCGGCGCACTCAGCGTCAGCTCGGCGATGCGGCGGTAGAGGTCCATCGCGACGCGCGCCTGCTCCTCGAGCAGCGCGAGGCGCTCGGACTTCTCGGACACCTGCGCCTGCAGCGCCTTCAGCGCGGTGATGTCGCGGGCGACACCCTGGCGGCCGACCAGCTTGCCGTCGCTGTAGAGGTTGCCGGCACGGATCTCGAGATGGACGACACCCCCGTCCGGGCGCGAGATCTCGACCTCGAAGAACGGACTGACCGCCGTCCCGGCGATGCCGTGCGCGAAGTGGTCCGCGGCGATCTGCGCCCAGCGCCCGTCGAGGATCGTGCGGAAGTGCTGGCCGAGGAGCTCGTCTGCTTCGCGGCCCAGCAGCTCGAGCCCCGCGGAGTTCACGTACGTGAAGCGCCCCGCGAGGTCGAGCGTGTAGATCATGTCGCCGACGCGCTCGACGAGCTCGCGATAGTCAGGCTGCACCGGGTCCCACCCCATTGCGGGAACGTACTCACCGGGGCAGCCAATCAGCGCCACACGGGCGTCACAACACCTGAGCGTCGGCAGCACACCCCCGATCGGGTGCGCTATGTCTGCTCGCGGTCGATCCACTTCGGCCGCGCCGGCGCCTGCCAGCCCGCGAAGCGGTCAAGCAGCGCCGCAGGGTCCTCGTCGACGAGCAGCATCGCGCGGTACTCGGGCTTGATGAAGCTCTCGGCGACGCCGTGGTCGAACACGGCGACCAGCGGCTGCCAGTAGCCGTTGACGTTCAGCAGCGAGACCGGCTTTGCGTGCAGCCCGAGCTGCAGCCACGTGAAGATCTCGACGAGCTCCTCGATCGTCCCGACGCCGCCGGGCAGCGCGATGAAGGCGTCGGAGAGGTCGGCCATCAGCAGCTTGCGTTCGTGCATCGAGGCGACGACACGCAGCTCGGTGATCTCGCGATGGCCGATCTCGCGCGCCTCGAGCGCCTCGGGGATGACGCCGATCACCTCGCCGCCCGCCGCCATCGCGGCGTCCGCGACGGCGCCCATCAGGCCGACGTGCCCGCCGCCGTAGACGACGCCGATCCCGCGTTGCGCGAGCAGCGCACCGAGCGTCTCGGCGGCCTGCCGGAAGGCAGGATCGCGGCCGGGGCTCGAGCCGCAGTAGACGCAGATGCGCTTCACGACGCGAGCCCGACCGGCGGCGCTGCGAGCGCCCGCTCACGACGCAGCGCCAGCAGCGTGACAAGGCACGCCAGCGCGCAGAGCGCGAGCGGCACCGCGTCGGCGGTGAGGTTCGCCAAGCCGCCTGCACCCGCGGCGCCGGCGGTCTGCCCGAGTCCCCAGGCGAGGTTCATCAGCGCGAAGCCGAGCCCTTGCGCGACGCCGATCTGCTCGGCGAGCTCGGACAGCAGCGCCATCGCCGGTGCCCAGAACGCGCCGAGCGCGGCGCACGTCGCGACGAACACGACCGCCAGCAGGACGCCGGTGTTCGGCAGCGTCACCGCGAGCAGCAGCACGACCGCGGCAGCGAGGCCGGCGCGGATCGGGACGAGCCGCCCGTGCGTGTCGGAGAGCCGCCCGACCGCAGGGCTCTCGAGGCTCTCGATCGCCGCGGAGACGAGGAACGCGCCGGCGACCGCTGCGCCGCTGAAGCCGAGCTCGTCCAGCCGCAAGGGCACGAGCACGCCCAGCGTGCCGAAGCCGATCGCGGGCAGTGTCACGAGCCACATCGCCCTGCGCACCTCCGGCACGCGCAGCGCGCGGGCGACGTCGGAGAGGTCTTGCGGCTCGGGGCGCTCGAAGGACGGCATCGACCACGCGACGACCGCCAGGATCGTCGCGAGCACGCCGACGCCGGTGAAGATCACGGTCGGGTCGGTCGCGTCCGCCAGCGCCCCGAGCAGCGGGCCGAGCAGCGCGCCGGCGATCGCGGCTCCGAGGGCGGTTCCGATCAACGCGCCGCGGCGCTCGGGCGGCGCGGCGACGGTGAGCCAGGCCAGCCCGCCCGACCACGCGCAGGCGCTGCCGAGTCCCTGGACGAAGCGCGAGGCGTCGAGCAGCGCGACGTGCTGGGCGAGACCGAAGACGACGCTCGACGCCGCGATCACGAGCAGGCCGACGATCACCGTCGCGCGCGAGCCGATCCGCGAAACCAGCAGCCCCGACGGCAGCGAGCCGACGATGACTCCGGCCGGAAACGCCGCCGTCAGCAGCCCCGCCGAGAACTTCGACAGGTCGAGGTCGTCGGCGTAGTGCGGCAGCAGCGGCGCGACCGCCGCGTAGAACGCCGTGTCGAGACAGACGACGACGCAGATGAGGATGACGAGACGCCGCAGCGGCACCTGGTCACCGTAGCGAGCGGCCCGCCGTGCCCCCCGGCGCCGCGGCTGCGGCGCCGGCGGCCGCGGCTGCGGCGGCGGCGGCCGCGGCTGCGGCGGCGGCGGCCGCGGTCAGCCCGCGGCCACCCGCAGGCCCTGCAGCCCGCGGCCGCGGTCGCCGGGGCCGCGAGCGAGCACGCGGATCTCGCGGGCGAAGTTCTGCGCGGCGGCGAGCGCGACGGCCTGGCGCACCGTCACGCGCAGGCTCACGCGCACCCGGCCTGCACCGTCGTCGCGGTCCTCGCCGGCCGGTGCGGGCGACGCCGCCAGGACCTCGGCGTCCTCGAGCGCGAGCGTCGTGGCGCCGGCGCCGTCGGCGCGCTCTCGCGTCACGAGCACGTCGACGCGCCCGCCGGGGAGCACGAGATCCGCAGACCCGTGCGCGACGAGCTCTGCGACACGCTCGCCGTCGCGGAGGTCGGGCCCGGGCGCCTGCCGTGCGGATTCCTCGACGGCGACCATCGGGCGCGTGATGACGCTACCGCGAGGCAGCGCGACCGCCACGCGGCGGCCAGCGAGCTCACCGGCGCGCACGAACGCGAAGCCCGGCGCGTAGCGGGCGGGCAGCGTGCGCAGCGCAAGGTCACCGGGACGCAGCAGTGTGCCCGGCGCGACGTCGCGCGCGGCCACGACGACCGCGACGGGCCGGCCGATGCGCTCGCGCAGCGCGGCCTCGCGGTTGGCGACGTCGGCCGCGGCGAGGCCGCCGAGCAGCAGCGCCAGTCCCGCGAGCAGCAGCGCGCGCCGGCGCCGGGTCACGCGCCGGTTTCGGTCTGACCGCCGGCGACCGGCGTCGCCCGCGGCAGCTCGAGCAGCAGCCGCGCGCCCTGCGGCGCCGGTGCTGACGACAGCCGCCCGCCGTGCCCGGCCGCGACGTCGGCCGCGATCGCCAGACCGCGCCCGCGCCGCCCGCGCCCACCGCGGGCGCGGGCGGCCAGCGCGGCAACCGGCGCCGGCAGGCCTGGGCCGGCATCGACCACCTCGACGATGACCCGATCGCCGGCCGCGTCACGGACGCGCAGGGCGACCGCTCCGCCGCCGTGCTCGACGGCGTTGGCGATGAGGTTGGCGGTGGCCTGTGCGAGTCGCAGCGGGTCGCCGTGGACGACCGCTGGGCGCCCGGGGAGCAGCACCTCGAGACGCCCGCCGCGTCCCTGCGCGAGCGCGCGCCACGCTGCGACGTGCCGCGCGACCAGCGCGCCGACGTCGACGGCGACGACACGGTCGAGCGGGCGCTCGCCGACCGGTGCGGCGTCCAGGTCGGCGAGCGCGAGCGCTGCGCGGCGCAGTTCCTCGCGCGCAGCGGCGATGCGCCGCGACGTGCCCGCGCCGTGCAGCGCGAGGCCGGCGGCGTGCAACGGCCCGCGCAGCTCGTGGCAGGCGCGAACGATGCGCTCGCGCCGCGACGCGTCGCGACGGCGGGCGAACAGCAGCAGCAGCGCTGCACAGGTGGCAAGCGCCCAGCCGGTCAGCGCCAGCGGGGCGCTCACGACCGGCGCTCCGGCGGCGGACCGTCGACCAGGCGGTAGCCGACACCCCAGACGTTGACGATGAACCGGTCACCCGCACCGCCGAGCTTGTGGCGCAGGCGACATGCGTGGCTGTCGAGCGTGCGGCTCGTGCCGAGGGCTCGCGTCCCCCAGACCGTCCGCATCAGCTCCTCCTTCGAGAAAACACGCGTCGGCTCTGCGGCCAGCGTGCGGATCAGCGCGAACTCCTTCGCCGACAGCCGGATCTCCTCGCCGCGGATGCGCACGCGCCGCGCCGACGGGTCGACCTCGAGGTTGCCGATCCTCAGCCGGCCGCGCCCGCGCCGCTCCTCCGCCCGGCGCAGGACCGCGCGGACGCGGGCGTGCAGCTCGACGTAGGAGAACGGCTTGGCGATGTAGTCGTCGGCGCCGCGCTCGAAGCCGCGCAGGCGGTCGAGCTCACCACCCCGCCCGGAGAGCACGATGATCGGCAGCAGCGGGTCCGCGCGGGACGCCAGGCCGTCGTCGCCGCGCACGGACTGCAGCAGGTCCAGGCCGCTGAAGTCCGGCAGTCCGATGTCGATGATCGCGAGATCGGGGAAGCGCGTCTCGATCGCCGCCAGGCCTTCGCGCGCACTGGCTGCGATCAGCGGCTCGTAGCCGTCGGCGCAGAGATTGTCGGCGAGGAACGTGCGCGTCGCGTGGTCGTCCTCGACCAGCAGGATCGTCGCGGTCGTCGGATCGGGGCTCATACCTCCAATAGCACGCGGCCCGCCAAAACTCGCCCCCTCGGGGCGGCGGGGCGGCCGTGCTCAGCGCTGGTGTGTCGGCCGCACCAGCACCTCGTTGATCCCGACGTGCTCGGGTCGCGTCACCGCGTAGACGATCGCGTCGGCGATGTCCTCGCTCTCCAGCGCCTTGATGTCGCCGATGCGCTTGTGCGCGAGCGACTGGATGTTCTCGTCGTTGTGCGACAGCAGCTCGGTCTCGACCGCGCCCGGCTCGATGATCGTCACGCGGACGTTGGCGTGCAGCGCCTCCTGGCGCAGCGCTTCGCTGAACGCGCAGACGCCGAACTTCGTGAGGTTGTAGACCGCCGCGCCCGCACCCGCGACGCGCCCCGCCACCGACGAGACGTTGACGATGTGCCCCGACCCCTGCTCGGCCATCACCGGCAGGGCCGCGTGCGTGCAGTACAGAAGCCCGAGGAGGTTGACGTCGACCATCCGCCGCCAGTGCTCGGTGTCGGCGCCGAGGACGGGACCGAGCAGCATCACCCCGGCGTTGTTGACGAGCACGTTGAGCCCGCCGAGGCGCTCGTAGGTCTGCTCCACGAACGCCCGCGCCTGACGCTCGTCGGCGACATCGGTCGGCAGCGCCAGCGCGCGCCCGCCTTCCTCCTCGATCTGCCGCGCCAGCGCCTCGATCCGCTCGCCGCGCCGCGCTGCCAGCGCCACGGCTGCACCGGCCCGCGCGCAGGCCAGTGCCGTGGCCTCGCCGATGCCCGACGAGGCACCCGTGACCGCGACGACAGAACCCGACAGGTCGTATGTCATGCCGGCGACCATATCCCGCGGCCGAGGTGCAATCTGGGTTGCACCCCAGGTGCGTAAGCAGGGATGCCGCATAGGATGCCGACGACTCGAACGCCGCCCGGGTCCTCGCGCGGCGCATCTTGCTTTTCTCTCTCATGGACACGGCTAAGCGCGGCAACTACGACTCAGGTGAGGACTTCGTCCTCGAGTACGGCGAGCTGCGCTTCACGTTCAACGAGCGCGACTTCTCCGAGCGCTGCGAGCAGGCGGCCCTGAAGCTCGGCTTCGTCGCCGGCCGCCTCGACGACAACGAGCTCGAGGACCTCGTCAATCTCGCTGTCAACGGCGAGATCCAGGACCCGGCCTCCGCCCTCGGCGAGCACGTCAACGACTGCTGGCCCGAGCTCGTCGGCCCGTCCGACCGCTCGCTCGTGCACTGGCTGCGGCGCCTGGTCTTCCGCTCGGCCTGGCTGGACCAGCGCGTCAAGGAAGGCGAGCTCGACGTCACCTACGACTCGGACGCCGGCGGCTTTCGCTACGTCCAGCCCGAGCGCGGCGGCGAGCCCGTCGAGCTCGCGCCCGAGCCCACCTGGGCGCGGGTCGCCTACCGCACGCGCTGAGCCGGCCGGGCCGCGCGAGCGGCCGCGGCGGGCTGCGAGGGGGTTCCTCTCAGCGGAAGTGGCCAACGGGGGTTGGCCACTTTCTCGGAGACCACCCCCACGTCGCACCCGGTTAACGCCTCGCGGCGCCAACGAAGCGCCCGGCAGCAGCTTGCCCTTCAATGCGCTGTTCGCGGGGGCGCGGCCGCGAGCGCCGCGACGGCTAGGCGCCGAGCGCGCTTGCGCGCGCCTGGGCGATGGCCTCGGCGCCGGCGTCGCCGACGAGCAGCTCGGGGCGCACGGTGCCCGACGCGACGAGGTCCAGCGCCGGCAGGCGGCCGGTCGCGGCGAGGTTGACGTCCAGAGCGATCACGGTCGTCTCACCGCCAACCGGGGCGGTCGCCGTCGCGATCACGGTCAGCGAGCCGCCGCCGTCGATCGCGCGGGCCGACGCGAGCGCGCGGCGCGCGACGCTGTCGGAGAGGCCGTCGAGCGTGTCGATCAGCACGGCGGCGTGACCGCCGCGCGCGGCGACGCGCCGGGCGGTCTCGACCGCGCGCTCGACCGCCTGGGCACGGGCGTCGGCGGACGCCGCGAAGGACAGCTTCGCGACGGGCTCGAGCCCTTCGGGCGCGAGCTCCTCGGGCCGCACGCCGGCGAGCACGACGGAGACCTCGAGGCCCTCGACGGCCGACAGCGCGGTCGCGAGGCGGCGCAGGGCCTCGGTCTTGCCGGCACGCGCGGAGCCGGTGATCGTCACGCGCGACCCGTGCCCGAGCGGCGTCAGCCACTCGATCGCCTTCAGCGTCGGGTCGTCGGAGCCAAGCGCGAAGCGCTCGCGCGGCAGCGCGGCGGGCAGCTCGTCGAACGGCGTGCCCTCGGCGACCTCGTCGGCCGGGCGGCCGTTGATGGTGTCGATGCGCGCCAGCGACGGGAAGCGCTCGGAGCGACGCGGCGCGCGGACCGGACCGGCGATCGTGTCGCCGGAGACGAGCTCACAGCGGCGCACCTGCGCGGCGGAGATATAGACGTCGTCGTCGGAGGGCTCGGGCGGCGACACGCGCAGGAACGCCGAGCCGTTGCCGAGCAGCTCGACGACGCCTTCGGCGACGCGATCCTCGTCGCGGTCGCTGTCGCGCTCCTCGCGCTCGCGGCCGCGGCCGCCACGGTCCTCGCTGTCGCGGCCGTTGCGATCGCGTCCACGCCCACGCCCACGCCGCGCGCGGGCAGGCTCGGCGGCCGTCTCCTCATCGTCGCCGGACTCGTCGGCGTCGGCCTCGGCCGCGGCCTCGTCGGCCTCGGGAGCGGCGTCTGCGTCTGCGTCCGCGTCGCCGTCGCCGTCGTCCTCGTCGCGTGCCGCGCTGCGGCCGCGTCCGCCACGGCTGCCGCGGCGTGACCGCGCGCGGGCCGGGCGCTCCTCCTCGGCGTCGTCGGCGGGCTCGGCCTCGGCGGCATCCTCGGCGCCGCCCTGGCGGTCGAGGATGGCGTCGATCAGATCTGCCTTGCGCAGCTTGCGATAGCCGTCGAGTCCGACCTCACCGGCGATCAGGTGCAAGTCGGCGAGCGGGCTGTCCTCCAGCGCGTCGCGGGAAAGAACGGTCATGGGTGTCTCCTCCTGGGAGTCGGTTGGCGATCCGGCACGCGTTGCGATCAGCGGCCGGCGACTGAGCCAGGAACGTAGCGCAGTCGGCGCTCAGCCGTCGCTTCGCAGCCACTTCAGCTGCTCATCCGACGCGTCGAACGCCGGGACCTCGTCGAGGCCGTCGAGCACGCGCTGGACGGCCAGCATGTCGGCGGCCTCGCGCACGTCGTGCAGTCGCAGGATCGCCGGAAGGCCCTGTCGTGCGGCCCAGGCGACGGCGCCGAGCGTGGCGCCGAGGCGCTCGTCCGGCGCCCGCCCCGTGATCGCGCCGACGAAGTACTTGCGCGACAGCGCGAGCAGCAGCGGGTAGGACCCCAGCGACGCGACCTCGCGCAGGACGGCGACCGTCTCTGCGGGCGTCTTTGCGAAGTCCGGGCCCGGATCGATGATCAGCCGCGCGTCGGGAACGCCGTGTTCGCGAGCGGCGGCGCAGCGTTCGGCGAGGAACGCACGGACGTCGCCGACGACGTCGCCGTCGTAGTCGTGGAAGTGCTCGCGCTTGGGGGCGGCGCGGGTGTGCATCACGACGAGGTGTGCGTCGTAGCGCGCCGCGAGCTGTGCGAGTCGTTCGTCGCGCAACCCGCTGACGTCGTTGAGGATCGCCGCGCCGGCGTCGAGCGCGGCCTCTGCGACGTCCGCCTTCCAGGTGTCGACGGACACGACGACGCCCGCGTCGACGAGCCGCGCCACCAGCGGGACGACGCGCGCGATCTCCTCCTCGGCGCTCGTCGTGGGCGTGTAGGTGACGCCCGACTCGCCGCCCACGTCGATGATCTGCGCGCCGTCGGCGACGAGCGCCAGCGCGTGATCGACCTGGTCGGCGAGCGTCCGCAGCCGCACCGCGTCCGAGAACGAGTCGGGGTTGGCGTTGACGATGCCCATCAGCAGCGGGCGCTCGGCGCGCAGGTCGAGCGTCGTCATGCGACGTAGCGCAGGAACAGGTGGTCGTCGGCGCGCAGGACATCCTCCAGCCGCATGGCGGCCGGCCCGGGCAGCGCCAGCCCCGTCAGCGTCGTCGGCCCGTCGCCGGCCACGAGCACGGGCGAGACCGTCATCCAGAGGTCGTCGACGCAGCCCTGGGCGGCGAGCTCGCGCAGCAGCGTCGGGCCGCCTTCGCAGGCGACCGCGCGCACGCCGTGGTGCTCATGCAGGTGCGCGAGCACGGCAGGAAAGGCGACGCGCCCCTCCCCCAGGCCGTGCACCGTGACCTCGGCTGCGCAATCGCCGAGGTCGCCGTCGCGCTCGCAATAGACAGCGATCCGCACGTCGGGCTCGTCGAACAGCGGGATCTCGGCGGGCCGCAGCGTCAGCCGCCGCGACACCGTCGCCAGCAGCGGCTGCTCGGGCAGGCCGGCAGCGCGCCGGTGCTCGCGCTGGTCGTCGTCCAGCAGCGTCGCGTAGCGCTCGATCGCCAGCGTGCGCTCGCCGACGAGGACGGCGTCGGCGCCTGCACGCAGCTCGCGCAGCAGCGCGCGGTCCTCGGGGTGGCCGAGCTTGCCGGCGCGCCCGTCGACGGTCGCGCGCCCGTCGATCGAGGCGATCATCGCCACGGCGACACGCGGCCGCGGCCCGGCGGGGCCGTCGCGCGGCCCGCCGTCGCGCAGCCCGAGGCCGGCGACGAGCTCACGCGCGCTGACCTCCCCGCCGCTGTCGGTGAGCCGTCTCAGGGCTTGGTCGCGTTGACGGCGTCGTGGGTCGCAGCGGCGGTCTTCGACGGCCGCGGCGGGCAGGCCGTGGTGCTCGGCGTGCACTGCGCCGGCGGCGGAGGCGGCGGTGGGAACGCCGGTGGCGGGGGCGTCGTCGCCGGCGGCGGCGGTGGTGGTGGGGGCGGCGGTAGCGGCGGCGGAGGCGGTGGGGGCGGTGGGGGCGGTGGGGGCGGCGGCGGCGCGGTGCCCGTCGGCGTCTGGGGCGTCGTCGTCGGCGTCGTGCTGCCGCCGCCCGAGCCGGCGTTGCCGCCGCCGCCAGTCGTGACGATCGAGCCGCCCGGCGGCTTGGGCCGCGGGCGCGGGCGGTTGACCGGCGCCACGGGCGGCACGTTGGCCTGCGTCGTCGCCTCGGGCGCGGCAGCGGCCGGCTGGACCTTGGCGGCCGGCTTCTTGGGCTTCTTCTTCGCCTTCTTGGCCGTCTTGACGACGGGCTGCTTCGCCGCGGTCGTGACGATCGGCGGCGGCGCCGCGGCCGGCGTCGTCTGTGTCGGGGTCGTCTGCGCAGCGACCTTCTCGGCCGGCGCAGCGCGATCGTCGTCGCCCGTCGCCACGACGACGCCGAGCGGGATCAGCAGAAGCAGCAGCGCCGCGCCGGCCAGCACTGCGGCGCGCCGGCGGCGCCGGCCCGCGGCCGGCGCGGCGGCGACGTCGCCGGCGGAGGCGCCTGCGGCGGCGCCTGCAGCGGCGCCACCGGCCCCACCACCCGTGCCACCGCCCGCGCCGCTGCCGCCCGTGTCGCGGCCGAGGACCTCGCTGCGATCGCGATCGAGCAGGTCCGACCAGTCAGCGCCCGTGAGCTCGGCGGCCTTCGCGGCGGTCGACTTCCACAGCCAGGCCATCGGGATGACCGGCGCCCAGGCGCGGTAGGAGACGCCGGCCTCGGCCATCGCCTCGACGGACACGCGACACGTCTCACAGCCGCCGAGGTGCGCGGTCAGCCAGGACTCCTCGCCGGCGTCCTTGAGCTGGCCGTCCTGGCGCCGGGCGATCAGCGGCAGCGCGCGCTCGCACTCGGGCGTCGACACGGCGACAGCGGCCAGCGCGCTGCCGCGCAGCTCGTCGCGCAGCTTGATCCGGGCACGCGAGATCAGCTGAGCGACCGAGTTGCGGTTCATCTCCATGATCTCGGCGATCTCGTCGTAGCTCATGTCCTCGAGCTCGCGCAGCGCGAGGACCTCGCGCTGGCGCTCGGGCAGGCGGCCGTTGGCCTCCTGCACGGCGGTCTGGAAGGACGCGAGCATCGCCGCCCGCTCGGGATCCATGAGGACGTCGCCGACCTCGTCGCCCATCAGCGGCTTGGCGCCGCGCTCGGGGATCTCGTCGACGACGTCGGCCCGCTTGCGCTTGCCGATCACGTCGTAGCTCGCGTTCCGTGCGGACGTGTACAGGTACGCGCCGAAGTTGAGCTCGCGATCCTCGGGGATCGACGGCAATCGCTGCAGCACCTTGACGAACGCGTCCTGGGTCGCGTCAGCGGCGTCTTCGCGGCTGCCCACGAGACGCAGGCAGAAGTTGAAGATCTTGCCCTCGTACTGGTCGTACAGCTCGGCGAAGGCCTGCCCGTCTCCCCCGGCTGCGCGGCGAGCGAGGGTGCCCTCGTCTGCTGCGCGCATGGGCTTGATGGTACGCATGCCTTCACCTCGAATCACTTCTTTTTGATCCGGATCTGTCGTCTCACGACGATGACGTTGCCGGCCCTGTCGGCCGCGGTGACGCGCACGGTGTAGGTGCCGCCGCGGCGGTAGCGGTGCGTCGCGTCGCGGCCCGTGAACACGGCGCCGTCGCCGAACGCGATCCGCACGACCTTCACGCCCGAGCCGGCGGGCAGCTTGAGCGTCCCGTCGGCGACCCGGACGCGCACGCGCACGGGCTTGCCGCGGCGCTTGCTGCCGCTGATGCGGAAGGTCGCCTCCGGCGGCGTCGCATCGACGCGCAGCTTGCGCATCGGCGTGGCGGCGACCTGCCCGCGGCGGTCGCGCGCGACCACGCGCCAGTTGTGCACGCCGTCGGCGACCTCGTTGGGCGTCGTCAGCTTCGTCTCGGTGCTCGAGCCGTAGGCCTGGCCGTCGATCTCGACGGTGTAGGTCGGCGGGCCCCAGAGCTCGAACGACGGCGACCACGACAGCGCCGGGCGCGCGAGCTTGCGGTAATTCGACGTCGTGTACGTGCGAAACGCCCCGGGCGCGCGGTCGAAGCCCGCGCTCATCAGGCGGCGACCGGCGGCGCCGTCCTGGATGTACACGGCGACCGCGTCGCCGGCCCGGTTGACGCCGGCGTCGAAGCCGGCGGCGGCGTCGATCGCGCCGTCGGAGATGACGCGGTCGGGACCCGGCGGGGGCACGGTGCGCTTGGCCGGGTCGATGTCGTAGGCGACGCCGTGGACCTCGGCCGTCAGCGGCGTGGCGCCCTGCAGCCAGAACGCGAACAGGTCGTTGTTCTCGGCGACGCCGCCGACGGTGTGCGCGATCGCGGCGTTGGGCCCGTTGATGCCGACCGCGGGGAAGAACTTGTTGTCGTGCAGCAGCGAGACCTGCGCGCCGAACGTGCCGGTCGAGGCCGCGGCCAGCCCCTCGCCGCGGCCGCTGATGTCGATGAAGCCCTCGACGACGTCGTCGGCGGCGCCGAAGTCGATCGCATCGACATGCGTCTCCTGCTCGAACAGCGAGCCCACCAGACGCTTGGCGACGAGGTGGTAGCGCTTGTCGTCGAACTGCTGGCGGAAGATCGCCCAGGCAAAGCTCGAGTCGTCCTCGATGTCGATCGCCGGGCTGTCGGCCGGCCCGCCGGCGTGGCCGTCGAGCGACGCGAGGTTGAGGTCCTGCGGCGCCGCCGACACGCGGTCGAAGAAGATCCGCCGGCCGTAGACATGGCCGTTCTCGCCCCAGACGACGACCGCGGTGCCGTCGGCGCTGACGGCGATCCGCGAGCGGCCCGCGTCGACGCCGGCCTTGCTCGGCGGGTCGATGTCCAGCGCACCGGGGAGCACCGCGAACGTCTGGCCCTCGCGATCCATCCGCGCGACGCGCACGTCGTCGGCGCTCGTGAAGGAGATGTAGGCGCCGCCGTTGATCGACATGTCGATCGAGGGGTTGGACGCCGCGCCCGCCAGCGCCTGCGGCGAGGCAAAGCCGGGCGCGCCGGCCGGCCGCACGGACGCGAACAGCTGGCCGCCGCTGATGAACGCGGCGACGACGCGGCCGTTGTCCGACGCGGCGACGACGGGCTGGGTGCCGGCGCCGGCGAGGCCGGCGTCGACGCGCTCGGGCGTCTGCCAGACGCCGCTGACAAGGCGCGACACGAACACGTGGTCGACGCCACCGTCGCGCTTGACGTAGACGACGGCGCCGGAGCCGTCTCTCGCGACGTCGACGTCGCCGACCTGGCGGATGCTCGGGTCAGGCCCGTCGAGCGGCTCACCTTTGAAGAAGTCGGCGCGCGCGGGACTCGCTCCGAGCACGGAGGAGAGGACGACCAGCGGCAGCAGCAGTCGTGGGGACAACATCGGGGAAGGGGTGCTCCTTGCAGTCACGCTTCTAGGCAACCAGGACGAACGGCGGAAGTTACGGCGTGCCACGGAACGACGTTGCGCTACGTGCGGACGATGCCCTCGGCGGACGCCTCGACGCGCCAGTTCTCAAGCTCGGCGTCGACGCGGGCGTCGTCCCAGCCCAGTTCCGGGGCCATCGCGCGGGCCACGCGCTCGGCGGTCTGGCGCTCGGTCACGGCGCGGGCGGCGGTCAGGCCCAGCCGGGTGCGGCGCAGCAGCGCGTCGCCGACGCTGCGGGCCTGGTCGTGGCGCGCCGCGTGGACGACCTCGGCGAGCACGTCGACTGGCCCGTCGGCGACGACGGGCTGGGCGAGCTCGCCGCGCTCGGCGGCGATCGCGAGCACGTCGTGGGCCGCGTGGCCGTAGCGGCCTGCAA
Source organism: Paraconexibacteraceae bacterium (assembly GCA_963759825.1). Classification (GTDB taxonomy): domain Bacteria; phylum Actinomycetota; class Thermoleophilia; order Solirubrobacterales; family Solirubrobacteraceae; genus Paraconexibacter. Next base: position 336,167 of record CAVXAS010000013.1, on the reverse strand, counting down.
GCTGCTCGTAGGCGCCTTCGGGGACGCCCTCGACGCGCGGCAGCTCCTCGGCGCTGATCGCCTGGCCGAGCGGGATCTCGTGGGTGCGGCAGGGCGCGTCGCGGGCGTCGCGCTCGACCAGGCGGTCGACGGTCTGCTTGGCCATCCGCCGCCACGTCGTGAGTTTGCCGCCGGTGATCGTGAGCATCCCGCTGGAGGTCTCATAGAGCTCGGCCTTGCGCGAGATGTCCACCGACTTCTTCGGATCCCCCGTCGAGATCAGCGGGCGCACGCCGGCGAACGCGCCGCTGAGGTCCGACGCGGTCAGCGACGTCTCGAAGTACTCGTTGGTGGCGTCGAGCAGGTAGGCGATGTCGTCGTCGGCGGGCGCGATGTGCTCCAGCGGCGCATCGCCGTCGTAGTCGTTGTCGGTCGTCCCGATCAGCGTGCCGCCCAGCCACGGCAGCGCGAAGATCGTGCGCCCGCCGCCGGCGGGGACGATGGCGCCCGATTCCAGGGGGAGCTGGTCGTGACGCAGCGTGATGTGCGTGCCGCGCGAGGGGCTGATGCGCGGCACCTCGGCCTCGTCGTGCAGCTCCTCGGGGCGCAGCTGGTCGGCCCAGACACCCGTCGCGTTGATGACGTTCGCGGCGCGGATCGCAAAGCTCTCGCCGCTCGCGCCGTCGGTCACGTTGACGCCCGCGGCGCGGCCGGATTGCTCGACGAGGCTCGTGACCTCGAGGCCGTTGGCGCAGACCGCGCCGAAGCGCTCGGCCTCGTTGAGCACGGTCAGCACCAGCCGAGCGTCATCGGTCTGACAGTCGTAGAACAGGTATCCGCTGGTCGGCTCGCGCCCCGCGAGCGCGGGCAGGCGGGCTTTGACCTCGTCGCCGTCGACGATCCGGTGGCGGTCGGGCGCCCAGTCGGCGAGCCCGTCGCCGTCGAGATCGACGACCTCCTCGCCGCGCTTGCGCCGCGCGCGCAGCTTGTCGACGGACATCACGTCGTAGAGGTTCAGACCGACACCGACGAGGCGATCGGGGCGCGCGCCGTCGAATGCGGGCACGAGCAACGGCAGCGGTTTGACGAGGTGGGGCGCCAATTTGACGTTGATCTGGCGCTCCAGCAGGGCTTCGCGCACCAGCCCGAGGTCGAAGTTCTGCAGGTAGCGCAAGCCGCCGTGCACGAGCTTTGAGGACCGGCTGGACGTCCCCGACGCGAAGTCGGCCTTCTCGACCAGAGCGACGGAGTAGCCGCGGGTGGCCGCGTCGAGGGCGACACCGGCGCCGGTGATACCGCCGCCGACGACGACGACATCGAACTCGTCAGCCGCCAGGGCGGCGATCGCCTGCCTGCGTTCGATCACGCTCGCCAGTCTCGCAAGCGACGGTTCGCATGTGGTGGTCGACCGGCTTCGTGGGTAGGCTCACGGAGTCCGATTCGACTTTTGGGAGTGGTTCAGGGGTATGGCACGCAGGCTTACGGCAGGAATCATCGCGGCACTGGTCTTGGGGATGGGCGCGAGTTCAGCGGCCGCAGACACGATCTATCCGCGCAGTCCCGTCAACGACTTCGTCGACGGCACTCAGAGCTGGGCTGATGCGGGGAAGCGCTGCTTCCTGAAGCTCGGCCCGGTCGAGCTGCCGCTTCCCGACCTCAACTCGATCCTTCCGCTCGCGTGCACCGTGAAGAACGAGCACGCCAGCAGCGTCGGCAACCCGCCGGGCTCGATCAGCTCCTCGTTCACCGCGGTCGCGAACATCATCGGCCTGATCAACGGCGAGGGCAGCTGGCAGTCGCCGCCGTTCAAGGTGACGACGCTCGGCGACGCACCGGTCACGGGTGCGACCTTCCGCATGGAGCACCGGCCCGAGATCGCAGGCCTGATCCAGGCCGGCGGCGGCGCCACCTACACGGTCACGCTCGTCGACGACCTGCCCGCCCCCACGGCCGACAAGGTCACCGTCCTGCACTCGCAGGGTCTCAGCGCGAGCTCGGGCAGCTTCACCCCCGTCAACAAGGTCGCGCCGGCCGGCTTCCTGATCAAGGACCACACGTACTTCCTGAGGATCAACACGGTCTTCACGACGTCGATCCTGCAGGCGGCGCTCAACCCCGTGAACGTCTGGTTCGACAACATCAAGCTGACGGTCGCCGACGGCACCGACACCGGCGTCGTCAAGGCGGTCGCCACGACGCTCGACCCCGACAACATCACCGACACGTCGGCGGTCATCAACGGCGCGGTCGACGCCAAGGGCTCGCCGGCGTTCTACGAGTTCGAGTACGGCGAGACCACGACCTACGGGAGCAAGACCACGCGCAAGGACGGCGGCAGCGAAAGCAAGCCGACCCTGCGCTCGGAGCCGATCACCGGGCTCAAGCCGTGCACGACCTACCACTACCGCGTCCGTGCCGCGAACACGATCAACGTCGCGACGCCGGCGTCAGACGCCAGCCAGGACACGCTCGGCGGGGACATCTCGTTCACGACCGACTGCAAGCCCACGGCAAGCACGCTGCCCCCGGCCCCGATCGGCCAGAACGCCGTGACGTTCAACGGCACGATCGTGCCGAACGGCCCTCAGACGTCCTACCACTACGACTGGGGCCCGACGACGGCCTACGGCAACTCCACGGCTGAGCGTGTCGCCGGTTCCGGCCGCGAGACCAAGGCGCCGCTGTCGGAGTCCGTCGGCAACCTGACGCCGAACACGACCTACCACGTCCGGATCGTCGCGACGAACAAGCTCGGCACGACGTTCGGCGAGGATCGCGAGTTCAAGACGCTGACGCCGCCCGCCGCGGGCGCTCCGGGCACGCCCGGCACGCCTGGCGCCCCGGGCACGCCCGGCAGGCCGGGCACACCGGGCCCGGCGGGCAAGCCCGCACCGACGAACACGACGCTGCAGAGCGGCGACGAGCGCGGGTTGCTCGTGATCCGCTCGCCCACCGGGCGCGTCGGCCTCAGGGGCGCGCGCGCCGGCCAGATCCGGCTGCCGATCTTCTGCAGGATCGAGACGGGCCGCAACTGCGCGGGCACCGTCAAGATCCGCACGCGCGGCCTGATCAACCCGTCGTCGATCCCGGGCGTGCGCAAGAAGGCGCGCCGGGTGACGCTGGCGACGTTCGAGTACCAGCTGCAGGCCGGCAAGGTCGGCTACGCGATCAGCACGATCCAGCCCGAGAAGCTGCGGCTGATGCGGCGGCTGAAGAACGTGAAGGTGACGTTCTCGGTGCAGGTGACCGACTCGAACAACAACCGCCAGACGATCGTCCGCAGCGGCAACTTCGTCGCGCAGAACCGCGTCTAGGTTCTAGTCGGCGATTCGCACAGGGGGCGGCTCGGAGGCGAGCCGCCCCGCAAGGTGCTGGGCCAGGCGCGTGGACAGCGCCATGATCGTGATCTGCGGGTTGACGCCGAGCGAGCTCGGGACGACCGAGCCGTCGCAGACGTAGAGGCCCTCGACGCCGTGGACCTGCAGCTGCTCGTCGACGACCGAGCGCTCGGGGTCGGCTCCCATCCGCGCCGTCCCCAGCGGGTGAAACGCCATCGCGCCGATCTGCCTCGGGTGCACGCGGTGGTCGCGCAGCGGTGTCACGTCGCCGTCGCGCAGCACCGGCACGCCGTCCATCGGGACGATCACCTCGCGCGCGCCGGCGGCGAAGAAGATCTCGGCGAGCAGCTCGAAGCCGCGCCTGAAGCGCTCCGCGTCGGCCTCGGCGAGGTCGTAGCGGATCAGCGTCTGCCCCAGCTTGCGCTGGACGCTGCCGCTGTTGGAGTCCGACACCATCACGCCGAAGGACGCCGTGCGCCGCAGGTTCAGCATCCGCTCGCGATGCTCGGGCCCTGAGCCCGGCGTCGACATCGCGGCCTGGTCGGGCGGGCCGGCGATGCCCTCGAGCATGATCCCGTCGGCGGCGAGCTCGTCGACGTAGTAGCTCTGCGGGACGCCCGCCCAGGGGTCGATGTCGTGGTCGAGCAGCGCCCGCGCGGCGCTCGCCGGGTGGATCGTGAGGTTGCGGCCGAGCTGCGGGTGGCGCAGCCCCTGGCGCGCCAGGAAGGCCGGCGTCAGCAGCGTGCCGCAGGCGACGATGACGTGGGACGCCCGGACGCGCAGGCGCCCGGACGCGGCCGTGCGCGCGATCACCTCGCGAACACGGCCGGCCTCGGTCCCCACCGTCTCTGCGCGCACACCCGTGTACGTCGTCGCCCCCGCCGCAGCCGCCTTTGGCATGTAGGTGATGCCGGTGTGCTGCTTGGCCCCCGTCGGGCAGCCGAAGGCGCAGACACCGCTGCCGACGCAGCCCTTGGCGTTGCGAAACAGGAAGTCGCCCGACACGCCCAGGGTCTCGGCGCCGCGGCGCACGACATCGGCGTTCGCGCCGGCCAGCTCGGCGGAGACCTGGGCGACGTGGATCTCGTGCTCGACGCGCTGGAACAGCGGCTCGAGCGCCTCGGGCGTCAGCGACGTGAGGCCGTGCTCGTCGCGCCAGCGGGCGAGGACGTGCTCGGGAGTGCGAAAGCAGGTGCCCGAGTTCACCAGCGTCGTCCCGCCGACGGCCTTGCCGAGCGGCAGCACGATCGGCGGCGTGCCGACCGTGACGATCTGGCCGGCGTCGCGGTACAGCCGCGCGGTCATCTCCCGCGGGCGCGCGGTGAACGACTCGGTCTCGTGCCAGTCGCCCTCCTCGAGGATGACGACCGTCATGCCGGCCTCGGCGAGCTCCTTGGCGACGGGTGCGCCGCCGGCGCCGGAGCCGATGACGCACGCGTCGGCGGTGAGCGTCGTGTCGCCGGGCATCTCGCTGCCGCGGATCAGGTGCATGTGCGGGCCTTTCTGGCGCGGGCGATGACCGCATCGGCGTCGTAGCCGAGGCGGCGCATCACCGCATCGTCGCCGTAGTAGGAGAGCTGACAGACGCCGCGAGCGGCCTTGACGAGTCCCGCGCCGGCGGCAGTGCGCTCGAGGCGGCTCAGGACGTCGCGGCGCTGCTGCACGGTGAGCCGGCGCAGGCGTCCGCCCGCGCCGACGACCAGCGGAGCGAGCTCGAGCGCGACGAACAGCACGCGCAGGCCGATCCGGTTGAGGCGCGGAGATGCCGCGAGCAGACGGTCGAATGCGAACGCGGCGTCCGTCTGTGCGACGGCCGGCAGGCGGCCGTCCGGGGCGACCACGGTGTCGCAGACGCAGGCGAAGATCGACGCCTCGCGCGGCGTGATGACGGTCAGGGCGGTCATCCGAGCAGCGCCTCCACGCGTGCGCGCTGCAGCGCCGCCAGCCGCTGTGCCGCCGTGCGCGCCTCATCGACGTCCTGCGCGTCCACGGCCGTGGCGATGCGCGCGTACAGCGGCGCGATCTCGGCGGGGTCAGCCGTCACGGGCACGGCGCTGAGGTGGTCGAAGTAGACGCGCTTGATCGCGTTGAGGACGAGGACGAAGACGAGGTTGTCGGCGGTCTGGGCGACCGCGGTGAAGAACGCGAAGTCGATGCGTGCGGCGGCGACGGTGTCGCGCTCGGCGGCGAACGTCGCGGCCAGCTCGTGCAGGTGCTGCGCCTGGTCCTCGGTGCGCCGCTGGGCGGCGAGGGCCGCGAGCTCGCCGAGCATCAGCGTGCGGGCCTCGAGGATGTCGCTCAGGACCTTGGCGTCGACCCCGCCGCCGAGGAACAGGACGTGTGCGATGACGTCGAGCCCGCCCGTGCTGCGCCAGTCGTTGACGCGCGTGGCGTCGCCGTGGCGGACCTCGACCAGCCCCATCTGCTCGAGGCGCTTGAGCGCCTCGCGCAGGGAGCCGAGCGTGACGCCGAGGTCGGCGGCCAGCTCGCGCTGGCGCGGCAGCTTCTCGCCGGGCTCGTAGCGGCCGGCGAGGACGGCCTCGAGCAGGTTGGCGAAGACCTGCTCGGAGACGAGCGCAGAGTTCGGAACACTTGCCACGCCGAGGAGTCTACGGGAGTTCCGAACTCTCGCAAGGGGGTAGACCCCCTCAAATACCGACGATGGCGGCGCAGTCCCAGTTGCGCGCGCCACGGCCGCCGTCCCAGAGCTTGGCGGCGAGGCGGTCCTGCTCGGCCTTGGAGGCCTGGTAGGCGTGCGGCGTGCTGCCGCCCAGCCCCCGCCAGGTGGCGGGCATGAACTGGTAGTAGCCCGATGCGCCGGCCCAGTTCGGGCGCTGGTTGATGCCGCCCGACTCGCATTGCACGATCGGCCACGGGATCGCCCAGGGCCCGCCCGGACCGGGCGAGTAGAGCGCGCGGCGCTGCTGCTCGAGCAGCTTGTTCAGGGTCTTCTCGGCGCGCCGGCGGCCGGCGGCCGTCGCGCGCTTGAGCGCGAGGCGCGCGGCGCGGGCCTGCGCCAGCGCCGCGCGGCGCTGCTCCAGGGCCCGGGTGACGGACCCGATCTGGTTGCGGCGCTGCTCGACGCGCACGGAGACGTCGCGTCGCACACGCTCCAGCCGGGCCAGGCGCCGCGACTCGGCCTTGGCGTCGTGACGCGCGGTGCGGACCTCGTCGATGATCGCCGTGTCGCGGTCCTGGATGCGCTTGAGGAACGTCGCGCGCTCGAGCAGGTCGGCAAACCCCTTGGCGCTGAGGACGACGGTCACCAGGTCGGGCGTGCCGCCCTGGTAGCGCTCGACCAGCAGCGTGGCGAGCGTCTCGCGCGCCTCCTTCAGCCGCAGGCGCAGCCGCAGCGCGCGGGCACGCTCGGCGCGCAGGTCTGACTGGGTCTGCGCCAGGCGCCGGCGCGCGCGATCGAGCTCTGCCTGGGCGGCAGCGAGCCGGCGCTGCAGCAGCGCGACCTGTGCGCCGACGCGCCGCTCCAGGCGCCCGAGGCGCTGCGCCTGGGACCCCAGGCGCGCCTCACGCTCCTGCCTGGCTGCGATGTCGCTCTGCAGGCCGCTGGTGTCCTGGGCGCGGCCGGCAGGCACCAGCACGGCGCAGAGCGCCAGGCAGGCAAGGGCGATCGGTCCGGGTCGGCGGAGCACGGCGCGGTCACCGTAGGCGCCGCGACCGGCTCCGGCTGCAAGATCGCCTTCGGCGGCCAGCGGATACCCTCGCCGCCGTGGGCCCGATCGCCTTCCTTCCGCTGTTCATGGACCGCGTCTGGGGTGGGCGCAAGCTCGAGCAGGTCTTCGGCAAGCCGCTGCCGCCCGGTGTCCCGATCGGCGAGTCCTGGGAGCTCGTCGACCGCCCCGAGGCGCAGTCGATATCGCTCGAGGGGACGCCGCTGCACGAACTCTGGACGAGTCGGCGCCAGGAGATCTTCGGCAGCCGTGCGCTGGACGCCGGCGAGAGCTTCCCGCTGCTGATCAAGCTGCTCGACGCCCGCGAGGCGCTGAGCGTCCAGGTTCACCCGCCGCCGGCGGTCGCGGCCGAGCTCGGCGGCGAGCCCAAGAGCGAGGCCTGGTACGTGGCCGCGGCAGAGCCAGGCGCATACCTGCTCGTCGGCCTGCGCGCCGGCGTCACGCGCGAGCGCTTCGAGGCGGCGCTCACGGGCGGCGAAGACGTGTCGGCGATGCTGCACCGCGTCGACGTCCGGCCCGGCGACGCGATCTACCTGCCCGCCGGACGGGTGCACGCGATCGGCGCCGGCTGCCTGATCGTCGAGGTCCAGCAGAGCTCGGACACGACCTATCGCGTCTTCGACTACGGACGGGCGCGCGAGCTGCACGTCCGCGAGGCGATGGCGTCGATCGACTGGGACGACGTCGAGCCGGAGCTGCTGCCCACCCCCGACGTGCAGACCGAGCACTTCAGCGTCGCGCGCTGGCGAGTCAGCTCGCCGCGCCGCGCGACGACGCCCGGCGAGTGCGCGGTCGTCTGCGTGCTGTCAGGCCGCGTCAGCTGCGGCACGCAGGTCTTCAGCGACGGGGACTTCTTCCTCGTCCCGGCGAACGCCGAGGACCCGCAGCTGTGGCCCGCGCGGTCCGCCGAGGTGCTCGTGATCGAGCTCCCGGGCTGAGCCGCAGCCCCATCGCGACGCCCGATCCGATACAAGACCGCGGATGGTTATCGGAGTCCTCAGGGAGGCGCGCCGCGGCGAGACCCGCGTGGCGGGCACGCCGGCGTCCGTCGCCCAGCTGATCAAGCTCGGCTACGAGGTCGTCGTCGACTCCGAAGCCGGGCTCGCGTCGAGCTTCGGCGACGACGCGTACGCCGAGGCCGGCGCGACGATCGGCAACGCCGTCAAGTCCGACATCGTCTTCGGCGTCAACGCGCCCTCGCGCGAGCAGCTCGACGCGCTGAAGGACGGCGCGACGCTCGTCAGCCTGCTCTCCCCCGCGCTGGACCCCGACCTCGTCGAGGACCTCGCCAAGCGCCCGATCACCGCGCTGGCGATGGACGCCGTCCCGCGCATCTCGCGCGCGCAGTCGCTGGACGTCCTCTCGTCGATGGCCAACATCGCCGGCTACCGCGCCATCATCGAGGCCGCGCACGAGTTCGGGCGCTTCTTCACCGGCCAGGTCACCGCCGCCGGCAAGGTCGCCCCCGCGAAGGTGCTCATCGCCGGCGCCGGCGTCGCCGGCCTGGCGGCGATCGGCGCCGCCGGCTCGCTCGGCGCGATCGTCTACGCGACCGACCCGCGCCCCGAGGTCGCCGACCAGGTCAAGTCGCTCGGCGGCGAGTACCTGTCCGTGGAGGCCGAGGACGTCGAGGTCTCCGCGACCGGCTACGCCAAGGAGATGTCCGACGACTACAACACGCGCGCCGCGGCGCTGTACGCCGAGCAGGCAAAGGACGTCGACATCCTCGTCACGACCGCGCTGATCCCGGGCAAGCCGGCGCCACGCCTGATCACGGCCGAGATGGTCGCGAGCATGAAGCCCGGCAGCGTGATCGTCGACATGGCCGCCATCAACGGCGGCAACGTCGAGGGCACCGTGGCGGGCGAGAAGGTCGTCACCGACAACGGCGTGACGATCATCGGCTACACCGACCTCGCCGGCCGCCTCCCCGCCCAGGCGTCGCAGCTGTACAGCACGAACCTCGTCAACCTCATGAAGCTGATGACACCGGAGAAGGACGGCAACCTCGTCCTCGACTTCGACGACGTCGTCCAGCGCGGGATCGCGGTCGTGCGCGACGGCGAGAAGACGTGGCCGCCGCCACCCGTCGAGGTGTCGGCCGCGCCGGCAGCCGCGCCGGCCAAGCCCGCCGCCGAGCCCGCGCCGGAGAAGGCGCCGATGTCCGAGACCCGGCGCTTCGCGCTGATCGGCCTCGCGGCGGCGATCTTCTTCATCCTCGCCGCGCTCTCGCCCAACAACGAGTTCCTCGGCCACCTGACGGTCTTCGCGCTGGCGATCGTCGTCGGCTACTACGTCATCGGCAACGTCCATCACGCGCTGCACACGCCGCTGATGTCGGTCACCAACGCGATCTCGGGGATCATCGTCATCGGCGGCCTGCTGCAGGTCGGCCAGCACGACACCACGATCACCGTCGTGTCCACGCTGGCGATCCTGCTCGCCAGCATCAACATCTTCGGCGGCTTCGCGGTGACGCGTCGCATGCTCGCCATGTTCACCAGGAGCTAGACCATGACCGCCGAAGTCTCCGCCCAGGCGGCATACATCGTCGCCTCACTGCTGTTCATCCGCGCGCTCGCCGGGCTGTCGCACCACGAGTCGGCCAAGGCCGGCAACTACTTCGGCATCGCCGGCATGGCCGTCGCGCTGATCGCGACGATCGTCCTGGCGATCGATCGCGACATCGAAGGCATCGGCGTCGTCCTGCTGGTCGGCGCCACGGTCGTCGGCGCGGTGATCGGGCTCTGGCGCGCGCGGGTCGTCGAGATGACCGGCATGCCGGAGCTGATCGCTCTGCTGCACAGCTTCGTCGGCCTCGCTGCGGTGCTCGTCGGCTGGAACGGCTACCTGCACGTCGAGGACGACCCCAACGGCGCCGAGGCGCAGCACCTCGACGCGCTCGGCACGCTCGGCATCCATCACGGCGAGGTCTTCATCGGGATCTTCATCGGCGCGGTGACGTTCACCGGTTCGATCATCGCCTTCGGCAAGCTGTCGGCGCGCATCAACTCCGCCCCGCTGGTCCTCCCGGGCAAGAACCTCCTGAACCTCGGCGCGCTCGTCGCGTTCGCCGGGTTGACGACGTGGTTCGTCGTCGACCCGACGCTCATCGCCGTCGTCCTCGTGACCGCCGTCGCGCTGCTGCTGGGGCTGCACCTCGTCGCCTCGATCGGCGGCGGCGACATGCCGGTCGTCGTCTCGATGCTCAACAGCTACTCCGGCTGGGCTGCGGCGGCGTCGGGCTTCCTGCTGGAGAACGACCTGCTGATCATCACCGGTGCGCTCGTCGGCTCCTCGGGTGCGTATCTGAGCTACATCATGTGCAAGGCGATGAACCGCTCGTTCATCTCGGTCATCGCGGGCGGCTTCGGGATCGAGGCAAGCGGCGACGACGACACCGACTACGGCGAGCATCGCGAGATCAACGCCGAGGGCGCCGCCGAGCTGCTGACCGACGCCAAGTCGGTGATCATCACGCCCGGCTACGGCATGGCGGTCGCGCAGGCCCAGCACGGCGTCGCCGAGCTGACGCGCAAGCTGCGCGACAAGGGCGTCGAGGTGCGCTTCGGCATCCATCCGGTGGCCGGCCGCCTGCCGGGCCACATGAACGTCCTCCTGGCCGAGGCCAAGGTCCCATACGACATCGTCCTCGAGATGGACGAGATCAACGACGACTTCGCCGAGACCGACGTCGTCCTCGTGATCGGCGCCAACGACACCGTCAACCCCGCGGCGACCGAAGATCCGGGCAGCCCGATTGCCGGGATGCCGGTGCTGACGGTCTGGGAGTCCAAGAACGTGATCATCTTCAAGCGCTCGATGGCATCCGGCTACGCGGGCGTGCAGAACCCGCTGTTCTTCCGCGAAAACGCGGCGATGCTGTTCGGCGACGCGAAGGATCGCGTCGAGGACATCCTGCGCGCGCTGTAGCGACCGCTCAGCGGATCGGCAGGGGCTTTCGCCCCAGCGCCGTGAGCGCTTGCGCGGTCACCCACACCGGAGACTGCCGGCTGGTGCGGCTGTAGCGCACGCTGCCGTCGGGCGCCTGCAGGCTGCGCAGGTGGGCCAGCGGCCGCCGCGTGTCTGTCCCCGCCGCCGCGAATGCCTGCACGACCCAGGCCGTGCTCTGGGCGTTGCTCGGCAGTCCCGGCGTCGCGCCGAAGCCGCCGTTGGCCTGGCGCTGGGCGCGCAGGAAGCGGAGTGCGCGCGCGACCGGCCCGCGCGTACGGGAGCGCCCCGCGGCCACGAGCGCCTGGACCGCCGCTGCCGTGTCGTCGATGCCGCTGCCCGACCCGCGCCGCGCGAAGGAGAAGCCACCGTCGCGGTTCTGCTGACGCGTGATGAACGCAGCGGCGCGGCGCACCCGACTGCTGCGCGCCGAGACGCCGGCGGCGCGCAACGCGAAGACGCCGAAGCTCGTGAGGTTCGTCAGCGCGTTGAACGAGCCGTCCTTCCGCTGACGTCCCCGCAGCCGTGCATCGAGGCTGCGCGTGCTGCGCCGGCACGCGCGCAGCGCAAGGATCGTGCGCTCGATGTCGCCCGTCCCGCTGACGGTGTGACGCTGCACGTAGGCGATACCGGCGCGATCGCAGCGATGGTTGCGGGTGGCGCCCTGGGCAATGAGGACCCACGCGCTGTACAGCGGCGTCGACGCAGCGCCCGGCGCCTGCCCCCAGCCACCGTCGCGGTTCTGCGCCCGCTCGAGGTAGCGCAGCCCGGTGGCGGTCGAGGCGCTCGCGGTCGGCGTCGCGCTGCCGAGCATCGCGAGGCCGAGCAGCAGCGCCGCCGCGGCAGGTGCGAGCGGCCGCCAATCGATCTCGCAACGGGCCTTGAAGCGCGTGAGGATGCGCAGCAGCGCCGGCCCCAGCGTGGCGGCGAAGACGACGTTGCCCGCGATGTGGGCGAGGTTGAACGGCAGCGAGACCCCGGCCACGAGGACGTACTGCGAGGCGCTCTGCTCGGGCGCGTAGACGAGCCAGTCGTGGACGTCGAGCAGCACGCCGTAGACGGCGCCCGCCAGCGCGCAGGCGAGGGCGAGCTGCAGGCGCGACGGCTCGCCGCGGGTGATGCGCGCGAGCGCCGCGCCCAAGAGCCCGCACAGCCCCCAGCCGACCATCTGCCACGGCGTCCACGGCCCCTGTCCGAAGAACAGGTTGGAGGTCAGCGCGGCCGTCGCGCCGACCGCGAAGCCGGGCGCGGCGCCGAGTGCGAAGCCCGCGAGCAGGACGATGTCGGTTGTCGGCTTGATGTTCGGCAGCGGCGCGAACGCGATGCGCCCGAGCGCCGCCAGCGCAGCGAGCGTCGCGACGAGCGCCAGGATCCGCGAGGTCGGCTGCGCGCGCTCGTACCAGGCAAAGCCGGCGGCGAGCGCGAGGAACAGGATCGTGAAGGCAGCGAGGGTCCAGGTCATGGTGTCGGGACGTCGGTCGTGAGGTCGGTGCGCAGCAGGTCCGCCCCCTGCTCGGGCGTCAGCGCGCCGCCGGCGCCGCCGAGGATCCGCGCCGTCTCGGTGGCGAAGTACCAGCCGCCGGTGAGGACGGTCGCGACGTCGTCGTCGGCGATCGGGCGCCCGTCGGCGAGCAGGACCACGCGCTGTGCGAACGCGGCGGCGAACTCGGCGTCGTGCGTGGCGACGATCACCGCGCTGCCCGCGGCGGCGAGCGTGCGCAGGCGGTCGGCGAGGTCGCCCTTGGCGCCCCTGTCCATCCCCCGCGTGGGCTCGTCCAGGCAGACGACCGGCGGCGCGCCGCCCTCGCCGAGCACGATCGCGAGCGCCAGCCGCTGGCGCTCGCCGCCGGAGAGATCGTGGGGATGGCGATCGACCGCGACGTCGACGCCGGCCGCGCACAGCGCCGCGACGGACGCCTCGTCGCCGACACGCTCGTGGAGGATGTAGTCGCCGGGGTTCTGCAGCAGCAGCGCGACGCGCCCGTCCGCGCGCACCTTCCCGCGCGTCGGCTTGACGAGGCCGGCGAGGTGGCGCAGCAGCGTCGACTTGCCCGCGCCGTTGCGGCCCATCAGCGCGATCCGCTCGCCCGCCGCCACCTGGAGGTCCACCGCACGCAGGATCGTCCGCCCGCCGGAGAGCTCATGCCAGACGTCGCGCGCCTCCAGCACCGGTCCCTCGCCGGGGGGTGGTTCGGCTTTTGTGCGGCTATCGCTCAAAACCCGAACCACCCCGTCGGCGGGTGGGGTGAGGCCGTGGTCGCGGAGGGTGGCGCGGGCCTCCTTGACGCCGGACGGGAGCGGGCGCAGGCCTGCGCGCGCGAACATCCGCGCGCCGGGCGTCTGCAGCGCGGGACTGGCGCTGCCGGCCCAGTCGAGGAACTCGCGCGGCGGCGCGTCGCACGCGACGGCGCCGTCCTCCATCGCGATGACGCGGTCGGCGTGGGCGAGGCAGCGCTCGAGGCGGTGCTCGGCGAGCAGGACCGCCGTTCCCCACTCCTCGTTGAGCCGGCGCAGCAGCCAGACGAGCTCGTCGCCGGCGACCGGATCGAGCTGCGACGTCGGCTCGTCGAGCAGCACGACCTGCGGGCGGCCGGCGAGCGCCGCGCCCAGCGCGACGCGCTGCAGCTCGCCGCCGGAGAGCTCGTGCGTGGGGCGCTCGAGCAGGCCCTCGATCCCGAGCGCGAGCGCCGCCTCCTCCACCCCGCGCGCCACCGCGGCCGGCCCGGCGCCGCGGTTCTCCAGCGGGAACGCGAGCTCGGCGCGCACGGTCCCGAGGACGACCTGCGTCTCCGGGTCCTGGAACAGCGAGCCGGCGACGGCGGCGAAAGCGGCGGGATCGTGCGAGCGCGAGTCCAGCCCACCGCAGACCACACGCCCGCCGAATGAGCCGCCATAGAAGTGCGGGACGAGCCCGTTCGCCGCCCGCAACAGCGTCGACTTCCCGGAAGCCGACAACCCCGCAACTACCACGAACTCACCGGGCTCGACCACGAGCGAGACGTCGCGCAGCGCCGGGCGCGCGGCACCGGGGTAGGTGTAGGACACCGACTCGAAGAGGAGCAGGCTCATCGCTCGACCCCGCGGCGATCGGCAAACGGCACGAGCGCGGAGACCGCGAGCAGAGCGAAGAGGGCGAGTTCTTCTATGCCCAGCGACATCTCGACAAGCGGATACGCCTCGAAGCCGGCCACAGCGTCAGCGGTGACCAGCGCCGCGGCGAACGCCACAGCCACGGCAGACAGCGCGAACGCCACGTCATGCCGCGACCACCGCTGCGGACTGCGCGGCGGCCGCCCGTGCGCCCCGTAGCCGCGAACCTCCAACGTGGCGGCGACGTCCATCGCCCGGTCCAGCGAGCCGGTCGCCACGGCCCGCAGCACCGCCAGGCGCGCCAGCCGCCCGTCACCGCCGCCGTCGGCGCGACAGCGCCGCGCCTCGTCCAGCCGCGCGGCGTCGCGCGCGAGCACCGGCATCATCCGCGTCGCGAGGACCGCGGTCAGCGCCGAGCGCGGCGACACGCGCCGGAACAGCCGCAGCAGCTCGTCGGGATCGACCGCCGCACTGAAGAGCGCGAACGCGCCGACGATCACGAGCACGCGCAGGCCGAACACGCCGCCGTAGACGAGCGCCTCGACCGTCAGATCGACCTGGCCGAACGGCGGCACCTCGCCGAGCCGCGCGAACACCGTCAGCCCGTTGCGCGACACGAACGGGTTGATCAGCGCGAACAGCAGCGCGATCGGCAACGTGAACGCCATCGCCCGCACGACGACGCCCGACGCGCACGCCAGCCCGGCGGCCACCAGCACGATCGCCCCGAGCACGACGAGCAGCAGGGGGTGGTCGGTCGACAGCGCCGCCGCCGCGAGCGCCACGCACCAGGCTGCTGCGGCGCTCGCGCGCGCCGCGTGCAGCGGCGAGGCCAGGCGCCGGTAGGTCACCGGCCCGGCCCCACCTCGGGCACGCGGACCCCGCGTCCGTCAGCGACCGCCAGCGCGAAGCGATTCTTTAGCGTCCCCTCGTCCAACGCCGACGCCGCGTCGCGCACGCCGGCGTCGTCGGTGCCCGTGACGATCCAGACGGGCTGGCCGTCCTCATAGACCGTGGCGGCGACGAGGCCCGCGCCCGCCCGCAGCACCCGCGTCGTCCGCCCGCGCTCGTCGAGCACGGCGATGCTGCGGCCGTCGCGCGAGAGCCGTGCGTAGACGCCGCTGGCCCGCGGGCCCTCCTCGAGCGTGCGGACCGCATCATCGCCGCGCAGTTGCTCGTAGCGGCCGACGATGATCCGCAGCGTCTCCTGCGTGAACGACGTCTGGATCCCGCCCTTCGCCGCGAGCACGTCGACGTTCGTCAGCGCGTCCTGGACGCGGTCGCACGCGGGCAGCTTGGAGTCCACGCACTCGACGCGGACGGGCATCCGCTTGCCGTCGACGCCGTGCGTGAACGGCGCCGGGAACGAGCCGATCACAGCCTTCGTCTCACCGCCGCCCCAGTCGTGGCGGTCCCACCAGATCGCGTCGTCCTCGCGCAGGCGGCGCGACGCCGCGCCCTTCTCGGACAGCAGGCCGTTGACGTAGAAGAACCAGTCGACCGGACGCCCGCCCTGCGTGCCGCCGCGGCGCCCGCCGATGTCCGCGACGAAGCCGCCGCCGTAGCGCGTCTTGACGTCGGCGTTGCGCTGCAGCACGCGCATGATCGTGTCCGCCCCGCCGACCTCGGGCTCGGCGAGGTCGACGATCGACGCCGTGCCGAAGTCGTCGGTCACGACGAGGCTCGCACCGCCCTTGCTCTCCCCCGCGCCCACCCCGCAGCCCGCCGCGACGATCGCGGCGAGCAGGCACAGGGCGGACACGGAGAGGCGGCGCATCAGCGGACGTGGAAGACGACCCGGTTGCGCGTGCGCTGCAGGGTGCTATCGACGTTGCCGGCCTTGTCGGTCGTGCGCACGTCGAGCACGTAGCGCCCGCGGCCCAGCGCGGAGGGCAGCAGGTAGGACCAGTCGGCGCGATCGCCGACCGAGAACCAGCGGCCGCGCGCCGCGCCGCAACGGGTGAGCTTCGCGAAGCGCTCGCGCGTGCCGTCGAAGGTCGAGCACGCCCGCCCATCGGTGCGCGTCAGGCGCAGCTCGATGCTCTTGATGCCCGACGGGTCGGCATCGACGGTGCCCTTCAGCGTGCGCGGGCCCTTGCCCCTGGCGAAGCGCTGCTGCTCGGTCACACCGGTGATGCGCCCGGCGGCCGGCGTGGTGTCGGGGGCGGGCTTGGACGTCCCGCAGAAGCCGTCAGTCCCGGTCGTCGCGCATGTCGCGGCATCGACGCCCGCGAAGTTGTCCTTGCTTGCTCGGAACGACGCCGGCCCCGGGGCGGCGACGGTCAGCGCGACCTTGCCGGCGGCGTCGGTGGTCGCGCCGCCGACGCTCGCGCCCGCGACGGGCGCCGTGCTGCCGTTGAGCGCATAGCGCGTGACGGTGGCGGTGAACGGCGCCCCGGGCGTGACGGTCCTGGGCACCTCGAGTGCCAGTGGCAGCACGTTCTCGTTCTTGCAGACCTTTGCCCCCGGGTCGTAGTCGCAGTAGTCGACGAGCGCGAGTAGGTCATCGCCGGCCTGCAGCCCAGTGTCGCAGACAGAGCGCGTCGTGTATTGGTGGTTGACCCAGAGCGCGAAGTAGTCGTTCCCCGACGGCGCGAAGCCCTTGATCGAGGTCAGGAAGTACGCCCCGAAGCCCGCGTTGTAGGACGCGCCCCAGCCGTCGTTGCCCACCGCGCTCTGCAGCGCACCGCCGAAGCTGTCGCGCGCGCACGGGTGCTGGCCGTCCTTGAGCACGTCGGCCGCCGGCAGGGTCACCGCCGTGGCGGGGACGAGGTTGGCCGCCTTGCCCTCCACGCGCAGCGTCACGTCGACGGCGCCGGCGGACGGCACCACCGCGAGCAGGCAGATTCCGGCACACAGGCCGGCAAGGTTCTTCTTGAGCATGAGCTACCCCTTCCACGAGGGCGTTGCTTGGTGGTCGGGGTGGGTCTCCTGGCTTCCGGGCCGCTCCTCTCCGCGCCTTCCCGGCGCGCGAGGCGCGCCAGTGGCGTCGTGCGGGAGGCTCCCCCGGTCACAGTGGCGGGTCCGCGCCGGTCTTCCACCGGCTTCCCTCGACCACCGACCAACGACGGACGTGATCCTACCTGCGGGTACCCTCCAGGGTCATGACGGTCAACCTCACGCGGATCTACACGAAGCTCGGCGACGGCGGGGAGACGCACCTCGGCGACATGAGCCGGGTCGCCAAGACACATCCGCGGATCGAGGCCTACGGAGAGATCGACGAGCTCAACTCCAACCTCGGCCTCGCGGTCGCCGGCGGCGCCTTGTCCGAGCAGCACGCCGGCTGGATCAAGCACATCCAGAACGACCTCTTCGACCTCGGTGCCGACCTCTCGGTCCCCGAGACGACCGAGTCCGCCCGTGAGCGCCTGCGCGCCGTCCCCGAGCAGACCGCCTGGCTGGAGGAGCGCTGCGACGAGGTCAACGCGACGCTCGAGCCGCTGAAGTCCTTCGTCCTGCCCGGCGGCAGCCCCGCCGCCGCCCATCTGCACGTCTGCCGCACCATCTGCCGACGCGCCGAGCGCCGCGCGATCCTCGTGGAGGACGCCAACCCCGAGGTCGTGCGCTACCTCAACCGCCTGTCAGACCTGCTGTTCATCCTCGCGCGCGCGGCGAACGCCGGCGCCGAGCCACTGTGGGAGCCGGGACGCTTCCGCTGACGACGAGCGCCAGCCCCGTCGCGAGCACCGCGATGGTCGAGGCGACGACGAAGAACGACGTGTGCTCCTGGGCGTATGTCGACAGCTGCGCCGGACGTGCGACGGCGACGAGGAACAGGACCGCCGCGAAGGCCGCCCCGATCGTGACCGCCACCGCTCCCTCCTGGGGCCGCTCGCGCCGGATCTGCTTCGGGCCCTCGTAGGCGACCAGCGCCGCGCACGCCAGCAGCGTCCACATCGCCGCGACGAGGTATCCGCCGATGACATCGGAGGGGAAGTGCCAGCCGAGCGCGAGGATCGCGTAGGAGACCGCGATCGCAAAGCATGCGCCGACGCCGGCGACGGCGGGGCGCATGCGGGGCGGCGCCGCGAGCACCGCGCAGAACGCGAGCGTCATCGACGCCGTCGCGTGCCCGCTGGGCCACGATGCGGCGGCGATCTGCCCGTCGCCGAGCCATTCGCTGAACCGCGGCGTCGCCAGCAGCTGCTTGAGCGACTCGGTCGTCGCGCCGTTGACGAACAGGAGCGCGAGGATCGCCAGCGTCACCGGCCAGCGCCCGCGCGCAAGCGCCAGCAGTGCCAGCGAGATCCCGATCAGCGCGTACGGCGCGGGATCGGCGAGGTGGGCGACGTGGTCGATCAGCGGCGTCAGCCGCGGCCGGTTCAGCGCGATGAACGCCTGCAGCGAGACCGCGTCGCGGGCATGGACGATCGGCACGAGGTAGGCCAGCAGGCCCGTGATCGTCAGGCCGATCGCGCACGCCATTGCGCCGAAAAGCGGGATGCGGGGTGTCCGAAGCACTCCGTCCGAGGGTAGTCGTAGACCTTCGCGGTAGCTGAAGGACACGTCCCGCCGATGCCGAAAGCGCCCAACATGACCCCTGGCCTGCTGCCCTCGTGGATCGGCGCCCGCGCCTACGACGCCGACGGGGCACGCCTGGGACTTGTGGCCGACGTCCTGTTCGACGAGTTGACGCGCCAGCCCGAGTGGCTGCTGCTCGAGCTGCTGCGCGCGAGCGACCGCTACGTGCTCGTGCCCGCGGGGCGCGCGCGTCAGCACGCGCGCGGCGTCGTCCTGCCGGTCCAGCGCCGCGTCGTGCGCACCGCGCCGACGAGCGCGGCGCCGCCCGACGCGCTGTCCTGCTCGGAGGCGCGGCTGCTCGCGCGCCACTACGCGGTCGCCTGCGGCCCGGGTCCCTGGACGGGCATCGCCGAGCCGTCGCTCGGCCTCGCGGGGCAGCGCGTGCGGATGCACGTGTCGCGCGCCGCGTAATCTGCGGCATATGAGCGACGACAGGGTTCGCGTCGAGATCGCCGATGACGGCGTCGCGACGGTCACGATGGTCCGTGGCGACAAGCACAACGCGCTGGACCTCGCGATGTTCCAGGCCCTCCAGGCCGCCGCGGCCCAGCTGCGCGACGAGCCGCGCGCCCGCGCGGTCGTGCTGCACGGAGAGGGCAAGAGCTTCTGCTCGGGGCTGGACGTCATGAGCTTCATGTCCAACGGCGGCGGCCCCAACGTGCTGCTCGAGCGCGAGCCCGGCCAGATCGTCAACCTCGCGCAGGCCGTCAGCCATGACTGGTCGCTCGTCCCCGCGCCGGTGATCGCCGCCGTCCACGGCAACTGCTTCGGCGGCGGGCTGCAGATCGCGCTCGGCGCCGACATCCGCATCGCCGCGCCCGACGCGAAGCTGTCGGTGATGGAGATCAAGTGGGGGCTCGTGCCCGACATGGCGATCACGCAGGCGCTGCCCAAGCTCGTCGCGATCGACGTCGCCAAGGAGCTCACCTACACGGGCCGCATCATCTCCGGCGCGGAGGCCGACGCGCTCGGCGTCGTCACGCGCACCGCAGACGATCCGCTCGCCGCCGCGCTCGAGCTCGCGCGCGAGATCGCCGGCAAGTCGCCCGACGCCGTGCGCGCCGCCAAGCGCCTCTACAACGAGACCTGGACGGGCGACGACCCGGCCGCCGCGCTGATGCTCGAGTCAGAGCTGCAGACGGCGCTGATGGGCTCGCCGAACCAGCTCGCGGCCGTCATGGCCGGGATGAACAAGCAGCCGCCGGTCTTCAGCGACCCGAGCTAGGCGGCGTCGGCCTCGGGGGCCTCGGGCGCGATCACGGTCACCGGGACGACGCGCCGCGGCGGCTTGGGCGGCGGGCGGTCCATGCGCTTCCAGAAGTGCTTGCGCCACAGCCCGACGAGGCCCAGGCGCCAGGCGTAGTAGCCGGTCTTGCCGGGCGTGATCGAGAAATCCATGAAGCGCAGGTGCGTCAGCGCGCGCTTGCTCAGGTAGAGGGTGCGCAGGACGATCCCCAGGCGCGGGTAGAGCTTCTGCTCCTCGTGGCTGGCGCGCACGCGCCTGAGCATCCGCTCCCACAGCCAGCGCGGCGGGCGCACGAGCGCGATCAGGTAGAGCATCAGGTTCGCCCAGCGCGGCGGGATCCACAGGTAGGAGCTGTTGATCTCCTCGAGGTCGATGCCTTCGCGCTCCATCGACTTCGCAAGCTCGGTGTTGGGGATCACCTTCAGCGAGTAGACGAGCAGCGAGTAGGGCCGCGTCATCTCATACAGCAGCTCGAGCGTCTCGACGACGTCCTGTCGCGTCTCGATCGGGTTGTCCATGATGATGTCGTAGACCGGCGGGATGTGATGGTCGGGCGCGAACGACGCCGCGATCTCTCCCGCCGCGAGGATCTTCGCCGGCGGCGATGGCCGCTGGTAGAAGTCGAGGATCCGCTGCGAGCCCGACTGGATGCCCATGCGGACGCGGTTCATCCCCGCCCAGGTGAGGATCTCGAACTTGTCGCGCTTGACGTAGTTGGGGATCACGCCGTAGACGGCGAACGGGATGTCGAGGTCGGCCTTCCAGCGCTCGGCGAAGTGCTCGAGCTCCTTGTACGGGATCGCCATGAAGCTGTCGTCCAGGAACGACACGTGGCTGAGGTGCGGGAAGCGCTCTCGCGCCTGGCGGATCTCCTCGACGATGTACTCGGCGCTGGGGTGGCGGATCTTCTTGTACTTCTTGTCGTTGGCGATGAACGCCGTGTTGCCGCAGTAGGTGCAGTGAAACGGGCACCCGATCGACCAGATCGCCGTGTAGCCGAGGCCGTCGGACGCGAGGTAGTCGTCGCGCTCCAGCGGCACGAGCCCCTCACCGCCGCGGTAGATGCGCTCCTGCGTGCTGCCGTGCATCGGGAACGGCAGCGCCTCCATCTCCTCGGAGGTCTGCAGCGGCAGGAACATGTTCGCCTTGTGCTCACCGGAGGACGGGTCGTCCTTGAACCAGAAGTTCTTGGTCTTGCGGTGGTCGGTGCCGGCGAGCAGGTGGTCATAGAGCTCGTGGAAGGCGAACTCGCCCTCCCCCGTGCAGATCGCGTCGACCGGCGCGGTGATCGCGTCCTGCGGGTGGATGATCGGGTGGATGCCGCCCCAGACCTGGAACGTGTCCGGCGAGACCTCGCGCAGGCGCGAGGACAGCTGGTGCGTGAGCCCGGCGTAGCCGGTCATCGACGAGAACCCGACGACATCGACGTCCTTCAGGCCCTGGGCGATCTCGTCGACCTCGTCGGGACCCATCTCGGGCGCGTCGCCGATCGTTCCCTTGATCGCGCTCGAGATCGTCGACCAGCGGTTCGTCGAGACGTAGATCGCCTCGGTATCGGCGTTGAGCCGATGGACGTACGCGGCCATCTTGCGAAACCCGCACGCCGTGATTCCGTCCTCCAGCGAGATCATCCGGATCCGCATTTCCCTACTCCCACCTCGTTGTCCGTTGGATGAAAGCAGGTTGCCCCGACGCAAGCGAGGGGCATACGGTCGGTCGATGGGAAAGCTCGACCGCGCGATCTTCGACAAGGAGCTCGGCCGCCTGCAGCGCGAGCTGGTGCTGCTGCAGGAGTTCATCAAGGCGCGCGGGCTGAAGGTCGTCGTGATCTTCGAGGGCCGCGACGCCGCCGGGAAGGGCGGCGTGATCAAGCGGATCGCCGAGCGCACCAACTCGCGCGTGTGCCGCGTCGTCGCGCTGCCGGCACCGACCGAGCGCGAGCAGACGCAGTGGTACTTCCAGCGCTACGTCGCGCATCTCCCGGCGGCCGGCGAGATGGTCCTGTTCGACCGCTCCTGGTACAACCGCGCCGGCGTCGAGCGGGTGATGGGCTTCTGCAGCGAGGAGGAGTACCAGGAGTTCATGCGCTCATGCCCGGAGTTCGAGCGGATGCTCGTGCGCTCGGGCATCACGCTGATCAAGTACTGGTTCTCGGTCTCCGACGAGGAGCAGGAGAAGCGCTTCCAGGCGCGCGCCGAGGATCCGATGCGGCGCTGGAAGCTCAGCCCGATGGACCTCAAGTCGCGCGAGCGGTGGGTCGAGTACTCACGCGCCAAGGACGAGATGTTCCGCTACACCGACATCAAGCACGCGCCCTGGTACGTCGTCGATGCCGACGACAAGCGTCGCGCGCGGCTGAACTGCATCACGCACCTGCTGTCGATGATCGACTACGAGGACCTCACGCCGCCGCCGCTGGATCTGCCGCCGCGCCAGGACGACAGCGGCTACGTGCGCCCGCCGATGCAGGACCAGACGTTCGTGCCGGCGGTGTGGTGAGGCCCGGCTAGAGCGCCTTGGCGGCGCGGCGCTCGCGACGGCGGTCCAACCAGCCGACGATCGGGCCGATGAAGCCGAGCAGCGCGATCGCAAGCCCACCGACGAGCGCGTAGATCACGTAGAGCAGAACGGCCTGCATCGTGGGAGCGATGGTACCCCTACGGACCGCCGGTTTCGACTGTGTCGCTGTCAGTAGACGTCGCGGTCGCGGACGTACCGGTCGCGCCGGCGATCGCTGGCGACGAGGAGCCACAGCAGGCTCACGAGCAGGCCGATGGCCCCGACGATCATCAGGATGGCGCCCGCTGTGTGGATGCTGAACCCCTCGACGTTCGTCTCGACGGCGTAGCGCATGATCGCGCCGACGGCGATGAGGAAGATCGAGGATCCGAAGGTCATGGTCTGGCGCTACCCGGGCGTGGCGTGACGAATCCCCACGCGGGCGTCAGACTCCCCTCATGACCACCGTGAAGACGCGCCTCGTCCTGCCCGTCCTGGCCGCCGCCGGCCTGATCGCGGGCGGCGGGATCGCCGCCGCGCAGTCGTCGGGCCCGTCGCCGGTCGCGCCGACCAACGGCAAGACCCAGAAGCGCGGCGTGCCGTTCACCTTCAAGGTCCGCGCGACCGCCGAGAACGGCGTCTTCATCAAGGTGTCGAAGTCCAAGAAGGTCGGCTCCGACGGGACGCTCGCGAGCAACGTCTGGTTCCGCTCGATGGGGCGCAACAGCGGGCTGTGGACCAAGAAGGTCGAGCGCTACGCCGCCCTGCGCTCGCACTTCCTCAACCGCCCGGGGCGCTACTACTGGCAGGCCTACCTCATCGAGTGCACGGTCGACGGCGGCGACGACTGCAACGTCGAGGGCCCGGTGCGGTCCTTCCGCATCAGGTAGCCGTCGCTCAGCGGCGGATCGTCTCGCAGTTGACGGTCGTGTCGGCCCCGCTCACCGTCGCGATGTCGTTGCCCGGGCCGCAGTCCAGACGGTCGGTGTCAAAGCCGCCGTTGAGCTTGTCGTCGCCGTCGCCGCCGATCAGCGTGTCCTGCCCGCGTCCGCCTTCGATCAGGTCGTCGCCGGGCCCGCCGTCCAAGGTGTCGTTGCCGAAGCGGCCGAACAGCTGGTCGTTGCCCTCGCCGCCGAAGAGGCGGTCGCTGCCGCCGGCGCCCTCGAGGTAGTCGTCGCCGCCGCGGCCGAAGCACGTGTCGGCGCGCTCGGTGCCGTGGACGGTCTCGGCGTTGTCGGTGCCGCCCTGCCCACACGAGCGCACCGGCGGAGTCGTCTCCTTGCGAAGCACCTCGCAGTTGCGGTAGCGCCCGCGGATCTCGCTGTTGAGGTTGTAGTAGGCGATATCGCGCCCGGGCCCGCAGTCGACGGTGTCGGGCGCCGAGCTGCCGTGGATCAGGTCGTCGCCGGGACCCCCGTAGATCGTGTCGGACGCGCGGCCGCCGTCGATCACGTCGTCGCCGTCGCCGCCGTAGATGACGTCGTGGCCGTCGCCGCCGAGGATGCCGTCGACGCCGGGGCCGCCGAGGATCTTGTCGTCGCCCTGACCGCCGTCGATCTGGTCTTCGCCGTTGGCGCCGTTGATGTCGTCGTTGCCGGTGCCGCCGTCGAGCGCGTCGTCGCCGCCGAGGCCGCGGATCCGGTCGTTGCCCCCGTTGCCGTTGAGGTTGTCGGCGGAGCCGGTGCCGGTGATCGAGTTCGCGCCGCGGCTGCCGTTGACCGTCTTGGCGACGGCGACGGTGGTCGCGGCGAAGACGAACGCGGAGACGAGCACGGCTGCGAGGCGGAGCATCCGCGGATTATTCATGCTGTGGCGGGCTCGCGAGCCAGGCTAGAGGATCCCCGCCGTGGCGCTGGCCGGTAGACGCGATGCGCTGCCGGCGTACTCGGCGCGATAGCCCAGCGCCATCACCGCGCGGGGCTGGGCGTCGAACGCGGTGCAAGCAACCCCAGTGGTATGGAACGGTGCGCCTCCCGCTAGGGCCGCGCTGCGGCCCGCGGACAAGGTGCAATCGCCGCGGTCGGTGACTGCTCGTCCGAGGGACTTGGCCGCCGGGTAGAGTCGCCGGATCGAGGGTCAGGAGACATGTCCGCTGCCAGATGACCCTGCGCTGGCTCAAGCGGCCGTGGCACTGAACCAGGCCCGTGCGTGGGCTCTCATCGTCGATCGGGATTGGCGCTGCGTGTACATGACCGACGATATGCGGCTCAGCGTCGGGCGCCCGCCGGGGATGGTGACGGTCCCGCTGGGCATGCACTACTTCGGGCCGGAGGTGATGGAGTGCGAGTTGTTCCGCCGGGCCTTCCGGCCGGACACGACTGGCAGAGATGGCTTCGTCGGCCTGGGTCCGTGGCTGCTGGACGACACGCCCGGAGGCCGGGCTGGACTGCGCGACGTGGTCGACGCGAGGTTCCACGACCTCATCGAGACGATTGAGCCCGACGATCGATCGATCGTCCGCTCGTTCCCCATGCAGGCGCACACGGTCGCCGGATCGCCCGCGATGCTGCTCGCAACCTCGTGGCGCGTGCGCGGCCCCGACGGGCGCCTGGCCGGCACTGCGACCCAGACCATCCCCGCTGCCGGGATGACCATGCTCGGAACGCTGGGCACCGCCGGTGATGCCGCGCACTTCGCCAGGATGCAGAGCGTCGCGCAGGCCGGGAGACGACCAGCCGCGATCCTGTTCGCCGACCTGGAAGCGTCATCCCCGCTTGCGCGACGCCTGTCGACGGCCAGCTACTTCGCACTCGGACGGCGCCTGACTCGCGCCGCCGATCAGTGCGTCGTCGACGCCGGCGGACTCGTCGGCAGGCACGTCGGCGATGGCGTGGTCGCGTTCTTTCTCGCCACGACCGCGGGCTCGGAGTCGGCCGCCGCGCGTGCCTGCATCAGCGCGGCTCGCGCGCTGAGAAGCGCCGTGGCCGATGTGGCCGCTCGCAGTGACCTGCAACCCGAAGACGTCGTGCTGCGCTTCGGGTTGCATTGGGGCTCCACCCTCTACGTCGGGCAGATCGCGACCAGCGGCCGCAGCGAAGTCACCGCGCTCGGCGACGAGGTCAACGAGGCCGCCCGCATCGAGGCCTGCGCGACCGGCGGACGCGCACTCGCGTCCAAGGACCTCATAGAACGCCTCGAAGCCAACGATGCCGCCGCCTTGGGCCTCGACCCCGACCGCGTCACCTACGCGGCGCTCGGCGACCTTGGCACCGCCACCGAGAAGGCCCGCCGCGACGCACCAGCCCTCGCCGTCTGCGACATCTAGGACCGCCGCCCCGCGCCGTCGCGCTTAGCGGTGGCGCAGCGCGGCGTCCCTTCGAGGCAAAAGCAGGTCCGGCTCAGTCGTTTCTGCGCAGCGCCCTAGCGGAGTGTCCGGCGTGTCTCAAGTCAGAAAACGGCGCTACTAGTCACGCCGCTACGTTCCGGGTCCGGTCGGCTCGTTCTCGTGATACCAGTCGACGCACGACGGATAGTCATCGAAGTTCGAGTCCGCCCAGCCCGGTGTGGTCCCGCCATCGTCGTAGATGCCGTGGCAGTACGACTCCGCAGTCTCCCCGCAGCCCGTCCCCGCGAGAGCAACGAACGCCGCGCCGGCCACCGCGAACGTCCGTTGTAGGCGTCTTTCCCATGCGCGAGGGTAAGCGTAGCCCCCAGTCCCCGGTTGTGGCGCGCGTTGTGGCGCGCGACCCCCGAAACGCAAACGAGCCCCTGATCTGGGGCTCGTTGGAGTACTCGCTACGGGGATTCGAACTGGGCCGAGAGCCCATAAACAAGGGCTCTGGCCGATGAATGCTGGCTCTACCACCCGGTTGGACCCGGTTGGACCCGGCTGTTCCAGGGTGCGACTGGCGCGCGAACTGGCGCGCACCAAGGGGCCTAGCGGACCATCCGGTACGTCAGTCCTCGCCGTCCATCCGCACCTTCGGATCGGAGAGGACCTCATACCCCTGCCGCCGCCAAAACCGCAGTGCACGTTCGTTGTCGACGTGCGACCGTCAACGTGTCGAGGCATGCATCTCGGTCATCAACGAGTCCCCACGCGCAAGCGCTTCAACGGTGACGTAGACGATGTCGGCCACAGAGCTCGCCGTCCTCCGTGCGCATACCCTGGTACGCCACGTCGACGCCGAACCAAGCGATCTCCAGGTCGGTTACTTGGAGGATGCCCGCGAACACGTCGACGTATGCCCAGGTGCCGTCGCCGACCAGTGCATCGTCGCCGCTCGATCCAGGACTAGAACCGTGGCTGGTTCGTTCTGCGTTGCCCCAGATCCACTTCGCGATCCAGCGCTTTACATCGCCTTCGTAGCGAGCCTCGCCGAACTCGAAGACCCTGTACGAGGTCTCGGTCATCGTCCCGCAGTCGGCGAGCGCGAAGATCGATGGCACTACTCGTCGAGTGGCAAAGGCGCGACGGCGAGCGGCTCTCGGTGCGAAACCGTCTCGGTGATCGCGCTCGCCTGCGTCGACGTGTAAGCGCGGGATCCAAACTTGAGCTCGGCAAAAGTGGCGGCCTCGATGGGCGGGTCAAGAACGATCCATTCGTTCTCATCTCGCTCTGTGAAAACGCGTTCGAGAAGTCTATTGCTCACCGGCTACCACCTCCTGGTCGTGCTCGTGTCCGGATAGCGTCTCATGCACGTCCTGTACCAGCCTACCGTTTCCTCAAGGCAAGAACGCCAGCATCGCTGCACACCCTCAAGCGCCTCCGCGCCAGCGTGAGACGGGCTAATCCATGCCGTTGTATCGGCGAAAAGTGAAACAGGACTAAACGTCCTCTCCGAAAACAGATCGATGAGCTCTCGGATCTGCCGCGGGTCGCGGCCCGGCTGCTCGCCCTCAAGGCGACCCGCCGCACGCGCTAGCCGTCGGGGTACTTCATCGGGCCGCACGATGCCGAACTCACACTGGCCACTCGTGGGTGGTGGCCCCGGGAGCCGGAGATCCGCGAGCAGCGCCCGATCCCACCAGCTGCCTCCCGACAAGCCGGTGAACAGCCGCGAATATCCACGTTCGATCGCCTGCTCGAAATCGAGGTCGAGGGGCAGGACGAACTGGAACTCGCCCTGCGCCTCGCCATAGCGCTTCGGCTGTATCTGGTCGACCACCAGCTGCATCGCGTCCCACGCCGCCGCGTGAGAATCGACCTCGCCGACTAGGAGCAAGTTCAACCCGCCTTGCGAAAACCGAAGCTGGTTTCAGCCGGCAGTGAGCTGCGTCTCGACGTGATTGTTCCCTACCCGGAACGCTCGCAGCAGGCCACGGTCGTCGAGCTCTCTCAAGACCGCGATCCGGCGCTCATAGAACCGCAGCTCGGGACGCCAACTCAAACGGATGATCTGCGTCGTAGGCTGCACCAAGGCGTCCACTCTATAGGCCCTGCGCGGCGCCCGGTGAGGGTGCCGCCGCCCGCGCGAGGTAGTCGTCCGCCGCCGCAGCCGCTTCCTCTAGCCCGCCCGGCATCAGGTGCCCGTAGCGGTCGAAGGTCATCTGGATCGTGGCGTGCCCCATCACCATCTGGATCACCTTCGCGTTCGCGCCCGCGGCGATCAGCGTCGACGCGCACGTGTGGCGCGCCTCATGCAGACCGATCGCGTCGAGCAGCTCGCCGGGCTCGACGTCGCGAGCCTCGTCGGCCGCGGTCGCGCGTGCCTTCGCATTCACCGCGTCCCACGCGGCAAGCGCGCGGCGGCGGACAGTCGACGGGATGAACGCGTCCGTGGCGGTCGCGCCGAACACGAGGTCGTCGCCGCCGCGTGGGTCGCGCAATCCGTGGTCCGCCAGGTGCTCGCCGAGCGACGGCGAGGATCGGGACGGTGCGCTGGCCGGCATCGCTCTTGGTGTCGTCGCTCTCCCCTTCCTCGTCGTCCCACGACGCGCTCGACGCGGATCGTGCGCGCGGCGAGCTTGACGTCAGACCACCTGAGCGCGCGCAGCTCGCCGCGGCGCAGCCCTGCGTACATCGCGGTCGCGTAGAGCGCCTGCAAGTCGTCGGGCAGCGCATCGATCAGGCGCGCGGCCTCGCCGGGCGCCGCGATGCGGTCGCGTCCGTTGCGAGGCCGACGCAGTTCGAGGCCGTCGGTCGGATCGATCGCCACGACATCGCGCTTGACGGCGCGGTCGTACATGCGCCGCAACGGGTCGAGCGTGTTCAGCACCGTCGACGGCGTGTAGCCCTCGACGGTGAGCCGGTCGACAAACGCCTGGACGTCGGCGCGCGTGACGGCCGTGAGCTTGCGCTCGCCCAGCTCGGGCAGCACGCGCAGCCGCAGCGATCGCTCGTAGCCGCGGATCGCTCGCCGGGCGGTAGCGATCCCCGGAGCGGTTCGGGATCGAGCCGTCCGTGATCCCGGCGAGGAACTCGGCCGCGTACTCACGAACCGTGGTCGACGTCGGCCCGCGGAGCTGATGGCGACGCGCGGCGCCGGCGGCGTCCTGACGCCACGCCTTCGCCTCCGCGAGCCGGGCGAACGTCTTTCGCACCTTGCGGTCCTCGCGCGGGAGATAGACCCACGCCTCGTAGGACGGCTCGCACCGACACGGGTCGCCGGTCCGGCTCGGGCATGCGCGCGAGTGGCGCTCGCGGATGCCTGTCGGCGGCTTGCGCTTGGCGGCGGCCATGTCAGGCCGCCTTCGGCTCGGCGGGTCCGCCGATCTGGCCGGATTGGATCGGCGGCAGCTTGACCGTTGCGAGCATCGGCGTCGAGCTGCGGCGCGAGCACCGTCAGCGATCGCGACGAACGTCTCGTCGGTCATCGCGACGTCCAGCTCGACTTCGATCCGCTCGGCGGCGAAGTCGGCGAGCTGATCGGCGATCGCCCGGCGTGCGGGATCGTCGATCTTGAAGGTGCGCGGGTGGCGCGCAGTACCCTGCGGTGCGTCCATGGAGTTACTGCTCCTTGGGCCATGGCCCCGGACGTTGGCGCGTCGCGGGGCCGCTTTGTGAAGTGCCCTCATTCTACCCGACGAGCAGGCGTTTTCCGAGCTTTCGCATCGCGATCAAGCGGTCGGGAAGCGTCGGGTATCCGTCGGGCTCGCGGCCGTCGAGAACAGCTCGGATTCGGCTCGCCTCGGCGCGACAGACCGATGTGCAGAAGCGCGCATCGACGCGCCGGCCGTCGAGCGGCGCGCCGCACAGAACGCACTCCCGCGGCGGACTCATCGCGGCGACTCGTAGCTCGGGTGTCCGATCTGGCGGGCGAGCTTCGCGTCGGTCGCGGCGTCGATTTCGCGTTCGCGGTCAGCCTCGGCGGTCATCGCGGCGGCGCGCCGCTTCGCCGAGTCCACGAGCGCGGCACGGCTGCGCTGCAGATCCCTGAGCTGCCCATCGCGGCGGTCGGTCAGCATCTCGTGCACGGCATCGCGCCCCTGCGCGGCGTGTGCCGCCCACAGCTCGCGATCGAGCGAGACGCCGTGTGCCTCGGCGCGGCGCTGATCGCGCTCCCAGTGCTGCGCGTTCCACGGCTCGGGAGGCGTGGACAGCTCGCGCGCCGTCGAGCCACGGAACGTCCGACGCGACGCTCGCCTCGTCGTCGGCGTGCGCGGCGAGGTCTCGGTCGATACCGGCGATCACCGCGGCATCGCTCAGCTCGACGCCGTGCTCGGCGACGACGCGCTGGACCGCTTGCGGGTCAAGTGGCCGGAGTGCTCGTCGTACTGCCCGGCGTGCGCCTCATCGGCGGCGCGCTGCATCTCGGCGACGTCGCCGCGCACGAGCGCGACGGCAGCCGCCGCGTCGCTCTGGTGGAGCTGGCGAAGCGCCCGCGCGCCGTCGCCATCTCCGAGGAAGCTCCCAGCGTCGCGCGCGACGCGCACGAGCTGCACCGCGGTCAAGTCCAGCGTGATCGCGTCGAGGCTGATCGCGGGCGCGATCGGCGCCTCGGGCGGGTCGGGCATGTTCATGGGGTCTCCGTTGGTCGGGTTTCGTGGCTCGTCAGTGGTCGAAGCTGAGTGCGGCCCGCAGGCCGTCGGGGTCGCCGTAGAACCGGTCGCGGTACGCCGGCCATTCGTCGGCGTTGACGAGCCCGGCGTGCTCGGCGCGAGCAAACGTGCACACGGTCGCGTGCAGCCGACAAAGCGCGGCGAGCCCGGCGAAGTCCTGCTCTGCGAGGAGGACCGTCGCTCGCGCGCCGGGTCCGAATCGCAGCAGCAGCTCAGCGGCGACGCCGCGATCGCCGTCGCCCGCCTGGCCGTGCACACTCGCGACGCCCTGGACGCCGAGGATCGCGCCGTCGCGCGTGTCGAACGTGATGAGCGGGAGCACGTCGGCGGCCAGCATCTCGCCGCTTGCCAGCGAAAACGCCCTTGCTCGCTGCGGTCAGTCCGGAAGCGCCCACTTCGACGAGTGAAGCGCACACGAATTGAGGGTGTCAACCGTTTACCGCGGTCCCGTTTCTGACAGTGCGCATTTCCGTAACACTTGCGCGGCGGGACATGTAGGCTGACCGTTCGGCTCGACCAAATCCAACCGGCCGCCCGCCACGAGGCCACACGAGGCGGGCGGCGAGACTGCGAGCCCCGCGTTAGCGCCTGGCGGCGCGCGTGACGGGCGCTCAAGGTCGAGCGGGCCGGACGTGCAGGGCGATGCTCTCCGACGGCGCAGGCGCCGCTTCGAGCGCCGCCGCGGTCGTCCGCCGAAACTGCTTCCCCGGCGCCCGCGGCGACAGGTGCTCGCGGCGATGGACGTGCGCCGCGAAGGACGACGCGCCCTTGCCCGTCGGCGCCTGGACCGCGTAGTAGGCCGGCGACACCAGCTCGCAAATAGGCACGCTCCCGCAGGCGTAGGCGAAGAACCGCGGGGCCATCGCTGTCGCGCCGCTGTAGAACCCGGCCAACGTGTCGCAGCGCTGCAACGCCGCCCGGTGTGGTGCCAGCGACTCATTCGGCTCGGTGTAGATGCCCTGCGCAGCAGCGTGGGAGGCGCGCCACGCGAACCGTCGCGGGCCAGTCGCACCTCGCGCTTCTGTCAACAGCCGCTCGGCGCCGTCATGGCCAAACTCGCCGATCGTGTGAGACGTAGGCGACAGGCGAGGCCCGCTGAGAGTGTGGGCCAACGGGCGAACGTCGCGCGCTAGTGCGTCCGATCTCGCCAACTCGTTTTTCAGTAGGTCCGCGAGGGTCCACATGTCCTGTCACATAAACAGACGGATCGGCGGAATTCTTCGTAACACGATGAACACGTCGAAGAACAGGACGTCGCCGGTCCTCGACTTGCAGGAGCGCAGGCAGGCAGCGGGCTGGACAAGAATCGACCTCGCACTCGCTTCCGGTACGTCGCCGGCGACTGTCTACAACGCCAACGCGACTGCCGGTGCGAGAAGACACCGCCGAGCCGGCCTCAACCGCGCCGCTGCGCCCGAGCGCGAGGAGCCCAAGTGAACGACACGAGCCGCCCCGGTGAAGAGCGGCCCGCGAATGAGATTCAGCCCCGGACAGGCGAACTCGCCGGCAGCGTAGCGCGCGCCTCCGACGCACCCCTCGGCCTCATGGACGGACCCGCCGCAGAGGCAGCAGGCCGCTTCACGACCACCGAGAACGTCGGCGTTCGCATCGTCGTCGACTACCTCAACGCTCACGGCACCCGTGCCCCCATCCTCGACTTGTACGCGCTGCTCACCGGCTCGCGCGCCCCTCTCGCCGCCCCGCCCAAGCCGACACCCGATCGCTTCACATGGGACGAGGCCGGCCAGATCATCTGGGCCGCGGAGTGCGCCCAGTGGATCCACGTCGCCGAAGAGCACGATTCCGCGCTCCTGACGCTCCCAGCCATCGCGCACTTCGCAAACGGCGCTCGGGCATGAGCGCGCAGAAGACGCGCAAGCGGAAGGCGCCGCCGACCCGGAGAGCGTCATCGGCGAGGCGCTCCAAGCAACCGGGCAGATCCTCGAAGAAGACCCAAGCTGGCGTTCGCAGCGCTTGCGGCGCGGCTGCTGGAGGCCGGGATCACCCAGGAGGACGCCGAGGACGCCGCCGAGACCCTCACGGCCGGCGACCCGGGCGGGCGGGCGCTCGCGCTCGAACACGTTCGCGCTACCTACAGCCAGGGTGTCGAGCACACGCGCAACGTCGTCCTGCGTCTCGCCCACCGCACCGACGCCGGCAACGCCCGCCGCCTCGTCGCGCTGCACGGGCACGACGTTCGCCACGTCGGGCGGATCGGCTGGCACGTGTGGGACGGCACGCGGTTGCGCCTCGACGAGAGCGACGAGGTCGATGCGCCGCGCGATCAACACCGCCGCAGGCGATGTTCCGAGCTCGGCTGCCGACCTCGACGCCGACGACGGGCAGCTCGTCGCGTGGGCACTCGCGGACCGAGAGCGCCCCGCGACTCGCGCCATGCTCGAGCTCGCGCGGCGATGCGCGGTCGTCGCTCGAGCTCCAGCAGCTCGACGCCGATCCATTCCTGCTCAACGTCGCCAACGGCACGCTCGATCTCGGACCGGCGAGCTACGCCCGCACCTGCGCGACGACAACATCACTCGCTCGCACCCGTCCACTTACGACGCGCAGGCACGAGCGCCGCCTTCGAGCGCTTCCTGACCGAGATCTTCGACGGTGACGTCGACCTCGTCCGCTACATGCAGCGCGCGATCGGCTACAGCCTCACCGGCGACACCAGCGAGCAAGTCTTCCACATCTGCCCGGCGACGGCGCCAACGGCAAGACGACCTTCTTCGAGCTGCTCGGGACGATGCTCGGCGTCACTACAGCGTCCAACGCTGACGCCGCCAGCTTCACCACCGCCGCCAGCTCGCGCAGCGTGCGCTAGACCTCGCGCGCCTGCGCGGCGCCCGGCTCGTACCGCCGCCGAAATCGACACCGACGCGCACCTCGCCGAGAGCCTCGTCAAGCAGCTCACGGGCGGCGAAGCCATCACGAGCGCCCAAGCTCACCAGAAGCGAGTTCGAGTACCGGCCCCAACTCAAGCTCTGGCTCGCCGTCAACGACCTCCCGCGCGTCACCAGCATCAGCCCCGCAATGTGGCGGCGCATCCGCGTCATCCCCTTCGACGTCACCTTCCCCACCCCCGACCAAGCTCTCCGCCACCCTGCGCGACGAACTGCCCGGCGTCCTCGCATGGGCGATCCGCGGCACCACTACTGGCAGACTCACGGCCTCGGCACCTGCAACGCCGTCCAGCAGGCGACCGCCCGCTACCGCCACAACCAGGACCGCATCGCAATGTTCGTCAGCGAGCGCTGCAACCTCGACGCCGACCGCGCGCTCGACAACCGCGAGCTACTCGACGCCTACATCGCATGGGAGGCGAGAAGCCCACGACGCGCGCAGCCGCTGTCCGACTCGCCTGACGACGCTCGGCTACCCCACCGTGAGGATCAACGGCTACTCCGTCAAGGACGGCATCGCGCCCACGCAGGTGGCGCAGGGTGGCGCAAGAAACGGAACTTCTCAAGTAGCTCCTATAGGGACTTTTAAACGTGCGCCACCTTGCGCCACCCCGCCACCGTGAAAGGCGGCCAACCGTGAGCACCGCGGACGCAGGACGACGCGCAGGCCCAGCAACGGGACTGGCATCAACCCCGGGGTGCCCCGCACCCCAGGGTGCCTGCGCGTCGTCGTGCGCCCTGCGCCTCGGCGGCGCTGCAGACGTTCCAGCGTTGCCCCGTTCCCGAACGCGAAACTCCCGAACGGGGCGGCGTGATGGCGAGGCCGCACATCGACTATCTGGCCCCGGTGCCGCGACTCGCGTTGACGGTCGAGGAAGCAGCGGCGGCGCTCGGGGTTGGCGAGGATTTCTTCCGTGAGCACGTCGCGAGCGAGGTCCGCATCGTGCGCCGCGGTCGCCGCAAGCTCGTGGCGGTCGCGAGGCACTTCAAGCGTGGCTCGATGCGCACGGCGAGAGGGTGATCGACGACCTGGCCACGGGGAAGGGTGCCCCGGGCACGCCGACGAGCCAGCAAACAAGCGGGTGCGCGCCAGTCGTGCGCCAGTCAGGAAGGCGCGCATGAGCCCGACGAGCCGCGATCCGCGGCGGCGATCGAGGCAGCTTTCGAACCTCAATGCGCGGCGCCAATCCGGCGCCCGTCGGCAACCAGCGCGCACGCACGCACGGAGCGTTTGCCGCGATCGCCACGGACCGACTTGAAGCCAAGGTCGCGGTCGTGTTCGAGGCGATCGCCGCCGACGCGCCGTTGCGCGAGACCGACGGCGGGCTCCCCGCCGCGGACACCATCATCGTGTCGATGCTGGCGAAAACGCTTTGCCGGCTGGAGGACGTCGAGCAGTACCTCGCGTTGCACGGCATCGTGGACGGCGACGGCGCGATCCGCCCCGCGGTCGAGGTCGAGCGGCGGCTGCGCGCCGACGTCGGCGACAGCCTCGACGCGCTGGGGATGACACCGCGCGCTCGGGCTCGCCTCGGGCTCGACCTTCGTGCGCACGGCGTCGGCCGGCGACCAGTCTCGTCGAGCACATCGCGGCGGTGCACGGCAGTCCGAGGCGAGGCGCCCCGTTCATTTTCTCTGGCGATGCCGCCGCGGACGGGGGTGCCACCCCTTTTCTAACCGCGGGGAAAGCTTCGGTGCGGCGAGTGATGTTCGTTTCCGCTGCTCGATGCGGTCGATGATTCCCGAAGCTGCTGGGCCGCGACTTCTCGCCGTACCCACGGCAAACGTGAGCTGCTGGCGGACCTCGGCGGCGACTGCCCACTTTCACGTCTGGGCGCTCGGGCGCCGGTCAGGGAAGTCGACGCTCGCCGCGATTGCCTGTCTCCACAACGCGCTGTTCCGCCCGGACCTCGACGCGAAGGTCCGCCACGGCGAGCGCCGGTATGCGGTGGCGGTCGCGACGAACATTCAGCAGGCGCGGCTGATCGTCGATGCTGCCCGCTCGATCGTGGAGCACTCGCCGTTGCTGGCGGCGTTCGTGGACGGCGGCGACAAGGACTCGATCCTCTTCAAGTTGCCCGACGGCGCGCGGTCGGCGGTGCGAGCGTTCCCGTGCACGTCGCGCGGCGTTCGCGGCTGGCCGGTGCTCGGCCTCGTGTTCGATGAGCTGGCGCACTTCCTCGACCACGACGGCGACGCGGCGGCCGAGCGCGTGTGGCAGGCACTGCGGCCGGCCACGGCGACGTTCGGCAACGCGGCGACGATCGTTGCCTGCTCGACGCCGTGGGGCGACACCGGCCTCTTCGCCGAGTTGTTCCAGAAGGCGACCGCGGCTGAGCTGCCGGGCGCCGTCGCGCGACAGGCATCGACGGCCGACATGTCAACCCGACCGTCAGCGCCGACTACCTGGCGGCTGAGCGGCTGCGCGACCCGGTGGGGTTCGCCGCGGAGTACGAGGCGCAGTTCCTCGGCAGCGGCGGCGCTTACCTGGACTTCGAGCAGTTCGAGGTCGTGCGCCGGCCGGAGGCACTGCCGCGTGAGGGCGCCGGCTGGATCGCTGGCCTGGATCCCGCGACTGAGCGCGACCCGTTCGGCGTGGTGCTCGTCGGGCGCAGCGACGAGTACCGACAGCGACTCATCATCGGCCCGGCGCTCGGACTGCGCGCGTCGAGCTCGAGCCCGTTCGGTGAGCTGGTCGCTCAGGTCGTCGATCTGTGCCGCACCTATCGCGCCTCGGCGATCACGGATCAGTACCTCGCCCCAGCGTTGGTCGAACACTTGCGCGGGCGCGGGATCGTCGTCACCGCGAAGGCGATGGGCGCCGAGTCGAAGTCGCAGGTCTACGGCGAACTGCGAGCCCGGTTGTACGACGGCACCGTGGAGCTGCGCGACGACGCTGAGCTGGTCGGCGAGCTGCGACGCCTACGTGCGCAGCACACGGCCGGGCGCTCGTCAGTCGTCAGCCCACGCGTCGGCGGCAACCACGGCGACCAGGCTCAGGCGCTCGCGCTCGCGGTCTGGCAGCACACGATGTACGGCGGCGCTGGCGACCACGACCGAACGAAGGCCGGGCACGGTGGCACGCTCACGGGCGGCCTGCTCGAACGGTTGCTGTAAGGCCGACCGCCGCGTTCGAAACAATCGTGGGCGATATTGCCCATGACCAACTTCCTCTACTACGGCGACAACCTCGACGTGATGCGCCGCTACGTCAAAGACGAGACCATCGATCTCGTCTATCTTGATCCGCCGTTCAACAGCAACGCGACATACAACGTCCTCTTCGGCCACGTTGACGGCACCCAGGCCGCCGCCCAAATCAAGGCTTTCGAAGACACGTGGCACTGGGATCAAACGGCCGCTGCCGTGTTCCAAGAGATGGTCACTGGAGGGGGCGACGTGGCGCAGGCTCTCCGGGCGTTCCAAACGTTGCTAGGGCCGTCAACGATGCTCGCCTACCTCTCAATGATGGCCCCTCGGCTTGTGGAACTTCGTCGGGTCCTGAAGACAACGGGCACGCTCTACCTCCACTGCGATCCGACGGCCAGCCACTACCTGAAGCTGCTATTGGACTCGATCTTCGGTCCGAAGAACTTCCGGAACGAAATCGTCTGGTGCTACGCCGGGGGCGGAATCCCGCGGAAGGACTTCCCCCGCAAGCACGACGTGCTGCTGCGCTACACGAAGAGCAACGACTACTACTACCAGCCGATCTATCGGCCGTACAGCGAAGGGACTCAGCAGCGTGGCCGCACGCAGATCAAGGGCAAATACTTCGACCAAGGCCTGCGCGTTGAAGGCACCCCGATCAACGATTGGTGGCCAGACGTCAAGAAGATCACAAGTCCAACCGATCCGGAGAAGCTCGGCTATCCGACGCAGAAGTCCGAGGAACTCCTCGAACGGGTTGTCACCGCCAGTTGCCCGGAGGGAGGCGTTGTACTCGACCCCTTCTGCGGTTGCGGCACGACGATCGCGGCGGCCGAAACCCTCAAGCGCCAATGGATTGGCATCGACATCACCTACCTGGCCGTCTCGCTGAGGCGGGCTGGGTTCCGCGGAGACCGGGTTTGTTGGTTCCCTCTCTTCATTGAGAGGGAGAGATCTCAGAGCACTGTCGAGCGTATAGGTGCTCGAACTCGCTGGGCGGGATGTCGCCGAGGGACTCGTGTAGGCGCTCGTTGTTGAACCAGGCGACCCATTCGACGATCGCCAGCTCGAGCTGTGTGCGGGTGCGCCAGACGCGGTCGGCGATCAGCTCGGTCTTGAAGGTGTCGACGAAGCTTTCGGCCATCGCGTTGTCGTAGGCGTCGCCGACCGAGCCGATCGAGCTCAGAACGCCGTGGTCATCGAGCTCCTGCTGGAAGGCGAAGCTGGTGTATTGGCTGCCGGCGTCGCTGTGATGGATCAACTCGACGTCAGCGCCGTGCTCGCGGCGCGTCAAGGCCATGCGCAGCGCGTCGAGCACGAGGTCGGTGCGCATGTTCGATGCGAACCGCCAGCCGACGACGCGCCGCGAGAACGCGTCGATGACGAAGCTGAAGAACACAACGCCCTCCCAGCAGCGCAGGTAACTGAAGTCCGCCAGCCACAACTCGTCGGACCGGCTGGCGGTGAAGTCACGGTCGACGAGGTCCGGCGGCCTGGTCGCCGTCGGGTCCGGCGTCGTGGTGCGCCAAGGCTTGCCGCGACGCTTGGCGCCCTGCATGCCGTTGGCGCGCATCAGCCGCTTGACGCGGTCGCGGCCGACGTCGACGCCGGCGCGCTTGAGTGCCAGCCAGGTCTTGCGGTAGCCGTAGGCGCCGTAGTTGCGATCGGCGACCTGCTCGATCAGCTCGAGCAGCCGCTCGTCCTCAAGCCGTCGCTGGGACTTCGCGCCGCCGGCGCGGTGGTAGTAGGCGGACGCCGACACGCCCAGGGTCCTGCAGATCGGCTCGACCCCGAAGCGAGCGCGGTGCTCGTCGATGAACGCGCTCACTTCGTTCGGTCTTGGTCGAGCTCGGTCGCGAAAAACACGCTGGCGGCCTTGAGGATCTCGTTGGCGCGGCGCAGCTCGAAGTTCTCCTTGCGCAGCTCCTTGATCTCCTCACGCTCCGCCGCCGTGGGCAGATCGGGGCGCAGCCCCTCGTCGGCCTCCTTCTGGCGCACCCACTTGCGCAATGTCTCCGACGGGATCCCCAGATCCCTGGCGACATGCGCGATCGGACGGCCGGACTCGATGACGACCCTGGCGCCGCGGTCAAGCAGCTCGGGCGGGTACTTCCTCGGGCGAGACATCAGAACGGATGCTTCCTCTCTGCGCGGATGGCTCCCGCGCTTCGAGGTCTCCGTCAAACCCAGCCTGCCTCACGCTCATCAAGTCGCGGCTTACACGGAAGGGCATCAGTGACTATCGCGTACTCGGCGAGCCGACGACGGTCGATGACGCTGCGGAACTAGCGCGGAAGACCCATACCAGTTTCAATGGTGGGCGCTGGGCCTCATCGGCGCTCGCCCTGCCGAGGGCAAGAAAGGCCAATCAGGGGATCGATGGCCGGCTGTTCTACTTCGACGGTTCCAGCGACAAGCCTCAACAAGCCATCGTGTCGGTCAAGGCGGGCAAGGTGCAGGTCAGCCACGTGCGCGATCTGGTCGGCGTGATCAACCGTGAGGGCGCTGAGATCGGCGTCTTCATCGCACTCAACGAACCGACCCAGCCGATGCGCACTGAGGCCGCGAGCGCGGCTACTACCAGTCGCCGTATGGCAACCACGCGCGCATTCAGCTGCTAACCGTCGCGGACCTGCTCGCCGGGAAGCAGATCGACATGCCCCAGGTGCGCGGCGGCGCCCAGATGGAGGTCGCGTTGCCGCCGACGCCCGAGGAGATGCATCCGGATCAGATGACGCTCGGATGTGACTCGACGCGCGGCAGTATGCCTCACGCGAAGACACGTTGGGACGTGCCACGCGCGCATCGCCTGTTGCGAACGTCACGCAGCCCGGCGACTCGTCGATCGCTTATCCTACCCCACACACCCACACCCACCCCCCCCCCCCCCTCACCCACACACCCCACACACTCTCACTCTACCCAACACACACCACACCCCCCCAACCCCACACACACACACACCACCACCCCACCACAACCACCCCCCCACCCCCACCACCCACCCACACACACCCCCCTCACTGGCGCGCGACCCCCGAAACGCAAACGAGCCCCTGATCTGGGGCTCGTTGGAGTACCGCTACGGGGATTCGAACCCCGGTTTCCGCCGTGAGAGGGCGGCGTCCTAGTCCCCTAGACGATAGCGGCGAGGGACGAGCAGGGTAGCAGCGAGATCGGTGTCCCGCCGTCCTGTTCGGGGCGTGTCAGGCGGGTGCCTGAAACGCATGCGGCTGAGAGGACTCGAACCTCCACGGGGTTGCCCCCAATGCGACCTGAACGCATCGTGTATACCAATTTCACCACAGCCGCGTGGAAGGGAAATGTAGCGGGTCGCGCACCTCCCGGCCGCGCGGGTGACGTCCGGCCGTTGTGCGAACATATGTTCGTATCATGCACTCGGCCTCGACAGTCAAAGATGTGCTCGACCTCGGCGGGCAGGGCCGCTCGGCCAGCGAGATAGCGCGCCTCACGGGTGTCTCGCGCTCGAGTGTGCGCGGGTGGCTCGCCGGCGACACTCCCCACTCGGCTGGCGGGGCCGGAAGCGGTTGCTCACGGTGCGGCGGCGATGCGCACAACCCCGAGTCGGTCGCCGCCCAGTACGCCTACCTGCTGGGGATGTATCTGGGGGACGGCTGCATCGCGACCCACCCACGCGGCGTGTACAAGCTGCGACTCTCGCTCGACGCCAGCTACCCCTCGATCATCGAGGAGTGCCGCGCGGCGATGGCGGCGGTCGCACCGCGCGGCAAGGTCGGTCAGGTGGCGCGCTCCGGCGGGTTCGAGAACAGCGTGCCGGCGCCAACGTCGAGATGCACTCGTACTCGAAGACCTGGCCATGTCTGTTCCCTCAACACGGTCCGGGCCGCAAGCACGAGCGGCCCATCGAGCTGGTCGACGGGCAGCACCGGATCGTCGCCGACCGCCCAGATCGACTGTTGCGAGGACTGATCCATTCGGACGGGTGTCGCTTCATGAACACGGGGCGCAACTGGGCCTATCCGCGTTACAGCTTCAGCAACCGGTCCGCCGACATCCGCGCGATCTTCTGCGCTGCGTGTGACGCGCTCGACCTTCACTGGACCCTCGCGCCGCACACGGTCTACGTGTCGCGCATGCGCGACGTCGCGCGACTCGACGAGTTCGTCGGCCCGAAGCACTGACGAAGCCCCCGCTGAGACGGGGGCTTCGTCGTTCTCCGGTGAAACGGTGGGCGGGACCTACGGGCCCTCGAAGCCTCGGCCCCAGGTCACGTTGCCCGACTGCAGCACCTTGATCTGGACGCGGGCACCGATCTTCGACCAGCCGCCGATCGAGAGGCGCTTCTCGTTCTGGCAGTCGAGCGTCTGGTTCTGGCGGCTGTAGGAGAACCAGCCGTAGCCGTAGAGCACGCGGATCTTCGCGCCCTGCGGGCAGATGAACCCGAACGTGGCGGTCGTGTTCCAGAGCGTGTCGAGCGTGCGGAACGATCCGGACTTCACGTAGGTCGTGTACTGCTGGGCGTCGGCCTGGGCGGTCGAGGCGGTGACGGCTGCGCCGAGGATCGCCAGCACGGCGATCGCGGCCGCGAGGTGGAGCATGAGACGGCGCGGGATGAATGGGAGTGAGGTGGTCATGGCGGCCATGCTCGGCCAGCGCCCGCGGCGCGGGAAGTGACCCTTGGGGGACCGCCGTTCCCCCTGCGCTGGGCAATCTGCCCAGCGCAGTCAGCGAACAGACGATCCTGCACCCCGCCGCGACGCACGCGGCTTGACAGCGCCGCAAACGCGCGCTTGGGTCGCAGATGGGAGGCGGCCGCAACCGTCGAAAGGAGCCTCTGGCTCATGCGAAGGATGCTGGCGCTGCTCGTTCCAACCCTCGTCGCGCTCGCGCTGAGCGCGCCGGCGTCGGCACAGGTCTCGACCTCGCTGAAGTGGGCTGCGTGCGCCGACGACGCAAGCTTTGACTGCACGACGGCGACGCTGCCGCTGAACTACGAGGACAGCAACGACGACCGCACGTACGAGGTCTTCCTGCGGCGCAAGAAGGCCAGCGACCCCGCGACGCGCATCGGCACGCTGTTCACGAACCCCGGCGGGCCCGGCGCCTCGGGCGCGAGCTTCCTGCGCAACGCCTTCCCGATCTTCGCCGCCCTCAGCGGCCGCTACGACATCATCGGCTTCGACCCGCGCGGCACCGGGCAGAGCCAGCGACCGATCGACTGCAAGGTCAACCAGGAGACCCAGGGCCTGTACTCGGTCCCGTTCCCGCGCTTTGACACCGTCGAGTCGTTCATCGGGCGCCTGCGCGACTACCGCCGCGCGTGCACGAGCCGCAACGGCCTCGCGCGCTACTTCACGACCGCCAACGTCGCGCGCGACCTCGACAACCTGCGCCGACTTGTCGGCGACAGCAAGCTGCACTACCTCGGCTACTCCTACGGGACCTACCTCGGCGCCACGTACGCGCGGTTGTTCCCCAACAGGATCGGGCGGATGGTGCTCGACGGCCCCGTCGACGCGACCTCCTACGCGAACGACCCGCTCGGCAACCTCGGCGCGCAGACCGCCGGCTTCGAGGACG
This sequence comes from Paraconexibacteraceae bacterium, assembly GCA_963759825.1. Classification (GTDB taxonomy): domain Bacteria; phylum Actinomycetota; class Thermoleophilia; order Solirubrobacterales; family Solirubrobacteraceae; genus Paraconexibacter. The sequence goes on along the minus strand of CAVXAS010000013.1, from coordinate 294,295 downwards.
GCCTCGGCCGGTTCGCGGCCGCGTGCGGGCGCGACCAGCGCGCCTGCCTGGGCTTCGGCGGCGACGACCCGCTCGAGGCGATCGACGAGCTGATCGACAGGGCCAACGAGAACCCGATCCCGGCGCCGCGCTTCACACCGGACCCGCGCCCGGTGACCGGCGACGACATCGCCACGGCGCTGCTGTTCAACCTCTACGCCAAGCAGTTCTGGCCGTTCCTCGCACAGGAGCTCAGCGAGGCCGCGGCCGGCGACGCCTCGATCATCCGCGCCGACGTCGACGCCTACTACGGCAACAACTTCGACGGCACGTTTAGCCCCGGCGGCGACCGCTACTTCGTGCTCGGCGCCATCGACTGGCAGAACCCGACGATGGCCGAGACGCGCCGCGAAGGGCGCCGCGCGCTGGCCCAGTACCCGCACTTCTGGGACAACGCCGGCTACACGGGCGCCGCCTACGTCGACTACCCGAGCCTGCCCGATCAGTCGTTCCGCGGGCCGTTCCGCCTCCCCGACTCGGCGTCAACGCCGCTCGTCGTTGCCACGACCCATGACCCCGCGACGCCCTATCCCGGCGCCAAGGCGATGGTCCACGACGTCCGCAACGCGCGCCTGCTGACGATGTCCGGGGACGGCCACACCGCCTATCCGGGCAACTCGCCGTGCATCGACGAGAAGGTCAACGCCTACCTGCTGACCGGCGTCCTGCCCCCGGCCAAGACGCGCTGCAAGCAGGACGTCCCGTTCGCGCAGACGACCAACCTCACCGCCGCTGCGCAGACGACATACAAGGTGGCGCACGCAAAGCCGGTGCCATAACCACGGGCTAGCGCAGCCGGAACTGCACGCGGTTCCGGCTGGCGGCCTTGCGCTCCGTGTTGCCGAAGCGATCGACGCCGCGCACCCACGCGACATAGCTGCCGCGCGGCAGCGTGCGCCCCAGGCGCAGCGACCACGTCTGCTTGCCACGGGCGCGCGTCCACCCCACGGGCGTGCACGCGCGCGGCTTGCCGAAGCTCCCGCCGGCAGCGATGAAGCGGCAGCGGGCGCCGTCGCGGCGCCCGATCGCAACCTCCACGCGTGCCAGCCGCGCGAGAAGGCCACGCGGCGCGCGGTCGCGCGACGTGCCGGCGAGCACGAGCGACCGCCGCCGCAGCCGCAGTTTGCCTCGCGTGAAGCGCGACACCGGCCCGAGGCGGTCGCGTGAGGCCAGCGCGGCGAGCGGCTCCCCGCAGCGCGTGTTGCCGGGACGGCAGTAGCTCGTGAGGTTCATCGCCAGCTGATAGCCCGAGTACGTGACGCCATGGGGCTCGAGGCCCGCCTCGTGGTCGTACTTCTCGGACGGCTGCGGCAGCAGCCCGCCGATGATGCGCACAACCCCCTTGCCGAGCGCCAGCTCACCAAGCGTCACCGTCGACGGCGCCGATCCGACCGCCGGCGACGGCCCGGGCTGCACGCCGATCCCCGCGACGCGCCCGCCGGCGGCCTCGAAAGCCGCGCGGTCGACGAACCACTGCGGCGCCGCGGCGAAATCGCCGCCGGCGTCGTCGGTGATCTTGAAGCCGACGGGCACGGGCTCGAACGTCTGGCGCTTGAGACCGGTGTTGAAGCGCGCCCCCGGCTGGTCGATCCCCGCCGCCAGCGGATCCTTCGTCGTCGACGCCGCCACCGCCGGGTCGCGGCCCGCCACGCTGGCCTTGGCGAACACGACCTGGCCGAGGTACTGCAGCTGGGACCTCACCTTGTCCGCCCCGATCGCCGGGATCAGCGCGGGCAGCAGCTGCAGCGCCCCGTCGGTCAGCACGAGGTTGCCGCCGCGCTCGACGAACGCCTTCGCCCGCGCCGCGAACCCGCCTGCGCCCGGCACGACGTCGGAGACCACGAGCGTGTCCAGCGGCGGGAGCTTCTTCGCCGGATCGATCTCCTCGTACTGGTTGCCCTTCGGCGCGAACGCGTTCAGCGCCGTCCAGAAGTCAGACGAGGCGACGTTGTAGGCGCGCGTGCGCGGCGGCGCGCCGCCGCCGGTGTCCCCCGACCCGCTCGCCGGCCCGCTCGAGAACTCGACGCGCAGTCGCACCGTCGGGATCGCCGGCGTCCCCACGACGACCCGCCACTTGACTGGCCTGCCGCGCTTGAACGCCTGCGGGTAGTTCACCGTCGCGACCATCCCTGCCTGGATGTAGAGCGGCGACTGGTTGAAGTCCTGCGCGACGTCGACCCAGCCACCCTCGGCCCTCACGCCGGGATGCTCGTCGCAGCCATGGCATTGGACGCGCAGCGTCGCGAGCACGGCGGTCGGCGCGTTGCCCTGCACGTTGACGTGGGTCACCGTCACGCGCATGCCGCCGTTGAACGTCGACGCGCTCTGCTCGACGGGGAACTCGGCGACGATCTGATCGGGCGTGCCCGTGACGATCCGCGAGATGTCGGCCTGGGGCTTGGTTCCCGGCGGGAACGCCGGGCGCGCGGTGTCGGCCCCGACGACGCGCGGGTTGCCGACGTAGCCCTTGCGCCCGCGGGCGGGGAACGCGAACCGCCGCCCGCCGAGCAGCTCGGCCAGATGGGCGTAGATCAGCCCGACGTTGCCGTCGACGTGCAGCTGCTCGATCTGGTCGGAGAAGACGATGTCGGGCACGAGATGCGAGTAGGACATCTCGTTGTCGACGCCGTCGGCGTTGAGCCCGATCGACGAGTCGAAGAAGTCGCCGATCGCGCCGGTGACGGTGTACTGGATCGTGTCGTAGACCGTGCCGAACGTCTGGCCGGGCACGCGCAGGCAGGCGCTGCCGACCCCCGGGACCTCACCACACCCCTGCGCCTGGTCGCCGGGCGCGATCAGCGGCGACCATCGCAGCACGTCGGACTGGACCTTGTTGATCGTCTTGGCCGCCTGCAGCAGCCGTGCGTTCTTGGCGAAATCGTGGCTGCCGTGCGGCAGCAGCGTGTAGGAGAACGAGTCTGCGGTCAGCTGGCCGTGAAGGTCGTCGCCCGCGGCGAACGGCCCGCCGCGCACCGCGATCTCCCGCAGCACGTTCGTGAACGCGCGGCTCTCGGGCTCTGACGCCGACGAGTAGCGCCGGAACGAGTAGCCGATGTCCTCGAAGTCGCGGTTGAGGTCGACGCCGTTGCCGTTGTAGCGCTGGAAGTTGATGCCGCCGTCGCCAAGCGAGCCGCGCGCCCAGCCGTCGGGGTTGGGGAAGGCGAAGTAGATGATCGTCTTGCGCAGCACGTCGCCGAACGTGGGCGCCGGAACGCCGAGGTCCTTCGTCGTGAGGATCGGCTCCTCGGTGCGCGGCTTGCCGCCGACGATCGTCGTGGCCGCGGTGACGAGGTCCTCGAGCGCGCGCACGCCGCCCTCGACGCCGGCACGCTCGATGCCGTGGATCGACAGCGACAGCACGTAGCGCTGCTTGTCCTTGTCGGGGACGTTCTCGTCGGTGACGCGCACCATGTAGAGCTCGTGCTTGGCGCGGCCGAGCGTCGTCGTCGGCGTCCCCGCCGAGACGTAGCTGGCGTCGGGCGTGAACTCCGGTGAGCGCCCGTTGCCCGGGAACCTGCCCGAGGACAGCGGCAGGACCTCGAGGTAGCGCTGCCACACGGAGCGCGAGTTCATGTAGCGCAGCCCCTGCTCGAACTCGCCGAACCCGAGGAACGTCAGCGCCGGCACCCGGCCCTGCGCCCGTGGCGAGCACGGACCGATGCCGGAGGTCGCGCAGACGCCGCCCTGCGGATCGGGGAACACCCGCCCGAAGGCGCTGTAGAGCGCATCGCTGTTGGCGATCGGTCCCGCCGCCGCGACCGCCGGCAACGCGAGCAGCAACAGCGAAAAAAGCACGAGCAGGCGACAGCGCATGGCAACGACAACGACGCACGCGCGCGCGACTTGCGAGGACTGGGGCGGCGCTGCTACCTTCGCGCCTGGCGCGGTCCCGCGCCGAACCCCCGATTCCGGTGCTCACGCCACCGGCTCGCAGGGGGCAAAGGGAGCTCCAGTTCTCGGGACGCCGGTCAGTTCCAGCCCTTTCCGGTGGGGCGTCGTGAGCGTGAGTTGCGAAGCCGCCGCCACGAAAGGAACACGAACATGACCAGGCAGAAGTCCTTCAAGCGTCTCGTCCGCGCGCGGATGGAGAAGACGGGCGAGAGCTACACGGCCGCGCGCACGATGCTGCTCGACGCCGCGCCGGACAACGGCCGCTCGGAGCCCGCGCTCGCGACGTCGGACACCGCGATCCGCGAGCGCACCGGGCGCGGCTGGGAGGAGTGGTTCGACCTCCTGGACGCGTGGGGCGCGACCGAGCGCCCGCACAAGGAGATCGCCCGCTGGGTCGCCGCGCAGCTCGCGATCCACCCGCTGGCGTGGAACGCACAGGCGATCAGCGCCAGCTACGAGCGCGCGCGGGGGATGCGCGTCGTCGGCCAGCGCGCCGGCGGCTTTGCCACGAGCGTCTCGCGCACGGTCGCGGTGCCGGCCGACGTCCTGTTCGACGCGTTCGTCGACGAGTCGGCGCGCCGGCGCTGGCTGCCCGACGCGCAGCTGCGGCAGCGCACGGCGACGCGGCCGCGGTCCGCGCGCTTTGACTGGGGCGACGGCGAACGCCGCATGCACGTGACGCTCACCGCGAAGGACGCCGGCCGGACGACCGCGACGGTCGAGCACGCGCGACTCTCCAGCGCGAGCGAGGTCGAGCAGATGAAGCGCTACTGGCGAGAGCGCCTGACCGCGCTGAAGACCCAGCTGGAGGCCGACCATGCCTGACGTCGAGGTCCTTCCCATCCTCGTCGCGACGGTCGCGGCGTTCGTCCTGAGCGGCACGTATTACGCGCTGCTCGGCAACCCGCTCGCCGAGGTCAGCGCTGCGGCGGCGGCCGGCGAGCCGACACCGCCGTGGACGATCGCCGTCGAGCTGCTGCGCAGCCTGATCCTCGCCACCGTCGTCGCGGGCTTGGCCGTGCAAGGGAACATCGACGACGCGGCCGGCGGCCTCGCCCTCGGCGTCGCGCTGTGGGTCGGGTTCCCGCTGCTGCTGTGGACGGGCGCGATCATCCACGAGAAGACGCCGCCGACCCTCGCCGTCATCCACGGCGGCGACTGGCTCGCCAAGCTGCTCGTGGTGGGGGTCGTCGTGAGCGTCTGGTGAGGACGTAGGATCGCGCGATGGACACGTTCGCCGACAAGGTCGCGCTGATCACCGGCGGCGCGAGCGGCCTGGGCCGGGCCACCGCGCTGAAGCTCGCCGAAGCAGGCGCGACGATCGTCGTGGCCGACGTCTCCGAGGACGCCGGCCGCGCGGTCGCCGAGCAGGTCGGCGGGCACTTCATCGCGACCGACGTGTCCGACCTCGACGCCAACCGCGCCGCCGTCGACTTCACGATCGCGCAGGGCGGGCGCATCGACATCGCCTACCTCAACGCCGGCGTGACGACGAACTGCGGCATCGGCGAGGACTTCGACCTCGCCAAGTACCGCCGCGCGATGGGCATCAACCTCGACGGCGTCGTGTTCGGCACGCATGCCGTCTCCGAGGCGATGCGCAAGGCCGGCACCGCCGGCGCGATCGTCGCGACGGCATCGCTCGCCGGCCTGATGGGCGCCGAGCTCGACCCGATCTACGCGGCCAACAAGCACGGCGTCGTCGGGCTCGTGCGCGCGAGCGGGCCGGGCCTGCTGGCCGAGCACGGCATCCAGCTCAACGCCGTCTGCCCGGGGTTCACCGACACGGCGATCCTCGACGGCAACCAGGATGAGCTGCTCGGCATGGGCTTCCCGATCATGGAGGCCGACGAGGTCGCCGGCGTCGTCCTCGAGATCCTGCAGTCGGATGCCGCCGGCCAGTGCTGGTTCGTGCAGCTCAACAACCACGGCCCGTTTCGCTTCAGCGGCATCCCCGGGCCGCGGCCTGCGCCGGCGTGAGCCACATCGTCATCAACGAGCTCGCCTACGCCCACCCGGGCGGCGACCTGCTGTTCTCCGATGTCAGCTTCAAGCTCAAGCCCGGCCAGCACGCCGGCCTCGTCGGCGCCAACGGCGTCGGCAAGTCGACGCTGCTGAGGATCCTCGCCGGCGACCTGCAGCCCGAGGACGGCGAGATCGGCCTCGGCGGGCGCATCGCGAGCATGGCCCAGGACGTCGGCCAGGACGACGGCCAGACCGTTCGCGAGCTGCTGCTCTCGGTCGCCCCGGCGACGCTCCAGAAGGCGGGCCGCCGGCTGGTCGCCGCCGAGCGCGACCTCGCCGCCGGCGCCGACCCGGCGACCGCCGGCATGGCGCTCGGCGAGGCGATCGGAGACTGGTCGGCCGCCGGGGGCTACGAGCTCGAAGGCCAGTGGGACGCCGCCTGCCGGCGGATCGTCGGCGCACCGATCGCCGACGTCGGCGACCGCGCGACCACGGAGGTCTCCGGCGGAGAGCGCAAGCGCCTGATCCTCGAGCTGCTGCTGACCGGCGACGCCGAGATCCTGCTGCTCGACGAGCCCGACAACTTCCTCGACGTGCCCGCCAAGCAGGCGCTCGAGCAGCGCCTCAAGACGTCGCCGAAGACGATCCTGCTGATCAGCCACGACCGCGAGCTGCTGGCGGGCGCGGTGAACACGATCGTCACGCTCGAGGGCCACGGGGCATGGGTCCACGGCGGTTCCTACGCGACCTACCCCGAGGCGCGCGAGCACCGCCAGCAGCTGCTCGGCGACGCCGTGCAGCGCTGGAAGGACGAGGAACGCCGCCTCTACCGCTACTTCAAGCTGCTCAAGGAGCGCGCGCGGTACTCCTCGGTCTGGACGCCGAAGGCCAACGCCGCGGAGACGCGCTGGCAGCGCTTCGTCGACGCCGGCCCGCCGCCGGCGCCTGTCGTCGACCAGCAGATCAAGGTCCGCCTGCGCGGCGGCGACAGCGCGCGCCGCGTCATCGACTTCCGCGCGCTCAGCATCGACGGGCTGACCGAGGCGCTGACCGACGAGATCCACTTCGGCGAGCGCGTCGGCCTGATCGGCCCGAACGGCTCGGGCAAGACACACCTGATGCGGCTGCTGGCCGGCGAGGACGTCGCCCACAGCGGCGCGCTCGTCCTCGGTCCGCGCGTCTCCCCCGGCCTGTTCACCCAGCTGCAGTCCTCCGCCGACCTCCAGGGCAGGGTCGTGCTCGACGTCGCCCAGCAGCGCACCGGCGCCCTCGAGCGGGCGATGGGCGCGCTCGCGCGCTACGGCCTCGCCGGCGCCGCGCGGCGCAGCACCGACACGCTGTCGGGCGGTCAGCGCGCGCGGCTGGAGATTCTCTGCCTCGAGCTCGACGGCCACAACCTGCTGCTGCTCGACGAGCCCACCGACAACCTCGACATCGACTCCGCCGAGGCGCTCGAGCAGGCGCTCGACGGCTTCGAGGGCACGGTCGTCGCCGTCTCCCACGACCGCGCCTTCCTCAAACAGCTGGACCGCTTCCTGCTGCTCGACCACGACGGCTCGATCACGCTGCTCGCAGATGCCGAGCGTGCGATCGAGGCGCTGCTGGCCGTACCCTCGGCCGGTGACCGCAATCGCCCCACACGAGCTTGAGACCTGCCTGAAGGTCCTGCGCCAGCTCGACGACCTGCCCGTCGAGCATCCCGACGCCGTCACGGTCCGCCATGCCACGGCCAGGCTGTTCAAGACGGTCAAGGAGCGCCGCCGCGCCGAGCGCCAAGCTGCCGACCGCGCGGTGCTCGCCGCCACCGCCACGGCGGCGCCGGGCCGGATCGACGACGAGACCGCGGGCATCGCGCTCGTCTCGACGGCCCCGGGCGCGATTGCCGGCAGCCTGACCCGTGCGCGCCCCTGCTATGTCTGCAAGCGCAGGTACACCGAGGTCGACGCCTTCTACCACCAGCTCTGCCCGGACTGCGCGGCGCTGCACCACGCCAAGCGCGACGCCCGGACCGACCTGCACGGGCGACACGCGCTGCTCACCGGCGGGCGCGCGAAGATCGGCATGTACATCGCGCTGCGGCTCCTGCGCGACGGGGCGCACACGACGATCACGACGCGCTTCCCGCGCGACGCCGCGCGCCGCTTCGCGGCGATGGACGACAGTGACGACTGGCTCGATCGCCTGCGCATCGTCGGGATCGACCTGCGCGACCCGGCGCAGGTCGTCGCGCTCGCCGACGACGTCGCCGCCCAGGGCCCGCTGGACGTCCTCATCAACAACGCGGCGCAGACCGTGCGCCGCAGCGCCGACGCCTACGCGCTGCTGACGGCCGCCGAGCGCGAGCCGCTGCCCGCCGGCGCGCCCGAGCTGCTCGCGCTCACCCGCGCCACGCCCGAGCACGACGCCAAGCTGGCGACAGCGCTGCAGGCGCGCCCGACCGCCGTCGATGCCGGCGGCCTCGTCCCCGACATCACGCACGTCAACAGCTGGACCCAGCGCGTCGAGGAGATCGACGCGCTCGAGCTGCTCGAGGTCCAGCTCTGCAACACGACCGCGCCGTTCATCCTCATCAGCCGCCTGCGCGCCGCGCTCGCAAGCTCACCGGCGCGGCGCACGTACGTCGTCAACGTCTCGGCGATGGAGGGCGTCTTCGCGCGCGGCTACAAGGGCCCGGGCCACCCGCACACGAACATGGCCAAGGCCGCGCTGAACATGCTCACGCGCACCAGCGCCCAGGAGCTGCTGGAGACCGACGGCATCCTGATGACCTCGGTCGACACCGGCTGGATCACCGACGAGCGCCCGCACCACACCAAGCTGCGCCTCGCGGACGCCGGCTTCCACGCCCCGCTGGACCTCGTCGACGGCGCCGCGCGCGTCTACGACCCGATCGTGCGCGGCGAGGCCGGCGAGGACCTCCACGGCTGCTTCCTGAAGGACTTCGCGCCGGCGCCGTGGTGACCCGGCGGCAGATTGCGCAACCCGGGCGCGGTTTGCGCGTTCTGCTGTGCATGCGACCGACGATTCCCCTGGCTCTCGCGATCGTCTGCCTGAGCTCGTCGAGCTCTGACGCCCGCCCGGGGCAGCTCGACCGCAGCTTCTCGCGCGACGGCGTCGCGGTCCTGCCGAGATCGGCCGTGTTGGTGGGAATCGCGGCCGCGCCGGACGGCAAGGTCGTCGCGGTCACGGGCCGTGCGAACCGCGGTGTCTTTCGCCTGCTCAGGGACGGTCGGCTCGATCTGCGCTTCGGCACGGGAGGCCGTGCTCCGGTGCAGCCACTGCTCAACGACGCGGCCGGCATCGCCGTCGACGGAGCCGGCCGCGTGCTGCTCAACGGATGGTTCTTGCGTGCGCGGCCAGGCGGTGGCGAGGACTCCTACGCGGGGCTCGTACGGATGACGGCCGCGGGCCAGCTCGATCCGACGTTCGGGGACGGCGCGGTCGTTCGGTTTCCAGGCAACTGGTCGCTGAGCGCACCGCCGGTGACCGGGAACGGCGACATCGGGATGGCATACAGCGGCGGCGGTGCTCTGACGCTGGCGCGCGTCAACTCAGACGGCGCTGTGGTGGACTCACGCAGCGCGGCGACGCCGTGCCTGACAGCGTTTCCGGTCACGTTGATCGGACCGCCGAACGACGCGCTGGCCGTAGCTGCATGCCCTACCGCCGGCCAGAGCTGGATCGTTCGCCCGGCCACGATCACGCCTGCGGAAGGCGAGCTAGCATCAGCAGTACGTTCCGGCGACGGCCTGATCGTCATGCGCCACCAGTTCAACGGGTCCTTCTCGCCAGGGACCCAGTCGCTGCAGAGAATCACGCTCGACGGCACGGTCCGCTGGCGCCTGCCCTTCCGAGGTCGGCTGCGCGGCCTCGAAACGCAGACAATTGACCCTGCCGTGATCGCCGACGGGCGCGGCGGAGCCTATGTCGGCGCCCCTGACGGCCTTGACCGCCGAACGGCTGTCGTCGTGCACGTAACGAAGCTGGGCACGATCGACCGGGGCTTCGGAGATGACGGCCTGGTGTTCCTTCGCAGCCCGCGGAGCATGGGACCTGTCCGCCTGGCGATCAGCGGCAAGCGACTGCTGGTCGGCTACGTGGACGTCAAGTTCCGCTTCAACATCAGAGAGGAAGACGGCAATCCGCGCATCCGCCTCGCGGCGATCAAGACGCAGTGACGTCTACTCGTCGTCGGCGACGCTCGCCCCGACGTAGCGGTCCCCGCGGCGGCAGGTGATGAAGCGCGCGATGCTGACGTCGCCGAAGTTGGTGGCGCGGCAGCGGTACCGGCCGACGGTCGTCGGGCTTGCCTTGTCCGCGGTGCAGTAGCCCGGGAAGCAGTCCTGGCCGGCGTTCTGTCGCCGTTCCACCTGCCTGGCGAGCCCCGCAAACACGGTGTGCGCCTGCGCGCAGCGGCCGCGTCCTGACCTGACGATCCCGTAGTAGTCGTAGGCGCTCTTCGTGTTGTAGATCGTCGTCCCGCAGCTGCGCCACCTGCGCCCGGCGATCCGGCCGGCGTCGCCTCCGGCCTTGCCGGTTTGCTGGATCGTGATCCCGGGCCAGCCGGGTAGCGGCTTCGGCGCTGCAGCCAGGCTCGCCGTGGCACCGCATGCGGCGAGGACGACGAGGAGCGCCAGCGCTGAGCGTTTCATCTCGCCTCAACGTACCGTGGGGGGGCGAGACGGAATGAGCTACACGGAATCATGGGATGACCTGACGCCCATGCGGGCGGCCAAGGCACACGCATGGCTCCAGCCATTCCTCCTGGAGGGCGAGCGCATCGAGGCGATGTTCAGCTGCGACTCGTGGCGGCCGCTGATGTCGATCGTGATCCTCACGAACGCGCGGCTCGTCGGCGTCCCCGGTGACTTCGCGGGCGATCCACGCCGTCAGGTCGCGCGGGCGCAGATCGCGGCGGTCCGGAGCGAGCGACGGCGGGTGCGGGTGCGACGGGAGCTCGTGATCGAGCACGAGGAAGGTGTTCTGCGGTTCGCCGGCGTTTCGGAGCGGATCGCGACGCGTCTGGCGAACCGGCTCGCACGCGAGCCGATCGGGCCGGAGGCTTCGCAGATCGATCCGCGAGAGCTCACCCCCAGGCCCGATGTGGACGTCGACGTGTTGCTGGAGGCGCCTTGGACGATCGCCGTCTTGGCGACACTCCTTTGCCTGCTCTGGGTCAGTCCGGCGCCGCTCCTCGTTCAGATCTCAGCGAGCGTGATCGGCGGACTGCTCCTGCTTGTTTTCGCCGCGGACATCTGGCGATTCCTGCGTTGGCACGTCGCGGCGGCGATGAATACCGGCGGTGCCGAATTCGAGGCGCTGGTCCACGAGGTCGAAGCAGCCGGGGCGCTCGACCCGCACGAACCAGACGACTTCGACGTGCTGGTGCGACAGGCGCTCGATGCGTTGCCGCACGCTCTGCAGAAGGTGCTCAGCGGCAACGTCGCCGTCATCGTCTCCGACGCGGGGGCCGAGCGCGGCGCGTTGGGCCTCTACGACGGCGACAGCATCGCCTTTGACACAGCGCAGGACCGGATCGTCATCTTCCGCGACACGCTCCTCGAGCAGTTCGGTGACGACCCGGATCGATTGCGTGAGGAGGTCCGGATCACCGTGTTCCACGAGCTTGCGCACCACCTCGGAGCCGACGAGGCGCGGGTCCGTCGTCTCGGCTTGGAGTGAGTGCGCGCGCCGCAACGGAGCTGCTGCTGCATTCGCCCGGGGGCGAACATCTATCTACTCGCGAAATGCGCGACGAGATAGATGTTCGATCCGCGCGGGCGCGCTGAGCGCCCTAGCCGCCGTACGGGCGCGACGTGACGTGCGGGAACTTCTTGCCGTCCTTGTAGGGCGCCTGCACGTGGCACGCCGGGCCGGGCGGGACGCCGGTGCCCGCGGGCACCTCGCCGCCGGTGCTCGTGTTGTTGCAGTCGAACGACGGCAGGATCCCGAACTGCGCGCCCTTGGGCGTCGCGCGGACCCCCAGCGGGTTGAAGTACGCGTTGCCGCGGTTGGAGCCCAGGCGTGTCGGCCAGACGCCGATCGCCTCGGTGCCGAGCGGCCCGAACTGGCGCAGGTAGTGACCGGGCGCGCCGGGTGAGCGCGACGTCGTCTTCGCCGCCGTCGAGACGCCGAGGTTCGCGAACACGTCGACGAGCGTCGCCTGGTGCTGGTTGACCCAGTCGAGGATCGGGTTGACCTCGCCCAGCCACGGACCGAGCTCGCCGAGCATCGGCCCGAGCGCGTCGAGGATCTCGCGCGTCGCCGGCAGCGACTTGCGCGAGATCGTCACGAGCGGGTCGATCGCGCGGAACAGTCGCCGGAGGTCGGGGGCGAAGGCGCGCACGTCGTCGAGCGTCGGCGCCAGGTCGTCGAGCGCCGGGCGCAGCTCGCGGAACAGCGGCTGCGCCTTGCGGCTGAAGGAGTCCAGGCGCCGGAACGTCGCCTTGGACTCGTCGAGGAACGTCGGGAAGACGCGGAACGTCTCGGCGAAGCTCTCGCGCTCGCGCTGGATCGCGCTGAAGACCGTGTCGGAGTTCTCGACGAGCGCGCGCAGCTGGCCCTCGTGCTGGGTCAGCGCGCCGAACACGACGCCGGTGTTCTTGACGACGCCGCCGAGCGCGGCCTGCTGCTCGTCGAGCACCTCGAGCAGGTCACCGCCGTCGTCGACGAACTGCGGCAGCGTCGCGAGCGCCGCGTTGAGGTCGTCGCCGCGGTCCTTGATCGCGACGGCCTGGTGCTGCTGCCACGTGCGAAACGCCGCCCGCGTGTAGGGGTCGAGCGTGTTGAGGATCTCGTCGAGCTCGACGGTCGGCGCGATGCGCCGGTTCGACAGCCGCCCGCCGTCGGCCAGGATCTCGGCGCGCTCCGATCCCGTCGTCATCTCGACGTAGGTCTCCCCCAGCAGCGTCTTCTGGCGCAGCGACGCCCGTGCGTCGCTGTTCAGCGGCGCGTACTTCGGAAGGATCTCCAGCGTGGCGAGCGTGCGGTTGCCTGCCGGGTCGCGGCGCTTGGCGGCGACGCGCCCGATCTTCACGCCCGCGACCCGCACGTCGGCCTCGACGGCGAGCTGCGTCGACTCGGGGAAGGACGCCTCCACCTGGTAGCCCTTCGGCTTCAGCGGCGTCGGGCCGCCGAACGTCGTCCACAGGAACAGCAGCAGACCGAAGCAGGTCATCGCGAAGATGACCATCGTCGCGATCTTGGCGGGCGTCGGAGCGGTCTTGTTCATGTCACGAGCCGCCGCAGATCCGGGGGTCGGTGAGCAGGCCGGTGAGGCCGAGGATGAACTCGAGCTGCGGGCCGCCGTTGGACGCCACGGCCTTGATCGTGTTGCACGTGCCGCCGAGCGTGATCGTGCGCGCGGGGCCGTGGGCGTCGGCGGTGTTGAACAACGTCGTCGAGCTGTGACCCAGCCACGCCAGCCAGAACAGGAAGCCCTCTTCGCGCCCGGCCTTGCCCGCGGCCTCGCGGCCGTTGGGGTTGTAGCCGAGCATGTTGAAGACGTTGTTGATGACCTTGAACGTGCGCGTCAGGTTGGGCTCGGCCTTGACGAGGTCGCTCGCCGTCGGCGCCAGCTCCTGCATGAGCGGCCGCGCCTCGCGCACGAACGGGCGGATGTCGGACTTCAGCAGCGGCGCGGCCTCGCGCGCGAACGGCGTGATCGCCTTGTTGGACTGCTCCAGCGCCCGAGCCACGGGCACGAGCTCGCCGGCGGCGGGTCGCAGGACCCGCGCGAACTGCTCGACCTGCGCCAGCGCGTCGCGCGCCTCGCGCAGCGCGCCGGGCAGCTCGTGGACGGTGTCCTTGACGTTGCCGCGCTCGGCGGCGAGCGCGCGGAACGTGCCGTTGGCGCCCTGCACGAGCCGCGCGAGGTCGTCGTCGCGGCCGGCGAGTGCGCGATTGAGCTGCTCGAGCGAGTGGATCAGGCGCCGCAGCTCGCTGGAGCGCTGCTTGACGGTGCCCGAGACGAGCTTGATGTCGCGGTACGTCGGCTCGAAGCGCTTGAAGACCTCGCGCAGGTCCTCCCCGCGCGCGTCGAGGCCGCGGCCCGCGCCCTGCAGCAGCACGCGCAGGTGATCGCGCGTGTCGGTGTCCAGCGCGGCGAGCACATCGTCGGGGTTGATGTCGGGCTCGGTCGCCGCGATCGGCAGCGTGAAGCCCTCCTTCGCGCGCGGCGCGCCGGGCGTGCCCGGGTCGAGCTCGACGAACATGTCCTTCAGGCCGGTCTTCGGCCGCAGCGTCGCCTCGGCGTCGGTGTGGACGAGCTTCTCGAACTTGCGGTCGAGCTCCATCGTGATGATGGCGCGGCCGTCGACGAGCTCGGTCTTGGCGATGTCGCCGATGCGCACTCCCGCCACGCGCACGGTCTGGCCCTGGCCCGGGATCACGGCCTGCGCGGTCGCGAACTCGGCCTTCAGCGTGACCGGCTTGTCGTCGAGCAGCGGGAAGCGCATCCGCTGGTTGTCGAGGATGTACAAGCCGACGACCGACGCGATCGCCGCGAGACCGAGGATCGCCAGGAAGTCGGCGAGGTGGATGCGCAGCGTCCGCTTCATCGCGCCTTCTCCGCCTGCGCGCGCAGCAGCGGGATGTCGGACTTCTTGACCGACTCGGAGACGACCTTCAGCGTCTTGCTCAGGCCCTCGACCTTGAGCTGGCGGCGCAGCCACGTCAGCGCGCGCGACTGGGCCAGCGCGTAGCGCTTCTCGTAGCGCTCGCCGCTGCGGTTGATGCGGATGCCCTGGGGCGCGGCGGCGGGCTTGGACTGCACGTCGGGCGCGTCCTGAGTCTCGCAGGCGACGTCGGGACGGTAGGGCGGCTCCGTGGACTTCGGCGGGTTGACGCCGAGCAGCGGCCGGCTCGTCATGAAGAAGCGGTCGTCGCCGAACTGGTAGACGAGGTTCAGGCCGCCGCGGACGGTCGTCTTGACGTACTGGCCGTTGGCGTCGAACCCGCGGCTCTCGCCGGCGATGCCCGGCAGCCACTTCACGCCTTCCTCATAGACCGGGCCGGTGACGGGGAACTGCGGATCGTCGATCTTCGCGTTGGCGGTCGGGATCACGGAGTTCAGCTGACACGACGCCAGGCGCCGGCTCTCGGTCTGCAGGGCAACGCCGCCCTTGGCCATCTCGACGAGGTCGGGGACGACGCGGCGCATGTCGCGCGCGAGCCCGCCGAGCTCCTTCGCCGTCAGCAGGCCGCGCAGCTCGCGCAGCAGCGGCAGCTGGGCGTCGAGCGCCGGGCCGCTGGAGCGGACGGCGGGCCGCAGCGCCGCGATCAGCCGGCGTGCCGACGGGAACGCCTCGTTGAGCGCGCCGAACGCCGCGTAGCCGCGGTTGAGCGTCTGTGGCAGGATCGCGATCGCCTGGCGCAGCCGGTCCTGCTCCGAGGCGAACGCGCCGGCCGTCGTCGCGAAGTTCGTGACGAGGTCCTTCAGCGCCGCCGGGTCGCGGTCGAGCGCCGCCGCGACCGTGCCGGCCGTGTCGATGTAGCCGGAGAGGTCGTGCGGCAGCTGGCCACGCAGCGCGTCGTTGACGATCGCGCCGTCGCGGTAGGCGCCCTCCCAGTGCTTCGTCGAGCGGTTGATCGCCGTCGCGCCGCCGCCGGCAAGCGCCCGCCCGTACTCGTCGAGCACCGTCTGGAGGTCTTCACGCGTGTTCTTCTGCAGCGCGCCGAGGACCTGGCCGAAGCCGACCGGCGCCGACGTCTGCGTCACCGGCAGCACGTCGCCGTCGCCGAGCTTCGGCGCGCCGGGCGTGCCCGGGCGCAGGTCGACCATCATGTTGCCCTCGAGGAAGATGCGCGGCTTGAGGTGCAGCCGCGCGTCCTTGTGGAGCGGCAGGCCACTGTCGTTGATCTCCATCGTGACCGTCGCGCCGCGCTGCCCGGTCTCGGGCACGTCGACGTCGGTGACCTTGCCGACGACGACGCCCGCGACACGCACCGGCGAGCCGGGCTTCATCGTCACGACGTCGTCGAACGCCGCCTTCAGCACGAACGGGTTGGCGAACGGGTTGGACTTCGTGAAGCCGAAGTACACGCCGACCGCCATCACGATCAGCACGATCACGCCGGCGCGGAAGTTGCGCTGCTTGATGATCTTGGGGTCGACGACGCGCAGCATCAGGGGTCGAGCTCCGCCGGCATCGCCGGCCCCGAGTTCGGGCTGCGGTCGAAGGTCTGGCCGGGCGGGACACGCGCGAGGCCCGTGAACGTCGGGCCCTGGTTGCCGGGCGTGTGCGGGTCGACGACGATCTTGCGGTTGGCCGGGTGGTAGATCGCCGCGCGCTCCATGTAGCCGCGCTGGCCCGCCTCGCAGTCGGCGTTGCCCGCGTTGTCGACCGCCGCGGTGTAGTTGTTGACGTGCAGGTTCATCTTCGCGCCGACGATCACGTCCTCGCCGTTGGCGGGCGTCTGCGCGCCGAGCGTGCCGAGGCTCGATGAGAGCGGGTTGACCGTGCGCGATGCCTGGTTGAGCAGCGAGCGCTGCGAGGTGCCGGTCGCATCGGGCTCGGTGACGTGCTCACCGGCATGCGTCCAGGCGTAGTTGAAGTAGTTGCAGACGGTGATGTACGGCCCGACGAAGCGCAGCAGCGGGTTGAGGATGCCGACCGTGTCCTGCAGGCCGCGCAGCGCGACGGTCGTGCCCGGGTCGCGCACGAGGCGCCCGAGCGAGTCCATCGTCTTGCCGAGCTCCTGGTTGAGCGTGACGGCGCGGCGCTGCACGCGCGCGCCCGTCTCGAGTGCGGGCGTGATCGCCGGCAGCGTCGCCGGCAGCCGCTCCGCGACACGGCGCAGCGCGCGCGAGGCGCCCGCGAACTCGGCGAGGAACGGCCGCTGGGCGCGCAACGAGCGCGTGCCGACCTCGAGTGTCGGGCCGGACTTCTCGATCGTCTGGCGCAGCGCCTCGGGGTCGCGCGACCAGGCCTCGAAGACATCCGCGCCAGCGGCGAACGAGTGCGCGTAGCGGCCGGCGACCGGGCGGATGATGCGCGCGGCGTCGCCGAGCTCGGCGAAGAAGCGCTCGATGTTCGTGTCGGGATCGGAGAGCGTGCGCATCACGCCCTGCAGATGCGTGACGAAGCGCGGCAGGCCGGCGATCGCGTTGTTGATGGACGCGCCGCGGTAGGCGAGCGCGTTGCCGACGCCCTCGAGGTTCGTCTGCGCGGAACGCCGCGTCTTCTCGTCGAAGATCCCGTAGAGCTGGTCGAGCTCGACAGGGAACGTCGCCTGCTTGGCGGGCAGCGTGCCGCCGTCGGGCAGCACGCGGGCTGAGCGCCCGCGCGTGAGCTCGACGTACTTCAGGCCGAGCACCGAGCGCGGCCGCAGGTTGATGCGCGAGTCGACGGGGATCGCGCCGGCGGCCTTGTCGAGCTTGAGGACGACGTCGGCGCCGACCTCGCCGCCGGAGAGCGCCACCGGCTTCATGTCGTCGACGATGCCGA
Organism: Paraconexibacteraceae bacterium; assembly: GCA_963759825.1. Lineage (GTDB taxonomy): Bacteria > Actinomycetota > Thermoleophilia > Solirubrobacterales > Solirubrobacteraceae > Paraconexibacter. The sequence continues at coordinate 276,953 of CAVXAS010000013.1, read as the reverse complement.
TCCGGAAGCCGCCCTCGCGGACGTCGTTGCCCGGCAGCAGGTTCGCGCCGTTCGGCACCTGCACGTGGATCGTGCGCGTCGGGACGAACGGCAGGCCGGTGTTCGCGTTGTAGGCAAGGAAGACGGCGACCGTCACGACGAGCACGGTCATCGCGCCGACGAGCACCGGGTTGGCCACGATCGACGTGCGGCGGCCGCGGTTCATCGTCCGCTCTCCCCGCCGAGCAGGTAATCGAGCAGCGCCTTGGCGCTCTGGGGTGACGGCGACGACGACTCGGTGCGGTCGCGTCCGCCGGTGAGCTGGTCGAGCAGCCCGCCGAGCGGCGGCTTGCCGTCACCGCCGAGGATCGGCTTGATCGCGTCGAGGATGTCCTTGAGCGCGTCCCCGACGATGGCGACCGGCGTCTTCGGCTTCGCGGGCGCGGCGCCGGCCGGCGCCGGCGTCGTCGCGGCGGGCAGCTCGGGGCGCTTCGGCGCGGCCGGCGCGTCCTTGGCGGCCTTGCGCTTGGCACGTGCCGGGGTCGCCGCGGTCTTGGACGGGTCGGGCTGGTTGATGCCGGGACGGTTGGGACCGAGGATCGCCGCGCACTTGTCGTGGTCGGCGCCCTTGGCGGCCTCGGCGTCGGCGTACAGCGCGCAGGGCAGCGTGACGAGCGCCGAGATCTTCAGCAGGTGGCCCTCGGCGTCGAAGACGTTGGTCGCCTGCGTCTGCCCCCAGACGTAGCGGAGGATCGCCTCGAAGCCGGTGTAGCCGCTGCCGCCGCGCGGGCTGCGCGGATCCTTCTCGACGGCGCGCTTGGGATCGTCGAGCGCCTCGAGCGTGATCGCCGCGTTGGTCGCGATCTCCGGCAGCGGCTTGGCGACGCGGCCGAGGCGGCGCACCTGCGGCCGGGCCGCCTTGACGGTCGGGCGCCCCTTGCGCGCGGCGGCCGCGAGCGCTCGCGTCGAGGGCCGCGAGGCCGTCGAGAAGTCGCCGAGCGCGCCGAAGAAGCGGCGCAGGTTCGTGCTCTGCGCCGCGAGCGTCCGCAGCGCCGGCGTCTGGTCGCGCGCGGCGCTGCCGAGCGAGCGCATCGTCGGCTGCAGCTCGCGCAGGAAGCCCGGCAGCTGCTGGAACTGCGCGCGCAGCTCGCGGGCGCGTGACGCGGAGACCTCGCTCGTGTCGGCGGCCTCGACGACGAAGCGGCCGACGTCCTCGCGGGCGTCGGCGAGCGACTTGAGGACCTTGTCGGCGTTGTCGTTGAGGTCGCGGATCGTGCGCCGCTGGCGCGCGAGCTTGGCGAGCACCTGGTTGGTCTCGCGCAGCGCCGGCACCGCACGGCGGATCGTCGCGTTGAGGTCCTCACCGCGCGCGGCGAGCGCGACCCCGAGCTCGGACAGCAGGATCGAGAAGCGCTCGCGGTACGGGCGCTTCATGATCGAGTTGACGAGGTCGACAGGGATCGTCGACGCCGTGCGCGTGACCGGCAGCTTCGCGCCGCGCTCGAGCGCCGGGCGCTTGCCACCGGTCTGGCAGTCGACGAAGTACTCGCCGATCAGCGACTGCGGTCGCGTCTCGCAGAACGCGTCCTCGTGCAGCGTGTCGAAGCCGGGTTTGTTGATGTCGATGCCGACGAGCGCGCGCATGTTGCGCTCCTCGATGTCCATCTCGGTGATCTTGCCCGCGCGCACGCCGCCGACCTTGACGTCGGCGCCCTCGATCAGGCCGAACGCGTTGTCCAGTTCGACCCAGTAGTCGGTGCCCGAGTCCTTGCCGCCGCCGGCGCCGGCGGCCAGCAGCGCCGCGCCGAGCAGCGCGAGGACTCCGAGGGCTCCGAGCAGGCGCTTGATCATTCGCCCGGTGGGATCTGGGTCGGGTCGCAGTTGATGCCGGCGGCCATGATCGGGTTCGAGCCGTCCTTGGCCGGGCGCTCGGCCGAGCCGGGACAGCGGTTGCGCTGGTCGCGCGTCGCGACGGCGTCGAAGATCGGGTTGCGCAGCTCCGGCGGGATCGGCGACAGCAGGCCGTTGACGAGCGCGAACGCGTTCACCGAGAGCACGTTGCGCGACGCCGACCCGTTCGCGTCGTAGGCGCCGGAGTGGCTGAAGTCGTCAAGCCAGCCGGTGAAGTCGACGGAGTACGGCCGGAAGAACGCCCAGTGCGGGCGCGAGCCGGCGAACGACTTCTGCGCCGTCGGCAGCGAGCCGGGGCGGTCGGCGCCGTTGTCGCGCACCGGCCCGACGGCGACCTTGCGCAGCGGCAGCGTCGCCTTGCCGAGCTCGATCAGGTCGTTGCCCTCGCCAGCGCGCTGGATCGTGTCTGCGAGATCGCGCACGACCGGCCGCGCGTCCTGCGCCAGCGGCCGCAGCTCGCCGAGCACGCGACGCAGCTTCGGCGTGACCGGCAGCGACTCGTCGACGAGCGGGTCTGCGTCGTCGAGCAGCGAGCGCAGGTTCACGAACGTCGTGTTGGCACGGCGCATGAACGACGGCAGGCGCCCGACCGCCTGGGACAGCGACTGCTCCTCGGCGGCGATCGCGCCGGTCGCGGTGGCCCACTGGTCGACGAGCGTCGCGATGTCGTCGTCGCGGTCGGCCAGGTCGGTCATCAGGCGCGAGGAGGCGACGACGAAGCGCTCGAGCAGCGGCGTGTCGCGGTTGACCTCGGCGAACAGCATCTGGGCCGCGCGCAGCGAGGGATCGAGGTACTGCCAGCCGGCGCTGTACTCCTTGCCCTTGCCGTCGTAGGACTCGCCGAAGCCGCGGATGACGTTCTTCAGCCCCTGGCGGGCGCGCTTGTCGAACAGCGAGAAGAGCTCGTCGATGTCGACGGCCGACGTCGTGCGGTCGCTGGAGATGACGCCGCCGTCGGCGATCGCGGCAGCGCGCACCCCAGGCCGCTCGGACGGGATCCGCAGGTCGACGTAGCGGTTGGCGACGCCCGAGAGCGAGGCGAGCCGCAGGGTCGCCTCGGTCCCCTGGCGCAGCGGCGCGACGCTGTCGTCGAGGCTCAGCTCGAGCTCGGCCAGGCCGCCCGGGGTCAGCTCGATCGACTTGACGGTGCCGACGACGCGGCCACCGCTCTTGACCTGGTTGCCCTTGACCATCTGCGACGCCGCGGAGAAGCGCGCCTTGACCCGGTACTCGTCGCCGCCCATGACGAACAACAGGACGACAGCGACCGCCACGAGGACCGCGGCAGCACCGACCGCCATGCGACCCACCGCGCTGAGGCCTTGCGGCTCCTGATCAGCGTCCCCAGAAGACATCTCCCAAGCGCGACCCTACAGGGTTGGACGGGCGTACCGACCCACTCCGCGGCTATGTGTCGAGGATCACACGAGCCAGCACCGGGCGCAGCGGCGACCACGGATCGGCGGGCCGCCGCCTGCGCGGTTCGAACGCCTGCGTCAGGGCCAGTCCACGCATCGTCGCCAACACCGTCAGCACACGCGCCTCGAGGTCGGGGCGCACATAGTCGGCGCTGAGCTCGGCGACGGCCTGGGCGATCTGGCGTGCGATCACGCGCTCGAGCGGCACCAGCCGCTCGTACAGCTCCTCGTCGTCGTCCGCGGCGATCCAGAGCTTGACCGCGACACGAAACAGCGGACCGGAGAAGTCCGCCCACAGCAGGTCGAGCAGCGCGTCGACCCGCGCGGCCGGGCCGGCGGGAAGCTCGTGGACGGCGGCGCCGAGCTCGGCGATCCGCTGGTCGGTCAGGCGCTCGATCGCGGCACCGACGAGGTCGACGCGGCGCGGGAACTGGTGCGTCATCGCGCCCGACGAGACGCCGGCACGCTGTGCGACCTCGCGCAGCGTCGTGCCGCTGTAGCCGACGTCGATCAGCGCCTGGATCGTCGCGTCGAGCAGCTTGTCGCGCGTCTCCGCGCGCCGCTGTGCCTGCGTCCTGCGTGTCTGCTCGATTGCCACTGCGCGCAGCTTAACGCAAACAGAGCACTTGTTCTGTATCTTCTCGTCCCATGAGCAACCGCACGTTCGTCGTCGGAGTGGGCATGACGAAGTTCGACAAGCCCGGCACCAAAGACGGCGACTACCCCGACTGGGCCCAGGAAGCCGGAAGCAAGGCTCTTGAGGACGCCGGCATCGACTACGACAAGATCGAGCAGGCCTTCGCGGGCTACTGCTACGGCGACTCGACGGCGGGACAGCGCGCCGTCTACGGGCTCGGCCTCACCGGCATCCCCGTCATCAACGTCAACAACAACTGCTCGACCGGCTCGACCGCGCTGTACCTCGCGCGCCAGGCCGTCAAGGGCGGCCTTGCCGAGTGCGCGCTGGCGCTCGGCTTCGAGAAGATGGAGAAGGGCTCGCTCGGCGCGAAGTTCATGGACCGCACGAACCCCATGGACAAGCACATGGTCGCCCTCGTGGAGCTGCGCGACTGGGAGAACGCACCGCCCGCGCCACAGATGTTCGGCGCCGCCGGCCGCGAGCACATGGAGAGGTACGGCTCGACGCCCGAGCACTTCGCGTGGATCGGCTGGAAGAACCACCACCACTCCGTCAACAACCCCTACGCGCAGTTCCAGACCGACTACTCGCTGCAGGAGATCAAGGACGCCAAGGAGATCTACGCGCCGCTGACCAAGCTGCAGTGCTCGCCGACGTCTGACGGCGCCGCCGCGGCGATCATCGCCTCCGAGCGCTTCGTCGAGGAGCACGACCTCTGGGATCGCGCCGTCGAGATCGCCGGGCAGGCGCTGGTCACCGACCTCTCCTCCACGTTCGACGCGAAGTCCTCGATCCGCGTCGTCGGCTACGACATGTCCAAGACCGCGCGCGAGCAGGCGATGGAGGAGGCGCAGATCTCCCCGGACGAGGTCGACGTCTGCGAGCTGCACGACTGCTTCTCCGCCAACGAGCTGCTGACCTACGAGGCGCTCGGCTTCGCCGCCGAGGGCGAGGGCCACAAGCTCGTCGACGCCGAGGCCACGACCTACGGCGGCGCCGGCCCCGTGGTCAACCCCAGCGGCGGGCTGATCTCCAAGGGCCACCCGCTCGGGGCCACCGGCCTCGCGCAGTGCTCAGAGCTCACGTGGCAGCTGCGCGGCACGGCGGACAAGCGCCAGGTTCGGAGGGGTGCCGAAGGCCGCTCGCTGACGCCGGAGCAGGCGGAGGCAGCCGTGTCGGCCGCAGGCGGGTCCGCCGGTCCCCGTCTTGCGAAGGTCGCGCTGCAGCACAACATCGGCCTCGGCGGCGCCGCCGTCGTCAGCGTCTACAAGCCGGCCGCCTGATGGCGATCGCGACGGCGCCGAAGCGCACGATCTTCACGCCTGAGCAGGAGGACTACCGCGAGTCGTTCGCGCGGTTCCTGCAGGCGGAGGTCGTGCCGCACACCGCCGAATGGGAGGCCGCGCAGATCGTGCCGCGCGAGCTCTTCAAGAAGTTCGCCGAGCACGGCTTCCTGGCGATGGAGATCCCCGAGGAGTACGGCGGCAACGGCGTGGACGACTGGCGCTTCAACGTCGTCCTCGGCGAAGAGGGCGTGCGCTGCGGCGCGGGCGCCGCGCTGGCCGGCCCGATGCTCACGACCGACGTCGTCCTCCCCTATCTCATGAACTCGGCGACCGAGGAGCAGAAGGCGCGCTGGCTGCCGCCGATCGCCGCCGGGGAGTGCGTCCTGGCGATCGCGATGACCGAGCCCGGCACCGGCTCGGACCTCGCCGGCATCAAGACGTCCGCCAAGCGCGACGGCGACGACTGGGTGATCAACGGCGCAAAGACGTTCATCACGAACGGGATCAACGGCGACCTCGTGATCGTCGCGGCGCGGACGTCGGACGACAAGCACGGCGGCCTCTCGCTGTTCGTCGTCGAGCGCGGGATGGAGGGCTTCGAGCGCGGCAAGCAGATCGAGAAGCTGGGCCAGCACGCGTCGGACACCTCCGAGCTGTTCTTCAACGACTGCCGGGTGCCGGCGGAGAACCTGCTCGGCGCCGAGGGGTCGGGCTTCTTCCAGCTCGTCTCGCGGCTCGTGCCCGAGCGGCTGACGCTCGCGGTGTCCTCGATGGCCGGCTGTGAGATGGCGCTCGACATCACGCTGGACTACGTCAAGGAGCGCAAGGCGTTCGGGCGCCCGATCGGGTCGTTCCAGCACTCGCGCTTCACGCTCGCCGAGCTGAAGACCAAGATCGAGATCAGCCGCTGCTTCGTGGACCGCTGCATCGAGCGCTACGTCGACGGGACCTGCACGGTCGAGGAGGCGGCGATGGCGAAGTACTGGACGACCGACCTGCTCTGCGAGGTCACCGACGCCGGCGTGCAGCTGCACGGCGGCTACGGCTACACGACGGAGTACCCGATCGGCAAGGCCTGGGTCGATGCCCGGATCGGGCGCATCTACGCGGGAACCAACGAGATCATGAAAGAGCTCATCGGCAAGACGATGGGCCTGTAAGGAGAGACATGCCATCAGTGACCAAGACCGTCGATCTGCCCGGCACGCCCGAAGAGGCGTTCGCGCTGGCAACCGACCCCGCTCGCTTCGGCGAGTGGCTGACGATCCACGACAGCTGGCCCAACGGCGACCCCGGCGCACCCGCGCAGGGCGCGACCTTCACGCAGAAGCTGAAGATCATGGGCATGCCGGCCGACGTCAACTGGACCGTCGAGGAGCTCGACGGGACGCGCATGAAGATGACCGGCGCGGGCCCGATGGGCGCGCAGCTGGCCACGACGATCAGCACGACGGCGGGCGACGGCGGCTCGACGGTCTCCTACGAGGCCGAGTTCTCCGGCGGCGGCATCCAGGGCCCGATGGGCGACATGGTCACCCAGCAGGCGGGCACGGAGCTCGAGAAGTCGCTCGCGAAGCTGAAGGAGATCTCGGCGTGAGCACGGAGACCACACCCAGCTGGGGCCTGGACAAGGTCGGCCAGTTCGGCGACCCGGCGGAGTTCACGATCGAGAAGGAGCGCGCGATCGCCTACGCCGAGGCGACGAACGACGAGAACCCCAGGCACCTCGCCGGTGAGCTCGCGCCGCCGGTGTTCGCGATCGTGCCCGTCTTCGAGATGCTCATGCCCTCGATCGGCGCGGTCGTGCCGCCCGAGTTCCTGATGCGCGTCGTGCACGGCGAGCACGACTTCCGCTACCACCAGCCGCTCGTGCCCGGGCAGACGCTCGTGTCGCGCGGCGGCGTGGTCGGCATCCACGGCCGCTCCAGCGGCGTCGCGGTCGTGATCAAGGCGATCTCCGAGACGCAGGCGGGCGACCCGGTCATGGAGCAGTACATGACCGCGTTCTTCCGCGGCGCCGAGCTCGCCGAGTCCGTCGGCGAGGAGGCGCCCCCGCACGGCTTCCCCGAGGAGCTGCGCGGCGCCGACGCGCTGCTCGCGGTCGAGCACGGCTACGACGACGACCAGACGCTGCGCTACAGCAAGGCGTCGGGCGACCCGATGCCGATCCACCTCGACGACGACTTCGCGAAGTCCGTCGGCCTGCCGGGGATCATCGCCCACGGCATGTGCACGATGGCGTTCGCGTCGCGTGCGGTGATCCAGGCGACGTGCAACGACGATCCGTCGCGGCTGAAGCGGCTGGCCGGTCGCTTCTCGGCGATCGTGCAGCCCTCCGAGAAGGTCACGACGTCGGTGTACGACGCCGGCGGCGGGGTGTTCGCGTTCGAGACGGTCTCTGACAACGGAAAGACGGCCATCAAGGATGGCCTTGCGGAGGTGGCTTCCTGATGGGCTCCCTTGACGGCCGCGTCGCGGTCATCACCGGCGCGGGCAACGGCATCGGCCGCGAGCACGCGCTGCTGTTCGCGCGCGAGGGCGCACGCGTCGTCGTCAACGACCTCGGCGGTGGCAAGCACGGCGAGGACGGCACGCAGGACGCGTCTGCCGCGCAGAAGGTCGTCGACGAGATCGTCGCGGCCGGTGGCGAGGCGCTTGCCAACCACGACGACATCGCCGACTTCGAGGGCGCGCGCAACCTCATCTCCGAGGCGGTCGAGGGCTTCGGCCAGCTCGACGTGCTCGTCAACAACGCCGGCATCCTGCGCGACAACTTCCTGCACAAGATGACCGAGGACGAGTGGGACCTCGTCGTGCGCGTGCACCTCAAGGGGCACTTCTCCCCCGCGCGCCACGCGATCGACCACTGGCGTGACCGCGCGAAGTCCGGCCAGGAGGTGCGCGCGGCGATCATCAACACGGCGTCGGCGTCGGGCACCTACCTGCCCAACCCCGGCCAGGCCAACTACGGCGCTGCCAAGGCCGCGATCGCGGCGCTGACGCTCGTCCAGGCGGCGGAGCTGCCGCGGATCGGCGTACGTGCCAACGCGATCGCCCCGGCAGCGCGCACGCGCCTGACCGAGGACGTCCCCGGGTTCGTCGGCGAGATGATGAAGAAGCCCGAGGACCCGGATGCGTTCGACACGTTCGACCCGCGCCACGTGTCCCCGCTCGTCGCCTACCTCGCGACGGAGAGCTGTCCGCTGAACGGCAAGTTCTTCGCCGTGCAGGGCGGCTCGATCTCCGAGGTCACCGGCTGGACGGCCGGCGACACGATCCAGACCGACGGCGACTGGAGCATCGACGTGCTCGCCGAGAAGCTGGGAAGCGGCGCCGTGACCGCCTAGCGCCGGCGGCGAGTCAGCCGGCGTCGAAGCCCGGGCCGGCGATCGGGAGCGCGTGGCGCACGACCGCGGTGTGGACCGCACGCCGGACCGCGGCGCGCGCAACCGACTCGCCGCAGGGCGCAGCGCTCGCGCCTGCACGATCGACGAGCAGGGGCCGCGTGCCCGGCAGCCTGCGCGGAGCGCGCCTGGTCAGGACCGCCTCGAGCGGCCCGCGCGGGCGCGGCGCACGGAGGGCCGTCTGCGCGACGACGTCGCTCCGCATCTTGCAGAGGGCGTCCCGCGCGCCGACGTACCTGGAGAAGCTGCCGGGCACGTAGGTGTTCTCCAGCGCGTCGAAGCGCTGCGCCCATTCGGCGGGCAGGTCGACGCTGACCGACCACGAGCGGTCGTGAGGCACGTCCCCGAAGCGCAGGCGCGCGTCGTAGAACGGCGCCAGACGCAGCCGTGCGCTCGCGCGATCGCTGCCGGCGCCCCCGGTCGCGGCGGCCGTGACCGCGACGACAGGCCGGACGTGCTTCGCCTTCGCGGCGGCCGCGATCGCGCGACGCTGAGCAGCGGTCAGCCGCGCATCGAGGGGCGCGACGCCGTCGGCGCTCGTCGCGCCCTCGAGCGGGATCGTCGCAAGCGACGTGCCGGCGACGCTGACGACGACCGTCGCGCGGAAGGCGCCCGGTGGGTAGACCGCCACGCGCAACGGGATCTTCGAGACCAGGCGCGGCTGCTCGGTGAACGACACCTGGACCTCGCTCGCCACGTCGGCGTCAGCTCGTCCGGCGACGAGCGCCACGAGCACGCGAGTCCGACGACGCGTCGCATGGCCGTTGCAACGCCCGTCGCCGCCGGATGTTGCGCACGATCGACGACGGTAGGGTCCCCCGGGCGTGCCTCCGCCCGATCCCTTCGCCGGCCTGGCCGCGACCCGCGACGCGCTCGCCGCCGGCGACGCATCGTCCGCCGAGCTCGTCGATCGCGCGCTCGCGCGGATCGACGAGACGCAGCCGACGCTCAACGCGTTTCGCTGCGTGCGGCCCGACGCGGCGCGGACGGAGGCCGCCGAGGCCGACCGGCGGCTGGCCGCCGGCGAGCGCGCGCCGCTGCTCGGCGTGCCGGTCGCGATCAAGGACGACGTCGACCTCGCGGGCGACAGCACGCCGTTCGGCTGTCGCGGCGACTTCCCGGTGCAGGATCGCGACTGCGAGCTCGTGCGCCGCCTGCGCGAAGCCGGCGCGATCATCGTCGGCAAGACGACAACCCCCGAGGTCGGGCTGTACCCGATCACCGAGGGCGCGGCCTTCGGCGTGACGCGCAACCCATGGAACCTCGATCACACCCCCGGGGGGTCCTCGGGCGGCAGCGCCGCGGCGGTCGCGGCGGGCATCGTCCCGGCGGCGATCGGCTCGGACGGGGCCGGCTCGGTGCGGATCCCCGCGGCCTGGACGCACCTGGTCGGCATCAAGCCCCAGCGCGGCCGGATCTCGACGTGGCCGAACATCGGGTCCTTCAACGGCCTGGCGGTCAACGGGCCGCTCGCGCGCAGCGTCGGCGACGCGGCGCTGCTGCTGGATGTCGCCAGCGGCAACCACAGCACCGACGTGTATCGCCCGCCGCCGCCGGCCGCGACCTACGCCGAGGCCGCGCAGCGCGACCCCGGGCGCCTGCGGGTCGCACTCTCGCTGCGCGCGGCGTTCAGCGGCACGCGCTGGCGGTTGCATCCGGCCATCCGCGCGCAGGTCGAGCGCCTGGCGAGCGTGCTGACCGGGCTCGGCCACGAGATCGTCCGGGCCGAGCCGCGCTACGGGCTGATCGGGCTGAACCTCGTGACGCGCGGACAGGGCGCCGTGCGCGACTGGACGCGCACAGCGCCCGACCGGTCGCTGCTGGACAAGCGCACCCGCGAGACGGCGACCTTCGGCGCGATCCTGAGCCCGGCGCTGCCGATCGCGCGCAGGCTCGAGCCGCGGATGCAGCGCCGCGTCGGAGCGATCTTCACGCAGGCCGACGTCGTGCTCGCTCCGACGACGGCGCAGCCTCCGCTGCGCACCGGCGCGATCGACGGGCGCGGCGGCTGGGCCACCGACCAGGTGATCGCCAGCGCGTGCCCGTTCGCGTGGCCCTGGAACGTGCTCGGCTGGCCTGGCGTCAACGTCCCGGCCGGCTTCACGGACGACGGGTTGCCGCTCGGCGCGCAGCTCCTCGGCCCGGCCAACAGCGAGGAGCTGCTGATCTCGCTGGCCGCCCAGCTCGAGAGCGTCGAGCGCTGGTACGAGCGCCGGCCGCCGGCCTGAGCAGCGGCTCAGCGCCCCCCGGGCAGGCGCAGCCCGCGCGTGCCGAGCTCGACGACGCGCCGGTCTGCGAGCAGCCAGCGACTGCGCAGCGACGCCGCCAACGGCCGCGACCGTCGCGACAGCGCACGGCGCACGCGGTCGCCCAGCGCCACGCGCACGCGCTGGCGCCCCGCCGACACGGTGCGCACCAGCTTGCGGACCTGGCGCGGCAGGCCCAGGCGCTTCGCGTCGGCGGCAGCGAGCGACAGCGCCAGCTCGACACGCCCACGGCCGGTCGCACGCACCTCGACGAGCACCGAGCGCCGGCCGGCCGCGACGACGCGCACCGTGGCCGGAAGCGGGGCAACGGCGGGCGGTGGCACCACGGGGGGCGGCGGCGGGACCGCGGCGGGCGGCGGCGGGACCGGCGGGGGCGGCGGCGTCACAGGCGGCGCAGCGTGGTCGCGGACGGCGGCCGCCGCGATCGCGTCCTCGCGGGCGGCGAACTCGCCGAGCGCCGCCTCGGACACCGAGCCGTGGGTCCACGCGAGCGGGCCCGCCGCGAGCTGCAACACGCCGACGTCGGCCGCGGGGTCGCGCGCGAGGACCTCGTTGCGCAGCTCGGTCGCTTGGCCGGGTGGGACCAGCGTGTCCTGCGCGGCGGTTCCCAGCAGGACGCGGGCGCGCAAGCGGTCGGGTCGCGGGCTGAAGGCGTCGAGGTTCTCCGAGCCGAACGCCGCGACGGCGACGTTGAACACCCACAGCGGTCCGCTCGTCTGGGTTGCGCCGGTGCTGGAACCATATGCCGGCTGGCTCGGCAGGCTCGCGAGCCTCACGGGCGCGCCTTCCCCCACGACGCAGTCGACGGCGTCGGGCAGCTCCGACGCGACAAGCAGGCCGAGGTGCCCGCCCGACGAGGCGCCGGCGATGCACAGCGGCAGGCTCGGGTAGCGCGCGCGGATGCGCTCGACGAACCAGCGCACGTCCGCGGGCGCGTCGGCGCACGGGCGGTGGCTGGCGTTGACGGTCAGCCAGCCGCGGCGGCGCCAGCGCTCGGCCGCCGGGCGCTCCTGCTCGGCGGCGCCCTGGCCGACGACGTACCAGCCACCGCCATGCAGCGTCAGCGCGACGCCGACCGGCGCCGCCCCGTTCAGCGGTGCCCCGAGCTCGCTGTAGGCGGGCGCGTCCGTCCCGAGCGCGTCGACCTGGAGATCGCCGGGCACCGGCCCGGCGACGGGGAACGGTGTCGCGATGCACATCGACCCGATGCCGCCGCTGTTGATGCCGCCGCTGCCCTGCCCGGTGCTCGCGCCCTGGTAGGCCAGCGTCTCGGCGCCGAGGCTCGACGGCCGCAGGTCGATGGCCTGGGGCAGTCCGGCGCTCCCCGCCGGCAGCGTCGTCGCCTGCAGGGCCGACGCCCCCGGTCCCGTGAACGTGAAGACGTCGACGCGCCCGGCCGCCCACGCGACCTGCGCATCGGTCGCGTTCGTGGCCTCGGACGACACGACCGGCGCGGCGTGCAGCGCCGGGCCCGCGGCGTTGCGCATGTCGATGTCGCGTGAGCTGCACTGCGCACGCGGCGGGCTGCCGAGGACATGGGTCTGCAGGCAGGTGCGCAGCGCGAATTGGGCGCCAGGCGCCAGCGTCAGCGCGGGTGCGCTCAGCGTCGCGCGACCGCCGGCGGCAGCCTCGAGCTTGGCGACGCCGAGCGTCCCGCCGTCGACCGCGGCGACAGGCAGCGAGAGGGCCGCGGCGGCAGACGGCACCGCTGCGCCGAGCGCAAGCGCGGCGAACAGCGCGAGAGCCGGCCGGCGCGTCCCCATGCGGGAAGCCTCGCACGCGCGTCCAGCAACTGCGACACCTGGACGCGGCGCGTCAGCGCTCGTCGCCCGACGGCGGCAGCTGAGCCTGCGCCGGGGACTCGCCGATCCGCGCGCGATAGGCGGCACGCGAGCGCTCATCGACGTCGAACATCGCGCGCTCGGAGCCGACGAGTCGCGCGAGCGCGTCGCCGACGCGACGGGGCAGCAGGTGGCCGACGTAGGTCAGGCGCCCCATCTGCTTGGGCACGTAGACCTCGAAGCGTCCCGTCCGCACAGCGTCGACGATCGCCGCCGCGACGTCATCGGGCTCGACGTTCTTCATGCCGCGGGCAGGCTTCATGCCGGTCGTCAGCTCGGTGTTGACGATCGCCGGCATGACGAGGCTGAAGCTGACGCCGCTCGTACGGTACTCCGCACGCAGCGACTCGGAGATGCCGACGACGGCGTGCTTGGTGCCGGCGTAGGTGACGGCGCCGGGGACCGTGATCTTGCCCGCGCCCGAGGCGACGTTGACGATGTGCCCGCGCTCGCGCTCGAGCATTCCGGGCAGCACCGCCTTGACGCCGGAGAGCACGCCGTTGACGTTGATGTCGACCTGGCGGCGGGCGAGCGCGTCGTCCTCGTCGAGGAAGTGCCCGATCGGCATGATCCCCGCGTTGTTGACGAAGACGTCGAGCGGACCGATCTGCTCCTGCGCCGCGGCGACGAACGCGTCGACCGAGGCGCGGTCGCTGACGTCGAGCGCGAGCCCGACCGCCCCGCCCGCGACCTCCTTGGCGGCCTCCGCCGCCAGCGCCGCGTCGAGGTCGCCGATCGCGACGCGCGCGCCCGCGCGGGCGAACGCCTTCGCCGTGGCCAGGCCGATACCGCGCGCGGCCCCGGTGATCGCAACGGCGCGCGGATGCTTGGCTCCCATCCGCAGCAGGTTACAGAGCAACCGTTCTGTATGTCAGCTCGCGAGCTCGTAGGCCGACGTGTCGAACGTCCGCGTGCGCCGCCGGTACTGCGACGCGAACCCGGGGTACAGCGCGAACTGGCGACCGCTGGCGTCGAGGTAGTAGCTCTGGCAGCCGCCGGCGGTCCAGACCGTGCCCTCGTTGCGGCGATCGACCTCCGCGACGTACTCCTCCAGCGCATCGGGGCGGACCTCGAGCACGCGCGCGCCCGTGCGCAGCGCCCCCATCACGTAGTCCATCTGCGCCTCGAGCGAGAAGATCGCCGAGTTGATGCCGATCGCATTGGGCCCGAGCAGGATGAACATGTTCGGGAAGCCCGGCACCGCGGCGCCGAGGTACGCGCGCGGCGAGCGGTCCCAGACGTCGCCGAGCGTGCGGCCGCCGCGCCCGGAGATGCGGCTGACCAGCAGCGAGCGGTTGTAGCGGTAGCCGACGGCGCTGATGATCGTGTCGACGTCGTGGCGGGTGCCGTCGGCCGTGGTGATCGAGCGCTTGTTGACCCGCGCGATCGGGTCGGTCACCAGCGCGACGTTGTCGCGCTGCAGCGCGGGGTAGTAGGTGTTCGAGAGGATCGGGCGCTTGCAGCCGAAGCGGTAGCGCGGCGCGAGCTGCTCGCGCAGCACGGGGTCTGAGACCTGGCGGCGCAGGTGCGCACGCCCGATCGCCTCGATCGGGGCGAGCACCGACGGGCGCGTGTGGAACCCGTACCCGGTTGCCTCATAGACGCCGAACAGCAGGTTGCGGTGCGCGTCCTGCACCGGTGGCAGCAGCTTGTAGACGGCGCGCTCGAGCGCCGGCACAGGCCGGTCGGGGTGCGGGAAGATCCACGGCGGCGTGCGCTGGAACACGCGCAGCGCGCCGACCTTCGGAGCGATCCGCGGGACGAACTGCGCGGCGGCCGGCCCCGTGCCGATGACCGCGACGCGCTCACCGGTCAGGTCGTGCTCGTGGTCCCAGCGCGCGGAGTGGAAGCGATGCCCCGCGAACGACGACCACCCCGGGATGTCCGGATCGTTCGGCTCGGCGGTGCCGCCGATCGCGCTGACGAGCACGTCGCAGGTGAGGTCACCGCCGGCTGTCTGCACGCGCCACTGCTCGGCGGCGTCGTCCCACGCCGCGTGCTGCATCTCGCACTCGAAGCGGATGTGCGGCGTGACGCCGTGGCGGTCGGCGGTCTCGCGGACGTAGGCGAGGATCTCCTCCTGGCGCGGGAACAGCCGGCTCCAGTCGGGGTTGCGCGCGAACGAGTAGGAGTACAGGTGCGTGGGCACGTCGCACGCACAGCCGGGGTAGGTGTGCTCGTACCAGGTGCCGCCGACCGAGGGATTGCGTTCGAGCAGCACGAAGTCCTCGATTCCGGCGTCCAGCAACCGCACGGCCATGCCGACGCCGGAGATCCCCGCGCCGACGATCACCAGGCGATGATGCTCGGCCACTCAGATCACCTGGGCCCGGGCGACGAGCCCCTGGATCGGGCCGGGCGCCAGGCGCAGCAGCCGGAAGGCCAGCTGCGACTCGATCCCGACCGGGACGATGTCGTGGTTCTTGGCGGCGGCGTCGACGACCGCCTTCGCCACGAGGTCGGGCGAGTGCCCCATGCGCAGCGCGCTGACCGCGGCCGAGCGCCGGCGCTCGGCACGCCCCACCATCCGCGTGTTCCTGGCGATCGGGGTGTCGATCACGCCGGGGCAGATCACGCTGACGCCGACCTTGCGCGACGCCCAGTCGGCACGCAGGCACTGCGAGAGCATCAGCACCGCCGACTTCGAGGCGCAGTAGGCCGCGAGGCTGCGATGCGGGATGTAGGCGGCGCCCGACGCGATGTTGACGACGTGCCCGCGCCGGCGTTCGAGCATCGCCGGAGCGAATGCACGGCAGCCGTGCACGACGCCGTCGATGTTGATCGAGCGCAGCCATTCCCAGTCCTCCAGCGAGGACTCGAGGAACGGCCCGGCGATTCCGACGCCGGCGTTGTTGACGAGCACGTCGACCTCGCCGAGCTCGGCCGCCAGCGCGTCCATCGCCGCGGCGTCGGCGACGTCGCAGACCCGGCTGATCGCCTCGGGGCCGACCTGCGAGCACGCGGTCGCGGTCGCCGCTGCCGCGTCGCCGTCGATGTCGACGGAGATCACGTGCGCGCCCGCCTTGGCGTAGCGCAGCGCCGTCGCCTCGCCGATGCCGCTGCCCGCGCCAGTGATCACCACGCGCGCGTCCTTGGGCTTGACGCTCATGCCGCCACCGCCTCGGCGTGGCGCCGCGGCCGCGCGATCATCCTGATCCCCCGCCGCGGTCGCAGCGTCAGCGTCGCCTCGGGCGTCACCGGGTGCCCGGCGACGAGCTCGTAGCTGTAGCGCTGGCTCATCATCGCGAGGATCAGCGTGCCCTCCATCAGCGCGAAGCTCGTGCCGATGCAGACCCGCCGCCCGCCGCCGAAGGGCAGGTATGCGCTGCGGTGGTGGGCCTTGCGGTTCTCTCCCACGAAGCGCGACGGGTCGTAGGTCTCGGGGTCGGGCCAGAAGCGCGGGTCGTGGTGCAGCGCGTGGATCGGGATGAAGACCGTGGCGCCCTTGGGGATCTTGTGGCCGTCGATGACGTCGTCGCGGACCGCCCTGCGCGGGATCACCCAGGCCGGCGGGTAGATCCGCATCCCCTCCTCGAAGCACGCCGTCGTCCACGGCAGCTGCGGCAGGTCGGCGAGCGTCGGGCGGCGGCCGCCGAGCACGCTGTCGACCTCGGCGTGCATGCGCTCGCGCGCATCGTTGTTGAGCGCCAGCAGGTACCACGTCCAGGCCAGCGCGTTGGCGGTCGTCTCGTGCCCGGCGAGCATGAACGTCGTCGCCTCGTCGCGCACGCGCTTGGGCGTCAGCTCGGGCTGCTGCAGCAGCAGGCCGAGCAGGTCGGGACTGTCGGAGGGGTTGGCCTTGCGGTCCTCGATCATGTCCCAGACCGAGCGATCGACGGTCTTCATCACCCACTGCAGCTGGCGCAGCTGCGGCACGACCTGCGGCACGCGATGGACGAAGCCGGCCGCCGCGCGGATGCCCCAGACGGGCGGCGCGAACAGCATCAGCAGCCGGGCGGCGACCTCGGCGCCGCGCAGGCCGCCGGTGACCGCGGGCTTGAGCTCGACCGCGAGGTCGCCGAGCCGGCGCCCGAACAGCGCCGAGCCGACGATGTCGAGCGTCAGCTCGGTCATCTCCTCGGTCATGTCCAGCTCGCCGGGGTCGAGCGCGTCCATGAACGACTCGATCGGCTCGATCATCAGGTCGACCAGGCCGTTGATGTGGCGCTTGGCGAGGACCGGGTTGAGCAGCATCCGATGCCGGCGCCAGGACTCGTCCTCGTCGGTGAACAGGCTCAGACCGACGACGCTGCGCAGCAGCTCGTACTCCACGGACTTGTGGTAGCCGTCGGTCCCCTCGTGCAGGACGTGGTCGACGTAGTCGGGATGGCGCAGCGCGATGCCCACGCGCCGCCCGATGCGAAAGCGCGCGATGTCCGCCCCGGGCGCTCCCTTCAGGAGCGGCCCGTCCACCGACAGTCCGTTGGCGACGAGATCCCGGGCGATCGAGATGCCGCTGATGGTTGGCGTTGTGGTGCTCACGGCAATCCTCGTTTCATCGATCAGGTGATCGGCGAGCGTGACGATACCATCTGTCGATCACGTGATCGATGAACTCGTGCAAAAGCCCCGCACACGTGCACAACAGCGCGACGCCACACGCGCGGCGATCGTCGCCGCTGCCGCCGACTGCCTCGTTGACGACGGCTACGCGGCCTGGACCACGCGCCGCGTCGCCGAGCGCGCCGGCGTCGCGCAGTCGACGCTCATGCACCACTTCCCCGCGCGCGAGACGCTGCTGATCGAGGCCGTCGAGCGCCTCGCCTGGGGGCTGGCCCAGGACGCGCTGCAGAACCTCGACCTGACGAAGCTGCGCGACGCCAAGCACCGCTCCAAGGTGCTCGACCAGGCGTGGAAGGAGTTCACGTCGCCGCAGGCGCTCGCCGCTGCGCAGCTGTGGAACGCGGCCTGGTCTGACGCCCAGCTGGCCGCCGCGCTCAACGAGCTCGAGCAGCGCATCACCGCGATCCTCATGGCGACCGCACAGGCGCTCTTCCCCGAGGAGGTCGGCCGGCAGGACTTCCCGGCCGTCCTCGACGCCGCGGTGATGGTCATCCGCGGCCTGCTCAGCGCGATCCCGATCAACGGCCGCGAGGTCGTCGACGCGCGCTGGGAGGCGATCAAGCCGCAGATGCTCGCGGCCGCCGAGCGCCTATTTGACTGAGCCGGCCAGCAGGCCCTGCACGAAGTAGCGCTGGAAGGCCAGGAACACGGCCAGCGGGATCACCAGCGAGACGAACGACGCCGGCGCGATGATCTCGATGTTCGAGCCGAACTGGCGCAGCTGGGAGAAGATCGCGACCGTCATCGGCTGCGTGTCGCGCCCGAACGTCAGCGCGACGATCAGGTCGTTCCAGCTCCACAGGAACTGGAAGATCGCAAGCGACGCGATCGCCGGCAGGCCCAGCGGCAGGATCAGCCGGAAGAAGATCCGCGCCTCCGACGCTCCGTCGATGCGCGCGGACTCGAGGATGTCCTTGGGTATCCCCGCGAAGAAGTTGCGCAGCAGGAAGATCCCGAACGGCAGCCCGAAGGCGACGTGGAAGAGCACCAGCCCGAGCACCGTGTCGAACAGATGGGCCTTGTCGTAGAGCGTGAAGATCGGGATCAACGCGACCTGCAGCGGCACGACGAGCAGCGCGATCACGATCACGAACAGCCAGTCGCGACCGGGGAACTCCATCCACGCGAAGGCGTAGCCGGCGAGCGCGGAGACGAACACGAGGATCACGGTGTTGCCGACCGCGATCTGCACCGTGACCCACAGCGCGTGCATCAGGTCCTCGTTGTCGAACAGCGCGTTGTAGTTGTCGAACGTCGCCTTGCTGGGCTCGGCGAGGATCTTCCACCAGCCCTCCTCGGAGATGACGTCGACCGGCATCAGCGACGTCAGCAGCAGCCCGAACGTCGGCACGATCCACAGCGCGGCGATGAACACCATCAACAGCTGCAGCGGCAGCGTCGAGAAGCGGCGGACGATCGAGGCGGCCATGGCTACTGCTCCTCGCGCTTGAAGCGGCGGATGTTCAGGGCCAGGAACGGGATCACGAGCACGAACAGCAGCACCGCGATCGCCGAGCCCAGGCCGAAGTCGTTGACGCCCGAGAACGACGTGCGCCACATCGCCAGCGCGATGACGTTGGCGTCGTCCTGGGTGGACTGCGGCGCCACCGACAGCACGACGTCGAAGACCTTCAGGACGTTGATGATCATCGTGATGAAGACCACCGTCAGCACCGGCGCGAGCATCGGCACCGTCACGCGCCGGAACACCTGCGACTCGGTCGCCCCGTCGGTGCGCGCGGCCTCCAGCACCTCTCGCGAGATCGCGCTGAGGCCAGCCGCGATCACGACCATCGCAAAGCCGGCCCAGACCCAGATGTAGGCGATCATCACCGCCGGCAGGATCAGCTTCGGCCCGAGCCAGGAGACGCCTTCGAAGGGTGGGTCGAACGTCTTCTTGGCGACACCGGCCTGGTAGCTGCCGGCGGCCAGGTCGCTGAACGTGAAGCTGCCGTCGTCGGCCGCCTCGGCGGTCTTCACCACCTTGCCGCCGTCGTCGCGCAACTCGACGGTCGCGCCGGGAATGCCCGACTCGCCCGCCTCGACGACCCCGGGCTTGCCGCCACCGGGCTTGAAGTCGCGCCAGACCGTGCCGCTGATCGCGCCCGGCGCGGCGGTCGGCGCCTTCGCGGGCTTTGCCCCCTCGGGCACCTCCTTCGGCGGGATCGCGGTCAGGCCCAGCGCCGCGGTGTCCCCCGGTTGCAGCTTCGTCTGGAGCACGAACCCGCGCTCGGGGCTGCCGGTGATCCGCGCGCTCGAGCCCTGCGCGTTGGTCAGCACGCCGCTCGAGCCGAAGGTGTCCTTGACGGCGCCGATCGCGGCGTTGATCGCGCCCTTGTCGGGGTCCTTGTCGTCCATCACGTGCCAGATCACGCCGGCCGCGAACATCGAGATCGCCATCGGCATGAAGACCACCGTGCGAAACGCGAGCTTCCACGACACGCGCTCGGTCAGCACCGCGAGGATCAGCCCGATCGCCGTGACCAGCGCCGGGACGACGGCGACCCAGATCGCGTTGTTCTGGATCGCCTTGGTCAGCGTGTCCGTCGAGAACAGCGTCTCGTAGTTGTCGAACCAGACGAACTGCGAGCCGTCGCGGTCGAAGAACGAGCGGATGATCGTCTGGACCGTCGGATAGACGATCCAGACCCCGAGGAAGATCAGCGCGGGAGCCAGGAAGGCCAGCGCCGTCAGCCGGCGCCGCCTACGTCCCGGGTCAGGAGGAGCAGCCTCGACCCGGGACGCGGCAGGTACTGCGTCGCTGGCGCCCGCGACCGCCATCTCCTACTTGTAGGCCCGCGCTGCGGATGCCTCGAGCTTGGACGCGGTCGAGTCCACGCTCTTGGGGTTGCTGAGGAAGTCCTGGAGGATCTTCCACTCGCCCTGGCCCGGCGTCCCCCCGAACGCCGCCGGCGCGAGATCGGACATGTCGAAGCGGAACGTGTCGGCCTCGGCGATCGCCGTCGCCGTCGTCCGCGTGATCTCGTCGGGGTACGCGCTCGCGTCCAGCTTCGTGTTCGCACTCGAGAAGCCGCCGCGCTTGGCCCAGATCGTCGCCGCCTCCGCGGAGGCGAGGTACTCGACGAACTCGCGGCCCGCCGGCGTGTCCTTGAACAGCACGATCGAGTCGCCACCGCCGACGACGTTGTTCTCGGCGCCGCCGATCGCCGGGAACGGGAAGACGTCGAAGCCGGACTTCGGCTTGAGCTTGGTCTTGCTCGAGACGACGCCGGGGACGAAGTCGCCCTCGATCACCATCGCTGCCTTCGGGCTGTCGGAGAAGACGTTCTGGACGGACGCGGGGAACTCCGTCTGGCCCGCGCCGGAGGTGCCGCCGGCGATGTTCTTGGAGTCGCCGAGGATCTCCCCCATCGTCGTCAGCGCCTGCTTGACCGACTCGTCGGTCCACTTGATCTTGTGGTCGGACAGCTGGTCGTACTTGTCGCCGCCGGCCTGGCGCAGGTAGACGTTCTCGAACAGGTCGGTGAGCGTCCAGCCGTCGGCGCCGCCGATCGAGTAGGCCGGCGTGCCCGAGGCCTTCAGCGTCTCCGCCGCCTGCGTGAGCTCCTCGAAGGTCTTGGGCGGCTCGACGCCCGCGTTCTCGAATGCGCTGACGTTGAACCAGATCGTCGACTTGTTGGCCGCCTTGAAGACGAACGAGTAGAGCTTGCCGCCGAACGTGCCGAGCTTGACGACGTCGGGCGGGAAGTTCTCGTCGATGTCGGCCTTGGCGAAGTCCAGCGCCTTGAGCGCGCCCTTGGCCTGGAACTGCTTGACGAGGCCGGGCTGGCCGATCGCTGCCAGGTCGGGCGGATTGCCGCCCTGGACCGCCGACGTCAGCACCGTCGGCGTGTTGTCGCCGGCCGGGTTGTACTTCACCGTGACGTTGGGATAGGCCTTCTTGAAGCCGTCGATGACGGCCTGGAAGGACTTCTGCTCGTCGCCGGTCCAGATCCCGACGATCGAGATCGAGCCCTTGACGTCGGCTTCTGCAGCCTTGGTCGTCGTGGCGCCGCCGCCACCACCACCGTCATCGTCGTCGTCGCTGCCGCAACCGGCTGCGACGAGCGCGGCCGAGGCGATCAGCGCCGCGGTCAAGCGGTTGAACGTGCTCATCTGTCTGCTCCTCCGTCGTAGATGCCGAGACCCGTATCCGGGTCGAAGAAATGCATTGCGCCGGTCTCGACTGCGACCTCGACCGTGTCGCCCGCCTTGATCCGTGAGCGCGCGTCGAAGCGGCCGACGAGCGGCGAGTGCGCCTGCTCCTCGCCGGCGACGGTCTTGCCGACGTCCTCGGCGAGCTCGCGCGCCTCCTCGGTGCGCGGCGGACGCGCCGCGACGTCGAGGTGCGCCATGACCTCCGAGCCGAGCGCCTCGACGAGGCGGACCTCGCCCTTGATGCGCCCCTGGCCTCCGCCGAGCGACGCGTCCTCGAGGTGCTCGGGCCGGATCCCGACGATCACCCCGCGCCCGGAATAGGCCTGCAATGCCGGCCGGGCGCGCGCGAGCTCGGGCGGGATCGCGAGCGAGTCGGCGCCGAGGTTGACCCGGCCGTCGTCGATGCGCGCCTCGAAGAGGTTCATCGCCGGGCTGCCGATGAAGCCGCCGACGAAGAGGTTGACCGGGCGGTCGTAGAGCTCCTGCGGCCCGGCGACCTGCTGCAGCACGCCCTTGCGCATGACCGCCACGCGGTCGCCCATCGTCATCGCCTCGATCTGATCGTGCGTGACGTAGACGGTCGTGACGCCGAGGTCGTCCTGCAGGCGCGCGATCTCCGCGCGCGTCTGCACGCGCAGCTTCGCGTCGAGGTTCGACAGCGGCTCGTCCATGAGGAAGGCCTGGGGCTTGCGCACGATGGCGCGGCCCATCGCCACGCGCTGACGCTGCCCGCCCGACAGCGCGCGCGGCTTCTTGTCGAGGAACGGCTCGAGGTCGAGCACCCGCGCGGCCTCACGGACGCGCGTCTCGATCTCGGACTTCGGGACCTTCTTGACGCGCAGCCCGAAGGCGATGTTGTCGTACACCGTGAGGTGTGGGTAGAGCGCGTAGCTCTGGAACACCATCGCGATGTCGCGATCGCGGCTGGGGACGTGGTTGACGACGCGGTCGCCGATGCTCAGCGTGCCCTCGGAGATCTCCTCCAGGCCGGCGACCATGCGCAACGCCGTCGTCTTGCCACAGCCCGACGGGCCGACGAGCACCATGAACTCGCCGTCGGCGATCTGCATGTCGACTCCCGACACGGCACGGGTGCCGTCCGGGTAGACCTTTGCAACCTGCTCAAAGCTGATTTGACCCAACTGCTGCTCCTCCTCCACCGACTAAGACGAAGCCCGGGGCCGGATTGACGACGGGGAGTAGGGTCGGCTTGTCAACGCGATGACGCTGCTCGACGCGGACACCACCTTCACGACGCTCTACCACGAGCACCGCAGCGACGTCTGGAAGCTCGCGGCGTTCAAGCTGTCAGACCCGCACGAGGCCGAGGACGCGCTGCAGGAGACGTTCCTGCGCGCCTACCGCAGCCGCGCGCGCTTCCGCCGCGCCGGCGCCGAGCGCGCGTGGCTGCTGACGATCTGCCGCAACGTCTGCCTCGACCGCCTGCGCGCCCGCGCTGCGCACCCGCTCGACCCGCTCGACGACGATGTGTTCGCCGACCGCGTCGTCGACGTCGACGGCCGCATCGACCTGCGCCGCGGGCTCGCTGCGCTGCCGGCCGAGGACCTCGAAGCGTTCTTCCTCGTCGACGTGCTCGGGATCCCCAGCCACGAGGCCGCGGCTGTGATCGGGCTGCGTGCGTCCTCGACGCTGCGCTCGCGGCTGGCCCGTGCACGCGCCGGGCTGGAAACCGCGCTCGTCTCGCTGCCGGCCGGACGCACCGAGGTCTGGGGCGTCTTCCACGCGCCGCCGCAGCGCGCGATCGTCGTCGCCCATGCCGAGGCGCCGCCCGGTCACGCGCACGCGCCCGATGCCGAGATCGTCGACTTCCTCGAGAGGGTCGACGCGCGCGTGCCCGCCGGCCAGCCGCTCGTCGCGATCGTCCGCGAGCCCGTCGGCGACGCCGGCCGCTGGCTGGCCGCCCATCCGCGCTGGCGACTGCAGGCGTCGGCCAGCCGCGAGGGCTGGCTGCGCGACGCCGAGCGTCTGCTCGACGGTCACGACCGCACGCTCGCGCTGCTGCGCGCGGCCAAGCGCTTCGTCTGGACGGCGGGACCATGAGCGACGCCACACGCCGCGTCGCCGACGGGATCGCCGCAGGACTGCCCGACCCGCCGGACGGGATGGACGAGCGCGTGCTGACGGCGCTGGGCGCCGCCGCGCCGCGCCGGCGACGGCGCCGCCTGCCGGCTCCGCGGCTGCGTGTCGCGGCCGGCGTCGCCGCCGTGACGGCCGCGCTCGCCGCGCTGCCCAGCACGCTTGACCGCACGCCAAGTGCCGCCGCCGTGGCGATCGGCCCGCTCACGGCCGACTGCAGCCAGACGCGGCCCGGCGGCGCGATCGAGGTCGCGGCGGTCTGGGCCGGCAGTGAGGCGCGCACGTTCGCGCGCGTGCTGCAGCAGTTCTCCAAGGAGACCGGCATCAAGGTCGTCTACCACTACGAGACGCGCGACATCCCGGCGAAGCTGCGCGCCCGCGTGCGCGCGGGCTGCCCGCCCGACGTCGCGCTGCTGCCCCAGCCGGGCCTGCTGACCGAGTTCGCGCGCCAGGGCGCGATCCAGCCGCTGGACGCCCGCACCGCGTCGCTCGTTCGCCGCAGCTACGACCGCGTCTGGCAGCGCCTCGGCAGCGTCGACGGGCGCGCGTTCGGCGTCTGGTTCAAGGCCTCGAACAAGTCCCTGCTGTGGTATCGCCCGAGCGTGCTCGACCGCGCCCCGGCGACCTGGGCGCAGCTGCGCGAGACGCTGCGCGCGCTGCGCAAGGTCAGCGCACGGCCACTGGCGATCGGCGGCGCGGACGGCTGGACGCTCACCGACTGGTTCGAGAACCTCTACCTGCAGAGCGAGGGCGCAGCGCGCTACGACGCGCTCACGCGTCACGATCTCGCGTGGACGGACGCGAGCGTCCTGCGCACGCTGCAGCGCCTCGCCGACCTGCTCGGCGACCGCGACGCCGTCGGCGACCGCGCCGCGCTGCTGAACCGCACGTTCGAGGCCGCGATCAAGGACGCGCTTGCGCCCGGCGGGGCGTCGGTGCTGATCACCGAGGGCGACTTCGTGCGCAGCTTCCTGGGCGCCGACCCCGACGTGGCGGTAGCGCCGTTCCCCGCGCCGCGCGCCGGCGCGCCGGCCGCGGTCGTCGTCGGCGGCGACGTCGCGGCGCGGTTCTCCCGCTCTCGCGCGGCGACACGGCTGCTGCGCTTCCTCGCCACGCCGCGCGCGGCCGAGCACTGGGCCGCCGCCGGTGGCTTCACGTCCCCCAACCACGGCGTCCGCGCCGACCAGTACCCCGACCCGCTGACGCGCGTCGCCGCGCACCATCTCGCCAGCGCGCCGGTCGTCCGCTTCGACCTCTCAGATCTGCAGCCGACCGCCTTCGGCGCGACCGCCGGCCGCGGCATGTGGGAGCTCTTCCGCGCGCTCGCCGCTGGCGACAGCGCAGCCGAGGTCGCCGAGCAGCTCGAGGCGGCGCGTCGGCGCGCGGGCTAGCTCTGAGGACCGAGCTCGCCGCCGGCCGATCGGCAGCCGGCGCGAGGGTGCCCTCGCAGGAGCCGGCTGCGTTTGTCCGACTTTTTCTCGGACAACGACAGCCAACTCCAAACAGGACACCCCCGAACCGCTGCTTTAGGCGGCGCGCTCGGCGTTGGCGGACCTACCGGCCGAGCGTCAGCGCGGTCGCGCGCAACCGCGTGCCGCGCAGCGTCACACGCTTCGGCAGGCTCGCGGAGGACCGCGTGACGACGCGCAGCGTGCGCCCGCGCAGCGTGCCGCTCGCGAGCGTGCGACCGCCCGCCGTCAGGCGCACGCGGGCGGGCGCGCCGCGCACGCCGCGCGACAGGCGGATCGTCACGCGGCGGCCGCGGCGCGAGGCGACGCTGCCGCGCAAGCCCAGGCGCCCGGCGACGACGATGTCGACGGGGCCGGCATTGGGCGGGATGAACTCGGCCTGTCCCTCCTCGCCGGCCTCGACGTCCAGCAGCGCCATGTTCGCGGTGTTGCCCAGCAGCGCGCTCTGGTTGGCGACGATCAGCGACGTCCCGCGGAAGGCGATGCCCGACGGCGAGTCGAACGGCACCGGGGAGCCGTTGTCGCCGGTCAGCGGGATCGACGGGAAGCGCGCAACCTCAGCGCCGTCCGCCGCGATCTGCACGAGCTGGGCCGTCAGCCCGACGGCGGCGAGGTAGATGGTGCCGGACTTCGCGACCGCGAAGCCGTCGGGCAGGTCGCCGGGAATGCCCTCCCAGATCCGCGTGATCGGGCCGGGCGAGCCGTCGGGGTCGACCGCGATCTTGGACAGGCCGCCGGTCAGCAGGTTGCCGGCGCTGAGGCTCTGCGCCTGGGAGACGAGCAGCGTGCGCTTGTCGGGCAGCAGCCAGATCCCGGCGGTGCCGAAGCCGCCGCCGTCGAGCAGCGGGTCGGTCAGCCAGACGCTCGGCGTGCCGCCGCCCGGCGGCACGCGCCAGATCGTCGCCTGGTGGTAGTCGGTGACGAGCAGCGCGCCGTCGGGCATCCACGCCGCGTAGTTGGCGAACACCGGCTCGTCGCTGCGCGTCGCCGAGCAGGCTGCGCCTGCCGGCGCGGTCGCGCACGGCGGCAGCTCGGGGAACGTCGCGTAGGTCGTGATCCGGGCGGTCTCGGGATCGAGGATCAGCGCGCGCGCCGGCGTGCGGTCGAGCAGCAGCAGGCGGCCCTTCGCATCGCTCGTCGCGACCTGGATGCCGTGCTCTGCGTCGAGCTGCTGGCCGGGCACCGAGAAGTTGCGCAGCATCGCGCCGTCGGCAGCGAACTCGAAGACCTTCGACGGCAGGACATCGCCGTTGCTGTTGACGTAGGTGCCCTCCCAGATCCGGCCCTGCGGATCGACGTAGGGGTGCGCCGGGAAGCCCGGCTTGGGCACCGGCGCGAGCACCTTCGTGTTCCACTTGTCACGGGCGCCGGCCGTCGCCGGCGCCAGCAGCGCCGGCACGACGAGCGCGGCGATCAGCAGCCCCCTCATGCCAGCTCCCCGGCGATCGCCTCGGCCACGTTCTGCCCAGCCTGCACGGCGCCGTCCATGTAGCCCGCCCAGATCGTCGCGGTCTCCGTCGAGGCGAAGTAGCGCGCGCCGTCGCGTGCGTGGATCGCCTCCCCGTAGGCGGTCAGCACGCCGGGCGCGGTGAAGCACACGGGGCAGCCGCGGTGCCAGATCTCCTCGTCGAAGAGGACGTCGAGGAACTCCTTGGGATTGCGGGCCTCCTCGCCGAAGTAGAACGCGAACTGCTCGACGCACCTGCTGCGGCGCTCGGCCTTGCTCCAGGTCCCGAACTCGCGCGCGTCGCGCGCGTCGACGAAGCCCATCAGCACCCCGGGCGTGCCCGACGGCGGCGTCAGGTCGAACGTGACCTTCATCGGGCCGGTGTCGCCGGTTGCCTGGCCGGTCAGCCCCTTCTTGCGCCACCACGGCTCGTCGTAGACGGCGATCGCCTTGCCGATCGAGCCGAACGGCATCCGCTGGTAGAGCTGGTCCTTCAGCGCCGCGAGCCCGGGCTCGAAGCTGATCCGGTTGACCATCGTCGGCGGCACCGCGATCACCACGCGGCGCGCGCTGACGTCGATCTTGTCGCTGACCACGGTCGTGCGCGAGCCCTTCGTGCGCACGAAGCGCGCCGGCGAGTTCAGCGTCACCCGGCCCTTGCCGAGCGCCGCCGCGAGCTTCTCGGGGATCTGCTGGCTGCCGCCGGTGAACTGGCGCTCCTGCGCGCCGCCGGGCGTGTCGATCAGCAGGCTGAGGTTGCCGGCCGAGCGGATGTAGAAGAGCACGTAGAGCAGCGAGATCTCGGGGGACTCGACGCTGAACAGGGCCTCCATCGCGAGGTCGAGGATCTTGCGCGCGTCGCCGGTCGTGGTGTTCGCGAGCTTCCACGTCTCGAACGTCTGGGAGTCCCACTCGCGCGCGCGGGCCGCCTTCCACGGCGCCGCGACCGGGACCGTCTGGGCCATCGCGTTGAGGCTGTCGATCACCGTCTGCGCCTCGAGCAACGCCGTGACGGAGGCCGGCGGGATCGTGCCCGTGTAGAGGTCGCGCCGGCCGTTGAAGAAGAAGACGTTCTGACCGTCGTTGTAGGTCACGTGGCTGCCGACGCCGAGCTCGCGCGCGAGCGCGACGATCCGGTCCTGGCCGGGGCCGATGAACGTCGCGCCGAAGTTCGCGGGCGCACCGGACTTCGTCGCCACCGTCCACACCCGCCCGCCGACACGGCGGTCGGCCTCGACGACGTGGACGGAGAGGCCGCGCTTGCGCAGCTCGCGCGCCGCGGTCAGGCCCGCGAGGCCGGCGCCGACGACGCAGACGTCGACGCGCTTGGTCTTCTTCTTCGCGGGCTTCTTCTTGGCCGCCTCGGCGGTCGCGGGCAGCGTCCCGGCGAGCGCGCCGGCGCCCGCACCGGCGATGAATCCGCGCCGCCCGATCTTCGTGTCGGTCATCTCTGCCCTTCGCCTGGGGAAAATCCAAACCTGACTTCACGTCATGTTAGAGTGCCGGTCATGGGGTCGTCAACTGCGCGCCGCACGCCCGTTCAGCGTCGCAGTCGCGAACGCGTCGAGCGCGCGCTCCTCGCGGCCGAGCGGATCGTCGTCGCAGACGGCGTCGAGGCGCTGTCGACGCGCACGGTCGCCGACGCGGCGGGGATCCCCGTCGCGACGCTCTACCAGTACTTCAAGGACCGCGACGCGATCATCCAGGCGCTGATCGAGCGCCAGGTCGAGGCGATGGCCCCCCGCCTGGCCGCCGCGCTCGAGCCGCTGCAGACCTACAGCATCCGCACGATCGTCGAGGCGATCGTCGGCGCCTACGTCGACGGCTATCGCGACTACCCCAGCTATGTCGTGCTGTGGTTTCAGGGCCGCGTCAACCCCGAGATCGACACCTCGGTCCGTGATCGCAACGCCCAGGTGGCGTCCGCCGTCCACGACTTCGCGACGCGCGCGGGCCTCGTCGCGCCCGCCAGCGACCGGCGGGCGTTCGCGTTCGCCGGCGAGATGGTCGACGCCTTCCTGCGTGCCGCCTACCGTGAGGACCGCAACGGCGACGCCGAGGTCATCGCCGAGGGCACCGAGATGATCATCAGCTACATCGAGCGCTATGCCACACAGCAGGGACTCGACGGCGTCCCGGCCGGCGAGCTGACCGTCCGCTGGCCGCAGTGAGCGTCCTCGGGATCCTCGCGCTCAAGCTGGCCCTGGCGCCCTCGCTGGTCGGGACCGCCACGCGCGTCGCGCGGCGGCTGGGCCACCGCGCCGGCGGGCTCGTCGGCGGGCTGCCCGTCGTCGCGGCCCCGATCGTCCTGATCTACGCGCTCGAGCACGGTCAGGGGTTCGCCGAGCAGGCGTCGCGCGCGACCGTCCTCGGGATCGTCTCGCTCGTCGGATTCTGCGTCGCCTACGCGCTCGCCGCGCCGCGTGGCGTCGGGGCCGCGCTGCTGGCCGGCTGGGCGGCCTTCGGCGCGGGCACGGCGCTGTTCGACGTGGCGACGCTGCCGCTCGGCGTCGCCGCGCCGCTGGCGGCACTCGCCGTCGTCGGGGCCGTCATCTGGTTTGTCCGCCGCGAGCTGGCGCCGCCGCGCCCGCGCGGCAGCGACCTGATGATCTGGCGGCTGCTGGCGACCGCGGCGATGGTGGTCGCGCTGACCACGCTGTCGGGGTCGCTCGACCCGTGGCTGTCGGGGCTGCTCGCGCCGTTTCCGATCATCACCGCGGTCCTCGCCGGCTTCACCCACGCGCAGGCCGGGCCGCACGCCGCGATCGAGCTGCTCGGCGGGCTCGTCCCCGGGCTCGCGAGCTTCGTCCTGTTCTTCGTGCTGCTGGCGCTGCTGCTGAGCCCGCTCGGCATCGCCGGCGCGTTCATCGTCGCGAGCCTGGCCGCGCTCACGTCACATGCCCTGCTCGTCGTCAGGGAGCGGCGTTGAGACGGCTGCTGACCGCGACGCTTGCCGCGCTCGCCCTGTCGGCGGCCGATGCGACGGCCGCGCCGATCGGCCATGCCGGGCGCTGGATCACCGACGCGCAGGGGCGCGTCCTCGTCGTCCACGGCGTCAACGTCATCGCCAAGACGCCGCCCTACTCGGCCGCCGCGATCGGCGTCGATGCCGACGACGCGGCGTTCCTGGCCGCCAACGGGTTCAGCGCGATCCGCCTCGGCGTCATCTGGAAGGCCGTCGAGCCGCAGCGGGGCCGCTACGACGACGCCTACCTCGACGCGATCGCCGCGGTCGTCGACACGATGGGTCGCGCGGGCGTGGCAACGCTGCTGGACTTCCACCAGGACAGCGTCAACGAGCGCTACGACGGCCAGGGATTCCCGGACTGGGCGGTGCGCGACGACGGCCTCCCGCACACCGGCTCGCCGGTCGGCGATCCGGCGATCGGCCGCGCCTGGGACAACTTCTACGCCGATGTCGACGGCGTGCAGGCCAGCTTCCGCGCGTTCTGGCAGCACGTCGCCAGGCGCTTTGCCGGCAACCCGTACGTGCTCGGCTACGACCTCGTCAACGAGCCCAGCCACGGCACGCTCGGACTGACCTGCGTCCAGCCCGTGTCCTGCCCGCTCGACGCGCGCCTCGGCGCCTTCTTCGACCGCACGATCGCAGCGCTGCGCGAGGCCGATCCCACGCACCTGACGTTCTACGAGCCGAACATCTTCGGCGGCGCCGGCGGCGCCTCGCGCCTGCCCGACACGGGCGACGCGCACGCCGGCGACTCGTTCCACGTGTACTGCACGCTGAGCATCTTCGGCCCGTCCGTCCCGACGGCACTGCGCGACGCCGTCTGCCCGACGGTCGAGGAGATCCTCTTCGACCAGGCCGAACGCCAGGCCGCTGCCAACGGCGACACGCTGCTGATGACCGAGTTCGGCTCGACGCCGCACCTGCCCGAAGTCGCTCGCGTGATCGCCGCAGCCGAGGCGCATCGCGTCGGCTGGATGCACTGGACGTACTCGCGGACGGGCGTGACCGACTTCGCGGGCACGCCGAGCCTCGTGCGCGACCCCAGGCGCGCGCCGAGCGGCGACAACGTCGACGCGGCGCTGCTGCGCACGCTCTCGCGCCCGCACCCGCAGCTCGTCTCGGGGACCCCGCAGTCGTGGCGCTTCGATCCCGCGACGTCGACGTTCCGCCTGCGCTACACGACGATCCGCGCCGGTGGCAGCGGGCAGTTCGGGCGCTACGCGCGCACGCGGGTCTTCCTGCCGACCCACGCCTATCCCGACGGCTACGCCGTGCAGGCGAAGGACGCCGTCGTCGTCTCCGAGCCTGGCGCGAGCGTGCTCGAGCTCGCGGCCTGCCCGGGTGCGGGTGACATCGAGATCACGGTCGTGCCGCGCGCCGCCGCCGGCCAGGCCTGCGCGCCGCCGCGCCTGCGGCTCTCGCTGACCCCGCGCCGCGTGCGCGCCGGACGCAGCGTGCGCGTGCGCGTGACGGTCCGCGACGCCGTCGGGCCGCTCGCCGGCGCGCGCGTGCGCTTGGCGGGGCGCAGCGCCCGCACGAACGCCGACGGGCGCGCCACGCTGCGCGTGCGGCTGCGGACCCGCGGCATGCGGAGGGTCGTCGTCAGCGCGCCCGACCACCCGTCCGCGCGCGCGACGATCACGGTTCGTTGAGCCAGTAGCCCAGGACCTGCAGCCGCGCGTCCGGCGCGGCGCGACGCGCGTGGCGGCGGATCTTCGCCATCACCCGCGACTCGCCGCCGCCCCAGACCTGGCCGCGGCCCGGCGGCAGCTCCAGCGCGCGCACCGTCTCGACCAGCGCCGCGCCGACCTGATGGCCGTTGCGCAGCGCCCAATGCATCTCGACGCCGTCGCGGACGAGCTGTCGCTCGGCCGGGTCGCCGACCTCGGCGACGGCGATCGTGCGCACGTCGTGCGGCAGCGACTCGAGGATCGCCAGCAGCGCCGGCAACCCGGTCTCGTCGGCGGTCAGCAGGCACCAGCGGGCGCCGGGCTCAGGGACCCAGTGCGTCCGCGGTCCGGCGTAGCCGAGCTCGTCGCCGATCTGCGCGCGGGCGGCCCATGCCGACGCGATGCCGAGGTCGCCGTGCAGGAAGAACTCGACGTCGATCGTCGCGCGCGCCGGATCGTGGCGGCGCACCGTGAAGTTGCGCCAGTGCTGCTCGATCCCGCCGGGAAAGCGCCAGCCCGGCTGCGGGAGCACGAGCTCCTCGCCGGGCGGCGCCCAGCCGAGCGTGAGGATCTCCCCCGGCTGTTCGACGCCGGGATCGGCGAACGCCGGGGCGTGCAGCGTGAAGCAGGCCATCGCCGGCGTCACGGGCGTGATCGCGGCGACGGTGGCGATCCCGGTGTGCAGCGGAAAGACGCGCTCGTTCATGACGCGCGCACCAGTGCCGGCCGGCGTGCCGCGGGAATGACCAGTGGCGTGCCGCTCTCGGGGTCGGCGATGACGCGGCAGCGCAGGCCGAACACCCCCTCCACGAGCTCGGCGTCGACGATCTCCGACGGGTCGCCCTCTGCGACGATGCGGCCGTCGACCATCGCGATCAGATGCGTCGCGTAGCGACAGGCCTGGTTGAGGTCGTGCAGCACGGCGACGAGCGTGTGCCCCTGTGCCTCGTGCAACCCGGCGAGCAGGTCGAGCATCTCGATCTGATGGGCGATGTCCAGGAACGTCGTCGGCTCGTCGAGCAGCAGCAGCGGCGTCTGCTGCGCGAGCACCATCGCCAGCCACGCGCGCTGGCGCTGACCACCGGAGAGCTCGTCGACCGCGCGCAGCGCGAGGTCGTCGACGGACGTGGCGCGCAGCGCGGCGGCGACGGCGTGCTCGTCTTCGCGCGACCACTGGCGCAGCAGGCCCTGGTGCGGATAGCGCCCGCGCGCGACGAGGTCTGAGACCGTGATCGCGTCGGGCGCCGTGAGCGTCTGGGGCAGCAGCCCGAGGCGCCGTGCCACGTCCTTGGACGGCAGCCGCGAGATCGCCTCGCCGTCGAGCAGAACGGTCCCCGCGCTCGGCTTGAGCAGCCGCGCGAGCGCGCGCAGCAGCGTCGACTTGCCGCACGCGTTCGGGCCGACGACGACCGTGAACGAGCGATCGGGGATCGCGACGTCCAGGCCTTCGCAGACCACGCGCTGGTCGTAGGCGAGCGTCAGGTCGGTTCCCTGCAGGCGCGTCATCGCGTCCTCCATTCGCGGGTGAGCAGCCAGATCAGGTAGAGCCCGCCGAGGACGCCGGTCAGCACGCCAACCGGCAGCTGCGTGTCGCCGAAGAGGCGCTGGCTGGCGTAGTCGGCGGCCAGCAGCAGGACCGCGCCGAGCAGCGCGGCGCAACCGACGCCGGGGCCGCTCGCGCGTGTCAGGCGCCGTGCGATCTGCGGTGCGGCGAGCGCGACGAACACGACCGGCCCGGCGCTGGCGGTCGCGACGGCGCTGAGCGCCACGGCGACGAAGATCAGCGCCAGGCGCGCGCGCTCGACGTCGACGCCGAGCGCACGCGCGGCGTCGTCGCCGAGCTCCAGCGTGCGCAGCGGCCGCGCGAACACGATCGTCAGGGGCAGCAGCACGGCCAGCGCGACGGCGGCCGGGCGCACGTGCTCCCAGCCGCGGCCGTTGAGGCTGCCCGTCAGCCAGACCTGCGCCGCCTGCGCCTGCTCGAGCGTCGAGCGCGTCAGCAGGTAGTCGGTGACCGCGACGAGCATCGCGGCCATGCCGATCCCGATCAGCACGAGGCGGTACCCCTGGACGCCGTCGCGGAACGCCAGCAGGTAGACGACCACCGCGGTCGCGATACCGCCGACGACCGCGCCGCCGGCGATCGCGAAGGTGCCGCCGCCGAAGACGACGATCTGCAGCACCGCGCCGGCCGAGGCGCCCTGGACGAAGCCGACGATGTCGGGACTGCCGAGCGGGTTGCGGGTGATGCTCTGGAAGATCGCGCCCGACGCGCCGAGGGCGGCGCCGACGAGCAGACCCGTGATCGCCCGCGGCAGCCGCAGCGTCTCGATGACGAACTGCGTGCCGCGGTCCCCGCCGCCGAGCAGCGTCGCGACGACGTCGCCCGGCGCGATCTCGTACTCCCCGGTCCCCACCGACAGCACGAGCAGCACGAACGCGAGCACGACGAGGATGGCGCCGATGCCGACGCTGCGCGTCGGGAAGCGCAGCGAGACGCCGCCGCGCCGCAGGACGGCGACGCTGCTCATAGCTGTGCGATGCGCCGGCGGCGCACGATCGCGATGAACACGGGCGCGCCGAGGACGGCGCTGACGATCCCGACCTCGAGCTCGCCGGGGCGGTTGACGACGCGCCCGATGACATCGGCGCTCAGCAGCAGCACGGGCGCCAGCAGCGCCGAATAGGGCAGCACCCAGCGCTGGTCGGGCCCGCAGATCACGCGCGCGACGTGCGGGACGGTCAGGCCGATGAAGACGATCGGGCCCGCGGCGGCGGTCGCGGCACCGCACAGCAGCGTGATCGCCACCGCGCCGAGCACGCGGGTGCGGCCTGGTCGCACGCCGAGGCCGCGGCCGGCGTCCTCGCCCAGCGCGATCGCGTTCAGCGAGCGCCCGAGCGCGAACGCCAGCAGCAGACCGGCCGCGATGAACGGCGTGATCTGGGCGCTCAGCGACGCCGGGTGGCCGGCGAGCGCACCGACCTGCCAGAAGCGGTACTCGTCCAGCGCCGAGCGGTCGATCAGCGTGACGCCCTGCACGTAGGCGATCAGCGCGAACGTCACCGCGGTCCCGGCGAGCGCGAGCCGCACCGGCGTGGCGCCGCTGCGCCCGGTCGCGCCGATCCCGTAGACGACGACCGACGCGAGCGCCGCGCCGGCGAACGCGAACCAGATGTTGGTCATCGTGCTCGTGGTGCCGAGCAGCCACGTCGCCGTGACGACCGCGGCGGCGGCGCCGGCGTTGACGCCGAGCAGGCCGGGGTCGGCGATCGGGTTGCGCGTCAGCGCCTGCATCAGCGCGCCGCCTACGCCGAGCGCCGCGCCGACGATCAGCCCGAGAATCGTCCGCGGGATGCGCAGGTCCTGGACGATGATCGCGTCATCGGAGCCGTCGGGATGGAACACCAGCGACCAGACCCGGTCCAGCGCGATCGGCCGCGCGCCGACGCTGATGCTCAGCAGGCAGACCGCGAGCAGCGCGGCGAGCGCCAGCGCGAGCGCCGGCACATGGCGGGTCAGCACGCGCGCCGGTGGCGGCTCGGCGGGCCGCGGCAGCGCCGCGCCGGCGGTCAGCGGCGCGCCGCTCACGCCGCCAGCGCGCTGCGCAGGCGCGGCACGACCTCGCGCAGCTGGTAGGGCAGCGACAGCAGCGACGAGTAGGACAGCGCGATCGACAGGTCGGGATCGTCGACGCGCACGACGCGGTTCTCGCGGACGGCGCGCACCGCCTTGAAGCTGCGCGACGACGTCAGCGCGCGCGTCTGCGGCTTGCGCGAGGCGTCGATCACGAGCACGTCCGCCGTGTCGAGGAGGTCGAGGCGCTCGGCGCTGATCTGGGCGTAGAACTCGCCGCGGAACAGGCGCTCGATCGCGTCGGGCAGCGTGAAGCCGAGACCGTTGAGAAAACGCGTGCGCACGTCGCCGGGCGCGAACACGTAGACACCGCCGTCGTCGTCGGGCGCGATGTGCAGGGCGCGGCTGCGCGCGAACGCCGGGTTGGCGCGCGCGGCGGCGGCGATCTTCGCGCGGGCCGCGTCGACGAGGCGTTGCGCGTCGGCACGGCGTCCCAGGCCGGCGCCGACCTGCACGGCCATCGTGTCCCAGGGCACGGTGTATGCGGCGAAGCCCTTCGGCGGCGCGATCGTCGGCGCGAGCGCGGTGAGCTTGTCGTAGTCGGGGCGCTTGAGATCGAACTCGACGGTCGTGATCAGGTCGGGCCGCGCGGCTGCGATGCGCTCGAACTGCAGCTCGTCGTTGGCGGCGACGACGGGCTTGGCGCCGCGCAGCCGCGCGCGCGACCACGGCGCGACGCCGCCCGCGTCGCGCCAGCGCGGGTCGATGTTCGGCACGAGCACCGGGACGACCCCGAGCGCCAGCAGCGTGTCGACGTCGCCACCGCCGTAGGTGGCGACGCGGCGCGGCGCACCGCCGACCGTCGTCGTGCCGAACTTGTGCGAGACGCGCACCGGGAAGCCGGCGTCCCCTGAACCTGGCGAGGTGGTTTCGTCGTCGCCGCATCCGGCGAGGACGAGCCCGAGGCCTGCCGCGCCGGCGAGAAAGCCGCGGCGGGTGCTGCGATCGTCGGTCACAATTAGGGCACCCTAACGGATATCGACCAGGTCCGTTAGGGTGCCCTAATCATGCACAAGCTCATCGCGGCGCTCGCCGCCGTCGCCCTCCTCGCCAGCGGCTGCGGCGACAGTGAAGACCCAGCGTCGACCGGCCCTGTGACGATCCGCCACGCGCTGGGGACGACGACGATCCCGGCGACGCCCAAGCGGATCGTCACCGTCGGCTACTCAGATCACGAGATCCTGCTGGCGCTCGGGATCAAGCCGGTCGGGGCGATGGACTGGTTCGGCGAGGGCACCTGGGGCAAGTGGCCGTGGGAGCAGAAGGCGTGGGGCGGCAAGCTCGCGCAGGTCGTCAGCGCGAAGTCGTTCGAGATCGACTTCGAGAAGGTCGCGGCACTGCACCCCGACCTGATCCTCGGGCTCTACGCCGAGCTCAAGCGCGGCGACTACGACAAGCTCTCGAAGATTGCCCCGACCGTCGCGCAGGCCAAGGGCACGGCCTACACGACGCCGTGGCGCGACATGACGCGCACCGCCGCGCGCGCCGTCGGGCGCGTCGACGACGGTGAGAAGCTGATCGACAAGGTCGACGGCCAGCTCGCTGCGTTCCGCGAGGCCCATCCCGAGCTCGCGAAGCAGACCGCGACGATCGTCGACGCCGGACAGGCGCCCAAGAGCTTCTACGCGTTCTCCGACAAGGACCCGCGCGGCCAGTTCCTCGGCGAGCTGGGCTTCAAGCCGGCGGCGCGCTTGAACACGCGCATCGGCAAGAGCTTCGGCACCGAGATCTCCCAGGAGCGCATCGACCTGCTCGACGTCGGCCGCCTGTTCATGCTGATCGACCCGCCGGCGCGCAAGCGCCTCGACAAGGACGCGCTGTTCAACCGCCTGCCCGTCGCGCGCGAGGACCGCGTGACCGACCTGCCCTACTACAGCTCGACCAAGCTCGGGGCGGCGCTGGCGTTCAACTCCGTCCTCAGCATCCCCTACGCGCTGCGCGGCTTCGAGCGCGAGTTCGGTCGCGGCGACACGCCGGCGGCGCCCAAGCGCGTCGTCGCGCTGGACTTCCCGAGCACCGATGCGGTGCTCGCGCTCGGCGTCGAGCCGGTAGCGATCAGCAAGGTCAGCTACGTCACCGGCGGGATGCAGTCGTGGACCAAGGCCGCGCTCGGTGGCGCGCGGCCGCGCCTGCTCGACACGGAGAACGCGATCCCGCTGGAGCAGATCGCCGCGCTCAAGCCCGACCTGATCGTCGCCACGAGCAGCTTCGCGCTGCCGCCGGTCCTGGCGAAGGTCAAGAAGATCGCGCCGGTCGTGACCTGGAAGCGCGGCCCCGGTGCCGACCCGTGGCAGGAGTCCACGCTGCTCATCGGCAGGGCGCTCGGGCGCGAGGCGCAGGCGCGCAAGCTCGTCGCCGACACCGCCGAGCGCGTCGCCCGCGCCCGCAGCGAGCACCCCGCGTTCGCGGGCAAGACGGTGACGCTGTTCAACTACTGGAAGGGCAACGCCTACGCGATCTCCGACCCCGACGACGCCTCGATTCGCTTCTTCGACAGCCTCGGGATGAAGCTGCCGGCGGCGATCGCGGGCAAGGGCAAGGACCGGCGCCTGGAGGTCAGCACCGAGCGCCTCGGCGCGCTCGACGCAGACGTCGTGCTCGGCACCTCGGCCACGGAGCCAGACCAGCTGCGCTCGCTCGTCCGCGGCAAGCTCTTCGGCGAGCTGTCAGCCGTCAAACGCGACGCGTACGCGACGGTCCCGATCGGCCCGGCCACCTCGATCGCCTTCCCGTCGGTGCTGAGCGTCAACTACGCGCTCGACGAGCTCGTCCCGGTGCTCGCCCGGCTGGCGTCCTGAGTTTCGGCGGTTAGCCGTACTGCGCGGGCTGACGGCGCGGGTAGTCTCCGACGATCAGCACCACGCACGATCAGACGACCCTGCTCGCCGCCCAGCGTGGCGACGAAGCCGCCTTCGGGAACCTCGTCGAGCCCTACCGCCGGGAGCTGCACGCGCACTGCTACCGGATGCTCGGCTCCCTGCACGACGCCGAGGATGCCCAGCAGGACGCGCTGATCAAGGCGTGGCGCGGGATCGGGCGCTTCGAGGGGCGCAGCTCGCTGCGTTCATGGCTGTACAAGATCGCGACGAACGCGAGCCTGGACATCATCAACCGCCGGCCCAAGCGGGTGCTGCCGATCGACCATGTCCCGTCGGCCGACCCGCAGCTCGGCGTCGGCGAGCCGATGGTCGAGTCCGTCTGGGTCGAGCCGTTCCCCGACGAGCAGCTCGGGCTCGAGGACGGGCTCGCATCTCCGGAGGCGCGCTATGAGCAGCGAGAGAGCGTGGAGCTGGCGTTCATCGCGGCGCTGCAGCACCTCCCCGCCAACCAGCGCGCGGCATTGATCCTGCGCGACGTGCTCGGCTACTCCGCTGCGGAGACCGCGGAGCTGCTGGACACGAGCGTCGCCTCGGCCAACTCCGCGCTGCAGCGCGCCCGCAAGACCGCTGAGGACAAGCTGCCCGACCGCACGCAGCAGGTGACGCTGACCGCGCTGGGCGACGACGCGCTCGCCGCGATCGTCACGAAGTACGTCGACGCGATGCAGCGCGAGGACGTCGGCGCGGTCGTGTCGCTGCTCTCCGAGGAAGCCGCGTGGTCGATGCCGCCGCTGGCCAGCTGGTTCCGCGGCCTCGACGACATCGCCGTGTTCCTGGCGAAGGGGCCGCTGTCGGACTCGTGGCAGTGGAAGCGCATCGTCACGCACGCCAATGGCCAGCCCGCGGTCGCGGCCTACATCTTCGACGAGACGGCCGGCAGGTACCTGCCCTTCGCGATCGACGTCCTCAGCTTCGACGGGGACAAGATCACCGACATCACCTCGTTCATCACGCGCACGGTCGACCTCCCCGACGACGCCTTCAACCGCTGGCCCGACCATCCGCCGGACGTCGACCGCATCAGCGAGCTGTTCGTGCGCTTCGGGCTGCCGGCCGCCCTGGACTGAGCGCGCGTCAGGAGACCGGGCCGAGGACGGCGACGGATTCCTGGAAGCCGCCCTCGACCGTGGCCTTCTTCGTCGCCACGAGATCGCGCCACCGTGCATAGATCTCTGGGGGCGTGGCAACGTCGTAGCGCTCGCGCGCCTGCGCGGGCGTCAGCGTCTCCGGCGTCTGCGGCGCGACCTGCAGCAGGATCGGCGCGACGATCGAAACGGTGCTCGGCGAGAGCTGCTCGAGACCGAGGAGCTTGCCCCGCGCGCTGATGTCCGAGAGGCGGAAGGCGATGCGCATGATCGGCGTGATCAGCGCGTCGACGAGCTTGGGCTGGCGCAGGCCGGCCAGCTTGCGCATCCACGCCGGCATCGTCGCGATCGTCGCGGCACGCAGGAACTTGCCGACGACCCAGGCGCCGGGCTGCGCGACGCGCGGCAGCGGCGGGAACATGATCTCGGCGGTCAGCAGGTGGTCCATCATCGACTGCGCGGCCTCCGAGCCGGCCAGGCGCGGGCGCATCTGCTCGAAGTAGTCGCGGATGCCGTCGCGTGAGCGCGGCACGTCGGCGGGGTCGCACGTCTGCAGCTCGGCGGCGACGGCGCACTCCTCCCAGTAGCGCGACTCCTCTTCGTCGCTGAGGCGGCCGGGGCCGTAGCGCTCGTAGGCGTAGAGGATCGAGTGCCACGCGGTGAGGTGGATCCACAGCTGCGAATGCGGGTCGTTGGCGTCGTAGGGGTTGCCGCTGAGCGGCTCGATCCCGACCGCCTTGGAGTGGACCTTGACCAGGACCTCCGATGCCTTGATCACCGAGCGCGTGTCGCCGAAGGCGACCAGCGCGAAGTACCGCAGCGTGCGGTCATAGCGCGTGCGCGGGCGGTCGCGCACGGCGTTGGTCTGGTCCACGGCGGCGATCAGGGCCGGGTCGAGCTCCTCGATCACGACCGAGCGCTGAAAGCCGATCGTCAGCGAGGTCGGATAGCTCCAGACCTTCCAGGTGACGGAGTCCGGTCCGAAGAACCCGTGGTCGGCGTGCGGGGTGATGTCGCGCTTGCGCATGATCACGGCCATGCGCGCATAGGCTACGCGGGCGTAGCTTTCTTGTCCAGCCCGGCCTGCTTGACGATGTAGTCGCGCAGCTTGGTGTCGTGCGGATGCCCCCACGGGGGCGCGCCCTCGGCGATCGAGCGCAGCACGTGCTCGCGGTGCGGCGCGACGAGCAGATCGCCGAGCTGCGCCATCGCAGCGAGCGGCAGGCGGTACTCGCGCGAGTCCGGCAGCAGGCCGAGCGTGTCCGTCGCCGACGCCTGCGCCCCGTCGACCTCGCGCACCGCCGCCGCCAGCTCCGGCGTGACGGCGGGCTCGTGGACCCACACGTGCAGGAGCCCGCGCGCCGGCGTGACCGCGGGCTCGCGGCCGCCGTAGATGCGAAAGCGCGCGTCGCTGACGCGCTCGGTGACGCTCAGGCGCGCCGGGTCGATCTTCTCGATCACCAGGATCGAGCGCGCGAGGAAGCGCAGCGCGCCCTCGCGCCCCTCTCCCTCCAGCGCGGGCTCGAGGATCTCGCTCGGCGTGCGCTTGGGCTTCGTCGGGCGCGAGGTCGTGACCTGCACCGACTCCTGGACGGGCTTCAGCGAGCGCGCGCGGCTGCGCGCGATCTCGTTGCCCGGCTGCAGCTCGGCGATGAACGCCCAGTGCTCGCGCGCCTCGTCGATGCGCCCGAGCTCCTGCAGGCTGCGGCCGATCATGTTGGCGGCCGCGCTGTCGTCGGGATCGAGGTCGAGGATCTCGGAGTACAGCGCGAGCGCCTCCTCGCCCACGTCGAGCTCGTCGGCGCGTGCACGGAGCTCGTCAAGGCCGGACGCAGACATGCACCCAGCGTACGCCGCGCGCGATCAGCCGGCGCTGAGCGTCACGTCTGCGCTGCGCAGCAGCCGTTTGGCCTCGCGGAGTCCGTGCCCGCACTCAGCGCGGCCGGACGATCGTCGCCAAGCGGCGCTCCGCGGCCTGCCCTGCGCGCCGCGGATAGAACCGAGCGATACAGAACGGTACAGTCTCGTTTCATGCGCGCGCTGACCTACCTCGGACCCGACGATCTCGGCTGGCGCGAGGCGCCCGAGCCGGTCGTCGACAGCGACCACGCCGCCGTCGTACGACCGCTCGCCGTCGCGACGTGCGACCTCGACGACCTGATCGTGCGCGGGTCCTCCCCGTTCCCGGCGCCGTTCGTGCTCGGGCACGAGGGCGTGGCCGAGGTGCTCGATGTCGGCGATGCCGTGACGGGGTTCGCCCCGGGCGATCGCGTCGTCGTGCCATTCCAGCTGAGCTGCGGCAGCTGCGGCGCGTGCACGGCCGGGCGCACCGGCAACTGCGAGCACTTCGCGATCGCCACGACCTACGGCTTCGGCTTCGGGCCTGAGATGACGCGCTTCGGCGGCTTCCTCGCCGACCGCGTGCTCGTCCCGTTCGCCGACGCGATGCTCGTGCGGGTGCCGGACGCGCTGAGCGACGAGGTCGCGGCCGGTGCATCGGACAACCTCACCGACGCCTACCGCGCCGTCGCCCCCCAGCTCGCCGCACGACCCGGCGCAGCGGTGCTCGTCGTCGGCGGCGCCAGCAGCGGGTCGATCGCGCTGTACGCGGTCGGCCAGGCCCGCGCGCTGGGGTCTGAGCGCGTGCTCTACGTCGACGCCGACCCCGCGCGCCGCGCGATCGCCGAGGGCTACGGAGCGCAGACGCTCGACGCCGTTCCCGAGCGCCTGGACCAGCGCTTCCCGATCACCGTCGACGGCTCGGCGACGACCGAGGGCCTGCGCCTCGCCGTCTCCAGCCTCGATCGCGACGGCGTCTGCACCAGCGTCAGCGTCTACTTCGACGAGTCCGTCGTGCCGCCGTTCCCGCTGCTGTCGATGTACGTCATGGCGACCACGTTCATCACCGGTCGCATCCACGCGCGCGTCGATGCGCCGGCGGTCCTCGCGCTCATGGCGTCCGGCGCATTTGACCCGACGCCGGTCACGACGAAGGTCGTCGCGTTCGACGACGCCGCCGACGCGCTGCTCGAGCACGACCACACGAAGCTGGTGTTCACCCGATGACCCCGCGCGAGCGCGTCCTGCGCACCGCGGCAAAGCTCTTCTACGCGGAGGGCATCCGGGCGGTCGGCGTCGACCGCATCGCCGGCGAGGCCGGTGTGAGCAAGATGACGCTCTACCGTCACTTCGCGACGAAGGACGAGCTCGTCGTCGCGGTGCTCGACGCGCGCGACGCGCCCGCGCTCGACGTCCTGCGACAGGCGAGCGCGCACGCCAGCGGCGGGCCGCGCGAGCAACTGCTCGCCGCGTTCGCGGGCCTCGAGCCGTGGTTCACGTCGCGCGGCTTCCGCGGCTGCCCGTTCATGAACGCAAGCCTCGAGCTCGCCGACCCCGGGCACCCGGCGCGCGCGGTCGCCGAGCGCCACAAGACCGCGAGCCGCGACCACTTCGCCGCGCTCACGGCCGAGCTCGGCGTCGGTGACCCAGGTGGCCTTGCCGACCAGCTCGCGCTGGTGTTCGACGGCGCGATCGCGCAGGCGCAGATGCGCGAACCCGCGCAGGTCGCGCGCGCCGCCGTCGCGGCGGCGACGGCGCTCGTGGACGGCGCCTGAGCCCAAACATCAGGGAGGCCCCCCGATGCGAGCGGCGCCGGCGGGCGGGATCGTCCGCCGCATGTCGCGGAACCTCTGCCTGAGACTGGCGCTGCTCGCATGGGCGACCCTGCTGCTGGCGCCCGTCGGGGCGCGAGCCAGCCACACGGTTGACTTCACATGCTCGCCGTCGTGCACGGTCAAGCCGGGGACGACCGTCACCTTCACCGCCGTCACCAGCGCCAAGGTGCCGGTGTACGGCTGGGACCTCGACGGCGACGGCACGTTCGCCGAGGGGTTCGCAGCAACCGCGACGCGCACGTTCGCCGGCGCCGGCACGTTCTCGATCGGGCTCGAGGTCGCCGAGAAGGCCGACCCCAAGGACCGCCAGACGGTGCGCAAAGACGTCACGGTCGTCGAGGCGACCCCTCCGCCCCCGCCTCCTCCTCCCCCACCGCCGCCGCCC
Source organism: Paraconexibacteraceae bacterium (assembly GCA_963759825.1). GTDB lineage: Bacteria > Actinomycetota > Thermoleophilia > Solirubrobacterales > Solirubrobacteraceae > Paraconexibacter. Next base: position 234,178 of record CAVXAS010000013.1, on the reverse strand, counting down.
CCGGGACCGCCCGCGCCACCGCCACCCCCGGCTGATCCGCCGCCGCCCGGACCGCAGGCGGGACCCACGGCGACGGTTCGCGAAGGCTTCGACGGCCTCTTCGATCGCACACGGCTCACCACGCAGATCAAGGGCCTGGCGTTCCCCGACGGCGCGGTCGCGTTCACGCCGTCAGACGCCGTCCCCTCGAGCTTCGCCCACGTGATCGCACCGGCGAGCTGCGCACCGGCGCCGCTGGCCGGGTTGCGAGCGGCGACCTCCGGGCCGCACGCCCTGCGCGTGACGTTCGATCCTCCGGTGAGCCGCGCGTCGCTCGTCGCGGGCGCTGCCCAGGCGGTGAAGGCGCGGCTGCAGGCCTTCGACACGACGGGTGCCGAGGTCGCCGACTCGGGCGAGGTGCCCACGGCCGCCGGCATCGTCGCCACGCCGCTGTCGGTCGCAGCGGGCGCCGGCAAGATCGCCGCGGTCGTGATCACCGCCGGCGGCGGCGCCGATGTCGTCGACACGCCGTGCCCGCTCATCGACGACCTGGAGGTCGCCTACCCGCTCGAGCTGCTGGGCTCCGGACCGCGCGTCGCGATCACCTCTCCCGCGGAGGACGCGATCCTGCCCGACGGGAACGTCGTCGTCCGCGGGCGCGTGTCAGCGCCCGGCGGGATCCGTCGCTTCTGCCTGCGGGCCGACTACGCCGGCGGCCTGCCGCTGGACAACTGCTTCGAGGACGCGCTCGTGCGCAGCGACGGGACCTTCGCGATCACGCCGACGGCGCTGGGCGCCGGCGAGCACACGCTGACGGTCTGGCTGCAGGACAACGGACCCGGTCAGGTCGCGACGTCCTCGACCGCCACGGTCAGCGTCCAGCGCACGCTGCCGATCTACGACCTGCGCATCGAGGGCATCGAGGTCGCCCAGGCGGTCCAGAACCTGCAGCTCCCCGAGCCCTCGGCGACCGGGTTGCTCTCGTTCCCCGGCCTGTCGCACCCGCCGGTCGCGCTCTACCAGGGCGTGCCGCTCGCCGCCGGCGGACGGACGTTCGTGCGCGTCTACGCGGGCGCGACCGCGCCGGCGCATCCGCTGCGCTCGCTGCGCGGGGGGACGGTGCGGCTGCGCGCGTTTCGCGTGACCCTCCTCCCCGTGCCACGCCTGACGGAGCTGACGGGCAGCCCGCTGCTGTCGAGCAGCGGCCGGATCCATCGCCACCCCCAGCCCGGGGTGCCATATGCGGAGCGCGGGCGCGCAGACGGTGCCTTCCAGTTCGAGTTGCCGCCCTCGTGGACGACGGGCAACATCGCTCTGCTGGCGGAGGTCCAGCCGCCGGCAGGTCTCGCCGATGCACGCGAGGTGCGTCTCCACGACAACGTGGGCGCCCTCGCCGGGATCGACTTCACCCGGACGAAGCCCTACACCGTCGTCCCGGTGTCGCTGACGACGACCGCGCCGACCGCGACCGCGCCGCCGGCCGATCCGATGCCGACCTTCAACGCCGGGCTCGCGACGTTCCCGGTCGGCGTCGGCCAGTTCCGCGTCGCGCCGTACGCGGGCATGATCGACGTGACGCCGATGATCCGCTGCAACCAGGACGATCGCGACAACGGCGATTGCGGCAACCCGGACGACATCGACTGGCACCTCGTTGGTCGCCTCAACGCCTGGGACCAGCTCAACCACGCCGCGGGCCGCGTGTACGGCCTCACCGGAGGCGTCGGCCTCGGCCGCACGATCGGCGGGTACGCGATCGCAAACGCGAGCGCGAGACGGCCGATCACCGCCGTCGCACACGAGCTCTGGCACCTGTTCGCCGACCCGGGCCACCCGGGGCCGATGTGCGTGCAGGGCGGCGAGCAGTGGGAGCCGGACCAGCGCGGCTACATGCAGAGCGTCGGCTTCGACAACCGTGACCGCTTCGCCCAGCGGATCCTGCTGCCGCCCGAGGACGCCTCGGCGACCACGGGTCAGTTCTACGACCTGCTGTCCTACTGCGCCAGCACGAACGACAGCGATTCCTGGATCTCCGCGCGCAACTGGACGCGCGGGTTCAACCTCATCCGTGAGAGCGCGGCCGCGGTCCCCGGCTCGGGCACGCCGCCGACGCCGACCTCGCCACCGGCGACGACGCGGGCGCGAACGCGGGCCGCCGGCGGGACGCTGCGCGTGCTGGCGGGACTCAGCGAGACGAAGGCGTCGGTGCTCGCGGTCGGCCCCGGCGGCGCAGCGAGCGCCGCGGCGGCGGGCTCGCCGTACGCGATCGTCGTCCGCGACGGCAGCGGGGCGGTCGTCTCCTCGACGCCGGTCGCGGCAAAGCCCGGTGAGCGCCACCCCGGCCAGCCAGAGACCGCGATGCTCTCGGCGACTGTGCCGGCCGGGACCGACGCGGCGAAGGTCGAGCTCGTCCGCGACGGCGCCGTGCTCGCCGGCCGCGCGCGCAGCGCGGCGATGCCGACCGTTGCGCTCACGGCGCCGCGGGCGGGCGCGCGGCTGCGCGGAGCATCGGCGTTCGTGGCGTGGCAAGCGACCGACGCGGACCGCAACCGCCTCGAAGCCGTCGTCGACTACTCCGCCGACGGCGGGCGCAGCTGGCGCAGCGTCTACACCGGCACGCAGTCCAGCGTCCGGCTGCCCGCGCGCCTGCTCTCGGCGTCAGGCAGCGGCCGGTTGCGGGTCACCGTCAACGACGGCTTCCACGAGGCGAGCACCGAGGTCGCGCGCCTGCGGGTCGCGGGCGCGCCGCCGCTCGTGCGCGTCCTCACGCCCGGCCCGACGCGCACGATGACCAGCATCGAGTCGCTGGTGCTCGCCGGCGAGGCGTGGGACGACCGCAGCCGCCTCGTGCCGGCGCAGCGGCTGACGTGGCGCGGCGGCACGCGGCTGCTCGGGCGCGGCAGGACCGTCCTGCTGCGCGCTCCCGCGCCGGGCGTGCACCGCATCCGCCTCGAGGCGCGCGACAGCCGCGGGCGGGTCGCATCGCGCACGGTGCGCGTCAGCGTCCGCGCCGCCGCGCCGCGGTTCTCGGTGCTGCGCGCACCGGCGACGATCGCCAAGGGCGCGCGCAGCGTGACGCTGCGCGTCGCGACCGCGCGGCCCGCGACGCTCGTCGTGCGCGGCCTGCGCGTGCGCGTCGGTCCGCGCGCACGCTCGGTCGCGGTGCCGGTGGCACGCGGTGCGGCGGAGCTCGTGCTGCGGCTGACGCTCGCCGGCGATGGTCGCCGGCACGTCGAGACGGTGCGGATCGCGCGGCGATGAGCTTCGCCGTGTCGCGTCCGGGTACCCCGGCGGACGGTGGCACGCTCGATCTGGAACGGCGCGATCACGATCTTCGGGACGACCGTGCCCGTGAAGCTGTTCGCCGCGACGAAGGACCAGACGACGAGGTTCCGGGAGCTGCACGCCAAGGACGGCGCGCCGATCGAGCACCGCAAGGTGTCCTCGAAGACCGGCCGAGAGGTGCCCAAGGAGCGAATCGTCAAGGGCTTTGAGACGAGCAACGGGCGCTACGTCGTGATGTCCGGCGAGGAGATCCGCGCGGCCGAGCAGCCCGAGCGCAAGGAGATCCGGCGCACTACAAGGACCAGCACCGCAAGCGCATCGAGCAGCTGATCGCGAAGAAGCGCAAGGGCGGCGAGATCAGCGCCCCGCCCGAGCCCGAGACGCCCGACGCCGCGGCCGACCTGATCGCGTCGCTTGAGGAGAGCCTGCGCGCCGTGCGGTCTGCGTGAGTCACTCAGGGCTTGTGGCGGATCCCCAGCTCGTCGAGATAGGACCACTCGCCGCCATGCCCGTCGCGGCTGCGCGGGACGAGCGCGTCGCAGCCTGAGCGCAGGTCGTCGCAGCGCACGGCGCGCGCGGTGAGCTTCTTGCCGCGCCGCGTGCGCACGGTGATGGCAATGCGCGAGCGGTAGTAGAACGAGAGGAAGTTCTCCGGCGCGCGCCAGCGATCGGTCAGCAGGCGGTCGAGCGCTGACTTGTCGTGGCGCACATAGCGGTCCAGCCACGCCAGCGTGTACCACGTGCCGAAGTCCAAGCCGCGAAGCGACGCGGCGAACGCGGGGTTGGGCAGGTAGGACCAGTCGGTGTGCGTCGCGCCGCGGAGGTTGAGCACCGTCACGTCCACGCCCGCCTTGACGTAGCGGCCGAACGCGACGTTCTTGCCCTGCGGGTCAGGGTCCGCGGTGAACGGCAGCGCGGGCAGGCCGTAGTCCTGCGAGATCCCGAGCGCCGGCACGCGCGGCGCCGGCAACACGATGCCGTCCTGTGTGGCGGGGCCGGCGCGCAGCAGGTCCCAGGCGACCGTCGCGCGGACGGCCGGGACGCACTGGCCGATCACGGCGGGACCGTGCGTGCCGATCGAGTGCGCGGCGAGCGCGATGCGGTCGCGCTGCAGCGCGGCGTGGAAGGGGTTGTAGGAGTCGGCGCGCCCGGCGGCGGCGCGCTCGCGTTGACGCGCGGCGGCGGCGGGCTTGCCCGGGACGGTGTTGCAGTCGGTGCGCTGCACGACGGGCTCGTAGCGGTCCGCCGGGGTCGAGCGCAGGAAGCGCGCGGCGTCCTCGGTGCTGTCGACGAAGGACGGATAGGTCTGCGGCGCCGCGTTGCGGAAGAGATCGGCGCCGAGGCCGAGAACGTCGGATCGCCCCTGGCCCTGGATGTCGTAGGTCAGGACGGTGTAGCCGTGACGCGCGAGCGTCTGCGCGGCCCACCAGTACATCTCGTCGGTGACCTGCAGCGAGCCTGGCGTGATCACCACCCCGGGCCGCGGCGTGCCGCGTTCTCCGTAGGTCCAGACGTGGCCCGACAACAGCGCCCCCGTGCGCGAGGTGAAGTGGACCTCGCGCACGTGCTCCTTTGGCTTCGCGCCCCAGCGGTAGAGGCGCACGTCGCCGGCACAGGCATCGAGGTGCGTCGCGCAGACCGTCAGCGGCGTGCGCGACGGATCGACCGCGAGCGCGCCGGCGAAGGCCGCGACGCCCTCGACCGTCGCCGTGCGCAGCAGGACCTGGTAGCTCGGCGTGAGGTACTCACGCATGCGCTGGTGTGCGCGCAGGTAGTTCTCGGTCTCGCGCGCTGCGTCGAACGCGTGCGCGGGCGCGGGCGCGGCAACCAGCAGCACGAACAGGAGCGCGAGGCGCTTCACGCCGGGGGCGCCGTCCCCACGAGGATCGAGGCGAGCGCCAGCGCGATCGTGCCGAAGAACAGCTCGCTGCTGCGCTTGGCCTGCACGGCGACGACCGCGATGGTGGCCGCCGCGGCGATCTTCGCGAGCACGAGCAGGCCGTAGGACTCGTCGACCAGCGCCTCGAGGCTCCCGAGGCGCAGCACCGCGTTGACCCCGCCGCTGATGACGAGCACCGCGAACGCGAGCACCGCGATGCGCCCGAACGCGTCGGTCGCGTCCATCGCGCGGCCGGTCGGCAGCCGCCCACCGCCCTTGCGCCGCAGGCCTTTGAGCAGCACCGCCAGCCCGCCGAGCCAGACGCCGGCGGCGAGCAGGTGGACGGTGTCGACCAGCACCGAGCCGAAGCCGCCGTGCGTGCCGGCGTGTCCGCTCATCGCCAGCGACAGCGCGACCGCGGCCAGCGCGCCGCTCGCCACGAGCAACGATGGCGCGACCGCCGCCGCGACCAGCCACAGGCAGGCGCGGAACAGCCAGTCCTCGCCGGCCTCGGTACCGGCCGCGTCGCCGATCGTCGCCGGCAGCAGCGCGTGCGTGACCGGCTCGCCCTCGGCGGCCAGCCACGTCAGCGAGGCGAGCAGCACCGACACGGCCGCGCCCGCCAGGCACAGGCCGCGCAGCGTCCCGACCGGCACCGCCATCCCCGCGGAGCCGAGCACCAGCGGGCCGACGAGCGCCAGGCCGAGCGCGAGCACGAACAGCAGGAGGTGGATGCCGTGGACGATCTCGACGCCGGTGGTCGTCCCGCCGGCGCCGGCGTTGACCTGCAGCCCGTCGGCGCGCCGCTGGGTGCCACGACGCAGCACGAACCCGTACTGGCCGCGCAGGACGTGGCCGTCCTGGCTGAGCACGCGGAAGCGCACATGCACCCGGCCGGCGTGCAGCAGCGTGCGCGGGCGCAGCAGCACCTGCCGGCCGCCGCGGCGCTGCGTCACGAGCGCTCGCTGATCGTGGCCGCCGTTGACGATGCGCGTGCTGCGCGCGACGACGTCGACCGGCTGGTTGAACGTCAGGCGGACGGCGTCGGGCGCGTGCTGCACCACCGCCTCAGGCTCGGGCTGCAGGTCGGAGAGATGCGTGTGCGCGCCGGCCGTTGCGGGAGCGAGCAGCGAGGTGAGCATCGCAACGAGCGCCGCGCGCCGGCGCATACCCTCAGCGATACGTCCGCTTCGTGGTCGCCGACTGCGAGCCGGACGCCGCCAGCACGGTGACCTTGAACGTCACGGCGACGCGCTTGGCACCGCGGATCGCGCGCTTGGCCTTCGCCGAGAGCTTGAGATTGACCGTCTGCGCCTTGTCGGAGCTGAGCGTCACGCGCGACTTGGCGAGCGTGAGCTTCTTGCCGGCGACGGTCGCCTTCGCGGAGATGATCGCGTCGGCGCCGGCCGCACCGGTCACCTGCACGCGCAGCCGCCCGGACCTGCGCACGGCGGAGAGCTTCGCCGCGCTCGCCTTCAGCGTCGCGTCGCCACCGCCGGTCCCGGGCCGCGGCACGGGCGTGCCGTCGCTCGAGACCGTCAGCTTTCCCTGCATATCGGGGTGGACCGAGCAGATGAAGGCGTACTCGCCGGTCGTCAGATACTGCGCGCCGTCGACGATCGCGGTCTGTCCGGGGTCGATCAGCGGCGTCGAGAACAGCGGCTTGCCCGCGAGGTCCTGCGTGCTCGTCACGTCGTGCACGACGCTGTCGGTGTTGCGGAGCGTGAGCTTCTCGCCTTGGGCGATCGTCACATTGGGATTGGCGTAGCGCTTCCCGCTGATGGCGTTGATCTCCTGGTCGGCGCTGGCCGGTGCGGCCAGCAGCAAGAGCATCGCGAGGGATCCGACGAGCGTTCGCATGGTCCCCGCAGACTAACGCCGATCCACCATGAAGTGGTACGATCGTACCCGAGGAGGAAGTGTTTGCAGGCTCGACGGGTCCATTCGATGCTCGCGGTGATCGCCGTCGCCGGAGCAGCAGCGGCAGGAGTGAGCGCCGCCGGTGCGGCGTCGAAGACGCGCACCGTCAAGGTGACCGACAGCGTCTACACGCCCAAACGGCTGACGGTGACGAGCGGGACGAAGGTCGTCTGGAGCTTCAACGGCAAGCTGCCGCACAACGTCGAGGTGACGCGCGGCCCGGAGCTGTTCAGCTCGCGCATCATCAAGAAGGGCACGTTCGCGCGGCGTCTGCGTGAGCGCGGCACGTACCGGATCGTGTGCACCCTGCACACGTTCATGACCATGAGGGTGACCGTTCGATGAAGCGCTTGCTCGTCGCCGCGCTCGCGGCAGCGCTGCTCGTCCCCGCCGCGGCGTCCGCCCAGGACCCGGCCCAGCACGACGGCAACAAGCCACAGGGGCCGTACACGAAGCTCGGCAAGCTCCTCGCCGACTCGATGCAGCCGGCCGAGACGCCGTCGCCCGACGCGCCCGCGAAGGATCGCGCGACGCCGAAGAACGCTCCGCCCGGCACGTTGAAGACCTACCACTTCTGGTACGGCCCCTACGAGATCCAGCCGGGCTCCGACGCCCAGCACGTCGACCTCGGCCTGCCGCTCGACAACGGCTTCATGATCACCGTCGAGCCGCGGCTGCGGAACATGGACATGAGCACGCCGTCGATGCTCACCGGCCACATCCACCACGCGCATTGGTTCGTGCTCAACAGCAGCGGCCTGGAGTGGATCTTCGGCAACGGCGACGAGGGCACGCGCGCGAGCTTCGGCGTGATGAACGAGTTCGACCCCGAGGTCAACTACGGGCAGTTCATCGGCACCGACGACAAGCAGCTGATGGTCTACATGCTGCACAACCGCACCTCGAAGACCCAGAAGTGGTGGGTCGACCTCGAGGTGCAGTTCCTGTTCGGCACCGAGAAGCAGCTCAACACGCCCGAGCTGAAGGCCAAGCGCGGCGGCAAGGAGTTCCGCGACGTCAAGAGCGTGCTCAACGGCGCGACGTTCGACGTGCCGCGCCAGTCCACGGGCGACGGCTCGTGGAACACGACCGAGGCGACGACGCTGAAGGGCGCGGGCCTGACGACGGATCTGAAGCCGTCGGACAACCTGCTCGACAAGCTCGGCGTCGAGCGCCTCGGCTCGATGGGCTTCGGCATGCCCGCCAAGACGAACTACCCGAACGAGTGGATCGTGCCGCAGGACGGCACGCTGATGGAGATCGGGACGCACATGCATCCCGGCTCGACGCACGCCCTGATCGAGAACATGGGCTCGCCGACGAACCCCTGCCCCAACGACGGGAAGGGCACCGGCGGGACGCTGCTGCTGCGCGCGGACACGGTGAACATGCACGTCCCGTTCTCTGACGACTACCAGATCGAGATCAGCCAGCCGGGCTGGCGCGTGCCCGTCCGCAAGGGCGACCACATCCGCTACACGGCCTTCTACGAGAACAAGAACCACGCCTGGGCGGCGGCGATGGACGTCACCGGCATCGGCATCGACTACCGCCGCAAGCCCAAGGCGGGCGTGCGCTGCACGGTCGAGCGTGTCGGGCCGGCCCTGCGCGTGAAGGACGTCCGCGACATTCCCGGTCGCGGCGTCGTCGCCCCCGACTACAGCCAGAACGGCGTGCAGTCGACGATGAGCTTCGAGGGCGGCTGGCCGGCGGACACACCCGAGGGTCGCGCCCACGCCGCGCGCAAGGCCGCTGCCGCCCGCGAGGCCAAGCGCGCGAAGGCCCGCACGTCCGGCTCGAAGAAGAAGGCCGCGAAGAAGAAGCCGGCCAAGAAAAAGAAGAAGCCGAAGGTCAAGGACGTCGGCAACCTCGTGATCCCGATCACCGACGGGATCCCCAACCGCGCCTGGCACCACGGCACCTCGCCGTACTGCGGTGAGGACGTCGGCGGGCGCGCGTGCGACCGGCCGGAGGCGAAGAAGCCGCCCGGGGTCCTGACCAACCTCGTGACGATCTCGAACTTCATCTACACCCCGGGCGACCTCTCCCTGCCGGGTGCCCAGGGCGCCCCGGCGCGCGTGCGCAAGGGCAACGCGCTGATGTTCCTGAACGTCGACGGCCTCGGCCTCATCCGCCACTCGGTGACGACGTGCGCGTGGCCGTGCAACGGGTCGTACGTGACGAACTACCCCAAGCCCGACGGCGCCTACGAGTCCGGCACGTTCGGCGTCGACCCGCTCGGCGACGGGATGGTCACGCAACTCGGGCAGACGCCGAAGAACCTCGACGTCGGCAAGTACGCCTACTACTGCCGCATCCACCCCTGGATGCGCGGCGCGTTCGAAGTCGTGAACTAAGCGGGCGACCGGGTTCGAACCGGCGACATTCAGCTTGGAAGGCTGATGCTCTACCAACTGAGCTACACCCGCGAGGGGACGGATGGTAGACGCTCCGGCGGGCGCGGGAAGCGGCGGCGCGGTTCCCCGCGATACCCTGCGTCAGACGTCACGGGGAGTGGCGCAGTCTGGTAGCGCACCCGGCTGGGGGCCGGGCGGTCGCAGGTTCAAATCCTGTCTCCCCGACTCGTATCTGTTTGGGCCAGTGAGGGCCTCAAGAGGCCTGTTCTGGCCCGGCGCGGCCTCGCCAGGCTTCTGCGTGTGTCTCAAAGCGACTGCGCCGGCCTCGCATTCTGGGTGTCCCTGGGGTACCGTCGCGTGGCGGGAGGTATGCGAGCAAGGGGGAGGACCGATGAGGCACGGTCGGCGAGTGATGATGTTGGGGTCCGGGCGGAAGTGGTGGCAGCTATCCACGCTCGTGGCGGTGGCGCTCCTTTCCGTGTCGTCATCGGCGTTGGCCGCTGAGAGCCTGTCGACCGTCGCGACCCAGAGCGGCACTGCCGTCCCCGGCACGACGTCTGCCACGGCAACCCTGAGCCAGACCGTCCCCGGACCGGGCCCAGCGCCGCTCGGCACGATCACGTTCAACCTCTACGGGCCCTTCACATCGGTCCCGACCGCGGCCAGCTGTACAGGCACGACGGCCTTCACCAACACGGTGCCGGTCAACGGCTTCGGCGCCTACCCGACCAGCGCCGCGGCACCCGTCACCGCCACCGGCTACTTCACTTGGACGGCGACCTACTCGGGCGACCCCAACTACACAGGCCTCGGGCCCGTGGGCTGCGGCGAAGCGGCCGCGACCGTGCAGTTCGGGGCCAGTCCGCCGCCGCCGCCTCCGCCTCCGCCACCGCCTCCGCCACCGCCACCGCCACCGCCACCTGTGGCACCAAGCTGCTCACTGATCAAAATCAATCTGTCGCTGATTGGCAAGCCGATCGTCATCTGCCTGTTCCCCGTCCAGAAGTAGCGGCTGGCAGCACGCGTTCCTAACCGGGGGCGCTGTGACAGCGCCCCCGCCGTGACTCGCGCCTTGCGCTGCCGCTTTCCTGAAAGCAAAAGCCGGTGAGACACGGCGCAAGACACCCGGGTCAGGCGACCGCTTGAACCCGGCCTTCAGCGACTTTCTCCCCGACTCGAGAAGAGGCCTGCGATTGCAGGCCTCTTCTGTTGGTGCGGACTAGCTGCCGGCGGCCTGCAGCGCCAACACCGCGAGCACGCCGGGCACCGCCATCCCGCCACAGCGCTCCTCCCGGGTGGCTCCTACGTCGTGACCAGGCAGAAGCCGTTGCCAAAGGGATCTGCGCAGCGCGCCAGGCTGCCCCAGTCGCCCGACTCCTGGCCTTCCACGGTTCCGCCGAGTTTGGTGATCTCCGATGTGGACCGCTCGACGTCCTCAACAGAGAAGTCGAGGTGAACGGGCGTCCAGTGTCTGGCGAATGAACGCCCCTCGGTCGCCTCGAGGAACGGCATCGAGCGCTCAGACCGCAGCATCAGGTAGATCTCGGTGCCACCCGCAGCCACCGTGACCGTCCGCGGGTTGCGCCTAACCTCGGTGCACTGGAGCGCCTGGCAGTAAAACGCGCCGGCCTCGTCGAGGTCAGCCACGTCGATGCAGATCTTTACCGTCGTCATCTGGGCGCCACGATATCCGGCTAGGCGCAGACTGCTACCACGACGAGGCGGCGTGGATTGCGCCGCACTGAGAACGATCGCGGCGGGGCCACCGCCAGCCATCGTGTTCACCGCGCCGATTCGCTGCGCGACTCGATGCGTGTGATCTGTCTGACGCCTTCGACTCCGCGAGCCTGGACTTGCGCTGTCGCCTGGAAGCAAGAGCCGGTGAGACAAGGCGCGAGACACGCGGCCGGCGCCACCGCTTGAACGCGGCCTTCAACGGCTCTCTCCCGACTCGTTTCTTGGGCCAGCGAGGGCCTCGGTCGGCGCCGGGGTTGGCGGCGGGTTGCTAGCCAGAAAACCTGGGCGTAGAGTCGCGCGCATGCGCACTAAGGGGTTGGTGCTGGCGGGGGCGATGACGGCTGTGCTGGCGTGGGGGCCGGCCTCCGCGCACGCGGCATCGACGACGGTGTCGTGCAGCGCCAGCAGCGTGGCGACGCTGGGATCGCTTCTGGCGCCACGCTGTCAGACGCCGCCGGTGGCGTGTTCGGGGGCGTGTGCGATCACCGGCACGGTGACCGCCAGATCAGCGGTACGAGTGGGGCGAGTCGGTGGCCGGCTGAAGGTCGGGTCGGTGTTGTCGGCCGCGTGTGTGGCGAGCGCTTCGAGCTGCACCGGTGGGTCGCCCGCGGCCCCGGCGCCACCGGGCAGTTATGTGGGGGCGTGTGCGTGGGATCAGCCGGGGCTGTTGTGGGTGCTCACCAGCGTGAGCTGCACCGTGACCGCAGTGGAGCCCGACATCGTTCCGGACGGCAAAGTCAACGCCTGCAACTACAGCGGCACGCCTGGTGTCGACGAGGTGCTGCAGGTCAATCACAGCCCGATCGAGATCTCTGCCAGCGCCATCGCTGCGACGGTGGACCCGGAGGACCCGTCGTTCGTGGTTGTTCACGATCCGGTCCAAGTAGGCGACGTGTACGTCGAAGACGCCGGCTTCTTTGGGGTCGTCGTGGCTGTCGCGGGTGACCCGCGCGCCACGATCGAGGACTGCCCCGGCTACGCGCCACCGGCGTAGACGAGATGCACGCCCGCTAGCTGGCGGGGCTCTCAGTCGTCGTGGCGGGCGTTGCAGCGAGGCTTCAGCGGCTTCTCCCCGACTTTGGTAGAGGCCTGCGTTCGCGGGCCTCTTTCGTTGGTGCGGACTAGCTGCCGGCGGCCTGCAGCGCGAACACCGCGAACACGATCGCGGCGCTGGCGACCAGGGCGATGAGCCACGGACGAGCCTCGGTCCAGACGCGTCGGCGATCTTGGAGTCCGTCGCGGGCGGCGAGCACGAGCCAGGGAACGCCGGCCAGGACGTACCCGGCGAAGAGCGGACCTGCGACGAGCCAGTAGGCCGCCCCGTGGCTGTCCCAGTCAAAGATCTCGCGAGCAAGGTTGAGCGCGATCAGAACGGCCCAGCAGCCGAAGAAGAGCTCGCCGAACCACTTGCGGGAATAGCGGGGCGGGTCGGCGGTGGTCTCCACGGATCGATTATCGGGGTGTTTGGCGGTCGGCCTTTGGCGCCAGCGGGCTCGCGCCCGGCGGTGGCACGCGGCCAGAATCGACACGGCTCACTTCGGCCAGACGACGCGTACCGCGTCTCGATACACGCCGTAGATGCACGGGCCGGGCCTCTGCTCAGCGATGCGGCCGATTCGCGGCAGGTGCTCGACGAACCGCTGCGCCATCTCGGCGCCGCGGAGGTTTGCATTCGTGAGGCAGAACGCGCGAAGCCGGTGATTGATGACGACGTCCTAGTTCTGCCGGGCGGTAGCGGATCTTCGCGTCCTTCATCAGCACCACCCAGCCATACTCGCCAGCATCGCGGAGCCACTCCTCGTCGGCGAGGCCTTGACCGATGCGTTCGCCGTACACATCGGCCATGACATGAACCACGGCGCCAGCCTCCCGGAGCGCGTCGGGCACGACGTGTCGGCCGAGGCTGCGGTCGATCAAGACCTCAGGCGGCGAGGCGGAGGGCAACCCGGATCACGTCCTCCACCTCCTCGGCGGGGACGCCGAAGTCGGCAGCGATCTCGGCGAAGCCGTCGCCGGCCTGGAAGCGGTCGACGAGGTCCTCGACGCGCGCGCCGCCGTGCACGACCAACGGCTGACCAAACGCCTGCCGGGGATCCACCGTCACCTGCGCCCTCGCGTAGGCGGGCAGCCGTAGCCGCTCGGCCCAACCGTCGTCGCCGTAGGTGATCCGCTTGAGGTGCCCGCGGATGATCTTTGCGAAGTGCTGCTGACCGGTCCTCACGACGGTGAGCAACTCCTCGTCGTCGCTCTGCGCGGCGTAGTCGAAGATGAGCTCCGCGCCGTCGGTGTACACACGTTGGGAGGCGAGCGCGTGGTCTAGCCCGATTTCAGCGCTGAGTTTCGCGACGGCGGGGCGGATACGCTGCATCGGAACGCCGGCGCCGCGGAGCGCACCCAGCACGAACGCCTCGGCGACGCCGACGAACGGCACCGTCGCGCGCCGGCCGGCACGCGGGAACACCGTGACCAGCGGAGCGCCGTCATTCGGGTGCGCCCACGCGTGCAACGTGGAGACCGGCGTGTGCAGGTACGCGGCGCTCTCCCGCAACGTGAACAGGGCCACGCTTACGCGAGGATCGTCGCGTCCGAACGGTCGAGCGGATGTCGTGGTGGAGGCCAGGACTCGATCGTACTTTGCGTACCCGCCGTTCCGGTCGTTCCGGAAACGACGGGCGGCCCTCTCCTGCGTGCACGGGCAGCATGCGCGGCGCCGGCGGTACTGCGGGGTATGTGGCACAACCCCAGCCACGCGGTCGTAGGCGGCAGTCCCCCGACCTGGCGCGGCGAGGACGCCGCGCCAGGTGCTCCGCGCTTGCAGGGGCGCGTCGGGCTAGGAGAAGTGCGAGTCGGCGAAGTTGCTCACAGCCCAATGGAAGGCGTCGGACGCCTTGTAGCAGAGGCCGCGTTGCACAGCCTCGACGTACTTGCGGCTGAAGATCCGCTTGCACTGGTAGTCCATGTTCGAGTGGAAGCGGGAATCGATCTGCGCGCGTCGCGTGGCGCTCGGATCGAGCTTCAGGCCGTTCGTCTTGGAGCCGTAGTTGCGGTACCCAAAGTCGTGACGGTCACAGGACTTCACGAACAGCTTGGCGTAGTAGGCAAAGCCCTTGCCGATCGGGACGCCGCGCCACTGGGCGTCGAGCAGCGCCTTCGGAACGCTGCAGCCGTTGGTCTTCCAGATGATGCCGTCGTCCGGGTACTTGGCCTTGTAGATCCGCCAGTTGGACCCGTAGACGCGCTCGAAGGCGACCTTGTCGGCGGCACTGGCGAGCTCAGCGCGCGTCGGGCCGGCGGGCGGAGGCGGCGGCGGGGGCGGCGTGGTGCTCGACCCGCAGCGCGGCACGCCCGGAATGAACCCGTCGGTGTACGTCTTCAGGTATTTGTCGGGCACGAACAGGCCGTTGACCTTGGTCCAGACGGTCGAGCCGTAGGCCAACTGGCCGGTCGTCTGGCAGGTGATGCGCACCCACTGACCGGCCCTGACGTGATTGACCCGGGCGACGGGCTTGAGCTTGGGCGCAGCGCGACCGTCGAGGTCGACGCGGGCGAGGTATGTGTTGGTCGCCTTCCACGGCTGCAGCGACGTGACCTTCGCGGCCGACGCGCCCGCGGGGGCGACGAGAACGCCGACCGCGACGGCGGCGGCGGCACACCAGCGGCGTACGGGGGTGGGGTGAGACAACGGAGAGCTCCTCGGTGGGATGAAGGGACTCCCCTCGTTCTCTCCACGCGAGGCGCATCACCCACGCGGACCTCACGATTTCCTCACGGGCGCACGGATCCTGCGGTCAGGCGCAGGACGCGCGAGGGCCGGTGGTGTGTACTGCGGAGGATGCGGCACAACCCCAAGCACGCGGTCACCGACGAGCAGGTCGTCCGCACGTTGATCGCCGAGAACCCGTGGGCGACGATCGTCAGCACGACGAGCGACGGGATCGTCGCGTCGCACTACCCCGTGCTGCTCGACGACGACAGCGACGAGCTTGCGATCGTCACGCACGTGGGCCGGCCCGACGAGAGGCTTCACGAGCTCGGCGGCGGCGAGGTGATGCTGATCGTCGCGGGACCGCACGGCTACATCTCGCCCAGCTGGTACGCGCCCGGAGCGACGCGCGCGCCGACGTGGAACTTCAGCGTCGCGCACTGCTACGGCACACCGCAGATCCTCAGCCTCGAGGACAACAAGCGCGTGCTCGCCCGGCTCGTCGCCCATTTCGAGGACCACGTCGAGCAGCCGCTCTACCTCGAGGCCGCCACGGCCGACCGCCTGGCGCCCGGAACGGTCGGGTTCCGGATGCCGATCGAGCGCTGGGTCTGCAAGGTGAAGATGAGCCAGGACAAGGACCCCGAGACCCAGCGACTGGTCCTCGACGCGCTGCGCCGTCCCGGCCCCTACGCCAACGGCCAGCTCGCAGATGACATGCAGCGGGCCCTCTCGGAGACTGGACGTTCTGCATAGCCCGACGCGGCCTGACACACCTGAAAGTACGCAGACCGACGGGTGGTGTTTGCAACCTGCTCGTTGTGGCTACGGCTAGGAGATCGCGTGCCCCTAACCCCTGGGCGCGCTTGTCCCGTATCCGAAGAGGAGGACCGTCCCACGATGAGACGCGCCACCATGGCGGCAGCGCTCGCTGCCGTCGTCGCCGGCATCACGCCGGCCGCAGCATCCGCCGCACCCGATCCCGACAAGGTCTCCGCGAAGCTGCGCGAGGCTGTCGGCCCGACCCAGATCCAGCGTCATCTGCGCGAGTTTCAGGCGATCGCCGAGCGCAATGGCGGCACCCGCGCATCCGGCACGCCGGGATATGACAAGTCAGCGGACTACGTCGCCGGGCGCCTGAAGGCCGCCGGCTACAAGGTCACGGTGCAGCCGTTTGACTTCCCGTTCTTCGAGGAGACCGCGCCGTCGGCGTTTGAGCGCGTCTCCCCCGATCCGCACACCTATGGTGAGGACGAATTCGCGACGATGCAGTACTCCGGCAGCGGCGACGCGACCGGCAAGGTCCAGGCCGTCGACGTCGTGCTTCCCCCCGGCCCCGAGCCGAGCAGCAACACCTCGGGTTGTGAGGACAGCGACTTCGCGAACTTCACGGCCGGGAACGTCGCCCTGCTGCAGCGCGGCACCTGCCCGTTCGGTGACAAGGCCGTCAACGCGCAGGAGGCCGGCGCGAGCGCCGTCCTGATCTTCAACGAGGGTCAGCCGGGTCGAACAGACGTGGTCGCGGGCACGCTCGGCGGTCCCGTCGTGACGATCCCCGCGCTCGGGATGAGCTTCGCCGCGGGCAACGAGCTCGCCGGCCTCGCGGCCGCGGGTGACACGACCGTCCACGTGACGACGTCGACCGTCTCCGAGACGCGCTCGACATCCAACGTGCTGGCCGACACCAAGACCGGCGACGCCAAGAAGACGGTCGTCGTCGGGTCGCACCTCGACAGCGTCAACGAGGGTCCGGGCATCAACGACAACGGCTCCGGCTCCGCGCAGGACCTGGCGATCGCCGAGGCCTACGGCAAGGCCGTCAAGAAGCCGGTCAACCGCGTGCGCTTCGCGTTCTGGGGCGCCGAGGAGAGCGGCCTGCTGGGCTCGACGCACTACGTCGGCCAGCTGTCCCAGGAGCAGAAGGACGCGATCATGGCGAACCTGAACTTCGACATGGTCGGGTCGCCGAACTTCGTGCGCTTCGTCTACGACGGCGACGGCTCGGACAACCCTGAGACCGGTCCCGGCCCGGTCGGCTCGGACGTCATCGAGCGCACGCTCGTCGACTTCTGGGCGCGGCACGGCCTGCAGAGCGAGCCGACGGAGTTCAGCGGCCGCTCGGACTACGGCCCGTTCATCGCTGTCGGCATCCCCGCCGGCGGGCTGTTCTCGGGTGCCGAGGGTCTGAAGACCGAGGCGCAAGCCGCGATCTACGGCGGCACCGCCGGTCTCGCCTACGACCCGTGCTACCACCAGGCGTGCGACACGCTCGCCAACGTCAACAGCACGGCGATCGATCAGTTCTCCGACGCAGCCGCGCACGCCGTGGCAGCGATGGCGACGCGCAAGGCACCGCTGACTGACCCGAGTGCCAAGGCGAAGTCGAAGAAGTCCCTGAAGGCGAACGAGTTCAAGGGCTCGCACGTCCAGCGCTAAGCGCGAACACCGCGGGGAGGCGATTCGCTCGCCTCCCCGCGCGTGACGAGTCATGGCCGCGCCGGTGCGCCGGGCGCGGGAGCGATGCGGCTCCCACGCCCGCGGTACCCTCCCAGCGATCCGCCTTCCCGCCCGCAGCGATTTGCCACGCGAGATACAGGCGGAGCAGGACGACGCACACGAGCACCTCGGCCAGGGCGACCGTCGCACCCAGCGTGTCGCCGGTTCGCCCACCGAGCGCACGGCCTGACCACAGGCCCACGGCGGCGACAAGGACCGCCACGCCGCCGAGCGCGACGAGCCCCGCGAGCGGCTCGAGCACGACCGCAAGCGCGACGACGGACGCGGTCGCAACCGCGACCGCCACGGGGCCGACGACGAACGCCGCCCCCAGCCCGTCGGCGCGGGCCGGCGCGACGGCAACGGCGTGAGCCACCGCGCCCCAGCGCCCGAACGCGCCCGCGAGCACGAGCGTCTGCACGACATCGGCGGACGGCAACGCGCTCAGCGTCGACGCGAGCAGCAGCGCCCACAGCACGACCGCGAATGTCCCGAAGACGCCGACCGTCGAGTCGCGCATCACGGCGAGCCGCCGCTCCCGTCCACCGCGGACCCCCAGCGCGTCGGCGCAGTCGGCCAGGCCGTCCTGATGCAGCGCGCCGGTGATGCCGACGAGCACGCAGACCGCGAGGACCGCGGCGACACTCGAGCCCAGCTCTCCGTCGGCAGCCGTCAGGACACCTGCGACACCGAGGCCGACGAGCGCGCCGACCGCCGGGAACCACGCGGCCGCGGCGCCGAGGCCGCCGGGCTCGGTGCGCGCCCGCACCGGCACGACGGTCAGCAACCCGACCGCGAGCCCGGCGCCCGCGATCGCCCGGCCCAGGATCCCCATCAGCTGCGGCGCTGAACGCCGGCCTCTTCGAACGTCGCCATCCCGGCGTGCAGCGCGCCGGCCGCGGCGATCACGGGCAGCGCGAGCAGCGCGCCGGACGCCTCGCCCAGACGCAGGCGCAGGTCCAGCAGCGGCTCGAGCCCGAGCTCGCCGAGGACGACGTCGTGGCCGGGCTCGGCCGAGCGGTGGCTGGCGATCAGCGCCTCCCCCACCGCGGGGTCCAGCCGCGCCGCGGCGAGCGCCGCGGTGCCGACCGCAAAGCCGTCGAGGATCACCGGCAGGCCGCGGCGCGCGGCCTCGGTGGCGGCGCCCGCGAGCGCGGCGAGCTCCAGCCCGCCGAAGGCCAGCAGCGCCTCGCGGGCGGGGAGCACCGGGCGGCGGCCCGCGGCGGTGAGCGCGGGAGTGCGGCCCGCGGGGGCGGTGGTCGTGTCGGCGGCGGCGGGAGCGTGGCGCTCGAGCGCGGCGGCGACGAGGTCGCGCTTGCGCGCCAGCCCGGCGGCGTCCAGCCCGGTGCCGCGGCCGACGGTCGCCGCCGGCGCGGCGCCGGTCAGCGCGCACGCCAGCGCGGCGGTCGTGGCGGTGTTGCCCATGCCGATGTCCCCGAGCGCGATGCAGTCCACCCCGCGCCCGGCGAGCTCAGCGGCGAGGCCTGCGCCCGCCGCGAGCGCGGCGTCGAGCTCCTCGGTGGTCAGCGCCGGGCCGTCGAGCATGTCCGCGGTGCCGGGCGCGACCTTGACGTCGCGCACCCCGGTCGGCGTCGGCGCCGCCAGGCCGACGTCGGCGACGAGCAGCTCGTGCCCGCCCTGGCGCGCGAGCACGCCGACGGCCGTCTCTCCGCGCGCCGCCGCCGCCGCGACCTGGGCCGAGACGTCGGCGCCGTAGAGGCTCGTGCCGCGCGCGACGTGGCCGTGGTCGCCGGCGCAGACGAGCACTCCTGCGCGCGGCGCGGCCGGCGGCGGGGCGCCGGCGATCTGCGCCCAGCGCTCGATCAGCGACTCCAGTGCACCGAGGCTGCCGGCGGGCTTGACCAGCGCGTCGAGCCGGTCGCGTGCGGCGATCGCCGCGGTGCGATCGAGGCGCGGTCGCGACGGCTCGGGCGGGAGCGCCGGCGCACCGTCGTCGCACCAGCGCTCCTGCATCACGACGGCATCCAGCGGCGCGCGCGACGCCCAGCCGCTGGCCTCAAGGCCGGGGCGCACGGGGCGCTCGTCGGGCCAGCCGACGCAGAGGTAGGCGACCGGCTCCACGACCCCGGGGATCCCGAGCAGCGCGCGCAGGTCCTCGGGCTTGTAGAAGCTCACCCAGCCGACGCCGAGCCCCTCGGCGCGCGCGGCGAGCCACAGGTTCTCGACCGCGCAGGACGTGCTGTAGATGTCGGTCTCGGGGATCGTGCCGCGCCCGAGCACCTCGACGTCTGGCTCACCGGGATCGCAGCACACGACGACGCCGAGCGGCGCCTCGACGATGCCCTCCACCTTCTGGTCGAGGAAGTGCCGCGTGCGTTCGTCGAAGCGATCGGCCTGGCGCAGGCGCTCGCGCCGCGCGAGGCCGCGGACCGAGATCCGGGTCGCGATGTCGCGGACGACGATGAAGCGCCACGGCTGCATCAGGCCGACCGACGGCGCACGGTGCGCGGCGCCGAGCACGGCCTCGAGGATCTCATCGGGCACCTCATCCGGCCGGAAGCGCCGGATGTCGCGGCGCTCGGCGATGACGCGATGCACGGCGGCGAGCTCGTCGGCGGGAAAACGCCAGCCCGCGGGGTCGGTCGCGCGCTCGGCGGCGCGCGACGGGTCAAAGCCCTTGGGAGTCGGTGGGCGAAGCATCGGGCGCGAACACTACGGCGGGAGTAGAGTCCTCGCCGTCAAGCGTGGCGGTGCGAGGAACCCGGTGAGAGTCCGGGACGGTCGCGCCACTGTGACCGGGCCAAGCGGCCCGGAAGTCAGGAACTCATCCGCCGCGCACCTTTCCGATCGGGACGCCGAATCCCGAGGAGGTCGCCATGTACCAGCCGCCGGACCCAGGCCCAGCACCCGCCCTCGGGTGAGGCGCCTGCTGCTCGTCCGGCATCCGCCGACGAGCGCGACGCGCCGGTCCGCCTTCCCGCTCGACGAGCCGCTCGACGCCGCCGGCCGCACCGCCGCGGCCGCGCTCGCCGGCGCGCTGCCGCCCCGCTGCGAGCTTCTCTGCAGCCCCGAGCTGCGCTGCCGCGAGGCGGCCGCTGCCGCGGCGCTCGACGCACGCCCGGAGCCGGCGCTGGCAGAGTGCGACTACGGGCGCTGGGGCGGCGTCGCGCTGGAAGACCTGGGCGCGGACGCGGCCAACGCGTGGCGCAGCGATCCCGACGCCACGCCGCACGGCGGCGAGAGCCTGACGGCCTTCGCGATGCGGGTCGCGACATGGATCGACGACCAGGCCCGCGGCGAGGGGACGGCCGCCGCGATCACGCATGGCGGCGTCGTCAAGGCCGCGGTCGTCCATGTCCTCGACGCACCGTTGTCGGCGTTCTGGCGGATCGACGCCGCGCCGCTCTCGGTCACCGAGCTGCACGCTCACGACGGCCGCTGGACCGTGACGCGCGTCAACTCGGTGGTCGCGGCATGAAGGGCGCGATCCTCGTCTGCGGGACGCACTCCGACGCCGGCAAGTCGGTCGTCGCCGCCGGGCTGTGTCGCTGGCTGCACCGCGCGGGCGTGCGCGTCGCGCCGTTCAAGGCCCAGAACATGGCGTTGAACTCGGTCGTCGCCTCCGACGGCGCCGAGATCGGGCGGTCGCAGGCGGTGCAGGCGGCCGCGGCGGGCGTGGAGACCGAGGCAGCGATGAACCCGGTCCTGATCAAGCCGTCGGGCGCGGCCCACAGCCAGGTCGTCGTGATGGGCCGGCCCTATGCGGACGCCGACGCACGCTCCTACCAGGGGCTGAAGGACGAGCTGCGCCCCGTCGTCGCCGCCGCGCTCGCGGACCTGCGCGAGCGCTTCGACGTCGTCGTCTGCGAAGGCGCGGGCAGCCCGGCCGAGGTCAACCTGCGCGACGCCGACCTCGCGAACATGGGCCTGGCGCGGGCCGCGGGGCTGCCCGTGATCGTCGTCGCCGACATCGACCGCGGCGGCGTCTTCGCGTCGTTGCTGGGGACCCTGGCGCTGCTCGACGCGGCCGACCAGGCGCACGTCGCCGGCTTCGTGATCAACAAGTTCCGCGGAGACCTGTCGATCCTCGAGCCGGGCCTGCGCCAGCTCGAGGCGCAGACCGGGCGGCCGGTGCTCGGCGTCCTCCCCCATGTCGAGGACCTCTGGATGGATGCCGAGGACTCGCTGGCGCTGGACGCCCGGCGGCCCGAGGCGCCGGCGCACGCCGGCACGCTGGACGTCGCGGTCCTGCGCCTGCGCTGGATGAGCAACTTCACCGACGCCGACGCGCTCGGCGCCGAGCCCGGCGTGCGGGTGCGCTTCACGCGCTCGCCGGCCGACGTCGAGCGCGCCGACCTCGTGCTCGTGCCGGGCACGAAGGCGACCGTCGAGGACCTCGCGGGCCTGCGCGCCGCCGGCCTGGACCGCGCCCTTGCGGCCCGCGCGGCGGCCGGCGACCCGATCGTCGGCGTCTGCGGCGGCTACCAGCTGCTGGGCGAGCGCATCGACGACGCCGTCGAGTCGGGGCGCGGCAGCGTCGACGGGCTGGGGCTGCTGCCGGTGGCGACGACGTTCTCGGCCGACAAGCTGCTGCGCCGGCGCAGCGGGCGCAGCGCGTGGCTGGACACGGCCGCCGGCGGCTATGAGATCCGCCACGGGCGCGTCGCGCGCCACGGCGGCGAGCCGGTCCTGCGCGCCGACGACGGCGAGCCCGACGGCTGCCGCGCGGGCGTTGTCGCCGGGTTCTCGTGGCACGGCGCGCTCGAGCACGACGACTTCCGCCGCGGCGTGCTGGGCTGGGTGGCGGCGCTGCGC
This sequence comes from Paraconexibacteraceae bacterium, assembly GCA_963759825.1. Lineage (GTDB taxonomy): Bacteria > Actinomycetota > Thermoleophilia > Solirubrobacterales > Solirubrobacteraceae > Paraconexibacter. The sequence continues at coordinate 212,046 of CAVXAS010000013.1, read as the reverse complement.
GGTCGCACGTTCGTGCCCGGCACGACGCCGTTCGCCGCGGCGCGCGCGGCGCGCCTCGACGCGCTCGGCGACCTCGTCGCCGGCCACCTGGACACCGCCCGCCTCACCGCCCTGATCGAGGGCGGCGTGCCGTCCGACCTGCCGACCCTGACGACGGAGGTGCGCCAGTGCTGCGCTTCGTGACGACTGCCGACACCGAGATCCTCGCGACGGCGGCCGCCGTGCAGCGGCTGCCCGCCGGGTTTCCCGAGGTGCGCTGCACGACGCCGGGCGCGATCGACCTCGACGGCGCGCGCGTCGTGCTCTGCCGGATCCTCGGCGGGCGGCGCGGCTGGCCCGAGTTCGATGGGCTGCGCGAGGAGTGCCGGGCGCGCGGGATCGCGCTGCTGGCGCTCGGTGGTGAGCGCGAGCCCGACGCCGAGATGACGGCGCTGTCGCTGGCGCCGGCGGGCGCCGTCGCCCAGGCCGGCGAGTACCTGCGCCACGGCGACATCGACAACGTCGAGCAGCTGCTGCGCTTCCTTGCCGACACGTTCTGCCTGACCGGCTTCGGCTTCGAGCCTGCGCACGAGGTGCCCGACGCCGGCGTTCACCGCCGCGGCGAGGATCCCGGCCGCCCGACGGTCGGCGTCTGCTTCTACCGCGCGCATCACATGGCCGGCAACACCGCGTTCGTCGACGCGCTGTGCGACGCGATCGAGGACGCCGGCGCGAACGCCTTCGCCGTCTGGAGCTACACGCTGCGCCCCGACGGCGACGGGCGCGTGGCGGCGTTCGACCTGTTCGAAGGCCGCGTCGACGCGCTGATCACGACGATGCTCGCCACCGGGGGCTCGACCGGCGCCGACGACTGGGACGCCTCGGCGCTGGCGAAGCTCGGCGTGCCGGTGCTCCAAGCCGCCTGCGCCACGCAGTCGCGCGCGGCCTGGCAGGCGTCCGACAGCGGGCTGACGCCGCTGGACGCCGCGACCCAGGTCGCGATCCCCGAGTTCGACGGGCGCCTGCTCGCCGGCGTGATCTCGTTCAAGGAACGCGACGGCAGCGGCGTCGCACGCTACGTGCCCGACGCCGAGCGCTGCGCGCGCGTCGCGAGGCTGGCGGTCCGCCACGCGCGGCTGCGTCACACCCCGTCTGCCGAGCGGCGCGTCGCGATCCTGCTGACGAGCTTTCCGACCAAGCACGCGCGCGTCGGCATGGCCGTCGGGCTGGACACGCCCGCCAGCGCACTGGGCCTGCTCGCGGCGCTGCGCGACGACGGCATGCGCGTCGACCACGACTTCTCCGGCGGCGACGAGCTGATGCACGCGCTGATCGCCTCCGGCGGCCACGACCCGGAGTTCCTCACCGACGACCACCTCGCCGCGTCGGCGCTGCGCCTGCCCGTCGGCGAGTACCTCGACTGGTACGCGACGCTGCCCGCGGCGCTGCGCGAGGCGGTCGAGGCGCGCTGGGGCGCACCGCCCGGCGACCGCTACGTCGACGGCGCGGACTTCGTCGTCGCCGGCCTGGAGCTCGGCAACGTGCTCGTGGCGATCCAGCCGCCGCGCGGCTACGGCGAGGATCCGGTCGGGATCTATCACGACCCCGAGCTGCCGCCGACCCACCACTACCTCGCCTGCTACCGCTGGATCGACGCCGTCTGGGGCGCCGACGCGATCGTCCACCTCGGCAAGCACGGCACGCTGGAATGGCTGCCGGGCAAGATGCTCGCGCTCTCGGCCGCCTGCGCGCCGGATGCGGCGCTCGGCGACGTCCCGCTGATCTACCCGTTCGTCGTCAACGACCCCGGCGAGGGCGTGCAGGCCAAGCGCCGCGCGCATGCGTTGATCGTCGATCACCTCGTGCCGCCGATGATGCGCGCCGAGACCTATGACGAGCTCGCCGAGCTCGAGGCGCTGCTCGACGAGTACGCGCGCCTGGAGGTGCTCGACCCGCCCAAGCTGCCGGCGCTCGCCGCGCGGATCTGGTCGGCGATCGAGCGCGCCAACCTGCAGTCAGACCTCGGCGTTGCAGAGCGGCCCGACGACCTCGGCGCGCTCGTCGAGCACATCGACGGCTACCTCTGCGAGATCAAGGACATCCAGGTCAAGGACGGCCTGCACGTGCTCGGCGTGGTGCCGTCGGGCGACCAGCTCCTCGGGCTGATGGCCGCGCTGCTGCGCGTGCCCGGGCTGCGGGATGCGGTGGCCGCGGTTCTCGGCGTCGAGGCGATCAGCGACGCCGCTGCGGAGGCCGAGATGGCGTTGCTGCGTGCCGCCGCCGATCGCGGTTGGAGCCACGCCGGTGTTTGCGCCGACGTTCTTGGCATTGAAGATGAGCGGGTCGAGAGGCTGCTGCGACTCGGTTGTGAGGAGGTCGTGCCGGCGCTGCGGCGGACGCCCGATGAGATCGGATCGGTGCTGGCGGCGTTGCATGGCCGGTTCGTCGTCGCCGGACCTTCCGGCGCCCCGACGCGCGGGCGCCTCGACGTGCTGCCTACCGGGCGCAACTTCTACTCCGTCGATCCGCGGGCGCTGCCGTCGGAGCTGTCGTGGGAGGTCGGCTGCAAGCTCGCCGACGCGTTGCTCGAGCGCCATCGCGCCGAGTCCGGCGAGCTGCCGCGGATGGTCGGCCTCGTCGCCTGGGGCACGTCGGCGATGCGCACGCAGGGCGACGACGTCGCCGAGATCTTCGCGCTGCTCGGCGTGCGCCCCGTCTGGCATCGCGAGACGCGGCGGGTGACGGGCCTCGAGGTGATCCCGCTGGCCGAGCTCGGGCGCCCGCGCATCGACGTGACGGTCCGCATCTCCGGGTTCTTCCGCGACGCCTTCCCCCACCTCATCGCGCTGCTCGACGACGCGGTCGCGATGGTCGCCGCGCTCGATGAGCCGGCGGAGGACAACTACGTCGCCGCCCATGCCCGCGCAGACGCCGAGCGGCTGGCCGCCGAGCTCGGCGCCGACGGCGCCTGGCGCCACGCGACGACGCGCGTCTTCGGCTCCAAGCCGGGCACCTACGGCGCCGGGCTGCTGCAGCTGCTGGACACGCGCGACTGGCGCGGCGACGCCGACCTCGCCGATGTCTACGAGGCCTGGGGCGGCTACGCCTACGGGCGTGGGCTGGACGGCGCCGCGGCGTCGGGTGCGATGCGCGACTGCTACGGGCGCATCGACGTGGCCGTCAAGAACGTCGACAACCGCGAGCACGACATCCTCGACTCCGACGACTACTTCCAGTTCCACGGCGGCATGGTCGCGACGGTCCGGGCGCTCAGCGGGCGCGAGCCGGCCGCCTATCTCGGCGACAGCGCCGACCCGTCGCGCGTCGTCACCCGCACGCTGGCCGAGGAGACCCACCGCGTCTTCCGCGCTCGCGTCGCCAACCCGCGCTGGATCGCCTCGATGATCCGCCACGGCTACAAAGGCGCGGCCGAGCTCTCGGCCACCGTCGACTACCTCTTCGGCTACGACGCGACGACCGGCGTCGCCGAGGACTGGATGTACGAGCAGGTCGCCGCGCGCTACGTCCTCGACGACGACGTCGCGGCGTTCATGAGCGCATCGAACCCGTGGGCCGCGCGAGCGATCGCCGAGCGTTTGCTCGAGGCGGCCGACCGCGGCCTCTGGGCCGAACCGCACGACGCGACGATCGACGGCATCCGCGAGCGCTTCCTGGCGCTCGAGGGCGAGCTCGAGGGAGCGGGCACATGAGCGTGTTCCCGCTCAGCGCGATCGTCGGCCAGGAGCAGCTCGTCGAGGCGCTGCTGATCAACGCCGTCGCGCCGGACGTCGGCGGGGTGCTCGTGCGCGGGGAGCGCGGCACGGCGAAGTCGACGGCAGTGCGGGCGCTCGCGCCGCTGTTGCCGGCGGTCGACGACCGCCCGGCGCCGTTTGTCGAGGCGCCACTGGGCGCGACCCTCGACCGCCTGATCGGCGCGCTGGACTTCGGCCGCGCGCTCGCCGGCGAGCACGTCGTCGAGCGCGGGCTGCTCGCGCGGGCCGATCGCGGCCTGCTCTACGTCGACGAGGTCAACCTGCTGCCCGACCACCTCGTCGATGCCCTGTTGGACGCCGCCGCGTCGGGCGTCGTCCGCGTCGAGCGCGATGCCGTCTCGGTCGAGCACGACGCGCGCTTCCTGCTCGTCGGGACGATGAACGTCGAGGAGGGTGAGTTGCGCCCGCAGCTGACGGATCGATTCGGGCTGGGCGTGGAGGTCGACCGCGCCCGAGGATCGGGCCGAGGTGGTGCGACGGCGGCTGGCGTTTGATGCGGACCCTGTGGGATTCGCCTTGCGGTTTGCTGCTGGTGAGGACGCGCTGCGGCGGCGGATCCTGGACGCTCGGGCGCTGCTCCCGCGGGTGGCTCTACCCGAGCGGGAGCTTTCGCGCATCACCGGCGCCTGCGCTGCCTTGGGGGTCGATGGTGTTCGTGGCGACATCGTCTGTGCTCGTGCTGCTCGGGCCTTGGCGGCGCTGCGTGGCGCTTGTGAGGTCGAAGAAGGCGACGTGCGCCGCGCGGCGCGTCTTGGCATTGGCGCACCGCCGGCGTCGCGATCCGCTCGAGGGCTCCGCAGCCGGCGACGACTCGCTGCAGCGCGCGCTGGACGATTCGGAACCTGCCGCCCGAGCCGCCCGACGATCCGCCGCGCGAACGGCGGCGCCCGACCCAGGTGTGTCGCGCGAGCGGCTCGACGCGCCGGTGCCGGCCCACCTCCTCCCCTCGACGCGTTGAAGCTCGATGCCACCGGGCGCGGTCCGCACGGCCGCCGCGCGCGTGCGGACGGCGCGCAGGCCGGGGCGATCGACAGCCGTCCGGCCACCGGCGACGACGACCTCGCGATCGTCGCGACGCTGCGCGCGCGGCTGCTCGCGGCGACGAGAGCACCGCGCCAGCACGTGCGCGCCGGGCGCGAGGGCGCGCTGCTGTGCCTGATCGTCGATGCCAGCGGCTCGATGGGCGCACGGCAGCGGCTGGCGCGGGTGAAGGGCGCGCTGCTCGAGCTGCTGCGCGACGCCTACGCGCGCCGCGACCGCGTCGCGATCATCGCCTTCCGCGACGGCGGCGCGCAGCTGCTCGTCGCGCCCGGTGCGCCGCTCGAGCGTGCCGCCGAGGCCGTGCGCGCGCTGCCGACCGGCGGGCGCACGCCGCTCGCCGCGGGCCTCGACGCCGCGGAGCTGCTGCTGCGCCGCGAGCGCTCGCGCGAGCCCGACCGCCGCGCGATCGCCGTGCTGCTGACCGACGGCCGCGTCGCCGACCCCGACGGCGCGGCCGCGCGCCGCCGCGACGCGCTCGGCCGCGCAGCCGCCGCGGTGCACGTCATCGACACCGAGGACGGCGCCGTGCGGCTCGGGCTCGCGGCCGAGCTCGCGGCCGCAGCGGGCCGCTGCGCGCGTGACTCCACCCCCTCCGACTATCGCCGCAGGAGCGCCGCATCGCCACCGACCGCGGAAGCGCCGACCCACCCGGCCGCCGCAAGCCGCGCGACCGGCCGCTGCTGATCGTCGTCACCGGGCAGGGCAAGGGCAAGAGCACGTCGTCCTTCGGGATGCTGATGCGCGCGTGGGCGCGCGGCTACCGCTGCGGCGTCTTCCAGTTCGTCAAGTCCGGCAAGTGGAAGGTCGGCGAGGCGAAGGCCGCCGCCGCGCTCGGCGGGATCGACTGGGAGAAGATGGGCGACGGCTGGTCGTGGCTGTCGCGCGACCTCGAGGAGTCCGCCGACCTGGCGCGCGAGGGCTGGGCCGAGGTGCGCAGGGCGATCGCGCAGGAGCGCTACGAGTTCCTGCTGCTCGACGAGATCACCTACCCGGTCAAGTGGGGCTGGATCGACGCGGGCGAGGTCGTCGACGTGCTGCGCGAGCGCCCGGGCTTCCAGCACGTCGTCATCACCGGACGCGACGCGGCGCCCGAGCTGCTGGAAGCGGCCGACCTCGTCTCCGAGGTGGTCAAGGTCAAGCACCCGATGGACGCCGGCATCCGCGCCCAGCAGGGGATCGAGTGGTAGACGTCCTCGTCATCCCCGACGGCGCGACCGAGGCGGCGCTGCGCGCCGCGCGCACGCCCGTGCTCGCGGTGCTGGCGCGCGGAGGCGCGGTGCTGCGGGTCGCCACGACGCCCGCCGGATGCCCGGCCGGGTCGGAGACCGGGATCCCCGCGCTGCTCGGCGCCCCGCCGTCCCAGCGCGTCAGCCGCGGCCGCGTCGACGCCGCCGCGCACGGGATCGACGTGCCGCCCGGCATGACGGCCTGGCGCGCCGACCTCGTCTACAACAACGGCCGCCGCGCGTCCGTGCGCCAGGCGCGCGACGCGTGCGCCCACCTGCGTCCGGGCGCCCACGCGATCGGCGGGCATCGGCTGCTGCTGATCGCCGCGCAGCAGCCGCCGGATCGCCGCCTCCTCGGCCTGCATGTCCGCGTCTGGCCCGACGGCGAGCAGCTCCGCGGCCCGCTGCCGGCGGAGACGACGCTCGTCTGCGCGCGAGGCGCCGCCGCCGGCTGCGGGCGGCTGCTGGGGGCCCACGTCGTCATGCCGGCCGGCGCGACCGGCGACATCGACACCGACCTGCGCGCGAAGGCGCAAGCGGCGATCGCCGCGATCGCCGAAGGGGCGGCGCGCGTCGTCGTCCACGTCGGCGGTCCCGACGAGGCGGCGCACCGCCGCGACGCGGCGGCCGTCGTCGATGTCCTCGAACGGATGGACGGCGAGCTGCTCGCACCGTTGCACGCGGCCGTCGCCGCGCACGGCGGGCGGCTTGCCGTCTGCCCCGACCACGGCACCGACGCCACCACCGGCCGCCACGAGGCCGCGCCGGTCCCCGCCGTCGTCTGGGGCGACGGCGTCGTCGCGACGGCCGGCGTCGTCACACCTGACGCGCTCTTCCGAGCAGGGGTGGCCGCATGACGCCGCGCGTCGTGATCGCCGGGACCAGCTCCGGCGCGGGCAAGACCTCCGTCACGTGCGGGGTGATCGGCGCGCTGCGCCGGCGCGGCCTGCGCGTCCAGGGCTTCAAGGTCGGCCCCGACTACATCGACCCCAGCTACCACGCGCTGGCCTCGGGGCGCCCGGGCCGCAACCTCGACGCCTTCCTCAGCGGGCCCGAGCTGATCGCGCCGCTCGCGCGGCACGGGGCTCGGGGCGCCGACATCGCCGTGGTCGAGGGCGTGATGGGCCTGTTCGACGGCGCCTCGGGACGCGGCGAGCTGGCATCCACCGGCCACGTGGCGAAGCTGCTTGGCGCACCGGTGCTGCTCGTCATCGACGCGGCCTCGATGGCACGCTCGGCCGCGGCGGTGGTGCATGGCTACCGGACGTTCGATCCGGCGATCGACGTCGCGGGCGTGATCTTCAACAAGGTCGGGTCAGACCACCACGAGCAGCTGCTGCGCGACGCCGTCGCCCCGCTCGGGATGCCCGTGCTCGGCGCGCTGCGCCGCGACGGGCGGGTGGTCGCGCCCGAGCGCCACCTCGGGCTGGTGCCCGCACTGGAGCGCGAGGCGCGCACCCGCGTCGCGCTCGACGCGCTGGCCGACGCTGCCGCCGAGCACGTCGACCTCGACGCGATCGTCGCCCTCGCGCGCAGCGCGGGGACCCTCGGCGGGGACGCCTGGAGCCCCGAGCCCGACGCCGTGCCGGGCCAGTCGCGCATCGCGATCGCCGGCGGTCCGGCGTTCTCCTTCCACTACCGCGAGAACCTCGAGCTGCTCGAGGCGGCCGGCGCCGAGCTCGTCGCGTTCGATCCGCTGACCGACGAGGAGCTGCCGGCGGACGCCGGCGCGCTGCTGCTGGCCGGCGGCTTCCCGGAGATCTTCGGCGCCGAGCTGTCGGCGAACGTCGCCCTGCGCAACGCGGTCGCCGCGTTCGCCGCGGCCGGCCGGCCGATCCTCGCCGAGTGCGGCGGGCTGCTGTACCTCTGCGAAGCGCTCGACGAGCACGAGATGTGCGGCGTCCTGCCCGCCAGCGCGCAGATGACGCGCAGCCTCAGCCTCGGCTACCGCGAGGCCGCCGCTGCGACAGCGACGCCGTGGACGGACGCGGGCGAGCAGGTCCGCGGGCACGAGTTCCACTACTCACAGGTGCAGCCCGGCCACGGCAGCGACGCAGCGTGGACGTTGTCGGCACGTGGGCGCACGCGCGCGGAGGGCTACGTCGCCGGCGCAGTGCAGGCGAGCTTCCTGCATGTCCACTGGGCGGCGTTCCCGCGTGTCGCCGCACGATTCGCCGAGGCGGCTGCGCGGGTGGCGGCGTGCTGACGGTCGTCATCGGCGGCACCCGCTCGGGCAAGAGCGCCCGTGGCGAGGCGCTCGCCGCGGCGTCCGGACGGCAGGTCCGCTACGTCGCGACCGCCGACCCCGCCGACGCCTCGATGCAGGCGCGAATCGCCGCCCACGTCGCGCGCCGGCCGCCGGACTGGGAGACGGTTGTCGCCGGCGACATGGCGGCTGCGGTCGACAGCGGCGCGTGCGTCCTCGTCGATGGGCTCGGCCCCTGGCTCGGCGGACTGCTGCACGACGGCGGCGGGCGCGAGGTCGCGCTCGCGGCAGCCGACGCGATCATCGCCGCCGCCGCCGAGCGCGAGATCGTCGTCGTCGCCGAGGAGGCCGGCCTGGGCCTGCTGCCCGCCGACGCGGTGTCGCGCGAGTGGCTCGACGTGCTCGGCGAGATCGTCCAGCGGCTCTCATCTGCGGCCGCGCGCGTCGAGCTCGTCGTCGCGGGACGGCCGCTGACGCTGACCGCCGCCGCCGCCGCAGCGCCCGAGTTGCGGCAGCACGGCGACGCGCTCGTGCGCCCCGGCGACGCCGACCACGCCGTCAGCGTGCTCGCCGGCGGGCCGCCGCCATGGCTGCGCGACGCGCTGCAGGCAGCGCTCGACGACGCAGCGCAGCGCTACCCCGACGAGTCCGACGCCGTCGCCGCGCTCGCCGCGCTGCACGGCCGCGCGCCGGAGGAGATCGTGCCGACCAACGGCGCCGCGCAGGCGCTATGGCTGCTGCCCGCCGCCCTGCGTCCTTCGCTCGCGGCCTGCGTGCACCCCGGCTTCACCGAGGGCGAGGCGGCCCTGCGCGCGCATGGCGTCGCCGTCACGCGCGTGCTGCGTGACCCCGAGCACGACTTCGTGCTGGACCCCGCCGCGGTGCCAGAGGCAGCGGACCTCGTGCTCGTCGGCAACCCGGCGTCGCCGTCGGGCACGCTGGACCCAGCCGCCGCGCTGCTCGCACTGCGCCGCCCCGGCCGCACCGTCGTCGTCGACGAGGCGTTCATGGACCTCGTGCCCGGAGAGCCCGGCACGCTCGTGCGCGACGCCCCCGCCGACGTCATCGTCGTGCGCAGCCTCACGAAGTCGCTGGCGATCCCGGGCCTGCGCGCGGGCTACGCCGTCGCCGCGCCCGCGCTCGCGCAGCGCCTGCGCGCGGTGCGCCCGCCCTGGTCGGCCAACGCGCTGGCGCTCGCCGCGCTGACGGCCACGGCGCAGCGTCCGCAGGCGCTCGCCGCAGCGGCCGGGCGCGCCGAAGCCGAGCGCGAGGACCTCGCACAGCGGCTCGCGGCAGCGGGCATCCGCCAGTGGCCCGCCGCCGCAAACTTCGTGCTGATCGAGCATCCCGAGGCGGCAGCGCGCCTGCGCGCCGAGCGCATCGCCGTCCGCTCGGCCGGATCGTTTCCCGGGCTGACCGACGGGCACGTGCGCATCACCGCGCGCTCGCCCGCCGAGAACGCGCGCCTCGTCGAGGTGCTCACGGCGTGATCGCCGTCGTTGGCATCGGCGCCGACGGCTGGGCCGGGCTCGGCGAGCAGGCGCGCGCCGCGGTGCTCGCCGCCGGCACGATCGTCGGCTCGGCCCGCCAGCTCGCCCTGCTGCCCGACACGCCGGCCGACCGGCGCCCCTGGCCCTCGCCGATCGAGCCGCTCGTCGACGAGCTGGCGACAACCGACGCGGACGTCTGCGTGCTGGCAAGCGGCGACCCGATGCTCCATGGCATCGGCGCGACGCTCGCGCAGCGCCGCGACGACCTCACGGTCTACCCGCACCCGAGCGCGTTCGCCCTCGCGTGCGCGCGCATGCGCTGGCCGCAGGCCGAGACGACGCTCGTGACCGCCGTCGGGCGACCACCCGAGGCGCTCGCGCTGCACCTCCAGCGCGGGCGGCGCATCGTCGCGTTCGGCGACGCCGCGTCGCTCGCAGCGGTCGCCTGCGACCGCGGCTTCGGCGACAGCCGCCTCGTCGTCCTCGAGCAGCTCGGCGGCCCCGGTGAGCGCATCACCGAGCACACGGCCTCCGGCTTCGCGGCCACGGTCGATCCGCTGCACGCCGTCGCCCTGGAATGCGTCGGCGACGGCCTGTCGCGCACCCCGGGCCTCCCCGACGAGGCCTACGAGCACGACGGGCAGCTGACGAAGTGGGCCGTACGGGCCGTCACGCTGGCGGCGCTGCGCCCCGGCCCGCGCCTGCTGCTGTGGGACGTCGGCGCCGGCAGCGGCTCGATCGCGATCGAATGGCTGCGCGCCGACCCCCAGGCGCGGGCGATCGCCATCGAGACGCGACCCGACCGCGCCGCGCGGATCACCGCCAACGCGCTGCGCCTCGGCGTGCCCGCCCTCGCGGTCGTCGAAGGCTCCGCGCCGGCCGTCCTCGACGGGCTCGAGCGGCCCGACAGCGTCTTCGTCGGCGGCGGCGTCAGCGTCCCGGGACTGCTCGATGCCTGCTGGCAGGCGCTGCGCCCGGGCGGGCGGATCGTCGCCAACGCCGTCACGCTCGAGGGCGAGCGCGCGCTGCAGGACGCGCGCGCGAGGCGCGGCGGCACGCTCCTGCGCCTCGACGTCGGCCACGCCGAGCCGCTCGGCGGCCTGGAGGCCTGGCGCCCGCAGCTCCCCGTCGTCCAGTGGAGCGCGGAGCGCCGGTGACCGTCCACTTCATCGGCGCCGGTCCCGGGGCGCCGGATCTGCTGACGCTGCGCGCCCAGCGGCTGATCGCCGCCGCGCCGGTCTGCCTCTACGCCGGCGCGCTGGTGCCGCCCGAGGTCCTCGGACATGCCCCGGCGCACGCGCGTCTGGTCGACACCCAGCACCTCGACCTCGACGCGATCGTCGAGGAGCTGCGATCAGCCCACGACGACGGACACGACGTCGCGCGCCTGCACTCGGGCGACCTGTCGATCTACAGCGCGGCCGCCGAGCAGATGCGCCGGCTCGACGCGCTCGACATCCCGTGGGACGTGACGCCCGGTGTGCCGGCGTTCGCGGCCGCGGCGGCCGCGCTGCGCTGCGAGCTGACCATCCCCGCGGTCGCGCAGACGGTCGTTCTCACCCGCTACGGGCGCCGCGCGTCGCCGATGCCCCCGGGCGAGGACCTCGCCGGCCTCGCCGCGCACGGCGCGACGCTCGTCGTGCACCTCGGCGCGCAGGCGATCGACGAGATCGTCGCCGCGGTGCAGCCGCACTACGGCCCGGACTGCCCCGTCGCCGTCGTCGCCCGCGCGAGCTGGCCCGACGAGCGCGTGCTGCGCGGCACGCTCACCGACATCGCCGCGGCCGTCGAGGACGCCGGCATCCGCCGGACCGCGACGATCCTCGTCGGCCCGGCGCTCGCCGCCGAGGGCTTTCGCGACAGCCACCTCTACTCGGGCGCGCGGCGCAGCAGGTAGCTGTCCATGACCCAGCCCTTGCGCTCTCGCGCCTCGGCGCGCAGCCGCCGGATCTCCTCGGCGACGTCGCCGACACGACCGCAGACCAGCAGCTCGTCCTCGGTTCCGACGTACGCGCCCCAGTAGATGTCGACGTCCTCGTCTGCGAAGCGCGTGAACGCGCACTCGGCGTCGAGCATCACCAGCACGTCGTCGGCCTCGTGCGGGAAGCCTGCGGCGAGGCGGCGCCCGGTCGTGATCTGCACGGCGCCGCCGATGCGGTTGAAGGGCACGCGGTGACGCGCCGCCAGCGCCTGCAGGCTGCTGATCCCGGGGATCACCTCGTGCTCGAACGCGACCTCGCCGCGCAGATGGATCTCGTCGAGGACGGCGAGCGTGCTGTCGTAGATCGCCGGATCGCCCCAGACCAGGAACGCCCCGCAGGCATCGTCGTCGAGCTCGCGCGCGATCGCCTCGCCCCAGACGTCGGCGCGGCGGCTGCGCCAGTCGTCGACGGCCGCGCGGTACGCCGGCGTCGTCCGGTCGCGCGGCGGGTCGGGCAGCGCGACGGTCCGCGGGCTGCGCCCGTCCTGCAGATAGCGCGCGAGGATCTCGCGGCGCAGCGCCACGAGCTCGCCGGTCGGATCGCCCTTCTCGACGATGAAGAACACATCGGCGCGGTTGAGCGCGCCGACCGCCTGCACCGTGATCTGCTCGGGGTCCCCGGCGCCGATGCCGATGACGAGCACCGTCCTCACGCGCGGGAGCCCCGCAGGTGATCCTGATCCTCGGCGGCACGGGCGAGGCCCGCGAGCTGGCGGCTGCACTCGACGACGCCGGGATCGCGGTCATCTCCTCGCTCGCAGGCCGCGTGAGCAACCCGCGCCTGCCGCGAGGCGAGGTGCGCAGCGGGGGCTTCGGCGGCCCCGGCGCGCTGGCGGGCTGGCTGCGCGAGCACGAGGTCGATGCCGTCGTCGACGCCACCCACCCGTTCGCGCAGCGCATCTCCGCCTCGGCGGCCGCGGCCTGCCCGGCGGCGGACGTGCCGCTGCTGCGCCTGGAGCGCCCCGGGTTCAGCGAGCGCGCGGGCGACCGCTGGCACCGCGCCGCGGACCTCGCCGCCGCCGCCGCGCTCGTGCCGGCGCTCGGCACGCGCGCCCTGCTGACGACCGGCCGCCAGGGCCTCGCCGCGTTCGCGCGGGTCGACGACGCGTGGTTCCTCGTGCGTTGCGTCGACCAACCCGCACCGCCGCTGCCGGCCCGTCACGAGCTGCTGCTCGATCGCGGTCCGTACACGCGCGAGGGCGAGCTGGCGCTGATCGACCGCCACGCGATCGACCTCGTCGTGACGAAGGACAGCGGCGGCGACATGACCGTCGCCAAGCTCGATGCCGCACGCGAGCGCGGGCTGCCCGTGATCGTCGTGCAGCGCCCGCCGCGGCCCGGCGTGCGCGCGGTCGGCGACGTCGCCGCCGCGCTGGCCTGGGCGCGCGCTCACGCCGGGTAGCGCCGCGGTGTGTAGACGCGCGGCGTGCTGCCGGGCACGACGCGCGTGGTTGACGAGCCGATGATCAGCAGCGTGCGCATGTCGACCGCATCGAGGTCCAGCGCGGCCAGCGTCGTCACCGTGACGTCCTCCGCGTCACTGCCGACCGCGCGCGCGACGACAACCGGCGTCGCCGGCGCGCGATGCGCACGCAGCAGCGCGATCGCGCGCGCGAGCTGCTCGCGGCGCGTGCGCGAGGCCGGGTTGTAGAGCGCCAGCACGAGGTCGGCCTGCGCGGCGGCCTGCAGGCGGCGCTCGACGATCTCCCAGGGCTTGAGGATGTCCGAGAGCGAGATCACGCAGAAGTCATGGCCCAGCGGCGCGCCCACGCGCGCGGCGGCGGCCTGCATCGCCGACAGCCCCGGCACGATGCGCACCTCGACGCCGGCGAAGCGCTCGTCGGACTCCTCGACCGCCTCGAGCACGGCGGCGGCCATCGCGAAGATGCCGGGGTCGCCGGAGGAGACGACCGCGACGTTCGCGCCGTCGGCGGCCAGCTGCAGCGCGTGGCGCGCGCGCTCGCCCTCGACGCGGTTGTCGCTGGCGTGGCGGACCTGCCCGCGGCGCAGCGGCACCCGCGCCATGTAGGTCTCATAGCCGACGAGCTCGTCGGCCGCAGCGAGCTCGGCGTGCGCCTCCGGCGTCAGCCACTGCGGGCCGGCCGGCCCCAGGCCGACGACGCTGACGCGGCCGGGATGGCCGTTGCGGTCCGCGCGGCCCGAGCGCGTCGGCACGAGCACGAGCGACATGTACGGCACGTCGCCCTCGACGTCCTCCAGCGCGGCGATCCGCTGCTCGGGCGCGCTGGCGCGCTCGACGTAGATGCCGCGGCCCGCGACGCCGGCCCGGCGCGCTGCCGCGCGCACGCCCGCGAACGTCCGCCCGAGCTTCATCACGACCGCTGCGTCGCTTGCCTGCAGGCGCGCGGCCAGCACGTCGGGTGGCAGCGTGCCGGGCAGGATCGTCAGCACGTCGTCGCGCTTGGCCAGCGGCGCACCCGCCGCCGCGGCCGCCGCGCTGAACGCGGTGACCCCGGCGACGACCTCGGTCTCATAGCGCGGTGCGAGGCGCTCGTGCAGGTACATGTAGGAGCCGTAGAAGAAGGGGTCGCCTTCACACAGCACGGCGACATCGCGACCGGCGTCCAGCTGCTCGGCGATGCGGGCGGCCGACGCGTCGTAGAAGTCGCGCAGCGCGCCGTCATAGCCCTCCGGGTGGTCGGTCTGCTCGGTCGTGACGGGGTAGGTCATCGCGAGCTCGAGCTGCTCGGCACGCAGGTACGGCGCGGCGATGCGCCGCGCCACGCTGCGCCCGTGGCGTGCCGCCGCGTAGGCGACGACGTCGGCCTGCTCGATGCGCCGCTGCGCCTTGATCGTCATCAGCTCCGGGTCACCGGGGCCCACGCCGACGCCGAAGAGCCGCCCGCTCACGCTCACTCCTGCTCGCTCGCCAGGGCGTTGACGGCGGCAGCCGCGATCGCGCTGCCGCCGCGGCGCCCGCGGACGATCAGGTGCTCGACGCCCGACGGATCGGCCGCCAGCGCGTCCTTGGACTCCGCCGCGCCGACGAAGCCGACCGGCACGCCGATCACCGCCGCCGGCGGCGGCGCGCCCGCGGCGAGCAGCTCGAGCAGCCGGAACAGCGCCGTCGGCGCGTTGCCGACCACGACCAGCGCGCCGCCGAGGCGGTCGCGCCAGAGCTCGATCGCGGCGGCGGTCCGCGTCGTCTGCAGCTGCGCCGCGAGCGCGGGCACGGAGGCATCGCCCAGCGTGCAGATGACGGCGTTGCCGGCGGGCAGCCGCGCGCGGGTCACGCCGGAGGCGACCATCATCGTGTCGCAGAGGATCGGCGCGCCGGCCCGCAGCGCCCGCGCGGCCGCGGCGCCGAAGCCGGCGGAGGCCTCGACGTCCTCAGGCAGGTCGACCATCCCGCAGGCGTGGATCATGCGCACGACGGTGCGCGACAGGATCGGGTCAAGACCCGTGAGGTCGGCCTCGGCGCGGATCGTCGCGAACGACTGGCGGTAGATCGCGGCGCCGTCGCGCACGTAGTCGATCACGCGAGCACCTCCAGCGCCGCGGTCACGCCGACGACCACGCGCTCCTCGTCGCCTGCGCGGATCGCGACGCCATCGGCGCACGCGGCCACCGCGACCGGGTGGCCCGGGCGCTCCCCGCAGCGCCGCTCGCACGCCGCCCAGTGCTCTGCGCGGGTCCCGCGCCGCCGCACACCCGCGCGCGCTGCGGCCGCAGCGCGGACGTCGATGCGCGCGTGCGGACAGCAGCCCAGGCCGGCGCAGGCCGAGAGCCCGCTCCAGCCGGAGTCCGCGCTGACGATCAGGCCGAGGTCCTGCAGCGCGCGCTCGAGGGCGTCGGCGTCCGCCGGCTCGACGTCGACGACCGTGACGGTGCGCTCAGCGGCCAGCCGCAGCTGCGCCACGATCTCCGCGAGCCCGGTGAGCGCGACCATGTCCAAGCGCCCGAGCGGGACGAGCGCCGTGATCGCGACGCGCCCGTCGCGCTGCACCAGCCGGCCCGGCGCGAGCGCGGCGGCCGCCGGGCGTGCGAACGCTCCGCTGAGCTCCAGGTGCAGGCGTGCGGCCACAGCCGCGGGCCCGCCTTCCAGCTCGGCGATCCGCCACGCGTGCCCGCCGCGGGCGCCACGTTCAGCCAGGAACGCCGCCGCGGCTGCGACCGCGAGCGCCGCGGCCTCATCGGCGCCGAACGCGCCCGCGACCGCCTGTCCGGCGAGCGCAAGCTCGAACGTCGCGGCGTCACGCGCAGCGAGCGTGACGTCGGCCGCTTGGCCGAGCACGAGGCCGCTGCCGTCGTCGACCGCGAACAGGAAGCGCCCCGGCAGCTGCGCCAGCGCCGGGTCGGCGCACAGGCGCCGGTCGATCGCCGCGACGACCGCGTCCGTGGCTGCCAGTGCCCGCGGATGGCGCCCGGCGGTCGCGGGCGCGAGCACGTTGCGCGCACGGTCGTGCGCCGCTGACGGCAGCAGCCCGGCGCCGCCGAGCAGCAGCTCGAGGCCGGCAGCGGCGTCGCGCGACAGCCCGCGCACCTGGACGTTCGCGCGCGAGGTGACCTCGACGAGGCCGTTGCCGCGCGCCGCCGCCCGCGCGAGCGCGCCGAGCTGGACGGCCGACAGCCGCCCGCCCGGCACGCGCACACGCGCCAGCAGCCCGTCCTGCGCCTCGTGCAGGCGCAGGCTGCCCGGGCAGCGATCGCCGGCCGTCCGCGGCTCAGGTGCGCGCAGTGCTCGTGTCATCCACCGTGCTCCTCCGCAGCTGCGGCAGGATCCGGAGCCCGCTCATCGCGCGCTGCGCGATCGGCGCGAACACCAGGCCGATCGTCAGCCACAGCACGGCCTGCAGGCCGATCGACGCCTCGCGGAAGCTCCACAGCGTCGCCGCCGGGAACCCGCTCGGGATCTCGTGGACGCCCGGCAGCGCAAGCGCGCCCGCGGTCGCGATCGCGACGAACGCCAGGCCGGCGCCGATCGTGGCCGAATAACCGTCGAAGCGCCGCGCGAGCAGCGGGCGCAGGCGCGCCGCGGCGACCGCCGCGAGCACCGAGATCGCGATCATCGTCGCGTACAGCAGCGTGCGCTTGCCGATCGTCTCGGGGTCGCCCGTCGCGGGCGGGTTTGCCGGGTACTTCACGAACGGCACGAGATAGACCACGACGAACGCCGCCGCCGCCAGCCCGTAGGCCGTCGCGCGCGGCCCGGCGCGGGAGACACGCCCGTAGGCGAGCGCGAAGACGATCGCGAAGATCCCGCCCAGCGCGAGCCCGTAGACGAGCGTCGCGGTCAGCAGACCCAGGCTCTTCTGCATGTCGCGCGACACGGGAGCGGGCGTCTGCGCCTCGTGGCTGTGCCCCGGCGCGGCCTCCGCGGACGCCTCCTCGAAGGCGATCGCGGCGTCGACGTGCTGTTCACCGGCGACGGACGCGAAGGCCGCGGCGAGCAGGCCGCCGCAGAGCCCTGCGACGAGGCCGCAGATCAGCAGCTTTCGCAGCATCTCCAGGCCTCAGTGGCAGGGGAAGCCGAGCAGGTGGCGCCCGTCGTGGACCCACTCGTGCAACGTGTCGCCGGGCACCAGCGATGCGGCGCCCTCGTCGACGCCGACGAAGTAGATCAACAGCAGCAGCGCGAGCCCGAACAGGGCCCACGGCCAGATCTCGCGCAGCGAGATCGCGGGCGGATGAACGACGCTCGGCAGCGGCGTGCGCGAGGCGGTGACGTCCGACATTGCTGTACCTCCTGGGGATGACGCGTCCCCGACGATGGGTTCTCAGCGATGGCCCGAAGTCCTGGCTTCCGGGCCTCGAAAGACCCGATCACAGTGGCGCGACCGCGCCGGACTCTCACCGGCTTCCACGCACCATCGCTCGTGCGCCGGACTCTATCTGCTGGCGGCGGTGATGCGTTCGGCGAGGAACTCCTGCTCGGCCGCGTTGGCGCTGAGCGCCAGCGCGGCGCGGTAGGCGTCTGCCGCTTCGGCGTCGCGGCCGAGACGCTGCAGGAGGTCGGCCTTCGTGGCCGGCAGGTAGCGATAGCCCGCGAGGCGCCCGTCGCGCTCCAGCGCCTCGACCGCCGCCAGCGCGGCCTGCGGCCCGTCGATCATCGAGACCGCCACCGCGCGATTCAGCGCGACGACCGGCGAGGGCCAGATGCGCAGCAGCTCGTCATACAGCGCGAGGATCTGCGGCCAGTCGGTCTGCGCGTAGTCCGGCGCCAGCGCGTGCAGCGCCGCGATCGCCGCCTGCAGCGTGAAGCGCCCGGGCGGGCCGTCGCGCAGCGTCGCCTCGATCAGCCGGTCGGCATCGGCGATCAGCTCGTGGTCCCAGGCGCCGCGATCCTGCTCGTCGAGCCGCAGCAGCCGACCGTCCGCATCGGTCCGGGTCGCGCGACGGGCCTGGTGGACGTAGAGGAGCGCCAGCAGCCCGGCGGTCTCGCCATCCCCGGGCAGCAGCAGCCGCAGCATCCGCGCGAGGTCCAGCGCGCGATCGGCGAGATCGTCGCGCACCAGCGCCTCACCCGAGTGGGCCGTGTGCCCGCCGGCGTAGAGCAGGTTGATGACGCTCAGCACGGCATCGAGGCGCGCGGGCAGATCCTCCGCCGACGGTACGACGTAGGCGATGCGCGCCGTGGCGATCTTCTTCTTGGCCCGTGTCAGCCGCGCCGCCATCGTCGTCTCGGCGACGAGAAACGCCGCTGCGATGTCCGGCGTCGCGACGCCGCAGACGAGCCGCAGCGTCAGCGCGATCTGCGCCTCGGGCGCCAGCGCCGGGTGACAGCACGTGAAGATCAGCCGCAGGCGGTCGTCGGGGATCGCGCCGGGCTCGGGCATCTCGGCGACGTCGGGATCGAGCAGCAGCGGCAGCTTCGCCTCGAGCGTGCGCCGGCGCCGCAGCGCGTTGAGCGCGAGGCGGCGCGCGACCGTCGTCAGCCAGGCGCCGGGCCGCTCGGGCACGCCGTCGCGCGCCCACGCGGTGAGCGCCTGGACGTAGGCGTCCTGGACGACCTCCTCGGCGACGTCGATGTCACGCGTGACACGCACCGTCGCGGCGAGCACGTAGGCCCACTCGCGACGATGCGCGTCGGCGACTGCCTGGTCGACTGCGCTCAGCTCGCCTCCACGACCTCGAAGGCCAGCAGCGGCCGGACCTCGACGCCGCCTTCGGCGATCGGGGTCAGCCTCGCGAGTGCGAGCGCATGGTCGAGGTCGCGCGCCTCGATCACGGTGATGCCGGCCAGGACCTCCTTCGTCTCGACGAACGGGCCGTCGGTGATGAGGTCACCGCGGATCGACGTCGCGGTCTCTGACGGCTCGAGCGCCATGCCGGCGATCTCCCTGCCGCCCTGCTCGCGGATCCGCGCCGGCAGGTCGCCATGCGCCTGCATCACCTCCGGCGGCAGGTCCGCCGGTGCCACGCGCTCGTAGATCATCACCGCGTACTGAGCCATCTCGTCTACCTCCATCGTGTCGTCGTCACGAGCCGCGCTTCACGGCTCCTTCTACAACAACGACACACGCGATCGCGCGAAATCGACAGCGCACCCCGGTGTTCGCGCTTCATGGCGCGAGGATGCTCGCCGTGCAGCACTGCGGCGGCGCGAGCCAGACCAGCGACGTTATTCGACGGACGATCGGGGCCTCGCAGGCCTCACCGGACTCGACGCACATGGATCCACCTCTCACAGGCGGCAAGCTGCTGGCCGCGATCTCGACCGCGATCGTCGGGATGCTGCGCGACCATTACGGCCGCGGTCCGATGAAGGCCAAGACGTACGCCCTCGACGACATCATCGTCGTGGTCATGCGGGGCAGCGGCTTCACACCGCTCGAGCAGACGATCATGGATAGCGGCGAGCCCGAGCGGGTCGTCGCGATGCGCGAGGAGTTCCAGCGCGTGATGGCCGAGCGCTACAAGTCGGTGATCGAGGACCTGACGAACCGCAAGGTGCTGGCGTTCCTGAGCCAGGCCCACGTCGACCCCGACATCACGATGGAGATCTTCTTCGTCGACACGCCGCTCGACGGCTACGGGGCCGTCGAGATCGTCCAGCCCGACTAGATTGCGGCGCATCGCCCGCGGGTCTATGCTGGCCCCGGCGACGCCTGAAGATCCTTCCCCCTTAAAGGGTTCGACGGTGTTACCGCGACAGCAGTCAGGCCGCGCATGCGGGCGCAATGCGACCGCGACACGGACTCTCTTCCGTAAGCCGTGTTGTCTCACGATTCGAGGAGTCGCCGATGATTACGCGTCGTCGTATGTCGCAGGTGTCGGAGCCTCCTCGGGCGCGCGTGCGCGTCTGCCGCACGACGGGAGCCTGCCCGTCGGCGGGTGAGACCGACCGGAGGAGACGTTCCGAGGTGCGTCCCCTGCTGTAGGAGCGGCCGGCCGGTTGCCTGGCGGGCGACCGGCCGGCAGCCGCTCAGAGCTCGACGCCGGCGGCCTCGGCGAGCTCGTCGAGACCGTCGCGCATCCAGCCGATCAGCTTCCACACGTCGGGCATCTGCTCGCGGTCGGCGACGATCCCGATGTTCATCTGGCCGTCGAGGCTCATCACGGTGATGTTCAGCCCCATCCCGTCGGTGATCACCGAGACCGGGTAGAACGCCTTCGCCCGCGCGCCCGCCATGTACAGCGGCACCGGCGGGCCGGGCACGTTGGAGATCACGAGGTTCCACGTCGGGCGCCCGGCGCCGCTCGTCGACAGGCGGAACGTCAGCTGCGCCGCGCGGGCGAACACCGCGGGCGGGATGAAGTGGTTGATGTCCTGCAGCAGGCCGGCAGGCAGCGCCTTGTGGCGCTCCTTGAGCTCGAGCATCGACTCGCGCCCGGCCTGCAGGCGCCGGACGGGGTCCTCCTCGTCGGTCGCCAGCGGCGCCGCCATGATCAGGATGCGATTGCCGTAGGTCCCGGCCTGCTCGCTCGTGCGCACGGAGACCGGGATCTGCGCGATCAGCGGCTCGCCGGGCAGCTCCTCATGGGCGATCAGCCAGCGCCGCACGGCGGTCGCGCAGATCGCGACGACGACGTCGTTGACCGTCGCCCCGTAGGCGTTCTTGACGGCCTTGACGTCGGCAAGCGGCAGCGCCCCGAAGGCGAAGCGCCGGTGCGCGGAGATGCGCGTGTTGAACGACGTCTTCGGCGCGACGAACCGCGGCCCGCCGCGCGCCGACCCGTCACGGCGCAGCGTGCGCTGCGCGCCGCGCCCGACGCTGCCGAGCAGGCCCGCGCCGGGCAGCGCCGCGAACGGCGTCTCCTCGATGTTCGGGATCGCGCGCGGAACCGAGCGCAGCGCGCGCAGCGGATAGCGCGACAACCCCAGCAGCCCGCGCGCGAGCAGCTCGCCGTCGCTGGGCACGCGCGCGCCCTCGTCCTTGACCGGCGCGGGCGGCGTGCGCCCCTCGGGCTCGATGTCGAGCAGGAGCCCGGCGATCTCCGCGCCCGACATGCCGTCGACGACCGCGTGGTGGATCTTCGTCAGGACGGCGACGTCGCCGGACTCCAGTCCGTGGATGACGTACAGCTCCCACAGCGGGCGCGAGCGATCCAGCGGGCGCGAGAAGATCCGCGCGACCTGCGCGGCGAGCTGGCGGTCGGAGCCCGGTGACGGCAGCGCAAGCTCGCGCACGTGGAAGTCGAGGTCGAAGTCCGGGTCGTCGATCCAGTACGGGTAGTCGAGCCCGAGCGGCACCTCGGTGAGACGCCAGCGCATCGGCGGCAGCGCCGGCAGGCGCTCCTCCAGCAGCATCTTCAGGACCTCGGCGTCGACGCGGTCGCCCGACGCGGTCGACGGCTCGAGCACCATGAGCGCGGCGACGTGGCCGGTCTGGCGCGAGGACTCCAGCGCGAGGAACTGCGTGTCGAGACTGGAGAGCTGGCGCACGGCCCTACGCTACGCCCCCAGCACCCGCCGCGCATAGTCGTTGGCGAACACGCGATCCGGGTCGAGGCGGTCGCGCACCGCCCGGAAGCGATCCCACTCCGGGTAGCGCTCGCGCAGCGTCGCGGCCGACTGGTAGTGGCGCTTGCCCCAGTGCGGGCGGCCGCCGAAGCCGTCCATGATCTCCTCGACGGCACGGAAGTACGTCTCGAACTCCATGCCCGTGTACTGGTGCACGGCGATGTAACACGTATCGCGGCCGTAGGCGGTGGACAGCAGCGCGTCGTCGGGCGCGGCGAAGCGGACCTCGAGTGGGAAGTTCACCGGCAGCTCGCGGCGCTTGACGAGCGCGAAGACACGCTCGACCGCCTCCCGCGCATGCGCCCGCGGGATCGCGTACTCCATCTCGGTGAACTTCACGCGGCGCTCGGTGGCGTACACCTTGTAGGCGCGGTCGGAGACCTCGCTGCCGGAGGCCGCGGCGCTGATCAGGCGGTTCAGCCGCGGCACCGCCGCCGGCAGCCTGCGCCCGATGCGGCACGCGGTGTTCAGCGCGACGTTCTCGATCACGTCCTCGTTGAGCCTGCGCTTCCACTGCGGCGGCGGCGAGGGCTCCTCGTCGCTGCGCCGCGTCGTGCGGGTCAGCGCGACGTCGGTGTAGGGAAACGCGAAGAACTCGAAGTGGTCGTTGGCAGCGACGAGCTCGTCGAGCTGGTCGAGTGTCTCCCCCAGCGGCCGCGGTGCATCGCGGCGGTGCAGGGTGTAGAGCGGGACGGCCTGGACGGTGACCTGGGAGACGACGCCCAGCGCGCCGATCGACACGCGCGCGGCGAGGTAGGCGTCCTCGTCGGCGTCGGCGGACAGCCCGAGCACGTCGCCGCTTGCGGTGACGAGCCGCAGCGCGACGATCCGCGCCGAGAGGTTCGGGAAGCGCGCGCCCGTGCCGTGGGTCGCGGTCGCCGTCGCGCCGGTGATCGACTGGGCGTCGATGTCGCCCTGGTTCTCGAGGCCCAGCCCGCGCGCTGCCAGCTGCGGGCCCAGCGCGCGGAGCTTCATCCCACCCTCGACGGTCGCGAGGCCGGTCTCGGGGTCCGCGGACACCAGCCGCTGCATCGCCGTCATGTCGACCATCACACCGTCGGTGCACGCGCAGTCGGTGAACGAGTGGCCCGTCCGACCGCGCGCACGCGCTCACCCGCGCGCGGCGGCCGCGCGCGACGACCTCGACGAGCTCGGCTTCGTTGCCGGGCCGTTCGATCGCGCTCGGCGCGCAGCGCTGCTCGCCGGCCCAGTTCGTCCAGATCGGGCTCAGCGCGCCTCTAGGCACCTGACCCGCCGGAGGCGGGCCCATGGGGAGCTCTCGCGCGACGGCCTCGGCGACGGTGACCGCGTGCCCGACCGTGCCGTAGTCGAGGTTCTCGGGCGTATCGGACATCAGGTGGTAGTTCGACAGCGCCTTGTAGCGGTTCGATCGAGGCGAACGTCGCGATCGGGTAGCCGGCGCGGCTGACGATCACCGAGTCGGTGCTGTTGCGGGCGCGCATCCCGCGCCGGAACGGCGCGTCGGCGCGTTCTGCGGCGCGGGCGCAGAGGTCGCGGAACGGGCGGTAGAAGTTGTCCTCCATGATCATCGGGCCCTCGCCCTCGACCATCACGAGCTCCGGCGAGCCGACCGTGTCGAAGTTCAGGAAGTACGTCTGCTCGCGATCCAGCTCGGGGCGGTGGCGCTCCATGAACCCGTAGATCCCGCCCTGGATGACCTCCTCCGCGCCGCATGAGACGAGCAGCAGGCGCAGGCCGTCGACCGGTCGCTCGCGCAGCCGCTCGGCGAGCCCGACGAGCACCGCGCACCCCGAGAGGTTGTCGTTGGCGCCGGGGACGATCGGGCTGCGCGCGATGTCGGCGAAGACGCCGGCGCCGAAGGCGCTGAGGCGCGGCGCCGGCCGCGGTGAGCCCGCGCTTGCGGCGTGAGCGCGCCGTAGCCGGCCAGCGCCGGCGCGGCGACGACGAGCCACCACTGCGGCAGCGATGTGTCGATGCGCTCGACGAGCCCGGGGAAGCGCTCGGCCGGCCCACTCCTGGGCGGGGCTCTCGAAGAACTTGCCGGTCGGCGCGGCGTCGTGGTGGGCGAGCAGGACGAGCGTGCGCTGCGCCGAGAGGTCACCTGCCTCGGCGACGACGTTCCACGTCGGCTTGGGCTGCTGGGTCGCCTTGCGCGCGACGCGCGGCCCGTTTGAGATGTCGTCGGCGATCGCGGCGGCCGCGGCAGCGCCGACCACGGCGGCAGGAAGCCGCGCCGCCGGCGGCTCAGCAGCGCCGCGACGCCGGCGGCGGCGCCGTGCAGCGCTGAGCTTCGTCATCAGGGGCGCGTAGCCGTCGAGGAACTGCTCCTCCTCGACGCGTGCGTTGCCGACCACCGACTGCAGCCGCTCGGCGAGCCACTCGGCGGCCTGGCGCTCGCCGGGCGATCCGGCGCGGCGCTCGAGCGGCGCGAGGGCCTCGACGACCTCTCGCAGCGTCGCCTCCTCCGTCGCGGGGGTCACGATCTCGGTCATCCGGCTTCCTTCCCGTGTCAGAGGAACGTGCGGCCTTCGCCGCGGTAGGTGGGGACGGTGTCGACGATCGCCGATCCCTCGACGAGGTGCAATCGGTCGAAGCGCTCGCAGAGCTCGCCCGCCTTGGTGTGGCGGAAGTAGACCTTGTCGCCGACCTCGCAGCCGGTCGGCCGCGGCGCCGTGCAGCGGTGTCTGCACCTCGCCCGTGCCCTCGAGCGCGTCGAGCTTGAGACCCTCCGGCAGGTAGGGGCTCGGCATCCGGTCCTTGCGCGGCGGCGCCGGACGCGAGGTAACCGCCGCCCAGCGCGGTCACCGTCCCCTTGGCCGGTCGGCGGCTAGACCGGCAGCGCGAAGATCGCAGCCGGCTCGAGCTTGAACGTCGAGTAGGTGTCGAACAGCGTCGGCGCATAGAACCCCGAGCCCGCGGTCGCCTCGGTGATCTTCGGCTCCTGCGCGACGAGCTGCAGGTCGCCGGTGCCGCCGGCGTTGACGAGCTCGAGCTCGGCGACCTGCGCTGACGGCGTCGACGGCCGCCGCGCGACGCTCGCGCAGCTCGCTGAACGACGCGCGCTGCATGCGCTGGATCGCGGCGTTCTTGACGCGCTTGCCGGGACCTCGTCGCCGAGGCCCGGCGATGTGGCCCTCGTAGGACATCAGCGCGACGAGCTTGACCTTCGGCCGCCGCGCGATCTCCTCCGCCAGCGCGCGCGCCTGCTCCGGTGTGTGGACGGGCGAGCGCTTGGGCCCGAGCTTGAGCCGTCCGCCGGCCAGCCAGTAGCTGCGCGTCGAGATCGAGGCAGACGCGGATCGGCTCGCGACGTCGCCGACCGCGCGCTCGATCAGATCGAGGTGCTCCGTCGAGTCGACCATCACGATCGGCGCGCCGTCCGGGTCCCGGGCGGTGCGCTCGGCGAGCGTCGCGCAGCGCCGCGCGGTCGGTCGTCGGGTAGGCGAGGAGGAGGTTCTCAAAGCCTTCGTCGGCGAGCCACAGCGTCTCGGGCAGGGTGAACGTGAGCAGTCCCTGGTAGCGCGCGTCGCGGTCGAGGATCGCGCGCAGCAGCGAACGGCAGCGCAGCGACTTCGAGGCGACGCGGATCGGCTTGGTCCCGGCGCCGCTGCAGCATCTGCGCGGAGTTGCGCCACATCGCTTCGAGATCGACGAACGCGAACGGCGGGTCGACGTCTGCGAAGGCTCGCTCGTAGCGCTGCAGGCGGGAGGCCGAGCTCACCCGCCAACCCTATGTGCGCGGCGCGTAGCGGTGATGCAGCATGAGGTCGTTGCCGTCCGGATCGGTGAAGAGCGCCATATGGCAGACGCCGGTGTCGAGCGTCTCGCCGGCGAACTCGACGCCCCTGCCCTCGAGCTCCGCGCGCGCCGCCGCGACGTCGTCGACGTGCAATGCGAGGTGACCGTTCTTCTGCGGTGCGAACTCCCGGCCCTGCAGTTCCGGCTGCCAGATCCCGAAGCAGGTCTCGCCGACCCAGAACTCAAACCGCGCCTTCTCGTCGGCGCGCAGGCCGAGCGTCTCGACGTAGAACGCGCGCGAGCGCTCGGCATCCTGCGACGGGACACCGACGAAATCGAGTCTGTTGATCATGCGCTGCACGCTACGCCTTCAGTCCCACGTGCTCGTCGAGCAGCGCGACGGCCCCCTTCCGCGCGACGGAGATGTGCCATCTCCCCCACGGCCGCCACGCGATCCCGAGCATGTCGCACCCGTCGCAGAAGAGCCGGCGGATGTCGTCGGAGCGGCTGGAGAACTCGTAGCGCGGATAGCTGTAGTCGCGTCCCTTGACGGTGACCCGGTTCTGCCCGCGCCAACCGTCCGTGTGGATCAGCCCCCGCAGGAACAGCCCCGGCGCCCGCGCGACCATGTCCCGCTGCCACGGCTCGAGCACGATCGGCCGCAGATGCTTCTTCCCCGGCCCGTGCTGCGGAAACAGGCACGGGCCAGGATCTCCAGTACGAGGTGACGACGACCATCCGCTGGACGCGATGCCGCGCGACATGCGGCACTCGGCCGCGGACGCGCTCGATCGTCGCGCCCACCTCGGCGACGATGCCCGGATACTCGGCGTCAAGCGAAACTCGCAGCGCGCACGACCGGGCCCGCGAGTCGACGCAGCCGTCGCCGAGGTAGACCGCGAGGAGATACGCGTACGCGTCGACGTCGAGCTCACGATGCACGTGGTCGCCCCCGCATGACGCGCACAGCGGCGTGCCGTCACGCAGCATCTGCGCGGACCGCGGCAACTGCCCGCGGCGCCAGTTCGCGACGGTGTGCCGGGGGATCTGCATCCGCCGACACACTGCAGCGATCGACTCGCCTCGCTCGATCGCCTCGAGCCCGCGGACGTCGGTTGCACTTCGACGAATCCGCCGCACAGTACGAACATACGTTCGCAAGCGGACGTATTCCAGCAGGGGAGACAGGATTCGAACCTGCGACCCTCGGTTTTGGAGACCGATGCTCTAACCGGGCTGAGCTACTCCCCTTCAGAGCGGGAGGATAACGCGCAGACGTGACCGGACCGCTTCTCCATGACCGCTACCCCGAGCTGCGCGAGACGCTGCCGCACATCGCGCTGAGCGCGCGGCCGACGCCCGTCCGCGTGCTGCCGGGGCTGTCGACCGGCACCGCGCCGGTCTGGCTGAAGGACGACTCCGCCTTCGGGGACGGGGGCTGGGGCGGCAACAAGGTCCGCAAGCTCGAATGGCTGCTGCCCGACGCCCGGCGGCGCAAGCGGCACACGATTCTCACGGTCGGCGGGCTCGGCACGAACTGGGGCCTGGCGACCGCGCTCTACGGACGCGAGCACGGACTGCGGACCGTGCTCGCGCTGCTCGACCAGCCCGTCGACGACCACGTGCGCGCGCAGCTGCAGCGCCTCGAGCACTCGGGCGCGAAGCTCCATTTCACGCACACCAAGCCGCGCACGATGGCGACCGTCCCGTGGCTGCTCGCGCGCTACTCCCGCGGGCGGCGACCGCCGTACCTGCTGCCCGTCGGCGGCTCCTCGCCGGTCGGGACGCTCGGCTACGTCGAGGCGGCGTTCGAGCTCGCGGCTCAGGTCGAGTCCGACGCGCTGCCCGAGCCGTCGCACGTCGTCATGGCCGTCGGCTCGGGCGGCACCGCCGCGGGCCTGACGCTGGGTCTTCGGCTCGCGGGCCTGCGCACCCGCGTCGTCGGCGTCGTCGTCAACGACAGGCTCAAGCTCGACGCGCCGGCGCTCAGCCGGCTCGCACGCCGCACGCAGCGCGTGCTGCGACACCGCGGAGCGCGGCTCCCCGCCCACGACGTGCAGGACACCGACCTCCACACGGTCTGCGACTGGCTCGGCGCCGGCTATGGCGAGGCGACGCCTGCAGCGCAGCGCGCGCGACAGCTGGCCGCCGAGCACGAGGGGCTCGAGCTCGAGCCCGTCTACACCGCCAAGGCGATGGCCGCCCTGCTCGACCTCAACGCCGCGGGCCGCTTCGGCGCGGGCCCGGTGCTCTTCCTGCACACCGACGGACGGCGCTGAGCGTAAGCGAGTCGCGCCGACCGGCAGCCGGTCAGTAGGCACCGAACCAGCCGGCGACACGTGCTGCTTGGACCTACGCGGATGCAGCAGCGCGTCCGAGTACGGTCACGGGTATGAGCGCCGAGCAGCGGCATCGCCCTGCGCCCGCCTCGCTGACGCGGCACGCATCGCTGGATGACCGCTTCGATCCGGCGGTTCGTATCGTCGACTACGACCCGGCTTGGCCGGTGTCGGCTGAGACCGAACTGCGCCGCGTCGGGCAGGCACTTGGTGATGTCGTCGTCCGGGCTGAACATGTCGGCTCGACGGCTGTGCCAGGGCTTGCAGCCAAACCGGTCGTCGATCTTCAACTGTGCGTCGATCGCCTGGAGCCACGCGATCGATTTGTCGAGCCGCTGGAACGGATGGGTTACCTGTTCGTCCCGGCGGCGGATTCGCCTGACCGCTACTTCTTCGCTAGGCCGCCGGAACGGCCGCGCACTCATCATCTCCACGTTTGCGCGGCCGATAGTGACGCCGAGTTCCGCCACATCGCCGTCCGTGAGTTCCTGCGTGCGCACGGCCACGAGGCGGCGGCCTACGAGACCCTCAAGCGCGAGCTGGTTGCGCGCCACCCGCAAGACCGCCTCGCCTACATCGAGGGCAAGGACACCTATGTCACCGCGTTGCAGGAGCGCGCGGTGACCTGGGCTCGCGGGCGGGGATGAGGTACGCGCTTTACAAGGCCGACTCACGACTCCTACCGTGCGGCAGAGGCACACCGCAAGAGCGGAAGCAGAAGCGCGCGCAGGAGCGTCCTTCTGACGCGACTCAGCAACGCCTGCGAGCGCGCCACCGCGGACGCGTTGGCTAGCTTGCTTGTGATGAGCGCAGCGGTGCCCGCCGGAGGCGGCCGTGCGGTGATCCTGATGGGGCCGCCTGAGCGCCCGCGGCCGCGACGAGCCGCCAAAGCGGTGAGCGGCTTCGCACCGAACGTTCTCGGCCCGGCGCTCATCGTCGGCAGCTGCGTTTCGCTCCAGACCGCGGCGGCGCTTGCCACAACGGTGTTCGCCACCTTCGGGATTGCAGCAACGGGCGCGCTGCGGCTCGTCGCGGCGGCCGTGGTGCTGCTGGCACTGGTCCGACCACGACTCCGCGGGCGCAGCAGACACGAGTGGCTCACGATCGCCGCGTTGGGCACGACAACCGCGACGACGAACTTCTTGCTCTACGGCGCGATCGCACGAATTCCGCTCGGGATCGCCGGCGCCTTGGTCTTTC
Source organism: Paraconexibacteraceae bacterium (assembly GCA_963759825.1). Lineage (GTDB taxonomy): Bacteria > Actinomycetota > Thermoleophilia > Solirubrobacterales > Solirubrobacteraceae > Paraconexibacter. The sequence goes on along the minus strand of CAVXAS010000013.1, from coordinate 183,166 downwards.
TCGGCCCGCTTGCCCTCGCACTGATCCGAACGCGTCGTGCACCGGACATCGTGCTGGCGCTCCTCGCATTGGCGGGAGTGGTTCTACTCACCGACGACCCCAACACCGCGACTCTTGGCGGGATCGCGTTCGCGCTCGGCGCGGCCGCCAGCGTCGCGGCCTCGATCCTGCTCGCGCGACATCTCGGCGTCCAGACGCCCGGCCTCGACGGCGTGACGCTGTCCATCAGCGTCGCGGCGCTGCTCACCTTGCCAGTTGGTCTGCCCGCCGCGTTTGCGACGCCGGACGTCGGCGGACTCGCGGTCGTGCTCGCCATCGGGCTGCTGGGGGTCGCGGTGCCTTACGGCCTCGAGTTCAGCGCCCTACGTCGGCTTGGCGTCAAGACCTACAGCATCCTCCTCAGTCTCGATCCGGCCGTCGCTGGACTCGCGGGCTTGCTGCTGCTCGGCCAACGCCTCAGCCTCGCTGAGGTCATCGGCATCGGACTCGTGATGGTCGCGAGCATGGGCGCGATGTCGCGCCAGGCCACGAGCTGACGAGCGCCGACCGGCGTTCTGTGTTCCCGCGAAGTCCTGGCGATGGTGGCAGCGTCTTGCTCCCCGAACGTGATGGGGTTCGCGCTCAGGCCGCCCGGTCCACCGCGCGTTGCGTCTCGAGCTCTTGCAGGTCGATGCGGTCGACCGCGGCCCACGCATCGCGCACGTCGGCGCGCCTCACCAGCTCCCGAACGCCGTGCGGCGTCATGGCATGCAGCGTGACCCGCTGGTCGTCGACCGTCAGGACGAGATCGGGGGCGACGGGGAACGGCTGCGTCGCCGTGCCGTCGGTCGCGGCCCGTTCGCGTTCGGTTGCTGCATGTTCACCAGGTGCTGCGATCGGGCGTTTCATGTCGTGTTCTCCGTTCGGGTCGCACTGCGTTTGGGTGGACCCCTTGTTGGAGTCACACTGTCTCGCCGCGGGGCTCTGGTCGCGCCCGTGACTCCCCCGGGCCAGGTCCCTGGGCGACGGAACCTCGTCAGTCATCGCGCTCCGAGCCGCTCGCTCGCGATCCTCTCGCGAGCACGCGCGTCATCTCGCTGCACAGGCGTGAGCGGCCGCTACTGCACAGCAGGCTGGCTGGCGGTCGAGCCGGTGACAACCCGCGCGAGGATGTCGGCGAGCTCCTCGGGCGCGGAAAGCTGCGGCATGTGTGCCGTGCCGAGTCGGATGGTGTGATCGGCGCCTGCCGCCCACGCCTCCTGAGCTTCGACCGGGACAGCCTGATCGCGCTCGCAGATCACGTAGGTCGCCGGGTGCGAGCGCGCCGGCGCGGTGCTCGGTGTGCTGGCGCTGGCCTGGGACTGTGGGCGCATCCGCGCGTGCAACTCCTGCCATCGCGCAGGGTCGAAGTCGGCGCACAGGACCTGGCGCGCAGCGTCGGCATCGCGCGTCAGCGTCATGGTGCCGTCCCCGTGCGCGACGATCCAGCCTGGGAGCTCGCCGCCAAAGATGTCGAGCACCGATTGGCCGCGCCGCGGCCACAGCGCGGCCAGGTAGACGCTGTGGACGACGTTCGGGTGGTCGGCGATCTCCGTGACGACCATGCCACCGTACGACTGCCCGCACACGACGACCGGCGCTCCAATCCGATCGACCGCAGCTCGCACATGCGCGGCGTCGTCGTCCAGGTCGCCAAGCGCCGCCGGCTCGTCGCCGACGCAGGGCAGCCGCTCGATCGTCTCCACATCGAGTCCCCGCAGGCGCAGCGGTTCGAGAAGCGTCTCCCACACCCATCCACCGGCCCAGCCCCCGTGGACAAGCAGCAGCTTCGACTCCGACATCGCACACCTCCCGCGTTTCGGGGGGCACTCGCTGCCCTCCCTCGTTGCTTCGCAGCTTTGCGAGTGACCGCGAACGCATCGCGAAACCGGTGCGACAGAAACGCGACAGGCGTACGGTTCGCCTCGAATGCTTCGAATCTGGCTCGCGGGACCGCTCCGGGTGGACCTGAACGGCGAGGAGATCAGCTCGCCGTCGAGCCGAGCCGCCCGCCTCCTGCTCGCGATGCTCGCCCTGACCCGCCGGCCGCAGCCGCGCGAGACGTTGGCGGCGCGCCTCTGGCCGGACGTCCTCGACGAAAGCGCTCGCGTCAGCCTGCGCACGGCGCTGGTCCGGCTGCGCGCGGCGCTTGGCCCCGAGGCGGACCGCTTCCTCGAGGTCACACGCGACACGATCGCGCTCGCCGGCCCCGACCGTGTCTGGACCGATATCGGAGAGATCGAGCACCGGCTCGAAGCCGGCGACGTCGAAGCTGCCCTCGCGCTGTACGGCGGCGAGCTCCTGGTCGGACTGGAGGAGGATTGGGTGTTCGAGCGCCGCGACCTGCTCGTCCACCGCCTTGCCGAGTCGGCAGGCCGTCGCGCCGCCGAGCTCGAGGCTGCCGGCGAACTCGATGCCGCCCTCGCGCTGACGCGCCGTCATGCCGAGCTCGATCCGCTGGCTGAGGCGCCGCACCGCGATCTGATCCGCCGGCTCGCGGCCGCGGGCGACCCCGCGGCGGCGCTCACGACCTACGCGAAGCTCGCGACACGGCTGCGCGAGCGGCTTCAGACCGTGCCGTCGACGGCGACGCGCGAGCTCGTCGAATCGATCCGAGCGCACACAGCAGAGCCACCGCGCACGGCCGTGCAGCGGCCGGCGACACGGTACGCCGAGAGCGGCGACGTGAGCATCGCCTACCAGGTCGTCGGGGACGGCCCGGTCGACCTCTTGTTCATCGCTGGCGGGATCTCGCATCTCGACCTGCAGTGGAGGAACCCAGGCTGGGGTGGCTTCCTCAGCCGACTTGGGTCGATCGCACGGCTGATCACTTTCGACTGGCGGGGAACCGGTCTCTCCGATCCGGTGGCCGAGGGGCCCACCTTCGACCAGCACAAGGACGACATCGCCGCGGTCATGGCGGCCGCCCGTTCCGAGCGAGTCATCCTGCTTGGCTTCTCCGCCGGCGGTTTCCTCGCAGCGCAGTTCGCGGCCAGCGACCCGGAGCGCACCGAGGCGTTGATCCTTTGGGACGCCTTCGCGACCATGTTCCTAAACGTCGACGACCATCCCGACACGGAGGTATGGCCGCGACTCCAGCGGCTGCATCTCGATGCAATCGAGCATTGGGGGGAGGGTCGGTTTCTCCACGTGGTGGCTCCAAGCGTCGCCGCCAACCCAGACATCCGGCGCGCGTACGGTCACTTCGAGCGCGCGGCGCTCAGCCCCGCCATGGCACGGGCGTTGTTCGAGGTGGTGCATGGAACCGACATCCGCGCTGTGCTCCCGCAGATCCATGCCCCGACCCTCGTAATCGACCACCCCGACGCCCCGCTATACCCCCAGCGCGGCCGCTATCTGGCTGACCGGATTCCAGGCGCGCGCCTCGTCGAGCTCGAGGGACAGGACCACCTGCCCCTCGTAGGACCACAGATCATCGGCGTCGCCGACGTGATCGAGGATTTCTTGTCGCGACGGCCGGGCGAGCTCAGCCGCGCGGTGAAGAGCGGAGGGAACCTCAGGGAGCATTGACGAGTCGATGTGTGACTCGCTTATAGGCCGAATGCAGGAGCGGTCGGTCCGAAGGCCAGCGCCCGCTCTGGACGAGATCTGCGAGCCTCGACGCCACATCGGTCGACGCCGGCATTCCTCGCAGGGCAGGCATCTCGTGACTGCCGCCGATAGTCCCGCTTGGCGCGGACACCAAGGGCTGTCTGACTCGACGTCTCACCTGGTTTTGCGGGCTGCCGTGCGTGCATCGGGCGTCGTCCGCCGCGGGGCGCGGCGCCTGGGTGGTCGGTGCCTGTCACAGTCCGGCGCGGTGCGCGAGAAGGGGAGTGTGGACCGGTTCACCGAGCGCTCGAGCGATGAGGCGCTACTCGCGGCGACGCGGTCGCATCCCGAGGCGTTTGGTGTGTTCTACCGCCGTCACGAGAACGCGATGCTGCTGTTCTTCTTGCGCCGCACCCGAAACCCTGAGACCGCGGCTGATTTGGCGGCCGAGGTGTTCGCCGCCGCGTTGACCTCGGCCGGCCGGTTTCGCCCGGGCGCCACGCCCGCGATCGGATGGCTGTATGGGATCGCCAACAACAAGCTGGCGGCGAGTCGGCGTCGCGGACGTGTCGAGGATCGCGCTCGCCGACGGCTGCGGATGGAGCCAGTCGTCCTTGACGATGAGGCGCTTGAACGCGTCGAGTCCCTCGCAGACGCGCAGCGCGCCGCGGCCGTCCTTGAGGAGCTGCTCGCGGCGCTTCCCGCTGAGCAGCACGAGGCGGTGCGTGCTCGCGTCCTCAATGAGCGCTCCTACGAGCACATCGCCGACGAGCTGCGCTGCTCAGAAGCTGTGGTCCGCCAGCGCGTCTCGCGCGGACTGAAAGCGCTGCGCGCAGAGGTACCCCGGGAAAACGCATGAGCACCCTGCCCCAACTCGAACACGAACTCCTCCGCGCCGCCCGCCGCCGCGCTGCTGCGCGGCGGTTGCGTGGTCGCCCGCTCGCGGTCGTCCTCGTCACCACGGCGCTGGCCGCGGGCGGCGCGACGGCCGCCACCCAACTGCTCAAGGTCGACGAAGGCACGACCGCACGCGGCCCCTACGTGATCGAGCGTCTCCCCGACCGCGACGGCCAGGTGTGCCTGCAATACCGCGACGCCGGACGCCGGCCGGCCTACGGATGCGGCCCAGGCCCCAGCGCCCGACAACCGATTGGGCTCGTCGTCGCCGACCCGCGTGCCGCCCCGGGCAAGCGCATCATCTACGGCCTGGTAGCGGAGTCCGTCGCGCGCGTCAGCGTGCTCGGCCACGGCAGCGAGCACGTCGACGTCACGCCGCGCACCCAGGACGGCCTTCCCAGCAAGTACTTCCTCGCCAGCGTGCCCAAGACGCCGCGAATCGAGCTGGTTGCCTACGACTCCAAGGGACAGCAGATCGCAAGGGTCGGCAGCCGCAAACCACGCAGCGACCTGCCGCGCTCCAAAGACGAGGCGGTCGCCCAGGGCCATCCCATCGGGTTCGCCCCAACCGCCGCGCCCGTCTCACACTTCACCTACCGCGGACAACCGATCGACCCCGACGAGGCCGCACGCCGCCAACTGGCCTGCACCGAGGACGAAGTCGGCGTGCGCTGCTACGACACCGAGGCCGAAATGGAAGCCGCCGAACCCACACCTACCGGCCGCGGCCAGCAATGAACCGGCAGATGTCGACAGCGGGCGACCACCGCATGGCACAGCGCGCCGCCCGTCCGCGGACTGTCTCGCTACGTCGCGGACACCGCGTCGGTCCACCGCCGCTCTCTGGCTGTCGCGAAGTCGCGCGTCTACTGGCGGAAGGCATGACCTCGCCGCATTGGCGGAGACGATGGCAAGGACGACCGCCACGATGCCGACGAGGCAGGTGGCCGCGCTCGCCGGGATCCCTCCTCCACGCCGGATCCGCCTCGCGAGACCATCGTCGCAGCCGACGCAGCGGCGGACCGCAATCCCGGTGGGCTTCCGCAACTGCCGCTGCGAGCGTCGCTGCGTCGTGTCACCCGATCGTCGTCGGGTTGATCAGACGTGCGTGGCCGCCCGTCCTCCTTTGTGGTTGCCGCGAACATCCGGGCCCTTGAACTCGCGCACCTGCTCGGCGCGGACACGAGGGCTGCGGCAGCTGCCGAGGTTCCACCGGTTCGAGACAGACGACGCGGTCCTCGATGCCTTTGCGAGGTGCGGCCCGCCGGCTTCCCGCCATGCGCCCGGCCGCTGCTTCGCTAAGGAGTGACGAGATTCTCAGGGGGTGGGATGCCCGAGCTTTGCACAACACATGCGTCGCACGTGTTGCCGCCGCCGCTCTCGAGCACGTAGGGGGTGTCCTGCGCCGGGAATCCGGGCGCCAATGCGTTGGCCTCCAGTACCTCCCCGTTGAGGTCAAAAACATTGTCCTGCAGGTGGGAACCCGTCAGTTTGACGTGGGCGCCGAAGAAGCTCACCCCTGCGCGGTCATTGGACGCCGAGACGATGTTCGTGAGCCAGGCGTTGCCGAGGATGACCACGACGCCGTCGCCAAACTGGGCGTCGGGACCGGGAGGCGGGGGAGGCGCGTGATTTGCATAGAACGAGGTCTCGTCGACGGACACGCTGGAGTCAATCGCCCAGAGCCCGGCGATGTTGTTGTTGAACACCGAGCCGCCGCTGATTTCTACGCCGGACTTGTAGATGAAGATCCCGGCGGAGTCGCTGAAGCCGACCAGCTCGTTATGGAGTTCGGCGAAAGAGTTCGCGATATAGATGCCGGCCTGGCCGGCGTCGACTACCTGCATAGCCCACCCATTGAGGATTCCGCCATTGAGCAGCACGATTCCGTTGCCGACCGTCTGGGAGACCATGGAATGCTTGATGGTCAGCGTCCCCGCGGAGTCCCACAGCACTCCCCGGCCCGATCCCGACACGGCAACGTCCCGGATCCGCAGACTCGCATCGCGGTCCTCTCCGCGGCGAACGATCCCGGCGTCGCCGCCCTCGATGCGCAGGTTCTCGAGCCGGCCCCCGGCGCCGTTTGCGTAGTTGATGAGACCGATCGCATCGCCCACCGGCCCGACCCTGACGGGTCGCGCGTCGACGAGCGCCGTCCCGGCCTTGTGATCGCTCCCGATGATCCGCAGATGCTTGCCGTTTATGAACAGGTGCTCTCTGTATTCACCCGGTGCGATCCGGATCGTCGCCCCGTCCGGAGCCGCATCGATCGCTGACTGGAGGGTGGGGTACGCCGCGCTCGGAGCGCGAAGCGTGACATCGCGAGCGGGTCGCAGGTCGCGAAGCTGGAGGATCGGGGTCAGCGGCGTGCGGGCGTGGAGGAGTTCGGCCTTGGCGTTCGACGGGGCCGGCGCGCCAAGCGAAGACGGCACTGCGCCAAGCGCGAGGACGCTCGCCGTGAGGCCGAGGAGCATGAGCCGCCGTCCAGCGTGACCGATTCGAGCCGGCGCCCTCGCTGCCCTAATCACAACACGAGCCATCGCAGCGCAGCCCGCGGGAACGAGCTTTGCGTCGTCACCAAGATTGCCTCCACTCAGCGGTCCTTGCTGGTCTGCTCCAGTCCCCTAGATCCGTCCGTGACCGCGAATCCAAACGGAGGCCAATCGGTCGAGCGCGTCGAGCTGCAGCGAGAGGTCAGCGACCGTCGCGGGCGATCGTACACCCGGATGAGCGGGGTGTCGAGAGGCTCAAGCGGTCGCAGAGCGCTGCTTCGCCACAAAGCAGTCGGGCGAGAGAGTCGAGCTTCCTTCCGAGGGACGCTCTCGCCGGAGCTATCGCTTTCGACGCCCCCCGGCTATCGAGTTCGGCGCAAGGGATCGCGCCGCTGCGGTGGAAGGTGACTGCTCTTAACGACGACCACGGCTCTCGTCCGACCGGTCCACAAGACACTCGGAATCGGAACAGAGCAGCCGTCCGCAAGAGGCTCGCATCGTCCGCAGTGCGCGCATCTCAGAGGACCTGTCCGACGTGATCAACAGCGTCGCAACGGACGAGATCCGCGAGCCGCGACGCCACATCGGTCGACGCCTGCATTCCTCGCAGGGCGAGCATCTCGTGGCTGCCGCAGATAGTGCCGCCTTGCGCGGACAGCAGGGCGCGACTGTCGCGCTACGTGTCGGCGGATCGTTCGAGGTAGACGACGCGGTCGGTGAGGTCTTGGTCGGCGGTGGCTCTGATGGCGGCGATGAGCGGTTTGGCGCCGGCTGGGCGTCGGGAAAACCGGGAGGAGAGCGCGATCAGGAGACCAGGGTGATCGCCGCCCGCGGTGCTGTGCTCGGCGGCGATCTGTGTGACGTCGCCGACATTCTCGGTGAGGACCACGTAGCCGCCGGCCTGGGCGGCGGCGAACACCTCAGGATCGGCGCCGCCCGCCAGACCGAGCGCAGCGACGGTCGTCGCGTCGATCCCGGCGGCCTGCAGACCCTCGGCCAGCGCGGCCGGGTACATCTCATCGAGCAGCAGTTTCACCGCGCTTGCGCGACGGCGGTTTCGCTGCGATGAAGGTCGATGCGTGCCTGGATCTCGTCGGGGTAGGCGGCCTGGTAGGCGAGTGCGGCGTCGATCTGCGCGCGGGTCACCGTGCCGTCCGAGGCAAGCTCCGCTGCGGGTTGCTTGACCGGTCCGAGGTCCTCGATCCACATCGCGATCTCCCAGACGTCGGGGCCGGCGATCAGCCCGGCGCGGCGGCCGGTGGGGCCGTCGCGGAAGGTGATCATCGGGTGCTCGTCGCGGCGTACGCCCTCCTCGGCGTAGCGCCGCAGCCGGTCAGACAGGCTCTCGCCCGCAGCGCGGGCGCGCAGGCGCAACCGTTCAGCGAGGCGGTCGTCGAGGCGGACGGACACGTTCACAGACACAACTACAGTGTTGCACATTGTCCACACTAGGAGGTGCAGTGATGCAAGCCATCGCTCTCGACGCCGCCGGCCACCGCCGCTCACCCGCAACGATGCCCGGCTATCACCAGGGCCGTCCGCCCCGCAACAAGGGGCTGCGCTACCCGGTCGACCCGCCAACGATCGAGGAGATCGTCGCGGTCATGCACACCGCAGGCGATAGGCCCGCGGGGTCAGGCTGCGCGCCCGGCGAGCGGTTCCCAGCACGAGCCGTCATGCCACTTGCCGTGGACGAGACAGAACGTGGTCATCGCCGAGAATCATCCACCACCCATGCTCCACGGCCCGTCTTGCGCATGATGCCGCGGATGACCACGTTGAGGCCGGGGCAGTCGCCGCCGCCCGTGAGGATGACCTGATGAAGATCCCTCTCATGCGCCGTGAGGGTGCCATGAGACCTGGCTCACATCGGGTTGTTCGCTGGCAGACTCGCGTCGATCCCGGTGGGGAGTGTCACCGGGACATACCAAGTCACCTACTTCCCGGGGGAGGAAGTCATGTTCGCCACACAGGCACGTCGTGTCGCCGTACTCGCCTGCGCGCTCGCGCTCGTCTGCGCCGGGCAGTCCTCGGCCAAGGCAAAGGTCGGCGTCGCCGACAACAGCCCGGGCGTGGTGTGTGTCGCCGACTACGTCGTCGTGTTCACTGCATGGGATTACCACCAGGCGTGCACGCGCGTCCGCCGCGGGTCGAAGATGTTCAAGCGGCTGCAGCTCGCGTCGATCCTGCGCGTGATCCGCGCCGACACCGACCACTGCGCCAAGGGGCTGGTGCGTGTCTCGGGCCGCAGCACGCCGTGGGTCGGGACGCGCGGCATCGGGTTCTGCGACTACGTCGACTCCTACCTCGAGTAACGGGTCAGCCGACGAGGACCGGCGTAGCGACCGACACGCGACCGCGGACGTGCCTCGGAGCACGCTGTCGCAATGCGCGATTTGCGACAGCGCGCCTGTGTCCGTTCGGATCAGCGCTCGCTATCGACTCCAGGGGATGCAGACCACGTAGATGTAGTGCTCCCGAGGGACATCGCGGTTCAGGTTGGTGAGGACGAAGTCCCAGCCCTGCGGCGGCGGGTTGGGGTCATCGTCGTCGCGCGGCGGGAAGAGGCCGCGGCCCGGCGTGGGGGCGCTGGACCCGAGCTCGACGTCGCGAGACGCTCCACCATGGCCGCCGCCCGTGGCGAGCTCGTCCGCGTTGCACACGACCCGTTCTAGGTGTTGCGTGAACGGCTGGAGCTCCACCTCCTTCCAGGCGATCCTGGCCGTCACGACCCCGCCGGGGGGCCCTTGCGGACCAGCCACGCCTTGCGGTCCCTGCGATCCGGCAGGTCCCTGCGGTCCGCGCTCTCCTTGCGGTCCTGGCTCGCCCTGCGGTCCTGGCTCGCCCTGCCGTCCTGGCTCGCCTGGCCGACCCTGGACGTTGAAGCGGAGCGGCTCCTCATCGGCCCGGCACTGCTCGGCGGCCTGCGCATCAACGGCCCGCAAGGCACCCTCGCGGTCGAGCGTCACCCGCGGTCCGAGCAGGCCCGTGTTCGAGGTCCGCGCATCCTTCGCAACGCATGCCTCAACCGTCCCTTCGCCGTCCGGGATCACCGCTGCGGCGCCCGTGACCGTGGCCACAGCTACCACCGTCGCACTGATCGCGATCGCTCCCACTCGACCCCTCAACATTGGTCTCGCTCCCCTTTCGCCTGGACCTCACACCGGGTTTCTCTCGTCGTCCGCGCACCGGACGATCCGTTACACGCCGCGCCGGCTCCGCGCCGGTGTTCACACCGGCTAGACGGCGCGCCCGCCCGATGGCGACGTGCGCGGGATGGCCGTCCACATCGCCGCGCGCGTGTCCGCGCTCGCGGGCGCTCGCGAGGTGCTCGTCACCGACACGGTGCGCGACCTGATCAGCGGCTCGGAGCTGCACTTCGCCGACCGCGGCGACCACGAACTGGCAGGCGTACCCGACGCCCGCCACCTCTGGGCGCTGGCGTGAGCCCCGAATGTGGGACTTTCACTACGCGCCCGAAACGACTCGAACCCTTTGACCTACGGCTCCGTACGCGCGGAAACGTCGTCGCATGTCGCATCCGAGCGTTTTTGGCGCCGGTCCGCGGCGCCCGCTCATTGATCCGGATACCTGCCGTGGAGTCGCTTGTGCGCGCGCTCGTAGACACTGCGATGCGCCGGTCGCGGGTGGCGCTCGCCGAATGCGACGAGTCCAACACGACGCGTCCGTCGACGAGAGCCGGGGCGAACACGAAGCCGTACGGGCGCTCGGACGGAGGCTTGTCGTGGAGCGGGACGTACGCCTTCACGTGGCCGCCGAGCCTCGTGCCATCGGGTCCCTCCTCCTCGCAGCGAGCCAGCGATGAGGTCAGGACCCCGGCGCGCAGCAGCTGTCGTCGCTCGCCGGTCGCGGCGACGCGTGCCGGTGAGTTGGGCGCGAAGCGCTGACCTCCTCTGACCAGACGCTGGCATCGATGCGAACGGCGAGACGAGGTGCGCGCCCGCCGCAGGGCGGCAACGCCTATCCCTCGCCGTCAGCCGGGAGATCCCCGAAATGCTGTTCGAACTCCTCGGCGGTCAGCGCGCGACCGCCGATCTCGCCGCGAACCTCGTCTGGGGACTTCGTGACCGCGGGCTCCAAGGCGACACCGCCGGCCTTGTCCGAAACGACGTCATAGCGGCGATCGTCGATCTCAACGACATCGCCGATGCTCACGTCGAGTCTTTTGACTGCGACGGCCAGAACAAATCCTAGCCGCGCGAGCGCCACGTAGCGGCGACGTTCGGGCACACGAGAGCCCAGCGCGAGCGACGGCCATACTGCGTCCATGCCCGCGCCGCTGATCGAGTTCCCGGCCGACGATGCCGAGCGTGCCCAGCGGTTTTGGCACGGGGTCCTCGGGGTCACCCTCGCGCCACGGCCCGTCGCGGCGGGATCCGGCTGGCAGACCGACGCCGACGGCCTGCGCCTCGGGGTTCACGAGCGCGGACCGGGTCCCGGCGACACCGCCTCGCTGCCGTACTTCACCGTCGCCGACATGGCTGCGACACTCGAGCAGGTCCGCGCGCTCGGTGGCACGATCATCCATCCCGGCGATCGCTGGGCGATATGCCGGGACTCCGAGGGCAGCCCGTTTGCGCTCGCCGCCGCGCCTGCACCGCCGGCGTAGCACCGACACGCCGGTGCGCGATTGGCGACGACGCGGATCCCGTGGGAGTTGCGGCTGTCGAGCGGACTCGTCAGACGATCAGTGTCAGCGCGCGGCGACCAGCAGCTTGGCGCCGCCGTAGACGTGTGCCGGCGATTCCTTCACTGCCTTGACGGCCAGCTTGGGCGCGCGATCGACAGGTGCGATGTTGATCGCGAGCTCCAGCCCCGTGACAGCCGAGATCTTCACCAGCGTGTCGAACGTGGGGTTCTTCTCCCCTGACTCAAGTTCGACGACGCGCGGTTGGCTGACGCCAAGCTGAGCCGCTCCCACTCCTCCGCGAACGCGGGATCGGCGGCAAGCTCGGACGCGAGCAGCGCATCGTGAGTAACGGGCCCTGGCTTATCGCTGCGCACGTCCGCCGCGTAGCGCTGGCGGTCCATGGGGCGAGCTCCTCAGCCCAGGAGGCGAAGAACGCGCGGACGGCGGGGACGCTGGATGGATCGGCCGGGATGTCGTCGTCGGCGAAGCGGTTCAGTGTCGTGAGCATCGCGGCAAGCACGCGCTGGTCGAATCCGGGGTCGATCTGTGAGGCGTGGGCGAGCAGCGCCGGTTTGCCGAAGCGTTGTGCGAGGACGTAGACGTCGGCGAAGTCGCGAGCTTCGGCGCGGCCGAAGAGAGCGAGACGCTTGTTCACAGCGAGCTCGAGCGGTGCGAGCGTCGGACCGAGGTCGGTGCTCGTCGGTGCGGAGATTGGCGCGGCGTCGACGGCGAGGTCGATCAGAAGATCCTCGGGTCCGTGGATGACCAGGCGGCAAAAGGTCGGGGTGTCACGGGCGATTGTTGCCGTCCAGCCGCGGGCCGTGATCGCGCGCAGCAGGGCGTCGCGTCCGGTGTCCACGGTGGTGGCGGGGGCGTGGGTGAAGAGATCGCGGTCCTGGGTAGGGCGAGCCGTGAGCTTGCTGGCGACGAGTGCGGCGCCGCCGGCCAGGAGATACCCCTCGGACTCCGCAAGCGAGAAGAACAGCCCAGCGACTTCGCGCTGGAAGTCGGTGAGCGCGTCGTCGTCCATCCCTACGCAGCACGTTCCGCAGATGCCACGCCACCGACGACGGTCGACCATGCCGACCTGATCGCTGCCGGGAGGACCAACTCGTCCCAGAGGTCGATGAGCAGTGCGCCGTCGACGTAGCGCCGGATGTCGTCGGGGCCGCCCTCGCGCAGGACGATCTCGTACGCGCGCGCGCGATCGCCGCGGGTGCGCAGGTCGAAGTGGCGACGCGGCCCGGACCAGTTGAGGTGAAGCGGCAACTCGATCACCGCGAGCGCGTCTTCGACGGGCAGGCGTGGCAGTGCTGACGGGACGACGATCGGATGGCCCCGGCCCGCCGGGTGCTCGACGAACTCAACTCGTGGCGTCAACGCCAGATCAAACCCCGCCGCGCCCACGATCCGTGCGGCCGTGGGAAGACTCGGCGCCTTGCGGCCGTGCTCGTAGGCCGAGAGCGTCGGGCGCGACGTCCCGGCCCGCATGGCCAGTTCGCCCTGCGGAAGGCCCGCGCAGTCACGGGCGCGGCGAATGAGGTTGGCTTCGCTCATGCAAGGTATTGTATCCGATCAGATACCCCGGGGTCGACAGCGGACATGTCCGGCTGAGCGTCCCGAGACTCCTCGCCGCGCAAAGGCCCGGGGGGTAACCGCCCGACGATGGAGACCAAGGAACGTCATGCCCGTTCCCGCCCCTTGGATGACTCGGCGAAGACCTACGCCGCCTCCCGGGCGAATGTTCTCACCGACGTTCTCATGAGCCACTCTGCCAAATAGCCAATAACCACCAGTCATGCGGGCGGAGGGACTCGAACCCCCACGGGTTTCCCCACGAGGACCTAAACCTCGCGCGTCTGCCAGTTCCGCCACGCCCGCGTGACAGGGACACAGGATCGCACGGCGGCGCCCGCTCGCGCCTGCGGCGGCGCTCGCGCGCGCGGGCGACGCGCACGCGCATCTGCTGCACGCGGCCGCCGCGCGAGGTAGGCTCGCCCGTGCCATGGTCGTCCTGAAGGAACAGAACTTCGTCATCGAGCATCCCAACCGGGACAAGGCGTCGAGCAAGACGACCAAAGCGGTTGTCGTCGTGCTCCTGCTGATCTCGGCGGCGCTCATCGCGGTCATCACGATCGGCGGCTGGGACGCGCTCGCCGGCGCGCAGATCGTCGCGCTGGCGTTCGTCGTGATCTACGCCGTGATGGCCTACTACGTCGGGCGCTGGAACGCCGGCGTGCTGCCGGTCGCGGCGGCACTCGCGCTGATCGTGATCATCTTCGCCGGCGTCGCCGCACCGGGCTGGTTCGACCGCTCCGACGACGGCTTCACCGACCCCGCGCTGCCGGCCGAGATGCTCGGGCTGCTCACGCTGCTCGTGATCCCGGTCCAAATCCTGCTGATCATCGCGGCGATGCAGGCCGTGTCGCAGAAGTGGCAGGTCGAGGTCGAGCGCTACCCCGACGGCAGCACCGGCGGCCAGCCCGCCGACGGCGCGCCTGCGCCTGCATAGCCCCACCCTGACGGCGCCTGGCGCACGGGTACCATCCCTCTGTCTGGCCCGGGTGATGGAACGGTAGACATGACGGCCTCAAAAGCCGTTGCCTTTCGGGGCGTGCGGGTTCGAATCCCGCCCCGGGTACTTGCGCTGCTGCTGCTCGCAGCCGCCGCCGCGCCGGCGCACGCCGGAGCCCAGACGCTGACGTCCGGCGCGCTGCGCGCGACGCTGGACCGCGACCCGCTCACGCTCGCGTTCGCCGACGCCCAGGGCCGCCCGGTCTTCGACACGATCCCCGGCGGCGCGACGACGTCGTCGATCGGCGCGCTGGGCTTTCGCAGCCTCGGGCAGTGGTGGCACGCCCGCCGCGCGACCGCGGTGCAGACGCCGGCCGGCGCGATCCAGGCCACGCTGCAGACCGACGACCCCGCCGGCCGGACGCTCCAGCTCAAGCTCACGCCGGCGGGCGACGGGATCGTCCGCGTCGAGGTCCGCGGCCCGCCGTCGGCAGACGCGATCGGCGCGAGCTTCGCCGCGCTGCCCGGAGAGCGCTTCCTCGGCTTCGGCGAGCGCTCGGACGCCGCCGTGCGCGCCTCGGGCAGCGTCGAGAACCGTGTCACCGAGGGGCCCTACCAGCCCGCGGAGAACCCCTTCGTCCTCGCGTTCGTGCCGCTGCCCGGCTACAACACCCGCCGCGACGCCACCTACTTCCCGATCCCCTGGCTGCTGTCCAGCCGCGGCGCCGGGCTGCTCGTCCGCGACGACACCCGCAGCACGTTCCGGCTCGGGCGCCCGTGGAGCGTCGAGGTCGACGGCGCCGGCATGACCTTCGACGTCTTCGCCGGCCCGACGCCCGCGAAGGCGCTGCAGCGCTTCAGCGCACATGTCGGCCGCCAGCCGCCCGCCGCCGCGCCGTTCTACTTCGGCCCGTGGTGGCAGCCGGACACCGACGACGCCAAGGACCTCAAGACCCTGCAGGCGGTCAAGGCCGAGGGCTCGGTCGTCCAGACCTACACGCACTACCTGCCGTGCGGCGACCAGCAGGGCAAGGAGGCCGGCCAGCAACAGCGCACGAGCATGTTCCACGACGCCGGCCTCGCGGTGACGACGTACTTCAACCCGATGATCTGCACGATCTACACGTCGCGCTTCAACCAGGCCGCCGGCCAGGGGCTGCTGACCCGCGACGCCAGCGGGCGCAACTCCTACCTCTACCGCTACACGGGCGCCTCGACGTTCATCGTCGGCCAGCTGGACTTCAGCCAGGACGCCGCCCGGCGCTTCTACGGGGACCTGCTCGACGAGGCCGTCGGCCACGGCTACGACGGCTGGATGGAGGACTTCGGCGAGTACACGCCCGACGAGGCGCGCACCGCCGGCGGCCAGACCGGCGTCGCCGCCCACAACCGCTACGTCGTCGACTACCACCGCGCCGCGCACGAATACGCGCGCGACCGCGCGCCGCGACCGCTGGCGCGCTTCAACCGTTCGGGCTGGACGGGCGCGGCCGCGCACTCGCAGATCGTCTGGGGCGGCGACCCGACGACGTCCTTCGGCTTCGACGGCCTGCGCTCGGCCCTCGTCAACGGGCTCAGCATGGGCCTGTCGGGCGTCTCGCTCTGGGGCTCTGACATCGGCGGCTTCTTCGCGCTGTCCGAGCGCCAGACGTCGCCCGACCTGCTGCGGCGCTGGATCCAGCTCGGCTTCGTCTCGGGCGTCATGCGCACACAGGCCAACGGCTTCGCGCTCGTCCCGTCGCCGCGCGCCCAGATCTTCGAGCGCGACCTGCTGCCGGTGTGGACGCGCTACGCGCGCCTGCGCACGCAGCTGTACCCCTACCTCGATGCGGCCGAGCGCGAGTACGACCGCAGCGGCCTGCCGATCATGCGCCAGCTCGCGCTGCACTACCCCGACGACCCCCAGGCGCTCGCGCGCGAGGACGAGTTCCTGTTCGGCCCCGACATCCTCGCTGCTCCGGTGCTGACGCCCGGTACGTCCAGGCGCCGCGTCTACCTGCCGCCGGGGCGGTGGGTCGAGTGGTGGCGCAGCGTCGCGCTCGACGCCGACGGCGCCCCGCGCCTGCGGACGCCGGAGATCCACGAGGGCGGTCGTGAGATCGAGGTGCAGGCGCCCGCCGACGAGATCCCGCTGTTCGTCCGTGCGGGCACGATGCTCACGCTGCTGCCCGCCGACGTGCGCACGCTCAGCGGGTACGGCGCGGGCAAGACGGTGCGTCTCGCCGATCGCGCCCACCGGCGCACGATCCTCGCCTGGCGCCCGACGCTGCGCATCGACCAGGGACGGCGGCGCCGGCTCGACGTCCAGCTCGCGCTGGCACGCCGCCCGCGCTGCCTCACGGTCGGGCGCAAGCGGGTGCGCTTCAGCTACGCCGGCGGGGTGCTGCGGGCGACCGTCAGAATGCGCACCGGCACGATCCGGGCCCGCAATTCGAGGCTCCTATGCTCGAAGCATGCCCCGATCAACGCTTGACCCCACGGCGTTCGCGCGTCCTGAACGCAACGCGCGACTTGGCGCGTCGGCGCTACTCGCGTCCTTCTTCTTGCCCTTGCGTGGCCGTCCGCCGCGGCGGCTGCGCTTTGGTCGCCGAGCGCCGTCCTGACGACCGCACCCGGCGTTGGCTTGGCGGCCCTCGGCGGCGGTCTTGGCCACGGCCTTCGGTCCCGCGGTCGCGGGCCGCGGTTTGACCGCCGGCTTGACGGCCTTGGGGCGGCGCCTTGGCCGGCGCCGAGCCCTTGGCCAGCTTGACGGCTTGGCGTTCGCGCGCCTCGCGGCGCCGGGCCTGGAGCGCGCGTCTGGCGGCCTTGCGCGCCGCGTTCTCGCGGTGGCGCGCCTGCGCCTGCGCGCTCGGGCCCTTGCTTGCCCGCGGCGGCGGCGGACGTCCCGGCCGCCGCCGGCGCCCCGGGCACCGCCGCAGGCGCGGACCGCTGCGGGCCCGGGGACGCCGACGAGGTCACGCGTGAGGTGCCGCGCTGCGAGGGCGAGTCGTCGCGGGCGCTCACGACGAGCTCTGTCCCGGCGGCGCCGGTGCCCAGCGCCGCAGCGGCCACGACGAGCTTCGTTGCGACACCGCCCTTCGCCAGCGCGGCGAGCGCTCCGCTGCCGCCGACCGCCCCCACACCCCCGGCCGCACCCACGCCACTCAGCGACGCAGCGCCCGCGCCCACCCCGAGCGCGGTCAACGCAGCTTCGCGGGAGCCCACGAGCGCGACCGGGAGCACGGCGGCCAGCGCGGCGCGCTGGCGACCGACGTCGGCCTGCCACGCGCGGCAGGCCGGGCACGAGCGCACGTGACGGCGCAGCGGCCCGCGCCGCAGCTCCGCGCCACGCGCGACGGCAAGCTCGGCTCGCACGTCGTCACACGACCGCTCACGGGCGCTGCGCTCGGCGATCAGATGAGTGCGAGCCTGGTGCACGAGTGCCTTCACCTTGGCCTCGGGCACCGCGAGGACACCAGCGACCTCGCGTTGGGAGAGATCGCCGAGCTCGAACAGGACGAGCGCGGCACGCTGCTGCTCGGGCAGGCGGTCGAGATCGCGGACGAGCACGCGCAGGTCCTCGCGGCGCTGCACGACGTCGGCGAGGCCGTCGAGAGCGGCATGACCGTCGAGCTCGTGGACCGGGACCTCGCGCTCGCGCCGCGCCGCGAGCAGGGTGTGACAGCGGTTGCGAGCGACGGTGTACAGCCAGGGCCGCAGATCGTCGGGCGGCGACCCGCTCGTGATCGTGCGATGCGCGCGCATGAAGGTCTGCTGGACGGCGTCCTGCGCTTCGTCGCGCGACCCGAGCAGGTAGCGACAGAACGACAGGAGGTGCGCGCTGTAGCGGTCGTAGAGGTCCGCGAACGCCTGGTCGTCCCCGTCCGCGGCGCGGGCAACGAGCCGCTCGTCGCTGTCGGCGAGGCGGCGCAAAACGCGCCGGGGTTTCCCGGACGCCCCATCACGGCTTGTCGCGGGGATCGGTTCGTTCATCGCGGCTCCAACGCATCAACCCTGTCTGACCTGGCGTCGGAGCGCAAGGTTGGGAGGTTGGCGCGTTTCGCGTCAGCCCACGAACACGAGCAACTCGGCCATCAGCTGCGGCGGTGCGACGCAGATCCCGGCAGGAACGGCCTCGCCCGCGGCCGGAAGCGCGGTCACGAGCAGCCCCGCCCGCTCGCAGATCAGCGTTCCCGCGGCGATGTCCCAGGCCTTGACGCCGCGCTCGTAGTACGCATCGACACGCCCGGCGGCCGTCCACGCGAGGTCCAGCGCGGCGCTGCCGGCGCGGCGGATGTCGCGGACGGCGGGCAGCGCGCGGCCCGCGACGATCGCCTGCTCGGCGCGCACGCGCGCGTCGTAGCCGAAGCCGGTGGCCAGCAGCGCCTGCGCCAGCGGCGGCGCGCCGTCGACGCGCAACGCCACGCCGTTGAGCGTCGCCGGGCCGTCGCGCGTCGCTGCGAACAGCTCGTCGCGCACCGGATCGAAGACGACCCCGGCCTCGCCGTCGCAGGCGACCGACACGCACCATTGCGGGTTGCCGTAGAGGTAGTTGACGGTGCCGTCGAGGGGATCGACGATCCACCCCCGCCCGCTCGTCCCGGGCTCGTCGTGGTCCTCCTCGCCGCGGATCCCGTCGTCGGGCGCCCGCGCGCGCAGCACGCGCGGATCGCGGCCTCGGCGGCGAGATCTGCCTCGGAGACGGGTCGGTCGGGGTCGACTTGCTCGAGCGCCGGCGCGCAGCCCGGCCCCGAAGCGCTCGAGCAGCAGCTCGCCGGCGGCGCGGGCGGCCTCCTCGGCGACGGCGAGCGTCGTGCTCACGCGGCCAGCACCGGGCGGCGCTGGGCCCAGGGCCGCTCGGCCTCGAGCTGCGCCGACAGCGACAGCAGCGTCGCCTCGTCGTGCGGCCGGCCGACGAGCTGCACGCTGAGCGGCAGGCCGTCGCCGTCGACGCCCGCGGGAACCGGTGCCGCCGGCTGGCCGGTGACGTTGAACGCGGGGAACGGATCGCGATCCGCGCGGGCGCCTGCAGCGCCAGCGCGTGAAGCCGTAGCCGTCGTGCGCGCCGACCGGGTAGGGCCCGCGCGGCAGGCGGGCGTCAGCAGGACGTCGACATCCTCGAACAGCGCCCCGATCCGCGCCGCCTGCGCCTCCTCGGCGGCGCGCGCCCGGGCGACGAGCGCGCCGGGGATCAGCTTGCCGCCCAGCGCATGCATCGTGCGCACGCGCCGCTCGAGGCGATCGGGATGCGCCATCGCCTCCCCCTCCTCGTGGATGCCGCGGAGGATCCGCACGTTGACCGCCGGCCGCGATCGGTCGCCGTAGTCGGGGTCGCGCTCGACGACCGTCGTGCCCGAGCCGCGCAGCAGCTCGGCGGTCTCCTCGACGGCGCCGCGCCTGTCCGCGCCGACGCGCGCGATCACGCCCGGCGGGAGCTTGCTGGAGACCGCGATGCGCAGGCGCCCCGGCGCGCGCGTCGGCCGCGGCAGGAAGCCGCCGGCGGGACGGCGCTCGCTCGTCGCGTCGAGGAACCGCGCGGCGTCGCGCACGCTGCGCGCCAGCGGCCCGTTGTCGCGCATGCCCTGCCAGGCGTCGTTGTAGGGCTCCATCGACACGCGGCCGCGCTGGGGCTTGATGCCGAACAGCCCGCACCATGCCGCGGGGATGCGGATCGAGCCGCCGCCGTCGGAGCCCAGCGCGAGGCCGACCAGGCCGGCCGCGACCGCCGCGCCGCTGCCGCCGCTGGAGCCGCCGGGCGGTGCGCGAGGTCCCACGGGTTGCGCGTCGCGCCGAACGTCAGCGATCTCGGTGTAGGGCGAGTGCGTCAGCGCCGGCACCTGCGTCTTGCCGATCACGATCGCGCCGGCGGCGCGCAGCCGGCGCACGACCTCGCGCGTCCTGCCGTCTGCGGCCCTCGTACGCGACCGAGCCGCACGCCGTGACCTCGCCGGCGACGTCGGTGTCGTCCTTGATCGCGACCGGCATGCCGAGCAGCGGCCGCGGCTCCCCCGCGCTCGATCCGGGCCTGCCGCGTCGGCCGCCTCGGCAAGCGCCTGCTCGGCGAGCACGACGCGGTAGGCGTTGAGCCCCGGGTCGAGCCGGCGATGCGCTCGAGGTAGCCTCGACGAGCTCGCGCGCGGACATCTCGCCCGCGCGCAGCAGCGCGACCTGGCGACCGCGCCGGCGAAGGCCAGTTCCGTTGCGTCCATGCCGGAACCTACTGCCGGCCCGGTGGGCCGCCCCGCCGGATAGGTTGCGCCGCCGATGGACAACGAGGTCATCTCAGAGCGTCGCGGCGATCGAGCGCCGCGCGGCGGGCAGCGACGCCGAGCGCCGGGCGGCGCGTGCGCTGGCGCAGCGCCTGCGACGTTCCGGGCGCCGCGGCACCCGCGTCCAACCGCTTTGGATGCGACCCCACCGCCGCGCGTGCACGCGCTGATCTGCGTCCTCGCGATCGCCGGCAGCGTGCTGTCCGTCGACCACGAGGCCGTCGGGCTGGCGCTCAGCGCGGCGCGCTCGTGGCGTTCGTCGCCGACCTCGCCGGCGTGCACCTCCTGCGGCGGCTGACCTTCGAGCGCGCGACGCAGAACGTCGTCTCCCCCGACCCGCGCGGGGAGGACAAGCGCGTGCGCCTGATCTTGACCGCCGCGATCGACGCGCCGCGCGCGGGGATCGGCGAGCGCGGCGCGCTGGCGCGGATCGCCGCGCGATTGCGCCGTGCACTCGGCGGCCGCCTCCCCTCGATCCACGGGTTCCTCGTCGCGGCGCTCGTGGCGCTCGTCGCCTGCTGCGCGGCACGCCTCGCGCTCGACGACGTGCCGCGCGCGCTCGGGCTCGTGCAGCTGCTGCCGACGGTCGTCGTGATCTGCGCGCTCGCGCTGCTGCTCGACAGCGCGGCGAGCCAGGCGTCGCGCGCCGGCGCGAACGCGGGTGCCAGCGGCGCGGCGGCCGTCGCTCGCGATCGCTGGGGCACTGGACCGCCGCCCGCCGCGTGAGCTCAGCCGTCGACGTCGTCCTCGCGGGCGCGGGCTTCGCCGGTGCCGAGGGCATCCGCCGCTGGGTCGCAGAGCAGCGCCGCGCCGGGCGTGCGCGCCGAGCACGTCTGCGTCCTGCACATCGGCCCCTGCGGCGCCGGGACGCCGGTCTGGTGGACGCACGAGGGCCGCGTGCTGGGCCTGCGCTACAGCCGGCAGCTGCTCGACCTCGCGCGCGAGGTTGCCGCCCAGGAAAGGGCGCTCGGAGCCCGCCCGGTGCGCGGGCCATGCGCATGTCCGGCGCACGCCGCGCGCGGGCGCGCCGCTGGCCCGCGCTGGCGATCGGCGCACTCGACGCAGACGGCGTCGTGCCGCGCTACGGCGCTGACTCCGACACCGCCGAGGCGGTCGATTCTGCGGCGCGTCGCGGCGACCGTCTCGTTCACGCTGGCGCTCGTTGCGGCACTGGACCGCGACCTCGCCGCGCGCGCCGGTGGAAATGCGCCGCTCGAGTAGTAGATGATCGCGCCCGTGAACTACCCAATCGTGTATGAGGCCGATCTGCCGCAGCAACGCAATCGGCTCACCGTAGGCCTCCGCTTCCTTACCGTCATCCCGATCCTGATCGTGGCGATCTTCTACTTCATCGCCGCGTTCTTCTGCGTCATCGTCGCGTGGTTCGCGCTGCTGTTCACGGGGCGTTACCCCGACAGCCTCTACGGCTTCGTGCGCGGCGTCCTGCAGTTCGGCGCGCGCTGCAACGCGTACACCTATCTGCAGGTCGACCAGTACCCGCCGTTCGACACCGGCGACCACCCGGAGTACCCGGTCCGGATGCAGATCCCTGAGGACTCCGGCGAGCACAACCGCCTCACCGTGCTCTTCCGGGCGATCCTCTTCATCCCGGTCTACATCATCCAGTACGCGTTCAGCATCGCGATCTACCTCGTCGCGATCGCGATGTGGTTCGTCGCCCTGTTCACCGGCAAGAGCAACGAGGGCATGCACAACGCGCTGACCTTCCTGCTCGGCTACGTCAACCGCTCCTACGCCTACATGATGCTGGTCACCGACAAGTGGCCGCCGATCAGCCAGGACGCCGCACCCGCGGCCGCGACGACCGGCACGCTCACGAGCCCGCCGCCTCCGCCCCCGCCGCCGTCGACGCCCGGCGCCCAGCGAGCAGCCCGCCGAGGCGGCACCGCCGCCGCCCCCGCCGCCCGCCGCCGCCGGCGGCGGCCAAGGACGACGACGCACCCCCCGGCCCGTTCGGGCCGACGACCTAAGCGTCGAGGCGAACCTCGATCGCCGGCGCAAGCTCGGCGTCTGACCCCGGTTCCGGTGGAGCCGGGGTCGTCGGGCGCAGCCCGATCACGAGCAGCGCCACGCCGGCGAGAAGGAGCACGAGCGGCCAGCCGACGAAGCCGCCGCTGAAGCCGGTGGCGACGACGAACGCCACGATGTTGAGAATCCCGAAGACGACCGGCCCGCGGTGGCCGTCGACGGCGCCGTAGGCCATCAGGCCGAAGCCCGCCGCGAGCAGCAGCAAGCTCCCAGCCGGCGCCGAGCTGGGGCTGCTCTTCGAAGAACACGAGAAAGAAGACCGGCCCGACGCCCGCGGTCTGGGCGATCGCCAGCACCGCCAGCCCACCCGCGTTCGCCAGCTGCGCGGCGTGCTGCGGGCGCACGTCGCGCTGCACGAGCGTCAGCACGAGCAGCACGAACGCCGACAGCGCCAGTAGCCAGCGCAGCGTCTGCCCCGACGGCTCGGAGATCCAGGCGCGGCAGAGCAGCAGCAGCCCGGTGCCCGCGACACCGGCCACGAACGCGCATGACGCGGCGGCGCGCTCGCGTGCGCACCACGCGGCAGCCAGGAGGATGAGCAGCGTGCAACCGGCGAGCCCGGCCCACGGCGTGTCGTCGCCGGCGGTGCCGTACCAGCCGTCCTCGCCCAGCAGGTCGAGGACGTGGCCGAGCGCGAGCGCCAGCAGCACGACGGCGCTGAGACACAGCGCCGCCAGCCACGGGCGCGCCTGCCCCTCGGCGGACGGCGTGCCGATGACGAGCGCCCAGACGAGCACGGCCAGCCCGCCGCTGCACGCCAGCCGCGCGCCGCCGGCCAGTCCTCCATCCGCAGCTCCAGCAACAGCGCGAGCGTCGCCAGGACGACGACGCTCGCCGCGACCTGCGCGCCGCGAAACGGCGGGACGCGCAAGAGCATCCGCGCCTACCTCGCGAGCCCCGGGTTCTGGACCGGCGACTCGCCGCTGTAGTCGTAGAACCCGATGCCGGACTTGCGGCCGTACCAGCCGGCGGCGAGCATCTTGCGCAGCGTCGGCGGCTGAGCGAAGCGGCGCTCTCGGAACTCGTCGAAGAGCGCGTCGCAGATCGCGCCGACCGTGTCGAGGCCGACGAAGTCGCAGAGCGTCAGCGGCCCCATCGGCACGCCGGCGCCGGCCTTCATCGCCTCGTCGATCTCGGCGACCGACCCGACGCCCTCCTCGTAGGCGCGGATCGCGTCGACCATGTACGGCACGAGGATGCGGTTGACGATGAACCCGGTCTTGTCCTTGGTCTGGATCGCGAGCTTGTCCTGGGACTCGGCGAACGCGACGCCTGCCGCATAGGCCTCGTCAGACGTCGTGACCGCGCGCACGACCTCGACGAGCTTCATGACCTGCGCCGGGTTGAAGTAGTGGATGCCGAGGAACCGCTCCGGCCGCGAGGTCGCCGCAGCCTGCGCGATCACTGCGAGCGAGGACGTGTTCGTGGCGAAGATCGCCTCGGGCTTGGCGAGCGCGTCGACCTCCTTCCACATCGCGAGCTTGAGGTCCAGCGACTCCGTGATCGCCTCGATCACGAGATCGCAGTCGGCGAGGTCTGCGTAGTCGGTCGTCCCCTGGATGCGCGCGCGCACGGCGTCGGCGTCCTCCTGTGAGGACTTGCCCTTCTCGACCGCCCGCGCGAGCTGCTTCTCGATCTTGCCGATGCCCTTGGCGAGCGTCTCGTCGTCGACCTCTCGCACGACGACGTCGTATCCCGACTGGGCGGCGACCTGCGCGATGCCGTGCCCCATCAACCCCGCGCCGAGCACGCCGACCTTCTTGATCTCCGCCATTGGCGGGGACCCTATCCACCTGGGGGCCCGGCTCGCCGACCGAGATCCGGCCGGCTGCGCCACCCCTCCTACCGCACTGTGATGCCGACCTCGAAGTCCGCGCGCGCGTTCGGCGACTGCGCGGTGATGCCGAGGATCTTCGAGGACTTGCGCAGGTTCTTCGGCAGCGTGATGCGCCAGCGACGCTTGGTCTTGCGGTTGATTAGCTTGGCGACGCCGGTCGCGGTCGGGACCTCTTTGCCGAACCCGTTGATCCGCGCGGTGCGCCACGTGACGTCGCCGACCTTGGCCTTGAACAGCAGGGTCACCTCGTCGCCGCCCTTGAGCTGCTTCAGCGTCCCGGTCGTCTTCAGCGGGTAGGGCGGAACGGTCTGGGGGCAGTCGGGCCCCTGCGGCGTCGGCACGCAGCGGGCGCCGAGCGTCGCTTGGACGCTCTGCTTGCGCACCTGAGCGATCAGCGTGCGGTAGTCGGGGACCGACTGGGCGAACGCGAGCGGAACGACAATCGCGGTCAGCACGGCAGCGGTCAGGAATGGGATCGTCCGGCGCCTCACGCCCGACAGGATTCCACGATCGGCGCGCCGAGGGGACGCCGCGGCCTGCGAGGGCACCGCTCCTATACTCCGCCGCCGTGTCAGATCCCGTCTCGATCATCGGCGGCTCAGGAGCGCTCGGCCATGGACTGGCCGCGCGACTGGGCCGGGCCGGCGTCCCCATCGTCATCGGTTCGCGTGACGCCGATCGTGCCGCCGAGGCCGCAGCAAAGGTGCAGGCGGAGGTGCCCGGTGCGGACATCCGCGGGCTCGCGAACGCCGAGGCGGCGGCCGAGGCCGAGCTCGTGCTGCTGTGCGTCCCGTTTCGCAATCAGTCAGAGACGCTGACGAACCTGAAGGGTGCGCTGCGCCCGGGTCAGCTCGTCGTCGACGCCACCGTCCCGCTGGCCGCGGCGGTCAGCGGCAAGGCCACGCGCATGCTCGGGGTGTGGCAGGGATCGGCCGCAGAGCAGGCGCAGGAGATGGTCCCCGAGGGCGTCACGGTCGTTAGCGCCCTGCACACGGTGAGCGCGGCGATGCTCGGCGATCTCGAGCACGCGCTCGACGAGGACGTCCTCGTCTGCGGTGACCGCAAGGCCGACAAGCAACGCGTAATCGAGCTGATCGAGCTGATCGGCGGGCTGCGCTGCGTGGACTGCGGCAAGCTCGAGCAGGCGCGGATCATCGAGTCGCTCACTCCGCTGCTGATCGGCATCAACGTCCGCTACAAGACCCACGCTGGCATCCGGATCACTGGATTGCCGTCGATCGGGCGGCCGGAGGCCGACCGTCGCGATCAGGCCGCGGGGCCGGATGCCCCGCGGAGGTAACTCTGTCGTCGTCCTCGCGGGCGGAACGGGCGGAGCCAAGCTCGCGCGCGGGATGCTCGACGTCGCGGGAGACGAGCTGGTCGTCGTCGCCAACACCGGCGACGACGTCGAGATCTACGGCTCCTACGTCGCACCCGACCCGGACCTCTGCACGTTCTGGCTGGCCGACCGCATCGACGAGCGCGGCTGGGGCCTCGCCGGCGACACGTTCGCGGTGATGGACGGGCTGCGCGCGCTCGGCGCGGACGTCTGGTTCAACCTCGGCGACCAGGACCTCGCGGTGTGCATCGAACGCGCGCGGCGGCTGGCGGCCGGAGAGACGCTGACCGCGGCGCAGCGCGCGATCGGCGCGGCCTTCGGCGTCACCGCGCCGGTCCTGCCGATGAGCGATCAGCCCGTCCGCACGCGCGTCCAGGCCGGCGACCGCTGGTGGGACTTCCAGGAGTTCATGATCGTCCGCGGCGGCGCCGGGCCCGTGCAGGACCTCGCGCTCGTCGGCGGCGACGTCGCGACGGCGACGCCGGCGGTGCTCGACGCGATCGCGCGGGCGCGCGCGATCGTGATCGGCCCGTCCAACCCGGTGATCTCGATCACCCCGATCCTCGCGGTCCCGGGCATCCGCGACGCGCTGGCGCAGGTCGATGCGCCGGTCGTCGCCGTCTCGCCGATCGTCGGCGGTGAGATCGTCAAGGGCCCGACCGCGGAATTCCTGCGCTGGGCCGGACGTGACCTCACGGCAGCCGGAGTCGCGGAATACTACGGGCCCGTACTCGACGGAATCGTCACGGATGAAGACGGAACTGGCATGGACATCCCCGCACTTTCGACGGACACGCTGATGAGCGACGCGGCCGCCCGCGAGCGGGTTGCCCGCGCGACGCTCGAGTTCGCTCTGGGGCTCGCCGCCTGAGCACGATGACGACGATCGCCGTCCTGCCCGTCAAGCGGTTCGAAACCGCGAAGTCGCGCCTTGCCGAGGATCTCGGCAAGGGCACCCGCCGTGCGCTCGTCGAGGCGATGGTCACGGACGTGCTGATCGCGCTGCGCCGCTCGGCGCGCGTGGACCGCGTGCTCGTCGTGACCGAGGAGATGGCGATGGAGGCGCTCGCCCACGGCTATGACGCCGACGCCGTCCACGACCCCGGTGCGCCGTCGCACTCCGAGGCGGCGCTGATCGGCATCCGCGAGGCGATCGCCCGCGGCGCGCGGCGCGTCCTCGTCGTCGCCGGCGACTGCCCGGCGCTGGACCCCAGCGAGGTCGACGAGCTGCTCTCGCGCGACGCCGCCGGGCCCGACGTCGTCGTGCTGCCCGATCGTCACGGCAGCGGCACGAACGGCTTGCTGCTGACGCCGCCCGACGTGATCGAGCCCGCCTTCGGGGCGGGGTCGTGCGACCGCCATGTGCGCCGCGCCGAGGCCGCCGGCGCGACCGTCGAGGTCGCCGAGCTGATCGGCTTCGCGCTGGACGTCGACACGCTGGACGACTTCAACGTCGTCCGCGATGCGCTCGCCGACGGCCACGGGCTGGCCGCGCACACGCGCGGGATGTTCAGCCGGCTGTCGAAGCGGTGACGCTGTCGGCGACCGCTGTCGTCGGACTACCCGAGATCGGCGAGGGCGACGACCTCGCGGCGCTGATCGCGGCACGCGTGGATCTCTCTGCGGGCGACATCGTGTGTGTCGCGCACAAGGTGGTGTCCAAGGCGGAGGGACGGGTGGTCGCGCTGTCTTCTGTGACGCCGTCCGCGCGGGCTCTTGAGCTGGCTGGATCAGAGAAGGACCCGCGCGCGGTAGAGGTCGTGTTGCGTGAGTCGGCCGCCGTGTTGCGGGCGTCGCGTGGCGTGATCATCTCGCGGACGGCTCACGGGTTCGTGTGCGCGAACGCGGGCGTCGATGCGTCGAACGCCGCGCGCGATGGTGAGGTCGTGCTGCTGCCGGTCGACCCCGATGGGAGCGCACGGGCGTTGCGGGCGGCGCTACCGTTGCGGCCTGCCGTGCTGATCTCGGACTCGTTCGGGCGCGCGTGGCGGCACGGGCAGGTGGACGTGGCTCTGGGCGCGGCGGGTCTGGCGCCCCTGGATGACTGGCGCGGGCGAGTCGACGCGCGCGGCATGGAGTTGCGCGCCACGTGGCTGGCGGTTGCCGATGCGGTGGCGGGGGCTGCCGAGTTGGTGCGCGCGAAGGACTCTCGCGAGCCGGTGGTGGTCGTCCGCGGCCTGTCGCGATTCGTTGTTGCGGACGACGGTCCTGGCGCGGTTGCTTTGGTGCGACCGGTTGCCGAGGACTTGTTTCTCTGAGAAGGAGTCAGCGCCGCCGCGGGTGCCGGCCGTCTCGGCCGTCCGCCGGCCTCGCTCGCCGACGTGTGTGCACTGGTGTCCAACTGTTCGACATGGATGCACACACGTCCCGCGGTTGGCCGGCGCTCGTCCTTCTTTGATGCAGTTTTTGTCAGCCGATCGACTCGACCGTGAGCTTGCGCGCGCCGCGCGGCGTGCGCGCCTCGACGGTCTGGCCCGGGCCGGCGCCGAGCAGCGCGACGGCGAACGGTGACTCCGCGGACAGCTTGCCGGCCTTGACGTCGGCCTCGGTCGGACCGACGATCGTCCAGGTCGTCGTGGACCCGGCCTCCTCGTCGCGAACCGTCACGGGGACGCCGAAGGTCACGACGCCGGCGGCCTTGTCGCCCGCGACGACGACGGCGTTGCGCAGGCGGTCGCGCAGGCGCACGATCTTCGTCTCGTGGTGCGCCTGGTCCTCCTTGGCGATGTGGTACTCGGCGTTCTCGGAGAGATCGCCGAGCTCGCGCGCGGTCGAGATGCGCGCAGCGATCTCGCGGCGCCCCTCGGTCTCGAGCTGCTCGAGCTCGGCGCGCAGGGCCTCCAGGCCCTCTGCGGTGATCGGTTCGCCGTCGTTCATGCGTTTGTCTTCTCCGTAACAGGCAGCGGGTAGGCGCGCCGGATCGAGTACAGGGTGGTGCGCTCGGCCGCGGGGCGGCCGGCGCGATGCGCGGCGGCGATGAGGTCCTCGGGGTCGAGCTTGACGCCGTGGTAGCTCCCGGCCAGGCGACTGATGTTCTCTTCCATCAGCGTGCCGCCAAGGTCGTTGACGCCCCACGACAGGGCCTCCGTCGCCGCGTCGAGACCCATCTTGACCCATGACGCCTGCACATTGCGGACCGACCGTCCGAGCGCCAACCGGAAGACGGCCGTGTGCTTGAGGTTCTCCTCCCGCGAGATCTCCTCGACGCCGTGCGTCCGGCCGAGCAGCGTGTGGAACGGGATGAAGCTCAGCGGCACGAACTCGGTGATGCCACCGGTGCGCTCCTGCAGCTCGCGGATGACGCGCATGTGCTCGGCGAGCTCCCACGGCTCCTCGATGTGCCCGAACATCACCGTCGACGTCGAGCGCAGCCCGGCACGATGCGAGGCCTCGATGATCTCCACCCAGCGCGCGACAGGGAGCTTGTTGGGGCTGATGCGCTCTCGCACTCCGTCGTGCAGGACCTCGGCGGCGGTGCCCGGTGTCGACCCGAGCCCGGCCTCGCGCAGCTGCGCGAAGACGTCGCTCAGCGGCAGGCCCGAGATGTCCTGCATGTGCGCGATCTCCATCGGCGAGTACGCGTGCAGGTGGAGATCGGTCCCACCCGCCCTAGCCTCGTCGTTGAGGATGCTCAGCCAGCGCAGGTAGTCGTCGAAGGTCCAGTCGGGATGGATCCCCGACTGCATGCAGATCTCCGTCGCGCCGAAGGCGACGGCGTCGCGCACACGCGCGCGCAGGTCCGCCTCGGTGTAGTCGTAGGCGTCCGGGGAACGCTTGCCCTGCCCGAAGCCGCAGAACGCGCAGCCGACGGTGCAGACGTTCGAGACGTTGATGTTGCGGTTGACGACGAACGTGACCGTGTCCCCGGCGAGCTCGGCGCGCAGCTCGTCGGCGGCGACGCGCATGTCCTCGATCGCCTCGGGCCGGGTCTCCGCGAACATCGCGGTCAGCTCTTCCTCAGAGAGGGCAACGCCCTGGCGACCACGCTCGACGGCGCCCGAGACGAGCTCGCTGCGGATCGCAAACGGAGCCTCTTGGCGCCCGGACCCGCGGCGCGGGATGAAGCTCCAGTACTTCGCCTTGATGACATCCAGGACGCCCTGGTCCATCCACTCGGCGTCGATGTACTGCGGGTAGACGCACAGCCGCTCGGTCAGCGCGTAGCCCTCGGGCTGCAGCTGCTTGCGCACTTGGTGGGGCGACGGGAACGGGTGCTCCGGAGAGATGTGATCGCCGTTGGCGCTGAGCCCGCCGAGGTCGGTCGCGCCCGCGGCGACGAGCCGGGGCCACCAGTCCGCGAGGTTCGGCGGCACCTGGATCCCGACACCCGGCAGCACCTCCGAGGCGTGCGCGATCAGCCGCTCCATGTCGGCGATCGAGATCGGGTTGGCCCACGCCGGGAGATCCTTGGACGGCTGCTCGCCGATCCCCGTGCGCCAGTAGGCCGTCGCCGCGTCGTCGGCGATCTGCGCGGGCTCCTGCCCGTAATAGGAGTCGTGCGGGACGAAGTTCTGCAGGATCACCTCCTGGATGTGCCCGAACTCCGCCTGCACCGCCGCCAGCGCGTCGAGCGCCGCGAGGCGGTCGCCCTCGGACTCACCGATGCCGACCAAGATCCCCGAGGTGAACGGGATCGCGAGCTCCCCCGCCCAGCGAATCGTCTCCAACCGCCGCGCCGGCGCCTTCGTCGGTGAGCCCTGGTGCGCCACCAGGTCGTCGCGCACCGACTCCAGCATCAGGCCCTGCGAGGCCGTCACCTCTCTCAGGCGAGCGAGGTCTGCGCGCGAGAGCACGCCCAGGTTGGTGTGCGGCAGCAGCCCACGCTCCAGCGCCCGCTCACACGCCCACACCACATACGACGTGAAGTCCGCGTGCCCGTACGACGCAAGCCGCGCGCGAACCTCGTCGTTGACCTCCGGGCGCTCGCCGGTGAGGACCAGCAGCTCCTTGGCGTTGCGCCGCACGGCCTGCTCGAGAAAGCGCTCGACCTCCTCGGGCGAGTACAAGTGCGCCTGATGGGTCTTGAACGAGCAGTATTTGCAGAAGCACTGACACGTCCGCGACAGCGACAACGTGAAGTTGCGCGAGAACGTGACGCGGCGGCGCATTCCCGGAGTCTACGAAGGGTGCCGACCGGGCTTGCCGCGCTCGCCGCGATGATCGTGCTCGCCGGTTGCTCCGGCAGCTCGGGCGACGGTTCGCCGAACTCCAGCGCGACGCTGACGCTCGACTTCATGCCCAACGCCGTGCACGCCGGGATCGAGCTCGCCGTCGACCGCGGGTTCACCGACGCCGAGGGCGTCGCGCTCGAGGTGCAGGCGCCGGCGCAGTCCACGGACTCCGTGACGCTGTTGCTGACGGGCCGCACGAAGTTCGCGATCCTCGACCTCCACGATCTCGCCATCGCGCGCGCCAAGGGCCGCGACCTCGTCGCGGTCATGGCGATCGTGCAGGACCCGCTGGCGGCGGTGATCGCCCAACCCGGCGTGCGCTCGCCACGCGCGCTCGAAGGCAAGCGCGTCGGCGTCACCGGCCTGCCCTCCGACGTCGCCGTGCTGAACTCGATCGTGCGCGGCGACGGCGGCGACGCGAGCAAGGTCCGGCGTGTGACGATCGGCTTCGAGGCCGTGCCCGCGCTGATCTCCCGCCGGGTCGCGGCAGCCACGGCGTTCTGGAACGCCGAGGGCGTCGCGATCGCGTCCGAGCGCCCCGGCACGAAGGTCTTCCGGCTCGAGGACTACGGCGCGCCGGCCTACCCCGAGCTCGTGCTGACGGTGACCCGCGAGACACTGCAGGACGACCCCAAGCTCGTGCGCGCGACGGTCCACGCGCTGCAGCGCGGCTACCGCGAGACGATCGCCGACCCCGAGTCCGGCGTGCAGGCACTGGTGAAGGCCGCCCCCGGCACGAAGCGCGACCTCGCGCTGAAGGAGCTCGACGCCGTCACCCCCGCCTTCCAGGCGTCCGACGGCACGATCGGCACCTTCGACACCGGCGCGCTGGAGAAGTGGGCGGCGTGGGAGCAGCGCTTCGGCATCGTCGACAAGCGCCTCGACATCGCGCTGATGTTCGACGGGTCCTTCGCGCGCAGCGGCGCGAAGCAGACCGCGCAGGAGGACGGCTGAGGAAGGACCGCGCAGGAGGACGGGTTAGGAAGGACCCCGCCGGAGACCGCTGAGCCGTCAGTCCGCGGCGGCGAGCCCGTCGACCAGCGCCGCGCCCTCGCGCACCATCCGCGAGCGCGGCACCGCGAGGTCAAAGCCCGCGGCCAGGGCGCGCTCGCGCACTTCGGGCTGGGTGTGCGCGAAGACGCCGAGCGTCTTGTGCGGCCCCGCGGCGTGCGCGGCGACGTCGACGCAGTCGGCCATCAGGTCGACGACGAGCACGTCGGGCTCCTCGCGCACGAGCTCGTGCCCGCCCGCCTTCAGCAGCTCCTGCACGCGCGACCCGAGCATCAGGTCGGGGATGACCAGCGCGACGCGGGCCACTACTGGGCCGTGATCCGGCGGTACTCGTCGCGGATCGACTCCGGACGTCCCCACATCGGCGCGATCGGCGCGCGCCCGGTGCGGACCTCGCGAACCGCGAGCTCCCCCGCGATGCCGGCGTCGTCGAGCAGCTTCAGCGCGCCGTGCACCGTGTGGTGCGACGCCGCGTGGCCGAAGCGGTGCGCCACGAGCAGCCGCCAGTGCCAGTCGTGCTTGGAGTAGGGCTGGGCGTTGCACGTCGTCATGTAGACGGCGGCGTCGATGTAGCGGTCCTCGTCGAAGATCCGCAGATCGAGCTCGAGGTCGGTCCAGTCGTCGGGCAGCGAGTCGACGACCGTCGTGAACGTGTCCGCCAGTGCCATGCGCCCCAGCGTACCTGGCGCGGCCCGCTACCTTCAGGGACATGCCCGTCGCGTCCATCCCCGACGCCGCCTACGCCGCGCTGACCGAGGGCTGCGCGCTGGTCAGCGGCGCCGAGGACGGCAAGCTGGCGCTGACCGGCCCGCAGGCTGCGGAGTTCCTCAACGGCCAGATCAGCAACGACGTCGAGGCGCTGACGCCCGGCCGCGGCTGCTACGCAGCGCTGCTGACGAACAAGGGCAAGATGCTCGCCGACCTGCGCGTCATGCACACCGGTGACGAGCTGCTGCTGCTCACCGAGCGCGCGACGCTGCAGGTGCTCTTCGACACGATGCGCCGCGCGGTCATCGGCTGGGACGCCGAGCTGCACAAGCGCACCCTCGAGCTGACGCGCGTCACGCTTGCCGGCCCGCGCGCAGCGCAGGTCGCCGGCGCCGAGCCCGGCCCCGACGAGCACGACAGCACGCGCGCGCAGATCGCCGGGCACGACGTCCTGCTCGTGCGCACCGACAGCGGTCTCGACGTCCTCAGTGCCGCGGCCGACGGCGACGCGGTCCGCGCTGCGCTGCTGGACGCCGGCGCGGTCGCCGTCGACGAGATCGCCGCAGAGGTCGTGCGCGTCGAGCACGGGCGCCCGCGCTATGGCAGCGACCTCGACGAGAGGGTCATCCCCCAGGAAGCCGGCCTCAACGAGCGCGCCGTCTCCTTCACCAAGGGCTGCTACGTCGGCCAGGAGACCGTCGCGCGCCTGCACTACAAGGGCAAGCCCAACCGCCACCTGCGCGGCCTGCGCCTGTCAGAGCCCCGGCAGCCTGGCGACGCCGTGCACGCCGGCGACCGCGACGTCGGCCGCCTCGGCAGCGTCGCCGTCTCCCCCGTCCACGGCCCGATCGCGCTGGCCCTGGTGCGCCGCGAGGTAGCGCCCGGCGACGTCGTGACCGTCGGCGAGCCCGCCGTCGCGGCGACGGTCGTCGAGCTGCCCTTCTGAGCGCAGGAACGCGGCGAGCCGCTCGGCCGAGGGCGCCGGGCGCAGCGGCAGCGCCGCCGGTTGGTTGGACGCGATCCACGTCGTCGCCACGCGCGCCTGCGCCGCCTGCTCGGCCGTGAGCACCGGCGGGCCGGGCTGCGCGCCGCCGAGCAGCGCGCGCCGCGTGCGCGTGGCGGCGTCCTCGAGCGAGGCCGGCTCACCCCAGTCCGCGACGCGCCCGCCGACCAGCCACGCCAGGTCGCCGCGCCCGCCGTCGGGATGCGCGGCCGCGACGAGCCGCGGCCGTGCGTGCGCCGCCTCCAGCACACCGCCGATCCCGTCCAGCAGCGCGACCAGGCGCCGCCGCCGGCGCTGCAGCCAGGCCGCGCGCTCGTAGCTGCGCGCGGCCGCAGCCTCGCGCTGCTGCGCGTCGACGTGATCGAGCAGCGCGCCGCCGCCGTCGCAGACCGCCGCCAGCGCCGCGTCCAGGCGGGCGCGGTAGAGGTTCGGATCGAGGTCGCCGAGACACGGCGACAGGCAGCGGCCCATCTGCCCATAGGCCGAGGGCCACGGCCGGCGCTGCAGGCGGCGCCCGCAATGGCGCAACCCGAACAGCGAGTTGAGCTGCTCGACCAGCTCGACCGCCGCGCGACGCGCGCGCAGCGGCCCGATGTTCACGGCGCGCCCGGCCGCCGGCTCGGGCGCGACCTCGAGCACGGGATAGGCGATGTCCAGCCGGCAGCGCAGCCACAACCAGCCGTCGTGGCGGCGGCGGTGCACGATGTTGCCCGGCGGCTTGAGCTCACCGATCAGGCGATGCTCGGTCAGCAGCGCGCCGAGCTCGGACGCCGTCTCGATGTGGTCGACGACCTCGACCTGCGTCACCCAGTCCCCGTCCTCAGAGCTCGGCGCGAAGTGCGCGCGGGCGCGCGTGCGCAGGCGCACCGACTTGCCGACGTAGAGCGGCTGGCCCGAGGCCGAGCGGAAGATGTAGACACCGGGCGCGTCGGGCAGCGCGCTCGTGTCCGGCGCCCGGCGGCGCACGCCCCGCAGCGCGCCGCCGCCATCCGTGCGCCGCGCGCGAGGGCGCCCCGGCCGCCGTGCCCGGCACAGCTCCAGCGCGTCCTGGACGGTCGCGGCCTGCGCGCACAACCGCGCGAACAGCGCGCAGAACACCCGCGCGCAGGTCTCGGCGTCGGCGAGCGCGCGATGGCTGACGGTGACCTCGATGCCCAGCGCCTCGGCCAGCGGCCGCAGCGACCGCTGGCGCACGAGCGGCGCGAGGCGCCGCGCGAGCGCGACCGTGCACAGCACCGGCGGATCGGGCCACTGCAGGCCGGCGCGCGCGAAGGCGTCGGAGAGGACGCGGCGATCGAAGCTCGCGCTGTGCGCGACGAGCACCCGCCGGTCCATCAGCTCGGCGAGCTCGGGCAGCGTCATCTCGGCCGGGGGCGCCTCGTCGACCATCGCCTGCGAGATCTGAGTGAAGCGCTGGATCCCGCGCGAGAGCGGGGTGCGCACGGCGACGAGCGTCTCCCAGCGATCGTGCAGCTCACCGCCGCCGACGAGCACCGCGCCGATCTCGGTGAGCTCGCAGTCCGCGCCGGCGCGCCCGTTCGTCTCGGTGTCGACGACGAGGAACTCGGCGCTGCGAAGCAGTGCGTCGGGAACGACCGATGAGCTCACCGATGCGTTGTACGCCCGTCCCCGGACGCCATGCACGTCCGATCGCACCGCTACGGTCACGCGGCATGTCCACCGTTACGCCGCAGACCGACGCTGAGCGGGTCCGGGAGGCATGGGAGGGCTACCGGATCGCCTGCCTGGATGTCGACGTCGCCGACTACGAGGAGACCGAGCTGATCGCTTGGGACCTGTTGCAGCACGAGCTGCGAGAGGCCGGCGCACAGGCCGCAGAGCTCGACGTCGCGGCCGCGTTCGTCGAGCGCCCCGCGTGACGTTCCGCCGCACGCGTCGCATTTCCGGTTAGTGTTGGACTCAGGGTCCTAAGGGATGGAGAGGAAGCGCCCGTATATGAGGATGGGTCTTGCGGCTCTCGCCGTGATCTGCGCGACCGCCGCTGCGGGCTGCGGCGACGACGACGATTTCAAGAACGAGCCGCGCCCGCCCGGGACGATCGTGCTGACCGCCTCGATCTCCGACGACGCCGTCAACGTCTCGCCGGCGAAGTTCGGCGCCGGCCCCGTGAGCCTGATCATCACGAACCTCACGCGCACGCCGCAGGAGGTCACCTTCCGCTCCGACGAGGGCGGGCAGCGCGCCTTCGAGCAGAACACCGGCCCGATCAACCCCGGTGATGCGGCGACCGTCAAGGCCGACGTCCCCGAGGGCTCTGCGACCGTCCGCGTGACCAGGCGTCAGATCAAGTCCGCGGCGCTGACCGTCGGCCCGCAACGCAAGAGCTCGCAGGACGAGCTGCTGCTGCCCTAGCTGCTCCCGCGCCGGGGCTCGCCCCGCGCGCTGACGCTCTGCGCAGCAGGGCCGCTTGCACACCGCCGGCGGCGACGCTGGCATGATCGCGTGGGATGAGGGGTCGTTCTGTCTTGGCCGCCGGGCTGGTCGCCGCCGCTGCGGGGCTGCCGGTGGTCGCGCAGTCGCAGACGCCCTCGCCCGACGAGACCGGCGCGGCCTTCTTCCGCGAGACGATCCTCAAGGACGCCAGGACGAGCTCGGCGGTCAAGAAGCTGCTGACCGACCGGGGCGGCTTCGTCGACCCCGCCTCGCAGTACGGCGACCTGACCGGCGACGGCAAGGCCGACGCGGCCGTGCGCGTCGACACGGGCGGCGCCGCCGGCGCGGTCGCCGTCTTCGTCTTCACCGCCGACGGCGCGACCAACGGCAAGCTGCGGATCGTCTACCGCAACCAGCAGCAGTACCGCGTCACCACGCGCATCGACGAGACCGCGCTGATCCTCAGCCGGCCGGTGTGGAAGAAGGGCGACGACGTCTGCTGCCCGCGGACGCTGCGCGTGCAGGACTACGTCTGGAACGCCACCGCGAAGACGATGCGCCCGCACGGTCCGGCTCGCGACGTCACGCCCTGAGCCCGGCGCCGGACAGATACTTGCCGTTGTAGACAGTTGCGGGTTATGTAACACTTGCGTGCGTGCAAGCACATGCTGCAGACACGCACGCAACGGCGTCCGAGCTGGCCACCGAGCTGCATGCGTTCTGGCGCGAGCTGATGAAGGGCACGAGCGCCACCATGGTGCAGGTCCTCGAGGGCCTCGATCTCTCGATCACACACATGAAGGTGCTGCACGTGCTCGACGACAGCGCGGCCGAGCTCTCCGTCAAGGAGCTCGGCGGCCAGATCGGCATGTCGCTGCCCGGCGCCAGCCGGACGGTCGACGGGCTGCTGCGACGCGGCCTCGTCGAGCGCCGCGAGGACGCCGAGGACCGGCGCATCAAGCGCCTGACCGTCACGCCCGCCGGCCGCGATGCGCTCACGCGCTTGGAGGCTGCCCGACTCGCGGGGATCGCCGCCTACGCCGAGACGCTCACGCCCGAGCAGCGCGCGCGCCTGCACGACGCCCTGCGCTCCCTCCCCCACGCTGACCCGAAGGACTCCGTATGACCGACCGCCTCCGTCTCACCGACGACAACCGCCGCTGGTGGACCCTCGGCGCGATGTGCTTCGCGCTGTTCATGATCATGCTCGACAACACGGTCGTGAACGTCGCGCTGCCGTCGATCCAGCAGGACCTCGACTCGACGGTCTCCGGCCTGGAGTGGACCGTCAACGCCTACACGCTGAGCTTTGCCGTCCTGCTCGTCACCGGCGGCCGGCTCGGCGACATCTTCGGGCGCCGGCGGATGTTCCTCTTCGGCGTCGTCGTCTTCGCGCTGTCCAGCGCGATGATCGGCTTCGCGCAGTCCGACACCTGGCTCGTCGGCTGGCGCGCGATCCAGGGCATCGGCGCCGCGTTCATGATGCCGGCGACGCTGTCGATCATCTCCAACGCGTTCCCGCCCGAGGAGCGCGGCAAGGCGATCGGCACCTGGGCGGGCGTCTCGGCGCTGGCGCTGGCGATCGGCCCCGTCGTCGGCGGGTTCATGGTCGAGCACGTCTCCTGGCAGTCGATCTTCTTCCTCAACCTCCCCGTCGCGGCCGCGGCCGTCGCGGTGACCCTGTTCGCCGCGCACGAGTCGCGCGACGAGACGGCGGCGCGTCAGGTCGACGTCGCCGGCGTCGTGGCGCTCACCGTCGGCCTGCTGTCGCTCGTGCTGGCGTTCGTCGAGGCCAACGCCTGGGGCTGGGGCTCGGCGCGGATCGTCGGGCTGTTCGCGCTCGCCGTCGTCGCGCTCGTCGCGTTCGTCGTGGTCGAGCGGCGCGTGGCTGCCCCGATGGTCGACTTCTCGTTCTTCACCGACCGCTCGTTCCTCGGCGCCAACCTCGTCGCCTTCATCATCAGCTTCGCGATGCTCGCGACGTTCTTCTTCTTCGCGCTGTACATGCAGAACGTCCACGGCTACACCGCGCTCGAGGCGGGCGTTCGCTTCCTGCCGATGACGCTCGTCATCATCGTCGCGGGCCCGATCGCCGGGCGCCTGTCCGATCGCGTCGGCTCCCGGCCGCTGATCGTCGCCGGGCTGCTGGCGACGGCGGGCTCGCTGTTCTGGCAGGGCCACCTCGAGGTCGACACGCCCTACGCCTTCCTGATCGGCGCGTTCATGCTGATGGGCCTGGGCATGGGCTTCGTGATGTCGCCGATGAGCACCGCGGCGATGAACGCCGTCGTGCCCGAGAAGGCCGGCGTCGCCAGCGGCACGCTCTCGATGAGCCGGATGGTCGGCGGCACGTTCGGCGTCGCCGTGATGGGTGCGCTCGTCAGCGCCCTCGGCCGCAACCGGATCGACAGCCTGCTACCACACGCGTCCGCAGCGACACGCGACCGGATCGCCGACGGCCTCGGCATCGGCGCGTCCACCCAGGCCGGCGGATCTGCGGGCGACGCCGCGCGCGAGGCCTTCGTCTACGCGCTCAACAGCGGCCTGCGACTGGCGGCGCTGCTTGCCGTCGTCGGCGCCGCGGTCGCTTGGTGGCTGATCGCCCCCAAGCCGCGCGCGGGTGCCACGCGCGAGGTCGGAACCGTGGAGGCGGTGCCTGAGCCGGCGAGATAGGCTGCCGCCCCATGGCAGTCG
This sequence comes from Paraconexibacteraceae bacterium, assembly GCA_963759825.1. Taxonomy (GTDB): domain Bacteria; phylum Actinomycetota; class Thermoleophilia; order Solirubrobacterales; family Solirubrobacteraceae; genus Paraconexibacter. The sequence continues at coordinate 144,588 of CAVXAS010000013.1, read as the reverse complement.
ATTTGACGCAGGTCTCGGCAGTGTCGACCGAGCCGGGCGAGCTCCCGGCGACGATGGCCGCATGGGTCATCCGCGAGGAGCGCCAAGGCGAGCCGCGCGACGCCTTCCAGGTGGAAGAGATCGAGGTCCCCGAGCCCGGTGCGTTCGAGGTCATCGTCCGCGTGATGGCCGCCGGCGTGAACTTCAACAACGTCTGGGCCGCGCTCGGCGAGCCCGTCGGCGTCTGGCGCTACGGCGACCACCCCGAGTACGGGCACCACATCGGCGGCTCGGACGCCTCCGGCGTCGTCTGGAAGGTCGGCGCCGGCGTCACCCGCTGGAAGGAGGGCGACGAGGTCGTCATCCACTGCAACCAGGCGTCCTACGAGGATCCCGAGGTCCACGGCCTCGACCCGCTGGCCGCGCCGTCGCAGAAGATCTGGGGCTATGAGACGACGTGGGGGTCGTTCGCCCAGTTCACCAAGGTCCAGGCCCAGCAGCTGCTGCCCAAGCCGCAGAACCTGACCTGGGAGGAGGCCGCGTCCTACGGCCTCACCTACTTCACCGCCTGGCGCATGCTGATCACGCGCTGCAACCTGCAGGCCGGCCACAAGGTCCTGATCTGGGGCGCCGCCGGCGGCCTCGGCGTGTTCGCCACGCAGATCTGCAAGGCCGCGGGCGCCGACTGCGTCGGCGTCGTCAGCTCCGACGAGAAGGGCGAGCTGATCAAGAAGCTCGGCGCCGTCGACTACATCAACCGCTCGGAGTTCGCGGGCATGATGCGCAAGGGCGGCGAGTCCGACGAGGAGGAGGCCGCGCGCTTCAAGGTCACGCGGGCCTTCGACAAGCGCGTGCAGCAGCTGCTGGGCGCCAAGCCCGACATCGTCTTCGAGCATGTCGGCAAGGCGACCTTCCCGACGTCGGTCTTCACGGTCAAGCCGTTCGGCAAGGTCGTGATCTGCGCCGGCACGACGGGCTTCAACCTCGACTTCGACGTGCGCTACCTGTGGATGCGCCAGAAGGAGATCGTTGGCTCGCACTTCGCCAACGCGTATGAGTGCACGAAGGCCAACGAGCTGATCGAGTCGGGCGCGGTCCGGCCGGTGCTGTGGAAGACGTACGGCTTCGACGGCGTGCCGCTCGCCCACCAGCAGATGCGCGACAACGAGCACCTCGGCAAGATCGCGATCCTCGTCGGCGCCGATGCCGAAGGCCAGGGCAAGACCGCCGAGGGGCCGGGCGCGATCTACGCGGAGGTCGGGAACTGATGGCCGGCGTCGTCCACATCGGCTGGTACGCCACGGCGTTCCGGGCCGACAAGCTCGCGGCCGAGCTCGGCGAGGTCACGCCGCTGTCGCTGCGCTACGGCGCCGGCGGCTACACCGTCCACCGCTCCGAGGACGATCGCTACAAGTTCCTGCAGACGGTCGCCTTCGACAACCACGACGACTGGGAGCGCTTCTGGCACGGCCCCGAGATGACGCGCTTTCGCACGATCACCTCAGGCTGGTACCAGGTGCCCGTGACCTACACGTGGCACGAGGTCGTCGTGGAGGGCTCCGGCCCCAATGGCGCCAACGGCGCCGCCGACGCGGCCTGAGCGGCTAACCCTGCTCGAGCGGGGCCATCGTCAGGCCCGCACAGGCCAGCAGCTCGTGGTAGAGCTCGGCGGCCTCGAGGTGGCCCGACCAGACGACGGCCTGACCACTGTTGTGGACGCGGTTGGCGATCGCGTAGCCCTCGTCCACCGTGACGCCAGGGATGTAGTTCGCGAGCGCGGCCGCGACGTGGTCGAACGTGTTGTGGTCGTCGTTGAGGACGATGACGCGCCACGCGCCACCGAGCTCGGAGTCCGCGCGCCCCACGCGCGGAAGCTCGATCGTCTGTCCCATCGCTGCTCAGGTTACCCAGCCTCGGCCGCTTCTGCACGCTTGCGCCAGTAGCGGTCAAGACCCGGAAACAGGGTCTCCGGCGGGTTCGCGCGTGCGTATGCGGCACGCGTCAGCTCGTCGGGCGACTGCTCCTCGACGAGCTCGCGGACGCGAGCCGCGAAGCCCTCGAGGTCGGTCTCGCGCGCGAACTGCGCCAGGCGCGTGAGGTTGCCGGCGACCTGGTCGAGCTGCGCGCCGGCGTCGGTGAACGTGCCGAAGTGCGTGCAGGCGAGCTCGGCCGGCTCCCATGCGCGCACGATCTCGATCGACGCCAGCCAGAGCTCGACGTCGATGTCCGGCGGCGGCGTCGGCGGCAGCGCCGGGCCGCGGCCGACGCGCACGCCGGCGATGTCGCCGCAGAACGCGGTCCCGGTCTCCTGCCGCAGGTAGCAGACGTGATGGGAGGCGTGGCCGGGGGTGTACTCCACGTGCCAGCCGTCGATCGTCTCGCCGCCCTGCAGCACGCGCACGTGATCCTCGGAGATCGGGACGACCTCGCCCCAGAGCCGATCGAAGTCGTCGCCGTAGAGGCGCCGCGCGCTGCTGACGAGGCGCTCGGGATCGATCATGTGCTTCGCCCCGCGCTCGTGAACCCAGACCTCGGCGCCGGGCCAGCGCTGCAGCAGTCGCCCGGTCGCCCCGGCGTGGTCGAAGTGGATGTGCGTCAGCAGGATCCGGCGCGGCTCGAAGCCGTCGGGGAGGCCGGCGAGCAGCGTCTCGTGCGCGGACTCCGGGCCGGGATCGAGCAGCCAGTCGTCGCCGTAGAACGCGGCGATGGCGTGTGGCGTGCCCTGGTGCAGGACGTCGACATAGGCGGTCATCGGGGCGCGAACCCTATGCCACGGGCTATGGGGGCTAGCCCCGATGCCCCGATGCTCCGGAAACTGTAAAAGTGCGGTGCACGAGCCGCCCCGCGTCCAGCCCCCCTGGTGCGGGGCGGTTCGTCTGAGAACCCGCCCCGTAGAATCCGGTGGATGAGCAGTCATCGCCTGCCCGAGCCCGACCGGCCGTGGATGATGCGGACCTACTCCGGTCACTCGACGGCGAAGAAGTCCAACGAGCTGTACCGGTCGAACCTCGCCAAGGGCCAGACGGGGCTGTCGATCGCCTTCGACCTGCCGACGCAGACGGGGTACGACCCCGACCACGAGCTCGCGCGCGGCGAGGTCGGCAAGGTCGGCGTGCCCATCGCCCACCGCGGCGACATGAAGCAACTGCTGGACGGCATCCCGCTGGACACGATGAACACGTCGATGACGATCAACGCGACGGCGGCCTGGCTGCTGGCGCTGTACATCGTCACCGCCGAGGAGCAGAGCGTCGATCGTCACGAGCTCTCGGGCACGACGCAGAACGACATCATCAAGGAGTTCCTCGCGCGCGGGACCTACGCGTTCCCGCCGGGGCCGTCGATGCGGCTGATCGCCGACATGATCGCCTACACGGTCACCGAGGTCCCGAAGTGGAACCCGATCAACATCTGCTCCTACCACCTGCAGGAGGCCGGGGCCACGCCGGTGCAGGAGATCGCCTACGCGATGAGCAACGCGATCGCCGTCCTCGACGCGGCGCGCGAGCGCGTCCCGCAGGACCAGATGGGCAAGGTCTTCAGCCGGATCTCGTTCTTCGTCAACGCCGGCGTGCGCTTCGTCGAGGAGCACGCCAAGCTGCGCGCGATGTCGCGCCTGTGGGAGGAGATCGGGCGCGAGCGCTACGGCGTCACCGACGCGAAGGAGCTGCGCTTCCGCTACGGCGTGCAGGTCAACTCGCTCGGGCTGACCGAGGCGCAGCCGGAGAACAACGTGCAGCGCATCGTGCTCGAGGCGCTGGCGGTGACGCTCGGCCGCGACGCGCGGGCGCGCGCGGTCCAGCTGCCGGCGTGGAACGAGGCGCTCGGTCTCCCCCGCCCGTGGGACCAGCAGTGGGCGCTGCGCATCCAGCAGGTGCTGGCCTTCGAGACCGACCTGCTCGAGTACCCCGACCTGTTCGAGGGCTCGGTCGTGATGAACGGCCTCGTCGACGAGCTCGCCGAGGGCGCGCGCGCGGAGATGGCGATCGTCTCCGAGCACGGCGGCGCCGTCGCCGCGGTCGACTACATGAAGGCGTCCCTGGTCGACTCCCACCGCGAGCGGATCCGCAAGATCGAGTCGGGCGACCTCACGGTCGTCGGGGTCAACAAGTACGTCGAGAGCGAGCCCTCGCCGCTTCAGGCCGGCGCCGACGGCGGGATCCTCACCGTCGACGCGGACGTCGAGGCGCACCAGCGCGACGCGGTCGTCGCGTGGCGCGCTGGTCGCGACCAGGGCGCCGTCGACGCTGCGCTCACCGAGCTCGCGCGCGTGGCCGCCGGCGACGAGAACATCATGGAGGCGACGATCGCCGCGGCGCGCGCCGGCGCGACGACCGGCGAATGGTCGGCGGCGCTGCGCGACGCGTTCGGCGAGTACCGCGCGCCGACCGGCGTCGGCGAGGCCGCGGCGGGCGGTGGCGACGAGAACCTCGAGGACCTGCGCGAGGAGGTCGACCGCGTGTCCGAGGCGCTGGGTCGCCGGCTGAAGATCCTCGTCGGCAAGCCGGGCCTGGACGGGCACTCCAACGGCGCCGAGCAGATCGCCGTGCGCGCGCGTGACGCGGGCATGGACGTCGTCTACGAGGGCATCCGCCTGACGCCGGCGCAGATCGCGGCGAGCGCGTTGCAGGAGGGCGTCCACGTGGTCGGCCTGTCGATCCTCTCGGGCTCGCACCGCGAGCTGATCCCGAGCGTCGTCGCCGCGCTGCAGGAGCGCGGCGTCGAGGTCCCGGTCGTCGTCGGCGGGATCATCCCGGAGGCCGACGTCGCGCCGCTGAAGGCCGCGGGCGTGGCGGCGGTGTACACGCCGAAGGACTTCGATCTCTCTCAGATCATGCGCGACATCGTCGGCCTGGTGGCGCAGGTCAACGGCGTCGCGGCAGCGGCTTGACGGCGGGCGGCGACCTCGGCGAGCGGCTGCGGGCGGGCGACCTGTCCGCAGCGCCGGCGGTGCTGAACATCGTCGAGTCGTCGGCGCCGGACGACCGTGCCGAAGCGGCGGAGCTGCTGCGCGCGGTCGCGCCGGCGGCGCTCGGCGGCGAGGCGCGAGCGCACGTCGTCGGCGTGACCGGACCTCCCGGGGCCGGCAAGTCGATGCTGCTGTCAGAGCTCGTGGCCGCGTGGCGGGCGCTCGATCGCTCGGTCGCCGTGCTCGCGGTCGACCCGTCGTCGCGGCGTTCGGGCGGATCGCTGCTCGGCGACCGCGCGCGGATCGCCTACGACCCGGCCGACGACCGCATCTTCATCCGCTCGACCGCGGCCGGCGAGCGCCTCGGCGGCCTGGCCCGCGCGACGCGCGCGGCGGCCCAGGCGCTGGCCGCGGCGTTCGACGTCGTCGTCGTGGAGACGGTCGGCGTCGGCCAGTCGGAGACCGATGTCGCCGAGGTGGCGGATACCGTGGCGGTCGTCGTGCAACCGGGCTCCGGAGACGCGCTGCAGTTCCTGAAGTCGGGGATCATGGAGATCCCCGACGTGCTCGTCGTGACGAAGGCGGATCTCGGGCAGATCGCGCTGCGCGCCCGGCGCGACCTGTCGGCGGCGCTGCGGTCGGCGGGTGCGCGCGACACGCCGGTCGTCGCCGTGTCTTCGGTGGCGCCGCCGTCGGGCTTCGACGAGCTCGTCGCGGCGCTGGACGCCCATCGCGCCGGGCTCGACCTGGGCGCGCGGCGGCTCGCGTCGCGCCGTGCCAGCGCGCTCGCGGACTTCCTCGTCGAGCATGGTGAGCAGGGGCTGCGCGCGCTTGGCGGCCGGCGCACCGCGCTGAGGTTCCTGGCCGAGCAGGACGCCGGGCTGGACGTCCCGGCGCTGGTCGCGGTGCTCGAGCAGGAGGCCGCGCCGTGAGGGCGCTCGCGCTGCTCATCGCCGCGTTCGCCGCGGCCGCCGGGATCGCCGAGCTGGCAGGCGCCGCGAACCTCGGCACGGCGCTGACGTTCGGGCAGCTGGCGTTCGCGGCGACGCTCGTCTGGCTGCTGACCCGCGGCCGCACCTAGCCCGCTGCTCCCCTACTCCACGCAGAACGTCGTCCTCGTCGCCGCGCAGGCGGCGATCGTCGCGCTCCCGGCCGTAGGCCTTCCGGCCTGGGGCCGGCGCTTTGCGGGGCGCTCGTGGTGGCTCGTGATCCCCGGGTCGATCATCGTCGTCGTCGGGCTGCTGGCGGTGCTTCCCGGCGCTGCCGACGGGCTGACCTGGCTGGCGCTGCTGGCGATCCCGCCGCTCGCCGCGGCGGCCCTCGGCTGGGCGATGCGCGGCGCGCGACCGGGCTACGCGGTCGCGGCGGCGGCGGCGTTCGTGCTCGCGGTCGCCTACGTCGACGAGCGCATCGGCGAGATCGCCGCGCTGCTGCTGACGGCGCTGTCGTGCGTGACGCTCGGGCGCCTGCTCGCCGGCGCGGCGCCGACGACATGGCTGCGCGCGGGGCTCGTCGCGATGGCGATCGTCGACGCGATCCTCGTGTTCTCGGGCGGCATCGACCAGCCCAACGCGACGCTGGTCGCCGCGGCGCCCGCGCCGGGGCTGCCGCAACTGCAGTTCCTGGGGTTCGACGGGGCGTCGTTGGGCTACGGCGATGTGTTCGTCGCCGGTGTCCTCGGCGCCATCCTCTCGGCCGAGGGGGCCTCCGCCCGGCTGCAAGCGCTCGCCGCCGCGACCACGCTCGGGGCCTCGCTCGTGTTCGACCTGCTGTTCTGGGAGTTCGACTCGCTGCCGGCGACGGTGCCGGTGGCCGTGGTTGCGCTGATCTTCGGAAGATTGCATGGTCTGCGTCGTGCCTGACCTCGACACACTGCTCGCGCACATCGGCCTGCCCGGTCCGGTGGGGCTCGCCGAGCTGCACCGCGCGTACGTCGCGAACGTGCCGTTCGACGACCTGACGATCCAGCTGGGAGAGCAGGCGCCGCTGGACATCGACGCGATCGCCGCGCGAATCGTCGGCGGGCGTCGCGGCGGCTACTGCTTCGAGGTCAACGGCCTGCTCGCCTGGATGCTCGAGCAGCTCGACCACGAGGTCCATCGCTACCGGGCGATCGTCGGGCCCCGCGGCGTCGATGCGCCCGTCAACCATCTCGCCCTCGTCGTCGACGGCGCGTGGCTCGCCGAGGCGGGCTACGGCGAAGGCCCGCTCGAGCCGCTCCCGCTGCGCGCAGGCCGCCTCGGCGGGTGGCTGCTCGAGCGCGAGGGCGACGACGGCTGGTGGGTCGGCGACGAGCGCGACTGGGTCTCGGGCGACGGGTTCACGATCCTCCCCGGCGTCGTCGGGATGGACGCCTTCGACGAGCCGCACGCGCGGCTGTCGCAGTCGCCAGACTCGTCGTTCGTGCAGACGCTCGTGGTCCAGCAGCCACACGACGACCACGTCGTGACGCTGCGCGCGCGGACGTTCGGCGTCCGTGGCCCCGGCCGCGATGAGCGCCGCCTGCTCGACGACGCCGACGACCTCGCGGCGACACTGGCCTCGGGCTTCGGCATCGACACCGACGTCCTGGGGCCCGAGCGGGTCACGCGGTTGTGGGACGCCGTGACCGCGCAGCACGAGGCGTGGCTCAGCGCGCGAGGTGGTGGCTGACGCGGCATCTGTGGGCGGGTGCAGGTCATCGCAAGCGGTAGCGGTAGCCGTTGTTAGGGAGGTGGACGACGTTGTCCCTGGCGTCGAAGCGGCGCCACGGATGGCGCGGCACACGCGCGCGCAACGAGCTGACGCCATCGGGAACCACGACGTACATCCCCCGCCGCGTCGAGCCGAACGCGAGGCCACGGCGCACGGCGTTATCCACCGTCGCGCACGTACCGGCGCCGCCCACCATCGCGCAGACGTATCCGCGGCCGGGGATCAGGACGACGCCGCGGCCGGCGCGGCGGGCATCGCCGGGAGTCAGACGGAAGCGCCCGGAACGCGCCATCTGCTGCACCAGTGCCCGCTGCCGGACCGTCGGACGCGGACCCCTGCGCAGCGGTTCGAATACGGTCCGCGGGTCGGTCTTCGAGGCACCCGCGCCCGGGTGTGGCAGCAGCAAGAGCTTCGCACGATTGGACGCCGTGTCCGGCAGCCGCTCATATCGCGTGTAGCGGATCACCGTGACGAATCGATGCGCCGCGCGGCCCGGGCCCGCGCCGATGGTGCTCGTGATCACCTGACGGAGTGGCCTGGCCGTCTTCGGGTCGAGCTGAAATTCGATGCGCTGCTCGGGCACCGTACGCGCGCGGGCATCGAGGCGGTAACGCCCCGGGCCGACTTGCGTGAGGCGTTTCTGCTCGAACGCGCGGCGGAACGCGGCGAACGGATCCGCGATTACCCCCGGCGCCGCCCTGCGGTCGGTGTAGTCGTTGCTTCCGACACCCCACGCACGCGTGCGGCCGTTGGCGGTGCGCATGTCGGTCACGAGGGTGTCGCGGTTGTAGTCGAGTACGTGTGATGTCGTGCCACGCGTCCATCCCTGCTGGCGCTGTCGCATCGCGGGATCGCCGTCTCGGTAGTTCGCGATCTCGCTGACCCAGTGCACCACGCCCGGCCCGCTCGTCGCCGCGTACGCGCGCGCCGCCAGCGACAGGCGCGACTCGTCGCCGCCGGTCGCCAGCACCACCACGGCGGCAGCTGTCGCGATGCCGGCGGCTGCGGCAATCACGGGCGCGCGCCGCCGCGGTGGCGGCCGCAGCAGCGAATCGGGCACGCGCAGCCGGTCGCGCTCGACGGGGTCTAGCGTGCGCAGCTCGTCGAGCAGGTCGGGCGTCATGTCCTCACCTCGGCCGGGATCGGCTGGTCGTCGGTTTGCAGGTGTGCGGCAAGTCGCGCGCGGGCTCGGTGTAGCCGCGTGTGGACGGCTCCGGCGCTGCAGCCCAGCACGGCGCCGGCCTGCGTGGCGTCGAGTCCCTCCCAAGCGGTGAGCATCAGCACCTCGCGATCGGCTGACCGCAGGCGCCCGAGCGCCTCGAGCAGCGGCGACTCGGTGCTCGGCTGATCGCCGGCAGGCGCCGTCAGAGGGCGCAGCGCGCCGGCCAGCGCGGCGCGGCGGCGTGTGCTGCGGCGTTGGTTGGCGAGCACCCGCCGCGCGACGCCGTAGAGCCAGAGCAGCGGGTCCTGCGCCGGGATCCGGTCAGCGCGTCGTGCGGCGACGACGAAGACCTCGCTGACCACGTCTTCGGCGGTCGCGCGATCCGTGCGCCGCAGCGCGTAGGCGAGCACGTCGGCGGCGTGCGCGCGGAAGAGCTCCTCGACCGTCACGACACCACCATGTCCGGCAGTGCCCAGTCTCTTACGCCCCTCAGTGCGGGTCGGTGCCGGTCGCCGCGGGCGGCCGGGACTCCTCGTCGAGCATCGTGATCGTCAGCACGCCGCGTGCCGCGTCCTCGAGCACCTGCGTCGCCTCCTCCTGGGAGCGCGCGTAGAGCTCGACGAGGAGGTGCACGACGATGTTCTCGTCGCCCTCGTGCTTGTGGAAGCGCACGTGGGTGAAGAACTCGCGCGTGCCGTGGTCGCCGAAGGCGGCGTAGGAGAGCGCGTCGGATGCCTCGGGGCCGCTGCACGTCTCGACGTCCTCGGTGGGGACGCTGACGGTGCACGACGCCACCCATGGTGTGCCGGCGACCATGCGCTCCCAGCGGTCTTCGACCTGCTCGACGCGCCCGTTGAGGAACGCGAGGTGGGGCTGGTCGTGCATGCAGTCCAGGCACTGCACGACGGCCTCCTGCAGCTCGTCGACGACCTCACCGCGCTCGCCGGTGTCGGGGTCGATCTTGTGGATGCCCTCGTAGTGGACCTGGACCTCGAGCTCGCGCGACCAGCAGCGATAGCAGCGCAGCCAGGGGGGCGCTTCAACAGACGATTCCATCGGTACATGCGAGTCTAGGGCGATGACCGTGGTGGGAGCCGTCCTCGCGGGTGGGCTGGGACGCCGGATGGGGGGCTCCAAGGCCGTGGTGGCCTTGGACGGGCGGTCGCTGTTCGAATACCCGCTGGCCGCGCTGCACGCGGCGGGCATCGCAGACGTGGCGCTGGTGGCCAAGCGCTCGACGGAGCTGCCGCCGGGTCATGTCGTGTGGCTCGAACCCGACGAGCCGCGGCACCCGTTGACGGGGGTGGTGCATGCGCTGCGCAGCGCTGCCGGGCGTGGTGTGTTCGTCTGCGCCGCGGATCTCGTGTTGCTCGATGCGGCGACCGTGCGGCGGGTCCTCTCGGCCGCTCGTCCGGGCGACGTCGCGGTCGTTCCGACGTCGGGCGGTCACCTCCAACCGCTGTGCGCCTTCTATGCCCCTGCCGCGCTCCGTGCGCTCGAGCACTTCGAGCCGTCGATGTCATTGAAGGAGGCGGTGATGGCGCTCGGCCCCCGCGTTCTGCCGTTCGACGACGACGACGCGTTCTTCAACGTCAACGCGCCGGAGGACCTGCTGCGGGCTTCGGCGCTGCTCAGCCGCCGATCGCGCTCATCGTCCGAACCGGCTGGATGAAGCCCGGTTCGTTGACGTGGTGCTTGAGCTCCTTGCGCCAGACCGCCGCGCGGATGACGTCGGCGACCTCGTCGTCGCTTGCACCCGCACGCAGCGGGCCGCGCAGGTCGGTCTCGTTGAGGCTGAACAGGCAGGTGCGCAGCCGGCCGTCGGCGGTCAGGCGGATGCGGTTGCAGTCGCCGCAGAACGGCTCTGACACCGGGTTGACGAACCCCATCCGGCCCTTGCCGTCGGCGAAGCTGTAGGTGCGCGCGGTGCTGTGCGCCTCGCGGTCCTCGGCCACCAGCGGGCCGACGCGCTCCTCGATCAGGGACCGGACCTCGGCGCCGGTCAGGACTGAGCCCGGCTCCCACGCGTGGTCGGCGTCCAGCGGCATGAACTCGATGAAGCGGACCTCGAACGGGTGCTCACGCGCGAACTGCGCGAACGGCACGACCTCGTCCTCGGTGAAGCCGCGGATCGCGACGGCGTTGACCTTGATCGGGCCGACGCCCGGCTGCGCGGCGAGGTGATGCAGGCCGGCGAGCACGCGGTCCAGCGCGTCGCGGCGGGTCATCTCGTGGAAGCGCTCGCGCTGCAGCGAGTCGATCGAGATGTTGAAGCGCATGACCCCCGCCTGCACCAGCGCGGCAGCGTCGCGCTCGAGCAGCACGCCGTTGGTCGTGAGGCTCAGGTCCTCCAGGCCGTCGATCGCGGCGATCTGGGCGCACAGCGTCGGCAGGTCGCGTCGCACGAGTGGCTCGCCGCCGGTCAGGCGCACGTCGCGCACGCCCATGCTGACGAGGATGGCGACGATCCGCGCGATCTCCTCGAAGTGCAGGACCTCCTCGCGCGGCAGCCACGGCAGGCCCTCCGCGGGCATGCAGTACTGGCAGCGGAAGTTGCAGCGGTCGGTCACCGACACGCGCAGATCACCGATCTGGCGCCCATGTCCGTCGACCAGGGGCTCACGCTCCATGTGCCAAGGGTATCTTGCGGCCGTGCGCGCGCCTGCTGCCGTCCTCCTCGTCACCCTGCTCGCGGCGGTCGCCGGCGGCTGCGGCGACGAGGGCACCACGCCCGAGGACGCCGTCCGCGACGTCGTCGCGAAGTTCGGCAAGGCCAGCGCGAAGAAGGACTACCAGGCGATCTGCGACAACCTCGTGGCGCGCTCGCTCTCCGACAACGTCGAGGAGTTCGGCCTGCCGTGCGAGCTGGCGTTCAAGCAGGGCCTCGAGGGTGTGCGCGGCGCCAAGCTGGTCATCCGGCGGGTGACCGTCAAGGGTGACTCGGCGCGGGTGGTGGTGCACACGACGGCGGCGAACCAGCCGGCGTCGGATGACACTCTGCAGTTGCGCCGGATCGACGGAGAGTGGCGAATCTCCTCACTGTCCGCGGCGCCTGAGCCGAAGCGGTCAGCGCCCTAACCCGTAGCACCGCCAGGTGGGGCGAAACGTTCATCGCACGTAGCTATCACTACATGTGAAGAACGTTTTGCGAGCGGAGGCCGCGCGGCGGGAAGGAGTCGTGTCGGCGTGGCTGCTGCGGGACGCCGGCATGTCGGTGGGCGGGATTCGCCATCACACTGCTGATCTGCGGGAGCTGCACGACGGGGTGTGGGTCACCGGCGACGCGCCCATTACCCGCCTTCAATGGTGGTGGGCTGCCGTCCTCTCCGCCCCAGCGAGCGCCCTGAGCTTTGCCAGCGCGGGTGCCGCTTGGGGCTTCCGGCCGTGGGAGGGCGGCTTCGAAGTGATCACGAGGCCGGGGAGTGGCGGTCCGAAACGAGTGGGCTCGCTCCTGGTCTGCCGCGCGAAGCAGATCGACGCGACGACGCTCCACGGCATCCCGATCACCACGCCGGAGCGGACGGCCGCCGACCTCTGGCCACGCCTCCCAAACGAGCGCGAGCGACGCAAGCTGCTGCGCGAAGCGATCAGGCTCAAGCGGCTGACGACGACAAGCCTCGAAAGCCACCTCAAACAAAGCGCACCCCGCAACAGCCCATCCTCATTGATGCAGTTGTTGAAGCGCTACGAGCACCTCCAGCTCCACAGATGCAAGTCCGACGCCGAGGCCTACGCCGTCGAGCTGATGGCCGCAGCGAAGCTGCCGCACCCAGCGATCAACGTCCGCCGGGCGGGCGAGGAAGCCGACCTGAGCTGGCCCGACCGCCGCCTCATCATCGAGATCGACGGCGACCAGTTCCACCGGGACAAGGCCGAGGACGCCCGTAAGACGAGGATCTGGCAGGAGGCCGGTTGGCGCGTGCGCCGCGCCGAGTCCGACCTCGTCTTCAACGAGCCGCACCGCTACATCGCCGGCGTCCGGCACCACCTCGCGAAATGACCTACACCAGCGCCCGCAGCTGGCGCATCGCGAGCGTCAGCCCGGCGATGTCGGTGTCCTCGGCCGACAGGGCGCGCACGAACCCGCGCAGGCGCTCGAGGCGCTCGGCGCGCGACGCGAAGAACGCCTCGACCGCTGCCGCGGGCTCGGCGCCCGGGCTCTCGGTCAGCGCCGCCTCGCCGATCAGGCGGCGCACCGCGAGGACGTCGTCGGCCAGCGCCGACGCCGCCCACCGCTGCATCCGCCCGGTCGCCGACAGGCCGCCGACCTGGTCCTCGAGCCACTCCAGGCGCAGGTGGTCGCCGAGCGCGAAGAACGTCGCCGCGACGTCCTCGACGCTGCGCCCCGTGCGCTGGGAGGCGACGATGACGTCCGGCGCGTGGACGAGCGCGGGCTGCATCGCGTGCGCCTGCGCCAGACCCTCGGGCGCGCCACGCGCGACGAGCTCGGCGGCCGTCGCCTGCGCCGCCTCTCGCCACTCCTCCCCGCGCAGCGACGGCAGCACCGCCCAGAGCGTGTCGAAGCCGTCGCGCCCGACCTCGCCGACCGTGCGGATCTCCCCCTCCTCGGCGTTGGCGAGCTCCCAGCGTGCGACGCCCTCGACGAGCATGTCCACGCCTCGCATCAGCGTCCAGTAGAGGTCGGGATCGACGGTCCCGTCGAGCTCCTCGATCGCGCTCCAGCGCTCGCGTGCCCGCGTCGCGATCGACGGCGATCCGGTAGGCGCGCACGACCGCCGTCGATCGCTCGCGCCCATCTCGGTCTGCAGCCGCGACACGAACGTCGGCCCGAGCGCGTTGACGACCTCGTTGGACACCAGCGTCGCGGCGAGCTCGCGGCGCAGCGGATGACCGGGGACGTGCTCGTCGAAGCGCTCGACGATCTTCGGCGGGAAGTAGCCGCGCAGGTCCTCCTCGAAGACCGGGTCGTCGAGCAGCGCGGACTCGAGCAGCGCATCGGCGATGTCGCGCTTGGCGTAGGCCAGCAGCACCGACAGCTCGGGCAGCACGAGCCCGGCGCCCGCGCGGCGGCGGTCGGAAATCTCCTCGGCGTCGGGCAGGCGCTCGAGCGCGCGCGTCAGGATGCCCGAGGCCTCCAGCGAGGTCATCAGGTCCTCGTAGGCGTAGAGCCGCGGCGCGGCGACCTGCAGCTCCTGGGCGAGGATCTGCGCCTGCGAGTAGGAGTCATAGAGCACGTGCGCCTCGACCTCGTCGGTGACCTCCTCGAGCAGCACGTCGCGCGCCGGGCGGTCCAGAGCCGCGTCCTGCCGACGACGGATCTTCAGGTTGACCTCGTGGTCTGAGCAGTCGACGCCGGCCGAGTTGTCGATGAAGTCGGCGTGGACGAGACCCGCGGCTCGCCGCCTCGATCCGCGCGCGCTGGGTGAAGCCGAGGTTGCCGCCCTCGCCGACGACGCGCACGCGCAGCTCGGCGGCGTCGACGCGGATCGCGTCGCACGAGCGGTCCATCGCGTCGGCGTCGGTCTCGTCGAGGCCTTGACGACCGTGCCGATCCCGCCGTTCCACAGCAGGTCGACCGGTGCGCGCAGGACGGCGCGGATCAGGTCGGTCGGCGCGAGCTCGGTGTCCTCGACGCCGAGCGCGGCGCGCGTCTCGGCGACAGCGGGATCGACTTCGCCGCGCGCGGGAAGACGCCGCCGCCCGCGGAGATCTTGTCGCGGTCGTAGTCGTCCCAGGAGCTCGAGCCGGCCTGCCCGAGCGCGAACAGCCGCTTGCGCTCGGCAAAGCCACCGCCGGATCGGGATCGGGATCGATGAACATGTGGCGGTGGTCGTAGGCGGCGACGAGGCGGATCTGCTCGGACAGCAGCATCCCGTTGCCGAACACGTCACCGGACATGTCGCCGATGCCCACGACCGTGAACGGCGGCGTCTGGGTGTCGAGGCCGAGCTGGCGGAAGTGGCGCTTGACCGACTCCCACGCACCCTTGGCGGTGATCCCCAGCGCCTTGTGGTCATAGCCCGCCGAGCCGCCGGAGGCGAACGCGTCGCCCAGCCAGAAGCCGCGGCGCTCGGCGATCTCGTTGGCGGTGTCCGAGAACGTCGCGGTGCCCTTGTCGGCGGCGACGACGAAGTACGGGTCCTCCCCGTCGAGCACGCGGACGTCGGGCGGATGCACGACCTTGCCGTCGACGAGGTTGTCGGTGACGTCGAGCAGCGCCTCGATGAACTTCTTGTAGCCGGCCTTGACCGCGTCGCGCAGCGGCGGCCGCCGGCCGGCGGGTTGCGCAGCAGGAAGCCGCCCTTCGCGCCCGCCGGGACGATCACCGCGTTCTTGGTCATCTGCGCGCGCATCAGGCCGAAGACCTCGGTGCGGTAGTCAGCGCCTCCGACCAGCGCAGGCCGCCGCGGGCGATCATCCCGCCGCGCATGTGGATGCCCTCGACGTCGGGCGCGTAGACGTAGATCTCATACAGCGGCGCCGGCTGCGGCATCGTCGGGACGTCGGCGCCGCGCAACTTGAAGGCCATCGCGCCACGGTCCGTGCGGTACACGGTCGTGCGCACGGTCGCGTCGATCACGCCCGAGCTGGTTGCGCAGGATGCGGTCGTGGTCGAGCAGCGTCACGGCGTCGAGGTCGGCGAGGATCTCCTCGCGCAGCGCCTGCCTCGCCGGCCTCGTCGCGCGGGTGCGACGGATCGAAGCGCATCTCGAACAGCCGCATCTGCTTCGCGGTGACGCTCGGCGTTCGCCGCGAGCACGTCGTTCTGGTAGCCCTCGGTGTAGCGCGAGCCCAGCCGCTGGCGGTAGCGGCGGTAGGCGCGCAGCACCTCGACCTGACGGTGGTCGAGTCCGGCGAGCACGATCAGCCGGTGCAGCGAGTCGGACTCGTCTCCCCGTGCCAGACGGCGCGCAGCGTCCCGGCGACGCGCTCGCCCAGACGCTCGAGCTCCAGCGGCGCGTCGCCCGGGCCGAGCACGCCGAAGGCCTGCAGCCAGGTCTCGCCGGTCGGCGCGTCAACAAGCGCGTCGGCAGCTCCTCGATGACGCGCAGCCGAGGTCCTCGAGCAGCCGCGTGGCCTGCGAGAGCTCGACCTTCGCGCCGTGCTTGTAGAGCGCGACGCGCGTGCGCCCGCCGCCTCGTCCTGCAGCCCCACGCCGAAGTCCAGCGCGCCCCGTGCATCGCCTCGAGCCCGTCGACGTCGCCGGCGGCGATCGCCCCCGGCGTCGCGGCGCGTAGGCCTGCGGGAAGCGCTCCAGCCAGCGCGCGGCCAGCACCGCGCCGCGCTCGGCGCCGTGGCGGGCGACCAGCGCGTCGCGCACGCCGTCGTCCCACGTGCGGGCGAGCTCGCGCAGCTCCTGCTCGAGCGCGGCGAAGTCGACCTCGGGCAGGTCGGCCGCCGCCGAGTGCACCGTCAGGTGGTACTGGACGCGATCCTCCTCGACCGAGCACCTCGTGCGCCTCGACCTTCGCGACGCCGAACCGCTCGGCGACGAGCGTTGCGAGGCTCGCCGCAGCGCGGCGTCGTAGCGCCGGCGCGGCAGCGCCGCGATCAGCGTGGCAGTGCGACCGTCGGCGCCACGCCGGCCGAGCAGGCGCACCTGGTCGCCCGTCAGCGCCGAGCAGCGCGACGACTCCTGGCGCAGGTCCTCGGTCGGCGCGCCGAAGACCTCGTCCTTGGGGAAGCTGTCGAACAGCCGCATCGCGGCCTTGTAGTCGTGGCTGCCCGGGATCAGGTCCTCGGCCTCGACGATCCGCTGGAGCTTGCGCGAGACCAGCGGGATCGTGCTCGCGGGCTCGGCGTAGGCGCGCGTGGCGAAGAGGCCGACGAGCCGCGCCTCGCCGACGATCGCGCCCGCCTCGTCGACCTTGCGCACGCCGATGTAGTCCATCCGCTCGCGGCGGCGGATCGGCGACTCGCGGTTCGTGCGCGAGATCACGACGAGCGGGCCGTCCGTCGCGCGCTCGCGCAGCGCCGGTCGACATCTCGGCAAGCGGCGTGCCGCCGTCGGCGTAGCTGGACTTCGAGCAGTCGCCGAGCAGCCCGAGCCCGCTGTCGTCGACGACCCGCCAGACGCCGTCGACGATCTCGTACTCGCGGTAGCCGAGGAACACGAAGTGCTCGTCCAGCAGCCAGTGCAGGAACGCGTCGGCGTCGGAGATGTCGTCGGCGTCGTAGCGCGCGCCCGCGGCCTGCGCGAACGCGACCATCCGCTCGATGCTGCCGCGCAGCTCGTCGAAATGCGCGACGACGCGGGCGATCTCGCCGAGGACGCGGCGCACGCCGTCCTCGAGCGCGGCGAGCTCCTCGGGCGCGAGCTTGCGGTCCAGCTCGAAGTGCATGACCGATTCGCGACCGCCCTCCTTGGGGTGGTGCACGCCGGTGATGTGACCGCCCGTGTCGCGGTCGAAGCCGACGATCGGGTGTACGACGCGGCGGATGCCGATGCCCTCGGCGCGGATCTCGGCGCTGACGGAGTCCACGAGGAACGGCAGGTCGTCGGTGTTCGTCTGCACGACGGACACCCCGGGCGCATAGCCGTGGGTTGGCGCGTCGGGCGTGAACGCGCGCAGCGCGCTGGGCGCCGCGCTGCGCCCGTCGGCGTGCATGAAGGCGCTGACGATCTCGGCGCCGAGCGCGTCAGGGTCGGGCTCGATGCCCCCGGCGTCGAGGCGCCGCACGTACTGGTGGGCGAACGCCAGGACCGGGTCCGCACGGCCCGCCGGCGCACGCGCGGTGACCGCTGCCTGCAGCGCGTCCCCGTCTGACCCTGTGGCGCCGTGAATCTCCTCCGTGGTGCTCACATGGCGACACTACTCCGCCCGCGTGGCGAGCACACGGTCTGCCAACCCATATTTCACAGCCGTCTCCGGAGCCATGAAGTGGTCGCGGTCCATGTCGTCGCGCAGGCGCGCGCGGTCCTGGCCGGTGTGCTTGGCGTAGAGGTCCTCGAGGATGTCGCGCAGCGCCAGCGCCTCGTTGGCGTGGATCTCGATATCGGTCGTCTGCCCCTGATAGCCGCCGGTGACCTGGTGGATCAGCACGCGCGAGTTGGGCAGCACGGCGCGCTTGCCCTCCGCCCCGCCGGCGAGGATCAGCGCGCCCATCGACATCGCGATCCCACAGCAGATCGTCTGCACGTCGGGCTTGATGAACTGCATCGTGTCGTAGATCGCAAGGCCCGCGTAGACGCCCCCGCCGGGCGAGTTGACATAGATGCAGATGTCCTGCTCGGGGTCGTCGGCCTCGAGGTGCAGCAGCTGGGCGACGACGAGGTTGGCGATCTCGTCGTCGATCGCCTGGCCGAGGAAGATGACGCGTTCGTTGAGCAGCCGGCTGTAGATGTCGAACGAGCGCTCGGCGCGCCCGTCGGACTTGATCACCATCGGGACGAGTGGCATTTATGCAACCTCCGAGTTGCGCGTTTTGCGACACGCTAGCATGCAACCCCATGGTTGCACGAGAGATCGTCCTGCCCGTCGACCGCGAGACCGCGTGGGCGCTGCTCACCGATGAGGAGGCGCGCCGCGAGTGGCTCGGCGAGTGGGCCGACCGCGACGCCGTCCTCGAAGACGCCGAGCCCGGCGAGCGCCTGTCGTTCTGGTGGGACGACTCGCGCGTGGAGTTCCTGCTGACCGACGCTGTCGGCGGGACGCGCGTGAGCGTCTTCGAGCAGCCCGTCGGGCCGCTCTGCCTTGCCTGACGCGAGGGGTGCCGGACGCGGCCGGATCTCGGCCGCCGGAGGTGGGTCCCCTGACGTCTTCTCAGCGCTCGGCGACGCGACGCGCCGCCAGCTGCTCGAGGAGGTCTCAGCGCGCGGCAGCGCGACCGCGACCCAGCTCGCCGCCGAGCTGCCGATCACGCGCCAGGCCGTCGCCAAGCACCTCGGCGTGCTGGCCGAGGCCGGGCTCGTGCGCGGGGAGCGCAGCGGACGCGAGACGCGCTATGTGCCGACGCCGGCGCCGCTCGGCGACGCCGTCTCGTGGATGGCCGCGCTGGGCTCGCAGTGGGACACGCGGCTGGCGGCGCTGCACCGCGCCGCCGCCCGCCGCGCGCGCTGACATCGGGCGCCCGCGCGGCGCTAGCCTGTGCACATGAGCACGACGCAGTGGGGCCCGGATCCGAACGCCGAGGCGATCGCGGCCTGGGACGGACCGCTGTACGAGCGCTTCGCGCGCTTCCGCTACGTCCTGACGAACGGCCTCGGCGCACACGGTGAAAAGGCGCTCGAGCTCGTCCCGCCGCAGCCGGGCTGGCAGGTGCTCGACATCGGCTGTGGCTTCGGCGACACGACCCAGCGGATCGCCGAGCTCGTCGGTCCCGATGGCGAGGCGGTCGGCGTCGATGCGGCGCCGCGCTTCATCGAGACCTCGATCGCCGAGGCGGCCGAGGCCGGCGTCGCCAACGCGCGCTTCGAGGTCGTCGACGTGCAGGCCGGCGACCTCGGCGGTCCGTATGACATGGCGTTCTCCCGGATGGGCGTGATGTTCTTCGCCAACCCCGTCCAGGCGCTGCGCAACGTCCACTCCGCGCTGAAGCCCGGCGCCCCCTTGGTGATGGCCGTCTGGCGCCAGCGCGAGGACAACGCCTGGATCTACCGCGCCCAGCAGATCGTCGAGGCGATCGTGCCGCGGCCCGAGGAGCACGAGGAACCCACCTGCGGGCCCGGCCCGTTCAGCATGGCCAACGCCGATACGGTCTCCGAACAGCTGAAGATCGCGGGCTTCAGCGACGTCGCGCTGCATCGCAGCGACCTCCCGATCCTGATGGGACGAGACCCCGACGAGGCGGTCGAGCTCGTGATGGCGCTCGGCCCGGCGGGCGAGCTGCTGCGCCTGGCCGGCGACGACGCCACGCACCTGCACGGCGAGATCGACCAGAAGCTGCGCGAGGGCCTCGCCGAGTTCATCACGCCCGAGGGCGTCTGGGCGCCGGCGTCGACCTGGATCGTCAGCGCGCGCGCAGCGTGATGCGCCGGGCGCGCTCGCGCGACTGACCCGCGACGCGCGCCGCCACGACCGCGGCGAGGCGCTTGGGCGCGCGGCGCAGCCGTGCGCGGGTGCGCGCGCCCAGCGTCGCGACACCGATCGTGTGACGCGTGCCGTAGGGGAAGTGGAAGCGCCCCGAGCCCAGCGCCGTGCGTCCGGCACGCAGCCGCAGCGTGCCCGTGCACGCATAGCCGGTCTGCGCGCCGCGCGCGAGCGCGACGCCGACGCGGCCGGTCGGCGTCGGCGCCGACACCGACGTCACCCGTGCGGCGCACCCGGCGGCCGCCGCCGCGCGCCCGCCGCCGCAGTGGTTGGGGTTGCCCGGCAGGCGCGGCGTGTTACGCGCGCAGAGCACGGCCTCGAGCGCCCGCGGCTTGGCCGGCATCAGGCCGTCGACACCCATGTCGAGCATCGCGTTGTACACGCGCGGGGACTCCTCCTGCCCGCTGAACCAGACGTGCACGGCCTTGCCGGAGCTGTGCGCGCGGTTGACGAAGTCCGGCGACATGATCGTCAGCCCGCTGAAGGCGGGCGGCACCTGCAGCGCGACCGTGCCGGGACCGCTGATGCCTGCGGCGAAGAACGTCGCCACGCCGAGGATCCCGGGCGCGGTGCCGATCGTGGGCAGCTGGTCGTGGAAGCGGTTGACCGCGTCCTGGATGAAGGACACGACGACGAGGTCGGGGTGGGGAACGCGGCGCAGCAGCGCGACCAGCAGATCGGCGTTGCGCATGAACGAGGCCGAGTCGGCGTCGCTGCGGCCCTTGATCTCGATGTTCATCGGGACGTCGGGGAACGCGCGCAGGACCTCCTCGAGCGTCGGGATCCGGAAGTCGTCGGGCTGGTAGCCCAGCGGCGGCGTCCTGGCCCCGGTGCGCACGCCGCGCAGCGGGTAGGCCGCCGCGTCGAGCCCGGTCGCGGTGCCGCGCCCCGGCACGAAGTTGTGGGCCGCGTCGAACTCCTGGACCTTGGCCAGCGGCAGGTCATAGACGCTGGCCGACACGCCGGTCGTGCGCTCGACACCCTGGTCGTGCAGCACGACGAGGTGACCGTCCTTCGTCGGCTGGACATCGAGCTCGAGCATGTCGGCGCCGAGCGCCAGCGACTCGCGGAAGGCGTACATCGTGCCCGAGGGGTGCTCGTCCTCCCCACCCTGGTGGGTCATGTTCAGCACCCGCCGCTGCAGCCACGGGTTCTCGGCCGCGCTCGCTGCCGCCGGGGCGACGAGCGCCGCGACCAGCAGCAGGAGGATCAGGCGAGGCGTGACTTCAGCGCCTCGAGCTGGGCGGTCATCTCGGCGGGCAGGCGCGAGCCGTACTGGGCGAGGTACTCCTCGACCTGGCTGATCTCGCCCTTCAGCGCCTCGGTGTCGACATGCAGCAGCTCGGCCACGTCGTCCTCGGTGATGTCCAGCCCCTCGATGTTCAGCGCGCCCGGCGCGGGCACGTTGCCGATCGGGGTCTCGACGGCCTCGGCCTCGCCGTCGCAGCGGCGGAAGATCCACTCCAGCACGCGCGAGTTCTCACCGAACCCGGGCCACAGGAACCTGCCGTCGGCGTCCTTGCGAAACCAGTTGACGTAGAAGATCTTCGGCAGCACCGCGCCTTCGGTCTTGCCGAGCTTCAGCCAGTGCGCCATGTAGTCGCCGAGGTTGTAACCGGCGAAAGGCAGCTGGGCGTAGGGGTCGAAGCGCAGCTGGCCGACCGTGCCGAATGCAGCCGCGGTCATCTCCGAGCTCATCGTCGCGCCGAGGAAGGTGCCGTGCTCCCAGTCGAACGCCTCGCGCACGAGCGGCACCACGGAGGCGCGGCGCCCGCCGAACAGGAACGCGTCGATCGGCACGCCCGCGGGGTCCTGCCACTCGGGCGCCATCGACGGCGCCTGCGCGGCCGCGACGGTGAAGCGCGCGTTGGGATGGGCGGCCGGCGTCTCGGAATCGGGCGTCCAGTCGTTGCCGTGCCAGTCGATCAGGTGCGCGGGCGTCTCGCCGCCCATCCCCTCCCACCAGATGTCGCCGTCGTCGGTCAGCGCGCAGTTGGAGAAGATCGTGTTGGCCTTGATCGTGGCCATCGCGTTGGGGTTGGTCGCCTCGCTGGTGCCCGGGGCGACGCCGAAGAACCCGTTCTCGGGATTGATCGCGTAGAGGCGGCCGTCGTCGCCGAACTTCATCCAGGCGATGTCGTCGCCGACGGTCTCGACCTTCCAGCCGGCCAGCGTGGGCACGAGCATCGCGAGGTTCGTCTTGCCGCAGGCGCTGGGGAACGCGCCGGTGACGAACTTCACCTTCCCCTCGGGCGAGGTCAGCTTGAGGATCAGCATGTGCTCGGCCATCCAGCCCTCGTCGCGGGCCATGATCGAGGCGATCCGCAGCGCCAGGCACTTCTTGCCGAGCAGCGCGTTGCCGCCGTAGCCCGAGCCGTAGGACCAGATCTCACGCGTCTCGGGGTAGTGGACGATGTACTTCGTGTCGGCGTTCGTGGGCCACGGCACGTCGTCCTGGCCCTCCTCCAGCGGCGCGCCGATCGAGTGCACGCAGGGGACGAACTCCCCGTCTGAGCCGAGCGCGTCGAGCGCGGCCTGGCCCATGCGGGTCATGATCCGCATCGAGACGACGACGTAGGGGCTGTCGGTGAGCTGGACGCCGATGTGCGACTTGTCCGACCCGACCGGGCCCATCGAGAACGGGACGACGTACATCGTGCGCCCGCGCATCGCGCCCTTGAAGATGGCGTCCATCTCGGCGCGCATCTCGTCGGGGGCGCGCCAGTTGTTGTTCGGGCCGGCCTCTTCCTCGGTCGCAGCGCAGATGTAGGTTCGGTCCTCGACGCGCGCGACGTCGGACGGGTCGGTCCAGGCGAGGTAGGAGTTCGGCCGCTTGGCGTCAGACAGCCGCCGGAACGTGCCGGCGTCGACGAGCTGCTGGGCGAGCCGGTCGTACTCCTCGGCGGAACCGTCGCACCAGACGACGCCGGCGGGCTCGGTGAGCGCGGCGATCTCCTCTACCCAGGCCCTCAACTTCGCGTTGGTTGTGGGCACGGCGGTCGTCATTTCGCTCAAGGGGACAGCTCCTCGATGGTCTTCTCTAAAACGCAGAATGGGGCGACCAGAGGCGCCCCTTTGCTCGGTTGGAGCCTATCGCGCGGCCCGGCGCCGCGCGGTCAGCTCAAGAACCGGGGTCCTTCTTCGGGACGAGCACCAGGCGCTTGAACTCGGCCACCAGAAGGCCGTCCTGATTGAGCACGCGGGTGTGCACTTTGACGACGCCGCGGTCGGGCTTTGACTGCGACGCCTTCTTCTCCAGGACCTCGGTCTCGACGAACAGCGTGTCGCCGTGAAAGACCGGGTTCGGGTGCGACAGCTCGTCGGTCGCGAGGTTCGCGATCGCCTTGCCGGAGACGTCCGAGACGCTCATGCCGAGCGCCAGCGAGTACACCAGCGGGCCCACGACGACGTTGCGGCCCTGCTGGCTCTGCGCTGCGTAGACGTCGTTGATGTGCAGCGGGTGGTGGTTCATCGTGATCAGGCAGAAGAGGTGGTCGTCGGCCTCGGTCACGGTCTTCGCAGGCCAGTGCTTGTAGACCGCGCCCTCCTCGAATTCCTCGAAGTAACGGCCGTAGGCGTGGCCGCCGGAGGCCTCGCGCTCGCGCTGGTCGGTGGTGAATGGCGTCTCGGTCATTGAGGCGGGAATCCTGCCGGATCGCAGTCGTTCTGGCGTTCTGATGCCTCAGCGGCGCGCGCCCTGGCCGTTGCCGCAGGCGTCGTGGACGCCCAGCAGGCGCACCCGCGTGCCCTTGCGCACCCGCAGCCCGCGGCCCAGGCGCGTGCGGATGCGCCGCTTGCCGGCCCGCAGCACGACGGTCCCGCTGCGCACCCGCCGTGGCAGCGCGGTGAGGATCTCCTTGCCGGGGTCGGGGTAGGTGGCGGTGACGCGCGTTCGCGCGAGCGTGGCGTCCAGCGCGATCGGCTCGACCGCAAACGCCTGCGACGTGACCGTGTAGGGCTTGGCCGTGCCGCCCTGCACGGCGGTGCCGGTGACGACGAAGCGGTAGGCGCCGATCGGGTCGCACTCGCCGACCTGCAGGCGCTGCGTCCAGATGTCGCCCTTGCTGCGGGTGACGGTGTCCTGCACGCCGTCGTCGGTGCCCACCGTCTGCCAGCTGCCGTCGCGCCGGCGGCGCTGCGTGGCCACGAACGTGCGCCCGCGCGGCGCCTCGACCTGCGGGTCGCCCCCGTGCCAGGCGAACGTCGCGATGCCCATCCGCGGCACGCGGTCGGCCGGCTGACGCGTGACCTTGCCGGCGTCCGGGGACCCGCGCGGGGGCCCGCCGCCACCGCCCGGGAGGGCGAGCGGCGGCGGCAGTCGCAGTGCTGCGGGCGGCGCGGCGCGACCGCTGACGAGCGCGCGGACGAGCGCGACGCCTGCATCGCGGAAGCGCGGGCCCTGCTCGCGGCCGTACAGCGTGAAGCTGCCCTCGTAGTGGCAGGTGTCGTACTCCTCCGGCGTCGCGGTGTAGGAGACGTAGGCGTTGGCGAGGCCGACGATCGCCGCGCGTCGGGCCGACGACCCGGCGGCCTTGAGCACCGCAGCACGCACGCGGCGGCCCATCTGCGTCGTCATCTCGGTCGGCAGCGCGATCAGGATCGTGTCCCCGAGGCGCCAGGTCGCCACCGGCACCGTCGCCGGGGCGATGCCCGGCGCGGCGAGCAGCGGCAGCTTGTTGCCCTGGCCCGGGCCGGCGAGGTTCGGCACCGGCGAGCACGTGCCGTCGGGCGCGACGATGCCACCGGCGCCCAGCGCCGCGAGGCCGTCGAAGCGGATCGGCGCGTAGCGGCTGTCGATCTCCAGCGCGGCCTCCGGCTTGGCCGACCTCCAGGCGCGGACGATCGCGTTGCCCACGCGCGTGCCCGCGAGGTTGGCCGAGGCGAACGCGTTGGGGACGTACTGCAGTCCCGGGTCGGGGCCGCCGTCGGGGCTGACGTCGCCCTCGGCCGAGTTGGTCCAGACATTGACGACGCCGCCGCCGATCTTCTGCTCGGCGACGCGCTCGGCGCTCGCCGCGTTGTCGCCGCTGAACAGCAGGTTGTCGTCGCCGAAGGACGTCGGATGGATCGCGAAGTTCGACCAGACCGCGACGGGCGTGCCGTCCGGGCGCTCGACGCGCAGCACGGTCACCGCCGGGTCGATCTGGATCTTGCGCGCGCCAGCCTCGTCGCGCGGCACGTCGGTGTTGCGCCGGAACGGCTCGAAGTTGCGGTTGCGCGAGGCGCCGTTGAGCTCGGTCACGCCCACGCCCGCGCGCGCCGGCGCGAGGCGCGCATACGCCGTGTTGATCGCCTCGGCGATACCGGCGGCCGTCAGCGCGAAGATCCGCGGGTCGAAGAGGTCGCCACCCAGCAGCGCGTAGCCGAGCCCGTCCGACGGCCAGATCGGCCCCGTCGAGGAGTGCGTGTGGGTCGCGGCGAGGATCAGCCGGTCGGCGGTGATGCCGGTCCCGGCGACGCGGGCGAGGATCGCGTCGGTCAGCAGTTGCGGGACGCCGCCGAGGTCGGCCTGCACGAGCGCGAACGGGCCGCGCGCCGTGCGCAACACGAGCGCCCGCGCACGCACGCGCGTGTGGATGCCGCGGCTGGCGACGAACGTCTTGGCGTAGCTGGCGCTCGGCGGATCGCCGATCAGCTGGTCGATCAGGTCGGGCAGCTTGTCGGGCGTCGCGACCGCAGAGCGCGCGGTGTAGGCGAACATCGGCGTCCCCACCGGCGGCGTGATGTCGGCCGACGCGGCGCCGGCCTCGAGCGCATGCGCAGGGGCCGGCGCGAGCCCGGCCAGCACCACCCCCAATGCGAGCAGACGCCGCACCGGCCGACCGTACTAGCGTTCCCCCACTCATGCGCAGCCCTCGAGACTTCTTCAAGCCGCTCTGTGTCGGCGCCCCCGACCCGCTCACCGAGATCCCGTTCCCGCCGTCGCGGATGATCCATTTCTTCGACGCGTCCAACGAGAAGATGGTCTCCAAGCTGCCCGGCACGATCGCCAAGGCGGACATCGTGCTCGGCAACCTCGAAGATGCGGTGCCCGTCGATCGCAAGGAGGCGGCGCGCGCCGGCCTCGTCGAGGTCGGCAAGTCCACGGACTTCGGCGACACGCAGCTGTGGACGCGCGTCAACGCGCTTGACTCGCCCTGGGTGCTCGACGACCTGACGACGCTCGTCACCGAGATCGGCGACAAGCTCAGCGTGATCATGGTCCCCAAGGTCGAGGGCCCGTGGGACATCCACTACGTCGACCGCCTGCTCGCGCAGCTCGAGGGGCGCGCCGGCCTGCAGAAGCCGCTGCTCGTCCACGCGATCCTCGAGACGGCGCAGGGCGTCGCCAACGTCGAGGAGATCGCCGCGGCCTCGCCGCGGATGCAGGGCATGAGCTTCGGCCCCGCCGACCTCGCAGCGTCGCGGCGGATGAAGACCACGCGCGTCGGCGGCGGGCACCCCGGCTACGTCTCGATCTCCGATCCCGAGCTCGACGCCGAGGGCAACATCGTCGACGGCCCCCGCGTCACCGCCCAGCAGGACCCGTGGCACTACTCGATCGCGCGCATGGTCGACGCCTGCACGATGAACGGGCTGCTGCCGTTCTACGGCCCGTTCGGCGACATCAAGGACGTCGCCGCCTGCGAGGCGCAGTTCCGCGCCGCGTTCCTGCTCGGCTGCGTCGGCGCCTGGTCGCTGCACCCGGTGCAGATCGACATCGCCAAGAAGGTCTTCTCTCCCCCGGTCGACGAGGTCCTGTTCGCCAAGAAGGTCATCGAGGCGATCCCCGACGGCCGCGGCGTGCACATGATCGACGGCAAGATGCAGGACGACGCGACCTGGAAGCAGTGCCAGGTGATGGTCTCGCTGGCGCGCCAGCTCGCCGAGAAGGACCCCGAGCTGAAAGCGGCTTACGAGTTCTGAGCCCGACATGAGCGCGGCCGACATCCCGTCGCTGCGACAGCTCGCGGCTGAGCACGGTGTGGAGGTCTGGCGTCTGCGCGCAAAGGGCACGCTCGCCGGGCGGATGGCTGCGGTTCCCTTCCGCTGGCGCCGGTCGCCCGCCCAGGCCCTGCGCGCCGCGCTGTCCCGGCGCCGGGAACGCGACGCGGGCCCTCCACCCCCGCCGCGGCGGCAGACGGCCGCGTTCGTGATCATGGCCGGCCCGGGAGAGCGCGCCGGGCTCGACGATGCGCTGGAGAGCATCGCGCGATGGCACGGTGACGACGCCGGCATCGTCGTGCTCGACGACGCCACGACCGACTGCACCGACACGGCGATCCGCAGCCGCTGGCCCGACGTCGTCGTCGTGCGAAACCGCTGGCCGCACGCGATGCCGCCGTTCCAGTATCCGGCGATCGCGCGCCTCCTCGACACCGCGATCCGCCAGTTCGACCCGGACGTCGTCGTCAAGCTCGACACCGACGCGCTGCTCACCGGCCCCGGCCTCGTCGCGCGCGCCGCCGGCGACTTCGCACGCCGGCCCGAGCTCGGGCTCCTCGGCACCGTCGAGGCCCCCTCGTACGACCTCTGGGTCCTGCGCAGCGAACGCCGCACGAGCCTGGCGATCCGCCGCCTGCACGACGCCGCGCTCGCCGGCGGCTACGACGGGCGCAAGGCGCACGGCGGCACGTACGTCCTCTCACGCGAGGCGCTGCAGCGCATGCGCTCGGGCGGCTGGCTGCACTGGCGCCCGCCGCTGTGGACGATCCTCAACGAGGACGCCAGCGTCGCGCTGGCGGTCCACGCATGTGGCTTGGGGGTCGGCTGGCCGGCCGGCGATCAGGTGCCGATCCGGAGCATCAGCCACGGAATGCCGATCGCGCTCGAGGACACGGGCGCGCAGGGCGTCCTCGCGGTGCACTCGGTGCGTCGCGGACTTGCCGGTGAGAGCGAGCGCGATGTTCGCCGCTTCTTCGCGGCGGCGCGTGACCGCAGCCCGGACGCCCCGGAGCGATAGCGATCCCCCCGCCGATCCTGCACGTGATGGAGCCCGTCGAGGGCGGCGTCCCGCGCTACGTCGCGTGGCTGTCCGCAGCGCTGCGCGATCGCGGCTGGCCGGTGCACGTCGCGGCGCGCCGGGACACACGCGTTCGCGACGAGCTCGACGCCGCGGGCGTCGTCCTCCACGACCTGGAGCTGCCCGAGACCGGGCGCGCGAGCGCCACGACATTGCGTGCGCTGCGCGCACTCGACGCACGCGAGGGGTTCGCGATCGTCCACGCCCACAGCAGCTGGGCCGGCGTTGCGGTGCGGACCGCGCTGCCGCGCGCGCGCAGGCGGGTCGTGTACTCGCCGCACTGCCCGGCGTTCCTGAGCGACCTCTCGCGCCCGGTGCGACTCGCCAGCCGGGCCGTCGAGCAGGCGCTCGTGACGCGCACCGCACGGATCGCCGCCGTCGGCCCGTGGGAGGCCGATGCCGTCGCCGCCGCGCTCGCGGGAGCGCGCGGCCGTATGCGCACGATCCCGGCGGGACCACCGCCGCCGGCCGGCGCCGCGCCCGACCCCCGGCTGACGGCCTTCGCCGACGGCGCGCCGCTCGCGGGCTTCGTCGCCGCCCTGCGCCCCCAGAAGGACCCGGTCGCGCTCGTCAGCGCGGCTGCCGAGCTCGCGGCCACCGGCCGCCTCGACGGCCGTGTGGCGATCGTCGGCGACGGTCCCCTCGCGGGAGCCGTCGACGCGGCGATCGCGGCGGCCGGGCTCGGTGATCGCGTCCGGCGCTTTGACTTCGGCGGCGACAGCGAGCAGCACCTGCGCGCGCTGGACCTCATGGTCCTGCCGTCGCGCTGGGAGGCGTACCCGCTGGCGATCCTCGAGGCCTTCGCGTGCGGCGTGCCGGTCGTGGCGACCGACACCGGCGGCGTCCGCGACATGCTCGACGGCGGGCGCGCGGGAGGCCTCGTGGCGCCGGGCGACCCTGGGGCGCTCGCGGCGGTCGTCGGCGACGCGCTGGCCGATGCCGGCCGGCGTGCCCGCTGGGCGACCGCGGGAGCCGAGCGCCTGCGCGCTCGGCATCGCCCGGAGCAGATGATCGACGCGGCGGAAGCGGTCTACGCAGAGCTGCAGCGCTGATCGCGCGGATCGCCGGTCGAATACGCGATGATCGCGCCGATGGACGGACCAGCCGGGCGCAACGCATGACTCCCGAGGAGCTCTTCGCCACGATCTGGGCACGCCGACGGGTGCTCATCGGCACCTTCATCGCGTGTCTGACGGCCGTAATCCTGCTCGTCGCGCTGCTGCCGCGCACCTACCGCGCGACCGCGACGCTCGTGGCCCGCGGGCCGCTGTCGGATGCCGCGCTCGCCGAGCAGGCCGCGCGCACGTACGCGGCGCTCGCCGGGAACCCGAACGTGGCCGAGCAGGCGCGGCGCGGCCTTCCGTTCCGGATCACGCGCCGCGACCTGCTCGAGCACATGTCGTTCACGCCCGTGGAGCGGACGCAGCTTGTCGAGATCTCCGCCGAGTTCGGCAACCGCCGCCGCGCCCAGGTCGTCGCGAACGTCTATGCGCGGAACTTCGCTCGGCGCACCCAGGCACGAGACGGCGCGACCGCGCTGCGGATCTCAGACCTCGCGACGCGGCCGACCGATCCCGTCCGGCCGAACCCGCCCCTGTACCTCGGGTTCGGCCTCATCGTCTCCCTGCTGCTCGCCGCCACCGCGGCGCTGTTGCGCGACCTCGTCGACCGCCGCGTGCGCCTCAGCCGCTCAGACGCCGAGTTCCATGGCGCGCCGATCGCCGGGCGGATCCCGTCCGGGCGCCTGGGCGACCGGCGCGACGGAGACGTGGGCGACGCGTACCGCCTGCTGCGCGCGGCGATCGACATCCGCATGCCGGTCGACGCCGGCGAGGTCGTGCTCGTCACGGGCGTCGACGAGGGCGACGCCGCCGCGCGCGTGGCCGTCGGGGTGGCCGCGACGGCCGCCGCGGACGGCGAGCGCGTGGTCCTCGTCGACGCCGACCTGCGGCGCCCCCGCATCGACCGGGCGCTGCGCGAGATCGGATGGCCCGCGCGCGACGATGACATCGGCCTCGTGGACGTGCTCGCGCAGAAGACCCGCGACGACGAGGTGGCAGCCGGGGACGACGCGGTGCCGCGCCTGCACGTGGTCTGGTCCGGGCCCGCGATCCCCGGGGGCCGGGCTCTGCTCGCGACCGATCAGATGCGCTTGTTCACCGTCCGGCTCGGGGCCAGTACGACCGCGTCGTGATGTTCGCTCCTCCGGTGCTCGCCGGTGCCGATACGGCCGCGCTGACGACGTTCGCGCATGCGACCCTGGTTGCGGTCGACGCCGGCGAGTCCGCTGACGAGGCGGTGCGCGTGCACGTGGATCAGCTGCGGGCGCTCGAGGCGCCCGACCTGCAGCTCGTCGTCGTCGGCGAACGCCCCGGAACCGGACGCCGCCGGCGCGCCGGCCGCCCGGCGAGCAGCTCGCCGGTGTGAGCGTCGCGGTCGCTCCGAGGCTGCGGCCGCTCGGGTCACTCGGCTCGCTCGGGCCGCTGGGGCGCTGCGCGCCCGTGCTCGCGCCGCTCGTCGCCGGGGCGCTCGTGCTCGCGCTGTACGCCGGCAACCTCCCGCTGGTCGCGACGGCCGTGGTGGCCGCGCCGGTGCTCTTGACGATCGCCGTTCGTCCCGAATGGGGCGTCGCCGTCGTGCTCGCAGCAGCGCCGTTCATCTCGGTGGCGTTGCCGCTCGGGCCCGAGGGGAGCGTCCAGCCGCTGCGCGGCGCGCTGCCGCTGCTGGCGCTCTGGTCGATCGCCCAGGGCATCGCGCTCGAAGACCGCCCGTCAGCTCGCACGACACGCCCGCGGGCGGCCCTGCTGCTGGCGGTGCTGACCGCGCTCACGATGATGGCCTTGTCGGCGATGCTCGCCGTCGAGCCGGTGGGCGCTCTGCACTTCCTGCCGGAGTTCTGCACCGCGGTCCTCGCGTTCTTCGCGGCCGCCCAGGTGGCGCGGCGCCCGCACGGCCTCGAGCGTGTGCTGCTCGGCGCCGTCGTCGGCCTGCTGGTCGCGGGCGGATACGGCCTCGTGCAAACGCTCACCGGAGCGGCGAGCGGTGGCGCGTTCTATGTCGACGGCAGCGCCGTCGAACGCGTCCAGGCGTCCTTTCCACATCCGAACTTCTTCGCGACGTACCTCGTGGTGCTGATCCCCGTCGCGGGGGCAGTCCCGCTTTCGCGGGCGTTCCGGCCGGGACTGCGCGCCGTCGCCGTCCTGGCCGGCGCCGTCGGCGCGGTTGCGCTGGTCCTGACCTACAGCCGCGGGCCGGTCATCGGCCTGATCGCTGGGGGCTTCGTGTGGCTGCTACTCGTGCGACCGCGGCAGACGCTCTCGGCTGCAGCGATCCTCGCGGTCGCGGTGCTGGTCGTCGCGCCGAGCCAGGTCACCGAGCGGTTCGCCGGTGCCGGCGTGCCGGGCGATGTCGCGCTGCGCGGCGCGATCTGGCGGGGTGCGCTTGACGTCTTCTCCCAGCACCCGTCGCCGGTGCGGGGATCAGCAACTTCCCCTATGCCTACACGCGCACGTCAGCGATCGAAGCACCGGCCGTCGCACCGCCCGGCGATCGGGGAGGTCGGCGGCGACGAGCTTCCGCCGACCGCCCACAACGTCTACCTGAACGTCCCGGCGGAGCAGGGTGCGATCGGGCTTGCGATCTACCTGATGCTCGGCACGATCGTGCTCACACGCTCTGCACGCGCGGCGCGCCCGGGACCCGCGGACGCGGCGCTCGGCGCGGGTGTCGGCATCGCGGTCGCGGCCTGGGCGGCCGCGGGGGTGGTCGACACGATCCCGTTCTGCGCAGGCGGCGATCGTGCTGTTCGCGCTCATCGGCCTTGCCGTCATCGGTAGCCGGCGCAACGTGGCCGCGGCCCGGAGACGAGTGCCGCGCGTGCTGCACGTCTTCGAGCCGGCGGATGGCGGCGTCGCCGAGCACCTGCGACTGCTGACGCTCGGCGCCTGCGCGACTCGGCTGGGAGGTCGTCTGCGTCGGCCCGGAACATGGTGAGTCCTCGACACGCTCGCCGCGGCGGCGTGCCGGTCTACTCGACTGGCCTTCGGCCCCGGGCTGAGCCGACCGTTCGCGATCTGCGCCTCGTGCGCCCGCTCGGCAGGATCATGCGCGCCTGCCGCCCCGACCTCGATCCACACGCACAGCACGAAGGCGGGCATCGCGGGCCGCATGGCGGCGCGGCGTGCCGGGCATGCCGGTCGTGCACTGTCCCCACGCGTGGCCCTTCACGGGTCCGATCGGCCGTCTGCGCGGCGGGTGTTCGCGATCGGCGTCGAGCGCGCGCTGAACCCGCTCACGGCGGACCGTCATCTGCGTCTCCGAGCACGAGCGCCGCGCGGCGACGCCGCGCCGGATTTGCGCCGGAGCGGTTGCGCCTCGTTCACAACGGCTGTCCGCCATGCGACCGGTTGCGAGCCGGCCCCCGACCTGTCGCGCTCGCCGCGACGGGCTCGCTCGTCACGTCGCTGTCGGTCTTTCGTGCCGTTCAAGCGCGTCGACGTGTTCCTCGATGCCGTCCCGCGGATCCTCGCGGCGGTGCCCGAGGCCCGTGTCGCCGTCGTCGGCTCGGGCCCGCTGGAGGCCGAGCTGCGCGCGCAGGTCGGCGGCGCTCGGTCTCGACGCCGAGCCGCGCTTTGCGTTCCTCCCGTTCACCGGGCCGCCCGGCGCGCTATCTCGTCGCGACCGACGTGTTCGTGATGTCCTCCGACTCCGAGAGCCTGCCGCTCGCGCATCCTCGAGGCGCTCGCCTGCGGCGTGCCCCAGGTCGCCACCGACGTCGGCGGCACCGCCGAGGCCGTCACGCCCGAGACTGGCATCGTCGTCCCCCGGGCAGCGCCCGCAGGCGCTCGCCGACGCGGTCGTCGAGCTGCTCGCGACCCGCCCCGCCGCGAGGCCATGCGGCGGGCGTCACGGGCGCGCCACCAGCGTTCTTCCGCGTCGAGCGGATGCTGCGCCGAGACCGTCCAGGTCTACGCGCCGCGTGCTGGGATGAGCAGCCCGGGGACCCGGCTGCTGCGCAACGTCGGGCTACGGTCGGCCCGGAGGTCCTCACCCGGCTGGCGGGCTCTCGTCGCTGCTCGTCGCGCTGGCGCGGACGCTCGGTGCCGACGGAGCTCGGCGAGTACGCGTTCGCGGTCGCCTTCGCCATGATCCTGTGGTCGGTCGCCGGGCTCGGGATCGACCGCTTCGCGATGCGCGAGGTCGCCCGCGACGCGCAGGCCGGCCCGCACGCTCGTCTGGGACATGAGCGCGCTGAAGGCGCTGTTCGCGGTGAGCGGGACGGCGCTGTTCGTCGGCGGGATCTGGCTGGCGGGGATGTCCGATCGCATCCAGCTTCTCGTCGCGCTCGCGGGGATGCGGGTCACCGTGTCGCTCGTGACGGTGAGCGTCTTCAGCGTCTTTCAGGGGCTCGAGCGGATGGAGCTCTACTGCGCGGCTGATCATCCCGATCCGCCTCGGCGTGATCGCCGCCCAGCTGCTGGCACTCGCGCTGGGTGGCCACGCGGTGGCCGTGATCGCGGCCGAGCTCGCGGCGGAGCTCGTGGCACTGCCGTTGGCCTATCTCGTCGCTGCGGCGCGCCATCGCACCGCTCCCGGTCCGCCTGGCGCCGCGAGGATGGCCGCGGCTCGTGCGCCAGACAGCTCCGTTCGGGCTGCAGGAATCGCTCGGCTAGCTCGTCTTCCGGATCGACGCGATCCTGCTCGGCATCCTCGCCACGAGCGCCGCCGTCGGCATCTACAGCGCCGGCTACCGCCTGCTGGAGGCGGTCCTGTTCGTCGTCTACGCGCTGGCCGCCGGCCGCGCTGCCGCTGTTCGCGACGCTGAGCGCGGCGGGTCACCGTCGCTGGAGCACGTGTCGGGCTCGTCGCTGCGCGTCGGCACTCATGCTCACGACGCCGGTGGCGGTGGTGCTGTGGCCGCTGGCCGGCCCCCTCGTCGACGCTTTCTTCGGCCTCCGGCGTACGCCGGCACGTCGACGTCCTGCCGTGGCTGGGGTTCTCGCTCGTCGCGATTGCCGCCGGCCACATCGCGGGGACGCTCGTCGTCGTGCGCCTGCCGGGGCGGGTCGCGGTGACGCTGACGGCGCTGCGCGCTGGCGCTCAACGTCGTGCTCAACGCCGTGCTGATCCCGCTCTACGAGGCACGGGCGCGGCGGTCGCGACGCTCGTCACCGAGATCGCGGTGGCGATCGCCGCCGTCCGGCTTGGCCGGCCGCTGATCGGCCGCCTGGCGCTCATCCCGATCGTGCGCGGGTCGCTGGTCGCCGGCGCGCTCATGGCGGCGGTCACCGCGCTGCTGGCGGAGCATCTTTTGCCGCGCTGCTCGCCGGGGTGGCGACGTACGGCGCCGCGCTTGCGTGGTCGAGCGCATGCGCTGGCGGCGCCGGAGCGCTGCTGCGCGAGGCGATGTCCCCGAGCGTCGCGCGCGGGCCGACGTGAGGCGCCGTCAAGCCAGCTCGCGCAGCCAGGCCGGGGCGGGCGGGCGCGACCGCGCGACGCGGCCGCGGGCCGACGGCGCACGGGGCTCGACCAGCGCGAACGCGGCCCGCACGAGGCCGCCCGGGACGTCGCCGTGACGGACGCCGCCGAGATACGTCCGCGCCGCCGCGCGACGGCTGCCGCCGCGCCGCTGCGAGCCCGCCGTCCAGCGGGCGAGCCACGCGATGTCGATCGCGCCCCCGCAGCACGGTGCTTTGCCGCGAGCGCTCGCCCTCGTCGATGACCACATGCCCGCGCGCGACGCTCAGACCCCCGCCGCGCCGCACGAACGCGACGAGCGGCTCCTGATCGCGGCGGCCGGACGATCGGCGAGCGCAGCCACATGATCCCAGTCGGAGATGACCGTGAACGCGCGATCAAAGCCGCCGCGCTCGCGCACGAGATCCGTCCGCGCCATGACGCTCGACCCGCCGCAGGGAACGTAGTTGCGCCGCCGCAGGATCGCCTCGATCTCGGCGGCGGCGGCGCGGGCTCCAGTCCCTGGGGCCGCAGATCCTCGTCGACGACGATCGCCGCCGCGTACGCCCACTCGGCGCCTGCCGCGGCGGCCGCGGCGAGCTGGCGCGCAGCTTGTCCGGCGCCCACAGTCGTCGTGGTCAAGAAACGCGACCCATGGCCGCGCGCGAGCGGCGATGCCCGCGTTGCGGGCGTGCGCCTGGCGCTGGGCCGTTCGTTGCGCACGACCCGCAGGCGCGGGTCGCCGGGGAACGCGGCCGTCAGCTGCCCGCGACGGCACCACCGAGCCATCGTCCACGACGATGACCTCGACGCTGACCTCGCGCTGGGCGAGCGCGCCGGCGACCGTTCGCCGCACATCCGGCCAACCATCACGACACGGGACGACGACGCTGACGTCAGGCATCTCTGGCCCGGAGGGTATATGCCAGCCCACCGCCGCTGTGCTCCGGACGGCGGGATAGCCTTGGCCCATGCCGCGCAGCCGAGGCGCCGAGTGATCAGCACGCGCCGGCTGCAGCGCGCCGCCTGCGCAGTCCTGCTCGTGCTCGTCGCCGGCTGTGGCGGCGAGGAAGCCGACCCCGCAGCCGATCGCTCGTTTGCGACACCCACCCCGCGCGAGACGCCGCTCGCCGTCGTCGACGACCTGCGCGCGATCGTGCGAGACCGTAGCTGCGCACGGATGGCGCGCCGCTGGCACACGGCCAACGGCGAGCTGAACGGATCGACCTGCGCCTACCTGTTTCGCCGTCTCGGCGCGATGACCGACATCCGCCCGCGCCCGCGTGGCAGCGGTATGGCCGTCAGCTTCGCCTCACCGACCGGCAAGGGCCGGCGCAGCGCCGTGTTCGCGCTCGACACGGACGGGCGCTGGCGATTGCTGCTCGTCGTCGACATCGACCGCGGCCCGATCCCGCCGGTCGCGGCCGTCACCCGCGACGTCCGTGCGCTGCTGCGCGCGATCGTGCGACTGGAGTGCCCCGCGATCTCTGAGCCGCTCACACCGCGACGTCGGCATCGCCGCCGCCGCCACTCGCGGCCAGGCCTGCGACCAGGTCACCAGCAGCGACTTCGCGGATGCGCTCGCCGTGTATCCGGGCCGCACGCCGCGACTGCTCGGGCGCGGCCGCAACTTCAGCTTCTATGCGATCGACCTCGCGGAGGTCGGCTACTACACGATCATGATGGCGCGATCGCCGCTCGGCCCCGCGCCCGGCCGGCCGGTGACGCACCGGTTCGTCACCGCGGTTCAGTCCCGCTGAGCCGGGCCCCGACGACGTCCATCGGCGTATGGCCGAGCCCGCCGATCGCGGCCAGCGCGACGGCAGCGGGCGTCAGCACCAGGATCCGCAGATCCAGCAGCAGGCCCCAGTTCTCGATGTAGTAGTTGTCGTACTCGATGCGGTCAGACAGCGATGTCTCGCCGCGCAGGCCGTTGACCTGCGCCCAGCCGGTGATGCCGGACTTGACGCGGTGGCGGTCGTCGTAGCGGCGGATCTCGCCCTCGAAGCGCTCGACATAGGTCAACCGCTCGGGGCGCGGCCCGACGAGCGACATCTCGCCGCGGACCACGTTGAGCAGCTGCGGCAGCTCGTCGAGGCTGAGCGCGCGCAGCGCGCGGCCCACGCGCGTGACCTCTCGACGCACGGGCTGCTCTAGCGCGTCGATCGTCGCCGCGGCCCAAGACGCGTCCGCCTCGCCGTCGCGCTCGGGATCGCCCGTCATCGTGCGGAACTTGAGCAGCATGAACTCGCGCCGGTCGCGGCCCACGCGGCGCTGGCGGAAGAGCACGTCGCCGCGCGAGGTCAGCTTGACCGCCAGCGCGATGGCGAGCAGCACCGGAGCCAGCAGGACCAGCGCGACGACCGCCACGACACGGTCGACGGCGTACTTCACGCCGAAGCGCCAGCCGGCCGGGTCGAGCTGCTCGGCCTGCAGCAGCGGGATCCCGCCGAGGTGCTCGACGGTCACGCGCTCGGTGACCTCCTCGAACAGGCGCGGGACGACCGAGAAGTCGACGCCGAGCCGGCGGCAGGTGCGCACGAGGCCGACCATCGCCTCGTCGCTGGCCTGGGAGAACGCGACGATCACATGCCCGATGTCGTGCGCGGCGATGATCGCCTCGACGTCTGCGGGGGCGCCGAGGACGGGCAGCGCTGCCTGCGCAGCCGGCCCCGGGAGCGGATCGTCGTCGAGGAAGCCGACGGGCTGGAGCCCGAAGTCCGGGTTCTCGCGCAGCCGGCGCGCCACCTGGCCACCGATCGCGCCGGCGCCGACGATCAGCGTCTTGACCTGCCCGAGGCCGCGCCGGCGTGCCCGCCGGTGCGCCGAGCTCGCCTCGTTGTGGCGCACGGCGAGGTAGACGCTCGCGAACGCCCACATCCGCGCCGCGTCGGCTGCCGCGCCGCCCGCATCGCCCGCGACGGCCCGCAGCGCGATCACGAAGATCGCGACGTTGGTCGTCACCGCGAGCACCCGCGCGACGTCGTCGATGGGCGCGCGCTGAAGCGTGCGCGGCGCCGGCCGACGGGCGTGCAGCCAGAGCAGCGTCAGGCCCGCCTGCAGCGCGCACCAGGCGACCGACACCTCGATGCCCATCGCCGCACCGAGCGCCGTCGCGCCGAGCGCGAGCGCGAGCACCAGCCCGTCGACGACGACATCGGTCCGGCTGGACGAGCGCACGGTCGCGCGTCCGCTGCCGGCTACTGGTAGACGGTGGGCGTGAAGCGCCGGATCGCGAACCCAACGCCGATCAGCGTCACGCCGCCGGCGACGAGCAAGAGCACGTCAAAGCCGGTGAACGGGAGGCTCGAGCCGGATCCGGGCGAGGCTGCCGTTCGGGCTGGGCCGGTGTCGCCGCCAGGCGCGGGCGCCTGTGCCTCGTTGTCTCCGGCCGGGACCGGTGCAAGATCCCCGCGATTGGTGACGTCAGCTGCGACATCTCCCTGTCCGCCGTAAGCGTCCCCTGTGGGCGTCTGTGCCCATGCAGCTGACCCGCTCCCCACCATCACCACCAAGAGCGCGACAACCGTCGCAAAACTACGCATGTTTGCTGCCTTTCTCCCTGACGGAGTGCAACAGCAAGCTCCCCCGAGCCCATCTGTGCCCTCACCCGATATTGCGGATTTCAGATGATAGTCCGCTTTTCCTGGGAGGTTGTCAATCAGGGCGGGACCTGAGTGAGACCCCGCAATTACCGTTGCCGAGGCGGCGGGCGCCCCTGCTGGCGCGCCGATTCGCTGGCGATCGCGGCATTGGCCTCGGCAAAGGTCAGCGGACGGCGCGAGTTCACGCGCTGCAGCGCCTCGCCGATCACCGCCGCAAGCGGGTTGCGGGCGCGAGCCCGGCGGTACTCCCGTGCCGCGGTCGTGCGATCGCCACCCGCGCTGGCGATCAGGCCGAGCTGCAGCGGCGCCAGCCAGCCGTCGGGCTGGCGCGCGACAGCCTCCTCGAATGCGGCGCGGGCATCGCCCATGCGTCCCAGCTCGACGTCGATCAGGCCTTCGACGAGCGCGGGATGAGCGTCGAGCGGGTTGAGGTCCAGAGCCCGATCCAGCCGCTTGAACGCCGCGGCGGGGTCCGACGGCCAGCCCGTGAGCGCGCGGCCGACCTCGAGCTCGGCGACGTACGCCGGGACGATCGCCACGCTGCCGGCCACGGCCAGCGCGACCGCGCCGCCGCGTACCGCGGTCCGTCCGCGGACACCGAATACCGCGGCGGCGGGCTGCTCGGCCCTCCCGAGCGCGGCGGCCACCGCCGCGAACGCAAACGCGGGACCGCTGAGCGCGGGATACTCCCAGAGCCAGTCGACGGAGCCGTGCGTCCCCCAGACGACCGCCGGCATCAGCGCGATGGCGGCGGCCCGCCGCGTCTGGTCCCACGATCCCCGCAGCGCGGCCGCCGCGACCGAGCCGGCGAACGCGAACAGCAGCGCGACGCCGATCAGCCCGGTATGGACCAGCACGCGGAACTCGAGGCTGTGCAGCCAGCGCGCCTCGGTCGATGTCGAGACACGGTCGCGCACGTAGGTCTCGGCGAAGTTGTCCTGACCGAGGCCGCCGAGCGGGTGCGCGCGCCAGGCGTCCAGCCCCACGCGCCAGAAGTCGTAGCGGATGCTCGACAGATCGGCGAACCGGCTGGTGCCGGTGCGGGCGCCCTCGCTGTCGACGTCCTTGAAGTCCTGCCACGCCGTGTCGACCCGTCCGACCGGGTCGCCGTGCGCGGCGACGAGCCCGGCGGCGACGCCTCCGACCAGCACCGCCACGACGAGCCCCGTGCGGCCACGGCGCAGAGCGCGCGCCAGCGTCGGCGACTGCTGCGCGCGCCGCACGAGGTGCCCCTCCCCCCACACCAGCAGCGCGCCGAGCACGAGCAGACCGCCCGCGACCAGCGCCAGCGACGCCGCCGCCGGGCCCATCGCGTCGTGCACGCCGCGCGCGACGTCCTCGGGGCGGCCGCCCGCGGCGTCGTAGGGCTCGAGCAGGCGCGGCAGCGCAAGCGCCAGAACGCCGCCGACGGGGATCGCGTAGGCGATGAGGCGCGCGCGGTCGGTGCCGCGCAGCACGGCCAGGGCGACGAGCGCGACGAGCGGCAGCGTGAACAGCCAGCCGCGGCTCTGGGCGAGGACCGCCATGCCGAGCAGGAAGCCCGAGGCCGCGAGCAGCAGCGCCCGGGCCGGCAGCGGCAGCGACCGCGAGGCCGCCATCGCGAGCGCAGGCAGCGCCGCCATCGTCCACAGCGCCGCGCTGGCGTTCTGGTAGCCGAACGGCGCGGTCAGCCGGCCGTCGACAAAGAGGTCGGCCGCGTGCTGCGCCGATGTCGCGCGGACGAGCGTGACGACACCGACGACGGACACGGCGGCGATGAACAGCACCAGCGCGGCGCGGGCGGCCCGCGGGGTCCACGGCAGCAGCGCGAACGCCGCGAAGCACACGAGATACAGCAGCGTGCGAGCGCTGCCCTCGAAGGCGACCCCCGGCGCACGCGCCCAGATGATCGACGCGAACGACCATGCGGTGTAGCGCCGCGAGCGCCGCGAGCGCGACAGCCAGGCCGCGCGACGGGCGCTGCAGACCACCTGGAGCGGCGGTCAGCGCGACGAGCAGCCACAGCAGCGCCAGCGCCCCGGGCATCCACTTCACCGCGAAGTAGCCGCCGTCGTCCGCGGCCCACCACGCGAACAGCGCCAGCGCCGGCAGCGCGGCGATCAGCGGCAGTGCATCGTCGCGGCGCAGGCCGGCCATCGCGGCAGCATCTCAGGGTGCGTTCGTCCAAGGCGAGCCACGGGTAGGCCGTGAGGGTTCGTCCCACCCACCCCGGAGGGCACCATGAGGAGAGGTAGTGCGCTTGCGCTGTGTGCGCTCGCTGCGTCGTCGTTCGCGTTCGCCGCCCCTGCATCGGGCGCATCGAAGAACGTCGACCTGAAGAAGAACCTGCCGGAGGCGGCCAACGCCACGGCGATCAACTTCCTCGAGTACCGCGAGCGCAAGCACCGCTCGCTCGACGTGATGCTCGTGACCGGCCGCTTCGGCCTGAAGTCCTACTCGCTGGCCGACCCGGCCAACCCGCAGCTGCTCGACGAGCTCGGCGCCGAGGCGCTGCGCCTGCAGGGCGACCCGCCCGTCGACTTCACCCCGGCGGACGCGCCGAAGTCGACGTTCTGGCAGAACGAGGACATGGACGTCGACCAGAAGCGCAAGCTCGTGCTGCTGTCGCGCGACCCGCGCGCGTACGCCGGCTCGACGTCGCGTGAGCCCGGCGAGCCCGATCCCAACGGCGCGACCAACATCGCCGGCGTCTACGTCGTCGATGCCCGCGACCCGCGTGACCTGAAGCTGCTGAGCTTCCAGCAGCTGCCGACGGGCCACACGACGACCTGCGTGAACGACTGCAGGGCGCTGTGGTCCGGCGGGCCTGCATCGACGACGACGCAGCGCGACACGCTCGGCTGGACGTTCGGACGGCCGATCATCGTCACCGACCTGTCCAACCCCCGCAAGCCGCGCGCGTTCCCGCAGAAGCCGGTGGATCTCTTCCGCCGCGACGGCGTCACCGCCTACTCGCACGACGTGCAGGTGGACGACGCCGGCATCGCCTGGGTCTCCGGCGACGGCGGCACACGCGGCTACTGGACCGACGGCAAGCACCGCGATCCGCTCACGGGCGCGTGGCGCAAAGCCACCCCGCTGGACCCGATCGCCTACGGCGGCGGCGGGCTTCCGGCGTCGGTGACAGGCGACGAGACCGGCGGCTTCGAGCACAACGCCTGGCGCCCGGTCGGGCGCGACGCGCCGCTCGGCGACGCGCGCTACCGCCGCGGCGAGCTGCTGCTCGCGACCGAGGAGGACTTCGGCCCGGCAGCGGAGGCCTGCGCCAACAAGGGTCAGTTCACGATCGCCTCGCTGGCGGGCAGCTACGACGGGCAGGCCTGGAAGTCGACGCCCGCGGCGCCGTTCCGCCTCAACGTCGTCGGCAAGTGGAGCCCGGCAGGCAAGGAGGGCTCGCGCCCGGTCGGCGGGCCCTACAACCCGCTCGCCAACTTCTGCTCGGCGCACTACTTCGACGTCGACGGCAGCACGGTGACGTATGCCTGGTACGGCGAAGGCACGCGGTTCCTGGACGTCTCCGATCCGGCCAACCCGACGCAGTTCGCCTACTGGCGTCCCGACGACGGCATCGTCTGGGCGTCCTACATGCACAAGGGCTACGTCTACACGGCCGACCGCACACGCGGTGTCGACGTGCTGAAGCTCACGGGCGGCGCGCGCGCCGCACGCAAGCGCGGGCGTGAGGTCTCCGCGCCGGCGCCGTCAGCACGCCAGCGCACGTTCCTGGCCGGCCAGGCCGCGCGCTTCCGCGCCGACCCGGGCACCGCCGGGATCTGCCTGTTGCAGGTGACATAGCCGCCAAGCGCGCGTGGCGGGCGGTTCACTAGGGTTCCCGCCCGCCATGCGCTTCTTCGAATACGAGGCACGAGAGATCGTCAAGCGCGCGGGGATCCCGGTCACCGACTACGGCTTCACCAAGGACGCCGCGGAGGCCAAGGAGATCGCCACGCGCATCGGCGGGTCGACGGTCATCAAGTCCCAGGTCCTGACCGGCGGGCGGATGAAGGCCGGCGGCGTGAAGTTCGCCGACACGCCCGAGGAGGCGCAGGCGCACGCCGCCGACATCCTGAAGCTCGAGATCAACGGGCACCAGCCGCGCGGCGTGCTCGTCGACCCCAAGGCACGGGTCAAGCAGGAGTACTACGCGGGCGTGGTCTGGGACGGCGCTGCGAAGAAGCCGCTGATGCTGTTCAGCGACATGGGCGGCATCGACATCGAGCAGGTCGCCGAGGAGCACCCCGACCACGTCGGCCGCGGGCACTTCAGCGCGCTGGAGCCCTTCAGCGACTTCCAGGCCAAGCAGGTCATCGCCGCCGCGGGCGTCACCGGCCGCGCCCTGCAGCGCGCGACGCCGATCCTCTCGCGCCTCGCCCAGTTGTTCCTCGACAACGACATGCTGCTGGCGGAGATCAACCCGCTGGCCGAGCTCGAGGACGGCTCGTTCGTCGCGCTGGACGCGCACATGGAGATGGAGGACGAGGGCATGGTCCGCCAGAAGGCGCTGATCAAGGCACTCGGCATCGGTCCCGAGGAGGGCACGCGCGAGACCTATACGCCGTCTGCCTTCGAGGAGGCCGTCCACGCCGTCGACGCCGCCGACCACCGCGGCGTCATCCAGGGCAAGGACAACGGCTTCGACGGCAACATCGGCCTGATCATCGGCGCCGGCGGCGGGTCGCTGACGCTGACCGACGCGGTCCGCCAGCAGGGCGGAAAGCCGGCCAACTACTCCGAGATCGGCGGCAACCCGTCGGTCGCCAAGGCCTGTGGCCTGGCCAAGGCCGTGCTGCAGAAGGACGGCGTCGAGAAGATCGCGGTGATGATGTCGATCGTCTCCAACACACGCGTCGACATCGTCGCGCGCGGCGTCATCAAGGCCTGCCTGGAGCTCGGCAAGGACCCGGCCGAGACGATCGCGATCTTCCGCATCCCGGGCGCCTGGGAGGACGAGGGCTTCAAGATCCTCGACAAGTACGGCATCGAGTACTGCGACCGCACCGTCTCGCTGTGGGATGCGGCCGGTCGCGCCGTGGCGAAGATCCAGGGGGAGGCTGCGGCATGAGCATCCTCATCAACGAGAACACGACGTTCATCATCCAGGGCATCACCGGGCGCGAGGCGATCAACCTCACGCGCGAGTGCCTGGACTACGGCTCGAAGATCGTCGGCGGCGTCACCCCTGGGCGCAAGGGCCGCGAGGTGCACGGCGTGCCGGTCTTCGACACCGTCGAGCAGGTCGTCGAGCACAACGGTGGCGCGATCCCCGACGGCTCGGTCGTGACCGTCCCGCCCGCGGGCACCCGCGACGCCGTCTTCGAGGCGCTGCACGCGGGCATCAAGACGGTCGTCATCGTC
The DNA here is from genome assembly GCA_963759825.1 of Paraconexibacteraceae bacterium. Classification (GTDB taxonomy): domain Bacteria; phylum Actinomycetota; class Thermoleophilia; order Solirubrobacterales; family Solirubrobacteraceae; genus Paraconexibacter. The sequence goes on along the minus strand of CAVXAS010000013.1, from coordinate 101,435 downwards.
ACCGAGCGCATCCCGCGCCGTGACGTCGCGGCGATGGTCGAGCTCGCCGACCAGAAGGGCGCGCGCATCATCGGCCCCAACTGCCTCGGCCTGATCGTCCCCGGCGTCGCGAAGATGGGTGGCATCGGCGGCCCGGCGAAGAACGCGGCGCAGGCCTACCAGCCCGGCAACGTCGGCGTGATGTCGCGGTCGGGCGGCATGACGACGGAGATCTCCTCGACGCTGACGGCCGCCGGCCTCGGCGTCTCGACGGCGGTCTCGATCGGCGGCGACGCGATCATCGGCTCCACCTACGCCGAGCTGATGCCCTACTTCGAGGCCGACGAGCAGACGCAGGCGATCGTCATCTACACCGAGCCCGGCGGGCGCATGGAGGCCCAGCTCTCGGCGTGGGTCAAGGACAACAACTCGCGCCTGCCGATCATCGCCTTCATGGCCGGCAAGTTCATGGACGACGACGAGATGCAGGGCATGTCCTTCGGGCACGCCGGCACGATCGTCGAGGGCAAGGAGGACTCGGCGACCGAGAAGATCGCGCGCCTCGAGGAGGCCGGCATCCCCGTCGTCGAGCGGATCGACGAGATCCCGGACCTGGTCAAGGCGCAAGATCGCCGAGAGGAGCGCAGCCTGATGCGCAAGGACGCCATCTTCATCGGCGTCGAGGTCGACGATCGACATCGCCGCCGACCCGACGATCGCTGCCAAGCTCGACCGAGGTCTGCCCCGTCAACATCTACAAGCGGCAGCGACGCCGGCGTGCAGATCGTCGAGGAGAACATCGACGAATGCGTGCTCTGCAAGCTCTGCTACGAGCCCGCGCCCGGCAAGGTCCGCGTGCTCAAGCTGTACGACGACGGCGCCGTTCTCTAGTTCCGCGCAACTCGGCGGCGCCGCGCGCGTTCATGTGGCGTGCTCCGGGCGCTGCTGATCCTCGCCGCCGTGCTGCTGCTCGCTGCGCCGGCCGCAGCCGCGCCGCCGCTGAAGCTGATCGACCGCGGGCCGGCCGGCTATGACCTGCGCAGCGACGGCTCGCGCTGGATCGGCTGGAGCACGTACGTCCCGGGCTTCGGCGTGCCGCGGGGCTCGGCAGAGTTCTACGACCTGCGCACGGGCGCGCGCCTGGCGCGGCAGACCCGCGACTACTGCTACTTCGCGAGCCTCTCCCCCGACGACGAGGTGCTCTGGACGTGCGTGTCGCCGACCGGCGAGGCGGCGATCATCGATCGCGGCGGCAACGAGACGGTGCTCACCGCGCCGGCGGGGCTCGGAGCCGAGACCGCCCGCTACGCGAGCCTCGGTCGGGCCTGGCTGGGCGTGCGCCACAGCGGCCGCAACTACAGCTTCGAGTCGTTCGTCAACCGCGCCACCGGTGAGCAGGTGCGACCCAGCCGCCGCGATCGCGGTGTGGTCTACGACCCCGATTCGCCGGCGTTGAGACGCCGGCTCTGCCGCGGGATGTCGCGTCCGCTGGTGGCGGTCCTCGACTATCCGGTGCAGCTCGGGCCCGGGCCGCTCGCGATCTCCGGCCGCGTCGCCGCCGCCACCACCTACACGAACACGCGCGACGGCCCGAACGGGAGGGTTGTGCTGCAGCGCTGTGGCCACCCGCAGCGTGTCATCCAGCGCTGCACCCAGCCCTCGTACTGCTCGCAGCCGGTGATCGGCGCGCGCGTCATCGCCTGGACGCGCACACGCCGCCAACGCACGACGTTGTACGTCCGGTCAGTGCGGACCGGCCTGACGCGATCGCTGCCCTTCGCCGGCCAGCCGCCGCTGCTGGTTGCCGACCGGCTGTTCGCCGCCGCGGACGGCCGGCTCGTCGAGATCGGCTACTAGACCCGGTACATCCGCTTCATCAGCGGCAGCAGCACGCTGTGCGGCGTGTAGCGCCCGGCGATGCCCACGGCGCGGATCGCGAGGCCGGGCGTGACGACGCGCTTGTTGTTGTCGAGCCCGTCGATCGCCTGGCGGGCACACTCCTCCGCCGAGACGACGCTGAAACCCGGCGCGTTCGCAAACGCGGCCTCCATGTCGGCGACCGTCGCGAATTCCGTCTTGACCGGTCCGGGGCACAGCGCGGTGACGCTGACGCCCTTGGGCCGCAGCTCGACGTGCAGCGCCTCGGCGAAGGACAGCGCGAACGCCTTGGACGCGGCGTACGTCGCCTGCCGGGGAATCGGCTGGACGCCCGCGGAGGAGGCGACGACGAGGATCGCGCCGCGGTCGCGGGCAGCCATCTGCGGCGCGTACGCCGCGGTCAGCGCGACGACGGCCTCGCAGTTCAGGCGCACCATCTCGGTCTCGCGCTGCGGGTCGAGCCTGATGAACGCGCCCGCCGTGCCGAAGCCGGCGTTGTTGACCAGCACGCTGACCGTCAGGCCGAGCTCCTCGACGCGCGCCGGCAGGGCGTCGCGCGCGGCGGGGTCGAGCAGGTCGCAGCCGAGCGCCTCGGCGCGGATGCCGTACTCCACGCGCAGCTTGGCGGCGAGGTCCTTGAGGCGGTCCTCGCGACGGGCGACGAGCGTCACGCCGTGACCGCGTGCGGCGAGCTGGCGCGCGAGGTCGACGCCGATGCCCGAGGAGGCGCCCGTGATCAGCGCGGTCGTGTCGGGCGTGGGAACGGGCAGCGGCATGCGCGCAGCCTACGTCAGCGGCGCGTAGGTGTCGGGCCGGCGCGTCGTGAGGAACGGGAACAGCGTCAGCCAGTCCTTGCGCGCGTCGAGGTCGAGGTCGGCGACGATCACCGCGGGCTCGTCGCGCGGCGCCTGCACGAGGATGCGCCCGTACGGGTCGGAGATGAAGCTCGAACCGTAGAACGTCAGCGGCGGCTCGGTCCCGACGCGGTTGACGGCGATCATGAACGTCCCGTTGGCGATGCCGTTGCCGACGATCACCTGCTGCCACAGCGGCTGCGTGTCGAACTCGGGGTGGTCGGGCTCGGACCCGATCGCCGTCGGGTAGACGATCACCTCGGCGCCGGCGAGCGAGTACGCCCGCGCAAGCTCGGGGAACCACTGGTCCCAGCACGTCGGGAATCCGAACTGCGCGTCGGCGAGCGCGACGACCGGGTAGGCGTCGTCGCCCGGCGGCCCCGGGCGGAAGTACTTGTCCTCGTAGTAGCCCGCGGTCACCGGGATGTGCAGCTTGCGGGTGCGCGCAGCGAGGCTTGCGTCGGGCGCGACGACGATCGCCGTGTTGTAGCCCAGGCCGTCGCCGGCATCGGCGCGCTCGAACAGCGACGCGTGGATGTGAACCCCCGTCTCCTGGGCCATCTCCGCCGCGAACGCGTGCGTCGGGCCGCCGGGCAGCGGCTCGGGCTCGATGCCGAGCGCAGCCGGGCCGTCAGGCGTGATCGCGAAGTAGGGCGACAGCGTCAGCTCCTGCAGGCAGATCAGCTTCGGGCCCTCGGCGGCGGCCAGGCGGATGCCCTCCGCGAGCGCGTCGCGGTGCTCGTCGGGGTCGGGGTGCCAGGCGTGCTGGACGGCGGCGATCCGCAGCGGCGGGCGCGTCGGCGCCTCGACGCGCGCGAGCGACGGCGGGGGCGCGTACGCGGTCAGAACCTCCATGCGGGCGAGTCTAGGTGCGGCCGTCGTCGTGTGGGCCCGGCCCCTCCGCTCCGCGTCGCACATGCCACGCGGGACCACACGCCGCGCGCGGAAGAGCACTCGGCGCCGAACGTTCATCGCACCCCGCTGTTTGGGGGTCATACGAACGTTCGCCGATGTAGACCAGGACGCGATGCCCGAGGCTGCGCTGGCGCTCAGGAAATCCAGGCACCTCGCCGTCGTCAGCCATCAGCGAAGCGTAGACCGCGCCCGCCGGCGTTCCGGTCAGTCCCCTCACCTGAGGGGTTGCGGCGCTGCCGGGCGATGGCACCCTGTCGGTGTGCCATCGCACACGGCACCGCAGAGGCGTGCGGCTGAGCTGGTCGACCACGTCGGCACCGCAGAAAGCGTCGCCGACGTCTTCGCCGCCGCGTCACGGCGGCTGCGCGGGCTGATCGACTTCGACGCCTCGGTCTGGCTCGCGACCGACCCGGCGACTGGCCTGCCGACGGCTCCCACGCGGGTCGAGAACATGGACAACATCGGCCAGGAGGGCTGCCTGAGCCTGTGGGAGCACGAATACCTCGTCGAGGACGTCAACCTCTACCGCGACCTCGCCCAGGCGAGCGTGCCGGCCGGCGGCCTGCGCATGGCCACGGCCGATCGCCCTGCCCGCAGCGCTCGCTACCGCCATTTCCTGCGGCCCCACGGCCTGCGCGACGAGCTGCGCTGCGTCCTGCGCGCGGGACCGAGCCCGTGGGCGGCCGTCAACCTGTACCGCGTCGAGGGCCGCGGCGCGTTCGATGCCACCGACTGCGCGCAGCTCGCCGCGCTCTCCGGCGCCCTTGGCGAGGCCGTCCGCGATCGCACTCGCCCGGCGTCGGCGCCCGGAGCCTGGCACGGTCCCGGCCTGCTGCTGTTCGGCGCCGACAACGAGCTGATCTCGATCAACGACGATGCGCTCGCCTGGCTTGATGAGATCTCCAGTGATTGCGCGGGCGCCCGCAGCTTCCGCGGCTTCAACGTCGCGCTGCCGATCGTCGTCGCGAGCACGCTGATGCGGGCGCGCGCGATCGCCGCGCACCGCGACCATCGCTCGGCGCGTGCGCGCGTGCGCTCGAGTGCCTCGGGGCGCTGGCTGGTCTGCCACGCCTCGTGCCTGCGCGAGGCCGACGGCGAGATCGGCAACACTGCGCTGGTGCTCGAGGCCGCGCAGGCCGCCGAGATCGCCCCGATCGTCGTCGAGGCGTACGAGCTCTCCGCGCGCGAGCAGGAGATCACGCAGCTCATCGCCCGCGGCGTCAGCACCGCCGACATCACCGACCGCCTGTACCTCTCGACGCACACCGTCCGCGGGTACATCAAGGCGATCTTCGACAAGGTCGGTGTGTCCAGCCGCGGCGAGCTCGTCGCCAAGCTCTTCGCCGAGCACTACGCGCCGCTGCACAGCGATCGCACGAACGTCGAGCTCGTGGAGCTTGGGGACTGAGCGCACACCGTCAGCCGTCAGCCGTAGAAGGCGCTGCGCCCGCCCTTGCGGACCCCGTTGTAGACGAGGCGCGAGTACGCCTTGCATGCGCGCATCCGCGCGGGCTTGCCGCGGTACCTGTTGGCGCAGGCGCGCTGCGTCTCGACATACAGCCGCCAGTCGATCCAGCCGCGCGCCTTCTCGCTGCGATCCAGCTTCAGGCCGGCGCCGTAGTTGCGGTAGCCGAAGTCGTGCTGCTCGCAGGGCCAGTCGAAGAGGACCATGTAGTGCCGGTGGATCACACCGACCGGAAGGCCGGCGCCGAAACCGACGTTGCGGGTGGTGCAGCCGTTGTCCTTCCAGACGAACGGACGCGGATGCTGGCGGATCTTGACGTTGTGGAACCGGTGGTAGTCGTACGTCATCACCCTGTACGCCTGCGACTTGAGCTGTGCCCTGGTCTGGGCCTGAGCCGACGCCGGTGAGAGTGCGACGGCGCTCAACGCGAGCGCGGCGACGCCGATGGAGAGCGATTGTCTGAACATGCGCCACACCGTGCTCGACCGGGGCGCGTGGGCGTAGACCCCGCCTGGGGCGAATCTGACGGCGGCGACCCCGCATCTGAGGGTCCGCCGAGCGGCGAACGTTCATCTCGCCTGCGATATCGCAGGTGGAATGAACGTTCGCGCCGGCGTCAGCCGCGCGCGTCGCGCTGCAACACCGCCGCGGTGCCGTCGGCGAGGTGCTCGCGCAGCGCGTCCGGGCCGGCGCGCGGCAGGTCCCGTGCGAGCGCGTCGTGGTGATCGGCCATGCGGTCAAGCGTCCAGACCGGGCGCAGCGCGATCAGGAACAGGCGCATCTCGGCGTCCAGCGCCGCGTGCGCCGCAGCGATCCGCGGCGCCCCGGCGCACTCGACGATCGCGCGGTGGACGGCGGCGTGGCCGTCGACGACGTCGCTCCAGGCGGGATCGCGGCGCTCGCAGATCTCGCGCAGCTCGGCGGCGCTCGCATCCAGCGCAGCCTGCAGCCCGACAGGGTTGCGCGCCAGCGCCAGGCGCGCCGCCTCGAGCTCGAGCGCTGTGCGCAACTCGAACAGCTCGGCGATCGCGTCGGGCCGTGGCGTGGCGACCTGCGCGCCGCGGTTGGGGATCAGCTCGACGAGCCCGTCGGCCGCGAGCTGGCGCAGCGCGGCACGCAGCGTGTGGCGGGCGATGCCGTAGGCCTCGACGAGCTCGCGCTCGACGAGACGCGCCCCGGCGGCGAGCTCGCCGTCGAGGATCCGCCGGCGCAGCGCGGCGGCCAGCGCGTCGACCGTCGACACGCGCGCCAGCGGCAGCGGGTCGGTCATGCGGGCACCTCCACGGCTGCCCGCCGGCGCGCCGCGCCCGGCACCGCCAGCACGAGCAGCCCGCACAGCACCAGCCCTGCGCCGGCGACGGCGAGCGCGCCGGGGCGCTCGCCGAGGACGATCGCTCCGAGCGCCAGCGCCGTCAGCGGCTCGGCGAGCGTCAGCGTCGCGGTCTCCCCCGCGCTCAGGCGCCGCAGGCCACGCGCGAACAGCGCATAGGCGAGCGCCGTGGGGATCACCGCCAGGTAGATCGCGAGGCCGAGGCCGGCGGGGTCTGCGAGCCACGACGTGCCCTCCACGGCGAGCACGGGGATCAGCAGCAGCGCACCCGTGCCGAACGTCGCCGCCATCACCGGCTCGGGCGCATGCCCGCGCATCAGCAGCCGCTTGGCGAGCACGGTGTAGGTCGCATATCCCGCGCCCGAGACGACCGCGAGGCCGACACCGCTCAGATCCAGCGAGGAGTCGCCGCCCGCCGACGCGCCGAGCAGGACGACGCCCGCCCCCGCCAGCGCTGTCGCGCCCGCCCATCGCGCCGTGAGCGCCTCGCCGTTGAGCAGGAGCCCGAGCAGCCCGGCGATCGCGGGCCCCGAGCCGATCGCGACGACCGTGCCGACCGCCACGCCGGTGGTGTCGACCGCCGCGAAGAACGCGAGCTGGTAGACGGCCACGCCGAGGCCGGCGACGAGCAGCAGCGGCAGGGCCGCGCGGCCGAGCCGGACCGCCCCACCGCGCCCGCGCGCGACGAGCGCCAGCAGCGCCGCGCCGAGGATGATCCGCGCGCTGCCGACCGCGAGCGTGCTCGCGTCCCCGGGACGCAGCAGCTCCTGCGACGTGCCGGTCGTGCCGAAGCAGAGCGCAGCGCCGAGGACCTCGAGGCGCGCGCGGGACTGTTCGTCGGACCGCACACGAAGATTGTTCCACAATTCCTCAACGAATGCGACGAGACCGCACCGTCAGCGTCGTGCCCGCCACGGGCGCGGTCACCACAGCGCGCAGGACACGCCCCCGGCGACGCCCGACGCGCGTCGTCCAGCGCCAGGTCCCGCGCCTGCCGATCGTGACGCGGCGCACCACCAGCGCACGCTTGCGGCCGACCGCCGTCACCTGCACCCGGAGCTTCAGCCCCGCCGGGCCGCGGCCGCTGATGCGGACGCGGCGGCGGTCCAGGCGCTTGAACGCCACCGTCAGCCGCGGTCTGCCGGCGACCGGCAGCGGCGCCGACGGCGGGTCGACGAGCGCGGGCGGCACGTCGAAGGCGGTCTCCGCCCCGGCCATGACCGTCGTCACGTCGAGGCCCGGCGGGCGGTTCTGCTCCACCTTCGTCTTGCGCCCCGGCAGGAAGCTCGAGCGCGTGTAGCGCAGGAACGGCAGCGCCAGCGAGCCGCTTCGCCGCGTCACCGTGCCGAGCGACGGCAGCGGCATGAACCACTCCTCGTCGGCCGGCAGCATCACCACGCCGATGCGGTGCCCGGCCTTGAACGTCCAGTCCTGCGGATAGAGGTCGTAGGCGATCGTCCCGCTGCCCCGCACCGCGTGTGCGCCGCGCGTCAGCAACTGCGCGCGCAGGTCCGGGGCGATGTCGTAGACGCGCGCGAAGACGTTGCCGCGCTGGCCGCTCAGGCCGACGTCGAGCGTCAGCCGCGGGGTGCCGGCGAGATGGACGTCGTGCGGCAGGCGCGGGGACATCGACCAGCGCCCGTCGGGGCGGACGTCGAGCTTGTGGACGACCGTGTCCGCAGGCGGCCACTGCGCCTCGGCGCGCCAGCGCTGCGTGCCGCCGTCCTCGATCTCGGCGCCGGGGTCAGAGCCGACGGGCGCCTGGTCCTCGGGCAGCCCCTTGACGTAGCGGTCAAACCAGCGCATCGACTCCTCGTAGAAGCCCTTGCGCCCGACCAGCTCCTCGGTCGGGCGGTCATGCTGCCACTGCCCCGCCCACACGCGGCGCGGGCCGCGCAGCGTGCTGTAGACGTCGAGGAAGTTGTCGGGCTTGGCGTTGGCGTCGAGGAACCCGTGCTCCCACAGCGTCGGGACATCGGACCCGGACGCGCGGGGGATCAGGTCGCGCTCGTCCCAGAACCCGGCGCTGTCGTCGCGGTCGGCCAAGCCGGTCTGCAGCGCGATGTTCAGCGCGTAGCAGAGCGGGTTGAGCCCGAGCGCGGAGTGCAGGATGTACTCGGGCGAGTCGAAGACCGTCGGCGGCAGCGCATCGCCGGACTGATACAGCGCGGGCGTGGCGTACCAGCCCAGGCCGTAGTGCACGCCGTTCATGTACAGCGCGCGGTAGCCGGAGATGATCGGCGCCTGGATCACGACGGCGGAAAGGCCCTTCGGCTTGGTCGCCAGGCCCATCGCAAGCGTCCAGCCGTCATAGCTCTTGCCGAACATGCCGACGTTGCCGTTGGACCACGGCTGCGACGCCGCCCACTCGACGGCGGCCTTGACGTCGGCCTGCTCGCCCTTGCCGCCGAAGTCGTTGCAGCCCTCGCTGGCGCCGAAGCCGCGCAGGTCGACCTGCACGAGCGTGTAGCCGCGGTCGAGCGGCTTGCCCTCGCTCAGCAGCTCCTTGTAGTAGACGTTGGGGCCGCTGCGCAGCGGATCGGCATCCTCGATCGACTGGCCGATGTGCGCGAAGTACGGCCCGATCGCCATGATCACGGGCTGGCGCTCGTTCGCCGGCACGCCCTGCTTGCGGATCACGTCGGCGTGCAGCTTCGTCCCGTCGCCGGAGGCGAACCAGTGCTCCTTGGCCGTCGTGCCGGGCGGCGCCTCGGCGTGCGCGCTCGGGGCGACCAGCAGCAGCGTCAGGCCTGCGGCACCTGCTGCGTGATGCAGTGCGGCCCGCCACCGCCGGCGGCCACGGTCAGCGCCGGGACGCCGACGAGCTCGCGCTCGGGGAAGACCTCCTGCAGCCGCGCGAGCGCCCGCATGTCCTCCGCCATCTCCGCAAGCGGGACGATCGCCGCGCCGTTGCAGAGGTAGAGGTTCAGGTAGGACAGCGTCGCGATGTTCGTCCGCGCGAGCGGCTCGAACGGCACGACCTCGATACCAGCCGCCACGCATCGCTCCGCATTCTCGACCATCGCGGCGTGGTTCGCGTCACCAAGCGGTGCCTGCTGCAGCAGCACGCGGCCGGGCGACAGCGGCACGCAGATCAGGTCGACGTGGCCGTCGGTGTCGCGATCCTCGACGAGCCCCTGCCCGAGCCAGACGATGCGCTGCTGACCGAGCGCGTCGAGCAGGGCGTGCTCGATGTCCGCGCGCGACAGCTGCGGGTTGCGGTTGGGATGCAGCAGGCACTGCTCGGTCGTCAACAGCGTCCCGGCGCCGTCGACGGCGATCGATCCGCCTTCGAGCACGAGCGGCGCGCGGATCACGTCGTCGCCGAGGAGCTCGACCAGGCGCGCGCCGACGGCTGCGTCCTTGTCGTAGGGCGTGAACTTCTCTCCCCACGCGTTGAACCCGAAGTGGACGCCGGCGCGGCGGCCGTCGCCGGTGACGAACACCGGCCCGCTGTCGCGCAGCCAGGAGTCGTCGATCGGCAGCTCGACGATCTCGCAGGCCGCGCTCAGCGCGGCACGCGCCTCGGCCGCGTCGGCGGGCGATGCGCAGACCATCGTGACCGGCTCGAACGCCGCGATCGCGTTGGCGACGGCGGCGTACTCCTGCTTGGCGGCGGCGATCTGCTCGCCCCACAGCTCGCGACGGCACGGCCAGGCCATCAGCGTGCGCTCGTGCGGCGCCCACTCGGGCGGCATCGCCAACATCACGCCACACCCAGCGCGAGCATCGCAGCGTACGCATCAGCGGCTGCGACCGCCCCGGGCGGCAGCGGCTCGCCGTTACCGCGGACGTGGACTGCAGCCGACCAGCCGGCGCGGAGTGCTCCCTCGATGTCGTTGACGAGGTTGTCGCCGACCATCGCGAGGTGCGCGGGGCCGACGCCGAGGGCGACCTCGACGGCGGCGAACGCCTCGCGATCAGGCTTGAGCGCGCCCGCGCGCTCCGACGTCACGAGCCGGTCGACCTCGAGACCGAGGCGCGCGAGCTTCGCGGTCTGCCCTTCGTGGGTGCCGTTGGTGAGCACCGCCACAGCCAGGCCGGCCGCGTGCGCGGCAGCGATCGCCTCGGCCGCGCCGGGCGCCGGCCACGTCTCCTCGAGGAAACGTCGTTTGCAGCCGACGTACGCGGCGACCAGCTCGTCGGACGGCTCGACCCCTGAGGGCACCAGCGCGTCCGTCAGCCGCGCGCGGTGAAAGGCATCGTCGTCGAGCTCTCCTCGCAGCAGCCGGGGATAGAAGTGCTCGAGGTTCTCGCGATGGCGGATGGCGAGCTCGTCGCGGTCGACGTCGGGGTGCGCGGCGGCGATCACCGCGCAGACGTCGGACCAGACCTCGCGCTCGAGACCGCGATGGTCGCTGAGCGTGTCGTCGAGGTCGAAGGCGACCGCGCGCAACACGGCTACTGCCGCGCGCGGCGCGTGCGGTTGCGCTCTTCCTGCTTCTCGACGACCTGTTTGATCAGCCGCAGGTACTGCTCGACGCCTGACGCCTTCGCCTGGCCGTAGGTGAAGGCCTCGCGCCAGTCGGCGACCTTCGCCTGGTGCTCGACCATCGCGTTGAAGAACTCACGGCGCATCTCGACGCGGATGCGCGCGTCGGGCGCGATGTCCTTCGTCACGGCGACCTCGGGCATGACGAGCTTGAACTGCTGGACGTCGCCGCGCCCGATGAGGTCGATGCCAACGACGAGCTTCAGCGGCTTGAGCGCCGGGACCTCCCCGAGGAAGTCCTGGACTGCCGTCTCGATCATCGGTCGCGCGTCGCCGGCCACTGCAAGGACCCTAGTGGTCTCAGATCTTGTGGCGCTGCAACAGCTTCTTGCCGATGACCATCTTCTGGATCTCCGATGTGCCCTCGCCGATCAGCAGCAGCGGCGCGTCGCGGTACAGCCGCTCGATCTCGTACTCCTTGGAGTAGCCGTAGCCGCCGTGGATGCGGAAGGACTCCTCGACGCAGAAGCGCCCGGCCTCGCTGGCGAACAGCTTGGCCATGCCAGCCTCGAGATCCGAGCGCTCGCCCGCGTCCTTCATCCGTGCGGCGCGGTAGGTCAGCAGCCGCGCCGCGTCGATCTGCGTCGCCATGTCGGCGAGCTTGAACTGGATCGCCTGGTGCTCGGCGATCGGCTTGCCGAAGGTCTTGCGCTCCTGGGAGTACCTGAGGGCGAGCTCGAGCGCGCGCTGGGCGATGCCGACGCCGCGCGCGGCGACGTTCGCACGCCCGACCTCGAGCGCGTCCATCATCTGCGCGAAGCCCCTGTTCAGGCCGGCCTCCTCGCCGCCGAGGATGTTCTCGGCGGGGCACTTGTAGCCGTCGAACACGAGCTCGGTGGACTCGACGCCCTTGTAGCCCATCTTGCGCAGCTTCGGCGGGACGACAAGGCCGGCGTAGTCGCCGGTGTTCTCGGAGACGCCTCCCTCCTTCTCGGCGATGAAGCAGGTGAAGCCCTTGTGGCGCGGGTCGGCGTCGGGGTCGGTCTTGACGAGCACGAACACGAGGTCGGACATCAGGCCGTTGGTGACCCACATCTTCTGCCCGTTGATCTCGTACCTGCCGTCGTCGCCCTTCTTGGCACTCGTCTTGATCGCCTGGACGTCGGAGCCGAGCTCGGGCTCGGAGAGGCTGAAGGCGGCGCGGATCTCGCCGGTGGCCATGCGCGGCAGGTACTTCTGCTTCTGCTCGTCGTCGCCGAACTTCATCAGCAGGTAGCTGCCGATGAAGTGCGTGTTGATCACACCGGAGATCGAGATCCAGCCCCGCGAGAGCTCCTCGACGACCATCACGTAGGTCGTCAGATCAAGCCCAAGGCCGCCGTACTCCTCGGGGATCGTGATCCCGAACAGGCCGAGCTCCTTGAGCTGCTCGACGATCGCCTCGGGGTACTCGTCGGCGGCGTCGAAGTGCTCGGCGTTGGGGATGATCTGCTCGTCTGCGAACTGGCGGACCATCTCGCAGATCGCCTGTTGCTCGTCGGTGCGGGCGGATGAATCGAAGCTGACGGCCATGGTTCTAGCCAGGATATTTCACGAGACCAACTCGAAGACGGCCGCCATGCCCTGGCCGCCGCCGATGCACATCGTCTCGAGGCCGTAGCGGGCGTCGCGGCGGCGCAGCTCGTAGAGCAGCGTGGCGAGGATCCGGCCGCCGGTTGCGCCGACCGGGTGGCCCAGGGAGATGCCCGAGCCGTTGGGGTTGAGGTTGCTGTGGTCTTCGAGCTTCCACTCCCGCAGGACGCCGAGCACCTGTGCCGCGAACGCCTCGTTCAGCTCGATGACCTGCATATCCGAGAGGGAGAGTCCTGCTTGGTCCAGCGCTCGCTGTGCGGCAGGGACCGGGCCCATCCCCATGAGCTTGGGCTCGACGCCCGCCGCGGCCCAGCTCACCAGCCTGGCCAGCGGGTCCAGCCCCAGCTCCTTGGCCTTCTCAGCCGTTGTCACGACCGCCACGGAGGCACCGTCGTTCTGGCCTGACGCGTTGCCTGCCGTGACCGTCGCGCCGTCGATGTCCATGATCGGCTTCATCGCCGCGAGCTTCTGCAGGCTCGTGTCCGGACGCGGGTGCTCGTCGGTGTCGATGTCGCCGACGGGGACGATCTCCTGCGCGAACCTCCCGGACCGCTGCGCCGCGACCGCGCGGCGGTGGGACTCCAGCGCGAAGGCGTCCTGCTCGTCGCGTGGGATGTCGTACCGGGCGCGGACGTTCTCGGCGGTCTCGAGCATGCCGCCGGGCACCGGGTAGTGCTCGCCGCCGGCCGTGACGCGGGCGGTCTTGAGGTGGTCCTCGCTTGTCCGGCTCATCGATTCCGCGCCGCCGGCGAGCACGACGTCGGAGGCACCCGTCTGCACCTGCATCGCCGCGGTGACGAGCGCCGTCAGCCCCGACCCGCAGCGGCGGTCGACCTGATAGCCGGGCACCTCGACGGGCAGGCCGGCGTCCAACGCCGCCTGGCGGCCGATCGCCGGCGTCTCCCCGTTGGGGTAGCACTGGCCGAAGATCACGTCGTCGACGGCCGCGGGGTCCAGGCCCGTGCGCTCGAGCAGACCCGTGATCACGGTCGCCGCGAGCGTCGTCACCGGCACGTCGGCGAACATGCCGCCGTAGCGGCCGACCGGCGTGCGCAGCGGGGAGCAGATGACGGCGTCTCGCATCGGCCGGACACTAGCCTCCGGGCCGTGAACTTCGCGGTCGACATCGTCGAGGCGGCTCCCGCCGACCGGCTTGCCGTGGTCGAGCTCACGCGCGCCGGGGAACGGGTCACGCACTCGTTCGGCGACGTCGCGTCCTGCGCTTCGGCGCTCGCCGCCCAGCTCGGGTCGCTCGGCGTCCGCCGTGGGGACGTCGTGATGACGCTCGTCGGCAACCGCTTCGAGTGGGTCGTGGCGATGGTCGCGTGCTTTCGGCAGGGCTACGTCGTCCTACCGTGCACCGAGCAGCTGCGTGCGCACGATCTGCGGCTGCGGCTGTCCGCCGCGCAGCCCGTTGCGCTCGTGGTCGACGTTCGCAACGAAGGCGTGGTGGCCTCGGCCGGCTGGTCGGGCCCCACGGTCTGGGTGCCGCATGCCGTGCCCTCGTTGCCGTCCCTGCCTCCCGCAGACCTGGCAGCGTCGGATCCCTGCCTCATCACGTTCACCTCGGGCACCTCCGGTGAGCCCAAGGCCGTCGTCCACGGCCAGCGCTACCTCTCCGGACAGGCCGTCCAGGCCGAGCACTGGCTCGCGCCGGCGCCGGGCGAGCTCGTCTGGTGCACGGCCGCGTCGGGCTGGTCGAAGTCCGCGCGCAACGCGTTCATCGCGCCGTGGATGCGCGGGGCGGCGGCGCTGCTGCACGACGCGCGCTTCGATCCCGCCGAGCGCCTCGAGCTGCTTGAACGCGAGCGCGTCAACGTCCTCTGCATGGCGCCGACGGAGTACCGCGTCATCGCCAAGCGCGCGACGCTGCGCCGGTTCTCAGACCTGCGCGGGCTCGTCGCCGCGGGCGAGGCGCTGAACCCGGAGGTCCTGAGCGCCTGGCGCGAGGCCACCGGCCTCGACGTCCGCGACGGCTATGGGCAGACGGAGACGGGGCAGATGACCGCCAATCTCCCGGGCGTGCCGGCGCGCCCGGGCTCGATGGGCCGCGCGCTGCCGGGCGTGGATCTGCGGGTCGTCGACGGCGAGCTCGTCGCCGACGCCGCCACCGTCCCGACGTTCTTCCTGCGCTACCTCGGCGAGGACGACCACGACCCGGCCGCTCCCTGGCACACCGGCGACCGCGTCACGCTGGACGACGACGGCTACCTCTACTTCGAGGGCCGCACCGACGACGTGATCATCAGCGCCGGCTACCGGATCGGCCCCTTCGAGGTCGAGTCCGCACTCGTCTCCCACGCCGCCGTCGCCGAGGCCGCCGTCGTCGCCGCCCCCGACGACGAGCGCGGCAGCGTCGTCCGCGCCGTGGTCGTGCTGCGCGACGGGTTCGCGCCCTCGGCGGCGCTGGTCGACGAACTCCAGCAACACGTCAAGGAGCAGACCGCGCCCTACAAGTACCCGCGCATCATCGACTTCGCCGCGGAGCTGCCGAAGACGGAGAGCGGCAAAGTCAAGCGCGCAGAGTTGCGACAGTAGTTTTACGACGTCGAGCGCATCGCCATCGAGCTTGGCGGTGTTAGGGGCCACAGCGGCGAGCGCCGGATCCTCAGGGACCACCGCCGCGATCTCCACCGACGGAAAGACGGCTATCTCCCCCTCAGGCATCACTTCACGCAGATCACGCGCGACCAGGATCTGGTCGTTGCCGATCTGCTCCGCGCTGGCGTGCCTCGCTCTGACTGCGACGGCTCGCGCCGACTGCCCCGGTCAGCTGCCTGACCCCGCGAAGTGCTCGTACAGCGCCGCCGGTGAGGTCGGCCAGCGCTCCGGCGGTGTGCTGCGGTTCCCCCAGACGGTCGCGATCGGGCCCGACGGGGCGGTCTACGTCGGCGACCAGAAGTCCCACACCATCCAGGTCTTCAACCCCGACGGCAGCTTTCGCCGCGACTTCGGCGTCGCCGGCACCAAGCCCGGCCAGCTGAGCTCCGTCGGCGGCGTCGCGGTCGCCCCCGACGGCAGCGTGTTCGCGGCCACGGGCGCCAACCGCATCGACCGCTTCGACGCCGCCGGCAATCTCAGCAAGACCTTCGGCAGGACCGGCTCGGAGGTCGGCCAGTTCGCCTTCGGCTCGGGCGGCGGCAACGACGCCGGCGCCGGCGGCGGCCTCGCGATCGGCCCCGACAACATGCTCTACGTCGCCGACTCGGGCAACGACCGCGTCCAGCGCTTCGACCTCGACGGCGGCCGCGGCGCGCAGATCGTGCCGCCCGGGACGCTGGCCTACCCGATGGGCATCGCCGTGCGCAAGACGCGGGTGCTCGTCGCCGACGACCAGAACCATCGCGTCGTCGTCTTCGACACCGGCGGGCGCCAGCTGCAGACGATCGGCAGCAAGGGCACCGGGCCCGGCCAGCTCGCCAACCCCTACGACGTCGCCGCCGACGCCCAGGGACGCGTCTTCGTCGCCGACGACCTCAACCACCGCGTCGTCCGCTACTCGACGCTGCCCAACTACGTCTACAAGGCGCGCTGGGGCTCCTACGGCCAGGGCCCCGGCCAGCTCGCCTACCCGCGCGGCATCGCCGTCGACGCCAACGGCCTGATCTACGTCGCCAACACCGGCAACGACCGCATCGACGTCTTCGACAACGGCGGCGCGCTCGTGCGGACGATGGGCCGCTCGGGCCGCGCGAGCGGCCAGTTCGACGAGCCCACCGGGGTCGCGGCAGACGCCAGCGGCATCCGCGCGGTCACCGACGCGGTCAACGGGCGCGTGCAGATCCTCGGCCCCGACGGCGCCGTGCTCGCCGTCTGGGGCTCGCCGAACCCGGGCCCGACGATCCTGCCCGATCCGGTCGCCGCCGCCTTCGACAGCGCCGGCAACGCCTACGTCCTGGACGGCCGGCGCTCGCGGATCATCATGTTCTCCCGCGCCTCGGGGAAGCCCGTCAAGACGATCGCAAGCGAAGGCTCGGGCCCGGGCCAGCTGCGCGATCCCAGCGCGCTGGCGATCACCCCCGGCGGCACGATCGTCGTCGCCGACACCGCCAACAGGCGCATCGCGCGCTTCCGCACCGACGGCACCTACCTCGGCGCGCTGACCGGCATCGGCGACGTCCGCGGCGTCGCGATCACGCCCGACGGCTCGCGGACGTACGCCTCGACGGGATCCAACCGCCGCATCCGCGCCTACAGCCCCTCCGGCGACCTGCTCGCCGAGTTCGGCGGCCTCGGGCGGACGATCGGCAAGCTCGACGCACCCGAGCAGATCGCGCTGGATCCGGCGGGCAACGTCTGGGTCGCCGACCGCGGCAACTCGCGCGTCCAGCAGTTCGGTCCCGACGGCGAGCGCCTTGCCGCCTTCGGTCAGCGCGGCACCGGCGTCGGCCAGTTCATCCGCCCGACCGGCATCAGCGTCGACTGCCGCGGCATCGTCACCGTCGCCGACAACGGCAACAACCGCGTCCAGCAGTTCCAGCTCGCCGCACCCGCGACGACGCCATGCGCGGCGCTGCCCGCGCCCGCCGTCCCACCGCCGCCGAAGGCGTTCACGCTGCCGCCGCCCGACGGGCCGATCCTCACCGTGAAGGTGCTGCGCGACACGGCGCTGCTCAGCAAGCGCTCGCTGGCGATCCGCGCGACCACCGACACCGCCGCGACGATCGAGGCGAGCGGCACGCTGCGGGTGACGCCAAAGCGCCGCAAGGGCTCGAAGAAGAAGCTCAAGCCGGTGGTCGTCGCGCTGACGCTGCCGCAACGCAAGCTGGCAGCAGGACAGTCGGCGGTGCTCCGGCTCTCCCTCTCAGCGAAGAGCGCCACGAAGCTGCGCAAGGCGCTCGGAGGCCGCAAGGCGATAGCGGCGTCCGTCCAGATCACCGCAACCGCCGACGCCGGCGAGCCGACCTCGCAGACGCTACGGCTCGACGCTCGCCGCTAGCACCACGTCGCGCACGTAGCTCGCGCGCACGGCGTCGGGCTGGCCCAGCATCCAGACGACGTCCGGGCGCACGGCGCCGGGCGCCGCATCGAGCACCTGCTCGACGTAGCCGCGGCGCACCGCCTCAGGCTGGCCGAGCATCCACGCGACCTGCGGCTCGGCGTCGCCGCCGAGCACCTTCTCGACGTAGCCCGCACGTACGGCATCGGCGGCGAGCAGCATCCAGCGCGCCTGGCGGGTCGCTTCCGTGCCCGCTCTGCCATCCATGACCGCCTCGACATAGGACCGACGCACGCCTCGCGGCTGCCCGAGCATCCAGCGCTGCTGCGGCTCGCCGGCGACCGCCGCCGCCGCTCGCGCGACGACGTCAGGGCCCAGCAAGACCTCCCGCGCGAGGTTCATGCAAGGTCGGCGGCGAGCTCGCGGAACACCGCGACGTAGGCGTCGACGGCCTCGTCGGTGTGGGTGACCGACAGCGTCCACTCCTCCTCGCGGCCGGGCGTCATGAAGATCCCGCGGTTGATGTTGTAGAGCCAGGCCAGGTCGCACAGCTCCTCGTCCTGGTTGGCCTTGAACGTCTCGTAGTCGACGATCGGCACCGCCGAGAACGTCACACAGCCCTTGGACCCGATGCCGACGCTGTAGCCCGGCAGCCCGTACTCCGCGATGACCGCGTCGCAGCCGGCGAGGATGCGGTCGTTCAGGCCGTCGAGGTGCGCGTACGCCTCGGGCGTCATCACCTCGAGCAGGTTCGCGCGCG
Organism: Paraconexibacteraceae bacterium; assembly: GCA_963759825.1. Lineage (GTDB taxonomy): Bacteria > Actinomycetota > Thermoleophilia > Solirubrobacterales > Solirubrobacteraceae > Paraconexibacter. The sequence goes on along the minus strand of CAVXAS010000013.1, from coordinate 83,251 downwards.
CGGCCGCCATGCCGAGGGGATTCCCGTTGTACGTCCCGACCTGGTAGACGGTCCCGTCCTCGACGACGCGCGCGACCTCCTCGCTCATCCCGATCGCGCCCGACGGCAGCCCGCCGCCGAGCGCCTTTGCCAGCGTGATCATGTCGGGCGTCACACCCCACTTCTCGGTCGCGCCGCCGGGCGCGATGCACAGGCCCGTCTTGACCTCGTCGAAGATCAGCACGACACCATGGCGCTGCGTGATCTCGCGAACCGCCTCGAGGTACCCGGCGGCGGGTAGCACCACGCCGAGGTTCATCATCGCCGCCTCCATGATCACGCAGGCGGGCTTGCGGCCCTCGGCGTCGAGCGCGGCGATCCGCGCGTCCATCGACTCGGGGTCGTTGAAGTGGACGGAGAAGACCTCGTCGACGGTGGACTGCGGGATCCCGCCGCCGTAGGGCAGCGAGTTCGGCGCCTCGTGCGGGCCGATGTCGTCGTAGGCGACGCCGATCGAGACCATCACCGTGTCGTGATGGCCGTGGTAGGAGCCGAAGATCTTCAGCACCGTGTCGCGCCCGGTCAGCGCCCGCGCGATCCGGATCGCGTCCATCGTCGACTCCGACCCGGAGTTCGTGTAGCGCCATTTCGGCAGACCGAAGCGCTTGGCCAGCTCCTCGCCGACGACGACGGCGTCTTCGGTCGGCGCCGCGAAGTGCGTGCCCCGCCCGTAGCGCTCGGAGACCGCGCGCCCGATCGCCGGATGGGCGTGGCCCTGGACCATCGAGCCGAAGCCGTTGTGGAAGTCCCAGAGCTCGTTGCCGTCGACGTCCCAGACCTTCGGGCCGTCGCCGCGGTCCATGTAGATCGGCCATGGCTCGCGCACCTGGTAGCTCGACGCGACGCCCGCAGACAGCGACACGCGCGCACGGTCGTACAGCGCCTTGGACGCCTGCGTGCGCTCGTCCAGCCGCGCCGTCTCGCGCGCGGCGAGCTCGGCGATCCGCTCGCGCGCGATCACGCCGTCGCCCGCGTCTGCGTCGTCGCGCCGCGCCGGCGCTCCGGCGCCGGCGGCACGAACGTCATCGCGCGCTCGGCGAGCGCCGTGATCGTCAGCGACGGGTTGACGCCGACGTTGGCCGGCACCGTCGCGCCGTCGCAGACGAGCAGGTTCTCGTAGCCGAATACCCGGTGGCGCGCGTCGACGACGCCCTGCGACGAGTCGGCGGCGATCACCGCGCCACCGAGGATGTGCGCCGTCGTCGGCACGTTCGCCAGCGACTCCATCAGCGAGCTCTGCGGGATCCCGCCGTACTGCTTGGCGATCCACTCCGCCGCGTAGTTGGCGACGGGGATGAACGTCGGGTTGGGCTTCTCGGGGTCCTGCTCGGTCTGCAAGCGAATGCCTCCGGTGCGCGTCTTGATCGGCCGCAGCGCGATCGCGTTGTCGAGCGTCTGCATCACGAGCAGGATGATCGTGTTGCGCGACCAGCCGCGGCGATCGAGCAGCCGCAGCGTGCGCAGCGGGTGGCGCAGCGCCGCCGCGAAGAACTTCAGCGGGCGCGTCAGCTTCGTCCCGTCGCCGGTCATGTGGTTGTAGAGGTAGCCGACGGCGTCGCCGTCGTTGCCGTAGCTGACCGTCTCGATGTGCGTGTCCGGATCGGGGTAGATCGAGGAGCTGATCGCGATCCGCTTGGTCTGGTCGCCGATCGCGCCCTCGGGCAGCGTGACCGCGAGGATCGCCTCGGAGTTCGTGCGCACCAGATCGCCGAGCCGCTGCGACACGTTCGGCAGGCCGCCGATCAGCCGGCAGCGCTGCAGCAGCTTGTTCGTGCCCAGCGCACCGGCGGCGACGACGACGCCGCGCGCGCGGAAGCGCTTGCGGCGCTTGCGCAGCCATGCGCCCGAGCGCTGCGTCGTGACCTCGTAGCCCTCGGACCCATCGGCGGCCCCGAGCGGCTTGATGTCCACGACCTCGGTCTCGGGATGGATCGTCACGCCGAGCTTCTCGGCGAACCAGAGGTAGTTCTTGCGCAGCGTGTTCTTCGCGCCGTGCGGACAGCCGACCATGCAGCGCCCGCAGGCGACGCAGCCCGTGCGATCAGGCCCGTCGCCACCGAAGAACGGGTCGGGCACGGTCTTGCCGGGCTCCCCGAAGAAGATCCCGACGCGCGTCTTGCCGTACGTGTCCTGCACGCCGAGGTGCTCGCCGAAGGCCTTCAGCACCTGGTCGGCGGGATCGTCGGCCGTTGCGCTGACGACGCCGAGCATGCGCTCGGCCTCGGCGTAGTGGGGCGCCAGCTCGGCCTCCCAGTCGCCCGTCAGATCCTTCCACTGCGGGTCCTCGAAGAACCGCTTTGGCGGCACGTAGAGCGTGTTGGCGTAGCCCAGCGAGCCGCCGCCGACGCCGGCGCCCGAGATGATCGAGACGTCCTTGAACAGCGACAGCCGGAAGATCCCGCGCAGGCCGAACCTCGGGAGATAGAAGTAGCGCTTGAGGTCCCAGGCGTTCTTGGCGAAGCCGTCGTCCTCGTAGCGGCTGCCCGATTCCAGGACCGTGACGGCGTAGCCCTTCTCGGCAAGCCGCAGGGCGCTGACGCTGCCGCCGAAGCCCGAGCCGATGACGACCCAGTCGCAGTCGTGACCCATGGGGTCACATTAGATGAACACCTGCAGCAGAGCGATCATCAGGACGACGAAGGACGCCGCCGCGATCGCGCCGACGATCCGGAACGCGTAGAGGTCGAACGACGTGAGCCGGTACTCCGGCCGGCGGCCGACGCGCGCGCCACGCGCGGCGGGGATCGCGCGGACGCCGAGCGGGCGCTCCGCGGGCGCACGCTCCGCGGGCCCCTCCCGGGCACGCGCTCCTCGGGCACGCGCACCTCGGGTACGCGCACCTCGGCCACGCGCGCCTCCCGCTCGGCGTCTGGCGCCGGCCGCGCGGGCGCCGCCGGCTCCTCCGCCGCGACCGCCTCTGCCCGCAGCGACAGCAGCTGCTCCTCCACGGTGCGGTAGCCGGCGAGGGCGTCGTCGCGCTGCTCGCGCGCCTCGTCGCGCGCGGCCTCCGCCGCAGCGACCGCCGCCTGGGCCTGCGCCGCGGCGCCGAGCGCGTCGGCGCGCTGCCCGTCCATCCGCTCACGCGTGCGCATCGCGGCCTCGCGATCGCGGATCGCCTCGTCGCGCTGGTCGATCGCGCGATCGCGCTCCGCCGTCAGCCGCCGCAACTCGGTGCGCAGGTACTCGACCTCGCTCTCCCGCCGCGCGAAGCGCAGCCGCTCCGCCGCGAACTCGTCGACCGCGGACACGCGCTCGGCGCCGCGCGCCAGCGGAACGACCACGCCCGGCGCAACGTCCAGCCAGCAGTCGGCGGCGTCGACGTCGCCGCCGGACCACGGGAACGCCGCGACCCATGGTCCCTCGGCCTCCGGCGCCCACGGCTTGTGCTCGAGCGTCGCCAGCAGCCGCCGCGTCCCGATCGTCAGCGTCGGGCGCATGAAGCGCATCCCGCGCACGCCCGACCACTGGCCGGTCAGCACGAGCTCGCCGCCGCCGACGTCCAGCCGCTCGAGCTCGAACAGCGCGCCGGCACGAGCATGCGTCTCGATCGCCATCACACCTCCTTACCCGCATTTGCGCCCCATGCGAGCATCCCGCCGATGATCGCTCTCGTCACCGGTGCGTCCAGCGGCATCGGGGAGGCCACCGCGCGGCGCCTGTCGCAAGAGCGCGATGCGCACGTGATCCTCGTCGCGCGCCGCGAGGACCGGCTGCAGACCCTCGCCGCCGAGCTGCCCTCGGCGTCCTACATCGCCGCCGACCTCACCGACGCGGACGCACCGGCGCGCGTCGCCCAGACGATCTCCGAGCAGCACGGTCGCCTCGACCTGCTCGTCAACAACGCCGGCGGCGCCTGGCGCGGCACGTTCGGCGATAAGGGCCACGCCGGCGTCAAGCGGCACATGGACCTGAACTTCGACGCCGTCCTGCGCCTGACCGAAGCGCTGCTGCCGCTGCTGCGCGCCAGCGCCCCGAGCGCGATCGTCAACGTCTCGAGCGTCGCGGGGCGCGTGTCGCGCGCGAACTCGGGCGCCTACTCGGCCTCGAAGTTCGCGCTGATCGGCTGGAGCGACTCGCTTTACGGCGAGGAGGCGCGCAACGGCGTGCACGTCGGCCTCGTGTTGCCCGGCTTCGTCGCGACCGAGGGTTTCCCACAGCAGGAGCTGCGCGACCGCGCCGCCACGCGCTGGATGGTCTCGACGCCGGAGAAGGTCGCCGAGGCGATCGTCGACGCCGGCCCGGGGGGCAAGGCCGAGCGCTACGTCCCGCGGCCCTACGCGATCCTCGCGGGCCTGCGGGTGCTCGCGCCGGGGCTCGTGCGGCGGATGACCGGCCCAGGCAACCTCGTCACGCCGACGACGAAGAACGACTGAGAGCAGGGGGTCAGATCTTGAAATCGAGCATCTACGGACGCTCGATTTCAAGATCTGACCCCAGGTGCGTGGTGTCGTTGAAGCTGCGCAGCAGCCAGTGGCCGGTGCCGAAGATCACGAGCCTGGAGATCGAGCAGTTCTCGGCGTGGACGAACGCCAGCGGGCGGCTGTCGGTGGCCTCGCGGCAGATCTCGCCGATGACGCCGCCGTGGACGACGGCGACGGAGCGGCGGCCCGGGCCGGTCGCGGCGACCACCTCCTCGACCCCGGCCCGCACGCGCGCGGCGAAGTCCGCCGCCGCCTCGGCGCCGGGAATCACGTCCCAGCGCTGCTCGGTGAGCACGCGCAGCGCTGCCGGGTCGCCGGACTGCATGCGGATGCGAAACTCGCCGCCCTCCCATTCGCCGAGGTGCACCTCGCGCAGCGCGTGGATCGCCGTCGGCTCCAGGCCGAGCGCGTGCGCCAGCGGCGCGGCCGTCTGCGTCGTGCGCGTCAGGCCGGTCGTGAACAGCGCGTGGATCTCCTCTGCTGCCAGCCGCGCCGCCGCACGCGCCGCCTGATCGACGCCGCGCGGGTCCTCGAGCGCCGGATCGGAGTGGCCGTCGACGAGCGGGAACGCCTCGCCTTCGACGGCCGGCTGCGACGCCCCATGGCGCACGAGCACGACCTCGGTGGCGTCGTCGGGCAGCGCGAACCGGCGCTGCGGATAGGTGCGGCTCATCACCGTCAAGTTTGACGAGTTCGCCTCGTGGGAAGCAGAGCCGCGAGGGTCCATCTACTCCAGGAGTTGGTGCAATGCGTCGAGCAGTCAAGGCCGCGGTCGTCGTCGGCGTCATCTGCGTGCTGCCGGGAACAGCAGCGCAGGCGGCCACGAGCGGCAACGTCATCGTCAAGTACGCCCCTGGCACGTCCTCCGGCCTGCAGCAGACGCTCGAGCGGGCGGCGGGCGCCGTCAGCCGCCTCGGGCGGGTCAGCGGCGTCGGCGCCCACGTCGTCAGCGTCGCGGGCGATCCCGCAGCCGTGGCCGCGCGCCTGAACCGCTCCGCGCGGGTGCAGTACGCCGAGGTCGACAAGATCCTGCACGCGACCGCGATCCCCAACGACCCGCAGTTCGGCCAGCTCTACGGCATCAACAACGCCAACGACGCCGACCTCGACGGACCCGAGGGCTGGGACAGCGCGGGCCTGGGCAGCTTCCCGTCGACCGGCGGGCCGCTCGTGGGCATCGTCGACACGGGGTCGGACGCCGCTCACGAGGATCTCGTCGGCAAGCGCGTCGTCTGCGGCGGCGTGACGAACTTCGGCTTCCTCGGCATCATCGGCGTCAACCCGGCGATCACCGACGGCTCGAAGTGCACCGACGACAACGACCACGGCTCGCACGTCGCCGGCACGATCGCCGCGATCGCGAACAACGCCAAGGGCGTCGCAGGCGTCGCGTTCAACTCGCAGCTGGCGATCTGCAAGGGCCTCAACGCGTCGGGCAGCGGCCCGACGTCGGGCATCGCCAACTGCATCACCTACCTCGCCAACAAGGGCGCGAAGGTGATCTCGATGTCGCTCGGCGGCGGCGCGTCGACGACGCTGCAGCAGGCGGTCCAGACCGCGTGGCAGGGCGGCAACGGCGCGGTGATCGTCGCGGCGGCCGGCAACGACGGCAACTCGACCGTTCAGTACCCGGCGGGCTACCCCGAGGTCGTCTCGGTCGCGGCGACCGATGCCAACGACCAGCGCGCGTCGTTCTCCAACACGAACGCCGACGTCGAGGTCGCCGCGGCGGGCGTGAACGTCCTCTCGGTCAAGCGCGGCGGCGGCTACGTCGCCTTCTCCGGCACGTCGATGGCGACACCGCACGCGGCCGGCGTGGCGGCGCTCATCCGCTTCAAGTTCCCGTCGCTGAACGCGGCCGCGGTGCGCGCGAAGCTCGACGCCGGCGTCGATGACCTCGGCGCGCCCGGGCGCGACGCCCTCTACGGATTCGGCCGGGTCAACCTGGTCAAGGCGCTGCAGTAGGAGCGTCGGCGGCCGCGCGGCGTGGCGCCGCGCGGCCGTCGAGATCTCAGCTCAGAGGCAGGTCGCGGTCACCTGGAACGAGCGGTCCGCGGGAGCGGTCGCCCCGAGGCCGTCGGCTCCGCCACCGGCACGCGTGACGACGTGCAGGGTCTTCTTGTCGGCGTCGAGCTGGACGCCGATCGCGCCCGCGTTCGTCGTCGTGGTCTGGACGGCCGAGAACGTGCACGCGGAGACGTCACCCGCGAAGACGACGTTGTAGGCGCCCTCGCCCGTGCGCGCCGACGAGGTGACGCCACGCTTGGCGCCGAGCGCGCCGTCGGCGGCGACGGTCGCGTTCAGGAGGCCGCTCTGCACCGCGGTCACCGCGTCCTTGGAGATGTCGTCAGCGCTCTTGGAGTCGACGCGGTCGGCGTTCAGGCCCGTGGCGACGCCCGTGGCGTTCGTCGTGAACGGCTTGGCCTGGTCGCCGCCGGCGGCCGTGATCTGGCCGGCCTCGGCGCCGCCTGTCGAGAACTCGAACGCGCGGCCCTTCTCGAGGTTGGAGCTGCGCACGCAGGGCTCGGCGCCCGGGGCGCTACGACAACCGTAGATCGCACCGCCGCCGTTGCCCTTGTTGGACTGGCGCGTGCCGTAGGTGTCGTTGCTGGCGATGATCTCCGTCTCGGAGCTGTAGGAGAGGCTCGCGTTGGACGACGGGTTGCGGTTTCCGCCCTTGAGCGGATTGCCTTCGCCTGCGGCGAACGCAAACGGCGTTCCGACCACGGCGACGAGGACGGCGCTGACGATGAGCCAGCGCCCGGTGTGGGGAGGGATTCGGGACATGTTCCTCCCAACCCCGAACGGCGACACAAGGTTGCGGCTCTGTTCGCGCGCTCACATTTTCCTCACGCGCGTCAGACCTGCAGAACGAACAACGGCCACATCCCCGGGACGCCCTTCAGGGCCTCCTCGCCGCGGTACGTCCAATCCAGCCCGCTGCCGACGACCGTGCCGAACGTCGTCCCGGAGGCCAGCACCTCTCCGGCGCCCGCCAGCGCCGACACGCGTGAGGCGATGTGCACCGCCATCCCGCCCACGTCGCTGCCGATGTGCTCGCACTCCCCCGTGTGCAGCCCGCAGCGCAGCTGGATGCCCAGCCGCTGCACCGCCACGAGGATCGCGCGCGCGCAGCGCACCGCCTGCGACGGCGGTCCGGCGAACGTCGCGAGGAACGCGTCGCCGATCGTCTTGACCTCGGTGCCGCCGTAGTTGCCGAGCTCGGTGCGCACGATCTTGTCGTGCTCGGCGAGCAGGCTGCGCCAGCGCGCGTCACCAAGCCGCGACGCGGTCGTCGTCGCGTCGACGATGTCCGTGAAGAGGACGGTGAGCAGCTCGCGGTCGATGTCGCCGCCGCGGCGCCCGCCGGTGAGGAACGCCTCGACCTCCCCGAGGAGCGACTCGGTGTCGCCGACCATCGCCAGGCTGTCGTCGCCGGGAAGCTCGACGAGCTTGGCGCCGGCGATCTTCTCGGCGAGGAAGCGCGAGTGGCGCGGGTCGATCATCCGGTCACCGGTGCGGTACATCACGAGCGTCGGCACACGGATCGAGTCGAGCAACGGCTTGACGTTGAAGCTCGCGTGGGTCGCACCGACGCGGTGCAGCGCGGACGGGCTCATCGACTGGCGTTCCAGCCGCCCGAGCCACGTCCGCATGCGCCCGTCGTCGGCCGCGCTCGGCGCCAGGAGATCGATGACCGCGCCGGAGCCCCACCCCTCGACGAACGCTGCGAACTGCGCCTCTCGCTCCTCGTCGGTGAACGCCCAGGTGACCTCGTCGTCGCGGCGGTTGGACGCCATCGCCGCATAGAGCACGAGCGCCAGCGTCCGCTCGGGGCGGGTCGCGGCGAACGCCATCGCGGGTTGTCCGCCGCCGCCGTAGGCCAGCAGCACGGCCCGCTCGCATCCGACCGCGTCGAGCACCGCGGCGATGTCGGCAACCTCGTCGTCGAGCGTCCAGTCGCCCGTGGGCATGCCCGACATCCCGCAGCCGCGGCGGTCGACGAGGACGACGCGCGCGATCCTCCCGAGCCGGTGAAACCAGCGCTCGAGCCCGGGCTCGTCGAGCATCACCTCGATGTGGCTGACGAGCCCGGACAGGAAGACGATGTCCATCGGCCCCTCGCCCAGGACGCGATAGGCGACGTCGGCGTCGCCGCTGTGAACCCAGTGCGTGCGATCGTCGGTCCCCATCGGGGGCCGAGCCTAGTCCTCCAGCCCGAACGCCTCGAACGCCGCGGCGCCGTCCCCGATCTGAAGCGGCGTGCGGCTGAAGCGCGGCGCGGGCGCGGGCTGCAGCACACCGCCGTGCTCGACGAACGAGCCGCGCGCGACGTTGTGCGGGTGCGTGGCGGCCTCGCGGAGGCCGTAGATCGCGGTGGTGCAGGCCTCGGCGGGCTCGAAGATCGCCGCCCACTCATCACGCGTCTTCGTCTTGAAGACCGCGGCGATGCGCTCCTTGAACTCGGGCCAGCGGTCCTTCTCCATCTGCGGCAGCTCGTCGGCGGGGAGCTCGAGCAGTCGCAGCAGCTCGGCGTAGAACTGCGGCTCGATCGCGCCGACCGCCATGTGCCCGCCGTCGGACGTCTCATACACCTCGTAGAAGTGCGCACCGGTGTCGAGCAGGTTGGTGCCGGGCTTGGTGTCGTCCCAGATGCCGCCCTGCGTGAGACCGTGGATGAGCGTCGTGAGCACGGCGACGCCCTCGACCATCGCGGCGTCGACGACCTGGCCCTTGCCCGAGGACCTGGCCTCGTAGAGCGCTGCGACGATGCCGAGCGCGAGCACCATGCCGCCGCCGCCGAAGTCGCCGACGAGGTTCAGCGGCGGCACCGGCTTCTCACCGGTGCGCTGCATCGCGCCCAGCGCGCCCGCCAGCGAGATGTAGTTGATGTCGTGGCCCGCGACCTTCGACATCGGGCCCTCCTGCCCGTAGCCCGTCATCCGCCCGTACACGATCCGCGGGTTGCGATCCAGCGCGACGTCGGGGCCGAGGCCCAGACGTTCCATCACACCTGGGCGAAAGCCCTCCACGAGCGCGTCGGCCTTGTCGATCAGCCCGAGCGCGAACTCGCGGCCCTCGTCGGATTTCAGATCGGCGGCCACGGTCTTGCGCCCGCGGTTCATCGGATTCCAGTCGCCGGCCCCCAGGCCGCCGCCGCCGGCCCGGTCGACGCGCACGACATCGGCGCCGAGGTCAGCCAGCAACATCGCGCAGAACGGGCCTGGGCCGATGCTGCCGATCTCGACGACGCGTACGCCCTGCAGCGGTCCACTCATGCGTTCCACCCTATAGCTGAAGTCGTTTCACTTGCGTGATGACACGGGCATCGGGGCCGGCGACGATCAGGTGCTCGGTGTTGCGCAGGTGCGACACGCTCCCGACGCGCTCGCCGCGCGGGTTGTGGATCCCGATCTGGGCGCCGACGTAGCGCTTGTAGTCGACGTCGAGCGACCGCGACGTGCCCGCGCCGCCGAGCAGCGCCGCCACCTGCGCGGGGTCGTGGTAGCCCTCGTCGGAGACCGAGACGACGACCCACGGACGTGCTCCAGGCGTGCGAGCAGATCCGTCATCGCCGCGCCCGCGCGGACCTTGGAGTTGTAGTCGGCTCTTCGTCGTGCGGCAGTCCTCGCGCTTGTTGGCGATGCCGTAGTGCGCCGGACGGTCCCAGCGGATCAGCGTCTCCCAGACGTGGTAGTTGGAGAAGTAGGAGTGCTGGTTGTACGGCGGGTCGATGTACACGAGGTCGACGTCGAGCGTGCGCGCCAGCGTCGTTGGCGTCCTGGCGCACCACGGTGCCGGCGGGCCCGTCGACCGCGCCGGGCATCCGCAGCTGCAGCGGGTTCGACGAGCGCGGCGCCCATGACTTCAGGTAGGCCATCTGCAGGCCGGTCGTCGAGTCGACGCGGTCGGCGGCCTCCAGCAGCGCCGTCAGGAGCAGCCCGCGCGGGACAGGGTCGAGGTCGAGCTCTTCGATCGCGTCGCGGATCGCGTCCACGCGCTCGCCGTTGTCGGGCTGGAGGTAGCGCGCGCCCTCGCAGAACGTCTCCGTGAAATATCCACGGCGCCCCGACACGTCGTTCAACGACGCGACGTGATCGAGCACGGCGCCGCGGTCGGCGTCGGTGGCGGCGATGTAGGCGTGACCGAGCACCTCGGAGTAGGTCGCGCGTGTCGTTGCTGACGACATGCAGGCCCTGACGTCGCAGCGCCTGCCCGACGCGCGTCGTTCCGGCGAACAGATCGCACGCGCTGCGGGCCGGCAGTTGCGCCACGACCTGCTCGATCAGCGGGACCAGCGTGCGCTTGGAGCCGATGTACTTGATCACCCACGAGGTAGTTTCCCGCGTCATGCACGTAGACGCAGGGGGCTATGCAGCGACGGTCGACCAGGCGGGCAGCGCGGCGGTCGCCGCCGAGCGCGACGGCTTCGACGGCTGGTGGGCCGTCGAGACCCAGGTCGATCCGTTCATCTCGGCCGCGATCGCCGCCGAGCGCACGGAGCGCATCGAGGTCGGGACCGGCATCGCGGTCGCCTTCGCGCGCAACCCGATGACCGTCGCGCTGCAGGCCAACGATGTGCAGGCGCTGTCGGGCGGGCGCTTCCTGCTCGGCCTCGGCTCACAGATCAAGCCGCACATCACCAAGCGCTACTCGATGCCCTGGAGCCACCCGGCGCCGCGGATGCGCGAATTCATCCTCGCGATCCGCGCGATCTGGCACACCTGGGAGACGGGCGAGAAGCTCGATTTCCGCGGCGACTTCTACACGCACACGCTGATGGCGCCGTTCTTCGATCCCGGCCCCAACCCGCACGGCAATCCGAAGATCTTCCTTGCCGCCGTCGGGCCGTTGATGACCGAGACCGCCGGCGAGGTCGCCGACGGCGTGCTCTGCCATGGCTTCTCCACCGAGCGCTACGTGCGCGAGGTGACGCTCCCGGCCGTCGAGCGCGGCCGTGCGAAAGCCGGCAAGACGCTCGAGGGCTTCGAGCTGAGCGCCCCGGCGTTCATCGTCGCTCGCGACAGCGACGAGGAGATCGCCGAGGGCGTCGCGATGATCAAGCAGCAGATCGGCTTCTACGGGTCGACGCCCGCATACCGCCCGGTGCTCGAGCTGCACGGCTGGGGCGAGCTGCAGGACGAGCTCAACGCCGCGACCAAGCGCGGCGAGTGGGACAAGCTCGGCTCGATGATCGACGACGAGGTGCTGCACACGCTCGCCGTCGTCGGCACGCCGGAGGAGGCGGTCGCCGAGGTCAAGCGCCGCTACGGCGACGTCGCCACGCGCGTGCAGCTGTCGATCCCCGAGCAGCGCGACGAGTCACGCTGGCACGGGTTGTTCGATCAGCTGCGCGTGGCCGTCACGTAGGCCAGCGCGCCCGACTCCACGAGCTCGACGCCCGTGAAGCCCGACTCGGCCAGCCACGTGCGCACCTCGGCGGTCGTGGCGCTCGGTCCGAGCAGGCCCGACATCCGCCCCATCGCGATCTGCGGGCGATAGCGCACGCCGCCGTCGGTGCGAAACCAGCTGGCGCGCAGCGCGCCGCCGCGTTTGACGACGCGCGCGATCTCGGTGATCGCCTTGCGCGGGCTGGGGAAGCAGTGCAGCCCCGTGAAGCTCACGCAGAGGTCGAACTCGCCGTCGGCGAAGGAGAGGTTCTCGACGTCCTCCTCGACGGTCTCGACCTGGTCGGAGACGCCGAGCTCCTCGGCCGTCTTGCGCGTGCGGTCGAGCATCGCCGGCGCGATGTCGGCGGCGACGTAGCGCAGGCCCTGCCCGGGCTGCAGTCCGCGCAGGGCGACGCCGCTGCCGCAGGGGACGTCCAGCACCGACGAGCCGGCGGGCAGCTCGCCGATCGCATCGGTCGCCTGGTAGAGCAGGTCGATTTCGGTCCCGAACGCCAGCCGCGCCGTCGGACGCGCCACCGAAGGGCGGTTGATCCCGAACGAGTAGATCGCCGCCCACGGATGGTTCTGCCGCCACATCTCGCTGACGTTCATGCCGCTTACCCTAGGGCGCATGCCGTCCTTCAGCGACTACGACCGCCGCGGCTATCGCACCGTCGACGCGCGCACCGGCTACGCCGAGTGGGTCCACAGCTACGAGGACACCGTCGAGGACGCGATGGACCTCGCCGTGCTCGACGCGCTCACCGTCCCGGACTGGAGCTCAGTCGCCCGCGTCGCCGACCTCGGCTGTGGCACCGGTCGCACCGCGTCCTGGCTGCGCAGCCGCGCAACCCCGGTGATCGACGGCGTCGACGTGACCCCCGAGATGCTCGAGCGCGCCCGCGCGCGCGGCGCCCACGACTCGCTCGCCGAGGCCGAGGTCACGCGCACGGGCCTGCCCGACCACGCCTACGACCTGGTGATCAGCTCGCTCGTCGACGAGCACCTCGACGCGCTCGGCCCCTTCTATGCCGAAGCCCGCCGCCTCGCCAGGCCGAGCGCGCTGTTCGTGAACGTCAGCTTCCACCCCCAGTTCATCATCGCCTCGGGCATGCCGACGCACTTCACCGACCGCGCCGGCAACGAGATCGCGATCACGACGAACGTGCACCTCGTGTCCGACCACGTACAGGCTGGCCTCGCCGCCGGCTGGTCGCTCGCGGAGATGCGCGAGCGCCTGATCGACGACGAGTGGATCGCGCTCAAGCCCTCCTGGGAACGCCACCGCGGACTTCCGATCTCGGCGGCGTATGTCTGGCATGCTTGACCCATGCCTGTGCGTTGGTTGGGTCTGCTCGCTGTCCTGCTGATCCCTGCCCCGGCCGCACACGGAGCGACCGCCGCGGTGCTGGGAACCGGCTACCACCCGACGGTCGCCGTCGATGCCACGGGCGTCGGGCATGCCGTCTGGTCGGTTCCCGGCCCGAGCGTCTCCACGGACACGCTTCGCTACTGCCGCCTGCCGCGCGCAAACCCGACGAGCTGCCAGTCGCCGCAGACGCTGACGCCGCCCGAGGGCCGCGGCGGCGACCCGCACGTGCTGCTCAGCGGCACGACCGTCTTCGTCGTGCTGCCGCGCTACGTCCAGGGCGATGTGCAGGTCTGGACGTCGACCGCGGGCGCGCCGTTCACGGGACCCGTGACCGCCGGGCAGGCGAGCGTCGGCACCGATACCGACGACGCGGTCCTCGGCCCGGCCGCGACCGCGTTCGTGGCGAGCTCGAATCCCGCGACCTACGTCCAACAGGTGCCGCTCGGCGGCGGACCGCCGGCGACGACCTCGGCGCGGTTTGCGACCGACTTCACGAGCTACGTCTACACGCCGACGATCGGGACCTTCGGGCCTGCCACGACCCCGGTGCTCGTGGCGACCGACAACCCGAGCAGCGGGGCCGCCCAGATCGCGTTCTGGCGCTCCAACGGCGGCGACGTCAACACCGTCCCCGCCTGGGCCGGACCGACCGTCGTCGGCGAGGGCAACCACACGCGCCTGGCCGGCGGCCCCTCCGGTCTCGTCCTGCTGAGCAACTCCCGGCAGGGCAAGGGCTTCAACACGCAGCTGCAGTCGCGGCGCTTCGACGAGAGCAGCCTGGCCTTCGCCCCGCCCGTCAACGTCGGCCCGCCGGAGTCGGCCAGGGACAACGACCTCGCGCAGGCCCAGGCCGGAGGCAGCGCCGCGGGGCGGCTGTTCGCCGTCTGGGCACGCGGCGACTCCAACGCGCTGCGCCTGTCGACCTCGGGCAACGGCGGCGCCGCCTGGTCTGCGGCGACGGACATCGTCCGGGAAGCGAGCCTCTTCCACCTGCGCGTCGAGGCGGCACCCGACGGGCAGGGCTTCGTCCTCTGGGATCAGAACGACCGCAGCGGCCAGGTCAAGGCGGCGCCGCTGATTCCGATAGCCGGCGCGGACTCCACGCTCAAGCCGAGCCAGGTCATCAAGCTGCCGTCCTCCAAGAAGTGCCGCAGTCGCCGCGCCTTCCGGATCCGACTCGTCGTGCCGAAGGGCGTGATCATCGCGACCGCGAGCGTGCGCGTGAACGGCAAGCGCGTCACGGTCGTGCGCCGGCGCCGCCTGACGTCCTTCGTCAACCTGAAGGGCCTGCCCAGGGGCCGCTACACGGTGAAGATCGTCGTCGTGACCGAGGCCGGCAAGATCCTCACGAGCACGCGCCGCTACCGCACCTGCGCCCCGCGGCGGCGTGGCTGACCTCCAGGAGCTCGTCGACGACCTCGCCGCCGAGATCGGGCGACCGATCTCCGTCGAGGACCGCCGCTGGCGGCTGCTCGCACACAGCGCCCACACCGGCGCGACCGATGAGGTGCGGCGCGCCACGATCCTCACGCGCGCGGCGCCACCGGCCGTCGCGACCTGGCTCGAGTCGCGCGGCGTCCTGCGCGCGCGCAGCCTGGTCGAGGTACCCCCGAACCCCGCCCTCGACATGGCCGCGCGCGTCTGCGCGCCGGTCCACCATGGCGACGTCCTGCTCGGCTTCGTCTGGGTCGTCGTCGGCGACGACGCGCTGGGCGCCGCAGAACGCGCGGCGCTCGAGCGCACCGCGGCCGCGGCGCAGGAGCTGCTGTGGGAGCGACGCACCCAGCTCGACGCCCAGCAGCACCTCCTGCGCACGCTGCTCTTCGACGACGACGCCGCGGCCGTCCGCCACGCGACGCTCGAGCTGTCGCGACTCGACGACGCCCCGGCGGTCGCCGTCGCGGTCGCCGAAGGCGGCGAGGAGGCCGCAGAGCACGTTCGCCGGCACTGGCCGCACGGCCTCGCGTGGATCGGGCAGCCGCCGGGCCTGGTCGTCGTCGCCGCCGGCGACGCCGGCGAGCTCGCGGCCGCCCTGCGCCGCGCGGGCGCGCCACGCGTCGCAGCCGCCACGGCCGGCGACCTCTCTGCCACGCGCCCGGCGCTGCGCGAGGCCCGCCTCGGACGCCTGGCGCAACTCGCGGACCCCACGCTCGGAGCGGCCGTCACCTTCGCCGACCTCGGCGCCTGGGCCCACGTCACCGACCTCTGGGACCGCGCCGGCCGCCCGCCGGCACCGCCGCAGATCCGCGCCCTCGCCGAGCACCGCCACGGCGACGAGCTCGTCGAGGCCGTCGAGGCCGTCCTCGAGGCCGGCGGCGACGTCGCCGCCGCCGCCGAACAGCTGCACGTCCACCGCGCCACGCTCTACCGCCGCATCCAGCGAGCCGAGGACGCCTCCGGCCTGGATCTCACGCGCGGCGACGACCGCCTCCTCGCCCAGCTCGGCCTGCGGATGTGGCGACTCGAGGGGGTGTCCTAAAAGAAAAGTGGCCAACCCCTGTTGGCCACTTCCCCGCAGAGCACCCCCTCGCGTCCCGCCCACAATGCGACAGATGTCGCAGCGGGCCCACGCGGCTGCGACGGGCACCCCCTCGATGCTGCCGGTGTCTCACCGCAGACTTCACACCATGAGGACGAGCGCGCCAGAGCGACCGCGACCGCCGGCGAACGCGCCGGACGTCAAAGCGGTGGGCACGAAGCTCGCGCAAAGCTTCCCGCGCCCGAGCAAATCGCCGGCGGCGATCGTCGAACGACGAATGATGCGCCGCCTGGTCAACGACCCGGAGCTCAGGGCCGCCCTGTTTCGCTTCGTCGACGTGCGCCCGGCGTGCACGAGCAACGAGGACGTCGCGCGCCACCTCAAGGAGCTGCTCGCCGACGCCGCCGGTTCGCCGACCGCCCAGCGCGCCACGAGACTGGTGAGCCATGCCCGGCGACCGTCCGCGCTCGTCGCCGCAACCGGCGTCGAGCACATGGCCCACCGCTTCATCGTCGGCGCGGACGCCGGCGACGCACTTGGCGACCTCGAGCGGCTCTGGCGCCGCGGCGTCGCGACGACGGTCGACCTCCTCGGCGAGGCGACGGTCACCGAGGCCGAGGCCGACCGCTACGCCGCGCGCTGCGAGGACGTGCTGCGCACGCTCAGCGCCGCCGCCGCCGCGCGCGACTGGCCCGCCGCTGACGTGAACCTCAGCGTCAAGGTCTCCGCGCTCACGCCGCAGCTGCGGCCCAACGCTCCGGCGCGCGGCGTCGACGGCGCGCGCGAGCGGCTGCGCCATCTGCTGCGCGTCGCGCGCGACCTCGGCGCGCACCTGCATGTCGACATGGAGTCCTTCGACACGCGCGAGGCGGTGACCGCGCTCACGCTCGAGCTGCTGTCCGAGCCGGAGTTCGCCGAGGGCCCGTCGGCCGGGATCGTGCTGCAGGCCTACCTCGTCGAATCCGCGGAGCACCTCGACGCCCTGCTGGACTGGGCGCAGGCGCACCCGCGCAAGCACCCGCTGACGATCCGCCTCGTCAAGGGCGCTTACTGGGACCACGAGGTCGTCCAGGCCGCCCAGCACGGCTGGCAGCCGCCGGTCTTCACCGAGCGCGCCGCCTGCGACCGCCAGTTCGAGGCGCTGACGCGTCGCCTGCTCGACAGCGTGCCGCTCGTGCGTGTCGCGATCGCGTCGCACAACCTGCGCTCGATCGCGCATGCGGGCGCGTACGCCGACGCGCTCGGCCTCGACGACCGCGCGGTGGAGTTCCAGGTCCTGCGCGGCCTCGGTGACGAGACGCAGGCCGCGATCACCGCGACCGGCCGGAGCGTGCGCACCTACTGCCCGGTCGGCGATCTCGTCGCCGGCATGGCCTACCTCGTGCGCCGGTTGCTCGAGAACACGTCCAACGACTCCTTCCTCGCCGCGCATGCCGCGGGCGCCGACCTGACGACCCTGCTGGAGGCACCATGACCACGTTCGCCAACGAGCCCCTTCTCGAGCTGCGGCGCGAGTCGGTTCGCCGCGAGGCGCTCGCGGCGCTCGCACAGCTCGACGCGCGGCTGCCGCTCGACGTCCCGATCCTGATCGGCGACGAGATCCTCAGGGCAGCGGAGTTGCAGTCGGTCGATCCATGCGCGCCGTCCCGCGTCGTCGCCACGGCGCACGCCGCGACAGCCGCGCACGCCGACGCCGCCGTCGCGCGCGCCGAGCAGGGCTTCGCCCAGTGGAACGCCCGCCCGGCTGCCGAGCGCGCCGCCGTCCTGCGCCGCGCCGCGGCGCTGCTGCGCGACCGCCGGCTGGAGCTCACGGCGCTCGCGGTCCGCGAGGCAGGCAAGCCATGGCCCGAGGCCGACGCCGACGTCTGCGAGGCGATCGACTTCTTCATGTACTACGCCGACGGCGCCGAGGCGCTCGGCGCCGGCCGCGATCTGCTGCAGCTGCCCGGCGAGCGCAACGCGCTGCGCTACAGCGGTCGCGGCGTCGTCGCCGTGATCGCCCCGTGGAACTTCCCGCTGGCGATCGCCGCGGGGATGGTCTCCGCCGCGCTGGCCACCGGCAACGCCGTCGTCCTGAAGCCCGCGGAGCAGACGCCCGCCTGCGCGAAGGCCGTCGTCGACGCGCTGCATGCCGCCGGCGTGCCGCACGCGGCGCTGTCGCTGCTCCCCGGCGGCGACGAGCCCGGCAAGGCGCTCGTCGCCCACCCCGGCGTGCACGCGATCGCGTTCACCGGCTCTTGCGCAGCGGGCCTGAACATCCTCGAGACCGCGGCGAAGGTCCTCCCCGGTCAGCGCCATATCAAGAAGGTCGTCGCCGAGATGGGCGGCAAGAACGCGATCATCGTCGACGCCGACGCCGACCTCGACGACGCCGTCCCGGCGATCGTCACGAGCGCGTTCGGATTCGCCGGCCAGAAGTGCTCGGCGGCATCGCGCGTGCTCGTCCACGCGGACATCGCCGATGCGTTGATCGAGCGCCTGCGCGGCGCGGTCGCGACCCTGCAGGTCGGGCCGGCGGAGGACTTCGCGACCGACGTGCCGGCCGTGATCGACCGCGAGTCCCAGGAGCGCATCGTGCGCTACGGCGCGGCGATCGCGCGCGAGGACGGGTTCTACGTCGAGCCGACGCTGCTCGTCGAGCCGCCGGCGGCCGTGCGCGAGGAGGAGATCTTCGGGCCGGTGCTGAGCCTCGAGGTCGTCGATAGCGTCGACGCCGCCTGCGACCTGGTCGACGCCTCGCCGTTCGCGCTGACCGGCGGCCTCTTCAGCCGCAGCCCGGCGACGATCGCGCGCGTCAGCGCACGCTCGCCGGTCGGCAACCTCTACGTCAACCGCGAGATCACCGGCGCGATGGTCGGGCGCCAGCCGTTCGGCGGCGGGCGCCTCTCGGGCACCGGCCCGAAGGCCGGCGGCCCGGACTACCTGCTGCAGTTCGCCGAGGCGCACGCGGTGACGGAGAACACGGTGCGCCACGGGCTCGTCGTCTAGCGTGCAGGGCATGCTGCGATTCCAGAACGCGGTCTCCCTCGACGGCTACAGCGCGGGACCGGACCAGAGCACCGACAACCCCCTCGGCGTCGGCGGCGAGGAGCTGCACCCGTGGCAGTTCGGCGACATCGCGCCGGCGACCCAGCCCATCGTCGACGAGATGTTCGACAACTGCGGCGCGGTGATCATGGGACGCAAGATGTTCGGCGGCGGTCCGGGGCCCTGGGACGGCGACAGCTGGAGGGGCTGGTGGGGCGACAACCCGCCCTACCACGTGCCCGTCTACGTGCTGACGCACCACGCCCGCGAGTCGGTGCCGATGGACGGTGGCACGACCTTCCACTTCGTCACCGACGGCATCGAGTCCGCGCTGGCTCAGGCGACGGAGGCCGCTGACGGCAAGGACGTGCTGATCGCGGGCGGCGCCAACACCGTCCAGCAGTACCTCCGGGCCGACCTCGTTGACCGGTTCACGATTCACGTCGTGCCGATTCTGCTCGGCGGCGGCGAGCGCCTGCTCGATGGCCTCGACCCCGGCACCGTGGAACTCGAGCGCGTCGTCGACGCACCGGGCGTCACGCACCTCACGTACCGGCGGGCCTAGCCCGCGAGCAACCGCGGCGCGACCTGCTTCTTGCGGCTCATCACGCCGGGCAGGTCGATCACGCCGTCGACGGCCTTCTCACCGAGCGCTCGCTCGGCGAAGGGCACGTCGCCGGCCACGATCAGGCGCGTGCCGTGGGCGAGCACGTCGGTGACCATCAGCGCGAACAGGCGCAGGTCGTCACCGTCGCACGCCTCGTCCACGGCCTTGCGCAGCTCCTGAAGGCGCGGGGCGCCGGTGTCGCCGACGACCTCGATCTGCGCGATCCGGATCGACTGCCCGCCCGCGAGCTCGTAGCTCTTGGCGTCCCGGGACACCAGCTCGGCAGGCGCGACGTCCGAGACGTCGGAGCTGCTGGCGAACATCTCGCGCCCGAACTCCAGCGGATCGACGCCGAGCTGCTCGCCGAGGCCGTCGATCACGACGCGGTCGCGCTGCGTCGTCGTCGGCGAGTTGAGGATCACCGTGTCCGAGAGCACCGCCGCGAGCAGCATCATCGCCGTCTCGGGCGTCGGCTGGTGTCCCGCGGCGCGGAAGCGCTCGGTCACGAGCGTCGCCGTCGAGCCGACCGGGTCGAACGTCGCGACGACCGGCAGCTTCGTCTCGATCGAGCCGATGTGGTGGTGGTCGAGGATCTCGACAATCTCGGCCTGCTCGACGCCGGGCACGCTCTGCGCCTGCTCGGCATGGTCGACGAGGATCACCCGCCGCGGGCGGGGATCGACGAGGTCGGCGCGCGTGACGAGCCCGATCGGCCGGCGCGCGCCGTCGATCGCGACCGCCGCGCGGTAGCTGACGTCCTTGACCGCTTCGAGGATGTCCGAGACGAGATCGTCGACGCGCGCGGTCAGCGGCTCGGTCTCGATCAGCGCCCGGCAGGGCGCGGCCAACGTGATCATGCGGCCCGCGACATAGCTGTCCAGCGGCGTCGTGATCACCGACGTCTGGTGCTCCTCGGCGAGCGCCAGCAGCTCGTCGTCGGGACGCGCGGCATTGCTGAGCACGAGCACCGCGACGTCCGTCTCGATCGCACGGCGCTGAGCGTCGGGGCGGTCGCCGACGACCGCGACATCGCCCTCGGCGACGTCGCGCAGCAGCGAGCCGACGTCCATCGCCAGCACCCAGACGCGGCCGAACGCCGTGTGCTCGACCTTGGTCAGCAGCGTCCCGTCGAGCGTCCGCGCGATCGTCTGCACCGTCGTCGGCGCCTCCAGGCGCGAGGTCTCCTGGCTCTCGCGCACGTAGCGCCGCGCCAGCGCGCGCTCGGTCAGCACACCGGCCAGGGCGCCCTCGTCGTCGATCACCGGCAGCAGGTCCAGGCCCGCGTCGGCCATCATCCGCCCGGCGACGCGGACGGACTCCTCGTGGTTGGCGACCGGGAACTCTCGGCGCATCACGTCGGAGACGCGCAGGAAGATGTGCCGCAGCAGGCCGGGCGTCGGGGCGCCACTGCGCTCGAGCGCCCAGCTCGTCTGCGGGTTTGCCGGCCCCAGCCGCGCGGCGACGTACTCGGTGTCGGGATCGACGAGCCGCTTGAGCTCGGCGTAGCCGATCGCCGACGCGATCGAGTCGGTGTCAGGGTTGCGGTGTCCGACGACGTGGACGCGCGTCGTCACCGGCGCTCCTCGGCGGCCATCCACGCGGGCGGCCAGGCGCCGCGCCAGTTGTCGCGCGCGCCGTCGAGCGGGATCACCGCACCGGTCATGAAGTCGGCGAGTGGCGAGGCGAGGTACACGACGAGTGCCGCGAACTCCTCGGGCTCGCCCATCCGCTGCAGCGGGACCTGGCCGGCGGTCGCCTCGACGACCGACGGCGGGTACTTCGTGAGCAGCGTGTCGGTCCCGAACTGGCCGGCCGCGATCGCGTTCAGGCGCACGCCGTGGCGCGCCCACTCGATCGCCAGCGTCTTCATCAGCGCGTCGACGGCGGCGCGCGCCGCCGCCGAGTGCGCCATCCCCGGCATCCCGTTGCGCGGGGAGATCGTGACGCTGACGACGCGTCCACGCCCGGCCGGGATCATCGCCTTCGTCGCGACCGCGTGGGTCATCAGCCAGGTGCCCTCGACGTTCAGGCGGATGACGGTGCGAAAGCCCTTCGGCGTGATGTCCTCGGCCGGCGTGAGGAACTGCCCGCCGGCGTTGTTGACGAGCACGTCGATGCGCCCATGGTCGGCCAGCACGCCGTCGACGAGCGCAGCGACCTGCTCCTCCTCGCGGATGTCGCAGACGCGCGCCTGGCAGCGATCGCCGATCAGCGCGACAGTCTCCTCCAGCGGCTCGGCGCGCCGCCCGCAGACGACCACCCGCGCGCCGCAGCCCGCCAGCGCAAGCGCAGCCGCCCGTCCGAGGCCGGTGCCGCCGCCGCTGACCAGCGCGACCTGCCCGGCGAGCAAATCGGGGCTGTACATCGAGGCGGTGATCTGCGCAGCCTATGCGACCTGCTTGACTGCGCCGATGCCAGAGCTCGACGGAAAGATCGTCGTCGTCACCGGTGCCGGGTCGGGGATCGGCCGCGCCACCGCAAGGCGACTCGCGCGCGAGGGCGCGACGGTGCACGCGGTGGATCGCGACGGCGACCAGGCCGAGGCGGTCGTCGGCGAGATCAAGGCCGGCGGCGGCCGCGCCACGGCCCACACCGTCGACGTGACCGACGCCGCCGCGGTGCAGGCGCTCGCCGACGCCGTCTTCGCCGCGCGCGGGCGCGTCGACGTCCTCTTCAACAACGCGGGCATCGGGCACGCCGGGCCGACGGAGGAGACGCCGGTTGAGACGTGGCGCGCGATCGTCGACGTCAACATCATGGGCGTCGCCCACGGCGTGCACGCGTTCGGGCCGCGGATGCTCGCCCAGGACGGCGGCGGGCACATCATCAACACGGCCTCGGCCGCGGGTCTGACGCCCGTGCCCTCGATGGTTCCCTACGCGACGAGCAAGCACGCGATCGTCGGGCTCACGGAGTCGCTGAACGCGGAGTGGGCCAAGCAGGGCGTCGCTGTGACCGCGCTGTGCCCGGGGATCATCAACACGCCGATCACGCGCAACGCCGAGCTGACGGGCGCGACGGTCGCGCAGCGCGACAAGATCGTCCGCTTCTACGAGCGCTTCGGCGCGACGGCCGACGATGTCGCCGACGCGGTCCTCGACGCGATCCGCAAGCGCCCGCTGATCCGCACGGTCCCGCGCTCGCACGTCGTGCCGATGTGGCTGGTCCGCCGCATCGCCCCGCGCGCCGCGCAGCCGGTGGCGCGACTCGCGCAGCGAGTGATCGGCGTCTGACCCGGGTAAGGGTGGCGACATGATCGGTGCACTCATCCTCGGCCTCGTCGCCGGCTTCATCGGCCGGGCGCTCATGCCCAACGACGCGCTGGAGGGCCTGGAAGGCCCGAAGTCGTGGCTGGCGTCGATCGTGCTCGGCCTCGCCGGCGCGTTCGTCGGCTACCTGATCTTCAGCCGCGGGCTGGGCATCGGCGACGACGACGCCTTCGACCTCGGCGGCCTGCTCAGCGCCGTCATCGGCGTCATCATCGTGCTGGTCGGCGCGAACTTCCTGCTGAAGCGGTCGGGCAGCGGCGGGCCGACCTCGCGGCCCGTGTAGCGCAGGTATGGTCGGCTGGTGCGCCAGCTGACCAGCCTCGACGTCCAGTTCCTCGCGATCGAGGACGGCCGCAACCTCGGACACGTCTCGGGGCTGTCGATCTTCGACCCGTCGACCACGCCGGACGGCGATCTCAGCGCCGACCGGATGTGCCAGATCATCACGGAGCGGCTGCACCTCCTGGAGCCGTTCACGTGGAAGCTCGTCGAGGTCCCGCTGGGGTTCGACCTGCCCTACTGGATCGAGGACCCCGCCTTCGACGTCGAATACCACGTGCGCGAGCTCGGCCTGCCGCCGCCAGGCGACGCGCGCCAGCTCGCCGACCAGGTCGCGCGGATCCACGCGCGGCCGCTGGACCGCGCGCACCCGCTGTGGGAGCTCTACGTGATCCACGGGCTCGAGCACGGGCGCGTGGCGACGTTCACGAAGATGCACCACGCGGCGATCGACGGGATGTCGGGCGCGGAGATCCTCGGCGTGCTGCTGGACCCCTCGCCCGACGGGCGCGACCTGCCGCCGGCACCCGACGCCACGCGCCCCGAGCCCCAGCCGGGACAGATGCAGATGCTCGGGCGCGGGCTGGCGGGCCTGCCCCGCCAGCCACTGCGCACGGCACGCGCCGTGCCACAGACGATCGCCCACCTCGATGCGATCCCCGGCGTCCAGGACATCCCCGGCGCGTCCGCGCTCGCGCGCACGACGCGCCGCCTGGCGCGGATCGGGCGGCCCGGTCGCGACGGCGGCATCCTCGAGCCGCCGCGCTCGCGCGCGCCGCGGACGGTGCTCAACGGCCCGATCTCCTCGCACCGCCGCGTGGCGTTCGACACGCTCTCGCTGACCGACGTCAAGGCGATCAAGAACGCGTCGGGCGCGACCGTCAACGACGTGATCGTCACGATCTGCGCGGGCGCGCTGCGGCGCTGGCTGCAGACGCAGTCCGAGCTGCCCGACGAGCCGCTCGTCGCGATGATCCCGGTGTCGGTGCGCACCGCCGAGCAGTTCGGCACCTACGGCAACCGCGTGTCGACGATGGCCGTCGGCATCCCGACGCATCTCGACGACCCGCTCGAGCGCCTGACGTTCGCCCACGAGACGCTGCGCGGGGCCAAGGAGCACCACAGGGCCGTGCCCGCGTCGCTGCTGCAGGACGCGACGCAGTTCATCCCGCCGGCGATCGTCGGGCGCGCCTCCCGCGTGACGCTGCGCATGAGCGCCCGGCCGGCGATGGCGCCACTGTTCAACGTCGTGATCTCCAACGTGCCGGGGTCGCCGACGCCGCTGTACTGCGGCGGCGCGCAGCTGCTGGCGAACTATCCCGTCTCGGCGGTGACCGACGGGATGCTCCTGAACATCACCGTGCTCAGCTACGAGGACCGGCTGGACTTCGCCGTCGTCGCCGACCGCGAGATCGCCGACGTCTGGCCGCTCATCGACGCGCTGGGGGCCGAGCTCGAGGCACTCAAGGCCGCGGCGACAGGATGATCACAGGGATCTCCCGCTCGGTCCGCGACTGGTAGACGTCGTAGTCGGGGTAGATCGCGACCGCGCGCGCCCACCAGCGCTCGCGCTCCTCCCCCGTGGCCTCGCGGGCGACGACAGCACGGCGCTGCGCGCCGACCTGCACGGTGGTGTCGGGATTGGCCCTGAGGTTGAAGACCCACCCGGGCATCGCCGGGGAGCCACCGCGCGAGCCGACGATCGCGAGGTCGCTGCCGTCCTGCGCGTAGATCAGCGGCGTCGTGCGCGACCGCCCGCTCTTGGCGCCGACGTGGTCGAGCAGCAGGAGCGGCGCATTGCCGTCGTTCATCGAGTTGAGCAGCCGTCCGCGGCTGAGCCGGTAGACGAGGATGTTGATCCGCGTGCCGAGGTTGACGAGGCGCGCGCCGAGCGAACCTGGGGGCGGGATCGGTGGCGGTGCCATGCCCCCGACGATAGGGCGTCAGCGCCCGGCGACGGCCGCGACGAAGCTCGCGACGTGGTCGACGTCCTCGCCGCTCAGCAGCGACGCGGGCATCTGGCCGTTGCCCTGCGCGCGACCCTCTTCGATCGCGTTGACGACGAGTGCCCGGTTGAGGCCCTGCTTCGCATCGAGGTTCGGCCCGACACGACCGACGGCGTTGGCGGCCTTGAGCGTGTGGCAGTTCGCGCACTTCTCGGCGAACAGCTGGCGCCCTTCCTGCTGGTTGTCGGAGAGCGTGACCCCGCCGATCGCGTTCTTGGACTGCGAGTCCTCGTTGTGGGCGATCACGAGCGCCGGGATGCCGGCCCCGAACACGGCGACGGCCGCGAGCGTCGCGATCAGCGCGATCCGGCGGCCGCGCCGGCTCTGGCCGGCGTGCAGCTGCTCGCGCGCGCCCTGCGCGCCGCCGCCGAACGCGAAGAACAGCACGGTCGCGCCGACGGCGATGAACCCGAGGACGAGAGCGGTTGACGCAATCACGCCGCGCACCCTACCGGCTGGAGCGGGGGCGTTTCAGCGTGGCCGCCGGCTACTCGAACAGGCTGTGGTTGAAGCAGAAGACGTTGTCGGGGTCCCAGGTGCGCTTGGCCGCCTGCAGGCGCTCGAGCGTCGCCGCCGGGTAGGCGCGGGCGAGCGCGCCGGGCTCTTCAGGCGCCGCACGTCGACGACGAGCGCGTCGTCGACCACGGAGAAGCCCGGGACGGAGTGCCCGCCGGCGCGGACGCAGACCGACAGCCCCTGCTCGCGCGCGAACCCCAGCGCGGCCGCGACGTCGGCCTCCGAGACGCAGCGCACGATCATCGCCGGCCGCGCGTCGTGCATCGTGTTGTAGACCTGCCGGGCGGTGTCGTACTCGGCGTCGCCGGGACGCAGGACGTCGCAGTCGACGTCGAGGGTCTCCGCGGACGGGGTGGTCGTCATGCGCATCCTCGGTCCCGACCAACGCGATTGCAAGTCGCAATACGCGGTCATCGCCGTCCCTGGCCGAAGTTCATGACCTCGGGCGCCACCGCGCGGAAGTCGCTCGCAGCGGCGACCTCGTCGCCGGCGCCGCCAGGCAAGGACGCAGGGAGCGTGGCGTACGGGGGTACGCGCGCGACCGAGGACGCAGCCTGGCGGTGATCGGCGGCGAGGTCGATGCGCTCGAGCTCGCGGAGATCCAGGGGCGAGAAGTCTTTGATCTCCGCGCTCGGCCGCCCCGGCGCCTCGAGCGCGCGCAACTCGCGCACGAGCACGTTGATCTGGCCGCCACCCATCGGGTGGCGCTCGAGGCGCCCCGTCGCGATCACGAGCGGCTCGGTGCGCACGGTCAGGCGGTGACGCTCGTAGATGTCGGGCGGGACGATCAGGTTGATCGTCCCCTGCTCGTCCTCGAGCAGCATGAAGACGATGCCCTTCGCCGTCCCAGGACGCTGGCGTGCGACGACCAGGCCGCCGACGCGCACCGTGCTGTTGTGGGCGACGGTCTTCAGCTTCCCGCTGATCACGGCGCGCTGCGCGTCCAGCGACTCGCGCAGCAGCGCGATCGGATGGGCCGCCGCGGTCATCCCGGTCGTCCCGTAGTCGGCGATCATCGACTCCCAGCTGCCCAGCGCCGGCAGCGCCGCGGGCGCCTCGGGCAGCTCGGTCGCCAGCGCCAGCTGCGTGCCGTGGTCGACGCGGCCGCTGCGCACCCGGATGCCGGGCAGCGCCGCCCCCAGCCGCCAGAGCGCCGCGCGGCGGCGGTGCCCCGGCGTGGCGACGGCGTCTGCGACCAGCGCATCGCAGGCCCCCGACCAGGCGAGCTTGGCCAGCGCCGCGCGCCCGGCGCCCGCGCGCGACGCGAGCTCCTCGACCGAGCGAAACGGCCCGCCGGCCGCGCGCGCGGCGACGACCGCCTCGATCTCGTCGGCGCGCACGCCGCTGACGTAGCCGAGCCCGACCCGCACGCTGCCGTCGGGGTCGACCGTGCAGCCGACGGCAGAGCGGTTGATGTCCGGAGCGTGCACGTCGATCCCGCGACGCTGAGCCTCGTGGACCAGCGCGTCGGGCGGGTAGAAGCCCATCGGCTGCTCGTCCAGCAGCGAGGCGAGGAACTCCGGCGCGTAGTGCACGCGCAGCCAGGTCGACTGGTAGGCCAGCAGGCCGAACGCCGCCCCGTGCGCCTTGGGGAAGCCGAAGCCGCTGAAGCCCGAGATCTGCGCGTAGACGCGCTCGGCGGTCGCCACGTCAACACCGTGCTTGCGCATCGCCCCCTCGACGAACTGGTCGTGATGGGCGTGCATCGCCTCGGCCGAGCGCTTGCGGCTCATCGCCCGGCGCAGCGACTCGGCCTGCCCCGGCGAGAACCCCGCAAAGGCCATCGCGACCTCGATCACCTGGTCCTGGAAGATGATCGTGCCGAGCGTGTCCTCCAGCGGCTCGCGCAGCGAGGGATGCTCGTAGGGCACCTGGAAGGACGGGTCGGCGCGCAGGCGCTGCAGGCGCTCGATGTAGGGGTTGACCGCGCCGCCCTGGATCGGGCCGGGACGCACGATCGCGACCTGGATCGTGAGGTCGTCGAGGTTCTTCGGGCGCGTGCGCAGCAGCGATGCCATCTGCGCGCGGCTCTCGATCTGAAAGACGCCGGTCGTCTCGGCGTTCTGGATCGCACCGAACGTCTCGGGATCGTCGAAGGGGATCCGCGAGAGGTCGATGCGCTCACCGCGGCGCGCGCCGATCGCCTCGACGCAGCGCTCGACCGCCGACAGCATCCCCAGCCCCAGCAGGTCGATCTTCAGGAAGCCCGCGTCGCTGCAGGAGTCCTTGTCCCACATCACCATCTGGCGGCCCTCCATCGCCGCCGGCACGACCGGGCAGCAGTCCACAAGCGGGCGCGTCGAGACGATCATCCCGCCGGAGTGCTGGCTGAGATGGCGCGGCAGCCCTTGCGCCTCCAACCCCAGCCGCGCCAGCCAGGCCCAGCGCCCGCCGTCCTCGAGCCGCTCGGGGCCCAGCGCCGTGGTGATGTCCTCGTCGACCTTGTGCGCACTCCAGCCCTCCGACGAACGCGCGACGCGCTCGATCTCCCCCGGCGGCAGGCCGAGCGCCTTGCCGATCTCCCGGATCGCCCCGCGCGCTCGGTAGGTCGGGAACGCCGCCACCAGCGCACTGCGGTCGTGCCCGTAGACCTCGTGGATCCGCGGGATCAGCTTCTCTCGCACGTCGCGCGGGAAGTCGATGTCGATGTCGGGCAGCGCGGTGATCTCCTCGTTGAGGAAGCGCCCGAGGAAGAGCTCGTTGGCGATCGGGTCGATGTGCGAGAGCCCGGTGAGGTAGCAGACGATCGAGGACACGCTGGACCCGCGCCCGCGCCCGGGCGGCAGCAGCGCGCGCGCCGTCGCCGCTCCCCGGACCTCGTGGGCGACCGTGCGCGCGAGCTCGAGGATCTCGTAGTGCAGGTTGAAGAACCCCGACAGCCCCAGGCGCCGGATCAGCAGCAGCTCCTCCTGCAACCGCGCCGCGGCCTTCTCCCGATGCTTGCTGCTCAGCGGATAGCGCTCGTCAAAGCGCGCAGAGCAGACCGCCGCGAGCACGGCGTCGGCCTCCCCGTCGTCTGAGCCCGGGTAGCGATAGCCGAGGTCGTAGGTGAGGTCGAAGTACAGCTCCTCGGCGAGCGCGACGGTCTCCGCCACCGCCTCGGGATGGTCGGAGAAGCGCGCCGCCATCGCCTGCGGAGTGGTCAGCACGTGGGCGTGGTTGCCGCGCCGCAGCGGTTCGGACGCGTCGAGCGTCGAGTGCTCGCGGATCGCGACGAACGCATCCTGCAGCCGCGCCCGCGCGCGCGTGTGCGCGTGGATGTTGCCGGTGGCGACCGTCTTCAGCTCCAGGCGCCGCGCGAGCGCCGCAAGGCCACGGTTCAGCGCGCGGTCGTGCCTGAGGAACGGCCGCTGGAGCTCCACGCGCAGGTTCTCGGGGCCGAACGCGTCGCGCAGGCGGCGCACGCTTGGCTCGTCGCGAAAGCCCTGGCGCGCGCAGCCAGTCAGGCAGACGAGGCCCTCGGCGTGCTCGGCGACCTCGGCGAGCGTCACCGACGGCGCCAGCACGCGACGCAGGGGTGCGCCGGGGGCGGTGTGGCGCGGCGCGCTGCCCGGCTGCAAGGGCTTGCTGCCCGCGCCCGCGAGGCCGGCTTCCTCCGCGGCGGGCGCCGCCAGCACCGCCGCTGCCTCCAGCCCGCGTGTGTGCGCGTGCGCCCGCGTCAAAAGCCGGCAGAGGTTGCGCCAGCCAGTGGCATCGCGGACGAGCAGCGTGAGATGACGGACGTCCGGTGCACTCCACGGCCGCCCGGGCTCGGGCGCCGGCGCCGCGTCGTCGTCGCGCACGGAGATCTCGACGCCGTGGATCGCGCGCAGGTCGAGCTCACGCGCCGCCTGCGCGAACTCCATCGCGCCGGAGACCGTGTCGTGATCGGTCAGCGCGAGCGCGTTGTGTCCCTGCGCCGCCGCGGCAGCCGCCAGCTCGTGGGGCAGCGACGTGCCGTCGAGAAAGGAGAAAGCGGAGTGGCTGTGGAGCTCGGTGTACAGGGCGAACACATGTTCGCATCATGCTCGGACGCAGTCCAGCCGCGTCTCCCATGCACCGCGCGGCGGGCGCGACCAGGCGCCGGTCAGCCGCTGGTCGGTGCGCGAGAGCTCGGCGGAGACGCCGGCCGCGGCGCCCGCGCCGGCCTCGACGTCGAAGCCCAGACCGTGGCGCTTCTCTGCGTAGGTGGAGACGTCGATCGCGGCGTGGTCGGCGATCGCGGCGGCCAGCGCGCCGACCGCGCGCGGCAGCTCGTGGTTGCGGCCCGGCGCGAGCGCTCGCAGCATCGCCTCGGCGCGGGCGCGGTCGGCGCCGTCGCCGAGATCGAGCGCCGCGGAGACCTGCACGCGCCCGCCGCCACCGCGCGCGCCCCTGCCTTCGGCGAGCCCCGCCAGCGCCGCGCTGCGCGAGACGCTCCCGGTCGCCCCGACGGTCAGCGTCTGCGCGCGCCCCGCGCGGTCGTGGGTCAGCGCCAGCGAGAGCTCACCGCCCGCGCCGGCATCCAGCCCGGTCGCGGCGGCGATCGGCGCACCGACCTCTCCGGAGATCCGCACGAACCACGTCGTCGCGCCATCGCGCCCGCGGCGACGCCCGACCAGCCCGCCGAGCTTGCCCTTCACCCCCTCCAACGGACCAAGCAGCGCCTTGACCTCGCCGGAGACGCCGCCGCTGTAGGTCCGGCTGTCGGGATCGGGAAGGTCCTCGTGCGCGCCCCGGCGCAGCACGCGCTGCCCGAGGTCGAGCACCGGGCCGACCATCGGCAGCGCCGACGCCGTGCGCCCAGCGAGCACCCGCTCCAGCCGGTGCACGAGCCGGTCGGCCGCGCGCGGTCCCTGGAGCTTCCACGTCCGCCCGCCGCCAAGCAGCGCGACGAGCTGCGCCTCGGCCATCGCGCCCGCCCCCACGGCGCGGTCGCCGAGCATCAGCCTGCCCTTCGCCCCGAGCGCGGCCTTCAGCCCGGCGCTGAGGTTGTCCAGCAGCGTCACCTCGATGGTCCCGTCCGAGCGCTCGGAGCGCACGATCGCGCTGTCGCGCCCGACGCGCAGCAGCACGAGCTTGGCGGTCACCCCCGCCTTCAGCGACGACGAGCGCACGACGCACGGCTTCGCCACGACGGTCGCACAGCCGCCGCCGCTGACCACGCACAGGGCCCGCGCCATCGCGCGCCCGACGGCGTTCGCAACGCCGGGTGCAGCAACCAGCGCGCCGCCGAGCGCCAGCACGAGGGCAACGAGCGCGACGACCGCCACGTACTCCACCGACGATTGCCCGCGCTGTCGTTGCATGCTGCGGACGATCCCGCTGATCGTGTAACAGCTCTACACCAGTCTGTTGCGGATCTGTGCCGAAACTAGCGCTGAGCACACCAGCTGCCGGACTCGAGGTCACGGAAGACCACGAGGTTGCGACCGCCCGCCGTCACGACCTCCCAGTAGCGCCGGCGCAGCGGCGCGTCCGTCCACCAGCGGTCCTCGACGAGCCAGGACTCGCGCACCGCCTCGACCGCGTCGCCCTCGATCTCCAGCGGCTGCCCGTCCTGCGCGGACGCCTGCACGCGGACGGGCACCGGGATGCCGAGCCTGCGGGGTCCCGGGCTCATTCGAACGGGGTCAGCACGGCGCGGCGCTCGGGCACGCGCGAGTTCGGGTCGACCGCCAGCACGCGCAGCGCCGCGTCGGGACCTGCCGCCGCGCGCGCCTGGCGCACGGCCTCGCGCAGCCGCCCGCGGCGCTCGGTGGCGCCGTCCTCGAACAGCGCCTCGCCCAGGCGGTGCGGCGGGCCGTAGCGCTCGACCGTAAGCCGTAGCGCGTCTGCCGGTGCCGGCAGCAGCGCGAGCCGCCCGCTCAGCGCCAGGCGCATCCGCTGCGCGTCGGCGAGCGCCTCGCGGAACACCACGCGCTCGTGCCAGCTGCCGCCCTCGACCAGTCGCGCGCTGATCACGACGGCGCGCAGCGTGCGCCCGCGGCGCTCCCGCCGCGCGAGCACGCGGTCGATCAGCAGCTCCAGCGCCTTGTGCAGCTGCGCGCCCGACGCGGACTCCTCGAGCTCGAGCTGCTCTCGCAGCGTCTCGGAGACCGTCCGCGGGCGCAGCGCGTCGTCCTCGCCTCGCGCGAGCGCGCGCGCGTGGAGACCGGGCTTGCCGAAGCGGTCGGCCACCGCGGCCGCCGGCAGCGCCGCGAGCGCCCCGAGCGTGCCGACCCCGAGCTGCTCCAGGGACTCGACGAGCCCGGCGACCTCGGGCCGGCTACGCAGCAGCGCGATCGGCTGACGGCTGAGGTCCTCCGCGCCGGCGATCGACCCGGTGCGCCGCGAGCGCGTCGTCGCCGCGGCGACCTGCGCGCAGAAGCGCGAGGGACCGACGCCGACCCGCGCCGGGCTGCCCAGCGCACGACGCGTCGCGCTGACGACCTCACCGTGATGCAGGCGCGTCAGGCCGTCGGCGGCAAAGCAGACGCTGCCCGGGCGCGCGCCGGGCTCGACCTGCGCGCCGATCCCCTCGAGCCGCACGAGCACCGCGTCCCAGGCATCGGCCACGCCGACCGGGTCGGGCGGCACGAGCGCCAGCCGCGGGCAGCGCGCAAGCGCCTCCCCCAGCCGCATCCCGCGATGCACGCCCGCGACCTCGGCGGCCGCCGAGACCTCACCGACGAGCTGCTCGCGTCCCGGCTCGGGCGCGAGCGCCGCCGGGCCCTCGACCAGCGCCTCCCGGCCGCCGGCGGCGACGACGAGCTCGAAACGGGGGAGCAGCACGCAGACGATCAAGATCGAACGTATGTTCGCACATGCCGCGCCTCAGAACGAGCTCGGCTGGCCGAACATCTCGCCGAGCCTGGCGGCCAGCGAGAAGTCGCCCTCGAGGTCCATGCGGCCCTCGAGCAGCGCCTTGCCGGTGTCGAGGTCGCGCGCGGCGATGCGGACGAAGTCGGCGAGCGCGAGCTTGATCGTGAGCCGCGGCGCGCCGCGGCCGGCGAAGGCGCGCGCCCCGTCAGGACCGATCGACACCGTCCACGTCCGGACGCTGCCATCGGCTGCGCGCAGCTCGTAGCCGATGTCGCCCATGAAGCCGCCCGCGCGGTCGGGGACGAACTGCGACGTCATCCCCGAGAACAGGATGCGCAGGCCCTGGGCGCGGCCGACGGTACGCTCGAGCCGGCGGTCGTCCGAGCGGCTCACGAACGCGCGGAACGCGGCCTCGCCGCGCGTCTCGGCCACGCGCCGCAGCGCCGCCCTGCGTGAGACCGGCGCGCCGTTGCCCGACGCCGCGCGCATCCGTATGCGCGCCCGCCGCGGGCCCGGTGTCCTGCGGGCCGAAGGTGTAGGACGACGGCGCGAAGCGCGCCGGTGCGCGGCGCCCCAGCGCGGCGTCCATCGCATCCGCCAGCCGCGCGAGCTTGTCCGCCTCACGCGCCGCCGCGCGCGCCTTGAACTCCGGCATCACCTCGGCGGCGAACAGCTCGACCGCCTCGCAGATGTGCTCGTGCCGGTTCTTGCCCGCCTGCATCACGAAGATCAGCTCGTCGACCCCGGCCGCCTCGTAGCGCGCGACGAGCTCGCGACACCTGCGCCGGCGTGCCGATCGCGCCGCGCAGCGAGCCGAGTCCCTGCTGCAGGATCTTGACGCCCAGCGGCGCGTTGTCGGCGTCGATCGACCCCGCGCGCGAAGCCGACCTCCTCGCGGCGCGCGCAGGAACTCCTCCCAGATGTCGGTGCGCGCCGGGCGCGTGCTCGCCGAACACGTAGTAGTGCGCCAGCGAGTAGCCGAAGAAGTGCGCGCCGTCGATGCCGCGCTCGATCGCCTCCGCCTCGTCGGCGTGCACCATCATCGGCAGCGCGACCGCGAACTGCGGGTTGACCGCGAAGCCAGCCGGGACGCAGCGCGTCCGAGGCGATGATCTCGTGGTACTCGTCGACCCAGGCCTTGGCCTCCTCGGGCTCGACGAAGGAGAACGACAGCGCGCCGATGCCCCTTCTCGGCGGCGAGCCGGATCGTCTCCCGCCGCGAGCAGGCGACCCACAGCGGCGGATGGGGCTTCTGCACGCGGCTTGGGGACGACGTTGCGCGGCGGCATCGAGACGAAGCGGCCCTCGACGCCCGGCGAACGGCTCCTCGACGAACATCCGCGTGACGACGTCCAGCGCCTCCTCCCACTGCGCGCGCTTGCTCTCGCGGTCGACGCCGAAGCCGCCGAGCTCGGCGCCGACTGAGGTCTCCCCCGTGCCGAACTCGACGCGCCCGCCGGAGACGAGGTCGAGCGTCGCGACCGTCTCGGCGACGCGCGCCGGGTGCTGGTAGCCGGGCGGCAGCGGCAGGATCCCGAAGCCCAGGCGGATCCGCTTGGTGCGCTGCGAGGCCGCCGCGAGGAAGACGTCGGAGGCGCTCGAGTGCGAGTACTCCTCGAGGAAGTGATGCTCGACCTCCCAGACGCTGTCGAAGCCGAGGCGATCGGCCAGCTCGACCTGGTCGAGCGCGTCCTGCAGCAGTCGGTGCTCGCCGTCGTCAGACCACGGGCGCGGCAGCTGGTGCTCGTAAAGCAGACCGAAGCGCATGCCGGGCACGGTACTGTGCGCCAATGGGGGTCGTGAGGGTCGGGTTCATCGCCGTCTGCGTGTCGCTGCTTGTCGCCACGCAGGCCAGCGCGCGGATCATCAACGCCGAGGGAATCCTGCCTCCGGGGCAGAGCGGATTCGTCGCGCTGACCGGTGTCCTCGACGGAACCGGGTCGCCGCACGCCTACGACCAGCAGCCGCTGTTCATCGACTTCAAGCGCAAGCCCTTCCAGATGAACCTGCCGGGGACGTCTGAGTCCCCGCGCGCGGGCGTGAGCATTCGTCGCGACACCTTCGGCGTGCCCGCGGTCTATGGCGACTCCGACGTCGACGCCTGGTGGGGCGCGGGGTACGCGGTCGCCCAGGACCGCCTGTTCGAGCTCGAGGCCTTCCGCCACGCCACGCAGGGGCGCCTGTCGGAGCTGACCGGCAAGGGCTCGCTGGAAGACGACCTGATCGCGCGGCGCGACTACTACACGACGCCCGAGCTGATGCAGATGTTCACCAAGCTCCCGCCCGCCTTCCAGCGCCGCATCGAGGCCTACCGCGACGGCATCAACGCCTGGATCGCCCACGTGCAGGCCAACCCGCTCGACCTCCCCGGCGAGTACGCCGCCACGACCACGGCGCTGACGCCGTGGGAGATCAAGGACTCGCTGAGCATCGGGATCTTCCTCGCGCGCACGGTTCCCTCCGGCGACGGCAACGAGCTGCGCAACCTGCGCGCGCTGCAGGCATCGTCGGCGAAGGTCCTCGACGAGCTGCTGCCGCTCTCGATCAAGGGCCAGATCTCGACGGTCCCGCGGCCAACGGCCTCTTCCCCCAGGGCAGGACGCACGCGCCAAGAAGGCACGCGCGGCGCGCAAGCGCTCGCTGGCGTTCGCGGGCACGCTGCCGCGCGCCGACGGTCGCCGCCGCGCGCTCGCGACCCGGGCATCGGCGGCTCCTACATGTACGCCGTGCGCGCCCGCGCGGCAAGCGCGCGTTCCTCTTCAACGGACCGCAGCTCGGCTTCTCCGCGCCCGAGCTGTTCGTCGAGCTCGAGGTCCACGCGCCGGGCCTCGACGTCCGCGGCGTCACCGCGCCCGGCGTCCCCGTGATCGGCATCGGCCACAACGACGACGTCGCCTGGGGCCTCACGAGCGGGCTCTCCGACGAGGACGACCTCTACGCCGAGAAGCTCACCGGGGTCGACCAGTACGAGTACAAGGGTGAGCAGCGCAAGCTGGACTGCCGCTATGAGATCTTCCGCTGGAAGGCCGCCGCTCACAACGCTGCTCGACGGCGAGGTCCCCGACCAGGGTTCGCAGACCGGCGCGTCTGCCGCACCGTCCACGGCCCCGTCCAGCACGTCGACGGCAACGTCGCCTACGCGCGCAGGTACGCGATCTGGGGACGCGAGCTCGAGTCCCTCATCGGCCTGGACCTGCTCAATCGCGCCAAGAACATCCGCGACGTCGACGCCGCGGCGAAGTCGGTCACGTGGAACGAGAACATCATGGCCGCCGACTCGCAGGGCAACATCGGCTACTGGCACCCCGGACTGGTCCAGCTGCGGCCCGTCCAAGTACGACCAGCGGCTGCCGCTGCCCGGGCACCGGCGAGGCCGAGTGGGGCGGCCTCGTCCCGCGCGCGAAGATGCCGCACGTCATCAACCCCAAGCAGGGCTGGCTGGCGAACTGGAACAACATCCCGTCGCAGGGCTGGACGACCGGCGACGGCGAGTCGACCGAGCGCGTCACCGGGCAGTTCCACCGCGTCGGCTGGCTGATGCGCGTGGTGCGCGGGCTGCACGGCCTGAGAGCGCCGACGTTCGCGGACGCGGGCAACGCCGTCAAGCGCGCCGGGTCGACCGCCCAGCAGCGCCCGCTCGCCAGCGCGCGGCTCAAGCGCGCCGCCAAGGGCGCCGACGGCGACGCCGCGAAGGTCCTCGGCACGATCCTCGCCTGGGACGGCGACTACGTCGCGACCGACGCCGCCGGCACGGTCGACCCGGGCGTCGCGACGTGGGAGGCGTTCAAGACGGAGGCCGCCACGATCGCCGTCGCGCCGTTCGCGGCCGGCGCCAAGGAGTTCGAGGACCGGCCCGGCAGCAGCCACGCCTTCGACGTCACCGACAAGGAGGCCTACGCCCTGCGCACGCTGACGCCCGCGGGCTACCGCGCCGCCGCGGTCGCGGCGGCCGCGAAGCTCGCCGAGCGCTTCGGCAGCCCCGACGCGACGAAGTGGCGCGAGCCGCGCACGATGTACCGCATCACCGCACAGGGCGGTCAGCAGGCGCCACCGCTGCCGTTCTTCGACCGCGGGACCTGGGAGCAGGTCGTCGAGCTTGGCCCGTAGGCGTGTTACGGTCGATCGCATGGGTCGTTGGCAGAGGGGCACAATCGCGGGCCTGATCCTGCTGGCGGTGCCGGCCGAGGCGCTGGCCGACAAGCAGATCGAGGCCGCGTCCTCGAACCGCTACACGACGACGGCGGTGACGATCGACCAGGGCGAGCGCCTGACGTTCGTCAACAACGACCTCAGCAACCACGACGTCCTCTCCGAGAAGGTCGGGGCGGACGGCTTCCCGCTCTTCAAGTCCGAGCTCATCGGCGTCGGCAAGAGCTCGTTCGTCGAGGGCTCGCAGTACCTCACGACCGGCAGCTACGGGTTCCTCTGCTCGATCCACTCGTTCATGACCGGGACGCTGACGGTTACCAGCGCCGGCACGCCGGTGCCGCGACCCGGCGCGCCGCCCCCGCCCCAGCCCGGCGACAAGACGGCGCCGGCGCTGAAGCTCAACGCGAAGGCGACGACGCTCGCGAACGCGCGGCGCGCTAAGCGCCTTGCGATCAGCGTCATGCTGGACGAGGCGGCGACGGTCTCGCTGCGCGCCAGCGCGCGCGTCGGCGGTCGCACGCTGACGCTCGGCACGCGCAGCATCAGCCTCCCCGCCGGCAGGAAGACGGTCTCGCTCAAGCTCACCTCCGCGGCCGTCACGGCGCTGCGCGGACGCGGCAGCGTCCGCGTGACCGTGCGCGGGACCGCCAAGGACGGCTCCGGCAACAAGCGCACGGTCAGCGCGGCCCGCACCCTGCGCTAGGCGCGCCGCAGGCCGAGCACCTGCAGCGCGGCGAACAGCCCGACCGTCCCGGCCTGCATCACGGCCCAGACGGTGCCCGCGGTGGTCAGGTCAAGCCAGCCGGCGGCGGCGACGAGCAGGCTGTCGAGGACCCACAGCGCGTTGGCGGCGATGACGACGCCGACGGCGCCGCGGTGCGGCTGCGCGGCGCGCGCGACGGTCCAGACGGCGGCGCCGAACGCGATCAGGAAGGCGCCGAGCAGGCGCAACGTCGAGGCCTGCGTGCCGAGCAGGTCGTGCAGCGGGCCGGCGAGCGCGAGGTAGGCGGCGCCGTTGGCGCCGGTGACGACGGCGTCGAGCTTGAGCGCGGTGCGCAGGAAGCGCGTGGCGTCGGTGGTCTGTGTGGTGGTCGTGGTAGCCATGGGCGTCAGGCTCCCAGCGGCCGTGCGGTCAGTCGATGACGTCGGAGGTAAGCGCCGTCAGACCACGCAGACGTCGTGGGCGTTGCGTGCCACGTCGATCTGCCAGATCGACTGACCGCCCGCATTGAGGGCCGTCAGCGCCCCCGTGTTCAAGGACGGCGTCAGCACGACGCCACCCCCGCGCTGCACGTTGTAGGACCCGTAGGGCACGCGCTGGCGGCCGAGGATGCGCTGGTCGCGCAGCGAGCGCACGGTGACGACGGGGTCCTCGCCGCTCGCAAGGTACGCCATGGTCGGCCCGAACGTCACATGCTGGGGCGCCTCGTCGCCGTCGAACACGCGAAGCGGGCGCTCCCCGCCGCGCGCATAGATCGCCGTCCGCCGGACTCGGCCGGCGGTAACCCAGACGTAACGTCCGGTTGGCGTGAAGCCGACGTCGTGGGCGAGGAACGGCGGTGCGATCCGCCGCAGCGTGCGCGGGTGGCGCGGGTCGTCGAGCCCGACGACGACGATCTGCGACGCGCTCGACCCCAGCGCGACCCACAGCCGGCGGCCCTGCGGGTCGATCGTGATGTGGCGCGCGCCGTCGCCGACCGCGACGCGGCGCAGGACCCGCGCCCGCGCGAGGTCGATCACGACGACCTCGCCGGTGCCGCCGTCGGAGACGTAGGCCAGCCGCGCATCGGGGCCGACGGCGGTGTAGCGCGGCTGGCCGAAGCCGCGCAGGACACGCCGCACGCGCCCGTCCTCGATGACGGTGACGGCGCCCGCGCCGGCGTGGCCGACGAGCGCTCGCCCGCCGCCGGCCGCCTGGATGCTGCGCGGTCCTTCGAGCGTCGCGATGCGCTTCAGCACGCGCCGCGATGCCAGCGAGACGACGGCGACGTGGGCCTCGGTGTCGGCGGTGACCAGCGCGCGTGGCGCGGGTCGGCGCGGGCCGCCGCCGGCTGCCCGCTGCGCCGCGCCACCGAGCGCCGTCAGCTCGACGACCGCCTCCAGCGTTTGAGCAAGGAACTCGCGGCGGTCTGGCACACGTCCTCTACGAAGACCGCCTCGCCGCAGGTCCCGCGCCTGCGGCAGGCACGACCTGAACCGGGTGCCGCGCGGGTGCCCTCACAAGAAGTGGCTGTCGTTGTCCGACTTTTTCTCGGACAACGACAGCCAAACCCGCGCGACCCCCCGTCGGGTTCTAGACCGCGGCGGGCGCCGACGCCGTTTCGCGCACGAACTCGCGGATCGCGCGGGCGAACGCCTCCGGCTGGTCGCGCATGATCAGCGTGCGGCTGTCCTCGATCTCGACGAGCCGCGCGTCGGGCAGCAGTTCGGCGAGGCGCCGGCCGTGCGCGGGGTCCTGGACTTTGTCCTCGGGCGTCCAGACCACGAGCGCGGGGCGCTTGAAGTTCCGCAAGCGCTCGGTCACCTCGACCATCTGGGCCTTGCGCGCGCTGCGCCCGTACTTGGCGAGGTCGCGGCGCACGCCGCGCTGGGTCTGCATCGGCTTGAGCCAGCGGTCGGTCAGCTCGTGGGGCAGCGGGCGCTTGGACATCAGCCCGAGCGCGATCGGCAGGCGCCGCAGGGCGCGGATGCGCAGGGACTGCATCGCGATGAACAGGCCGCCGGGCGCCCACACCGTCAGGCGCAAATTCTTGCCGGGCAGCCCGGGCGGGTAGTTGTCAAACGCCTCGCACGAGGAGATCACGAGCCGCGCGACACGCTCGGGCTCGCGGCCGGCGAGCACGAGCGCCGCCGCGTGGTCGTTCTGCACCAGCGTCACGTCGCGCAGATCGAGCTGTTCGAGGAACTCGGCGACGATCTCGCCGTAGCCGTGCAGCGTGAGGTCGGCGTCGCGGTGCATCGGGATCCTGTGCGACCCGAGCGGCAGTGTCGGCACGACGACGCGGTGCTCGCGCTCGAGGTCGCCGGCGACCGGGTCCCAGACCGAGCCGTCCATGGAGACCCCGCCGAGCAGGACCAGCACCGGACCGTCACCGCCGCTGTCGGTGTACTCGATCGTTCCGGCTGTCAGCTGCACCGTGCGCACGTTCGGCACCTCACTTGATAGATCGCTCTAGTGGATCGCTACCGTACCATGTCGCCATGGCCGTGGGAACCAGGGATCGCATCGTCCAGACAAGCGCCGAGCTGTTCCGGCGCCAGGGCTACACGGGGACGGGGGTCAAGCAGATCGTCGCCGAGGCGAGCGCGCCGTTCGGCTCGATCTACCACTTCTTCCCCGGCGGCAAGGAGCAGCTCGGGGCCGAGGTGATCCGCTGGTCGGGCGCCATCTACGGTGAGCTCGGGCCGCTGTTCTTCACCCCCGACGCCGATCCCGTGGCGGCCACGCGCGCGTTCTTCGCGGGCGCCGCGGACACGCTGGTGCAGACCGACTACGCCGACGCGTGCCCGATCGCAACCGTCGCGCTGGAGGTTTCGAGCACCAACGAGCCGATGCGCGAGGCATGCGCCGACGTCTTCAACGGCTGGATCGACGGCTTCACGGCGCTGCTGACCGGATACGGGCTGACGCCCAAGCGCTCGCGCGCGCTGGCGATCGCGATGATCAACGCCCTGGAGGGCGCGTTCGTGCTTGCCCGCGCGCTCCGCAGCACCGAGCCGTTGGAGGTCGCCGGCGCCGCGGCCGCGGCCGACATGCGCGAGGCGCTGGCCGAGCGCCGCGCCGCGGTGGCCAAGCGCGCGGCCCGCCGGCCCCGCTAGCCGCCGGCGCGCATCCAGACGCCGCTGTGCTCACCCTCGTAGCAGCGCTTGCCGTCGTGGCGGAACTCCAGGCGACAGCGCACGAAGCGGCGCATCTCGCCATCGCCGATCCGGGTGGACTCGCACGTCCCCTCGATCACGCCGCCGGGCGGCACGAGCTGGCGAAAGACGCCACGATGGATATGCGTCGCGAAGCCGACCCATCCGTCCTGCGGACGCAGCCCGAGCACCCAGTAGGCATGCGCGAAGCCGAGCGTCCCGGTCGCGTGCAGCAGCAGCCCGCCGGCCATGTGGCGAGGGTGGGTGACCGGGTCGACGCGCTGGGCGTCGACCAGCGGCCAGTCCTCGGCGACCGTCAGCCGTGCGCGGATCAGGCCGGCGTCGCGGTCGATCTCGACGAGCTCGTCCCACAGGAACACCGACGGGTCGTAGATCAGGGCGTCGAGGAACTCCTGGGGGAACGGCCCCGGCGTCGGCGGCGGCAGGGCGGTCATTCGTCCGGCACCACGATCTCGCGCTTGAGGATCTTGCCGGTCGGGCCCTTGGGCAGCTCGTCGACGAACCAGATCCGGCGCGGGTACTTGTAGGCCGCGATCTCCGCGCGCATGAACGCGCGCAGGTCGGCTTCGGTCGCCGTGGCGCCATCGGCGAGGACGACCGCGGCGCCCACGTTCTCACCGAGCGTCTCGTGCGGGACCGCCACGACCGCGGCCTCGCGAACCGCCGGGTGCTCGTAGAGCACCTCCTCGACCTCGCGTGGATAGACGTTGAGGCCGCCGCGGATGATCAGGTCCTTCTTGCGGTCGACGATGAAGAAGTAGCCATCGTCGTCGACGTACCCGAGATCGCCGGTGTACAGCCAGCCGTCGCGCAGCGCGAGCGCGGTCGCGTCCGGCGCGCGCCAGAACCCCTTCATGACGTTGTGGCCGCGGACGAGGATCTCGCCGTCGTCGGCGATCCGCATCTCCACGCCCTCCACGGGCGTCCCGACCGAGCCGGCCTTGCGGTCGGCGGCCGAGTGGTTGAAGGAGGTCAGCGGCGACGCCTCGGTCA
Source organism: Paraconexibacteraceae bacterium (assembly GCA_963759825.1). Lineage (GTDB taxonomy): Bacteria > Actinomycetota > Thermoleophilia > Solirubrobacterales > Solirubrobacteraceae > Paraconexibacter. Next base: position 42,062 of record CAVXAS010000013.1, on the reverse strand, counting down.
GCCCGTAGGCCTCCTGGATCGTGCAGGCGAAGCGCTCCTCGAAGCGCTCCAGCAGCGCGACGGGTATCGCCGAGCCGGCGCTGACGCAGACGCGCAGCGACGACACGTCGAGGTCGTCGGGCACGCGCGCGTCGAGCATCGTCGCGTACATCGTCGGCACCGCCGTCAGCAGGCTCACGCGATGGCGGTCGATGACACCGAGCGCGTCGCCCGGCAGGAAGCGCGGGACGAGCGTCGTGCACGCCCCGACGAGGATGCCTGCGTTCAGGCAGACCAAGCCGAACGTGTGGAACAGCGGCAGCGCGCCGAACATCATGTCCGCGGACGTCAGCGCGGTCATGCCCGCTGCGCAGTCGGCGTTGCGCCGCAGGTTGTGGTGGGTGAGCTCGGCGCCCTTGGGCGTCCCGGTCGTGCCCGACGTGTAGACGATCATCGCCGTCGTGTCGGGATCGACGGGTGCGATGTCCGCGAGCGGCTCGACCGCGGCAAGTCGCTCCTCGAACTCGCCGGGCATCACGACGACACACGTCGCCCCCGCTGCATCCGCGCCGTCGCGCGCGGCCTCGTCGAAGCCCGGAAACGCGAAGATCGCGCTTCCGTCGCAGTCGCGCAGCAGGAACGTCGTCTCGCGGCGCTTGAGCAGCGGGTTCATCGGCACGACCACGGCGCCGGCCCGCAGCGCGCCGTACAGGAGCACCGGGAACTGCGGGATGTTGGGGAGCATCAAGGCGACCCGGTCGCCGGCCTGCACGCCGAGCTCGCGCAGCAGCCCCGCCGCGCGGGCGCTCGCCTCGTCGAACTGCGCGTAAGTCAGCTGCAGATCCTCCAGGCGCAGTGCCTGGCGCTCCGGGAGCCGCGCGGCGGTGTCGGTGAGAATCGACGCGAGGTTGCTCATCGGGACCGGGCGACTCTAGCCGCACGCTTGGCGGCGCCCACGGTGGAGGGGTCCGGGCGCCCATGGCGGAGGTGCCCGGCCGCCCACGCCGGACGGGCCAAATAGAAGGGCCCCGCCGGAGCGGGGCCCTTCCGTAGCAGGTCGGTAAGCCGGATTCTGTCGTTGGGCAGCCATCCATCTTTGCGTCCTACCTGGACCTCGGCGAGCAGCGTCATCGGCCCTGCTTGGACTAGCACCGGGTGGGGTTTGCCTGGCCGCCGTGTCACCACGACGCCGGTGCGCTCTTACCGCACCATTTCACCCTTGCCTGTGCGCTCTCCACGTGGTCGAGCGCCATCGGCGGTGTATTTCTGTGGCACTTTCCCGCGGGTTTCCCCGGGTCGGTATCCCGACCACCTTGCCCTGTGGTGTCCGGACTTTCCTCGAAGCCGACACTGCCGGCTCCGCGACTGCCTGACCTGCGCCCCACACGGTAGCGAGTCTGTGACATTTCGCACAGCGTCCGGAGTTGCCCGGTGCTCCCGCTAGGTTGACAACAGGATGCTGTGGGTCGAGGTCTTCGCCGTGCTCATGGTCGCGCACCTGCTGGGCGACTTCGTGCTGCAGACGGAGTGGCAGGCGCTCAACAAGCACGGAGGCCTGGGCGCCGACCCCGTCAAGCGGCGCGCATTGCTCATGCACATCGCGACCTACGCGATCCCGTTCCTGCCGGCGTTCGCCTGGATCTGCGACCACAACGGCGCCGGCCCCGCCGCTGCGTGCGCGGCGGCCGTGCTCGGCACCCACCTCGTCCAGGACGACGGCGCGCTGCTGTCCTGGTACGTCGTGCGCGTCAAGAAGACGACCGCGCCATTCGGCTCACCCCTGTGGATGGCGATCGACCAGAGCTGCCACGTCGCCTTCCTGTTCGGCGCGGCGCTGCTCGCCGCGAGCTAGCCGAGGTAACCGAGCGCGCCGGAGCTACCCGAGCGAGGCGCCGCAGCCGCCGCAGTGCCCGCCGCGCGAATCGCTGCGCGGGCGCATCGGCTCGGCGCACACGGGGCATGCCGCCACGCGCTGGGCGCCGAGCTCGCGCAACGCGCCGCTGATGAGATCGTCGAGCGTGCCGCCTGCCGGAGCCGCGACCGCGGCGAGCGCAGCGGCAGGGACCGCCTCGCGCGCCGCCGGCGCGGAGGGCCGGAGGGCCACCGGCTGGGCCGGCCGGGGGGCCGGAGGCCGTGGGCGCGGGGGCGCCAGTGCGTCGAGCGACAGCTGCCTGCCGCGCACGACCCAGCGCTCGATTGTGGCGGGAGCCATGACTCACACGCTCCTGAACAGCCCGACGACGCGGCCCATGACCTTGACGTCCTTCGAGCGGATCGGCTCCATCGCGGGGTTCTCGGGCTGCAGGCGCACGTGGTCGGGCTCACGGAAGAAGCGCTTGACCGTCGCCTCCTCTCCCACGAGCGCGACGACGATGTCGCCGTCGACCGCGGTGTCCTGCTGGCGCACGACGACGAAGTCGCCCTCGAGCATCCCGATGTCCTTCATCGACTCCCCGCGCACGCGCAGGATGTACTCGCCCTGATCGCCGCCGGCGACCTCGGGAACCTGGATGTACTCCTCGATGTTCTCCTCGGCGAGGATCGGCTGGCCGGCCGCGACCGAGCCCACGAGCGGCAGCCCCGAGCCGGACACCAGCTGGCGCACGTTGTCCTGGACCGTCTTGCCCACGCGGTCCAGCAGCTCGATCGCGCGCGGCTTGGTCGGGTCGCGCCGCAGCAGCCCGCGCTTCTCGAGGTTCGCGAGATGCGCATGGACCGTCGACGAGGACGCCAGGCCGACGGCCTTGCCGATATCGCGCACGGTGGGGGGGTAGCCGACCTCCTGCGAGTAGCGCTTGATGTAGTCGAAGATCTCTTGCTGACGCTTGGTCAGGTCCTTGGCGATGTCCATCTTCAGCCTTCCTTCCTGGGCGTTGGCCGAACCGGGGGTACGAACATGTGTTCGCAGAGTAGCGGGCCCGTCCGACGGAAGCAACGACACGGCGACGCGGGACACCCCTGGGCTACACTCACGGCCCCATCGCGCCGGTGGCGGAATTGGTAGACGCGCAAGGTTGAGGGCCTTGTGGGGGATTTCCCCCGTGGAGGTTCGAGTCCTCTTCGGCGCATGTTGAAAAGGCCTCGCATGAGCGGGGCTTTTTCGTGGCCGTCGGTGGCATCAGCCGACCGACGCCGTCCTACACCACGCTAAGGGACGTGACCCCAGCAGGAACACGAAAGGCCCGTGGCGAGGGACGGTTTGCCCAGTAGCGGGGGCATGATTCGATCCCGCGACCTCGAGCGCCGGCCTCTCGATGAGTCACCGCGCTGGCGGGACCGAGACCTCGCTGAGTTGAGGGAGCGTGAAGTGACGCTTAGCGAGTATCGGGCCGCCGAGGGCGGATTCGGCGGCGCGTGCACGTTGCATCACCTCCGGGACGCCGCCGCCGATGACGGCCTCGAAGCGGTCGCGTGTGGCGGGTCGTGCGAGGAGACCGGCGAGCGCGCGTCCCGAGCACCGGACGGCTGTGGCGGAGCGCAGCTGGGCCGGGCGACCGATGCCCAGCAACGAGCGCTCGGGATCGGGGATGGTGGCAACCGCAAGGTCGACGACTGCGCGAAAGACAGGGGCCAGCAGATGCCGTTGCCAGGCGGGCAGAGCACCGAGGTAGCTGCCGGGCGGAAACCGACCGGTCGTGAAAGGGATCAGCAACGAGCGCGCGTGCTCGCCGACGGCATAGGTCTGGCGCTGCTCAGCGAGGTACGCGGTCATGTCCTCCCAGGTGAGCGGGACGAGCGCGGGATCGAGACCGACGGTGGCGCTCAGCGTCGCGACTTCGACGAGGAACTGGTCGCGCTCGGCGCTCGCGAGCGGCTGGTGGATGGACTCGTAGGCGGCCAGATAGGACGTCCAGCTCAGCGCGTGGCAGAGCACCAGGAGCTCGTCGCTTGACGCAGCGTAGGGCCGGCCAGTGACCGGCTCTACCCCGTTCATGTGGGCGTGGCGGCGGCGCACGACGCGGCTGAGTCGCTCGGTCTCTTCTTTGGTCCCGTAGGGGGCCGTGAAGAACCACCACGCCGCATGACGAAACCGCATCATCGGATCAGCGAGCAGGGTCCGGTCATGCTCGACCGTGGTCGTCGCGAACGGAAGGCTCAGGGCGTTCAGGAGTCCTTCGCGGAGGATGCCGACCGCGAACACGTAGGGGTTTCGCATGACCGCCCAGGTGACGCTCCCTGGCCCGAGCATCCACTCAACTGGGGGGTCTTCTGTGACCGACATTTCTTGCCGTCTCACGCTCATGAGACTGGATCGTAGCGTTTGTTAGACTGCCAAGTCTAATGAAGACGTCGAGCCCAGCCCTAGTGCCCGAGCACGCGGCTCGCGGGCGTGTGAAGGAACAGACGTTGCTCGCGCGCCGCGACGTCTGGCGAGCAGCCGCGCTGGACGCGGGCGCCAAGCTCTTCGGCGACCGCGGATTTCAGGCCACCACCATCGATGACATCGCCGGATACGCCGGCCTGACGCGGCGAGCGTTCTACGAGGTCTTCGCCAGCAAGGACCACCTCCTGATTGCCGTCCTCGATGGGGCCGCCCAGCGCATCGCCTCCTCGCTCGTGGGTGACGCGACCGAGGCGCAGACGGCGATCGATCGTTTCCTCTCGACTATCGAAGCCTTTCTCATCGCCGCAGACACCGACCGCGACGCTTTCCTGTTGTACGCGCAGGGCCGCTCCGGAATCTCGCTGAAGCTTGGCGATGGCCTTGACCCGTTCGACCAGTTCGAGACCGAGTTCCACGTCCTTGTGCGAGACCTCGCTCAAGACGCGCTCCATGAGGCCGGCGTGACAAGTCCTCCCGCCGATCTCCTTGCCCATTCGGTCATCGCGACGATCCGGACAGCTGCGCTGCAGGCGGTCCGGACGACCCCCCACGCACCCATTGCAGACCGGCTCGCCTCTGGGATGCGGGACCTCTACGCACCACTGTTTCGCACGTGAGCAAGCCGAGTCCCGAAGCAGCGCTCCAGAGGGCGTTGGAGGGGGCGCACCTCCCAACGCTGCTGTTGGCGGTGCTGTGTCACACGCGCGATCGGAAGTGGCTGAGCGACCGCTACCGGCCAAAGCGCCCGCGCGGCGGCGTCGACCCCGATGACGGCGGCCTGCCGCCGGATGTGCAACGCGAGCTCCGCGACGCAGCTCGGGATGCCTTCGCCCGACCACGGGCAGCATCGCCTCAGATGCCGTCACATGCCGAACTGGCCGAATTCATCGGCTTCTGCCTCGGCGAGCAGATTCCCCTCGACAGTGTGGAGATGGCGGGCGAGGAACTCGGGCTTTCGGATCGAGACGCGCCGTGGAGCGAGCTCATCGAGCGCGGCGCGGGAGAGCTCACGGTTCTCATCATCGGCGCAGGGTGGGCCGGAATCTGCATGGCCGCCAAGCTCCAGCGAGCGGGAGTTCGGCACGTCGTCATCGAGCGAAACGCCGACATCGGCGGGACGTGGCTTGACACGACCTACCCAGGCTGCGGCGTGGACACGCCTAGCCACCTGTACCAGTTCACGTTCGATCCGAGTCCCGACTGGCCCGGGCACTACTCCAAGCGTGACGACGTCCTCGCCTATCTCCACGGCTGCGTCGAGCGGCATGGCATCGCCAAGAACATCCGCCTGAACACCACCGTCACCGGCGCTAGGTGGGAGGAAGACGACCACTCCTGGTCAGTCGACATCACCGCGCCAGGGGAGCTCAAAGAGAGCCTAAGCGCCGACATCCTTGTCACCGCAACCGGACTGTTCGGCGCACCCAAATACCCCGACATCCCCGGCGCGGACTCCTTTGAAGGCGTAGCGGTTCACACGGCCGACTGGGATCCTGGCTTGCGGCTCGACGGCAAGCGCGTGGCCGTCATCGGCTCAGGAGCCAGCGCAATGCAGGTCGTACCAGCGATCGCAGGACGTGCGCGCCATGTCACCGTCTTCCAGCGCTCGCCGCTGTGGGCGACCCCGAACCCCGATCTCCACCGCCCGGTCAGCGCCGCAGCCCAGCACCTCATGCGCACGATCCCGATCTACGCCGGGGCCTACCGCTTCCGCCAGTTCTGGATGTGGAACGACCACATCTGGCCCGGACTGCAGAAAGACCCCGCGTGGCCCCACCCTGACCGGGCCGTCAATGCCGCCAACGACCGCTACCGGGCCTTTTTGACGAGGCACATCGACGCAGAGCTCGACGGTGCCCCCGAGCTGCGCGAAAAATGCTTGCCGAGCTATCCGCCCTACGGCAAACGGATGCTGATGGACGCCGGCTGGTTCAAGACCCTCCGCCGAACCGACGTAAGCCTCGTCACCGAGCCGATCGCCGGGCTTTCCGCCACCGGCGTGACAACCGCGGACGACGAGCAGCACCCGGTCGACGTCGTCGTCTACGCCACCGGCTATGACGCGCACCGCCCGCTGTGGCCGATCGACATCCGCGGCCGCGAAAACACCACCATCCGCGATGTCTGGGGCGACGACGATCCACGCGCCTACCTCGGGATCTGCGTTCCCCGCTTCCCCAACATGTTCTGCCTCTACGGCCCGAACACCTCCCTGGGTCACGGTGGGAGCATCATCTTCCAGATCGAGCTCCAAGTCAGATACGTCATGGGCATGCTCACAGCTATGGCCTCTCACGACGTCTCGTCAGTCGAAGTGCGCACCGAGGCCCACGACAACTACAACCACGAGCTCGACCAAGCGCACGAGCGCATGATCTGGACCCACCCAGGAATGTCCACCTGGTACCGAAACGCCCGCGGACGCGTCACCGTCCTCTCGCCATGGAGGCTCGTCGACTACTGGCGCATGACTCGCAGCCCCGACCTCAACAACTTCAAGATCAACCGCCTAGGCGACGCCGGTCGTCGAGGAGTCGAGCCCCCGGCTCGACAGGACATCTGCCCCTAGTCCTGGACACCCCTACTCCTCATGCGGGACGGCGTATTGGCGTTCGGCGCGGACGCGAGGAGAGGCCGCGGTCGCCGCGATCGCAAAGTCGCTCGCTGCTCAACGGCCGTATGTACGGCAGCGGCGACAACTCGTCGCCTACGGCACCGGGTCCCGACGATCTGGGGCGAGATCGACTTCGACGGCAGCGACCCGAGCGACGCGCTACGACAGCAGCACGTGAACCTGCAGCTCCCCGAAGACGAAGCCAAGCGCAGCGCCGAGGACAATGACGACCCACTCCTGGTCTTTGAAGATCGGGCGCAGGAGGTCCTCGTATTGCTCGTCGGTCATGCGCTCCATGCGCTCCGCAAGCAGGGTCTGCAGGTCGACGGTGCGCTCGGCGTAGTCGGAGACGCGCGAGAGATTCGCCGGAAGGTGCTCAAGAGCACGCGTGGTGGCCGCCTCCTTGATCTCCTGATACCTCTCTCCCCCTACGGCGACCCTCACGAGGGGACGAGCCAGGGCGGGCGCCTGTTCATCGATGGTCTTGTGCACCTCAGCCTCGATGAGGCCGTAGAGGCGGTCAGACATCGGGCCGGTGAGGACTCCCTCCAAGACCATCGCCGGGGTGAGGATGTCCTTGGCCATCACGCCGGCGTAGTCGCGGGTGATCTCGGGACGGAGCTTGTGGAAGCGGCCTTGCCAGGGAAACCCGAGGAAGCGACCGGGGCGCACGGGCCGGAACACCATCTGCAGCGCCAGCCAGTCGGTCAGCCCTCCTGTCAGCAATCCGAACAGCGGAAGGATCAGCTCCTCGTGCGTGGCCAACAGCGCGAACGCCTGCACGACACCGATGACGAAACCGAAGATCAGGCCGGATTTGCGCATGAAGCCGAACGTGTCGCCACCCAGGCCGCGGAACAGTCGCGTCAAGTTGCTCTTGTCGCGGGTCAGGCTCGTGACGACTGTGTACTTGAGATCGAAAACCTGGTCGAAGTTCTCCCGGAGCTCCTCGATCAGCCGCCGTGTGACGCCGGGCACGTGGCCACGGAGACGCGCGATCAGGGCGCGCTTGGCGACATCAGGCATCGCTCCCCAGATCCGTGGCTGATACTGCTCCGCTATCTCCTCGGTGATCTCGGCGACGGTCGCGTTGAGTGGCCCTTCGAGTTCGCGCAAAAGGTCGTCGACGTCGACGAGGTCGATCAGCTCGCGCGGGTCAAGCAGGTTCTCCTGTAGCGAGTCGACGGTCGTGACTGCCATCTTCGCTGCGTTACGCGGCACCTGACCCTGCCAGCCGAGCCATGGGTCCACGAGGCCCTTGAACTCCAGCGGCCGGAACAGCATCTCGATCATCAGCAGCTTCGTGACGTAGCCAACGAAGGCCGCCAGAAGCGGGATCGACAGATAGACCCAGAGCGGCTCGTGCATCTCCAGGAATGCCGCTGGTGTCATCGCTGCTACTCCATCCCGCGCAAGCTCCGCGACTCGCCCGAGAGGACCCGCCTGACGAAGGCGTTGTCGGAGTCGTGCAGCTCACCCTCGCCGGACCCGGCGACGAGCAGGCCGAGGGTGCCGCAAGCGGCGCGCGTCGTCGGCCCAGCCATCACTTCGGCGCCAGTTCGAGACGCGGATAGAACGAGCGCTTGCCATTGAACTCCCACGGCCCCTGCAGCACACATGGCGGTGAGCCGAGGCCGATCGCGGGGAGGTACGCGGGGTTCTTGGTGTTGCGGCAGTCGAACGCCTTGATGTAGCCGTGCTTTGCGATGTCCTCCAGGCCGCCCGGCTTGACGTAGGGATTGAGGATGTTCGTCGGCAGCCGCTTCTTCCAGCCGCCGACGGTCTCGTTCCACACCGTCGGCAGGCCCTTGGCGTAGTGCTGGACGAGGCCGCCCGGACCGACCATCACGCCGTTGGTGAGGTTGCCGACGTTCGCGAACGGCGCGGCGGGGGCGTAGGGCAGCGCGGCCATCAGCTCGATGACCGGAATCAGCTCGCGCGATGTCGGGTAGAAGTCGGCGAACGCCTTGCGCGTCGTCGCGATGATCGGGGCGAGCGCCGGGAGACCCTTCTTACCGGCGGCGATCGTCGCGGGGAGCGCGCGGAACAGCGCCGCGAACGCCGGTGAGGTAGCGTCGATCTGTCGCAGCGCAGGAAGCACGCGCGGAGTGACCGGACGCAGCGCACGCATCGCGGCGTTGAGGTCTGGGCTCGCGGCGGTGATCGTGTTCGCGGTCGCGCGCAGCTGGCGCAGGAAGGGAGGCAACGCACGGACGGTGCGGCGCAGGCCCCGGTTGCGCGTGGCAGTGACGGCGAGGACGTCGTCACCCGCACGGATGGCCGCCTGCACGAGGCCGGCACGGTCGCCGAGCGCGCCGAGCACGCCGGCGGAGCTCGAGACAACGCCCTGCAGGTCTCGCTGTTGACCGTGAAGGACGGTCAACACGCCATCGACGTTGCCCGCTGCGGGCGCGGCGTTGCCCAGCGTGTTGTTGAACGCTTGCGCGCGCCCGGCGAACGCGGTCGCAAGACCTGCGAAGAGATCGTGCATGCGCGTGCGGGTGTCCGGTCCGAACGTCTGCAGGAACTCATCGAGCTGCACGTTGCGCTGGACCTGGCTAGCCGCAACTCGGCCGCCATCGGCGATCGACGGAGCTGTCTGCGGGCCGGGTGCGACCTCGACGTACCCCTCCCCGAGCAGCGTCTTGGTCCGCGCGATCAGGCGTGCACCGGAGTGCAGCGGCGCGAAGTCGCTGTGCAGCTCGAGCGTCGCCTCAGCGCCGTTGCCGGCGCGGCGAACGTTCACGACCTCGCCGATGTCCACGCCGGCCAGCTGCACGTCGGAGCCGGCGACGAGGTTCGACGCTTGCGCCACCGGCATGGTGACGCGGTAGCCGCGGGCCTCCAGTGGCAAGCGCCCGCCGAACGCTTGGTAGACGAGCAACGTCAGCCCGACGCACGCCAGCGCGAACGCTGCGGGCATGATCAACAGGCGCCAATGTGGTGTGCGAGTCTCCATCCGGTTACCTCGGGCAGGCCTTGAAGAGGTCGAAGATGGGGCGCAGTTGCGCGATCTCTTGGGCGCCGTAGCAGTTGGCGATCACCTGCGCGCGTCCGATGCCACCGTGTGCATCGCCGAGCGAGATCACCGAGTTGAAGTTGTGCAGGCCCCAGGTCAGCCAGAACAGGAAGCCCTGGTTCTTGCCGCCGGGCTCGGGGTTGTAGGCGAGCTCGTTGGCGGTGTAGGTGAGGATCTGGAAGGCCCGCGTGAGGCGCGGGGCGGTTGGCGTCAGCGCGGCGACGCTCGGGGCGAGCTTCTTGGCGAGCGGTGATGCCTCGCGGACGAACGGGCGCACGTCGCGGCGCAGGGTCGTCGCCGCTTCTTGTGAGAACGGCTTCAGCGCAGCGAGCGTGGACGGGAGAGCGCGGACGCTCGGCAGCAGCGCGCGGAGAGCCGGGTCGAGTTTGCGCGCGAACGGCTCCAGGCGCGTGAGCGTCGATCGTGTGACATCGAGCGTCGGCGGCAGATCCTTCAGCGCGCGGCGCAGCGGCGCCTCCTGGTCGGCGATCGTCTCGAGGGTCTGGTTGCCGGCCGCCACGAGCGAGGCGAGCTCGCGATCCTGCGACGCCGCCTTGGTCACGCGCGCGAGGTTGTGCACCAGGCGCGAGAGCGCGGCGCGGCGTTCGGCGGCGGCACGCGCGATCTGACCTGCCTGACGCGTCGTCGGCCCCAGCGCGCGGAGCATGCGCCGGGTGTCTGGACCGCGACCGCGGACCCCCTCTCCGAGTGCGGCGATCAGCGAGGTGAGGAAGGTCCGCGTGTCCGAGTCGAGCGTGCGCATCAGATCTGACAGAGGTACGACGGGCGCGGTCTGGTCGACGCCGAGTACGCCGCCCTCTGGAAGCGGGCGCGCAGCATGGGTGCCCGGGTCGAGCTCGATCTGCATGTCGTTGAGCGGCGTGATCGGCTCGATCACCGCGGTCGCGTCGCGATAGAGGCGCGCGACCTTGTCGCGCTTGAGCTCCATCGTCACGACCGCGCGCCCGTTCGACGAGCTCGGCTGCGGTGACCTGACCGACCTTCACGCCGACGACGTTGACGGGCTGCCCGAGCCCGCCGACGACCGCGTCGGCGGAGGTGAACTCGGCCTTGACCGTGTAGACGTCCTGGAACGGGACGGGGGCGCGCTGGTTGATCAGCAGGTACGCCGTCGCGGCGAGCCCAACCGTGCCGAGGATCGCGATCACGACGAGGAAGCGAACGTAGATGCGGCGACGCGGGCTCATCGTCCGGCCCTCTTCGCGGAGACCGGCTTGCCGTTGCGCATCCAGGCTGGCGGCTCGCCGGATTGAGCGTTGAGGTCGGGGAGCTTCTGATCTGCGCAGCGCTCGTCAGGCCGGTACGGCGGCTCGACGCCGTAGCCCAGCCACACCGGCCGGACGCCCTCGACGGGCGTAAAGCGGCCGACGACTGGGCCGAGGCCAGGGATGACACCCTGCAGCGCCGTTGGTCCGAACGCCAGGCCGGCGCGGAACGTCCCACCGTTGCCGTCGTACGACGTCGACGCCGACGTGAACCCGGTGATCGCGTGCAGCAAGTCCAGCCATGCTGGGTCGCCGGTCGTGTGCTTGCCGTCCTGGATCTTCGAGCTGAGCGCGGGGACGATGTGCGTCGAGATGCAGTCGGTGACCTGCGTCGTGTAGCCGAACAGGGCGCGCAGCCGGGCCTCGAGCTGGGGTAGGCGCGCAGTTGTGGGCGCGAGGCGCGTGAGCAGTCGCGGCAGCTCCGCCGGTCGCGAGATCGCGCCGATCTGGTCGAGCACGGCGTTCGTCGGGCGCAGCGCCCCGGGCAGGCCGCGCAAGGCGGGGCGCAGCGCGCGGCCGAACCTGGTCAGCCGTGGGAGCGCCGCGTCGACACGCTCCAGGCTCGAGGGGGCCGCGCGCAGCACTGCGTCGAAGCCGCGGATGCTTTCCGCCAGATGCGCGTCGGGCTCGGAGATTGTGCGCATCACGCGGTTGAAGTTCGTGACGCTGTCGGCCAGCGCGCGCGGGTCGCGGGCCAGTTGCTCGACGACGTCGCCCGTCCCAGATACGGCCCGCCCGAGGTCGTTGGGCGCTGTGCCACGCGCCGCATTGGTGACGTCCGTCACGCTGCCGAGCGCGCCGTTGAGCTCCTTGACGGCGCGACGCAACCCGCGATAGCCGGATCCACGCGCCGCCCGCGGAGTGGGCGGCGCGTGGCCCAGGCCGCTGGCCAGCCCGGAGATCGCCTGGTGCAGCGCGTCACGCGTTGGCGTGTCGAGCGTGTTGAGGACCTGGTCGAGCTGCGGCGTGACCGCGGTGCGCGTGCGCGGAATCGTGTCGCCCTCGCCGATCTCGGCGGCGGCGGGCGAGCCAGGGCTGAGGTCGACATACGCGTTGCCCTCCAGCAGCAGACGCGGTTTGATGACGAGCGAAGCGTCCGCGTGCACGGGGCGCCCGTTGTTGTCGATGGCCATCGTGAGGACCGACGTGTTGTCGGGCCCCCGGTCGATGCCGGTCACCTCGCCGACCTTGATGCCGCTGATCCGGACCTCGCTGGTGGGCCGCAGCTGCGTCACTGTGGATACGACCGCGCGGATCTCGTAGCCCGAGCCGAGGAGCCGCCCCTTGGCGAACACGAACACCGTTCCGGCGAGCAGCAGAACGCCGGCGATGAACGCGGCCCGGCGGTACCGCGCGTTGACGGCGGCCGGGCGCGTCGCGGTCACCGCGGCGCTCCTTCGGGGTCGGTCATGAGGCCCGCTGCCGCTGCGCGGTCGAACACTCCTGGCGGTGGCGCGGTCGGGCGGACGACCTTGCTCTGCAGGCCGGGCGGATTGCCGAGCTGCTGTTTGCCGGTCCACGGCTCGTTGCCCGACTCGCACTCGTCGGCATTGAGGTTGGGGACCGGGTTGATTCCGATGTTCGGGGAAGGCTTCGGGTTCTGCAGCGCCTCGCCCTTACCGCCGGCGGTCGCAAGGAAAAGCGCGCCGAGCGCTGGCCCGTCGCCCGTGCCCATCGTGCCGAACGTACCCGCGAACCCCTGCGTGAAGCTGCTGATTACGTTGCAGTGGACCTGCGCGGGGACGAGCTGGCTGAGCGCTCCGCGGGCTGCGGTCGCGAGGTCGTCGAGCTTGCGCAGGGCCCCACCGGTGTTCGTATCGCGGCTGAGCTGATCCAGGCGCGCGAGCGCGCGGTCCAGCGGCGGCATGAGCCCAGGCAGGGCGCGCAGCGGCCGCACGCCGGCGTCGAGCACACCGTTGGCGCGGCGTAGCGTCGGGCGCAGAGCGCGCGCGGCCGGACGCAGATCCGACGCGAGCCGCGCGAGATCGTCGAGCGCAGGCCGGACAGCGGTGAACGCGCGCGTCACCGCTGTCTCTGTCGAGGGCGCCTCAGCGATCGCCGCACCGAGCGCACGGCGCTCGTCGGCGAAGGCGGAGAAGGTCGTGGCGCCGTTGGCGACGACCCGGGCGAGCTCGTCGCTGACGGGCGCCAGCGCGGCGACGGTCGCCTCGTATCCACGCAGGAAGTCGGCCAGCCGGGTGCGCGGCGCCGCAAGGACGTCCGCAACGGGCGTGAGCTTCGGCAACAGCGAGCTGAGCGAGCGGATCGTCGCGTTCGTCGCCGTCCCCCTGCCCGTGAAGCCGCCGGAGATCTCGGCGAGCGCCTGCTGGAAGCGCTGCGCCGACCGACGGTCGAAGACTTCGAACAGGTCGGTCAGATTGGAGCTCGGGACCGCGCGCGCGAGCGGCAGGATCCCGCCGTCCGGCAGGGAACGCTCGCTTCGTCCGAGCTTGAGGTCGACGTAGGTGAGTCCCAACACCGAGGCGGGGCGGACCTGGGCTTTGCTGTCGACGGGGACCCGCTTCACGGACGAGTCGAGCGCGACCTCGATGCGCGCGTACGGCGGCTGTCGGGCTGGTGCGACGCCGCTGACGTTGAGCACCTGACCGACCTGGATGCCGCCGATGCGCACCTCGGCGGAGTTGATGAGCCGCTGGGCGTTGGGCACCTCGACGACGTAGCGCGTGCGGTTCTGCAGCGGAAGCTCGGTGTTCGCGTTGTAGGCGACGTACCCGATGAGCGCGACGAGCACGATCGCGGCGAAGCCGAGGATCGTGAGGCGTCGCGTTGGATCGCGGCGGCGGGTTGACGAACGCGTGCTCATGGGTTGAGCAGGAAGTCGAGGAGGGACTTGACGCCGTCGCCTGCCGGTGGGGGCTTCTGCCCGCCGCCAAGGAGCTTGTCGAGCAGCCCGGGAAGGCCGCCGGGCAGAGGCCGGGCGCCCTGCGGCTTGCTCGCCGGCGCCTGCGCGGCCGGAGCGCCGGCCTTGCCCGGCCGCTTGCGTGCCGGTGGCTTGGGTAGCAGGCCTCCGAGGTCGGGGAACGTCCCCACCGGCACCGCGAGCGGGCAGCGATGGTTGCGCCACAGGTTCTCGGGCTTCTGCGCCCCGCAGCTCGGCGAGTTGATCGGAATCGTCCCGTAGCCCGGCGCCGACGGCTTGTGCGCACACCCTGGCGAGTCCTTCTCCAACTGCTCGGCGACGAGACAGTTGGGGGCGACGTTCGCGATGAAGTTGATCAGGTGGGAGGTGTCGTCGTAGGAGCTCGTCAGCGCGGCGAGCGAGTAGACGATGCGCATCGCGCCCTCGATCCCACCCGTCTTTCGCAGACTGACGAGAAGGTCGTCGACCTGGGTGGAGAGCGGCGCGAGTTGCGCCGACGCGCGTGCGAGTCGCGACGCGGTCGGGCGCGCGCGCCTCAGTACCGGCTGGTTCTTGCGCGTCACCTGCGAGAGCGAGCGCAGGGCGGGGCGCGCGGCTCGCGTGAACGCGGGGAGCTTGCGCATCGTCCGAGCGAGCTCCGGGGGCAGCGTCATCAAGCGAGTCGAGCAGCGGGGCGGCATTGGCGGCCGCGCGGTCGAGCGATCGCAGCGCCGGGCGCGTCGCGTCGAGCATCCCAGGGAGGCGGTTGATCGCTGCCGCGAGCTGGGGCCGGCGCGTCGCGGTCGTCCGCGCCGTCGTGGCGGCACGGCCCACGAACTCCCGCACATCACGACGCTGATGCGCGATCCGTGCGAGCACGCGATCGGTCTGCGTGATCGCCTCGGCGATCTGGGTGCGCTGCCCGGCGAACACGTCGAGGACCTTCCGCGACGACGTGAGAGCCGGATTGGCCCGGCGTAGCAGCGCGTTGAGGTCCTTGCCGCGACCAGCCGTGCCGATGCCCAGTTGCGTGATGAGGACGCGCAGGCGCTCACCAGTAGGCATCGAGAAGACGTTCAGCACGTCCTGCAGCGACACGGGGACGACCGTCCGCTCGACCGGCACGATCGGCGTGCCGCTGCGGTCTTCGGCGAGCGGTCGCTGCGCAGTACCGGGCTCGCAATCGAGGTAGTTCTCGCTGATCAGGCCCTCGGGGAGGATCGAGCAGCGGGCGTCGGCACGAAACGGGGCGAATCGCGACTCGACCTCGAGGACCATGCGCGCCTTCGGTCCGGGTGCGAGGTCGATCTCCTTC
Organism: Paraconexibacteraceae bacterium; assembly: GCA_963759825.1. Classification (GTDB taxonomy): domain Bacteria; phylum Actinomycetota; class Thermoleophilia; order Solirubrobacterales; family Solirubrobacteraceae; genus Paraconexibacter. Next base: position 26,665 of record CAVXAS010000013.1, on the reverse strand, counting down.
ACCGTGCCGGCAGGTGCGCCGGCGATTTTGACCTGCTGCCCGGTCACCATTCCTTTGGCGGTATCGAAGAGCACGACGACGCGATACGGCGGCTCGCCGCCGTCCCCTCGGGTGACAGCGAGCACGAGCGCGACGAGCGCCACGCCGACCGCGACCACGGCGAGCCCGCGTCTCATGGCTCGTTCACCGAGGCCGGGATGCTTTGGCCGGGGTCGCAGAGGCTCGGGTCCGGTACCCAGGGGCTCGACCCGTCGATCGCCGGCGGGACGTTGCCGCCCGGGCAGCGACGCGACTGGTGGGTGCGGAGGTCGAAGAGGCCTGGGATCAGCGGCTGCTTCGTGAACAAGTCCGAGAAGACGCCGGTGAGGCTCGTCTGTGGCGGCTGGATGAAGTCGAGCCGCTCGTAGTGACCCCAGCGGTTGTAGTTGTAGGCGCCCGCCCCGACGAGGCCGCCGAGGATTCCGAGGACGAAGTCCGACCCGTAGAAGCGTGCCCCGCGGACGATCGGCCGCACCACGTCCAGCGCCTTGCCTGCCGAGCGCACGCCGCGGACCGCGGGGGCACGCAGTGGCCGAGACCCGCGAGGCTGCGGCGGAGATCCGGGAGCTGCGCGTTGAGTTGGCGCACGGCCGGCCTCGCTCGCGGAAGGACGGCGCTGACTTTGCCGAGGAACGTGGCGAGCGGTCCCGCCGCGGGCGGAACCTCGCGTAGCGCGGGCCGCAACGTCGTCACGGCGGTGCCGGCATGCGACAGCGTGCGCTGCGCCGTTGCAAGGACGCTCGGCGCGCGGTCGAGCACGCTCGCTAGCGCGCGCCGTTGACCGGCGATCCCCTCGAGCGCACGCGTGGAGTTCGCCAGCGCCGCCTGCAGGTCGGTCCGGCGCGAGTCGATAGCGCCGGCAGCCCGATTGCCGGCGCCGATCACCTGCTCGAGCGCGGCGCGGTCGCTCGCGAGCTGCTCGGTCATCGCGTTGACTTCGCGCAGGGCGGGGTCGAGATCGCCGAGCATGCGGTTGAACGCGGCGGCGCCAGAGCCGGCGAAGACGTCGGCGCTGTTGGCGATCAGGCGGCGCAAGTTCGTGCGCTGCTCGGGGCCGAATGAGTCCAGCAGCGCGTCGAGATTGACCATGCTGGTCGTCTGCGTCACTGGCAGCACCGCGTCGTCGCGAAGCTCCGGAGCAGAGGCCGAGCCCGGAGCGAGGTCCACGTAGTGGTTGGCGATGCCCGCCTGGCCGAGCGCGCGCACCGTGGCGCGCGTGCCCTGGTGCAGCCGGGGCAGCTCACCGTCGTCGAGCTCCATGCACGACTTCGGCCTGACCATCGGGCGTGACGTCGATCTCTGCGACGGTCCCGACCTTGCGGCCGGCGACCTGGACGAGGCCGCCCTTGACGAGACCGCTGGCGTTCTGGAAGTGCGCGCGGAGGCGGTGGTCCGACCCGCCGCCGAGCAGAAGGAGCGCGACGACCACTGTGGCCGCGACGCAGCGCGGCGGCCGCGAGGCGTCGTGCGGGGGGCGACCCGGTCATCCGCCGATGGGCAGTCGCGGTGCCCCGCCCCAGAACAGCTGGCTGCCGAGGATTCCGATGACGTGGACGCCGATGAGGTTGACGACCATCGCGCGAGCGGTCGCCTGACCGACTTCGACCGGGCCGCCGCGAACCTTGTAGCCGTAGTAGCAGCCGACGAGCACGACGAACGTCGCCATTGCCATTCCCTTGATGCCTGAGAAGAGGAAGTCCGAGGGGCTCTGGAACTTCCAGAACAGCTGCAGGTAGCCGCCGGCCGACACCTGGCCGACCTGCAGCACGACTGAGATGAACGACGCCAGGAACGCCGCGAGCATCGCGATGCCGTAGATCAGCGGCAGGATCAGCCACGTCGCCAGCAGGCGCGTCGAGCAGAGGTAGAGCGACCGAGTCCAAGCCCATGACGTCGAGCGCGTCGATCTCGTCGGAGATGCGCATCGTCCCGATCTCGGCGACGTAGCCGGTGCTGACCTTCGCGGCCATCATGTAGCCGAACGCGTACGGCGCGATCTCGCGCAGGTCGCCGATCGAGGTGAAGGCGCCGCGCCGCCGACGGCGCGCCGACGAGACGCGCGCCGTAGGACGCCTGGATGCCGATCGTCAGCCCGAAGGCGAACACCAGCGCCAGCACGATGAACAGCGAGCCGGTGGCGAGGATGTCGCCTGGCGCAGGACCTCGACGCAGTAGCGGCGCACGCGTCCGTTGAGCACGTCGCGCATGACCTGCCAGAAGAAGTGGCGAGACCTCGCCGAAGGTCAGCAGGCGGCGGTCGAGGCCGTTCGGAGCTCTCATCCGCGCACCTGCGAGAGGCTCGGGATCGATCGCGAGCAGCAACTGGCTGAAGACGTAGTCGATGAAGCCGATCGCCAGGAACGAGAGCACCACTGCCTGGTTGACCGCGCGTCCCGACGCTTTGCGCGCCGCCGGACGCGTGCAGCCCCTTGTAACAGCAGACGATCGCGATCACGCCGCCGTAGACGAGCGGCCTTGACGTCGCCGCCTCAGCTCGAGCGGGTTCGCGTTGCTGAAGAACGTCGAGAAGACCGGGCCCAGCGCGCCGCCATTCTGGAGAGCACGACGACCACGAGCCCGAGCATGCCCGCCAGCAGCGCGAAGATGTTGAAGAGGACCGCGGCGAGCCACGAGCGCCAGCACCCGCGGCACGACGAGGCTACGGATCGGATCGACCCCGAGCACGGTCAGCGCCGCGATCTCCTCGCGCACCAGGCGCGCGCCAAGGTCTGCACAGATCGCGGTACCTGCGGCGCCGGCGATCACGATCGCCGAGACCAGCGGCGCGAACATCCGCACGACGATGATCACGTACGCGCCGCCCATGCGATCGGTTGCGCCAACGAGGCCGAAGAAGTTCGAAGCCTGGATCCCGGCGGGTCCGAACGACAGCGCGAACGAGGTGAGGATCAGCGGGAAGAAGCAGACCTTGAGAATGAAGCGGAACTGCGCGACGAACTCCGCGGCCCACGAGAACGGCGGCGTCACCGAGCGGCGCAGCGCCGTCCCGGCGAGGGCGACCATGCCGCCGATCTCACGAACGAAGTCGGGCGCGGCGGGCGCGCGCGACACCGGCGCAGGGCGCGGCGCCGGCGGACGTCGGGAAGCTTCGCCTACCGCTCCCATTCGACCCAGTCCTCCCTATCAGGCTGATAACAAGACACAGCTTCATGAGGAGTCTAAGCGGCGTACTAGGTCATGCGCAAGTACGAAGTGCTGCAAGCTTTCATCATGTGCATGCGGAGCTAGCGGTGTGATACTCCGGACGAACCTGGAATCACTCCCGGCTGTGATCCAGATACGCGATCCTCGCGCATCACCCTGTCTCGTCCAACATCACCGCACCTCTAGTTGTCAGGTTGACGGCAAGCACGTATGGTTCTCCGACGTGGCGACCACCCGATCCGAGCCGCAGACTGCACCGCGCTACCGTCGCCTCGCCGGCGACGAGCGCCGCCGCCAGGTCATCTCGGTGGCCCGTGACCTCTTCGCCCAGCGCCCGTACCCCGACGTCTCGACGACCGACATCGCGCGCGCCGCCGGCGTCACGCATGGCCTCCTGACCTACCACTTCGGCTCCAAGCGCAACCTCTACCTCGCGGTCCTGCGCTCGACGATGCACCTGCCGAAGGCGCCGGGACAGATCGACATCACCGATCCCGACCTCGACAACGCGCTCGAAGACATGACCGAGTGGTGGCTCGACCAACTCGAGAGCAACGCCGAGCTCTGGCTCGCGGTGCTGGGCGCGCGCGGGATGGGCCGCGATCCCGACGTCGCGGAGCTCCTTGATGGCTTCGAGCACCGCGCGCGGACCGACCTCGTCGGTTACCTGACAGCGCGCGACCCCTCCGAGGCGGCCGCCGAGCTGTGGGCGATCGTCGCTGCGTGGCAGAGTCTCGCCGAGGCGACCGCCGTGGAATGGTTGAAGACGCGGCGCCTCGACCGCAACCAAGCGAAGGTCCTGATCCTCGAAGCGCTGCGCGTACTCCTCAAGCTCGAGCCGGCGGTGCGGCGCGCGGGCGCGCCGGCTTCCGCGCGCTGAGCGGCACGGCGGTCCCCGCCGTCGCCCCTCTCGGCAGCCGACCACGCAAGCTTCGCCGTGGTGAGCAGCTGTGCGCGACATCAATGCAGATCCGACGCCGTTAACGTCAGTAACGTCTAACATACGTAGGTCGAGAGGCGGTCATCTACGCAAACTATGATTCTCGTCCGCCTCCGGCCGAGGGCCGAGATAGTTTGTGGCTGATGTCCGCCGACGCACCCCCCATCGATGAGCTCGACCGCAGCATCGTCGAGCGGTTGCGGCTCGACGGGCGCGAGACGAACCGCTCGCTTGCCGCCGCGCTCGGCGTCAACGAGGCGACGATCGCGACGCGGCTGCGTCGGCTCGAGACCAACAACGTCATGCACGTCGTTGCGCTGACGGACATCGAGCGCCTCGGCTTCCCGTACTTCGCCTTCGCGATGCTGACCGTCAGCGGGCGCCCGGTGTTCGACGTCGCCGCCGACGTCGCCGCGATCCCGCAGACGATCTTCGTCAATGTCCACACCGGTCGCCACGACGTCATATGCGGCGTGCTCGCGCGCGACCGCGCCGAACTCGGCGCCGTCATCGGCGAGACGATCCCGAAGGTCGCCGGGGTGGCCTCGAGCCGCACCGAGCTGGCGGTAGACATCCCGCGATTCGACTCCGCTTGGGCGTCGCTGGGAGCGGGTGGCGAGCTGGTATCGCAGCCGCACCCCGAGGTCCCGCCCGAGGCCGTGGATGAACTCGACCTCGAGATCATCGGTGCGCTGCAGCGCGACGCGCGCATCAGCAACCGCAGCGTGGCCGCCGAACTCGACGTCTCCGAAGGCACCGTGCGGAGCAGGCTGCGGCGCATGGAGGCCGAGCATCTGATTCGCATCCGCGCGGTCTCCGACATCGCGGCGTTCGGCCTGACGGCGTCGGCGATCGTCGGCGTCCATGTGGACGGCGGGAAGGTCGCATCGACGGCGGCGGCGCTCAAGGACCTCGACGGCGTCGCCGCGATCATCCGCAGCCTTGGTGAGTTCGAATTCCTCGTGATCGTCTTCGCCGAGACGCGCGCGGCGTTGCTCGAGCTGGTGCTGGGCCGGATCCAGACGATCAAGGGCATCCGCGGTACAGAGACGTTCGAAGTCGCCGGCGTGCTTAAGCACGTGTATACGTGGGTCAGATTGGTCGACTGAACGCATCCTGTTGCACTGACGCCACAATCTAGGCAAAATGCGTAGGCATGGTCGGACAACCTTCTGATATGGACGCACCGAGCGCGTCCTACACCGTCTTCTACGCCATCTTCCTGGTGAACCTCGTCGGGTCGGTCGGTTGGTTGGCGTGGCGCGCGCGAGCGACGCGCTCGTCGTTGCCGCTGGCTGCGCTGGCGGGCGGGCTCGCGGTCGGCGTCGTGGTGCCGCCGATCTACAACGCGCTGACGCTCGTCTGGTTCCCGGACAACATCCCGGGCACGCTGATCACCGCCTTCGGGATGAAGGACCCATCGTTCGATGCCATCGGCTACGCGCTGTTCATCGGCTTCGGCGGCTGGTTCCTGTGTGAACAGCTCCGTGCGGGCGGCGGCCGGCGGGCGATCTGGTTGACGTTCGCCGCCTGGGGCGTCGCCGATCTGCTGTTCGAGCTGCCGTTCCTCGAATGGGGCATGTACACCTACTACGGCGAGCAGCCGTTCGAGGTCGGCGGCTTCCCGATCCACTGGGTCTTCATGAACGGGACGGTCCCCGTCATCGCGGGCGCGCTGATGTACGTCGCGGTCGAGCGCTGGCCGTTCGCCGGCGGCAACCCGGCCGTGCGGGTCGCGGCCGCGCCCGCCCTTGCAGGCGGCCTGCTGCTCGTGCCGATGGCGCCGGTCGCGACGGCGCTGCACGCCGACGTCGCCTCGTGGGTCCCCGAGGTCGCAGCGCTCGCGAGCATCGCGATCTCGCTGGCGACGATGCGCTTCATCGCCGCGCGCTTCCCGGCCTCCGCCGTCTCACGGCCGGCGCCGGCGGCTGACGGTCGCGCCGTCACCGGAGCAGCGGCATGACGCTCGCCGTCGTTCCCGAGATGCCGCTCCGCGACGCACCCGAGACGGCGCTGGTCGTCTACACGCTGCTGATGATCGCCGTCACGACGGGTTTTGTCGTGTACTGGCTGCGTAGCCCCGCCGAGCGGCGCATCGGACCTGCGCTGCCCGCGCTGCTGCTCGGCGGCGCGATGGCAGGACTGATGGAGGCCTGGCTGGACAACATCGTCCTCGTCGGCTACCCGCCCGACCAGAACCTGCCCGTCCTAGAAGCCTTCGGGCGCTCCGTCCCGATCTTCGTGCCGATCGGCTACGCCTGGTTCTGCGGCGGCCTGCTCTACCTCGTCGCGCGCGCCTACCAGCGCGGCGTCACCGCGCGGAAGGTCTGGCAGATCTTCGCGGCGATCGCCGTCATCGACTTCGTCGCGATCGGGCTGTCGTCGTGGATCGGGATCCTCGAGTTCTACGGCGATCCGCCGATGGACATCGCGGGTTATCCGCTGTGGTGGGCGGGCATCGACGGGCTCGATGTCGTCCTCGGCGGCGCCATCGTCTACGTGCTCCTCCCCCACCTCCAGGGTCGCGCGCAGGCCTGGCTGGTGCTCGTCCCCTCGATCGCGCTCGGCGCGGCAGCCGGGATCGTCGCCTGGCCTGTGTCGACTGCGATCAACTCGAGCTGGTCGATGCCGGCGAAGTACGCGTGCGCGGTCGCGTCGATCGCGCTCAGCCTCGCCTGTGTCCGGTTCCTGGCTGCGGCATTGCCGCGGCTGGCCGCCGCGTGGCCGCCGCTCGCAGCCGATGAGGCGGCACCGCCCGCAAAGCCGGCCGCCGAGCGTGACGAGCCCGTGCCGGTTCTTTCGCCTTGACCGCCGACCGCGGTTTCGCAGCACCGCCGACGTTCGAGTCCACGACGGACCCGACGCTGCTGCTCGTCGTCTGGAGCGTGATGGCGGGGGCCGCGATCCTCGTCGCCGCGCGACTGGCGCTGCGCAACCGCGACCCGCTGCCGGTCGTCGCCTGTGCCGGCGCCGTCATCTGCGCGCTGAACGAGCCGATCTTCGATGTGCTCGCGAACCTCACCTACGCGCGCACGCCGCATGTCGCCTACAACGCCTTCGGCCGCGAGATCCCGTGGACGATCCCGGTCGGCTACATCCCGTGGGTCGGGCTGATGCCGTACGTGCTGTACCGGCTGATGGCGGCGGGCGCGTCGCGCGCGCTCCTGCACCGCATCGCGGCCGGGCTGATCGCGTCGGTCGCGCTGCTCGAGGTCGTCAACGAGCTGTGGTGGGAGAACTGGAAGTACTACGGCGAGGCGCCGGCACGCGGGATTCTCGGTGGCGGCGTCGTGCAGATGGCTGCGATGCCGTTGATGTGCGCGCTGCTCTACCTCGTCCTCGCCGACCACCTCAGCGGTTGGCGGCGCGCCGCGCTCGGGCTGCTGCTGCCGGCGATCTCGCTGCCGCTCGTGTTCGCCGCGACGACGTGGCCGCTGTACTTCTCCAACCACGCCGAGCTGCCGGCCGCCGTCGACTGGTTCGCGGCCGCGGTCGCTGTCACGCTCGCGCTCGGCGCGGTGCCGGTGATCACGCGGCTTGCCGAGCGCTGGCGCGCCGCGCCCGCCGCAGCGCTTGGCGACCCGCTCGGCCAAAGCGCCCTGCCCCGTCGCGGTCGCGCAGCAGCGCCTCAGCCGACAGCTTCCCGTTGAGGCCGGAGACGCCGGCGGGTGGATGCGTGCCGACGCCCGAGAGGTAGAGGCCGTCGACCGGCGTGCGGTACTGACCGAGGCCGAGCGCCGGGCGCAACGGCCCGACGCGCGTCGGCAGGAAATCGATGTGGTAGATGCAGCCGTTGTTCGTGCCGACGCGCTCGGCGCGGTCGGCGGGCGTCTCGATGTAGCGGCCGAACTCGATGTCCGCGAGCCGCGTGGAGAGCATCGGAGCGGCACCTTCGACGAGCCGGTCCGCCGCTGCATCGCGCGCGGCCGCCCAGCCGCCACCGTGCGGGCTGCTCGGCACCATCGGGCTGTAGAGGTCGATGACGTCCTGACCGGCGGGCGCCTGGGTGTCGTCGATCGCGTTGAAGATCGTCGCCCACCACGGCAGGTTGTTGGGGACCTCCCCGCGCATCGACGCGCGCGCCGCAGCGATGACCGAGTCGAGCGTCCCGGCCATCAGCGTCGGGCGGCGGACGTCGACGTCGCTGCGGCGGGCGGCGTGCAGGGGCAGCTCGACCTGCTCGGAGAGCGCGAGCGTCACCGTCAGCTGCCCGATGCCCCAAGTGTCGTCCGGCGCGCTGTCCAGCCGCGCCGCGAGCTTTGCGTCGAACGCATCGCCGATCAGCCGCGGAACCGCCTGCGGCGGGCACGCCGCGACGACGCCAAGACGTGCCGCGATCTCCTCGCCGTTGGCCAGCACGACACCGGTCGCGCGTCCCCCGTGCGACGTGATCTGGGCGACCTGCGCATCCGTCCGCGACTCACCGCCGAGGCTGTGCAGGCGCCGGTCCAGCGCCGCGACGATGCCGCCCATCCCTCCGACCGGCCGGCCGATGCCGCTGCGATGCAGCAGTGTCGTGTTCATCAGCGTGAAGCCGTTGCCGTCGGCGAAGGGGGAACCGAGGATCGTGTTCGCGAAGATCGAACGGACGGCCTCGCTCTCGAACGTGCCGGCGATCGCGTCGACGGCGTTGGCGGTGCACATGTCGGCGAGCGTCGCGCGCAGCGCGCGGTCGGTTGCGAGCGTGCGCATCCACGAGGCCAGCGCGCGCTTGTCGACGCGCGTCGGGTGGCTCGTCAGGTAGCCGTAGAAGATGTCGACGCAGCGAAACGCGACCTCCATGAACTCGCGGTAGCGGCGCGCGTCGGCCGCCGAGAAGCGCGCGATGTCCGCAACCGTCTTCTCGACGTCGCGCTGGATCCACAGCGAGTCGCCGTCGCCCGACAGCCACATCCAGCCGTCGGACTCGTGCTCGCGGAAGCCGTAGGACGCGAGCTCCAGCTCCTCGGCGACACCGGCGATGCGGAAGAACAGGTCCTCGAATGCGCACGGCGAGACGAGGTGCCCGGGGGCCTCGGGGATCAGCGGCGCCGACATCGCCATGCCGCCCAGGCGAGACTCCTTCTCGAGGACCACGACGGAGTGCCCGGCGCGCGCGAGGTAGCAGCCGGCGGTCAGGCCGTTGTGGCCGCCGCCGATGACGATCATGTCGAAGGTCTGCGTGCTGCGCGCGGGCGCTGCGGGGGGTGCGGGGGTCAGCTGGGTCATCGTGTCTCCTGGTCAGAAGCCGTGCTTGATCAGCCAGCCCGAGAGCCGGCGGCGGACATTAGGTGCGCTGAGGGCGAGCGTGAACGCGGTCCTGCAGACGCGGTGAGCAGCGTCGCGGCCGCGACGACGAGCGCGCAGAACACGAGCGTCGCGACTCCCGCGACGTACTGCACGAGCTTCGACGTGTCCGAGTGCAACGCCACATACATCGGCATCCCGGCCGCGGCGTAGACCGCGGGAAGCGAGAAGACCGGCACGATCCCGATCAGCCACCGGCGGCGACCCTGCAGCGCGCGGTCGAGCGGGTGGATCAGGGCGCCGCAGACGATCGGCACCGGCGCCATCATCGGCGCCACGCCGAGGTACTTCAGCGGTGCCTCCCCGTAGTACTCCCACGCGCCGATCGACGTCCCCGCCGTCTCGATCACGACGACCGACGCGAACGAGGCGAAGGCGATCCAGTGCAGCCGTGCGCGACCCCAGCCGCCGGCCATCAGCTGCGCGACCACGTAGGACAGCCCACCGACCCAGGGCACATAACCGAGCACGAGGAACAGTGGAATGTCCCGCCCGAACGCGGTGTAGGCCCGCAGCGCGCCATCGGCGTAGACGATCATCCCGAGGTCGTCGTAGATCGGCTCGTTCAGCGCACAGACGAGTGCGCCGAGGCAGACGGCGACCGGCACGACGTCGCGGGTGCGCAGCGCGCGGAGGAGCGCGAACACGAGGACGACGAGCGCAAGACCGCCGAACAGAGCGAGGAACCAGTCCGGGTCGATGTCAGCGGTGACGCGCGGCGGATCGCTCATACGGCGCGCTCGAGGTCACGCAGGATCGTCTGCGCCGCGAGCTTGCCCGGAAGCCCCGACACGCCGCCGCCGGGATGACAACCGGCGCTGCCGAGGTAGAGGCCCGCCAGCGGCGTGCGATAGCCGCCTGCACCGAGCGCCGGGCGCAGTGGGCCCAGCCGCGTCGGCAGGTGGTCGACGTGGTAGATGCAGCCGTTCGTCGCGCCGGTGCGGCGCGCGACATCGGCCGGCGTCTCGACGTAGCGCCCGATCTCCAGCGTGGCGACGCCGGGGACGAGATCCGCGACGGTCGCGACGAGCGCGTCGGCGGCCTCGGAACGACGGGCGTCGTCCCAGCCCCCGCGCGGGGTCACCGGCGCGGGGCCGTAGATCTGGGCAACGTCCTGCCCTTCGGGCGCCTGGCTCGGATCGATCGCGCTGAAGATCGTCAGGCACCACGTCGGGGCGCGCGCGATCTCGCCGCGGGAAACCTCGACGCATGCGCCGAGCACCTCCTCGAACGTCCCCGCGAACAGCACCGGCCGACGCAGGTCTGCACCGTCGTCGCGCGGCGGCAGCCCCAGCTGACCGTGCAGCGCGAGGTTGACGGTCATCGTCCCTACGCCGGAGGCGTTGCCCGGCGCCGCGGCGATGCGCGCGCCGACGGCGCCGTCGAGCGCCCCGTCCGCGAGCCCCGGCACGAGCTGCGGCGGACAGGCGGCCAGCACCGCGCGGGTGCGTAGCGTCCGGCCGTCTGCCAGCTCGACGACATCGGCAGCGATGCGGACCGCCTCGGCGTCCGTCAGCACCTCGGCGCCGTGGGCACGCGCGCAGCGCTCGAGCGCCGCGACGAGCCCGCCCATGCCGCCGACCGGTCGCGCCGCGCCCTTGTGGTGCAGCAGCACCGTGGCCAACAGCGCGAGGCCGCTGCCCTCGGACGTCGGCGCCCCGAGGATCGATCCGATCGACGCGAGCGCGCCGCGCATCTCGGTGCTCTGAAACGTCGCCGGGATCACATCGGCGGCGGTCGAGGTCAGCAGGTCGCCGAGCAGCCCGCGCAGCGCACGGTCGGTCGCGAGCGGCCGGACGAGCGCCGGCAGCGCCCGCCAGCCCGGACGCGACGGGTGCACGCCGCCGAAGCGGTCCTGAAGGGCGAGCACCCGCAGCGCGACCTCGGCGAGCTCGCGGTAGCGGTCGGCGTCGGCGCGCGAGAAGCGCGCGATCTCGCGCACCGTGTCCTGCACGCTGTGCGTGAACAGCAGCGATTCGCCGCCGGCGCCGACCCAGGCCCACCCCGCAGCATCGAGCTCGCGGTAGCCGTGTCGCGCGAGGCCGAGGTCCTCGACGACGCCGCCCGCGCGGAGATACACGTTCTCGTAGGCGCCGGGGCTGAGGATGTGCTCGGGCGCATCGGCGACGAGCGGCGCCGAGAGCGTCATCCCGCCCAGGCGCGATTCCTTCTCGGCGACGACGACGCGAAGACCCGCGCGCGCGAGGACAGACGCGGCGACGAGGCCGTTGTGGCCGCCGCCGACGACGACGACGTCGTAGGTCATCCGCGCAGCAGCGCGGTCTCGCGGTCCGTCGCGACCGGCTGGTGCTCGAGCGCCGCCAGCCGCTCACGCCGCTGGGCGCGCGTCACCGCCTCCAGCATCAGCTGGCGATAGAGCAGCGCGAGCAGGATCGTCGCGGCGCCGGCCAGCCAGACGACAACAGTCGACGGTCCGCTGTTGAGCGCCGAGAAGATCGGCCAGCCGGCGGCGGCGTTGACGCCCGCGTACATCCCGGGGATCAAGGGGATGATCACGAGCGCGCGCCAGCCCTTGAGCTGGTGGCGCATGAGGAAGACCGCGCCGCCGGCGAGGACGGGCATCGCCGAGTCGATCGTGAACCACCATCCCGGCACGTCGAAGATCATGAACGGCTGCGGGCCGTAGTACTGGTAGAGGCCGAGCGCCGCACCGGTCGCCTGCAGCGCGAGGTCGGCGAGCCAGTCGAACGCGAAGAAGCCCCAGAACCATGCCATGCCGCGTCCGGCGAGCATCGCTCGGTAGGCGATGTAGGAGAGCCCGCCGAAGTAGAAGGCGTAGCCCATCACCACGTACAGCGGGACGTGGCGGTGGAACGTCTCGACGGCGATCGCGACGTTGTCTTCGGCGAACCACAGCAGCCCGAGGTAGTCGAGCATCGGCTCGAGCATCCCGGCGAGGAGCCCACCGAGCAGGAACAGGATCGCCAGGCGGTCGCCCGCCATGGCTCGCCGGATGACATAGACGATCGCGACAGCGAGCAGCACCGAGCAGATGACGAGGAAGACGACGCTCTCGGTGTGGGGCGCCGACAGGTCGGTCGGCGGGACCGGGACGTTGGGCAGCATCGGCTACGCGCCCATCACTTCGGGGCGCCAGTTGCGCACGAGGCCCTCGATCTCCACGACGTACGCAGCCGGGTCCGGGGGCACGAAGCCGCGCGCGGCGGCGTCGTGGCCGCCGGCAGCACGCTCGGCCTCGCGGGCACGGCGCATGAGTGCCGCGACGTCGGGCTTCATGAAGGCGTCCCACTGCGCGGTGCCACGCGCGCTGCCGAGGTAAGCGGCGAGTGCTTTCAACGAGCCGCGCACGGCACGCTCGGAGCGCAGGTCGGGCGGGCGCGGGATCGACAACAGCTCGAGGTCGTCGGGGTGCATCGTCAGGAACGCGACGTCCGACAGCGTGCGTATCGCGCGGGCGGCGGCCTTGCGCTTGAGCGGCGGCAGCTCACCGATGACGCTGCCGGCCGCGTACGTGCCCATCGTGAACGGCTCGAGGATCTCGCGCGCCTGCCAGCCCGCGGCCCAGCGCGTGCGCGCGGCCGCGAGGTAGCTGTCGAGCTCGGTCATCGTGCCCGGCAGGTGCGCTGGCGGGATGCCGAGCAGCGCGCCGGCGACCTTCTGCTCCATCAGGAACTGGTCACGCTCGGCGTCGCTCAACCGTCCGGCGATCGCCTCGTACGCGGCGATCCACGAGGACCCCAGCAGCGTCTGCGTCAGCGAGAGCTCGTACTCGGAGTGCGCCTGGTAGTCCAGCCCGGTGATCGGCTCGACCCCGACCACGCGGGTGTGGTTGCGACGCACGAAGCCGGCGACGCGGGCCGCATCCTCCGGAGTTCCGTAGACCGTCGAGTAGGCGTAGCGCGCGACCGTGCGGTACCGCGTGATCGGGTCGGCGTGGACGCGGTCGTGGTCGACCGCCGCGGATGCAAACTGCGGGTGCAGCGTGAGCAGGATGCCCTCGCGCAGCAGGGCGATGACGAAGACGGCGGGGTTGCGCAGGACCTTCCAGCTGACGGCACCGGGGCCGAGCGCCCACTCGCGCGACGCGGTCTGCTCGACGGCTTCCGCGGGAACAGTGCTCATACGCTAATGCTGGCAGATTGCGTTGGCAAAGTCGAGTTCGCGTTGCCGAATCTGTGATTTTCTACGCAAGCTGGCTCAGTGGCACGGTCAGTACACCCCAGCCGACGATGACGAGCAACTGACACGCGGCGATCGCCGCCAAGACGTTGCGCGCGCCGCCCCCGGCGCGTTCGACGAGCGTGCGTCCTTCGGCGTCGCGAAAGAAGCGCAGACAGGCGAGCCCGCCGAAGACAAGGCCTCCGGAGTAGAAGAACACGACGTACTCCGTGCCTCGGTGGCCGCCGATGCGATAGCCGGGCGCGGCCATCAGATCGACCGCGTCGAAGAACCCGAATCCTGCCACGGTCAAGGTGCCCGCCGATGCGAACGCGATCGCCGCGAGGGCGGGCGCCCCCAGGTGTGGCCACCGCCGTCGGGCGGACGCCATCGCGACGTTGTCGAGCGCGGCGAAGCCGACGCACCACAACGGGTAGCCGACGAGCACGATGACCACCGGCCACGCCATCGTCCCCGCGTCGGCGTTGGCGACAAGCGGAGCGTGCGCGAACCAGTCGTTGAGGTTGAGGAGGTTCGGCGAGTACAGCCACGCGGTGTCGACCCAGTTGTAGATCGGGTCCCAGAACGCCGCGCTGAACATGCCGGCGATGAGCAGGCCGTCCGTGCCGAGACGGCCGTGGCGCCGGCGCTCGCGCAGCGCATGGACGACCCAGGCGATCACCGACAGCAGCACGACGGCCTCGACGACGCGCGCGGCGTACCACGAGGTGCTGCCGTGGTCGCGGCCAGCGGTGATCTGGTGCGGCCCGTCGGCGGCCCAGCCCGCCAGCGTCCACGACTGGTAGGCCAGCAGCGGGATCGCGAGCAGCGCGAGGCGGCGCGCGGCGAGGCTCACGCCGAGGCGTAGTCGGCCGGATCGAAGCGCCGCGTCGCGCGCGCGTAGGACACGTGCGAGCCGGGCCACACCGTGGTCACCTTGCCCGCGTCGGTCGTGTACCAGCCGGGGCAGCCGGCGGTGAACACGGTCTGCCCCATGCGCTCCTGCAACGTGCGGTTGAAGTCCTCGTGCACGTCGCGGCGCACGTCGAGCGACGTACCGTCACGCGCGACGTGCTCGATCGCCGCGCGCATGTAGGTCGCCTGCTTCTCGAGCATGAAGATGATCGTGTTCGTGAGGCTGCCGGTGTTCGGCCCGTAGCTCATGAAGAGATTCGGGAAGCCGGGCGTCGCGATACCGAGGTATGCCTCTGGCCCGTCCGACCACGCGCTGCGCAGGTCCACGCCGTCGCGTCCGGTCACCCGCATCGGCGCGATGTACTCCGTCGGCGTGAAGCCCGTGCACCAGACGATCACGTCGGCGTCGACCGTCACCCCACCGGCGGTGACGAGACCGGTCGGCGTCACCGCCGTGACGCCAGCCGCGACGACATCGACGTCCGGGCGCGCGAGCGTCGGGTACCAAGCGCTCGAGAGCAGCACGCGGTTGCAGCCGAACGGGTAGTCGGGCGTGATCTTCGCGGCGAGCTCGCGCCCGACCTTCGCGCGGATCATCCGCCTCAGCCGCGCCTCGACGACGCGGCGCAGCGGGTCGGCGCGGCGCCAGATCAGCGGTGCGTTGGACTCGAACTTCCACCACATGAAGAGGTGGCGCAGCCGCGCCATGCCCGGGACGTGCATGAGCGCGCGCTCGGCCGCGCCCTGGCGCCAGTCGTACTTCGGCACGACCCACATCGGCGAGCGCTGCACGACGGTCACGTGCGCGGCCGCGTCCGCGATCGCGGGCACGACCTGGATCGCGCTCGCGCCGCCGCCGACGACGGCGACGCGCTTGCCGCGCGAGATCGGCGTCGTGATCCCACTGCGCGGAGTGAAACTGCGCGCCGGCGAACGACGCCACGCCGTGGAAGTCCGGGATGCGCGGGCGGCTGAGCTGGCCGGTCGCGCAGACGACGACGTCGGCCACGAGCGTCTCGCCGCCGGCGAGCTCGAGCTGCCACACGCCCTCGCCCTCGTCCCAGGTCGCGCTGCGCACCTCGCTGTTCAGGCGCAGGTGCTCGTGGAGCGCATGGTCGCGCACGATCTCGCGCGAGGTACGCCTGGATCTCGGGCTGCGTGCCGAAGCGCCGCGACCAGTCGCGCTTGAGCGCGTACGAGAACGAGTAGATCTCCGACGGCACATCACAGGCAGCGCCGGGGTAGGTGTTCGCGCACCAGACGCCGCCGACGTCTGCTTGGCGCTCGAGGATGACGAAGTCACGCAGGCCGCTGCGCTTCAGCTCCAGCGCGACGGCGAGGCCGCCGAAGCCGGCGCCGATGATGGCGACGCGGGGTTGGCCTGCCTGTCGCGGCGGCCCGTCGACGGCGCTTGCTGGAAGAGATCGCGAACCGAGCATCAGTATGCGTAGTCTTGCATGATTGTGGGTACCGAAACATTAAGCACAATGCGATTGTCCGCCTTGTTTGCGTCGTGGGTGCACCATCTACGCACCGTCGGAGCTGGCTGGACCTCGGGCTCGGTGCCGAGGTTCCTCAGTCCAGCGGCGAGGGCGCTCGCCTCAAACCGGATGGGCGCACGCCGCCCACTTCCAAGTCGCACCGCGCCAAGCTGCGCCGGTGCTCGTAGACCCAGCTCGGATCGACGCGCAGCGCGCCCGCGACATCGGTGACGGTGAGCAATCCGCGTGCGCCCTCCCGCTCCGCCAATGACAGAAGCAGTGCCTCCACCGGATCTGTCGGCAACGACGACGGCATCTTGCATCTGCCGTCTGTGTCGCACGAGCGCCGGCTGTCAAGGTCGCCGAACTGATGACGGAACGGCTCGTAAAACGTGGCCAGACCGGCTGGGAACTCAAGGAACCCGTCGGACAGGCGAGGAGCGGACCTCGTTGATGAGCCGGACGGCGCTGAGTGCCGCGTCGTGAAGCCCGGCGACCCCCCCACGGTGTCGGTTCGAGCGGAGAGATCCGATGAAGCCCTCTGACGGACTCGAACCGTCGACCCCTTCCTTACCATCGAAAGCGAGAGGGGTCACGGATGCCCCCGGTGTCAGGGAAGTCCGATGATTGCTCGTCATGACGGACCCGATGGTATCCGCGGACCGAGTGGCGCGCCCCACGAACGCCGCAGCCGACGAAGTGGCGTTCGTCTCCGTCTCGCGCCGGCTAGAGTCGTCCCGGCTCTTCGACGATCCTCTTTTTGCGCGCGGCGGGGCTTGGCGTCCTGCCCGCCGAAGACAGCCGCGCGACGTCGCCCGCAGTACGACCCAAGGAGTCGGACAGGTCCCTCGCAGAGAGCTGGCCAGCGCGCCAGCGCGTTCGACCGCCGACCGTCAGTGACGATCGGGGCGAGGCTGCGACTTGGCCCAGGCTCAGCAGTAGCCAAGCTCATCAGCGAGCTCGGTTGGTGAGTCGGTCGACAATGCTTCACGGTCAGCTCGTTGATTCCTCGCTGCGCATGGGGACAATGCGCGCGCCGCGAGCGATGAACGACGCTTCTGCCGCGACCCAGCGGCCGTCCTGGAGCTCGTGCACCCCAGCTGCGGTCTGGCGCCGCGCCCGATCAGATTTACGCTCGAGGCAGAGCGAGCCCCGAGCGCCTGGCGTGCGTGACAGGCGCACGCAGCCTCGCCGCAGCCCCCCGGGCCGGGGGGCTACAACTCGGCCTGGTTAGGTCGCGGCCCAAGATACTAATACTGCCGCTCATGTTTCCCCGCCAGAAAGAGGGCTTACGTTCTCCAGTTCATCTTCTTCATGATTGTTATCGCGGCGTCGTCTACGCCCGTTTCGCGTGTTCGTGATCGACGCCTCGGCGTGGCTCAGCCCGCGTTAGCCGATCGCGCCGGGGCCGCACCCCCTGGACGACCCCCTCCCCGTGGAAGCCTTGTCCCTTGCCGATGTTCGGATTCGATCAGTCGACCCGTCTACGAGAGCGCACGTCAACAGTGAGATCTTCATCGAGACGGGCGAGTTACGTCGCTATCGCCTGCCAGACACCGATGCCGACGCCATCTTTTTCGGCGCCCCGCGGGTTCTTTGAGGCGGAACGTCGACCAGCTTGATAGAGCTGGAATTTCGCGCCAACCGTGAACCATCGACGACGCCGTTCTGATGTTCGCTCGGCCGCAACTCTCGGCGACGAGGCCAGATCGACGACCCAGCTTGAGGTTGCGCGACGGCAGCAACTCGACGAGTTGGCAGCCAGGACCGTCGCTGAGCGAGCCCGAGCAGCTTTGACCCGGACAGGCTACGGCCAGTGTACATGCGGACCCCGCAGATGGATCCTGGGCGAGTCGAGAGCCTGGACCCCCAGCGTGAGTCGACCGTGAACGCCGGAGCCGAGCCCGGCAACGTTCGGCCTGCCCCTCGGTGCGGGCCCACTGTTCCTCGTCGGCGATTCGCCGGGCACGCTGGTCCCGATCACGCCCAGCCTGAGCATCGATGCCGCCCATGGTCGCGCCAGGCTGAGCGGTTCAGAGCCGCGACCCGAAGCTAGCAGAGATGGCGCCATTGAGGTCCCGGTCTATGAGCTCGGAGCACGCCGATCGTCCCAACTCTTCGCGCAGGGCGCCATTAGCAGCTGAGCAACGATGTTGGCACCATGGCACATTCGTCGTTTGAACGCGTGTGACGTCGCATGTCATATGTGACGACGACAAGATCGAACTCGCCCTGACGCCGCGTTCGTATGGAACGCCTACAACAGCGGCTACACGCCTACCGGATGAAGCGCTCCGGCTCTCCCATAGTCAATACGCTTCCGCCTGGAGCGACGTTGCGCAAGAATGCGGCGGGTGGAGAGCAGTCGCGCTACACGCGCGGCTGCTCTGAGCCTGGGAGCTGCCAGCCAGGCTCGTCCGCGCACCCGCGCCAGCGCCCTGAAGGTCTACCCGTGTTGCCATCGCTTCTTTCGGCGAGCCCGAATCTTGTCTGCCATCTCCGCTCGCTGCATGTCGAGCCGTACAAGGGCACGCCCGATTGGAACATGGCCACCGAGGCGAGCCAGGAGGCGGCGCACGGTTTCTCGTTCCATGCCGAAGAGCTGCTGCTGATCGGGAATTATCCAGAGCTCGCGCAAGTCCGCAACGACGCGGTACGCACGCAGCTCCAGCAGCTCATCGCCGCTGGCCGGCGAATCAAGCCCAAGGAGCTGCGGACGCCCGCCGAGACGCACGTGTCAGCGGCGCAGGTTGCGGCGAGGTTCGCCGAGGGGCGGCTCATGGTCGCGACGGTCGGCAAGAACAGGGTTGAGTCGCAGCCGTGGGGCCACCCGCGGACTGTACTGGCCGCCTGGCCCGGCGAGGCGCCAGGTCAGACGACCACCCTGTGGTTCCCGCTGACTGCGGGCGCTGACGGGCCGAACCTCCGCTGGCGCGTCGCACTTGCCTAGGGCGGCTCGGACGACGTGATCCCGCGCGGCCTCATAGCGAACTCGGCGCGGCCGACACCGACGGGCCCAACTGGCCCGGCGATCCCTGGCGGCACGACGCCGCTCACCCTCTCCAAGAAGCAGCGCAACGTCGTGGTCGAGCGCTTCCGCGACTGGTTGGACTTCCCCGCTCGGGTGTACGACGCACGCCAGCAGACCATCCTCGAACGGCGAGACGGAGAGGAGACGCCGACGTCCGAGGGCGGGGCCAAGGGCCGCAATGCGTCCCAGCGCCGCGATACGCGACTCGACCGCCTCAAGCCGGTCCAAGACCGCCTCGGCCGCACCGGCTTCGCCGGCCCGCTCGGCCTCGATTTTCTTCGCGCGCTGGTCGAGACACGGGCGCTCAGCCCGAGCGACATCCTCGACTACCCGGAGCTCGATCTCACCCTCCTCCACAACCTGGGACTGCTCCCGCGCTGACCGTCATGGCTTGTGCATCGTTGACCACCGAGGCGATGGACCGATACCGCCGATGAGCGATCGCGTCGACTGGAGGCCCGCGTCGCTCGATGAGAGCGAGGCACATCGACAGAGCTTCAGGCCGCCGGTCGTCTGGCGGCTGCTCGGCTTGGCCAACATCGACCGCCGCGACCTGGTCACGCACTCCGGCCGGGTGCCTACACGCGATCGGGTTGTTTGAGTTGCTCTACGGTCTATGCGATGCGCTGGCTGGGTTGCGTTCCTCGACTCAGCCGGGCTCACGAATCAGGGCACCGGCGGGTGGATCGCGACGATCGCAGGTGCGCTGCATCGGGACGGGCGGCCGCTCGCGTTGGACCGCGTCCTCGTCGGCAGCACCAAACGGTACCCCGCTATCGCCCTGCTGCGTCGAGGACAAGTATCGCGCTTGCTCCTCGGCACCGACCACACCGGCCCGGCAACGGTCCGCGCGTCGGCCGCCGACCCATCCAGGCACGGCTGGGTCAACCTCGACGAGCTCGACCACAGCAGGCGCTCGGGCGCGTCCTCTGCCCGTCCGCGGGTCCCTGGGCCCCTGCCAAGCTCGTTGATCACACCTCCCGATGGCCGATGTGGCCGGCGATCGTCATGACGCTCGTCATCGATCTTCACAACGCTGGCGGTCGGATCTCATCCTGTTCGACCGCGGACGCCGACAGTGGTGGACGCCCTAATCGATGACGCCACCGGTGACTGCGGAGCTCACGACGCTGCTCGGCGAACAATGAGGCTCACGTCGTCGCCGTGGAGAAGGCGACACCTCGTGGCGGGCAGCGATCGTTCGCCAGACAGAGGCCAAAAAATGGTCGGGCGGGTTCTGTCGCAAGACGCTCAGTGACGGCGTCACGCGTTTGCGCTGCGCGACGGCCACAGAACAGGAGATCAAAGCCGCAACCGACCTTGCGAAGCTTGCGGAATCCGACCCAGCAGCGGCTCGATCAACGACGACTACGTCAAGGAAAAGGAGCGCCTCGAGGGCAAGATCCAGGATCTTCGCGACCACCCAGAACTCGCCCGCGAGACATCGTCCGGACCGACGGAGGACACCATTGCCCTGCTCGGTTACGTAGTTCACCACCCCGGCTCATGGCTACTGTATTTCTCGGTCCTGATCCTTGCGCTGCTTCTCGACCTGGCGGCGATCCTCCTCAAGATCACTCGCTTTGACAGCGGTGTAAGCGCCGGCAGCCGCTACGGCGCTGGCGTGTCTGGACGCCACGACACTCGCTAATCAACCAGGCGCTCGATGAACGCCGCGGCGTAGGCGAAAAACGCCTTGAGCCACATGGACGACGAACGCGACCGCCAGCGTGCGCTCACTGAGCTCGCGCGAAGCGGCGCGGAGCAGCACGCGATGCGCACCGCCTATGCGGCGGCCGGGGATAACCCCGACGTCGCGCGCCGTGCCTACGAGATCGCCCTCGCCGAACTCCTCGACGACATCGCGCGCCGCACCAAGCCACCGCCCGACAACGAGGCGCCTCCGTGGCGCGACCCCGACCCCGACCCCGACCCAGCACCCCCTCCCCAGGACCCGCCGGGACATCCGCCGGACCCGATGATGCCGACGCCGGACGCGCCGGACTAGGTGTTGTGCCTCGGGTCGTTCCGAACGCGGGTGATGGGCGGCCGGTTTTCGAGGGAGCTGTGGTTTCGGGTGTTGTTGTAGTGGTTGAGCCAGAGTCAGTGCTGCGGCTCGGGGGGCTGAGTTCGGTAGCGCTGTCCGAGGCCCATTCGCGCTTGAGGGTCTGCTGGTAGCGCTCGACCTTGCCGTTGCGCTTCGGGGTGCGCGGCGGGATCCGGCGGTGCTCGATGCCGTGCCGGCGAGCAGCTCGCGCAGGCTGCGGTTGTGGGTGTAGGTCCAGGCGTTGTCGGTCTGCAGGCGCTGGGCGGTGATGCCGTGGTCGGCGAAGAACGCCAGGGCGCGGGCGATGAACGCGGTGACGGTCGCGGCCTTCTCGTCGGTGGATCTCGGTGTAGGCCAGGCGGCTGTGGTCGTCGATGATCGAGTGACAGAACTCCCAGCCGACCTCGCTGCGCGCTTCTCGGCGCCGGTGCGGTCGCCGGTCGCCGGTGACCGCGTGCCCGGGCCGTGGAACCGCGCGAAGCGCTTGGTGTCCATCTGCAGCAGATCACCGGGGCACGGCCACTCAAAGCGCCGGACCTCCTCGCGCGCCGGCCGCGGCATGCGCGACAGGCCGCGCCGCATCAGGCAGCGGGAGACCGTCGCGTGGGCCATCCCGAGCTCGAGGCGATCAACCGCGGCCCCCAACCCGTCCGCTGCGCGCCTCGCAGACCCGGTCATGGACCTCCTCGCTGACCCGGGCCGGCTGGCGATGCGGCGTCGACGGTCGATCCTCGCGCCCACGCCCCCGACGCGCGCTCGGCGCTCGTCGGCCTGCGCGATAGCGCTCGACCCAGTACTGCACCGTCGAGACGCTCACGCGCCGCCAGGCCGCCGCCTGGCGACGCGTGAGACCCTGATCAAGACAAAGCTCGACCAGCTCAACTCGCTGCCAACTGGGCAGCCACTTACGCTTGTCCTGCATCCGGGCTGATGACCTCCGAGGCCGTGGATCCGTGGGAGGACCCACACCTCTGTCTCAGCCCGGATGCCTTAACTTTCTCACACTCCACGTTCGGAACGTCCCGAGGCACGTCACCTAGCGCCCGGAGCGGTCCTCGAAGGAGTCGCTCGGTGGACACTGATGAAAGAGCTCCACGAGGTTCGCGGCGGCCACGCGCGCATCTGGATGGCACACCGTGAGGGCAACGCCGACCACGTCGTCGCAATAAAGATCATCGATTTTGCGCCAGGCCGCGGCGCCCACGACGTCGATGCCTTCGATGCCGAGACCGAACGGGCCAAGAACGATCACAAACACCTCAAGAGCCCGCCCAACGATCCGAGCCACCTCGTCGTGCCTGCGACGGAAAATGACACGGCGCGGGCCCCCTCTGGCACGCCCGCCTCGGCGCCCCTCGGACGTTGCACTCCTGCTTTGGCCGTGCTCGCCCGTGCTCTCGCGGTCCTGTTGCCCGCGAGGTCGACGGGGGGCTGCCCGGAAACACCGGCTGGTCCATCGCGACATCGACCCACCGACCTATTGCTCTGCCGGGCGGAGCCAGGCCCCCAGGTCCGATATGACGCGGTTCCTCGCGGACTGGGGGCTGGCACGTACTTTGCACGCCGGCTCGATCCGCCACCGCGAAAAAACGACCTACCGTTCGCCGCGCCGGACGTTCCGTGAAGACGCACCCTGCAGCCCGATTGAGGCGGGCTGGGTTCCGCGGAGACCGGGTTTGTTGGTTCCCTCTCATCATTGAGAGGGAGAGTTCTCAGAGGCACTGTCGAGCGTATAGGTGCTCGAACTCGCTGGGCGGGATGTCGCCGAGGGACTCGTGCAGGCGCTCGCTGTTGAACCAGGCGACCCATTCGACGATCGCCAGCTCGAGCTGTGCCGCGGCTGCGCCAGACGCGGTCGGCGATCAGCTCGGTCTTGAAGGTGTCGACGAAGCTTTCGGCCATCGCGTTGTCGTAGGCGTCGCCGACCGAGCCGATCGAGCGAGCACGCCGTGGTCATCGAGCTCCTGCTGGAAGGCGAAGCTCGTGTATTGGCTGCCGGCGTCGCTGTGATGGATCAGCTCGACGTCAGCGCCGTGCTGGCGGCGGGTCAACGCCATGCGCAGCGCGTCGAGCACGAGGTCGGTGCGCATGTTGGAGGCGAACCGCCAGCCGACCACGCGCCGCGAGAACGCGTCGATGACGAAGCTGAAGAACACGACGCCCTCCCAGCAGCGCAGGTAGCTGAAGTCCGCCACCCACAGCTCGTCGGAGCGGCTGCGGTGAAGTCGCGGTCGACGAGGTCCGGCGGCCGCGTGCGCCGCGGGTCCGGCGTCGTGGTGCGCCAAGGCTTGCCGCGACGCTTGGCGCCCTGCAGGCCGTGGGCGCGCATCAGCCGCTTGACGCGGTCGCGGCCGACGTCGACGCCGGCGCGCTGCAGCGCCAGCCAGGTCTTGCGGTAGCCGTAGGCGCCGTAGTTGCGCTCGGCGACCTGCTCGATCAGCTCGAGCAGCCGCTCGTCCTCGAGCCGCGCTGGGACTGCGCGCCGGTGGCGCGGTGGTAGTAGGCGGACGCCGACACGCCCAGGGTCCTGCAGATCGGCTCGACCCCGAAGCGCGCGCGGTGCTCGTCGATGAACGCGCTCACTTCGTCCGGTCTTGGTCGAGCTCGGTCGCGAAAAACACGCTGGCGGCCTTGAGGATCTCGTTGGCGCGGCGCAGCTCGAAGTTCTCCTTGCGCAGCTGCCTTGATCTCCTCGCGCTCGGCCGCGGTCGGCAGATCGGGCCGCAGGCCCTCGTCGGCCTCCACCTGGCGCACCCACTTGCGCAACGTCTCCGACGGGATCCCCAGATCCCGCGCGACATGCGCGATCGGACGGCCGGACTCGATGACGACCCGGGCGCCGCGGTCAAGCAGCTCGGGCGGGTACTTCCTCGGACGGGGCATCAGAACGGATGCTTCCTCTCTGCGCGGATGGCTCCCGCGCTTCGAGGTCTCCGTCAAACCCAGCCTGCCTCAGACCCCGGTTGGGATGGGCGATGGGGCTTGCATTTTCTCGGGCGGTCAGCTTGAGAGGAGTGCGGGTGTCGGGGAGGCGCGGCGCCGCCCGGCCCGGTGTGGGCCGGACGCGATGCCTTACCTACCTCAGTTCGGGCAGTAGCCGTGGTGCGTGGGGCCGCTGCGCAGCAGCAGTGCCTTCGAGAGCACCTCCGAGCCGATCCGCAGCCCGGCCACGAGCCCGGCCTGGTTGGAGAACTGGAAGTGCAAGCCGCCGTATACCCGGGATCGGCCGGCCTCGAGGGCGGCCTTTGAGAACCGGTCGTAGGTGCGCGGCTGCCCGGCCGGGGCGGTGTCGGTCCGCAGCGAGAAGGGGATCTTGTCGCTGCAGAAGAACCCGGCGAGAACGGTCGCGCCGGCGGCGCTGAAGGAGCTGTGCCCCGACCAGTGTTCCGGTGAGGATCCGGGTGAGCCGGCGCGCGGCGCCCAGGTCGGGTCGGGGTCGGTCTTCTTGTTCCTGTCGGTGTCGGCCTGCTGGATGGCGGTCGTCGGGCGCCAGAAGTGGAAGATGTACTTCGTCTTGTAGGTGGGCGCGACCGTGTCGGCCATGGCCATGCTCTGCAAGGCGAAGAGCCGCGCCGTTTCGGGTAGCGACATGACCCGGGCCGCGGACACCGCGTCGGCCACCTGCAGCCAGCCGCCCGGCGGCTGGTTCGTCCGGCTCCCGAGGCTCCAGTAGCTGAAGGTGTCTGACTTGGCCTGATCGACTGGAGTCGCGCTGCCCAACAGCTTTACTTCGTTGAACGCCTCCGCGTAGGCCTTGCTGGCGAGCGCGGGCGGACCTGCACCGACGTAGAGGTCCGGATCGGTGATCGCGAACGGGGCCAGGTTGCGGAACTGCACGCCCGACCACGACGCTGTGAAGACGCCGGGACCGGACCCGCCCAACTGGGTCTCGTTGGGGCTCGATCCGTCGTTGCCTCGCGCGGTGAGCACCTGCCGGGCGACCTCGGCGCCCCAGGCCTGGCCCTGCGAGCGCGCCGTCTCGTCCGCCACGGCCCCGCTGTCCGCCGCGAGCTGCGCGTCGTAGGACGCGGCGTGCGACGGGTACACAGCGGTCAGGACGTCGTGCGCCGCCTGGGCGGCGGCGGAACCGGGATCGCCGGGCTGCGGGGCCGGCGGTGTCACGATCGCCGCGGTGCGCGGCATTCCGACCGTCACGGTTCCGTTGACCGCGTCATACATGGCCGCGTTGACCATCGCGTACAGGCGCGCAGCCTGCGCGTCGGACGCGTTGTTGGCCCGCACAGCCATGAACGCGAGAGCGTTCCACTGGCGGACGAGGCCACCGTCGGCGGCCACCGCCACCGCCGGCGCCGGCGCCGAGGCGGCGACGACGCTGACGGTGGCGGCGCAGAGCAGTCTGCGGATCGGGGCGGTCACGGCCGTGCCTCCAGGACGAGGTTGAAGGGGGTTTCCGTCGCGCGCCGGAAGCGCGTGAAGCCGGCCTCGGTGACGACGGCGCGCAGCCGTGCCTCGCCGGCCTGGGCGCCGAGCGCCAGCCCGACCTCCTGCGCGCGCGAGGCTGGGGTGCAGACCATCGTCGAGGCCGAGTAGAAGATCCGCCCGACCGGGTTGAGGTTGTCCTCGGTGCGATCGCCGGACATCGGCTCGACGATCAGCCAGCTGCCGTCCGGAGCGAGCGAGCCGAGCACGTGCGCCGCGGCGCCCACGGGATCGCCCATGTCGTGCAGCGCGTCGAAGACGCAGACGAGGTCGTAGCCCTCGCCGGGGAAGTCCTTGGCGCTGGCGACCTCGAAGCGCACACGCTCGCCGACCCCGGCGCGCTCGGCGGCGCGACGCGCCGCCTCGATCGACTCGGCGTGGTAGTCGAAGCCCACGAACTCCGAGTTCGGGTAGGCCTTGGCCATCACGATCGTCGAGGCGCCGTGGCCGCAGCCGATGTCGGCGACGCGGCCGCCGTCCAGCAGCTTTTCCTCGACGCCCTCGAGCGCGGGCAGCCACGACGGCACGAGATTGGCGACGTAGCCGGGCCGGAAGAACAGCTCGGTCCCGCAGAACAGGTCGCCGTCGTGCTCGTGCCACCCCAGGCCCTCGCCCGTGCGGAAGCGCTCGGTGATCTTCGGCTCGTCGCGCACGCACGAGGCGGCGATGTAGAACGCGCCGGGAAGGAACGTCGGGCTCTCCGGATCGGCCAGGCACGCCGCCTGCTCGGGCGTGAGGAAGAAGCGCTCGCTGCCGGCGTCGTACTCCGTGTAGCCGCTGGCGGCCTGAGCGCACAGCCACTCGCGCACGTAGCGCTCGTCGGTGCCCGTCCGCGCGGCAAGCTCCTCCGGCGTGACCGGCTCGCCGTCGCTCATCGCGGCGTACAGGCCGAGCTTGTCGCCGATGAGGACGGTGGTCTGGTGGAGCGCGGCGCCGAGGTCGCCGGCGAAGCGTCCCACGAATTCCTCCAGCCGTCCTTCGTCGAGGACGGTGTCGTTAACGGCCATGAATGCCTCCTGTTTGTGGATCCCTGTCTTGACGAGGATCCGCGCGCACCGTCAGGCGTCCGTCAGCCTCGCGTCAAACGTGCAGATGTCCCCCAGCCTTCTCTGTAGGCTCGCCCGATGCTGGACGTCCGCCTCCTCGGCGGGCTTGCCGTCACCCACGACGGGGAGACCGTG
>CAVXAS010000012.1:0-26439 GCA_963759825.1 Paraconexibacteraceae bacterium | reverse complement strand
TGCAGGAGGTTCGTCCGACCCCCGACCTACCGTTGCACGCGATGCTGCTGCGTGATCTCACGGATGGACAGGACCTCGACCAGGTGCTTCTCGTGCGCGAGGTCGACGTGCGCCGAAAGCGCGACGGCACCGAGTACATGAAGCTCACGCTCGGCGATCGCAGCAGCCGCGTCCCGGCGATGGTCTGGGACGGCGTCCAGCAGGTCGCCGAGATCGCGCAGGCCGGCAAGCCCGCGCGGGTGATCGGCCGCTACGAGATGCACACCCGCTACGGCGCGCAGATCATGATCCGCGCGCTGCGCCCGCCGGCGGAGGGCAGCTTCGACATCTCAGAGCTCTGCGACGGCCCGCTGCAGGACGTCGCGCAGATGGAGGCTGACCTGATCGCGCTGATCGGGACCGTCCAGTCCCCGCACCTGCGCGCGCTGCTGGACCGCCTGCTCGGGGCCGAGACGCCGACCGGCAAGCGCTACCGCGTCGCCCCCGCCGCCAAGCACTTCCACCAGGCCTACCGCCACGGCCTGCTCGAGCACTGCCTGACCGTCGCGCAGGCCGTCAGCGCGATCAGCGCGACGTTCACCGAGATCGACCGCGACGTCGCCGTCAGCGGCGCGCTGCTGCACGACATCGGCAAGCTCGAGGCCTACACCACCGACCCGCTCGCGATCGAGCTGACAGACAACGGACGCCTGCTCGGTGAGATCCCGCTCGGCTACTACCGGGTGCGCCGCACGATCGAGCAGGTCGAGGGCTTCCCGCGCGCGACCGCGCAGCACCTGCTGCACATCATCCTCAGCCATCACGGCACGCTCGAGCACGGCTCACCGGTCGTGCCTGCGACGCGCGAGGCGACGCTCGTGCACTTCCTCGACAACCTCGGCGGGCGGCTCGGGTCGTTCGACCGGCTCGAGAAGGAGCTCGCGCCGGGGGCGATGTGGTCGGCGTTCGACCGCGGCATCGGCGGTGGCGCCTTCTTCGGCGCTGGCACCAAAAATGTGACCGATCAGCGCAGGGCTGCGTAGAAAGCGCGCAAAGAGCGGGCCGATCCGGGCACCGTGAGGGTCCCGCCGGCGCGTGGGTTCTATCGTCACGTCGCGCATGGCGAAGGACACAGAGAAGCTCATCCGTCAGCTCTCGCTCATCTCCTACCTGATGGCAGAGCGCCGGCCCGTGACCGCCCTGGAGATCAGGCGCGACGTCGAGGGCTACAGCGGTATGAACGAGGACGCCTTCGCCCGCCGCTTCTACGCCGACCGCGCCGAGCTCGACTCACTGGGCATCGCGCTGACGATCGACCGCCCCGCCGACGGCATCGCCGAGCAGGAGAACTACTCGCTGCGCCCGGAGAACTTCCACCTCCCGCCGATCGCGTTCACCGACGGCGAGCTGGCCTCGCTGCAGACCGCGCTGTCGCTGCTGGACGGCGAGTTCGCCTACGCCGAGCCGCTGCGGCTGGCGCTGCAGCAGATCACGTGGGGCCGGCCCTCGCCGCTGGGCAATGGGGTGGGTGGGTCCAATCGCGCGATCGCGCTGGGCATCACCGGCAGCGCCGGCGGGCACGACCTCAGCCAGCGCCTGGCGAAGATCGAGACCGCGATCTTCCGCCACAAGACGATCACGTTCGACTACTACACGATGGAGCGCGACGAGCGCGGGGCGCGCAAGGTCGACCCCTACCACCTGCTGTTTCGCTCCGGCCAGTTCTACCTGCTCGGCCACTCCCACGAGCGCGGCGCGCTGCGCGTCTTCCGCCTCAGCCGGATCCAGGGCAAGGTCGCCTACGCGACGAAGGCCGAGCACGACTTCAAGCGCTCCAAGGACTTCGACCCGCGCGACTACGCCAACCGCGCCGAATGGCAGTTCGGCGACGCGCTCGGCACGGCCGAGGTCTGGGTCTCCGAGCGGATCGCCTGGCAGGTCGAGCGCCACTACGGGCGCTACGGCACGATCGACCCGGGCGAGGCCGGCGTCGTCTTCAAGACCGCCTACGCCAGCCCGCGACAGCTCGCCGCGTGGGTGCTGCGCCTCGGTGAGCACGCCAAGGTGATCGGCCCGCCCGACCTGCAGAAGGCCGTCGGCGAGCGGATCAAGCTGCTCGCACGGCGTCACCGCGGCAAGCTCGACCTCGCCGAGCCCAGCAAGCGTGCCCCGGTGGCCGCCACGACCAACGGCCATGTCGAGGACCCGAGCACCAGGCGCGACGCCGCGATCCGCCCGGAGCGCTTCGCCCGGCTCGTGACGCTCGCGAGCATCCTGATCCAGGCCGGGCGCGCCGGTGAGACGCTGCAGGTCGCCGACCTCTGCCAGCGCCTGCAGATCTCGGACGCGGAGCTGCGCGAGGACGTCAACGTGCTGAACGTCGTCAACTTCGGCGGCGGGTCGTACGTGCTCTACGCCGAGGTCTCTGACGACGGCACGATCGAGGTCGACCCAGAGCCCTACTCCGACAACTTCGCGCGCCCCGCGCGGCTGCTTCCCGTCGAGGCCAAGGCGCTCGTCGCAGCGATCGACCTGATCGGCGACCACCTGCCCCAGGGCGCGCTTTCGGGCGCGCGGGAGAAGATCGTCGCCGCGCTCGGCGCCGACCCGATGGAGCAGGGCCTGCACGTCGCCAAGGCCGGCGCCGACGACGCCGGCATCGCCCGCATCGTCTCCGAGGCGATCGAGCAGCGCCGGCTTCTGCGCCTGGACTACTACAAGGCCAACGAGGACGAGTTCTCCGAGCGCGTCGTCGAGCCCTACGCGCTGATCAACGGCCAGGAGGGCTGGTACGTCGCGTCATACGACCCTGCGCGCGGCGACGTCCGCCACTTCCGCCTGGACCGCGTCCGCGAGGCCGAGATCACCGACGAGCACTTCGAGCCGCGCCTCGAGGTCGACGCCGCCGCCGACGTCGACGGCTGGCCGCGCACCGGCGAGGTGCCGGCGTCGCGGATCGCGCGCGTCTGGGTCTCCCCCGAGCGCGCGCGCTGGCTGCGCGAGGAGCGCACCGTCTCGGCCGAGCTGGAAGACGGCTCGATCGTCATCGAGCTGCCGTTCGCAGGCAACGACTACCTCGTGCGGGCGGTGCTCGAGGAGGCCGGCGACGCCGCGGTGATCGAGCCGGCCGATGCGCGCGCGGCCGTGCGCGACGCCGTCGCGAAACTGCGCTGACAAAGCTACGGGGGCGTCACGTCCTCGCGGCCGCGTTTGCATAGGGTGTCCGCCTTATGGGAGCTCACATCTTGCGTCGGGCCGCGCTCGCGGCAGTCACCGCCAGCGCCGCCTTCGGCCTCGCCACACCCGCACACGCCGCCACGGCAACCTGGACCTGCGGCGCCAGCGCCGCGATCGTCACGGTCGCCGGCGCCGAGCCGGTCAACCCGATCACGGCGCTGCGCACGCCGTGCTCCGACCAGTTCGTCGGCCTGCCGAAGGCGACGGACGCGCTCGGCCTCGCACCGGCGATCAACGCCAAGACCGCCTACGCGATCACGTCCGCCAAGCCGTCCTCGACGGCGAAGCCGATGGACCAGGCCGTCGCCGCCGCCTCCGGCGTCGAGGGTCTCAGCATCACCGCCGGCGGCACGACGGCGATCGGCGTCGACGCCGCGGAGTCCGAGGTCACCGCGACCTGCAAGGACGGCGCCCCCGTCTTCACCGGCACGAGCAAGATCGCCCACCTGATCCTCGGCGGCCAGGTCATCTCGCTCGACGACCCGCTGATCACGATCACCAACGCGCTGTCCGATGCGCTCGGCGCGGTCGTCGACATCCGGCTCAACGAGCAGGTCCGCGACGCCAGCAGCTTCATCCAGCGCGCTGCTCACATCAAGGTGCTCAGCGCCGCCGGCGACGCGCCGTTGCTGGACATCATCGTCGCCGAGGCGCGCCTGAGCTCGGCCAGCGCGTGCGATCCCAACGCCGACGGCAACAAGGATCCCGGGACGGGCACGGGTGGCACCGGCGGCGGCGACGTCGGCGGCGTGTCGACGAACAAGCTCTGCCCCGACGGCTCGCAGCTGAACACGACGACGGGCTTCTGCGTCATCAGCGCGGCAAACAGCGGCGGCATGGGCGTCATCGTCATCGGGCGGCCGTACTCGGGCCCGTCGGGCGGCACCGTCCTGTCGCTCGCGGTCGCGCGCAAGCGCTACAAGAGCGAATGCCTCAAGGGCCCGGGCGAGCGCTACGCGATCGTCGGGACCAACAAGGGCGACCGCATCACCGGCACGAACGTCCGTGACCGCATCCTCGGCCTCGGCGGCAACGACGCGCTCGACGGCGGCCGCGGCAACGACTGCCTCGACGGCGGCAACGGCGGCGACACGCTCTCCGGCGCGCTCGGCAACGACCGCGCCTACGGCCTTGCCGGCAAGGACCACCTCAACGGCGGTCCGGGCAACGACTACCTGTCCGGTGGCGCCGGCAACGACACGATCAGCACGTCGTTCGGCTCGGACGTCGCGATCGGCGGACCGGGCGTGGACTTCATCAACTCCGCGACCGCCGGGCGTCCCGCGCGCATCGACTGCGGCAAGGGCGCCGACAAGGTCCGCATCAACAAGAACGAGCGCAAGCGCATCAAGGGCTGCGAGACCGTCTACGTGTTCAACGACAAGTAGTGGCGAGCAAGCGCGAGCAGATCCAGCTCAGCGACGAGGAGGTCTCCGACTTCCTCGCCGCTGAGCGCACCGTCATCTGCGCGACGAACGGCAAGGACGGCTGGCCGCACCTGATGCCGCTGTGGTTCGTCGTGCGGGCACCGCGCCTTGGCGTGGTCGGGGAGCTGTGGGCGTGGACGTTCGCGAAGTCCCAGAAGATCAAGAACCTCGAGCGCGACCCGCGCGCGACGCTGCAGGTCGAGAGCGGCGAGGAGTACCAGGAGCTGCGCGGGGTGATGTTCGAGTGCGAGACCGTGCTGCACCGCGAGACGCCCGACGTCGAGGCGCTCGGGCTGGAGATCTTCGCGAAGTACACCGGCATGAGCGAGCTGCCCGACGCGGTGCGCGGGATGGTCGCCGCGCAGGCGCCCAAGCGCGTGGCGATGCAGTTCGTGGAGAAGCGCCGCGCGAGCTGGGACCACAGCAAGCTCGGCGGCGGCTACTGAGGCGGCAGGACCTTGTCCGCGACGCTCTTCGGCACGACCATCGCCCAGGCGTCGAGCACGAGCTCGCGCATCTCCGCGTCGTCGATCGCGGCGAGGCGCACGCAGAGCCACTTGTAGCGCATGTCCGACGGCTTGGGCATGAGGAACTTCTCGGGCTCTGCCTCGACCATCCCCTCGCGCCATTCCTTGGGGAAGGCGAAGCCCATGATCGTCTCGTCGCGGGAGAACGCGACGAACACGATCTGCCCGACGCGGAACTTGACGCGGTCGCGGACGAGCGCCTCATACGCGCGCGGCAGGCTGAGCGCCACGGCCCGCACGTCGTCGATCGTCACGCCCTCGGTCACTGGCCCGCGGCTGCGTACTTCGCCTCGGTCGCGGCCTTGGCGGGGCGCCACCAGGCGTCGTTGGCCCGGTACCACGCGACGGTCTCGGCAAGGCCGTCGTCGAAGTCCGCGTAGCGCGGCGCCCAGCCGAGCTCTGCGCGGAGCTTGGACGCGTCGATCGCGTAGCGGCGGTCGTGGCCGGCGCGGTCGGTGACGAACTCGATGTCGTCCTCCGGGCGCCCGAACGCGCGCAGCAGCGCGCGCACGACCTCGAGGTTGGAGCGCTCGCCGTCGGCCCCGATCAGGTAGGTCTCGCCGATCCGCCCGCGCTCGACGATCGCGAGCACCGCCGAGGAGTGGTCGTCGGTGTGGACCCAGTCGCGGACGTTCAGGCCGTCGCCGTACACGCGCGGCCGGCGCCCGTCGATCAGCTCGGTGATCTGGCGCGGGATGAACTTCTCGACGTGCTGCCAGGGCCCGTAGTTGTTCGAGCAGTTGGAGATCGTTGCCTGGACGTCGAAGGACCGCACCCAGGCGCGGACGAGATGGTCGGAGCCCGCCTTCGACGCGGAGTACGGCGACGAGGGCTGATACGGCGTCGTCTCGGAGAACCGCGCCGGGTCGTCGAGCTCGAGGTCGCCGTAGACCTCGTCGGTGGAGATGTGGTGGAACCGCACGCCGCTCTTGCGCGCGGCCTCCAGCAATACGAACGTGCCGACGAGGTTCGTCTGGACGAACGGTCCGGGGTCGGCGAGCGAGTTGTCGTTGTGCGACTCGGCGGCGTAGTGCACGACAACGTCGGCCGACTCGACGAGGGGCTCGACGACGTCGGGGTCGGCGATGTCTCCGACGACCAGCGTCGTGCGATCAGCGGGGAGATCGTCGAGCGCCTCGCGCGACGCCGCGTACGTGAGCTTGTCGAGGACCACGACGTGATCGTCGGTCGTCGCGACGACGTGGCGCACGAAGTTCGAGCCGATGAAGCCTGCACCACCGGTGACAAGGATCTTCCGCACGGGTCGCAACGGTAGCGTTCGGGCCCGTGAAAGGGATCGTCCTCGCCGGTGGAACCGGCTCCCGGCTGCACCCCATCACGCTTGCGGTGAGCAAGCAGCTGATGCCGGTGTACGACAAGCCGATGATCTACTACCCGCTGAGCACGCTGATGCTCGCGGCGATCCGCGACGTCCTCGTCATCACGACGCCGCACGACGCGCCGGGCTTCCAGCGGCTGCTCGGCGACGGCAGCCAGTTCGGCATCAACCTCACCTACGCGGTCCAGCCGAGCCCGGACGGCCTGGCGCAGGCGTTCACGATCGGCGCCGATCACGTCGGGTCCGACCGCGTCGGCCTGGTCCTCGGCGACAACCTCTTCTACGGCACCGGCCTGGGGGCGCAGCTGCGGCGCTTCGAGCAGCTCGACGGCGCCGCGGTCTTCGGCTACAAGGTGTCCGACCCGACGGCCTACGGCGTCGTCGAGTTCGACGCCGAGCACCGCGCGATCTCACTCGAGGAGAAGCCGGCGGAGCCCAAGAGCCCGTACGCCGTCCCGGGCCTGTACTTCTATGACTCGAGCGTCGTCGAGCACGCCGCTGCGCTGCAGCCGAGCGCCCGCGGTGAGCTGGAGATCACCGACCTCAACCAGATCTACCTCGCCGCCGGCAAGCTGCACGTCGAGATCCTCCCGCGCGGCAGCGCCTGGCTGGATACCGGGACGGTCGACGACCTCTCAGATGCGTCGAACTACGTCCGCGCGATCGAGCATCGCCAAGGACTGAAGATCGGCGCCCCCGAGGAGATCGCCTGGCGGCA
Organism: Paraconexibacteraceae bacterium; assembly: GCA_963759825.1. GTDB lineage: Bacteria > Actinomycetota > Thermoleophilia > Solirubrobacterales > Solirubrobacteraceae > Paraconexibacter. Next base: position 19,212 of record CAVXAS010000012.1, on the reverse strand, counting down.
GGGCTGGCTGTCGGACGACGAGCTGCGCGAGCGCGCCGAACCGCTGCGCAAGAGCGGCTACGGGTCCTACCTGCTGGACCTCCTGCGCTGATGCGGCTGCTCGTCACCGGCGCGGCCGGGATGCTCGGGCGCCGGGTCGTCGCCGACGCGACGCAAGCCGGCCACGACGTCACCGGCATCGACATCGCAGAGGGCGACCTCACCGACGCCGCGCAGGCCCGCACGCTGATCGCCGGCGCGGCGCCCGACGCGATCGTCCACTGCGCCGCGTACACAAACGTCGACGGCGCCGAGGAGGACGAGGACGCCGCGCTGGCTATCAACGCCGGGGCATCCGGCAACGTCGGCGCCGCGGCGGCCGCCGCCGGCGCGCGCGTCGTCGCCGTCTCCACCGACTACGTCTTCGACGGCACGCTCAGCGGGCGTCCGTACGTCGAGTCCGACCCGGTCGCGCCGCTGGGCGCCTACGGGCGCACGAAGCTCGCAGGCGAGCAGGCCCTCGCCGCCGCCTGTGAGGACCATGCGATCGCGCGGACGGCGTGGCTGTTCGGCTGGCCGGGGAAGTCGTTCCCCGACACGATGCTGCGCCTGGCGTCCGAGCGCGACAGCGTCGCGGTCGTGACCGACCAGACCGGCTCGCCGACGTGGACGGGGCACCTCTCCGGCGCGCTGATCGCGCTGTGCGCCAGCCCGCTGCGGGGCGTCGTCCACACCGCGGGCGGCGGGCAGTGCTCGTGGCACGAGCTGACGGTCGAGCTCTACCGCCAGGCGGGCGTGGACTGCGCCGTCGGCGAGACGACATCAGCGGAGTTCGTGCGCCCCGCCCCGCGCCCCGCGTGGAGCGTGCTCGCGTCCGAGCGCGACGGCGCGCCCGTGCTCCCGGACTGGCGCGAGGGCATCGCCGGCTACCTGCACGAGCGCAGCGGGTGAACGACGACCACGCCGACCTCCTCGACGAGGAGCTCGACCGCGTCGACCTCGCCAACGCTCGCCTGCGCAAGGCGTCATGGCGCGGCGTCGTCGTCCGCGGCGCGCGGCTGACGGGGATCGAGCTGACCGAGGCGACGCTCAACGACGTGCGCTTCACCGACTGCCGGATCGACCTCGCGGCCTTCAGCTTCTCCCGCCTGCGGCGCGTGACGTTCGAGGACTGCGTCCTGTCGCAGACCGAGTTCCTCGAGACCGACCTCGAGCAGGTCCGCTTCGTCGCCTGCGACCTGCGCGCGACCGACCTGCGCGGCGCGCGCCTGCGCAAGTGCGAGCTCCGCGGCTGTCGCCTCGAGGGCCTGATCGGCGCCGATCGCCTCCGCGGCGCGAAGCTGCCGTGGCCCGACATCGTCGAGAACGCCGGCACCTGGGCGGGCGCGCTCGGCATCGAGGTGCTCGAGGACGACGCGGAGGACTAACACCACTTTCTGGTGTGTTTGCGCTAGGGTCGCACACCGCGCCGTAGGGGCGCGACGGGCCAAGGACGATTGGGAGGTCGGGCAGATGGTGACTCGGGGGAATGGCCGCGCAGCGCGGCTGCTGCTGGGAACGCTCGCAGCGCTCGTGCTCGGCGCAGGGACTGCGCAGGCGGACATCCCCGCCGGCTCGTTCACGTTCGACAACGCCGTCACGGCGATCGCGCGTGGCGATGACGGCAGCACCTACCTCGGCGGCTATTTCACCAAGCAGTACACGCCAACCGGTGGTGGTGCCGTGTTCGACGCGACGAGCGACGGCACGATCGACGCCGACTCGTTCCCGCACATCCCCGGAATGGTGTCCGCCGTTGTGCCGGACGGCGCCGGCGGCTGGTATGTCGGCGGGTCGTTTCAGATGGAGGGCGACTACGTCACCGGCGAGCCAGGCATTCGTGACCTCGCCCACGTTCGTAGCGACGGCACGCTGGACTCGGGGTGGACACCGAATCCCGAGGACGCGACAGTCGGCGCCGGCCGAGGAGGCGTGCGCGCGCTCGCACGCGACGGTGACACCCTCTACGTCGCGGGCGCATTCACGGCGATCGGTGGAGCGCAGCGCGAGAATCTCGCGGCGCTCAACACCGCAACAGGACAGGCGCGACCCTGGAACGTCGCAGTCGATAGGTCGTCGGTCGACTCCATTGGAGTGGCCGACAACACCGTCTACGTCGGCGGAGGCTTTGCTCAGATCGGAGGCGAGCCGCGAGCGGGGCTCGCCGCGCTGTCGGCGAGCGATGGCGACGTCCTCGACTGGAACCCCGAAAGCAATGAGATCTTCGACTCCTTCAGAGTCTGGACGTTTGGTCATCGCGTCTATGTCGCCGGGGTGTTCACGCAGATTGCGGGCGAGCAACGCAGGAACGTCGCGTCGTTCGACCGGTCGACGCTACCACGGGCGAGCTCCAGCCTTGGAATCCGGCTGTTCCAGGCGGCGTGACGGCGCTCGCGGTGGCAGGCGACACGGTCTACGCCGGCGGCGAGTTCGGCGCGGCGCCGACGGGACCCGTGCCCACCTCTTGGCGATCAACCGAGCTACCGGCGTGATCGCTCCGTGGAACCCCGAGCCCAACCTCTCGCTCTTCGACCTCGTCGCGACGACGGACGAGGTGTTGATCGGCGGCTGGTTCACCTCGGCCGGCGGGCACCGGCGGGAGGGTTCGCGCGTCTTGCGCCCGCTGTGTGGCCTCAGCCCGTGCCCGACTCGGTAATCACGGGGGGCCCGTCGGGGACGACGTCGGCGACAGAGGCGGCGTTCGTGTTCGCGGCGACCGGCAGCGCGGATGCGTTTGAGTGCCGCCTGGACACCGGCGCGTGGGAGGGCTGCACGAGCCCGAAGACCTATGGCGGTCTCGGCAGCGGCGCGCACACCTTCTCGGTGCGAGCTGGCAACGACGGCCAGTTCGATGCGTCGCCCGCGACGCGCTCGTGGACCGTAGACACCGCCAGCCCGACCACGACCTATGCCGGTTCGGCAGAGCCCGGAGGCACCGTCAGCAATGATCCGGCCGGCGCCGCGCCTCGTCGTCGCACCCGGTCACGACCGGCGTGACGACCCCCAACGAGGGCGACGTGACGACGGCGACCGGGACTCCCGCGGGGTCGCCTCCGAGCGGCTACGCCTTCCTCGGTCAGCAGACCGTGATCGCCGCGCCTGATGCAGCCGTCGCGCAGCCACTGGTTCTCGTGTTCCGCATCGACGCCTCCGCGCTGCCGCCTGGTCTTGACCCGGCAACCGTCACGGTCGCCCGCAACGGCACCCCGGCGGCGAACTGCAGCGCCAGCGACGGCTCAGCGACTCCCGACCCGTGCGTGGCATCCCGCCAGGTGTTGTCAGACGGCGACCTGCAGATCACCGTGCGCAGCTCACACGCGAGCACGTGGACGGTGCTGCGCGCGACGCCGGTCGGCCCGCGGCCGACTCGCATGACCGCAAACCCCGTGGTCGCGTCGTTCAGCCCGCTTACGGTCTTCCTGGCACCGACGGCGAAGCTCGAGGCACTCAATCCGACGGTCGCGCTCGCCGGCAAGAAGATCACCTTCCGCGTCGGCACCTCGGTGATCTGCACCGCGACGACCGCCGCCAACGGCACCGCCAAATGCTCGGGCCTCGTGCCCCTGTTTCAGTCAGTCCTAGCCCTCGGCCGCTACACCGCCAGATTCGACGGCGACACGTCCTACGAAGCAGCGAGCGCCACCGGAGCGCTCTTGAGATAGCGACGAACGTTCCTGCCACCGGCGATATCGCAGGCGAAATGAACGTTCGCCCGGCGTGAAGCGCCCCCCCGCGCCATCGAACGTTCATTTCCCCCTCCGGGCGAATGAACGTTCGGTGTTTCATTCCACCGGCTATATCGCAGGCGAAATGAACGTTCGCTGTTGCGACGCGCGGCGAGCGGTGTACCTGGGTCGTGGGCGGCGCCGCGGTGACCATGATGGCCGTTTTCGCGGCGCTGTTCTTCTTCAGCGCCAGCGTTGGGCGTTGGTGGGTGCTTGTGCTGCCGAGTGCCTTCTTCGGCGCCGTGCTGATCTGGCTGCCGTTCGCGGGCACGGTCGATGACCACGACGGGGACTGGCCGGCGTCGGACCTCATCCCGATCGTGGTGGCTGCTTGGGGCGCCGTGAGCATCCCGATCCTGTGCGGCCTCCTGTACGCGTTCCAGCGTCGCGGCGAATAGGCCGCGCAGATCGAATCTGAGACGATCGCCCGCGTGGCGGGCACGGGCACGACCCGGCGCGGGTTCATCGGTGGGGCGGCGGCGCTCGGCGGCGTGGCCGCGCTCGGCGGCGTGCTCGAGGGCGCCGCGGCGCTCGCCACAGCGCCGGCGTCGCGCGGGAGCTGGCTCGCCGGCGACCTGCACGTGCACACGTGCTACTCGCACGACGTGCTCTGCGGCGGGCTGCAGGACGACAACACCGGCCCCGAGGACCTCTACACCTACGGCTGGAACGTCGCCGAGCGCTTCCAGCAGGCGGCCCGGCGCAAGCTCGACTACCTTGCGATCTCCGACCACGACGACGTGCGCGCGCTGCGCGACGGCGGGTTTGCCAGCGCCGGCGTGATCGGCGTGCCGTGCTACGAGACGTCGATCAGCGGCCACGCGCAGATGATCGGCGCGACCCGGCAGTACGAGCGCGGCGACCGGTCGGTCGCGGCCGCGCGCGCGATGGCGCGCGCGCTGCGCGCTGACGGCGGCGTCTTTCAAGCCAACCATCCCGTGTTCAACGACTTCGAGGACTCGCTGCTCGTCGCGCCGGTCAACCACGACGGCGGCTGCTGCAGCGACTGCGCCCAGATGCACTGGCGCTACGGCTTCGACGTCGTCCCCGACACCGTCGAGGCGTGGAACGCGGCGAGCCCGCCCAACGGCGTCGCCGAGGGCTACTGGGAGTGCTGGCTGGACCGCGGCGAGCGCGTCGCGGCGACCGGCGGCAGCGACTCGCACTGGCGCACGACCAACGAGCTGCAGGGGCCCGGGCAGCCATGCACGTGGGTGCTCGCGCCCGAGCGCTCGGCCGCGGGCGTGCTCACGGGGTTGCGCGCGGGTCGCACGTCGATCAGCTTCGCCTACCCAGCGCTCGGCGGGCCGCTGCTGGTGCTCGAGGCCGACCCGGCGCGCGACGGCAGCTTCGCGGCAGCGATCGGCGACGAGGTCGCGCCGGGGACGCCGATGCGCGTGCGCGTGGCGCGCTCGCCGGCGAGCGGGACGGTGCGGGTGCGCGCCAACGGCAGGACGCTGCTCGAGCGCCGCCTCGCGCGAGGCGGCGAGGTCCGCTTCGACGCGCCGTCCCAACCGGGCTGGGTGCGCGCCGCGCTGATCATGGACACCGCCGACTCCCCGCTTGCGCTGCCGTGCACGCTGATCGCCGGCGAGTCGCTGCTGGCCTCCGCGTGCCGCGAGACGCGCATGCTCGCGGCGATGACGTCGGCGATCTACCTCGTCGCCTCCGGTGGCGCGCCGCCGGCGCTGCGCGTCGCCGTCGAGCCGGCGTTCGCCGCGCGCCGGCTGCTCGGCGACGGCCTGCTGGTCGGCGTCACCGCCGCCCGCAGCGGCGCCGTCCGCGCACGGCTGACGGCGCGCGTCGGCGGGCGCGACACGCTGATCGCCCAGGTCCTCGGCTACCTCGACAAGCCGGGGATGGTGGACCTGCGCCTCACCGCGACCGGCGCCGGCCACAAGCTCGCGCGGACGCTGCGCAAGCCGCGCGAGGCGCGCCTCGTCGTCCGCCACCGCGACGAGCACACGCTCGCAGCGCGCACGTCGACGCGGACCGTCGTGCTGACGCGCCGCTAACCGCGCGGGTCCGGCAGCGGCGTGAGGCGCGCGACGATCTCCTCGCGGCGCGGCTCGAGGAACGGCGGCAGGATGATCTTCGAGCCGAGCTCCTCGAGCGTCAGCCCGTCGACGGTGAAGCCCGGGGCGTCGTCGGCGATCTCGAACAGCACGCCCGCGGCCTCGTGGAAGTAGATCGAGTGGAAGTAGTGGCGGTCGACGATGCCGCTCGTGGGAACGCCGGCGCCCGTCAGCAGCTCCTGCCAGCGCGGGTGCTCGGCCGCCGTCGTCCCCCACGCGACGTGATGGACGACGCCGGCGCCCTGCACGCCCGGCTCGGGCGGCGGCGCGTCGTAGGCGATGAAGCCGCCGCGGCGCTCACCGCGCAGCTCCCAGGTGTCGGCGCCGATCGCGACGCCGCCGAGCAGGCGCTCGAGCAGCAGGCCGCTGGTGGCGGGGTCGCTTGCGAACGCGCGGACGCCCGCGAACCCGCCGAGCGCGTGCTCGGGCGGGATGTCGGGATGCTCGGCGCGCAGCGGCTCCTCGGAGGACTCGTCGACGACGAGCTGATGGCGCAGTCCCTCGGGATCGGCGAAGCCGAGCACGCGCTCGCGGCGCTGGACCTCGACGCCGAGGCCGGCGAGGCGTGGGCCCCAGAAGTCCAGCGCCTCGGGAGACGCGACGCGGTGCACGATCGTGTGGACCATGCCGTCGCCCGGCCGGCCCTGGCGCGCGCCGCGGTACTCGAAGAACGTGAGGTCGGCCCCCGGGCGCGCGTCCTCGTCGCCGTAGAACAGGTGGTAGTGGGCGGGGTCGTCCTGGTTGACCGTCTTGGCGACCAGCCGCAGCCCCAGGACACCCGTGTAGAAGTCGACGTTCGCGCGCGCGTCGCCGGTCGTCGCGGTCACGTGGTGGACGCCTTCCAGGCGCATCGTCAGCTCCCGATGGTGGCGATGCGCCAGCGCGCCGGCGTGCCGCCCTTGATGAGCGTGATCGTGTCCGTGCGGTCCTTGTCGCGGCCCTCGGACTCGATCGTGGCGGTCGCGCGCGTGCCATTGACGTTGACCTTCTTGACCGTGATCTCGTAGCTGTCGGCGTCGCGCAGCGAGTCCTCGAGGACCGATGGGCACGAGCCCTTGCCCTCCTTGCCCTGGGCCTCGATCGTGCGCACGAGCTCGGCATCGAGCAGGTCGTTGCAGATCTCCTCCTCGTCGCGAGAGCGCGCCGCGTCCTGGTAGTCCTCGACGGCGACGGCGACCTGGCGGGCCTCGCCCTTGAAGTCCTCTGTCGAGTCCTTGGCGGCGGCGCCGCAGCCGGCGGCCAGCATCGCGGCGATCAGAACGGCGGCGGATGTGCAACGTGCGGCGGGCATCGCCGGGCGGAGGGTAATCGTTCTACGATCCGGACGAATGGCCACGCGCGATGACGCCGAATCTCCCGTGCCTCGCGGGCGCCACGCGCCGCCGCTCGAGGTCCGGCTGGGTGTCCAGCGCCAGCGGCTGTTCGCGGCCGCGGCGGCGGTCTTCGCGCGCGACGGCTACGCCAGCGCGAGCGCCGAGGGGGTCGCCCGCGAGGCGGGCATGTCGAAGGCCACGTTCTACGAACACTTCGCCAACAAGGAGGAGTGCATCCTCGCGCTGTTCGACGTCGCGGAGGCCGAGGTCCGCAGCGCGATGGAGGCCGCAGCCGAGCGCGCCGGGCACTACGGCACCTACGACGAGCGCGTGCACTCGCGCCTGGCGGCGGTCCTCGCCGTGATCGAGGCCTTCCCGGCCCAGGCGCAGACGCTGCTCGTCGAGGTGATCGGCGCCGGGCCGCGTGCCGCGCAGCGCCGCGACGCCGTGCTCGACACGTTCGCGGACTTCCTCGTTGCCGACAACGCGCGCAACGCGCCGGGCTACGGCGCCCCGGTCTTCCGCACGCGCGACGATGCGTTCGCGGTGATCGGCGCGATCGTCGAGCTCGTCAGCCGGCAGCTGCGCACGGGCGAGCCCGCACACGCGACGGAGCTCGCCGACGTCCTGACGCGGGTGCTGCTGGGCACGCTGGAACGTGGCGCGCGGGGCTGACGCGCTCGCCGCGCTCGAGGCCGAGGTCATCGCCTGCCGGCGCTGTCCGCGGCTCGTCGCCTGGCGCGAGGAGGTTGCGCAGGTCAAGCGCGCCGCGTTTGCCGACCAGACCTACTGGGGACGCCCGATCCCCGGCTTCGGCGATCCGCGAGCGCGCATCCTGATCCTCGGCCTCGCGCCCGCCGCACACGGCGCCAACCGCACCGGCCGCATCTTCACCGGCGACCGCTCGGGCGACTTCCTGTTCGCCGCGCTGCACCGCGCGGGGCTCGCCAACCAGCCGACGTCCGAGCACGCCGGGGACGGCCTGCGCCTGACCGACGTCTGGATCAGCGCCGCTGTGCGCTGCGCGCCGCCGGCGAACAAGCCGAGGCCCGCCGAGCGCGACAACTGCCTGCCGTGGACGGTCCGCGAGCTCACGCTGCTGCCCTCGCTGCGCGTCTGCGTCTGCCTCGGCGCCTTCGCCTGGGACGCCGCGCTGCGCCTGCGCGCGGCCGCAGGCTCGGGGACGGTGTCGCCCAAGCCGCGCTTCGGCCACGACGTGCTGTTCGACGACGGCGGCTGGCTGGGGCAGCTGGGCTGTTTTCACCCCAGCCAGCAGAACACGTTCACCGGGCGGCTGACGCCGGCGATGCTCGATGACGTCTTCGGGCACGCGGTAGCGTTGGCGGCATGAGACTGGTGCTCGCCGTCGCGGCGCTCCTGGTGCTCGCGGCCGCTGCCGAGGCGAAGATCGTCGTCCGGGAGTCGATCGCCGGCGTCAAGCTCGGCATGACCTCTGCGCAGGTCCGCGCCGTCCTCGGCAAGCCGCACCACGTCACCTACCGGCCCGACCAGGTCGAGGGCGGCGTCAAGATCTTCGACTACGGCCTCACCGATGTGATCCTCACGCGCGGGGCCCAGGCACAGGTGCTGCGCGTCAAGACCACGAGCCGCGCCCAGCGCACCGCCAACGGCCTCGGTGTCGGCTCGATGCGGGCGGCGATCAAGCGCGCGTACCCGAGTGCGACCTGCGTCGACCGCATCTGCGCGATCGGCGACGCCGCTGCGACGACGACGTTCCACCTGACGACGGCCGGCAGGACCCACACCGTGTCGCTCTCGTCATTCAACGACTGACGTCCGGTTCTCACAAGAGCGGCGGCAGGCCACGGGGTACCCTCGGTGCAGTGCCGCTGTCCGCCTTCACACCTCAGACTCGCGACTGGTTCGAGCGGGCGTTCGAGGCGCCGACGCCCGCCCAGGAGCAGGCCTGGCCTGCGATCGCCTCGGGCGAGCATGTACTGATCAGCGCGCCGACCGGGTCGGGCAAGACGCTCGCGGCGTTTCTGTGGGGCCTTGACCGGCTGGCGCGTGAGCCCCAGGGCGACCGCGGCGTGCGGCTGGTGTACGTCTCGCCGCTGAAGGCGCTCGCCTACGACGTCGACCGCAACCTCAGAGCCCCGCTGCGCGGGATCGGCGCGGAGGTCAGCGTCGGGATCCGCACCGGCGACACGCCCCAGCGCGAGCGCGCCGCGATGCGCCGCAACCCGCCGGACATCCTGATCACGACGCCCGAGTCCCTGTACCTGATGCTCACCAGCGGGGCGCGCGAGATCCTGCAGGACGTCGAGGCCGTGATCGTCGACGAGATCCATGCTGTCGCCGCGACCAAGCGCGGCTCACATCTCGCGCTGACGCTGGAGCGGCTTCCCGGCGACCCGCAGCGCATCGGGCTGTCCGCCACGCAGAACCCGCTCGAGGAGGTCGGGCGCTTCCTCGTCGGTCCGCGACGCACGTGCAGGATCGTCGACACCGGTGTGCGCAAGCCGCTGGACCTGAAGATCCATGTGCCGGTCGAATCGATGGTCGAGCCCGAGCAGGGCGTCGAGATCGATCCGCTCGACACCGCCAACTACGGCGAGGCGACCCGCCAGTCGATCTGGCCGGCGATCTACCCCGAGCTGCTCAAGCTCGTGCAGGAGCACCGTTCGACGATCATCTTCGTCAACGCCCGTCGCGCGGCCGAGCGGCTCGCGTTGCGGCTGAACACGCTGCACAACGAGGAGCGGGAGACCGAGCAGGTCATCGCGCGCGCGCACCATGGCTCGCTCGCGCGCGAGGAGCGCACGCTCGTCGAGGAGCTGCTGAAGGCCGGCGAGCTGCCGTGCCTGGTGGCGACGTCGTCGCTTGAGCTCGGCATCGACATGGGCGCCGTCGACCTCGTGCTGCAGGTCGAGTCGCCGAAGTCCGTATCGCGCGGGCTGCAGCGCATCGGCCGCGCCGGGCACAACGTCGGCGACGTCTCCAAGGGCCGGATCTTCCCGAAGTTCCGCGCCGACCTGCTCGAGTGCGCCGTCGTCACGCGGCTGATGCGCGAGGGCACGATCGAGCCGACGGTCGTCCCCAAGAACGCGCTGGACGTGCTCGCCCAGCAGCTCGTCGCGATCTGCGCCGCGGCCGACCCCGAGCCGGTCTCCGTCGACGACGTCTTCGCGCTCGTCACGCGGACGCACTCCTACGCCGAGCTCAGCCGCGACCTGCTCGAGAACGTGCTCGACATGCTCGACGGCCGCTATCCCTCGCGCGAGTTCGGGGAGCTGCGCCCGCGCATCGTCTGGGACCGCGTCGGCGGCACGATCCGCGCGCGCAAGGGCGCGCGCCAGCTGGCGATCGCCAACGCCGGCACGATCCCCGACCGCGGGCTGTACGCCGTCGTCCTGCCCGACGGCCGCCGCGTCGGCGAGCTCGACGAGGAGATGGTCTACGAGGCGCGCGCCGGCCAGACGTTCCTGCTCGGCGCCTCGACGTGGAGGATCGAGGAGATCGGCCGCGACCGCGTGATCGTCACGCCGGCGCCGGGCCTCCCCGGCCAGGTCCCGTTCTGGAAGGGCGACAGCGTCGGCCGGCCGAAGGAGCTCGGCAAGGCGATCGGCGCGTTCACGCGCGAGGCGGTCGACTGGAGCGAGGAGAAGCTCGTCGCCGAGTACGACCTCGACGAGCGCGCCGCGCGCAACCTCCTGGATTACCTGCGCGAGCAGCAGGCCGCGACGCGCGTGCTGCCGTCGGACCGCACGATCGTCGTCGAGCGCTTCCGCGACGAGATCGGCGACTGGCGCCTGTGCGTGCTGTCGCCCTACGGCGGTCGCGTCCACGCCGCCTGGGGGCTGGCGCTGAGCGCCAAGATCCGCGACGAGCTCGGCCTCGAGTCCGACGCGATCTGGTCAGACGACGGGATCATCGTCCACCTCCCCGATGCCGACGAGCCGCCGGGCGCCGACTTCGTCCTGATCGATCCGGACGAGCTCGAGGACCTCGTCGTGCAGGAGCTCGCCGCCAGCGCCCTGTTCGGCGCGCGCTTCCGGGAGAACGCCGGCCGCGCGCTGCTGATCCCGCGTCAGTATCCGGGCCGGCGCACGCCGCTGTGGCAGCAGCGTCTGAAGTCCCAGAACCTGCTCGAGGTTGCCAAGCGCTACGCGCAGTTCCCGATCATCCTCGAGACCTACCGCGAGTGCCTGAAGGACGTCCTCGACCTGCCGGGGCTGACCGAGCTGCTGCGCGGGCTGCATCGCCGCGAGCTGTCGCTGGTCGAGGTCGAGACGCGCACTGCCTCGCCGTTCGCGTCGTCGCTGCTGTTCGACTACGTCGCCACGTACATGTACGAGGGCGACACGCCCAGCGCCGAGCGCCGGGCCGCCGCGCTGTCGCTGGACCGCGACCTGCTGCGCGAGCTGCTCGGCCAGGAGGAGCTGCGCGAGCTCATCGATCCCGGTGCGCTGCAGAGCGTCGAGGACGACCTCCAGCATCGCTCCGAGCGCACGCAGGCGACGTCGCGCGACGCGCTGCACCAGGTGCTGCGCCGGCTCGGCGACCTGACCGACGAGGAGGTCCGCGCGCGCGTGCTGGCCGACCTCGACAGCGACGCGATGCTTGGCGCGCTGGCCGACGAACGCCGCGTCCTGCGGGTGCGCATCGGTGGTGAGCAGCGCTGGATCGCTGCCGATGACGCGGGGCTCTACCGCGACGCGCTCGGCGTCGTGCCGCAGGGCGGGCTGCCCAACGCGTTCCTGGAGGACGTCCCCGATGCGCTGCGCGCCCTCGTCGGTCGCTACGCGCGCACGCACGGACCGTTCACGACCGCCGAGGTCCGCGAGCGCTACCGCGTCGACCCCGCCGCCCCGCTGCGCGAGCTCGAGCACGACGGCGAGCTCGTCCGCGGAGAGCTGCGCCCCGGCGGCACCGAGCGCGAGTGGTGCGACCCCGAGGTCCTGCGCCGTCTGCGCCGCGCGTCGCTTGCGGTGCTGCGCGAGGAGATCGAGGCAGCCGACCAGCGCGCGCTGGCGACGTTCCTGCCGTCTTGGCAGGGCGTCGACCGCCACCCCGCCGCGGGCGCCGGCGTCGACCGCCTGCGTGAGGTGCTCGTCCCGCTGCAGGGCCTCGCGCTTCCGGCCGAGGCCTGGGAGCGCGACGTCCTGCCGCGCCGCGTCGGCGCCTACTCGCCGACCTGGCTGGACCAGCTGTGCGCCTCGGGCGAGGTCGTCTGGGTCGGCGCGGGGACGCTCGGTCGCACGACCGGCCGCGTGGCGCTGTACTTCCGCGACGACGCCGAGGCGATCGGGCCGCCGCCGTCGAAGGCGGAGATCACCGAGACCCCCGAGCACGCGCTGCTGCGCGCGCGCTTGACGGTCTCGCCGTGCTTCTTCACCGACCTGCTCGCCGAGCTGGCGCTGGCGCCCGAGCAGCTCGCCGAGACGCTCTGGGACCTCGTCTGGGCGGGCGAGGTGACCAACGACGCGTGGGCGCCGTTGCGCGCGCCGAAGCTCACGGTCGCCCGCGCGCGCCCTGCGCCCGAGCGCGCCGGCCGCCGCTTCGGCTCGCGGCGTGGCGGCGCGACGGCGACCGTCCAGGGCCGCTGGTCGCTGACGGGCACGATCTTCCGCGCCGAAGCCGAGCCGGGTGCGCGCCGGCGCACGCTCGCCGAGCTGCTGCTGGAGCGCTACGGCATCGTCACCCGTGAGCAGGTCCTCGCCGAGGGCATTCCCGGCGGGTTCTCGATCCTCTATGACGCGCTCAGCCAGCTCGAGACGCTCGGCGTCTGCCGTCGCGGCTACTTCATCGAGGGCCTCGGCGGCGCGCAGTTCGCGCTGCCGAGCGCGATCGAGCGCCTGCGCGGCCAGCGCGAGGAAGCGCCGCCGATCGTGCTGGCCGCCACCGACCCGGCCCAGCCCTACGGCGCCGCGCTGAAGTGGCCGCCGGACTCCGGCGCCCGGCGTGTGCGCGGCGCGTATGTCGTCCTCAGCGGCGGCGAGCCGATCGTCTACGCCGAGAAGGGCGGGCGCAGCCTGTTGACGTTCACCGGCGACGAGCGCCTGCGTCCCGCACTCGAGGCACTCGCGACGTTCGTGACCGCCGGCCGCGGCCGCAAGCTCTCACTCGAGCGCGTCAACGGCGAGCCCGTCGTCGGCTCGCCGGTGGAGTCACTGCTGATCGAGCTCGGCTTCCGCGCCGGCCCGCGCAAGCTGACCCTCAGCGCCTAACCGGCGGGGTCGTGGGGGGCGAACTTTGGGCGCTGCGTGCTAGTGGGGGTATGACCGATCTATTCGCGCCGCAGGCGCACCGTGACGATGTCGAGGCGTTCGTGACGCAGATCCTGCGCACCGGACTCATGCTGACCGACATGGCCGGCACGCTGACCGAATCGCTGCCAGACGACGCGTTTCCCGGCGAGGAGGCGGGAGCCGTCGTGATCGACTGCCTAACCGGATCGGCGTATCCGATCGTCGAGCGCGCCGGAGTCGATGCCGTGCGGTCGGCCACCGAGCTGCTCGACGAGGTCAGCGAGCGCACGATCGCCCACCTGCGCCTGGCGATCGAGCTGAAGGAACGCGGGGAGGCGTGACGCACGCGCCTAGGCTGGGGACGTGCCCGAAGGCGACACGCTCCTGCGCGCGGCGAACCGGATCGCCCCGGTCCTGCTCGGGCGCGTGCCCGACGAGATCGCAACCCACCGCCGCTTCGCCGCCGGACGCTGGCCCGAGCGCCTGGCCGGCCGGCAGGTCACCGACGTCAGCACGCACGGCAAGCACCTGTTCATCGGCTTCGAGGACCTCAGTCTGCACTCGCACCTCGGCATGGTCGGGTCCTGGCGCGTGCGGCCGCGCGACGCGCAGCCGGCGCCGGGCGGCGCGTGGCTGACGCTCACCACGCCCGACCACACGGTGACCCAGCACCGCGGCCCGACGCTCGAGCTGCTGACGGAGGCCAGGCGTCGCCAGCGGCTCACGCGACTCGGCCCTGACATCCTCGCCTTCGAGTTCGACACGGACCGCGTCGTGCGCCGCCTCAGAGAGGACGACCCGACGCGCCCGGTCGGCGACGCCCTGCTCAACCAGCGCACCGTCGCGGGGATCGGGAACGTGTGGAAGTGCGAGGCCTGCCACGCGACGAGCCTCGACCCGTGGCGGCGAACGGGCGACGTCGGCGGCGACGAGCTGCGCGCGGTGCTGGACGCCGCCCGCGCGCGGATGCTCGCGGCCGTGGAGGGCCAGCGCGGCGAGCACGCGGTCTACCGCCGCAACGGCCGGCCGTGCCCGCGCTGTGCAACGACGATCAAGGTGACCGGGCAGGGCGACGACAACCGCGCGACATACTGGTGTCCGGGATGTCAGAGCTGACCACACGGACCGTGCGCCGCATCGGCCACAAGGGCGCAGATCACATCGCGCCGGGCAACACGCTCGCGAGCTTTGACGCCGCGCTCGCCCACGGCGTCGACATGATCGAGTTCGACGTCCTGTCCGAGAACACCGACGGCACCGGTCGCCTGCTGCTCGCCCACGACTACCAGCACCTCCCGCCCGACGCGCTGACGCTCGAGCAGGGGCTCGCGCACTTCGCCTCCGACGCGTTCGCCGGCGTCGAGCTCGACGTCGACCTCAAGCTCGCCGGCTACGAGCAGCGCGTGATCGACGCGCTGCGCGAGCACGGCCTCGCCGAGCGTGCGCTGATCTCGACGATGGAGCTCGAGTCACTGCCCCGCGTGCGCGCGGCCGCACCGGACATCCGCCTGGGCTGGTCGCTGCCGCCGCGCCGCTACCACTACCTCGGCCGCCCGCACCTGCGCCCCGTGGCGCTGTTCGCGCTGCAGATCCTGCGCCGCACCCTCGCCGCCGCCGCCGCACGCAAGCTGCACGCCGGCAAGATCGACGCGATCATGGCCCACCAGGCACTGGTGACGCCGGCGTTCGCGCGGACGATCGCGCAGGCCGGCGGCGAGCTCTACGTCTGGACCGTGGACGACGCACGCAAGATCGCGCGCCTGGAGCAGATCGACGGCGTCACCGGGGTCATCACCAACGACCCGCGGCTGTTCGCGGCCGGGTCGGAGGAACCCCCGGCTACTTCCTGATCTCGCAGCGCGAGGAGCTGAACTCCTTGGGATCCGCGCCGACCGTGTTCGGATGCCCCGAGCGCGTGCGCTTGCGCGCGCGTCGCACGACCTCGCCGCCGCGACGCCACTCATAGGTGACCGCGCCGCGCAGGATGAACGAGCCGCTGGACGGCGGCTTCACCGCGAAGTTGCGCCCGGTCTGGCGCGCCTTGAACTTCGCCGACCCGACGCTGATGAACCCACTGTCGCCGGTCTCCCCGATGTTGTGCCAGCGCGTATCGGCGGCGCTGTAGTACTGCAGCTGGAAGCGGATGTACATCCGCTCCTTGGCGATCCCCGAGCCGGGCATCGACGCGCGGATGCCGACGGTGTCGGGACGCTTGGCCGTATCGCACACGTTGACCGTCGCCCACAGCAGCTTCGAGGTGTAGATCGACGGCGGCTTCGGGGCGGCCGCGGCAGGCGCTGCGAGCAGCAGGAATGCGGCCAGGGTTGCGCGGCCGTAGGGCACGCGCGCAGAGTAGCGACGCCGTGGCGTGATGATTCCGTCAGATCGTCGTAGTAGCGGCATGAGCGAGACCGTTGCTGTGGCCTTCGCACCTCCGAACACACCCGCCCTCGAGTTCGATGCGCTCTTTCGTTCGTGCGCCGACGACGTCTTCGCCTATGTGCGCACGCTCGTGCACGACCAGGCCGCCGCGGAGGACGTCACCGCGGTCGCGTTCGAGCGCGCCTATCGCAAGCGCGCGCGCTTCAACGCCCGCAAGGGGACGCCGCGCCAGTGGCTGTTCGCGATCGCCCGCAACGCGGCGCTTGACGAGCTCAGGCGCCGCAAGCGCAGCGCCGCGCTGCTCCACGACCCCGCGGACCCCGCGGCGTCGTTCGCGCACACCGAGGACGAGAACGCCGAGCGCCGAGCGACCGTCCGCGCCGCGCTCGAGGCCCTCGACCCGCGGGAGCGCGAGCTCATCGCCCTGAAGTTCCACGCCGGACTGTCCTATGCCGAGATCGGCGGCGTGCTCGGTATCTCCGAGTCCAACGCCGGCACCCGCGTCCATCGTGCCCTCACCAAGCTCCGGAAGGCCTGCTCATGAACACGCTCGACCCCCAGATCGCCGCCGAGCTCGAGGAGCTCGAGGCCCTCTTCGCCGAGGACATTCGCGCGACCGCCGCACCGATGCCGCTCGCGCTGAAGACGCGCCTGGAGGAGCAGGCGGCCGCCGGGTTTCCCGGCAAGCGCGCCAAGCGCGACGAGCGCCGCGGCCTGCCCCGCTGGGCGCTCCCGGCGATGGGCGCCGCGGCGACGGTAGGGGTCGCCCTGCTCGTCGCCGGCAGCGCGCTGCGCGACGACTCGACGACCGGCGTCACGCAGACGCTCAGCGGTGGCGACACCGCCGCCACGAGCGAGGCCGCGCCGCAGTCGGCCGCGCCGTTCCAGGACGCCGCCGGCGGCAGCGCCGGTGCCTCGGGCGACGAGGACGCCGCGCGCAGCTCCAAGCAGGCCGCCCCGGGCACCGTGCTGCCCGAGCCGGCCCCCACCGCGCCCGACACGCTGCGCCGCGACCGCAAGGTCGAGCGCGGCGTGGAGCTGACGCTGCGCGTCGGCGCGGGCCAGCTCGAGGAGGCTGCCGACGGCGTCGTGCGAACGACCCAGCGCCTCGGCGGCTACGTCGCCGACTCCCAGGTCGCGGCGCGCGAGCGCGGCGGCTCGGCGAGCTTCACGCTGCGCATCCCGACCAAGCGTCTGGACGCGGCGACCAGCCAGCTCTCAAAGCTCGGCCACATCGTCGCCCTGGACCAGTCCAGCCGCGACATCACGGGCGCGTTCGTCTCCGCCGAGGAGCAGCTCTCCGACGCGCGCGCCGAGCGCAAGGCCCTGCTGCGCGCGCTCGCGAACGCGACCACGCCCGGGCACATCGCCTCGCTGCGCGCGCGGATCCGCCTCAACCGCTCCGAGATCGCCCAGTACAAGGGCCAGCTCGCCGCGCTGCGCCGCCGCGCCGACCTGGCGACGATCAGCGTCGAGGTCGTCGCCCGCGGCAAGGCCTCGGCCGCCCCCGGCGGCGGTGGCGACTGGTCGCCCGGCGACGCCGCCGGGGACGCCGTGCGCGTGCTCGAGGTCGCCGCAGGCGTCCTGCTGATCGCACTGGCCGTGCTCGTGCCGCTGTCACTGCTC
The DNA here is from genome assembly GCA_963759825.1 of Paraconexibacteraceae bacterium. Classification (GTDB taxonomy): domain Bacteria; phylum Actinomycetota; class Thermoleophilia; order Solirubrobacterales; family Solirubrobacteraceae; genus Paraconexibacter. The sequence goes on along the minus strand of CAVXAS010000012.1, from coordinate 1,861 downwards.
GGCCTGCTGGGCGTCCTCGGCGGCCGCGCGGCACGCCGGCGCCGGCGCGAAGGTGCCCTGGACGCCGCCTGATCGTGTAGAACCACCCTCGTGGCAACACCGGTGTCACAGGGGAACGTGGGGCTACTCGGCCAGGTCCCGGTCTTCTCCGCGCTCACGGAGGCAGACCTCGAGCACATCGCCCAGGTCGCGGTCATGCGGCGCTTTGCCGCCAACCACATCATCTTCCGCGAGGGCGACGACTCGGACACGTGCTACATCCTGGCCGCCGGCCACGCCCGCGCGATGCGCGCAAACGCCGACGGCCGCTCGATCTCGCTCGCTCATTTCGGCCCCGGCGACATCTTCGGAGAGCTGGCGATGTTCGACGACGAGAAGCGCTCGGCGACGGTCGAGACGCTCGACGACGTCGAGTGCATCGCGATCCTCGGCGCGGACATGCGCCGCCTGCTGCAGACGCACTCCGACATCGCCGCGAAGCTCGTCGTCGGCCTCGGCCGGCGCCTGCGCGAGGCCAACGAGCGCCTCGCCCGCCAGTCCTTCCAGACCGTCCAGAGCCGCGTCGCGGGCGTGCTCGGCCAGCTCGTCGCCCAGGCCCAGGCCGAGGGCGCGGGCGAGGATCACGTGCTCGTCACGATCACGCAGTCGGACATCGCCCAGCTCGCCGGCTCCAGCCGCGAGTCGGCATCGCGCTTCCTCGCCGTGCTCGAGCGCGCCGGCGTCCTCAGCCAGGGCCGCGGCCGGATCACGGTGCACGACCCGGCTGCGCTGGGCCGGTACGTCTACTAGGTTCAGCTCGCATGGCGGCACAGGAGTTCTCGGCGGGCGGCGTGGTCGTCCGCGACGGCGAGTGCGTGGTGATCGTCCCGACACGGCGCGCCGCCGACGGCTCCAAGGTCCTGGCGCTGCCGAAGGGCCACCCCGACGGCGATGAGACGCCGCTGGACGCCGCGCTGCGCGAGGTTCGCGAGGAGGCGGGGGTCGACGGCCGCTTCGTCGAGAAGCTCGGCGACGTGCGCTACTGGTACCAGCGCAAGGGCAAGCGGATCCAGAAGGTCGTGTCGTTCTTCCTGCTCGAGTACGTCTCCGGACACGTCGACGACCACGACCACGAGGTCGAGGACGCGCGCTGGATGCCGCTGGCCGAGGCCGCGACCGCGCTGAGCTACGAAGGTGAGCGCGAGATGGTCGAGCGCGCCCTGTCGCGGACTCGGCCACCGGGTAGGGTCCTCAGACCCCATGCAGGTCCTGAACTTCTATTCGACCCTGTTCGCCGACCAGCTCAAGCGCGGACGCAAGACGGCGACGATCCGGCTCGGCGACAAGTCCGCACAAGTACCGCAAGAACCAGGCGGTGCTGGTCACGATCGGCTACCAGCACTCGCCCCGCGAGAAGATCTTCGACGCGGTCATCGACCAGGTCGAGGTCAAGCGCGTCAAGGACCTCACGCCGCGCGACATCGAGCACGACAACCCCGAGTTCCGCCGCCACGAGGAGCTATCCACTTCCTCGAGCAGATCTACGGCAAGCCGGTCGACGATGGACGACACCGTCACCGTCGTGCGCTTCTCCCAGATCATCGACCACCCGCCGCACGTCACCGATCGCCTGCGCGGCATCGGCGGCGCCCAGGAAACCGAGGCGATCAGTTCTACCGCAAGGGCGGTCTCACCGCCCATCCTCACATCTACCACGAAAACACGGCGCCGGCGAACCGACGCTGCTGATCCAAGGCGGCGAGGGCTCGCTGCTCGATGGCCACGGAGCTGGTCGACGCGCTGCGCAAGCGGCCGGCGCGTCATCGTCTACGACAACCGGGACACCGGGTTGTGGAGTACGTCACCGAGCCCTATGCGCTCG
>CAVXAS010000011.1:0-107359 GCA_963759825.1 Paraconexibacteraceae bacterium | reverse complement strand
AGGAGTGGGAGAAGAAGCGGCGACGCCGAGGATGCCGTCGCGACCGGCCTGCCAATACACCGGCAAGATCATCACCGCGGCGGCGGCGATCATGATCCTCGTGTTCGCATCGTTCGAGCCTCGGCGACGACCGCATCATCAAGATGTTCGGGCTGGGCCTGGCGAGCGCCGATCTTCTTCGACGCCGTGTCATCCGCTGCCTGCTCGTGCCGGCGCTGATGGAGATCGCCGGCAAGCGCGCGTGGTGGCTGCCCTCGTGGCTTGGACCGCCGGGATGCCGCGGGTGGCGATCGAGCTATCGTGAGGACGCCGGCGCCCGCCGCCACCAGGCCGTCCTCGAACCCGACCACCGTCGCACCCGCAGCACCCCTCCCCCGGCGCATCAACGCCCACGCCCCTGGCCACCCCGCGGGGGCGTGGGTCGCGTCGCGGTCAGGCGCGGTACTTGAACCGCACGCGCTTGTCGCCCTTCTTGCAGGTGATGTCCGTGCTGTCGCCGATCGGCCCGCGGCGGCAGCGGTAGCCATCGAGCGTGCAGCTCATCTTGGCCAGCGCGCAGACGTCGTTGCGCCCGCTGTTGCGCGAGTGCTTGTTGGCGAGCTGCTTGGCGCGCGCGCACGTCGTATTGAGCGCCCGCACGTCGTAGGGCTTGTCGACGGTCCCGGGCCGTTGCCGCACTTCGTGTCGGATTTCGCGAACGCGGCGGGCGGCGAGCAGAGCACCGCGGTCGCAGTGAGCAGAACCACGCGACGGAGCATGCTAGCGCGCCTAATCCCAGCGCCATCCATCAGTTCCACTGATGGATCGGGCCACGAAGTCGTCTTTGACTTCTCGACGCCCGCATCGCACCCTTGTCAGACCATGGAGCTTCGTCACCTTCGCACCATCGTCGCCGTCGCCGAGCACGGGTCCTTCACCAAGGCCGCCGAGGAGCTGCACCTCGCGCAGTCCGCGATCTCCCAACAGATCCGGCGCCTGGAGACCGAGCTGGGCATGGAGGTCTTTCGCCGCACGTCGCGTTCTGTCGAGGTCACAGCCGAGGGCCAGGTGATCCTCGACCACGCCCACCGCGTGCTCGCAGAGCTCGACGACATGCATTCCCAGCTCGCCGACCTCACCGGCCTGCTGAAGGGCCGACTGAGCATCGCGGGCGTCTACCCGTTCGGCCGCTTCGATCTCTACGGCGTGCTCGCCGACTTCCGCGCCCAGCACCCGGGCGTCGAGATCCACATGGTCGAGCACACCCAGGACGAGGTGCTCGCCAAGCTGCGCACCGACGAGCTCGATGCCGCCTTCACCTCGGTCGACACCGACGACCTCGGCGACGAGTTCGCGGCGACGCTGATCTGGGAGGAGGAGTTCGTCGTCGCGACGAAGCCCGACCACCCGCTCGCGCGGCTGGACTACGTCACGCTCGAGCGCATGTCGGCCGAGCCGATCGTCGCCTATCGCGACAACTCGGCGCTGCGGCGCCGTCTCGAGGCGCTGTTCGGCAACGCGGCCTGCAGCCACAGAACGCGTTCGTCTGCACGGAGATGGGCGCGGTTCGTGAGCTTGCGTCGACCGGCCTTGGCGTGGCGATGTTGCCGCGCTCGATCGCCGAGCAGCCCGGCCCGCCGATCGCGCTCGTGCCGTTCGGCCCGGAGCCGCTGACGTGGCCGACGGCGCTGGTCTGGAGAGCGACGCGCCGGCAGCCACCGGCCGCAAAAGCGTTCCTGCAGCTCGCGATCGCCCGCGCGTCGGCCGCCGCCGAAGTCCGCATGATCCGCGCGGCCTGACGCCTCAGCGAGTCGCCGCCTCGCGGGCCGCCTCGCGCACCGCTGCGCGCGCGTCCTCGCCCTCGACGCCGAGCGAGCGCAGCAGGTCATACGACGTGGCGCGCACCTGCGCGACGATGTGGCTGGCGGAGAGGTTGGCGGTGCGCTCGAGCCCCAGCGTCGCCTCCCCGGCGGCGCGCAGCGCGTGGGCTCGCGCGCGCTCGGCGCATCGGGGTCGTCGAGCGACGGCGCCAGCGCGTCGACCGCATCGGCGAGTGCGGCCAGCGCGCTGAATGTCTCCGGCGGCACGTGGGCCTCGAGGTCGACCGCCGGCCGCGCCGCGGGCGAGCACGCGGACGTCGCGCACCGCGAGGTCCAGCGCACTCGCCGCCGCGCCGTAGCGGGCGTGCGCGCTGCGCTGGCGCCGGCGCAGCGGCGCCCACAGCGCCGCGTCGTTCCCGGCCGCCGCGGCCTCGGCGAAGCGGTCGACGAGCGTGTCGAGCCCGCGCGCCCGCACGATCGCGTCCTCGACCTCGTCCTCGTCGGCGTGCTGCAGCGCGGTCGCGATGTCGCGGATGACGACCGCGAGCTCGGTCAGCAACGGGCGCGCCGCGCGGCGGGCCATCCGCACGGGTCGACGGGAACAACACGAGGTTGACGGTCAGCGCGACGCCGCCGCCGACGAGCGCATCCACGAAGCGTTCGAGGGTCACGTGGTCAGGGATCGCGACGGTGGCGATGATCGCCGCGCTCGTCGCAGCCTGCGAGACGACCAGGCGGGTGCCGCCGAGGCAGCGCGACGCACCACCACCCCGAGACGAGCGAGATCTGCGCCGGCCCGGAACCCAAGGAGAGGATGAGGAGCTCGGCGACGAGAACGACGACGGCGACACCGCCGCCGATCACAAACACACACCGCATCCACAGACAGTAGGCCACCACAAGCACAAGGTCCCGTCACCAGGGCCAGAACAGCGCTGTGGCCGCCGACCTCGGTCACCAGCAGCCACGCAACACCGCGGCCACCACCATCTGCAGGATCGCCGGCACACCGTCCACAACGGTGAACCGCGCGCGTCATCGCGGCCACCATCGCACCCGTGGAATGGCTGGCGGCGATGTCACGCGTCCGCCGCCCACTGGCCACACTGCTGGCGACACTCGCCCTGCCCTTCGGCGCCGCCGCCACGGCGACGGCGCCCGTCAAGCCCGAGTCCGGGGGGCAGGCCACCAGCAGCCGGACCGAGCCGAGGCGGCGGCGGCGCCCGGGCGACGTCGATCTCACGTCTCCAGGGCCATGGCCAAGGCGGCGGCGATCCCCAGCCCGAGGGCCCGCCGCCCGGGGAGCTCCTGAGCAAGGACATCGTCATCGGCAAGGGCCCGGCGATCAAGGAAGGCCAGACGGCCGCGGCCCACTACGTCGGCGTATCCTGGTCCACGGGTCAGGAGTTCGATGCGTCGTGGGACCGCGGCGAGCCGTTCCCGTTCCCGATCGCCCGGCCAGGCTATCAGGGCTGGGTCAGGGCGTCGCGGGCATGAAGGTCGGCGGCCGCCGCGAGCTGGTCATCCCGGCCGAGCTCGGCTATGGCCCCCAGGGCCCGCCGCCGACGATCGCGCCCAACGAGACTCTCGTGTTCGTCGTCGATCTGAAGAAGATCACCTGAGCGACTTCACGTCGCGTTGCGACGGTGAGATGATCGCGGGACCCCAACGAAAGGAGTTCCTGTCATGGAGTCCTCCGCACGGGTCCTCGTCGTCGCGCACAAGACGGCGGCAACCCCCGCGTTGATCGAGGCCGTCCGCGAGCGCGCTGCGCGCAGCGGCGCCACCTTCACGCTGCTCGTGCCGAACGTCGTGCACGGGATGACGCGCGTCGCAGACCCCGAGGATGTCGACAACGCCGAGTCCCAAGCCGTGCTCGACCTCGCGCTGCCGCTGCTCTCAGAGGCCGCCGGGTCAGAGGTCGAGGGCATCGTCGGCGACGCCGACCCGCTCTGCGCGATCCAGGACGCCATCAACCTGCGCGGCTTTGACGAGGTCATCATCTCGACGCTGTCGGGGCGCGTCTCGAAGTGGCTGAAGCTCGACCTGCCGAGCAAGGTCTCCGGCCTCGGGCTGCCCGTCACGACGGTCACCGCGGGCGAGCCGGCGCGCGTCGGCGCCTGACATCGCCGAGTACGTCGTCAACGACGCGGGCGTGCGCCGCGCCCGCGAGCTGATCGCCGCGCGCCAGTACGTGCTGGACAGCGACTGGGGAGACGTCCAGCCGCGCGCGCCCGAGGAGAACGCGTTCCTCGAGGGCCACTCCTGGGAGGAGTACGGGGCGTGGCACCTCGGCCTCACCGTCGGCCCGGGGGAGGAGACGAAGGCGCGCTACGCGTTCGTGTTCGGCGACTTGCGCCGCCTGCACCGCTCAGGCCTGATCGCGTGCCACTACCGCGCCGCCGAATGGCGCCACAAGGAGATCGAGCTGGCCGCGCACGAGCTCCTGCAGGTCCTCGACGAGACGTCGGCGTGAAGCGACGCGCGCCCGCGGTCCGGGCGCGCGCCAGGGGTTCGAGCTGAGCTACCCGATCGGTTGGCGTGAGCCGTCGAGCCCGCGAGCGTCGGCGTGGTCGCGAACGTCGCGTCGTAGCCGAGGGCGAGCAGGACCGGAAGCGACGCCGTCAGCGTCACGCCCGAGCATGCCGCGCGGCTGTTGGCGCCCGTCACCGCCGAGCACAGGTTCGTGCTGCCGGCCTTGAACGTGATCGTCTGGCCGGGGATCGGCGTGCCACCCGTCGTCTTCAACGTCGCCGCGATGTTCGTGAGGGTCACCGTCAGGTTCGGCAGGTTCAGCTTGATCAGCGCGGGCTCGGCCGTCAGCACCGTCGGCGTCTTGCCGATCGTGATCGACAGCTCCTTCGTCGCCGAGCGCGTCGCGCCCTCGGAGTCGGCGGAGTCGACGACCTTCACCGTGAACGTCGACGTCCCGAACGGCCCGGTCGGCGTGCCGCTGATCGTGCCACCGGCCGAGAGCGTCAGGCCCGCCGGCAGGCTGCCGGAGTCCAGCGACCAGGTCCGCGGCGTCACACCGCCCGTCGCCGTCAGCGGCTGCGAGTACGGCGTGCCGACGATGCCGTTGGGCAGCGACGTCGTCGTGATCACGAGCGGGTCGATGACCTGCAGCGTGAACTCGATCGTCGCGTCCGGCGACACGCGGTTGGACGCCTTGATCGTGAACGTGTACGTGCCCGCGGTCGCTGCCGCCGCCGTCCCGCCGAGCGTCGCGGTGCCGTCGCCGTTGTCGGTCAGCGTCACGCCGGCCGGCAGCGGGCCGGTCGTCGTGATCGCCGGCGTCGGGACGCCGGTCGTCGTGAAGCCGACGCTGTCGGCCACTCCCGTGACGAACGTCGCGTGGTCGGGGCCGTTGAGCGTCGGTGCGGAGACCACGATCTCGACGGAGCCCATGTCACACAGCGAGCCGTTCGGGCGGGCGACGCCACGCTGGTCGATCGCGCCGGCGCCGCAGAGCGTCACCGCGCCACCACCGACGGGATCGGGCGCGAGCGACGCCGTGTTCGCCGGGATCCGCTCGATCGACGGGCTCGCCGGCTTCGGGGCCTTCGTGCGCGTCGGGCCGCCGTTGTTGTTCAGCGGGTTCATGACCGCCGCGCCGAGCTGGTCGTTGTTCGCGACGCTGAAGCCACACGTCGCCGGGCCGTTGTTGTAGCCGCCGTCCGTGAAGCCGGCGTTGCAGTCGGTTGTGCCGGCGCCGCCGTTGCCGGACACGATGTTGCCGGCCAGCACCTGCGTGCCACCGGTCCGCACCAGGCCCCCGACGCCGCCGCTGGCGACGTCGTTGCCGTGCACCGTCGACTGCGTCATCAGCATGCTGCCGCTGACGAGCACGGCGCCGAAGATGCCGGACGCCGTGTTGTCGGCGATCGTCGAGTTGTCGATCGTCGTCTTGTTCGTGGCGACGAGCGCGGGGCTGGCGGGGGATGTGTTCTCCGCGAGCGTCGAGCGCTTGATCGTCAGGTTGACGCTGCCCGGCGCCGTCGTCGAGGCGCTGTACACGCCCGCGGCGAAGCCGGTCTGTGTGGAGTTGCCCGGGTCGGCGATCGCCTTGTTGCTGGCGATCTCCGTGTCGGTGATCGACAGCGTCGCGCTGTTGTAGGCGGCGCCGCCGTTGCCGGCGGTCGCCGTGTTGCCGCTCAGCGTGGCGCCCGTGACGGTGCCCTTCGCGCCTTCCCCGACGTACAGGCCGGCTGCTGCGACGGCGCTCGAGGTCTTGATCGAGCCGCCGGTCATCGTCACCTCGCCGAGGTTCTGCGCGGCGATGCCGCCGCCCGCGACCGCGGTCGAGCCGATGACGTCGACGTCGTCGAGGGTCACCGTCGGCGTGTCGCCGACGGCGGCGCCGCCGGTCCAGATCCCGCCGCCCGCGAAGCTCGCCGTGTTGCCGGTGAACTTCGTGCCGTCGGCCGAGACGTCACCGATGGCCGCGATCCCGCCGCCGCTGGTGGCGGCGTTCTGGTCGAACGTCCCGCCGGTGATGTTCATCGTCGATGCGGTCAGGACCGCGGCGCCGGCACCGAGGAACGCGGTGTTGTTCGACAGCGTCGTCCCGCTGACGCCGACCGTGAACGCGCCGGTGACGTAGATGCCGCCGCCCGATCCGGGGCTCGCGGCGCCGCCGGAGTTGCCGAGGAACTGGCCGTCGACGATCGACGTGTTGTTGGTCGTGTACAGACCGCCGCCGTTGAGCGCCTTGTTGTTGACGAAGAACGTGCGTGTCAGCACCGCGGGCGTGGCCCCGGCGATGGACATGCCGCCGCCGCCGCCGGTGTTCGGGTTGCCCGACGTGCCGGCCGAGTTGTCGGTGAAGGACGTGTCGGTCACGGTCAACGCGCCGCTGCTTCCGACGCCGCCGCCGAAGCCGCCGTTGGCGCGGTTGAAGAGGAACGCGGCGTTGGAGATCGTCGCCGTGCCTGTGCTGTCGACGAACGCGCCGCCGCCGAACGGCGAGGTGTTGCCGTTGAAGGTCGCCCCCGTGCTGACGGTCGCCGCCGCGGCGGTGTAGAGGCCGCCGCCGGCGAACCCGGAGCTGTTGGTGTTCAGCTGCGCGCCGCTCTTGACCGTGATCGTGGAGCCGACGGTCCCGGCGACGCCGCCGCCGCGGAGCGCCGAGTTGGAGATGACGCCGCCGCCGTCGATCGTGACGTTCGGGGTGTCGTTCGCGCCGAGCTTCCCGGCCCAGATGCCACCGCCGAAGCTGCTGCTCGCGTTGCCGGTGTTGTTGGAGACGGCGGTGTTCGTGAACGTCGCCGTGCCGGCCACGAACGCGCCGCCGCCGCCGCTACCCGCGAGCGTCGCGGAGTTGCCGGTGATGTTGGCGTTGTTCGTGGTCAGCGTCGAGCCGGTGAAGATCGCGAGCCCGCCGGCGCCTGGGGAGGTGTTGCTCCCTACGGTCGAGTTCTCGAGCGCGAAGGTGCCGCCGAACGTCGCGACGCCGCCACCGATCGAGCTGCCGGTGTTGTTCGAGATCGAGCTCGAGTTCTTGACGGTGACGTTGGAGCCGACGTTCGTGCCGATACCGGCGCCGAACACGGCCGTGCCGGTGGAGACCGACGTCTTGTCGAGCGTGAGCTTGGGGGTGTCCGCGGCGACGATCTTCTGCGTCAGGACGTTGCCGCCGACGCTGTTGGCGCCGGTCGCCTTCCCGACGGTGAGCGTGCTGTCGGTCAGCGTCGCGGTGCCGCCGACGAACAGGTTGCCGCCGCCGCCGAAGGTCGCGCCCGACGTGGGGTTCGTGGCGGTGTTGTTCGTCGCCGTGACGCGCGTGCCGTTGAGCGTCGCGCCGGTGTAGGCCGCGAGGCCGCCGCCGAGGAGCGCAGTGTTGTTCGTAACCGTCGTGTCGGTGACGTTCGTCGTTCCGGTGAACGCAAGCAGGCCGCCGCCCCAGAAGCCGGGCTGGTTGCCGAGCGTGATCGTGACGCCGGAGATCGAGACCGTGCTGAGTGCGCCCGCGTTGGTGACGAAAGCGGTCCCGGCGCCTGCCACGCCGATAATCGTCGACGCCGCGCCAGCGCCGACGACGCTCACGGACTTCGTGATGCTGACCTTCTCGGGGTAGGTGCCCGCGGCGAGCTGAATCGTGTCGCCCGCAACCGCGACGGTGTTCCCGCGCGCGATCGTCTTGCACGGCTGCAGCGAGTTCGTGCACTGGTTGCCCACCGGCACGTTGTCGTTGCCTGATGGCGCGATGAACCGCGTAGCGGCTGACGCGTTGGCGGCTCCGAGCAGCACGAATGCGCTCACGAACGCCACGACGAAACGACCCGACATACTGCGCGACATACCCCGTCCCCCTGCTCCCTTCGGCGACAGGAACGTCGCCGAAGGCGAAGTTGTAGCACGGGTGGGGGTCTCGCGGTGCGATTCGGCTACCCTGCGAACCTCCGCCCTCTTAGCTCAGTTGGTAGAGCACTTCCATGGTAAGGAAGGGGTCGACGGTTCGAGTCCGTCAGAGGGCTTTGACGGAAGGTGCCGCTAGCGACGGGTTTTGCTCCGTCGCGTGAGGTTGCCGCCCGTGCTGGCAGTGTCCACCGAGCGTCCACCGGCGTCCACGGCGTCGAGCCGCGCGATCGCGTGCTGGCGGCTGTCGCGGGCGAGGTGGCCGTAGTGGCGGTCGATGGTGACGGGGCTTGTGCCCATGTAGCGAGAGAGCTCGAATGTGCCGAGGCCGGCGGCGAGTCCGCGAGGCCTACGGCGACGACACGTACCGGCGGCTTGCCGAAGTAAAGGCCAAGTACGACCCGAGAAACGTGTTCCACAACAACAAGAACATCCCGCCCGCCTGACAGCCGCGCCGGGCCGACCGGCCCCAAGGTCCTCTCGACGAGTTCGTCGTGTCACGAGAGCAGGGTCGCGCATTTTCGCCGTAACACCGCGCCCGTACGTGTGACAAACATTTGACGGGCCGGCCTCTCACCGGCCGCCGGCGCCGCCGACCGGATCGCCCGAAGCGACCCGCGCGTGCCTGCCCCTTGCACGCCCTGCGCGCCCATCACGGCCGCCCGCGCATTCCCCTCCGTGCGCGGGCGGCCGGTCCGCCCCTCCGTAACAAGGTGTCGGCTTCCCGCTGGAGCCGGGGCGGATCAGCCGGCTGGACCGGGCCGCCGGCCAGCGCGAGACCGTCGTCGGCCGGTGGAACGGCGTGCCGGTCGGAGCTTCTCGAACTCGATCTCCAGCCCGGCGAGGAAGAGCAAGACCGCCAGGCCGATGACGGAGAGCATCGCGATCCACTCGTCGACATCCACGATGCCGAGGACGGCCGGGCCGACAACGATGCCGGCGACGATCTCGAGCACGACGGCTGGCAGTCGCAGCGGCGGGAACAGGCCGAGCAGAAACTACCTGGAGGACTATCTGCCTCCACGCGACTGGCGTCGCTTCGAGGCGCACGTCGACGACTGCCCGGACTGCCATGCCTTCCTCGGCCGGATGCGCGCGACCGTGCACGCGCCCGGCAGGGTGCGCGCCGAGGAAGCCGCTCCCGGGACGCTCGTCGGACTCTGCGTCTCGTTTCGCCACTGGCGCCGCACGCCGTAACTCCCGCCCGCCCCGTCGGACTGACTCCCATGAACTCACCGTCGCAACTCATTCTGCGCGCGGCCGCCGCGCCCGCCGCCGCCGCTGTCGTCCTCTTCGGAGTCTGGATCGCGGGCGGTGTTATCACCGACGACTTCGTCGGTTCCGCCGTGCTGACGGGCCTATGGTTCGCCGCCGCCGGGATCGCATGCCTGGTCGTTGCGATGCGCAGCCGGGCGTATCGCGTGCCCGTTCTCGGGGCGTACCTCGTCACCGCGGCCGCCGTCACCGCATGGCTCGGGTGGAACACGCTGCGAGACCGCGTCGTGGACGAGCAAGTGGCGACAGGTCCAGCGCTCGTGGCCGGCGCCTTCAGCTCGGGAGAGCACACGACGACGGGCCGCGCCGCGGTGGTACGCCTGGCCGGTGGCCGACGGGTGCTCACGTTGACGGGGTTCGAGACGTCAGCGGGCCCCGACCTGCGCGTGCGGCTCGTTCCGGGCGACACGGGCGACGGCGGCGCGGGCGGGAACATCGACCTTGGTGCGCTCAAGGGCAACCGCGGAGACCAGCAATACCCACTGCCCGCGAGCGCGGACGTCGACGGCCACTCGGTGGTCATCTGGTGTCGCGCGTTCAGCGCCTCGTTTGGCAGCGCGCCGCTGCAGGTGTCGTGATGGAGGTCGTCCCGGACCTCGCGCTGGCCGATCACACCGGCTACCCGCGGCGGCTCTCCAGACGAAGTGCGACTCCCGTGCGACGACACCGCCGTGCAGCACGCGCGCCGGGCGATCCTCGCCGGCCCGCCGTGCGACGCCGTCTCGACCCTGCTCTCCGACGCCTCGCACCTCGAGGGCTCGGAAGCCGTCGCGCGAGGCGAGGCGCTCCTCCGCCTCGCCGATGACCCGGCACTCGCGCCGCCGCGTGCCTAGAGCGACGCGGCCGCCTCGACGACGGCGCGCACCGCCACGCGGGTGGCGCCGTCGCGTACCGCGAGGTGGAACGGCAGCGCGACGTCGGGTACGACCGGCACGAAGACGGAGCCCTCGAGCTCGTCGGGGAACGCGCCGCGGGCGTAGATCACGACGCCTAGTCCCTCGCGCACCGCCTGCAGGCCGAGGTCGGGATAGGGGTCGGCGCGCGTCTGTGGGGTGATGCCCGCGGCCGCGAACGCCGCCAGGACGCTCGCGCTGAAGCCGTTGGAGTCCGGGCTCGCTGCGACGAGGATCGTCTCCGCCGCGAGGTCCTCGATCGTCACGAGGTCGCGGCCGGCGAGCGCATGGTCGGATGGCAGGTGCGCGACCGCCGGCTCCGAGGCGAGCGCGAGCAGGCGCAGGCCCTCGGGCGCCGGCTCGGGCGCGCAGAACGTGACCGCGAGGTCGAGCCGGCCGGCGGCGACGTCGCGCAGCAGCGCCCCGGTGGTGTCCTCGCTCGTGTAGAGCATGACCGCGGGCGCGCGGGTGGCGCACGCCGCCAGCAATCGCGGGCCGACGCCGTAGCGCGCGGTCGGGGACATGCCGACGCGCAGCCGCGCCGCCGAGGACGCGCCGTGGGCGCGCACCTCCTCGGCGATGGCGTCCGCCTCGGCGAGGAGCTCGCGCCCGCGGCGCATGAGCAGCTCGCCAGCCGGCGTGATCGTGACGCGGCGCCCCTCGCGGGTGACGAGCTCGACGCCGAGCTGGCCCTCGAGCTGCTTGATGGCGGCGCTCAGCGACGGCTGCGAGATGTGCAGCCGCTCGGCCGCACGGGTGACGTTGCCCGTCTCTGCGACCGCCACGAAGTACCGGATCAGGCGCAGCTCCGGAACCATAGGCGCAGGCTATCTGAGCCCAGGTAGCCGGTCTTGGACGGGCCGGCGATCCTGGCCGACGCTGTGGGTCCACCACCGACCAAGGAGCAACCATGGCCAGGACCATCACCCGCGACGAGCTGCGCCAGGCGATCGAGCAGGGCTCGGTCACCGTCGTCGAGACGCTGCGCGGCGAGCACTTCGCGCAAGGGCACCTGCCCGGCGCGATCCACATCCACTTCGAGGCGATCGCCGAGCGCGCGCCCGAGCTGCTGCCCGACCGCGACGCCGTGATCGTCACGTACTGCTCGAACAGCGCGTGCCGCAACTCCGAGATCGCCGCGAACCAGCTCACGGCGATGGGGTACGCGAACGTGCGCAAGTACGCCGAGGGCAAGGACGACTGGCGCGAGGCCGGCCTCCCGCTCGTCGCCGAGGTGGTCGCATGAGCCACCTCCTGCACATCGCCTCGAGTCCGCGCGGCGCGCAGTCGGCGTCGCTGCAGATCGCCGACGCCTACCTGGCGGCCTACCGCCACGCGCATCCCGAGCACGTCGTCGAGACATGGGACCTCTGGGACGGCTCGCTGCCGGACTTCGGGCCGGCCGCCGTCGAGGCGAAGATGACGGTCTTCGGCGGCCAGGAGCCGACCGGGACCGCCGCGGACGCCTGGACGCGCGCGCGAGAGGCCTTCGCGCGCTTCGACGGCGCTGACCGGCTGTTGTTCAGCGTGCCGATGTGGAACGGCGGCGTCCCGTACATCCTCAAGCAGCTGATCGACGTGATCTCCCAGCCCGGGCTGATCTTCGGCGTCGACCCGCAGACGGGGTACGAGCACCTGCTCGCCGGCCGCGGCAAGCGCGCCGATGTGATCTACACGAGCGCGGTGTGGGCGCCCGAGCTGGGGCGCGAGTTCGGCCGCGACTTCCAGTCGACGTACTTCGACGACTGGCTGCGCTGGACCGGCATCGACGACATCTCGGCGATTCGCTACCACCCGACGCTCACCGGCGACGCGGGCGCGGCGATGGGCGCGGCGCGCAGTGCCGCCCGCAAGACCGCCGTGCGGTCGGCACAGCCAGCCGCGAAGGTCGCGTAGCCATTCTCCGATCTGAGATGTAAGCCGGATCGGACGCGCGGTCGCGGCGGGGGCGACGACGCCGAGATACCCAGGCAGGCTGCGCTTCGGCGGGGAGCGGGCGACTACGACGAGCCGAGGCCGCAAGAGGGGCGCAACCGAGTCATTGGCGCTCACCGTCCCGAACCTGAACGACGCATACGTAAGGGTTGATCGCGTGGGGTGTAACGTCGTGTGCTCGCGAGAGACGGTTGCGTGTGTGGGAGGGTGCGGCCTTCGTGTCTGGTGACCTCGCGACTGCATCCGAGGAGGAGCTGGTCGCCGCCCTCAAGGGCGGCGACGAGGCGGCGCTGACCGTGCTGGTCGAACGCCACCACAAGCCCATGCTGCGCGTGGCCGGGATGTATCTGCGCGACAGCCATGCCGCCGAGGAGGTGGTTCAGGACACGTGGATTGCCGTGCTGACTGGGATCGATCGGTTCGAGCAGCGCTCGACGTTCAAGACGTGGCTGTTCCACATCCTGGCGAACAAGGCGCGCTCGCGCTGGGTACGCGATCAGCGGAGCGTGCCGCTGTCGTCGCTGGCGTCCGACGACCCCGACGCGCGCGCCGGTCCGGCGGTCGACCCCGACCACTTCCAGCCACCGGGTCATCGGTGGGCTGGACACTGGGCGGTGCCGCCCGCGAACTGGGCGCGGATTCCTGAGGAGCAATTGCTGGCGCGCGAGACGATCGAGGTCGTTCGCGACGCGATCGACGAGCTCCCGCCGCGCCAGCGGCAGGTGATTGTCTTGCGAGACGTGGAGGGCTGGCCGGCGGAGGAGGTCTGCGCCGCGGTCGAGATCAGCGACGGCAACCAGCGGATCTTGCTGCACCGCGCGCGCAGCCATGTGCGTGCGGCGCTCGAGGTCCATCTCGGTGACGAGGTCTTCGCATGAGCGGTCATCACTCCCACGTCACATGTACCGAGCTGACTGAACGCGTCACCGAACTGCTCGACGGCGCGATCGGCGAGGCGGAGCGCGTGCGGTTGGAGCAGCACCTCGTGTGGTGTGAGATGTGTGTCGACCACGTCGAGCAGATGCGGCGCGCAGGCGATGTCCTCGCGCGGCTTGCCACTGACGATGACGCGCTGGACCACGACGACGCCGCAGCGATCGCCGCTGAACTCCTGCGGCGTGTCGCCGCGCGGGGGGACGGCACGTGATCGCCTACAAGTTCCTGCGCGCGGGTGGGGTCGGGCCGTTCTCGGGGTTCGCGTGGCCGCTGCCCGACACTGCCCCCGGCGCGTGGGTCGAGGCCGGGGAGGGCCTAGCGGTTTGCGAGCGGGGTATCCACGGATGCGCGATCGATGACTTGGTGTTGTGGCTCGACGCCGAGCTCTGGCGCGTCGAGCTGGCGGACGTCGTGGCCACGGGCGAGGGCAAGGTCGCGGCGCGCCGGGGTCGCCTGCTCGAGCGCGTCGAGGCGTGGAGCGAGGGTCTCGCGCTCGAGTTCGCCAGCGCGTGCGCACGGCGCGCCGCCGAGCGTGCCGCGCACGTGGCGGTTGACACGGCGCGACGCGAGCGCCTGGACGCGATGGCCGCGGATGCTGCCGCGTACGCGACGGGCGCGGCGGGTGACCCGCAGCGCCCCGCGGCGCTTGCGGCGACGGCGGCGTTCGTCGCGGCTGAGCTGGCAGCGCAGGCCGACGGGCGACCGGGGGCTGCCGGCGAGGAGCGTGTCTGGCAGAGCACGTGGCTGGCGGAGCGGCTCGGCCTGACGCGATCCTAGGCAAACGAGGGCCACGGCCAAGGCTGGGCCGAGCCGTGGCGCTCGATCACCGGTCCCGCCGGAAGCGCAAACGCGCCGACGACACCGGCAGCGACGCGCAGGACACGGCCGCGCTCAACGCTGGCGAATGGGTCAGCGCCGCGCAGTCGTCCGATCGCGGCCGCCCCGCGACGAACGGTGATCGCGCCGGCGAAGTGCGAGTCGTCGACGAGCAGCGTGCTCACGGCATCGGGCGGGAACGCGCCCTGAAGCAGCACACGGCGGGCGTGCTGCACGGCGAGATCGTCGAACGCAAGCAGGCCGCGGTCACGCTCGGGCCAGACGATCGACACGAAAGCCTCCTTGCCCTCGCGGTCGATCAGCCGCGGGTCGGCACGGCGCGCGTGCCGGACCGGTTTGCTCGCGCGTAGCCACGCGGCAAGCCAGCCTGCGTTGACGCCGTCGAGCGTTGCCAGCGGTGCTTGGGCGTCGGCGTCGTCGGCGGGGGCGTCGAGGACCGCTACCCACGCGCGGCTCATCGCGGCGGTTCCCAGTCCGGGCGGATCGAGCGAGTCACCGCACGCAGGTCCGCGCGCAGCTCCTCGGTGGTCGGGCGACCCCAGAACCAGTAGCCGTTGTAGGCGCTCTGGATGCGCAGGTCGGGGTCGACGACGAAGACGCTGGGCAAGTAGGGGTGATGCAGCGTGTCGGTCTTCTCGCGCAGGCCAAGCTGATCGAGCCATAGGCGCTCGGCGTCGGAGAGAAACGTCCAGCGCGCTCCTGCGCCGGCGCGGAAGGCGGCCTGGACCTCGGGCGGGTCGACGCTGATCGAGACGATGCCCGAATAGGCGACTTCGGCCTCGTCCTGCAGCGCGAGCAGGCGCTTGAGGAACGCCTGCTCCTTCGGACACCACCACCCGCGGTAGAACTGCACGACCGTCGGATCGCCGGCGACGAGCTCAGACAGGCGGTGGGCGCGGCCGGCGTGGTCCGGCAGCTCGAGGTCCGGCAGGACCTCCCCGGGCGCGGTCATCCGGCGAGCGCCGCCCGGCGGCTTGCGAAGAACGCGTCGACCGCGGCGCGGTGGTCGGGGGCGGCGAGCAGATCGCTGAGCGTCAGCTCTGCCCCGGGGAAGGCTCGGGCGTTCCACAGCTCGCCTTCGGAAGGTGCCGCCCAGGGACCCACGTAGATGTACGGCTCGTCGTGGTCGTCGTCGCCTGGTGAGGCGCCGTAGTTCGCGCGCCGGCCGGCGGCCTCGTCGCCCAATTCGAGCGCGATGTCGAAGTGCTCGGGCCACAGCCGCACCGGCGTCGGGTCGTCGCTCGCGCGCGCATCGGCGCGTAGCGCGTCCAGCGCCGCGTATGCGAGGCCGTAGAAGTCACCGAGCCAGCGCGCGGCGGCGTCGTCGACGTCGAGCGGCTCCTCCCAGCGTCCGGCGGTCGGTAGCCCGGTGAGCGCGACGGCATCGCGGCATGAGCCGATCGGCCGGCGCCGTTCGACGCCGCCGCCGACGACGACGAGTTCCGCGCCTTCTACGCGCACCTGCTGGTCGCTGCCGAACAGCGGCGTGCCGAAGCCACCCGGCGTCCAGCGCAACGCGATCTCGTTGCCGGTCGCCAGCTCGCGCGCTGGCGACACGACGCGCTCGGCGAGCAGGTGCAACGCCCGGACGGTCGTCGCGAGCGCCGGTGGCGGCGCCGGGAGCACGCGAGCATCGGGTGGCGGCGGCTCGAGCACCGCGGCAGTGGTGGGCATGCGGTCACCGTCTGTGCGAGCAGTTCGGACGTTACGTGCGTAACACCGGCGACGGCTGCGCAGACGGGTTGGCCGATGACGAGCGCAACGCTGTGGCACAAGGTCCTCGACGATCCGGCCGAGCTGCCCGAGGGCAGGGTGCGCAGCGTGACCGCGGGCCACCGCAGCCTCGCGCTCTCCCACGTCGACGGCAGCTTCGGCGCGCTCGACAACAAATGCCCCCACCAGGGAGGACCGCTCGGGGAGGGCACGATCGAGAAAGGTCTGCTGCGCTGCCCGTGGCACGGCTTTGACTACTGCCCGCTCACGGGCAAGCCACCGTCGCAGTTCGGCGACGTCGTGCCATCGTTCCCCGTCGAAGTTCGCGACGACGGGGTCTACATCGGCGTCCCGGCCGAGCAGGAGCACACGCGAACGGTGTCCGACGCGATGGCCGAGACGATGGTCGCCTGGGGCATCAAGCACGTCTTCGGGATGGTCGGGCACTCCAACCTCGGCCTGGCCGACGCGCTGCGCCGACAGGAGGAGCAGGGCACGCTGACGTTCATCGGGATACGCCACGAGGGCGCGGCCGCGTTCGCGGCGTCGGCCTACGCCAAGCTCACCGGCACCCCGGCGGCGTGCCTGACGATCGCTGGGCCGGGCGCGACGAACCTGCTGACCGGGCTCTACGACGCGAAGGTCGACCGCGCGCCGGTGCTTGCGCTCACGGGTCAAGTCGACGTCCAGGTCCTTGGCCCGGGAGCGTTTCAGGAGGTCGACCTCGCTGGCGCGTTCGCGTCGGTGGCGGCGTGGAGCCAGACCGTGCTGCCGGAGTCCAAGCACACCGAGCTGATGGCGCTGGCGTGCAAGAACGCGATCGTCCGCCGCGACGTCGCCCACCTCATCTTCCCCGACGACGTGCAGACACTGCCGGCGCCCGACGAGCAGGCGCACGCGCCGGAAGGGCGCGTCGCCGACGCCCGCATCTCTCCGCCACAGGAGGCGATCGACAATGCGCGTGCCTTGCTGCAGAACAGCAAGCGCCCGGTGATCATCGCCGGCCACGGCGCACGCGGTGCCGAGGCCGCCGTCCAAGCCTTCGCCGAGCAGCTCAGTGCGCCCGTGATCACCACGTTCAAGGCCAAGGGCCTGATCTCAGACGCCCATCCGCTCGCCGGCGGCGTGCTCGGCCGCAGCGGCACCCCGGTCGCGTCGTGGGTGATGAACGAGGCCGACCTGCTGATCGTGCTCGGTGCGAGCTTCGCCAATCACACCGGCATCTACCCCGGCCACCCGATCATCCAGGTCGACAGCGACCGCATGGCACTCGGCAAGCACCACGCCGTCGCCGCGCCGCTGTGGGGAGACGTCGCCACGACCCTCGAGCTGCTGCGCACGACGGCGACCAACACAGACGACCAGGCCTCGGATGTGGCGGAGCGCACGGCGCTCTGGCACGCCGAGAAGGCAAGTCGCGCCGCCGACGACCGCGGCAACGGCGTTGCCTCCGCCGCCGTCTTCGCCGCGCTGCAGCGCACCGCTCCCGACGACGCGGTGATCGCCGTCGACGTGGGCAACCACGCCTACTCGTTCGGGCGCTACTTCGAGTGCACCGGCCAGGACGTGCTGATGTCGGGGTACCTCGGCTCGATCGGCTTCGGGTTCCCGGCGGCGATGGGCGCGTGGGCCGCCCAGCCGCACCGCCGCAGCATCGCCGTGACCGGCGACGGCGGATATGCCCAGTACATGGCCGAGCTGACAACCGCGGTCAAGCATCGCATGACAATCACCCACGTCCTGCTCAACAACGGCCAGCTCGGCAAGATCTCCAAGGAGCAGCGCGCCGGCGACTGGGACGTCTGGCAGACCGAGCTGCACAATCCCAACTTCGCCGACTACGCCACGAACTGCGGTGCGCTCGGCATCCGCGTCACCGACCCGGCGCAGCTCGACGACGCGCTCGAACGCGCGCTGCGCCACGACGGTCCCGCACTCGTCGAAGTCATGACCGACCCCGACCTCGTCTAGCCCGCCATCGGCGGGGAGCAATGGAAGAGCTGCACCTCACCAACCTGCTGACGGCGACCAACGGCGGAACTTCGCCCGGCTGGGGACGTTGGAGGCAACATGATGCGCGGCATGGTCTTTCGGGGTCGATGCTCCTTCCCGGCTCTGGGTACCAGGTAGGTACCAGCGGCCCCAATTCGATCAGTCCGCACGCGTCCGCTCGGGTCCGTCGACGGGGGTGCTCGCCGCGTCTCGGGCGACTGTCCTCGCAGAGATGGCGCAGCTCGAATTCCCTTTCGCCGAGGGCGCCGACAGCCGCGGCGAGCCGCAGTGGCTGACGATCGCCCAGGCCGCCGAGCGCGTGCGGTGCTGCGAGCGGACGATCCGCCGCGCGATCGAAAGCGGCGCCTTGCGCGCCGGGCGCATCCGTGGCGTCCGCGGGTCTCGCGGCGCCGTGCGTATCCGCCCGACGGACCTCGCGGCGTGGCTGTTCGAGGACACGGGCTGATGGGTCGTGAGCCCACGATCGAGCGGCGTACTGGACGCGCGCCGACGGGTCTCAAGCCGAGGCGTTCAGCGTGCGCTACGTCGACGCCAGCGGTCGCCGCCGACGTCCGCGTTGCAGCTCACGCGATGAGGCGGAATACGAACGAGCGGCGGCGTCGACCGCGGGAAGGCGTTCGGTCGAGTGATCCGATCGCGCGACTCGTGCGAAATCGATGTAGTGGCAGGCCGCGCGCTCACCGATTTTGCCGATGAGGACCTGATGCAGCTGGTGCGCCGCGGCGACGCGGACGCGTTCGGCGTGATCTACGACCGCCATGCCGCGGTCGCGTTCTCGCTGGCCTACCGGATAACCGGTAACCGCGGGGCCGCCGAGGACGTCGTGCAGGAGTCCTTCCTCGGGTTGTGGCGCTCGACGAGCAGCTACGAACGCACGCGCGGCAGCGTGCGCTCTTGGGTGCTCGGCATCGTCCACCACCGTGCCGTCGACAACCTGCGCCGCTCGATCGTGCACTCCAGCCGGCGCGCAAGCGACGAGGGGCTCGAGGAGCGCTTCGCCTCGAAGGACCGCACCGACGTCGACGTCGCGCGGGCGCAGGAGGCGCGCGAGGTGCGCGGCGCGTTGGAGTCGCTGCCGCCGGACCAGCGCAAGGTCATCGAGCTCGCGTACTTCGGCGGCTTCACGCACTCCGAGATCGCCACGATGCTGGAGGCGCCGATCGGGACGATCAAGGGGCGGATGCGCCTGGGCCTCGAGAAACTGCGCGGGCGCCTGGACGGCCTCGCACCGGAGATGACCTGATGAGTTGCGCACACGAGAGCGACGTCGCCGCCTACCTGCTGCACGCACTGCCCGACGACGAGGCGGCGGACTTCGTGGCGCACCTGCGCGGCTGCCGCCGGTGTCGCAAGACCGTCGCCGTGCTGCGTGGCGCGGTCGACGTGCTGCCGATGACGGTGCCGCCCGTCGCGCCGCCGCCCGAGCTGCGCGACCGCATCATGCGCGACGTGCGCCGCGAGGCGGCGCTGCTCGGCCATGCCCCACTCGCCGCCGCGCGCGCTCCGCGCTGGCGCGGCCTCGTCACGCGCCCGATCGCCGTCGCCGGCATGGCGTGCGCGCTGCTGGCCGTCGGCCTCGGCGCCGGCGCGGCGCTGCGCGACGACGACGAGCCGCGCACGCGGACGCTCGCCGCGCAGGCGACCCCGCCCGGCGCGCGCGCGTCCCTGCGCGTCACCGGCGACCGCGCGGCGCTGCACGTCGAGCGCATGCCGAGCGCTCCGCGCGGACGCGTCTACCAGGTGTGGTTGGTGAAGCGCGGCGGCAAGCCCGAGCCGACGCACACGCTGTTCAACGTGCGCGACGACGGCCGGGCGGCGGTTGCGATCGACGAGCCGGTCGGGGGTGTCGAGCAGATCCTCGTCAGCGCCGAGCCGTCCGGCGGCTCGACGGCGCCGACGAGCGCGCCGGTGATCACGGCCCGGCCCGCCTAGCGGCCGGCGGCAACGCGTCCTCCTTTTGCAGGTCGTCGCGCAGCTTGTGCAGCCCGAGCCGCATCCGGCCTTTGACCGTGCCCGGCGGCAGCGACAGCACCCGCGCGATCTCGGTGTGGCTGAGCTGCCCGAAGAACGCGAGGGCGATGACCTCCGCCTGCGCGCACGGAAGTCGGCGCAGCGAAGCCATCAGCGCCTCGGCGTCCTCCTGCGCGACCGCGGCGTCCGGCGGCGACGTCACCGCCGCGTCTGACAGTCCACGCGGATGCTCGGCCCGGTTGGGACGCGCGGACTCGCGGCGGTTGGAGTCGACCGCTCGGTGCCGGACGATCGTCATCGCCCAGCCGCGAACGGACCCGGAGGTGCTGGCGTAGGACGCGCGGCTCTGCCAGATCGCGAGGAAGCCCTCTTGGACGGCGTCCTCGGCGCGCGTCGAGTCGCGGCAGACCGCGAACGCGACGCGGAAGGCGCGGCCGCAGTGGCGGTCGTACAGGCGCTCGAACGCGTCGGCCTCGTCGTTCTGGACGCGACGCATCAGCCGCTCGTCGGTCTCGGGGGTCACCGCTGTCACGACGGTCGCATCTGCGGCGCCTCGAGGAAGAACAGCTCGCACGCCACACCCGGCGTGGTCTGGTTGGCGCTCAGGAAGGCTGTCACCGTGCGCTGGGTCAGGCGCTCGATCTCAGCGGTGAACTCGTCCTCGGTCCCTTCCTGGAAGGCGATACGCCCGTCGAGCACCCGCGCGCGTTCGCCGCGTAGGAACTGCTCTGACCCGTCGGCGCTGAGGATGTCTTTGATCACGTAGACGACGACGTTCTCGTTGATGTATGTCGTCGCGCTTGTGCGTGTATGCCCGTAGCACTCGTTGTACAGCCGCACTATCGCGGCGGAGATCGCGTGTGTCAGCAGACTCCGGAGAGTGGGCTCACGCCGGCACGGCGGTGATGACCGGGTCGCTGGTCGGGGCGGTCGAGCCGCCCGAGGGCTCGGCGCTGACGAGGATCTGCCGGACCCCGTCGATCGGCTCGTCGATCTCGGCGTTGGCGCGGCCGTCGTCGCGCACGTTGAAGAGCGTGTGCGTGGGGATCGGCTTTCCGTCGTCCTTGACGAACCAGACCTGGTAGACCTCGCCCTGCGGAGGGCTTGGCATCCGCTGCACGCGCAACGCGGCGCGGTCCCCCGTGATCCGCAGGAACGCCTTGGCCCCCGGCGCCATGACCCGCGCCGAGACGGTTCTCGTGGCCGGCTCGTCCTCGGCGTTCAACGCGACGCCGACGCCCACGCCGATCGCAAGGAGACCGCAGCCCAGCGCGGCCGCCAACGCGGGACGGACCGTCACGAGGTTGCGCCAGCCGCGCCGCGGCGCGACGCGCGGGCGGTCTGCCTCCGGGCCGGCGGCGCGCAGCAGCTCGGCTTCGCTGCGCACGTCGCGCATGATCCGCTCGCGCAACGCGATCGGCGCGGCGAGCTGCGGCGCCGCAGCCGGCAACACGTTGACGACGCCCTGCAGTTGCGCGACCTCGAAGCGGCACTCGGCGCACCCGCGCATGTGCGCGGCGTAGTCGGCCGCCTCAGTCTGCTCGAGCGCGCCGAGCGCATAGGCACCGGCATCGATGGCGCGCTCGCAGGACATCAGCTGATTCCAGCATGGGCCAACCGGCCCGGATAGGCAAGGACTGCGCGTGCGCGTCGGATGAGGGCGGCATGGGCCACGTACATGGTCTGCGCAGCAACAGCGCGGCCGGATCAGTGATCCGATCGCACGCGCCGTGCGAACAGAGAGCTACACCCGCTCTCCAGAGGACAAACGCATGATCCCGAACATCGGACCCATGGAACTCATCATCGTCGCGATCATCGCGCTCGTCGTGCTCGGCCCCAAGCGTCTGCCCGACGCCGGCCGCTCGCTCGGCCGCGGGATGCGCGAGTTCAAGTCCGCGATCTCCGGCTCTGACAAGCCCGACGAGCTCGACGAGCCCGTCGACCTGGCCGTGCCGACCAACGACGTGACCGTCCTGGCCGACGGCGTGACCGTCCCTGCCGACAACGGCGCGCGGCCGCTGACGCCCGCGGCCTGACCCGAACCTTCGAACCACGATGGGAGACACACACATGCCTGATAGCGCACTTCAAGAGCTCGCCGCTGACCACACGAGCCGCAAGAAGTTCCTGCGGATGGTCGGCGGGGCGGGCGCCACGGGCGCCCTGGGCGTCCTGCTCGCCGCCTGCGGCGACGACGACAAGGACGAGTCGGGTTCCACCCCGCCGGCCGAGTCGGAGAGCAGCTCGAAAGACAGCGCCGGCGGCGATATCGCGATCGTCAACTACGCGCTGACGCTCGAGTACCTCGAGGCCGAGTTCTACCAGCAGGTCATCGACTCCGGCGTGATCACCGACAAGAAGATCGGCGCGATCGCCACGCAGTTCGGCGAGACCGAGCAGCAGCACGTCGACGCGCTGATCGCGGCCGTCAAGAAGCTCGGTGGAAAGCCTGTGGCGAAGCCCAAGACGGCGTTCGAGGCGGTGTTGGAGGGCGGCCCGATGGTGATCCTCGAGACCGCGGCCACGGTCGAGAACCTCGGCGCTGCCGCCTACCTCGCGGAGGCACCGAAGATCAAGAACAAGGACATCCTTGCCGCCGCGCTCGCCATCCACTCCGTCGAGGCGCGGCACGCCGCCGCCCTCAACCATCTGATCGGGGCCGGCTTCAAGGGCTCGGGACCGCTCAACGGCTCGCTGCCCGACGGCGCCTTCGGCAAGCCGATGGACATGGATGCGGTGCTCGCCGCCGCCAAGCCCTTCATCGCATCCTGACCACGAGGAGAAACCAAATCATGGCTACCAATCACACCGCCGTCCCCGAGCTCGCGACCATCGAGGTCGCCGACATGACCCGCGCGAGCTTCCTGCTGCGCTCATCACTGGCCGCCGGCGCCGTCTTCGGCGCAGGGGCCGTGTCCCCGTTCGTCCGCCAGGCGCTCGCCCAGGGCGGCGACCTGGACATCGTCAACTTCGCACTGACGCTCGAGTACCTCGAAACGGAGTACTACGAGCAGGCGCTGAAGCAGACCAAGCTCAGCTCGGACGTGCGCAAGCTCGCCCAGCAGCTGGCCGAGGACGAGGCCGCCCACGTGGACGCTCTGACCGCGGCGGTCAAGGACGCCGGCGGGACTCCGGCAAAGAAGCCGAAGTTCGGGTTCGGCGGGGCGTTCGCGAACGAGTCCTCGTTCCTGAAGGTCGCAAACGTTCTCGAGGACACCGGCGTCAGCGCCTACAACGGCGCCGGACCGGGCCTGAAGTCCAAGGACATCCTCGCGGCGGCCGGCTCGATCGTGCAGATCGAGGCGCGTCACGCGGCGCTGATCCGCCTGGAGCGCGGCAAGGCACCCGCGCCGCTGGCCTTCGACAAGGCCTCGACCAAGGACGAGGTCCTGAAGGCCGCCGGCGGGTTCATCAAAGCCTAGACCAGGCCCTCCTCCTAGGGCGTCACGCGGCCGGCCGTTCGTCCCTAGACGAGCGGTCGGCCGTCGGCGTGCAGCGGAAAGAAAGCACGGACGTGCGCATCGACTCGGCAGGACCACTCTCGACGATCGCGCTTGCGCTCATCGCGGCGCCGGCGATGGCGTCATCGGGCGAAAAGCGGCTGCGCCGGGCGGGTATCGACACGACGCTGCTCACCCGCGGACCCGCCGTCCTGCACCCGCTGGCGACGGCGACGCCGAGCCTGCTCGCCGACAACACGATCCGCCTGCTCGCGCCGCGGGCGATCCCGGCGCCCGGCGGGCCGAAGCAGATCGGCGGCACGAAGCACCGGCGCTGGTACCCGACGCTCATCGAGACGGCCGACGGGCGCTACCCAAGCCACCTGCAGGACTCGCTGACCACCGTCAAGCAGGTCGAGCGCTACGACCCTGCCAGCGGGCGCTGGACGTGGCTGCCGCGCAGCGCCGATCGCGACCTGCCGCTGTGCCCGCGCCTGCACCTGCTGGCCAACGGCCGCGTCTTCTACGACGCCGCCGGACAGGACTTCAACCCGTTCGGGCAGTCGATCGGCGAGCTCGACTGGATGTATCTGGCGTCCAACGTCAGGCCGGGATCGACGTTCGGCATCCGCCTGGCAAGGGCAGCGCGCGAAGGATGTCGAGAGCGTCGCGCTCGTGCGCAACAGCGATCACGCACATCGTCGACGCCGACCAGCGCACTGTGATGCTCGACGTCGTGCGCCAGCGCGGCACCCTCGTGCTCGTCAAGGCGCCGCCGAACGGCGCGGTCGCCCCAGCCGGCCCCTACATGCTGTTCGTCAACGAGAGCACCTCCGCCGGGCCCGTCCCCTCGGTCGCCGCGCAGGCGATGGTGCGGTAGAGCTCAGCGGGCGACGATGGTCGCCTTCATGTAGGGGTGCAGGTCGCAGATGTAGGCGTAGGTGCCGGCCTTGGTGATCGTCACGGCCTTCGCCTCGTCCTTGCGCAGCACGCCGGTGTCGAAGGCGGGCTTCATGGTGGCGGTGTGTGGCGCGCGGTCGGCGTTGGTGAACGTGACCTTCGCGCCCGCCTTCACGGTCACGCGCTCGGGGACGAACTTGAAGTCCTTGATCTCGACGCGCGCGGACGCGGGCGCCGCCGGGGGGGCGTCGGGCTCGGAGTCCGAGTCGGAGGAGGAGCCGCAGCCCGCGAGCAGCGCGGCGGCGGTCAGCGTCAGGAGGGCCCGGGCGGGGTTGGCGGTCATGACTGCAAGTACGTCTCCCACGGACGGCCGGATCACGGTCCGCGGGCGCACATCACGGTGATCCGGCCGGTGGCGGGGTGCGTAGCGCCCATCAAACCCCCGATCGGAGGAGTCCCCCGATGCCCGACGTTTCCAATCATGTGTTCGACACCATCGACGGCCAGCTGCGCGAGGAGGGCATGTCGGCCGCCACGCGCCGCCAGCTCGTCAAGGGCAGCGCCGCAGGCATCGCCTCGATGGGGCTGCTCGGGCTGCTGAGCGGGACCGCCGACGCCGCCGTGAAGACGGCCGACGAGAACTCCGTCGAGAACATCCTCGCCGTCGCCGCCACCGCCGAGGTGCTGGCGACGATCGTCAACACCGTCGGCGCGGAGGTCGTCGGGCCGAAGCTCGACGCAACGACGCGACGCAACGTCCAGGCCGCGGCGCAGCAGGAGAAGAACCACTTCGAGGTCCTGACCTCCAGCGGAGTCGGCGGCAAGCCGGTCACCAAGACGATCTACGTGCCCGACGAGGTGTTCTCCTCACCGCAGGCGTTTTTGACGACGCTCGCCGTCGGCGACCAGGTGTTCGTCAACGCCTACCTGATCGGCGTCACCGTGTTCGCGCGCCAGGGCACGCTCAGCGGCTCGCGCTTCGCGCGCTACGCGGCGGAGATCATGGGCGTCGAGGCCGTGCACCGCGCGCTCGCCCTGCAGTCGCTCGGCAAGCTCGGCAACGACCGCGCCTACTCGCGCTTCGCACAGCGCGAAGAGGTCGCGGGCCTGCCGACGACCGGCACCCCCGGCTTCTACAAGATCATGGACGCCGTCGGCGTCCTGCAGTCGGCGGGCTTCGGTTTCGGCAAGCCGGGCTCCAAGCCGGGCAAGGCCTACGACTACGACACGGTCGCCGCGCGCACGCCGACGCTGCCCGACGTCAACACGATCTCCCCTTCGTAGTGTCATGCGGCGAGCGAGCTTCGGGATTTGTGATCCGGCTCGCTCGCTCGCGCGCATGGTCTGGTAATCGCACTACTCGACCCGAGGGGAACACCGATATGAACCCACGCATCGTGGGCGCAGTCGCGACGGCGGCAGCGCTGCTCGTCGCGGGCGTGCCGGCGGCGAACGCCGCGCACCTGGGACAGACCGTCTACGCGAACACGGTCTCCAAACGCCTCGTCACGTTCACCTCCGGTGCCCCGGGGACGATCACGTCGAGCGTCAAGATCACCGGGCTGGCCGAGGACGAGCAGCTCGCCGGCATCGACTTCCGCCCGGCGACGAACCGGCTCTACGGCGTAGCCAACCTCGACGGAGTCGGCCGCGTCGTCGTGATCGATACGGCGACCGGTGTGGCCACCGGTGTGAGCGCAGCCACGTTCAGCCTGGTCGGCGACGAGTTCGGGGTCGATTTCAATCCGACGGTCGACCGCATCCGCGCGATCAGCGACGCCGAACAGAACCTGCGGCTGAACCCGGTCACGGGCGGGCTCGCGGCCACCGATCTGTCGCTGGCCTACGCGCCGGGCGACGCCGGTTTCGGGCTGGACCCGGACGCTACGGGCGCGGCCTACACGAACAACGACAACGCAGCGGCCACGGGAACGACGCTGTACGACATCGACGCCGCGCGCGACGTCCTCGTGACTCAGCTCCCGCCGAACAACGGGACGCTGAACACGGTCGGGGCGCTCGGCACGGACACCCGCAGGGCGGTCGGCTTTGACATCTGGTCGCCGCTCGACGCGACCGGCACCGCGACCGGCAACTTCGGCTTCGCGTCGCTGTCCTCGCCCGGCCGCTCGACGTTCCACCTCGTCGACCTCGCCACCGGCGCGGCGTCGTCGCTCGGCGTGATCGGCTCGAACCCGCGCGTGCTCGACATCGCGATCCCGGTCGGCTGACGCTGCCCACGGGGCCGCTCCGCACCGGAGCGGCCCCCGCGTGCGGCGGGATTGTGAGCCGATCGCGCGCGCGCTGCGTACTAGTGGTCATGGGAAGCTTCGGACTACTCGAGATCGGCCTTGTCCTGCTGATCGTGCTGATCGTCATGGGGCCCAAGCGCCTGCCGGGCGTCGGCAAGCAGCTCGGCTCGAGCATGCGCGAGTTCAAGGACGCGATCACCAGCCGCGGAAGCGACGAGGAGCCGCGCGCGCTGCCGCCGGCGGAAGACCCGGCGGTAATGGCGACGCCGCCCGTCCGTGAGCGCAGCACCGTCTGAGTCGTCGCGGTCGCGTCGTTGTCCACCATTGCAGCAATCCGCCCGGTCGGGCACGACGACAAGCTGAGCATCGTCGACCACCTCGATGAGCTGCGCGCGCGGCTGATCGTCTGCGTCGTCGCGTTCGTCGTCGCGTTCGGCGTCTGCTTTGCGTTCAACAACGCGCTCCTCGATGCGGTCGGCGAGCCGCTCGCCGACACGACCGAGCAGCGGACCAAGAACGGCAAGGGCCCGCTCGGCGAGATCTACGTCGCGCAGCGCGGCGCCCGCGAGCTCGCCGCGCAGAACCTCGCCGTCTACCAGGCGCTCGCCGCGGACAACAACCTCAGCGCGTCCACGCGCGCGGTCGTCGAGGCCCAGGTGGTGCGCGCCGAGCGGACGCTTGATCAGCTGCCGCGCGCGGCGCCGCCGAACAAGCCGGTGACGCTCGGCGTCGGCGAGCCGTTTATCACCACGATGACGGTGGCGCTGTACTTCGCGCTGCTGCTCGCCGGGCCGCTGATCCTGTGGCAGCTGTACGCGTTCCTGCTGCCGGCGTTCAGCCCGGAGGAGCGTCGGATCGCGCTGCCGCTGCTGTCGATGATCCCGGTGCTGTTCGCCGTCGGGGTGATCTTCGGGTATCTCGTCGTGCTGCCGGCGGCCACGAACTTCCTGCAGAACTTCAACTCGAACTCGTTCAACGTCCTCGTCCAGGCCAAGGACTACTACAAGTTCGCCGCGATGATCATGCTTGCGATGGGGCTGGTCTTCCAGCTGCCGGTCGGCATCCTCGCCCTGGTCCGCCTCAACGTCCTCACGGTCGAGATGCTGCGCAAAAACCGCCGCTACGCCTACTTGGCGCTCGCGGTGATTGCGGCGGCGCTCCCGGGCGTCGACCCCGTGTCGATGATGATCGAGCTCGTCCCGCTGATCGTGCTGTTCGAGCTGTCGATCATCCTCGCCAAGGTCTTCGGCCGACCGCAACCGCGACCCGCGTAATCCGATCTCGGCCGGCGCGCATCGCACGTGGGTCCCACATCAAGAGGTTCGTCAAGGCGCCCACGCTGCTGGCGCTCGCCGCCGACTTCATGGCCGTCGGCGGCCCCAGCCAGGCGGCGTCGCTGATCACTGGCAAGGACGTCGGGACCAGCTCGCTGACCGGCACGGACGTCAGGAGCAACTCGCTCACCGGCACGGACATCAAGAGCCTGCGCAAGGGCGACTTACTGCCCGGCCAGCTGCCCGCCGGCACCAAGAGCGACCCCGGGCCGAAGGGCGACACGGGTCGCGAGGGCGACAAGGGTGACAAGGGCGACGAGGGCCCGTCGCGCTGGGCTCGTCAACCGCGCCGCCACGATCGAGGCGCAATCCGGCGGCTTCCGGATCGCCAACGCCTACCCGCGCAACTCCGCCGGCGAGGGCAACGTCTACATCGACTCCGGCGACGGGACCTCTCCGCCACGGCATCGTCGCGACGATCGCGCTCGAGAACCAGTACGACCTCGACACCACCGACGCGATCCGCAACGGCCGCGCGCCGGGCGCTGACAGCAACCCCGAGTTCTCCGGCGAGATCACGGCGACGAAGTGCGCGATTGCAAGGGTCGTGGCCGCCGCCTCCCTCGACCTCGTCGCCAAAGCCGGCACCGGCGTCTCGACGAACCAACCGCTACTTCGTGGTGTCGCCGCGCACAGCGACGGCTCGTTCACGACCAACGACGACCCCGCGACTGCGGACGTCAACGAGGACACCCACAAGCGCTTCTACGTGATCCTCTCGTGCCCGCGGACGACGCCGTGAGTGATCCGCCACGGCGCCACGTGCGCACACCTGGTGTGCAGAACCTGGCGAAGCGCGCGACCGCGGTGACCGTCGGCCTGGCCGTCGCGATGACGACAGCCGCGGCAGCGGCGGGGCCGCGCACGGTGGACGTGCGCGTCAAGGACATCGAGTTCGCCCCCAAGCGCGTGACGATCAAGCGCGGCGACACCGTGCGCTGGCTGTTCCTGGACGCGCGCACACCACACAACGTCCGCAGCACCGGCAGGCCGCGATTCAAGGGCTCGCCGACCAAGCAGGAAGGGTCCTACCGCGTGCGCTTCACGCGCCGCGGGACCTATCGCTACGTCTGCTCGATCCACCTGAACATGAAGGGCACCGTCGTCGTCCGATGACCCGCCCAGCTGTGCAGATCACCAATCCAAGGAGCTCCATGCCCGACCTGATCACCCTCGACGTCGTCGATGCCGACGGCGCCATCCGCGAGACCGCCGACGCGGTCGAGCTCGACACCCGCGGCGACTTCTTCCGCAAGGCCGGCATCGCCGGCGGCTCGCTGCTGGCCGGCGGCGTGCTGATGGGCGGGATGCCCGCGCTGGCGGCCGCCGCACCCTCCAAGAAGCAGGACGTCAAGATCCTCAACTACGCGCTCACGCTGGAGTACCTCGAGGCCGCGTTCTACAGGGAGGCCGTAGCCAACGGGGCGGCGACCGGCGCGGCGCTACCGCTCGCGACCGTGATCCGCGACCACGAGATCGCGCACGTCAAGTTCCTCAAGAAGGCGCTGGGCAAGGCGGCCGTCAAGAGCCCGAAGTTCAACTTCGGCGACACGGTCAAGGACCCCAACCAGTTCCTGCAGACCGCGTTCGTGCTGGAGAACACCGGCGTCTCGGCCTACCTCGGCCAGGCCGGGCGCATCAAGCAGACTGCCGTCCTTGGCGCGGCTGGCTCGATCCTCACGGTCGAGGCACGTCACGCGGGCGCGATCGCGCAGCTGATCGGCAAGGAGGTCTCGCCGGACGGCAGCTTCGACGAACCCAAGTCGATGAAGGCGATCCTCAGGGCCGTCGGCAAGACCGGCTTCATCGTCGACTGATCAACGGTCTCGGCGCCGACTAGAGTCGGCGCCGAGATCATCATCGGCCTTGACCTCGGGCTCACCCGGGTCGCGCGACCAGCTCGTTCTCGGCCAGCTGGTCGAGCAGCGGGTCGTCTTGCCGCTAAGCACCGTCTCCGCGAGTCGCATTTCGGATCACTCGTCACCTACTGCGGCTACAACGGGGTGGAACGCGCGCTCTTCGTGCTCCAGCCGCAACGCAAACGTGCCCTTCGCGCACTCGAGCTCAATGGTAAGGAAGGGGTCGACGGTTCGAGTCCGTCAGAGGGCTTGGTCGAAGACCCTGCGCAGCGCGGGGTCGTCGTCGTTCAGTGGCCGGCGCCTAGTCGATGCAGAGGTCGCCGAGGAGCAGCTCGCCCGGAGACGGCAGCACGTCGGTCAACCCGAGCAGCGGTAGGTCGACCTTCACCTCGAGGTCTCCGCACTCGATCTGGTTCTCGCGGATCTCGGTGTTCGGGGGGAACGACATGTCGGCCAACAGGAAGAAGTGGTCGCCCGAGTTGCGCAGCGGCAGCCCGCCGGTGTGTCCGGCCCTGACGACCGTCGAGGAATCCGACGTGTCGTTGCGCACGAACAGGTTGTCGACCTTGATGCCGCCGGAGTCGGTGGCCACCCACAGCTTGAGGAGGTCGTCCTCGAGCGGGTCGCCGTCCTCGTCCTCGTTGGTCGTGTCGCCGGAGGCGAACTCCAGGCGCACCTGCTTGAGACGGAGGTTGTCGATCTCGATGCGGTTGGGCGAGGTGCCGTCCAGGCATGCGCCGTAGACGGTGCCGGGCGGGGACAGCGCCTCGCCGTCGTCGTCGGTCGGCGGTAGGCAGACCTTGCCGCTCATCGCGATCGTGCCGTTGGCGTTCGTGACCGCGGTGAAGGCATTGGGAAAGATCAAGCTGTCGGCGCCGCGCTGGAAGAACGACGGCGCCTTCGGGGCGCAGCCGAGCAGCCCGCCACCGACGCACACGTCCACGAATGAAGGGAGGTCGGGCATGCTCAGGTCGGCGCCGACGTCCTTTGACGCCAGCTTCAACGTGACATCGGTGCCGGGATTCGCCGCTGTCCAGCCGATCTTCATCCCGAGCAGCGTGGACAGCTGGAACGTCGACGCGGTCGGCAGGTCGGTCACCGTCACGTCGACGTCGAGCGGCTCGGCCGCGGTGCCGCCGTCGACGGTCAGGTCCAGCGGCGCGGGCTGGCTGCCGAACAGCGTCTCGACGTTCGTCGTCGACGCCATGCCGAGCAGCACCTTCTGGATCGCGAGCGCGCGCGCCTGCACGTGCAAGCGGCCGTCACGCGTGTTCAGCGAGACCTTGTTGCGCGCGTCTTCGGGGAACGCGGCGTTCTGCGCGCCGTGGTCCCAGAGCTCGATGTCGGCGCGCGTGAACGGCCCGTTTGCCTCGACGCCGGTGTTGGCCGCGGTGTTGACGAACTTCCATTGCGTCGGGACGTCGGTGAGCGTCCCGGCGACGTTGTGCAGGTCACCGTCGAGCGAGCCGCCGGGGCTGCCGCCCGGCAGCCCGGTGGCCGTCACGGTGACCTTCGGGACAATGGCGTTCGCCAGGTAGGAGATCTCCGACCCCGTCTGCTTGATCGTCAGGTCGGACGGGAGGTCCTGCACGAAGCCGACGATGTGCATCGGGTCGGTGACCGCGTCGCCCGGAACGTCGACGGTCGCGTCGAGGTCGAGGTCCTGCAACTCGCCGCCGTCCAGCGGCCCGGCCTTGAGGTTGGCGTCGAGGTTGCCGTTCACGGACACGACCTTCGCCGCCTGCACGTTGAAGAGCCGCGCGAAGGCCGAGAACTCGCTGGGGACGTCCTTGAGGATCGCCCCTGACTTGCCGTCCGCAAGGGTCGGGGCGGTCGCGATCCCGTCGGTGAGCGCGGCCTGGACCATGCCGACCTGCGGCGTGGCGCTGAACTCGACGCCCGAGCCGGCCGTCGGCTTGAAGCCGACCGCGACGGCGTTCGGGAGCTCGTCGATGCGCGCGTCGATGCGCTTGATCCGCCCGAACAGCGGATTGGTCGCGGTCACGAGCGCGTCGATGCGGGCGATGCCCTGGTTGCCGTTGTAGGTGACCGTGCCGGCGGCCGGGTCGAACGCCACGGTCACGTCGCTGGGAATCTGCGACAGGCTCGCATCGACGTTGATCGCGTCGGTCGCGTAGATCACCTTCAGCGGCGTTGGGGCGAGCTTGACGTGGCCCGTGACCGCGCCTGCGGCAGGGCCGGTCGTCACGTCGACGAGGCTGAGGCCCTGCACGCGGGCAAACGCCGTGAAGCGGCTGGCCAGGTCCTCGACCTTTGCGCCGTAGACACCGTCGGGCAGCGACGAGTCCGGCCCGCTCGTGAGCAGCGCTTGAGCGAGGCCGATCGGGTTGTTCGTCTCGAGCTTGAGCCCGGCGCCGTTGGGCTTGATGTTGACGGTCGCCTGCGTCGGCAGCTGCTCGATGTGACCCACGATCTTGCGCACGCGTCCGAAGAACGCCGGCGTCTGCTCGGCGGTCACGTCGATCGCGGCGATCGTCTCGCCGTTGGCGTTGTAGTCGATGACGCCGTTGTCGGGGTCGTAGCGCACCTGCAGGTGGCGCGGCAGGTCGGAGACGGTGCCGACGATCGAGCGGCTGTTCGTGGACTGCGTGACCTCGGCGCGGAACGGCTTGCGCCCGTCGGGACCGAGCTGGAGGTCGGCGACGACGTCGTCGGTCGCGTCGACGGACGCGCTCTGCAGCGCGTCGATGCGTCCGGCGAACGACTTGAACGCGCTGTTCTCGACGACGCGGGCGTACGGGTGGTCGACGTTCATGAGGACTGGTTCGCCGTTGGCGAACCCCATCTCGAGGGAGCCGAGCGGGCCTGACCCGTCGGTGGTCATTGTCGCGACGGCCTTGGCGGTCTGGTTGACGATGATCTTCGTCGGGACGTCGGTGGCCTTGGCGCGCAGCGTCTCCAGCGGCGTGGTCGGGCCGACCCCGAGGTCGGTGAAGTGGCGGTAGGACCCGATCATCTGGGCGACCTTGGCGCTCGAGGAGTAGGTGACCTGGCGCTGGTCGGTGCCCGTCGGCGTGAACGTCACGCCCGTGGTGTTCTGCAGCTTGTCCACCCGCAGCGCGGCGGAGATCCGGTCTGAGCCGGTGTTGAACACGGCGTCGGCGTCGAGCACGGTGGGCTCGGACGTCGTGAGGCCGACGGCGTAGGTCTTGCCGACGTTGAAGGTGATGCCAGTCTGGGCCGGGGCGGGGTTGCTGTAGCGCAGGCGGCCGCCGGCCTCGTCGAAGCGCATGTCGGCCGTCCCGTTGAACAGGCCGCCGAGCAGCGAGTAGACGGGGCCCTGCCCGGTGACCTTCGTCACGAGGTCGATCCCGGTGCCGTCGGGGACCGGGCGCACGGCGACGATCGACTCCCAGTGCCCGGGCGCCCGGGACTCCTTGGTGTCGTAGCCGAAGTTGATCTTCTTGCGCGGCAGCGAGCCCTTCGTCGGGTCGGGGATGATCGCCTCGACCGAGAGAGGGAGCGTGCTGGACTCACCAAATGCGCGATCGACCGTGAGCGCAAACGTCGGCGGGGAAAGCGACCGCAGGCCGACCGTGGCGACGACGTCCGGGGCGATGTCGTTGTCGACGTTCAGCAGCGTCGGGATCTCCAGGAGCGCTCCGATGTTGCGCTTGACGATCGTGCCGTTGGGCGCCTTCCATTGCGTGTGCCACTGATACGAGAGCAGATCGAGGTTGCAGGTCAGGAGCGGCAGAAAGGGCAGACCCGAGGTCACCGGGCACAGCAGGCTGTTCGCCGTTGTGGGCACGGTCGACACCAACGTCTGGAGGTTGTTGAGCAGCTGGCCGGTCTGGAGCGAGACGTCGACGTTGACGTTGATCGCCGCCCCCTGCGCGCTGCTCGTGGGCAGCGCGATGAGCCCCGTCGCGATGGCCGCGGCGCAGAACGCGCGCGACCGAAGTCCCCACTTCATGACGTCCTCCCCCTGCCAAGCGATGCCCGACCTTGCGGCTGTCGGCCGTTTGGGACGATACCACCGGGGATGGTGGTGTGCCGGCAATTTGGAGAACCCGACCACGTGGCAGCGTTGACCGCACGCAAGCGGGTCGCTTCCCATCCCGGCCGCGCGGCGCGTGACTGGCTGGACCACGCCGCTCGCCCAGCATCCGATCGACCATTGACTAGGGGTGATCGTCCCTCGCGACTCAGGCAGTGATCGCCCCGTCCCACTCTGGCGTCCCCGCCTCGGGCGTGCCCGCGATCATCGCGGCCGCCATCAGGGCCGGCACGGGCGCGCGCTCGTCATCCCCTGGGTCGACGACGAGTCCGGCGGCCCGGTCGAGCAGGCGATCGCACCGTCGCAGGAGCCCGGCATGAGGGTCGGCGGGCACGTGCTGGCAGCCGAGCCGGGCCAGAGTGATCGGCTCAGCCGCGGCTTTGCGGCCGACCGACCACGTGAGAATCGCCGCAGCCGAGGCGTAGGCGACCACGCGCTCGAGGGCGACGCTGCGCTGTGCGAGCCTGGCTGCGCCGGTCGCCGGCCCGAGGTCGAGAAGCTCGTCGCCTGCGAGCACGCGGCGGCCCTGCTCGCCTGCTGCCACCGCGCGCTGCTCGTCGCTCCAGCCCGCCGCTGCTGTCGCGCGGCGCAGGAAGAACGCATGAAGCAGCGGTGCCCCGTAGGGCGCGTCGCTGGCGAACAGGATCTGGCCCGGCGGAATCGTCGTCACCAGCGCGAGCAGGTCGGCGACCTGCCACCACGCCATGTCGAACAGCAGGTTCGGCAGCCGGGCCGCCGCCGGCGCGAGCAGACCGAGGTCGCTGATTCCCGCGTGCGCCAGGACGATTCGAAGCTCCGGGTGACGCTCGGCCAGCAGCACGCAGTCCTCGCCGAGGTTCGGGATGCCGCGGCCCGAGTGGAAGAGCAGGACGAGGCCACGCGCCGCGACCTCAGCGGCGACGGCGTCGACGACGGGGTGCGGAAGCCCGAACCCGTCGGAGCGCGGATGAAGCTTGATTCCGCGGGCACCGAGCGCCAGACAGCGCCTCGCCTCCTCCAGCGCGCCGGCGGCGTTGGGATCCACGCGGCCCAGCCAATCCAGCCGCCCGGCTGCCCGCGCCGCCTCCGCACGCACACGGTCGTTCGCGGCCGGATACCCATTCGGCTCGTGGGAGCTGAACACGAGTCCCCGGTGGACGCCCGCGTCGTCCAGCGCGGTGAGCAGCTCAGCGGCTGTCCCGCGAATCCCGTCCGGGTCGTTCTGCCCGGTATGGGTGTGAATGTCCAGCCACTGCGCTGCGGGCAAGGGGCAATCCCCGCCAAGCAGAGGCTCGAGCTCGCGTGCCGCGACGGCTCCGACGACCGGCATCAGGGGACCGTACTCCTGGCCTGCGGTCGGTGGAGGGCTTGAGTTAGGCTCGCCAGCATGAGGGTCCGGGGTCGTCGCTGCGCCGCCTGGGGGGCGGTGCTCATCACGTGGCTGTCCGTCGTCGCGTCCGCGCAGGCATTCGAGGCGCGGGGCAGCGTGGAGCAGGTCTGGGCGACGGGGCTGACGCCAGGCGCCAAAGTCACGCTGCTCGGCGCGGCGGGACAGGTCGTGCGCACCCAGACCGCCGGGTCGCTGGGGGGCGTGGTCTTTCGCGACGTCGCGGCCGGAGCCGGCTACCAGGTCAGTGCCGGCGGCCAGGCCTCCGATCGCCTGACGGTGATGTCGACGCGGTCGGCGCCGTTGACGGAATCGGTCTACGACCAGTCGATCCCGTCCGACGGCTACGGCTACATGACGATGCGCGACGGCACCAAGCTCGCCTACTCGGTGCACCCGCCGACCGACGTCACGAACATCTTCGGCGTCGACCTGCCGCGCAATCCGGTCGGCGGGCCCTACCCGACGCTGATCGAGTACGCCGGCTACGGCTACGCCGACCCCAAGGGGCCGCAGAGCGGGATCGCAGCGATCGCCAACATCATGGGCTTTGCCGTGGTCGACGTGAACATGCGCGGCACCGGTTGCTCGGGCGGGGCGTTTGACTTCTTCGAGCCGCTGCAGGGCCTGGATGGCTACGACGTCGTCGAGACGATCGCCCGCCAGCCCTGGGTCAAGGGCGGCAAGGTGGGCCTGTTCGGCATCTCCTACGGTGGCATCAGCCAGCTCTTCACGGCGGCCACGCGCCCACCGCGCCTCGCGGCGATCGCGCCGGTGTCGCTCATCGACGCGACGCAGACGACGCTGTATCCGGGCGGAATCCTCAACACGGGCTTCGCGCTGAACTGGGCCAAGGAGCGCGTCCACGACGCGCTGCCGTCGGGGCCCGACGCTGGGCAGGCATACGCCGCGCGGCAGATCGCCGGCGGCGACACGATCTGCAAGAAGAACCAGGAACTGCACCCCGAGGCGGTCGACCTGCTGGCCAAGGTCCGCGCCAACAACCACTACGTGCCGAAGGTCGCCGACCCGCTCGCGCCGGTGACGTTCGTCGACAAGATCAACGTGCCGACCTTCCTCGCCTGCCAGTTCACCGACGAGCAGACGGGCGGGCACTGCCCGACGATGGAACGCCAGATGAAGGGCAACCCGAAGGCCTGGTTCACGTTCACCAACGGCACGCACGTCGACTCGCTCGGGCCGCAGACGCTGAACCGGCTCTACGACTTCCTCATGATCTACGTCGCCGGCGAGTCACCGATGCTCGGGTCGACGGTCCTGCACGCCGTGGCCCCGCTGCTGTTCGCCGAAGCATTCGGGATCGATGGGCTGATGCTGCGCGACGACCCGATCCAGCAGCAGCTGACACCGGCGGGCGCGCGTGCCGCGTTCGAGAAGCTGCCGCGCGTCCGCGTCCTCTACGACAACGGCGCCGGCGGCAGGCCCGGCGAGCCCTATCCCGGCTTCGAGAAGGGCTATGACCGCTTCCCGCCGGCGGGCGTGACCGCGAGGGCGTGGTACCTGTCGGCCGGCGGCGCGATGGGGGCCAAGTCCCCGGCCCGGGCGCGCGCCGCCCGCTTCACGTGGGACGCGCGGGTGCGCCCGCCGACGAACTTCAGCGGCGACACCGGCTCCGGACCGAACGGCCTGTGGACCGCGCTGCCGCCCTACAAATGGGTGCAGAACCCAGCAGCCAACCAGGCGGCGTTCGTGTCGGCCCCGCTGACCGAGGACGTCACCGTCGCGGGGGCCGGCGCGTTCAGCGCGTGGATCCGTTCATCGAAGCCCAACGTCGACCTGCAGGCGACCGTCACCGAGGTTCGGCCCGACGGCAAGGAGACGTTCGTCCAAAGCGGCTGGCTGCGCGGCAACGCGCGCAAGCTCGACAAGGCCAAGAGCACCTCGCTGGCGCCCGTGCTCAGCCTCCGCAAGACAGACGTGCGCGGCCTGCCGAGCAAGCGCTTCGTCAAGGTGACGATCCCGCTCTACTACCAGGCCCACGCCTACCGCAAGGGCTCGCGCATCCGCGTCCAGCTCAGTGCCCCGAACGGCGACCAGCCGATCTGGGCGTTCGCCGAGGCGAACCCCAGCGCCACGGCGCGCGTCGACGTAGGAGCAGGCGGCGCAATGCCCTCGCGCCTGCTGCTCCCGGTTCTCGCGGGCACCGTGCCGACCGCGCTCCCGCCTTGCCCGGGCCTGCGCGGTGAGCCCTGCCGGGCCTACGAGCCGACGGCCAACCGCGTGGTTCGAGCGTCGACGCTCGGATGATGCCGGAGCGTTACCGGGGCGTAGCGACGAGTGCGGCGTCCAGCACCCACGACAGTTCGCAGATGACGGTGGTGTCGCGCAGGCTCGCGCCTGTGCGTTCCTCGAAGCGGGCGAGGCGGTAGCGCACGGTGTTCGGGTGGACGATCAGCTGCTCGGCGGCGCCGTCGATCCGCAGCCCGCAGTCGAGGAAGGCGCGCAGGGTGGCGATGATGTCCGTCGCGCGACCCCGCGGCCGACAGCGGCTCGAGGTAGCGGCGTGTCAGCTGCTCGGTGACGTCGCGGTCGGCCACGACGGCGGCGCGGACGCCCAGCGCGGCCAGGTCGACCACCCCGGTCACTCCGAAAGCCGTTGCCGTCGTGAGCGCCCGCGTGGCCAGCCCGAATGATTCAGCGAGGCGGTCCAGCGGCGCGGGCGGTCCGGCGCCGATCGTCCAGCGCCGGGTCCGCGGCCGGGCGCGCACGAAGCCGCAGACATCACCGTCGAGCAGCGTCCCGATCCCTCGGCGCGGCGGGCCGGGGGCAGTGAGCCCGAGCGCCCGCTCGAGCTCGAGCTGCGACGTCGGATCCGCTGCGTGTGCGCGGATGGGGACGTACTGGGCCGTCGCGTCCAACCCGTAGGCCTCGGCGTCGATGCGCAGCGTCGCGGGTGCGATGGCGCCGAGCAGCACCCCGCGCACGAAGGCGGCGCGGCGCTCGTGATCGGAGCGCGCCATCTCGATCTCGGCGGCGCGGTGCGCGGAAGCGGAGGCGATCATCGCCGCGTCCGACCAGGCCAGCAGGAGGGCGACGAACTCGAGAACCTGGTCGTCGGCGATCCGCAACTCGGCTGCGAGCGTCCGGGCACGCGCCAGGACGAGCTCGATGCCCATGCGCCAGACGCGCAGCATGTCGTCGACGGGAATCCCGGCCTGTGCCTGGACCGCGCCCACCTCCGCGACCTCGGTGAGATCGTGATCGGCCATCGCCGGATGGCCGGCCTGCGCCGAGTCGAGGGTCCGCAGCAGGCTCAACCGCACGTGCTGGTCGACGACCGACCCGGCGAGCGCCTCGTAGGAGGGAAGCTCGGCCTCGATCCGGCGCCGGATGTCCTGCACGAGGGCATCGTGCTGTCGCGGCCAGCGCGTCGAGCAGTTGCCCGCCGGTGCCACTTGAGCGTGTCACGCGCACCAGCCTAACCCATGGCCTGGAGAAATCTCTAATCAGAGGGCACCGATCTCGGAGCTCTGTCCGTGGAAGTCACACCAGTTCGCGGCGATGCTTGGCGTGTCCCCGATGTCGCTTGGAGGAAGGAGCTAAATGTCTGTCGCCACCGCACCATCACCAGCCGCCCGCCAGGCGCTCCCCGATCCCGGCGAGCAGGTGCCGGCGCTGGCCTGGCCGACGGTGGGCATCTTCACCGCGGCGCTGTCGCTGTTCGCGGCAGGGACCTGGACGGCGATCGACCACAGCCTGCCGCGCGGCGTGACGATCGCGATGAACGCTGTGGCCTGCTTCGTGATGTTCACGGTCGTCCACGACGCCTCGCACTACTCGATCAGCTCGCACGCGCTGGGTCAACGGCGCTGTTCGGACGCGCCGCGATGCTGTTCGTCTCGCCGGCGATGTCGTTCCCGGGGTTCGGGTTCATCCACATCGAGCACCACCGCCACTCCAACGACGACGACCACGACCCGGACACGTTCGCCAGCCACGGCCAGCTGGTGGCAGCTGCCGGTCCGCTGGGCGCTGATGGACGTCGCGTACGTCCCGTTCTACGTGCGCAACGTCAAGCGCCGCCCGCGTGCCGAGGTCGTCGAGACGGCGGTGCTGATCATCGCCACGACCGCCGGACTGGCGGCCGCGATCGCCACCGGCAGCATCTGGATGGTCGCTGTCGTCTACCTCATCCCCGAGCGGATCGCCATGACGTTCCTGGCGTGGTGGTTCGACTGGCTGCCCCACCACGGTCTGGAGGACACCCAGCGCGACAACCGCTATCGCGCGACCCGCAACCGCGTCGGCATGGAGTGGCTGTTCACGCCGCTGATGCTGTCCCAGAACTACCACCTGGTGCACCACCTGCACCCGTCGATCCCCTTCTACCGCTACCTCGCGCACCTGGAAGCGCAACGAGGAGGCCTACCTCGAGCGCGACGCCGCGATCGGCACCGTCTTCGGCGCGCAGCTCAACGCCGACGAGTACCGCGAGTGGAAGCACCTCAACAGCAAGCTGCTGCGCATGCTGCCCGTGCGCATGCCGAAGGGCTCGTCCGCGCACGCACGCCGTCTTCCACGAGGTGCCGGTCGGCGCGGTCGAGCGGCTGACCGCCGACAGCGTGGCGATCACCTTCGACGTCCCCGACGAACTGCGCGACGAGTTCCGCTTCCAGGCCGGCCAGCATCTGACCGTCCGCACCGACCTCGGCGGCGAGGGCGTGCGGCGCAACTACTCGATCTGCGCGCCCGCGACCACCGACACGCTGCGGATCGCCGTCAAGCACATCCCGGGTGGCGCGTTCTCGACGTACGCCGCCGAGGAGCTGGAGGCCGGCGACGTGCTCGAGCTGATGACGCCGACCGGGCGGTTCGGCACGCCGCTGGACCCGCTGCGCTCGCGCCACTACGTGGCGATCGCCGCCGGCAGCGGCATCACGCCGATCCTCTCGGTGCTCGCGACGACGCTCGAGATCGAGACCGAGAGCCGCTTCACGCTGATCTACGGCAACCGCACGACCCGAGTCGACGATGTTCAGCGCGAGCTCGACGAGCTCGAGTCCCGCTACTCCGACCGTCTCGAGGTCCTGCACGTCCTCTCACGCCGAGCGACGGCCACCCGCCGGCGCTGAGCGGCCGCATCGACACCGCCAAGCTGACGCGCTGGATCACGGAGGACCTCGACCCCGCCCAGGTCGACGAGTGGTTCATGTGCGGGCCCGCCGAGCTCGTCACGTCCGCGCGCGACCTCCTCGTCGAGCGCGGCGTCGACACCGACCGCATCCACCTCGAGCTGTTCTTCGGCTACTCCAAGGCGCGCGCGTCCGCCAGGGACCACGCCGCCGCGAGCCTGACGCTTCCGGCTCTCAGGCGCCGAGCACGACGCCACGCTCGAGAGCGGCCAGACCGTCCTCGAGGCTGCGCTGCGGGTGCGCCGCGACGCCCCGTACGCGTGCCTCGGCGGCGCCTGCGGGACATGCAAGGCGCGCCTGGTGTCCGGGACGGTCGAGATGGACCAGAACTTCGCGCTCGGCCAGGCCGACCTCGACGCCGGCTACATCCTGACCTGCCAGTCGCACCCGACCAGCGCGGAGGTCTCGGTCGACTACGACGGCTGACTTCAAACCCGGCTTTACCCCGATCTTCACCCGATCCGCGAGTATTGCGCGGTGTCACGGGTTCTCGATGTCGCCGACCAGGCTGCCTGGTGGCTGCGCAAACACGCGCGTTTCACGCTCCCGATCGGCCTGCTCGCAGTCGCGGGCATCGTCGTTCTCGCGGTGTCGTCGGGCGGCGGCTCCTCCGAGAAGAAGATCCCGGCGACGGCGTCGGCGCTGGTCGGAGACGTGGCGATCAGCAACGCTCAGGTCGATCACTGGCAGCAGTCCTTCACGAAGGCCGCCAGCAGCGCCGGGTCGCCGGCGAGCGCAGCGGAGT
Source organism: Paraconexibacteraceae bacterium (assembly GCA_963759825.1). GTDB lineage: Bacteria > Actinomycetota > Thermoleophilia > Solirubrobacterales > Solirubrobacteraceae > Paraconexibacter. The sequence goes on along the minus strand of CAVXAS010000011.1, from coordinate 66,557 downwards.
CCCGCAAGGCGGCGGTCGCGATGCTCGTCCAGGCCAGCTGGGTCATCCAGGAAGCCGCCGACAAGAAGGTGACCGTCACAGCGGCGAAGGTCGCCGAGGCGCAGGCGAACTACCTGAAGCAGATCGGGAGCACCGACAAGGCCGCGACACTGCAGCAGCTTGGCCTGTCCGAGGCCGACCTGCAGTACCAGCTGCGCCTGTCGCTGCTGACCGCGGAGCTGCAGAGCAAGGTCGCCAAGACGATCGCGGCGCCGTCGGCAGCCGACATCCAGGAGGCCTACTCGACGCAACCCGGCCGCTGGGCGCGTCCGAGCAAGCGTGACGTGCGGATGGTCGTCGCCGCGACCAAGGCCAAGGCCGCGCTCGCCCTGGCCGCGCTCAAGCGCGGCCAGACCTTCAGCGAGGTCAGCAAGCAGTACACGACCGACGCGACGCTTGCCCAGAACGGCGGTGTCGTGAAGGGCATCGTCCCCGGCACGACGATCGGCGACCTCGAGGCGCCGCTGTTCGCCGCTGCGGTCAACGCCCTCCAGGGGCCGGTTCGCACGACGAGCGGCTGGGTCGTGTTCAAGGTCCAGAAGAGCGTGCCCACCGCGGCACAGACGCTGTCGCAGGCGACGGCCAAGATCAAACAGGACCTGACGTCCACGCGGCAGTCCGCGGCCGTGGCCAAGTACGTCAAGGACATGCAGGCCCGCTGGCAGAAGCAGACCCGCTGTCAGACGGACGTCGCGTCGACTCCCGTCTGCCAGAAGGCCTGACCTAGCGCGCGCGGCGGCGCAGCGCCCGCACGCCGAGGCCGACGGCGTCACGGGTGTTGCGCAGCGTGCCGGCGTGTAGCGACAGCGGGCGCGTGACGCGCTCGCGCGCCTCGTGCAGCCGCGCGCCCCCGGGCGGCGTCGCCTGCGCGTGGCGCTCCACCCAGTCCAGCAGCAGGCGCGCGCTCTCCTCGGGCCGCTCCAGCGGGACGGCGTGCCCGCCGGGCACGAGCGCGAGCTCGGCGTCCGGGATGCCGCGTGCCAGGCGGTGCGCGTTGCCGGGCGGCGTCATCACGTCGTCCTCGCCGTGCAGGACGAGCGTCGGGGCGCAGACGCGGTGCAGCGAGCCGCGGCGGGCGAACGCCGAGATCGCCAGCAGCTGCCAGGTCGACGCCCACGGCGGGGCGAGGTGGCGCCAGAAGTAGGGCATGTACTCGGCGACGAGCTCGGGATGCTCGGCGCGGAAGCGCTCCGAGAACAGGCCGGCGGCGAACCACGGGCGGCGGCGGCGCAGGGTGTCGCCCCAGATCGACGCGACCGCGCGCGCGGCGGCGCCGGCGTGAGGCAGCGTCATCGTCGGCCCGCCGGCGACGCCGCCGACGAGCACCAGGCTCTTGACGCGGGCGGGCATGCGGATCGCGAGCTCCAGCGCGACAGCCGACCCCAGCGACAGGCCGACGACATGCGCCGACTCGAGGCCGCGGTCGTCCAGCACGCGCGCGGCATCGGCCGCAAGCATCGCCATCGAGACCGGCGCCAGCCACGGCTCCGAGCGTCCGGCGCCGCGGTGGTCGTAGGTGATGACCCGCGCGTGGGGGACGTAGAGATGCGCGACCGGTTCGAAGACCGCCGAGGAGATCGTCCAGCCGGTGATCAGCAGGACGGGCTCGCCGTCGCCGTCGTCGGTGAAGAACAGGCGTGGCGAGCTCCGCGTCAGCATCAGCGGTCACACGGTACGAGATCACCTCGCCGTGGCCCTGCTTCGCGGTGTGACGAAGGGCAGAAATGCAGGCGAAATCGTCGCCATGGGGGCTATCCCTGATCTTGGTTTGCGACCCGTCGCTCGTGGCAATGGTGGTGCTCTACACACCACCACCCCAGGAGGAATTCCATGATGATCACGCGACGACGCGCCCAGCCGCGTCGTTCCGTACTCACCGCCCTCACAGCCGCGATTGCGTCTTTTGCGGTCGGTTCCGGTGACGCGCTCGCCGCGGCGCCCGTGCCGTGCAGCTCGATCGGCGGGGGCAAGTACAACTGCACCTTCTACGTCGCCGGCAACGGCATCTCCGGCGGTGCTCCCGTCCAGGCCGGCGGCGCCACCGTCGGCTATCTCCACAAGGGCACGAACTGGGTCATCTGCCAGCAGGTCGGCGGCCGCGTCACGTCGGGCCCGTACTTCAACAGCAACTGGGCCTGGACGCTCGCCGACAACAACAAGTGGGGCTGGGTGAACGCCGTCTACGCCAGCGGTGGCGACAACGACGGTCCCTTCGGCGGCGGCGTCCCCAACTGCAACAACGCCCACGGAGCGCCTCCCGGCGGCTCCGGCGGTCCGCCGCCCCCGCCGCCGCCCGCGCCCGGGCCCGCGCCCGGGAAGTTCCCGGCGGACGTGACGAGCGCGCCCGACGCAGCGCGCTACGACGACGCCGCGTCATGGTCTGGCGGGCGCAACTGCAGCGGGGGCTTCACCCGCGGCGCGAAGCGTCTGCAGGACTGGATCCGCGCGAACTTCGGGCCGCAGAAGATCCAGGGCTACAGCTGCCGGCCGAACACCGCCAACCGCTCGAAGACGAGCATCCATGGCGTCGGGCGCGCGAGCGACTGGTTCCGCAACGCCGGCAACGCGGCGCACGCCGCACAGGTGGCCAACTTCATCAGGCGGATGTCGGCCAACGGCGCCGCGATGGCGCGGGCGACCGGAGTCCAGTACTGGATCTGGAACCGCCAGCAGTACAGCGTGAAGAGGCGCAGCGTCGTGCGTAGCCGGTACACGGGCCCCAACGCGCACACCGACCACGTGCACATCGAGCAGAACCTCGCGGGCTCGCGGCTGCAGACGTCCTACTGGCGTCTGGCCGGCTAGGTCGCAGAGCGCCGAGCGGCGGCGCGGTCTCCCACACCCCGCCGCCGCTCGGCATGCCGCTTGCGTGCGACGCGGCGCTACCCGCAGGTCCGGTAGCGGCGCTTGTCATGCAACGTCCGCGTCCGGCCGCGTGCGTCGCGATAGGTCGCGCGCGTCGTGACCGTGACGGCGTCGCCGGTCAATCCGCGCAGGTCGATCGTGGCCGTCCAGCGCCGCGCCGACACCCGGCGCGCACGGACCGCGCGGCCGCCGACGCGCACCGCGACACGGCGAAGGACGCGGTTGGTCGGGCGGATCCGGATCGTGAACCGCCGCGCTCGCCTGCATCCGGTCGCCGCCGTCGCCGGGCTCGGAGCGGGGACGGTCTGCACGACACGGATGACCTGGTTTGCCATGTTCCGCGCGCCGGCGGCGTTGGGATGGGCGGGGGAGACGTTCTCGGTCGGGACGAGGCCCTCGACCCATTTCGTCCCGCTCGGCTTGCACATGTCGTGCCCGACGCTCGAGGCGTAGGTGTCGACGAACTCGGCGCCGTTGGCCTGCGCCTGCTGGGCGATCATCGCGTTCAGGCGCTTCTCGAAGTCGTCGAGCCATGGGACGTCACCCGAGGACAGCGGGACGCCCGGCCAGCAGCCCTTGCTCGGGGGCAGCAGCACGGGGTAGCCGACGACCAGCACACGCGCGCGCGGCGCGCGCGAGCGAATGCCCTGGATGACGCCCGCGAGCTTCGGGGCGACCGCGGCGATCTTCGCGTCTGTCGTGTCGACGCCGTCGACGGTGAAGTGGTCCTTGCAGGGCGACCCGGTCGGCCGCAGCGCATCTCGCTGCCCGCACGCGCTCACGAGCTCTGCGAAGGGGACGTCGTTGCCGCCGATGCCGACCGTCACAAGATCGACGTCGGCGTTCAGCGCGACGAACTGCGGCGCGTTGGTCTCGCCGTTGAACGGCTGGGGCTCGAGCATGTTCTTCGTCGTCGCGCCGCTGCAGCTGACGTCGGTGAAGCGGCCGGGCGCGATCGCGGCGGCGACGAGGTGTGGGTAGTTGACCGTCGACCGCCAGCACGAGCCCGACTGCGGACTCGAGTCGATCGGAAAGAGCCCCGCGCCCGAGGTGTAGGAGTCGCCGAGCGCGACATAGGACGCGACCGGCGCCGCGCCGGCATCCGCCGGTCCTGCCACGGCGGCGGATACAGCGAGCATGAGCGCGAGTCGTCGTGCCGTCATGACCTTCCCTCCTGCGCCACCCTAGAAGACGTCGACCTCCTCGGTCATGAAGATCGTCGAGCTCGCGAGGTCGATGAACCTCGACTCGTCCTCGAGCAGGAGCGCCATCGCCGCGACGCCGTCCTCCGTGGACATCGCCGCCTGGAGATCGTCGAGCGAGTCCCACCAGACCTCGGTGATCCCCTCGTAGACGGGTGACATCCCGCGGCTCTCGACGAGCAGGTCGTTCAGCGGCGTGTCGAGCGTGTGGCTCTGCACGTAGCGGACGGCCTTGATCGCCTCGGCGACCGATGCGACCTTGGGCGCGTGCTCCTCGCGCCAGTAGCGGTGGAACTCCGCGCGCGGGAGGTCCTCGCGCGCGCGGATGACGTAGACGAGCTTGACGGCCATGCGGCGATCATCGCCGTTCACGGCGCCGGCGGTTGCGCGTCGAGCACCGCGCGCAGCGTGTCCTCCATGCCCAGGCGCGTCGCCGCGCGCGTGATCGCGTCGACGACGTCAGGTGTGGCGAGCGCGAGCAGCGCGGCGGACTCGGCGGGATCGCCGACCGCGGCGACGAGGTCCTCGGCGACCTGGCGGTCGGCGCGGTCGATCGCGGCGAGCGCCGGGGCGCGGTCGGCCTCGTCGATCCCGGAGAGGATCGTCAGCAGGGTCGGCAGCGTGTGCGGCGCGGCGGCGGCGTCGCGGACGACGCGGCTGAGGCGGTCGGGCTCGAGCTCGGCGGCGATCGCGACGACGCGCGCCAGGACGTGTGGCGGGAGCGCGTCGATCAGCGGGACGAGGTCGACCCAGAGGCCCTGGTCGGCGGCCGCATGGATGATGTCGCGCAGGACGCCGGCGTCGTGGAACGGCGCCATGCCCGCCAGGCGCGTCCGGCTGTCGTCGCTCATCGTCCGCACGACCGGCAGCAGGCTGTCCCAGATCCCGGCCTCGGCGACCGCGTGCACCAGCGCGGCGACCACGTCTTCGTCCTGCTCGGCCACGACGTCGGCGATCGGGCCGCGGCGCTCCTCGGAGAGGTGATCGAGCAGGTCCAGCGCCTCGGGCCAGAGGCCGAGCTTGGAGGCGTTGCGCAGGATGCCGGGCAGGCGCTCGGGCGGCAGCAGGCCGATCGCGTGGTCCAGGCGCTCCTTGTGCTCGAGGACGAAGGCGGTGCGCAGCATCGCCTCGTCGCTGAGCACGCCGATCGCCGCCGCGATCGCATGATCCGGGACGAACGCGAGGAAGCGTCCCATCGTGACGTGCTCCTCGCGCCGCCCGAGCTCCTCGGCGACCGGCACGACGAGCTCCGCGGGCACCGCGGCGATGATCGCCGCGACGCGCCGCGGGTCGAGCTCGACGGTGACGTCGGCGAGGAAGTCCGCGGGCAGGCGCTTGGCGACGTCCAGCGCCTTGGCGCTGTCGACGGTGCCGGCGGCGCGCGCGCACAAGAGCGGCCCGAAGGAGCGCCTGGCGATCGTCGCGATCAGCCCGGAGGGCAGCAGCCTCGCCGCGGCGCCGACGCGCCCCAGTGCGTCCTCGCCGGCGTCGAACAGCCGATCCGTGGCCTGCTCGCGAAACGTGCGCAGCTGCGTCGCGGGCAACGGCTCGAGGTGGGCCAGCGCGGCCGGATCCAGCGACAGCACGCGCGCGAGCTTGATGACCTCGGCACGGGCTTCGAGGCGCTCGCTCATCCGAACAGGACCTTCTTGACGGCGCCGCGCAGCAGCCGCGGGATGAAGCCCACGCCGCTCTCGGCGGCCTGCGCGAGCGCGTCTTGCTGATGCTCACGCGCGGCTTTGAGCGCCGCGGCGAGCGCCTGCGCCTGCGCGGGATCGAGCGTGGCGAACGCGGGCGGGGGAGGCGTCCCGAGCTCGCGGGCCAGGACATCTAGCGGTTCATCGATCATGTGATCGACGAAAGCCTACACATCGGGTCCCGCCGCCCATGGCCACTTGCATGGACGCCGGTCTCGTCTGTACGGTCGCGTACAGACAACGGGTCGAGGGGGCAGTCATGTGGAGCAGGACCACGGTGCGCGGATTGCGCACCGCTCTGGCGGGTCTCGTCGTCGCGCTTTCGTGCGCGGCCGGCGCGGGCGCCGCGAGCGCCGCGCCCAACTACGTCGCGCTCGGCGACTCGTATGCCGCCGGGCCGCTCACCGGGGTGTTCGTCCCGCCGTACGGCTGCCTGAAGTCGAACACCAACTACGCGAATCTCGTCGCGCTGCGCATCAACCTGCCGCTGCGCGACCGCACGTGCTCAGGCGCCTCGACGCGCCACATGACCGAGCCCCAGGGCGTCACCCCCGGTCCCAACCCGCCGCAGTTCGGCGCGCTCGACACCGACACGCGCCTCGTGACGATCCACATCGGCGGCAACGACATCGGCTTCTCGAGCCTCGCCTTCGACTGCGCGGACTTCAATCCCAACGGGCCGTCCTGCGCGCCGAAGTTCGTCGTCGACGGGCAGGACGTGATCCCGGCGCGGATCGCGACCGCCGCCACGCGCGTGCGCGACGTGCTCACGGGGATCAAGGCGCGCTCGCCGCTGGCGAGGATCCTCGTCCTCGACTACCCCGCGATCTTCCCGCACAGCGGCGGTGGCTGCCCGCCCTTGCTGCCGGTGGCCAACGCGTCGATCCCGTTCCTGCGCGGCGTGCACGAGTCGCTCAACGCGATGCTCGCGAGCGAGGCGGCGACGGCCGGCGCCACGCTCGTGCCGGTGTACGCGGCCAGCCGCGGCCGTGACGCGTGCTCGTTGCCCGTGCTGCGCTGGACCGAGCCGCTCATCCCGCTCAACCTCGGGGCGCCTGTGCACCCGAGCATCACCGGGATGCTCGGCATGGCCGACCTCGTCGTCGCGCGCGCCGGCCAGGCGCCCGCGACGCTTCCGAGCACGGTGACCGCGGTCGGGAACCTCGTCGCCGGCCTGATCCCGCGCTAGGCGGCGAGCGCCAGATCGACCGCGCGCTCGGCGTGCAGCCGCGTCGTGTCGAACACCGGGACGGGCGAGTCCTGCTGGCCGACGAGCAGGTCGATCTCCGTGCACCCCAGCAGGATCCCCTCGGCACCGCGGTCGGCGAGGCCCGCCATGATGCGCCGGTACTGGTCGCGCGACCCGTCGTCGATGACGCCGACGCACAGCTCCTCGTAGATGACCGAGTGCACGATCCGCCGGTCCGGCTCGTCGGGCACGAGCACGGTCAGGCCGTGGCGGTCCCGCAGGCGGCCGACGTAGAAGTCCTGCTCCATCGTGTAGGCGGTGGCGAGCAGGCCGACCTTCTGCAGTCCGCGTGCGCGGACGGCGTCTGCGGTCGTGTCGGCGATGTGCACGAAGGGCACGTCGATCGCCGTGGCGATCGCCTCGGCGACCTTGTGCATCGTGTTCGTGCACAGCACGATCAGCTCGGCGCCCGCCGCGACGAGGCCGGCGGCCTCGGCAGCGAGCACCGCGCCCGCCTCGTCCCAGCGCCCGGTCCGCTGGAGCGCTTCGATGTCCACGAAGTCGACTGATCGCAGCACGCAGTCGGCGGAGTGAAGCCCGCCGAGGCGCTCACGTGTCACCTCGTTGACGATGCGGTAGTACTCGGCAGACGACTCCCAGCTCATGCCGCCCAGCAATCCGATCCGCTTCACGCCGCGAGCATCGCAGACGTCAGGTGACCAGCTGCACGATCGCGGCGGCGCCGACGACGGCGATCAGCCCGCGTAGCGCGCCCGCCGGCAGCCTGCGCCCGTAGCGCGCGCCGAGCAGCCCGCCGACGACCGAGCCTGCGGCGATCAGGGCGACCGGGCCCCAGGCGACGTCGGCCGCGACGATGAAGATCACCGCCGCGATCCCGTTGACGACGCCGCCGAGCACGTTCTTCAGCGCGTTGATGCGCTGGAGGTCCTCGTCGAGCGCGAAGCCGAGGATCGCCAGCAGCAGGATGCCCTGCGCGGCGCCGAAGTACCCGCCGTAGACGCCCGCGACGAAGAGGAACGCGAGGCCCGCGGCGCGATGCTCACGGCCGTGGGCGGCGTCGGTCTTCGCCAGTCGCGGCTGCACCAGGACCGCGACGACCGCGATCGCGATGAACGCCGGCACGATCGCCTTGAAGGCCTCGTCGGGCAGGACGAGCAGCAGCGCGGCGCCCGCCGCCCCACCGGTGAGCGAGGCGCTGCCGAACCGCAGCGCGCGGGCGCGCTGGCCCGCGAGCTCACGGCGATAGCCCCAGGCGCCCGACGCCGACCCGGGCACGAGCCCGATCGTGTTCGAGACGTTCGCTGTGACCGGCGAGTAGCCGACCGCGAGCAGGATCGGGAACGTCACGAGCGTGCCGCTGCCGACGACGGCGTTCATCGTCCCCGCGGCGATCCCGCCGGCGAGGATCGCGAGGGCCTCGGCGATCGTCACCCGCTCACATCGCCCGTGTCGGATCGAGATCGCGGGGTATCGGGCCAGCAGCGATGTCGGAGGAGGTTCGCATGTGGTACCTGCTGCTGCTGGTCCCCCTGATCGGGGTCCTCATACCGTCGTTCTACAACGACCTGGATCCCGAGCTGGTCGGGATCCCCTTCTTCTACTGGTACCAGATCCTGTGGATCCCCCTCAGCGTCTGCATCACGGTCCTGGTCTACGTGAAGACCCGCGAGGGCCGCCGCGATGGGTGACACGAACACCACGCAGGTCGTCGTCTTCACCGCGCTGTTCATCGCCGTCAGCGGGATCGGCTTCGTCGCCGCGCGCTGGCGCCGCGCCGAATCGCTCGACCATCTCGACGAATGGGGCCTCGGCGGCCGCAGCTTCGGCAGCTGGATCACGTGGTTCCTGCTCGGCGGCGACCTCTACACGGCCTACACGTTCGTGGCCGTCCCGGCGCTCGTGTTCGGGGCAGGGGCGATCGGCTTCTTCGCGGTCCCCTACACGATCGTCGTGTACCCGATGGTGCTGCTGCTGGCGCTGCGGCTGTGGTCGGTGTCGCACGCCAACGGCTACGTGACGCCCGCCGACTTCGTGCGCGGTCGCTTCGGCTCACCGACGCTCGCGCTGGCGGTCGCGATCACCGGGATCGTCGCGATCATGCCCTACATCGCGCTGCAGCTCGTCGGCATCGAGGCGGTGCTGCGGACGATGGGCATCGAGGGCCACTGGCCGATCATCGTCGCCTTCACGATCCTCGCCGCCTACACCTACCAGTCCGGTCTGCGGGCGCCGGCGCTGATCGCGTTCGTCAAGGACTCGCTGATCTACATCGTCGTCCTGGTCGCCGCGATCTACATCCCGATCAAGCTCGGCGGCTTCGACGAGATCTTCGCCGCGGCCGACAAGAAGTTCACGGAGAGCGATCCCGCGACCGACGGCATCGTGCTGGCCGACGCCCAGATCCTGGGCTACTCGACGCTGGCGTTCGGCTCGGCCGCGGCGCTGTTTCTCTACCCGCACTCGATCACCGCCCTGCTGGCCTCGCGCAGCCGCAACACGATCAAGCGCAACATGGCGGCGCTGCCCGCGTACACGCTGGTCCTCGCGCTGCTGGCGCTGCTCGGCTACATGGCGATCGAGGCGGGCGTGACGCCGCTGGAGGGCCGCAACGGCAAGCCCGACAACAACACGATCGTGCCGTTGCTGTTCGACCGCATGTTCCCGGACTGGTTCACGGGTGTCGCGTTCGCGGCGATCGCGATCGGTGCGCTGGTGCCCGCCGCGATCATGGCGATCGCGGCCGCCAACCTGTTCACGCGCAACATCTGGAGCGAGTACCTGCACCGCGACGCCGACCCCGCCGAGGAGGCGCGCGTCAGCAAGATCGCCTCGCTCGTCGTGAAGGCCGGCGCGGTTGCGGTGATCCTCGCGCTGGACCCACAGTTCTCGATCGACCTGCAGCTGATCGGCGGCGTCCTGATCCTGCAGACGCTGCCGCCGATCGTTTTCGGCCTGCTGACGCGGTGGTTTCACCCCTGGGCGTTGCTGTCCGGCTGGGCAGCGGGCCTCGCGGGCGGCCTGATCATGCTCTACGACACGCCAAATCCCCTGACTGGCAAGGAGCACTTCGGCGGTGCGCAGTACGCGCTGTCGCACTTCGGCTTTGACACCAAGGCGACCGTCTACACCGGCATCATCGCGCTGCTGCTGAACATCGCGGTGACGCTGATCGCGTCGTTCGTGCTGCGGGCGGCGAAGGCGCCGCCGGGCACCGACGGCACGCAGCCCGGCGACTACGACGTCGAGGCCGGCGACCCTGGCGTCAAGCCCCTGCCCGCGACGCCCGCCGAGGAGGCGCGGCAGCCGACCGGCTAGCTGCCCTTCAGCGTGAATGCGAGCGTCTGCGTCGCGTCGCCGACGCGGAACATCGCTGTCGCCTTGAGGCCCCGCGCGGCGCGCCGCAGACGGCGGCGGCCGTCGTTGGTCAGTCGGACATGGACCCTGATCGCGCCGGGCTTGATCGAGAACACCTTGGTCCTGGCGATCGCCCGGCGCTTGCCGCCGGCGGCGATCGTCAGCTTGACCGTGCCGTCGCAGGTCGTCAGCGACAGGCACGTCAGCGCGAACGGCACGAGGCCGCTTCGCGATCGCGGCACCTTGCTCTGCACCAGCAGCGAGGGCTTGACTGCGGTCGCGCCGGCGGTCGTCAGCACGGGTGGCGGCGGTGCGACGGCGGGGGCGGTGCCCGTCGGGGCGGGCGGTGGCGGTGGCGCCGTGGTCGTCGTCGTCGCGGCTGCCGCGTCGGTCACCGCGATGCGGCCGATCCGCCCGCCGTTGTGCTCGGTGAACCACATCGCGCCGTCCGGTCCGGCAACGATGTCTGCGGGGCCGGCGTCGGCGCTGGGCACCGGGTACTCGGTGATCGTGCCGTCGGGCGCGATCCGGCCGATCTTGTTGGCGGCGCGCTCGGTGAACCACATCGCGCCGTCGGGCCCGAGCGCGATCGACGTCAGCCCCGCGTTGGTGGTCAGGCCGGTGTTGAAGTCCGCCTTGGCCTTGGTCAGCGGGTCGGTGCGGCGGATGCCGCGGTTGCCGGAGTCGGGGCTGCCGAGCAGGCTCCAGATCTGCTTGTCGGACCCTTCGGCGAACGTGTGCTGGCAGGGGATCGCGCGGTAGACCTCGTTGGTCGTGACGGTGCTGCTGGTGTCGGTCACGCCGTCGGCAGCCATGAAGTGCAGCGAGCCGGCGTGGTCGCTGTAGGCAAACCCCGTGCTCGTCTGCGTGACGCAGGCCAGCGGCGCCGGCGCCGTGTACTCGGCCGTCATCGCATGCGTGGTCTGGTCGTAGCGGCGCAGGCTGGCGCCGCTGGAGGTCATCAGCACGTCGCCGCCCGGCATGGCGACGAGATCGCGCGGGGCACTGACGGTGAGGTCGACGCTGGTGGCATTGGACCCGTCCGGGCGGATGACGTCCAGGTGTGCCGCCGCGGGACTGGTCAGCGCCCAGATCTCGCCGTTCCCAGCCGCGGCGATCGCGTACGCCGGGCCGCTGAGCACGTCGTTGAACTCGCTGACCACCCCGCCGGTCGTGACCGCGCTGAGCCGCTTGGCGGCGGTGTCTGCGAACCAGAGCTTGCCGCCGGCGCTGATGATGCGGTCGGGCCGCGCGCCCGGGCTGATGCCGGCGCTGAACTCGACGATGTCGCCGACCTGCTCGGCGCTCACGTCGGCGTTGGAGGGCAGTGCGGCGAGCGCGAGCGCGCTGCCAGTCCCGCAGACGACTGCGGTGAGGCGAGCCACGACTGTTCCAGCTGACATCCCAGCCCCCGTTCCAGCATCACTGCGGGCCGCCCCGCGCGGCCCGTCTGACGGCGCCGAATATACGTCGTTGCACGGACGCCGCCGGAGCAGGGCTCCGGCGGCATCCGTGGATCGGGTTACCTGGCGGGCTTGGCGGGGCGGACGGCCTCGAACGCGGCCTTGACGTCGGCGGTCTGGAGCCCGAGCGACTTGGCGATCGCGGCGTACTGCGCGTCGTGGCGAGCGTCGTGCTCGGCCTTGCGGGCGGTCTCGAGCTTCTCGAACGCGGCCGTGACGACCGACTTGTCGAGCTTCAGCCCGGACGCCAGCGCGGCGATCAGCGCCGTGTGGTCGGGCTTGGCGCCGGCGGCCGGACGCGCCGCCGGCCTGGCCGGGCGGTTGGCGTCGAGGATCTGCTTGACCTCGGACTCGTCGGCGCCGAGCAGGCCGGCCAGGTCGGCCGCCAGGTCGGCGCCCGGTCCGGGTCGCTCGCCGCTCGGCTTCGCCGGGCGGTTGGCGTCAAGCGCGGCCTTGAGCTTGGCCGTGCTGACACCGAGCTTTGACGCGATGCTCTGCAGCTGCGCGGAGGTCGGCCCGCCGCGCTTGCCGGCCTTGCGTGCCGTCGACGCCGCCGAGCTCGCGCTGTCGGACTTCGTGGCCGCCTCAGCGGCTCCGAGACCCGCGCCACCGATGAGAGCGGTGGACAGGCCGATGGTGGTGATCTTGCGGATGGGAATGTTCATGAGGCCACCATCGGGCCCGCAGCTGGGGAGACGCTGGGATCGCGCTGGGCGGTTGCGCAGACCGCCGCGCACGGCAGCAACACGGTGAACACCGCACCCCCGCCGGCGGCGTTCTCGGCCCGCACGCTGCCGCCGTGGGCGCGCACGATCGCCTCGACGATCGCAAGGCCGAGCCCGGCGCCGGCACGGCCGCGCTCGCGCCCGCCCTCGGCGCGCCAGAAGCGCCCGAACAGCTCCTCGGAGTCGACGCCCGGCAGGCCGGGGCCGTGGTCGCGCACGCGGACGGCGATGCCCGCCTCGCTGCTGCCGGCGTCGACCTCGACCGGGCTGCCCGGTGGTGTGTGCACGAGCGCGTTGCGCACGAGGTTGGCCAGCACCTGGCGCAGCTGGTCGCGGTCGCCGAGCACGACGACGCCGTCCTCGTCGCCGCCGGCGCGGATCGGGCGGTCGGGGTCGACGGCGCGCGCATCGGCGACGGCGTCGTCGACGAGGGCGGCGAGATCGACGGGCTCGGCGCCCTGCTCGCGCACCTCGTCGAGGCGCGCGAGCATCAGCAGGTCCTCGACGAGCGCACCCATGCGAGCCGACTCGTCCTCGATCCGGCGCATCGCCTTCTCGACGTCCTCGGGCTCACGCGCGGCGCCGATGCGAAACAGCTCGGCGTAGCCGCGGATCGAGGCCAGCGGCGTGCGCAGCTCGTGCGAGGCGTCGGCGAGGAAGCGCCGCAGGCGGTCCTCGGACGCCTGGCGCTCGGCGAACGCGCCCTCCAGCCGCGCGAGCATCGCGTTGAGCGCCAGGCCGAGGCGCCCGACCTCGCTGTGCTCGTGGGCGACGTCGACGCGCCGCGAGAGATCGCCGGCGGCGATCGCGTCGGCCGTGCGTCCGATGCGCTCCAGCGGGCGCAGCTCCACGCGCACCAGCAGCCACGACAGGACGCCGAGGATCAGCAACACGCCGCCGATCACGAGGCCCTCCACGAGCAGCAGGCGATTCAGCGTCTCCTCGGTCTCGGTCAGCGGCACCGCGACCACCGTCACGCCGCCCGCGGCGCCGTTGCTGGGCGTCACGCGCACGCGATAGTGCGGGCCGTCGCCGCTGGTCGGCCCGACCGTCAGCAGCTGCCCGGGGCGCAGGTCCTCGGGCAGCTTGGGTGCGGCGGCGTCGGAGGTGACGACTGCTGCGCCGACGCGCTTGCCGGATGCGTCAAACCGCGCGCCGTAGGCGCCGGCGGGCAGATCGCGGTCGCGGTCGGGCGGTCCGCCGAGCCCGCGGTGGCCGCGACCCTCGAAGCCGTCGAGCCGTGCGCCGATCGCCGGCAGCGCGCTGCGGGTCTGGTCGTCGACGCGCTCGTAGAGATAGGAGCGCTGCGACGCGTATGTGACGACCGCGAGCGCGACCATGCCGACGGCGGCCAGCGCCAGCAGCGTCGCGACCAGGCGGCCACGCAGCGACATCGGCACCGTCAGCGCCGCGGCGCGCGCAGCGCGTAGCCGACGCCGCGAACGGTGTGGATCAGCGGCGGGCCGTGGGGGTCGAGCTTCTTGCGCAGGTAGCTGATGTAGGTCTCGAGCACACGGGCGTCGCCACCGAAGTCGTAGTCCCAGACGTGGTCGAGCAGCTGCGCGCGCGTGAGCACGCGCCGCGGATTGAGGAGCAGGTAGCGCAGCAGCCGGAACTCGGTGGCCGTCAGCTCGACCGGCTCGCCGGCGCGCTGCACCTCGTGCGTCTCCTCGTCGAGCACGAGGTCCTCGAAGACCAGGCGCCCGTCGTCGCGGCCGTCGTCGCCGGAGCGGCGCAGGAGGTTGCGGATGCGGGCGACGAGCTCCTCGAGGCTGAACGGCTTGGTCATGTAGTCGTCGCCGCCGGTGGTGAGGCCGCGCAGCTTGTCCTCGGTGGCGTCGCGTGCGGTCAGGAAGATGATCGGCACGAGCCCGCGCTGGGCGCCGAGACGCTGGGCGACCTCGAAGCCCTCCATGTCGGGCAGCATCACGTCGAGCACCATCACCTGCGGGCGAAACGACGTGACGGCGCTGAGCGCGTCCGCGCCGTTGGCGGCGGAGCTGACCTCGAAGCCCTGGTAGCGCAGGGCCATCGAGATCACGTCGACGATGTTGGGCTCGTCGTCGACGACGAGCACGCGGCTGGCCGCGGCCTCGGGGGTGGTGATCGCCATGCGACGAGTGTCGGCGCGAAGTCTTGGGGATTCCTGAGAGCTCGCTGGGCGTCACCTCGGCGGCGCCGCTGCGGTTCAGGGTGTGTCCCTGGTGACGCTGCCGCACCCGGCTCTGGGCGCGGCGCGGGTCGTCACCGTCCGCCGCCGATAGAAACCGGATCGAACATGATGTACGGTTCTCGGACAGAGTGTACGACAACGTCCAGGAGACCGCTTGATGTTGCCCGACGAATACGGAACCCAGCCCGCCCCCGGCTACGGGAACCTGCTTCCCAACGCGCCGAGCCTGAACCCGTCGGACTTCGAGATGTGGTTCTTCCTGTTCTGGGCGGGCGCGATCGTCGTGCTCGTCGCCCTGCCGTGGGCGTTCACGCAGTTCCGCAAGGGCAACCGCATGCCGGCGCTCGCGCTGGGCGGCGGGCTGCTGTGCTCGATCCAGGAGCCGATGTGGGACCACCTCGGCCATCTGCGCTGGGCCGAGGCGCTGCCGGACGCCTTCCACAACTTCGGCCTGGACGTCCCCGTCCTGATCCCGCCCTGTTACATGCTCTTCTTCGGCCTCGAGGTCTACTTCATCTACTCGCTGCTGAACATGGGCATCGCGCGGCGTGACCTCTTCCTGCTGTTCATCGCCTGCGGCATCACCGACGCGATCATGGAGAGCCCCGGCCTGCTGATGGGGATCTACGAGTACTACGGCAACAGCGGTCCGCAGCCGTTCGACTTCGGCAACAAGTTCCCGTTCTACTGGTCGATCATCAACTCCGCCGGGTTCATGGCCGGCGGCGTGATGTGCCACTACCTCTACCCCAAGCTCAAGGGCAAGGGCTGGCGGGAGGGGCTGATCCTGATGGTCCCGCCGGTCGGGATGATGGTCGGCTACAGCTTCACCGCCTGGCCGGTCTTCCTCGCGATCAACGCCGACATCTCGTGGGAGCTGCAGTGGCTGCTCGGCGGCGGTGGCTGCGTCCTCGGCGCGATCGGCTTCCTGTACCTCGTCGCCGAGCTGGTCTGCGTCGACGAGAAGCACGCGCGCTGGACGCTCTGGGGTCTCGCCAAGGCGCGGTTCATGACGCCCGGGGCGCGCGAGCGCTACTACGGCCGCGACCAGCCGACCGTGACCGCGGCGACGGTCGACTGAGATGACCGAGAAGCGCAGCGCCGACGTGATCGTCGCCGGGGCGGGGCACAACGGCCTCGTCACGGCGGCCTACCTGGCCAAGGCCGGCCTCGACGTGCTCGTCGTCGAGGCGTCGCCGACGATCGGCGGGATGACGTCGACGAACCCGATGGCACCCGAGGCCCCCGATCACATGATCAACGAGGGCTCGATCCAGGCGTCGCTGTTTCGCACGACGACGATCGACAAGGACCTCGGGCTGTCGGCGAAGTACGGCCTGCGCCAGACGGTCATCGATCCCGTCCACGTGCAGCTGAACCCCGACGGCTCGTCGCTGGCGCTGTGGCGCGACCCGGTCCGCGTCGCGCAGGAGCTCAGGCACTTCTCCCCCAAGGACGCGGCGAACTACCTCAAGCTGTTCGAGATCATCGACGCCGCCGTCGAGCTGGGGATCCCGGCGATGCAGACCAACCCCGTGCGGCCCGACGCAAAGGCGCTGCTGAAGGTGATGGGCAAGTCCGCGCGCCACGCCGGCAAGATCGGCGAGGTCGCGCGCTGGGCGATGAGCTCGCAGGTCGAGACCGTCGAGGAGTGGTTCGAGTCCGACCCGATCAAGGCGTTGATCATGATCGGCCTGCCGTTCATGAACTTCCGCCAGGACGGCAGCGGCTGGGGGCTCATCTACCTCGGCATCCTGTCCAAGTACGGCGTGTCGATGTTCCACGGCGGCACCGGCGCGTTGCCGCAGGCGCTCGCCCGCTGCCTGCACGACCACGGCGGCTCGATCCGCACGAGCGCGAAGGTCGACGAGCTGATCGTGCGCGGCGGGCGTGTCACCGGCGTGCGACTGGAGGGCGGGGAGGAGCTGACCGCCCGCCGCGGCGTCGTCACCGCGTTCTCGCCCAAGGCGACGCTGACACGGCTGCTGCCCAAGGGCGTGTTGTCACCGGTCCTGCAGAACCGCGTCGAGAAGATCCCGACGCGCGAGCGCGGCTTCGCCGACTACAAGCTCAACGTCGCGCTCAAGGGCCGCATTCGCATGACTCGCCACGAGGAGTGGCGTGGCGACGGCCTTGACCTGCGGCTCGGCGCCAACGGCTTCAACACATACCAGCAGACGCTCGACGCGCAAGCCGCATGCATGCGCGGCGAGGTCCCCGAGCACGTTCCCGGCCTGGGGCAGGTCTACACCGCGTTCGACCCGTCCAGCGCGCCGGCCGGGCATGACACGTGGTGGTTCTGGAGCGGCCTGACGCCGTCGGACCCGACGGCCGGCTGGGAGGTCGCGCGCGACCAGCTCACCGAGCGGCTGCTCAAGCACGCCGAGGACTATTACGAGGGCCTCGAGGAGATGGAGATCGGGCGCCGCGCTCTCGCACTGCCGGACATCGAGGAGCGCTTCCACGCGATCGACGGGAGCGTCTACCACGTCGATCCGGTCCTCACGCGCTTCGGCCCGGCCAAGCCTGCGATCGGCTTCGGCGGCTACAAGACGCCGGTGCCCGGGCTGTTCCTCACCGGCTCGGGCACCCACCCGGTCGCCGGGATCAGCGGGATGCCGGGTCAGAACGCCGCGCGGACGATGGTCAAGCTGTTCGCCAAGGAGGACAAGTACGGCCGCGCGCACCAGCCGGGGCGCGACGCGATCGCCGAGCGGGAGGCCTCCGCGGCGCAGGCGGCGGCCCCGGTCGCCTAGCCCTCCGGGTGGTACCCGGCGTAGATGGCGCGCCAGATGAGGTGCGTCGCGGCGTCGAGGAGCTTGCGTGTCTCGGCCGCCGATGCCTGTCCGACCAGCTGGTACAGCGCGCGCTCGTACATCCACGTCAGCCACTGCGCGGTGCGCCGGGCGTCGAGATCCGGGGCCGCGGCGCCCGCGACCTGGTGCTCCTTGATGTGACCCTCGAGCCCCCGAACCGCCCGGTCGACGAGCGCCAGATGACGCTCGCGCACACGTTGATCGAACGCCGCCGATTCGGTGATCGCGCCGAGCAGCGTCTGGTGGCGGCGATAGGTCGCGAACAGCTCGCTCAACGCGGCGCGCAGGTCGGCCTTCGTGGCATCGGTCGAGAGCTCGAACCAGGCCGACCCTGCCTCGGCGAGGTCGCGCGTGACGTCCTCGGCCATCGCTCCGAGCAGGTCGCCCTTGTCGTCGAAGTAGACGTAGAACGTCGACCGCGAGATATCCACCGTGGTGATCAGCCGCTCAACGCTGATGTCGGCGTACGACTCGCCGGCTTCCAGCCATGGCTCGACCGCCGCGACGAAATGCCGTGCCAGCCGGGCCCGACGCTCTTCGCGCGGCGGCTGGAGAGGGCGGCCGGAGACAGCTTCCATCGCGCCGGAGTCTAGGCGGGCGCGACCCGGTGCTCGCACGCGATGGCTAGCAATGGCTAGCGAAAACTCGGACAAACGCAGCCAAGTCCGCCGCGCGTGGGGTCGGACCGGACTCGGTCGATCGTCATGCGCTGTTGACAACCGCCTCAGGATCAGACATTCTGTCCGGACAGTCTGCACGGACAAGATGAGTGAGATGAGACACGCATACGCATACCCGCAGGTCACGTTCCTCGGATCGCATGCGGGCGCGCTGCGGCCGCCCGTCGCGCCGCAGCAGCCGCAGCGCCCGGCGCCGCCGCGCTGATGCGCCAGCTCACTCCGTTCGACGCCCAGTTCCTGGCGATCGAGAAGGGCAACCTCACCTGTCACTACTGCGGCCTGGCGATCTTCGACGCCCATCCGCAGCGCGGACCGCTCACCGTCGAGCAGGTGCGCGCGCACATCGGCTCGCGCATCGATCGCATCCCGCCGCTGCGCTGGCACCTGAAGGCCGCCCCGCTGGGCATCGATCATCCGCGCTGGGTCGACGGGCCGGTCGACATCGCCGACCACGTCGTCGCCACGACGCTGCCCGCGCCGGGCGGGGAGCGCGAGCTCGCGAAGGCTGCGGGGGACGTCCTAGCGACGCCGCTGGATCGCTCGCGGCCGCTCTGGCGTCTCGACGTGATCGACGGCCTGGCGGACGGCCGTGTCGCCGTCGGCATCACGTTTCACCACGCCTCCGCCGACGCGCTGGCGGCCTCGGCCGTCATGGGCCTGTTGATGGACCTCGAGCCCGGCGACGGTCGCGAGCTGCCCGAGGCAGCCGCGCCGCTTGCCGTTCCCGGCCCCGTCAGGACCGTCGCGCGCGCGGCGAAGCAGCCGCTCAGCGCCGCGAAGGCCGCAGCCAGCGCGCTGCCGCATCTCGACCAGGTGCCGATGATGCGCACGCTTCCCGGTGCGCGGGCGATCTCCGGCGCGGCGCGTACGGCCAAGCGCGCGGCCGGCTTTGACGTCGCCGATCCGGGCGGATTCCCGGTCGCGCCCGTCGTGCGCTGGAACGGCCCGCTGTCCGCCGGTCGCTCGGTCGCATGGGCCACGGTGCCCGTCGACACGGTCCGCACGATCAAGAGCCACCACGAGGTGTCGTTCAACGACGTGGTCGTCGCCGCCGTCGGTGGCGGGTTGCGCCGCCGCCTGCTCGCCGGTGACGAGCTGCCCGAGGACCCGCTGCTGGCGTTCGTGCCGGTCAACATCCGCGCGGAGGGAGAGAACCCGACGAGCGGCAACCTGATCAGCTCCTTCGTCGTGCCCGTCCCGACGAACGAGCCCGACGCAGCGGCGCGGATCCGCGCAGCGCACGACGGGATGGCCGCGGCGAAGGCACTGGGCAAGACGACCCCGCAGACGCTGATGCGCGACGCAAACGCGATCATCCCGCCGGCCGTCTTTCCGATCATGGCCGGCGGCATGCTGGCGCTGCTGGGCTCGGGGCGCATCGCGGCGCCGCTGAACCTCACGATCTCCAACGTGCCCGGCCCGCCGCAGCGACTGCACCTCGCGGGCGCTCCTGCGACCGTGATCGCGCCGCTGAGCCTGATCTTCGGCGGCGTCGCGCTGAACGTGACCGTCGTCAGCTACGCCGGCGAGCTGCAGATCGGCGTGGTCGGCGACGCTGAGCTCGTGCCCGACGCTTGGGAGCTCGTGGCCGACATCGAGGCCGAGTTCGCCGAGCTACTCCATGCCCAACGGGCCGAGCGACTCGCCTGACAGGAACTGGCGCACGAACGCGTTGTCGGAGTCAAAGAGGTCCGCGGCCGGGCCGGACTCGACGATGCGCCCCTTCCAGAGCACGCTGATGTGCTCGGCCACGCGGCGCGCGGTGGCGATGTCGTGGGTGATCAGCGTGAACGCGGGGAGGTGGCGGTCGGTCCCGGCGCGCTCCTCCATCGTCTCGGCGTGGATCTCCTGGATCAGCTCGCCCAGCAGCGCGGTGCGGACCGGGTCAAGGCCGGAGTCGGGCTCGTCGAAGAGCACGATGTCGGGGTCGAGGACGAGCGCGCGGGCAAACCCGGCGCGCTTGCGCATGCCGCCGGACAGCTCGTTGGGGAACTTGTCCTCGGCCTGGCCAAGGCCGACCTCCTCGAGGCGCCGGCGCACGATCCCCATGATCTCCGCGTCGGCCTTGTCGGTGTGCTGGCGCAGCGGGAAGGCGACGTTGTCGGTGAGGTTCATCGACCCGAACAGCGCGCCGTCCTGGAAGAGGACGCCGAACTTCTTGCGCATCTCGAAGAGCACGTCGTCGGGCATGAACGGCACGGACTCGCCGTGGACGAGGACGTCTCCGTCGTCGGGGTAGAGCAGGCCGACCATGTGCTTGATGCACACGCTCTTGCCGGTGCCCGACGGGCCGAGGATCATCGAGATCTTGCCCTCGGGCAGGCCCATGTTCAGGCCGCGCAGGATCTCTGCGGGTCCAAAGGCCTTGTGCACGTCGACGAACTCGACGGCGTCGCGCATCCCGTGGGGACGGTTCAGGCCGGTGTGCCACTGATACTCGTCGACTGTCGGCGTAGCCATGCCGACATAATGCCCGGACAGGCTGTCCGGCGCAAGTGTTCAGCGCCGGGTCGGCGCGTACAGCGTGTTCCAGACGATGCCTGTGTAGGCGTCGATCAGCCCGTCGAGCTCGTTGTCGGAGGCCTGCCGCACGAGCTGATGCAACCCGCGTTCTGCCATCCAGGTGAGCCACTGCGCGGTCTGGGGCCCGGGGAGGCCCGGATCGATGAAACCGTCCTTCTGGCCCGTGCGGATGTGCTTGCGCAAGGTCGCGACGTTGGTGCTCATCATCGAGTCGACGAGCTCGCGCACCGAGGCGTCGTAGGCCGCGGCGTCATAGGTCGCCGCCATCAGCGCGGTGTGCGGGCGGTAGGTGCGCACGACCCGGTCGAGGACGGCGCGCAGGTCGTCGCGCGTGGCGCTCGCGTCCAGCTCCCACCAGCCGGCAGCCGACGCGGCGAGCTCCTCGATGATCTCGCTGAACCACGCGCTGAGCAGGTCGCCCTTGTCCTCGAAGTAGACGTAGAACGTCGAGCGCGAGATGCCGGCCTCCGAGACGAGCCGCTCGACGCTGATCTCCGTGAAGTTCTCACCCTCACCGAGGAGGCGCTCGACGACCTCGAGCAGGCGCGCGCGGGTCTCGTCGCGGCGCTTTGCGCGCGCGCTCTGGGTCTTGCGGGTGACCGACGGCATGGCCCAGATCGTACGGCCGGTCCGGACGGCAGCCCTAGCGGGCGGCTGTCTCCTCGTCGCCCGCTTCAAGCTCGCGCGTCGCGGGCGGCGCGGCCACTCTGCGGTCGTATCCGGCGCGGGCGCCCTGGTCGACCTCGAGGAACGCGCGGTCGGCCTTGAGCGCGTGGTTTGCGGCGTCGCGCAGGCGCCGGCCGAGCAGCGGTTGCGCGCGCACGACGGCGCCAACCGCCTTGGGCACGTAGACATCGGCGCGCGGGCGCTGCAGCACCGCCAGGATCGCTTGGCCGACGTCCTCGGGCTCGACGTTCTTGATGCCGCGGGTGCCCTTCGTGCCGGCGATCAGGTCGGTGTTCGTGAACGACGGCATCACGCACGTGAACTCGATGCCGCGGCCCGTGAACTCGACGCGCGCGGTCTCGGTCGCGGAGATGACGGCGGCCTTGCTCGCCGCATAGGTGAGGCCGCCGGGAACCGGCGACTTGCCCGCGACGGAGGCGACGTTGACGATGTGGCCGCTGCCGCGGGCGAGCATCCCGGGCAGCGCTGCCTTCATGCCGGTGAGGCAGCCGAGCACGTTGATCGAGAGCATCCGCTGGGCGGTGGCGTGCGTCTCGTCGAGGAACGGGCCGATCGGCATGATCCCGGCGTTGTTGACGAGCACGTCGAGCGGGCCGAGCTCACGCTCGGCGAACGCGACGAACGCCGCGAAGGAGTCCTCGTCGGAGACGTCGAGACGGGTCGCCACGACGCCGCTGCCGAGCGCCTCCGCCGCGTCCCGGGCCGCGCCCTCGTCGATGTCGCCGATGGCGACGCGGGCACCGGCGGCGACCAGCGCCTGCGCGGTTGCCTTGCCGATGCCGCGGCCGCCTCCGGTGATGGCGACGACGGGCGACCCGATGAGCGACGCGGACATCCCGTCATTCTTACAGGTTGTGCAAACAGTCTGTACGAGCCGCTACCGCAGGCCGCAGTCGACCGCGTCGATGGCGGCCCAGGCGTCGGCGACGGTGTCGAAGGTGCCGATCGGGTCGACTCCCTCGTCGGAGAGCTTGGCGAGGGTGATCTGGCGTGTGCGGCGGTCGATGTCGATGGACAGGGCGGGGTTCGGGTGAGTGGTCAGGTGCGGGGTCATGCGATCGATGCTGGCCACTCGCGCGGCGACCATGTGTGCGCTCCATCACCTACGGACATGATGCGTGGACAGGCTGTATGATCAACCCATGGACGCCTATCGCGAGGCCTTCCGCGCTTGGCTCGACGAGCACGGCGGCGACGCCCCGGCCCGCACGGTGCTCGCCCCGAAGGACGACGCCGAGGTCGCGCACTGGCGCGCCTGGCAGGCCCGCCTGGCCGACGCCGGCTACGTCGGCATCACCTGGCCCGAGGAGCACGGCGGTGCCGCGGGCACGCCGGCCCAGCGCGTCGTCGTCGAGCAGGAGCTCGAGGCGCGCAGCCTCGCCGGCCCCTTCGACTTCATCGGCATCGAGATGGTCGGGCCGACGCTGCTGGTCCACGGCACCGAAGCGCAGAGGGAGCGCCTCGTGCGCCCGTTGCTGCGCGGCGACGAGACCTGGTGCCAGTTGCTGTCCGAGCCCGGCGCCGGTTCCGATCTCGCCGCGGTGCAGACCCGCGCGAGGCTCCAGGACGACGGCACGTGGCTCGTCAACGGCCAGAAGGTCTGGACGTCGTTCGCCCAGCACGCGGCGTTCGGGATCCTGCTTGCGCGGACCGACCCCGACATCGCCAAGCACAAGGGCCTGACGATGTTCGCGGTGCCGATGGACAGCGACGGCGTGACGATCCGCCCGCTGCGCCAGATCACCGGCGACGCCGAGTTCAACGAGGTCTTCCTCGATGACGTGCGCCTCGCCGCCGACAGCGTCATCGGCGCCCCCGGTGAGGGCTGGCGCGTCGCGCTGACGATGCTCAACTTCGAGCGCGTCGGCGTCGGCTCGGGGCTGCACGCGTCGCGGCTGGACCGGCTTGTCGCGACCGTCGGCGCCCGTCCCGAGGACCGCGCAGACCGCCGGCTGCGCGTGCGGCTCGGCCAGGTCGCCAGCGAGCTGCTCGCGCTGCGCCACACGAGCGAGCGCGTCATCGCGGAGATCGCCGAGGGTCTCGTCCCGGGCCCCGAGGCCGGGCTGATCAAGATCACGAGCGTCTCCGCGTCGCTGGCCGCGTGCCGGCTGGCGGTGGACGTCGCAGGCCAGGCGGCGCTGCTTGACGCCGAGTGGGGTCACCAGGTCTCCGCGCTGCCGGGTGTGCGCTCGGCCGGCGGCACCGAGGAGATCCTGCGCAACCTCATCGGTGAGCGCGTGCTCGGCCTGCCACCCGAACCTCGAGCCGCCTAGGAGCCTTGTGTACCTCTCCCTGACCGACGAGCAGCGCTTCCTGATCGAGGCCGCAGACGACGCGCTCAGCCGCCACGACACGCTCGCGGCCGCGCGCGCGGCGCTGGACGGCGAGCCCGCGCCCGCGCTCTGGCCGCTGGCAGTCGAGGCCGGCTGGACCGGGCTGCTCGCCGGCGAGGACGCCGACGGCGCCGGGCTCTCCGCCTACGAGGCGCTGCTCGTGCTCGAGGCCTGCGGCCGGCGACTTGCCGACGCACGCCTGCTCGGCCATCTGCCGGCGACGGCTCTCATCGAGGCCGGGGACGCCGGCGGCGATCTCCGCGGCGCACTGGCGCGCGGCGACCTGCGCGCTGCGCTCGTCGACGCCGCAGTCGCCGAGCGCAGTGCGGTGCCGCGCGCCGCAGCCGGTGGCATCGACGGGCGCGTGACGGGCGTACTCGATGCGGACGGCGCCGACGTGCTCGTGGTGGTCTGCGAGGCGGATGCGTTCGTCGTCGACGCGTCCGCGCCCGGGGTGGAGGTCACGCCTCGCAACAGCTACGACGCCACCCGTGCGCTGGCCGACGTGCGGTTCGATGAGGTGGCCGCGACGCCGCTGAACCTCCCCGCCGAGCGTGTGCGCGACGGCGCCGACCTGCAACGCGCGCTGCTGGCGGCCGAGTGCGTCGGCGCCGCGGACGCGTGCCTGGCGATGGCGCGCGACCACGCCGTCGACCGCTACGCGTTCGGCCGGGCGATCGGCTCCTACCAGGCGATCAAGCACAAGCTCGTCGAGATGCTGCGGCGCATCGAGGGCGGGCGCTCGCTGCTCGTCCACGCGGGTCGCACCTGGGACCACGATCGCGACGCGTTCGCGCTGGCGGCGAGCTCGGCGCGCGTCATCGCCGGCGAGGCGCTCGACTACGCCGCGCCGGAGAACATCTTCATCCACGGCGGCGTCGGCGCGACCTGGGAGCACGACTCGTCGCTGTACTACCGTCGCGCCGAGCTGTCACGCCGCCTCGCCGGCGGCGCCGAGGCCGCGGCCGAGACCGTCGCCGACCGGCTGTTCGCCGAGGAGCTGCCGGCGCAGGAACGCGAGTTCGTCGGCGACGACCGCTTCGTGGACAGGGCCGTCGTAGATGTCGAAGTGGTCGACGCCGGCGTAGGTGCGTAGCTCGCCGAGCGGCGCGCGGCGCGCCGCGGCGATCGCCGGGCCCGGCCTGGCGACCTGATCGGCCTCGCCGACGCAGACCAGCCACGGGCAGTGCAGTCGCGGCGCCAGACGCGCCGGCTGAAACGGGCGGCCCAGGAGCCAGCGCGCCGACACGCGGTTGCGCCAGCGCGAGTCCTCGCCGGCACTCACGACCGCGCGCCAGCCCGCCTCGCTGTCGGGCGCGTTGATGAACGCGGGCTCATCTGGTTGCCCGACCGCCGGGAGGTGGGCACCGCGCGTGGCTGCGGCGACGATACGGGCGCTGACCTGCGGCGGGGAGCGATGTGCCTGGCGCACGATGTCGAGGAACGGCACCTGGCTGACGACGGCTGCGATCTGCTGGTCGCCCACCGCGGCGGCGAGCGCGTTGCCGCCGCCCATCGATGAGCCGAAGGTCGCGACGCGGCCCGGATCTGCGTGCGAGAGCGACCGCGCGAAGCCGATCGCGTTGCGCCAGTCCTCCAGCTGGCGCGCCGGCTCGAAGAGGTCGGCCTCGCCGCTGCTGTCGCCGAATCCCCGGTGGTCGAAGAGGAGTGCTGAGATGCCGGCCGCCGCGAACCGCTCGGCGAACGGGCCGAGGCGGTCGCGCCGCGTGCCCGACAGGCCGTGCGCCATGACGATGATCGGCGTCTGCGAGCGACCGTCGCCGGCGTGATACAGCCATGCCGCGCACGCGTCCTGGCCGGAGCTGAAGCGGACGTCATCTCGCTGCATGCCCGCACAACGCCCGACCGAGCGCGGGTGTGAGATCCGGGCGTCAGGACGCGGTCAGCGAGCGCGTGTTGAGCTCCATGCCGCCGGCGATCGCGATGTCCTGGCCGGTGATCGAGCCGGCGCCCTCGCCGGCGAAGAAGGCGACGAGCTCGGCGACCTCCTCCGGGGTGGCCATCCGGCCCGAGGGCACCAGCTCGGTGACGGCCGCGAGCACCGCCGGCGGCATCGCCTTGACCATCTCGGTCTCGACCATCCCGGGGAGGACCGCGTTGGCGGTGATCCCGTCGGCGACGTTCTCGGCGGCGATCGTGCGGACCATGCCGAGCAG
Organism: Paraconexibacteraceae bacterium; assembly: GCA_963759825.1. Taxonomy (GTDB): domain Bacteria; phylum Actinomycetota; class Thermoleophilia; order Solirubrobacterales; family Solirubrobacteraceae; genus Paraconexibacter. The sequence continues at coordinate 40,613 of CAVXAS010000011.1, read as the reverse complement.
CCCGGCCTTCGACGCCGCGTAGGCGACCTGCCCGGGCAGGCCCTGGGTCGCGGCCATGCTCGACACGACGACGATGCGGCCGTAGCCGCGCTCGCGCATGCCCGGCAGGCAAGCGCGCAGCACGCGGTAGGCGCCGGTGAGGTTGACGTCGATGTCGCGTTGCCACTGCGCGTCGGTCATGCGGTGCGCGGGCGCAACTGTGGTCGTGATCGCGGCGTTGGAGACGACGGCGTCGATCGGGCCGAAGTCGGGCAGGGCCGCCGGGTCGGCAAGGTCGACGACGAAGTCGGCGGTGTCGAGGCGGTCGAGCGTCACCACCTCATGCCCGTCGGCGCGCAGCCGGTCGGCGATCGCTGCGCCGATCCCGCGGGCGCCGCCGGTGACGAGGGCGCGGCGGCTCATGCGGGCTGCGGCTCGGCGGGGCCGTAGCGGCGCGCGAAGCGGTCGGGGATGTCCGCCGGGTCCTTGTACCAGTACCAGCGGCACGGATCGCTGTCGTAGTCCTTGGGCGGGTCCAGCGGGTAGAGCGGAAAGCCCGCCCACTTGATCGGCAGCGACTCGTTCATGAAGGCGCAATGCGTGCAGTAGAGCGGCATGTCCTGGCGCCCGAAGGACCAGCTGTGCGCCTCCTTGGTGCGGCCGTAGCCCTCGCGCTCGTAGAGGCCGCGGCGCACGAGACGTCCGCCCGAGCCGCACGGGTGCAGCACGAACGTGAGCTTCTCGTCGTCCTCGACGATCGAGAACGACGCCGGGTCCTCGCCGGTGCCCGACAGCGAATGCGCGCGCCAGGTCGCCGCGAGCAGCTCGACGACCTTGCGCCGCGGCAGGTTGTTGATCGCCTCGACGTGGCGCTGCCAGCCGCGCTCGCAGGTCGTCGTCCAGGCCTCGGCCACGCCCTCGTCGCCGAGCTTGTCCTGGATGAACGTGATGAGCCCGAGCACCGACTCGGTCATCAGGTCGTGCAGCATTCCCCACTCGTGGCGCATCGCCTCGCAGGCCGCGCGCGCGGCGTCCGCGTCGCCGTCCTGTAGCGCCGCGATCGCGCGGTCCATCGTCGGGCGCGCCATGGCGTCGAGCTGCTCGTCGGAGAACCACCTCTCGCTCATGGGCCGAGTCTGCCATGGCTAGGTTGCGGGGATGCAGATCGAGCTCACGGCCGTGATCGTCGACGACTACGACCAGGCGATCGCGTTCTTCGTCGACGTGCTCGGCTTCGAGTTGGCCGAGGACTCGCCGTCGCTGACGAACGACGGGCGGCCCAAGCGCTGGGTCGTCGTGCGCCCGCCGGGCGCCGTGACGGGGCTGCTGCTGGCGCGCGCCGACGGGCCCGACCAGGAGGCAGCGGTCGGGGCGCAGTTCGCCGGGCGCGTCGGCATGTTCCTGCGCGTCGACGATTTCGACGCCACCTACGCGCGGATGACGGCGGCCGGCGTCGAGTTCGCCGGCGAGCCGCGGGAGGAGCCCTACGGCCGCGTCGTGGTCTTCGTCGACATCGCCGGCAACCGCTGGGATCTGCTCGGCCCGCGATAGCGCTCAAGTCCCGGCATTGTCAGGCCGATGACCGCCCCATGGGCGCGGCAGGGCGCCCGTGGACCGACAGGGGATGTTTGTGCGCAGTCTTGTGCAGTTCGCCCTTCGCCGCCCGCGCGCGGCAATGGCCATCTGGTTGATCGGGGTCGTTGCGCTGGCGCTCGTGGGCCGTGGCGTCGCGTCGCATCTCAAGCCGACCGACCTGCGGGTCCCAGGCTCCTCCTCGGCGCAGGCGCGCGCGATCGTCGACGCCCAGTTCGGCGAGTCCGCGACGCTCCCGGTGCTGCTGACGGGACCCTCACGCGCGGTGCGCTCGCAGGGCAAGGCGCTCGCCGCCCGCCTGCAGCAGACGCGCGGGGTGACCGTCGTCTCGCCGTGGAATGCGGGCCCGGGCCGCGCCGCGCTGCGCCCGGCCGCCAACCGCCTGCTCATGCTCGTGTCGATCAGCGGCGCGCGCGAGCGCGTCGACGCCGTCGCGCGCGAGGTCCGCGATGTCGCACACGCCGGAGCGACAGGCCCGGTTCGGGCGCAGGTCACGGGCGTGCCGCTCGCCGGCCAGGACGTCGCGCGCGCCTCGACCGACGCGATCCATCGCGCGGACCTGATCGCGCTGCCGGTGCTGCTGTTGATCTTGCTGTGCGTCTTTCGCAGCCCGATGGCCGCGGCGATCCCCGTCGCGTTCGGCGCATCGGCCGTCTTCGCCTCACACGGGCTGCTGACGCTGCTGACGGGATGGGTCGACCTCGATGCGTTTGCGACCGGCCTCGCCTCGATGGTCGGCCTGGCGCTCGCGGTCGATTACTCGCTGCTGATGGTCTCGCGAGTTCGCGAGCAGCGCCGCGCCGGCGCGAGCCAGCGCGACGCCGTCGAGCAGGCCGCGGGGCTGTCACGTCACACCGTTGTCGTTGCGGGCGCCGCGATCGTGCTGGCGATGGTGCTGACGGCTGCGCTGAGTCCCACGCGTCCGATGCTGTCGGCTGCCGTTGGTGTCTGCACGGTCGCGATCGTGGCGATGCTCGGCGCGATATTCGCGATCCCGGCCGCGCTGATGCTCGCCGGCGACCGCATCGGGACCGGGCGTGGCGCCAGCGCGCGCCGCTCGGTCTGGGCGCCCGTCTCGGCCGCGGTCACGCGCCGGCCGGCGATCGCAGGCGCCGCGGCCACGGCGCTGCTGCTCGCGCTCGCGCTGCCGGCGCTGGGTCTGCGCACCGGCGCCCCGGACGCGCGCGAGCTGCCGGGGTCAAGCCAGGCACGCCAGGACTTCGAGGCGATCCGCAGCGTCAGCGGCCCCGGCTGGGGCGCCGGCTTTGAGATCGTCTCCGTCGCCAACCGCGGCACGATGACGACGTCCAAGCGCCTTACGGCGCTGGCCGAGCTCGAGGCGACCTTGCGTCGCGACCCCGGCGTGCGCTCGGTCTTCGGGCCCGGATCGATCGCCAAGAACGCCAAGGCGCTGCGCAGCGCCGGCCGCGCGCTGGCGCGCGAGCAGCGCACGCTCAAGCGCGCCGTCCCCAAGCAGGCGCGGGGGCTCGACCGCCTCGCGGGCTCCGTCGACAGCGCGAGCAGCGGCGTCGACTCGCTGCAGGGTGCGCTCGGCCAGGCGCAGGCCGCCGCCGGCAAGCTCGGCACCGGCTCGGACTCGGCCGCCTCGGGCATCGCGAAGCTGCAGACCGGCCTCCAGCAGGCGACCGCCGGAGAGCGCAAGCTGCGCGCGCACCTCAGCAAGGCCGGCAGCGGCGGCCAGGCACTCGGCAACGGCGCGGGCACCGCGCGCGACGGCGCGCATCGCATCGCCGGCGCGATCAACGAGCTCGCGACCAGCGCCGGGCGGCTGCAGGGGCTGCTCAGCCAGCTGCAGGCGCGCCTGCAGGAGCGCGCCGGCGCGCTTGACGGCACCGCGAGCACCGCGCGCGCCCAGCGCGAGGCGCTGGCGGCACACCTCACGTCGGCGCGGCGCACGCTGCTGACCGGCAAGCAGACCGCCCAGACGATCATCGCGCTGGCCACGCTCAAGAAGGCGCAGGACACGCTGGCCGGCGCCGACGTTGCGGCCGCGATCGACGGCACGGCGGCCAAGCTCCGCGAGGACACCCAGGCCGTCGGCGGGCTGGCGGCGGTGCTGCCGGTCGCGAAGGCGCGCGCGCTGGCGCGAGAAGCTGAGCGCCTGAGCGACGGCATCACGACGCTGCGCGATCGCCTCGTGCGCTACGGCGCGGACGTCGGCAAGCTGGCCGGCGGCTCGGCGGCGCTCAGCGAGGCGATCGGGCGCCTGGACGGCGGCAGCAAGTCGCTCGCCACCGGCATCTCGGCGCTGCGCCGGGGCGTCGGCGAGCTCGAGTCCGGCGTCAGCGCCGGCAAGGAGCGGTCCTCCGCGCTCGCCGCGGGCCTGAAGAACGCGAGCGGCGCGGTCACCGGCCTGCGCGGCAGCACGCCGGCGCTCAACGGCGGGCGTGCCGGCGGCGTCTCTGGCGGCGTCATCGACTCCGGCTACTTTGTCCTCGCGGCAATCGAGGGCCAGGGCTCGGCCGACGCGGGCCTGAACATCGCCCACGGCGGCGAGGCCGCGCGGATCCTCGTGATCCCGCGGACGGACGTCAACAGTCCGGCGACGCGGGCGCTGTACACGCGACTGCGCGCCGCGGCGGACCAGTTCGGTGCGACGACCGAGACGCGCACCGTCGTCGGCGGCCCGGCGGCGATGCTCGTCGACTACCAGCAGGCGACGACCGGACGCCTGCTCGCGGTGCTGCTTGCGCTGTCGGCGGCGACGGCGCTGCTGCTGATGTTCGCGCTGCGGGCCGTGCTCGTCCCCCTCGTCGGCGTCCTGCTCAACGCCGTCTGCGCTGCGGCGACGCTCGGCATCATGCAGCGGCTCTTCGGCGGGGACGACCCGCTGCTCGGCGGGCCCGGCCACTTCGACGCGACGGCCCTGACGGCCGTGTTCGCGGTGATGTTCGCGCTGTCGATCGACTACACGATGTTCATCGTCAGCCGCATCCGCGAGGAGCTCGCCGCGGGCGCGGCGGTCGGCGCGGCGATCGAGACCGGGATGCTGCGGACCGCTGGCGTCGTGACCGGCGCCGCGCTGTCGATGCTCGCCGTGTTCGCGTCCTTCGCGATCGCCGACGTCACGAGCCTGCGGGTCTTCGGGGTCGGCCTCGCCGTCGCCGTCGCACTCGACGCGACGATCGTGCGCCTCGTGCTGCTGCCGGCGCTGCTCGGGATGCTCGGCCGCCGCGCCTGGTGGCCGATGCTCGCGGCGGACGCCGCGGAGTCCCCGGCGCCCGCCGCGCCGCCGCGCCGCGTCGTCGTCGTGTCCGAGCCCGTCTAGTCGGCGCGGACGGCGAAGTCGGTCAGCGTGACCGGGCCGAAGGTCGTCAGCAGCGCCACGTCGACAGCGTCGCGGCCGCGCCCGACGACGACACGGCCGACGCGGCGGCGGTTGTTGCGCGCGTCGAACGTGTGCCACTCGCCGTCGAGGAAGACCTCGAACCAGGCGGCGAAGTCCATCGGCTCCTCGGGCGGCGGCGCGTCGATCAGCGGGATGTAGCCGAAGACGTAGCGCGCCGGGATGTTCAGCGCGCGGCAGAACGTGATCGCCAGGTGCGCGAAGTCGCGGCAGACGCCCTGGCCGGCGCGATAGGCGTCGACGGCGGTCGTCCAAGGGTTCGATGCGCCGGCGACCCACTCCAGGTGGCCGTGCACGAAGTCGACGATCGCCTGCACACGCTCCCAGCCCGGCGCGTGGTCGCCGAAGCGCTGCCAGGCCTCGTGGCCGAGCTCGTCGGGCAGGCAGAAGCGGCTGGGCATGACGAACATGATGTGCTCGTCGGGCATCTCGTCGATCGGCGTCTCCGGCGTTCCCGGCGCGAGCCGGTCGCCCGGCGAGGCGACGGCGACCTCGGCCTCGTAAGAGAGCCGCGACGCGCCCGGCAGGATGGTCACGCGTTCGCAGCGGTTGCCGTAGAAGTCGATGTAGCTGTGGTGGTGGGCGCCGGTGTCCCAGCGCTCGGCGCGCACCTCGATGTTGTCGCCGACCGACGGCGCGACCTGGAGGATCGCCGAGACCGGCTGGGGGGTCTCCAGGCCGAAGCTGCATCCCACGGTGAGGGTCAGCGGCGTCTCGTCGATGGGCTACACGCTAGCCGTCGCGGTCGTCCAGGCGTCAAGTCCGGCCAGGCGGCGTCCCAGCGGCGTCAGCGTCGCGGGCGGCCACGGCTGGACCACGTCCCATCCGGGGCGACGGCGAAACGCCGGGCTCGCGCGGCCGGAGCGGTAGAGCGCGGCGCTCTCCTCGGCGCTCGCGTCGGGTGCACCGAGCGGCCACATCGAGACGTACTGGACGATGCGCGTCGTGGCGGCCGTGTTGGCGCCGTTGCCGTGGGGCAGCTTGGCGGAGAAGAGCACGAGGTCGCCGGCGCGGCCGGGAACGGGGACGAGCTCGTGGCCCTCGAGGTCGACGTCCTCGGTCCCGGCGTCGGGGTGGCGCGCGAGCCAGCCGTCGAGGTCGGCGAACAGCCCGGGCACACCGCAGAACGCCCCGTGCTCGGCGCCGGCGTCGGTCAGGTAGAGCACGCCCTGCACGGCGAGCTGCGCGCCGCGCGGGTCGCGATCCCAGTGGATCGGCAGCGCCTGCGCGGCGCGGTCGTCGCGGACCGCCGTCGGCGGCTTGATCCCGGCGCCGTCCTGGCTGACGATCAGGTCGTCGCGGCCGTACAGCGCGGCGAAGGCACGGTGCACGCGAGGGTGCTGGCGGACGTCCCACTGTGCCTGGTGGCCCCAGAGCGGCGGCCAGGGACAGGAGCCGGTCACGGTCCCGATCGCTGACAGCAGCGCGTCGACGAGCGGCTGCTCGACGGCCTGCTCGACGCGGACGTAGCCGTGCGCGCGGAAGTGCTCGAGGTCGATGACCGGCTGGAGACTACGCGGCCACGCCGAGCAGCTCGTCGGCTACGAGCTTCGCGGTGACGGCGCACGACTGGGTGCCGCCGTCGCCGTACTCGCGCACGCCGTCGCCGACGTTGAAGAGGTTGTCCAGCGGCGTCTCGCGCGGCATCTCATAGCCCGACAGCGCGCGCTGGGCAGGCCAGTCGCCGCGCATCACGCGCACGTCGATGACGTCGATCGGACCCCGCCCACCCAGCTCGCGCTCGAGCTCCTCGAGCGAGGCCGCGAGCTCGGCGGCCTCGTCGAAGTCGCCGACGGCGGGGCGCGGGACGGCGTAGACGACGGTCAGGTGCTTTCCCGCGGGCGCCAGCTCGGGGCAGGTCGCGGTCATGTTGCCCGCGTTGCAGAGGCGCTCGGTGGAGCTGAAGACGATCAGGCCCGGTGTGTCGAGCAGCGGTTCGTCGGACGCGACGTGGATGATGATGTTCGCGCTCGATCGCGCGGTCTCGCGGATCTGCGCGACGTACTCCGCGGGCAGGCGGTCCTCCCCGACGAGGCCGATCGTGGCGACCGGGCCGACGTTGGAGACCGCGGCGCCGCAGCCGACCTCGACGGTCTCGCCGCCGCGCTGCACGGTCGCGCCGGTGACGCGGTCGCCGTCGACGTGCAGGGCGGTCACCTGCGCGTCGGTCCAGACCTCGCCGCCCTCGCGGACGACGACGTCGGACAGCGCCTCGCAGACCGCGGCGGTGCCGTTCGGATGGAACCCGAAGTTGCGGAACGCGCCCTTCTGCATGAAGTACGTGAGGAACGCCTTCGCGGGGATCTCGTCGGCGTTGACGGCGAAGATCGCCGCCGAGAGGTTGCGAAACAGGCGGTGGACCGTCTCGTTGGAGGTCGCGCCGCCGATCCAGTCGGCGAGCGTCAGCTGCTCGGCGGGCATCTCGCCCTTGCGCGCGCTGCCGAGCTGCGTGAGGACCTTCGCGCCCTTTTTGGTGATCTGGTCGAGCAGGAACGCCCAGCCGCCCTTGGCGGGGTTGATCGTCTTGCCCTTGACGCGGAAGACGTTGGCGGGCTCGGGGTAGCGCAGCTCGAGCGTCGCGCCGACGTCGGCGAACGTCTGCTCCATCATGCCGCCGTTCTCGATCGCGATCGCGCCGGTGTTGATGACGAAGCCGTCCTTCTCGAAGCTCGACGCGCGCCCGCCGACGCGGGCCTCGCGCTCGACCAGCAGCACGCGCTGCCCGGCGACGGCCAACCGCGCGGCGGCGCAGACGCCGCCCATCCCGCCGCCGATGACGAGGACATCGACGTTGCTTTCAGACATCAACCCAGCTCCTTGCCGACGATCGAGATGAACGACACGCATGTCCCCGGGCGGCCGCCGAGGTTGTGCGTCAGGCCGAGCTTGGGGTCTGCGAGCTGGCGGTCGCCGGCCTCGCCGCGAAACTGCGCCCAGCACTCGAAGAGCATCCGCAGGCCGCTCGCGCCGACCGGGTGACCGAAGGACTTCAGCCCGCCGTCGGGGTTGACGGGCAGGCGCCCGCCGAGGTCGAAGTCGCCGGCGAGCGCGTCGCGCCAGGCCTCGCCGCGTTCGGAGAACCCGAGGTCCTCCATCAGCACGAGCTCGGTCGGGGTGAAGCAGTCGTGCACCTCGGCCATCGAGATCTCGGTGCGCGGGTCGCTCACTCCGGCCTGCTCGTAGGCGTCGCGCGCGCAGTGCACGACCTCGTGGAAGGTCGTGTAGTCGTAGCTCTGGTCGATCGGCCCGCTGGCCGGTCCGGCCGTCATCGCCAGCGCCTTCACGTAGATCGGCGTGTCGGTGTACTTGTGGGCGTCCTCGGCGCGGACGACCAGCGCGCAGGCGGCGCCGTCGGAGACACCGCTGCAGTCAAAGACGCCGAGGCGCCCGGCGACCTTGGGCGAGGCGGCGATCTTCTCCTTGGCCACCTCCTTCTGGAACTGCGCACGCGGGTTCCTGGCGCCGTTGACGTGGTTCTTCCAGGCGACATGGGTCATCGCGTCGCGCATCGCGTCCTTGTCGACGCCGTACTTCTCGCAGTAGGCGGGGTCGAGCAGGGAGAACGCGGCGGGCGCGGTCAGCGTCTGCTCGGGCGCGGTGCCGTCGCCGGGGACGTTGGAGCGCACGAGGCCGGAGTAACCGGAGTCCTTGAGCTTCTCCACGCCGACGGCCATGACGACGTCGTAGGCGCCCGAGGCGACGGCGTAGCAGGCGTTGCGAAATGCCTCGGAGCCGGTGGCGCAGAAGTTCTCCACGCGCGTGACGGGCTTGTAGTCGATGCCCAGCGGGCGCGACAGCACGAGCCCGGACTGCCCGGAGCTCATCGTCCCCAGCCAGTAGGCGTCGATGTCGTCCTTCGTGACGGCGGGGGTGGACTGCAGGCACTCCTCGACGGCGTCGACGAGCAGGTCGTCGGCCGAGCGCTCCCAGTGCTCGCCGAAGGCCGTGCAGCCCATCCCGACGATCGCGACGCGGTCACGGATGCCGTTACTGGCCATGCGCCGGCCTCGCTTTCCAGAAGTAGTTGTGGACGCCGTCGACGGTGTAGAGCCGGCGGAAGGTGAGCTCCAGCGCGGTGCCGATCGCGATCTCGTCGGGCTTGGCGTCGGCGATCTCGAGCGTGTAGCGCCCGCCGCCCTCGAAGTCGACGACGGCGTCGATCATCGGCGGCGCGGGGGAGAAGGCGAGGTGATCGACGGTGAACGTCGCGACCCTGCCGGCCTGGCGGCCGAGCGCGCGGCGCGTCATCTGATCGGTTGCGCCACAGCCGGCGCAGACCCGTCGCGGCGGTACGTGGACCTGCCCGCAGGCGTCGCAGGCCGAGCCGACGAACGCGAACTTCCAGGACTCCGAGCGCGCGCTGGGTGGGCCGGCGGGGCGGTCGGGCGCGGGGCGGCGCGGGGGCTCGCGCTCGAGCAGGCCGCGCCAGGTCAGGTAGGTCGCGTAGCTGATGTCGCGGCCGCCGCCGACGTCCAGCGGTGCGGATCGCGGGCCGTCGCCGGCACGCAGGACGGTCGCGTCGGCGCCGTCCGCGGCGACGATCAGCAGGATCGTCGCACCGGGCTTGGCGGCGTCGAGCGCGGCGGCCAGCCGCACGCCGGGGTCCGCTGCGCCGGCGTAGCCGATCGGCGGCGGCTGCTCGGCGTTGGCGGCCGGGAACAGCTTGGCCGCGGCCTTCGCGGCGCGGCTGTGCGGGGAGGAGACGATCACGTGGTCGGCGCCGTCGATCCCGGCGGCCGCCAGCGCGCGGGTCCCGGCGTCCTTGATCAGCGGCAGGTAGGACTCCAGGCCGAAGCGCTCCTCCCAGCCTGCGCTGTAGGACGCACCGGGTGTGCGCCAGCGGTCCAGGAACTCGGCGGTCGCCGACGCCTCGCCGATGATCTCGGCGACGCCGTCGCCGTCGCCGAACAGGAACGCCGCGGCCGCGTCGCCACCGTCGCGCTCGTCGGCGCTGCCGGGACGCCCGCTGCGCAGGTCCGACAGCACCGCGAGGCCGCCGCTGGCGGCCGCGGCGCGCAGCGCGCCGACGCTCGATCGCGCCGATCCGGCCATGTCGACGGCAAAGCCTTCGTGGCCGAGGTCCAGCGCTGCGTGGATCGCGGTGGCGTTGGTCTTGTCGGCGTAGGCCGGGGCGGTCGTGGCGAAGTAGATCGACGCCGGGTGTGTGCCGTCGGGCAGGGCGCGGCGTGCGGCCTCGACGCCCATCGTCGTCGTGTCCTCGTCGAACGACGCGACCGCGCGCGCCCCCGATCCGCCGCCGCTGCCGAGCGCAGCGCCGAGCTCGGCGCGCTGCAGGCGGTGGCGCGGGACGTACGCGGCGTAGGAGAGAATGTTGCAGGACATAGTGTCCGGACGCACTGTACCGTATCCTTCCGGTCATGCACGACGATCTCGTCCTCGTTGGGCGTGCAGACGGCGTCGCGACCGTGACGCTCAACCGCCCCGACGCGCTCAACGCGTGGACGCCCGAGCTCGGGCGTGAGCTGCTCGGCGTGCTGGGGCAGCTGGCCGCCGATCCCCAGGCTCGTGCGGTGGTGATCACGGGCGCCGGCCGCGCGTTCAGCGCCGGCGCCGACGTGAAGAACCCGCGCGAGCTCACCGCCGCCGGTGATCCCGACCTCAGCACGCGCCTGCGTGAGATCTACAACCCGGTCGTGCTCGCCGTGCGCGAGATGCGCAAGCCCGTGATCGCCGCAGTCAACGGCGTCGCGGCCGGGCTGGGCTGCTCGCTGGCGCTGGCCTGCGACCTGATCGTCGCGGCCGAGTCCGCGTACTTCCTGCAGGCCTTCGTGCGGCTCGGCGTCGTCCCCGACGCCGGCGCCGCGCATCACCTCGCCGCGCGCGTCGGACCGGCGCGCGCCGCCGAGCTGACGATGCTCGGCGAGCGCCTGCCCGCGGCGACCGCGCTGGAGTGGGGCGTCGTCAACCGCGTCGTGCCCGACGCCGAGCTGGCCGACGCCGTCGCCGAGCTCGCCGGACGCCTGGCGCGCGGGCCGACGGTCGCGCTCGGCAACATCAAGCGCGTGCTCGACGGCCCCGGCGGGACCGCGGCGCTGGCCGCGCAGCTCGAGTTCGAGGCGACGCTGCAGCAGGAGCACGCGACGACGGCCGACTACGCCGAGGGCGTCGCGGCCTTCAAAGCGAAGCGCGCGCCGGACTTCCGCGGTGCGAGCATCCCCGCATGAGCACCGTGCTCGTCAGCGAGGCCGATGGCGTCGGCCGGATCACGCTCAACCGCCCCGAGGCGATGAACGCGATCACGACCGAGCTCGCGGCGGCGCTGCGCGACGCGCTGGCGGGCCTCGGGTCGCGCGCGCGGGTGATCGTCATCGACGGCGCGGGCGGCAACTTCTGCGCCGGCGGGGACTTCAAGGTGCTCGCTGCGATCCGCGAGGACGCGGCCGCGTTGCGCGAGCTGTTCGAGACCTTTCACGCCGCCTGCGCGCTGATCGGCGAGCTCGCGGTCCCGGTGATCGCGGCCGTCGAGGGCAACGCGATGGCGGGCGGCTTCGAGCTGATGCTCGCCAGCGACTTCGCGCTCGTCCGCGAGGATGCGCGCATCGGCGACAACCACTCGAACATCGCGATGGTCCCGGGCGGCGGCAGCACCCAGCGCCTGCCGCGCCTCGTCGGGCGCCAGCGGGCGCTGGGCCTGATCCTCAGTGGCGACCGCATCAGCGGCCGCGAGGCCGCCGACTGGGGGCTTGCCTATCGCGCGTTGCCGGAGGCCGAGTTCCGGCCCGCCGTGGACGCGATGGCGCGGCGGCTCGCCGACAAGGACCCGGCCGCGGTGCGACGGACGAAGGCGGCGGTCCGCGCCGGCCTGGAGCTGCCGCTCAGCGACGGCATCGACATCGAACTGGAGACGGTCATGGAACACCTGGGAAGCGGCCGATGAGCCCCGACGTCCTGCTCGACGTCGACGACGCCGGCGTGGCGCGGCTGCGCCTGAACCGCCCGGAGGCATCCAACGGGCTGACGGTCGCGTCGCTGCGCGCACTGCACGACGCGATCCTGCAGTGCCATGGCGACCCCCGCGTGTGCGCGGTGCTGCTGACCGGCGAGGGCCAGAACTTCTGTGGCGGCGGCGACGTCCGCGACTTCGCGTCGAAGGGCGACGCGCTGCCCGACTACCTGCGCGAGGCGACCGCCTGGCTGCAGATCGCCGTGTCCGCGCTGATCCAGCTGCGGGCGCCCGTGATCGCGCTCGTCCAGGGCTTTGCCGCCGGCGGCGGCGGGCTCGGGCTCGTCTGCGCGTCGGACATCGTGCTGTGCGGCGAGTCGGCGAAGTTCATGTCCGCCGCGACGCGCGTCGGCATGGCGCCCGACGGCGGCGCGAGCGTGACGCTGTCGCGGATCGTCGGGCACCGCCGCGCCCTCGAGCTCGTGCTGACCGACAAGGTGCTGGCGGCCGATCAGGCGCTGGAGTGGGGGCTCGTCACGCGCGTCGTCGCCGACGACGCGCTCACGGCCGAGGGGGATGCGCTGGCGGCGAAGCTCGCCGCCGGGCCCACGCGCGCGCTCGGGGAGGCCAAGCGCCTGCTGTGGGACGGCCTCGGCCGCGGCGTGCAGGAGTGCCTGCCCGACGAGGCGCGCACGGTCTCTGAGTTGTCGGGCACGCCCGACGCGCTCGAAGGGCTTGCCGCCGTGATCGAGAAGCGCAAGCCGAACTACGGCGGCGGGCGATGAGCCGCGCGCTCGTGACCGGTGCGACGAAGGGCATCGGTCGCGCGATCGCCACGCGCCTGGCGGACGACGGCTTCGATGTCGTGATCTGCGCACGCAACGCCGACGAGGTCGCGGCCGTCGCGGCCGAGATCGGCGGCACCGGTCTCGTGCTCGACATCGCCGACATCGAGGCGACGAGCGCCGCAGTGCGTGATCTCGGCACGCTCGCCGTGCTCGTCAACAACGCGGGCTTCGACGACTTCGGCTGGTTCGTCGACACGACGCCCGAGCGCTGGCGGCGGCTGCTGGCGGTCAACCTCGAGGGAACCTTCGCAACCACGCACGCCGCGCTTCCCGGCATGTATGAGGCGAAGTACGGCCGTGTCATCAACATCTCCTCGGAGGCGGGGCGCATCGGCTCCAACGGCAACGCCGTCTACGCCGCGACGAAGGGTGCGATCAACGCGTTCACGAAGTCGATCGCCCGCGAGGGCGCGCGCTACAACGTCACCGCGAACGCCGTCGCCGTCGGCCCGGTCGAGACGCCGTTGCTGGAGGCCAACCTGCGCTTCGGCGAGACCGGGGAGAAGATGATCGAGGCGATGAAGGCCGGCACCTTGCTGCGCCGTCTCGGCAGGCCCGAGGAGGTCGCTGCCGCCGTGTCCTTCCTCGCGTCGGAGGAGTCGTCGTTCGTCACCGCCGAGGTCGTCGGCGTGTCCGGCGGCATGGGGGTCAGCGCCGGATGATCCGACCGCTCGTCGAGCGTGTCTACGCGGCGCTGGGCACGGGCGACCGCGACGCGCTGCTCGCGCTGCTCGCGCCGCAGTTCGAGGCCGAGGCGGCGGCCGGGATGCCCGGCGGCATCGGCGGCTCGATCCGCGGCGCCGAGGCGATGATCGCGTTCTGGTGGGCGCTCGGTGCGCGCTACTCGGTGCGGCCGGAGCCCGAGGAGTGGATCGCCTGCGAGGATGGCCGCCTGCTGGTGTGCGGCACCTACCGCGGGCGCGAGCGGGACACCGGCCACGTCGTCGCGGCGGCGTTCGACCACCTCTGGAGCGCACGTGACGATCGCCTCGTCGCGCTGCGCCAGCTCACCGACACCGCGCGGTGGACGGCGTGAGCACGGTCGCGCTGGACATCGAGGGCGACGTCGCGACGATCCGCCTGGACACGCCCGAGCGCCACAACGCGATCGATCCGCAATGGGTCGCCGACCTCCAGGCCGCCGTGCGGGGCGCCGTCGAGGCGCGCGCGATCCTGATCCTCGCCGACGGTCCCTCCTTCACCGTCGGCGGCGATCTCGACCACTTCTCCGCCAACGCCGGCCGGCTCGCCGACGCGCTGCACGAGATGGTCGAGCCGTTTCACCAGACGCTCGCAGACCTGGCCGAGGCGCCGGTCCCCGTCGTCTGCGCCGTCCAGGGCGCGACCGCCGGCGGCGGCATCGGCCTGCTCTACGCCGCAGACGTCGTCATCGCCGGCGACGACCTCAAGGTCGCGACCGGCTTTGCGCGTCTCGCGCTGACCGGCGACGGCGGCTGGTCCTACTACCTGCCGCGTCTCGTCGGGATGCGCCGCGCGCAGGAGCTCGCGCTGGAGGGGCGCGTGCTCGACGCGAACGAGGCGCTGGACTGGGGGCTCGTCACCCGCGTGTTGCCGGCCGTCGAGATCGAGGCCGAGGCGCGCCGCGTCGCGCAGCGCTTCGCCGCCGGCCCGACGCTGGCACTCGCCGGCATGCGGCGGCTGCTGCGCGAGAGCTGGGGCGCCAGCGTGCGCGAACAGCTCACCGCGGAGCTGGCGGCGATCACCGCGTCCGGCGAGACCGCCGACGCCCGCGAGGGCGTGAGCGCGTTCGCGCAGAAGCGCAAGCCGCGCTTCACCGCCGGCTGACTCACCGCGGAGTCAGCGCCAGGCGAAGACGGGCTGCTCGAGGTGGTCGACGCGCTCGCCGGCCCGTCCGAGCAGCCCCACCTGGCGCAGCTGGTAGAGGACGGCTGCGGTCGGGGCGTGGATGAGGTCGTTCCCGAGCGGCAGCTGGAGGACCGGGCGTTCGCTCTCCTCGATCGAGATGAATCGCGGCTCGCAGTCTCGCAAGGCGTGGAGGCCGATCCGGTAGACGGCCAGCACCTCATCCGGAGCCGGGCGCAGGCGGGGATCGGCGCCGCCCCACAGGACAACCGGCGTGATCACATATCCCGAGCGCGTGGGGTAGTCGTCAAGCCGGCCGACGACGCTGTCGGCGCTCAGCCGCACGCCGAGCTCCTCGTCGAGCTCGCGGAGGGCGGCGTCCAGCGGCGTCTCGCCTTCGTCGATCCGCCCGCCGGGAAGCGCCCACTGGCCCGCGTGTGTCCGCAACCGCGATGCTCGTCGGCACAGCAGGAACGCCGCCCCGCCGGCGACGCCGACCATACGGCCGTCCAGCAGCCGGCGCTCCTCGGGCGTCAGGTCACCCGGGACGACCGACATGTCGATGTCCTGCGCCAGCACCGGGTCGCCGTCGTGGCGCTCGGCGTGACTGTCGACGAGCACCATCGCCACCGCGGCATGGCGGCGCCCCTGGAGTGCGTGCTCGCGGTGGTCGTGCGCCGCCAGCCGCTCTTGGAGGCGGGCGCGAAGGTCGGTGGTGAAGGCGATCATGCCGGCGCGCCTGGGCGCCCCGTGATCATCGCTGAATGCGTGGCGAGCGTGGCGCGGCTCAGGCGGCGCGACGCGCGGGCTGCGCGCGCGACGGCGCGAACGCGTACAGCGCGTTCCAGATCACGTCGGTGTAGGCGTCGACCAGCGCCGCGGCCTCGGCGTCGTCGGCGCTGCGCAGCATCACGTGAAAGCCGCGCTCGGCCATCCACGTCAGCCAGCTCGCGGACTCCCCGGCGGGGAGGTTCGGCGCGATCCAGCCCTCGCTCTGGCCGCGGCGGATGTGCTTGCGCAGCCCGGCGGTGTTGCCGTCCATCATCGCCGTGACCTCGGCGCGCACCGCGCTGTCGTAGGACGCGGCGTCATAGACCGTCGCCATCAGCGGTGTGTGCGGGCGGTAGGCGTCGACGATCTTCTTCAGCGCCGCGTGCAGGTCCTCGCGGCGGATGTCGCCTTCGAGCTGCCACCAGCCGGCCGCGGCGCCCTGGAGCTCGTCGATGATCTGCGTGAACCACGCGCGCAGCAGGTCGCCCTTGTCCTCGAAGTAGACGTAGAACGTCGAGCGCGAGATCTGCGCCTCCTGGACGAGGCGCTCGACGCTGATCTCCGCGTAGTTCTCGCCCTCGCCGAGCAGCGCCGACGCGGCGCGCCACAGGCGGCCGGAGATCTCCTCGCGCCGGCGGTCGCGCCCGCCCTGGGACTTGCGGGTGACCGACGGCATCAGCGCATCCCCTCGTAGAGCGTGTTCCAGACGATCTCGGTCAGCGCGTCGAGCAGCCGCGTGCCGGCGGCGGCGTCGCTGCCGGCGACGAGCGTCAGCAGCCCGCGCTCGGTCATCCAGGTCAGCCAGGCCGCGACGCGCCCGGCGTCGAGGTCGGGGTGCACGAAGCCGTCCTTCTGGCCGGTGCGGATGTGCGCCGCGACGCCGTCCGCGGCTGTGCGCATCATCGCGGCGAACTGCTCGCGCACGCGGTCGTCGTAGGTCGTCGTCTCGACGACGGCGGCCATCAGCAGCTCGTGGCGGCGATAGACGTCGACGAGGCCGCTCAGCGCGCTGCGGACCGCGGGCTTGGACGCGCTCGGAGGCAGGTCCCACCACGCGCGGGCGGCCTCGATCAGCTCGCCGACGACGTCCTCGGTGAGGACGCGCAGCAGGTCGCCCTTGTCCTCGAAGTAGACGTAGAACGTGGAGCGCGAGATGCCGGCGACGCCGACGATGCGCTCGACGCTGACCTCGGTGTAGCGCTCCTCGGCGAGCAGCTCCTCGACGGCCGCGAGCAGCTGTCCGCGGATCACGTCGCGACGGTCGGCGCGGCGGCTGGCGTTGCGGCTGCGGGTGACCGAGGTCATAGGCCGTAGGACTTCCCGATCACGTCGAGCATGATCTCGTCGGCGCCCGCGCCGATCCGGTAGAGGCGCAGGTCGCGCATCACGCGCTCGACGGGGTACTCGCGCATGTAGCCGGCGCCGCCATGGATCTGCACGCACTGGTCGGCGACCTCCCAGGCGACCTGGGTGGCCTTGAGCTTGGCCATCGAGATCTCGCGCACGTTGTAGGCGCCGGCCGCGTAGTCCTGCGCGGTCGCGTAGATCAGCCGGCGCGTCGCCTCCAGCTCGGTCGCCATCTGCGCGAACTTGTGGCGGATCGCCTGGTGGGTGCCAAGCGGCTTGCCGAACGTCTTGCGCTCCAGGGCGTACTCGAGCGTCGTGTCGAACGCGTACTGGGCGTAGGCCAGGCAACCGGCGGCGGCGATGCTGCGCTCGGCCTGCAGCTCCCACATGATCTGGTAGAAGCCGCGGCCGGCCTCGCCGAGCAGCGCGTCGGCCGGGAGGCGGACGTCCTGGAACGCCAGCAGCGCCGTGTCCGAGGCGTGCATGCCCATCTTCTCGAGCTTGGACTCGCGGATCACGCCGGGCGCGTCCATCGGCACGAGGAACATCGAGAAGCCGTCGTAGCCGGCTTCGGGGTCGGTCTTGGCGACGAGCACGATCATGTCGGCGCGGTGGCCGTTGGTGATGTACGTCTTGGAGCCGTTGATCACCCACTCCTCGCCATCGCGGACCGCGCGCGTCTTGATCCCGGCGACGTCGGAGCCCGCGTCGGGCTCGGTGATGCCCAGTGCGAAGACGCTGTCGCCCGCGATGCCGCGCGTGAGCCAGGTCTGCTTCTGCTCGTCGGTCCCGAACTCGAGGATCGAGGGCATCGTCATGTCGGTGTGGACCGAGAGGCCCATGAGAAAACCGCCGCTTCCCGAGCGCGCGATCTCCTCGGCCAGCACGATGCTGGCGAAGTAGTCCCCGCCCTGGCCGCCGTACTCCTCGGGCATCGACAACCCGAGGAAGCCGAGGTCGCCCATCCGCTTGACGATCGCGTTGGGGAACGTCGTCTCCTCCCACTCCTGGACGTGCGGGACGACCTCGCGGTCGACGAACGCACGGATCGACTCGCGCAGCGCCTGATGCTCGTCGGTGAAGACCGACACGCGGGGAGCGGTGGTGCTCATGCCTGGATCGTACAGCCTCTCCGGACAACATGTGCGAATCAGTACATCGCGCGATCCCAGACGTGAACGAGCGATTCGACGACGCCCGCGGTCGGTCCGCCGCGCGCATCGCGCTCCATCGCGTACGCGGTCATGTCGATGAGCACTGCAGCAAGCGGAGCGGTCGCCAGTGTCTGGCCGCTGAGGCCCAGCTCGCGATCGCGCTCCATCCGTGCGGCCACGCTCTGCTTCAGCCGTGCAAGCAGCGAATCCCAGATCGTCGCGACCTCGGGATCGGTCGCGGCGGCGTCGAACATCGCCGTGATCAGCGGCGCGTGCTCGCGCCAGTAGCCGGCGACTGCGGTGACACCGGCGCGCACGCGGCCCTCGTGGTCTGCGTCCTCACGCTCGAACCACTCGGCGGACACGCTGAGCATGCCCTGCAGGACGTCGTCCACGAGCGCGGCGACCGCCGCGGCCTTCGTCGGGAAGTAGAAGTAGAAGCCCGATCGCGTGATGCCTGCGCGGCGCGCGATGTCGTCGATCTGGATGGCGGCGAGCGGCGTGTCCTCGAGCAGTTGCTCGAGCGCGTCGAGCAGGTCGGCGCGCCGGCGCTGCCCGCGCGCGCTCTTCCCCGGGGTGATCTCGATGGCCACGGCTGGATTTTGACATGCGTCAGAAATTCCTGCTACGGTCCGGACAGACTGTCCAGACGGGATGACGGAAAGGGTCTTGATGGCGGCGAGGAGCGGAATGGTCGTGGCGGGCGTGCCGGCGCCGGCGCGCCGCGCGCTGGCCGAGATCGGCGGGATGCTGGTGCTCGCCGGCGTCTCGTTGCGCGACTTCGTCCGTGGGCCGCTCGTCTTCGTCCGTGACATCGGCGAGGCCACCTGGATCGTCGTGCGCCGCTGCACGCTGCCGCTTGCGATCTCGGTGTTCGTGCTGGGCTTCGGCGCGCTCGGCGTGGAGGCGGGCGTCGTGCTCGATGCTGTCGGCTCGCCCGACCGCACGGGCGGCGTCTACGTGACCGCGGCCGTCCGCGAGATCGCCACCTGGGTCACCGCGATGGTCGTGGCCGGAGTCGCGGGCACGGCGGTCTGCGCCGACCTCGGCGCGCGCAAGGTCCGCGAGGAGCTCGACGCGCTGCAGGTGCTTGGCGTCAAGCCGACGCGCCTGGTCGTGCCGTGGGCGCTGGCGCTGACGATCGCGACGCCGCTGTTGCTGCTCATCGCCGTCGCGTCGTGCCTGCTCTCGGGGGCGGCCGCCGTCCTGCTGCTCTACGACACGACGCTCGGCGCGTTCGCCGCGACGTTCAAGGCGAACTTCGCCTCCGTCGAGATCCTCGCGAGCCTCGTCAAGACCGCGATCTTCGGGGTGATCATCGCGATCGTCTGCTGCTACAAGGGCCTGAACGCGTCGGGCGGGCCACAGGGCGTGGGACGCGCGGTCAACCAGGCGGTCGTCATCTCCTTCGCGGCGCTGTGGATCGCCAACTACGCGATCACGTCGCTCGTGCTCGCCCTCTTCCCCGAGCTCCAGGGGCTGCGCTGATGTCCGCGATCCTCGCCGGGCTGCGAGAGGTCGGAGAGCTCGGGCGCTTTGCGGGCCGCGCGATCCTCGCGCTGCGCGGCGTGGGCCCCTACCTCGGAGAGAGCGCGCGCCAGGCCGGGATCCTGCTCGCCGGCTCCGCGCTGATCGTCATCGGGCTGGAGTTCGTCATCGGCGCCGAGTGCGGCCTCTTCTCCTCGTACTTCTCCAAGGCGTTCGGCGCCAGCGGAGCGGTCGGCCTGTTCACGCTGCTGTGCGACGTGCGCGAGGCGTTCCCGCTGATGTTCGGCTACATGCTCGCGGCGAAGGTCGCCTGCGGGATGGTCGCCGAGATCGGGTCGATGCGGATCGCCGACGAGATCGACGCGATGGAGGTGATGGGCACCGACAGCCTGCGGTTCGTCGTCGCGACCCGCCTGCTCGGCGCCTTCATCGCACTGCCACTGATCTACGTGATGGCGGTCGCGTTCGGCACGCTGGGCTCCGGGCTCGTCGTCACCCAGCAGGTCGGCGAGGTCTCCTACGGCGCCTGGCACAGCGCCCACTTCGGGCCGGCGCACTCGATCGCCGACGACCTGCTGTCGCTCGTCAAGGCGATGGCGATCGGCACGACCGTGATCCTCGTCGGCCTCTACTACGGCTACACCGTGCGGGGTGGGCCGGTCGAGGTGGGCAACGCGACGGCCCGCTCGATGGTCGTCAACCTCGTGATGATCCACGTCGTCGGGGGCATCCTGACGATCCTCTTCTGGGGCTCGAGCGCCCAGATCCCGATCGGCGGATGAGGCGCGCGGCCGCCATCGGGGCGCTCGCCGGGGCGCTGCTCGTAGTCGTGCTGATCGCGCGCTCTGACGGCGGCGGCCGTGAGCTGCGCGCAGCGTTCCCGAGCGCCGTCAACATGGTCAAGGGCGCCGAGGTGCGCGCGGGCGGCGTGAAGGTCGGCACCGTCCGCGGCATCGAGCTGCGCGGAGAGCGCGCCGAGCTGCGCCTCGGCATCGACGACGACGCGGTCTGGCCGCTGCACGCGGGGACGCACGCCCAGATCCGGCTGGGCGGCAACGTCTCCTATGCGAACCGCTACGTCGAGCTGGTGCCGGGGTCCGGGACGGGCCGTCCGCTTGGCGACGGTGCCCGGCTTCCCGCGCGCGACGCGACATCGCCGCTGGAGTTCGACGAGCTCTTCAACACGTTTGACACGCGCACGCGCGCCGGCATGGGCGCGCTCGTCGATCGCGGCGCGGCGACGTTCGGCCCGCGCGGCGGCGCGCTGCGCGAAGGGCTGCCGGTCGCGGGTCGCGCGCTGCACGAGGGTGGAGCGTTCCTGAGTGAGGTGTCCGCCGACCCTGCGCGGCTGCGCACCTTGCTGCGCACGACTGCCGGTACCGCTGACGCCCTCGCGCGCCGCGACGGCGACCTGCGCGAGCTCGTCGGTGCGACGGCGCAGACGCTCACCGCCGTGGCCGCCGGCGGCCGAGACGTCCGCGCGACGGTGCGCGAGCTGCCTGGCGCGTTGCGTGCCGCGCGCACGACGCTGGCCCGCACCAGCCGCTCGCTCGTCGGCGTCGACGCGCTCGTCGCTGACATCGCGCCGGGTGCGCGGCGACTGCGGACGCTCGCACCGCCGTTGCGCGACGCGCTCACCACGTTGCGCGCCGTCGCGCCGGAGCTGAACGCGACGCTGCGCACGCTGCGGCGCGGCGGGCCAGGCATCGCGAGCTTCCTGCGCGCCGCGAGTGCGCAGGTCACGCGGCTGCGCCCGGCACTCGAGCGCCTGGAGCCGATGACCGCCTGCCTGCGCGCCTACAGCCCGGAGATCGCAGGATTCCTCTCGACCTGGGCGTCGTTCCCGACGATGCGCGACTCGATCGGGCGCATCGCACAACTCAACGGCCAGGCGCTGCCGATCCCCAACGGCACGCCGCTGAACAGCGCCGCGACGATGGCGCTCTTCCCGCAGCTGCGCTACGGGCTCGCGCGGCCGCCGGGCTTTGGCGTCGACCAGCCGTGGCTGCGGCCCGAGTGCGGCGCCGGCGCGGCGGGCATCGACGCCACCAAGGACCCGGAGGCGCGGGGATGAGGGTCGCGCTGGCCACCCTCGCCGCCGTCGTGATGCTCGCGGGCTGCGGCGGCGCCGACGACCGCATCGTCCGCGCCGAGTTCGCCAACGCCGCGGGCCTGCGCGCAGGCTCGCTGGTACGCGTCAACGGCGCCGATGTCGGGTCCGTGCGCAAGCTGCGGGTGACGGGGCGCGACACGGCGGCAGTCGAGCTGCGGCTCGACCGCGACGTGGCGGCCGGCGCCGGTGCGCGCGCGGCGATCCGCCCGGCCAACCTCCTGGGTGAGAAGTTCGTCGACCTCACCGTCGGCGATCGCGCGCGGCCGACCAAGACGATCCCGCTGGCGCGCACCTCGACGCCTGTCGAGATCGACGACGTGCTCGACGTGCTCGACTCGACGACGCGCGGGCGCCTGGGCGTGCTGATCGGCGAGCTCGGGGTGAGTCTTGACCACCGCGGGCGCGACCTCTCCGCCGCGCTGAAGCTGATGCCGGGCACCGTCGAGGACGCCGGCGAGCTCTTCGCGCAGGTCGCCGCCGACACGCGCGTGCTCGAGCGCCTGCTCGGCGAGGCCGACCGCGTGGCCGTCAGCGTTGCCGGTGAGCGGCGCTCGCTCGGTGTGCTCGTCGAGGCCGGCGGCGACGCGCTCGCGGTTCCCGCAGCCCGACGTACCGAGCTCGCGCGGCTGCTGCGCGCAGGGCATCCGGCCCTGCGCCGGCTGCGTGCCTCGCTGCGGCGGCTGGACCGCGCGGGCAGCGCGCTGCGTCCCGCCGCGCGCGGGCTGCGCGCGTCGGCGCCCGCGCTGGATCAGGCGCTGCGTGCGCTGCCGGGGTTCGACGCCGCCGCGGCGCCCGTCCTGGACGAGCTGACGCGGTCGTCGCCGGCGCTCGCACGCCTCGGCCGCGGCGGTGCGCCCGTCGTGCGGCGCCTGCGCCCCGCGGCAGGTGAGCTGCGCACGCTGGCGACCGATGCCGAGCCGCTGACACGCACGCTCGACACGTCGGTGGCCGACCTGCTCGGCGTGATGCAGAACTGGGCGCTCGCGATCCAGACGCGTGATGCGACGTCGCACGTCTTCCGCGTCTCGCTGAGCTTGACGCCGGACATCCTGCGCGCGCTGGCGAAGACCGTCCGCACCGACGGCCGCGGCGGGCGCCGCCGCCCCGCGCCGCCGCCGGCGACCGCGCTGCGCCCGTCGCCGCCGCCGGCTGCTGCGGCGCCACGACTGCCGGCGGTCGTCAGCAAGCCCGTGCAGCAGGTGAAGGACAGTCTCAAGCCGCTCCTCGACCTCCTGCTCAAGCCATGAGGAGTCGTCGCGGCCAGGACCCGACCCGCAACCCGATCCTGCTGCTGGTGGGACTCGGCGGGGTGGCCGTGGCGCTGCTCGTGTTGTTCGTCGCGATGCGCGCGCAGGACGGCGTCCCCGGCAGGTCCTACTACCGCATCAGCGTCCAGTTCGCCGACGCCGGCGGCGCGCCGGTGCTGCCGCCGCGCGGATCGGACGTGCGCGTCGCCGGACGCTACGTCGGCCAGACGCGCGAGGGCAAGCTCGAGCGCGGCGTCGCCACCCTGAAGCTCCAGCTGCGTGACGACGCCGGACCGCTGCCGGCCGACACGACGTTCACCGTCCGCGCCCAGGGCCTGCTCGGCGCCAAGTACGTCGACGTGCACCCCGGCGCGAGCACGCGCACGCTGTCCGACGGGGCGGTCGTCGCGCCGCGGCGCTCGGCGATGGCGGCGTCGCTGTCGGAGTTGCTGCAGGCGCTGGACCGTCGCCGCCGCGACGACCTCGGAACCGTCGTCCGTGGCCTCGGCGGCGGCCTGGCCGGGCGCGGCGCGCAGCTCAACGCCGGCCTCGAGGACCTCGCAGCGGGCCTGCGCCGGTTCTCACGTGCCGTGCGGCCGACGATCGCCGACGGGAAGTTGCCCGCGCTCGTCGGCGGCGCGCAACTGCTGGCCGGCGCGTTGAACCCGGTTCGAGATGAGCTCGCGCAGAGCTTCGCGCCGGCCGCCCGCGCCATCGCCCCGTTCGCCGACGAGCGGCGCAGCGTCGACCGCCTGCTGGCCGACGGTCCCGGCGCGCTCGACGACACGCGCGCCGCGCTCGCGCAGGCCGACCCGCTGCTCGCGCGCGCCGAGCGCTTCGCCGTGCAGGCCACGCGCTTCACGCGCAACGCGCCGCGCGGCCTGCGCGCGACGACGCAGTTGCTGGTCGACGGCCGCGCGCCGCTGCGCCGGGCGACCGCCGTCGTGCGCACCGCGCGCGCCGCCGTCTCACCGACCCTGCGGCTGACGCGCGCGCTCGACCCGGCGCTGCCGCGGCTGCGGGTGTCGCTGCTGCTTGCCCAGCGCCCGGCCGCCACGCTCGGGCGCTACGGCTGCGACATCGCGCGGTTCGGCCACAACTGGCGCAGCTTCCTCGGCTATGCACCTGCCGGTCAGGTCGGTCGCCTCGGTCCGCTGGCGATCCTGCGGGCCACGCTCCCGGCCGTAGGTGTGCCCGGCCTCCCGACGCCGCAGGGTGGCGTGGTCGTCGACGGCGACATCGACCCCTGCGAGGAGCCGCTGCCGCGATGACGCGCGCGGGCCCCCGCCACGACACGCGCCGCGATCCGCTGTTCGCCGGGATCGCCGTCGTCGTCGTGCTCGTCGGCGCGTTCCTGTTCGCGCTGACGAAGGAGCTGCCGTTCGTCGGCGACAACGGGCGCCTGGTCACCGCGGAATTCCCGACGGCCCGCCAGGTCAACGGCGATACGCCCGTGCGTGTGCGCGGCGTCAACGTCGGCACGGTCGACTCCGTCCGCTACGACGACGCGCGCCGCGTCTCGGTCGTGCGCCTGCGCCTGACCGACGACCACGTCCACCTGCGCAGCGACGCGACCGCCGCGCTGCGCTGGCGCACGGTCCTCGGCGGGCGCATGGAGCTTGCGCTGGACCCGGGCTCGGCGCCGAGCGCGCTGCAGGGGCCGATCCGCCGCACGCGCATCCAGGCCGAGCTCGAGGACGTGACCCGCGTGTTCCAAGAGGACGGGGGTGACGGTATGCGCGCAGTGCTCCGCGAGCTGCCCAAGGCGCTCGAGGGCCCGGCGGCCGGCCGCGTCATCGACGGTCTCGCACCGCGGCTGCGCAGCCTGGCGCCCGCGACGCGCGCGCTGCGCGGCGAGCGCGACGGCGACCTGCGCCGGCTGGTGCGCAGCAGCGCGCGCGTGACCGCGGCGACCGAAGCGGCCCACGCCACGCTCGGCGCGTTCGTCACCGGCGCGGCGCAGACGTTCCGGACGACCGCCGATCGCGACGCCCAGCTGCGCGCGACGTTCCGGCTCGCGCCGGCGGCGCTGCGCACGACGGTCGCCACGATCGGCGACCTGGACGCGACGCTGCCGCAGCTCGACGCGCTCGTGCGCGAGCTGCGCCCCGGCGCGCGGCGCCTCGGCCCGGTACTGGCGCGCACGACGCCGACGATCGTGGGCCTGCGTTCGCTGCTCGGCGCCGCACGTCCGCTCGTTCGCCGGCTGCGTCCTGCGGTGGCGCAGCTGACGACCGCGGCGAGCATCGGTGATCGGCTGCTCGACGGGCTCGACCCGACGATCCGCCGGACGGCGGACGACCTCGTGCCGTACCTGGAGCGCACGGACGACGACCTCGGCGTGCCCGTCTATCAGCTGATCGGGCCCGGCATCGCGACGCTCGGCGCCGCCGGCGGCCTGTACTCCGAGATCGGCCATCTCGTGAACTTCCCGATCCAGCCGGGTGAGGGCTCGCAGACGTTCCTGCCCTGCGCGACGTTCATCACCGATCCGTCGGCGGCGCAGAAGCTGCGCTGCGACGGCGTCAACCGCGCGCTCGGCACGCTCCTGGCCGGCGTCGGCAAGGGGCGGCGATGAGCCGCTCGCGCACCCGCATGCAGCTGCGCCGCGCCCGCGGCTCGCTCGTCGTGATCGCGATCGGCGTCGCAGCCGCGCTCGCCAGCGTCGTGATCCTCGTCGGGCAGATCAGCGGCGGGTCGCCGCTGGAGGGCAAGCAGCGACTGCGCGTCGCCGTCGACAACGCCAAGAGCGTGCTGCCCGGCAAGAACGAGGTGCGCTGGGCCGGCGTCGTCGTCGGCCGCGTCACCGACGTGCAGCTCGACGGCGATCGCGCGGTGCTGACCGCCGAGATCGCCGAGGACGAGGCGCGACCGGTGTATCGCGACGCGACGCTGCGGCTGCGCCCGCAGACGGCGCTCAACGACATGTACCTCGACATCACGAGCGCCGGTACGCCGCGCGCCGGCAGGGCCGCTGACGACACGGTGCTCGACGCCGGACGCACGCGCACGACCGTTGACGTCGCCGAGGTGCTGAACGTCTTCTCGACGAGCGTCGCCGACCGGCTGCGCCAGGCGCTCGGCGAGCTCACCGTCGGCTTGCCCGACCGCGGCGCGCAGCTGCGCTCGGCGTTCGCCGCGCTCGTGCCGTTCATGCGCTCGGCCGATCGCCTCGCCTCGGTGATCGCGCGGCGCGACGCCGCGACGCGCCGGCTCGTCAACCGCGTCGGGCTCATCAGCGACGAGCTCGCGCGGCGCGACCGCGCGCTGACGCGGCTCGTCGGCGCTGCCGGCGCGACGTTCCAGACGCTCGGCGACCGCCGCGCCGACATCGACCGCACGCTGCGCGAGCTGCCGCCCTCGCTGGCGCAGCTGCGCGACTCGCTCGGCCGCCTGCAGGGCACGTTGCGTCAGACCCGTCCGGCGCTCGCAGCGCTGCGCCCGGCGGCGCGGCGCCTGCCCGCCGGCCTGGACGCGCTGCGCTCGCTGTCGGCCAGCCTCGACCCGGCGCTGCGCGCTGCGCGCCCGGCGGTCTCTGCGCTGCAGCCGCTCGCACGCGACCTGCGCCCGGCCGCCGCCGACCTGGCGAGCGCGTTCGCGGCGCTCGAGCCGCAGGCGCCGCGACTGGACCGCATCACCGCGTCGGTGTCGCGCTGTGAGACCGAGGTCCAGAAGTTCTTCGCCTGGACGATGTCGGTGTTCAAGTTCGGCAACGCGAGCAACCGCACGTCCTCGCCGCGCGGGCTGCTGGTCGACACCGTCGCCGACGCG
This sequence comes from Paraconexibacteraceae bacterium, assembly GCA_963759825.1. Classification (GTDB taxonomy): domain Bacteria; phylum Actinomycetota; class Thermoleophilia; order Solirubrobacterales; family Solirubrobacteraceae; genus Paraconexibacter. The sequence goes on along the minus strand of CAVXAS010000011.1, from coordinate 14,207 downwards.
ACGAACGGCGAGATCTCCAACCTCGTGCCGGTCAAGGGCTGCGCGGATGGGAGGCCGGCGCCGTGATCGGGTCGCGCCTGAACTTCCCGTTGCGCATGCTCGCGCTCGCCGCCTTCGTCGGGCTGGCCGCCGCGATCTTCCTGGTGCTCTTCAACCTCGCCGGCGGCGTCGAGGTCGGCAAGCGCCACCGGCTGACCGCGGTCGTCCCGACGGCGCTGCAGCTCTCGCGCAACGCCGACGTGCGCACGGCGGGCGTGCGGATCGGCTCGGTGCAGCAGATCTCCAACCGCGGGGCGACCGCGGTGCTCGAGCTTGCCGTCGACGACGACCACTGGCCGGTCCGCAGCGACGCGCGCGTGCAGGTGCGCGCAAAGACGCTCGTCGGTGAGAACTACATCGACCTCGAGCCCGGCGGCGGCGCGCCGCTGCGCGACGGCGGTGCGCTGCCGATCGCGCGTGCCAGGCCGGCCACGCAGCTCGACGACATCCTCTCGACGTTCAGCCCGCAGCGGCGCGCGCGGCTGAAGCGGCTGCTCTCGGGCGCCGGGCCCGGCTTGCGCTCCAGCCGCGGCGTCGGCACGGCGGTGAGCGGCATCGCCGACCTCCTCGACGGCGGCAAGCGCGTCGCGCCGGCGATCGATGCCGAGCGCGACGCCCTGCGCGGACTCGTCGCCGACCTCGGCGTCGTCTTCGGAGCGATCGGAGAGCGGCGCGAGCTGATCGCCCAGCTCGTCGGCGCCGCGCGGCGCTCGGCGACGCTGGTCGCCGCCGAGGACGACGCGCTGCGCGCCGGGCTGCGCGAGCTGCCGCCCGCGCTGACGCAGGTGCGCGCGACGGCGTCGCGTCTCGCCCGCGTCGGCGGTCGCGCGGGGCCGGTGCTCGACGACCTCACCGCCGCCCTGCAGCGCCTGGCGCCCGTCGTCGACGAGCTGCCACGGACCGCACAGGCGACGCTCGGCGCGCTGCGCCAGCTCTCGGCGGCTGCACCGGCCACGCGCGCGCTGCTCACCGCCCTGCGCCGCGCGGGCGATCCCGCGGCGGCGTTCGTGCCAGCGCTCGACAACGTGCTGCGCGACCTGCGCCCGGCGCTCGCGCACCTCGCGCCGTACTCCAAGGACGCGGCCTCGTTCTTCGCCGGCCTGGGCTCGGGCGCGGCGACGCGAGACGCCGTCGGCAACCTCGCCCGCATCCAGCCGGTCCTCAACCCGACCGCGCTGACACTCGTGGGGGAGACCGAGCGGCGCGCGATCGAGGCGCTCGTCGGCGTCGGCGCGGCGCGCCTGCTCCACCTCAGCGGCAGCAACCTGTACCCCAAGCCCGATCTGCTCGCGACACCGCGGGCGTTCAGCGGCGACTACACGCGCGTGCAGCGCGACGGAGGTCGATGATGCCTGGAAAGAACGTCCAACTCGCGTGCGCGATGTGCGGGTTCGTGTTCCCGCTGCTCGTCCTCGTCGCGCTGTTCGGCACCGGCGTGCTGCCGCCGCAGTCGCCCAACCACTCCGCCGCGCAGATCGCGGCCTGGATGCAGGACGACAGCACGCTGAAGCTGGCCGGGTTCGCCGGCGCGGCCGTCGGTCTCGGCCTGCTGATGCCGCTGACGGTCGCGATCACGCTGCAGATGTTCCGCATCGAGGGACGCTCGCCGGCGATGAGCTTCCTGCAGTTCGCCGGCGGCCTGTTCACGTGGGTGATCACGATCGTCCCGATGATCATCCTGTGCGTCGCGGCCTATCGCCCGACGCGCGATCCCGAGATCACCCAGACGCTCGTCGACCTCGGCTGGATCATGTTCTTCATGGCCTTCGCGCCGTTCGCGGCCCAGGACATCGCGATCGCCGTCGCCGTGCTGCGCGACCGCGTCGCACGCCCGGTCTACCCGCGCTGGGTCGCCTGGTTCAACCTCTGGGTGGCGTTCCTCTTCATCCCCGCCGTCGTGATCCCGTTCTTCAAGGTCGGCCCGTTCACCTACCGCGGCCTGCTGGCGTTCTGGATCCCGACGCTGATCTATGGCCTCTGGGCGATGGTCATGGCGTTCATGACCCGCCGGGCGATCCTCGCCGAGGAGCGCGACGAGCTCGTCGAGGAGCTGTCCACGCGCGAGTTCGCGGTGGCATGACCGATCTCCCCGTCTTCCTGCGCGAACCGCCGCCGCAGCGGCCGGTCGCCGCCCGGCCACCGCCTGTGCAGAAGGCGGCCCGCGTGCCGGGAGAGCCGGGAATCTGGCTGTTCATCCTCGGCGACATGACGATGTTCGCCGTCTTCTTCGGCGCCTTCCTCGTGCAGCGCGGCGACGAGCCCGAGCTGTTCGCCCGCGGGCGCGAGACGCTGACCGTCGGCCTGGGCGTCGTGAACACCCTCGTGCTGCTGACGAGCTCGCTGCTCGTGGCGCTGGCTGTACGGGCGCACCGGGCCGGGCGGATCGCGCCGGCGCAGCGGCTCGTCGCGGGCGCCGGGCTGTGCGCGCTGGTCTTCGCGAGCGTGAAGGTGACCGAGTGGCTGCTCGTGCTGGGCGACGGCCACGCGCCCGGCGACAACGCGTTTCACCTCTACTACTTCGTGCTGACCGGCGTGCACTTCCTGCACCTGCTGATCGGCGTGGCGGTGCTCGCCTACTGGTGGTGGCTGCTGCGCGGCGACCGGGCCCAGCGCCGCGTGGTGGAGTGCTGTGCGTCGTACTGGCACATGGTCGACCTGCTCTGGGTCGTCATCTTCCCCGTGCTGTACCTGGCGGCGACGTGAGCCGCGTGATGCTCGTCTGGGGCGCGCTCATCGCCGCGACCTGCGTGTCCTGGTCGCTCGGCGCGGCAGCACTCGTGATCGCGTTCGTGAAGGTCCGCTTCATCGGCCTCGAGTTCATGGAGCTGCGCGGCGCCTCGGCGATCCTGCGGGGCCTCTTCGAGGGCTGGGTCATCCTCGTCGGCGCGGCGCTGCTCGCGCTCCACGCATGGGCCTAGAGCAGCTCGCGCAACCGCGTGACGCTGCCGACGGGATCGGGGCCGACGGGCTCGACCATCAGCGTCGTGACGCCGGACGCGCGGTAGGCCTCGACGCGCTCGGCGACCTGCGCCGCGCTGCCGATCAGGTGCATGCGCTCGAGCAGCTCGCGCGGGACCGCTGCGGCGGCCGCGTCCTTCTTGCCGTCGAGGTAGAGGTCCTGGATGTCGCGCGCGGCGTCCGCGTAGCCCGCGCGGGCGATGATGTCGTTGTAGAAGTTGCGCCCGCGCGCGCCCATCCCGCCGATGTACAGCGCCAGCGCCGCGCGCGCCGCGTCGAGCAGGTCGTCGACCGGCAGGTCGTCGCCGATTGCGAGCTTGCCGCCGGCGACGACGTCGAGCGGGGCGAGCCCGGGCGCGCGGGCGGCCGCGCCGGCGTCGAGCGCTGCGCCCCAGACGTCACGCGCGGCCTCCGGAACGAACATCAGCGGCAGCCAGCCATCGGCGACCTCCGCGGTGCTCTGGACGCTGCGGTCGAGCATCGCCGCCCACCAGATCGGGACGTCCGCACGCTGTGGCGTCTCGATGAGCTTCAGCGGCTTGCCCAGGCCGGTTCCCTGGCCGGGCGGGAGCGGGATCGCGATCGTGCGCCCGTCGTGCTCCAGACGCTCTCGGCGCAGGACCTTGCGTGTGACCTCGATCACGTCGAGGGTGCGCGAGCGCGGCGCGCCGAACGGGACGCCGTGGAAGCCCTCGACGACCTGCGGGCCGGACGCTCCGAGGCCGAGCACGAAGCGACCGTCGCTGACGTAGTCACAGCCGGCGGCGGTCTGCGCGATCGCCGTCGGCGTGCGCGAGTAGACGTTGAGGATGCCCGTCGCGATCTGCACGCGCTCGGTCTTCGCGGCGAGGTAGCCGACGCGGCTGACGGCGTCGAAGGAGTACGCCTCGGCGACGAGCACGACGTCGACGCCTGCACGCTCGAGCTCGACGACGCGGGCGGCGGCGTCCGCAAACGAACCCCGACTCGGAGGAACCATCGTGGCGATGCGCATGACGGCGAAGACTAGGCTCGGGCTGCCACTCGCGGCCGGACGGGTCGCCCTCCAGGTCGCGCGCGAGCGCGTGACGAACGTCCGCCCGACGTCGCTGGACGACGTCCCGCCGTCGGCGAGCGCCCTGACGCCGGAGTGGCTGACGGCGGCGCTCTGCCGCGACGTCGATGGCGCGGCGGTCGTCGACGTCGTCGTGTCGGGCGGCTCGGACGGCACGAGCTCGCGCCGCGCGGTGGCCGTGACATACAACGAGGCGGGTCGCGCGGCGGGCCTGCCGACCGCGCTGTTCACGAAGAGCGCGGCGTCGCTGCAGTCGCGCCTGCTGCTCGTGCTCAGCGGCGTCACCGAGGGCGAGACGATCTTCTATCGCGACATCCGCCCGCTGCTGGAGGGGCTGCGCAGCCCGCGCGCGTACTACGCGGCGTCGGACGAGCGCAGCGGGCGCTCGATCGTCGTGCTCGAGGACCTGACGGCGACGGGCTGGACCTTCCCGGACCCGATGCAGGACGTCGTCTCGCGCCGCGACGCAGAGGACATGGTCGACCAGATGGCCTACTACCACGCGGCCTTCTGGGGCGCGCCCCCGTCCCGGCTCGCGACGAGCGAGCGCATGCAGGAGCGCCTCAACGAGCTGGGCGTCGCCAAGCGCGCCGAGATCGGCATCGAGCGCGCGCGCGACGTCATGCCCGCGGGTGTCTATCGCCGCAAGGCCGAGCTCATCCCGGCGACGATGCGCTCGCTGCGCCTGAACGCGACCGGGACGCCGACGGTGCTGCACCAGGACGTCCACCAGGGCAACTGGCTGCGTGATCCGAACGGGCGCATGGGGCTCTACGACTGGCAGGCCACCGCGCGCGGCGAGTGGGCGCTGGACGTCTCCTACGCGCTCTCGGTGAACCTGACGATCGAGGACCGCCGCGCGTGGGAGGGCGAGCTGCTCGAGCGCTACCTCTCGCGACTGGCGCAGGAGGGCGTGAGCACGCCGCCCTCGCGCGACGCGGCATGGCTGCGCTACCGCCAACAGCCCTTTCACGTGCTGATCTTCGCCCTCTTCACGATCGGCGCCGGCCGCCTCCAGCCCGACATGCAGCCCAAGGACTACATGCTGCGCTGCCTGGAGCGGATCACGACGTTCATCGACGATCACGATTCGCTCGACAGCCTGTGAGGCGGCGTATCGTCCGCGCATGAGCCTGTGGGAGACCGAGCAGCGCGGCGACGGCGTCGTGATCGCCGCCTACCGCAACGACCCGATGAACTACTTCGACGGGCAGGCGGCGGAGGAGCTCGGCGCACTGCTGGCGGAGTGGCAGGACCCCGGCGTGCGGGCGGTGGTGCTGTGCGGCGGCGTGCCCGGGCGCTTCATCACGCACTACAGCGTCGAGGAGCTGCTCGCCCTCGCCGAGGACCGCGAGGCCCTGCCGGAGGTGTGGCCCGCGATGTCGGCCGGGTTCCAGGCGCTGCTCGCCGGCCCGAGCGCGCTGCCCAAGCCCGTGATCGTCGCCATGACCGGCGACACGATGGGCGGCGGCCTGGAGCTCTCGCTGGCATGCGACATCCGCATCGCCGAAGCCGGCCCCTACCGCATCGGCTTCCTCGAGACGAAGCTCGGCATCATCCCCGGGGGCGGCGGCACGCAGCGCCTGTCGCGCATGCTGGGGCCTGCGGCGGCCGTCGAGATCGTGCTGCGCGGCCGGGTGTTCACGCCCGAGCAGGCATGCGCTCGCGGCATCGTGCACGAGGTCGCAGCCGACGCGCGCGCTCGGGCGGTAGAGATCGCCTCCGAGCTGGCCGCGCTGTCGCCCATCGCCCTTGCCGAGGCCAAGCGCGCCGTCTACGAGGGCGTCGAGTTGCCGCTCGCCGACGGGCTGGCCGTCGAGAGCGACGCGTTCCTCGCCTCGATGCTCAGCGACGAGGGCGTGGCGGCGATGCGCAGCTACGTCGAGACGCCGCTCGACGCGCGCCGCGCGCGCGCCGAGCCCGACCCGGGCGCCTAGCGGCCCAGGCGCCCGCGCAGGTGCAGCGCGCGGGCGAGGCAGCCGAAGGCGCCGACGATGGCGACCGTGCGGACGATGTTCCAGACGACCCAGGGCGTCTCGAAGTCGTCGCGCACCGCGCCGACGTCGGCGATCGTCGCGACGTTGCCGGCCCGCTCGAGCTCGTCGTTGAGCGGGATGTTGACGACAGCGGTGAGGAACAGGCAGATGCCCATCAGGACGGCGCCGCCGAGGATCCAGCGCGCGACGCGCGGCGCGCCGCGACCGCGCTCGCGCACGTAGGCCCAGACGGCCAGCGCCGGTGCGCCCATGAACGTCGCGAAGAAGACAGGGTTCTCGGTCGCCCTGTTGATGTTCTGCATCGCGTCGACGACCGTCTCGTCGGCTGCGCCGTGCAGGCCCGGCATGACCGAGGCGGCATAGCTGTAGAAGAACCCGGCCAGCAGGCCGGTCGTGAAGACGGCGCCGCCGAGGACGAGGTCGTGGCGCGCCGCCCGGTCGGAGATCGCGCCGCGGGCGGCGTGTGGGGTGGTCTCTGTCGTGGACATGGCGGCGAAGCTACGGCCGCCCACGCCGCCCCGCCTCAGGGAGCTCCCCGAAGCGGCTCCCTGATCTTGTGCTCAGTCGCTCTCGCGCGCGGCGGGCGTGAAGGCGACGGGCACCGAGGTGACCATGTTCGCCCACGGCGACGGCAGCCACCGCGGCTCACCGTCGAGCTGCAGGTCGTCGAGGCGGCGGAGGACCTCCTCGAACATGACCCGCAGCTCCAGGCGCGCGAGGCCGGAGCCGAGGCAGAAGTGCCTGCCACCACCGCCGAAGGCCTTGTGCTCGGGCTTCTCGCGGTGGATGTCGAAGCGCTGCGGCTCCTCGAAGACCTCCTCGTCGCGCGACGCCGACGTGTACCACATCATCACCTTGTCGCCCTCGGCGATCGCCTGGCCGTTGAGCTCGGTGTCCTTCGTCGCCGTGCGCACGAAGTAGTTGACGACCGAGGTGTAGCGCAGGATCTCCTCGATCGCGTCGGGGATCAGGCTCGGGTCCGCGCGCAGCTCGGCGAGCTGGTCGGGGTGCTGCAGCAGCGCGAGCATGCCACCGGCGGTCGTGTTGCGCGTCGTGTCGTTGCCCGCGAAGACGAGCAGCCCGAAGAAGACGAGGATCTCGGTGTCGTCGAGCTTCTCGCCGTCGACCTCGGCGTTGCGCAGCTTCATCACGATCGTGTCCTCGACGCCCTCGGCGGTCTGGCGGGCGATCTGCTCGTGCAGGTAGCCCGCGAGCTGGACGAAGGTGTCGACGGCCGGCGCCTCGGTGCGCGTCGACTCCTCGATCTCGTCGGTCCAGGCGTGCAGCTTCTCGAGGTCCTCCTCAGGCAGGCCCATGAGGTCGAGGAGCATCAGCAGCGGCACCGGGATCGCAAGCTCCTTGGCGAGATCGGCGCTGCCGCGCTCGACGAACGCGTCGATCGTCTTCGTGACGCGGGCGCGGACGGCGTCCTCCATCGCCTTGACGGTGTTGGGTGTGAACGCCTTCTGCAGCAGCAGGCGGTACTTCGTGTGCTCCGGCGGGTCCTTGAACAGCAGCAGCTGGCGGTTGACGTCCAGCGGGTTGACGAGGTCGGGGTTGAGGAAGATCCCGGCCTTGTAGGAGGAGAAGGTCTCCGTGTCGCGGCTGACGGCGGAGACGTCGGCGTGGCGCGTCAACGACCAGAAGCCGCTGCCGTCGGGCCGTGTGTTCCAGCGCACCGGCGCCTCCTTGCGCATGCGCGCGAAGAGCTCGTGCGGCGGCCCGTGCTCGAACAGCGCGGGGTCAAGGATGTCGACGTCTTGCATAGCTAGACATACTAGCTGGACATACTGTCCGATTTCAAGGTAGACTGGCTGACATGAGCACTGTCGAGGCCCGCACGGACTGGGACGCGCTGATCGAGCACGACCGGGTTCACGGCTCGCTGTACACCGACCCGGCGATCTTCGCGGCCGAGCTCGAGCACATCTGGTACCGGACCTGGGTCTACGTCGGGCACGTCTCCGAGGTGCCCGAGCCCAACGACTACGTGCTGAAGTCGATCGGGCCGCAGCAGATCATCATGAGCCGCGACAAGCAGGGCGAGGTCCACCTGCTGCTCAACCGCTGCGCGCACCGCGCCAACCTCGTCTGCGACGCGGCGAAGGGCAACTCCAGCGCGTTTCGGTGTCCCTACCACGGCTGGACGTTCTCCAACGACGGGCGCCTGCTCGGCTACCCGTTCAACAGCGGCTACGGCGGGCGCGAGGCCAAGAAGGAGCTCGGCCTCGGGCGCGTGCCGCGCGTCGCGAGCTACCACGGCTTCGTCTTCGGGTCGTTCGCCGAGGACGGGCCGTCGCTGCTCGAGCACCTCGGCGCCGCGCGCGACGCGTTCGACCGCCTCGTCTCGCTCTCACCGAGCGGCGAGGTCGAGCTGACCGCCGGCTGGCTGCAACACAAGGTCAAGGCCAACTGGAAGATGCTGCTGGAGAACGAGACCGACGGCTATCACCCGCAGTTCGTCCACGCCTCGATCTTCGAGGTCGCCAACAGCGGGATCGGCGACCTCTACGGCGACAAGTCGACCGCCGTCGCGCGCGACCTCGGCGGCGGGCACACCGAGAACGACCTGCGCCCGGAGTTCCGGCGCATCGGCCAGCCGCTGGGCTGGTTCGGCACGACGCCCGACAAGGTTTCCGACTACGTCGCCCAGGTGGAGGCCGCCCACGGCAAGGAGAAGGCGACCGAGATCCTGATCGACGGCTCCCCGCACGTGATGCTGTTCCCGAACCTCTTCATCGCCGAGATCCAGCTGTTCGTGCTGCAGCCGCTCGGCGTCGACCAGACCGTCCAGCACGTGACCGCGGTGCAGTACCCCGGCTGCCCGGACATGAACCGGCGCATGCTGCAGCAGACGATCGGCTCCGTCGGCCCGTCCGGATTCCTGCTCGCCGACGACTCCGAGATGTACGAGCGCAACCAGCGCGGCGTGCAGGCGCTGCGCCCGGAGTGGCTTGCGATCAAGCGCGGCACGCACCGTGAGCGCGTCGACGAGAACGGCCACACGATCGGCGACGCGACCGACGAGGTGCCCCAGCGCGCGATCTGGCGCCACTACCGCTCGCTGATGGAGACTGCATGAGCACCGCCGTCGACGCCGAGCTCCTGCGCGAGGTCGAGCAGTTCCTCTACGGCGAGGCGCGCCTTGCCGACGAGCACGAGTACGACGCGTGGGAGGCGCTGTGGACCGACGACGGCGTCTACTGGGTGCCGGCCGTCCACGAGCCCGGCGTCGAGCCCGACCCGACCAAGGTCATGTCGGTCATCTTCGACAACCGCGCGAGGATCGCCACGCGCGTCAAGCAGTACCACACGGGCAAGCGCCACTCCCAGACGCCGAAGTCCAGCCTGCGCCGCCTGGTGACCAACGTCGAGCTGCTCGGCGAGGACGGCGGCGACGTGCTCGTCGGCGCGAACTTCCTCGTCGTCGAGGCGCGTGAGCGCGGCACCACGACGTGGGGCGGGCGTTACGAGTATCGGCTGCGCCGCGTCGGCGACGATCTGCGGATGGCTGCGAAGACCGTCTGGCTCGTCGACAACGACCGCGCGCTGTACACGCTCGCGTTCCTCATCTGATGGACATCGTCTCGGAGTTCGCGGCCGTCTCGCTCTCCGTCGACCACGAGGGCAACGGCCCCCGGCTGCGCATCGAAGACCTCAAGACCGGCCATGTCGGCTTCCTCGACGCGCTGGAGCTCGAGACGCTCGCGTGGCTGCCCGACGGTGCCCTGCACAAGTTCCTCGACCCCTCATTTCACCGCTGGCGTGACACCAAGGAGACCTAGATGACGACGACGCTCTGCGAGGCGTTTCAGAAGACCGCCGCCGCCAACCCCGACGCGCCGGCGCTGTCCACCCCGGACGGCAGCGTGAGCTACACCTGGGCGCAGTACGCCCAGGAGGTGCGCGAGATCGCCGCCGGGCTCGCCGGCCTCGGCGTCAAACGCGGCGACACCGTGGCGATCCTGCTGCCCAACCGCCCCGAGTTCCATCTCGTCGACACGGCGGCGGTCCACCTCGGCGCGACGCCGTTCTCGATCTACAACACGTCGTCCCCCGAGCAAATGGACTACGTGTTCTCCAACGCCCAGAACACCGTCGTGGTCACCGACGCCACCGGGATCGACCGCGTCAACGCGGTGGCCGGTGAGCGCCACGTCGTCGACGTCGACACGGGCCTGGACGCGCTGAAGGCGGCCGCAGCCGGCGACTTCGACTTCGAGGCGACATGGCGCGCCGTGCAGCCCGAGGACGTCGCGACGCTGATCTACACGTCGGGCACGACGGGTCCGCCCAAGGGCGTCCAGCTCACGCACCACAACCTGCTCGTCGAGTGCAACGCCGTCGCCGAGGTGCTCGACCTGCGCGCCGGTGACCGCATCACGTCCTACCTGCCAAGCGCGCACATCGCCGACCGCTGGTCGGGCCACTACAACGGGATCGTGTTCGGCGTGCACGTCGTGTCGATCGCCGATCCGCGCGCGATCGCGCCGGCCCTGCCGCAGGTCCGCCCGACGATCTGGGGCGGCGTGCCGCGGGTCTTCGAGAAGATCAAGGCGGCGCTGGAAGCGGGCGGCGTCACCGACCCTGGCGCGCTGCCCGACGAGGCGAAGGCCGGCGTGCGCGCGAAGCTCGGCCTCGACGAGGCGCGCTGGATCATCTGCGGCGCCGCGCCGCTGTCGCGCGACGTCCACGAGTACCTGCTGGCGCTCGGGCTGCCGGTCGTCGAGCTCTACGGGATGTCCGAGGCGTCGTGCGTGATGACGGTCGCGCGGCCGGGCGCGGACAAGATCGGGACGGTCGGCCCGGCGATCCCCGGCCTCGAGCTGAAGCTGGCCGACGACGGCGAGCTGCTCGCGCGCGGCGAGACGATCATGGCCGGCTACCGCAACGACCCGGAGAAGACCGCCGACGCGATCGATGCCGAGGGCTGGCTGCACACCGGCGACATCGCGACGATCGACGACGACGGCCACGTCAAGATCGTCGACCGCAAGAAGGAGCTCATCATCAACGCCGCCGGCAAGAACATGTCGCCGGCGAACATCGAGCAGGTCGTCAAGGGCGCGCATCCGCTGATCGGCCAGGTCGCCGTGATCGGCGACCGCCGTCCCTACAACGTCGCGCTGCTCGTGCTCGACCCCGACGTCGCCAACGGCCGCTCGGCAACCGACGACGACGTCCGCGAGGAGATCGACGCCGCCGTCCAGGCCGCGAACGAGCGTCTCGCGCGCGTCGAGCAGATCAAGCGCTACGAGCTGCTCGATGACGAGTGGCTGCCCGGCGGCGAGGAGCTGACGCCGACGATGAAGCTCAAGCGCAAGCCGATCGACGCGAAGTACGCCGACGTGATCGAGGGCCTCTACGCCTGATAACAGCGGGGCGACGCGCGCTCGGCGCACATCCGCCATTGTGTCGGCCTAGCTTGTCCGCGCCCGCGCCGCCCGAGCTTGCCGTGCCTGACCACGCCGCACCTCCGGTGGCGGTGATGGCACACCTGACGGCCGACGAGCTTGACGCGCTCGGCCGCGAGCTCGACGCCATCCGCACGGACGTCACGGCGCAGCTCGGCCAGCGCGACGCCGACTACATCCGCAGGGTCATCAAGGTCCAGCGCTCGCTGGAGGTCGGCGGCCGTGCGGCGCTGCTGTTCTCCTGGCGCCGGCCGGCGCGGCTCGCCGGCATCACGATGCTCACGCTGTCCAAGGTGCTGGAGAACATGGAGATCGGCCACAACGTGATGCACGGCCAGTAGGACTGGATGCGCGATCCGGCGATCCACTCGACGGCGTGGGAGTGGGACGCCGCCTCCACCGCGGAGTCCTGGAAGCACGCGCACAACTTCCAGCACCACACGTACACGAACGTCGTCGGCAAGGACCGCGACCTCGGCTACTCCGCCATGCGGGTCGACCCGGCGCAGCCGTGGCACCCCGATCTACCTCCTGCAGCCGATCTACGGCATCGCGGATGGCGCGACCTTCGAGTGGGGCATCGCGCTGTACGACATGGAGCTCGACGCCGTGCGCCGCGGCGAGAAGCCGGGCGCAGCAAGGGCCGGAGCTGCTGGCCTTCGCGCGCAAGGCCCGCAACCAGCTCTTCAAGGACTACGTGGCCTTCCCGCTGCTGGCCGGGCGCGCGGCGCCAGGCGGGCGCTGGCCGCCAACCTGACCGCGAACGTCGCGCGCAACGTGTGGGTGCACACGATCGTCTTCATGGGCCACATCCCCGAGGGCGCCGAGACGTTCGGCGAGGAGCAGCCCGAGGACGAGACGCCGCGGCCAGTGGTACGTCCGCCAGATGGTCGGCTCCTGCAACCTCGACGGCAGCCCGCTCTTTCACGTGCTGAGCGGGAACCTCTCCTACCAGATCGAGCACCACCTCTTCCCCGATATGCCCAGCAGCCGCTACGCGGAGATCGCGCCGCGCGTGCGTGCGGTCTGCGAGCGCTACGGCCTCCCCTACAACACCGGGCCGCTCGGTCGCCAGTACCGCTCGGTGGCGAGGAAGATCCTGCGCACTCGCTGCCGTAGCGCGGCTGGCCGGCCGGCTCAAGTCACGCCGCCTTGGGGTCGGAGGAGCGGGTGTCGAGCGGGAGCTCACCGGAGGCCCAGTAGAACGGGTCGACCGTCTTGTCCCCGAGCAGCTGGCGGCGGCTCTCGAGGCAGGCCCGCCCATTCCGGCACGTCCTCGAACGGGATGTCGCGCGAGGTCAGCCAGCGGTAGCTGTACGCCATGAACATGGCGCGTCGGACGTGACTGCCGAGGTTGTCGCGCCGGCGGTGCCACAGCCGGGCGTCGAAGACGGCGACCGTGCCCGCCGGTCCGAGGATCGGCACGCCGTCGGACTGCTCCTCGGTGGGGTATCGCGGCGCCGTGTCGAGGTGGCTGCGCGGCACGACCTCCAGCGCGCCGTCGTCCGGGGCCGCCACGTCGGTGAGGTAGACAGCGACCTTCAGGGTCACCCTCGGCTGGTCGCGCCAGAGCAGCCGCATGTCGCGGCCCATCAGGCCGTTGTCGCGATGCCAGCGGTGCGCGCCGGTCGGCGGGTGCGGCGGGTGGACGTCGAGGTGGGAGTGGTTGATGTAGATGTTGGGCGAGAGCAGCTCGACGGCGAGCGCCAAGAGCGGCGGCCAGTCGACGATTGCCGCCAGCTCGGGGTGCTGAGCCAGGCCTGACAGCTGGTGAAGCTGCCCCGAGGAGCTGGTGTCGGGGGATCGGGCTGCCACCTCGTCCACCGCCCGGAGCAGACGGTCAGAGAACGGCTTGTCGAGGACTCCGACAACGGCCCAGCCGTCGTCCGCCACGGTCTGCTGTCGGTCATGGGGCCATTCAACGCATCGCGGTGTTGCCGGTACGTACGTGGTTTTCGATACGCCGGCGATAGTGCGCCGCCGGCTTTACGGTCCCTTGTCGGCGCCGGCGACCACGATCACGGTCGCGTCCCCGGCGAGCGCGCGGCTGTCGGCGGTCACCGGCGCGCGCCGGCTGATCCCGACCCCGCGGCCGACCGCCTTCGCCTCGGCCTGGTGTCCCGGCGCGTACTGGACGACCGACTCGGCGAGCCGCTGATCGGAGAAGACATCGATCGTGCCCCCCCTGAAGCCGGCGGCGCCGATCTCGTCGCGCAGCCTGGCCGCAAGGCCGGGAACCGTCGTGCCGTTGAGGACGGCGACGGTGACGTTGCCGGGCTTGATCGTGGCGCGCTTGGGTTTCGACCTTCTGGGCGCGCGGGTGTCGCCGCCGTCGCCGCCGGTCATCCAGGTGACGCCGTAGGCGGTCGCGCCGGCGAAGACGAGCAGACCGACGCCGGCGACCGCCAGATGGCGGATGCCGATCGGGCTGGACCGAGGCCGGGAGGGCCACGCCGGGACACCACCGGCCCATCTGCGCAGGCGCTCGACGTCACGCGCCTGCGAGACCCAGAGCGCCGAGAGCACGGTCCAGCCCGCGACCGCGGCCAACCCCGCGAGCGCGCCGAGCGCTTGGACTAGCTCCGGCACGGAGAGCAGGCGTCGGCGTACGCGTGCACGACGTCCTCGATGCGTGCCACGCGGCTGCCCTTGACGAGCGCCGCGTCGCCCGGGCCCAGCGTGCGCAACACGGCGACAGCCTCGTCGACACCCATCACGCCGGGCTCGCCGTAGAGCCCGGTCTCA
>CAVXAS010000010.1:0-16746 GCA_963759825.1 Paraconexibacteraceae bacterium | reverse complement strand
CGCCGCGCCCATCTAGGTTTCCGGTTCGCCCACTCCTCGCAGAGCGGGCAATCTTTCCGAAACGTTGCCCGCTTGGTGCCGCGCGGCGCTTACCCGAGGTCACGCAGCGCCCGCGCTACGTCGTCCTCCATCGTGGCGATGCCCGGCTCGATCGCAACGCCGACGCGGATCTCCTGCTCGACGTCGCGGGCAAAGTCCGGGACGGTCGCTTCCTCAAGCTGTATGAACCACGAGAGACGCCCGGAACCCTCCTCTCGAACCAACTCCTCATCCCACCTCATCGACTCGATAAACGCCCTCATGATCGCGTAACTGACAAGGCGCGCAGCGTTCGCGATCTGCTCGTTCTCGTTCTTCGCCTCCCGGACAACCCGTTCGAGCGCAGCGTCGTCGAGTGTGGGGCGGTGACGCCCGTTGAACTCCCGAAGCGATATCTCGCACGACGTAAGCGTCAGATCCTTCCCGAGCGCACCGCCCGTACATGCCGCCACTATGAGATACACGCGCTCCGGCTTAGGCGTCAAAGTCGGAAACAGGCGCTGCGTCGCCCTCGTCACTAGCCCGGCGCGGTCGGCGAGGGCCTCCGGGCTGACCTTGGGCGTCCATGGGAGCCGCACGCTCCGAGCCTACCGCGCGTCTCCGCGCACGCTTCCGCATGACCTCGCGGACTCGTCGGAACGCCTCATGTTCGGACCGACGCCGACGCTACCCTCGCGCCCGTCATGCCTCTCGCCCTACTCGGCATCGACATCAGTACGGCGGACGCGATCAACCTCTCGATCGCCGTCTTCACCGCGCTCGCCGCGCTGGGCGCGCTAGGGACGGTCCGGCACACCGCGAGGCTGTACCGACAGAGCATCGCGCCTGACCTGGAGTTGCAGCTCACCAGCGAGACGCGGAGCGGGAGGATGAGCGCGACGATTCTCAACGTGGGTGGAGGCACCGCTAAGCGGACTTGTGTTCTCGCCTGCATCGCGGGCAAGTACTCGCTGACGATCCTCGGTGACGGGTTCTTCGCTCCGGCCGACCGCGTCACGGTCACGTTCCCGGACACGGCGGGGCAGGACGATCGGTCGGAGCTACTGATCATCTATCGCGGGCTTGACGAGTCGGTGTTCGCCGTCGACCGAGACCTCCGCTGCAGGCGGATGCGCAAGGGCCGCGGGAAGCGCGGCGCGAAGTCACGTACGTACCCGTCGTACTGGGACGAGGTCTACCCCGAGCTTCCGTGGCCCGAAGGAGAGCTACGCGGCGGCACGCTCAAATGGAGCGAGCGCCGCGGCGTGCCTCTTCACGCCTGAGCGTGCGTCACGGTGCCTGCGTCCTCGGCGCTCCCCGCCTCCGCCTTCGGAGGTCCGTCGAGCCGGTCGCGACGAACGCCCGCCAGCGGGCACGGACGTCCTCGTCCACGGTCTCCATCAAGGCGTAGACCGTCAGGCTCAGCGCCGCGTGCTTATGGCCCATCACGCGCTTCACGAAGCTCGGGTCACGGCCCTCGATGTAGAGCAGCGACGCGTACGTACGCCCGAACGAATGCGGCGTAAAGCGCGCCCCCGTCGTCGCGCCCTCCGGCCGCGTCCGGATCGGTAGCCGCCCCTTCTCGGCCAGCCGCGAGTTCGCCTCCCAGACGTCCGGCGTCAGCATCCGGTTCCGGACGTTCGAGTCGTTCTCCTTCCCGCCCGTGGAGGTCCCGAAGACCAGGGCGTCACGGTCCGTCGGGAGGCGGAGCGCCTTCAGCATCTCGCTCCGAGATGATGGCGGTGGGCCTTTTAGGCCCTTTCAGACGGCGGCGTGCCTAAGTCCACGCCCGCAATCCGCCGGAGGCGGCAATCCGCCCGCTCCTCGAGCGGCTCGGGCGCGTGACGAGCTCCTGCGCAGATACCTGCACACATGACGGCGCTCCTGACGTACGCTCACGCGATCGTGGAGGGGTCGGTCATTCCGAGGGATCGTGCACTCGATGCGCTGGAGCAACTGGGAGCACTGCTTGGTTCGGAGGTGGCGAGCGCGGCGCGCGGCGACGTGGACAGCGGGACGATCGAGCAGCTCGTCGACGACGGTCTGGTGACGCTGCGGCGGATCGTGCCCGACTACAGCGGACCGGAGGCCGCGCGCGTCGCGGCGTTGGCGCTGGAGCTCGCCGACGTCCGGCTCGAGCTCGCCGGCGAGCGCGCGACGCGGCGCCTGGACGGGGTTCTGCAGGTGCAGCGGGCACTGGCGCGGCTACGGGCGATCGGGTCGACGGAGCAGATGCTGGTCAAGGCGCCCGAGGTGGTCTGCCAGTACTGCGGTTTTGAGATGGCAATCCTCTGGCGTGTCGAGGAGGGGGTCGTAACGCCGGCCTCGGCGTACGCAAAGGGCGACAAGCATTGGGGCGAGAAGGTTGTCGGACAAGCCGCCAAGCGTCCGCCGATCCAGCTCGAAGCGATGACGCTGGAGAACGAGATGCTGCGCCGCCGTAGCCCGGTGATTGTGCACGACGCCCTCAACGACCCGCGTGTGTTCACCGACCTCACGCATCTGTCGAACATCACGTCGTACGTGGCGGCGCCGGTGATGCCGGAGGGCCGCGTGATCGGGTTCCTGCATGCGACCACGATGCGCGGGGACGACATCCTCGATCGCGACGTGCTGTGGGCGTTTGCGGAGGGCTACGGCTACGCGCTGGAGCGCACGATCCTGCTGCAGCGCCTGCACGACCAGGGCGAGCGCATCCGCGAGCTTGTCGTCGCGACCGAGTCGGTGCTGACCGATATGCGCGAGGCGGGGCTGCAGATCACGACGGCGAGCGACGAGCTCAAGGCTTCTGAGGCCGAGCCGGCGGTGCGCTCGGCGATGCTTGCGGCGCCCGATTCGCGCATCCATCAGCTGCTCACTCGGCGTGAGCTCGAGATCATCGAGTTGCTGGCGCACGGTGAGACGAACAAGCAGATCGCCGAGCGCATCGTCGTGTCCGAGGGAACGGTCAAGTCGCACGTCAGCCAGATCCTGCGCAAGATGCACGCCGCCAATCGCGCCGAGGCGGTGTCGAAGTTCATGCGCCTGACCGGCCGCTGACCCGCGGCGCTTCCTAGCCGATGGGCAACGGGATGCCGGGGTTGGTGACGAACGAGGTGAAGCCACCGATCCCGCCGGTCCAGGCGTTTCCGGCGTCGTCGATGTTCACCGCCGAGTAGAACGGGCCCTGGGTGGGGAGAGGGCCGCTCGGGATCCACACCGTCGCGGCGCCGGTGCGGTTGTCCAGGCCTTCGAGGCCCCAGACGCCGTTGCGCTGACCGATGCCGTAAACCATGTCGCTGCCGCTGCTGACGTAGGGGACGCCGCTGGGCCACGATGCCTCCTTGTTGACCCATACGACCTCGCACGTGCGCGTCTTGGGGTTCCAGTCGACGCGCTCGAAGCCGTGCGGGGCGTTGGCGGGGCTCTGTCCGACGAGGCCGGCGACGACCACGCTCAGGGTCGGATCCGTCACCCCCTTGAACGCCTCCATGTTGCGCAGCTGGTTGTTCGGGATGTACATCGAGCGGCCGCGCACGACGACGGCGTTCTCCGACTGCGACGACGTCGCGTTCGGGTCGCCGAACGTGACCGGCAGCTCGCAGGCGATCCGGCGTGGGCGGCCCGGCAGCCCGCGCCAGTTCGCGGGGATCTTCCCGCGCCACATCAGGGTCAGGTGCATCAGCTCGCGCCCGTCGGTGATCACGACGAACTGGTTCTTGTCCTTCGCCGTCCCCATCAGCGAGGGCGTCGTGCCAGAGCCGCTGTCGAGGCGGACGCTGCCGCCGGTGCCGCCGGAGTTGCCCGTGCCGTAGGCGACGCGCCACGCGCGCTTGATCGTCGCGCCCTTGACGTTGAAGCGGTACTGCGCCTTGTTCGAGATGGGGTAGACGCCACCGCTCTCGTCGACCGAGACGGAGTTGGAGACCGTCTCGAGGGCGCTCGTCGGGACGCGGGCATCGCTGCAGCGATCGCCGTTGAGTGACGTGATGACGAGCTCGTCGTTGGTCATGCGCTTGGGTTCGCGTGGCACGATGCCGAGGATCCCCTGGGACGTCACGAACACGACGCGGCCGTCCCAGAGCATGTTCAGGCCGACGATGTAGTCACCGTGGCGGCATCTCGCGCGCGCGGGCAGCGTGAAGCGACGCAGCAGCCGGATGCTCGACGTCGTGCTGCGCGGCCAGTCATCGCCGAGCACGTCCAGCGACGGGCCGTTGGCGTGGATGAAGCGGTTGTCGCGGTCGACGAGGCTGTAGACGCCGCCGACGGCGGTCGTGCGCTCGGGAACGATGCCCTCGCGCGTGATGCTGTCGTACTCGCCGATGATGTTGCCGCTGGACGTGTCGACCTTGAAGACGAGGCCGGCCGTCGTGGTGGTGATCGCGTGCATCCACGCCACGCGCCGGCCGTCGCGGTAGCTCGGCGAGAAGAACGCGGCGATCGCGATGCCGGGGATCGCGCGGTGGCGCACCTGAACCTTGTCGCCCGCCTTCGGCCCGGCGATCGACGTCGAGTGCTGCGAGTAGGGGTTCGTGTGGGCCATCGGATAGGCCGAGTCCGCGAGGTAGGGATTGCACGGGACGTTGGCGCGGTCGCTCGACGAGGCGGTCACGCACGGTGGTGCGGCGCCAGCCGGCCCGGCGAGTGCGACGGTCGCCAGCAAGGTGGTCAGCAGCACGAGCGGGCTGCGGCGGATCGGCTGGATCATCATGGGGCAAGCATCACGGCGCTCGAGCGCCGCCCCAAGTCGTCGATCAGCGGATATGCCTCTGCCGATCGACCACCGCGCCGAGCGCCGGATCGTCGGCGGCCGGGATCGCAGCCATCGCCCGCTCGGTCATCGCGGTGATCGTCAATGCCGGGTTGACGCCAGGGTTGGCGGGGATCGCGGCGCCGTCGCAGACCAGCAGGTTGCGGTAGCCGAACACGCGGTGGTCCATGTCGATCACGCCGCGGCCCGGGTCGACGGCGGTGACCGCGCCGCCCAGGATGTGGGCGGTCACGGGTGTGTTGAGCAGCGCCTCGGTGATCCAGCTCTGCGCGACGCCGCCGGTCTTGGTCGCCACCCGCTCGGCGATCTCGTTGGCCAGCGGCAGGAACGTCGGGTTGGGATGCTCGGGGTCCTGCTCGGTCTGCAGCCGCACGCCGCCGAACGGCCGCCGGCGTGCGACGAACCGCATCGAGTTGTCGAGCGTCTGCATGACGCCGGTGATGACCGTGCGCCGCGACCAGCCGCGCAGATTGCAGGAGCGGGCAAATCGGATCGGGTGACGCACGATCTGACCGAGCAGCTTCAGCGGGCGGGTGAGCCGTGTGCCATCGGGCGTCAGGAGGGTGAACAGGAGGCCGAAGAGGTCGGCGTTATTGCCGTACGTGACCGTCTCGGAGTGGCTGTCGACATCGGGGAAGATGCTGCCGGTGATCGTCACTGAGTTGCTCCAGCCGCGGTCGTCGGGAACGGTGACGGCGGTCAGCGACTCGCTGTTGGTGCGCACGAGGTGCCCGAGGCGGCCGGAGATCGCCGGCAGGGCGCCCGAATGCTTACAGCGCGCCAGCAGCAGGTTGGTGCCGAGCGCGCCGCCGGCGACGACGACACCGCGGGCGGTCAGCACCTGGCGGCCCTTGCGCAGCCACGCGCCGGTGCGCTCGCTGGTGATCGCGTAGCCGTCGGAGCCGTCGGGCGCGCCGAGCGGCCGGATCTCGGAGACCGTGCGCTCGGGCACGACCTCGACGCCGCGGCGCTCGGCGAGCCAGAGGTAGTTCTTGGGCAGCGTGTTCTTGGCCCCGACGCGACACCCCAGCAGGCACTGACCGCACTCGATGCAGCCCGTCCGCTCCGGGCCCTCCCCGCCGAAGAACGGGTCGGGGACCGTGACGCCCGGCTCGCCGAAGTAGACGCCGACGCGCGTCGGGTGCCACACGTCGGGCTTGCCCATGTCGGCGGCGACGCCGTCGAGGAGGTCATCGAGCGGCGTGCGGTGCGGGTGGGTGACGACTCCGAGCATGCGCTCGGCCTCGTCGTAGTGGGGCCCGAGGTCGCCGGCCGCACCGGCGACCTTGCGCCATTCCTCGAAGAAGCGCGGCGCTGCGCGGTACAGCGTCTGCGCGTAGACGAGGCTGCCGCCGCCGACGCCGCTGCCGGACAGGATCACGACGTCCTTGAAGCGCGTCAGCCGCAGCGTGCCCTTCAGCCCGAGTCGTGGCATCCAGACCGAGCGGCGCAGCTGGCTCATCCGTTCGGCGAACTGGTCGTCGGCGAAGCGCCGTCCGCACTCCAGCACTGCGACCGAGTAGCCCTTCTCGGCGAGGCGCAGCGCCGAGACGCTGCCGCCGAAGCCGGAGCCGATGACGATCCAGTCGTAGTCGGGCATCGCCGTTAGCGCCCGAGGATCGTGACGGTCGCGACCGCGGCGTCGTTCTCGAGGTAGCCGCCGCCGTTCTCGGCCAGCGCGATGCTCGCGCCGTCGACCTGGCGTGCGCCGCAGCGGCCACGTAGCTGGTCGGTGAGCTCGACGAGCTGGGCGCAGCCGGTCGCGCCCACCGGGTGGCCCTTGGACAGCAGGCCGCCGCTCGGGTTGATCGGAATACGGCCGCCGAGCCCGGTCGCGCCCGAGCGCAGCAATGGCGGGCCGCCGCCCGGTTCGCACAGGCCGAGTTCCTCGGTGACGATCAGCTCCGCCGGCGCGGCCGCGTCGTGCAGCTCGACGACGTCGACGTCCGAGGGTGCGATCCCAGCCTCGGCGTAGGCGCGCTGCGCGGCACGCTCGGGCGCCGTGCTGTCGCCGTCGCGGCGGTCGCGGCCGGAGACGAGCGAGGCGGCGAGGACCCGCACCGGATCGGCGTCCAAGCGCTCGAGGCCGCGCGCGTTGGCGAGCACGAGCGCGGCGGCGCCGTCGCCGATCGGCGAGCACATGAGCAGGCGCAGCGGCCCGGCGATCGAGCGGCTGGCGAGCACGTCCTCAGTGCTGAGCGGGTCGCCGTACTGCGCCTTCGGGTTCAGGGCCCCGTGCGCATGCGCCTTCACGGCGACGTGGGCGAAGTCCTCTTCGGTCGCGCCGGTGCGGTCCATGTAGTCGCGCGCCATCTGCGCATAGATGTCCATGAAGACCGTTCCGTTGCCGCCACCACCGGCGGCTGTCGGCGGCTCCTCCTGGTCGTAGCCGGCCTCGAAGGCGGCGAAGCTGCGCGTCTTGTCGGGGTGCGAGAGCTTCTCGGCGCCGACGACGATCGCGACGTCGGCAACGCCGGAGGCGAGCGTTGCGCGCGCGAGACCGAAGGCGGTTGACCCCGAGGCGCACGCGTTCTCGACGTTGACGATCGGGATACCCAGCAGCCCGGTGTGGCGCAGCGCGGCCTGGCCGGTGATGCATGCCTGGCCGGTGATGAGGCTCGCGACGGCGTTGGAGAAGAACGCCTGGTCGATGGCGTCCGGGGCCGCCCCAGCATCGGCCAGTGCCTCCGCGACAGCTTCCTCGGTGAGCGACCGCAGGGTGCGGTCGGCGTGTTTGCCGAAGCTCGTCATCCCGGCGCCGGCGACGTAGATCTCGTCCATGACGACAGCCTGGACCGTCGGACAGCGCCCGCCAATTGGTCGATCGGCATGGCGACATCTGCCGTTCGTCTAATTGTCGGCCCTGGCCCGGGCTGGGACCGTGTCGGCCATGAGCGAGGCGACGAGCTACGAGGTCCGCGGTCCCGCCGCATGGATCCACCTGACCCGCCCGGAGAAGCGCAACGCGCTGAGCGCCGAGGTGCTCGACGGCATCGCCGGCGGGCTCGAGCGCGCCCGCAACGACGGCGCGCGCGCCGTCGTGCTGGCGGGCACCGGCGCGGCGTTCTGCGCCGGCGCCGACCTCGCCCACGTGAAAGGCCTTGACGACGTCGACGCGATCGGCGAGCTCCTGGAGGAGGCCGGCGAGTTGACGCTGCGCATCGAGGGTCACCCGGCGCCGGTCGTCGCCGCCGTCAACGGCGCCGCCGTCGCCGGTGGCCTGGAGCTCGTGCTCGCGTGCGACCTCGTCGTCGCGGCCGAGAACGCCACGTTCGCCGACGGTCACGTCACCTACGGGCTGTTCCCCGGCGCGGGCAGCTCGATCCGCCTGCCGCGTCTGATCGGTGCCAACCGCGCCCGCCACCTCATGTATACGGGCGCCGCGTTGAGCGCCGAGGAGATGCACGGCCTCGGCGTCGTCTGCGAGATCCTGCCCAACGACGAGCTCGAGACCGGCGTCCAGCGCCTGTGTGAGCGCCTGGCGCGCGGCAGCGCCGCGAGCCTCGCGCGGATGAAGCGCGTCGTCCGAGAAGGCATCGACCTGCCGCTCGAAGACGGCCTCGCGCTCGAGCTCGCCGAGGCCCGCGAGCACCTGCACTCCCCCGACGTCGCCGAAGGCCTCGCCGCGTTTGCCGAAGGCCGCCGACCCCAGTTCGCCTGACATGACCACCACCGTCACCGCCGCCCCCTGCATCCTCAGCGACGAGCTCGAGGACTTCCGCGAGAGCGTGCGCGCATTCGCGCAGGCCAAGCTCGCCCCCGGCTACCTCGACCGCGCGCTGAGCGACGAGTTCCCCTGGGCGATCTACCGCGAGCTCGCCGGGCAGGGCCTCGTCGGCCTCGAGGTCGCCGCCGCGCACGGCGGCCAGGAGGCCGACCACCTCGCCGCCGGCATCGCCTGCGAGGAGGTCGCGCGCGCCGACTTCAACGCCGCCTACATGGTCTTCTCCTCGACGCTGCTGGGCAGCATCGTCGAGCGCTTCAGCCCGCTGGCCCCCGAGCTCCTGCCCGCGCTGCTGCGCGGCGAGCTGAAGCTCTGCCTCGGCCTCACCGAGCCCGGCAGCGGCTCCGACGCGGCGGCGATGACCGCGACGGCCACTCCCGTCGACGGCGGCTGGCGCCTCAGCGGCGAGAAGACGTCGGTCACCGGGCTTCCCGCCGCGCACATGGCCGTCGTCTTCGCCCGCACGCCCGCCGGGCCCACCGCGTTCCTCGTCGACCTCGACGACCCAACCGTCTCGCGCCAGCGCTTCCGCGACCCCGGGCTGCGCCCCGTCGGCCGCGGCGCGGTGACCTTCGAGGACACGTTCGTCCCCACACAGCGCCTGATCGGCGAGGAGGGCCGCGGCTTTCACCTCGTCATGCACGAGTTTGACTACAGCCGCGCGCTGCTGGGGCTGATGGCGATCGCCACCGCCGAGCGCGCGATCGGCATGACCGTCGACTACGCGCGCGAGCGCACGACGTTCGGCCGGCCGCTGGCCAGCTACCAGGGCATCACCTTCCCGATCGCCGAGCACCTGACCAGGCTCGAGGCCGCGCGCTGGCTGTGCTACCGCGCGCTGAGCCTGCGCCAGGCCGGCCGACCGCACACCCGCGAGGCGGCGATGTGCAAGTGGTGGGGCCCGCACGTCGCAATCCAGGCGATCGAGGACTGCGTCGTGGCGCACGGCCACGTCGGCTGGTCTGACGAGATGCCGCTGCAGGCGATGCGCCGCGACGTCTCCGGGCCTGCTCATCGGCGACGGCACCCCGCAGATCCAGAAGCTGATCATCGCCCGCGACACATTCGGAAGGGACGCGACATGACCACCCAGACCCACACCACACCGGGCCTCAGCGAGTTGATCGACCTCACGGGTCGGGTCGCACTCGTCACCGGCGCCGGCCAGGGCGTCGGCGCCGCGACCGCGCAGATGCTCGCCGCACAGGGCGCCACGGTTGCCGTCAACGACTACTACGCCGAGCGCGCCGACGACGTCGCGACCGATGATCGGCGAGCGCGCCATCGGCGTCCAGGGCGACGTCACCGATCAGGCCGCCGTCGCCACGATGATCGAGACGGTCGAGCGCGAGCTCGGCCCCGTCGACATCCTCGTCAACAACGCCGGCAACGCCGGCGCCGCCCAGCAAGCGATGCAGCGGATGCCCGACTTCTGGGAGACCGGCCCCGCCGACTGGGACGCCTGGATCGCGGTCAACTACACCGCCGTGATGCTCACGACCCGCGCGGTGCTCGGCGGGATGGTCGCGCGCAGCCACGGCCGCCTGATCACCGTGATCTCGGACGCCGGCCGGGTCGGCGAGCCCGATCTCGTCGTCTACTCGGGCGCGAAGGCCGGCGCCGCCGGTTTCACGCGCGCGATCGCCAAGGCGGTCGGCCGCCACGGCGTCACGGCCAACTGCGTCGCGCTCGGCGGCGTGCGGACTCCCGCCACAGCGGCGCTGATGGACAACGAGGACCTCGTCAAGCGCCTCGTGCGCGCCTACCCCGCCGGTCGCCTCGGCGAGCCCGCAGACCCCGCCGCGCTGATCGCATTCCTGGCGTCTGACGCCGCGTCGTGGATCACCGCGCAGACCTATCCCGTCAACGGCGGATACTCCGTCACGGCCTAGAGGAGCACACCATGGACCTTGCGATGATCACCCGCCGTGGCGCCCGGCAGTTCGCCGACTCACCCGCCGTCACCTGCGACGGAACCGTGCAGACCTACGAGCAGCTCTACGAGCGCTCGAGCCGACTGGCAAACGCCCTGCGCACGCTCGGCGTCCAACCCGGCGAGCGCGTCGCGACGCTCGGCGACAACGGCCCGGAGACCGTCGAGCTGATGGTCGGCACCGCGCTTGGCGGATATGTCCGCACGGCGCTCTACACCCACAACTCCGGCGAGTCCAACCTTTACCTGCTCGACCTGGTCGAGGCGGCCGTGCTGATCGTCGAGGCCAAGCACTACGAGGCGATCGCGCCGCAGCTACCGCACGCGGCCAGCGTGCGTCATGTGCTCGTCTACGACGGCGACGCTCCCGATGGCGCGGTCGATTACGAGCGTGCGCTCGCCGACGCCGACAGCGCCGACCCGGGTGTCGCGCTGGCGCCCGACGATCCGCATGTGATCCGCTTCTCGGCCGGCACGACGGGCAAGCCGAAGGGCATCCTGCACACCGTCGCGGGCTGGCGTGCGGTCGCGACCGAGATGGCGCTGGCGATGCCGCGCATGGGCCGCGACGACCGCTACCTCGCCGCAGGGCCGCTGTCGCACGCCGCGATGCTGCCTGTCTTCGCCACGCTCGCCGCCGGCGGCACGATCGTCGTGATGCGCGCGTTTCACCCGACGGGCTTCCTGGAGCTGCTCGAGCAGGAGCGCTGCACGACGACGCTCGCCGTCCCGACGATGATCCAGATGATCGTCGCCGACCCCTCCGCGGCGCAGCGCGACAGCTCGAGCCTGCGCGCGGTCTTCTACGGCGCAGCCCCGATCAGCGAGCGCACGCTGCAGGACGCGCGCGCGTTGTGGGGCGACGTGCTCTACCAGATGTACGGCCAGAGCGAGGCCGTCCCGCTGACGGTGCTGGGCCCCGAGGACCACGCGGGACGCGCCTGCGCTCCGCGGGGCTGCCGACGCCGAACACCGAGCTGCGGATCGTCGACGCCGACGGCAACGACGTGCCCCAAGGAGAGGTCGGCGAGATCGCCGCACGCACACCCGCGGCGATGAGCGCAATCTGGCGCGACGAGCGGGCCACCGCCGAGCGCGTGCTGCCCGACGGCAGCGTGCTGACCCGCGACATGGGCTACTTCGACGAGAACGGCTACCTGTTCCTCGCCGACCGCAAGGAGGACATGATCATCTCCGGCGGCTTCAACATCTGGCCCGCCGAGCTGGAGAACGCGCTCGCCTCGCACCCGGCCGTCGCGCAGGTCGCCGTCGTCGGCATCCCGCACGACAAGTGGGGCGAGACGCCGAAGGCCGTCGTCGTGCTGCGTGAGGGCCACGAGGCCGGCGAGGAGGAGCTCGTCGAGTGGACGCGCGAGAAGGTCGGCGCCGTCAAGCGCGTCACCTCCGTCGACTTCGCCGACGACCTGCCCAAGTCGGCGCTGGGCAAGGTGCTGCGCCGCGAGGTCCGCGCCCGCTACTGGCGCGACGGCGAACGCAGCGTCGCCGGCGCATGATCGAGGCGCGGCGCGCGCGCCTGCGCCACGGCACGGTCGTGTACACGGACGTCGGCGCGGGCGCGCCCGTCGTCCTGCTGCACGGCCTCGGCGGCAACTGGCAGAACTGGCTGGCGAACATCCCGGCGCTCGCGACGCGCCACCGCGTCGTCGCCGTCGATCTGCCTGGCTTCGGTCGCTCCAGCGGCTACGCCGGCAAGGTGACGATGGCGCGCTACGCCGACACGCTCGTGGAGCTGCTCGACGAGCTCGCGATCCCAGCGGCAACACTCGTCGGCAACTCGATGGGCGGGCTGCTGACGATCGAGACCGCCGCCCGCCACCCCGAGCGCGTCACGTCAGCCGTGCTCGTCTGCTCCGGCGGCGTCCCGCTGACGACCCTCCGCCACCGCCTCGTGCTCTTGCCGCTCGGCCTGGCGATCAACCACACGCTGCGAGCGCGTCCACTGCGGCGCGCGCTGCTCGGCCAGCCCTGGACCCGCCACGCGATCGCCGCCGGCATCGTCCACGACCCGCGCACGATCGACCGGCGCCGCCTGATCGCCGCGCTGGACGGCCTCGGCGCGCGCGGATTTGGGCCCGCGCTGTCGGCAGGCGCGCGCTACGACGCCCGCACCCGCGCGCCTGAGGTGCGCTGCCCGACGCTGATTCTCTGGGGACGCAAGGACCGCCTGCTGCCGCTGTGGATGGGCCAGCGCCTGCACCGGCTCATCGATGACTCCGAGCTCGTCGTCTGGGATGACACCGGCCACTGCCCGATGATCGAGCACCCCGAGCGCTTCGACGCGCTCGTGACCGACTTCGTCGCTGGCCGATCGTTGGGTGAACCTCTGTCGTCCGCCGGATAGGCGGCCGCGATGCCGTCGGGCACGCTTGACGCATGAACGAGTCCAACGGAAACCTCTCGCTGGTGTCGCTCCTGATTTGCCTCTTGGCGACCCAGGTCTTCTTCTTCTCCCAGGTCGCGACGTACGTCTAGGAGCCCGATGACCGTGCCGGCGACCACACCCAGCCTCGACATGCCGCCGGCGACCGTCGGTACGGTCGCCGCCGCCGCGCGTACCGCGCAGCCCGAGTGGGAGGCGATCGGCCCGCGCGAGCGCGGTGCCTGGCTGCGGCGGTACGCCGAGTGGCTCGAGGAGCACGAGGAGGAGCTCGCGACGCTGCTGCAAACCGAGACCGGCAAGCCATGGGCAGAGGCGACGTTCGAGGTGCCCTTCGCGCTGGACCTGATCGGCTACTGCGCGCGCACCGCCCCTCGCGCGCTCGCCGACTCGCACCCGCGACCGCACGGCCTGCTCACCACCGCCAAGCGGCTGTCGGTGAGCCTGCGCCCCTACCCGGTCGTCGGCGTGATCTGCCCGTGGAACTTCCCCCTGCTGATCGCGCTGGCCGACAGCATCCCGGCGCTCGCCGCCGGGGCGGCGGTCGTCGTCAAGCCCTCCGAGCTGACGCCGGCCGCGACGCGCCGGGCGATCGACGGCTGGCGCGAGATCGGCGCTCCCGACGTGTTCCACTGCGTCACCGGCGCGGGCGAGACCGGTGCCGCGCTCGTCGCCGAGGTCGACTACATCCAGTTCACCGGGTCCACGCGGACCGGCCGCGCGATCGCGCACCGCGCCGCCGAGCGCCTCGTGCCGTGCAGCCTCGAGCTCGGCGGCAAGGATGCCGCGATCGTCCTCGCCGACGCCGACCTCGAGCGCGCCGCCAACGGCGTCGTGTGGGGCTCGCTCTTCAACGCCGGCCAGGCCTGCGTCTCGATCGAGCGCGTCTATGTCGAGGAGGCGATCTACGACGATTTCGTCGCGCGCGTCGTCGAGAACGTCGAGGCGCTGCGCGAGGGCGAAGACCTCGGTCGCCTCGCCTCGGACGCGCAGCTCGAGATCGTCGAGCGCCAGGTCGCAGACGCGCTCTCCAACGGCGCCCGCGCGCTCACCGGCGGGCGGCGCAGCGCGCGCGGCGGGGCGTTCTTCGAGCCCACCGTGCTCGTCGACGTCGACCACACGATGGAGATCATGCGCGAGGAGACCTTCGGCCCGACAGTGCCGATCATGCGCGTCGCCGACGCCGACGCGGCGATCCGCCTCGCCAACGACTCCAGCTACGGCCTGTCAGCCACAGTCTGGACGGGCGACGGCGCCCGCGGCCGCGCGCTGGCCCGCCGGATCGACGCCGGCGCCGTGAACGTCAACGACGCGTTCACCAACCTCTTCGCCTTCCCGGTTCCACACTCGGGTTGGAAGCAATCCGGGATCGGCGCGCGCCTGGGCGGCGTGTACTGCATGCGCAAGTACTGCCGCTCGCAGGCGGTCACCGAGGCGCGCGTGCGGCCGTCCTCTGAGCTCCTCTGGTACCCGTACACCGCGCGCCGGGGCAAGCTTGTCTCGGTCCTCATGCGGTTCGCTCGTGCAGTCGACCGGCGCACACGCCGCCGCTAAAGGACCCAAGATGCAGCAGCTCAACGCCCACGACGCGATGTTCGTGCACTTCGACAACGACGAGTGGGCCACGCACGGCGGCATCGTCGGGATCTATGACCCCTCGACCGCCGCCGGCGGCGAGGTCCGCTTCAAGGACATCCTCGCCCACGTCGAGCGCCGGCTCGGCTGCTCCCCGATCTTCCGCCGCCGGCTCGTGCGGGTCCCGCTGGACCTCGACCATCCCTACTGGGTCGAGGACGAGCACTTCGACCTCGAGTTCCACGTGCGCCACATCCGCCTGCCGCACCCGGCCGACTGGCGGCAGCTGTGCATCACGATCGCCCGGCTGCAGTCGCGTCCGATCGACCTCAACCGCCCGCCATGGGAGATGCACGTCATCGAGGGCCTCGACCACGTCGACGGGATCCCGCCCGGATCGTTCGCGCTGTTCACCAAGCTCCACCACGCCGCCGTCGACGGTCACTCGATGCGCGACATCGTCAGCGGGATCCACGACCTGACGCCGGTCGCCGAGGTCACCACGACGCAGAACGGGTGGACGGCAGAGCCGCGCCCGAGCGCCGTGGGGCTGCTGCGCCGGGCGCTGACCAACAACGTCGTGCGCGGGCCGCTGCGCACGGCGCGCGCCGCGGCATCGCTGCTGCCCGCAGCGCCGCGCGTCAGCCGCGCGCTCGTCGAGCGCGGGCCGGGCGACGCAGGCCTGCTCGTCGGCCGGCCGATCCCACGCACCCGCTTCCAGGGCAAGGTCACGCCCCACCGCGTCATCGACGGCTGCGCGTTCCCGCTCGAAGAGGTCCGGCGAATGCGCGCGCTCGCCGACGGCGCCACCGTCAACGACGTCGTCGTGACGATCGTCGGCGGCGGCGTGCGCCGCTACCTCGAGGCCAAGGGCGAGACCCCGACCGGAGACACCGTCGCCGGCGCCCCGGTGGACCTGCGCAAGGACGAGGAGTCGCTGGGCGGCAATGACATCTCGCTGATCTCGATCGCCCTGGGCGCCGAAATCTCCGATCCCGTCCGCCGCCTGCAGCACGTCCGCGCGAGCACCGCCGGCGCTAAGGAGATGCAGCGCGCGATCGGCGCGCGCGAGCTCTCGGACCTGAGCGCCTCATTCCCGGGCGCACTCAGCGCGCTGGGGTTCAAGTCCCTGACCGCGGCGGGACGGTCTTCGGCGAGCGACGGCCGGTCTGGAACGTCGGCGTCTCCAACGTGCCGGGCCCACAGGTCCCGCTGTACCTGGACGGTGCGCGCGCCGAGCGCTTCTTCGGTGTTGCGCCGATCTTCCACGGCACCGGGCTCGTCTTCGGCGTCTTCAGCTACCGCGGTCAGATCGACCTGACCTTCGTCAGCTGCCGCCGACTCGTACCCGATCCCGAGTTCCTTGCCGACTGCGTGCGCGCGTCCTACGACGAGCTGCGCGCGGCCCTCGACCGGGACGGGGCGACCGTCGATGCGCGCTGAGGCGCCGCGGCTGGTCGGCCGCTTGAGCGCGCACGCGCGCACGTTCCTCCTGGTCTTCGCGGGCGTCACGACGGTCGTTGCGGCCGTGCCGATCTACCTCTTCCCCCTCGACTGGGCCGAGGCGCTCGGCTGGGACGTGCCACAGAACAGCGACCTGGTCGTGTACTACGCCCGCGGCGGCGGTTCCTTCCTGCTGATCGCCGAGTTCCTCATGCTGCGCGCGGCGATGACGGGCAGGAACCTGCGGCTGGGCTACGAGGTGCTGATGCTTGCCGGCGGCGCGATGGTCGTCCTGCACGTCTGGGGTGCGCTGCGCGAAGCCCAGCCGCTGTCGGAGACGCTCGAGATCATCTTCTACAGCGCGATCGTCGCGGCCGGCGTGCTGTTCTACCCGAAGGGGGAATCGAGTTGAGCACAGGCGCGATCACGACAACCGAGCCGACGGCGGCCGTCGCTGAGGTCCCCGCCGGCCGGTCGTATGGCGGCCCGGCCCGGCTCGCCGGCTGCTGCACGCCGGCGGCCTGTTTGCGCGTGCCGCCGTCGCGGCGCACCGGCGCCGGGCGCCGTACGACCCCACCGGCGACGCCCGCGCCGCCGAGGATCTGCTCAACCGACTGCTGGCCCTCCCACCCGGAACCGTCCGCGAGTGCCGGCTGGTTGCGGTGCCCTGCGACCAGCCCCCGTTCCTGGACACGGGCATCGACGTCGCCGAGGGCGACCGCGTCAGCACGTTCGCCTCGGGCCGGACGTGGCTGTCCGAGCGCCTCGACGTCTGGGTCGGCGCGGACTTCCAGCTCTGGGCGCGCATCGGCGACGGCCCCGTGTTCCGCGGGGCCCGCGGACGAACACGTTCACCGCCGACCGCACGGGCCGGTTGCGGCTCGGTACCTGCTTTCCCGCTG
>CAVXAS010000009.1:0-177978 GCA_963759825.1 Paraconexibacteraceae bacterium | reverse complement strand
GTCATCGAGCGCCTCTACGCCTATTCCGGCGAGGTCAACGACGCCGGCCAGTGGTCCTACTGCGGCAAGGTCGGCGGCGTGGTGACCACGGGCAACGAGGACGGCGGCAAGCACGTCTCCGCGCAGGTTCTCTACGGCCTGCAGCACATCGGCCTGACCGTGCCGCCGCAGGTCGACGCCTACTGGAACGGCGAGGCCGGCCCCGGCAAGTCCTACAACGACCCCGGCTCCGGCGGCCCCGAGAACAATTGGACGACGCGCAACACCGTCTTTGCGACGTGGAACATGCTGCACCTCGCGCGGATGCTCAAGGACGCCGGCGGCATCCCCGCCTACGGCAACTCGACGAAGGACTGGGACCTGTCAGACCCCGACCATCCGAACCCGGAGTACCGCTGAGAGCTAGAGCCGGACTCGCCACCTCCCGGTGAGGTCGGGCCCCACCGCCGGGGGAGGGGGCAGCGCCTGCGGGAAGGTCGGGTCGAACACGCTGCGCGCGCTGAGCTCGAGCTCGAGCAGCGGGTGCGTCAGGCCGCGCAGCGCGCGCCGTCCCGCGGCCGACAGCAGCGCCCGCGCACGGACCTGCCTGCCCGCGTCGAGGCGGAACGTCGCGCGGCCCACGCGCAGCGGGCGCTTGCCCGACCGCCGCAGCGTGATCGTGACGCCGCCACGGCAGCCGCTGACGATGCTCGTGCCCTGCGCGCGGCAGCGCACCGGGACGCGCAGCTCGCGCGCGGACCAGCGCAGCGGCGCCGTCGCGACCGGGCCCGCCGATCAGCATGTCCGGGAGCGTTCCGCCGGTCACGACGTCGCTGCCTGCGCCACCGAGCTGGGTTCCGCCGCCGCGCAGGACGTCGTCGCCGTCACCGCCGTCGACGCGGGTGCTGAACAGGTCGGGGGTGCGGACGCGATCGTTGCCATCGCCGGCCTCCACCCGCAGGGACCCCGCGTAGGACTGCGCAGGCGGTACGCACCGCGCGCTGTTGGCATCGAGCGCCGTGCAGCCCTGCCCGGCCGTCAGCGCGGCCCCGTTGTCGCGGACGATCCAGGTGCCGCTCTCCTGCACCACGAGCACGTCGTTGGCCTCGCCCGGGGCCGCGGTGAAGCTGACGTCGGCGGTCATCCCAGCGCGGTCGGCAACCACGTCCATGCGGACCGTCGCCGCCTGCGCGGTCGCGCCGGCGAGCAGGAAGACGGCCGTCGTGGCGATCAGCGTGCGCATCATTGCGAGGGGGTAAACGCTCGCCCACAGCGAAGTGTTGCGGCGTAACCCCTGCAACCAGCTCGTTTACATGTAGCTGTCCGCGCTGCGAGTACCTTCCGCGGGGACCGCTCGCCCTCATGGGTACGCCGACCACCACAGCTCTGCGGACCGTTGCGCCTGTTGTCAGCACGCTGCGCCCGCGGCTGGACGACGGTGCGCAGACGACGGTCCACGTCGCCGCGTTCCCGCTCGAGGGCCTGGCGCTGCGCGTCGTGCGCCTGGCGCACCCCGAGACGCTCGTGCACTGGTGTGCGCGCACGCGTGTGCCGCACGCGATCGTCGGCGGCTTCTTCGTGCGCGGCCCGCAACACGCCGCTCGGTGAGCTGCAGATCGCCGGCGAGCCCGCCGAGCACGTCCCCTTCGACGCGCCCTGGGGCAGCGTGCGCGCGTGCGTGCACGTCAGCGACGACGGCGTGCGCATCGCACGGCGCCCCGACCTTCCCGCCGTCCCCGCCGGTGACCTGCTGCAGGCCGGCCCGCTGCTCGTGCGCGACGGCGAGCGCGCGTCGATCGGCAACGACGACGAGGGCTTCACCGCCGGCGCCCACCAGTTCGACTCGGACATCAGCGATGGGCGTCACCCGCGCTCCGCGCTCGCGCTGACCGACAGCCAGCTGCTCGCCGTGACGTGCGACGGGCGCCATCGCGACGACGCGGGGCTGACGCTCGAGGAGCTCGCGACGCAGCTGCTGCTGCTCGGCGCGCGCAACGCGCTGAACCTCGACGGCGGCGGCTCGACCTCGCTGGTCTGTCACGGGGCGCTGGTCAACACGCCGCGCGAGGGTCACGGCATCGCGCTTCCCGAGGGCCGGCCGATCTCCACGGCGCTCGTGCTCTCGTCAGTCGACTGACCCGCACGACCATCTCGGCGGGCGCCGGGCATACTCAGGTGTGTTGCTCACTCCGCTGCGTATCGTCTCGGGAACACTGTTCTTCCCGCGCGGCGGGTCGGCATTCGTCGACGCGCGCACTCGCGCGCGGCCTCGCTGAGGACGGCGTCGACGTCAGCCTCGTCGCCGGCTCTCGCGGCGACCTCGGGGACATCGGTGACGCCCGCGCGCTTCTACGCCGGGCTCGACCTCCACGAGGTCGACTTCAGCGCGGCGCTCGCCTCGCACGACCCGATGGCCGGCGCGACGCCGATGCACCCGTCCTACGAGGACCGCCCGGGCGCGCCGGACCGCATCTTCGCGGCGCTGGACGACGACGCCTACGAGCGCCAGGTCGCCGTCTGGGCCGACGCGCTCGAGCGCGCCCGCGCCGCCGAGGCCGACGTCCTGCACCTGCACCACCTGACGCCGCTGAACGCCGCTGCGGCGCGGGTTGCGCCGGACGTCCCGATCGTCGGGCACCTGCACGGCACCGAGCTGCTTGCTGCTCGAGGCGATCGCCGCCGGCGCGCCGGAGGGCTGGACGCACGCCGAGGCCTGGGCGCAGCGCCTGTGTCGCTGGGCCGCGGCCTGCGAGCGCCTCGTCGTCGCCCCGGGCAATCGCGAGCGCGCCGTCGAGCTGCTGGACCTCCCGCTCAAGCGCTTTGCCGTCCTGCCCAACGGCTTTGACCCGATGGCCTTCCGCCCGTTCAAGGTCGACCGCCGCGCGGTCTGGACGCGCACGCTCGTCGACGACCCGCGCGGCTGGCGACCCGGGGGAGACGCCGGCAGCGTCCGCTATGACGCGGCGTTCGTCGAGCGCCTGCTGCGCGGCCCGGTCATCACGTTCGCCGGGCGCTTCACCGAGGTCAAGCGGCTGCCGCTGTTGCTCGAGGCCTTCGCCGCGGCGCGCGCGCAGTTCAACGCGCCGGTGACGCTGGTCCTCGTCGGCGGCCACCCCGGCGAGTGGGAGGGCGAGCACCCCGCCGACACGATCGAGCGCCTCGGCCTGACCGATGTCGCGCTCGCCGGCTGGCACGACCAGTCCGAGCTGCCGGAGCTGCTGGCGGGCTCGGACCTTTTGGTGCTGCCCTCCGAGCGCGAGAGCTTCGGGCAGGTGATCGTGGAGGCGATGGCCTGTGGCGTGGCCCCGATCGCCGCCGCCTCGCTGGGACCGGCGCAGATCATCCGCGACGGGCAGACGGGCTGGCTGTTCGACATCGACGACCGCCGCGCGCTGACGTCGGCGCTGGTCGACGCGGTCAACCACCCGAGCGAGCGCGCCCGTCGCGCGCAGCTCGGCGAGCAGGCCGCGCTGGACCGCTTCACCTGGCCCGCCGTCTCGCGCCGCCTGGCCAAGCTGCTGGACGAGGCGCGCACGCCCGCCGGCCGCCGCTCGCGCTCCCGTACCTTGCGGGGATGACCAGCGTCGCGTTTGACGGTCCCGTCGACGGGATCCTCTCCTGGGTCCACCCGGAGCCGGGGTTCATGGAGCGGGCCGGGCACGCGATCGCCGTCGACGGCCGCGTCTGGCTGATCGATCCGCCCGCCGGCGAGGGCGTGGTCGAGCGCGTCGCCGAGCTCGGCGAGCCTGCCGGGGTGCTGCAGCTGCTCGACCGCCATCCGCGCGACTGCCAGGCGCTGGCGACGGTGCTCGGCGTGCCGCTATACGTCACGCCGTTTGACGGCGTGCCCGGCGCGCCGTTCGCGACGTTCGAGATCTCGCGCCTGCCGCTCTGGAAGGAGGTCGGGCTGTGGGTTGCCGACCGCCGGATCCTCGTCGTCCCCGAGGCGCTGTCCGGTGCGGTGGCGATGACCGCGCCGGGCGAGGCCGTCGGCGTCCACCCGATGCGCCGCCTGCTGCCGCCGACGTCGCTGCGCCGCTACCAGCCCGAGCACCTGCTGCTCGGCCACGGCCCGGCGATCCACGGCCCGGGCGCCCACCGTGCCGTCGCCGCCGCGCTGGACGGCTCGCGCAAGCGCGTGCCCGCGCTGGTCGTGGCGCAGGCGCGCCGCGCGGTCTCCGGCACCTTCCGCTGATGGAGCGAGTCGCCAGCGGCTACACGCTCGCCGAGGCGCCGGTCGCCGCGCCCGACGGCGGCGTCTACTTCTCCGATGTCCTCGCCGGCGGCGTCCAGCACTGGTCGCCACAGACCGGCGACGTCACGACGGTCCTGGCGAAGCGCCGCGGCGTCGGTGGGATGGCGCTGCACGCCGACGGCGGCCTCGTGATGACCGGGCGCGACGTGATCCACGTGCGCGACGGCGAGTCGCGCACGCTCTACACCGCGCCCGACGGCGTCACCGGGATGAACGACCTGACCGTCGACCCGGACGGGCGCGTGATCGTCGGGCTGCTGCGCTTCCGGCCGTTCGCCGGGGAGACGGCGGTCGCGGGGGAGTTCGTCCGGCTCGACGGCTCGGTCGTCCTGCCCGGCGTGCTGTGGTGCAACGGCTGCGCGTTCTCACCCGACGGCGCGACGTTCTACGGCTGCGACTACGAGCGCGGGCTCGTGCTGGCGGTGGGTCCCGGCGGCGAGCCGCGGACGGTCGTGACCTCGCCGAGCGGCGACGCCGACGGCATGGCCGTCGACGAGGACGGCTGCCTCTGGGTGGCGCTCGGCAGCCGCGGGACCGTCGGCCGCTTCACGCCCGACGGCGTCCTCGACAGCGAGATCGCGGTCGACGCCGACTTCGTCGCGAGCGTCTGCTTCTTCGGCGCCGATCGCCGCGACCTCGTGGTCACCACGATGGGCGACGTCTTCGTGGGCCGCGCGCCGGTCCCCGGCGTCGGGGTGCCCGCGGCGCGCGACTGACGAGCACGGGGCGATGCCGGCTCGCGGCGCCGCCGCGACCCCACCCGCGCAGGAGTTGGCTGTCGTTGTCCGACTTTTCGCTAGCCATTGCTAGCCACCCTCTGCGAGCACACCCGTGGGCGCCGGCGCTCGCGGCAGCTACGTGGCTCACCCGCTACGGGCCCGCGGAATCAACCGTCTAGGCTGCGGCGATGCGGGGGCTGTGGGCGGTCGGGATTGCCGGTGTCGTGCTGCTCGCAGCGGCGCCGGCGTCCGCGTCCGTCGACCTCTCGCGCCGCCCGATCGGCGAGGACAAGCGCTGGCGCGCGCAGGTGCTCGACCAGCACGGCGGCGTCGTCTACCCCGTGGACGTCGACGTCGTCGGCGACGTCGCGCGCGTCGACAACCTGGACGGCCTGCGGGCGCCGGGCGGCGCGGTCACGACGATCCGCGCGACGGGCCAGGGCGCGCCGCGCCTGGTGCTCGACCTCGGCATCAACACCGGCGGCTACATCGAGGTCAGCGTCACCAAGGGCGATGGCACGGTGGTCCACCTCGGCTACAGCGAGGCGCGGCGGTTCCTGATGCCCGACGGCGACACCGGGCTGCCGGTCAAGCTCGGGATCCCGCTCGTGACCGACCCGTCGCTGGGCAACGACGACGAGCCCAACGGCCGCCAGGACGACATCGCCGCGGCCGGGCCCTGGCGCTCGCCGGGCGTGCGCGGCGCGCAGCGCTGGATCGCGCTGCAGCTGCAGGACGCCGGCACGGTCTCGATCGACTACGTGCGCGTGCGCGAGACGCACCTGCGCCCCACGGTCGCCGACTACAGCGGGCGCTTCTATTCGAGCGACGAAAAGCTCAACCGCATCTGGTACGCGAGCGCCTACACGTTCGCGCTCGACAGCTTCGAGGACCTGCGTGCCGGCCACGAGCACGGCAACGTCGTCGTCACCGACGGCGCCAAGCGCGACCGTCTCGTCTGGCTCGGCGACCTCGCGCTGGAGAACCAGCTCGGCGGCTACGCGCTGCGCCAGGCGCCGCGGATCATCCGCGACTCGCTGCAGATGTTCTCCTGTCAGCAGACGACCGACGGGCTGATGCCCCAGAGCTCGCAGATCGACGTCGTCTGCCCGGACACGCCGCCGCCGCCGACCGCGAGCGGGCCGGTGCTGCTGCCCGAGTACACGGCGTCCTGGGTGCTCGCGCTGCACGACTACGCGCTGCTGACGGGCGACGACGACTTCGCGCGGCGGATGCTCCCCGTCGCGCGGCGCGCGATGGCCCACTTCCGCTCCCAGCTCAACGCCAACGGCCTGTACTCGACGCCGCTCGTGTCGATCAACTGGCATCCGTTCGACGTCGCGGTCGGTGAGGACGCACACACCAACGCGACGATCTATCGCGCGCTCAACGGCCTCGCCGCGCTCGAGCGTCGCGTCGGCGCCGGCGAGCAGGCGGCGGTCGATCTCGAGCGTGCCGCGGGCGCGCTGCGCGACGCGATGCTCGCGCGCCTGTGGGACCCGGCGGCCGGCGCGTTCCTGCTCAACAGCTTCGACGCGCTGCGCAACCACACGCAGGACGCGCAGGTCGAGGCCGTGCTCGGCGGCGTCATCAGCGGAGAGCGCGCGACGCGCGCGCTGCGCTTCCTCAGCGGGCCGCTGCGATCGAAGTACGGCACGAAGAACGGCGAGTACGACAACGACCTGTTTATGAGCAACTACATCTCGCCGTACATCTCCTCGACGGAGCTGCTCGCCCGCCTGCACGTCGGCGACACCGCTGGCGCGCTGGAGCTGATGCGCCGGACCTGGGGGCACATGGTCGACACCGATCCGCACACGACGGTCTGGGAGAAGCTGACGTTCGCCGGCAACCCGGCGGGCTACAGCCCCTACCAGCTCGGCACCGACATGCTGCCGACCAACAGCGTCCTCGGTCAGGGGCTCTCCTCGCTGGCGCACGGCTGGGCCGGCGGTCCGGTCCCGGCGCTGTCGGGCTACGTCCTGGGCATCCGGCCGCTGACGCCGGGCTACGCGACCTGGCTCGTCGAGCCGCAGCTCGGCGACCTGCGCTTCGCCCAAGGCCAGGCGCCGACGCCGCGCGGTCCGGTCGTGTCGCGCTGGCGCCGTGGCGCGCGCTCCTTCGTCCTCACGGTCTCAGGACCGCGCGGCACGCGCGGCGACGTCGTCGTCCCGCAGCTGGGCAAGCGCCGCGCGATCGCGATGAACGGCAGGGTCGTGTGGCGCCGCGGCCGCGCGGTCGGTCGCGTCCGCGCGCGCCGCGACGGCGACGGCGTGCGCTTCAGGGTCGGCAGCGGCCGCCACACGTTTGCGTGGGGCACCTAGGAAACGACGAAGCTGCGCGCGACGGAGCCGGCGGCAGTGCTCACGGTCACGCGGATGCTGAGGCGCGTGTGCGCGCGCAGCCGGCGCATGCCGGCGCGCGTCAGCGGGACGCGCAGCGTGCGCGCCGTCACCGACCCCGCGCGCACGCGCCGGTAGGCCACGCGCTCGCCGCCGGCGCGCGCGACGATCGTCAACGGCGCTGCGTCGCCGCCGACACGCACGAGCAGCGCGCGTCGCGTCAGCGCGGCGCGCCGCGACATTCGCGACGCGCCGCCGATGCGCAGCACGGCTGCCCGCGGCGCACAGCCGCCCAGCCGCGCGACGACGGCGCGATAGACCGCGTCCCACTCGTCGCCGCCGTTGGCCAGCGCGAAGCCGGACTTCAGCGATGCGCCGAGCGTGTGGCTGAGGCGCACGCCGGTGACGCAGCTGTCGGGCGCGACGGAGATGCGGTTGCCGAGCAGCCCCGATGCGTCAAAGCTCCTCGCCGTCGGGCCGCGCCACCACTGGAAGGCGTACTCGCCCTTGGAGTTCTGCGTCATCGTCGTCGAGGCGCGCACCCACGACGCCGGCACGACCTGACGGCCGGCGGGCGTGCGGCCGTTGTTGCGATACAGCTCGCCGAAGCGCGCGAACTCGAGCGTCCGGGCATAGAGGCCCTGCGACGCGATCGCCTTGCCGAGACGGTCGGTCATCATCCGCGCGGACGTCGCCATCCCGGCCGGCTTCCACAGCTTCTCGGAGAGCACCGCGACGAACGGCTTGGCGTAGAGCTCCTCGAGCATCCACGCGAGCACCTGCGTGTTGCCGCTGTTGTAGGAGAAGCGC
Source organism: Paraconexibacteraceae bacterium (assembly GCA_963759825.1). Classification (GTDB taxonomy): domain Bacteria; phylum Actinomycetota; class Thermoleophilia; order Solirubrobacterales; family Solirubrobacteraceae; genus Paraconexibacter. Next base: position 169,873 of record CAVXAS010000009.1, on the reverse strand, counting down.
GTCCCCTGCGGGAAGTCGCGCGGCAGCGAGGCGAGGAACTCGTCGCGCGTCTGGCCGACGGCACCGCCGGTGAAGTAGTCGAGCAGCGCCCCGATCCATTGCTGGACCTGGGTGTTGACGACGAGGACGGGCGTGCCCTCGTCCCAGTGGATGCCCGACTCCATCTCGAGCAGGTTCTGGATCGTCGTGCCGTCCCAGGCGCTGCCGCGCAGCGCCGGGATGTAGGCGTCGATCGGGTCCTGCAACGACCGCACGCGACCTTCGTCCAGCGCGATGCCGACGAGCGCGGAGACGAACGACTTCGTTACCGACCAGGGCTGGTGGCGGACGTCGGCCGACCAGCCGTTCTCGTAGAGGTCCGACACGACCGCGCCGTCGTGCACGAACGCCGTGACGTCGGTCTCGCTGGTGCGCATGAACTGCGCGAGCGTCTTCGTGTTGCCCTGCCACTGGTAGCTGACGCCGCGCAGGTCGATGGCGCGGCGCGGCAGCGGGTAGACGTCGCCGCCGGCGGCGACTTCGGACGTCGGCAGTGCCTGCTCGACCTTGAGGGGGTCGACGGGCAGCGGCGCGATCAGCTGGGACTCGATCGCGTTGGCGACGAACTGCGTCCAGTAGTCGGGGTCGAGCGTGACCTGCGCGCGGTCGCTGATCAGCTCGGCCAGCTCGGGGACGCCGAGCAGTGGTTCCAGCGACCCGTTGCCGTCGCCCGGGTTCGCGCGCGCGGCGGCCGGTGTGGTCGCGAGCGCCATGCCCGCGAGCAGTGCGGCGCAGGCAGTGCGGCGTTTCATCGATCTCGTCACCCCAGTCACCTCCCGTCCCCCCGGCCGCGTGATCGTAGCCGCAGCGGTGCCTCACCGTGCGGGCAGCGCGCGAATCAGCCGTCTACACTGTCCCGTCCAAGCGCCCGTAGCTCAGCTGGATAGAGCGTCGGTCTACGGAACCGAAGGTCAAAGGTTCGAATCCTTTCGGGCGCGCTTGAAGAAGCCCCGCAAACTACGCCGGTGAGTCCGTCGGGGTTCCGCCCTGCCCCGCAGCGGACGGCTTCTGCGCGATCGCTGCGATGAGCTCGGCGATGGCGGGGGCGTTGTCCTCCTGCAGGAAGTGCTTGCCGGGCAGGCGGTGGATCGTGTCGACGCCGGCGATACGACGGGCGATCTCTCCGTGATCGCTGATCTTCAGCGCGGGGTCGTGCTCGCCCCAGACGACCTGCACGGGGTAGCGGTCGCTGGAGACAACCTGCGTGTACAGCTGCTGCTTCACGGCTGTGCGCTCGAAGCCGCGCATGATGCGCAGGAACGCGCGGCCGCCGTCCTGTCGCTTGAGCAGGTCGACGTACGCGTCGAGTTCCGACTTGGGGATCTTGTCCCGATCCGCGATGCCCTGGAGGTTCATGAGCACACGGAACGCGGGTTTGCGGAGCGTCTTGAGGTAGGCCTCGCCGATCCCGCGGCGGGCGAACGGCTCCATCGACCAGGGGCGGTGGAAGTCGGCGACCTCGATCAGCGTGTTCAGGACCGTGAGCGACCGGACACGGTCGGGCATCGCGGCGGCGAGCTCGAAGCCGACAGGCCCGCCGATGTCGTGGACGACGAGGTGGAAGCGATCGAGGCCGATGGCATCGACGGCGGCGGCGCTGTAGTGGCCCAGGCCGGTCCAGCTGTAGTCGAAGTCCGGCGGCCGCTCAGCCAACCCGAGGCCGGGGAGGTCGAACGCGATACCCCGAAGGCCGCGCTCCGCGAGCTCGGGGAGCAGCTTGCGGTAGAGGAAGCTCGACGCCGGCACGCCGTGCATGCAGAGGACCGCCTCGCCTGAGCCCTCGTCACGGACGAATCCGCGGACGCCGCCCGCCTCGAAGTGGCGACCGGCCGCGGTGTGTGCCGATAGGGAGGTGTCGATGAGTGTGGTCATTGGGCTCCGGAGGACGGATAGCGGGACGGGCATCGATGCGGACGCCGACGCTAGTGCACAGCGGGCACGGATGTTCGATCCGGCCACGGGTTCAGTGCCGCTCCTCCCCGGCGCTCCCCCTCTCATCCCCGCCTGCGCACCCGCGCCGGCGGGGATGGCGGCCGGGGGAGGCGGCTCGTAGGCTGCGCTGATGGCGTACTCGGAGGAACTGGCCCAGCAGATCCGCGTCGAGATCGACGGTCGCGACGGCGTGAGCGAGCGCACGATGTTCGGTGGCATCGCCTGGCTCGTGAACGGGAACATGGCGGTGGGTACCCTGGGTGAGGATCTCATGGTGCGCTTGGAGCGCGAGGGCGCCAAGCAGGCGCTGACGGAGCCGCACGTGGGTCCGATGGAGTAGTTCGCGGCGACGTTTCGCGAGGCGCGGGAGATCAAGATCCGGCGCACGGCGGCGGAGGCCGGCCGGCGCGCAGGGCCGACGCTGCACGCCTTCGCGCTGGCCTGGGTCGACCATTACGCCGGCCGCGGTGCCAACGACGTGATCAACGACCGCACCCGCCGTGAGTACCGGCGGCTGCTGATCACCTACGCCCTTGCGTACTTCGAGCCCGACGCGCGCCTGCGCGATATCGACGAGCATCGCGCCCGCGGATTCGTCGATTGGCTGTGCCGCGTGACCGACGAGGACGGTCACCGGCTCTGCGACCGGTCCATGCGAAACGCGGTGCTGCCGCTGCAGTCTTGCCTGCGTCACGCGGCCCGGGCTGGCCTGCTCGGCTCCGGCTCGGACCCCATGATCCTGTTGCCGCGGCGTCGCCGCCGTCGCGCCTACGAGTTCGACGAGCGACGTTCCTGACGCGCGAGCAGCTTGCCCGGTTGCTGGCCGAGATCCCCGATCAGTGGCGGCCGCTGTTCGAGCTGCTCGCCACGACGGGCCTGCGGATCTCCGAGGCGATCGGGCTGCGGATCATGGACGCCGACCTCGACGCAGCGCAGCCGCGGATCCATGTGCGCCGCGCGATCGTCAACGGCCAGCTCATCGGTCCGAAGTCCCGCCACGGCAGGCGCACGATCCCGACCATCGGCTAGCCTGGCTACGGTCGACGACGCGGATATCCATGTATATACTTCGACTATGAAGGTCGTCAAGGTCCGCCGGGTGGGCAACAGCAACGTGGTGTCGATTCCGCGCGAGTTGGAGTCGCGTGGCTACGCGCCAGGCACGTCGGTGCTCATCGAGGAGCTCGAGGGTGGAGAGTTGCGGATCGTTCCCACCGATCAGGTGCGCGAGCGGATCCGCGACGCCGGCCGACGTGTCGTGTCGGAGCGAGCCGAGGCGCTGAGGATCTTGGCCGAACACGATCCGGGCGACGACGCCACCGCTCGGTAGGTCCATGGCCGAGGAGTCGCTCGAGGGTGAGCCGGTCTACCTCGAGCTCGCCGACGCACTCGAGTTGTACGCGGCGATCATCGGCGGCACCGTCGCACAGGCCGGCGACCACCTGCGCAACCGCAGCGGTCTCGAGAGTGCGCTCGTCCGGCCTCAGGCGTACGCACTACGAGCACGCTGATCTCGCGCTGCAGGCGTCCGCGCTGGCCCATGGTGTCGCAGAGAGCCAGACCTTTCTCGACGGCAACAAGCGCCTCGCGTTGGTCGCGATGCTCACGTTCCTCGAGGTCAATGGCTTCGCTGTCGATGCTTCCGACGGCGAGCTTGCGGGGTGGATCATCGGCCTGAGCGCAGGCACGACTCCCGAGCAACTCGCGGAGCTTCTGCGCGGACGGCTGCGGCCGCTGTCGTAGAGCGATGGCAACTGCCGCCTGGCGCAAGAAGCGGTGGCAGCGTTGACTTTCTGGCGACTTCTTGGCGACGCGGGGCCCTAGATTTGGCTCTGTAGAGCCAAATTCCCGCCCTACGGAACCGAAGGTCAAAGGTTCGAATCCTTTCGGGCGCGCTCCGTACCTCGCGGCAATCTGCCTGCAAAGCGTTAGTTTTCGCCCCGCTTTGGTGTGCTCGCCCGATGGCAACAGCGGGGGCAACAGGTTCGAAAGCCCGCTTCAGGGGCGGTGTTACTCGACGGCTCCGCGGACCCGGCGCTCGACGACCCAGAGGAGGACGTTGCCGGCGAGCGCGATGCTCGTGATCAGCAGCACGACGGCGAACATGTCGGCGTACTGCTGCAGTCCGTACGCCTTCTGGACGAGGAGACCAAGTCCGCTCGCGGCGGCGAACAGCTCCGCGATGGTGACGCTGATGAAGGCGACGCTAAAGCCCAGCCGTACACCCACCATCACCGTCGGCGCGGCTGCGGCGAGGTAGACCTTGCGCGCGAGCTGGAGCCTCGAGCAGCCGAGCGAGCGTCCCAGCTTGATCAGTGTCGGGCTCACGTTCCGCACGCCGGCGATCGTGTTCAGCGCGATCGGGAAGAAGGCGCTGACGACGACGAGCCAGACCTTCGCCTCCAAGCCGACGCCGACCGCGACGAGGATCACGGGGTAGAGGATGATCCTTGGTACCGCGAAGAGGCCGGTGATCACGGGATCGAAAACTGCGCCGAGGAACCGCGACCGGCCGAGGACCACGCCGACGACGAGCCCCAGCGCGGCGGCGATCGCGAACCCGATGGCCACCGCCTTCATCGAATCGAGCAGCGCCGGTCCGTAGCGCTCCGAGGTGAACCCCGACACGAGGCTGTCGAGCGTGGTGCCGATGCTCGGCACCAGCGGAGACGTCCGCGTGTCGCATGTCGGAGCGGTCGGGTCATCTGCCTGGGCCGCCGGCGCGGCGAACCCCACGGCCACCGCGATCACCACGAGTTGGAGGACGGCCCGCCGTGCTGTGCCCATGCCGTCAGCCTCGCGCGGGATCGTCCGCCGTCCAACGCGAAATTGCGATCACCTAAATGAGCGTTCACTGGATGGAACGGGTTCGCACCGTCGGCGGCTCACCGTCTCATTTGCTCGACGCGGGAGGCAAAAGGGCACGCTCGGCGGCGCTGATGAGGGCCGCTGCAGCGTCGTCGGCACCCATGCCGCGGCCCGTATAGAGCGCGTCGAAGCTCTCGAAGCTCGTCAGGAGCCAGAGAAGTCGCGCGGCGTCGCCGGGACTGACGTCGGGGTCCAGGGAGCCTGCGTTGCGCGACAGCGGTGGATTCCAGGAGATGCTTCGAGCCGCTGCTCATCCCGATGCGCGTGAAGCACCACCTGTTGCTCTGGTCGCCTGATCTGGCGTCCCGTCTGTCATCTCGTGTCCGTTCCAGCCGGGCACGCGCTTGCTGGCGACACTCTTGATCCTTGACGCGCATGAGCTGTGGTCGTGGGATGTCCACGCTCTCTTGGTCCCCCTGCCGCCCCCGTTCCCCCCACGCAGTTCAGCGACGGGTGCCGTCAGCGGATCGCGCCGGGGTAGCACGCGGCGGTTGCGGACGTGGTGCGCGTGCGGTTCGTGGTGGTGTGCCGGGCCTCGGGGCATGGGCGCGGCGGGTTTCGAACCCGGCGCCCTCTCGCGCGTCAAGCATGGGGCAGTCAGCCCACCATCATCTGGCCGCCATCGACCGGCAGCGTCTGGCCGGTGATGAAGCTCGATGAGTCGCTAGCCAGGAAGACGTTGAGGTTCGCCGCGTCCTCCGGAGCGCCCAGCTTGCCGCCGAGGGGGATCGTGCGACGCAGGGACTCGTCGACCATCGCGCGCCGCCCGGGATCCATTTCCGCGAGCCACGCCTCCGCGAGTTCGGTCATGACCGCCGGGCAGACGGCGTTGACGCGGATGCCCTTCGATCCCCAGTCCTGCGCGACGATGCGGGTCCACCCAAGGATGGCCGCCTTGGCCGCGCCGTAGGTCGGCATCCCAGGAAAGCCGCGCACTCCGGCGAAGGACGAGTAGTTGATGATCGAGCCGCCGGTCGCGGCCATTGCCCGGAAGGCGGCCTGGTTCGTGAAGATCGTCCCCTTGAGGTGGACGCCGATCATGAGATCGATATCGGCCTCCGTGACGTCTTCACCCGGGACCTGCTGTTCGATGCCCGCGATGCTGGCCAGCGCGTCGAGACCGCCGAGCTGGGCGATCGCCGACGAGAAGACCGACGTGACCTCCGCGTCGTTCGTCACATCGCAGTGTGTGTAGGTCACCGATCCGGGCCCGAGTTGATCGGCGTCCTGCGCGATCACCTCGCCGGCATCGTCGTTGATGTCCAGGGAAACGACCGAGGCTCCCTCCCGCGCGTACGCACGCACCGTGGCGGCGGCGATCCCGCTCGCGCCGCCGGTCACGATCACGCGCTTGCCTTCGAGCATCACGCCACGCCGGAGTCGGCGTGGAAGTCGAGCTTCGGCGGCGCGTCGCCGACGACCCGCCCGAAGTCCCGGCTCCAGAGGAACTTCATCTCGACGCGGCTGATGAGCCAGCGCCCTTCCTCCCGCCGGTACTCCTCGTAGTAGACCGCGCCCCACCCCAGAGTGGGTTTCGTCGGGGAGTCGTTCAGGACGGTGTCCAGGAGGAACCAGCGCCCGGTCGCCGTGTCGCCGTCGATCTCGATGAGCGGGTTGGTCGTCGCGTGAAGCGTCGGGAAGTTGTTGTCCGGGGCAGAGATGTTCTCCGCGAACATCGCCCGGATCTCCTCGCGATTGGTGCACGTGCCGTAGGGACCCATCACGAGAATCGCGTCCTCGGTGAAGAGCTCCATGAGCTTCTCGAACTCGGGGGTGTCGTAGTACCAGGAGTACTTCGACTTCAGCTGATGAATCTCGATCCAGTCAGCGGCTTCTTGACCCGTCATGTCTACCTCCTGCGCAAACCGCGCGAATGAGATGGCCTCGGCACACCGCACCGTACTGAAGTCACTTCAGGTTTGCAATATGCAGCAAACGCCTTACGATCAGGGGTCAAATGACAGCTAGGTGAAGCCAAGTCGGATCACCAGCACCCCGCTCCGCGTCCGCCCTGATCGACCGAAAGGCACCGACGATGACCCCCAGCACGACCGTAATCGCCGCCCCCGAGTACGGGACTGCGCCTATGGCGGAGCTCCTGCGGCTCGACGGGCGAGGCGCGGTGGTGACGGGCGGCGCGACGGGCGTCGGCCGCGCCATCGCAGAGCGCCTTTCTGAGGCCGGCGCCGCTGTCGTCGTCGCCGACATCGACGGCGACGCGGCGACGGCCACGGCGCAGGAGCTGCGGGACCGGTTCGGGGGCAGCGCGGTCGCGGCGACCGCCGATGTCTGCGCCGCCGGGGACATGCAGCGCGTCGCGCGATGTGCGGTGGCCGAGGTCGGCGGGCTGCACATCTGGGTCAACAACGCAGGGATCTTTCCGCCAGCGCATCCCGTGACTGCGAGCCGTGAGACGGTCGGCGAGATCCTCGACGTGAACGTCATCGGGACGCACCTCGGATGTCAGGCGGCGGTGGAGCAGATGCTGCCCGCCGGCCGCGGCGTGATCGTCAACGTGGCGTCGACTGCCGCCTTCCGCGGCGCGGGCGTCTACGCGGCCAGCAAGTGGGCGGTCCGTGGGATGACGAGCGGGCTCGCGGCGCACCTCGGGAAGGACGGCATCAGAGTCGTGGCCGTCGCGCCCACGGTCGTGACCACGCCCGGGACCGACGAGGTCCGCCGGCGCGGCGGCGCGCGGATGCAGCAGCGGTTCGACGACGCCGTCGGTCAGTTGCCGCTCGGGCGGGCGGCGCAGCCCGACGACGTTGCGCGGGCCGTGCTGTTCCTCGCGAGCGACGCGGCGGCGTTCATCACCGGCGTCACGTTGCCGGTCGACGGCGGCGGCCTGGCCGTCTGAGGCTTAGGCGGTGTAGCCGCCGTCGACCTGCAGGAGCGCGCCGGTGGTGAAGCTCGCCGCGTCGCCGGCCAGATAGACGACGGCGCCGACGATCTCCTCCGGCCGTCCCGCGCGGCCCATCGCATAGGACTGCGCCGCCGCCTCGAACGCCTCCATGTCCCACGCCTTGGAGATCTCGGTGAGGAACGGGCCGGCCATGACGACGTTCGAGCGCACCGTGGGGCCGTAGGCGTGGGCGAACGCCTCGCTCATAGCGTTGAGCCCGGCCTTGGCCGCGGCGTAGGGAATGATGTCGCCGCGCGGGTGAAGCGACCCGGAGCTCGAGATATTGATGATCGAACCGCCGCCGTCGGCGACCATGCGCTCACCGACGAGGGCGCTCAGGCGAAACGCGCCCTTGAGGTTCACCTCGACGACCTTGTCGAACAGTGCCTCCGTGACGGCGCTCGGCGACGGGTAGACCGGCGCCATTCCGGCGTTGTTCACAAGGATGTCGATTCGCCCGAAGACCTCGTACGCGCGCTGCAGCAGCGCGTCGATCTGCGACCACCGACCGACGTGACAGCTCACCGCCAGGGCACGTCGGCCCGTGGTGGCCTCCACCTCGGCGGCGGCGACCTGGCACTCGTCCTCCTTGCGGCTCGTGATGACGACGTCGGCCCCGGCCTCGGCCAGGCCCTGGACCATCGCGCGGCCGAGGCCCCGGCTCCCACCGGTGACGAGCGCGACGCGCCCAGTGAGGTCGAAACGGCTGGGTACTGGGGCGTTCATGCGCATCACCGTACCTGTCGTTTGAAGTCACTTCAAGAACCCCCACATCCGGATGAACTAGGAAACAAGCTTGCATTGCGAGCAACAAACGACGTATCCTGAGATCAAGTCATCTACAAGAGGGGAGGCGGGGTGCAGACGAGAGCGACGGCGCCCGAGGCGCGCGGGTATTACGAACGCGGCTACTGGCGCACCGAGGACATGTGGTCCGACTTCGACGCTCGCGTGCGCGCACACCCCGACAAGCTCGCGCTGCGCTGCGGCGCGCGGATGGTGACCTACGGAACCTTGCGCGACGCCGCGGTGGCCCTGTCGCAGCGGCTCGCCGCCGACGGTGTCGCCCCCGGTGACGTCGTCGCGCTCTGCGGCTGCCACTCGATTGAGGCGGTCATCGCGCTGCTCGGCGGCCTGCATCGCGGCTGTGTGCTGGCGCTCGTCCCGCCGATGTTCAGTGACGATCAGTTGCGCAAGCTGACCGCGCAGTGCGGGGCGAGGGCGCTCCTCGGCTTCGGTGACGAGGATGCGATCGCCAAGTGCACGTCCCTCGCTGACGACGTTCCCGCCGTTCTCAGCGTACGGCCAGACGCGATCGACGCGCGATCGGCTCCCGGGTCGTTCGCCGCTCACGTCCCGGTGGACTCCGACGCCCTCGCCGTGTTGCTGCTGTCCTCGGGCACGACCGCCGAGCCCAAGGGCGTTGCCCACTCGACGAACACCGTCCGCTATGCCAGCGAGCAGGTGCTCGCACGATGGGGGCTGGGTCCGGACGACCCGTTGCTGGTGGTCACCCAGTTCGGGTTCGTCGGCGGCCTCGTCTTCGGCTACTTGCCGGCGCTCCTGGCCGGGTCGACGGCTGTCCTGCTCCCGCGCTGGGACGCGGCCGAGGCGCTGCGGCTGGTCGAGGCGCATCGTTGTGCGTACACGCTGCTCATGCCGACACACGCCGCGGACATTCTCTTCTGCGAAGACGTCGACCGCCGAGATCTCTCGAGCCTTCGGGTGATGGTCGCCGCGGGGCTCACGCCCGAGCGGCGGATCGCGATGCGCGACCGCTTCGGGCTGCCGCCGCTGGGCGACTACGGCCTCTCGGAGGTTCCCGGCAACGCCGCTCCGGCGCCCGACGCTGCCTGGGAGAAGATCCTGCACACGGAAGGTCCGCCGTTCGACGGCACCGAGATCCGCGTCGTCGGCCCCGACGGCACGACGCCCGTGCGCACGGGTGAGCCGGGCGAGGTCATCATCAACGGACCGAGCCGCTTCCTCGGCTTCTTCGGCAACGACGAGCTCACCGCGGCGTCGCTCACGGACTGGGGCGGCTACCGCACCGGTGACGTCGGGACACTCGACGCCGACGGCTGCTTCACGTACGTGGGCCGCAGCAAGGACATCATCCGCCGCGGCGGCGTCACGATCGTCCCGGCCGAGATCGAGCCGGTGATCCTGCGCCACCCCGCGGTCCGCGAGGTCGCGCTGGTGGGTGTCGCCGACGACCGGCTCGGGGAGCGCGCCTGCGCAGCCCTGATCCTGCGGCCCGGAGCCGAGGCCCCCGACGTGCCCGAACTCCAGGTCTTCCTCGATGGCGAGGGCGTCCCGAAGTACGCGTGGCCGGAGCGCATCGAGGTCTTCGACGACTTTCCGCGGACGTCGTCGTTGAAGGCCGTCAAGCGCGACATCGTCGCCGCGGTGAACGCCCGGCTCGTGTCGGCGTCGCGGGCCTGAAGCGATGACGGACCGCGGCGCATTCGCGCTGCTCGACGGCCCGGACCGGACCTCGACGCACGTCGCCAAGGACGTGCGCTTCGCGATCCTCGCTGCGCCCGACACGGGCGCGCACGCGACCCAGGTCCTCGGTGGCGCCGCCGAGTTGGGCGCGGACGTCGTGGGTCGGCCACCGCGGGATGGGACGGACCATGTCACTCACGTTGCGTCGGTCGGCGACGTCGAGTTGGCGCTCGGTGAGACCCGTGACGCGAGCGGCCGGGTGTCCGCGACGTTCATCGGCGCAGCGCAGCGCGACGGGGTCGGGCGGGTGGAGCGCTACCTGCTCGCTCGCTCGCCCGGCGTGCGCTTTGCCTCACCGCGGCCGGGTGCGGAATCCCGTCCGCCCGAGCCTCTGGAGCACGACGGGTCGGCGGGGTACTTCGCGGACTTCTTCGCCAGGCTCGACGGCCCGGCGCCACTCTCGGCGCTCGACCTCGTGGCCGACGACGCGCAGTTCGCGTTGCTCTACGCCGCCGGGACCGATGACCGCAGCCGTCAGTTCGTCGGCGGGCCCGCGGAGCTGCAGGCCTTCACCGAGGCCGGCGACATGCGCGGCTGGTCCCATCACGTCCTGCGAGGTGTGCACGTCGACGACGTCGAGCTCGTCGTAGGGGAGACCCGCTGGGACGACGGCCGGCACATCGGCACGTTCGTCTGCGCGGCTCAGCTTGACGGCGGCGGCCGCATGGTGCGGTACCTCACGGGGCGCACGCCAGGGTTGCGTTTCCGCAGCTGACGGGCGACCGGTCCCCGAGCCAGACCCGGCGGTGCTTGACTCTGCGGACCGCGGAAAAATAGACTTGAAGTCAGTTTGGTAAACGAGAACGAGGAAGTCGACGTGCTCCAGGCAACGAGATATGAGTCCATGCTCGCGGGAGGCCAGTTCGTACCGACGAGTTCGGGGGTGGTGGTCGAGGTGATCTCCCCGAGTACCGAGGACGTCATCGGGGCTGTCGCCCTCGCGACCGCGGCCGACGTCGACGTCGCGGTGGCCGCTGCGCGAGACGCGTTCGATCACGGCCCGTGGCCGCGGATGCCTGCCGCCGAGCGCGCGGCGGCGCTGTCTCGGCTCGCCGACCGCCTCGACGAGCGCCTTGAGGACCTGATCGGCCTGTCGATCGACGAGCTCGGCACCCCGATCGGCTTCGCCGAGGGGTACACAGGACCAATGCCTGCGATCAACCTCCGCATGGCAGCGGCGCTCGCGGAGACCTACCCGTTCGAGGAGCAGCGCGTCGGACCCGGCGGGCGCTCGCTGGTCTTGCGCGAGCCCGTCGGCGTCGTCGCCGCGATCCCGCCGTGGAACGGGCCGCTCACGCTCGGCACGCAGAAGATCGGTCCCGCGCTGGCGGCCGGCTGCACCGTCGTGCTCAAGGCCCCGGTCCAGGGGCCACTCAGCGTCTACCTGCTGGCCGAACTCGCCGCGGACATCCTCCCGCCGGGCGTGCTGAATGTCCTGGTCGCGGACGTCCCGGCCAGTGAGCACCTGGTCGCTCACCCGGGGGTCGACAAGGTCAGCTTCACCGGGAGCACCGCGGTCGGGCGCCGGATCGGGGCGGTCTGCGGCGGCGACATCCGCCGGATGACTCTCGAGCTCGGGGGCAAGTCGGCGGCCGTGATCCTCGAGGACGCCGACCTGGACGCGGCGGTCCCCGCCATCGTCGGATCCAGTGTCGCGATGCTCATGGGTGAGATCTGCACCGCGCAGACACGGATCCTGGCGCCGCGCTCGCGCTATGAAGAGATCGTCGACCGCCTCGCCGCTCAGATCGCCGCACTGCCGGTGGGCGACCCGCGCGACCGGACCGTCGCGATCGGCCCGCTGGTGACCCGCGAACACCGCGAGCGCGTCGAGGGCTTCATCGCCGTCGGCCGGGCAGAGGGCGCCGAGGTGCGCGCGGGCGGTGGACGCCCGGAGGGGCTCGCACGCGGGTGGTACGTCGAGCCGACACTCTTCGCCGGCGCGGACAACAGCATGCGCATCGCCCGCGAGGAGATCTTCGGCCCAGTGGCGGTCGTCATCCCGCACGACGGCCGCGACGACGCGGTCGCTATCGCCAACGACTCGCCGTTCGGCCTGTCCGGCACCGTCTGGACGACGGACAACGACGCCGCACTGGACGTGGCGCGCCGCGTCCGGACCGGGACGTTCGCCGTGAACACCTACACGGTTGACCCATCCACGCCCTTCGGGGGGTTCAAGCAGTCCGGGATCGGCCGCGAGATGGGTCGCGAGGGCTTCGACGCGTTCATCGAGTTCAAGTCGATCGCGCTCGAGGGTCCTTCTCTGGCATAGGTCTCGCGCGTCCGATCAGCCCTCGGGCGAGTGTCCTGCGTGCACGGCAGGAAGCGACCAAAGTGAAGTTGTGTTGGCCGCGGCGCGCGAGCGCAAATGGCAGTAGTTATCGTTATTTCAGCGCCAATTTGACTTACTGAGTTGACTTCAGGTAGCGTAAACTGAAGTCGAGTCGGTTTCGACCAGTCCAACAAGGAGAAGAGATGCACCTCTGGAAGAAGCTCCCTACGGCAGCGGCGCTTTTCGGGTCGGTTGCGGCGCTGGCGGCCTGCGGCTCCAGTGACGACGACAAGGCCGGCGCGCCCGCCGCCGCGTCCACCGCCGACACACCGGCGGCGACCGCTGTCCCGTCCCCGCCGCTGGCTCCTGAGCGCGGCATCGGCGTCAAGGTCCCGTTGACGCAGACGCCGCCGAAGGGCAAGACGATCGGCTGGCTGCAGTGCTCGCTCCCGTCGTGCGCCTCCTTCACCCCCGGCTTCAAGTCCGCTGCTGCGGCTCTCGGCTGGAACGTCAAGACGATCGTCTACGAGCCCGGGAAGCCGGGCCCCGCGGTCCAGCAGGCGATCAACGAGAAGGTCGACTACATGGCGATGACGGGTCAGCCGCCGGTGCTGTTCGCACCACAGCTGAAGGCCGCGAAGAAGGCCGGTATCCCGCTTATCTCGGCGAACGACACCACGCCCCCCGACCCCGACACCGGCCTGGAGACCCAGTTCGGCGACGCGTCGATGTTCGGTAACCAGTCGGTCCAGATCGGCCAGTGGATCGTGAAGAACTCTGGTGGCAAGGCCAACGTCATCTACGTCACGATCGAGGACTATCCGATCCTCGAAGCCGGCTTCGGGCCGCTGAAGTCCACGGTCGCCAAGTACTGCCCGGACTGCTCGGTCGAGAAGTTCCCGATCACGGTCGATGACCTCGGCAAGGGAGCGGTGCCCGCCAAGCTCGTCGCGTACCTCCAGTCTCACCCCGAAACGAACTACGTCGACTTCAGCTTCGCCGACGTGATGACGGGCATCCCGGCGGTCCTCAAGAGCGCCGGCCTCGCGGGCAAGGTCAAGCTCGTCGGCCAGGCGCTCGGCGGCAGCCCCATCGTCCTGAAGGGCTTGAAGGACAAGTCGGTCGCGGCCTGGGTCGCTCAACCGAACATCTACCAGACCTGGTTGATGGTCGACGCTATGGCCAGACTGTCGGTCGGCATGAAACTCACCGAGGAGCGCGCGGCCGCCAAGCAGCCGACCTGGGTCGCCGACTCCGCGGCCGCCGTCACATCACTGAACGAGACCAGCGGATGGGATGGCCCTCCCGGCTATCAGGAGGACTTCAAGCGGCTCTGGAAGTCGTAAGCAGACTCGTCACGGCTCTGAGCGTCCCGCGGCTCAGTCGCCGCGGGACGGCCGCCGCAAACCACCGTCACCCCAGGAGAGACGCATGTCCACCACCGACACCTCAACCCTCGCATCCGTCGACCGTCTGCTGGCGATCGAGGACATCAAGGCCGTCTGCCATCGCTACGCCCTCGGGCTCGACGGCTTCGACATGGACGTGATCCTCAGCGCGTACTCCGAGGATGCCGTCTTCGACGCCTCGCCCTTCGGCCTCGGCCGGCTCGTCGGCCACGCGGAGATCCGCGCGTTCTTCCAGCACAACCTCGAGGTCATGAAGTCCCAGATGCACCTGTACGCGAACTTCATCATCGACGTGCAGGACGCGGACAACGCGACGGGCACGAATTACCTGTTCCAGGAGGGCTACAACAACGACGGCCAGTTGATCCGTTGCCTGGGGCGCGACGACGACCGGTACGTGCGCACGGCGGACGGCTGGAAGATCGCCGAACGCGTCATCCATCCGCTCGTCGAGCCGCAGCTCGAGGGCTACGCGGAGAGCACCTGAGATGGCCCACGTCATCGTCTGTGGGGCTGGGTCGGCTGGTTGCGCTGTGGCGGCCCGGCTGAGCGAGGACCTCGCCAACTCGGTCCTCCTGCTCGAGGGTGGGCCGGACTTCGCCACCGTCGACGATCTTCCCGAGGACGTCCGCAACGCCTGGGTCTTCGGCGTCACCGACCACGATTGGGGGTACGTCTCGGAGGACCACGTCGCGCCCGCGGAACTCCGCCCGACGTTCGCGGCGCCGAACCCCGACGTGATCCACGCATACCGCGGCAAGGTCGTCGGCGGTTCGTCGTCAACGAACGCGACGAACGCGTGTCGTGCGCCACGGACCGACTTCGACCGCTGGGTCGGCCTCGGCGCCGACCGCTGGTCCTGGGACGAAGCTCTCCCGGCGTTCATGCGCTTGGAGGACGACCGCATGCCCGGTGAGCGGCACGGCACGGGTGGCCCGGTTCCCATTCGCCGCTTCGACGAGGGAGGCGAATTGCAGCCGATCTTCGCCGACTTCATCGCCTCGGCGCAGGCCGCCGGCTACCAGCGAACCGTCGACATCAACGGTACGGACGCCGGGGGCGTCGGTGCGCTCCCGTTCAACCAGGTCGACCAGGTCCGGATGAGCGCCAACATCTGCTACCTCACGCCCGAAGTCCGCGGCCGGCCGAACCTCGAGATCCGCGGTGACGTCATGGTCGACCGTGTCGAGATCGAGGGTGGACGCGCCCGCGCCGTCGTGCTCGACACCGGTGAGCGCCTGGAGGCCGAGCTCATCGTGCTGTCGACGGGCGCGCTCAGCAGTCCGGCCGTCCTCATGCGCTCCGGCGTGGGGCCCGACGAGCTCCTGCGCGACCTCGGCATCCCGGTCGTGGTCGGCAACGACGCGGTCGGGCGCAACCTGCGCGACCACTCGATGATCTACCCGACCTGGTCGCTGACGCGCCCGGCGGATCCCCTGACGCCGCCGCTCAGCGCGATCCTCGCGTTCAGCTCGACGGGCCCGGGCGGCCATGGCGACATCGACCTGCATGCGATCCCGTTCGTTGCGGCGCCTGAGGTGCTGATCGCCGCCCTCGGTCTCGTCAACCCGTATTCGATCGGCACGTTCACGATCCGGTCGGCGGACCCGGCCGACCCGCCGCGGATCCTGTTCAACGTCTTCGACCACCCCGAAGACCTGCAGCGCATAGTCCGCGGCATGCGGCTGGTGCGCGAGCTGTTCGCGCAGGAGCCCCTGGCGGCGTCGGTGGGCGACGAGGTGTGGCCGGGGCCTGGGGTGCAGGGCGACGGCGCGCTGGCCCAGGCGATCATGACGGCGAAGAACATCTACGCCCACGCGACGAGCACGTGCAGCATGGGCGAGGCCGGCGCACCGTGGGCCGTCGTCGACCAGATGGGCAAGGTGCACGGCGTCGAGGACCTCTACGTCATCGACGCCTCGATCATGCCGAAGATTCCGTCGGTCCCGACGAACATGACCACGATGATGCTCGCCGAGCGCTGCGTGGCCGAGCTTCGGACCCGGCTGGGCCAGGGCGAGCCCACCGTGAGTCACGTCGGGGGTGCGCGCTGATGGTCTTGCTGCAGCGGCCCAGTACTGACTCGAAGTCACTTCAGTCACCGTGATGGAACCGGAGAAAGCCATGAACCCTCTCACCATCGACGCCGCACCGCCCGCCGCCGCGGCGCCGCTTGCCGCGAGCACGGCCGGCGTGCCGTCGCCCGCGCGCAGGCGCGACTGGGCCGACCGCCTGGGGCTCAAGCGCCTGAGCGCGGTCTACCTGTGGATCGGGTTCACGATCCTCTTCGGCGCCCTGAGCGGCGACACGTTCCTGACCGGCACGACTTTCAAGCTCGTCTTCAGCGAGGGCGTCGTCACGTGCCTGCTGGCACTCGCGTTCCTGATCCCGCTCGCCGCCGGGATCTACGATCTTTCGATCGGCGCGGTGATGGCGCTGGCGCTCGCGCTCTCGCTGTACCTGCAGATCCACACCGGTCTCCCGCCCGGGATCGGCGCGATCATCGCGATCCTGGCCTGCACCCTGACCGGCTTCGTGTCGGGCTTCATCGTCGTCAAGCTGAAGGTGAACTCGTTCATCGCCACGCTCGGCGTGAGCCAGGTGCTGTTCGCGCTCGTCCTCCTGATCTCCGGCAACCGCCAGCTCGTCGGCGACTTCCCGGAGCAGTGGTCGACGCTGGGGAACGGCACCGTGCTGGGCATCCCGAACGTGGTCTTCCTGCTGCTCGCGGTCGCCCTGGTGCTCTGGTACGTCTTCGAGCACACGCGCCTCGGCCGCTACCTCTTCGCCACCGGCGGCAATCCCGACGCGGCACGCCTCTCGGGCGTCCGGACCGACCGGATCGTGTGGGGCGCACTCGTCGCCTCGGGCGCGCTCGCCGGGCTCGCGGGCGTCGTCTACTCGATGCGCGCGGGCATCTTCTCCTCCAGCACGGGACCGGGCTACCTCTTCCCGGCGGTCGCGGCCGTGTTCCTCGGCGCGTCCCAGCTCTCGCAGCGCCCGAACGTCTGGGGCACGCTGATCGCGTACTTCGCTCTCGCGTTCGGCATCCAGGGCCTCGTCCTGTCCGCCAGTGGCGCCGCCATCTGGAGCCAGCCGCTGTTCCAGGGCGTCTCGCTCATCATCGCCGTGGCGCTTGCCAGCCGGCCGGCGGCGGCGAAGCTGCGCGAGCGAGCGGCAGCGGGCACAGCGACATGACCGCCTCGTCGCCGCTGCGCCTGGAGATCCGCGGGCTGACGAAGACCTTCGCCGGTACCCGCGCGCTCGACGGCGTCGATCTAGACCTGCGCCCCGGTGAGGTCCACGCGCTCCTGGGTCAGAACGGCTCGGGCAAGTCGACGCTCATCAAGGTGCTCGCCGGGTTCCACGCCCCCGATCCCGGAGCCAGCATCCGCCTCGACGGCGAGTCGGTGCAGATTGGCGACACGACGCATTCCCGCGACCTCGGGCTGCGCTTCGTGCACCAGGACCTCGGCCTCGTGCTGGATCTCAACACGATCGAGAACCTCGCCCTCGGCGGCGGGTTCGACACGGCGTTCGGCGGACGGATCCGCTGGCGCGACGAGCGGCGCCGCGCGCAGGAGCGGATGCGTGCCCTCGGCTACGAGATCGACGTCCGGCGACCGGTCCGCGAGCTCGAGGCCGCCGAGCGGACCGGCGTGGCGATCGCGCGTGCCCTGGACCAGGCGGAGGCCGCTCGGGTCCTCGTGGTCGACGAGCCGACGGCGTCGCTCCCGCTGCATGAGGTCCAGATCCTCTTCGCCGCGATCGACCGCGTCCGCAAGCTCGGGCTGAGCGTGCTCTACGTGTCGCACCGCCTCGACGAGATCTTCGAGATCGCCGATCGCGTGACGATCCTTCGTGATGGCAACCGCGTCGCCACGTATGACATCGCCGCGCTCGACCGCGACCGCCTGGTCAGCCTCATGGTCGGTGGGCAGGACCTGGCCGCGCGCGCCGATCGGGTCCGCCACGGCGACGACGTCGCGCTCGACGTCCGCGGGCTCTGCGGCACCGTGCTCGCCGGCGTCGACCTCCGGGTCCACAGCGGCGAGGTCGTCGGGTTGGCCGGGCTGACCGGCTCGGGCCGCGAGGCGGCGCTGCGCGCCATCTTCGGCGACCTGCCGCGACGTGGCAGCGTTCGCGTGGTCGACGAGGTCATACCCGCCGGCAAGCCACACCGCGCGATCCGGGCCGGCATGGCGCTCGTCCCGGCCGACCGGCACGCCCGCGGCAGCATCACGACCCTCCGCGTGGACGAGAACTGCACGCTCACGGATCTACGCCGTCACTCGCACGGGCCGGCGCGGCTCTCGCGACGCCGGGAACGCGAGGAGGTCGACGGCTGGATCACCGCGCTGGACGTGCGGCCGAAGCGCAGCGACGCGCCGTTCGCGACGCTGTCGGGCGGCAACCAGCAGAAGATCGTGCTCGCCAAGTGGCTGCGGCTGAAGCCCCGCGTGCTGCTGCTGGACGAGCCGACGCAGGGCGTCGACGTCCACGCGAAGGCGTTGATCCACGCGCTCGCCCGCCAGGCGGCTACCGACGGCGCTGCCGTGATCATCGCGTCGTCCGACGACACGGAGCTGTGCGACGTGTGCGACCGCGTCCTCGTGCTGCGCGACGGCGAAGTCGCCGCCGAGCTCTCCGGCGCGGCGCTCACCCCTGAGGCCATCGGTCACCTGCAGCTCGCCGAGGTCGCGAATGCTTGAGTCCACCATCGCGCGGCCCGTCGCCGAGGGCCTGCTCGCGGGCACCGACGGCGAACCGCGGCTGCTGGGATCGCGGTGCCGCGGCTGCGCAACCGTGACCTTCCCGGTCAGCCGCTCGTGCCCCCGCTGCACCTCGCAGGACGTCGACACGATGACGCTCGCCAGCCAGGGGACGCTATGGACCTGGACGATCCAGGGGTACCCGCCGAAGCCCCCGTACGCCGGCGCGCCCGAGGACTTCGTCCCGTACGGCGTGGGCTATGTCGAGCTGCCCGGGCAGGTCCGCGTCGAGGCCATCCTCACCGAGTCTGATCCCGACCGACTGCGCATCGGGATGCCGATGCGGCTCGTCCTGATCGCGGCTCCCGGCGACGCTGGCACCGTCACCTACGCGTTCGCCCCGATCGCGGAGGAGGCCCCGTGAGCGCGTCCGAGCACGTCGCCGTCGTCGGCGCCGGCATCCACCCGTTCGGGCGTCACGCCGGCGTGAGCGGCCTGGACATGGCCGCGCTCGCCGCTCGCGCCGCGCTGGCGGACGCCGGGGTGCGCTGGGACGAGATCGGGTTCGCCGCCGGAGGCTCCGACGCCGCCGGCAACGCCGACACGTCGGTCAGCCGGCTGGGCCTGACCGGAGTGCCATTCATCAACGTCAAGAACGGGTGCGCCACCGGGGGCTCCGCGCTGACGACCGCCCACGCGATGCTCATGGCCGGATCGGCCGATCTCGCGCTCGTTGTCGGCTTCGACAAGCACCCCGCCGGCGCATTCAACGCGTCGCCGGAGGACTGGGGTCTCGAGTCCTGGTACGGGGAGACCGGGCTCATGCTCACGACGCAGTTCTTCGGGATGAAGATCCAGCGCTACATGGCCGAGCACGGGATCTCGGGTTCGACGCTCGCAAAGGTCGCGTCGAAGGCATTTCGCAACGGGGCGCGCAACCCGAACGCGTGGCGCAGGACGCCGATGAGCGACGAGCAGGTGCTGGGGTCGCGGATGATCTCGCACCCGCTGACCCAGTACATGTTCTGCTCGCCAGGGGAGGGCGCGGTGGCGCTCGTCCTCGCCCGTGGAAACCGAGCGCGCGCACTGCGACGCGACCCCGTCTACCTGCGCAGCGTCGCCTTCCGGACGCGGAAGTTCGGCACGTTCGAGGTCTTCAGCCCGTCCGTGCCGATCGAGTCCGCCGCGCCTCCGACCGCCGAGGCGGCGAAGGCCGCCTTCGATGAGGCCGGCGTAGAGCCTCGCGACGTCCAGGTCGCACAGCTGCAGGACACGGAGTCCGGCGCCGAGGTCATGCACCTCGCGGAGACCGGGCTCTGCCGGGACGGCGAGCAGGAAGCCCTGATCCAGGACGGTGCCACCGAGATCGGCGGTGCCCTCCCGGTCAACACGGACGGCGGCTGCATCGCCAACGGCGAGCCGATCGGCGCGTCGGGCCTGAGGCAGGTCCACGAGGTCGTCCTGCAGTTGCGGGGCACCGCCACGGGACGCCAGGTTCCGGGCGACCCGAAGGTCGGCTTCACCCACGTCTACGGGGCGCCCGGCGTCAGCGCGTGCACCGTGCTGACCCGCTGACGCCCCTGCCCCTCAACCACGTCACGTCAAATCAGCAAGGAGCACGCACCCCAATGGCCATCATGAACGAGAGCCCCGTGGAAACGGAGCCCATCCAGTACGAAGTCCAGGACCACGTCGCCACGATCTGGCTGAACCGTCCGCACATCCGCAACGCGGTGAACTGGGAGCTGCTCACGCAGATGGCCGCGCGTGTCGAGCAGGCCGCGGAGGACCCCGACGTCCGTGCGGTGATCTTTCGCGGGCGCGGCGGGACGTTCTGCGCCGGGGCCGATCTCAACATGCTCGGCAGTACGCACCTGGGGACGAGCAAGGCCTCCCTGGAGCTCGGCAACCTGTCAGCGAAGACGTACGACCGGATCCAGACGATGGACAAGCCGACGATCGCGGTCGTCGAGGGCTACGCCGTCGCAGGCGGCTTCGAGCTCCTCATCTCGTGCGACTTCGCGCTCGCCGCGGACGAGGCTCGGATCGGTGACTTCCACATCCGCCGTGCGCTGTTCGGCGGCTGTGGCCCGATCTACCGCCTGCCGCGCATCATGGGCATGCGCAAGTCCAAGGAGCTCATGCTCACGGGCAAGCTGCTCACCGGCAAACAGGCCGCCAGCCCGGAGTGGAACCTCTGCAACGCGTCGGCCCCGGCCGACCGGTTGGACGAGCTCGTCGCGAGCTTCGTCGGTGACCTCACGGACAAGAGCCCGTTCTGCATGAAGATCACGAAGAACACGCTCAACCGCGGCCTCGACGCGGATCAGGAGTCGCTCATCGTCATGGAGCAGATGGCGTGCAACGTCGTCCACAACTCCGCCGACGCCAAGGAGGGCGTGGCCGCATTCCTCGAGAAGCGCGATCCGATCTGGTCGGGGACCTGATCCACCCGCCGCATCCGCGTACCCCACCACTCGAAAGGCAGACTCCATGGACTTCGCACACGACGACACGACGACCGCCACCCTCGCGCGCGTGCGCGCCTTCATGGATGAGGTTGTCATGCCCGCCGAGCCTGAGTTCTTCGCGCAGCGCGCGGCGGCGCAGGATCGCTGGGCGCCGGTGCCGCTCGTCGACGAGCTCAAGGCGCAAGCGCGGGCGGAGGGGCTGTGGAACCTCTTTCTCCCGCGCATCCACGCGTACGGCGCCGGGCTCACGAACGTGCAGTACGCGCCAGTCGCGGAGCTCACCGGGCGCGCGGTGTGGATGGCGCCCGAGGCGCTGAACTGCTCGGCCCCGGACACCGGCAACATGGAGCTGTTGGCGCTGTTCGGCACCGAGGCGCAGCAGCGTCGCTGGCTTGACCCGCTGCTCGAGGGCACGATCCGTTCGGGGTTCTCTATGACCGAGCCGGCGGTGGGCTCCTCCGACGCCCGCAATATCGACCTGCGCATTGTCCGCGAGGGCGACGAGTACGTCGTCACTGGTCGCAAGTGGTGGACCTCCGGAGCGATGTCGCCGCGCTGCGACCTGCTCATCGTCATGGGCGTCACCGATCCCGAGGCGGCGACCTATCGCCGTCAGTCGATGGTTCTCGTCCCGCGCGACACGCCGGGGGTGACGCTCGTGCGCTCGACCTCGGTCTTTGGCTACGACGACGGCTATCACGGCGGCCACGCCGAGATCCTCTACGACGACGTCCGCGTCCCCGTCGAGAACCTCCTTGGCGAGGAGGGCGACGGCTTCCGCATCGCGCAGGAGCGCCTC
The DNA here is from genome assembly GCA_963759825.1 of Paraconexibacteraceae bacterium. Classification (GTDB taxonomy): domain Bacteria; phylum Actinomycetota; class Thermoleophilia; order Solirubrobacterales; family Solirubrobacteraceae; genus Paraconexibacter. Next base: position 147,958 of record CAVXAS010000009.1, on the reverse strand, counting down.
GGCCCGGGACGCATCCATCACGCGATGCGGATGATCGGTCTCGCCGAGCGGGCGCTCGAGATGCTCGTCCAGCGGACGGCGTCGCGTGAGACGTTCGGCACACGGATCGTCGACCACGGCATCGTGCAGCACTGGATCGCCGAGGCGCGTATCCGCATCGAGCAGGCGCGCCTGCTCGTCATGAAGACCGCGTGGCTGATGGACACCGTTGGCAACAAGGGCGCGCGGATCGAGGTCGCCGCGATCAAGGTCGCGGCGACCGAGGCCGCGACCTGGGTCGTGGACCGGGCGATCCAGGCGCACGGCGCCGGCGGCGTCTCACAGGAGTTCGCCCTGGCCGAGATGTACGCGATCGCGCGCAGCTTGCAGATCGCCGATGGCCCCGACGAGGTGCACCGCATGACGATCGCTCGTCGTGAGGTCCAGCGTCTCGCCGATCCCGCTCCCGTCCCCGTCCCTGCCTAGCCCGCGAAAGGCGCCACTCGATGAAGCTGGGTCTGACCCCCGAGCAGCGCGACCTGCGCGACGAGGTCCGCGCGTTCCTGGCCGAGCACTGTCCCGCGCCGCAGGACGTACCGCATCATCTCGACGAACGGATCGCGTTCCTGTCTCTCTGGCAGCGCCGCTGCTACGAGGCGGGCTACGTCGGCCGCTCCTGGCCGGCGCAGTTCGGCGGCGGCGGCCGACCGCCCGTCGAGCAGATCATCATCGATCAGGAGCTCGCCGCCGCCGGCGCCCCCGAGTTCCCGAACGTCGTCGGCCTGGACGTCATCGGCCCGTCGCTCGTCACCTTCGGGACCGACGAGCAGCGCGCCCGCTACCTCCCGAAGATTCTGTCGTGCGAGGAAATCTGGTGCCAGGGCTTCTCCGAGCCCGAGGCGGGATCGGACCTCGCGTCGCTGCGCACCCGCGGCGAGGCGAGCGACGGGACCTTTGTCCTCAACGGGCAGAAGACATGGATCAGCTGGGGCAACTACGCCCGCTGGTGCGGCGTGCTGGCACGGACCGAGGCGACCGACGTCAAGCACCGCGGCATCTCGATGCTCATCATGGACATGCGATCCGCGGGCGTCGACGCCCGGCCGATGGTGCAGATCACCGGCCACGCCGAGTTCTGCGAGCTCTACCTCGACGACGTCTCGGTGCCGGCCGAGAACCTGCTCGGCGAGCGCGGACAGGGCTGGAAGATCGCGCTGCACACCCTGAGCCACGAGCGCGGGACCGCCGCGCTGCCGCGGCAGGTGAAGCTCCGCACGTACGTCGATCGTCTGGCGCAGGACGCGCGGACGCAGACGGTCGACGGGGTCCCGATCGCCGACCACGAGGACACGCAGGTCGCGCTCGCGCAGGCCCTGATCGGGGTGGAAGTGCTGCGCTACCACGGCTACCGCACCGTCGGCGAATTCCTCACCGGCGGCGCGGTCGGCCCGGACAGCTCGACGGTGAAGCTGTTGATGGCCGAGGCCGAGCAGCGCGTCGCCGCGACCGCTCGCGACGTTCTGGCTTCCGTGTTCGCCGCGTCCGGCAGCGACCCGCAGGCCGCCGAACGCGAGGCCTTCTGGGACGAGGCGTACCTGTACTCCCGCTCGGCGTCGGTCTACGGCGGCACGCGGCAGATCCAGCACAACATCATCGCCGACCGCATCCTGCGGCTACCTCAGGAGTAGACCCATGGACCTCGAGTTCACCGACGAGCAGCAGTGGACGGCCGACGCCGTGGCCGCTCTGCTGACGAGGTCCGCCGGCCCCGACGCCTGGCCCGCCCTCGTGGAGTTCGGCGCGCTCGCGATCGCGCGCGGCGAGAGCGACGACCTCGGCGCCGTCGAGCTGGTCCTGATCGGGCAGGAGCTCGGCCGGCGGCTGGTGGTCACGCCGTTCGTCGACAGCGCCGCCACCGCCTACGCGCTGCGCGCCCTCCCGGGCGTGCCGGCCGCGTTCGCAGCGGCCGACTCGGTCGGTCTCGCCGCTCTCGAGGCCGGCGGCTCGTGGCGGCTCGCGCCGGTGGCGACGAGGCTCGCGGGCGGTCTCCTGCACGGTCAGAAGACCGGCGTCTGCGGCCCGGCCGGGGTGGAGGGGCTCGCCGTCGTGGCCGCCGGCGACGACGCGACCCGGCACCTGGTGCTCGTGCCTGCCGCCGCGGACGGCGTGTCGGCGATCGAGCGTCCGACGCTCGACAGCGCCCTCGGGGTGCGGCAGCTGCGCTTCGCCTCGGTCGTGGTCGACGCGGACGCCGCGCTGGGCAGCGAGGACACCGAGGTTGCGCTCCCGCGCCTGCTGGCCGTCGGCGGGCTGCTGGCTGGCGCCGAGGCGGTCGGTGCCGCGCGATCGCTGCTCGATCTGGCGGTCCAGTACGCCGGGGAGCGCCGTCAGTTCGGCCGCACCATCGGCAGCTTCCAGTCGCTGCGCCACATCCTCGCGGACATGTACGTCAAGCAGGCGTCGTCGTGGTCGACGGTGCTGTTCGCCGCCGCGGCGATGGACGAGGGCGAAGACGACGCGCTGCAGGTCGCGGCGATCGCGAAGGTTTACGTCGCGCGCGCGACACAGGAGATCGCGCACGCCGCGATGCAGGTCTTCGGCGGCATCGCCGCGACCGCCGAGCATCCGGCTCACCTGCACCTGCGCCGCATCCTCAGCCGCGGGGCGCACTACGGCGACGCCCGCTTCCACGAGCGCGTGATCGGCGCGGCGATGGCCCGCGGGGAGATCGCGGGCCGGCCGACGCTCGCGGCGCCCCCGGTGTCCACATGAGCGCGGTGAGCAGCTCGCCCCCGGACAAACTGACCGGGATCACCGAGGGCGCCGAGCCGCACTTGGTCGGCCCCTGGCTCGCCGATCGGCTGCATGACGAGCGCTGGACGGACCCGTCGGTGTCGCTGATCGCCGGCGGCATGTCGAACCTCACGTACCTCGTGGGCTGCCGCGCGGGCGAGCTCGTGCTGCGGCGCCCGCCGCTGGGCCACGTTCTGGCGACCGCCCACGACATGGTCCGCGAGCACCGGGTGATCACCGCGTTGCAGTCCACGGCCGTGCCGGTGCCGCGCACGCTGCTGCTGAGCGGGGGCGCCGAGAACCCGCTGGGGGTGGACCTGTACGCGATGGAGCGCGTCATCGGCCACGTCTGCCGCAGCGAGCTGCCGGTGGGTTACGCCGATGAGCCGGCACAGCGTGCGGCGATCGGGGGCGCCTTGGTCGACGCGCTGGCCGCCCTGCACGCCGTCGACCCGCAGGCCGTCGGCCTCGGGGACTTCGGCCGGCCCGCCGGCTTCATGGAGCGCCAGCTCCGGCGCTGGTCCAAGCAGTGGGAGCGCTCCAAGGTCGACGAGCTCCCCAAGCTCGACCGGCTGCGCGACGCGCTCGTGGCGCGGCAGCCTCCGGCGGCGCCGCACGCCCTGGTCCACGGCGACTTCCGGCTCGACAACTGCGTGCTGCATCCCGTCGAAGCCGGCCGCATCGTCGCGGTCCTCGACTGGGAGATGAGCACGCTCGGTGACCCGCTGGCCGACCTCGCCGCGATGCTCGCCTACTGGGCCGAGCCGGACGAGGACCCGGTCCTGTCGGCGGCGCGGATCGTCCCGCCGGTCACGATGCTCGCCGGGTTTCCCGGCCGCGCGGAGCTGATCGCGCGCTACGCACGGCGCACCGGCTTCGACATGTCGGCGATGGACTGGTACCAGGCGTTCGCCTACTTCAAGATCGCCGTGATCTGCCAGGGCATTGCCGCGCGCGCGGCCGGCGGGGCGATGCTCGGCTCGGGCTTCGACGATGCCCAGGGGCTCGTCGCGCTGCAGGTCGACGCCGGGTTGCACCTGCTCGGGCTGTCTGTCGCCTGAGCCGCGCCGGGCTCTCGCTTCAGCGGGTGGCCATGCCGCCATCGACGGTGAGCGTGTCGCCGGTGACGAAGCTGCTGCCGGTGCTAAGCAGGAAGACGAGCGCCGCGTCGAGCTCACCCGGATGACCGACACGCCCCAGCGCAGCCGCCCCGGTCAGATAGTCGGGGAACTCCGCGGCGCGCGCGCCCAAGCCACGGGTCATCTCGGAGGCGAAGAAGCCCGGAGCAAGGGCGTTGACACGGATCGCATGCCGCCCCCACTGCGACGCGAGCTCGCGCGTCAGCCCGACGAGGCCTGCCTTCGACGCGACGTAGGCGGCGTCCGGGAGTTGGTCGACGGAGCGCGAGGCCATGACTGACGCGACGTTGACGATCGAGCCGCCGCCTGTGCGACGCATAGCGGTCGCGGCGAGACAGGACAGCGCGAACGGCGCGGTGAGGTTCGTGTCGAGGATCCGCACGAAGTCGTCGAGGTCGCCGCGCAGGGCGGGCGTCATCTTCGACGTCCCGGCGTTGTTGACGAGGCCGTCGATACGACCGTGGCGTTCGAGCGTCGCGTCGACGAGTCTCGAGCGGTCCGCCTCGACGGTCACGTCGCAGGCGATGACGTCCGCGCCGGGGATCGACGCTTGGACCTCGGCGAGCTTCTCGACCCGGCGGGCGGCGAGGATCGGGCGTCCCCCGGCGGCGGCGACCGCGCGCGCGAACTGGATGCCGAGCCCGGAACTCGCGCCAGTGATCACGATGACGCGTCGGTCGAGATCGGACATCACTGCGATATTACCAAAGTGAGATCAGTTCAATTTGGCTACACTGGCCGTGCTGATCCCAGGGCTGGGTTGTCCGGGTAGCCGGGCAAGATGACGTCGACTCACCAGTTAGGGTTGGCTACGGGCAGACTTGGCCGCTGGACTCAATGGAAAGGAACGACGTTGGCACGCTCAGCCCAGGGACGATCGGTCGGAACGCGCAGCAGTCCGCGCGTGTCGTCGCGCAACAAGCGCGAGGAGATCATGGCCTCGGCCGCCGACCACTTCGGCCGCCGCGGGTACGAGGACACGAAATGGGCGGACGTCGCCACCGACGTCGGGCTCGGATCGACGGCGCTCTATCACTACTTCGAGTCCAAGCTCCACTGCCTCTACGAGATCATGTCGGAGGCGATTGAGGCCTTCCGGACCGACTTCGACACGATCACGGCGCAGCACGACGACTTCCGTGCCGGGCTCGTTGCGGTCATGCGCGCGAACTTCGACCTGACAGAGGCCGAGGTCCACCGGTGCCGCGCGCTCGTCGCCGAGCAGGGCCGGCTCGGGCTCGTCCGGTCGTCGCCTCGCGAGGAAGAGGCGCGGCAGATGGCCCGCGCCCGGACGCGGGACCAGGAGCTCGTGTGGACGACGTACTTGACGCGGGCGATGGCGCAGGGCGCGATCCCCGAGGCCAACGCACAACTGCTCGCCCGAGCCAGCCTGGGCCTCTACAACAGCGTCTGGCACTGGTACCGCCCCCGCGGAATGCTCACCTTGCAGGAGGTCGCCGACTTCTACGTGCCGCGGGGGCTCGCAGTGATCGGCCTCGACCCGGCGCTCGCCGACGAACTGGCCTCCGACGCCTGAGCCCGCCGTGCTGGGCGGCTGTGGCGGCGCCGACGACCACGCGGCACCGGCCTGGGCGGAGGTCGCGCGGGCAGCCCACCTCGGGCGTGGTATGCACGTCCTCGACGTCGGGTGCGGCACCGGTGGCTTCTGTGTCCTGGCGAACGGCCGCGGGGCATCGGTCAGCGGCATCGACCGCTCGCCGGCGGCCGTCGAGGTCGCACGGCGGCGCCTGCCCGGCGCCGACCTGCGGATCGGACTGATCGACGCGCTGCCGTGGGGCGACGGAGCGTTCGACGTCGTCACCGCCTTCAACGCGCTGCAGTATGCGAGCGACCCGGCGCTCGCGCTCGCCGAGGCGCGAAGGGTGGTCCGCCCCGGTGGCCTCGTCGCGGTGTGTAAGTGGGCCGCGCCCGTCGCAAACGAGCTCTTCGTGCTGCTGTCGGCGGTGCGCTCCAGGACGGTCGCGCCCGCCGCGGTCCCTGACCGTGCCGGCCCGGCCGCGCTCGCGGCGACCTTGCGTGACGCCGGGCTTCAGCCGGTCGGTGAGGGCGCCGTAGGAACGTGTCTGGCGTTCGCCGACCTGGCCGCGCTCACCGCTGGCCTTGCATCCTCGGGCGGCTTCCCCGAGGGTGTATCACCGAGCCGCGTCGCCGCGAGCGCGCGAGCCTACCGTGACGGCGGGGACGGCTCCTACCGACTCAAGGGAGAGTTGGTCTACGCCCTGGGTCGCGTCGATGTCGGGTGGGAGGCAAGGCAAACGGCGGTGACGTGCCACCGCGTGTAGGTCTCGTTCGCACCGCAGAAGGCCCCGCCGTGCACGGCCTTCCGGCAGAGGCCGCGGCAGGTTCAACACGCGACGCTCGACTGTGAGGCGACAGTAGGGCGGGACTGCCCCGCGGTCGGCATACGGCGTCCGTTTGGCGTCCGCGGGACTGTCTGTTCCAGCGCGGCGTGGCACGCCAGGCCGCGACGGAGCGGATGAATGCTGGCTCTACGGGACCTCACGCGTCACCGGGAACGCTCGTAATGAGGGGTCAGCGGTTCCAATCCGCTCGTCGGCTCCTCGCGTTGCAGTCCTTGAAATGAGCCGATTGCGATGCCTCGCCCAGTGCGGGGCTTCGTCGTCCGGGTTCGCAGGACACCACCGGACAGCTCGTGTCGTGCGAGTGACCCCTGAGACGCATGGTCGCCGAGGTCCTGACGTTATGCGGTGGTGTGGTCCGCCGGGCCGTTTGCGGCACGAGATCGAGTGCGGTCGCACGCGTAGGCTCCGCACGAGGGGCCGCGCGGGCTACCCGCGACGCATCGCGCCCCAGAACAGCACCACTGCCGCGACGATCACCCCAGCTGCCGCAGCGCCGCGCGTGTTGAGTCCGCCGGAGATGTCGTTCCTTGTCCCTGCGGCGGCGATCACTATCGCCGTTGTCGCGATGCCCAGGGCGAAGGAGAGGGCGAGAATCCAACGGGACAAAGGTGCCGGTCCACCCTATGCGAACTCGCGCGCTTCGCGCCCTGGGCGCTTGGGTCGAGCGAGCCGGGCCGCCAGGGCACCTCACCCCCCTTACACTCCGTTTTCACAAGGGGGTTTGAGGATGCGTGCATTTGTGGTGGCGGCAGCGCTGGGGGCGCTGCTGGCAGGGGCAGCGCCTGCGGGCGCGATCGTGATCGAAGCTCACCGTGGTGGGCCGCTCGTCAACGGCGTGCCGACCTACGGCGAGAACACGCTGCCGGGTTTCGTCGCCGCGGCGGCGCGTGGCGACGTGCTCGAGTTCGACGTCCATGTGACGAAGGACGGCGTGCCGGTGGTCGTGCACGACGACACGCTCGACCGCGTCACCAACTGCAAGGGCCTGGGTGTGATTCACACGCTGACGCTCGCCCAGGTGCGTGCGTGCCCTGTGCAGTTCCTCGGCCGGGCCGGCGAGGGACCGTCGGCGCCCGACCCGACACCTGACGTGATCCCGACGCTGGCGGAGGTCACGAGCCTCGCGGTGTCGACCGGCGCGACGATCAGCCCGGAGATCAAGAACGTCCCGCCGCTGTCGGTCGCCGAGCTCACTGCGAGCGACTTCGACGTGACGGGCCTGGTCGCGCTGAAGATCGGCAACGCGCTGCGCGCCTCCGGGGTCCCGCAGGGGCGGATGATCCTGCAGAGCTTCTGGCCGCTGAACCTGGAGATCGCGCGGCTCGTGATCCCCAGCGCGCGGCTGTCGTTCCTGACGCTCGCGGCGCTCAACGTGACCGGTCCGCTGGTGGCCACCGTCCGCGGCTACGAGTGGGTCTCGCCCGACTTCGGCCACGGGCTGGACAGCGGCTTCCTGACGCAGGCGCGCCTGTTCAAGAAGCGGATCGCGGGCTACACGATCAACACGCCGGCCGACGTTCTGACCGCCCGCAACCAGCGCATCGACGCGATCATCACCGACGACCCGCCGATGGCGCGGGCGACGCTCGGGATGTAACCGGGAGCAGCTCGCTCGTCCCGTTGAAGCGCGCCGTGATGACGACGCGCTTACGCGCCGGCGTGCGCACCGTCACCGTGAAACGGCACGCCTTGCTCACGCGCGCGCGCCGCACGACCGCGCGACGACCGACCGCGCGGGCGGTGACCGTGACGGTCCCGCGGCAGACCGCCGGCGCAGGCGTGCGCAGGCGGCCGCGCACCCGCGTCGTCGTCCGCCGTCGTGCCGTGCTCAGCGACAGGCGTGGGCGGCGGCGCTCCGGCGGGATCGGTTTGCCGATGCGCAGCGTGAACGAGTGCTCGCTCGAGGTCGCGGTGCGTGCCGGCATCGTCACCACGAGGTCGCCGCCGTCGTTGCGGTGCGCCAGCGGCGCGCCGTCGGAGCCGAGCAGCGTGATCTGGCTCTCTGCCGGTAGCGCGATCGTGGGGCCGAGGCGCAGCTCCGCGCCCGGCCAGCCGCGCCGGATCGCGTAGACCGCGCCGTCGGCGCCATGCGTGTAGTGGACGTTCGCGTCCTTCGGATCAACCGCGGAAGTCCAGGCGCGGCTGGCGTAGATCGCGCGACCGTTGACGCGCAGCCAGTCGCCGATCGCGACCAGCCGCCGCTGCATGTCCTCGGGGATCGTCCCGTCGGCCTTCGGGCCGATGTCCAGCAGGTAGTTGTTCCCGGCCGCCACCGCCGTGACCAGGCCGTTGATCAGGTCGTCGGGGGTGGCGAGGTCCGCGTCGGTCTCCTGGGCGTTGTAGCCGAACGAGGTGCCCATGCCGCGCGTCACCTCGGCCGGCCCGCCCGAGCTGCCGGTGAAGTTGTTCTCGTACTCGACCGTGCGGAAGTCACGGTGGGTGGTGTTGTTGCCGCAGCGGTCGTCGACGACGACGCCGTCGGGGTTCGTCGCAGCCGTCGTGTTGTAGTAGTCCGCGATGAAGCGGTTGGACTGGAGGTATGCAGCGTCGCCGCCCCAGTCGCACCACAGGATGTTGGGCCGGTAGCGGCGGACGAGGTCGGCCACGTCGGGCATCAGCACGCCGGTCGCGTAGTCGGCGACGGGCTTGTAGCCGGTGTAGGGGACCGGCTGCTGCGTGTAGGCGTTGCGTGCCGGGATCTGGGCGTTGATGACCGGGCCGATCGCGAACGTGCCGCTGCCCATGAACGCCGTCAGCGGGCGCGGCGCGGGATTGAACTGCTCGGGCACCTGGTAGTAGACGCCCGGACGCACGCGATCGCGGGCGCGGTGCGCGGCAGCGAACAGGTCTCCGACGAGATCGCGGCGCGGCCCCATCGCGACCGCGTTGCGGTCGCTGATCGGCGAAGGCCACAGCCGGAAGCCATCGAGGTGCTTGGCGGTGAGCACGAAGTACTTCGCCCCGGCCCGCTCGAACAGCTTGATCCACGCGTCGGGGTCGTAGCGCTCGGCGCGAAATTGCGGGATGAAGTCGTCGTAGACGACGCCCGCGCCGTACGTGCTGAGATGGTGCAGCCAGGTCAGCGAGCCCGCGATCTGCTGCCAGCGCCAGTACTGCTCGGCGTACCCGAGGACCGGGATCGCCTTCGGCGCGTACGCGGGGACGGCGTAGACGCCCCAATGGATGAAGATCCCGAACTTCGCGGCCGTCCACCACGCGGGCAGCGGGTGGCGATCGAGCGAGGCGCGCGTCGGCTCGTAGTGCTGGGGCGAGGTTTCGGCGGCAGCGGTGGCGACTCCGAACGCGGCCGTCGCGAGTGCTGTGGCGACGATCGCCCGGATCATCGGAAGCGGGCGGTAACAGGCCGCAGGACCGGGTTGCCGCTGAAGCGGACCGTGCGCGCGCCGCGGCGCACGCGGAAGGTGCAGTCGGCACGGACGCGCGCGCGGGCGCGCCCAGCTGCGACGCGGCCGCGGCAGCCGACGGCGCGGGTGAGGCCGTGCGGCAGCGAGAGCCGCCCGGTCAGCACGCCGCCCCGGCGCCGCGCCGTGACGCGCACGCGCAGCCGCGCACCGATCCGCAGCGCGAACGGATGGTCGCCGGCCCCGGCGGGGAGCGGGACGACGAGCTTCCCGTCATCGCGCCGGAAGTCCAGCGGGCGATCATCGTCACCGAGCAGCGAGATCCGCATCCCGGCTTTCACCGGCACGGGAGCGTCGATCGTCAACGACCCCGGGCTGCGATCGACGGCGATCGCGTACAGGAAGCCGGCGGGCCCGACCGTGAAGCGCACGCCGCCCGCGCGCGGCTGGGTCCAGCGCTGCGAGCCGAAGATCGCCTCGCCGTTGGCATCCAGCCAGCGGCCGATGCCCTCGAGCCGGTCGGTCATCACCTGTGGGATAGTGCCGTCGGCGCGCGGCCCGATGTCGAGCATCAGGTTGCCGCCGTCGGCGACGGTGTCCGCGAGCGTCGTGATCAGCTGGTCGACGGACTGGTAGCCGGAGTCCGGCATGGCGGCGTTGTAGCCGAACGAGGAGCCCAGCCCGGCGAGCCCCTGGACGACCTCGAACGGCACCTTCACCGCGTCCTTGCTGCGCTCGACGGTCGTGTAGTCGGCGTGCGTCGTGTGGTCGCCGCAGCGGTCGTCGACGACCCCGTCGGGCACCGTCGCGTAGTAGTCGGCGATGAAGCGATCGGCGCGGTAGTAGGTCTCGCGCCCGCCGATGTCGCACCAGAGCACGGCCGGCTTGAACTGGCTGACGAGCTCTCTGATCTGCGGCGTCACCTGGCCGCTGGCGTAGTCGGCGATCGGCTCGTAGCCGGTGTAGGGGATCGGCAGCTGCGTGTAGGGGTTGCGCCGTGGCAGCAGGCTCTCGTAGGCGACGCCGAAGATGAAGCGGTCGGTCGCGTCCCAGCGCTTGTTGTCGGCGCCGTACTGGTTCGGCGCCTTCGGCGCCGGGGTGAACCACTCGGGGATCGAGTAGTAGAGCCCCGGCCTGACGACGTCGCGCGCGCGATGCGCCGCCGTCATCAGATCGCCGACGAGGTTGCGACGCGGCCCCATGTCGCACGTGTCGCGGCGGCTCGTCTGAGAGCACCACAGCGCGACGCCGTCGCTGTGCTTGGCGGTCAGGACGAAGTACTTCGCGTGCGCGCGGCGAAACAGCGCGATCCACGCGTCCGGGTCCCAGCGCTGCGCCTTCCACTGACCGATGAAGTCGTCGTAGCCGACGTTCGGCCCGTAGGTCCGCAGGTGGTGCTGCCACGTCGCCGTGCCAGGGATCGTCATCGTCTCCGCGTACCACTCCGCATACGGGGTCAGATTCGTGAGGTTGTCCAGCTGCGACACCGGCCCCCAGGCCGGCACCGAGTACGGGCCCCAGTGGACGAAGATCCCGAACTTCGCGTCCAGCCACCACTGCGGTGCGGTGTGCTGGGCGAGCGTCGCGGCGTGCGACGGCGAGGCCAGCAGGACGACGGCGGCGCACCCCGCCAGCAGGCAGCGCACTACCCCCGTCGCTCCGACATCGCGGCAACGGCGATGATCGGCGTGACGAGCGCCCCGAGCGCCACGCCGAGCGCGGCCTTGTACCCGACGAACGCTCCGACGCTCATGTCGTCCGGCGCGACTACCAGCAGCAGGACGACGACGAACGGCGCGAGCAGCGCGGTCGTCAGCGCCGCTATCGCGAGCGCCCGGGCAAGCGATCCCTGTGGCAGCCGCGCCGCCCACGGGGTGGGCAGCCGCTCGAGCTGCTCGGCGCGGACCGAGGCGGTGACGATCAGCGACGCGATCAGCGGCAGCAGGAACAGCGTCGCGATCGAGTCCGTGACCACGTCCCCGCGCGGCACGGCGTCGTCGGACTGCCTGCTCAGCCAGGCGATCCCGCCGTTGAGGATCGCGTTGGCGATCGCGGCGCCGACGATCGCGTTGGCGATCAGCCAGCGGCGATGCTCGGCCGGAAGGCTCACTTGGGCACCCTCGCTCGTATGGGCAGCAGCACCGGGTTGCCGGCAAACCGGACCGTTCGCCCGCCGCGCAGTGCATAGCGGCAGCGCGAATCGATCCGCGCGCGCCGTCTGCCGGCCGTGACGACACCGCGGCAGCCCATCGCCCGCGTCACGCCGCGTGGCAGCACGAGCCGGCGGGCGGTGAGCCTCGGGAGCAGCCGCGCACCGATCCGCAGCGCCGGATGCTCGCCGGCCCCGGGCGGGAGCGTCACGACGACCCTCGAGCCGTCGCGCCGGAACGGCAGTGGGCGCTCGTCGCTGCCGAGCAGCGCGATGCGTGTCCCGCGCGCCGCGGCGATCGGCGCGTCGATCCTCAGCTCGCCACCGGATGCGCCGAGCGCGATCGCGTACTTGAAGCCCGCCGGGCCGACGGTGAACCGCACGTCGCCGGCGGCCGGCTGCGTCCACGCGCGCGACCCGTAGATCGCCTCGCCGTTGACGGCCAGCCACGTGCCGACGCCGCGCAGGCGGTCGACCATGACCTGCGGGATCGTGCCGTCGGCGCGCGGGCCGATGTCGAGCATGAGGTTGCCGCCGCGCGCGACGGTGTCGGCCAGTGTGCGGATGAGCTCCGGGACCGTCTGGTAGTCGGCCTCGGGCTGCGCCGCGTTGTAGCCGAACGACGACCCGAGCCCGGCGAGCCCCTGCACGACCTCGAACGGCGGCTTGACCGGATCGCTCGGGCGCTCGACGGTCGAGTAGTCGCTGTGCGTCGTCTGGTCGCCGCAGCGGTCGTCGACGACCCCGTCGGGCACCGCGCGGTAGTACTCGGCGATGACGTCGTTGGCGCGGTAGTAGGACTCGCGCCCGCCGATGTCACACCACAGGATCGCCGGGTGGAAGTCGTCGATGAGCTCCTGCATCTGCGGGCGCACCTGTCCCGCCGCGTAGTCGGAGATCGGCACGTGGCCCGTGTATGGCGTCGGCAACTGCGTGTACGGGTTGCGGTAGGGCAGCGGGCTCTCGAACGCGACCTGGAAGATCAGCCGCGTCGCGGCGTCCCAGCGCGCGTTGTTCGCATAGAGCCCCGACGGCTTCGGAGCCGGGTTGAACCACTCGGGGATCGAGTAGTAGAGGCCGGGGCGGACCGCGTCGTTCGCCCGGTGCGCCGCTGCCATCAGGTCGCCGACGATGTCGCGGCGCGGCCCCATCTCGCAGGTGTCGCGGTGCGACGTCTTCGAGCACCACAGCGCGACGCCGTCGTGGTGCTTGGTGGTCAGGACGAAGTACTTCGCGCCGACCTCACGGAACAGCCGGATCCACGCGTCGGGGTCCCACTTGTCCGCTTTCCAACGATCGATGAAGGCGTCGTAGCCGACGTTCGGCCCGTAGGTGAGCAGATGGTGCTGCCAGGTCGCCGTGCCGGGGATCGACATCGTCTCGCCGTACCACTCCGCATACGGCGTGAAGTTGGTCGCCTGCTCGAGCGGTGAGACGGGACCCCACGCCGGCACCGAGTAGGGGCCCCAGTGGACGAAGATCCCGAACTTCGCATCCAGCCACCACGCCGGGACGGGGCGCGCGGACAGCGACGCGGCGTGCGCGCCCGCGGGGACGAGCACTGCCACGGCCACCGCAGCGATCACGAGCACCCGCCTCATGTCACGACGGCCTCGCGCAGGCGCGTGACGCTCGCCGCCGGCAGCCCGTGCGCGCGGAAGTAGCCCTCGGCGCTGCCGTGCTCGCGACGCACGTGCGCGAGCACCGACAGGATCGTCTCCTCGGCGGCACCGAGCAGCGCTCGCGTGCCGGGGAGGCTCAGCAGCCACGACGGTGCGTCGTACTCGTCGCGCAACCGCGCGCTCAGCGCGTCGGCGGACGGGGCCGACGCGACGTAGCTGGCGGCGATGTCGGCGTCCTGCGCGCCGAGGCTCGACTGCACGAGCGCGGCGAGCACGCCCGTGCGGTCCTTGCCCGCCGCGCAGCCGAACGCGACCGGCGAACCCGCCGCGATGATCTCGGCGGCACGCGCGAGCTCGGCGCCGTGGTCGTCCACGATCGTCCGGTACAGCTCGTCGATCCCCCGCGTCCGACCACCTCCCAGCGCGATGCGGCGCAAGAGGTCGCGCCCGCCGGCGACGTCGATCGGAACCGCGACGTAGTCGACACGCGCGCGCCGCGCCCAGCGACGCAGCCGCTCGCGGTCCTCGCTCTCGCCGCGCAGGTCGACGTAGGTCCCGACGCCGAGATCGGTCAGCGGGCGCAGCTCCGTCAGCGCGACCAGGTCGCCCGACACGCGCATCAGGTGGCCCGTGCGCACGCTTCCGCCCGCGACCCGCACCCCTCCCGCATCGGTGACGAACCCCGACGACACGGCTCGGGACTCTAGCTTGACAACCGCCACGAAAAGGAGAAATGTTGATCGCGGTGGCCATGGGGGAGCCTGGGGCGGTCAGCGAGGTCGGTGCGATCGCCGTGCTCACACGGCGGACGATCGCCGCTGCGATCCGGCCGCCGTTCACGTACGGGCACGAGCTCGTCGCCCAGATCAACTTCGTCGTCCGCACGGCGTGGGCGCCGCTGGTCATCACCGCGTTCGCGCTCGCGTTCGGACCCGCCGGCGTGCAGGCGGCCGGCTTCTATGAGCTGTTCGGCGCGCTCGACCGCCTCGGCGGGCTGTTCGCCGTCGCGGTCGTGCGCGAGTTCGGCCCGGCGGTCTGCTCGATCGTCGTCGCAGGCGTCGCCGGGACGGCGATGTGCGCCGACCTGGGGGCGCGCAAGATCCGCGAGGAGCTCGACGCGCTCGCCGTGCTGAGCGTCGACGTCGTCGGGGCGCTCATCGCGCCGCGGATGCTCGCGCTCATCATCGTGACGGTCCTCTTCAACGTCTTCGCGCTGCTGTTCGGAACCTTCGCGGGCGTCGTCATCACGCTCACGAAGGGCGCTGACCTCGGGCCGTTCTTCCACACGTTCTTCAGCCAGGCCAGCTACGTCGAGCTGATCGCGTCCGTGCTGAAGACCGCCCTGTTCGGCGCGGCCATCGCGGTCATCTGCTGTTACAAGGGGATCACAGCGAAGGGCGGCCCGGAGGGCGTCGGCCGGGCGGTGAACCAGTCGGTGGTCATGTCGTTCATGACGGTCGCGATCATCAACTACGTCTTCACGCAGGTCCTGCTCGCAACGAACCCCGCGCTGAGCGTGCCGCGGTGACCACCCTGCGCGACGGGTGGCTTGCGTGGGGCCGCATCGTCGGCTTCGGCGCCCTCGTCCTGCGGCGGATCTACGACGGGCGCGTGCTGCGGGTCTTCGGCGAGATCCTGCGGCAGGCCTCGTTGCTCATCTCCGGCTCGGTCGTCGTCGTGCTCGGGCTCGTCTTCGTGCTCGGCCTGCAATGCGGGATCGAGGGTGCATACGGGTCGGCTGCGGTCGGCGCCGGGAACATCGCCGGCGCGATCACGGCGCTGTGCGACCTGCGCGAGGTCGTTCCCTATGCGTTCGCGTACATGATGGCCGCGAAGGTCGCCACCGGCTTCGCCGCCGAGCTCGGCTCGATGCGCATCGGGGAGGAGATCGACGCGCTCGACGTCATGGGCGTCGAGTCGCTCACCTACCTGTGCGCGACCCGTGTCGCGGCCGTCTGGCTCGTGCTCCCGTTCCTCTACGCCGCGGCGGTCGCCGTCGGCTTCGTCGGCTCCTACCTCGCCGTCGTCGTGCAGGTGGGACAGACCTCCGGGTCGGCGTACCTGGAGATCTTCTGGCAGTTCCAGAGCCCGCCGGACATGGTCTTCTCGGCGCTGAAGGCGATGGCGATGGTGACGCTCGTGACGATCGTGGGCTGCTACTACGGCTACACGGCGAGCGGGGGTCCGATCGGCGTCGGCCGCGCGGCCGCCAAGTCGATGGCCGTGAACGTCATCGGCATCCATGCGATCGGGATCATCGGGACGCAGCTGTTCTGGGGCAACAACCCGCGGACGCCGGTCGGCGGATGACGCGCCTCGCGACGGCCGCCTGCGCAGCGCTCGTCGTCGCGGCCGCGGTGATCCTGCTCCGGGGCGACGACGCGCACGACCTGCACCTGCGCTTCGCCGACGCCGGCCAGCTCGTCACCGGCGACCGGGTGACGATCGGCACGCGGCGCGTCGGCAGCATCCGCGCCCTCTCGCTCTCGCGCGACGGGCAGGCCGACGTGGCCGTCGAGATCGACGACGATGCCTGGCCGCTGCGTCGCGGCACGACGGCCGACATCAGGCTGACGAGCCAGATCGGCGTCGCGAACCGCTACATCGAGCTGACCCCGGGCGACGTCCGCGCCCGGCCGCTCGGCGACGGCGAGGTCGTCACCACCGACTACACGCGCGGCGTCGTCGACATCGACCAGGTGCTCGACGACTTCACGCCGAAGGTCCGCAAGGACCTGCGCGCGGTGCTGCGCGGCTCCGAGGAGGCGATCGACGGCGTCGTCCCCCAGGCGCGGTCGGCGATCGCCTACAGCGTGCCGGCGCTCGGCCAGGCCGAGGCGGCGCTCGGCGAGTTGACCGCCGGCGGCGGGACGGTCCTGCGACAGCTCATCGGTGCCGGCAGCAAGGTGTCCTCGGCGCTGGCGAGCAACACGGACGCGCTCAGCGACGTGATCGACAGTACGTCTCGGGTGCTTGGCGCCGCGGCCGCCGAACGAGCGGCGCTGGCCTCGCTGCTCGCTCAGGCGCCGCAGGTCCTGCCCGACGCGACGCGCACGCTGCGCAAGGTGCGCACGAGTCTCGACACGCACGTCACCCCGACGCTGCGCCGCGCGCAGCCGCTCGCCGCGCCGCTCGCGACGGTGCTGCGACGCCTCCCGCTGGCCGCGCGCCTCGCCACGCCCTGGGTGGGACGGCTGCGGTCGCTGCTGCCGGCGATCACGCTCGGCCTGCGCCGCCTGCCGCAGCTCGCGGCGGTCGCCGTGCCGGCGATGCGCCAAGCCGAGCGCGCGCTGTCCGTCAACCAGGACGCGCTCTCCGGCCTGCGCCAGTACGCACCGGACGCGCTCGTCGGCGGCGGAACGGCCTTCGGCAAGGCCGCCGGCTACTACGACGCGGCCGGGCACTACCTGCGCTTCAGCATCGTCACCGCCGAGGACCCGCCCGTCGGCTCGATCGACGCGGCCCTCGGCGGCCCGACGCGCGAGGGGTTCTCGAGCGGCCATCACTCGCCGTGCCCGGGCGGTGCGACCGAGCCGGCGCCCGACAGGTCCAACCCGCGCGCCGAGGACAAGACGCTCTGCAACCCGAAGGACGATCTCGGTGGCTGACCGCCGCCGCGCACTCGTCGCGCTCGCGGTGGTGGCGATCGCCGCCGTGGCGGCGGTCGTCCACGTCGTGCGTGGCGGCGACGGAGCGACGACGTACCGCGTCGACGCCGTCTTCGACAGCGGCCGCGGGGTCCTCTCCGGCGGGCGCGTGAAGATCGCCGGCGCGACCGTCGGCGTCGTCGACGACGTCCGCCTCACCACGGATCGCAAGGCGCTCGTCGAGATGCGCATCGACAAGCGCTTCGCGCCGTTTCGCTCGGACGCCCATTGCTCGATCCGCGTCCGGGGGCTCGTCGGCGACGCAGCCGTCAACTGCCAGCCCGGCACGCCCGCGGGCGCCCCGCTGCCGACGGGCGAGCGCGGCCGCCCCACCGTGCCGCTGGCGCAGACGTCCGTGCCGGTGACCCTGACGGACTTCTTCGAGATCTGGCAGGCACCGGTCCGTGACCGGCTGCGGCTCCTCCTCAACTCCCTCGGCATGGGCCTCGCGGGGCGCGGCGACGACCTCAACGACCTGCTCCTGCGCGCCAACCCGGCGCTCGCGAAGGCGCGGCGCGTGCTCGCGATCGTCGCGTCGCAGCGCCGCACGCTCGCCCGCGCGATCACCGACAGCGCGCGCGCGACGCACGAGCTCGCAGCGGACCGTTCCGCGATCCGGAGCTTCGTCGCCGAGGCCGCGAAGACATCGCGGCTGACGGCGGCACACGAGCAGGCGCTCGGCGCCGGCATCGCCGGCCTGCCGCCGCTGCTGGCGCGCTCGAGACGCGCGTTGACGACGCTCGATGCGATCAACCGCGACGGGGTGCCGGTCGTCGAGAACCTCCACGCCGCAGCGGCACCGCTGGAGCGCCTCACCGACGCCGCAGCGCCGTTCGCACGTGCCGGACGTCCGGCGCTCGCCGCTCTCGCACCGGCGCTGCAGGCGGGAGAGCGCACCGCAGGCCTGCTCACACCGGTCGGTCGCGCGCTGAACCGCTTCACCAAGTCGGCGGCTCCCGCGGCGGCGCTGCAGTCCGAGCTGCAGACGAACCTGCGCGACAGCGGCGCCTACGAGAACCTGCTGAAGGTCTTCTACTACGGCGCCGCGAGCACGTCGCGCTTCGACGCGGTCAGCCACCTGGACCCGTCGCACCTCATCGTCTCGCCGTGCGCGATCACGCACAACGCGACGATCCCCGACGGCTGCGACTACCACTACGTCCCGCAGTCGTCGCCCGCGAAGACGGCGAAACGGCCCCGTCCGGCCGCCGCGCGGCCGCCCGCAACAGCTCCCGCGGCGCAGCCCGAGTCGGGCGACGACGAGCGGCCGCCGTCGCCGTCGGCGTCGCCGAAGCCCAAGCTGCCCATCACCCTCCCGCCGACCGGCATCGGCCCGGTCGACGACGCCCTCGGCGGTCTCCTCGACTACCTGCTCGGCTGATGCGACCGCCAACCCGCCCCGGCAACGACAACCACGCGCTCATCGGCAGCCTCGTGATCCTCGTCGCGACGATCGCGACGCTGATCTCGTTCTCCTCGACCAACGGGCTTCCGTTCATCCCGACCTACAAGGTGACCGTCGAGCTCCCGGACGCCACCGGCGTCGACGTCGGCGCGCCCGTGCGTGTCGGCGGCGCCCGGGTGGGTGTCGTCAAGCGCCTGCACGCGGTCGCCCCCACGGCCACGCACCCGTCGTTCACGCGCGCGGAGCTCGCGATCGACCCGAAGCTGCGACCGCTGCCCGTCGACTCGCGCGTGCGCCTGCGCCCGATCTCCGTGCTCGGCGGCAAGTACGTCGCGATCGCGCTCGGCACGTCCGCCGGTGGGCTCGCGAAAGGGCGGCCGCTCCCGCTCGGCCGCGCGGAGAAGACCGTGGACATCGGCCAGGCGCTGAGGGTCTTCGAGCCCCGCACGCGCCTCGCGCTGCAGCGCACGCTCACCGGCCTGGGCAACGCGCTCGCCGGCCGCGGCAGGGAGATCAACGGGACGATCGGCTCGCTGCAGCACCTGCTCGCGCCGCTCGGGCGCGTCGCCGACATCCTTGCGGCGCCGTCGACCGGGCTGGCCCGCTTCATCCGCGCGAGCGCCGCCCTGGCGCGCGCGCTTGCGCCCGTCGCAACGCAGCTGCACGGGCTGATCGCCCACGCGGGGCCGACGCTCGCCGCGCTGCGCGGCAGCGACGGGTCACTCGGCGACGCGATCGACGAGACCGCGCGCCTGGAGTCGGTCGCCACCCCCGCGCTGCGCCAGATCCAGCCCGTCCTCGACGACGCCCGCGTCGTGACCGCCAACCTGCGGCGCGCCGCCCCGCGCATCCCCGCGGCCGTGCGCGAGCTCGACGGCACGCTGCGCGCCGCGCTGCCGTCGCTGCGGCTCACGCCCGCGGTCTCGGAACGGCTGCACTCGCTGTTCACGGCGCTCGGCGCCTTCGCCCGCGATCCCACGACCGTCCCCTCGCTGGGGATCCTCAGGCAGGCGACCGACATCCTCACCCCGCTGCTGCAGGTCGTCACGCCTGCGCAGACGACGTGCAACGTCTTCTCGCTCGCCGCGCGCAACCTCGGCCTCGACCGTGCGCAGGGCGACGCGAACGGCAGCTTCGCGAGGACGGCGCTCTACACCTACCCGCCGCAGACGCTCCAGGCCGGTCACGCGGCCCCCGACCTCCATGCCGATCCGTACGCGACGAACAACGCAGACGAGTGTGAGACCGGCAACGAGCCCTACGCCCCGGGGCTCCTGATCGGCAGCCCGGCGGGCAGGCAGCCGGCGCGGACGGAGCAGACGCGTCCCCCGGCGGAGGCGACCGAGCGCGCGAGGGCGGCGGGCCTGCTCGACGAGAACCCGCAGGGAGCGCCATGAGGCGCGGAGGCCCGCTCATCGCCCACCCGGGGCGCGCCGCGCTGATCAGCACGCTCGCCGTGCTCGCGGTCGCCGTCTACTCGTTTCACCCCAGCCTCCTGCAGAGCGGTCGCTTCGAGCTGACGGGGGTCTTCAGCGCGTCGCAGGGGATCACCAAGGGCGCGCCGGTGCGCGTCGCCGGCTACGACGTCGGACGCGTCGTCGGGCTCTCGCGCGGGCCGGCGAACACCGCCGAGATCCGCATGGAGCTCGACGACGCGGCGCCGTCGCTGCACCGCGGCACGACGCTGCAGCTGCGACCGCGGACGTTTCTCGAGGGCGGCTTCTACGTCGAGCTGAGCCCGGGCGCGTCCGCCGGCGATCCGGAGCTCAAGAGCGGCGCGACGATCCCGCTGCCGCAGACGGCGGTCGCCGTCCAGAGCGATCGGCCGCTGTCGGTGTTCGACAGCCAGGCCCGCGCGCACAGCGCGACGGTGACGCACGAGCTCGCGGTCGCGCTGAGCAACGGCGGCGCCGGCCAGATCCGCGGGCTGACGCGGGAGGCGCCGCCGATCCTGCGCGACAGCGCCGTGGTCGCTCGCGCGTCGCTGGGCGAGCGCCCCGGTGAGCTCGAACAGCTCATCCAGAGCGCGGCCGCCGGCGCGAACGCGCTCGCGCCGGTCACGCGCGAGCTGGCGGCCTCCGTCGGCAACGCGGAGCGGACGTTCGGGGCGATCGCGCGGCATGCCGGCGACCTGCGGGCCGTCATCGCGCTGGCGGACGACACGCTGCAACGCACGCCCGCGACGCTCGCGGCCGTCAACAAGGTCCTGCCCGTCGTCGACCGCTACACGGACGTCGCAAAGCCCGCGCTGGAGAAGCTGCCGCCCGCGCTGCGCAGCACCGCGACGCTGCTCGGGCAGGGCATCGCGCTGTCGCGCCCGGACGCGCTGCCCGCGCTGCTGCGAACGCTGACGCCGACCCTCCAGCGCCTCCCGACGCTCGCGCGGCGCCAGCAGCCGCTGTTCGCCTTCGTGGGTCCGGTGTCGCAGTGCATCGCCGACAAGGTGACGCCGACCCTGGACAAGACGGTCCCCGACGGCGCCCTGTCGACCGGGCGGCCGGCATGGCTCGATCTGCTGCACGGGTTCACGAACACCGCGGGCGCCTTCCAGAACTTCGATGGCAACGGCCCGTACCTGCGCTACGAGAGCGGACTCTCCGAGCAGACCTTCTCGACCGGCGTCGTCCCCGGCGCCGGGACGCTCATCGGGATGGCGCCGGCGCCGCTGCTGGGCGTGCGCCCGGTCTGGAACGGCCCGACGCCGCCGCCGTTTCACCCCGAGGCCGACTGCCGCACGCAGGCCATCCCGTCGCTCGAGGCCAAGGCGAGCGCACCGCCGGCGATGGCCAAGATCGACCCGGCGACGCTGCGCACGCCGAAGGTGCGCCGCCTGCTGTCGCGCATCGCAAACGGGGGCAGCCGATGAGGCGCCGCCGCGCACTGCGCACCCACGCGTCGGCGCTCGCCTGGATCGCGGTCTTCGCCGTCGCGTCGACCGTCGCGGGCGTCTACATCGTCGCGCACCAGCGCCTGAAGCTTCCGGGCGAGGACCGCTACGACGTGCGGATCGGGTTCGCCCGATCGACCTCGCTGTCGCCGGGCTTCGGCCAGCCCGTCACCGTGTCCGGCGTCAAGGTCGGCATCGTCGACGCCGTCGATCTCGGGCGGGGCACGGCGGTCGTGACGGTGCGGATCGATCCCGACCGCCTGCCGCACGTCTACGCAGACGCGGCTGCCGCGCTCGTCCCCGCGACGCCCAGCAAGGACATGCAGGTCGAGCTGGACCCGGGGACGCCGCGCGCCGGCGACCTCGGGGGGCGGGTCGTCCCGATCGCGCGGACCGACGTCCCGATCGATGCCGACGAGCTGATGGCGGCGCTCGACACGGACACCCGCGACTACCTCGCGACGCTCCTCAGCGCCGCCGGCATCGGCCTCCACGAGCGCGGCGACGACCTGCGCGCGCTCGTGCGCAACCTGCGCCCGACGCTGCGCCAGGTGCGCGCGATCAACACGCAGCTCGCCGGGCGCCAGCGCGACGTGGCAGCACTCGTCCACAACCTCTCGCGCCTCAGCCGCGACGTCGCGGTGCAGGCACCGGCGCTGCGCAGCCTCGTCCGCGACAGCAGCCGCACGCTCGGCGCCACCGCCCGCAACGCCCGCGCCCTCGGTGACGGGCTCGCCCTGCTGCCGCCCACCCTGACGGCGACGCGCGCGACGCTGGCGAGCACCCGCGGGCTGGCCGGCGCGCTCGGCCCGGCGCTCACGGCGCTGACCCCCGCGACGCGCAAGACGCCCGCCGCGCTCGAGCAGACCCAGCCGCTCGTGGATGCGTCGATCCCGCTCGTCCGCGACCGCCTGCGCCCGCTCGTGGCGAAGAGCCGGCCGCTCGCCAAGCAGCTGCACCCGAGCATCCGCCGGCTCACGCAGATGACCCCGGACCTCACGCGGTCCTTCGCGTCGCTGCGCTACTTCACCAACGAGCTCGTCAGCGACGCCGGCTCGCAGCGCGGCTACCTCTTCTGGATGGCGTGGGCGGCGCACAACGTCGTGTCGGCCTTCTCCACGCGCGACGCCGATGGCGCCGTGGATCGCGGGTTGCAGATGGTCAGCTGCGACTCGCTCGACGTGCCAAAGCAGGTCGCCGACGTCGTGAAGCTGCTGACCGCCATCGCGCGACCGCTGTGCCCGAAGGGGGGAGCGGGCTAGATGCTCACGCGGTCGCCACCGGTGCGCTCGGTCGTGTTCGCGATCGCGTTCTTCGTCGTCGCCTTCGGCCTGCTGCTCTTCGTCTGGCAGCGCTTCGGCGGGGTGACGCCGCTGGAGGCGACGCGGCTACCGCGTGCATGTCCGCTTCGAGCAGGCCCAGAACCTGCAGCCCAACGCCGACGTCCGGATGGCCGGTGTGCGCATCGGCAAGGTCGTCTCCGTCACGCCGACGACCAAGCGCACCGAGGCCGCGCTCGAGATCGACGCGCGCTACGTCCCGCTGCGCAGCGGGACCCGGGTGATCACGCGGATCAAGACCCTGCTCGGCGAGACGTTCGTCGCGCTGGCACCCGGGTCGCCGGCGGCCCCGCCGATCCCCGACGGCGGGACGATCGCCGACGCCAACGTCGAGCCGACGCAGCAGCTCGACGAGGTGCTCGGAGCGTTCGACGCGAAGACCCGCGCGACGGCTGCGCCGCTATCTCGAGCTGACCGCGGCCGCCGTGGAGGATCGCGGCGACGAGCTCAACCAGGCGCTCGGGCATCTCGGGCCGGCCGCCGAGGATCTCGACACGCTGATCGCGTCGCTCGACGACCAGGGCCCGGACCTGCGGGCATTCGTCGGCAGCACGGCGGACGTCTTCACCGCGCTCGCCGGGCGCCCGGAGTCGCTGCGCCGGCTCGTGCGCGCCGGCGACACCCTGCTCGCGACGACCGACCGCGCCCGCGACGGCCTGCGGCGGACGGTCGACGCGCTCGGACCGCTCGCTCGCGAGCTGACGGCGAGCACGACGCAGCGCGTCTGGCGGCGGCGCGCGCCGCGGCGCCGACCATGCGCACGCTGCGCCCCGCGTCGCGCCACGCGGTCGCCGCGCTGTCCGGCGCGCAGCGGCTCGGGCATTCGCTGACGCTGCTGTTCGCCAGCTGCCGCCGTCGATGCGCGCGACGCGCGCGGGGCTCCCGGCCGACCGTCAGGCTCGTGCAGGCGACGCGCCCGCTGGACGCGCAGCTGCTTGACGCCGGACGCCAAGCGGTGCCGGTCCTCGACCTCGCGCGCTCCTATGCACGCGACCTCGTCGGCTCGCTCGCGGCGTTCGGGTCGCTGCAACAGCCCACGGCGCGCGGCAGCGACGGCGTCGCGCGCCACTACCTGCGCGCCCTGATCGTCATCAACAACGAGGTGAGCGCCAAGCAGACCGTGCGCCCGGCCTCCAACCGCCACAACGCCTATCCTCGGCCCGGTTGGCTGAACGATCTCGCCGCAGGCAGGCTCACGTCCTCCGACTGCGAGAACGCCAAACCCGGCTCGGCCAACGTGACGCCGCCGCTGAGCCTCGACCCGCCGCCGCCGTGCCTGGTGGCAGCCGGGCTGGCCGTTCCGCGGCAGCACCCGCTACTACCCCTCGCTGACTGAGGCGCCGTGAGCATGCGTGCGACAGTGCTGCTCGGCGCGCAGGTCGCGCGCCAACCTCGCCCTCTGGATCCCGCTGCCGCTCGGGGTGCTGTGGGTCGGCGGCGCAGCTGCGAGTACCACTCGGACTCGCTGCTGCTCGGGGTCCTCGCCGGCTTCGCCCTGCTGTTCGGTGGGGATCTCGGCCGGGATGCGGCGTCGTGCGGCGGATCGACGCGGCGTGGATCGCTGCGAGCGAGCAGGCGTGGCGTGACGCGGCGCTCGGATACATCGCGACCGCATGCGCGGTCGCCGGCGGCGGCGGCTTCGCGCGTCTGGCTGCTGCTCTTCGGCGGCATGCGGTCCTCTCTCTTCCCCTCGAGCTGATGCGCCCACTCGTCATCCCCGAGGCAGAGCTGCTGGACCGGCTGCTCGAGGCGTTCGCCGACCTCGGCTTCGAGGGCACGTCGATCCGCCAGCTGTGCCGGCACCTCGGCGTCAGCCACAACCTCATCCACACGCGCTACCAGTCGAAGGAGAACGCGTGGTACCGGGCAGTCGACCACGGCTTCTAGAGCTCGCCGTCGCGCTGACCGAGACGCCGGCGGGCGACTGGCCGACGGACGGCCTCGAGGTCCTGCGGCTGTCGATGGAGCGCTACGCCGCCGCGACGATCGAGCGCCCGGCGCTCGCGCGCATCATCCAGCAGGAGGCAGCCCGACCCGGGCCGCGCTTCGACTACATCTACGAGCACTACATCGGGCCGTGGAGACGGCTCACCGACGCGCTGCTGCACGCCCTCCAGGAGGAGGGCGTCGTCCGTCCCGGCGCGGTCGACGCCGTCTACCTGTTCCTGACGACGTGGGGGCTCGGCGGGCTGGCAAGCGTCCCCGACGCGACGGTCGGGGTGAGCGGTCCCGACCGCCGCCGGCGCGACATGGCGCGGCTCACGGTCGACGTGATCATCCAGGGCCTCCGCGCAACTTGACAACTGACACGAAACTGATCTAAAGTGCCACCTGTCAAACGGGGGTGGTTGCATGGTCGTGGCGGCAGACGAACAGCTGCACGAGCCCGGTGCCGACGAGCACTGGCAGGAGAGCTTCTACTTCAACTGGTCCGAGCCGGACGGCTCGGGCTCGGGCTCGCGCGGATCGGCTACAACCACGCGGCGCGCAAGATCGACGGCGTGCTGCTCACGATGCGCGACGGCCAGCCGGAGTTCATCTACCCCGCGGTCGGCCTCGACATGGTCGGCGACGTCATCCCGCCGCCGGAGTACGGGCTGCGCGCCAACCGCCTGAGCTTCACGATGCGCGAGCCGCTCGCGCGCTGGCACATCGGCTTCGCACAGGGCAAGGACGAGGTCGACCTGACCTGGACTGCCTTCCACCCTCCGCACGACTTCCACGACGGCCTCGCGCTGCTCGGCGCCAAGCGACGAGGAGCTCGCCATCGCCCCCGCCCACTTCGAGCAGTGCGGTGTGGTGCGCGGGACGGTCGCGTTCGGCGGCAAGCGCCGCGAGTTCGAAGGCCTCGGCCATCGCGACAAGTCCTGGGGCGCGCGCGACTGGGACGCGATCCGCGGCTGGGAGTGGCTGTCGGCGCAGTTCGGTGAGGACCTCGCCTTCAACGCGACCGTCTGGTACCCGCCGGACGCCGACGAGACCATCCCCGGCGGCTTCATCACGCGCGACGGTGAGAACCGCGCGCTGATCGCCACGCGCGTCGACTACGAGTGGGGCCGGCTGACGCACGTCCCGAAGACCGCGACCATCAGCTTCACCGACGAGACCGGGGAGGAGTACGTCGTGCGTGCCACGGCGCTGGCGCAGTTCCCGCTGTTCAAGAAGGGCCTGTTCATCCAGGAGACCCAGGCGCGCTTCGAGCTCGAGGTCGGCGGGCGCACGCGGACCGGGCTCGGCGTGCTCGAACACGCATGGCATGCCGGGACGCGGCGCACGCTGGAGCGCTGGCACCAGTTCGTGCCCGTCGTCGCGATGGGCGTTCGCCAGAAGCTGCCGTTCTGATGATCGAGCCGCTCGGCGCCGGCAGCGAGAGCGAGGTCGCGCGGATCGGCGGCAAGGCCGCCGGCCTCGTGCGCCTGCTCGGCGCGGGACTGACGGTCCCCGAGGCGTGGGTCATCCCGGCCGGTGAGTCGGCCGACGCTTTCTGCTTGGTGGGACGAGCACGGTGCGGGCTCCTCCTGGGCGGTGCGCAGCTCCGCCGTCGCCGAGGACCTCGCGGACGCCTCGTTTGCCGGGGTCTATGAGACGGTCCTCGGCAACGACACCCTGACCGCGGTGCAGGCCGCGATCGAGCACTGCTACGCCGCGTACGACAGCGCACGCGCGCAGGCCTATCGCGCGAAGGCCGGCGCGGCGGACGGGATCGCGCTGGTGGTTCAGCGCATGGTCGACGCACGGGCCGCCGGGGTCATGCTCACGACGAACCCGCGCCGCGCCTTCGCCGACGAGATCGCCATCGACGCGTGCTATGGCCTCGGCGAGGCTGTTGTCTCGGGTGCGGTCGATCCGGACGGGATCATCCTCGAGCGCTCCAGCGGCAATCTGCGCTCGGAGCGCATCGGCGCCAAGGAGGTCGACGGCGTCGCGCCCGGGCAACGCGCCGTCCGCTGCCTCAGCGACGCGGATCTCGCGCAACTGCATGCGCTTGCCGTCGAGGTCGGCCCGTCGCGGGACATCGAATGGGCGTTCGAGGGCGACGTGCTGCACGTCTTGCAGGACCGCCCGATCACCGGCCTGCCGCCGGCCGGGCCGGACAACGTCTGGACGCGCAAGATGGCCGACGAGTACCTCTCGGAGTACGCGCTGCCGCTGCCGGCGGATCTGATGGGCCCGTGGATGGGGATCGCGCAGTACATCGAGATGATGCTGCTCCAGGGCCGCGACGACCTCGTCGGCCTGGCCCCGTTGCAGAACTACAACGGCTACTCCTACCTCAGCGGCGAGTACCTCGCGCAGGCGCTGAGCGCGTTCCCGTCGAGCATGCGCGGGGGCATGCTCGGCGACTGGTTCACGCCGCTGTGGGACAAGCGCATCGAGGCGCGAGCCGTGGGCGCCCCGCCGCCTGATCGGGATGTTCCGCGCGCCGTTTCGCGACAGCGACCGCGGGACGATCGGCGCGAACGTCGCGGCGCTCGAGGCGCACTGCGACAGGATCGACCGCGACATCGTCCCGAAGCTCTCGCAGGACTACGACGCGCTGGACCTGCGCGAGTGGCGCCGGCAGATGGACGAGCTCGAGGACTTCGGTCTCACCCACTTCCGCGTCATCCGCTGGGGCATGGGGCCCTACGCCTCGATGTTCCACAAGCTGCTCGAGGCCCACCTCAAGCGCGAGGCCGACGACGAGGACGGAGCGCTCTACCAGGCGCTCATCAGCGGACTGCCCGGCACGCACACCGCCGCGCTCAATCGCGAGGTCTGGGCGCTCGCCGTGCTCGCCCGCGAGGATCCGGCGCTCCTGGCGCTCGCCCGTGACGACGCGCCGTACGACCGGCTGCGCGAGGCGACGAGCGCCGGCCCGTTCTGGGCGTCGTTCGACGCCTTCCAGGCGAAGCACGGACATCGCTCGGCGAGCCGCGACATCGCAAAGCCCCGCTGGCGCGAGCAGCCAGACGTCGTGTTCGGCCTGATCCGCGCGCAGCTGCGGTCCGAGGCACCGCCCCAGAGCCCCGAGACGACCGAGCGGCAGACGGCGCAGCGGCGCGCGGACGCCCTCGTGACCGCGACGCAGCGCGTCGGCTCAGGCCCGCTCGGGCGCCTGCGCACGTCGATCCTCGACTACGCCTGCGCCAAGACGGAGACGTTCACCGTCTATCGCGAGAACCAGCGCTACCACCTCGACTACCTGCTCACGCACCTGCGCG
Organism: Paraconexibacteraceae bacterium; assembly: GCA_963759825.1. Taxonomy (GTDB): domain Bacteria; phylum Actinomycetota; class Thermoleophilia; order Solirubrobacterales; family Solirubrobacteraceae; genus Paraconexibacter. Next base: position 120,047 of record CAVXAS010000009.1, on the reverse strand, counting down.
AGCTCGTCCTGGCGCAAGGACGCCGGCTCGTCGCCGCGGGGCTCATCGACGAGGTGCAGGACGTGTTCTTCCTCACCGGCGTCGAGTTCTACGACGCGATCGCGGGACGCGCGGAGGGACGTGCGGCGCAGGAGTCCGAGCTGCAGCAGCGCAAGCAGCACTTCCTCGTCTACCGCGACCGGCTGCCGGCGACCTTCCTCTTCGACGGGGTCGAGACCGAGGGCGAGATCGTCGAGGGCGACCCGACCGAGGAGGACGCCCGCGACGGCCTGTCCGGCGTCGGCGCCTCGCGCGGCATCGCCCGCGGCGTCGTGCGCGTCGTGCCGTCGCTCGCGCGCCTGTCGGAGATCCAGCCCGGTGAGATCCTCGTCGCGAACAACATCGATCCGGGGTGGACCCCGGTGTTCCCGCTCATCGCGGGCCTGATCACGGAGACCGGCGGGATCCTCAGCCACGGGGCGATCCTCGCGCGCGAGTACGGCATCCCGACCGTCACGGGCGTGACGGACGCGATGCAGACGCTCGAGTCCGGCGCGGTCGTCGAGGTCGACGGCAACCGCGGCGTCATCGTGGTCGTCGAGGGCGATCCGGAGGTGGTCGGCGTTTGAGGCGGACCGCGATCTGCGCTGCGGCGACGCTCGCGCTCGCCTGCTCAGCGCCCCCCGCCACGGCAGCGGTGGACAAGCACCCGCTGCCGGGCTGGTGGCGCGACGCGAAGTTCGGGATCTTCATCCACTGGGGCCCGGCGTCGGTCCCGGCCTGGACGCTGCCCAACGGCCTTTCGGGCTTCTGGTACTGGCTCGAGCAGCAGGTCCCCGGTACACCCACGTGGCTGCACCACCTGCAGACCTACGGCGCGAACGTCACCTACGACGACCTGATCGCGAAGTTCACCGCCGCCAAGTACGACCCGGCGGCGTGGGCCAAGACCTTCAAGCAGGCCGGCGCGAGGTACCTCCTGCTGACGACCAAGCACCACGACGGGTTCGCGCTGTGGTGCAGCGGGACGACGCATCGCGATGCGTGCGAGATGGGGCCGCGCCGCGACCTCGTCGGCCCGCTCGTGAAGGCGGCGCGCAAGCGCGGGATCAGGCCCGGGCTCTACTACTCGATTCCCGAGTGGTTCAGCCCGGCGCCACGACCGATCCTCACCAACGTCCTGTCCAGCCTGCTGAGCAATCAGGCCGCGCCGGCCGGCGTGCTCGGGGACGCGGTCTTCAACCTCCGCGCGCGCAACGCCTACACGCAGGCGCCGGTGCCGTACACGGGCTACGTCCCGATCGCCGACTACGGCTCGGGCCAGGTGCGCCCTCAGTTGCGCGAGCTCATCCACAAGTACCGCCCGGACGAGATCTGGTGCGACATCGGCGGCGCCGAGAGTTACTACCAGTCCAACGCGGTGATCGCCGACTACTACCGCGCCGTGCCGCGCGGCGTCGTCAACGACCGCTGCGGCGACGGTCACACGCACGCGGACTTCGCGAGCGTCGAGCAGGGCAACGGCTACACGATCGGCACGCAGACGATCGGCAAGCCGACCGAGACGGACCGCTCGATCGGCAATTGGTTCTACAGCGACGCCAACACCGAGGAGCGGCTGCCGACGCCCGCGGCGCTGCTCGGCGAGCTCGTCACCGCCGTCTCGATGAACTCCAACTACGTCCTCAACGTCGCCCCCCGGGGCGACGGCACGCTTGCGCAGACCGACGTCAGGCGCCTGCGCTACATCGGGCGCTGGCTGACGATCAACGGCGCGGCGATCTACGGCTCGCGGCCGTGGAAGCAGGGCGCCGACGACAACAACGCCAACACGCGCTTCACGGTCGGCAAGGACGGTCGCTTCTACGTCATCACGATCGGCTGGCCGGGCAGGCAGCTGAAGATCGCTGCACCGGTCCCCGTCCCGGACGGCGCGCGGCTGACGCTGCTCGGCGGCGACGGCAGCGCGCTGCCGTGGCGTCGCAGCGGCCAGGGGATCGTCGTCGGCCTGCCCGCGGACATGACGAAAGCGACACGGAGCGAGGGCGCTGCCGCGATCCGGGTCGACACCACCTCGAGGAGGTCTGCACGATGAACGTCATCGACGAGCTGAAGACGCGGAACATCGCGTGGCAGCGCCGCCACCTGCTGCGGCTGTTCACGAACCTGCGCCATCTTCCCGACCGCAGTCGCGCGCCCGAGGCGCCACAGGCGTGGCCGCCGTTCACGGCGACGCCGACCGACGACCTGCTCGACGTGCCCGGTGACCGCCGCGACCACGCCGAGGAGGATCGCGTCGCCGCCGAGACCCCGCTGCACGAGTTCTTCACGCTACATCACGAGGCGGCGCAGTTCATGGTCGACCACGGCGCGAGCTACATCCGGCCGATCATCCCGCGGCTCGCGGGAGCGATCCACAACCTCCGCAAGGCCGCGGGCAAGCGCGCGGCGCCGCACCGGCCGATCACCGACCCGGCCGTCCTGACGGACGCGCTGCGCGCCGAAGCCCAGCGGCTCGGGATGAGCCGCATCGGCATCACGGCCAACGACCCGAACTACTCGTTCGGCGAGAGCGACGCCGAGCAGCTGCCGACCGTCATCGTCTGCGTGCAGGAGCAGGATTGGGAGATGACGCAGACCGCGCCGTCCGATCGCGCGGAGATGGGCGCCTTCCACGGCTACGTCGAGGGGCTCAACCGTTCCGCCGCCCTCGCCGAGTACGTGAAGTCGCTCGGCTACCGGACCGCCCCGCAGGGGCTCGCCGGCGACGGGATCATGATCAAGTACGCGGTCGCGGCCGGCCTCGGTCAGCTGGGGATCAACGGGCAGCTGCTGACGCCGGAGGCCGGCTCGCGCGTGCGCCTCGTCCTCATCACGACCGAGGCGCCGCTCGTCCACGACGAGCCGGTCGACTACGGCCTCCACAAGGTCTGCGACGAGTGCCAGGCCTGCGTGCGCAACTGCCCGGTCGGCGCGATCCCCAAGCAGCGCAAGGACTTCCGTGGTGTCGAGAAGGCCAAGCTCAACTCGGCGCGCTGCCTGCCGGTCGTCATCCAGGTCTCCGGGTGTGCGGTCTGCATGAAGGTGTGCCCGGTCCAGCGCTACGGCCTGGCGGCGATCCTGGAGCATCGTGAGCAGACCGGCGAGATCCTCGGCGTCGGCACAGACGAGCTCGAGGGATACGACTGGCCCGTCGACGGCAAGCACTACGGCCCGGGCGAGACCCCGACGGTCGGCGCGGAGATCATGCGCCACCCGGACCTCGTCTACGACCCGAAGCGGCGCGCGCCGAAGAGCGGCATCAGACCGACGACCTGGGTTGGTGACATCACCCCTTGACGCGTGCGCCGTTCGCCACGACCCGCGAGACCGGACGCGAACCGAACGTTCATTCCACCTGCGATATCGCAGGTCGAATGAACGTTCGCCACCACGAGGGGCGCGAGCCCCGCTCCCGCTCCCGAGTGTGTCGGCCCAGGTTGTGATCACGACGCTGGGACGACACACCCCGGGTCGTTGGTCAGTAGCGCTTCTTGAGCTTGACGGTCTTCTTGGCGGTCGCGGTGTTGCCGGCTGCGTCCTTCAGCGACAGGACGAGCGTCAGCGAGATGGACTTGCCCTTCTCGATCTTCTGCTCGGCCCTGACCGCGCTGGAGCCGCCGTGCGGGATCGTCTGCTCGATGAAGCCGCCGGATTGGTTGAAGGCCTGGCCTTCGCGGATCGACTTGGCTGCGACGTAGGTCTTGCCGCGGGACTTGAACGTCGCCTTGGCGGTGAACGTGAGGTCCTCGCTCGGGTCGATGCTGAACGTCAACCCGTTGCCGATCAGCGAGTTGACCGACTGCAGCTTCGTGTCGATCGTGATCACCACGCTCGGCGGCGTCGTGTCGGCAACCTGTGCGGGTGCGATCGCGGGAAACGCCGCGACGGCGGCCAGGACGAGCAGTGGTGTCTTGCGCATTGCGCGACATCCTGCCGCACGCGCGGCGTGCCGGTCTGCACGAGGCTGCCTCGACGCGCACGTTCGTCGCTGCTGCAGCGCTCGCATCGTGACGATGCTCACGCCGCCGCCGGTTTAGGCGGTCACTCGCCGGTCTGTGCGGCGAGTGACCGTCGCATGTCCGCCGCGGCGCGTTGGACCGTCGTCTCGGCTTGACGCTGCGTGTCGGCGCTGCCGAGGTTGACCAACTCTCGCGCGGCCGCCGCCGTCCCGGCGTCACCAGATGCGAGCTCGTCGACTGCGGTATGCGCCCGCTGGCGCACCTCGTGTCCCGCGATCGCAAGTTCGGCGCGAACGTTCTCGCGTGCGGCATCGATCAGCAAGAACGCGTCGTGGTAATCGCGATCCACTGGTGTCGTACCGCCGGCGCGCGTCCGGCCGAACGCAGCCTGTTTCAAGGCAAGCAGGCTTGCTGCGTTGGCACACCGCAGCCGCAACTCCTCAGGCGCGTCCTCGAAGGCGACTTCGACCTGATGTGTCGCGACGCTCGCCATGCCGAACACGTTGTTCTGGGGCAGCGGCTTCGCGAGCGGTGGCGGGAAGGGGTGGAACGTGCGCACGAGCTGGACCTTGAGGTCGTCGCGCAACCCAGGTGAAGGGCGACTCGTGAGGAACCTCGCTTCGCTGCATGCCCGCGGCCTCGAGCTCGGCCACGATCGCCTCCGCCTGCTGAACGGGCACGACGACGTCGACGTCGCGTGTCGGCGTGATGGCAACGGTCATCGGAGACAGTTCAGGAAGATTGGCTTGCCGCGAAGGCATAGTTGCCGAATTTGGCAACTATGCGCTACAGGCACAAGTCCTGACCGCCCTGGCGGTCTGACGCGAGCCCGGCGTCACCGAACTGGGTCCGCGGCCGCACTCGCGCAGCTGGGCTGTCAGCAGCCGCTCAGGCAGTGCGCGTGCCAGGCGTCGTGGAGCACCTGGCCGCCCTTCTGCGTGAGCGCCGTGCTCGCCCTCGCGTTGTCCAGGACGAGCGCGTTCTTGCCGGCAGCCGACGGCAGCCCCTGCTTGAGGTTCACGACCGGATCGATGAGCGGGGCCAGCACGCCACCGCAGCCGCTCGCACCGGGCACCGCGAAGCTGGTGTCCGCCAGCGTCGCGCCGTTGACCGTGAGGATGAACCCGATGTGTCCGCCGCCGAAGCCCGCGCTGCTGACCGCGCCCAGCTTCGTCGTCTGCGGGCGCAGGACGATCGGCTGGCGATTCGAGCCGATGTAGCAACTCGCGCCCAGCAGCGGGTTGCGCAGGTGGACCTTGACGGGCAGCGTCAGGATCGGGTTGCCGAGCGTCAACGCGCCGGTCGCGTTGAAATCACCCGGCGCCCCCGCAAGCTCCACCGTCGCCGTGACCGCGTTCAACGGCGAGTTGGCCACGAGGTTGCAGAGCCCCTGGATCAGCGCGTTGCCCGCCGGGCACATCAGCCCGAGCAACCCGCCGGGGACCTTGGCCGGCGCAGCCACGAGCGTGGAGTTGCCAGCGGCCGGCACGATCGCGCCGAGCGAGGTGCTCCCCGCCTGCGGACCGCTCACGCCGAACTGCATGTCGGTCTGCCCGATCGCGACCCGCGTGCTGCCGATCTGAAACGTGCCCGAGGCCGAGTCGGTCGCGACGCACGCCGATCCGAAGCCTGTCGCGGGCGCGCCGACCATCGCCGGATCGTCGACGGGACAGCGCGTGAACGGCGCCCACGCCCCACTCAGGGTCGCCGCGGACGACGACGAGCTCAACGCAAGTCCGAGACCAACGGCAAGCAAGATCACGCGACGCATGGCGGCCACGCTATGCCCGCCCCGCCGTGCCAGCAAAACGCGACGCCCTGCTCCGTTTGTGTGCTGACCAACTCATTCCCTTGAACTGAGCGAGCCGAGCCGCGGCTGCAACTGGCACAAGCGCCAGTTGCCCCGTGACGCCGTGCCGCCGAGACTTGACCGGAGTGTCCTGGCTGGTCCCCACCGTGTACTACCTGTTCGCGGTCGGCGCCCTCGGGGTCACCGGGAATCTCGCGCTGCGCCACCTCGACTGGCCCGACCTGATCCTCTGGACCGGGATGGGCTACATCGCGACGGCGGGCGTCCTGCTCGCGAGCGGGCAGACGTCGGTGCGGTTTGTCGCCGGCACGCCGTGGGCGGCGCTCTCGGGCGCCCTGGCGATCTCGAGCCTGATCGCCTTGTACGTCGCGCTCGGCACCGGCGAGGTCGGCAAGGTCGTGTCGATCTCCGCCGCCTACCCGATCGTGACGCTGGCCCTCGCCGCTGCCTTCCTGTCGGAAGGGATCACGGCGGGCAAGGCCATCGGCTGCCTGCTCGTCGTCGGCGGCGTGGTCACGATCACGCTGGCGTAACGCCGTCGATCAGCCCCTCGCGGTAGCGAACCGACTCGGCGCTGGACGCCGGGACGTTGAAGCCCGTCGCGTCGGTCACCTCGCCCCAGCGCGCCAGCAGCTCCTCGGCGCTGATCTCCGGCGCGACGATGCCCGGGGTCTCGGCCCAGAAGATGCGGGCGAAGCGGCCGAGGCCGGCACCCAGCACCTCGCCGCTGCACGGGCAGGACTCGTGCGCGAGCACGAGCAGCATCGGGGCGACGAGCTCTGGGCGGCGGGCCGGGTCTGGCTCGCGCTCTGGCGGGAGCGGGGGCAGGCCGCTCCTGCGGCGGAAGTCGGCGTCGGTGACCATCCGCGTCTCGGCAGCAGGAGCGAGCATGTTGGCGCGGATTCCGTGCTCGGCGCCGGCGAGCGCCAGCGAGCGGCCGAGCGAGACCGCAGCGCCCTTCGCCGTCGCATAGGAGATCAGGTGCTCGCCACCGAACATGCCGATCGACGTGGTGACGACGACGCGGCCATAGCCCGCGTCGACCATCGCCGGCCACGCCGCGCGGGTGACGTTGAACGCCCCGAGCACATGGATGTCCAGGTGCCGCTTCACCGCCTCCACGGACAGGCTGGGGAGCGTGCCGGGGTCGAGATTGCCGGCGTTGTTGACGACGACATCGATGCGCCCCCAGCGCTCCAGCGCAGCGGCGGCGATCGACTCGGCACCCGCGGTGGTCGCGACGCTCGCCGGGCTCGCGACGGCCTCACCCCCGAGGCCGATGATCTCCCGGGCGACGGTCTCGGCGGCCCCGGGATCGCTGCCGCCGCCCGCGACGCCGCCGCCGAGGTCGTTGACCACGACCTTCGCGCCGCCTGCCGCCAGGGCGACGGCATACGCGCGGCCAAGGCCCCTGCCCGCGCCCGTGACGATGGCCACGCGCCCGTCGAAGCGCAGGTCGCTGCTCATCTGCTGACCGCCTCGGGTGCGCAGGCCGCGATCAGCGCCCGCAGGTTGCCCGCGACCCGCTCTGGCGGGACGCGGAAGGTCGGCGGGGAGAGCGCCACGTGGTCGACGACGCCGTCCCAGCGCCGCAGGCCCTCGGCGACCTGCGCCGGCGTGCCGGCCAGCGCGAGCTCATCGACCATCGCGTCGGTCACGGCGGCGATCATCGCATCGGCGTCCCGCCGCGCAAACGCGGCACGGATCGCCTCCGCCTCGCGCGCGAAGCCCGAGAACGCGAACAGCCGCGCGTAGGTCTTGACCGACCCGTAGAAGGCGATCATCGCGGCGGCATCGCGGCGTGCCAGCGCCTCGTCGTCGTCGGCGCACGCCAGCGCGTAGGTCGCGAGCCTCACCTCAGCTGGATCGCGGCCCGCGTGCGCCGCGCCGCGCGCGATCGCCGGGCGCACGACCTCCTCGACGTAGCGCGGGCTGAAGAGCGTATGCCCGAGCAGGCCGTCGGACACGCGGCCTGCGGTCTCGATCATCCGCTCGTTCACCCCGGCGGTGTAGATCGCGATGTCCCGCGGCGACGCCGCTGCGAGATCGCCGAGCGCGGCGATTCGCAGGCGATAGAAGCGACCATCGTGGTCCACGGCGGCTTCGTGCAGCCGCCAGACCCGGCGCAGCAGCGGGACCAGCTCCTCCATGCGCGCCGCGGGCGCGTCGCCGTCGAGCCCGTGCCAGTCGGCGATCATCGTCCGTGTGCCGTTGCCGATCCCCAGCACGAGCCGCCCATGCGACAGCTCGTCGAGGTCACGCGCCTCGGCGGCGAGCATCAGCGGGCTGCGCCCGACGCCGTAGACGATCCCCGAGCCGATCGCGCAGCGCTGCGTCGCGGCGGCGATCGCCGCGAGCGTGATCGTCGCCGAGCGGTTGTAGAGCTCCGACGTCCAGACCGCGTCGAAGCCGGCGGCGTCGGCCGCCGCCGCCGTCTGCGCCATCGCCTCCAGCGACGGGCCGAACACCGCGATGCCGCGCTCGAAGCTCACCAGCTCGTCGGCCTGGCGATCGTGGGGAGGTCGGCGCTGACGGTCAGCGGAAAGCGCGGCGGGCGCTTCTGCAGGAACGAGTCGGCGCCTTCGCGCGCGTCGGCCGACGGCCCGCGCTCGGCGATCAGGGTGGACTCGAGCCGGTGCGCCTCGAGCGGATGGGATGCGCCGGCCATGCGCCACAGCAGCTGGCGGTTGAGCGCGACGGAGACCGGTGCGCTGTGCTCGACCATGCGCCGCGCGGTGGCATGCGCCGCGTCGAGCAGCTCCTCCGGCGTGTGCAGCGAGGAGACGAGGCCCGCGGCGAGCGCCTCCTCGGCGTCGAAGATGCGGCCGCTCAGTGACCACTCCAGGGCGCGGCTCAAGCCGACGATCCGAGGCAGGAACCAGCTCGCGGCGCCGTCCATGCACATGCCGCGCCGGCTGAAGACGAAGCCGAACCGGGCGCGCTCGGACGCCAGCCGGACGTCCATCGGCAGCGCAAACGTCGCACCGAAGCCGACGCCCGCGCCGTTGATCGCCGCGACCACCGGCTTGAGGCAGCGAAAGAGCCGCAGCGAGATCAGGCCGCCGCTGTCGCGCGGGACGTCGCCGGGACGAAGGTCCTCGGTGCCGCGCATCTGCGCGCGCCGCACGACGTCAAAGCCGGCGCCCGCGTCGGAGAGGTCCGCGCCGGCACAGAACGCGCGGCCGCTGCCGGTGACCACGACGGCGCGGACGTCGTCGTCGGTGTCGACGAGGTCCCAGACGTGCAGCAGCTCGCGCTCCATCGTCGGATCGAGCGCGTTGAGCTGCTCCGGACGATCGAGCGTGATCGTCGCGACGGAATCCGAGATCTCGTAGCGGATCGTCTCGAACGCGCTGTCCGGCATGCGCGCAGTCTCGATGCGCCACCGGCCGGCTGGAACTGGCTCAACCGCCAGTCGCACGCAGGAACACCACGGTCACGCGGCGCTCGTCGAACCGCCAGCCGTCGGGGGTGCGGCGGAAGCGGTCGTGGATGTCGCCCATGTACTTCGGCAGCCGCGCCGGGGCAGGTGCCTCGGCGTCGTCCTCGCGGCGGTCGTGGCGGTAGTTGACGAGCAGGCAGCGAGCCACGGCCTCGTCGGGACCGAGCACATCGACGACGACGTTGGCGCAGACGTGGCGCGACGTGCGGCGAGTCAGCGCGGCCCGCCGCGCGAACCACGCGCCGATCTCGCCCGATCCCTCGAGGCGGATGTCGCCCTCCCAGATCGCGTCGGCGGTGAAGAGCTCGGCGATCGCTGCGCCCTCACCGCTGTCGATGCGCCGCGCGTACTCGTAGATGAGGCGCTCGCAGGCGCGCTCGGCCAGCAGGCGCTCCAGGTCGTTCATGGCGATTGACTCTCCCCGTTCTCGCCGTCCATCAGCAAGCCGCACGCCGCGGCGCACACTGCCAGCGCGAGCGCCGCCGCGATCGCGCCCGCCCGCAGCCCGTCGCCGTATCCCCCCTCGTTCGCCATCGCTCCGAGCACCGCGACGCCGAGCACGGCTCCGGTCTGGCGACTCGCGGTGAACGCCGCGGTCGCCGCACCGACCTGCTCGCGCGGCGCCTGTGAGACCACGGACGTCGTCAGCGCGGGAATCGCAGCGCCGGCGCCGGTGCCCGCGAGCGCCAGCGCGACGACGATCACGCCCACCGAAGCGTCCGCGCCGGCCGTCGCGAGCAGCACGCAGCCGGCCGCCGACAGCGCGCAGCCCAGCGTCGTCGGCAGGCGCGGGCCGTGCCGCCCCGACCAGCGGCTCGCCGGCAAGCCGGTCAGCGCCGCGGTGCCGATCTGCGCGAGGAACGTCAGGCCGGTCTGCAGCGCCGACAGCCCGAGCGTCTTCTGCAGGTACAGAGACAGCAGGAAGAACAGCCCGTAGATGCCGAAGTTGATCGCCGCGCCCGCGCCGATCGCCAGCCGAAAGCCGCGCGGGACGAACAGCGAGAGCGGCAGCATCGGGCTTGCGGCTCGCCTCTCGATCGCCACGAACGCGCCCGCCGAGACCGCGGCTGTGAGCAGCGCGAGCAGCGTCACGGGCGCAGACCAGCCGCTCTCGCCGCCCTCGATCAGCGCCAGCGTCAGGCTCGCCAGCGCGAGAATGCCCGTGAGCTGCCCGGCGGTGTCCGCTGCACCCGCGGGGCGCAGCGGTGTCTCGCCGAGCATCCGGCTGACGAGCGTCGCGACGAGAACCGCGATCGGGATGTCCATCGCGAACACCGCCCGCCAGCCGAACGCCTCGATCAGCACGCCGCCGAGCACGGGGCCGATCCCGATCGCGACCGCCGACGCCGACGCGAAGATCCCGATCGCCCGGGCGCGTTCGTCGTGGTCGGGATGGGCGTGGCTGATCAGCGCCAGCGAAGCGGGCATCAGCGCCGCGGCGCCGGCCCCGAGCAGGACCTGGCCGGCGAGCAGCCAGCCCAGCGCGGGCGCGGCGGTCGCGACCGCGGCGCCGGCGACGAAGACGGCGGCGCCGCCGAGCATCACCCGCCGCGCCCCGCGGCGATCACACAGCGCGCCCATGCTCAGCAGCAGGCTGCCGAACAGCAAGGTGTAGGCGTTGCTGACCCATTGCAGGCCCGCGACGCTTCCGCCGAGGTCGTCACCGATCGCCGGCAGCGCGACGCTCACGACCGTCGTGCCGGTGATGACCAGCGTGAACGCGGTGGTGCCGGCGACGACCGCCGCGACCGGCCGGTGCGCGGCCACGCCGAGCGCGACGGGCCTAGCTTGCGCCTCGAACACTGCCCTGCAGGTGGGCAGTGTCGTTGAAGCCCAGCAGCGCCCAGCGGCCGCTGGGCATCCGCACGATCCGCGATATCGAGCAGTTGTCGGCCTGCAGGAACGCGAAGGCGTGGCTGCCGGTGACCTGCCGGCAGGCCTCGGCGATCACGCCGCCGTGGACGACGGCGACGGCGGTCGCGTCGGCTCCCGTCTCCGCGGCGATCCGGTCGATCCCCTGCCGAATGCGCGCCGAGAACTGATCCATCGGCTCGGCGTTGGGGATCACGTCCCAGCGCTCGGCCTCGAAGACGCGGCGCGACAACGCGCCGTCCTGCTGCACGCGCGCGTTGAGCTCGCCCTCCCAGTCGCCGAGGTGCACCTCGCGCAGCTCTGCGATCACCACCGGCTCGTGGCCGAGCTGATCGCCGATGGTCGCGGCGGTCTGCGCCGTGCGCCGCAGCGGCGTGCAGTAGAGGCCGGCGACGTCGATCTCCGCGAGTCGCCGGCCGACAGCCTCGGACTGGCGGTGGCCGTCCTCGGTCAACGGCGGGTCGCTGTGACCGTCGATGAGGTCCAGGGGCTGATCCAGCGTCCGCGCGACGGCCGAGCCGTGGCGGACCAGCAGCAGATCCGTGGCGCCGCCGGGCAGGGAGAACGGCCGCTGGAAGTCCCGTGGCATGGCCTGCCGACTTTAGGCTCGCCCGCGCGCGCCGGTCCTGGCAGAACCGCCAGTCCCGCCACCCCCGTGGGGGTGGTCTAGTGCCGGCGATGGACGCGGTTCCCGCCACGCTCCCGGCGGTTCTCGATGCGGCGGCCGAGCGCGACGCCGGACACGTGTTGCTGCGCTGCGCCGGGCGCGACGTGACGCTCGGCGAGCTGCACGCCGGCAGCCGCGCGATCGCTGCAGCGCTGTGCGCCTGGGGCCTCCAGCCGGGCGATCGCGTGGCGATAATGATGGGCAACGTCCCGGAGTTCGTCTCGGCCTGGTTCGGCGTGACGCGCGCGGGCTGCGTCGAGGTGCCGGTGCACTCGGCTCACCGCGGCCCGTTGCTGGAGCACATCCTCGGCGAGTCGGCTGCCCGCGTGCTGATCTGCGATGCCGAGTTCGCCGACCGGCTGGAGGAGCTGCAGCTGCCCGCGCTCGAGCGCGTCGTCGTGCGCGGTGAGCCGCCGGCGACACCGGCCGGCCCGGCGCTCAGCGATCTCGCCGAGGCGCTTGCGCATGCGCCCGGCGACGAGCCCGCGATCGGCGCGGACAGCGTCTCGTGCATCCTCTACACGTCGGGCACGACCGGACCCTCCAAGGGCGTCGTGCTGACCCACAGCGCGAACCTCCAGCTCGCGCACGCCAACCTCGCGCTCATGGAGTACACGGCGCAGGACGTCCTCTACACGGCGTTCCCGCTGTTCCACGTCAACGCCAAGTTCACCTCGGTGACGTCGGCGATGATGGTCGGCGCGCGCCTGGTCCTCGACCCCGCGTTCAGCGCCTCGCGCTTCTGGGACCGGATGCGCGAGGAGCGCGTGACCGCGTTCAACTACATGGGCGGGATGCTGTCGATCCTCGCCAAGCAGCCCGAGCGACCCGACGATCGCGACCACGCGGTCACGCGCGCCTACGGCGGCGCATGCCCGCCGCGGCTGTGGGCGCCGTTCGAGCGCCGCTTCGGCGTGCGCCTGCACGAGCACTACGGGATGACGGAGATCGGCATCGCCACGCAGAACACGCGCGAGGTCCGCCGCGAGGGCTCGATCGGCCGCCCCGTGCCGTCCTTCGACGTCCGCCTCGCCGACGAGCAGGACCGTGGCGTCGACGTCGGCGAGGTCGGCGAGATCCAGGTCCGGCCGCGGGCGCCGGGGATCATGCTGCGCGAGTACTGGCGGCGGCCGGACGCCACGATCGCGGCCTTCCGCAACCTCTGGTTTCACACCGGCGATCGCGCTCGCATGGACGCCGACGGCTTCCTGTACTACGTCGACCGCCTGACCGACTCGATCCGCCGCCGCGGAGAGAACGTCTCGTCGTTCGAGCTCGAGGCCGTCGTCAACGCCTTCGACACGGTCGCCGAGTGCGCGGCCTACGGCGTGCCGTCCGAGCTCGGCGAAGACGACGTGATGGTCGCGGTCGTCCCGGATCGCGAGGATGGCTTCGACGTCGAGGCGCTGATCGAGCACTGCCGCGTGCAGGTCGCGCGCTTCGCGGTGCCGCGCTACGTGCGCATCGTCGACGCGCTGCCCAAGACCTCCAGCCAGCGCGTGCAGAAGTTCAAGCTCCGCGCCGAGGGCGTCCCGCCCGGCACGTACGACCGCGAGGCGGTCACCTAGACGCCGCGGAAATCGGGCCGGCGCTTCTCGGCGAACGCCTCGAGGCCCTCCTGCGTCGCCGCCGAGCGGCGCACCTGCTCCCACTCGGCCCGCTCCCTCGCGAGCCCCTCCTCGATCGTCAGCTCGGAGGCGGCGACCGCCAGGCGCTTGGTCGCCGCGATCGCCTCGGCCGGGCCGTCGGCAAGCGCGCGGGCGATCGCCAGCGCCTCCGCCTCGGCGCGGCCGTCGGCGACCAGGCGGCTGACGAGACCGATCGCCGCGGCCTCGGTCCCGCTCAGCCGCCGGCCGGTCAGCAGGAGGTCGCGGGCGACGCCCTGCCCGACGGCGCGGACGAGGCGCTGCGTCCCGCCGGCCCCGGCGATCAGCCCGATCGTCGCCTCGGGCAGGCCCAGCGACGCCGACGCGCCGCCCACGCGGATGTCGCATGCCAGCGCGAGCTCGAGCCCGCCGCCCAGGCACGGCCCGTCGATCGCGGCGATCGACGGGCACGAGATCTGCTCGAACGCCGAGTAGGTCTCCTGGCACAGCGCGACGAACGGGAGCTGCTCCTCGATCGGCGCCGACGCCATCCACGGCAGGTCGCCGCCGGCGGCGAACATGCGCGCGACCGCGCTCGTGACGACCAGCGCGCGTGTCTCGGCGCCCAGGCCGCGGACCGCGTCGAGGATCTCCTGGAGGAAGCCGCTGTCGAACTGGTTGACCGGCGCGCGGTCGAGGATCACGGTGGCGATCCCGTCATCGAGACGGACGTGGACACGCTCGGACTCGGCCATGGCGCTATTGAACCGATCGCCGACCTATCGCTTGGGACAGTCTTGGGGTCGCCGCGGAGGTGCGGTGCTAGCGTCGCGACGATGGCCGACCGAGCGGTAGGCGAGCGAGTCGGGAGCCTGGCCGGGCGCGTCGCCGTGGTCACCGGCGCGGCGGGCGGGTTCGGCCGTGCGATCTCCGCACGACTGGTGCGCGAAGGCGCCGGCGTCGCGCTCTGGGACCTGGACGAACAGCGCGCGCGGGCGCACGCCGACGCGATCGACCCCGCCGGCGGCGCGACGTTCGCCGTCGGCGTCGATGTCGGCGACTCGCGCGCCGTCGGCGAGGCCGCCCTGGCGACGACCGCCGCGCTGGGCGCCGTCGAGCTGCTCGTCAACAACGCCGGGATCAGCGAGGCCGCGCGCCCGTGGCAGGTGACCGACGAGGACTGGGAGCGCCACATGCGCGTCAACGCGTCGGGCCCGTTCTGGTGCGTGCGCGCGTTCCTCGACGGGATGCGTGCGCGGCGCTACGGCAAGATCGTCAACGTCGCCTCGCTCGCGGCGCAGCAGGGGCGGCCCACGACGAGCCCCGCCTACCCGGCCTCCAAGGGCGCCGTGCTCGGGATGACGGTGTCGCTGGCGCGCCACCTCGGCGAGTACGGCATCTGCGTCAACGCGATCAACCCGGGCTTCATCAAGACGGACATCCACGACCGTTTCACGCCGGAGGAGCTGGCGCCGCTGACGGAGGGCATCCCCCTGAACCGCCGCGGCGTCGAGGGCGCGCGCGGGCTCCCCGAGGACATCGCGGGTGCCGCCTGCTTCCTGCTGTCCCCGGACTCGGACTTCGTGACCGGCGAGTTCCTGAGCGTCAACGGCGGGACGAGGACCGGCTCATGAGCGCCGCGGGCAAGCGCGTTTAGCGGTTGTGACAGTACCCCCGCGCAGACCCCGCGGAGATCATGGATCGCGTCGAGGCAAGTGAAAGAGAGTTCGATGTCCGACCACGTCCAGACCCCCGTCGCAGCGCAGGCGGCCGGCGCCGATGCGCCCGCCGAGGGCGCGAACGCCGCGGCCGCGCAGGTCTCGCTCGCGCAGCCGGGAGGGTCGCCCGTGGCGCAGGTTGCCGGCCGCTACGGCCTGCTGATGGCATTTGCCGCGACGGTCATCGCGTTCAGCCTCGCGCGTCCCGAGAGCTTTCCGACCGGGCGCAACGCCGAGTCGATCCTGACGTCCGCCGCGCCGCCGCTGATCATCGCCGTCGGCCTGACGGTCGTGCTCGTGATGCAGGACTTCGACCTCTCGTTCGGCGCGATGATCGGGCTTGCGGGCGGGGCTGCGACCGCGTTCATGGTCTCGAACGGCTGGCCCTGGGGCCTGGCGCTCGCCGCGGTCCTCGGCCTCGGCATCCTGGCCGGCCTGCTCAACGGCTTCATGGTCGCCTACCTCGGTGGGTCGAGCTTCATCATCACGCTGGCGATGGGCACGGTCCTGACCGGGATCGAGTACGCGCTGAGCAACCAGGACACCGTCTACGACGGGTTCGCCCAGGGCTACCTGAACATCGCGTCGAACGAGTTCCTCGGCCTCAGCAACCAGATCTGGATCGCCGCCGGGATCGCGCTGCTGGTGTGGCTGCTGCTCGACCGCACCGAGACCGGCCGCTACATGTACGCGATCGGCGGCAACCCCGAGGCCGCGCGGCTGTCGGGCGTGCGCGTCCTGCCGCTGCGCGTGCTCGGCTTCGTGATCGTGGGGTTGACCGGCGCCGTCGTCGGGATCCTGATCACGTCCGTCAGCGGCTCCTACGCGCCGAACGGCGGGACCGCCTACCTGCTGCCGGCGTTCGCCGCCGTGTTCCTCGGCGCCGCCGTCTTCCGTCCGGGCGAGTTCAACGTGCCCGGCACCGTGGTCGGCGTGCTGTTCCTCGGCGTGATCCAGACGGGTCTGATCATGCTCGACTTCGAGACCTACGTGATCAACCTGGTCCAGGGCGGCATCCTCATCTCCGCCGTCCTGATCAGCCGTCTGGGCGAGCGATCCGCGGGGTCATGACCGAGCTCGACGTCATCCGCAGCGTCGAGGTCCGCGGCCTCGTCAAGACGTATCCCGGCGTGGTCGCGCTCGACGGCGCCGACCTCACGGTCCTTGGCGGCCAGATCCTCGGCCTGCTCGGTAAGAACGGCGCCGGCAAGTCGACGCTGATCAGGGCGCTCGCCGGCGTGGTCCAGCCCGACGCGGGCGAGATCGCCATCGACGGCGAGCCGACGACGATCGGCAACCCGCACGAGGCCACCGGCCTCGGGTTCGCGTTCGTCCACCAGGAGCTCGCCGACGTGCCGAATCTGTCGGTCGCCGAGAACGTGCTGCTGGGGCTCGGCTACGACAAGCGCGGCGGGCTGCTCAGCACCAGTGGGACTCGCGCGCGTGCGCGCGAGGTGCTCGACCGGCTCGAGGCGCCGATCTCCCCGAGCGCGCCGCTGTCGAGTCTCAGCGTCGCGCAACGGCGGCTGGTGATGATCGCCCGTGGCCTGGCGGCCGACGCGCGGTTGTTCGTCCTCGACGAGCCGACGGCCTCGCTGACCGACGACGAGATCGCGCACCTGCACAAGGTCCTGCGGACGCTGCGCGACGACGGCGTCGCGGTGATCTACGTGAGCCACCGCCTCGACGAGGTGTTCGCGATCACCGACGGCGTGACCGTCATGCGCGACGGGCGCACCGTGTTCTCAGGCCCGACCGCCGAGCTCGACAAGACGCGGCTGATCGCCGAGATCACGGGCAATGCGCTGCCCCCCGAGCGCCGCGTCCGCTACCGGGCGCCGGCCGAGGCAGCCGAGCTCCTGCGCGTCGAGGGCGTGACGTCGCCGGGGGTCGTCGAGGACGCGAGCTTCACGGTTCGCGCCGGTGAGCTCGTCGGCATCGCCGGGCTCGTCGGCGCCGGGCGGACCGAGCTCGTCCGGCTGATCTTCGGTGCCGACCGTGCCGCGTCGGGCACGATCCACGTCCACGGCCGTGAGGTCGCCATCGCCTCGCCACGCGACGCGATGAAGGCCGGGATCGTGCTGCTGCCCGAGGACCGCAAGCACGAGGGCGCCGTCCTCACGTTCTCGGTGCGCAAGAACATCACGCTCCCGGCGCTGAAGGAATTTCGCACCGCCGGTCCGCTGCCGATGCCCAGCCAGCGGCGCGAGCGTGCGGCGGCTCGCGACCTGGTCGGGCGCCTGAAGATCAAGGTGCCAGACGTCGAGCACCCGGCGCGCTTCCTGTCCGGCGGCAACCAGCAGAAGATGATGCTGGCGAAGTGGCTGGACTCGGGCGCGGACGTGTTCATCTTTGACGAGCCGACGCACGGCATCGACGTCGAGGGCAAGGAGGAGGTCTACGACCTCATGACGGAGCTGGCGCGCCAAGGGAAGGGCGTCATCTTCATCTCGTCGGAGTTCACGGAGCTCGTGGGGGCCTGCAACCGCGTCCTGGTGATGCGCGAAGGCCGCCTGGTGGACGAGTTCGAGGGAGACGAGATCACGGACGCCGCACTCGTGGAGTGCTGTTACAGCCACTGATTCGGCTGCTCATCGGAGATGTGTCGCAGGACCGCCCGCCACCGGGCTCAGGAAGGACAAGTCGAATCGAGGTCGTCCTACCGGTAGGTAGGAACCTCACCAATCAGGAGGAAGAGACAGATGCGTGGTACGACGAGGAGCTGGCCGAGGAGCGCGCCGGCAGTGGCGGTGACGCTGCTGGCGACGCTGGTGCTCGCCGCGGGTTGCGGCGACGACGACGACGGCGGCTCGGGCTCTGGCTCGGGCGGCAACACGAAGGGCGAAGGCATTCGCGCCGGCACGGGCGACCGTGCCGCAACGGCGAAGGCCGCGGGCGAGCAGGCTGCCAAGGACGCGGGCGGCCCGGTGAAGATGGGCGCCCACACGATCGGGGTCATCAACTTCCTCGACGGCATCGAGTCGTCGGATCGCTTGAAGAAGACCAGCGAGTTGGGCGCCAAGCGGCTCGGCTGGAAGGTCTTGCACTGCGACGGCAAGGGCACCCCGTCCCAGTTCGTGGCGTGCGGCAACCAGCTGCTGGACCGCGGGGTCGACGGGATCATCGAGATCGCGATCGAGCCCGGCCAGATCCAGCCGGTCCTCAACAAGGCCAAGGCCAAGAACATCCCCGTCGTGCAGGTCGGAGGCGGTGCGGTCCCCAACGGCGACCTGGCCGGCAACTACGGGCCCGACGAGGTGCGCGCAGGCAAGCTGCTCTCCGACGAGATCTTCAAGCTCGTCGGCAGCGGCGGCGGCGAGGTCATCATCCAGGACTTCCCGGCCGCCTGGGGCTCGACCCGCACGGACCAGTTCCGCGCGGCGGTCAAGGACCAGGACGCGGTGAAGATCGCGGCCGACTACCAGACCGACGCCGCGACGCTCGTGCCGTTCACGCGCAAGGCGGTCGCCGACAACCTGACGAAGAACCCCGATGCGAAGGCGCTCTGGTTCACCTTCGACACCACCGGCCAGGTCGGCGGGCAGGTCGTCCAGTCGAAGTTCCCGGGCAAGAAGTTCCCGGACCGGCCGCTCGTGGCGACGTTCCACGCCGACCTCGGCACGCTCGAGCTGATGCGCAAGGGCGCGATCGACATCACGTCGGAGGTCAACTACGACGCGGGCGCATGGATCGGCGTCGACCAGATGGCCGAGTTCTTCGCGCGTGACACGGAGCTGTCGAAGGACAACCAGCCGAGCTATCCCGTTGCGGGCGACCTGTTCGACTACAAGATGATCGACTCGAAGAACCTCCCGCCTGCGGGGCAGTACGTGCCGCCGAAGTGGGACGTGCCGACCTACTTCCAGTCCAAGTGGGACGCGGAGTTCCAGGCCGGGGCGTGACCGACAACCGCCGCATCGACGGCCGCCGCCGGGTACTCCTCCCCGGCGGCGGCCGCTCTGACACGGGTCGCTGACCAGATGCGACAGCTCAGCTATCGCGGTGGCGGGAGCCTCGCCGTCGAGGACGTCGAGGCCCCCGCGCTGCGCGCAGGCGACGTGCGCGTGCGCGTGCACTCCACCGGCTTGTGCAAATCGGACGTGTACGGCGTCAGCGGACGCAACGACCGCCGCGACGCGGTGATCGGCGACGGCGAGATCCTCGTGATGGGCCACGAGACGTCGGGCGTGGTGTGCGACCTCGGCTCGCAGGTGGCCGGCGTCGAGCTCGGGGCGCAGGTGGCCGTCAACCCGATCGCAGGCTGCGGCGAATGCGACGCCTGCCGGGCGGGGTCGGAGAACCTCTGCCCGTCGCGCGCCGTGTACGGCTGCACCCCGGCTGCCCGCGGCGGCTACGCCGAGACGATGGCCGTGCCCGCGGCGAACGTCCACCGACTGGCCGACGGCACGCCCCTGGAATGGGGCGCGCTGGTCGAGCCGCTCGCCGTGGGTCACCACGGCGCGTGCCTCGCCGCCCTGCGCCCGACCGACTCCGTCCTCGTCCAGGGGGGCGGGATCGTCGGGCTCGGGGCGGCGCTGGCCGCACGGCGCATCGTCGGCGATCGCGTGCTGGTGATCGAGCCGGTGCCCGAACGCCGTGCGCTGGCGCAGCGCCTTGGCCTGCGCGCCGAGGCGCCCTCGGGCTCGCCGCGGCGTGTCGACGTCGTCCTGGAGTGCGTCGCGCGCCCGGAGACGTTCCGCGCCGCGGTCGACGCGGTCGCACCCCGGGGCTTGGTCGTGCTGATCGGCATCTTCGCGGACGAGATCCCGCTGCCCGTGAGCGAGGTCGTCGGACGCGAGACGCGGATCGCCGGCTCCTATGGCTACTCCCAGCGGGAGTTCGCCGCGGTGACGGCGTGGGTCGGCAGCGGTGAGGTCGACCTCTCGCCGATCGTCGAGCGGCGCATCGGATTCGACGACGTCATCGGAGCGTTCGCGGCGTACGCCGACGGTTCGCTGGACGCCGTCCGCACGCTGCTGCAGCCGGCCTCATGAACTTCGAGCTGCCCGACGACGTGCAGCGGCTGGTCGCGATCGCGCGCGAGTTCCGCGAGCAACGGCTGGACCCGCTCGAAGCCGAGTTCCTGCGCGAGGGCAACGTCCCCTGGCCGCTGCGTCCCAAGCTCCAGGCCGAGGCGCGCGAGCTCGGGCTCTGGGCGATCGACGTCCCGCACGAGCACGGCGGGCTCGGGCTCGGCCACCTCGCCGTCTGCGCCGTGCACGAGGAGCTCAACCGCCACCCGATGATGTTCGAGACCGGCGGCGCCCCCGAGCCGGCGCTCTATGACTGCTCGCCCGAGCAGTGGGACCGCTACTTCGCGGCGGTCGTCCGCGGCGAGCGTCGCAGCGCATACGCGTTCACCGAGCCGGGGACCGGGTCCGATCTCGGTGCGATCTCCACCACCGCCGTGCGCGACGGCGACGACTGGGTGATCAACGGCCACAAGCTGTTCATCGGCCTCGCCGAGCGCGTCGAGTTCTTGATCCTGTTCGCCTCCACCGACCCGGCGAAGGGCCCCCGCGGCGTGAGCACCTTCCTCGTCGACTCCGGGACGCCCGGCTACGAGGTGGTCCGCACGATCCCGACGATGGGCGATGCGTGGGAGCCGTGTGAGCTGCGCTTCAGCGACTGCCGGATCCCTGCCGGCCGGCTGCTCGGCGAGCCCGACCGCGGCTTCTCCCGTGCCGACCACCAGCTCAGCCACGGCCGCCTGAAGATCGCCAGCTACCAGCTCGGCATCGCCCAGCGCTGCATCGACGAGGCCGTCGGGTGGGCGAAGGAGCGCAGCACCTGGGGGCAGCCGATCGCCTCGCGCCAGGGGATCCAGTTCATGCTCGCCGACAGCGCCGTCGAGCTGGACGCAGCGCGTCTGCTCGTCTACCGGACGGCATGGGCGGCCGACGAGGGCCGCGACGTGCGCACCGACGCGTTCAAGGCCAAGCTCTTCGCCACCGAGATGGCCCAGCGCGTGACCGACCGCTGCCTGCAGGTCTTCGGCGGCCGCGGCTACGCGCGCGACTCTCCGATCCAGTCCTTCTTTCGCCAGGTGCGGCTCTGGCGGATCGGCCACGGCACCGCCGAGATCCACCGCTGGATGATCGCCCGCGACCTGCTCGGCCCGGAGGCGATGGTGTGAGCGGCGTGCTCGACGGCCGCTGCGCGGTGGTCACCGGCGCGGTGCAGGGGATCGGCCGCGCGATCGCCGAAGCGCTCGCCGCCGCCGGGGCCCGCGTGGCGATCCTCGACGTCGCGGGCGCGGCCCAGGCCGCGACCGAGATCGGCAACGGCGCGATCGGCGTCGAGGCGGACGTGACCGACGCCAGCGACGTGCAAGACGCGTTCGCCGCGGTCGCCGCGACGCTCGGCGGCATCGACCTGCTCGTCAACAACGCCGGCATCCGTCATCAGGCGCCGATCGCCGAGCACTCAGTCGAGGTGTGGCGCCGGACGATCGACGTCAACCTCGTCGGGACCTTCATCTGCACGCAGGCGGCGATCTCGCACATGCGCGAGCGCGGCGGCGGGGCGATCGTCAACCTCGCGTCGATGGCCGGGACGCTGGCGCTGACCAACCGCTCGGCCTACAACGCCAGCAAGGCCGGGATCATCGCGCTCACGCGCTCGACCGCCGCCGAGCTCGCGGCCGAGGGGATCCGCTGCAACGCGATCGCGCCCGGCGTGATCGAGACGCCGCTCAGCGCGCCGTACTTCGAGGACCCGCACATGCGCGAGGTCCTCGAGACGAACACCCCGCAGGGGCGCTGGGGCCAGGTCGCCGAGATCGCCGGCCCCGCCGTCTTCCTCTGCAGCGACGCGGCCGCCCACATCCACGGGGCGACGCTCGCGGTCGACGGCGGTTGGGTCGCCGCGAAGGGCTACTAGCGATGCACCGCCACCCACGTCCACGAAGGAGCCGCCGTGCTTGATCCCATGGGCGAGCGCACGCTGAGCGATCTGCTCGCCGAGCGCGCCGCGGACCGTCCCGACCAGGTGTTCCTCATCTTCGAGGACAAGGCGGGCGCCACGACCGAGCTGACCTACCGCGAGTTCCAGCGGCGTGCCGACCGCTGCGCCGCGGGGCTCCACGGCCTCGGCGTCGCCCAGCGTGACTTCGTCGTCGTGCATCTCGCCAACAGCCCCGAGTTCCTGATCGCGTGGTTTGCGCTCGCGCGGCTCGGCGCGACGCTCGTGCCGTCGAACACCGCGAACACCGCTGCCGAGCTCGAGCACATCATCGGCTTCACCGCGTCGCGCCTGGTCGTCACCGAGCCGGCGTACCTCGAGACCGTCCGCGCAGGGATCGAGGCCGCCGGGACCGGGGCGCAGATCGTGGTGGCGCGCGGATCCGCCGACGGGACGCACGCCTTCGCTGCGCTGATGTCCGGCGCGGCCGAGCCGCCGTCGCCGGCGGTGGCGAGCACCGACGTCGCCGAGCTGATCTTCACGTCGGGCACGACGCGCAAGCCCAAGGCGGTCATGCTCACGCATGCCCACTGCCTGCGCGCCGGCCTGGACTCGGTGCACTGCCTGTGGCTCGATGAGGGCGAGCGCTGCCTCACGGCGCTGCCGATGTTCCACGTCAACGCCCAGGCGATGTCGCTGCTGGGGACGATGACGGTCGGCGGCACGCTGATCATGCTCGAGGAGTTCCGCGCCTCGCGGTTCTGGAGCCAGGTCCGCGCCCACGGGGCCACGCAGACGTGCCTCGTCGCGATGCAGCTGCGCACGATCCTCGCCCAGCCGCCCGCCGATCACGACCGCGACCACGTCGTGCGTCGCCTGTTCTTCGCGATCAACGTCACCGATCAGGAGAAGGAGGACTTCGAGTCGCGATTCGGGGTCGGCCTCATCAACGGCTACGGGCTCTCCGAGGCGATGACGCTGCTGACCTGCTCGCCGATCGTCGGGCCGCGGCGCTGGCCGTCGATCGGGCTGGCTTCGCCGGGGCGGCGGCTGCTGCTCGTCGACGAGGAGGGGCGCGAGGTCCCACAAGGCGACGTGGGGGAGATCGTCGTCGAGGGCACCCCCGGCCGCGACCTGCTGCTCGGCTACTACAACGACGCGGAGGCGACGTCCGCGGCGCTGCGCGGCAACCGCCTGCACACCGGCGACAACGCCTACGCCGATGCCGACGGCTACCTCTACTTCTTCGACCGCAAGAAGGACATGATCAAGCGCGCGGGGGAGAACGTCTCGGCGTTCGAGGTCGAGGCGGCGATCATCGACCATCCCCACGTCGCCGAGGCAGCCGTCGTGGGCGTGGCCGATCCGATCCGCGACGAGGCCGTGGCCGCGGTCGTCGTGCGCGCCGATCCCGCGCTGACGGCCGACGAGGTGATCGAGTGGTGTGCCGCGCGCCTGTCCAAGTTCAAGGTCCCGACGGTGGTCAGCTTCGTCGACGAGCTGCCAAAGACCTCGATCGGCAAGGTGCGCAAGGACGAGCTGCGCAAGCAGCTCGCCAGCGAGGTCGTCGGCTGACGCTCAGCGGACCTCGAGGCCCTGCAGCGCGACCGCGGCGAAGATGTCGGCGACCTCGTCGGCCTCGAGCGGGCCGTCGGCCTGGAACCACTGTAGCCCCAGTTGGCCATCCCGAGGACGGCCTTGGCGACGATCGGGGGCGGCAGATCGACGAACGCTCCCGATCGCGAGCCCTCGGCGATGATGCGGCTGACGAGCTGCTCGTAGAAGTCGCGCTTGACGACGAGCTCGGTCCAGCGCTCGCCCTTGACCGCGCGACGCTCCTGCAGGAAGACCGTGACCTCGTCGCGGTGGCGCGCGATGAAGCCCATCGTCACGCGCATCAGCCCGCGGACCTTCTCGGACGGGGACTGCGAGGTCGATGCAACCGCCAGCGTCTCGCTGATCAGCTCGTCGATGAGCTGCTCGTGGATCGCGAAGAGCAGGTCCTCCTTCTTGCGGACGTGGTGGTACAGGCTCGGCTTCTGCATGCCGACGGCGGCGGCGATCTCGGACATCGTCGCGGCGTGGTAGCCGCGCTCGCTGAACACCCGCGTGGCCGCGACGATGATGTCCGGCCGGACGCCGCTGCGGTCGGCCGGCGGGGGTGGGTTCTCGATGTCGAGGGCCATGAGCAGGCGTATGATACCGTCGATTCTACCTACCGGACGGTAGGCCAGCGGATGAGTCGAAGGAGAGGCATGCCAGAGGCCGATGTCGCGACGCACGAGCGTCGGCGGCGGTGAGTTGCGCAGCATCGAGGACCGCTACCGCGCGATGCGGCGCTGCCGCCGGTTCGAGGAAACCGTCCACGACCAGTTCGGCGACGGGCAGGTGCCCGGCCCGCTGCACCTGTCGATCGGTCAGGAGGCCGTCGCGATCGGGGGCTGCTGGAGCCTGCGTGCCGGCGACGCGGTCCTCTCGACGCACCGCGGGCATCACCACTGCCTGGCCAAGGGCGCCTCTCCGGCACGGCTGATGGCCGAGCTGCTCGGACGCTCGACGGGCTACTCGCGCGGCCGCGGCGGCTCGATGCACGTCGCGATGCCCGAGATCGGGCTGCTCGGCACCAACGGCATCGTCGGCGCGGGGCTGCCGATCGCGACTGGCGCGGCCTACGGCATGCAGGCCAAGGGCACCGACGACGTGACCGTCTGCTTCTTCGGCGAGGGCGCCGTCGCCACCGGCGCGTTCGGCGAGGCGCTCAACATCGCCGCGTTGTGGCAGCTGCCGCTCGTGTTCATCTGCGAGAACAACCAGTACGTCGAGCTGACGCCACAGGCGCTGCATGTCGCGGGCGAGATCTGGCGCCGCGGCGAGCCGCTCGGGATCCCGGGACTGCGCGTCGACGGCAACGATGTCAAGGAGGTTGCCGACGCCGTCGGCGACGCCGTGCTGCGCGCCCGCGCCGGCGGCGGCCCGACGCTCGTCGAGGCGCGTGACCTACCGCTGGTTCGGCCACTACGCCGGCGATCGTGCCGCCTATCGCGTGGAGGACGAGGTGCGCGAGTGGCGCGCCGCGACCCGCTCGCCGCGCGCCCGTCAGCAGATCGATCCGGGCGAGGCCGACGCGATCGACGCCGAGGTCGAGCAGGAGATCGCCGCCGCGCTGGCCTTCGCGCAGCAGAGCCCGCTCGCCGGACCGGACTGCCTGCACCTCGACCACTACGGGGAGGCCGCATGACGCCGACCGCCGTCGCCACCGAAACGCGCTCGCTGAAGTTCTGGCAGGGCGTCAACCAGGCCCTCGTCGAGGAGATGGAGCGCGACGACCGCGTGGTCCTCGTCGGCGAGGACGTCGCCCGCCCCGGCGGCCCCTACGGCGTCACCCGCGGGCTGTTCGACCGCTTCGGCGAGATGCGCGTCCGCGACACGCCGATCAGCGAGGCCGTCCTCGTCGGCCTCGGCGTCGGCGGCGCCGCCGTCGGCCTGCGGCCGGTCGTCGAGATCATGTTCTTCGACTTCGCGATGATCGCGATGGACCAGATCGTCAACCAGGCTGCGAAGTACCGCTACTTCTCCGGCGAGTCGCTGCCGCTGACGATCCGCACGATGTGCGGCGCCGGCGGCCCCAACGGCGCGCAGCACTCGCAGAACTTCGAGGCCTGGTACAGCGCCGTGCCCGGCCTGAAGGTCGTGATGCCCTCAAACGCCGCCGACGCGAAGGGCCTGCTGAAGTCGGCGATCCGCGACGACGATCCGGTGCTCTTCATCGAGACGCTCGGGCTGCTGCCCGCGCGCCGCGACGTCCCCGTCGGCGAGGAGTTCCTCATCCCGCTCGGCGTCGCCGACGTGCGTCGCGAGGGCAGCGACGTCACGGTCGTCGCGATCGGCCGGCTGGTCGACCGCGCGCTCGAGGCCGCGGAGCGCCTGGAGGGCGACGGCGTCTCCGTCGAGGTCGTCGACCCGCGGACGCTGCAGCCGCTGGACACCGCGACGATCCTGCAGTCCGTGCGCAAGACCGGCCGGCTCGTCGTCGCCCAGGAGGCGACGTCGCCGTACTCGTTCGCCGCGGAGATCTGCGCGCTGGCCGCCGAGTCGTGCCTGGCGGACCTCAAGGCGGCGCCGGTGCGCGTCACGTCGCCGTTCGTCAACGTCCCGACGCCGGTGCCGCTGGCGGAAGCGAGAGTTCCGGGAGTCGACGCCGTGGTGAAGGCTGTCACCACGGTGATGCGGTGAGCGAGCTCGTCGAGATCAAGGTCGAGGATCCAGGCAACACGGAGGAGGTCGAAGTCGTCGATCTCCACGTCGCCCAGGGCCAGGAGGTGGCGGCGGGCGACGCGCTGCTGGAGATCGAGACCGACAAGGCGAACATGGAGCTCGAGGCCCCGGCCGCGGGGGTCGTCGAGGAGCTGCACGTCGCCGCGGGCGACATCGTGCCCGCGACGACCGTCTTCCTCGTCCTGCGGACATGACGACGACGGCAGTTCTGTCCGGGCGCGGCGACCCGCAGATCACCAAGCTGGCGCTGCTGCGCCGCGCGATGGTCCGCCAGTCGGTCGCAGGCGCGGCCGTCCCGGTCTTCTACCTGCGCGTCGGCGCCGACGTGACCGACCTTGCCGCCGCGCGCAAGCGCCTCATCGAGCTCGGCGACATCGCCCCGAGCCTCAACGACGCCGTCGTGCGGGCGAGCGCCCTGGCGCTGCGCGAGCACCCGCAGGTCAACAGCGCCTTCGCCGGCGACGTCGTCGAGACGTTTCCCCGCGTCAACGTCGGGATCGCCGTCGCCGTGCCCGGAGGTCTGGTCGTGCCGGCGATCTACGACGCCGACCGCAAGGACGCCCACGCGATCGCGCAGGAGACGCGCGGCGTTGCGAGGCTTGCCGCGGCGCGCAAGCTCAGCCGTGAGATCCTCGCCGACGCGACGTTCACCGTCTCCAACCTCGGGATGTACGGGATCGAGGACTTCGACCCGCTCATCAACCCGCCACAGGCGGCGATCCTCGGCGTCGGCGCCGCGATGCCGGCCGGCGCCGGCCGCCTGACGATGCGCCTGACGCTCGGGTGCGATCACCGCGTGCTGACCGGCGCCGAGGGCGCGCCGTTCCTGGCGTCCCTGCGAGCGCAGCTGGAGTCCGGCGCGGCGCTGCTCGAGCGCACGGAGGTCGCGGCATGACCGCGACCGCGATCGATCGCGGCGTGGGGTATGAGCTCGGCAGCTTCGTCGCGGGCCTGACGCTCGACGCGGTTCCCCCGGCGGTGCTCGAGAAGCTGCGCTGCAATGTCCTGCACAACCTCGCCTGCGCGATGGCCGCGCACACCGCCGGCCCGGAGCTGTGGCGGCTGGCGAAGACCGGCGGCGCGGCCGAGGCGGGCCTGCTCTGCGACGGCGATCTGGTCAGCGCCGAGCACGCCGCGTTCGCCAACGCCGCGCTGATGCACACCCGCGCGCAGGACGACACGCACTTCGCGGCCAAGACCCACGTCGGCTCCGCCGTGCAGCCCGCGGCGCTGGCCGTCGCCCAGCGCGACGGCCGCAACGGCGCCGCCTTCGCGGTCGCCGTGCTCGCCGGCTGCGAGGTCGCGGCGGCCGTCGGCGAGCGACTGGCGGCGCCGTCGACGGCGCGCGGCTTTCGCGCGACGCCGGTGTTCGGCACGCTCGGTGCGGCGGCCGCGTGCGCCTCGCTGCTGGGCCTCGACAGCGAGCGCGCCGCGGACGCGATCGCGATCGCCGCGAGCTTCTCGTGCGGCCTGAACCAGATGTGGATCGACGGCACGAGCGAGTACCGCCTGCAACCCGGCATGGCGGCCCGCAACGGGATCCTCGCCGCGCAGCTCGCGGCCGCCGGGTTTCGCGGCGCGGCGCACTGGTACGAGGGTGCGGCCGGCTTCGCCGGCGCCTTCGCGGGCGGTGACCCCGACGCGGGCCGGGCGTGGGAGCTCGGCGAGCGCTGGCGCCTGCTCGACGTGACCTACAAGCCCTATCCCGTGTGCGCGATCACGCAGAGCCCCGTGCAGGCCGCGATCGACCTCGCGACCGAGCACGACCTCGCGCCCGACGACGTCGCCCGCGTCCGCGTCCAGCTCAACCCGGCGGACCGCAGCTACCCGGGCACCGTCAACGAGGGCCCGTTCAACGACGTCGGCGCCAGCCTCATGAGCGCGCAGTTCTGCGTGGCGATGGCGCTCAAGCACCGCGCGGCGACGCTCGCGTCCCTGCGCGAGTTCGACGACCCCGTGATCCTGCGGCTCGTCGGCGCGACCGATGTGCTCGCCGACGAGGGGATGCCCAACCTCGGCGGGCGCGTCGAGGTCACGACGCGCGACGGGGCCGAGCTGTCCGCCGAGCTGCTGCCCGACGCGTCGACCTACGGCTGGGGCTGGGACGGCGTCGTCGCCAACGTCGCGCGCATGGAGCCGGAGATGGCTGCCGACCGCGCCGCGATCGACCGGCTGATCGCCGACGTCTCGCGCCTGACCGTGCTGCGCGACGTCGCCCCGCTCGTGCGGGGCACCGTCGCGGGAGGCGCCGCGTGACCCCCGCCGGCCTGCGGCTCGAGCCCCGCGACGAGCTGCCTCACACGCCCGACGCAGCCGAGAACTTCAACGAGTCCGTCTACGCCAACGGCTTTGACGCGCGTCTGCAGATGGGCGCGTGGATGCGGCTGGGCAACCGCGTCAACGAGGGCCACGCCGAGCTGTCGGTCTGCATCTACCTGCCCGGTGGGCGCGTCGCCTGCCAGTTCCAGCGCCCGGCGATCGACAGCAACGACGCCTTCGATGCCGGCGGCCTGCGCTACGCGGTCCGCGAGCCGTACCGGCAGCTCGAGATGGCCTACGCGGGCGAGGTCATGGTCCTCGACGACCCGAGCCTCCTGCGCGACCCGCGGGCGATGTTCGAGCGCGCCCCGCGCGCCGACGCGCACGTGCGCTTCGACATCCGCGGCGTCTCGCCGATGCATGGCGGAGAGCCGACCGCACCCGAGCACGCGCAGCTCATGTACTACGGGCCCGAGTTCTCACGCGGGCACTTCAACCAGCACACCGCGGTGCGCGGCGAGGTCCGTGTCGGCGACGAGACCTTCGCGATCGACGGCCACGGCTGGCGCGACCACTCGTGGGGCCCGCGCTATTGGCAGGCGATCTGGGCCTACCGGCTGCTGCTTGCCAACTTCGGCGAGGACCGCGCTTTCATGCTGCTGAAGAACATGAGCCCCGACGGGAACGCGCGGCGCCTTGGCGTCCTGCTCGTGGACGGCGAGTACCACGAGGTCGCCGACCTCGACATCGTCACCGACTGGACGCCCGAGCAGGACCCCGCGGGTGCGCGCGTGACGGTGCGGACGGCTGCCGGCAGCGCGGTCATCGAGGCGCGCGTGCTGACGCTCGCGCCGCTGCGCAACCGCCGGCGTGACAGCGACGGCGCGCTGCTCGTCTCGCGTGTCGCCGAGGCGTTCAGCGAGTTCACCTGGGAGGGACGGACCGGCTACGGGATCATGGAGTACATCGAGCGGGTCGAGGATGGCACCGCCGTCGGCTACCCGCTCTGACGTGATGGTCACGACGCCGTACTGGCTGCCCGCCTGGCCGGGACCCGAGCAGACGGTCCCCGAGCTGCTCTGCGCTCGCGTCGCGGCGCGCGGCGGCCACACGGCGCTGATCGCTCCGAGCCTCGCGGCTGCCGGCGAGGTCGCGGTGACCTACGACGAGCTCGGCGACCGCGCTGCACGCGCGAGCGCGGTGCTCGCGGCCGCGGGCGTGAAGCGTGGCGACCGCGTCGGCATCCTGCTCGACAACGACGGCGCCGTCGAGGCGCATGTCGCCTACCACGCCGCCCACCGCCTCGGCGCGATCAACGTCCCGTTGAACACGCGCTACGTCGCGCGCGAGCTCGCGTATGTGCTCGAGTTCGCGCAGCCCGCCGCCGTGGTGTACGCGCCCGCGTTCGCGTCGCTGCTTGCGGGGTTGAGAGGATCGCTCGGCGGCGCCGCGCTGCTGGAGGCGGGCGCAGGTCTCACGGCCGCCGCCCCGCGCGCCGAGCCGTCGCCCGCGACGCCGGACGACGACGCGGACTGGATCTTCACGTCGGGCACCACCGGGAACCCCAAGGCCGTCGCGCTGTCGCACCGCGGCTCGGTCGCGTGCGGGTACCAGGCGGTGGGCAGCTGGGGCCTGGATGCCGACGCCGTGTATCAGTCGTTCGCGCCGTTCTTCACGAGCACCGGCTGCCACACGAACCTGCTCTCCTGCCTTGCCGCGGGCTGCACGTACGTGATCGAGCCCGAGTTCGACGTCTACGCGACGCTCGACCGCATGCAGCGCCACCGCGTCACCTCGACGTTCCTGATCTCGACGGTGCTGGCGCTGATCCTCGATCGCCGCGCACCCAGGGACCTCGACATCTACGACTTCCGGGCGCTGCGCCGCGTCTGCTACGGCGGGCAGCCGAGTAGCCCGGCGTTCTACCGGCGCGTGTGGGAGGAGATCGGCGAGCGCTGGGGCGTCGAGCTCTACAACATCTACGGTCTCACCGAGGGCGGGACGTCGGGGATCATGCTGACCCACGCCGACCATCCCGAGGCGCTCGCGCGCATGGGCCAGTACGGCCTGTCGATCGGACGCACCGGGTTTCGCGACTGGGTCGACCACGCCGTGCTCGACGCCGAAGGCGCGCGGGCCGCTCCGGATACCGTCGGCGAGCTGTGCCTGCGCGGGCCCAGCACGATGTCGCGCTACGTCGCCAACGCCGAGGCGACGGAGGCGGCGCTGCGCGACGGCTGGCTGCACACCGGCGACATGGCCGCCGTCGACGAGGCGGGCTTCGTCTGCTTCGTCGATCGCAACAAGCAGCTGATCCGTCGCGGCGGGCTGAACATCTCGTCCGCCGAGGTCGAAGGCGTGCTGCTCGAGCATCCCGGCGTGCTCGAGGTGGCCGTCGTCCCGCAGCCCAACCCGGTGCTCGGCAGCGACGTGCGCGCGGTCGTCGTGCGTGCGCCCGGCGCCGACCCCACGCGCGACGAGCTGATCGCCTTCTGCGCCGCGCGGCTCGCCGACTACAAGGTTCCCGTCGAGGTCGACTTCATCGACGCGCTGCCGCGCAACGCGATGAACCGCGTGATGAAGGGCGCGCTCACCGGAGAGGGCGCGGCGCTGCGCTGAGTCAGACCACGCCGGTCAGGACGCAGTCGGCGACGTGCGCGCTGTAGCGCTCGACGAGGTCCTCGTCGATCGTGCGACCGAACGCGCGCTCGAGCAGCGGCCGCGCCGAGAACAGGAACTCGCAGATCCCGACGACCGAGAAGAAGAACAAGGTGGGGTCGATCTCCCGCCAGCCGTGGCGCTCGCGGCCGTCGGCGAGCACGCGCGCGTACCAGTCGCGGACGGGCACCGCGAAGCTGCGGCTGATCTGGTCGACGGCGTCGGGGTCCGCGGACATCAGCCGCTCGTTCATCAAGCGGTTGACGTAGGGGTGGCGGACGTAGTTGCGCACGATCTCCGCCACGTGGCGGCGCAGCTGCTCCTCGGGGTCCAGGCCCGAGGCCGGGAGGCGCTGCACCTCCTCGGCGAGGCCCTGCAGCGAGCGCTCGAGCAGCGCGTCGAGCATCGCCCCCTTGCCCCCGAAGCAGTACTTGACCATCGCGACGTTGACCTCCGCGCGGCCGCAGATGTCGCTGACGGTCGCCGTCTGGCCGGGTCGCTCCACGAGCAGGGCGTCGGCTGCGTCGAGCAGCCGGGCACGGGTGATGTCGGCGTCGCCGCGCGGCATCGGCGCATCCTGCACGAGTCGCCCTTGACATTCAACTAAATGTTTATTTAAAGTCGAGCAATGCGCGATTCCGTCCGTCTCGGCTGCTGGGCGGCGTTCTGGGGCGACACCAGCACGGCCGTCGACCAGATGCTCGATGCCGGCGACGTCGACTACCTCGTCTCCGACTACCTCTCGGAGATCACGATGGCGCTGCTGGCGCGCGCCCGCATGCGCAGGACCCCGAGGCGGGCTTCGTCCCTGACGCGATCCGCGTGCTCGAGCCGCGGCTGGCCGAGATCCACGAGCGCGGGATCAAGGTCGTGACCAACGCCGGCGCGCTGAACCCGCGCGCCTGCGCGCGCGCCTTCCGCGAGGCCGCCGACGCGCGCCGGCGTGGCGCTGCGGGTCGCGGCGGTCGAGGGCGACGACCTGATGCCGCGAGCTCGACGCGCTGCGGGCTGCCGGCGCGCGCGACATGTTCACCGGCGAAGACGCTGCCCGCCGACCCGATGACGCTGAACGCCTACCTCGGCGCGCGCCCGATCGCCGCGGCCCTGGCGGCGGGGGCGGACATCGTCGTCACCGGCCGCAGCGTCGACTCCGTCGGTCGTCCTCGGGCCGCTGCTGCACGAGTTCGGCTGGAACGACGACGACTACGACCTGCTCTCGGCCGGCACGCTCGCCGGCCACATCGTCGAGTGCGGCCCGCAGTGCACCGGCGGCAACTTCACCGACTGGGCGTCGGTCCCCGGCTGGGAGGACATGGGCTACCCGATCGCCGAGTGCTTCCCGGACGGCAGCGCGATCATCACCAAGCCCGACGGGACCGGCGGCCTCGTCACGCCCGCCACCGTCAGCGAGCAGATCCTCTACGAGATCGGCGACCCCGGCGCGTACGTCATGCCCGACGTCGTCTGCGACTGGCGCGACGTCGAGCTCGAGCAGGTCGGCCCCGACCGCGTCCGCGTCTCGGGCGCGAAGGGCGGGCAGCCGCCGCCGACCTACAAGGTCACCGCGACCCACGCCGACGGCTACCGCGTCATGACGCACCGCGATGTTCGCCGGCATCGACGCCGCCGGCAAGGCGCGCCGCGCCGGCGCACGCGCTCGTCGCACGCGCCGAGCGGATGATCGCCGCGGCCGGGTTCGGGCCGCTGAGCGAGTCCTCGATCGAGGTCGTCGGCGCGGGCGACACCTTCGGCCCCGACCGCCGCAACGACGGGGCGACCGAGGCCGTGGTCAAGATCGGCGCGCGCCACCCCGAGAAGGCGGCGCTCGAGATCTTCGCCGTCGAGTACGCGCCGATGGCGCTCGTCGCGCCAGGGCATGACCGGGGTTCTTCGGCGGGCGCCCGCGCGTGGCGCCGTCGATCGGCTGTCTACCACCTGCTCGTCGACAAGTCGTCCGTGCGACGTGACGCTCAGCGTCGACGGCGCCGACCCTGTCGCGCTGGAGATCGCCGACGGCAGCCCCGACGTGACGGTCGGCACGCCTCAGCTCGCCGATCTCGAGGCAGCGCAGCCGCGACGGCCCGACGATCACCGTCGCCGCTGCGGCGCCTCGCCTACGCGCGCAGCGGCGACAAGGGCGACAACGCGAACATCGGCGTGATCGCGCGCCGCCCGGAGTTCCTCGGCGTCATCCGCGAGCAGGTGAGCACCGAGCGCGTCGCCGCGCTCTTCGCGCACTACCTCACGGGCGGCGTCAAGCGCTGGGAGATGCCCGGCCTCGGCGGCGGTCAACTATCGTGCTCGACGGCGTCCTCGGCGGCCGCGGCGGCACGTCGACGCTGCGCTACGACCCGCAGGGCAAGAGCTACGGCGCGATGCTGCTCGGGATCTCCGTCGAGGTCCCGGCAGCGTGGGATCGCGACGGCCTGCTCACCGCCGGAGGCGCTGCGACGTGAGCCTGCCCGCCAAGGTCCTCGTCGCCAACCGCGGCGAGATCGCGGTGCGCATCATGCGGACCCTGCGGCGGCTTGGGCATCGCGAGCGTCGCCGTCTTCCACGCCGAGGACGCCGGCTCGCGCGCCGTGCGCGAGGCCGACGAGGCGGTCGAGCTGCACGGCGACTCGCCGGTCGGCGCCTACCTGGACGTCGCAACAGATCGTCGCGGCGTGCACGGCAGACCGGCGCCGAGGCGCTGCACCCGGGCTTCGGCTTCCTGTCCGAGAACGCGGACTTCGCCGAGGCGGTCGCCGACGCGGGGATGACGTTCATCGGCCCGCCGCCGGCCGCGATCCGCGCGATGGGCGACAAGATCGACCGTCCAAGCGCCTGGCGCACGCGGCGGGTGTGCCGACCCTGCCCGGGCTCCGACGGGCGCGGTCGGCAGCGACGGACGAGGCCGTCGCCGAGGCCGATCGGATCGGCTATCCGGTCCTGCTCAAGGCCAGCGCCGGCGGCGGCGGCAAGGGCATGCGGATCGCGCGCGACGCCGACGACCTGCGCGACGCGTTCGACGCGGGCATCCGGCGAGGCGCACGCGAGCTTCGGCGACGGCCGCGTCTTCGTCGAGCGCTACATCGAGCGCCCGCGCCACATCGAGGTGCAGGTGCTCGCCGACGCCCACGGCAACGTCGTCCACCTCGGCGAGCGCGAGTGCTCGATCCAGCGCCGCTACCAGAAGGTCATCGAGGAGTGCCCGTCGCCGTTCGTCGACGAGGAGATGCGCGCGGCGATGGGCGCCACCGCCGTCGCGCTCGCTCGCGACGGTCGGCTACGTCTCGGCGGGGACGGTCGAGATGATCGTCGACGCGCGAGCGCGAGCTTCTACTTCCTGGAGATGAACACGCGGCTGCAGGTCGAGCACCCGGTCACCGAGCTGGTCACCGGCATCGACATCGTCGCCGAGCAGCTCCGGATCGCCGCCGGCGAGCCGCTCGCGCTTCGCCCAGGACGACGTCGCGCCTCGACGGCCACGCGATCGAGTGCCGCATCTACGCCGAGGACGCCGACGCCGGCTTCGTCCCGGCGACCGGCCGCGCTGCACCTCGTGCGCTTCCCGACCGGCGAGGGCGTCCGCGTCGACCACGGCGTCGACCGAGGGCCACCGAGGTCAGCGCCTCGTTCGACCCGATGATCGCCAAGCTCGCCGGCCACGGCGCACACGCGCGACGAGGCGATCCGGCGCGCCCGCGACGGCGCTGCGCGGAGACCGTGCTGCTCGGCACGATGACGAACACGGCGTTCCTCGAGCGGGTGCTCGCCCACGCCGGCGTTCGCCGCCGGCGACACCCACACCGGCTTCCTCGACGAGCACGCCGACGGCGCTGGCGCGCGCCGGCGCCGCCGGACGAGGCGCCGAGCGCTGCCTGATCGCCGCCGCCGCGCTGGCCAGCCCGCGCTTCGACGCGCGCTTGGCGGCGCCCGAGCCGCTCGCCGCGATGGGCGAGTGGAGGGCCTGATGCCGTGGCTTCGAGATCGCGCTGGGCGACGGCGACGCGCACGAGGTCGCCGTCTGCGCGCCGCGGCGACGCGGCGCGACCGTCTGCATCGACGGCCGCGCCTTCCACGGCCAGCCTGCGCCCGCTCGGCGACGCGTACGAGCTGACGCTCGACGACCGCAGCGAGCGGATCTGGATCGTCGTCGACCGCGACACGGTCTACGTGCACGCGTTCGGGCGCGCCGTGGACGCTGCAGCTCGTCGACCCCGTCGAGCGCGCCCGCGGCGGCGGCCCCGGCGGCGACGTCGCGACCGCGCCGATGCCGGGCACCGTCATCACGGTCGCCGTCGAGCCCGGGGCGGACGGTCGCCGAGGGGCAGCCGCTCGTCGTGATCGAGAGCATGAAGATGCAGAGCGAGATCGTCGCGACGCGCGACGGCGTCGTCGACCGCGTGTTCCTGCGCGGTCGGCGACACGTTCGATCGCGGCGACGCCGCTCGTCTCGCTCGTGCCCGAGGACGCCGACGGAGGAGGCCTGATGCACCGCCTCGAGACCCATGTCGACACGAGCTCGACGACGCTACCGCGCCTACCGCGAGCACAACCTCGCGCTGGCGCACGGAGCTGCGCGAGACGCTCCACGCGGCGCGCCACGAGCGGCCCGCAGCGGGCGCTGGACCGCCTCGCCGAGCAGGACAAGCTTACCGTGCGCGAGCGGCTGGACCTGCTGCTCGACCCCGGCTCGCCGTTCCTCGAGCTGATGCCGCTGGCCGCCAACCAGCCCTACGACGGCGAGGCGCCGCAGGCGCTGCTCGTGCACCGGCATCGGCGTCGTCAGCGGGCGCGAGGTGATGATCATCGCCAACGACAGCTCGCTCAAGGGCGGCGCCTGGTACCCGCTCTCGGTGCGGAAGATCGTCCGCGCGCTGCAGATCGCGCTGGAGAATCGCCTGCCGGTCGTCCACATGCTCGACTCGCGGCGGCGCCTACCTGCACGCTGCAGGACGAGATCTACGCGCTGGGCCGGGCACATCTTCAAGCAGCAGTGCCTGCTCAGCGGCGCGGGGATCCCGCAGCTGGCCGTCGTCCTCGGCCTACTGCACCGCGGGCGGCGCCTACACTGCCGACGCTCTGCGACCAGTCGATCATGGTCCGCGGCACGCGGCGCGTCTTCCTCGCCGGCCCGCCGCTGGTGAAGGCCGCGACCGGCGAGGACGTGACGGCCGAGGAGCTCGGCGGCGCCGACATGCACACGAGCGTCTCCGGCACCGGCCGACTACGCGGTCGACACCGAGGCGGAGGCGTGCGCGCTGGCCCGCGACGATCGTCGGCGTCTGGGCGCGCCGCGAGAAGGCCGACAGCGACCGGCGTGAGCCCGAGGCGCCCTACTACGACCCCGACGAGCTCTACGGGATCATCCCCGACGACATCAAGAAGCAGTTCGAGATGCGCGAGGTGATCGCCCGCATCGTCGACGGCAGCCTCTTCCACGAGTTCAAGCCGCGACTACGGCGACACGATGGTCACCGGCTGGGCCTACATCTGGGGCATCAAGGTCGGGATCCTCGGCAACAACGGCGTGATCTACTCGCGAGGCCGCCAACAAGGCGTCGACAGTTCATGCAGCTCTGCGACCGCGACGGCGATCCCGCTGCTGTTCCTGCACAACGTCACCGGCTTCATGGTCGGCAAGGAGTACGAGCGCCGCGGCATCACCAAGGACGGCGCGAAGATGCTGATGGTCCAGGCCAACGTGACCGTGCCGAAGCTCATCGTCCTCTGCCACGCCTCGCAGGGCGCCGGCAACTACGCGATGGCGGGCCGCACCTGGGACCCGCGCTTCCTCTTCGCCTGGCCGAACTCGACGCTCCTCGATCATGGGCGCCCGAGTCAGGCCGCCGACACGCTGACGCAGGTGCGCGTCACCGCGCTGAACGCCGCGACGGCAAGGACCCGACGCCGGAGGAGATCGCGCGCATCGCGCGAGGTCGTGACCGCGCACTTCGAGCAGACCTACCACTCCTACTACCTCACCTCCGACCTGCGCGACGACGGGCTGATCGACCCGATGACACGCGCAACACGCTCGGCATGTCGCTGTCGGCCGTCGCTCAACGCCCCGATCGTGCGCACGCCCGGCGGCGTGCTGCGGATCTGAACAGGAAGCACGCACGAGCAGATGAGCGAGACGTCGTCCTCTACGAGGTCGCCGATCGCGTCGCCTGGCTGACGATCAACCGCCCCGAGGCGCGCAACGCGCTGAACAAGGCGGTCCGCGACGGCCTGTGGGACGGGTTTCGCGCGCTTCGCCGACGACGACGACGCCGACGTGCTCGTCCTCACCGGCGCCGGCGACAAGGCGTTCTGCGCCGGCGGCGACCTCAAGGAGATGGCCGACACGGAGCTGAAGCGTGCCGCCGCCGGACTTCCTGCCCTACCTGCAGCGCACGGTCCAGACCGACAAGCCGGTGATCGCCGCGGTCAACGGCGTCGCGTTCGCCGGCGGCTTCCTGCTGGCGCAGATGGTCGACCTCGTGCATCGCCGCCGACCACGCGCAAGTTCGCGATCACCGAGGCCAAGGTCGGCCGCGGCTCGCCGTGGGCGGCGCCGCTGCCGTGGCTGATCCCTCCGCGCGTCGCGATGGAGATCCTGCTCACCGGAGAGCCGATCACCGCGCAGCGCGCGTACGAGCTCGGGCTCGTCAACCAGCGTCGTGCCCGCGGCCGAGCTGCGCGAGGCGGCGCAGGCGATGGCGCGCGACGATCGCCGCCAACGCGCCGCTGTCGGTGCGGGCGGCCAAGCAGCTCGTCTACCTCGTCCGCCGAGCATGGGCGGATCGCGGCGCTCGACGCCGCCGACGAGCTCTACGAGCCGGTCTACCTGAGCGAGGACGCGCAGGAGGGCCCGCGGTCGTTCCGCGAGAAGCGCCCCCCGCGCTGGCAGGGCCGCTGACGCTCAGGCCGTCGCGTTGAGCTGCTCGCGCAGCTCGGTGCGGCGGATCTTGCCGCTGACCGTCTTCGGCAGCTCGTCGACGAAGTGGATCTCGCGCGGGTACTTGTACGGCGCGGTGAGCTGCTTGACGTGGTCCTGCAGCTCGGCGGCGAGCTCGTCGACGGCCTCGCGGCCCGGCGCGAGGATGACGAAGGCGCGACGACGATCTGGGTGCGCTCGGGGTCGTCCTTGCCGACCACCGCCGCCTCGACGACCGCCGGGTGCTCGACCAGCGCGCGACTCGACCTCGAACGGGCCGATCCGGTAGGCGCGACGAGGTGATGACGTCGTCGTCGCGGCCCTCGAACCAGAGGTAGCCGTCCTCGTCGCGCCGGCCTTGTCGCCGGTGTAGTACCAGCCGTCGCGGAAGCGACTTGGCGTTCGCGTCGGCGTCGCTCGTGGTAGCCGTCGGAACAGGCCGACCGGGCGGTCGGGCGTCGAGCGCACGGCGATGTTGCCGACCTCGCCGTCGTCGACGCGCGTCCGCCGTCGTCGTCGAGCGACCGTCGACGTCCCAGCCGGGCACCGGCCGTGCCCATCGAGCCCGGCCGCACCGGCATCGGCGCGGTAGTTGGCGACGAGCAGCGTCGTCTCGGACTGGCCGTAGCCGTCGTAGACGGTCAGCCCGCCGGTGCCGTCCTTCCAGGCGCGGATGACCTCGGGGTTCAGCGGCTCGCCGGCGCTCGTGCAGTGGCGCAGCGTGCGAGAGGTCGTGCGGCGCCGAAGTCGCCCTGGACGAGCAGCCGGTAGAGCGTCGGCGGCGCGCAGAACGACGTGATGCCGTGCGCGCTGCGAGGATCGCCGAGGATCGTGTCGGCGTCGGGCTTGCCGAGCGCGACCTGGACGACGCGTCGCGCGCTCGTGCCACTGCCCGAACAGCCCGCCCCAGGCCGCCTTCGCCCAGCCGGTGTCGGTCACGGTCCAGTGCCGGTCGCCCGGCCGCAGGTCGTGCCAGAAGCGCGCGGTCGCGACGTGGCCGAGCCCGTAGGAGTGCGGCGTGCTGGACCATCTTCGGGTAGCTGACCGTGCCGCTCGTGAAGAACAGGATCATCGGGTCGTCGCGCGACGGTCGGGTCGTGCGGGCACCTCGCCGTCGCCGGCGGCTCGAGCGAGCGCGTCGAAGTCGTGCCAGCCGTCGGCGCTCCGCCGACGCCCAGGCGATGCGTGCGCGCAGCGTCGGGAGCGCCGTCGTCGATCGCGTCGACCTTCGTCGGCGCCGTCGGCGTCGGTGATCGCCGCGACCGCGTCGGCCGCGCGCGATGCGGTAGGCGATGTCGCTGCGCGGTCAGCAGGTTGGTGCCCGGCATCGACGACGGCGCCGATGCGGATCGCGCCGAGCATCGCCGCGTACCACGGCGGGACGCGCGGCAGCATCACGAAGACGCGGTCGCCCTTGCCGATGCCGCGCGTCGAGCAGCGCGCGCGCCGCGCGTCGCGACTCGGCGGCCAGTTCGGCGACCGTGTGCTCGGCGACGACGTCTCGCCCGCGCCGTCCGAGCGAGAGCACCGCGAGCTCGTCGGGCGCGTCCGTGCGCCCAGGCCTCGACGATGTCGATCACGGGGTTGAAGCGCTCCGGCACCTCGACGGTGTAGCGCTCCCGCGCCTCCTCGTAGGAGGTCATCCGCGGAGGCGCGTCGCGGCCGGGCAGCGTCGTGTCGGGCATGGTCGCCCGACGCTAGTGTGCGGGCGCGCCGGCGCGTATTGGCGGAAATGACAGTGGCGGCTGGTCGGCGGCCAGGGTGGAGTAGGCCGATCGCCGGCCCGACCCCCGATCCGCCCCTGCCCGCGCGTCGCTCGGTGCTCGCCGCGCCCGACGCGGCGGTCGCCGGCATCGCCGACGGCGCGACGGTCGGCATCGGCGGCGCGGTCACCGCCGGCCATCCGATGGCGCTCGTGCGCGCGCTGGCCCGTCGCGGTGCCCGCGACCTCACGATCGTCGCGCCGACCGGCGGCATCGAGGTCGACGTGCTGATCGCCGCCGGCTGCGTGCGCCGCGTCGTCGGCTCGTACGTCGGCATCGAGGGCGTCGCCGCAGTCGGTCCCGTCTTCCGCCGGGCCGTCGAGGCGGGCGAGGTCGACGTCGTCGACCTCGACGAGGCCCACTGCGTGATGGGCCTGCGCGCCGCGGGGCACGGGCTGCCGTTCCTGCCGTGGCGCGGCGGTGTGGGCACGGCGTTCGCGCAGCTCAACCCGCAGCTGCGCGAGTTCGAGGACCCGATCCGCGGTGAGACGCTGCTCGCGGTCCCGGCCATCACGCTCGACGTCGCGTTGCTCTACGCCGAGACCGCGGACCGCTACGGCAACGCGCAGGTCGTCGGCACCGGCCACATGGACGGCCTGCTCGGCGCGGCCGCCGAGCGCGTGATCCTGCAGACCGACCGCGTCGTCTCGACGGAGGCGATCCGCGCGCACCCGGAGCGCACCTGGTACTGGCCACAGACGTCCGTCGTCCACGCGCCGTTCGGCACGCATCCCTACGCCAACGGCTGGATGACGGCTGACGAGACGCACCTCGCCGAGTTCGTCGCCGCCGCGCGCGGCGACGCACTCGACGGCTGGCTGGACCGCCACCTGCGTCAGCCGGCGAGCCACGAGGACTACCTCGACGTGATCGGCATCCGCCGGATCGCGTCGCTGCTCGTATGACGACGACGCGACCGGCATCCCAGGACGAGCTGTTCGCGGTCCTGCTCGCGCGCGACCTGCGCGAGGGCGACCGCACGATCATGGTCGGCGCGAACATGCCGATGGCCCGCGCGGCCGCGGTGATGGCCAGCCTCACGACCCATCCCGACGCGCGGATCCTCATCGGCTTCGGCGTCCACGCGCTGGGCGGGGGACAGGACCCGCCGGGCGTCTACCCCTTCGCGTTCGACCCGCGGTCGATGACCGGAGAGGCGCTGATGCACCAGAGCCAGATCTTCGACGACGCCCGCCGCCCCGAGGTCTTCTTCGTCGGCGGCATGCAGGTCGACCGTCGCGGCAACGTCAACCTCTTCGGCATCCCCGACGGCGACGGCGGCTGGAAGGTCCGCGGCCCGGGCTCGATCGCGCTGGCGACGATGAGCACGCAGTGCCGCGGCTACTACATCGTCATGCCGCGCCACGACCCGCGGGTGTTCGTCGAGCGCGTCGCGCTGATCTCCGCGCTGGGCGATCGCGGTGAGCGCGAGCGGCTGGCGCTGCCGGGGGGCGGGCCGCGGCTCGTGCTCTCGCCGCTGGGCGTCTTCGACTTCGACGACGACGGCGAGATGCGCGTCGTCTCGCTGCACGACGGCGTCGAGCCCGCGGCTGTCCGCGAGGCGACCGGCTGGCCGATCGACGTGACCGACGACGCGCCCCGCACGCTTGACCCGTCCGCCGAGGAGCTCGCGCTGCTGCGCGAGCGCGTGGACGTGCACGGGACGCTGGCCTAGGGACGCGTGAGCGTCGCGCGGACGCTCACGACCACGGTGCCGTCCTGCTTGACGCAGTCGGACTCCAGCGCTGCGCGCCCGTCGTCGGCGGGCTGCACGTCGCCCAGCTCGCACGTCACGGCGTCGCCCGGCCGCGTGGGCGCGCGGTAGGTGGCCTTCACCTCGCAGCCCGGGGGCAGTGCCTCGGTCCCCAGCCACTGCGTCGCCGCGCGGAAGAACGCATGCAGCGCGATCGGGCCGTGGGCGATGATGCCGCCGAACTCCGACGCCGCCGCGGCCTCGGGATCGACGTGCAACGGGTTGAAGTCGCCCGACAGCTCGGCGTATGCGTCGATGCCGTCCTGGGTCACCTCGTCGGTGATGCCGGCGAACTCGCTCATGCCGTCTCCTGCGCCGGGCCCGTCGGCCAGACGATGACCTTGCGCCCGGTGACGATCTGGGCGTCGTCGCCGTCGCGGATGTCGAACTCGATCGTCACGAACGGCCGTCCGCGGCGCAGCTCCTTGTTGCCGACCCAGGTCGTGATCGCCGCAGTGGCGTCGACCGGCATGACGCCGTGGAACTCGAGCTCCTGCTTGGCGAGGATGCTCCCTGCGGGAATGCCGCCCATCGCGCGGCGAAGCGCCTTGAGGAAG
The DNA here is from genome assembly GCA_963759825.1 of Paraconexibacteraceae bacterium. Lineage (GTDB taxonomy): Bacteria > Actinomycetota > Thermoleophilia > Solirubrobacterales > Solirubrobacteraceae > Paraconexibacter. The sequence continues at coordinate 77,897 of CAVXAS010000009.1, read as the reverse complement.
AGGATCGGAAACACGGCCGGGGGCACGGTGTCGACTGACTGCGACGCGCCGATCGGACCTGCCAGCCGTCCGGCCATCTCGCGGGAGACGTCCTCGCGAAACGGCCCCATGCGCTCGCCGACGACGAGCTCGTCGTAGGGGACGTTCGAGAGGACGGGCGGATCTGCGGCCATGCTCAGGGACCCTCGTCCAGGGCTGTGGGCGCGACAACTGGCGCTATCGCTAGCCGTTGGTCCAGGGACGTCGTTCAGGCGCGAGCTCGATAGACCGGGGTTGGTGGATTCGCATCGCGGGGCGCCGGCTCGGGCCTTCGGTCGCGGCTTCGCGAACAGCCCCCTGGAAGGGCAGGGATGTGCCGGGTTCGTGCGTTGGTGCAGAGTGCGGTTGCGGTCGCGCCTCGCGTCCACACGGACCAGGGCGCGGCCGCGAACCGGGTGCGAGGCGCCCGCCACACCCTGCCCGAATGAGAGCGCTAGCCCCGGCTAGCAAATTGCTAGCGGTCGCTAGCGGTTCCGGGCGAGACCCCCGACGCTCGCACCCCAGTAACACCGGTCCCTCAAGGAGTGTCCGACGCGAGGGGCGACCCCAACCAGCCCAGCACCACCGCACGGCGCCCTGCACCACACCCTGGTCCCTCATAGCGGCGGTTTTCGCGAAGCCGCAACCAGAGGCCCGAGCCGGCGGTCCACGATGCCAATCCACTACAGCTAGCCGTCGTACAGCCCGGTGTGCTCGGCGCGCAGCTTGTACTTGAGGACCTTGCCGCCGACGGTCACCGGCAGCTCGTCGACGAGCACGACGCGCTTGGGTGTCTCAAAGCCCGCCAGGCGCTCCCGGCACCACGCGACGAGCCCGTCGGGATCGGGGCGCTCGCCGTCCTCGGCGATGACGAACGCCGTCACCGCCTCACCCCACTGCTCGTGTGGCAGGCCGACGACCGCGGACTTCTGCACCAGCGGGTGCTGGAAGAGGATCGCCTCGACGCGCAGGCTGGAGACGTTCTCTCCGCCGGACTTGACGATGTCCTTGGAGCGGTCGACCATGATCCGCAGCCCGTCGGCGTCGTAGGTGCAGACGTCGCCGGAGTGAAACCAGCCGCCGCGGAACGCCTCGCGCGTGGCGTCCTCGTCCTTGTAGTAGCCCGGGACCACCACGGGAGAGCGGTAGACGACCTCGCCGGGCTCTCCGACCGTGCCGCGCAGCGAGTTGCCGCCGGCGTCGACGACGTCGGCGGCGACCAGCGGGTTGGGGACGCCCACGTAGTTCTGCGCCGGCGCGGTCGCCAGGAAGATCTCCGGCCACTTGTCCGGCCAGAAGCGATGGCAGGAGATCGCTTCGGTCTGGCCGAGGATCTCGCACACGACCAGCTCGGGGTGGCAGCGCGCCTTGAGGCGCGCGATCAGCGTCGGGTCCGCCGCCGTCCAGCCGTAGATCGCGGTCCCCAGCGTGCTCGCGTCGAGCGACGTGTCGGCCTCGAGCTGCCCGGCGAGGTCGGTCAGCATCGCGGGCGACCCGCCCCACAGCGCCGTCACGCCTTCGCGGTCGATCGCCTGGGCGATCGCGGCCGGGTCATAGCCGCGGCCCATCACCAGGGTGCCGCCGGCGAGGAACGCCGGGAGGCTGAAGATCTGGTCGGCGATGTGGTAGATCAGCGGCAGGAAGCTGCAGAGCTTCAGGTCGCACTCGATGTGGACGTTGCGCGTCAGCGTCAGCGCGAACGAGTACGCGCCGAGGTAGCTGTAGTTGTGGGTGACCATCGCGCCCTTGGGCATGGCGGTCGTCCCCGACGTGAAGATGATCTCCCACACGTCGTCGCCGTGGATCTCGACGTCCGGCTCGGTCGCGGGCACGCCGGAGACCAGCTCGCCGAACGTCAGCGTGCCGTCGACGGCGGATCCGCCGATCTCGATCGTCACGTCGGGCGCGATCCCGCGCTGGGCGAACGCGTCGGCGGCCTTGGGCCACAGCTCGGCGTCGACGATCGCAAAGCGCGGCTCGACGCGCTCGATGAGGTAGGCGACGACGTCGGGCGCGAGCATCGGGTTGACCGGCACGCACGTCAGCCCGGCCTTGGCGATCCCGAACTTCGTCAGGTAGGCCTCGACGGAGTTCTCGCAGAACATCAGCACGCAGTCGCCGCGCTGCAGGCCGCGCGCGAGCAGGGCGTTGGCGACCTGGTTGGCCAGCTCGTCGGCCTGGCGGTAGGTCACCCGCGCCAGCGCCGGGTCGGCGAACGCCCCCGGCCAGGCGACGATCGCCTCCTTGTCGGGATAGCTCCAGGTCAGCCGCTCGAAGATGTCGCCGACGCTGACGCGCTCCCAGCGCGCGACGGCGCGGCGGTGATGCAGGCTCGTTACGTCCATGATCCCTCGAAGCTAGGGCAGCGGGGCCGGCGCCTGCGCCTGGCAGAAGCGCCAGTTGCCGCTCGCACGTGTCGCGACGAGCCTACTGCGGTGCCGACACGCCGCCGCATCGCGCTCGACCGCTTCGGACCGCCCGGCGTCATGACGTGGGTGCAGGAGCCGATGCCCGCGCGCGGCGACGGCGACGTCCTCGTCGCCGTCGAGGCGATCGGCGTGAACTTCGCAGACACGATGGTCCGCCGCGGCGAGTACCGCCGCGACCAGCCGCTGGACTTCACCCCCGGCTTCGAGGTCGCCGGCCGCGTCGTCGAGGCGCCCGCGGGTGGGCCGGCGCCCGGTGCGCTCGTCGTCGCCTTCACCGAGCACGGCGGCGGCTACGCCGACCACGTCGTCGCGCCGCTGGATCACGTCTTCACCGTCGCCGACGGGTTGACTGCGATCGACGTCGCGGCCGTCTTCACCCAGGGCGTCACGGCCTGGTACGCCGTCCATCGCTACGGCGCGGTCGCCGCCGGCGAGGCCGTGGTCGTGCACGCCGCCGCGGGCGGCCTCGGCGCGCTCTGCGTGCAGCTCTGCGCGGAGGCCGGAGCGCGGACGGTCGCCACGGCGTCGACTGCGGCGAAGCTCGAGATCGCGCGCGGCCACGGCGCGGTCGCGACGACGCCGTCCGATCCCGACGGCCTGACCGGGCGGCTGCGCGAGCTCACCGGCGCCGGCGCCGCGGTGATCATCGACGGCGTCGGCGGGCCGCTCTTCGCGCCGTCGCTGCGGGCGCTGGCGTTCAACGGGCGCTACGTCGTCGTCGGCGCCGCCAGCCAGGCGCCCGCGACCGTCGATGCCCGCGCGCTGATGCCGCGCGGGCAGACGATCGTCGGCTTCGTCGTCGCGCGGGTCGCCGAGCTCGACGCGGCGGAGCCGCAGCGCGCCTTCGACGAGGTGCAGGCGCGACTTCGCGACGGCCGGCTGCGTCCGGCGGTCGAGGTGCTCGGACCGCACGAGGTCGCGCGGGCGCACGAGCTGATCGAGGCCCGCACGCTGAGCGGCAAGCTCGTGCTCGACCTGCGCGAGGCGGACTGGCGCTAAGGACAGTGGCGGCTCGGTGGCGCCGGGTCGTACGCTCGCTGACGCACCCGACGCCGGAGGGCACCGCATGGATTTCGAGCCGACCGACCGCTGCAAGGCGCTGCTGGAGCAGCTGCGCGAGTTCATGGTCGAGCACGTCTACCCCGTCGAGGACGAGGTCATCGAGGCCATCGACCGCGAGGTCGACGCCGCGACGCCGTTCCCCGCGGTCCTCGTCGACCTGCGCGCGCGGGCCAAGGCCGCCGGGCTGTGGAACCTGTTCCTGCCAAACCAGCACGACGACAGTCCCGGCCTGACCAACGAGGAGTACGGCGCGCTATGCGAGGAGATGGGGCGCAGCACGCTCGTCGCGCCGTATGTCTTCAACTGCCAGCCGCCCGACAGCGGCAACATGGAGATCCTCGCCGAGCACGCGACGCCGGCTCAGCGCGAGCGCTGGCTCGAGCCGCTGCTGGAGGGCGACATCCGCAGCTGCTACTCGATGACCGAGCCCGACACCGCCGGCTCGGACCCCACCGGACTGTCGTGCCGCGCCGTCCTCGACGGCGACGACTGGGTGATCGACGGACGCAAGTGGTGGACGACGAACGCGCTCGGCGCGGCCGTCGCGATCGTCATGGCCGTCACCGACCCGGACGGGCCGGCGCATCAGCGCGCGACGATGCTGCTGGTGCCCACCGACACGCCGGGCTTCGAGCTCGTGCGCCCGCTGTCGAACATGGGGCACACCGAGGGGCCCGGGCACTGGGAGATCGCCTACGAGGGCTGTCGCGTCGCGGCCGCCGACGCCGTGCTGGGCAGTCGTCGCGAGGGCTTCAAGATCGCGCAGGACCGCCTCGGGCCGGGACGCATCCACCACTGCATGCGGCTCATCGGCGTCGCCGAGCGCGCGCTGGAGATGCTGTGCGAGCGCGCACGCGACCGCGTGATGTTCGGCAGCCCGCTGGCGGAGAAGCAGTTCATCCAGGACTTCATCGCGCTCTCGCGCGCGGAGATCGACCAGGCGCGACTGGTCACCCAGCACGCCGCGTGGAAGCTCGACCGCGTCGGCAACAAGCTTGCCCGTCAGGAGCTGTCGGTCGTCAAGCTGGTCGTGCCGACGATGGCGCTCGGCGTCGTCGACCGCGCGATCCAGGTCTGGGGCGCCGCGGGCGTCTCTGACGACACGCCGCTGGCGGGCATGTACCGCTACAACCGCATGCTGCGAATCGGCGACGGGGCCGACGAGGTGCACAAGCAGGTGATCGCCCGCCTCGAGCTGCGCAAGCTCGCCGCCGCGGTCGACCGCGAGCGCGCCGGAACGGCGTCGTGAACGGCTACGAGACGCTGCTCGTCGAGCGTCCGCAGCCGGGCGTGGTCGTGGTCACGCTCAACCGCCCGCGCCAGCGCAACGCGATCACGTTTCAGATGTTCGACGAGTTGCATGACCTCTGCGATCGCCTGATGGGCGACGAGGACGCGCGCGCGGTCGTGATCACCGGCGCCGGCGAGGGGTTCTGCGCGGGCCTTGACCTCGACGAGGCGATGACGCTGCCGGACATGAGCCCGCACGAGATGATGCTCGGCCAGCAACGCTGGGCCGGCGCGTTCGTGAAGTTCCACGAGCTGCCCCAGCCCGTGATCGCCGCCGTCAACGGCGCGGCCGCCGGCGGCGGCCTGGGTCTGGCGCTGGTCGCCGACATCCGCCTCGCGAGCCCGGCGGCGCGCTTCAACGCCGCGTTCGTGCGGATCGGGCTGTCGGCCGGCGACGTCGGCGTCTCCTGGTCGCTGCCGCGCGTGGTCGGCCTCGGCGTGGCGGCCGAGATCATGCTCACCGGACGGTTCGTCGACGCGGCGGAGGCACAGCGCATCGGCCTCGTCAACCGCGTCGTGGCGGCCGAGACGCTGCTCGAGGAGGCGTTCGCCGTCGCGGCGCAGATCGCGTCCAACACGCCGTTCGGCGTCACGCTGACCAAGCGCGTGCTCAACGCCAACGTCGACGCCGGCTCGCTGAGTCAGGCCGTCGAGGTCGAGAACCGCGGCCAGGTTCTGGCCACGCGCGGCGCGGACTTCCGCGAGGCGCTCGAGGCGTTCCGCGCCAAGCGCGCCCCCGCGTTCACGGCGCGGTGACGCTCACGGTCGGGATCGAGCCGCAGGGGACGTCGGCCGGGGAGACCGCCGACATCGCCGCCGCCGCCGACGCCGCTGGGCTCGATGCCGCGTGGGCGCCCGAGCTGTACCACCGCTCGGCGACGATCGCCGTCGCCGCGATGGCCGAGCGCACCCGGCGCTGCACCGTCGGCACGGCGATCGCCTACGGCGTCGGCCGCAGTCCGCTCACGCTCGCCGCCGAGGCCCGCGACCTCGACGAGCTCGCGGGCGGGCGCTTCGTGCTCGGTCTGGGCAACGGGACGCGGCGGATGATGGCCGACTGGCACGGCGCTGACCCCGAGGCACCGGCGCTGCGCATGGAGGAGCTCGTCCCCCTGGTGCGGCGCCTGTGGCGCATGAGCGACGGGCCGGTCGAGCACGAGGGGCGCTTCTACCGCATGAGCTTTCGCCCGACGGGCGACGTCCCGCCACCGGCCCGCGCGATCCCGATCTACACCGCCGGCGTCAACCCGCGGATGATCGAGACGGCCGGGCGCGTCGCCGACGGCCTGCTCGGCCACACGCTGTTCACGGTCGGCTACATCGAGGACGTCGTGCTGCCCGCGATCGCCCGCGGCGCTGCCAAGACCGGCCGCGTCGCGAGCGACATCCGCGTCGCAAGCCTCGTGTTCGCCTCCGTGCACGAGAACGCCGAGACCGCGCGCACCGAGGTCGCCGCGCAGATCGCGTACTACGCCTCGGCCAAGACCTATGCGCCGCTGCTGGAGCGCACCGGCTTCAGCGCCGAAGGCGCGGCGATCCGCGACGCGTTCGCGCGTGGCGACCTCGGCGCGATGGTCGCCGCGGTGCCCGAGCGGATGGTCGACGCGCTGGCCGTCGCCGGGACGGCGCAGGACGTCCGCGACGGGCTGCGCCGCTACCAGGGCCTGCTGGACCACGCGATCCTCTATGCCCCGAGCTTCGGGCTGCCACCCGAGCGCGTGCGTGAGAACACGCTCGCGCTGATCGCGGCGGTGGCGGCGTGAGCGACACGCTCGCGGGCGTGCCCGCGCTGTCGTCGCTGCGCTACGAGCAGCTCGTCCCGGGCGACACGTTCGGCCCGTTCGCCGAGGCGCTGGCCCTGCCGACGTCCGACGCGCTCGCGCTGGTGACCCTGCGCGTGCTGCGCCGCGCCCTGCGGGGCATCATCCCCGGCGGCGTGCTCACGCGACAGCGCTTCGTGATCCACGCCGACCTGCCCGCCGCAGGCGAGGTGCAGACCGACGTCCTCGTCAGCTCCCAGCACGATGCCGCTGCCGGCCGCTTCACCACCTTTGTCTTCGCGCTGCGCCACCACGGTCACCTCTGCGCGGTCGTCGAGTGGACGATCCTGGACCCCGCATGACCTGGGCGCCGCTGCCGCCGGTCTCGCAGACGATCGGCACGGCCGAGATCGACGCCTACGCGCGGCTCTCGGGGGACTTCAACCCGCTGCACGTCGACCCCGGCTACGCAGCCGCCGGGCCGTTCGGCGCGATCATCGCGCACGGCCCGATCGCGCTGCAGACCGTGTTCGCGGCGGCGAGCGCATGGCTCGGGGTCGAGCGCCTGCCGCCCGGCGCGCTCGCGGACGTCGCGTTCCGAGGCCCCGTCCGCGCCGGCGACACGATCACCTGCAGCGGCGATCTGCCGTCGGCTCACGCCGGCGACGTCGTGGTCCGCGCCACCTGCGCAAACCAGCACGGCAGCACCGTTCTCGAGGCGCTGCTTGTCGTTCCCCGTCACCTGGCGCCGCGCGCGTTAGCGCATGCGACAGTGGCCGGGCCCTGTCAGAAGCGGTTTGATTGCCCGGCCGTGTTCAATGCGCTCACCCCGTCGCAGCTGCTCACCGGCATCGGCCGGACGCTGCGGATGGCCGCGGACTCACGCGGCGGGCTCGAGGGCTATGAGCGCAGCCAGGCCCTGTCGGCCTACAGCATCACCCGCCTGCTGGCCTCCGAGCAGGCGGCGGCGGAGAAGCTGCTGGACGCGACGCGCGACAGCCTGCTGGCCGTGCTGGCCGAGGACCGTCGCGCGGAGTGCGAGCGCGCGCGCGAGGAGATCGCGCAGGCGGCCGACGGCGTGGCGATCGGCGTGACGCTGTCGTGGCTGCTGTGCCAGCTGCCCGCAGAAGACGCGACGCGCACCGCGGTGCACGCCGCCCTGCGCGAGATGGTCGACCGGGAGGTCGACGCGCTCGACACGCCGGTGGCGTGAGTGATCGGCGACCGCGAGCACACGACCGTGGACCCCGCGAAGGGCGACGCGCTGCTGTCGACGATGCGCGACGACGGCTCCGCCGCCAACCGCGACCACGTCACGTCGCTCGAGCAGCTCGAAGGCGGCTGGTCGCGCCACTCGTGGGCGGCGCGTGTCGCCCATGAGCACGGCGAGCGCGAGTACATCGTCCGCGTGCGCCCGCACGCCTCGACGCTGGAGACCGATCTCGGCCAGGAGTTCCGCGTCTACTCGCTACTGATGGACGAGCCGGTGGCGACGCCCGACGTCTTCGGCTTCGAGCCTGCGGAGGACACGCCGTTCGGCGGGCCGTATTTCGTGATGGAGCGCGTCGAAGGCCACGCCCCCAATGTCTGGCGCCGCCGCGACCGCGAGGCGCTCGAAGCCGACTGGTCGGCCGGCCGCGGCATCGCCGCCGACCTCGCCGACAACCTCGCTGCGATCCACGCGATCGACGCCGGCCGCGCCGCGCAGGCCGCGACGGTCCGCGACTTCGGCGCGACGGTGGACCACTGGGAGGGCGTCTGGCAGGAGATGCGCCTCGTCGCCGACCCGGTGATCCAGGAGGCCTACGCCTGGGTGCGCTCACGCGCGCCCGAGCCCGTCGCCCCCGCGCTCGTCCACGGCGACTACCGCATCGGCAACTGCCTGACCGCCGGCGGCCGCGTGACGGGGATCCTCGACTGGGAGCTGTGCTCGGTCGGCGACCCGCGCTTTGACCTCGGCTACATGGCCCTGGACTACCACGCCGGGAAGTTCACCTCCGGCGGCTCGCAGCTGCTCAACGCGACCGCCGAGCGCGCCTGGTTTCACGAGCGCTACGCGCAGCGCTCCGGGCGCGACGTCGACCCCGAGGTCGTGCGCACCCACACGGCGCTTGGCGCGCTGATGCTGTTCGCGATCATGACGACGGGGATACGGGTCTACGACCGCCAGGACACGACCGACATCCGCATGGCGTGGGGTCGCTTCGTCCTGCCGGGGCTGCGCCAGGACCTCGTGCGGCTGATGGGGTGGTGACGGTGACTGGCGCTAGTGCCAGTTCCCCGGCCCGCGGGCCGCAGGCAAGCTCACCGGGGCGGCATCGCCGGGTGAGGTGAAAGCACATGGACGCGCGTGACATCGGCAAGTTGGATCGCAGGCAGTCCTCGCGCTGGGACCGCCTGACGCTGCCCCACCTGTTCGAGCGCGGCGGTCTGGACCTCGCCAAGACGGCGATCGTCTTCGAGGACCGCTCGCGCACCTACGGCGAGCTGCGCGACGCGAGCCGCCGCGTCGCCAACGCGCTCGTCGGCCTCGGCATCGAGGAGTTCGACCGCGTCGCGGTCCTCAGCGCCAACCGCCTGGAGTTCATCGAGATCGAGATGGGGATCGCTGCCGCGCGCGGGATCATGGTCCCGCTCAACTGGCGCCTGCGGCCCGGGGAGCTCGCGAACCTGCTGTGCCGCTCGGCCGCGAAGGCGATCCTCGTCGAGGACCGCTTCCTGGGGACGATCCTCGAGCTGCGGCGCTCGGGCGAGGTGCCCGACCTGCGGACGATCATCAGCCTCGACGGCGGCGCTGCGGACCTCTCCTACGAGGAGATGTTCTCGTCGTCCTCCCCGGAGCGTCCGCTGCGGGTCAAGCGGCTGGACGACCCGCACGAGATCATCTTCACGTCGGGCACGACCGGCCAGCCCAAGGGCGTGGTCTGGACCGACGGGACGGTGCTGTGGAACTCGCTGCAGCAGGTGACCGACTACCAGCTCGGCCCGCAGCACTCGACCTACGCGATCATCGACCTCTACTACATCGGCGGTCGCCACGACTTCACCTGGCCGATCCTGCACCAGGGCGGCACCGTGCACGTCAAGCGCTCCAGCGGCTTCGATGCCGAGGAGGTCATCTCCTACGTCGCGGGCCAGGCCATCACGCACGTGCTCTGGGTGCCGACGATGCTGTACGACATCCTGCGGCTGCCGACGCTCGGCGACTACGACACCAGCAGCCTGAAGATGATCATGTGCGGCGGCCAGCCCGTGTCCGCCGCGACGACGACGCAGGCGCAGGAGGCCTTCCCGGGTACCGACTTCATCCAGGTCTACGGCCTCACCGAGGGCGGCGGCTCCGTCACGTTCGTGCCGCCCGACGCCGCACGCCGCAAGCCCGGCTCGGCGGGCAAGCCGTCGCTGCACGTCGAGATCAAGCTCGTCGACAACCAGGGCTTCGACGTCGCCCAGGGCGCCACCGGCGAGATCCTCGTGCGCGCCCCGTCGGTCACCGCCGGCTACTGGGACGACCCGGAGCTGACGGCGCGTCAGATCGTCGACGGCTGGTTGTACACGGGCGACATGGGCCAGTTCGACGAGGACGGCTTCCTCTACATCTCCGGGCGCAAGGGCGACATGATCATCAGCGGCGGGATGAACGTCTTCCCGTCGGAGATCGAGAGCGTGCTGCGCGAGCACCCCGCCGTCTCCGACGTCGCCGTCATCGGACTGCCGCACGAGCGCTGGGGAGAGACCGTCTGCGCCGTCGTCGAGGCCTTCGAGGGCGCGACGGTCGACGAGCAGGACATCATCGAGTTCTGCAGCGAGCGCATTGCGGGCTACAAGAAGCCCACGTCGGTGCGCGTGGTCGACGCGATGCCGCGGACGGCCGGGGGCAAGCCGAAGAAGTTCCTCCTGCGGGAGCGCTTCGCAACCGAGCAGGAGGCCGGCGGCGACGCCGACTGTCGGATCGGACAGTTGGCCGCGGAGGCCGTTGAACGCAGAGTCCAAGACGAGTCAAGCCGACCATAGGTCGAGGAGAGAACAGATGAGCGACAGCCACACGAACGGCGACGCCCGCCAGGCGTTCATCGGCGTCGACGTGGGCGGAACCCACACCGACGTCGCGGTCATGTACCAGGGCACCGTCGAGCGCGGCAAGGCGCTGACGACCTACGACGACTTCAGCCGCGGCGTGCTCGAGGCCGTCGACGTCGCGGCACGCAACTACGAGCTCGGCGCTGGAGGAGCTGCTCGACAGCACCAAGCTCTTCATCAACGGCACGACGGTCGTCACCAACGCCATCACGCAGCTGCGCGGCTCGCGCGTCGGCGTGCTGATCACCAACGGCTTCCGCGACGCGTTCCGCCTCGCCGGCGGCCCGCGCACCACCGAGATCGACGACCACCTGCAGCTCAACGTCCCCGACCTCGTCGACCGCCGCGCGCTCGTCGGAGATCGACGAGCGCATCGACTGGTCGGGCACGGTGCTCGTGCCGCTCGACCTCGAGCAGGTCAAGGCCGAGACCACGCGGCTCGTCGAGGAGGTCGGCATCGACGCGATCGTCGATCTGCTTCCTCTGGAGCCACGCCAACAACGAGCACGAGCTGGCGGCCGAGGCGGCGATCAAGGAGCTCTATCCCGACCTCTTCGTCACGCCGTCGCACCGCGTGTTCCCGGTCGAGGGCGAGACGCGCCGCTGGACGACGGCGATCCTCAACTCGTTCGTCCAGGACCGCGCCGAGGTGTACCTCACGTCGCTGAACGAGAAGCTCCGCGCCGCCGGCCTGGCCGGCGGCCTGGCGTTCTTCCAGGGCCTCGGCGGCGGCATCAGCCTCGAGAAGGCGCGCGCCTACCCGCTCGGCCTGCTCGGCTCAGGCCCGGCCGGGCGGCGCGATCGGCGCCAACGAGCTGGCCAAGCGCATGGGCAAGCGGCGCGTCCTGCTCGGGGACATGGGCGGGACGAGCTTTGACACCGGGATCATCGTCGACAACGAGATCCACATCGAGAAGAACCTCGAGCTCGGTCCGTTCATGACCGGCGTCAACCTCGTCGACGTCATCTCCGTCGGCGCCGGCGGCGGCTCGATCGGCTGGGTCTCCGAGCGCGGCGTGCCGCAGGTCGGCCCGCAGTCGGCCGGCTCGACACCGGGACCCGCGGCGATGGATCGCGGCGGCGAGGAGCCGACGGTCACCGACGCGATGGTGACGCTCGGGTTCATCGACCCCGACAACTACCTCGGCGGGCGCGTCCAGCTCAAGCCCGAGCTCTCCAAGCTGGCCCTGGACCGCGCGTTCGGCGAGCGCTTCGGCTGGTCCACCGAGGAGTCGGCGGCGGCGATGCACGACCTCGTCGTCGTCAACATGGCCAACGCGGTGCGCGAGGTCAGCGTCGGCAAGGGCCACGACCCGCGCGAGTTCCTGTTCCTCAGCTACGGCGGGACGCTGCCGCTGTTCGCCTCGCAGATCGCCGATCGCCTCGGGATCGACACGATCGTCATCCCGCAGAACAGCTCGGTCTTCTGCGCGCTGGGCCTGCTCTCGTCGGACTACGTGATGCGGATCGACCAGGGCGTCGGCTGGGATCTCAGCAAGCCCGAAGGCGTCGGCCGCGTCAACGCGATCGCCGAGCAGATGGTCGCCGACGCGATCGCGCAGATGGAGTCCGAGGGCTTCCACCGCGACCAGATCGAGGTCCAGCGCAGCGCCGACCTGCGCTTCCACGGCCAGGCCTACGAGCTCACGCTGCCGATGCCCGACCGGACGCTGACCGAGGACGACGCGACCGGCCTGTTCGACGAGTTCCTCGGGCTCTACGAGCGCACGTACGGCGAGGGCACGGCGTGGAAGGGCGTCCCGGCCTCGCTGATCAACTACAGCGTCACCGTCACCGGCCTGCAGGAGAACCGGCCGGAGTTCTCCGAGGCCAAGGCCAACGGCGGGCCGTCAGACCTCGTGCGCGAGACGCGTCGCGTGTTCCTGCCCGGCGAGCGCCGCCACGAGGACGTGCCGATCATCGACGACGCGAGCTTCACGGTCGGAGCGCGCGTCGAGGGCCCCGCGATCATCGACGCCGTCGACACGACTATCTACGTGCCGCCGGGGACCACCGCCGAGCGCGACGAGTACCTCAACTACGTCCTGACCCGCTAGAGGAGCCACGCACATGAGCACCCCTGACTACGACGTCATCGCGGCCGAGGTACACCGCAAGGCGCTGCAGAACCTCACCGACGAGATGGCGATCACGCTGGTGCGAACCTCCGGGTCCCCGATCGTGACGGAGTCCAAGGACTTCTCCACGTGCCTGATGGACACCAAGCCCGAGCACCTCGGGTTCTCGTCCTACGTGCTCTTCCACGTCGGCTCGTCGCTGGTCGGCACGAGAGTCATCGCCGACCTCGTCAAGGACCTCGGCGACCTGCGCCCCGGCGACGGCTGGGTGGTCAACGACCCGCACACCGGCGGGGCCATGCACCAAGGCGACGTGTCGATCATCATGCCGACGTTCTACGGCGACGAGCACATGGGCTGGTCGTTCGCGAACATGCACGTGCTCGACGTCGGCGGTGTCGGCATCTCCGGCTACGCCCCGGGAGCGCACGACGTCTGGCAGGAGGGCATGCGCTTCCCGCCCGTGCGGATCATCCGCGACGGCAAGATCGACAGCGAGTGGGAGCATTACATCGCTGCCAACGTGCGCGCGCCCGGCGCCGTGCTCAACGACATCCGCTCGATGGTCGCGTCCAACAACACGGCCAACGCCAAGCTCAACCAGATCATCGACGAGTTCGGCCTGGAGAACCACAAGCGCTACTGCGAGATCAACAAGGACCTCTCAGAGCAGGTCCTGCGCGAGCGCATCGCGAAGATGCCCGACGGCGTCTACGAGGCCGTCGACTGGAACGAGTTCGACGGCCACGACGGGCCCGACCAGCTGCTCGAGCTGCGCCTGCGCCTGGAGATCGAAGGTTCGGACCTGCGCTTCTTCTACACGGGCGTGCCGCAGATCGACGCGTTCGTCAACTCCACCGAGGGGCCGATGTTCGGCCAGGCGATGACCGGGCTGATGACCGTCCTCGTCTACGGCGACCTGCCGGTCAACGGCGGCCTCTGGCGCCCGATCACCGTCGACATCGGCGAGCCCGGGACGATCGTCAACTCCCAGCCCCCGGCGCCGGTGTCCAACGCGCACTCCGAGGTCGGGATGCGCGCCTGCAAGCTCGCCAAGGACGTGCTCTGCCAAGCGATGTCGCTCAGCGACGACCCCGTCCTGCGCAGCCGCGTCTCCGGCCAGCACCAGGACGGCTTTCCCGGCAACGCGCTGTTCGGCATCAACCAGCACGACGGCGTGTCGGTCGTCTTCTACCCCGACAACGCGATCGGCTCGGGCGGCGGCGCGCAGACGATCAACGACGGCCAGGACGCCTACGGGCTGACCTGCACGACCGGCGGCGGCATCCCCGACATCGAGAACCACGAGGGCGCCGACCCGGTGCTGTTCCTCTGGCGCAAGCTGCTGCCCAACTCCGGCGGGCCGGGGCACAACCGCGGTGGCGTGTCGCTGGAGCAGGCGTACGTCGTGCACTACAGCGACCGCATGGCGGGCCCGTGCTTCAACGCGTGCGCGCAGGTGCCGCCGCACGGCGTCGGCGGCGGCTATCCCGGGAGCGCCGGCAACTTCTACCCGGTGCGCGAGTCCAACGTCAGTGCGCTGATCGACGAGGACGTGCTGCCGACGATCGATCGCCTGAAGGGCCGCAGCGAGGTCGTGCGCTCGAAGATCACGCACATCGCGCTGGGCCGCGGCGACGTCTTCGTCGCCACCTCGGGCGGCGGCGCCGGCCTCGGCGACCCGCTCTTCCGCGAGCCCGAGCGTGTCGTCGCCGACGTCGTCGCCGGCTACGTGACCATCAACCACGCGCGCGAGATCTACGGGGTCGTGCTCGCGGGCGACGAGCTCGACGCCGAGGCGACCGCCGCGCAGCGCGCGGAGATCCGTCGCGGCCGGATCGGAGGCGACCCGGCCAAGGAGGCCTCGCTGCCAGCGAGCATCGGCATCTCGCTGGCGCGCGAGAACGGCTGGTCGTGTGCGTCGTGCGCCGAGCAGCTCGCCGGGTCCGACGAGAACTGGCGTGATGGCGCGATCCTGCGCGAGCAGCCGATCGCCGAGCGCTTCGAGCAGCTCGAGATGCAGGTGCGTGACCGGCTGGAGGCGCCGCGGGTCCACATCCGCGAGTACTTCTGCCCGGGGTGCGCCGCGAGCCTCGGTGTCGACGTCGCCACCGATGCCCTCGAGACGCTGCCGGCGGCCTCCGAGTTGCGGGAGGCAGCGGCAGTCTGAGCTGGAGAGGCGCCCGGCCTTCGGGCGGTATGCTGTGACGGCCGTCCGACCGGGCGGTAGGCTGGAGAGAGAAGGGTCAGATGCGGATCATGATCGTCGACGACCACGAGATCGTCCGAGAGGGCGTCCGGGTCTCGTTGTCGCGCGACCCGCGCGTCGAGGTCGTCGGTGAAGCCGCGAGCGGCAAGGAAGCGCTGCGGTGCGTGCGGCGCTGCCTTCCGGACATCGCGCTCGTCGACCTGCGCCTGCCGGACATGCGCGGCGAGGAGCTCTGCCGTGAGCTCACCCGCGACTTCCCCGACACGTCGGTGATCATCCTCAGCACGTACCTCAGCGAGGAGACCGTCCGCGGGGCGCTGGATGCCGGTGCGGCCGGGTACGTCACGAAGGCGGCCGGGCTGACGGAGCTGATGGCCACGATCGAGCGCGTCGTCGGCGGGGAGAGCGCGGCGGGCACGGCGGCCGGCCCGCAGATCGTCAAGCAACTGCACGAGCTCGTCTCCGACCGGATGGCCGGTGTGACCCCGACGCCCCAGCAGGAGCGCGTGCTCGAGCTCGCGGCCCAGGGCTTCACCAACCACGAGATCGGCGATCGCCTGTTCATCTCGGAATCGACCGTGCGCTTCCACGTCCAGAAGCTGAAAGCCAAGTTCGCGGCCAGGACGAAGACCGAGCTGATCGCCAAGGCGATCCGGACCGGCTTCATCGCTCCCGCCGGCGAGGCCGGAATCGCGCGGGAGGCGTGACGGTGGCGACAGCCGAGCGCTCGCGCGCGCGTCCCGTCGACGAGCTCTTCGCGCTCGCCGATGCGGCGCGTCGCGTCTTCGGCGCCGACTGCGTCGTCATCTGCGAGCGCGACACGGACGGGCGGCCGTCGGTGCTGACCGCGGCCGGGTTCTCGGCGCGCGAGCTGCACGAGCTGCAGCGCGGGCTGGTGCGTGCGGGCTCGGCCCACCTCGACAGCGCCTATGAGACGGCGCTGCACGCCGACGCCGAGCACGCCGGGCAGCCGCTGGGCTCGATCCACGTGCTGCACCGCGCGGAGGTCGCATTCGACCACCCCGAGCTGATCCGGACGTTCGCCGCGCAGAGCGGGCTGTCGATCGCGATGCGCCGGCGCCCACCGCTGGAGGAGGAGTGGCTGCGCACGTGGGGCGTGCTCGACCGTCTCGTGCTGTCGGTGCACAGCCCCGCCGAGCTCAGCGCGGCGCTGACCGATGTCGTCGGACCGTTGTTCGGCGGCGCGCGCTGCGGCGTGATGATCGCCGACACGCAGCGCAACGTCCTGCAGATGATTCCCGGCGCCTTCGGGTCGCCCGAGCACGTGACCGCGTCCCATCGCGTGAGCTTCTTCGACCCGCGCAGCAACTCCGCGCGCGTGCTGACGACCGGGCAGCCCTACATCAGCAACACCAGCGAGGGCGACTCGGGGATCCGCCAGGAGTACGTCGACGTCTTTCGCATCCACCGCCTGCTGACGGTCCCGCTGCGCGACGTCGGCGTCCTGCACATCGCCAATGCCGAGCACGACTTCGAGCTCGACGATCTCGAGCGGGCGCTCGCGCTGGCGCCGCGCATCGCGAGCATCGTCGAGCTGGCGATCCGGCTCTTCGGGCACCACCGCCGCCAGCGACTCGAGGAGACGCTGACCGCCGTCGCCGTCGCCGTCGCCTCCGGTGACGGGATCGGCGATTTCCTGCCGGCCGCCCTGAAGGAGCTCTGCGGCGCCACCGACGCCGGGCTGCTCGCGCTCGTCTCCGACGACGGCCCGCCGGTCGCGGCGCGCAACGGCGAGCGGCGCGAGGATCTCGAGGCAGCTGTGCTCGAGGAAGCCGAGAGCGAGCCCGGCATGCGCGCCTACGTCGTCGGTCCCGAGGAGCCCGGCGATCCGGGCTGGGCGGCGTTCTACGTCCCCGTCCACCTCGGGCGCACGCGCGTCGGCACGCTCGCCGCGCTGCGCGTGCGTGGAGAGCCGTTCTCGCGC
This sequence comes from Paraconexibacteraceae bacterium, assembly GCA_963759825.1. GTDB lineage: Bacteria > Actinomycetota > Thermoleophilia > Solirubrobacterales > Solirubrobacteraceae > Paraconexibacter. Next base: position 61,026 of record CAVXAS010000009.1, on the reverse strand, counting down.
GTGGAGCGCGAGGCGTTCGTGCGCCTGGCCAACCTCGCGGCGCTCGCGTACGCGACCGAGCGCTACCAGCAGCAGCGTGCGCAGGTGGCCCGCCTGCAGGAGCGCCAGCGGATCGCTGACGATCTCCACGACGACGTCGCCCAGATCCTCTTCGCCGCGCAGCTCTCGCTCGACGACCTGCTCGCGGAGGGCGTGGTCGGGCCGGACGTGGCGGGCCGCATCGAGCGCGCCAGAGCACTGCTGATCAGGGGCGACACGACGATTCGCAACGTGATCCACAAGCTGTCGGCGTCGGCGCCCGCCGCCGACCTCGGCACGCGGCTGGCCTCCGTGGTCGCGGGCATCGAGGACGAGTTCTCGATCGTGGTCGGCCTGCACGTCGACGAGCGTGCTGCCGCTCGCGCCCGGCACCTGCGCCGTCCCGCGGCGGACGCGCTCGTCAAGGTGGCGCGGGAGTCGCTCGTCAACGCGGCCAAGCATGCGGGTCCGTGCCGCGTCACCGCGCGCCTGGAGTTGCCCCGCCGCGACCGCCTCTCGCTGACCGTCAGCGACGACGGTCGCGGTCTGGCCCGCGGCAACGGCGCCGGCCACGGGCTGGCGTCGCTGCGGAGCCAGATGCGCGATCAGGGCGGCTCGCTGCGCGTCAGCGGCGGGCGTCCGATCGGCACGCGCGTCGTCGCCAGCCTGCCGCTCCAGCCGCCGGCGGCCGGCGGCGCCGACTGCTGAGCATGCTCGCGACGCCCGTGCTCCAGCTCGTCGAGAGCGATGAGGTCCAGGCCCTGCGCCGCTCCGTGCATGGCATCGCGACGGCCTACGGCCAGCGCGCGTTCGCGGCCGCCGTGCGCGAGGACCGCCCGCCGCAGGAGCTCTGGGACGCCCTGGCCGAGCACGGCTTCCTCGGCGTCAACGTGCCGGTCGAATACGACGGCGGCGGGCTCGGGCTCTTCGAGCTGGCCGTCGTCGAGGAGGAGATCAGCGCCGCCGGCTGCCCGCTGCTGCCGCTGCTCGTCTCCCCGGGTATCGCCGGCACGATCTTCACCAGGCACGGCAGCGACGCGCAGAAGGAGCGCTGGCTGCGCGGCATCGGCAGCGGACGGCGCAACTTCGCCTTCGCGATCACCGAGCCCGACGCGGGCTCCAACACGCACAGGATCGCCACGCGTGCGCGGCGCGACGGTGCGGAATGGGTGATCTCGGGCACCAAGACCTACATCTCCGGTGTCGAGTGGTGCGACGGCATGCTCGTGATGGCGCGCACCGGCGAGGACGCCGAGACGGGCCGCGCGCAGCTGTCGCTCTTCGTCGTGGACCCCGATGCCGCGGGGCTGACGCGCCAGGACATCCCGACGGCGGTGCACGCGCCCGAGCATCAATCGACGTTGTTCTTCGACGACGTGCGGGTGGGGGCAGACCGTCTCGTCGGCGCGGAGGGCGACGGGCTGCGGATCGGCTTCGACGGGCTGAACCCCGAGCGAATCCTCGCCGCCGCGATCTGCACGGGCATCGGCCGCTATGCGCTGGACAAGGCCGCGGCCTACGCGAGCGAGCGCGAGGTCTGGGGCCGGCCGATCGGCGCGCACCAGGGCGTCTCTCACCCGCTCGCAGAAGCCAAGGCGGAGGTCGAGGCGGCGCGGCTGATGACCTGGAAGGCGGCGCTGTTGCACGACGCCGGCGCGCCGGCGGGCGAGGCGTCGAACATGGCAAAGCTGCTGGCTGCCGACGCCGGCGCTCGCGCGCTGGACCGCGCGATCCAGGCGCACGGCGGCAACGGCCTGGCGCTGGAGTACGGCCTCAGCGACCTCTGGTTCATCGTCCGCCTGCTGCGGATCGCGCCGGTGTCGCGCGAGATGATCCTCAACTACGTCGCCCAGCACTCGCTCGGCCTGCCGCGCTCCTACTGAGCGGCCGCGGCCCTGGGCTCCAGACGCCCGAGGCGGCGCAGCCGCTCGCCGATCGCCTCGACGACGCTCAGCTGCTCGGCCTGGCCGAGGATGAACATCACCCCGGTCCAGCCCTCGGCCTCCAGCGCGTCGATCGTGTCCGTCCAACGCGCCTCGTCGCCCCAGATGCAGAGCGTGTCGATCAGGAAGTTCGTCAGCCGCTCGCTCACGAGCGAGGTGTTGCGCGGACGCGAGTTGTCGGCGTGGTACCCGTAGTCGTAGACGCGCCGCATCTCCAGCACGTCCTCCTGGATCTCGGGCGGGACGCCGCGCTCGGTGAGGTCGCCGCGCATCGCGCGGTTGGCCATCGCGACGACCATCGCGCCGAGGTCGTCGCGGACGGCGTCGTGGTCCTCCGCCAGCGACACGCTCGGCGCGATCCAGGCCTGGCGGCCGTTCCCGCCGCCGGCCGCGGTCGAGCCGGCGCCTGCGGACCTCGCGATCCATCGTGCCGCCGTAGAGGAGCCCGTCGCCGACCTGCCCGGCGACCTCCGCGGCCTTCGGGCCGTCGGCGGCGACGAGGATCGGGCAGGCGTCGCGCTGCATGCCGGTCGCCGGGATGCTCGAGTCGCAGAAGTCGCCCTGCTCGCCGCGCCAGTAGGCCTGAATCGCCTCGACGGCCTGGGCGAGGTCCGCCAGCCGCGCGGGCTTCATGCCAAGGCCGCGGGCCGCGCTGTTGCCCGTCGCCAGCGTGCCGATCGCGCGCCCGCCGGTGAACGAGTTCAGCGTGGCGAGCTGGTTGCCGACGATCACCGGGTGGCGGGCGACGACGTGGCTGACCATCGGCCCGACCTTCACCGACGGCGCCGCGCGAGCGACCTCGAGCTGGTGCAGGTAGGAGTCCTCGTAGACCGTCGGCGAGTCGGCGACGCTGATCCACGAGAACCCGAGCCGCTCGCCCAGGCGCGCCGCCTCTCGGGTGCTCTCCAGCGCGCGGGGGAGAACCATGAAGCCGAAATCCATGAGTCTCAGCCCACTCGCTCGGAGCCCGGGATCAACGCGTAGAAGTCGACGCTGAAGTTCGTCAGGTCGAAGTCCTCGGAGATCGGGATCGAGCCGTCGTCGAGCGCCGCTTGCAGCTCGCGGGCCGTCTGCTGGAGATCGTCGGACTCGATCTCGTAGACCGCGAGGTAGCCGAACGGCGAGGCCGCCGTCCCGGTCATCGGGCGGACGTCGCTGAGCGCGTAGCGCCTGGCGGCCTGAAAGCCGGCGACCGCGAGCACGTCGGCGAGGTGGGTATCGGTGTACCACGCGTTGAACGCGGCGTCGCGAGTCGGGTCGGCCGGGTTGCTGCCGACGACCATGAGGGCCTTGGCCATACCGCGACGCTACCCCTGCCGGGCATGAGTTGTGCTGGCGCTAGCGCCAGTTCTCGTGGCGGGCGGGCGGAGGTAGCGTCGAGCACGATGACCGCCCGGGCCGCCTCGAGCCGCGCAGTGGTTCAGACCGGGCCGCGGTCGTTCGAGATCCACGAGTTCGCGCGACCGCGGGTGGGTCCGGACGACGCGCTGCTGCGGATGGAGCTCTGCGGGATCTGCGGCAGCGACATCGAGCAGTACGACGGGCGCTTTGACGAGATGGGCTGGACCAGCGGGCCGACGATCCCCGGCCACGAGCCGCTCGGCGTGATCGACGAGATCGGCGAGCGCGCCGCCAAGCGCTGGCGCGTGGCGCCCGGCGACCGCGTCGCGGTCGAGCCGTTGATCCCCTGCGGGGAGTGCGACTTCTGCCGTGCCGGCGACCGCACGAAGTGCAGTGGCTGGGGGCGCGTCTACAGCTACGGACTGCTCGGGACCGACATCGGGCCGGGGCTGCTCGGCGGCTACGCCGAGCACCTGTACCTGCACCCGAACACGATGCTGCACCGCGTCCCCGCATCGATCCCGCCCGACATCGCCGTGCTCTACAACCCGCTCGCGGCGGGCATCCGCTGGGCGTGCACGACGCCCGACCTGCGCCTTGGCGACACGATCGTCGTCCTCGGCGCGGGCCAGCGCGGGCTGGCCTGCGTGATCGCGGCGCGCGCCGCCGGGGCAGGGCAGATCATCGTGACCGATCTCGCGCGCGCGGCCAACAAGCTCGAGCTCGCGCTCGAGCTGGGTGCCGACGCCGCGATCGCCGCCGACGAGGAGGACGTCGTCGAGCGCGTCACCGAGCTCACCGGCGGGCGCCTCGCCGACGTCGTCGTCGATGTCACGCCGGTGGCGATCGAGCCGGTCCTCGACGCGATCGCGATCGTGCGTAACGGCGGCACGATCGTCCTCAGCGGGGTCAAGGGCGGCGCAACCGCCGCGATCGACACCGATGTGCTCGTGCGCCGCTCGATCACGATGCGCGGCGTCTTCACCGTCGACTCGCGCTCCTATGGTCACGCGGTGCGGATGCTCGAGCGCGGCGGGGCGCCGTACGCGCGACTGCGGACCGCCACCTACAGCCTCGAGCGCGCCGATGAGGCGATCCTGCACCTCGCCGGCCGACTCGACGGCCCGCCCGCGATCAACGTCGCGATCGGCCCGTCCGCCTGAGGAGCTGCGGGCGAGGCCGCTGTAGGCTCGCCGCCATGAGCGCCTCCCCCTACAACGACGAGGCCCGCCGCCTGCAGGACCGCTTCGACACGCGCCGCCTCGCGGACCGCCTCGACGACAGGTTCCTCCAGCAACCACGCATCGATGACGGCGATCGTGCCTTCATCGAGCGGCTGGACATGTTCTTCCTCGCGACTGCCGATGCGGAAGGCCGGCCGCAGTGCTCCTACAAGGGCGGGGAGCCCGGGTTCGTCCGCGTGCTCGACGAGCAGACCGTCGCCTTCCCCAACTACGACGGCAACGGGATGTACCTGTCGATGGGCAACCTGCTCGCCAACGCGCACGTCGGCATGCTGTTCATCGACTTCACCGCCGCGCGCCCGTCGCGGCTGCGCCTCAACGGCATCGCCAGCATCGACGAGCACGACGCGCTGATGGCGGCGTACCCCGAGGCGCAGTTCGTCGTCCGCGTCCGCGCCACGCAGGTCTTCCCCAACTGCCCGCGCTACATCCATCGCATGGCGCTGGTCGAGCGCTCGCGCTTCGTGCCGCAGGCAGACCGCCAGACGCCTGTGCCGGAGTGGAAGCAGACCGACTGGGCGTGCGACGTGCTGCCTGCGGACGACCCCGCGCGCCGCGCCTGATCGCGCGCGTCCGCTGTCGGCGCGCGGTGCATTCGCCGATACTCCGGCGATGCCGCCACGCACCCGCGTCGCCGTCGCCGCCCTGCTCGCGTGCGCAGCCCTGCCCGCGGGCGCCCACGCGGCGGGGTTCTCGGCGCCGGTCGACGTGTCGGGATGGCAGCAGGGGGAGCCCACACCGAACGTCCTGAGCCTCACGCCCGACGTGGCGATCGCCTACTGGGAGGCGCCGGGGAACGCCGCGGTGCCGTCGGAGGTCGTCGCCGAGGCGCTGACGCCGCTCGGAAGCATCGGCGCGGGAGCGCTCGACATCGACGCTCGCGGTCTCGTTGCTGCGTCGGACGGCGACGGCAGCGCGAGCTTCGCCTGGGACGCCGACGACGAGAACGGGCTGCCCGAGGTCCGGCTGATCGACTTCGATCCGATCGACGGGTTCGGGTCAGGAGAGGTCATCGACGCGCCCGCGGGCGCCATCAGGGTGGCTCGTAACAGTCGCGGCGACACGCTCGTCGCGTACCTGCGCTACGACGCCAACCCGAGCCATGTGTACGCGCGCTTCCGCGCCGCCGGAGCGGCGGGCTTCGAGGCGCCCGTGCGCATCAGCGGCGTCCCGGTCGTGCCGGGTGCCGTCCCCGAGGTCTCGCTGGCAGGCGACGGGTCGGCTGCGGTCGCCTGGCGGGACCTGGGCAACAAGGCCGGCGACCGGCCGCACGTCGCCGTCACCCTGCGCAACGCCGCGGCGGGCGCGTGGACGGCGCCGGCGCTCCTGTCCGACTCGGGGCGAAACGGCGAGCACCCGCGCGTGGCGGTCACGGCCGGCGGCGGCACGCTGGTGGTCTGGCGCGAGTTCTCCGGCGACCCGTCGAGCGACTGGTTCGCGGCCCCCCGCGACGTGCGCGTCGCCCTGCGCGCTCCCGGGCAGGGGTTCGGCACGCCACAGCGGATCGCCGGGCACAGCGACACGCGCACACAGCTGCCGATGGCCGGCGCCGGCGACGTTGGCGAGGCCGTCATCGTCGCGCTCGACGCCCCCGCCGGCGGGGCACGGACGATCAAGGCCTGGGTCGCCGACCTCGTGCACGGGACGCTTGGCGCCCCGGTCGCCGAGGGTGCAGCGAGTGCGGACTCACTCGCCTTCGCGATGAACCGCGACAGCGTCGGTGTGCTCGCCCGCTCGGACGGCTGCTCGCCATGCCTGCCGTTCAGCGTGTCGACGCGGGCGCCCGCCCAGAGCGGGTTCCCGCAGCGCGCCGCGGTGATGTGCCCCCCACCTTGGCCGGTGGGGATCCGCGGGCTCGACGTCGACGCCCGCGGCCAGGCGGTCGTCGCCTGGCACGACTACGACCGCAATCCCGCCACGGGGCAGCTCACGTCGCGTCCGCCGAAGGTGTCGTTTCAGAGTGCCTCGCTGCCGACCGCGCAATGCGACCCGCCCGCCGCGCCTGGGCCGCCACCGCCGCCGCCTCCACCACCGCCGCCCGCCGCACCAAGGCCGCCGGCGCAGAGGCCGCCGGCCACCACCCCGCCCGCACCACCGCCGCCGGCGGCCGTGGCACTCGAGTTCCCGGCGCGCGGCGGCACGCTCTCGCGCGGCGCACGCGAGCTGATGGTCACGGTCGGCTGCATCGCCGCCTGCCGTCTTGACGCGCGCCTGCGGATCGTGCTTGCGCGCGGCGCCAAGCCGATCACCAGCCGCCGGCGGCTGACGTCCAGCCGCCGCAACGTCGTGGTGCGGTTCAAGCTGTCACGGACAGACGGGCGGCGTGTGGCGCGCAGCCTGCGCCGCAACCGTCGCGTCCGGGCCACGATCCGCGTCGCCGGCACGTCGCTGGGACGGACCACTGTGACGACACGCGTCCTGCGCGTGCGCGCAGGACGCTGAGCGTCGTCGGCACCGGCGCCGCGTCTAGTGCGGCGCGTAGCGGTGGTGGATCGCCAGCGAGTTGCCCGCCGGGTCCTTGAAGAACGCCTGGTGGCAGACGCCGGAGTCGAGCGTCTCGCCCTCGAACGTCACGCCGCGTGACTCGAGCTCCGCGCGCGCCGCGGCGACGTCGTCGACGCGGAACTCGATCGGCAAGCTGTGGGTGTGGAACTCCTGCCCGAAGGCGGTCGGCTCCATGACGGCGAGCGTCAGGTTGCCGGTCTCGAACTCCATGCCGGGCATCTGGCCCCACTGCTTGGAGCGGGTCAGGCCGAGGACGTCGCCGTAGAACGCGACGCCGGCGTCGAAGTCGTCGACCGGCACGCAGATGAAGTCGGTGCCGTTGATCAAGGGTGTGGTCATGCGGGGAGGATGTCAACCCGCCGGACGCTGCATGAACCAGTTCGGCACTCCGCCCGGAATCGGGGCCTCGGCGAGAACCTCGAAGCCGTACGAACGGTAGTACGGCAGGTTGTCCGGATTGCCGGTCCACAGGTATGCGGGGACGGCGCCGGCGTCCGCAGCCGCCAGCGCCTCGCGCATCAACCGCCGCCCGAGGCCGCGGCGCTGGTGCGCCGGGCTCACCGCGAACATCCAGACGAGGAAGTGCTCGTGGGCCGGATGGTGGGCCTCGATGACCCGTTGTGCGCCGAGCGACCGCGCAAGCGTCGCCGGCCCGGCCAGCAGCGGGCCGGCGGCGAGGTGGCGCGCGGCGGAGAGGCGCGGCGGCGGCCAGCGGCCCGCCGCGCAGCCGGTCAGCACCGCGACTGCCGCATCCCCTTCGACGATGCACCACGAAGGGCCGCACCAGCGTTGACCGATGCGTATCGCCCCGAGACAGGTCCGGTGGATGTAGCGCCAGCGCGCGCGGCGCCGCTGCGGGCCGACCGCCACCCAGCCTGGGTCGTCGAGAAACGCGTCGGCGAGCACGGCCGCAGCCGAGCGCTGCAGGCCCGGACCGAGCGGCTGCAGCGACGCGGTCACTCGGGCGGGGCGGCCGGCAGCCCGAACTGCGGGAAGACCTCGGGGGTCAGGAAGCAGGTGACGTCGTGGATCAGGCCCTGCGCATCGAGGTCGATGAGGTGCACAGCGTTGGCGCGGTAGCGCTCCTCGTCGGGCAGCCAGAGGTAGGTGCCGAAGGCGAGCTGGCCGTTGGCGCGAACCGGGATGAAGCGGCGCTTGGCGATCAGCGGACCGCGCGGCAGGAACTCGCCGATGTCCTTGTGGCCGCGGAACCAGTTGGAGGCCGGCGGCATGGAGAACGTCGCGTCCTTGGCGAGCATCGAGAGGATCGCGTCGACGTCGGCGCGCTCCCAGGCCGAGACGTAGTCGTCGACCAGCCCGCGGATCTTGTCGTCGCCGAGCGTCTGCAGGCTCGCCTGCTGGCTGAGCTCGGGCGTGCGGTCGTCGACGGCCTTGCGCGCGCGCTGCAGCGCGCTGTTGACCGACGGCACGCTGGTGTCCAGCGCCTCGGCGACCTCCTGGGCGGAGTAGCCGAGCACCTCGCGCATGATCAGCACCGCGCGCTGCGTCGCGGGCAGGTGCTGCAGCGCGGCGATGAACGCGAGCTCGATGCTCTCGCGCTGCTCGTAGCCGAGTTGCTCGTCGGGATAGGGCTCGAGCCAGACGTTCTCCACGGCGGGCCAGTCCACCGGCGACTGCGGGTCGGCCTCGGGGCCGAAGTCCATCGCCGTCAGGCGGGGTGTGCGCTTGCGCTTGTCGATCAGGTCCAGGCAGCAGTTCGTGGCGATCTTGTAGAGCCAGTTGCGCAGGGACGCGCGACCCTCGAAGCGGTCGAGCGACTTCCACGCCCGCACCATCGCCTCCTGCAGCGCGTCCTCGGCGTCCTGCACCGACCCGAGCATCCGGTAGCAGTGGGCGTGCAGCTCTCGACGGTGCTCCGCGAAGAGCGCCTCGAAGTCGGTTTGCGCGACCGCTGAACTCACGTGGTAGAGACTAGAGAGGTGAGGATCCCGTCGACCGCTGTCGTGCTGACGCTGGTCGCCGCGCTGCTGCCCGCGGCGGCGACGGCCTCGACGCGGGCGGACCGCGTCGCCGCCGCCGACGCGTTCGCCAAGCGCACGGCGTCGCTCTATCGCAAGAAGGAGGCGGCCTACGGCCGGGCCTCGGCGGCACGCGAGGCGCGCCGCGCCGCCGCGCAGGGCTGCCTTGCCGTCCTTCGGTCCTCGCCGAACAGCGCCCGCGACGAGCTCAAGACGGTGTACTTCGAGTACCTCAGCGGGGCGCTGTGGTCTGTCGACGCGCCGATCTACGGGTCATGGATCTCCGACCTGCGCCGCTCCAGGCGCATCGATCGCTCGCCGGTGCTCGCGCGCGCAGCCGACGCGCTGCGCTTCGACTATGCCGCCGCCGACTACATCTACCGCGCGTTCCCCGACGCGTGCGCGACGGCGAGCGCGTGGCGCGACGCCGGCTGGAGCCCTGCGGCCGGTCCGCTGACGCGCCTGACGCTGCCCGACCTCAACGATCGCAGGCGTGAGGCGATCCGCCAGGAGGCATCAGCCCAGCTGCAGCGCTACTCGCCGCTGTGGGATCAGATCGGCACCCTCGGGATCGACGAGATCGACGCCCGCGTGCACGCGACCGAGAGCTGCGACCGCATCGGCGAGCTGCTCTTCCCCAGCGATTACGAGTGCTGAATCGCACGGTCCTCGCGCGCCAGTTGCTGCTCGATCGCGCAGACCTGCCGCTGCCGCGCGCGCTCGAGCGGATCGCCGGGATCCAGGCACAGTACGCGCCGTCGATGTACGTCGGCCTGTGGTCGCGGGTGGCCGGCTTCGAGCGCGACGCGCTGACGAAGGCCCTCGAGGACCGCAGCGTCGTCCAGGCGACGCTCATGCGCGTGACGATCCACCTCGTCTCGCGCGAGGACTACTGGCCGCTCGCGCTCGCTGTGCGCGACGCGCGCCGCGCACTGTGGCTGCGCACGCACAAGGATCAGACCGACAAGCAGCTGCGCGCCGCCGCTCGCAAGGTTCGCCGAGCGCTGACCGGCGGCGAGGTCATCTCGCGCAAGGCGCTCGACACGCTCGTCGGTAAAGAGCTCGCGCTCGGTGCCGGGCTCTGGGTCGACCTCGTGCGCGCGCCGCCGTCGGGGACATGGGAGCACCGGCGTGCGGACCTCTTCGCGCTCGCCGAGGACTGGGTCGGCCCGCCCGATACGACGCCCGAGGCGGGTCGTGCGCTGCTCGTGCGCCGCTACCTCGACGCGTTCGGCCCGGCGACGAAGCAGGACGTGCAGAGCTTCACCGGGCTGCCGATGCGTGACATCGAGCTGCCGGAGCAGCCCGAGGTCTCCGACGACCCCGAGACGCCGGCGCCGGTGCGCTATCTCCCTACCTGGGACGCGACGCTGCTCGTGCACTGCCGGCGCGCGCTGATCCTGCCCGAGGAGCACCGCTCGAAGATCTTCCACACGAAGGCGCCGCAGTCGTTCCCGACGTTCCTCGTCGACGGCGCGGTCGCGGGGACCTGGCGTCACATGGACGGCGCGATCGAACGCACGCCGTTCGTCAGGCTCGACCGCGCGACCGAGCGCGCACTCGACGACGAGGCGCAGCGCCTCGTGGCGCTTCACGCCTGAAGCGCGTAGAGCGTCGCGGCGACCGCCGTCGCGAGGTTCAGCGAGGACACGCCCGGCGCCATCGCCAACGCGACACGCGCGTCGGCGCGCGCGAGCAGCGCATCGGACAGCCCGGCGCGCTCGGTGCCGAAGGCGAGCACGGCGCGCTCGGGCACCCGCGTGCGGTCAAACGGCTCGCCATCGGGGTCCAGCGCGAGCAGCGGGCGGTCTGAGTCGGGCAGTGCGCGCACGCGGTGCACCGGCAGCGCGAAGTGCAACCCGGCGCTGCCGCGCAGCGCGTCGGCGTGCCAGGGATCCTGCTGTCCCGTCGTCAGCACCCCCGCCGCGCCGGCGGCGGCAGCGACGCGCACGCACGCGCCGAGGTTGCCGAGGTGGCGCGGGTCCTCCAGCAGCACGACGTGGCCGGGGCCCGCGAGCACCGCATGCGGGTCGGCCTGCGCCGGGCGCCGCGCGACCGCCACGACCTGCGCACGCGGGACGACCGCCGCTAGCTCGTCGGCTCCGACGACGTCGGCGCCGATCACGACATCGGGCGCCAGGCGCGCGCGCAGCGCCTCGAGCTCGCCGGCGCCCGCCGTCCAGCAGCCGGCGAGCTCGCCGCCGAAGCGCAGCGCGTGCTTGACGGCATGAAAGCCCTCGAGCACGACGACGCCCGGCTCTCGCCGGGCGCGCGCGACATCACTCAGCTGCACCGATTTGCAGCACGAGCTTGCCCGTGTTCTCGCCCTTGAACAGCATGTTCAGGGCCGCGTTGAAGTTCTCGATGCCCTCGACGACGTGCTCGCGCGCGACGAGCTTGCCGTCCGCGATCAGTCCTGCGAGGTGCGCGACCGCCTCGTCATAGCGCTTGTAGTAGTCGAAGACGAGGAAGCCCTGCATCTTCGTGCGCCCGGCGATCATCGCGAGGTAGTTGGCGGGGCCGGCCGGCTTGCCCTCGGCGTTGTACTGCGAGATCCCGCCGCACAGCGGGATCCGCGAGTTCAGCGCCAGGCGCCCGAGCGCGGCGTCGAGCACCGGGCCGCCGACGTTGTCGAAGTAGACGTCGACGCGATCGGGGCAGGTCTCCCTGAGCTTTGCGCGCAGGTCGTCGTTCTTGTAGTCGATCGCCGCGTCGAAGCCGAACTCGTCGATCAGCATCGCGCACTTCTCGGGGCCGCCTGCGAGGCCGACCGCGCGGCAGCCCTGGGCCTTGGCGAGCTGGCCGGCGACGCTGCCGACCGCACCTGCCGCAGCGGAGATCACCACCGTCTCACCCGGCTTGGCCTCGCCGACGTCGAACAGCCCGAAGTACGCCGTCCAGCCCGGCATGCCCAGCGCACCGAGGTGCGTCGGCAGCGGCGCCAGCCCGGGGTCGACCGTGCGCAGCCCCCTTCGGGCCGGACACGACGTGCTCCTGCACGCCGAGCACGCCGTTGACGTACGTCCCGACCGGCAGTTCGTCGACGTTCGAGGAGACCACCTTGCCGACGGCGCCGGCGCGCATCACCTCGCCGATCTGGACCGGCGGCAGGTAGGAGGGAAGCGGGCTGGCCCAGCCGCGCATCGCGGGGTCCAGGGAGATGAAGAGGTTCTCGATCAGGACCTCGCCGTCGCCGGGCTCGGGCAGCTCCTCCTCGGTCAGCTCCCAGTCGGAGTCCTGCGGCAGCCCCGAGGGGTAGGAAGCCAGGCGGATCTTTCGCGTCGTGGACATGAGCGGGACACTACGGTGATAGGCAATGAGTGAAGAGGGGAATGGACGCGCGCGCCGGCCGGCGATCCTCTGCGTCGACGACGAACCGGCCGTGCTTGCGGCCGTCGCGCGCGATTTGCGCCGGCGCTTTGGCGAGCGCTACCGGATCATGCGTGCCGGCAGCGGCGCCGAGGCGCTGGAGCTGCTGACCGAGATGGTCAAGCGCGGCGACCAGGTCGCGCTGCTCGTCGCCGACCAGCGGATGCCCGGGATGCCGGGGACGGAGTACCTCGTCCAGGCGCGCCAGATCGTGCCCGGCGCCAAGCGCGTGCTGCTGACCGCCTACGCCGACACCGAGGCGGCGATCGACGCCATCAACGCCGTCGCGCTGGACTACTACCTGCTCAAGCCGTGGGATCCGCCCGAGGAGCACCTCTACCCGGTTGTCGAGGACCTGCTGACGACGTGGGAGTCCGGCGCCGCGCTGGAGTCCGGCGGCGTGCGCGTGATCGGGCATCGCTTCAGCCGCGACTCACACGACCTGCGCGACTTCCTCGCGCGCAACCGCGTGCCCGCGCGCTGGCTGGACGTCGAGCGCGACGGCGAGGCGCGCGAGCTGCTGACGATCGCGGCGGTCAGCGACGACGGGCTGCCCGTCGCCCTGCTGGAGGACGGCACGGTGCTCGAGCGCCCGACCGTGCTCGAGCTCGCCGAGCGCCTCGGCGTCGCCAGCAGCCCGACCGCCGACCACTACGACCTCGTGATCGTCGGCGGCGGACCCGCCGGGCTCGCCGCCGCGGTCTACGGCGCCAGCGAGGGCCTGCGCACGGTGATGGTCGAGAGCGAGGCGCCCGGCGGCCAGGCCGGCCAGTCCAGCCGGATCGAGAACTACCTCGGCTTCCCGGCGGGGCTGAGCGGCTCGGACCTTGCTCGCCGCGCAACCGATCAGGCGCGGCGTCTCGGCGCCGAGCTGCTCACGGTGCGTGACGCCGTCAGCCTGGAGATCGCGGGCTCGGGGCGTCTCGTGCACCTCTCCGGCGACGCGGTGCTCAGCGCCAACACCGTCCTCGTCGCCTCCGGCGTCGCCTACCGCCAGCTCGACTGTCCGGGCTTCGCCGACCTGACCGGCGCGGGGGTCTACTACGGAGCGGCGATGACCGAGGCGCGTGCGTGCGAGAACCAGCACGTGTTCGTCGTCGGCGCTGCGAACTCCGCCGGCCAGGCCGCCGTCTACTTCGCGCAGTACGCCGGCAAGGTCACGATGCTCGTGCGCGGCGACTCGCTGGCGAAGTCGATGTCGCACTATCTGATCGAGCAGATCGAGGGGCTGGCGAACATCGAGGTGCGCACCGGCGCGCAGGCCGTCGGCGCCGAGGCACAGGACGGCCGCCTGCAGGCGCTGCGCATCAGCCACGACGGCGCGGAGACCGTCGAGGACGCCGACGCCTGCTTCGTCTTCATCGGCGCGTCGCCGCGCACGGACTGGCTGGACGGCGTTGTCGCCCGCGACGAGCACGGCTTCATCCTCGCCGGCGCCGACGCGAAGACCGCCGGCTGGCCGCTGCAGCGCGACCCGTATGTGCTGGAGACGACCGTGCCCGGCGTGTTCGTCGCCGGCGACGTGCGCGCGCGCTCGATCAAGCGCGTCGCAAGCGCCGTCGGCGAGGGCTCGATGGCCGTCTCGCTGATCCACGAGTACCTGGCGACGGCATGATGGGCGCCGTGACGCTCGAGGAGCTGCGCGCGGTCGACCTCTTCGACGACCTCGACGACGACGCGCTCGCGCTCTGGATTCCCGTGGTTCACATCCGTGAAGCCGCGGCCGGCGAGCTGGTGGCGCGCGAGGACGGCGCGACGTTCCGTCTGCTGCTCGACGGCGAGCTCACGATTCTCGGCACCGAGGGCGAGCAGTGGGGCACGCAGACGGCGCCGACGTGGCTCGGCGCGATCCCCGCCCTCACGCGGTCGCCGCTTGCCGGGGACCTCCTGGCGCGCACGGACGTGCGCGTCGGCGACGTGGACAACGACGACTTCCTCGACCTCGTGCTCAGCCAGCGCGCCGTGCACGCACGGATCATGGCCCAGGTCAGGCCCGTCATCTCGCGCAGCACCCAGCGCGAGCAGAACCGCGAGCGCCTCGCGTCGCTGGGCACGATGGCGGCCGGCCTGGCGCACGAGCTGAACAATCCCGCCGCCGCGGCGCGCCGCGCGGCGGCCGATCTCGCGGAGGCGCTCGACGTGATCACCGCAGCGATGGGCCACTTCGTCGAGGCCGGCATCTCACGCGAGGATGCCGAGCAGCTCGTCGCGCTGCAGCGCGAGGCAGTGCAGCGCGCCGCGTCTTGCAGTGCGCTCGAGGCGCTCGACGCCTCCGACGCCGAGGACGAGCTGACCGACGCGGTCGAGGCGCTCGGCATCGAGGAGGCCTGGCGGCTGGCCGAGCCGCTCGCGCGGGCGCGCGTGGACAAGGCCTGGCTGCAACGCGTCGCCGACCTCGCCGGCCCGGCGACCGGGCCGGCGCTGCGCTGGGTCGCGGCGGCGCTGACGGCCGACACGCTCGCCGCCGAGCTGCAGCAATCGACCGAGCAGATGTCAAAGCTCGTCGCCGCGGTCAAGACCTACGCCTACATGGACCGCGGGGACCGCGTCGAGGTCGACATCCACGAGGGCATCGAGACGACGCTCGTCGTCCTCGGCCACAAGCTCAAGCACACGCAGATCCAGGTCGTCCGCGACTACGACCGCGCGATCCCGAAGGTCACGCTCAACGCAGCAGAGCTCAACCAGGTCTGGACGAACCTGATCGCCAACGCGATCGACGCAGTCGGCGACCAGGGCACGATCACGATCAGCTCGCGCCTCGACGGCGACTGCGTGGAGGTCGACGTCGCCGACGACGGGCCCGGCGTGCCCGACGACGTGCGCGACCGGATCTTCGACCCGTTCTTCACGACGAAGGATGTCGGGTCGGGCACCGGCCTGGGACTCGACACGGCGCGCGGGATCGTCGTCCAGCGCCACGGCGGCTCGCTGGCGCTGCACTCGCCCGAGCGAGGCGGCGCGCTGTTTCGCGTGCGCCTGCCGCTGAGCGCGTGAAGCCCGTCAAACCGCGCCACGGGTAGGGTCCGGTCATGGACATCGGACGGACGTTGACGGGACCCGTCCAGCGCGCGGGGGCGCTCGCACAGAACGCGCTGGAGGTCGCCCGCTTCGGCGGCCTGGAGACCGGCGAGGACGCCTCGCCCTACGAGGTCATCGCCCGCGACCACGTACACCGGACCCGCCGCTACCTCGGCGGCAACGACGGCCCGCCGGTGCTGCTCGTGCCGCCGATGATGCTCGCCGCCGAGGTCTGGGACGTCTCGCCGACCTCCAGCGCGGTGCGCACGCTGCACGAGCTCGGGATCGACGCCTACGTCGTCGACTTCGGCTCTCCCGAGCACGAGGAGGGCGGGCTCGAGCGCGACCTCGCCGATCACGTCGTCGCCGTCAGCGCGGCGGTCGACGAGGTCCGTGAGCTCACCGGCCGCGACGTGCACCTCGGCGGCTACAGCCAGGGCGGCATGTTCTGCTACCAGACCGCTGCCTACCGTCGCAGCGAGGGCCTGGCCTCGCTGATCACCTTCGGCAGCCCGGTCGACACGCGCGGGGCGGTCCCGTTCGGGATCCCCGAGCAGATGGTCGGGCGCGGCGCCGGCGCGATCGCCGGGGCGCTCGGAGGGCAGGCGCTGCCGGCCTGGGCCTCGCGCCTGGGCTTCCGGCTGATGGATCCCGTGAAGGCCGCGCGCCAGCAGATGCAGTTCGTGATGGCGCTGCACGATCGTGACGCGCTGCTGCCGCGTGAGCGCCAGCGGCGCTTCCTCCAGGCCGACGGCTGGGTCGCCTGGCCGGGGCCGGCGCTCGCGGACTTCATGCGCCAGTTCGTCGTCCACAACCGCATGCTGCTCGGCGGCTTCACGATCGAGGACCGGCTCGTCACGCTCGCCGACATCAAGCTCCCGGTGCTGACGTTCGTCGGCACCGTCGACGAGATCGCCCCGCCCGCCGCGGTGCGCCCGATCGTCAACGCCGCCCCCGACGCGCAGATCTACGAGCGCGCGCTGCGCGCCGGGCACTTCGGCCTCGTCGTCGGCTCGACGTCGAACACGATCACCTGGCCGACCGTGGCCGCCTGGGCGAAGCACATCGACGACGGCGCCGAGCTGCCCGAGGAGGTCAAGCGCGTCACCGAGCTCGCGGCCGACCACAAGTCGCTCGAGCCCGTCGGCGCGCGCGCGGGCTACGGCCTCGGCCTGGCGACCGAGGTCGGCGCCGGCATCGCCAAGTCGTTCTTCGGCAATGCGACGCGCGCCGTCGGCGCGCTGCGCGACTTCGGCGGGGAGGCCGCGACCCAGGTGCCGCGCCTGGCGCGCCTGGAGCGCGTGCGGCCGCACACCCGCATCTCGCTGGGCAAGCTGCTCGACGAGCAGGCCGAGCGCGCGCCCGACGGCATCCTCTTCCTGTTCGAGGACCGCGGCCACACGCGCGCGGCCGCGAAGCACCGCATGGACAGCGTCGTCAAGGGGCTGCTCTCACTGGGCGTGCGCCAGGGCGAGCACGTCGGCGTGCTGATGGAGGCACGCCCCAGCGCACTCGCCGCGGTCGCGGCGCTGTCGCGGCTCGGCGCCGTCGCGGTGCTGCTGCGCCCCGGCTCGAACGTCGGCCTCGAGGCCCAGCTCGGCCAGATCGGCCGCGTGATCACCGACCCCGAGAGCATCGAGGAAGCTCGCCTGACCGGCGCGCAGGTGCTCGTCCTCGGCGGCGGCGCCGAGGATCGCGATCTGGGCCCGCAGGTCGTCGACATGGAGCGGATCGACCCCGACGAGGTCACCGTGCCGCGCTGGTTCAGCCCCAACCCCGGGCGCGCGCGCGACCTCGCGTTCGTGCTTTTCACCGGCGAGGGCGACCGCATCCGCGTCAACCGCATCACCAACCGCCGCTGGGCGCTGTCGGCGTTCGGCACCGCGTCGGCCGCGGCGCTCACCGACGGCGACACGGTCTACTGCGTCGCGCCGCCGTACCACCCCAGCGCGCTGCTGATGTCCGTCGGCGGCGCGGTCGCCGGTGGCTCGCGGATCGCGATGGCGCGGCGTTTCGATCCGTCGACGTTCTGGGAGGAGGTCCGCCGCTACGGCGTCACCGTCTCCTCCTACACGTGGACGATGCTGCGCGAGCTGGCCAACGCACCCGCGCAGGGCGGCGAGCGCCACCACCCGGTGCGGCTGTTCGTCGGCTCGGGCATGCCGGGCGGGCTCTGGGAGCGCGTCTCCGAGCGCTTCGCGCCGGCGCAGGTGCTCGAGATGTACGCCTCGACCCAGGGTGAGGCGATCCTGATCAACGTGACCGCGGCCAAGCCCGGCGCGATGGGCCGGCCGCTGCCCGGCAGCGCGGAGGTGCGGATCGCCGACTGGGACATCGAGGCCGGCCGGCTGCGGACGGTCTCCGACGGCTTCGCCAAGCGCGTCAGCCGCGGCCAGGCCGGGATGCTGCTGTCGCGCGACGACCCCGAGATGGGGATCTCAGACCTCGCGCTGCGCGGCGTCTTCGAGCGCGATGACGCCTGGGTGCCGACTGGCGACCTGTTCATGCGCGACGGCGACGGTGACTTCTGGCTCGTCGACCCGGTCTCCGCGCTCGTGCGCACCGCCGACGGGCGCGTGCCGATCGGGCCCGTCCGCGCCGAGCTCGCGCACATCGAGGGCGCCGATCTGGCCGTCTGCTACGGCGTGGCGGTCGACACCGGCGACGAGGTCGTCGTCGCCGCCGTCAGCGTCCAGCCCGGCGTCGCCACGCTCAAGCCCAAGGACATCACGCGGGCGGTGCTCGCGGTGCCCGAGGCCCAGCGCCCGCGGATCGTCCGCGTCGTCGACGACATCCCGGTGACCACCTGGTATCGCCCGCAGGTCGGCGATCTGCGCAAGCAGGGCATCCCCGAGGCGGGCGCGGGGACCTTCGTCTGGGACGCCAAGCGCGAGCGCTACAAGACGCTGACCGACGCCGCGCGCAAGCGGCTGGTGAAGACCGGTTACGCGGAGACCGGTGCCTCCGCGAGCCGCCGGTCGACGACGTAGCCGCCGAACGGGAGCACCGCGCCCAGCAGGATCAGGACCGTCGTGCGCGTGTCCCAGCCCTGGGTCGCGCGGATCTGCAGCGCGACGTAGACGTAGCCGAGGAACAGCGCGCCGTGGATCGGGCCGAGGACCTGGACACCGACGGACTCCTCGGCGGTGCGCTTGACGACGGAGGCGATGAGCAGCAGCAGGAAGCTCGTCGCCTCGACGATCGCGAGGCGGCGGAAGTTTGGAAGCGTGAGCATCGCCGCCGCAGTCTGCCATTGTCCGCGCATGCGTGGACACGTGGCTGTCGGCCTGGCGATCGCGACGCTGGCGGCCGTGCCCGCCGGGGCACAGCAGGGACCGCAGACCGATGTCGCGATCCTCGACGGCAGCGCTCAGAAGGCGCTCGACGCCGCGCGCGCCAAGTGGAAGGCCAAGGGCCCGCGCAGCTACCAGATGCGGGTGCGCCACCAGTGCTTCTGCCCGCCGCAGTACACGAAGCCCCGCACGGTCGTGGTGCGTGGAGGCAGGATCGTCAAGGCCGCCGACGAGGTTCGCGACGTCGCGACCGTCCCGCGGCTGTTTCGGATCGTCCAGCGCGCGATCGACGACAAGGTCGTGAACCTCGACGTCCGCTACGACGCCAAGCGCGGGTTCCCGGTGTCGGTGTTCGTCGACCGCTCGCTGATGATCGCCGACGAGGAGCAGGGCTACGGCGCCGACCGCTTCAAGCAGCTTTGACGCGCCTGTAACAGCGGGCTACGGTCGCGGACAGCAGCGCCAGGGGGATCACCAAACCGAAAGGGGTGCCGCCATGGCAACCACACCGTCCATCGACGAGGGCAAGCTCGAGGCCTTCATGGGCCAGTTCGTGCAGGACATGGGCGCCGCCGTCACGGCGCCGCTGGTGCTGATCGGGGACAAGCTCGGCTTGTACAAGGCGATGGCGGACTCGCAGCCCGTCACGCCCGCGCAACTGGCCGAGCGCACGGGATGTCGCGAGCGCTACCTGCGCGAGTGGCTCTGCCAGCAGGCCGCCAGCGGCTACGTCACCTACGAGCCGTCGACCGGCGCGTTCACGCTGCCGCCCGAGCAGGCGCTGGCGCTCGCCGTCGACGACAGCCCCGTCTTCATCCCGGGCGCGTTTCAGCTGCTCGCGTCGATGATCAAGGGCGAGCCGCAGATCACCGAGCGCTTCCGTTCCGGCGAGGGCATGGGCTGGCACGAGCACGACCATGACCTCTTCGAGGGCACCGAACGGTTCTTCCGTCCCGGCTATAACGCGCATCTCGTCGCCGAGTGGCTGCCCGCGCTGACGGGCGTCGTGGAGAAGCTCGACGCCGGCGCGCGCGTCGCCGACATCGGCTGCGGACACGGGGTCTCGACGATCCTCATGGCGCAGGCCTTCCCGCAGTCGACCTTCGTCGGCTCGGACTATCACGAGGGCTCGATCGAGGCCGCCCGGCGCGCCGCCGAGAGTGCCGGCGTCGCCGACCGCGTGACCTTCGACGTCGCGTCGGCCGCCGGCTTCAGCGGCGGGCCCTATGACCTCGTGTGCGTGTTCGACGCGCTGCACGACATGGGCGATCCCGTCGGCGCCGCGAAGCACGTGCGCTCGCAGCTCGCCCCGGACGGCACCTGGCTGGTCGTCGAGCCGAACGCCGGCGACACGGTCGAGAGCAACCTCAACCCCGTCGGCCGGGTCTTCTACGGCGGCTCGACGATGCTCTGCACGCCGGCGTCGCTGAGCCAGGAGGTCGGCCTCGCGCTCGG
Organism: Paraconexibacteraceae bacterium; assembly: GCA_963759825.1. Taxonomy (GTDB): domain Bacteria; phylum Actinomycetota; class Thermoleophilia; order Solirubrobacterales; family Solirubrobacteraceae; genus Paraconexibacter. The sequence continues at coordinate 40,858 of CAVXAS010000009.1, read as the reverse complement.
CGCCCAGGCGGGCGAGGCACGGCTGACCGAGGTCCTGAACCAGGGCGGCTTCAGCCACGTGCGCCGCGCGGCCGAGACGCCGTTCAACCTCGTGCTCGAGGTCAGGCCCTAGCCCTCGTCCACCGCTAGGGATGTAGCCGCAGGCCCTTCGGCAGCGACAGCTCCAGCAGGGCGTCGAGGTGTGCGCTCAGCTTGTCGGCGGCGTCGTCGCCGAAGCGCTTGCGGATGGTGTCGGTGAGCAGCTTCTTCAGCCCGCCGACGTCCTTGTTCTGCGCCTTGGCGATGTCGGCGAGCGACTTGCCGTCGGCGATCTGCTTGCGCAGATCGGCGCGCGACAGGCCGAGGTACTTCGCGACCGCCGCGATATCGGTGCGCAAGCCGATCGGGCCGAGCCCGAAGCCGGGTCCGGGTCGGGGGCCGCCCTTGAAACCGGGGCCGCCCTTGAAGCCGCGGAACCTCGGCGGCGCGAGGGTGACCATGTCATCGACATGGTCGGCGAGCTCCTTGGCGATCTCGTCGGCCTGCTCCTGGGTGAGGTTGCCGTCCTTGACGGCCTCGTTCAGGTGCTTGCGCGCCGCGTCGGTGATGACCTTCTTCAGGCCGTCGACGTCCTTGTTCTGCGCCTTCGCGACGTCGGCGAGCGACTTGCCGCCGGCGATCTGCCTGCGCAGGTCTGCGACCGATAGGCCGAGGTAGCCGGCGACGGCGTCGAGCTCGGCGCCGAACGGCTTGAAGCCGAAGTGCGGGCCGGGGCCGCCGTGCATCCTGCGCTCACGACCGAAGAAGCCCGGACCGGCGATCGGGCCGACACCCCCACCCGCCTCGATCTTCTTCCTGACCGCGTCGGCCTGCTCGCGCGTGAGCTTGCCGTCCTTGACGGCCTGCTCGACCCGGTCGAGCGACGCGCCCTTCATCGCCTCACGCAGCTTCTCGGGCGTGACGTTCAGGCGCTTGGCGACGTCGTTGAGGTACGCGTCACGTGGATCTGAGGACTGCGTCGCCGCGTAGGCGATCCCGCCGCCGGCGACGACCGCGGCGCCGAGCAGTCCGACCGTGACCCGCTTCCTGAGAGAAGTCATGGAGCCTGATGAGACCAGGCGCGCGTAAGAAGCGGCTTAAGGCAGCCGGCCAGTCGTCAGCGCTGACGTCATGCCCGCCGCGACGAGCAGGATCAGCCCGGCGATCGCAAACGAGGAGGAGATCTCCTGCTGCTTGGGCCGCGAGCCGAGCTGGGAGCCGAGCTTCTCGTAGATCGAGTTGAGGTCGCCGGCGTCGCCGGTCTCGAATGCACGCGCGCCGGTGACCTCCGCCACCCGCGCGAGCGTCTCGCGGTCGGGCGGCACCGCCAGGCGCCCGCCGAACGGGTTCGAGGGATCGGGGATCGTCGTGTCGCTCTCACCCAGCGCGACGGTGTAGACGGGCACCTTCAAGTCGCGCGCGTGCTCGGCGGCGATGATCGGATCGACGCCGGTTGTCGCCTTGCCGTCGGACAGCAGGACGACCGCGGCGGGCGGGTGCTTGGCGCTGCCGCGCGCGAGCAGGCTGACCGCCGTCTCCAGCGCGTCGCCGAGCGCCGTGCCGCCCGACGCCTCCTGGTTGTCGATCGTCGCGTGCGCGAGGTCGTGCTCCGTCGTCGGCGCCTGCACCATGTCGGGGCTGTCGGAGAAGCCGACGGCGCCGACCTTGACCTGGCTGGGGAGCTTGTCGATGAACTTGTGTGCGGCCGCCTGCGCGGCGCCCATCCGCGACGGGTCGACGTCGGTCGCCGCCATCGAGCCCGAGTGGTCGGTCACGAGCACGATCGATGCCTGCTCGATCGCGACGCGCACGGTGCGGCTCGGCTTGGCCAGCGCGAAGCACAGCGCGCAGAGCGCCAGCAGTGCGAGACCACCCGCGGCGTAGCGGGTGAGGTCGCGGTCCCCGCCCGCGGCGGCGAGCGTCGCGGCGGCGGGAAATCGGATCGCGGTCTTGCGGGCCCGCGCCCGCGCTGCGCCGGTCGCGGCCAGCAGCAGCGGGATCACGAGCAGCGCGAGAAACCAGACGGGGGAGGAGAAGCTCATCGCAGGCGCCGGCCCAGCTCGGCGAGCCACTCGCCCTCGGTGGACAGCGTCACGTGGTCGACGCGCAGGCGCCGCAGCTCACGGTGGACCTTCTCACGGCGCTCCGCCTCGAGCGCCTCGAAGCGCTCGCGCACGCGCTTGCGCGCCGTGTTGACCTGGACCAGCCGGCCGCTCTCGGGGTCGACGACGGCGAGCACGCCGACGTTCGGGATCGCGCGCTCGCGCGGGTCGTGGACCTCGATCGCCAGCACCGAGTGGCGCGCGCGCAGCGCGCCCAGCGGCGACGCCCAGCCCTCGTGGTCGCGGAAGTCGGAGATGACGACGATCAGCCCGTTGCCGCGCACGACCTTGCCCAGGCGCGAGAGGGCCTCGGCCAGCGCATGTGGGTCGCCCTCGCCGTCGGCGACGACGCCGTCCAGCAGCGAGCGTCGCAGCGCGACCGTCCCGGCTTTCGCGCCGCGCGGCGGCGACAGGCGCACCTCGCCGTCGCCGAAGCGCACGAGCCCGACGGAGCCGGCGCGGCGCACGGCCAGGCGGCCGACGGCGAGCGCCGCGCCCTCGGCGACGTCGGCCTTCAGGCGGTCCGACGTGCCGAACGCCATCGACGGAGACACGTCGAGCACGACCCAGGTCGTCAGCGTGCGCTCGGGGACGTGCAGGCGCACGTGCGGCTCACCGGTGCGGGCCGTGGCCGACGGATCGAGGTGGCGCGTGTCGTCACCGATCGTGTACGGGCGGATCTGGGCGAGCTCGGTCCCCGCGCCGACGCCGGGCGCGCGGCGCTCCCCGGGCAGCGTGCGCGTGACGCGGCGCGACAGCACCACGTCGAGTGCGTCGAGCAGCGGCCGCGGCATCGGGCCGGGCCCCTGACGGGCAGCGGGTTCGACGAGCTCGGTCACGCCGCGCTGGAGCGCCGCCGCGGGTTCTTGATGTGGTCGGTCTGCGGCGCGCTGACGGCGCCGATCACACGCTCGAGCACGTTGTCGGAGCTGATGCCCTCGCTGAGCGCGTCGTAGGACAGCACGATGCGGTGGCGCAGCACGTCGGGTGCGAGGTCGCGCACGTCGTCGGCCGTGACGTGGTGGCGCCCGCGCAGCAGCGCCAGCACGCGCGCGCTCTGCACGAGGCCGATCGGCCCGCGCGGCGACGAGCCGTACTCGACGAGGCGCTCGAGGTCCTGGAGCCCGTGGCGGCCGGGGCGCCGGGTGGCATCGGCGATCGTCACGGCGTACTCGATGACCTCGCGGTCGACGAGCACCGACTCCGCCGAGGCGGCGTGACGCTCGAGGTCGGGCAGGCTCAGCAGCTCGCGCACCGCGGCCGCTGCGCCCAGCGAGCGCCCGACGACGGCGGCCTCCTCGCCCGGCGACGGGTAGTCGACGAGGATCTTCATCAGGAAGCGGTCGACCTGTGCCTCGGGCAGCGGGTAGGTGCCCTCGGACTCGATCGGGTTCTGCGTCGCAAGGACGATGAACGGGCGCGGGACGTGGTGGGTCGTCCCGGCGATCGTCACCTGGCGCTCCTGCATCACCTCGAGCAGCGCGGACTGGACCTTCGCCGGCGCGCGGTTGATCTCGTCGGCGAGCAGGAAGTTCGCGAAGACCGGGCCGAGCTCGACGTCGAAGGTCCCGTTCTGGGGCCGGTAGACGCGCGTCCCGACGAGGTCGGACGGCACGAGGTCCGGCGTGAACTGGATCCGGCTGAACGTCCCGCCGAGGACCTCAGCGGCGGTCTTGACGGTCAGCGTCTTGGCCAGGCCCGGGACGCCCTCCAGCAGCACGTGCCCGTTGGCCAGCAGCGCGACGAGCAGGCGCTCGAGCATCGCGTCCTGGCCCACGATGACGCGCTTGATCTCGTGCAGCGCCTCCTGCAGCGCCTCGCGGGCGTCGTCTGGGTGGGCGGGGATGAGTGTCGGTTCGTCGGTCATGCGGGTGTCTCCTAGATCGGGCGGCCAAGCAACGTCAGCGACAGCGAGGAGCCGAGCAGCAGCAGCGCCAGCCCGCCGCCGGCGACCGTGCTCGTGACCTCACGCTTTTCCTTCTTGCGGCCCAGCTGTGAGCCCAGCCGCTCGTACACGCGGCTGAGGCGGTCGGCGTCGCCGGCCGCGAACGACTCGCCGCCGCTGGCGTCGGAGATCGCCTTCAGCGACTCGACGTCGGGCGGGACGGGCCGGACGGTCGGCGGGGCGCCGTTGGTCCCGGGCGTCGTGATCGTCCCGCCCTGGGTGCCGAGCGCGACGGTGTAGACGGGGATCTTCGCCTGGCCGGCGGCGCGCGCGGCCTCGAGCGGATCGACGCCGCGCCGCGAGGCGCCGTCGGACAGCAGCACGATCGCCCCCGGCGGGCGCTTGCCCGCCGAGCCGGTGCGCGTCGTCAGCGTCTGCGTCGCGGCCTGGATCGCCTCGCCGGTCGCGGTCGTGCCGCTGGGGCGCATCAGGTCGATCGCGCCGTTGATCGCGGCGCGATCGGTCGTCGGCGACTGCAGCATCTGCGGCGCCTGGTTGAAGGCCATGACGCCGACGTTCACGCGCTTGGGGACCTTGTCGACGAACGCCTTCGCCGCGGCGCGCGCGGCCGCCAGGCGGTTGGGCGCGACGTCGGTGGCGAGCATCGAGCCCGAGACGTCGGTGACGAGCATGATCGACGCGCGCTCCGCGGCGACCGCGACGGTGCGCTGGGGCTTTGCCGCGGCGACGACGAGCACGCCCGTCGCCAGCAGCAGGATCGACAGCGGCACGTGGCGGCGCCAGCCGCTGCGCCGCGGTGCGACCGACGCGAACATCGGCGCGGTGACGAACGCCTGCTGAGCGCGGCGCCGCGCGCGCTGATGGCTGACGTACCACGCGGTCAGCAGCGGCAGCAGGACCAGCGCGGCGAGGATTGCGGGCGCGCCGAAGCTCACGGCGTCGTCGCGGGCCTCGTGCCGAGCGTCACCTCGACGGTCGTCTCGGCGCCGCCGCGGCTGACCCTCACGTCGACCTTGTCGCCCGGCTTGGAATCCTGGATCGCGCGGGAGACGTCGCCGAACTGGCTGACGGACTTGCCGTCGATCGCGGTGATCGTGTCGCCGACACGCAGGCCGGCGGCACCGGCGGGGCCGCCGGCGAAGACGCTCTCGATCCGCGCCGGCGCCTCGCCGCCGGTCGTCGCGGCGGGACCGGAGATGCCGAGCCACGCGTGCTCGAACTCCTTGCCCTCGGCGATCACCGGGACGACGCGCGCCACCGTGTTGGAGGGGACCGCGAAGCCGATGCCGACGTTGCCGCTGGACGCGCCGCCCGTCTCGATCTGCGAGTTGACGCCGACGACGCGGCCGCCGAGGTCGAGCAGCGGGCCGCCGGAGTTGCCGTGGTTGATCGCCGCGTCCGTCTGGATCGCGCCCTCGATCGTGTAGTTGTTGGGCGCCTGGATCGGGCGGCCGAGGCCGGAGATCACGCCGTCGGTGACGCTGCCGGCAAGCCCGAACGGGTTGCCGATGGCGACGACCTCCTGGCCGACGGCGAGCTTGTCGGAATCCGCGAGGGTCAGTGGCTTGGCGTCCTTCGGCGGCGTGTCGAGGAGCTTGATCACCGCGAGGTCGGAGGAGGGATCGCTGCCGGTGACGCGCCCGTTGAGCGCCTGGCCGGACGAGCCGAAGCGGACCGTGACGGTCGAGGCGCCGTCGACGACGTGTGCGTTGGTGACGAGCGTGCGGTTGTCCTTCACGAGAAAGCCGGTGCCCTGGCCGCTGGACGTGCGCACGGATGCGACCGAGGGGCTGGCGGACGCGGCGACGCCTTGGGCGTTGGCCTGCTTGGGCGCGGGCGCCGGCGTCGTCGACGCGGGCAGGCGCTCGGCGGAGGTGCTCTGCGTACCGTTGTCGTCGCGCAGCGCGTCGACCGCGAAGGCGCCGCCGGCGATCAGCACCAGCCCGGCGAGCAGGATCGCGACCGGGCGCAGCGGGCGCCGGGCGCCGCCGCTTGGCGGCGTGCGCGCGTCCTGGCGTGTGGTCGGCGGCGGTGAGGCCGGGACCGCGGCGGTGTCGTGGACCTGGGTGTCCGCGTCCTCGGCGCCGGGCGCGAGCTCGCTCTCGGCGGGGGCGGCCGCGCGCGCGGCGTCGGACTCCTCCTGCCAGCGGCCGGACCAGAGGTGACGGGGTGACGTCATGTGTGCACGGTTGCAACGAAGTCTTTGGCGTCCATAAGGGTCCTCTGAAGGGTGGCGTAAGAGGCAAGGTCGTGCTGCATCGCACGCAAGTCTCGGTAGCTGACAGCGTTGCAGCCTGCTGATGCGCGCTCTGATCGTCCTCTCGCTCACCCTCGTCCTCGGCGCCGTCGCCGCTGCTCCCGCACAGGCCGCGCCGCGCCTGTGCGAGCAGCGCGCCGGCAGGACGCTTGCCGCGACGAACGTCGGGCGGGTCTTCCGCGACACGTCGGGCAAGGGCGAGGCGGTGCTGCGTGGCTGTCGCAACGGCAGCCGCACGACGCTGCGACTGGCCGTCGACGGCGACTGCATGAACGGCGGCGACGTCGGGCCGATCGCCGCGACGGGGCGCTACGTCGCCGTCACGCGGATCAGCTGCGACCTCGTCAGCGGCAGCTCGACGATCGTGCTGTTCGACCTGCGCACGATGCGCGACATCATCGGCGCGACGGCGTTCACCGGTGGCAGCGTCAATCTCGACGAGAGCTCGGTGACGGTGTCCGAGCTCGCGCTCTCGCGGACCGGCGCGCTGGCCTGGGTCGGGCAGCTCTCCGGCAGCGGCGTGCGGCGCGCCGAGCTGCACCTGCGCCGCCCGTTCAACGCGACGCCGGAGCTGATCGCGGCGCGCAGCGCGTTCGACCTCACCGACATCGCGGTGACCGCGCACAAGCTGTACTGGCTGGAAGCCGGCGCCGCGCACTCGGCCGACCTGTAGGGGACCGCGCTCCGGCGCCGAACACCACCGCACGGTGCGGTGGTGGCGCGATTCAGGGATTCTCGGCCGCGGCCCGCTGGCGGCGTTCGCGCTGCTGGCGGTCGTCTGCACGCTCGCGGGCATGCTCGAGGGCGCCGGGCGCGAGACCGCGGTTGCCGCCGAGCTGCCGCCGGGGCGGCCGGTCACGATCGCCTGGGGCGGGGACACGACGCTCGGCTCGTCCTACGGCAACCCGCCCGACAACGGCTTCGCGGCGCTGGAGAGCGTCGCGCGGCTGCTGCGCGCCGCCGATCTCTCGGCGGTGAACGTCGAGGGGACGTTCGGCAGCGGCGGCGCCTCGAAGTGCGGGGCGGGCGCCGGAGACAGGTGCTTTGCGTTCCGGGCGCCGGCGAAGAACGCGGGCGCGCTGCGCCGCGCGGGTGTCGACGTCGCCAACCTCGCCAACAACCACGCCTTCGACTTCGGCGCGACGGGCATGGGGCAGACGGTGCGCGCGCTGCGCGCAACGCGCGTCGAGGTCACGGGACGGCCGGGCGAGATCGCCGTGCTCGAGGTGCCGGGCGCGCGGGTGGCGTTCGTGGGCTTCGCGTCGTACTCCTGGAGCGCGCCGCTCAACGACCATGCGCAGGTGCGCGCGCTCTGCCGTGAGGCGGCAAAGCGCGCGAACATCGTCGTCGCGTTCTTCCACGGCGGCGCGGAGGGCTCGGATCGCACCCACACGCCGCGCGGGCGCGAGCACTACCTCGGCGAGGACCGCGGGGACCTGCGCGCCTTCGCGCGTGCGGCGATCGACGGCGGCGCCGACCTCGTGGTGGGCTCCGGCCCGCACGTGCTGCGCGGCCTCGAGCGCTACCACAAGCGCCTGATCGCCTACTCGCTCGGCAACCTCGCCGGCTACAAGAACTTCGCGACCGGCGGCGTGCTCGCGCGCAGCGGCATCGTGCGGGTCACGCTGTCCTCGAAGGGCGAGCTGATCGCTGGGCGCCTGGAGTCGCTGGCGCTCAACGCCGAGGGGATCCCGCGCGTCGACACCTCGGGTGCGGCGGGCACGCTCGTCTCCGAGCTCTCACGCGCGGACTTCGGCGCCGCCGGCGTCACCGTCGGCGGCGACGGCACGCTGCGCTTCCCCGGATCGGCTCCCGCTCGCTAGGAACGCCGCGAGGTCGGCGTTGAAGCGGCCGGGGCGCTCGAGCATCGGCAGGTGCCCGGTGTCGTCGTAGACGACCGTCGCGGCGTCGTCGATCGCGTCGGCGTAGGTCTGGGCCGAGCGCAGCGGCACGAAGTAGTCGCGGTCGCCCCACACGATCAGCGTCGGGCAGGCGATCCCGGGGACGCGGTCCTTGAAGTCGTAGGTCGCGAGATCGACGGACGCGGCCGCGGTGGCCGGCGCGCCGGCCGCGCGCAGGATCTCGTAGACGAGCGCGGGGTGCAGGCGCTCGGGGTGACGGCAGACGAAGCCCAGCGCGGCGCGCCGCCCCCGCGGGCGTGACGCGAGCAGGCGCGCCTCGCGGTTTGGCAGGCCGAGCATCCCGAACAGCACGCGTCCCGCCGCCGCCGGTCCGGGGTGGCGGATGAACTCGGTCGGCAGGCCGATGTAGTGCGATGACATGCCTGCGGCGGCGACGAGCACGAGGCGCTCGACGCGGTCGGGCGAGCGGATCGCGAGCTCGGTCGCGACGAAGCCGCCGAGGGAGTTGCCGACGACGCACGCCGGGCCGGTGTCCAGCTGCGCGCAGACGGCCTCGACGGCGGCCGCGTAGTTCGTCATCGAGATGTCGCCGTCGGGCATCGGGCTGCGCCCCATCCCGGGGAGGTCGATCGCGATCACGCGGTGGTCGGCCATGAACGCCGGGATCTGCTCCAGCCAGTGCTGCCAGCAGGCGGTGATGCCGTGGATGAAGACGATCGCCGGCCCGCTGCCGATGTCGAGCACGTTGACGGGACGCCCGCCGACCGTCACCCACTTCAGGTGCGCAGACCAGTCGGTGTCGAGCCAGACTGGATGCGGGCCGGAGCCGTAGCCGTCGTCCATCGTGGTCACATGATGCCGAGCGCGCCGAGATACGGCGCGGGGACGATCTCGTCGGGGTCGATCTCCACGGCCCGTTCGCGCTCGCCGTCCCACTCGGTCGCGCCCGCCGGCGTGATCAGCACGAGACCGGCGACCTCGTCGCGCGCGAACGCCGTCCACTGCCGCAGCGGGCGATCGTCGCGGACGCTGAAGACGTGCTGGAGCTCGCGGTTGCTGCCTTCGTCGACGCGGTGGACGCCGAGGTCGGTGAGCGCGTCCATCGGCCAGGAGACGCCGAGCTCCTCCTCGACCTCGCGCATGCCGTCGGCGACCGACTCGCCCGCGGTGAGGTGGCCCGCGGCCGTCGCGTCGAGCATCCCGGGGAAGTCCTCCTTGTCGTGTGCGCGGCGCTGGAACAGCCAGCCGTCGCCGGAGCGGACCCAGAGGTGGAAGGCGCGATGCCAGTCGCCGTCGCGGTGGACCTCGTCGCGCGGCTTGACGCCGATGTGCTCGCCGGCCGCGTCGTAGATGTCGAGGAGCTCGCTCAGGCGAGGTTCGACTTGCGCGGGTAGACGACGGTCGGGTCGGTGAGCACGTTGACGAGCGCCGGCTTGCCGGCCTCGAAGGCGCGGGCCAGCGCCGGCTTGAGCTCGGCCGGCGCGCGGACGAGCTCGCCGTGGCCGCCGAGCGCCTCGATGACCTGGTCATAGCGCGTCTCGGGACGCAGGTCGGCGGCGACGGAGTAGCCGTAGAGGAACTCCATCGGGTGCTTCTCGAGCGCCCAGATGCCGTTGTTGCCCATCACGCCGACGACGTCGACGCCATGGCGCGCGAGCGTGTCGAAGTCCATCCCGGCGAATCCGAAGGCGCCGTCGCCCAGCAGCAGCACGACCTGGCGATCGGGATGCGCGAGCTTGGCCGCCAGCGCGTAGCCGACGCCGGAGCCCAGGCACCCGAACGGCCCGGGGTCAAGCCAGCAACCGGGCTCGAAGGAGTCGATCACGCGGCCGGCGTAGGAGACGAAGTCGCCGCCGTCGCCGATCACGATCGCGTTGCGGTCGAGGACCTCGCCCAGCTCCTTGTACAGCCGCATCGGATGCAGCGGGGAGCGGTCGTCGTTGCGCTCGGCGTCCTCGGCGCCGCGCTTGACGGTCTCCTGCTCGCGCAGGTGGGCGACCCACGCCGTGGTGTCCGGGCCCTCGGCGCCGCCCAGCGCCGCGAGCGTGCGCGAGATGTCGCCGTAGCACTCGGCACCGACGGCGCGCGGGTGCTCGCGCAGCGGCTCGGCGCGGTCGACGACGATGATCTCGGTGTCATCGCCGAAAGAGGCGCCGAAGCCGAGGCGGAAGTCCATCGGCACGCCGACGACGATCGCGACGTCGGCGCCCTTGAGCCCGTCGCCGCGCGCGCGGGAGAAGAACAGCTCGTGGTCGGCCGGGACGCAGCCGCGTGCCAGGCCGTTGAGGAACACCGGGATCCCGCGCGCCTGCGCGAGCTCGAGCAGGGCCTGCTCGCCGTGACCCCAGTAGAGGTTCGTGCCCGCCATGATCACCGGGCGCTCAGCCTGGGCCAGCAGCGCGCTTGCGCGCTCGAGCGCGCTGCCGTCGGCCTCGGTCGCAGCGGGTGCGGCGGGTTCGGTGGCGGTCTCCTCGGCCTCCATGAACACGTGGTCAAGTGGGAAGTCGACGAACGCCGGACCCGAGTGCGGCGCCAGCGCGGCCGCGATCGCGTCGTCGACGAGGTCGGGGATCTCCGCAGTCGAGTTCGGCGTGGCGGCGAACTTCGTCAGCGGCGCGACGAATGGGATGTGGTCGAGCTCCTGCAGTGAGCCCTGGCCCCAGCGAAACGCCGGCGCGCGGCCGCCGAGGACGAGGATCGGCGAGTGGTTCTGCTGCGCGGAGGCGATCGCCGACATGCCGTTGGTGACGCCCGGGCCGGCCGTCAGCGCGGCGACGCCGAGCTCGCGCGTGACCTTCGCCCAGCCCTCGGCGGCGAACGTCGCGGTCTGCTCGTGGCGCACGTCGACGATGTCGATGCCCTCGGCGCGGCAGCCGTCGAAGATCGAGAAGAGGTGGCCGCCGGAGAGCGTGAACAGCTTCGTCACGCCGTGCGCCTTCAGCCTGCGGGCGACGAGCCGCCCGCCGTGCACCTGGGTCGTCTCCGTCTCCTGTTCGGTCGAGGCCATGGCGTAAACCTAGCCCTTGAGCGCTGTAGGCTCGCGCGCATGTCTGTCACACGTCGTCGTGTCCTCACACTGGCCGGAGGGGTCGCTGCCGCACTCGTGCTGCTGCCCTCCGGCGCCAACGCCGCTCTCGGAGGCGCGAACGCGCTGACGACCAGCCTGCGGCCCGACCTGCGCAGCGCGACCGTGCAGTCGACGAACGCCGTCGACGACACGACGACCGTCCGCGTCTGCTTCAGCAAGGCGATCGCCTCGCTGCCGCAGGCCGTGAGGTTCCGCATCGGCGCGTACTACACGCTCGGCGCATCGCCGCAGATCACCGCGGTGTCGGCGACGCGCAGCACGAGCAACTGCGCCGACGCCGTCTTCCCCAACTCCGACGCGACGTCGTTCACGCACGTCTCCGTGGACGGTTCCGCCGGCACGGCGCCTGACGGCGGCACGTCAGCCGTGGCGACCAACGGCTTCGGCAACATATCCGACTCGACCGCGCTGATCGGCTCGAAGAACAACAACGGCACGCGCGGGTTCGGGATCAACCCGGACCTCGTCGCGATCAGCGTCAACAACGCGGCGTCGACGATCGACTACACGTTCGATCAGCGCATCGGCGGGATCACCGCCATCGGCCTGCTCGGCCCCACGTTCGTCTACAACGTCGGCACCGGCGCGACCGTCGACAGCCTCCCCGGCGCGGCCAACCGCGCGCTCTCGGCAGACGGGCTGACGCTGCGCGTGAGCTTCCCGCCGACGGCCGGTGCGCTGAACATCAGCAACGCTGTCCGCGCGTATGTCCTCAAGGATGCGGTCGTCAGCAAGTCCGGCAGCAACCAGAGCGACCTGCGGTCGGCGACGCGACCGGGCAGCGGTGGCTTCACCGATCGTCCCGACCTCGTCGCGGTGACGCTCGCCGCTGACGGCAGCTTCATCGACTACCAGTTCGACCAGGTGCTGACCGCGATCCCCGGGACGGCGGCGGCGTTCAGAGTTGGCTTCTCCCAGGGCGGCCAATTCAACCCCGGCGGCTCGACGGTGTCGATCCTTGGCGGTGCGGGCGTCGGCAACACGGTGCGCCTGACGGGCTTCGCCCCGGGCATCCTGCTCCTGCACGAGCACACGATCGACGGCGCGGTGATCGCCGGCGCCGTGATGGGCGCAGGCGGGCTGAGCACGGCCGCTGGCCTCCCGGCCGGTGGCAACACCGGCGCGTTCTCAACCGGCTTCACCTCGGCGTCTGAGGCGCTGACCGTGACGTTCGACAACGCGACGGACATCGTGCGCGTGCTCTTCGACCAGCGCTGGACCGCTGCTGACACGACGAAGTTCAAGCTGATCGACGATCAGGGTTCGCAGATCGCGGCGGGCGCGATCAACGTGTCGGGCACCGGTGCGACGAGCGCCGGCAAGACCGTCGCCGAGGTCACGTTCCCCGCCGGGACCGTGGCGGGGGCGCGCTCGCTGCTCTTGCAGGGTGGCGCCGTGAGCAGCTCCGCAGGACCGGAACTCGGTCTCCAGCAGGTGATCTCACCGACGGCGCCGGCGGCGAAGACGGCCAAGCGCTTCCGAGCGGTGAAGGTGCTGACGCGCAAGCAGGCCGCCGCGATGCGGCGGGCTGCCAAGCGCGCACGCTGAGGGCATGAGCGCCGCGGCCCGCGAGGGCCGCGGCGCTAGCCTGCGCGCTCTGCGCACGCTCGTCATCAGCGACCTGCACCTCGGCTCGCGCCTGGGGCGCGACGTGCTGCGCCGGCCGGTCGCCCTGCAGGCGCTGCTGCGCGCGCTCGAGCGCGTCGACCGGCTCGTGCTGCTCGGCGACGTCGTCGAGATGCTCGAGGGCCGCCCGCGCGTCGCGATGCGGCTCGCCGGACCCGTGCTCTCCGAGATCGGCGCGACGCTCGGTCACGGGCGCGAGGTCGTCGTCGTCCCGGGCAACCACGACCACCTGCTCGTGCGTCCGTGGCTGCGCAAGCGCCGCCTCGACGGGCGCTCGCTCGGCCTCGCCACCCGCGTCCCGGTCTCAAGCGGGGAGTGGCTCAAGCAGCTCAGCGCGATGCTCGCACCGGCGCGCGTCCAGGTCCGCTATCCCGGCGTCTGGGTCGGTGATCGCGTCTGGGCGACGCACGGGCACTACCTCGACCGTCACCTGGTGCGCGATCGCCGCCGCCGCATCACGCCGCCCGTGCCCGAGCGCGGCGCGACCGCGTGGCACTACGAGGACGCGTCGGGCGCGAGCCTCGCGGCGCTGTCGGGCATCCTCGCCACAAGCCTGCCCGAGTCGATCGGCGAGCCGCTGGACCGCGCTGCCGGGCTTGCGCGCAGCGCGACCACGGCGATGCTGCCGCTGGCGGCCGCGCTGCTGACCGAGCGGCTCGCGCCGCTGTCGGCTGGTGCGATCGGGCTGCAGTTCCGCCGTCGCGGGCTGCCGGCGATGGCCGAGGTCGCCCAGCGCCTGCACGTGCGCGCCGACCACGTGATCTTCGGGCACCTGCACCGGATGGGGCCGCGCTGGGAGGACGACCGCGCCGAGTGGGCACCCGGCGACGGGCGGCGCGCGCTGCTGAACACCGGCTGCTGGGTCTACGAGCCGCTGCTGCTTGCGGGCGCCCGCCCGCCCCAGCCCTACTGGCCCGGCGGCGCGGTGCTCGTCGAGGGCGACAGCGCGCCGCGCACCCTCGGGCTGCTGGACATGGCAGACGAGGACGAGCTGCGCTGATGCAGGCCGACGCCGACGACGACGAGCAGGACACCGGCGGCCTCGCGCGCGCTCGGCGTCTGTGCCAGCACGACGACGCCGATGATCGCCGCGGTCGCGGGCAGCAGCGCGACCATCAGCGCGTACGTCGCGCGCGGCACCTGCGCCATCGCGAGCTGGTCGGCGACGTAGGGGATCACTGACGAGCACAGGCCCACGCCGATGCCGGCGCAGAGCGCGACGGGATCGGTCAATGCCGGGAGCGCAGCCCACGCCGTCGCGGGCGTCACGACGACGCACGCCACGAGCATCGCCAGCGCCAGCCCGTCGATGCCGCTGCCGGCGGCGACGCGATGGCCGAGCACGATGTACGCCGCGAAGCCGGCGGCGTTCAGTGCGGCGAACGCGAGGCCGAGCGCGTCGTCGCCGGCGACCTGGAAGCCCGTTACACAGACGACGCCGGCGACCGCGAACGCCAGCGCCGCGGCGTTGCGTGGAGTGCGCGCACCGAGCGCGGCCAGTGCGACGACGGGGAGGAACTCGATCGACGCGACGGTCGCCAGCGGCAGCCGGTCAAGCGCCAGGTAGAAGCAGCAGTTCATGACCGCGAGCACCGCACCCCAGGCGAGGACGAGGCCGCGCCCCTCGCGCGGCAGCACGGGACGTCGCCAGAGGCCGAGCACGAGCGCCGCGGCGGCGATTCGCAGCCAAGCCACGCCGAGCACGTCGATGCGCGTGAACAGCAGCACGGCAAAGGCCGGGCCCAGGTAGTGGAAGACGGCGCTCGTAACGAGGTAGGCGTGCGGGGGGATGCGGTCCGCCATGCCGATATGATCGATGCCTGTAGCCCGGAATCACATGGCCAAGAATCGCGATCTGCCGCACTTTGCCGACGATCCAAAGGGGAATCTCCGTGACCACCATCGATGACACCGATCGAGCCTTGCTGCGCGAGCTCCAAGCCGACGCGCGGACCTCGCTGGCCGAGCTCGGCCGGCGCGTCGGGCTCTCCGCGCCGGCCGTCGGCGAGCGCGTCGGCCGGCTCGTCGGCGCCGGGGTGATCCAGGGCTTTCACGCCGAGGTCGACGCGCGCGAGCTGGGCTTCCAGTTCGGCGCGATCGTGCGCGTGCGCCCAGCCGCTGGGCGCATCCCGAAGGTCGCGAAGGTCGCCAACGAGACCGAGGAGGTGCGCTGGTGTCACCGCATCACGGGGGAGGACTGTTTCATCGCCCACGTCGTCGTCCGCGACGTCGAGCACCTCGAGGAGGTCATCGACCGCTTCACGCCCTTCGGCCAGACGACGACGTCGCTGATGCAGTCCTCGCCGGTCCCGCCGCGCGGCGTGCCCGTCAGTTGAGCGACGGATCGACCGGCATCTTCGCCAGCAGCGCGTAGGCGCCGCCCTTGCGCTCCAGCGCCGCGCTCCAGAGCTCGTCGGGGTCGTCGCTGAAGACCTCGTCGGCGCGCGGGTCGGCGACGATCCACGAGCCCTCCTCGAGCTCGGCGTCGAGCTGGCCGGGTCCCCAGCCCGAGTGCCCGGCGAAGACGCGTGCCCGGCGCGTGTGACCCGACAGGTCCTCGAGCTGGGCGTCGGCGGGGAGGAAGCCGACGTCCTCGATCACGAGCGCCGCGGCCTGCCCGGGGTCGTCGAACTCGGCCAGCACCATCACCGACTGCTCCTGCACGGGGCCGCCGACGAAGACGGACTCGCCCGGCTCGACGACACCTGCGAGCTCCTCGACTGCCTCGGCCACGACGGCGTCGGTCGGGCGGTTGAGGATCAGCCCCATCGCGCCGTCGTCGTTGTGCTCTGCGATCAGGACGACCGCACGCGCGAAGTTCGGGTCAAGCAGCGCCGGAGAGGCGATCAGGAACTTGCCGCGCAGCGAGGCCACGTGATCATTCTTACCAAGGTGGCCGTCAGCCGATCCGGCAGACGAGCACCTGGCCGGGCTTCAGGCCGACCTTGCTCTTTGCCGAGCCCTTGACCGTGAACGCGCCACGCGCGAGCACGCGGCCGCCGTGCTTGACCGTGTAGCGGTAGCGGCCGGCCAGGCCGCCGGCGCGGGCACGCAGGCGCGCCGTGCGTCCCGAGCGCACCTTGAAGCGCAGCTTCGACACGAGCTTTCCGCGGCGATCGCGGAACTCGACGCTCAGCGTCAGCCGCTTGGCGCGCGCCGTCGGGACACGGACGCGGCGGTCGAAGCGATAGGTGCCGGTCGGCGGCTTGGCGGTCGGCGTCGGCGACGCCGCCGGCGGGGCGCCCTGGATGCGCGCGCGCTGCTCGGACGCGTCCCCGGCGGTCGCCGGCCAGCGCTTGCCCTCCTCGCCGGTGTACTGCAGGACGTCCATGCCGCGGACGATGTCGCCGGTGAAGATGTAGCCCTTGTGTGGCTTGGCCGACCAGACGTCGCCGCCGGTCGGCACGAACGAGCCGAGGTGGACCGGGTTGGCGGCGTCGGAGTAGTCGAAGGCGTGCGCGCCGCGCCCGTACCAGGCCGTCACGAGGCGGTCCTCGTCGGGCGCCTGCCAGAAGACGTGGATCGTGCAGCCGCCGCTGGGGTTGAGGTTGACCGGCAGGTTCAGCGAGCCAAGCCAGCCGTCGACGCCGTTGCCGCGCACGCTGCCGTCGGCGTTCAGCGAGTAGATGTGCAGCGCGCCGATGTCGGTCGGGTCGCCGACGAGCGGCAGCGTGACCGGCAGGCGCACGTTGCCGACCTGCCCGCACAGCGGCACCTCCTGACCGCCGAGGAACTCGTCGGTCACGAGCAGCTTCGTGCGGTTGAAGTTCGGCTCGGCCTGATGGCTGATCGTCACGCGCGGGTCGGCGAAGCGCAGCTCGAGCTTCGGGTTTGCCGGGTCGGTCACGTCGACGACGTCGGTGTTGCCGATCGACGCCGCGTACAGCAGCGTGCGCCCGTCGGGGCGGTGGTCGACGTAGGAGTCGTGGACGCCGTCGCTGCCGGCGCCGAAGTCCAGCTGACCGAGCTTGCGCGGCGCCGCCGGGTCGGCGAGCGTGAAGACCTCGAGCTTGTGGTAGCTCGTCGGGTAGTTGTCGATGAAGAGAAAGGGCCAGTCCAGCGTGTTGTTGTGGGCGCCGACTCCGATCGGGATGAACGCGATCTCCCGCGGCTTGGCCTTGTCGGAGACGTCGAGCACGACCGACCCCTCCTGCCCGGGATGGCACTCGTTGTCCTTCGTGTCGATCGCCATCACCGCGTGGCGCGCGTCGGGTGAGAGCTGGACGTCGTTCTGGCCGCCCGGGCAGTCAAAGACGCCGACGCGCGTCGGCTTCGTCGGGTCGGAGATGTCGACGATCACCATCCCCTCGCCGTAGGAGCCGACGTAGGCGTAGTCGCCCGCGAGCTCGATGTCCGACGCCGCCGGCGCGTTGCGATCGCCGGCCATCGGCACGTTGGCGACGATCCGCATGTTGTCGCCGCTGCCCGTCAGCGGCTGCGGCGCCGGGGCGACGGCGACGCGCTGGAGGCCGCCCGCGCCGTTGAAGCGAAAGCCCTCGGCGGCGGCCGGGAGCACGAGCGTCGCGGCGAGGATCAGGGCGAAGAGTCGCTTCATGTGAACGGAAACGTACGCGCGGGCGTCGTATTGCGCCAACATGCCGCCGATGCGACGCGCACTCTGGGTCACGGCGGTCCTCGTCCTTGCTGCTCCGGCCGCCGCGCTCGCCGCGACGCCGATCCCCCAGCTCGGCAGCTTCGACGCGTTCACGGGGTCACCGGCGACGCCCCAGCCGCTGCGCGCCCCGGACCCGCCGCGCCATCCGTTCATGGCGCCAAACGGCCGCTCCAACCTGCACAACGACGCCTTCCAGACCGACACCTACCAGGGCTATGGCCCGCTCGGCCGCGGCGGCGTCGCGCAGAGCTCGGCGTTCTACCTCTCTGACTGCGCGTCGATCACCTTCGACAGCAAGGGTCGCCTGGTGTCCGTCTGCGTCGGGGTCCTGCAGATCACGCTGCGGCTGCTCGATCCGCGGACGCTCGACACGCTCGCCACCTACGAGCTGCCGGGCCGCGACCTGACCCAGGGCAACCCGTTCACCAACTTCACCGGTGGCGGCTACTTCTATCTCGACAACCGCGACCGCGCGATCGTCGCGACATCAGAGCGCCACCTGCTGACGATCGCGCAGACCGACGCGCCGGGTTTCACCGTCGAGCGCGACATCGACCTCAACAGCGTCGTGCCGCAGGGCGACGCTGTCATCAGCGCGCTGCCGGGCTGGGACGGGCGCATCTGGGTCGCCTCCAAGGGCGGGGTCGTCGCGACCGTCGCGGCGGACGGCACGGTCAAGGGCATCAACACGCGCGAGGGCATCGGCAACTCCTTCGCCGTCGACAGCGACGCCAGCGTCTCGATCGTCACGAACGTCGCGCTCTACCGCTTCGAGGCGGGCGCCGACGGCACGCCGCGCGTCGTGTGGCGTGAGCCGTATGAGAACACCGGCGTCCAGAAGCCCGGCCAGTCGCAGGCTGGATCGGGCACGACCCCGACGCTGGTCGGCAAGCAGTTCGTCGCGATCACCGACAACGCCGACCCGATGAACGTGCTCGTCTACCGGCGCGGGCGCGACGCCGGCGGATCACGGCTGACGTGCAAGGTCGCGGTGTTCGGGCGCGGAGCATCGAACACCGACCAGTCGCTGATCGCGACGCCCGAGCTGATCGTCGTGGAGAACAACTACGGCTACGCCTCGCCGGTGTCCGTCGAGCTCGGGCAGACGACGACCCCGGGCCTGGAGGGCATCCGCCTGCGCCCGGACGGGTCGTGTGAGAAGCAGTGGCGCTCCGAGGAGATCGCGCCGACCGTGGTGCCGAAGCTCTCGCTGGCGGCGGGCCTGGTCTACACGTACACCAAGCCGCGGCGCACCGACGGCGGCGATCCGTGGTACCTCACGGCGATCGACGCGCGCACCGGGCGCACCGTCTTCAAGGCGCTCGCCGGCTCGGGGATCGGCTTCAACAACAACTACGCGCCCGTCACGCTCGGGCCCGACGGCGCCGCCTACCTCGGTGTGCTCGGCGGGGTCGTGCGCCTGCAGGACCGCGAGCCGCTGCCGCCGCTGCCGGCGACGCCCCGCGCCGCGTCCGCCGCGGCTGCGGATCGCCTGCGTGCGCGCGGGGCCCCGCGCTCGCGTCACCGGCGCAGCGGTCCGCGACGTCACGGTCCGCGTCGGTGGCGTGCGCGGCTCGCGCCGCGATCGCCGCCGCCCGTTCGCGCTGACGCTGCCAGGCCGGCGGGGCGCGCGCGTCGTCGTGACGGTGCGCTTCAAGGACGGTCGCAGCGCCGTGCGCCTGCGCGCGGCGCTACCGCGCTGCGCTCACCAGCGCCGGCCCATGTTCACGACGTAGGTCGCCGCAAGCTTGCCGCTGCCGGCCTGGGTGTAGGTCACGGCCGCGACGCCGAGATCGCGCAGCCGCCGAGAGAGCAGGATCTGACGATGACGCGGGCTGCTGAGCAGCTCGCTCATCGCCTTGCGCGGCGAGGACCGCGAGCCCTCGCCCCAATGCAGTGCCTCGCTGACTTCCCAGCGCAGCGCGGCGCCGAGGTAACCGACCTTGCGGACGCGCTCGCCGATGCTGTCGCCCGCGGCCGAGCGGTGACCGAAGTAGCGGTTCTTGAGCATGTCGAGCGCGTGGCTCGCGGCGGCGCGGTCGAGCTTGGTGTTCGGGCGCAGCGCGGGCAGATGGCGCGTGCGCCGTTCGTCGGCCAGCAGGCAGGCGAGGGCGTTCGCGAGGCGCCTGCGGCTGACCTCGTGAGGCGCGGCGTTGGCGTCGCGGCAGGGCCCGGCGGCCTGCGGCTCGGGCGGCGGCGGCGTGACGGGTGGCGGTAGCAGCGGCGGGAGGACCTTGAAATGGCGCACGTCCGAGCGGGCATCGGTGGCGATCCCGACCAGCCGGACCTCGAAGCTGTGGTCGCCGACGGCGAGCCGGTCGTAGCGCACAGGCGACCCGCACGCCGTCCAGCGCCCGCCGTCGATCCGGCATTCAAAGCGCGCGAGCAGCGCCGTCCCGGTGGCGACGAACTCGAACGTCGTCGTCGCCTCCTGCGTCTGCGTTGCGGGCGCGACGGTGATCTGTGCATGCGGTAGCGCCTGCGCAGGTGCCGCAAGCAGGCACAGACACAGCAGCGCACCCGCAGTGGCGATGACCCCCCTCATCCCGCGCGTGAATCTACCGTGTACGGGTTCTAACCGCCAAGCAGCGAGCCGAGCAGGAATCCGGCGTCGCGCGGGTTCTCTCCGTACTTGCGCTCGAAGCGCTCGGCGTCGCCGCTGTCGGCGATCGCGAGCACCAGTTCTTCACGGGTGGAGCCAAACCGGCAGGCCTGGCGGTCGAGCACTTCGAGCGCCTGGTCCTGCAGGAAGCCGCCGATGCCTCCGGTCTGCGGCAGCGCGCGCTCGACGCAGGGGTCGGCGAGCGTGACGCGGTCGGGCCGGTTGCCATCCCAGGCGACGAGCTGGACGACGGCAACGGCGACGCCCGCCGCGACGGCGCCCGGCAGCCACGCGGGCACGCGGGCACGCGTGAACAGCAAGGCGCCGCCGAGCAGCGCGAACGCACCGGTGATCCAGAACGCGGGGAAGAACGAGTCGCCGACGGCGTCGACGAGGATCTCGTCGGCGCGATCTGACAGCTCGTCGTATGCGGCGAGCTGGTCGGGCGCGACATCGACGCGCTGGCCGTCGACTGCGTCTCTCAGACCCTTGCGCGGGCTCTCCTGCTGTACGCCTTGCAGCAGCACCGGCGCCATCCGCAGCTTTTGCGTCGGGTCGAGCTTGGCGTCGAGCACGAGCGCCACGCCCTGCTCGCGCGCGTCGCGCGTGGCGGAATCCAGTCGGTCGGCGGTGACGAAGCCGGTCGTCACGACGGCCAGGACGATGCCGGCGTGGCGCAGTGTGAGCAGCCTGGCCGCGTCGGACGCGTTGCGCTCGGGCAGCAGCTCGCCGGCCAGCGCCGGCAGCGCGAGGCCCATGCCAAGCCCCGCGAGGGCCTGCGGCGCGAACGTCCAGTAGACCTTGGCGTCGGGCAGGTAGGCGAGCGCGATCGTGCCGAGGCCGACGAGCACGCAACCGCCGGCCGCGCGCCAGCGCGCGTCGCCGCCGAGCCGCGAGCCCGCGATCGCCGCGGCCGGCAGGATCGTGACCGTCGCCGCCGCCGCGAGCGGCGCGACCGCCCAGCCCGCGACGAGCAGCAGCACGAGCATGAACAGCACCGCGGTCAGCGCGGCGGACACGAGCGCAAGCGCCGCGTACGCGCGCCATGACTGGACGCCGACGGCGGGGGCCGGGGGCGGTGGTGGCGGCGCGGCTGCCGTTGGCGCGGGCGCCGTTGCCGCCTGCGTCTGCGACGCGATGACGGCCGCCGCCAGCACCGGCACGACCTGCACCCAGAAGATCCACCGCCACGAGAGCGCCTCGGTCACCGCGCCGCCGAGCGCCGGGCCGGCTGCAGCCGACAGCACGGCCGCGCCGAGCCAGAGATTGCGCGCGGACTGGCGCTCGCCGTGCAGGAGCTCGAATGCGGCGATCAGGCTCGCGGCGCCACCGGCGGCCTGGAGCGCGCGGAAGACGAGCAGCATCCACAGCGAGTTGGAGGCGCCGCACAGCACCGACGCAACGCCGAACAGCGCGAACCCGGCGATGCCGAGCTGCGCCGGGCCGATCTGCCGTGCCAGACGCTCCGCGGGGATCAGCAGCAGCGCGAGCACGACGGTGTAGACGTAGATCACCGCTGCGACGCCGTTGACCGTCGTGTCGAGCTCCACCAGCAGCGCCGGCAGCGCGAGCGTGACGACCGACGCGTCGGCCAGCGCCAGGCCAGCGGCGAGCGCGATGAGCAGGGAGCGGGGGCGCATGACCGAGCGCGTTAGGTTACGCGCGGTGGCCAGGGGAGCACCCGCATACCGCCGGCTGGACGTCGACGAGCGTCGCCGTCTGCTGCTCGAGGTCGGCGCGCGGCTGTTCACGACGCACAGCTACGGAGAGCTCAGCATGGCCGCGATCGCGCGCGAGGCGGGGATCTCCAAGGCGCTGCTGTACCACTACTTCCCGTCCAAGCAGGAGCTCTTCCGCGCGACGCTCGCGCAGGCGGCCGACGACCTGCAGGCGGCCGTCGCGCCGGATCCCGAGCGCCCACCGGCCGACCAGCTGATCGCCAGCCTCGACGCCTACCTCGGCTGGATCGACGAGCACCGCGACGCCTACGCCAAGCTGCTGCAGACCGCGATGACCGTCGAGGAGGTCCGCGAGCTCGTCGACGCCCAGCGCGAGCGGACCGCGCAGACGATCCTCGCCGGCGTGTTCGCCGACGGTCCGCGGCCGCCCGCCGCGCCGGCGGCCGTTCGCGGCTGGCTGTGGTTCATGGACGGCGCTTGCCTGGAGTGGATCGCGCGCGACGCGATCGATCGCGACGAGCTGCGCAACCTGCTCGTCGGCACGCTCATCGGCGCGCTGACCGCCGCCGGGGCGCCGACGACGGCGCTCACGCCCTGACGGGACCCGACGTCGACACGATCCGCCAGGGCGTCGCGTCCGGCCCGTCGAGCGCCAGCACCCAGCGCTCCACGAAGCGCTGCGCCGCGGACTTGTCGCCCGAGACCACGGCCGCGGTGTCGCGGTCCTCGACGTAGCGACGCCCGTTGACCGTCACCGCAACGGTCATCTGCGCCGGCTGTGCGTGCGCGTCCACGGCCTCGATCGCGACGCGCTCGATCTCCGCGCCGCGGACGACCACGCGCGTGCGCACGCCGCCGTCCTCGCCGTAGAGCAGCGCCTGCGCCGCCTGCGGCGAGGCGACCGCGAGCAGCGCCTGGTCGGCCCCGTCGACCGCCTCGGCCCAGCCGGCGACCGCGCGGCGCGCCGCCGCCTCGAGTACCGCCGGCGCGAAGCGCCCGTCGGCCAGTGAGAGGTCAAGCGCCTCCTGGCGCGCGTCGCCGTCGAAGTCCACCGTCGCGATGTCGGCGGTCGTGAACTCCTGGGCGACCTTGTCGGCGACTGCGCCCTCGACGATCGCGTCGTCGCGCAGCTGCTCGGTGTCGCTCCACGGCGAGGCGACGATCTCGCCGTCGAGATGGTGGTCGCCCTCGGCCTTCTGCTCGATCGAGGCGATCGTCCAGCCGTCGCCGGTGCGCGCCAGCGTCCAGTACTCACACAGCGAGGACTCCTCGGACTGCGTGCCGGTGTGGGCGATCGTCTCGCCGCTTGCGGTCTCGACGCAGTCGCGCAGGCGGGCCTCGATCCGCACGACGACGCGATCGTCGGTGTCGTCCTCGCGGTTGACCATGCCGACGTACTCGACGTTGGGCCCGGCGAGCACCGCGACGCGGTTGTGCCAGTCCTTGGCGTCGAAGTCGTCCAGACGGCGGTTCCACTCGACCATCAGGTCCTTGCCGACCAGCGCCGCCAGCCGCGTGCGGTCGCGGGCGTCCCAGGCCGTCTGGACGATCACGAACAGCGCGGTGGCGTCGGCGACGACCGCCTCGGCCGCGAACCAGGTGTCGTCCTCGGCGGCCTCGTGCGACGCGAGCGTCACCGCGCGAACGCGTTCGCGCCGCTTGCGCGCGTAGCGGTGCTGGGCGACGCCCGCAGAGACGGCGCCGAAGAGGAAGAACAGCAGGATCGCGACGACGATCACGATCGCGAAGAGCGGGTCGGCCTGGCCGCCGCCACCGCCGCTGTAGCCGCCGCCGCCTCCGCCACCACTGAAGCTGGAGCCGCCGCCGCCACCGCCGCCGCCGAAGCTCGAGCTGCCGCCGCCGGCGGCCGCGAGCACGAGCGAAACGGCCGTCGCGAGCATGGCGGCCATGGTGGCATAACCAGGTGGGACGAATCCCGTTCCCCGGGTACGTCCTCCCTATCGTTGACTATGCAATCTGCCGACAACGTCAGCACGCGATGACCGCCATGCGCACAGCCCAGATCCAGGATCTGCGGATTTCCGCCGAGCGGCGCCTGCGCGTGCGCAGCTGGCCCGGCAAGGGCCGCCCGCTCGTCCTGCTGCACGGGTTGCTCGACGACAGCGAGGGCTGGGCGCAGCTCGCGCTCGACACGCACCGGCCGTGCATCGCGATCGATCTGCCCGGCTTCGGTGGCTCGGACCTGCCGCTGCGCCCCCGCCTGTCCTCCTACGCCGAGGCGATCTGCGAGGGCCTGCAGGAGCTCGACGTCCGCTCGTGCACGCTCGTCGGCCACTCGCTCGGCGGCGGTGTCGCGACGGCGGTCGCCGAGCGCAGCGACAAGGTCACCTCGCTGGCGCTGATCGCGCCTGCGGGCTTCGGCCACATCCGCATCGCCGAGGCCGTCGCGCTTCCCGGCATTCGCCACGCCGCCCAGGGCCTGCTGCCGCTGGCGCTGGTCAACCCGCTCACCGTCACCGCGGCCTACACGACGTTCGTCGCCCACGGGCGCCTGCCGTCGCGCGACCTCATGGATCGCGTGCGCCGCCGCGCGTTCGCGTCGGGTCCGGGCGTCGGCACTGCGGTCACGGCGCTGGCGGCGGCCGGTCGCTCCAAGCACGGCTTCGCGCGGCGGCTCGTCAAGTTCGACGGCCCCGTCGCGGCGCTCTGGGGTGAGCACGATGCGCTCGTGAACCCGGGTCATGCCGAGGCGCTGCAGCGCGCGCTTCCGCACGCGCACGTCGAGGTCTGGGAGGGCATGGGCCATCACCCCCAGCGTGAGCGCCCCGCCCAGCTCGCGGCGTTCATCGAGCATCATGCGTCGCGCGGGCGCAGCAAGACGACGCGGCGCGTCGTCCCGCGCGCGGCCTAGCGCGCCGACCGCTAGCGTCCCGGCGCGTGAAGCTCGCCACGTTCCTGGCGCCCGGCGCCGACAGTCAGCTCGCCGGCGAGGTCCGCGCCGACGCGGTCGTCGCCTTCGACGACGGCACGACGGTGCTCGACCGCCTCGCCAGCGGCGACCGCACACCGGCCGCCGGGGCGACGTTCGCGCTCGGCGAGGTGCGCCTGCTGGCGCCGGTGGCGCGTCCGCGCGCGATCTTCGGCATCGGGCTGAACTACGCCGCGCACGTCGCCGAGACCGGCGGCACGGTGCCCGAGCGGCCGGTCGTCTTCATGAAGCTGCCAAGCAGCGCGGCGCCGCCCAACGACCCCCTGCAGATCCCGGGCGTGATCCGCCGGCTGGACTACGAGGGGGAGCTCGCGGTCGTCATCGGCGCCGGCGGGACGATCGCCGGCTACGCGGTTGCCGACGACGTCAGCGCGCGCGACCTGCAGGGCCGTGAGCCACAGTGGACGCGGGCCAAGGGCTTTGACCAGTCGTGCCCCTACGGACCCTGGATCACGACCGCCGACGAGGTCGCAGACGCCGAGAACCTGCGCCTGCAGACATGGGTCAACGGGGACCTGCGCCAGGACTCGAGCACGAACGACCTGATCTTCGGCGTCGCCGCGGTCGTCGGCTTCCTGAAGGAGACCTGCACGCTGGAGCCCGGCGACCTGATCCTGACGGGGACGCCCTCGGGTGTCGGGATGGCGATGGACCCGCCGGCGTTCCTGCAGTCAGGCGACGTCGTGCGGATCGAGATCGAGTCGCTCGGCGCGATCGAGCACGCGATCGCCTAGGTGCGGCTGAAGTCGCCGGCGACGGCGTCCATCAGGATCTCGTCGTGCAGGTCGCCGCGGCCGAGCAGCGCCGCGCGGCGGCGGCCGATGAGCTTGAAGCCGGCCTTCTCGTAGGCGCGCTGCGCGCGGGCGTTGAACGCGTAGCTCGAGAGCAGCACGTTGTTCAGCGACATCACCTCGAACGCCCACTGCAGCGTCAGGCGCGTCGCCTCTGTGCCGATCCCGGTGCCCCGACGCTCGCCCAGCGCGATGCCGAACTCGCAGCGGCGATGGCGCCACTCGACGTCGTCGAGACCGCAGATCCCGACCGGCTCGTCGTCGGAGAGGTCGTGGATCGTGAAGCGCACGCCGGTGGGGTTGCGCTGGGCCGTCTCGCGCTGGGACTCCTCGATGAAGCGCTCCTCGTCGGCCGCCGTGAACAGGCCGAGGTTGAGGATCCCGTCCTTGACCTCGGGGTCGTTGACCCACTTGGCGTACAGCGCGGCGTACTCGGTGCGCAGCGGCGCGAGCCCGACTCGCTCCCCGCGCAGGACGTACACGTCAGTGCTCGGTGATGACCTTGTCGATCAGGCCGTACTCGGCGGCCTTGTCGGGCGCGAAGAAGCGGTCGCGCTCCATGTCGGAGTGCACCTCCTCGACGGTCTTGCCGGTGTGGTGCGCGTAGATCTCGTCGATCCGTGCGCGCGTCTTGAGGATCTCGCGCGCATGGATCTCGATGTCGGTCGACTGGCCCTCGAAGCCCGCCGAGGGCTGGTGGATCAGGATCCGCGAGTTCGGCAGCGACATGCGCTTGCCCTTCGCGCCGCCGGTCAGCAGCAGCGAGCCCATCGACATCGCCACGCCACAGCAGATCGTGGCGACGTCGGGTTTGATGAACTGCATCGTGTCGTAGATCGCGAGGCCGGCGTAGATCGATCCGCCCGGCGAGTTGATGTAGATGCTGATGTCCTTGTCGGGGTCGGCCGACTCGAGATGCAGGAGCTGGGCGACGACGAGGTTGGCGACCTGATCGTCGACGGCGCTGCCGAGGAAGATGATCCGCTCGTTCAGCAGCCGGCTGAAGATGTCGTACTCGCGTTCGCCGCGAGCGGAGCGTTCGACCACCATGGGCACCAAGGGCATTGACGACCACCCTAGCGACCGGCCCGCCGCCGTCCCCGGCTGGCTGCTCGTCGTCGCCGCGGCCACGTCGGTCCAGTTCGGCGCCGCGCTTGCCGCGACGCTCTTCGACGAGCTCGGCGCCGCCGGCGCCTCGCTGCTGCGCCTGGGCTTCGCCGCGCTGATCCTGCTGGCGATCTGGCGCCCCGGTGTGCGCGCCTACTCGCGGGCGCAGCTGCGCGCCGCAGGCGCGCTGGGGCTGGCGCTCGGGGTCATGAACTACACGTTCTACGAGGCGCTGGCACGGCTGCCGCTGGGTGTCGCCGTGACCGTCGAGTTCGTCGGGCCGCTGGCGGTCGGGGTCATCGCCTCGCGTCGCCGCATCGACATCGCCTGGGCGCTGCTGGCCGCCGGCGGGATCGTGCTGCTCGCCGATCCGGGCGGCGGCTCGGTCAGCACGACGGGCCTGCTGCTCGCGCTCACCGCGGGCGTGTGCTGGGCGCTGTACATCGTGCTGGCCCAGCGCGCCGGCCAGGAGTTCAGCGGCGGTCACGGCCTGGCGCTCGCGTGTGCGGTCGCGGCACTCGTCCCGATCGCGCCGGGCATCGCCCAGGGCGGTGGCGAGCTGCTCGGCACCGAGGCGCTCGTGCTCGGCGCGGTCGTCGCGCTGATGTCCAGCGTGATCCCCTACTCCCTGGAGATGTCGGCGCTGCGGCGGATGCCGGCCAACGTCTTCGGCGTGCTGCTGTCGCTGGATCCGGCGTTCGCGGCGCTCGCCGGCTTCCTCGTCCTCGACCAGGCCCTCGGTGCGCGCGACCTCGCGGCGATCGCCGCGGTCGTGATCGCGAGCATCGGCGTCGTCCGCGGCGCCGCATCGGTCCCCGGCGAACCCTGATACTTCAGCGCGCGCGTGTTCACGCTGAACCTCCCCAACGCTTTGACGGTCCTGCGCATCCTGCTCGTGCCGGTGCTCGTCGTGGCGCTGCTGGGGGAGACGGCCGACGGCGACCTGTACGCCGCGATCGTCTTCGCGGTGGCGTCGTTCACCGATGCCGTCGACGGCTACCTGGCGCGCTCGCGCAACGCGATCACGACGTTCGGCAAGCTGATGGACCCGGTCGCCGACAAGCTGCTGATCCTCGCGGCGCTCGTCTCGCTCGTCTCGCTCAACCGCGTCGACGCCTGGGTGGCGATGGTGATCATCGCGCGCGAGTTCGCCGTCACCGTCACGCGGCTCGCGGCCACGCAGTCCGGCGTCGTCATCCCCGCCAACTGGTGGGGCAAGGTCAAGACGATCGTCCAGGTCGCCTGCATCTTCTTCCTGATCGCGATCGACGGCTCGCCGGCCTGGCTCGACGCGCTCGTCTACAGCACGGTGGCGATCACCGTGATCTCGGGCATCGACTACTTCTTCGGGCTGCGGCGGCTGCTGCGCGAGGCGGACGCCCGGCGCAGCAGCGCTGCCTCTGATTCCGTCTAGGGCGCGGGCGGCGCGACCGGCGGTGCCGCGGGCGGGGCCGACGGAGCGTCGTCGTTCGAGGTGATCGCCCCGTAGGCGATGCCGGCGCAGGCGAGCAGCCCGATGAACGCGCCGAACTTCACGTTGATCGCGTCGTTCGGGCCGGGCTGGTTGAGGATCCGGTAGAGCACGAGCAGCGCGCAGCCCGCGCCGCCGGCGATCGCGGCGAGCTTGAGGTTGGCGGCGAGCTCGTTACCCGACGCCAGCGTGCCGACCCAGGCGAGCGTCGAGAGCACCGTCAGGAACAGCAGGATGTCGATGAAGTCGAACGCCTGCCACGCGGTGGCCGTCGTGTCGACGCCCTGCCCCTCCGCAACCGCACCGAGGGCGCCCCCGAGATCGAGCCCGTACCACGACAGGAACATGTCGATGAGGAGGACGACGGCGGCGGCGCCGGCGATCTGTGCGCCGCGCGGCAATGAGCTGGTCATGCGGGCGATTCTGCCCCTGTCGGCCGGCGAAAGAAACCCCGGTTGCCGAATTGCAGCCGCTCAGCTGAGGTCCAGCCACTCCCGCATCGCGGTGTGGTGGACGACGTGCTCGCCGGTCGCGAGCTCGCGCTTGAGCTCGGCCAGCGTGCCGCTGCGCTCGGCGACGACGTTGTGCTGGTGGATCGTCTCGAGGTTCTCCTGGCGCGCCGAGACGAACGTGTCGTCGCAGAGGTCGCCGAAGTGGTCGAGCGCGCCCTTGATCATCTCGCGTACGCAGTCCTCGACGAAGCGCGGGCGGCGGTGGGCCTTCTCGACGACCGCGCCCTCGTCGGACCGCTTCATCAGCTCGTAGATCTCGCTCGACATCGAGCCCTCGACGATCTCCAGCAGCTCTGACGCCTCGATCGTGCGATCGCAGTCCTCGGGCACGCCGATGTGCAGCGTTCCGAGGCCGCGCTGGTTGTGCGTGGCGACGGGGACGAGCTCGAGGATGCGGTCGATCTGCTCGTCCTCGAAGCCGTCGGCGTCGAGCAGCTCGCGCGCGCTGTCGGCGACAAGGCCCTGCGCGCACGGGCAGGCGGTCATGCCCGCCGCGGCGACGCCGACGAGCCGGCGCGTGCCGCGCTCGGTCGCCAGTGCGGTGCCGTAGAGCGTGTAGATCTCCTGCGTCGGGATCCCCGACACGGGTGCCGTCTTGTACTCGGGGTAGCGGGCCTTGATCGTCACCTCGGCGCGCAGCGCCTGCTGGCGCTCGCGCACGATCACGGCGATGTGCTCGGCGAGGGTCTCGGCGCGGAACGCCGACTCGCCGAGGATGACCTCGCCGATCGCGTCGTTGACGACCTCCTCGAAGCGGGACATGTGCGCGCCCTTCTGGCGCGGCCCGAGGTCGACGAAGCACTCGAGGTCGGCGTGGTACAGCTGCTCGCCGCCGGCCTGGTCGCGGATGCGGATGACCTTCTCGACGCTCGTCACGCCGACGCGCGACAACGAAACTTGGAGTGTTGGGAGCGACGCCTGAACGTCGACGTTCGGAGTGCGGCTGGGAATCGTGCTCATAGCGTTCCTTGAACGAGGGTACTGGTGTGGTATCACTCCGCCCCTGGCTGCCAGCCGACTCGGCCGTCGTGCACGAGAAAACAAATGGCTCAGCCCCTCGCGGTTCAAACCGCGGACACGGAGCGTCACGGCGCCCCGACCCAGACATAAGCAGTGCAGTTTTTGGGAGAACGGAGGGTGCCTCGGCCTTGGGTCGGGCTGCCCGCGACTGCTGAGCGAGGGACGGTTTGACGACCAAGACGACGGGTGCATTGCTGGCGGACGAAGCGCCGATCCATGAGTTGGACGAGCTGCGGCCGCTGATCGCTGAAGGTCAGGAGAAGGGTGCTCTGACGTTCGAGCAGATCGCCTCGGCGCTGGAGGAGATCGAGGTCACCAAGGAGCAGGTCACAGAGCTCCATCACTATCTGGACGAACACGGGATCGACGTGGTCGGGGCGGACGGCAAGCGCGTCCACTCCGAGAGCGGCAAGGTCGAAGCTGCCGCCGAGAAGCGGGCGAATCCCGAGGCGTCGTCGACCGACGCGCCGAAGAAGCCGCAGATCGACCTCACGGTCGAGCCATCGCTGGATTCACTGCGGCTGTATCTGCGCTCGATCGGGCGCGTGAACCTGCTGACGGCCGAGCAGGAGGTGTCGCTGGCCAAGCGCATCGAGCGCGGCGACATGACCGCCAAGCAGCAGATGGTCGAGGCCAACCTGCGGTTGGTCGTCTCGATCGCCAAGGGCTACCTCGGGCGCGGCCTGACGTTCCTGGATCTGATCCAGGAGGGGTCGCTGGGGTTGATCCGCGCGGTCGAGAAGTTCGACTACCGCCGCGGCTACAAGTTCTCGACGTACGCCACGTGGTGGATCCGCCAGGCCGTGACGCGTGCGATCGCCGACAAGGGCCGCACGATCCGCATCCCGGTGCACATGGTCGAGAAGCTCAACAAGGTCGTGCACGTCGAGCGCCAGCTCGTCCAGGCGCTCGGCCGCGAGCCCTCGCCCGAGGAGATCGCCGAGGAGCTCGAGTGCACCCCGCGCGAGGTCAAGGACATCCTGCGGATGTCCCAGCAGCCGATCTCGCTGGAGAAGCCGATCGGTGAGGAGGAGGAGTCCGAGCTCGGCGACTTCGTCGAGGACCAGACCGCCGAGTCGCCGTTCGAGCTCGCGTCGGAGAACCTCCGCAAGGAGAACGTGCACAAGGCGCTGGCCGCACTGCCGGCCCGCGAGCGCGAGGTCATCGAGATGCGGTTCGGCCTGACCGGGGGGCGGCCGCGGACCCTGGAGGAGGTCGGTCGCGCGTTCAACGTCACGCGCGAGCGCATCCGCCAGATCGAGAACCACACCCTGAAGAAGCTCGAGTCGCTGCCCGAGGCGCAGCGGCTGCGAGACGCGTCGTTATAGCGTCCCGTCACGAGGGAGAGAGGGACAGAGGGGCCGCCACCGCGGCCCCTCCGTCTGCCCGGATCCGTCTGCTCTGCATGCGAACAGACGTTCGTGCGAATGAATCCACGGGTGCAGGGGAGTTTGGGCGAGGTCTCGGCGATCGAGTGGCTGACGCGGGAGGGCTACTGCGTCTTCTTTCCACTCGCACACAGCCCCGACATCGACCTCTTCGCTGTCCGCGGCGACGATCGGTTCGCGGTGCAGGTCAAGACGGCTACCGTATGGGTTGGAACGCAATAGGAGGCGTATCTCACGACCAGTGGCGGGAACCAGAGCTGGAACCGCGTGGTCAAGCGATTCTCCGCCGCGCGCTGCGACCGGCTATTTGTCACCGTTGGCGACGGGCGCCGCTGGTTTGTGCCGTCGGACGCGGTCGAAGGCTCGCGCAGCATCAGCCTCGGAGGCCCGAAGTACGCGCGGTTCGAGGTCGAGCCGTGGGTCCCGCTGGTCGCGCCGAGAGCGGCTTGATCGCTATCCTGATCGACCTCGGCGGGATAGCGAAGCGGTCAAACGCGGTGGACTGTAAATTCACTCCCTCTGGGTTCCCAGGTTCGAATCCTGGTCCCGCCACTCGCACGAAAAGCGGCCCCGGATCGGGGCCGCTTTCGTCGTTCTAGCGCTCGCTGTCGAGCGTCGCCATCTGGGGTGCGGCGTAGCGGTCGCCGGCCGCGGCGTCGCGGGGGACGGCCGACTCGATGCGCTCGAGTGCCGCGCTGTCGAGCCTCAGGTCGGCGGCGCCGAGCGCTTCGCCGAGGTGCTCACGGGTGCGGGCGCCGACGAGCGGGACGATGTCCTCGCCGCGGGTCAGGACCCAGGCGATCGCGACCTGCGCGACGCTCGCGCCGAGCTCTGACGCGACTCCCCGCAGGGCCTCGACCAGCGCCAGGTTCTGCTCGACGTTCTCGTCGGCGAAGCGGGGGCTGTGCGCGCGGCAGTCGTTCGGCGCGAGCTCGCGGTCAGGCGACCAGTGCCCGCTCAGCAGGCCGCGCGACAGCACGCCGTAGGCGGTGATGCCGATGCCGAGCTCGCGGGTCACGGCGAGGATCTGGTCTTCGACGCTGCGCGAGATCAGCGAGTACTCGATCTGCAGGTCGGCGATCGGAGTGACCGCGTGCGCGCGGCGGATCGTGTCGGGGCCGACCTCGGAGAGGCCCATCTCCCGCACGTAGCCCGTCTCGATCAGTTCGGCGATCGCGCCCGCGGTCTCCTCGATCGGTACCGCCGGGTCCAGGCGTGCGGGGCGGTAGATGTCGACGTGGTCGGTGCCCAGGCGCCGCAAGCTGTAGGAGAGGAAGTTCTTCACCGCGACGGGGCGCGCGTCGTAACCGACCCAGCCACCGGACGGATCGCGCAGCCCGCCGAACTTCACCGACACGACGACGTCCTCGCGACGGCGGTCGCGCAGCGCGTCGCGCAGCAGCATCTCGTTGTCGCCCATGCCGTAGAAGTCGGCGGTGTCCAGCAGCGTGACGCCGGCATCCAGCGCGGAGTGGATCGTCGCGATCGATTCGTCGCGGTCGGCGGGCCCGCAGAGGTCGGACATGCCCATGAGGCCGAGGCCAAGGCGGGGGAGGGTGTCGCGATCGTGCCCGAGGGGACGCCACCCGCTCCAGGGGTGAAGCTCGTCGCGATCGATCCGCCGCCGCTGTTGCCGGTCCGCGCGGCGCTGAGGCGCTGGTCGGCACGCCCTCTGGCGACGCGTTTCGTCGCGGTCGCGAAGCAAGACTCCTAGTTTCTGCAACACATAGGTGTGGTTAACCCCCTTGCCGAACGGCTCGGCAGAAAGCAATCTCCGGCAGCGTGTCAACCATCCCTGCCGGCAACGGCACACCCTCTCGGTTCGTCCGCCTCGCCCGCTGGTGCCACACGCACCGCTGGCGCACGTTCCTCGGTTTCATCGCCGCGCTCATCGCCTTCCAGACGCTCGGCAGCGCCGTCGGCACGAAGGAGCTTGCGAGCTTCCGCCTGCCCAACACCGAGAGCCAGCGCGCCTACGACCTGCTCGCCGCGCACTTCCCTGCGCAGAAGGGCGACGTCGACCAGTTCGTTTTCAAGGCCAAGAGCGGGACGCTCGAGGCCCAGAAGGCGACGATCGAGCAGACGGTCGCGAAGCTCGAGAAGACCAAGGGCGTGGCCCGGGTCGAGAGCCCGTTCGCCGACGGCGGCCAGCTGAGCAAGGACGGGCGGATCGGCGTCGTGCAGGTGACCTACAAGGACACGCTCAAGGACAACGACCTCGACATGGCCAAGCATGTCGAGAAGGTCGGCTTCACCGCGCGGGCCGACAAGGACCTGCAGGTCGAGCACGGGGGCATCGGCGCGCAGTTCGTGCGCCAGTCCAGCGCCGGCGGCACATCGGAGTTCATCGGCATCTTCGCCGCCGCCATCGTCCTGTTCCTTGTCTTCGGCTCGCTCCTGGCGATGGGCATCCCGCTGCTCGCTACCGGCCTCGCCATGGGCGCCACGTTCGGGGCAATCACGCTGATGAGCCACGTCGTCGACACGCCGGATTTCGCCACGCAGCTGGCGACGCTGATCGGCCTCGGCGTCGGCATCGACTACTCGCTATTCGTCGTGAGCCGGTACCGCTCAGAAGTCAAGGCGGGCATGGATCGCGACCGCGCAGTCGAGCTTGCGATCGACACCTCAGGGCGGACCGTCGTCTTCGCCGCTACGACGGTCGTGATCGCGCTGCTCGGCCTCTTTGCGCTCGGCCTGAACTTCATGCACGGCGTCGCCGTCGGTGCTTCTGCGGCCGTGCTCGCGACGATGTTCGCGGCGCTGACGCTGATCCCGGCGCTGATCCGCGGCTCGAACGACTTCTTTTTCGGCGTATTCCGGACGCTCGATGAGCGGGGCGGCTTTCGCCTGAACGTGGGGACCCGCTGGATCCATTTCTTGCCGGATGCCCTCAAGCGCCAGTTCACGACGCGTCGCGTGCGCATTCCGTTCGCGGGCCGACGTCTCCGACGCCGCAGCCGGCGCGGTGGCCGCGAAGAGGGCACGCGCTGGGCGGCCTGGTCGCGTGGTGTGCAGCGCCGTCCCTACCTTGCCGCGACCGTCGGCCTGGTGATCCTGCTCGGCATGACGCTCCCGGTCGCGGGCATGCGCCTGGGCTCCAGCGACGCGAGCCTCGACCCCACGGGCTCGACGACGCACAAGGCCTATGACCTCGTCGCCCAGGGCTTCGGCCCGGGCACCAACGGCCAGTTCCTGATGGTCGCCGAGTTGCCGCAGAAGGGCGACGTCGCGCCGGTGCAGCAGCTCGCGGCCGCGGTGAAGGCCGACAGCGACTTCGCGTCGGTCGGCCGGCCGGCGGTCTCGCCCGACGGCCAGATCGCGACGATCACCGCCTACGCGAAGACCGGGCCGCAGGACACGAAGACCGAGGACACGCTGGATCATCTGCGCGGGGACGTGGTCCCCGCCGTCGAGCGCGACACCGGTGTCCGCGTCGAAGTGGGTGGCCTCACCGCCGGCAACGAGGACTTCACGAAGGTGGTGGCCGACAAGCTGCCGTTCTTCGTCGGCATCGTCGTGCTGCTCAGCGCGCTGCTGCTGCTGGTGGTCTTCCGCTCGGTCTTCATCCCGATCAAGGCCGCGGCGATGAACCTGCTGTCGATCGGCGCGTCGCTCGGCTTCGTGACGCTCGTCTTCCAGGAGGGCCTCGGCGCCGACCTGCTCAACGTCGGCGAGGGCCCGATCGAGTCGTTCGTGCCGGTGATGTTCTTCGCGATCGTCTTCGGCCTCTCGATGGACTACGAGGTGTTCCTCGTCTCGCGCATCCACGAGGAGTGGGAGAAGAGCGGCGACGCCGAGGATGCCGTCGCGACCGGCCTGCAATACACCGGCAAGATCATCACCGCGGCGGCGGCGATCATGATCCTCGTGTTCGCATCGTTCGGCCTCGGCGACGACCGCATCATCAAGATGTTCGGGCTGGGCCTGGCGAGCGCGATCTTCTTCGACGCCGTGATCATCCGCTGCCTGCTCGTGCCGGCGCTGATGGAGATCGCCGGCAAGCGCGCGTGGTGGCTGCCCTCGTGGCTGGACCGCCGGATGCCGCGGGTGGCGATCGAGCGTGAGACGCCGGCGCCCGGCCAGGCCGTCCTCGACCCGACGTAGACCGCAGCACCCCTCCCCCGGCGCATCAAACGCCCACGCCCCTGGCCACCCCGCGGGGGCGTGGGTCGCGTCGCGGTCAGGCGCGGTACTTGAACCGCACGCGCTTGTCGCCCTTCTTGCAGGTGATGTCGGTGCTGTCGCCGAGCGGCCCGCGGCGGCAGCGGTAGCCGTCGAGCGCGCAGCTCGTCTTGGTCAGCGCGCAGCGGTCGTTGCGCCCGCTGTTGCGCGAGTGCTTGTTGGCGAGCTGCTTGGCGCGCGCGCAGGTCGTGTTGAGCGCGCGCACGTCGTAGGGCTTGTCGACCGTGCCGGAGCCGTTGCCGCACTTCGTGTCGGATTTCGCGAGCGCGGTGGGCGCCGTGCAGAGCACCGCGGTCGCGGTGAGCAGAACCACGCGACGGAGCATGTCGCGAAGCCTAATCCGAGCCGATCCATCAGTTCTACTGATGGATCGGGCCACGAAGTCGTCTTTGACTTCTCGACGGCTTCATCGCACCCTTGTCAGACCATGGAGCTCCGTCACCTTCGCACCATCGTCGCCGTCGCCGAGCACGGCTCCTTCACCAAGGCCGCCGAGGAGCTGCACCTCGCGCAGTCCGCGATCTCCCAGCAGATCCGGCGCCTGGAGACCGAGCTCGGCATGGAGGTCTTCCGCCGCACGTCCCGTTCTGTCGAGGTCACCGCCGAGGGCCAGGTGATCCTCGATCACGCCCACCGCGTGCTCGCAGAGCTCGACGACATGCACTCCCAGCTCGCCGACCTCACTGGTCTGCTGAAGGGCCGCCTGAGCATCGCGGGCGTCTACCCGTTCGGCCGCTTTGACCTCTACGGCGTGCTCGCCGACTTCCGCGCCCAGCACCCCGGCGTCGAGATCCACATGGTCGAGCACACGCAGGACGAGGTGCTCGCCAAGCTGCGCACCGACGAGCTCGATGCCGCCTTCACGTCGGTCGACACCGACGACCTCGGCGACGAGTTCGCGGCGACGCTGATCTGGGAGGAGGAGTTCGTCGTCGCGACGAAGCCCGACCACCCGCTCGCGCGGCTGGACTACGTCACGCTCGAGCGCATGTCCGCCGAGCCGATCGTCGCCTATCGCGACAACTCGGCCCTGCGGCGCCGTCTCGAGGCGCTGTTCGGCAAGCGCGGCCTGCAGCCCCAGAACGCGTTCGTCTGCACGGAGATGGGCGCGGTGCGAGAGCTCGCCTCGACTGGGCTCGGCGTGGCGATGCTGCCGCGCTCGATCGCCGAGCAGCCCGGCCCGCCGATCGCGCTCGTCCCGTTCGGCCCGGAGCCGCTGACGTGGCCGACGGCGCTGGTCTGGAGAGCCACGCGCCGGCAGCCACCGGCCGCAAAAGCGTTCCTGCAGCTCGCGATCGCCCGCGCGACGGCCGCCGCCGAAGTCCGCACGATCCGCGCGGCCTGACGCCTCAGGGCGTCGCCGCCTCGCGGGCCGCCTGGCGCACCGCTGCGCGCGCGTCCTCGCCCTCGACGCCGAGCGAGCGCAGCAGGTCATAGGACGTCGCGCGCACCTGCGCGACGATGTGGCTGGCGGCGAGGTTGGCGGTGCGCTCGAGCCCGAGCGTCGCCTCGCCCGCGGCGCGCAGCGCGTGGGCTCGCGCGCGCTCGGCGCAATCGGGATCGTCGAGCGACGGCGCGAGCGCGTCGACCGCGTCGCCGAGTGCGGCCAGCGCGC
This sequence comes from Paraconexibacteraceae bacterium, assembly GCA_963759825.1. Classification (GTDB taxonomy): domain Bacteria; phylum Actinomycetota; class Thermoleophilia; order Solirubrobacterales; family Solirubrobacteraceae; genus Paraconexibacter. The sequence goes on along the minus strand of CAVXAS010000009.1, from coordinate 4,064 downwards.
TGAACGTCTCCGGCGGCACATGGGCCTCGAGGTCGACCGCGCGCCGCGCGCCGCGCGCAAGCACGCGCACGTCGCGCACCGCGAGGTCCAGCGCGCTCGCCGCCGCGCCGTAGCGCGCGTGCGCGCTGCGCTGGCGCCGGCGCAGCGGCGCCCACAGCGCGGCGTCGTTGCCGGCGGCCGCGGCCTCGGCGAAGCGGTCGACGAGCGCGTCGAGCCCGCGCGCCCGCACGATCGCATCCTCGACCTCGTCGTCGTCGGCGTGCTGCAGCGCGGTCGCGATGTCGCGGATGACGGCGGCGAGCTCGGTCAGCAACGGGCGCGCCGCGCGCCGCGCCATCCGCACGGGGTCGACGGGGAACAGCACGAGGTTCACCGTCAGCGCGACGCCGCCGCCGACGAGCGCGTCGACGAAGCGCTCGAGGGTCACGTGGTCAGGGATCGCGACGGTGGCGATGATCGCCGCACTCGTCGCAGCCTGCGAGACCACCAGGCGGGTGCCGCCGAGGAACACCGCGACGCACATCGCGAGCGCGACGACGAGCGCGATCTGCGCCGGCCCGGTGCCCAAGGCGAGGATGATCAGCTCGGCGACGAGCACGCCGACCGCGACCCCGGCGGCGATCTCGAACGCGCGCCGCGTGCGCTGCCCGTAGGTCAGCCCGAGCGCGAGGATCGCCGTCACCGGGGCCACGAACGGGCGCTGATGGCCGACGACCTCGGTCGCCAGCAGCCACGCGACACCGGCGGCCAGCGCCGTCTGCAGGATCGCCGGAAGCACCGTCCACAGCCGGATGAACCGTGCGCGCGTCATCACGAGCCATCATCGCAACGCCGTGGAATGCAAGGATGGCGGCGATGTCACGCGTCCCACGCCCACTGGCCGCGCTGCTCGCGGCACTCGCCCTGTCCTTCGGCGCCGCCGCCTGCGGCGACGAGCGCACCGTCAAGCCCGAGTCCGAGGAGCAGGCCACCGTGCCTGAGACCGAGACCGAGACCGAGGCGGCGGAGGCGCCCAGCGGCGACGTCGATCTCACGATCTCCAAGGACCTCGCCAAGAAGCCGGCGATCCCGCAGCCCAAGGGCACGCCGCCCGGCGAGCTCGTGAGCAAGGACATCGTCGTCGGCAAGGGCCCGGCGATCAAGGAAGGCCAGGCGGCCACCGCGCACTACGTCGGCGTCTCGTGGTCGACCGGTCAGGAGTTCGATGCGTCCTGGGACCGCGGCGGGCCATCGCCGTTCCCGATCGCCCAGGGCAGCGTGATCCAGGGCTGGGTCGACGGCATCCCCGGCATGAAGGTCGGCGGGCGCCGCCTGCTCGTGATCCCGCCCGCGCTCGGCTATGGCCCCCAGGGCTCGCCGCCGGCGATCGCGCCCAACGAGACGCTCGTGTTCGTCGTCGATCTGAAGAAGATCGACTGAGCGACTTCACGTCGCGTTGCGACGGTGAGATGATCGCGGGACCCCAACGAAAGGAGTTCCCGTCATGGAGTCCTCCGCCCGGGTCCTCGTCGTCGCACACAAGACGGCGGCAACCCCCGCGTTGATCGAGGCCGTCCGCGAGCGCGCTGCGCGCGGCGGCGCCACCTTCACGCTGCTCGTGCCGCACGTCGTGCACGGGATGACGCGCGTCGCCGACCCCGAGGATGTCGACAACGCCGAGTCCCAGGCCGTGCTCGACCTCGCGCTGCCGCTGCTCTCAGAGGCCGCCGGGTCAGAGGTCGAGGGCATCGTCGGCGACGCCGACCCGCTCTGCGCGATCCAGGACGCCATCAACCTGCGCGGCTTTGACGAGGTCATCATCTCGACGCTGTCCGGGCGCGTCTCGAAGTGGCTGAAGCTCGACCTGCCGAGCAAGGTCTCCGGCCTCGGGCTGCCCGTCACGACGGTCACCGCGGGCGAGCCGGCGCGCGTCAGCGCCTGACATCGCCGAGTACGTCGTCAACGAGGCGGGCGTGCGCCGCGCCCGCGAGCTCATCGCCGCGCGCCAGTACGTGCTCGACAGCGACTGGGGAGACGTCCAGCCGCGCGCGCCCGAGGAGAACGCGTTCCTCGAGGGCCACTCCTGGGAGGAGTACGGGGCGTGGCACCTCGGCCTCACCGTCGGCCCGGGGGAGGAGACGAAGGCGCGCTACGCGTTCGTCTTCGGCGACTTCCGCCGCCTGCACCGCTCAGGCCTGATCGCGTGCCACTACCGCGCCGCCGAATGGCGCCACAAGGAGGTCGAGCTGGCCGCGCACGAGCTCCTGCAGGTCCTCGACAAGACGTCGGCGTGAAGCGACGCGCGCCCGCGGTCCGGGCGCGCGCCAGGGGTTGAGCTGAGCTACCCGATCAGGTTGGCGTGAGCCGTCGAGCCCGCGAGCGTCGGCGTGCCCGCGAACTTCGCGTCGTAGCCGAGGCCGAGCAGGACCGGAAGCGACGCCGTCAGCGTCACGCCCGAGCATGCCGCGCGGCCGTTGGCGCTCGTCACCGCCGAGCACAGGTTCGTGCTGCCGGCCTTGAACGTGATCGTCTGGCCGGGGATCGGCGTGCCACCCGTCGTCTTCAACGTCGCCGCGATGTTCGTGAGCGTCACCGTCAGGTTCGGCAGGTTCAGCTTGATCAGCGCGGGCTCGGCCGTCAGCACCGTCGGCGGCTTGCCGATCGTGATCGACAGCTCCTTGGTCTCCGAGCGCGTCGCGCCCTCGGAGTCGGCGGAGTCGACGACCTTCACCGTGAACGTCGAGGTCCCGAACGGCCCGGTCGGCGTGCCGCTGATCGTGCCGTCGGCCGACAGCGTCAGGCCCGCCGGCAGCCTGCCGGTGTCGAGCGACCAGGTCTGCGGCGTCACGCCGCCGGTCGCCGTCAGCGGCTGCGAGTACGGCGTGCCGACGACCCCGTTGGGCAGCCACGCCGTCGTGATCACGAGCGGGTCGATGACCTGCAGCGTGAACTCGATCGTCGCGTCCGGGGACACGCGGTTGGACGCCTTGATCGTGAACGTGTACGTGCCCGCGGTCGCTGCCGCCGCCGTCCCGCCGAGCGTCGCGGTGCCGTCACCGTTGTCGGTCAGCGTCACGCCGGCCGGCAGCGGGCCGGTCATCGTGATCGCCGGCGTCGGGACGCCGGTCGTCGTGAAGCCGACGCTGTCGGCCACTCCCGTGACGAACGTCGCGTGGTCGGGGCCGCTGAGCGTCGGGGCGGAGACCACGATCTCGACCGAGCCCATGTCACACAGCGTGCCGTTCGGGCGGGCCACGCCGCGCTGGTCGATCGCGCCGGCGCCGCAGAGCGTCACCGCGCCACCACCGACGGGGTCGGGCGCGAGCGACGCCGTGTTCGCCGGGATCCGCTCGATCGACGGGCTGCGGCTTCGGGGCCTTCGTGCGGGTCGGGCCGCCGTTGTTGGTCAGCGAGTTCATGACCGCCGCGCTGAGCTGGTCGTTGTTCGCGACGCTGAAGCCACACGTTGCGGGGCCGTTGTTGTAGCCGCCGTCGGTGAAGCCGGCGTTGCAGTCGGCCGTGCCGGCCCCGCCGTTGCCGGACACGATGTTGCCGGCCAACACCTGCGTGCCACCGGTCTGCACCAGCCCCCCGACGCCGCCGCTGGCGACGCCGTTGCCGTGCACGGTCGACTGCGTCATCAGCATGCCGCCGCTGACGAGCACGGCGCCGAAGATGCCGCTCGCCGCGTTGTCGGCGATCGTCGAGTTGTCGATGGTCGTCTTGTTCGTGGCGACGAGCGCGGGGCGGCGGGGGAGGTGTTCTCCGCGAGCGTCGAGCGCTTGATCGTCAGGTTCACGCTGCCAGGCGTCGGCGTCGAGGCGCTATACACGCCCGCGGCGAAGCCGGTCTGGGTGGAGTTGCCCGGGTCGGCGATCGCCTTGTTGCTGGCGATCTCCGTGTCGGTGATCGACAGCGTCGCGCTGTTGTAGGCGGCGCCGCCGTTGCCGGCGCTTGCGGTGTTGTCGCTCAGCGTCGCGCCCGTGACGGTGCCATTCGCACCTTCGCCGACGTACAGGCCGGCGGCTGCGACGGCGCTCGAGGTCTTGATCGAGCCGCCGGTCATCGCCACCTCGCCGAGGTTC
>CAVXAS010000008.1:0-254291 GCA_963759825.1 Paraconexibacteraceae bacterium | reverse complement strand
CTGGGATTGGGACGCGATCTCCACGCCGCAAGCCTGGCGGCACTCCCACAACGCCACGCACCACCACTGGGCGAACGTCCTCGAGCACGACAAGGACCTCGGCTTCGAGATGCTCCGCGTCGATCCCGACCAGCCGTGGGAGCCGACCCATGTCTTCCAGGTCGCCGCCAACCTCGCCAGTGCTGGATGAGCATCGGGCCCGTGCCGATCGTGTAGGAGCGCTGCTGGCCGAGGAAGCCGATCTCGTCGGCATCCCGGTACATCTCGCGGACCACCCGGTCAGTCCACCAGGCGATGACCAGCCACTCGTGGATCCGCCACGGCTTGTTCAGGCGGAATCCGATGAGAAACAGGCAGTGGTCGTCCTCCAGCTCTGCCCGTTGTCGTCCTTCGACCACCGGCGCGAACGGCCGCCAGCTCACGTTCCCGACCTCATGCGCGCGATGGTAATCGGCGCAGGGGCCTCAGGCCGCCTCCTCGCCGCGAGCGGCTGACGCCGCCTCACCAGGCGACGGCGACGCCGTAGCGGCGGAGGACGTCGTCCTTCGAGACGAGAACCAGTCGCTCGACGTGCGCCTGTGCGACGAGCATGCGGTCAAACGGGTCGCGATGGTGCAGCGGCAGGTGCGCCGCGGCGGTCGCCGGCGCTGCGACACTGATCGCGAAATGCATCCGCAGACGCGGCTGGATATTGGTCGGATCCGCGCGGCGCGAGACGCGATCGACCCGCTCTTTCTCGACACGCCGCTCTACCGCTGCGAGGCGTTGGAGGGCCGCCTCGGGTGCACGGTGAGCATCAAGCTCGAGACGGCGAATCCGGTCCGCAGCTTCAAGGGCCGTGGCACCGAGTTGGTCGCGAACCAGCTCGCCGGCAATGGCTCGCGCGCCGTGGTGTGCGCCAGCGCGGGCAACCTCGGCCAGGCCCTCGCCTGGTCGGGGCGGGACCGGGGGCTCGACGTCACCGTCGTCGCGTCGCGTCGTGCGCCCGCGGTCAAGCTCGATCGCATTCGCGCCCTGGGCGCCAGATTGGAGGTGGTCGACGGCGACCACGAGCTGGCTCGCGAGCGGGCGGCTGACATCGCGCAGCGCGATCGCATCCGGCTGGTCGAGGACAGCCTCGACATCGAGACCTGCGAGGGCGCGGCGACGATCGGGCTGGAGCTGGTCGACGCGGCGCCGTCGTTCGACGCCGTTGTGATCGCGCTCGGCGGCGGGGCCATGGCCACCGGTGTGGGTCACGTGCTGAAGGCCCTGGCACCCACCGTCGACGTGATCTGCGTCCAACCCGCGGGCGCACCGGCGATGACGCTCTCGTGGCGCCAACGGCGCGTCGTCACCACCGACACGTACGACACCATCGCTGACGGCGTAGCCGGCCGGCGGCCGATTCCGGCCGTGCTGGACGACCTCCTCCTGGTCGCCGACGACGCCGTTCTCGTCGAGGAGACGTCGATCATCGCCGGTATGCGGATGCTCCACGACCATGCCGGCCTCGTCGTCGAGCCGTCGGCTGCGCTCGGCATTGCGGCGATCCTCGAGGACCGCCATCGTTTCGCCGGTCGGCACGTCGCCACGATCGTCTGCGGCAGCAACGTCGACCCGGACGCGTATCGTCGCTGGCTAGGGTCCGTGGCATGAAGCTCGGCGAACCGCATCACTGCGCCTACGTCGTCGAGGACATCGAGACGACCGTGAACCGGCTCGTCGCGCAACTCGGCGCCGGCCCGTTCTTCGTGATCGAGCATGTGCCGCTGCAGAACGTCATGTCGGGAGGTGAGCCGGCGACGTTCGACCACAACTCCGCGTTCGGGGCGTGTGGCGAGGGCGTTCTCGAGTTGATCGAAGCGGTCGATCTGGCGCCTGAGCGCGTCGCGCAGCGGTTCGCCGCCCCCAGGCCGCGCGTCCAGCACGTCGCCTACGTCGTGCCGGCGGGCGAGGCTGCCGGCGTGCGCCGTGTGCTCGACGAACGGGGACTCACGCAATACCTCAGCTCGCAGCTGGGCGATGTCGAGACGACGCTGCATGACGCGTCGGCCGTCCTGGGGCACGACATCGAGATCCATGCCGACAACCAGGGTCTGCACGATTTCTTCGGGATGGTCAGAGCCGGCGCCGAGGGGTGGGACGGCTCACAACCGCTGCGACCCGTCCAAACCTGACCCCCGAAGGCGTGAACGGCTCCAGCGATGAGTTTTCGTCCCGCGGCGGGTCTCACGCACAATGAACGCTCCCGCCTCGATCACGATCACCCCGGTCTTCGTTGCCGACCTAGCCGTCGAGGGCGAGCGGATGCCGGTCTACGTGCACGTCGTCGACCATCCTGATGCGCGCGTGCTGGTCGACACCGGCATGACGGAGCTGCACCCGGCGATGGCCGACATGGATCCCCGCCTCCAGCCGCTGAGCGAGCAGGACTTCGATCTCGCCGGCATCGACATCGTCGTCAACACACACCTGCACGCCGATCACTGCGGCGGCAACCACCTCTTCGCCGGCAAGCCGATCTATGTCCAGCGTCGGGAGCTCGACGACGCGCGCAGCAAGGACGACTACACGATCCGCGAGTGGGTCGAGGCGCCCGGCGTGCACTACGTGCCGGTCGACGGCGAGCACGAGCTGCTGCCCGGCCTGCGACTCGTCCCGGCGCCGGGCCACACACCCGGCATGCAGATGGTCGTCGTCGAGACGGCCGGGCGCCCGGTCATCGTCGGCGGCGACGTGGCGGTGTGGTTCGGCGAGTTCGACGAGCCGCCCACCGAGGGCCGGCAGCGGGTCTTCGAGCTCAACCCCGAGCTCGTCTGGCTCGCGCACGAGCGCGAGCCATGGCGACCCCGCCCGTCTTAGCGGCTCGCGTCGAGCATGGGGTGCGTGAGCCCGTGCTCAGCGCACAGCGCCGGGATGCTCTCGGGCTGCAGCTCGAGCCCGTAGCGGGCCGCGCCCTCCGCCATCTGCTGCGGGTCGAAGTCCGGCGAGGCCATCGCCGTCGCCATCTCGTCGAAGCAGTGCTCGAACCCGCCGGGGGAGATGATCTCGAGGATCCGGCAGGGCACGTCCCCGGCGTTCCAGAACGTGTGCCACTGGTCGCGTGGCTTGAACACGAGGTCGCCGGCTTCGGCGTAGACCACGTCGTCACCGAGCTGGGCGCCCATCCGCCCTTCCAGGACGTAGCTGTACTCGTCCTCGCGCGAGTGCTTGTGCAGCGGCGCCACCAGACCGCGCGGCGGGATCGGGTGCTCGACGAGCGAGAAGCCGCCGCCCGTCTCCTCGCTCCAGGCCATGAACCGCACCCCAGCCGACTGGATGTCGACGAGTTTGCCGTCGGCCGGGCCGATCTTCCGAGCTGACACCTTGACGCTCCTCCGATAAATGACGCAACAGTGCTGTGCGCGAAGCTACCAGCCGACCGCCTGGCCTGTCAAAATTCGCGCACACGCATGACGCCTCAAACACAGCCGACGGCCCCACGGCCGTACCGCAAACGCAAGCGGGCGGTGTCGGAGCTCGAGACCCGCAAGCGGATCACCGAGGCCGCGGTCGCCCTGCACCAGACCGTCGGGCCGGCGCGCACCAGCGTGAAGGCGATCGCCGAGCGGGCCGGGGTCGACCGCGCGACCGTCTACCGGCACTTTCCCGACGAGCAAGCGCTGTTCAGCGCCTGCACCAGCCACTACTACGCGCGCCACCCGATGCCCGACCCCGGCCGCTGGGCGGCGATCACAGGCGCTGACGAGCGCCTGCGCGCGGCGCTCGCCGATCTCTATACGTGGTACGGCGAGACCGAGGAGATGCTTGCCACCGGGATCCGCGACATGGAACACGTGCCCGCTGAATCACGCGACGCGTTCGTCGGGTACTTCCAGACCGTCCATGCGGTGCTGATGGCCGGCCGTCGCGGGCGCGGCCGCACACGACTGCGGATCGCCGCGACGATCGGCCACGCGATCGACTTCCACACCTGGCGCTCGCTCGTGCGCGAGCAGCAACTGCGCGGCGATGAGGCAATCACGCTCATGGCGGCGACCGTCGACGCAGCAGCCCTCAAGTCGAGCCGACCGCCGACGTAGCGTCGACCGACTCGCGAGTCCTCCCTACCCCGCGTCGACGTCGTACTCCTGGGCGAAGTCCGACACCTTCGCCGGGCCGATCGGGCGCAGGCCACCCGGGACGTCGGCGGGCTTGGAGATGAACACCGCGCGCGTCGACGGCTCGCCCAATCGCGAGTAGTCGAGATCACCGGCGACGAGACCGGCGGTCTTCAGCCCGGAGATCCCGCGGGCTGCGGTGACGAGGCCGTCGCGCGACAGGTCGCGGCTCTCGCACGCCGCGTTGAGGACCTCGTACATCACCCGGCTGCTCGCGTAGCCGAACTGCACGGACGCCTTTGGCGTGTCCTTCGGGTAGGCGGCGCGGAACGCCTTGGCGATCTTCGCGTTCTTCGGCGTCCGGCTGGCATAGGGCAGGATCGAGCCCACGATGATCGCGTTCGCCTTGAGCGCCTTCGCCGCCGGGGTCTTCAGGAGTGCAGGGTCGTACGTCGGCGTGTTGCCGACGATCGCGACGTTCAACCCCTGCGCGGCGGCGATGCCGGCGAGCGACGCCATCTGCGTCGGTGACGTCGTCACGACGATCGCCTTCACCCCGGCCCGCCGGAACGCGGCGACCTGGCCGGACATGTCCTCGTCCGTCGGCTGGATCTTCTGCTTGACGACGCTCATGCCCTTCTCCCTGGCGTACGCCTCCGTGCCCTTGAGTCCGTTCTCGCCGTACTCGCCCTCGAAGTAGAGATGGCCGAGCTTGTCGCCCGAGGCGATCTCGCCCTGGTCGTTCAGGTGGTCCAGCCCGTTGATGACCTCGAGGTCATACGTCGTGCCGACCTCGATCACGAAGTCCGTCCCGAGCAGCGACGAGGGCCACGCGGCAAGCACCGACAGCATCCGGTCCTTCTTCAGCGACGGCAGCAGCGCGGTGGTCAGCGGCGACCCGGCGAGTTGCTGGATCGCTGCCACATCCGGCGCCAAGGCGCGGTACTGGACGACCCCCTTCTGGACGTCGTAGCCGTAGTCCTTGACCACGAGCCTGACCTTGCGGCCACAGACGCCGCCGGCGTCGTTGCGCTCCTTCCAGTACAGCTGCTGGGCGTGGACGATCGGGATCGTCAGCGGTGCGAACGGCCCCGAGAGGTCAGAAAGGAGGCCGAGTGTGATCGTCGTCTCGGTGACGCCCGGTCCCGTCTTTGTCGTCGCGGCGCCGCCTTGCTTGCGCGAGTCGGACGTCGCGGTCTCGTCTTTCTTGCCGCACGCGGCAAGAGCTATGACCAGTGCGGGGACGATCACCGCTGCTGCGACGGTCCTGCTTGAACGGCTCATGCTGCGCTCTTCTCCCTCGCGGTTCTTCCTGAGATCAGTCGCCGCCCGGCACCTGCAAGGCCGCCCGGCAGGAACATGAGGACGGCGACGACCGCAGCGCCATAGAGAAAGCGCGCGGCGTCGGCGGGCTGGAGGCCTTCGCCTCCGGGGTCGACCACGAGCGGCAGGTTTGCGGCGTAGTGGTCGAGGACGTGCGGAAGCGCGGTGACGATGACCGCGGCGGCGATCGCCCCGGTGATCGAGCCCAGCCCACCGAGCACGATGATCACGAGGAAGTCGACCGAGTACAGAAAGCCGAATGACTCGGGGACGATGTGCCCGAAGCTCAGGGCGAGCAGGACGCCCGCGAGTCCCGCATACATCGAGCTGATGACGAATGCGCCACCGCGATAGACGCGCACGTTGACGCCCATCGCCGCTGCCGCGACCTCGGAGTCGCGGACGGCTTCGAGCGCTCGCCCCGGGCGGCCCCGCAGCAGGTTGCGGGCGTACCACCAGCCAACGAGCACGAGGACGAGCCCGAGATACCAGAGCAGCTCGAGCTGGCCGTAGGCGACACCGAAGACGTCGTACGTCGTCTCGCCGGAAAAGTCGATGCCGGCCAACTGGAACCCCGGAGCGGTTCGGCCGTTGAAGCCGCCGGTCACCGCGCGCGCATTCTGGAGGATGTGCTGCCCGACGAACACCAGCCCGAGTGACGCTAGGCCGAGGTAGATGCCACGCAGCCGGCCGGCAATCGGGCTGAAGAGCGCGCCCGCGACGCCCGCAAGCGTGACGGCCCCGATCAGCGCCAGCCAGGTCGGCAGGCCGAGGCCGCTCGGCGCCGCGACGCCGCCGATGGGCGCACCGCTGCCGGCGAGGTAGCAGTACCCGTAGGCGCCGACGGCGATGAAGAACGGGTGCCCGAGCGAGAGCTGTCCCGTGATCCCCGTCAGCAGCGTCAGGCCGATCGCGCCGATCGCGGCGGCCATCACGAACAGCCCCGTCTGCAGCCAGAACGCCTCCGCGTATTGCGGCATCGAGAGCAGGAACGCAGCGAGCAGCCCGAGCCCGACCTTCTCAGACACGGTGGGCCTCGCGTGTCCCGAAGAGCCCGGACGGGCGCCAGAGGAGAACGACGAACAGGACGATGTACGGCACGACCGCGGAGACGCCGCGGCCGAGAAACGCGATGTCGTCCTGATAGCCGGTCGCCATCGTCTGGGCGACGCCGATGATCAGCCCGCCGGCGAGCGCGCCGGCCGTGGAGTCCAGTCCGCCGAGCACCGCCACGGGGACGACGCTCAGCGCGAGCAGGCCTGTCGCATTGCTCACGCCGGACGCCGGGAAGGAGATGAAGAACGCGGCGCCGATCGCCGCCACCGCGCCCGAGACCGCCCAGGCGCCCATGGCCACGCGCGAGAGCCTGATGCCCATCAGCGCGGCGGCCTCGGGGTCGGAGGCGGTCGAGCGCATGGCGACGCCCCAGTCGGTCCTGGTGAGCGCGAGGTAGAAGACGCCCATCAGTCCGGTTGCGACGATCGCCGCTGCGATCCGCGTCTGCGGGACATGGACGCCGAGGATCTCCGTGACCGCCGAACCCCACGGCGCGCCGCTGGGGAGGATGTCGGGGCCGACCATCCGGTTCAGCTGCGTGGCGAGCAGCACGTTGAGCGCGATCGTGAGGATCGCCAGCTGTTCGATACCGCCGTGACGGCGGCGCAGCGGCCCGACGAAGACGACGTCGAGTAGCGCGGCGACGATTGCGCAGACGATCGCCGCGGCCGCGATCGCGCCGAAGAATCCCAGTCCGTCGTGCCAGCTGGCGACGAGGTACGCCCCGAGCATGACGAGCGACGCGTGTGCGAAGTTCACGACGTTCGTCGCCATGAAGACGACGACGAAGCCCATCGCGATCAGGCCGTAGATGCACCCCTGCGCCAGTCCGCTGACCAGCAGCTCCAGGAACTGATTCATCCGGCGATCCGCTCGCGTTCGACGGCCGCGCCGAGGTAGGCCGCGCGGACGGCGGGGTCGTCCTGGACCTCCTCGGGCATGCCTTCGGCGATGACCTTCCCGAAGTCGAGGACCGTGATCCGCTCTGCGAGCCCCATCACGAACGCCATGTCGTGCTCGACGAGCACGACGGTGATGCCGAGCGTGGCGCGGACCTTCGCGATCGCCTCGGCCATCTCCTGGGACTCGTCGTGGCTCAGACCCGCAACGGGCTCGTCGAGGAGCAGCAGCGACGGCTCGGCGCACAGCGCGCGCGCCAGCTCGATTCGCTTGAGGTCGCCATACGGCAGGCCGGCGACGATCGCGTCCTCCTTGCCGGCGAGCCCCACGACCTCGGCGATCCCGTCCACGATCTCGGTCTGCGCGTCGAGCTCGCGCCGGGCGGAGGGCAGCCACAGCCCGGTGCTCACGAAGCCCGCCTTGGAGTGGCGATGGCGGCCGAGCAGCAGGTTCTGGCGGACCGTCGACGTCCGTGACATCGCGAGGTTCTGGAACGTGCGCGAGATGCCGAGCGCTGCGATCTGCTCCGGCCGCAGGTCGGTCAGGACGGCATCGCCGTAGCGCACGCTCCCGGAGGTCGCGCGATAGGCCGCGGTGAGGACGTTCAGGAGCGTCGACTTGCCGGCGCCGTTGGGACCGATGATCGCGTGCGTGGATCCCGGCGCGATCGCGAGCGAGACGGCGTCGAGCGCGACGATGCCGCCGAAGCGGACGGTGACGTCGTGTGCCTCGAGCGCGAGCGGGCGACGCGTGCCGGCGGTGACCCTGCCGACGGGTTCGGCGCTGACCTGCTCGACCTCGTCCTTCGTGGTGATGCCGAGGTAGCGCGCGCGCACGTCGTCGCTGGCGGCGAGCTCGGCCGCTGTGCCCTGCAGCGCGAGCCGCCCGACCTCGAGGACCGACGCACGGTCCGCGAGTTTCAGCGCCATCGCCGCGTTCTGCTCGACGAGCACGACCGCCGTGCCCTGATCGTTGATCTCGGCGATGATCTCGGCGATCCGGTCGACGATCTGCGGCGCAAGTCCCAGCGACGGTTCGTCGAGCAGGAGCAGCGCCGGATCGCTCATCAGGGCGCGGCCCATCGCGAGCATCTGCTGCTCGCCGCCGGACAGCAGCCCGGCGCGCTGCGCGCGCCGCTCCTCGAGGATCGGGAAGAGCTCGAAGACGCGGCGAAGCCTCGCGGCCTTGCCGCTCTTGTCGCGGCGCACGAGGCCGCCCGCGCGGAGGTTCTCCTCGACCGTGAGGTCGGTGAAGATCCGCCGGCCCTCGGGCACCTGCGTGATGCCGGTGCGCACGATCTCCGCCGGGTCGCGCGCGTCGATCCGCGTACCCGCGAAGCTGATCGATCCCCCCGCGATCGTCCCGCGATGGATGCCAAGCGTCCCGGAGATCGCGCGTAGCAGCGTGGACTTTCCGGCGCCGTTGTTCCCGAGCACGGCGACGATCTCGCCCGCCGCGACGCTGAGCGACACGTCGCGCAGCGCCTCCACGCCGCCGTAGCGCACGCTCAATCGGTCGACGCAGAGCAGCGTCTCGCGGACCGGCGGGTTCGCAAGCGGCGGAGGCTGCTCATCACCCGGCACCAGCGGATGCGGGCGAGGATCGCCACCCATGCGGTGGCGCGTCGCGTGCGCCACGGCCAGCGCGACCACGGCCATGCCGAGCCATCGTCCCCACCTCGGCTTCGGACTGACCCACCTCACTCCGCTGCCGACCCTACGCTGTGCGCAGACGCCCTGCTCAATGTGTCGTAGTCCGCTACGGCAGACATTCCGATCGCCCGGTGTCACGGTGTGCCGATGGAGAGGGAACTGGCCTTGGGGGAGCTTCCGACCGCGCTCGCGGTGGCCTTGCGGATGCGTGACGCGAACGCGCATGACGAGGCGATCGCGGCCGCGCTGGGGATCCCGCTCAGCGGGGTGCCGCCGCTGCTCGAGGTGGCTCGGGCGAAGCTGACGGCAGTGCTCGCGGATCCGTGCGCCGCGCAGCCGGGAGATCGGTTGGCATAGCGCCACTGTGCCGACTCCCCGCGTTGTGCTGACCGGCCTTGGCGGCTACGGTCGGCACAGGTTCTGATGCTGACCGGGGTGGGGAAGCCGAACAGCGCGCTCATCGGGCGCGAAGAGGAACTGGCGTTTGTCGCGTCGACGCTCCAGCGCGGCGGCTGCGTCATCGCCGGCCCGCCTGGCGTGGGCAAGTCGCGCCTCGCCGCCGAGGTCGCCGGACGGCACGCTGCCCCGATCGTCCGCGTCGTCGCGACTGCATCCGCCGCCACGGTGCCCTTCGGGGCCGTCGGCCACTTGCTTGCGGGTCGGCCAAGCGGCGCGACCGGGCCGATCCCGGCCTTCATCGACCTGCTCCGCCAGATCTCTCCGGACGTGCCGCCGACCCTCGTGCTCGACGACGCGCACCTGCTCGATCAGGCATCGGCCGCGCTCGTGCTCGCCGTCCGCGAGAGCGAGACGGCATGCATCCTCGCGACGATTCGCCACGGCGAACGGACGCCCGACGCCGTCACCGCGCTGTGGAAGGACCACCAGCTCGAGCGCCTCGACCTGCAGCCGCTGTCGCGCCGGGAAGCGCGAGTGCTGGTCGAGGCCCATCTCGCGGCGCCGGCGGATGCGGACGTCCACGCCGAGCTGTTCGCACTCACCGAGGGGAACCCGCTCTATATCCGGGAGCTGCTGATCGATACCGTGCGGTCCGGCGCCCTGGTGCAGCTCGAAGGATCCTGGCAATGGACGGGGACCGCACCGCAGATGGTGCGGCTGCGTGACCTGATCGCGGCCCGGACGAGCGGCTTGAGTGAGGCTGGAACGCTGGCACTCGAGCTGCTCGCCGTGGGCGCGCCGCTGCCTCTGCCCGAGTTGCTCGAAGCCAGCAGCGAGGAGGCGGTCGCCGAGCTAGAACGCTCAGGCCTCGCGGTCGTTCTGGGGCTGCCGGAATGCCAGGTCGTCGAGCTCGCCCATCCGATGTTCGGCGAGGTGACGATGAACGCGCTGCCCGCCGCGACCGCGCGCCGCCATCGCCGCCGGCTCGTCGCGGCGCTCGAGCGTCGCGACCTTGATGACGGGCCTGACCTGTTGCGCCTGGCGGTGCTCAAGCTCGAGTCCGGCGAAGCGGCTCCAGAGCTGTTCCGGCGCGCCGGAGCCTATGCCCTGAGGATCGAGGCCGGAGTCCCGGGGCCAGGCTGGGATGACAGCGATCCGACGCTGGCAATTCGCCTCGCCGACGCGGCGGGGGAGGGGCTGGACGCGGCGCTGCTGGCGGCGCGCGGCTGGATGGCCCTCAGCAGATTCGACGAGGTGGAGACGCGATTGGCTGCGCTGCAGGGTGCCGCCGCCGCGGCACCGTTCGCGCACGCGGCGGAGTACCTGCGCACGCGTGTCCACGCGCTGCATTGGAGCGGCCGGACGAACGAGGCGCTGGGCGTGCTGTCGCGCGCCCGCGACTGGCGCGACGAGACCGACTGGACCGTCACCGCGGCGACGCTCGAGGGCTGGATCCTCCATGACCTCGGACGGCCGCAGAGCGCCGCCGACGCCATCGACGCGATCCCCAAGCTCGAACAGGCGACGCCGCAGGTCCGGCTGGACGCGCTGCTGCTGCTGGCGATGGCCTGCAGCCGTGTCGGTCGCGTCGATCGCTGCGAGGCGCTCGAACCGCAGATCCTCCTGCTGGTGGAGGAAGCTCGAGCGGCGGGGCTGGCAGACCGGGTGGGCCAGGTACCTGGTGGACAGCATCGCCCGCAACGAGGCGGCACGCGACCTTCCCGGAGTAGCCGCGCGGCTCAACGAAGCTCGTGAGCACGCCGAGGCGAACAACAATCCGGCGCTCGCTGCCGGGTTGGGGATGGTGCTCGGCCGCCTCGAGGTCACACGCGGCCATGTCCGCGACGCGATCGCGTTGCTCGAGGACGCCGCCCACGGCCTGACCACCGGCGATCCGCGCAACGGGCTCGGGTGGGCGCTGGCCCATCTGACGCGTGCCCACGCGCTCTGCGGCGACGTCGCCAGCGCGCGTACGACCCTCGAGGAGGCTGCGTCCGTCGCCGCCGAGCGCCCGAGCCACCGCCGATTGCACCAGGAGGTCGAGCGCGCCCGGGCATGGATCGACGCCGCCGACGGCCGCCTCCCCGCAGCGCAGCAACGGTTGCTGGACATCGCCGACGCCGCTGACGAGGCGCTGACGGCCGAGGCCGACGTGCTCTACGACGCGCTGCGTTTCGGGGCGCCACCGCAGCAGTGCGCCCGACGCCTGCAGGCGCTCGCGGGCCGCTGCGACAGCGACCTCATCGACGCGTGCGCTCGGCATGCCGACGCGCTGGCCGCAGGCGACGCGGCCGCGCAGCTCCAGGCCGCGGAGCGCTTCGCCGAGCTCGAGCTCGACCTGCTGGCAGCCGAGGCCGCCGCCGGTGCGCAGGCCGCGTTCGCCCGTGACGGGCGCGAGAGCTCGACGCGTCACGCAAGCGCGCTCGTGGCCAAGCACGCCGCTCGTTGCGACGGAGCATCCTCGCCAGCCCTTGCTCGCCTGCCCGAAGGCGTCGCGTTGACGCCGCGCGAGCACGAGATCGCGCGGCTGGCCGCCCGCGGTGAGACGAACGCCCAGATCGCCGCGCATCTCGTCCTGTCGGTCCGCACGGTCGAGACCTACGTCCTGCGCATCTGCCGCAAGGCGGGCGTCAACCGCCGGACCGACCTGGCGCGGGTGCTCGCACTCGACGAAGTGTCGTAGCGCCTCCGCTGCTCACTCCGAACAGCGTCAGCCCGAGGATGCTCGCGGCCGGCCCGCTGTCCGAGCTGGACAGCAGATCGCTGTCGCCGTCGAACCTCGCGGTGTAGCCGAAGCTCAGCGCCGACGAGAGGATCCCGGTGAGCCCGAACGTGCACGTCGCCGTGCCGTTGGACGTCGTGGTCGCCGTGCACAGCTTCGTCGAGCCGGCAGAGAACACGACCGTGCGCCCGACGGCCGGCTTGTCCGCCGGCCCGTAGGTGAGCCGTGCGCTGACCCGCCCCACGCTGACGAGTCAGTGAGCCCGGCTTGAGCTCGAGGATCAGCGGCGGAGCTGCCAGCTTCGTCGGTGCCTTGCGCACCGTGTAGTCCACCGTGTGGACGAACTCGTTGTCGGCCTTGTCGCGTGCCGTGACGGTGAACGCGTGCGGGCCCGCGTGCGCGGTGTCCAGGGCGCCGCCGTCGGCGACGTCGCCGACACACGACGCGAGTCCGGAGCCACCAGTGTTGTCACCACAGCCGTACGACGCCGGGACGACCTGCTCGAGATCGAACGTCGCGCCCTCGGTCGGTGAGATGATCTGGATCGACGGGTCCGTCTTGTCGATGTCGATGTCGCTTTCAGTAGCCGACGCCGTGTTGCCGGCCTTATCGGTGCATGTCGCGCTCGCCTGCTGGTCGACTCCCTCACTGGTCACGGTCGCCTGAACGGTGCTGCTGACGACGCCCGAGAGCGCGTCGCCGCACGACCACACGATCGTGACGTCGTCGTTGTACCAGCCGTTGGCGTTGGCCAGGGGCCGGCTCAGGAGCGCGATCTCCGGGTTTGTCCTGTCGATGTCGATGTTGCGTCTCAGTGGCCTGGGCGGTGTTGCCGGCCTTGTCGGTGCACGTTCCGGTCGCCTCCCGGTCCGCACCCTCGCTGCTGACCGTGGCCTCGACGATCTCCGTGACCTCGCCGGACAGCGCGTCGCTGCACGACCACTTGATCGTGACGTCGCCGTCGTACCAGCCGTTCTCGTTGGCGTTCGGTCGGCTCAGGAGCTCGATCTCCGGCGGCGTCTCGTCGAGGTTGATGCCGGTCTCGGTCGCCGAGTTGGTGTGGCCGGCGACGTCCTTGCACGTGCCAGTCGCCGAGCGGTTCGCGCCCTCGGTGGCGACCGTGTCGCTGACGGTCGCGTCGACGGGACCCGACGTGGCGTCGCTGCACGTCCACTCGATCGTCACATCGCTGCTGTACCAGCCGTTGGTGTTGGGAGACGGCCGATGCTTGAGCGCGATCCCCGGCTTGACCGTGTCGACGTCGATGCTGGGGTCCGGCTCGGAGTGCCCGATGTTGCCGGCGTTGTCGGTGCAGTCCCCGATCGGAATCTGATCCCGGCCGTCGGTGAACGTCTTGGTGACGTCCGCGACCTTGTGGATGTCCAGGATGTCGTCGCGAACGCCCTCAGGCGCCGACAGCATGTCGCGGCACTTCCACGAGTACGTCACGTCGCTCGTGAACCAGCCATTGGCGTTGGGCTGCGGCAAAGCGGACTCGCGCGCGACCGTCGGCGCCGTTCGGTCGATGTTGGCGAACGCGGTGGAGTCGTCCGGGTGGACCGAGTTGCCGGCGTTGTCCGCGCACTCAGCCGTCGCGAACCGATTCTTCCCCTCGCCGGTGATCGTCGTCGTGAGGACGACGGGGATGTTCGGGATCACCCACGGAGTGCCCTTGGCGCCTGAGAGGGGGTCGGTACACGTCCAGATCGCCGTCACGTCGGTCCGGTGCCAGCCGTGCTCGTTCGCGTCGGGCTCCGGGCCTTTGTACGCGATCACCGGGTTGGTCTTGTCGATGTTGAAGTTGAACTCCGTCGCCGACGCGCTGCGGCCCTCGTCCTCGCACTCCCCGGTTGCGGAGCGGTACAGGCCCTCATCGGTGATCGTGTCGGTTACGTCACTGATCGGGGGATCCCCATCGCCGAGGAAATCCGTTGGGAGCCTGTAACACGTCCACGTGACGGTCACGTTGTTCTGATACCAGCCCTGGTCGTTGGGCTGCGGCCGGTTCGCGAGCACGAGCCAAGGGCCAAGTTGGGCCGCGGTCCCGACCTTGATGAGCGAGTAGGTGGTGTTGTTGTCGAAGTCGCCGACCACGTCGAACGCGGCTGCCTGGTCGCTCGGCTCCAGCGCGGAGTGGCGGCTCTTGTCCTCGTCGTCGCTGTGGATGTACCCCGTCTGCGCCGCAAACGGATGCGTGCCGGGCGCGAGCACGCCGTACGCAAATCCGAAATCGGGGAACTCGCTCATCGTCCCGGCGCTGGAGGCAGCCTGCGGGAAGAAGCACCAGTGCAGCCGCGTCTGCGGGCCCTCGGGGGCGAAGTTCTGGTCCGTCGGCCCGACGGGTCCGGCCATCCAGTTGCGGTTCAACCCTTGCTCGGTCACTGCGACGGTCTCGCCCGACAGCTGCCCGTGGCGGTCCTTGAAGTTGTGATCGCCCTCGTTCTCGTGGGTGCGCACGACGTCTACAGCCCCCGTGGGGCATGACGGGCCGAGCTTGAGGACGGCGTAGTCGGAACGCCCTCGGGCCGGAGCCTCCATGGGTCTCAGGTCGGCACCGTTGACGCGGCAGAGCCTGAGCGACGTGTTGCCGCCCTCCACGAGGCTGGCGCCGGTCCAGCCGCCGCTGTAGCTCTTGTTGTCAAGATCCTCGTCGTCCATGAAGATCCCGACGCGCCGCAGCTCGGGGCAGTCATCCTCCCGGTCAGGGATGACGCCGACCGGGACATCGCCTGACTCGGGCGCGAGCGGTGGATAAGCCGCCGCCATCGTCTCATAGTCGTTGTCGTTCGGCTCCGAGCTGCCGAATCGGTGGTGCGAATCCTTGGTCGTCCAGGCGAACTTGGACACGGTGGCGCATGCAGAGGAGCCGGCTTCGTACACCATGATCGAATGGAAGTCGTACGACAGACTGGGGATGAAGTACCTCGCCGGGGAAGACCAAACGCGCGTGTAGTCGGCAAAGGGGATCACGGTTTCCTCGGTGCGCTCGGGCAGATCGTCGATGCAGCCCTGCGGCGTGTCTGGGTGTCGCCACTCGTGCGGTGCTCCGGCCAGGTGCCCGAACTCGTGGATCGCGTATTCGCGCACGCAGTCGAAGAAGTACTCGTGCCGTGCCTGGGTGGCGTTGAACTCGATGCAGTTGGCTTGGCTCTCCTCGTTGCCCCACGCAGCGAACTGGATATCTCTGGCGTTCTTGCCGAGGCCGGCGTTGTTGGCGTTGGCAGGGCGGATCAACAGTTGGTCGGACGTCTGGCGGTCGCGACGTCGCTAGGTCGTTCCTGGGCTAGCTGAGAAGCCGTCCCAGCCGACGAAACGCAGCGACGTCTTCTGCCTCCCACGTGCGCCGCAGCGCGTCCCGGACCTGCCCGATCAGCACGCTGAGGGGCGGGTTGTCGTCGTGGACGAGATGCTCGTTGTCGGGCTTCGCCTGCGCGGCGCTCGAATGAAAGTCGATGCACACCCTGATGAGGGTGTAGCCGGACGCCGAATCCGCGGAACGGATCACGGCCCTATCGAAGATCGCCGCCGACGCGCTCCCCGCACCGATTCCGCACAGCAGGGCGGCAAGCAGCAGCCCCGATCCGGCGACCAATGATCCCGCTCCGCTGCCCACGCATCGTGACCTCCCCGGTCTGCAGGGGACGGCTCACCGCCTCCTGCCAAGTGATGTCGTGTATAAGGCGCGGCGTAGGCGCCGTCTGCCGTAGTCCACTACGACACTTTGGCTCCTACGCGGCGCGCCGCGGCGCCGATAGGTCAGCGCAGTGTGCCCAGCGGCGCGAGCAGTTCCTCGCGGACGGCGAGGTCGGTGTGCGCGATCATGCGGGTGAAGTCGGCGTCGTAGTGCAGCAGGACGGCGCGGTGGGCTTCGGCGATCGCGGCGATCAGGTAGTCCATCGGCGGAATGCCGAGGTGCTGGTGCGCGGTGCGCATCTGAAGCTGTGCGGCCGCGGCGCGCTGCTCGGCTCGTTCGCTGACCCGCAGCAGCGGAAGATCCGCCGGATCGGCGGCGGGCGGTCGTTGGCCCGCCCGGGTTTCCAGCAACAGCGCTGTGCACGCGGCGATGTGGCCGTGGGCCACGCGGTCGGCCAGTTCGGCGCGGCGTGCGGGATCGAGGTCGGGACTGGCCAGGCGCCAGAACGCGCTGGCATCGATCAGCGTCAGCTCATCGCTCACGGCATGCGCTGTGTGCGGCGGATCCGTTCGGCCTCGGCGAGGTCGGGCGGGTCGCCGGCGACGAGCCGATCCACGAAGCTGCCGAGTACCGCTGCGCGCGCGCGGTCTTGTGCGGCAAGCTCCTCCAGCTGTGCCTGGGCACCGCGGCGGACGAGCTCTGCGAGGCTCGGCGCTTGTGTGCCCAGGCGCTGCCGCAGGGGCTCGAGCACGGCGGCCAGCTCGGGCGTCTCGGTGATGGAGTGGCGCGGATGGGACGTCGGCACGGATCGAGTGTAGCACCGTGCAGCACCGCCTCCGTCGCCCCTCTCCAGCAGAAGACCCCGAGGCCATCGGGGTTTCCGAGTGGCGAGTCCCGGACTCGAACCGGGGACACCACGATTTTCAGTCGTGTGCTCTACCAACTGAGCTAACTCGCCGAGGTCGATCAGGGTACCGCCCGCGCGATTTCGGCGGCGGCCAGCCCGAGACGTGCGAGCTCGTCGATGAGGTCGGCGCGCGAGAGCGCGATCGTGCCGTCCAGCCAGCGGCCGATCGTCTGGATCAGGCCGCTGACGATGACGTGGGTCAGGAGCTCCAGGCGCGCGCGGTCGCGCGCGGCGGTGACGCCGTGGGACTCGCGGATCAGCGCGGCCAGCAGCGCGGAGTACTGCTCGGTCGCCTCGCGCTGGCGGTCGCGCAGCGCGTCGCTCGCGGCGGCCTCGCGGTAGGTGCGCGCGACGCGCGTGTCGTCGGCGAGCACCGCGACGACTGCGCCGGCGATGGCGCGAAAGCGCGGCTCGAGCTCGGCCGGCGCGTCTGCCAGCGCGCCGGCGATCGCGAGGTCGATCGCCGCGTGGACGCGGTCGTGCAGCGCCTGCAGCAGCGCATCGCGGTCGCCGAAGCTCTCGTAGAAGTAGCGCTCGGTCAGGCCCGCGCGCGCGCAGACGCGCTTCATCGTCAGCCCCGAGATGCCGACGTCGCCGATCTCGTCGAGGGCGGCGTCGAGCACGCGCTCGCGGCGCTCGGCACGGCGCGCCTCGGCGCTGACACCGCGATACGGACGGACGAGAGGAGGCATTCGCGACAATGTTGACACGCGGCAGTGTCAAGTTCTACCCTCCCTGACCGATGAGCGTGTCGGTCCCACCCAAAGAGCGGCCGCCGAGCGTCGGACGGGTCGTCGTCGACGTCGCGGACGAGCTCCGGCGCCGGCCCAAGCTGCCGCCGGGCGAGCTGTGGCCGAGCGCGAAGCGATCGCACCGCTTCCAGCGCGATCCGCTCGGCTCGATGCTCGGCTTCTACGAGCGCTTCGGGCCGGTCTCGGCAGCGCGCATGGTCCACCGGCCGACGGTCTTCATGCTCGGCCCCGAGGCCAACCACTTCGTCACCGTCTCCGGCGCCGAGCACTTCAGCTGGCGCAAGGGCATGTTCGGCGAGCAGCTCTCACCGCTGCTCGGCGCCGGGCTGATCACGAGCGACTCGGAGTACCACGACCGCGCGCGGCGGATCATGATGCCCGCGTTCCACGCCCGCCGGATGGAGGCCGCGCAGGTGGTGATGGTCGAGGAGACCGAGCGCGCGCTGGAGACCTGGCGCGACGGCGAGACCATCGACCTCTACCACTGGGTGCGCGACCTCAGCATGAGCATCGCGATGCGCGCGCTGATGGGGCTGGACCCGCGCGACGGCGGCAAGGGCCACGAGGCCGCCGAGTGGTTCGAGCGCGCGCTTGCGTTCTACGAGACCGAGAGCGTCCTCATGCTGCTGCGCGGCCCGCGGACACCGTGGGCGAGGTTCCAGGCCGCGCGCCGCGAGCTCGATCGCATCGTCTACGCGGAGATCGCAGCGCGCCGCCGCACCGGCGATGTCGGCGAGGACCTGCTGTCGATGCTGCTCGCCGCGCGCGACGAGGACGAGCGCGGCTTCACCGACGAGGAGCTTCGCGACCACGTCATGACGATGCTCTTCGGCGGCCACGACACGTCGTCGTCGACCCTGGCGTTCCTGATGTACGAGCTCGCGCACAACCCCGACGTGCGCGACCGCGTCGTGGCCGAGCTCGGAGCGCCCGAGACCCCAGAGCTGGACATGGCCGTCGACGAGACGCTGCGCATGTACCCGCCGGTCTGGTTCGGGCCGCGCAAGACCGTCAGCGCGTTTGACTTCGCCGGCTACCGCATCCCCGAGGGGACGCACGTCATCCACTCCTCGTGGGTGACGCACAACATGCCCCACGTCTTCCCCGAGCCGGACCGATTCCGGCCCGAGCGCTTCGCGCCCGAGGCGCGGCGCGATCTGCCCAAGGGCGCCTACATTCCGTTCGGTGCCGGCCAGCGCATCTGCATCGGCAAGCGGTTCGGGCAGCTCGTCGTCAAGACGGTCGCGACGACGGTGCTGCAGCACGCGCGCGCCGACGTCGTGGCGGGGCACGAGCTCGAGATCGCGCTCGTGCCGACGCTGAGCCCGCGCGGCGGGCTGCCGATGGTCCTGCGGCTGCGCTAGGCGACAGCCTCCGCCTCGACCGCCACCGGCGCGGCCTGCGCGCGCGGCTCGCGGATCCACAGCAGCGCGGCGATCAGCGCGGCCGCGACGCAGCCCGCCGCGACGATGAACGCGAGCTGGTAGCCGCCGGCCAGCGCCGCGGTGGCGGTCTCGCCACTGGCGGTCAGGGCGCTCGTGTGCGACGCGGCCAGCGTGCCGAGCACGGCCAGCCCGATCGCGGCCGAGATCTGCACCGAGACGTTGACGAGGCCCGAGGCGATCCCGGCGTGCTCCGCCGGGACGTCGGCGAGCGCGAGCGTGACGAGCGTCATAAACGAGGTGCCGGCACCGACCCCGATCAGCGCGTAGCCGAAGAACAGCCCGGGGAAGTAGGCCGTGCCCTGCTGGATCTGCGCGGCGAAGAGCCCGAGGCCGATGGTCATCACCACGAGCCCGAAGAGCAGGACGCGCTGTGGGCCGAAGCGCTCGGTCAGCCGCGCGGTCGGGCCGAGCGAGAGCGCAGCGACCACCAGCGTCTGGGGCAGGAACGCTGCGCCGGCGGCGACGGGGCTCATCCCGAGGACGCGCTCGAGGTACAGCGCGCCCACGAAGAACGACGCCCACATGCCGCAGACCATCAGCGCGCGCACGAGGCAGGCGACGATCAGGCTGCGCATGCGCATGATCTGCAGCGGCAGGATCGGCTGCGCGACGCGTCGCTCGACGGCGATGAAGGCGACGATCATCGCCACCGAGGCGCCCGCCAGCACCAGCGTGCGCAGCGAGCCCAGGCCGTACTGCTCGGAGCCGATGATCGCGTAGATGCCGACCATCGCCGCGAGCGTGATCAGCGCCGAGCCGAGCACGTCGACGTTGTGGCCGAGCCCGAGGCCGCGGTCGTGATCGAGCACCGCGCGGCCGAGGACGAACGCGAGGATCCCGAGCGGGAGGTTGATGAAGAAGATCCAGTGCCAGTCGAGCGCCTGCGTGAGGATGCCGCCGGCCAGCAGGCCGATCGAGCCGCCGGCGACGCTGACGAACGTATAGGCGGACATCGCCGTGACGCGCTCACGCGGGTCGGGGAACTCGACGACGATCAGCGCGAGGATCGCCGACGCGGCGATCGCGGCGCCGAAGCCCTGGACGAAGCGCGCGACGATCAGCATCGCTTCGCTGCCGGCGAACCCGCAAAGCATCGACGCGGCGGTGAAGATCGCCATGCCGGCGAGGAACATCCGCGTGCGGCCGAGCAGGTCGCCAAGGCGCCCGCCGAGCAGGAGGAAGCTGCCGAACGCGATCAGGTACGCGTTCATCACCCACGTCAGCGAGGTGGAGGAGAAGTCCAGGTCCGTCTTGATGTCGGGCAGCGCGACGGCGACGATCGTCGCGTCGAGAATCATCATCAGCTGCCCCATGCAGACCACTGCGAGCGCGAGCCACCGCTTGTCTCTCGTCTTCATGATCATCACTATAACATGATGATCTTGCACAAGGGAAGATCTTGAATCTGGTATACTCATGCCCGTCATGAGCACCCCGACACGCACCACCGCCGGGGCGGTCGTCCTCCTCACCCGCCTCTCGCGCGTCGCCTATCGCCTCGTCGACGAGGAGCAGCTGGGCATGCGGCTCAAGGAGTTCGTGATGCTCAACTACGTCGGCGAGCGCGAGTCCACGACCCAGCGCGAGCTGTCGGAGATCATGGGCATGGACGCGAACTCCGTCGTGCTGCTGCTCAACGGCCTCGAGGACCGCGGCTTCGCCGTCCGCGAGCGCGACCCCGAGGATCGCCGGCGCCACGTCGTCCGGATCACGCCATCCGGCCGCAAGGCGCTGGTGCGCGCCGAGCGCGCGCTGGAGAGCGTCACCGACGACGCCCTCGGTCTTCTCGACGCCGACGAGCGAGAGACGCTGCGCACGCTGCTCGCCAAGGCGCTCGGCGACGGCGCGCTCGCCGCAACCGCGTAGCGTCTCGCGTGTGGACCGCCGAATCGCCCTGATCGCCGCGGCCGCGGTGGCGGTCCTCGTCGCCGTCATGCTGCTCATGCGCGGCGGCGGGGACGACCCCGCGCCGCGGGTCGCCGCCGGCGATCCGCTCGCGTTCGTGCCGGCCGACGCCGACCTCGTGCTGGACGTCGATCTCGCAGTTCCGCTCGTCGCCGTCGGCTTCGAGCAGCTCGCCGGGCCGGGCTTCGAGCGCGTGCCGGTGCGCGGGCGCGCGGCGATCGCGCTGCGCGGCGCGCAGCGCTGGATCGTGGTCGGGACCGCCGATCCGGCCGCGCTCGCCGCACGTGTGCGCAAGCAGCGCCCGCGCGCGGCTGTCGGCGTCAAGGGCGGCGCGGTCATGCTCGCGCCGGACCGCACCGCGCTCGACACCGCACTGGCCGGCCGCGGCCTCGGCCGCCGCGCCTTCGAGCAGCGCCTCGCCGCGCTGCCGCGTCGCGCGGGCGCGCGCGTCGCGTTTCGCCCGCGCCCGTTGCTGGCGCGCTTCAGCGCGGGCCTGGCCAGGACCCGCTGGGCGCGCGCGCTTCGCGACGGCGCCGCCGCGCTGGTCGTGCGCGGCGCGACCGTGACCGTGCCGTTCCGGATCAGCGGTGCCCCCGTCGCTGCCCGCGACCTGCCGATCGCCTCAGGCGCCAGGACGCCGCGACCGCGCGGCAGTGCGCCGGTCGTCGTCGGCCTGCGCGACCCCGCACAGACGATGCGCTTCGCGCGCGAAGCAGGTCTGTTTCCCGAACTGGACCTGGTCGACCGTCTGCCCGGGTTCCTGCGCCCCGACATCGAGCGCCTCGGCGCCAACGGCACGCTGACCACGACCGGCGACGGCAGCGTCACGATCCGCACCCAGCCGCGCGACCCGCGCGACTGGACCCGCAAGCTCGACCGCCTCGACGCCCTCTCGGGCCTGGCGCGCACGCTCGGGATCGCCGACGTGCGGATCGACCGCCGCGGCGACGCCTACCGCATCGACGAGGGCGGGCGCTTCGCGTTTCGCGTCGGCGTCTTCGGCGACACGCTGATGCTCTCGACGAGCCAGACCGCCGATCTGCGCGCCGCCTCCCGGGCCCCCGGGCCCGCGCCGCCGCCCGGTGCGGCGGGCGCCCTGACAGCGACGATCGCGCCCGACTTCCTGCTCGGCTTGATCGGCCGGCGCGTCGGCATCGAGATCCCGCGCGACGTCGTCCAACTCAGCCCGCTGACCGGCTGGCTGCGCGCAGAGCCGACGCTCACCCGCGGCGAGGTACGGATCACGCTCGCGCGATAGGGCGGAACGCGGCGACGCAGGGGGTGACTTCCCTGCAGAGCACGCCGCCCGGCGCCGCGCGGGGGTGTTCTCAGCGAAAGTGGCCAACAGGGGCGCGCCACTTCCTCGCAGACCACCCCCACGTCGCACCCCGTTAACACGTCCTGAGCTGCTGCTGGAGCTCGATCGCGACGCCGCCCAGCCACTGCGCGTCCGGCTCGAGCACGGGCTGCGCGAGGCGATCCGCTCCGGGCGCCTCGCGGCCGGCGAGCGCCTGCCGTCGTCGCGCGCGCTGTCAGGAGAGCTCGAGATCTCGCGCGGCCTCGTCATGGAGGCCTACGCCCAGCTGCAGGCGGAGGGCTACCTCAGCGCCACGACCGGCTCGGCGACGCGCGTCGCCGACGTGGGCCGCGATGTCGCGAGCCCGCCTCCGCAGCCAGTCACGGCGCCGCGCCTGGAGGTCGACTTCCGCAGCGGCCGCCCCGATCTGACGACGTTCCCGCGAGCGGACTGGCTGTGGGCGCACACGAGCTCGACTACGGCGACCCGCGCGGCAGCCCGCGGCTGCGCGAGGTCCTCGCCGGCTATCTGCGACGCGTCCGCGGTGCGGCCGCCGGCCCCGAGCGGATCGTCGTCTGCACCGGCTTTGCCCAGGGCATCAGCCTCGTTCTGCGCCCGCTCACCGCGAGCGGGGTGGACGTGATCGCGACCGAGGACCCGGGTGACATCGACCAGCAGTCGATCGCGCGTCCCCGGCCCGGCGCGGCGACAGGCGCTCGCCGAGTGGGCGGCGCAGCGCGGCACGACGATCATCGAGGACGACTACGACGCCGAGTTTCGCTACGACCGCGAGCCCGTCGGCGCGCTGCAGGGGCTCGCGCCGGAGCACGTCGCGACGATCGGCACGGTCAGCAAGTCGCTGGCGCCGATCGCCGCGGAGAAGGAGCTGACCGATCGCGGCTCACCCGGGCTCGATCAGCTCGCGCTGGCGGCGCTGATCGAGTCGGGTCGTGCGGCGATCGGCGACCTGCTCAGCGGTCCCAGGCCAGCAGCTGGGGCAACGGGTCGATGAAGTGCGAGTTCTCGTCGACGCGCCAACCGCCGACCCAGATCTCGAAGTGCAGATGCGAGCCCGACGCCGCGCCGGTGTGGCCCACACCGCAGAGCGGCGCGCCGGCGGCGACCGCTTGGCCGGCGATCACGGCGATCGTGTTCGTGCGGCAGTGCGCGAAGAAGAACGCGCGACCATCGGCGGCGGCCTGGACGATGTAGCGGCCGGCGCCGCTTGGCTGGTAGTCGACGAAGGCGATCGTGCCGGCCGTCGGGGCGACGACCGGCGTGCCCTCGGCGGCGACGACGTCGACACCCTGGTGGGTGTGGCCGTCGCGCGGCGCGCCGATCCCGTCGCCGATGCTGTGCGGCCCGGCGACCGGGAAGACGCCGGCGGTCGGCGCCGGGCCGGGTGTCACGGGCGCGACCGGGCTTGGCTGCTGCACAACCGGGGCAGGCTTGGGCTGCGGCTTGGGCTTCGGCGGCGCGACGACGACCAGCGACGCTGTCCCCCGGCGTCGCGGGTCGCGTGCGAGCACCTGACCCGCCGCGTCGGTGACGTGCAAGGAGACGCGGTAGCGCCCTGGCGCCAGGCGCGCGCCCTTCGGCCACGCGCCGCGCACGTCGCGGCCGGTGCGAACGTCGCCGAGCACGACCTGCAGGAGCTTTCCGCCACGCGCACGGAAGACCACGCGCGCCCGCACCGTGCGAACGCCGGGCTCGGCGACGTGCAGGACGATCCGCGGCGCGCGATCTGCGCGCAGCCGCCGCGGCGACACGCCGAAGCGCAGCGCCACCGGCTGCGGGTTCATCGCCTGGCCGTAGCCGGCGCCGCCGTAGGTCCCGTCGAACTGCGCGCCGCCGACCCCGCCCGCGGTAGCCGCCGGCGCTGCGAGCAGCACGGCGGCGAACGCCATGCTCGTCGTGTGGCGCAGCCTCATCGACCGTAGCTTCGGCGGCCCGGGCGGCGGCGCCAGGGGATCTGCAGCCTTGCGCAGGTTTGCGCAGCCAAAGCTTCAGCGGGCCCGGCCCGATAGCGTCTGCGCCCGGATGCTTCGAGGGGGACTCGTCACAGCGCTCGCCACGCTTGCGCTGGCAAGCAGCGCGCACGCGGTCGCGACGCCGTCGTTTGCCGACGCCCCGCAGCTGCACGTCGTCGCCGTCAAGCAGCTCAGCCCGCGGCTCTTCGAGCTGCGCCTGACGACGCCGCTGCTGACCGCGCCGACGAACGTGCAGATCCTGCTGCCCGCCGACTACGACGCACAGCCGGCGCGGCGCTACCCGGTGCTCTACCTGTTCCATGGCACCAGCGGTGGGGCGCGCGACTGGACGAAGATGGGCGAGGCGCAGGAGACGACCGCCGGCCGGCCGCTGATCACCGTCATGCCGGATGCGGGCGTCGAGAGCGACGGCGGGGGCTACTTCACCGACTGGTGGGGCGGCGGGCCGCGCTGGGAGACGTGGCACATCAAGCACCTGATCCCGTGGCTCGACTCACAGCTGCGCACGGTCGCCGACCGCAGCGGTCGCGCGATCGCCGGGCTCTCCCAGGGCGGCTTCGGGGCGATGAGCTACGCAGCGCGCCATCCGGACCTCTTCGGCGTCGCCGGCGGCTACTCGGGGCTGCTCGATCTCTCCGCCAACCCGCTGATCGCCGTTCCGCTGACAACGCCGATCATCAACGCGACGGAGCTTGGGCTCAACGGCGTGCCGCCCAACACGATCTTCGGCGACCGCGTCACGAACGAGATCAACTGGGCGGCGCACGACCCCGCGACGCTCGCGGGCAACCTGCGGGCGACGAGCCTCTACGCCTACACCGGCAACGGCACCCCTGGGCCGGACCCGATCGAGGCCGGCGTCCACCAGCTGACGACGCTCTTCGTCGGTGAGCTGCACGAGCGCGGCATCCCGATCGACTTTCACGACTACGGCCCCGGCACACACACATGGCCGTTTTGGGCGCGCGACCTGCGCGACATGCTGCCCTCGCTGATGCGCGACTTCGAGCGGCCCGCGCCGGCGCCGGCGACGATCGACTACGAGAGCGCCGACGATCCGTACACGCAGTGGGGCTGGACGGTCGACCCCGAGCGCCCGGCGCGCGAGTTCAGCGCGCTGCTGCGCGCGGGCCCGCGCGGCTTCACGCTGCGCGGCAGCGGCAGGGCGACCGTCCAGACGCCCGCGGTCTATCGCCCGGGCGCCGCGGCGACGGTCGCGATCACGTCGCAGAGCGCCCGGACCGAGAAGCAGACGACGGTGGACGACGACGGGCGCCTGCGCTTCGCGGTGCCGCTCGGTCCCGGCAACCCCGCCAAGCAGTTCACGCTCGGCGCGACGACCCGCGTCTACTCCACGCGCGTGACGATCGACGCACCGCCGTGCCCCGCGACGCTGCGCGTCAGGCTCGCGGGCGCGACCCGTTCGGCCCGCGCGACGCTCGGCGGACGCAAGCTGGCCGTGCGCCGGACCGCGCACACCGTGACCGTGTCGCTGGCCGGGCTGCCCGCGGGCGCGCACACCGTCCGCTTCTTCGTGCGGATGCGCTCAGGCCAGCGCCGCGTCCTGCGCCGCAGCGTCCGCACCTGCTGAGGACATCCGCGACAGCAGCTCCAGCGAGCCGGCCTTCGCCAGCGGCTCGTTGAGGTTGCCGCACTTCGGCGACTGCACGCACGACGGGCAGCCGCTCTCACAGCGGCACTCGCCGATCAGCCGCCGAGCGTCGTCACAGAGACGCTCGAATGCGCGAAAGCCCATCCGCGTGATGCCGACACCGCCCGGGTGGCCGTCGTAGATGAAGATCGCCGGCCCGCCGGTCTGGCGGTGCAGGTTCGTCGAAAGGCCGCCGATGTCCCAGCGGTCGCACATCGCGATCAGCGGCAGCACGGCGATCTGCGCATGCTCGGCTGCGTGCAGCGAGCCGAGCAGCTCCTCGCGCGGGAAGTCATGTAGCAGCGCCTCGGGCAGCTCGTACCAGAGGGCGCGCGTGGTGAACGAGGTCGGCGGTAGGTCGACGGGCTCGATGCCGACGACCTCGTGGTCGTGCAGGCGCTTGCGCTGGTAGGCGAGCATCTGCTCGGTGACCGTGACGACGCCGAAGGACAGCGTCACGCCCGCGGTCTCGCGGCGGTCCAGCAGCTTCTCGATGTACGTGTCGGTCTCGCGCTTGGGCTGGGTGTACCAGTCGCCGTGGAACGGCGTCACGAGCGCACGGCGCGCGTCGAGGTCCAGTGCGCGGACCTCGTAGGGGCGGCCGAGGTGCAGGTAGATCGCGCCCTCGTGGACGGTCGAGTAGGCGCGCGCGGCCTCGGTGGTCCCCAGCAGCTCGCCGTCCTCGACGTTGACGATCGCGAAGCTGTCGGGTGAGGCGCTGCGCAGCGAGATCGCCGCGGCCGGGAACTCCTCGGGATGGCGCAGCAGGAAGCGCCCGCCGCGCCGGACGAGGTCGCCGCGCGCCTCGAGGTGCTCGCAGTGCGCGAGCACCCGTGGGCCCAGCGCGTCGGCGTCCTTCGGCGGGTCGATCGGGCCCTCGTGCGCGGCGCACAGCAGGTGCGCGTCGTGGATCTCCTCGGACTCGTGCTCGAGGATCGCGGACTCCACCGGCCGCTCGAGGAACTCGTCGGGATGGCGGCAGAAGAACTGGTCCAGCGCGTCGTCGCCGGCGACGTAGACCGCCAGGCCGCGCCCGCGCCGGCCGGCGCGGCCCCACATCTGGCGCAGCGACGCGACGGTGCCCGGGAACGTCACGCAGACCGCGGCGTCCAGCGCGCCGATGTCGATCCCCAGCTCGAGCGCGTCGGTCGTGACGACCGCGAGCAGATCGCCGTTGGTCAGCCGCAGCTCGAGCTCTCGCCGCTGCTGGGCGGTGTAGCCGGCGCGGTAGGGCGCGACGCGCTCTGCCAGCTCGGGCTTGCCCAGCGCCTCGAGCTCGTCCTTGACGATCTTCGAGACGAGCTCGACGCCCTTGCGGGACTTCAGGAAGCAGATCGTGCGCGCGCCCTCGGCGACGAGGCGTGCGACGAGCTCGCCGGCCTCGCCGAGCGCGCTGCGCCGCGTCTGCAGCGCCTCGTCGGTGACCGGCGGGTTCCACATCGCGATCTGCCGGCGTGCGCCCGGCGAGCCGTCCTGCTCGACGACGTGGACGTCGTCCAGGCCGGTCAGGCGCTCGGCGAGCTCGCCGGGGTTGGCGATCGTCGCGGACGCGAGCAGGATCCGCGGCTCGCAGATGCGGCGCAGGCGCCGCAGGACGTTGGCGACGTGGCTGCCGAACACGCCGCGATAGACGTGTGCCTCGTCGACGACGACGACGTCGAGGTTGGCGAAGAAGTCGCCCCAGCCGTACTTGTTGTGGTTGGGCAGGATCCCGAGGTGCAGCATGTCGGGGTTCGTCAGGACGAGGTTGCTGCGCCGGCGGATCTGTCGCTTGTCCTCGGTGCGCGTGTCGCCGTCGTAGATCGCCGGCCGCAGCTCCTTGGGCAGGCCAAAGCGCGCGAGCGCCCGCGCCTGGTCCTGTGCCAGCGCCTTCGTCGGATAGAGGTACAGCGCACGCGCCGTCGGCCGCGAAAGCAGCGCGTGCAGGGTCGGCAGCTGAAAGCACAGCGACTTGCCCGACGCCGTGCCGGTCGTGACGATCGTCGTCTGCTGCAGCGCGTGCATCAGCGCCTCGTGCTGGTGGGTGTAGAGCTGCTGCACGCCGGCGTTCTCCAGCGCCTCGTAGACCTTCGGGTGCAGCCCGTCGGGTATCTCCACGAGCTGCGGGGCGCGCGCATTCTCGATCGCCTGGCGCACGAGGCGTCCGTCGTCCTGGCCCTCGTCGAGCAGCTCCGTCCAGGGGAGGGCTTCTGAGGTGATCGCCACGGGTCGCCTGACGGTAGCGTGCCGGGCGCGATGGCATTGCGCTGCGTCTACTGCGACCTCGACGGAACCCTGCTCGGTCCGGGAGGTTCCTTGTTCGCCGCCCCCACGGGCGGGACGACGCTGCTCGGCGCGCGTGCGGTCGAGGCCTGCCACCGCGCCGATGTCGAGCTCTGCGTGATGACCGGCCGCCGCCAGGATTCCGCCAGCGCCAACGCGCGGATGCTCGGCTTTCAGTCCTACATCTTCGAGATCGGCGCCGCGTTCGTGCTCGACGGGGAGGAGCACTGGCTGACGGGCGACTGGGTCCCGCAGGAGGGCGAGACGATCTACGAGCGGATCGAGGCCTCGGGCGCACCGGCGCTGCTGCTCGAGCACTACGCGGGCTACCTCGAGTACCACGACCCGTGGCATCGCAATCGCCTCGTCAGCCACCTGCTGCGCGGCGACGTCGACGTCGTCGCGGCGGACGCGCTGCTGTCCGAGCACGGGCTCGGCGCGCTGCGCCTCGTCGACAACGGCGTCGTCCACCGTCGCTCCGCGGCGCTCGAGCACCTCGAGATCACGCACGCCTACCACCTGCTGCCGGCTGGGGCCTCGAAGGCCGGCGGCGTCGCGGCGCACATGCGTGCGCGCGGCTACGCGCGCGAGGAGTGCATCGCGATCGGCGACTCGCGCGAGGACATGGCGGTCGCCGCGCACGTCGAGCGCTTCTTCCTGGTCGGCAATGCCGCCGACCGCGATCCGTCGATCCGCGAGGCTCTGGCGCTGCACGACAACGCGACGATCACCGAGGCGTCCTACGGCGAGGGCGCCTACGAGGCGATCGTGTCGACGCTCGCCGAGCGCTAGACGACGTCGGCGCGCCGGGCGCCGCGCAGGCGCGCCCACAGCCGCGCCCAGAAGCCACGCTCGGGACGACGCGGGCGGCGCGCCGGGAAGCGCGCCGGCGGCGGGACCGTCGTGCGCACGAGCGCGACCCAGTCGTCCAGCGGCAGGCCGCCGTCGATCAACCGCGCCAGGCCGGTCGTGACCGGGGCGTTGACCCCGGCGTCCTGGAGGGCGCGGGCGAGCAGCGGCACCGACTCCAGCGCCTCGACCGCCTGGCCGATGTGCTCGGGGATCTCGGAGGTCGGGACGCCCTCGGCGAGCAGCTCGCCCGCGCGGCGGTTGCGCGACTGCGGCGCGAGCGCCGTGGCGACGAGGTCGCCGGTGCCCGCGAGGCCGATCATCGACTCGGCCTTCGCGCCCTGGGCCTCGGCGTAGCGCCAGACCTCGGCGAAGATGTGCCCGGCCGCGGCGCCCGCGGCGTTGAGGCCCTGGCGCTCGGTCGCGCCGGCGGCCAGCGCGGCGGCGTTCTTCGCGGCGCCCGCGAGCTCGACGCCGACGGGATCGTCGGACTCCTCGCAGACCACGCCCGCGCGGATGAAGACCTGGGCGAGCTGGTGGGCGAGCTCCTCGTCCTCGGAGGCGGCGACGAGCCCCGCGCCCTCGCGGACCATCTCGCGCGCGTGCGCAGGACCGCCGATGCAGGCGGTGCGATGCGCGCCGAAGGTCTCGCGCAGCATCGAGGTCGGCGCGCGGCCGTCTGGCGGCACCAGCCCCTTCGCCAGCGAGACGACCGCCGCCCGCGAGTTCATGCCTGCCGCGCTGAGGCCCTGGATGACGTCGTCCAGCCCGCTCGAGGGCACGCCGAGAAAGACGAACTCCGCGCGCGCGAGGCCGGCGCCGACGTGGTCGACGCGCAGGTTCTGCGGCAGCTCGACGCCCGGGAGATAGTGCGCGTTGGCGCGGTCCTCCTGAAGGCGCGCGGCCTGCTCCGGGGTGCGCGCCTGCAGCGTCGTGCGCATCCCGCCGCGCGCGAGCAGGACCGCGACCGCCGTGCCGAACGAGCCGGCGCCGACGACCACCGCGCCACGCCCGAACGGGGTGCGCATGCGCGCGCCGCGGCGCGGGGTTGGGAGCTGGGGGCGCGGACGGTCGGCCACGAGTGCGGCCACCCTACCCCCGGGGATAGGGTGACGGCTGTGAGGAGGGTGCTCGCCGTCGCCGTGCTGCTCGCTGCTGCGCCCGCACCGGCGGCGACGGCCGCGACAGACGCGCGCCCGGAGACCGTGCCCGCGCTCAGCGCGTTCACGCAGAGCGGCGGCAGCTTCGCCCTGCGCGCAGACGCGCGCGTCGCCGGGAGCAGCCGCGAGGCCCGCACGCTCGCTGCCGACCTCGGCGCGCTGCTCGGGCGCCGCGTGCGCACGGCAAAGCGTGCGCGACCGGGTGACGTCCTGCTGCGGCGCGGCGCGCCGGCGCAGGGGGATGAGGGCTATGACCTGCGGATCGGTCGCGTCTTCACGGTCACCGCGCCGCACTCCGCCGGCCTCTTCTACGGCGGCCGCACGCTGCTGCAGCTGATCCGCGGCGGGGAGCCGATCCCGCGCGGTCGCGGAAGCGACGTCCCGCGCTATCGCGAGCGCGGCCTGATGGTCGACTGCGGGCGCGCGTTCTACGACCGCGCGTGGTGGCTGGAGCGCATCCGCCGGATGGCCGACCTCAAGCTCAACCTCGTCCACCTGCACCTCTCCGACGACCAGGGCTTTCGCATCGAGGTGGCGTCGCACCCGGAGATCGTCAGCCGCGAGCACCTGACGACCGCCGACGTCCGCGCGATCGTCGCCGAGGCGACCCGGCGCCACGTCACCGTCGTGCCCGAGATCGACATGCCCGGCCACCTGACCGCGGCGCTCGCCAAGCACCCCGAGCTGCAGCTGACCAACGTCGCCGGGCAACGCCAGGCCGGCAAGCTCGACGTCACGCTGCCGGCCGCGCGGGCGTTCGCCCACGACCTGATCGGCGATCTGCTGCCGCTCTTCCCGGGCCCGTGGTGGCACATGGGCAACGACGAGTACCTCGGCGTGGTGTCGACGCCGGCCGACTACCTGCTCTACCCGCGGCTCACGCGCGACTCCGTGCCCGCCTTCGTCAAGCAGATCCGCGCGCAGGTCGTCGCGGCGGGCAAGCGGCTGCGTGTGTGGTCCGACGGCCTCGGCGACGACGCCGCGTGGCTGCCGCGCGACGTGGCGGTCGAGTGGTGGGAGGAGCTGCACTCGCCGTCACCCGCAGAGCTGCTCGCGGCCGGTCACGAGGTCCTCAACGTCGGCTGGTGGCCGCTCTACTACGTCACCGGCGGGCCGCTGAAGAGCCACCGGGCCAGCGAGCGCTTCATGTACGAGGACTGGCGGCTCCAGCACTTCACCGGCCCCTACACCTCGCTGACGCCGCTTGACCTCGGGACGGATGCCACCGGCCCGGGCGTGCTCGGCGCGGCGCTGGCGGTGTGGAACGACGACCCGTCGTCGCCCGACGCGCGGCCGGACGCGCTGGTGGCCGGGATCGCGCCGCGGCTGGCGATCCTCGCCCAGCAGACGTGGGGCAGCGACAAGCTCGTGCCGGACTACGCGGGCTTCCGGGCGCTCGCGAAGCGCCTCGGCCTATAGCGGCGAGTCGCCGGGCCGCACGACGCCGAGCTCGTAGGCGTAGATCACCGCCTGGGTGCGATCGCGACAGCCGAGCTTGGCGAGGACGGCGGCGACGTGGGTCTTCACGGTGCCGACCGACACGAACAACTGCGCGGCGATCTCGGCGTTCGTCAGCCCGCGCGCGACGAGCACGAGCACCTCGCGCTCGCGCGCGGTGAAGGCGTCGAGGTCGACCCGTGGCGGCGCCGTGGTCGTGGCGAAGCGCTCGATGACCCCGCGCGTGACCGCGGGGTCGAGCAGGCCCTCGCCACGCGCGACGGCGGTGACCGCCTCGATCAGTCGCTCCGGCGGCGCGTTCTTGAGCAGGAAGCCGCTCGCACCTGCGCGCAGCGCCTCGAACACGTACTCGTCGAGGTCGAACGTCGTGAGGATGATGATGCGCGTCTGCGTCTCGCCCGCGAGGATCGCGCGCGTTGCCTCGAGCCCGTCGAGCTGTGGCATGCGCACGTCCATCAGGACGACGTCCGGGGTGTGGCGGCCGACCGCGGCGATCGCCTGCTCGCCGTCAGCGGCCTCGGCGACGACCTCGATGCCCGGCTCGGACTCGAGGATCAGGCGAAAGCCGTGCCGGACCATCGACTGGTCGTCGGCGATCAGGACGCGGATCGCCGTCACGAGCCGTCCTCCGGGAACCACGCGCGCACCAGGAATCCGCCGTCAGGCATCGGACCCGCGTCGAAGCGCCCCTCGTAGAGCGCGACGCGCTCGCGCATGCCGATGAGGCCGTGGCCGCCGCTGCCCGTGTCCGGGGCGCCGGGCAGGGACGCGCTCTCGACCTCGATGTCGACACCGGCCGCCGAGCGCGCGATGCGCACGCTGACCGGGGCGCCGGGCGCATGCTTGAGCGCGTTCGTCAGCGCCTCCTGGACGACGCGATAGGAGGCGAGCCCACGTCCGGGCGGCAGGTCGTCGACGTCGCCTGTGACGGACAGCTCGACGGTGAGGCCGGCGTGCCGGACCTGCTGAACGAGCGCGTGCACGCGTGCGAGCGTCGGCGGCGCGCGGTCCGGGACGTCGTCGGTCGCGCGCAGCAGCCCGATCAATCGCCGCATCTCGGCGACCGAATCGCGTCCGGTGCGTTCGATCCCCTGCAGCATCTCGCGCTCACGATCGAGACCGGCCGGAAGCACGCGCCGCACGGCGCCGGCCTGGATCCCCATGAGGCTGATCGAGTGGCCGACGACGTCGTGCAGCTCGCGGGCGATCCGTGCGCGCTCCTCGGCGATCGCCTCGCGCGTGCGGCGCTCCTGCTCCTGCTCGAGCGTGTCGACCTTCGCCTCCAGTACCTCGGTCTCGAACGTCATCGCGCGCGCCGCGCGACCGACGGCCATCGTCCCGCACGACAGCGCCAGGCCGAACATCAGCGCGCCGGCGTCGCCTTCGATGATCCCTGCCGACGCCCACATCGCCACACACGCGCCGCCGGCCCAGAGCAGTGCCGCGCGGCTGCCCAGCTCGCCGAGCGCGAAGAGGCCGATCAGCGGGGCGAACGTCGTGACGGTGGGCTGGTCGTCGGGCGTCCCGAGGACGACCGCGAGCAGCAAACCGGTCGTCGGCGCGAGCGCGGCGAAGACCGGTGCGCGCGAGCGCCACGCTAGCGGCAGCGTCGTCGCGAGCGCCGCGCCGATCGCGATGCCGAGCGGCTCGGGCGGGTAGTCGACTGCGACGTCGACGAGCGCCAGGGCGGCGATCGCGAGCGCCAGCCCGGCGTCGAACGGCCGCGGCCACGATGCGGTGAAAGGCGAGTCGCCCACGTCGCGCACGGTAACGCGCGTGCCGATCGGTCGTGCGGCGAGACAGCAGGCACTGGACTCCGCCCCAGGGCAGAGCGGAGAATGGCCGTGCGGCCGATGTGCCGGCCACTGCCCGGACCTACGGTGCCACCATGTTCACTGCAAAGACCCTGAAGATCCTGGCCGCTGTCGCGCTCGCGCTGTTCGCGGCCAGCGCGGCCATCGGCGAGCACAACGACGTGCTCTGGATCCTCGACGACGTCGTCTGGTTCGGGTTCATCCTGTGCCTGCTCGCGCTCGTCGTGCTGACGGTCGGTGTGCTCGTGAAGTCGCGCGGCGGGACGGGACGCATCACAGATACGCGGTGAGCGCGGCGGCCGCCTCCTCGACCTCGGCGAGCGTCCGCGCCTCGCCGACGGTCTGCAGGTCCAGCATGCGCGCGCCGAAGCGGTCGAGCGCGTTCTGGCCGACGATCCCGAAGCACGGCACGCCGGCCTGGCGCGCGCGCGTTGCCGCCTCGCCCGCGGCCTTGCCCAGCAGCGTCTGCGCGTCGAGGCGGCCCTCGCCGACGACGACCGCGTGCGCGGCGCGCATCCGCGTGTCGTAGTCCAGGGCGTCGAGCACGAACGGCGCGCCGGGCACCAGGCGCGCGCCCAGCGCCGCCCAGAGTCCGCCCGCCAGGCCGCCCGCAGCGCCGGTCATCGGCATCCCGCGCGGGTCCTTCGGCAGCGCCGCTGCCATCCGCTCGAGCCGCTTCGTCAGCCGCGTCACCGTCGCCGTGTCGGCGCCCTTCTGCGGCCCGAACACCGCAGCGGCACGCTCGAACGGCACCCGCACGTCGCACAGGACGACGAGCTGTGCGCGCACGTCGCCCGCCGCCTCCAGGCAGCCGGCGCCGCCGTCGCTGAAGGCGCTGCCGCCGGCGCAGACGAGGATCACCTCGGCTCCGGCCGCGTCGGCTTCGGCGATCAGCTCGCCGACGGGCGCCGACGACGCGTCCCATGCGTCCTGCGGCGTCGGGGCGGGGCCGAGGCCCGCGACCGCGGCGACCTCGACGATCGCCGTGCCGCCGTCCTCGATGAATG
Source organism: Paraconexibacteraceae bacterium (assembly GCA_963759825.1). GTDB lineage: Bacteria > Actinomycetota > Thermoleophilia > Solirubrobacterales > Solirubrobacteraceae > Paraconexibacter. Next base: position 220,025 of record CAVXAS010000008.1, on the reverse strand, counting down.
CGAGCTGACCCTCGGTGCGCCCGCCGAGCGCCGTCAGCAGCACGGCCTGCGTGCCCTCGCCGCCGTCGGCGAGCGGGCAGAGGTCCGGCGGCGGCTCGCCCGCCGCCTCCAGCCCGCGCCCGATCGCCGCGGCGACCTGCGCGGCGGAGAAGGTGCCCTTGAACGAGTCGGGCGCGACGAGGCTTGCACGGCCGGCGCTCACGGTGCGCCATCCTGACAAGACATGGCGAAGTCCGACGGGATCATGCTCGACGCCGGCGGTCGCGAGCTGCGCGTATCCAGCGCCGACCGCGTGATCTTCCCGGCGACGGAGCACACGGCCGAGGTCACAAAGCTCCAGATCGTCGAGTACTACCTCGCCGTCGAGGACGGGATCATGCGCGCGCTGCGCGACCGCCCGACGACGCTCGAGCGCTGGCCCAAGGGCGTGCACCCGGGCATGAAGATCAGCACCCGTGAGGGCTTCAAGGGCGACGCCTTCTACCAGAAGCGCATCCCCAAGGGCGCGCCTGACTACATCGAGACCTGCACGATCACGTTCCCCTCGGGACGCACCGCCGACGAGATCTGCCCGACCGAGATCGCCGTCGTCGGCTGGTGTGCGCAGATGGGGACGATCACGTTCCACCCCTGGCCGGTCCGCGGCGACGACGTCGACCATCCCGACGAGCTGCGCCTCGATCTCGACCCGCAGCCCGGCACCGACTTCGCCGACGCCCAGCGCGTCGCCGCCGAGGCGCGCAACCTCCTCGGTGAGCTCGGCTACGCCGGGTTCCCCAAGACCTCGGGCGGGCGCGGCATCCACATCTACGTGCGGATGGAGCCGAAGTGGACGTTCACCGACATGCGCCACGCCGCGATCGCCTTCGGTCGCGAGCTCGAGCGGCGCCTGCCCGGCGAGGTCACGACGAAGTGGTGGAAGGAGGAGCGCGGCGAGCGCATCTTCATCGACTACAACCAGAACGCGCGCGACCGCACGATCGCCTCGCCCTACAGCATCCGTCCCAAGCCCGGCGCGCCGGTGTCGGCGCCGGTGACATGGGACGAGCTCCAGGACGTCGCGCCCGAGGACTTCACCGTCGCGACGATGCCAGCGCGCTTCGCCGAGATCGGCGACCGCTTCGACACGATCGACGACGTCACGCACTCGCTGCAGCCGCTGCTGGACCTCTACGAGTCCCAGGGCGACGGCGACATGCCCTACCCGCCCGACTATCCGAAGATGCCGGGCGAGCCCAAGCGCGTGCAGCCCTCACGTGACACGGACCGCAAGACGACCGAGTGAGCGTCAGCCGCCGGGCCACTCGACGGGCGCGACCGAGCCGTCGCCGCCTTCGGGCTTGGGCCCGCCGACGGCGACCAGTACCAGCCCGTCCGGGCCGGACTCGAAGGCACGCACGACCTCGGGCGCGACGCGCACGACGTCCCATTGGCGCAGCTCGTCGACCTCGCCGTCGAGCAGCATGCGCCCCGAGCCCTCGACGACGACGTACGCCTCTTCCTGTTCGCGATGGCTGTGCCCAGCCGGGTTGCGCAGGTTCGGCGCGGTGGCACGGGTCAGGCGGCCGGCGGCTCGGCGACGAAGCGCTGGGACTCGCGCAGCACAAGCGCGACCGCCCCGAGCACCTCCGCGCGCTCGCCCAGCACGCCGGCGACGATCGGCAGCTCGCGGGTCGCGCCGATCGCGGTACGCCGCACGATCTCGCGCACGTGCTCGAGCAGCAGGTCGCCGGCCTGGGCGAGCTCGCCGCCGACGATCACGCGTTCCGGCGCGAGCAGGTTGCAGACCCCGGCGATCGCCAGGCCCAGCGCGTGGCCGGCGTCGTGCAGCGCGCGCCGGCAGCCGGTGTCGCCGGCCAGGGCCATCGTGATCACCTCGCGCAGCGCGAGCGGGCCGTAGTGCTGGCGCAGTGGCTCGACGACCGCCTCGCCGCCGGCGAACGTCTCCAGGCAGCCGCGGTTGCCGCAGCGGCAGATCGGCCCGCCCTCGTCGATCGTCACATGCCCGATCTCGCCGGCGGTGCCGGCGACGCCGTGGTAGAGCCGGCCGTTGAGGATCAACCCGGCGCCGACGCCGGTCGCGGCCTTGACGTAGACGACCTCGGTGCAGCCGCGGCCGGCGCCCCAGACGACCTCCGCCAGCGCGCCGAGGTTGGCGTCGTTGTCGACGCGCACGGGCAGGCCGAGCTCGTCGCTCATCAGCTGCTCGGGCCGGGCGCCGATCCAGCCGGGCAGGATCGAGGAATCGCCGACCTCGCCGGTGTCCAGGCGCAACGGTCCCGGTAGGCCCATGCCGACGCCGGTGACGTTCTCGGGGCCGGCGCCGACCTCGTCGAGCAGTCCGCGCACGAGCTTGCCGGCGAGCGCCACGCCCTCCGCCGCGGCATGGTCGACGTCGTGTGGCTGCTCGGCCTCGGCGAGCACCTCGTGCGCGAGGTCGGAGACGACGACGCGCACGTGCGTCTTGCCGAAGTCGATCCCGATCGCGACGCCGGCGGAGCGGCTGAGCGCCAGCGCCGCGCGCCGGCCTGCGCCCTCGTCGGCCTCGTCGAGCCAGCCCTCGTCGCGCAGCTCGCGGGCGATGCTCGACACGGTCGCCGGCGACAGGCCGCTGGCGCGGGCCAGCTGCGCCTGCGTCATCGGGCCCTCCGCGCGCAGCAGGCCGAGCAGGCGCTCGCGGTTGGCGGCGCGCAACGAGCTGTGCGATCCCGACTGCGACGCGCTCACGTGAGCCGAGGCTAGTGCCGCATCCGCGCCAAATCAATGTTTGGGACCCGAACAAAATGGTGAGTAGAAGTTCGGGACTCGTACGAGTCCCGAATGGGTCCCACCCCGCCGCCCCCAGGAGGAGATGTCCATGAGCAGGTCGTCGTTGCGCCGCGGCGCAGCCGTGCTTCTCGCCGCCGCGGCCGCCGTCGCCGGCGCCGCCCCGGTCCTCGCCCAGCAGCCGGCGTACCAGGACGCCCGCGTCTCCGACGACGCCCGCGTGCGCGACCTGCTCTCGCGGATGACGCTCGAAGAGAAGGTCGGCCAGCTCGGCCAAATCAACTCCTGGGTGCTGCTCGGCGATCGCGGATCGCCGTGGGACTGGCCCGCCGACCTCAACTCGACGATCGTCGACGACGTCTTCGCCAAGGACAAGATCGGGCACGTCCTCTCGGGCGGCGGCGCCTGGCCGCCGCCTCCGCGGTTCAGCAACGACGGCCGCGGCTGGGCGCAGTACACCAACGAGATCCAGCGCCTCGCGCTCGACCCGGCGCGCAACCGCCTGGGCATCCCGATCACCTACGGCGCCGACGCCGTCCACGGTCACAACAACCTCAACGATGCGGTGAACGTCCCGCACGAGATCGGCCTCGGCGCGACGTTCGACCCCGAGCTGGTCGCGGCGCTCGGCGACAAGACCGCTGCCGCCGTGCGCGCGACCGGCGTGCAGTGGAACTTCGCGCCGGTGCTCGACGTCCAGCGTGACCTGCGCTGGGGCCGCAGCTACGAGCCGTTCGGGGAGGACCCGCTCGTGATCCGCAAGCTCGGCGCCGCGTTCGTGCGCGGCTCGCAGGGCCGCGACATCTCAGATCGCGACAAGGTCGCCGTCACGGCCAAGCACTTCACGGGCTACGGCGCGCCCGACAACGGCCACGACCGCACCGACGCGACGATCCCCGAGACCGAGCTGCAGGACCTGCACCTGCCGCCGTTCGCCGATGCGATCGACGCCGGCGTGGCCACGGTGATGGTCAACAGCGGCTCGGTCAACGGCGAGCCGGTCCACGCCTCGCACCGCCTGCTGACCGACATCCTGCGCGGCCAGCTGGGCTTCAAGGGCGTCGTCATCTCCGACTGGAACGACATCGAGGCGCTTTGGCACAAGTACGGCATCGTCGACAACATGGAGGACGCCGTCGCCGCCGCGATCAACGCCGGCGTCGACGTCTCGATGATCCCGCTGGTGCCCGACAACGCCTACGACGGGCGTCCCGATCACGGGTTCGTCGAGGCCGCCGCCGGCGCGGTCTCACACGGCAAGATCTCCCAGGCGCGCCTTGATCAGGCGGTCTCGCGCGTGCTGGCGATGAAGTTCAAGCTCGGCCTCTTCGAGCACCCGTACGTCGACCCCGACCGCGCCAACAGCGTGGTCGAGGATCCCGCGCAGCGCCCGCTCGCGCGGCGCGCGGCGCAGGAGAGCCTTGTGCTGCTGGAGAACCACGACGGCACGCTGCCGCTGTCGGGGCGCACCCGCAAGCTGCTCGTGACCGGCCCGCAGTCCGACAGCGTCAGCCACCAGCTCGGTGGCTGGACGATCGGCTGGCAGGGCGCGTTCAACCTCACCAACGGCGTCACCGAGCCGCAGGCGACGACGCTGCGGGAGGGCATCACCCAGGCCGCGGGCGCAGGCACGCAGGTGATCTGGAAGCAGGGCGCCCCCGTCGGTGACACGACCGACCGTGACGGGCCGGGTGCCCATCCGGAGATCAACGATCCCGACAACCCGGCCGTCGCCGCAGCGCGCGCCGAGGCTGTGGCCGCGGCGCAGGACGCCGACGCGGTCGTGGTCGCCGTCGGCGAGAGCCCCTACGCCGAGGGCCAGGGCGACGACGACACGCCGCAGCTTTCGGCAGCGCAGGCCAAGCTCGTCGACGACCTGCAGGCCACCGGCAAGCCGGTCGTCATCGTCGTGGTCGCTGGACGGCCGCTGGCGATGAGCCCGCAGCTCGACGACGCCGACGCGGCGCTGATGGCGTTCCTGCCCGGCGCCGAAGGCGGCAGGGCGATCGCCGACACGCTGTTCGGCGATGCCAACCCCAGCGGTCGCCTGACGGTGTCCTGGCCGAAGTCCGTCAGCCAGGTCCCGCTCGCTTACAACGAACCGGGCCGGCCCTACGACCCGCGCTACGCGTTCGGTCACGGGCTGTCGTACTCGAAGTTCAGCGTCAGCGACCTCGACGCACCGAGCCACGTCGGCCGGCACGGCCGCGTGCGCGTCGAGGCGGACATCGCCAACAGCAGCCGGCGCGGCGGCGACTACATCGCCCTGGCGTTCGTCGAGCGCCTGAGCGGCCCGCCCAGCGCGGCGCCCCGCCAGCTCGTGGCGTTCGATCGCGTGCGCCTACGCGGGCACGACCGCGCGGATGCGTCGCTGTCCTTCGACGTCGACGAGCTCGCCGTCACCCAGGCGGGCGGAAAATCCGTGCCGCCGGGCACCTACCGCCTCGTCGTCGGCAACCGCAGCAAGACGTTCCGGGTCGGCTGAGTGCAGCAGGCGCCGCGACTCAGTCCGCGCGCTTGGCGTCCCAGCGCACGAAGCCGGCCTGCTCGGCGTCAGACTCCTCGCGAAACCAGACGTCGGCCTTGGTGCGCTTGTAATACGGGGACTCGGCCGTGTGGTACTTGCGCGACGCGGTCTTGCCCTTGATCGTGAAGCCCTCTGGCGCCGACCCGTCATCGGTCGGCGACGCCGAGCCCGGGCCGTGGGACTCGCCGGCGCCGGCGTCCTGCGCAGCGGGTTCGGGCTCGTCGGCCGGCGGCTCGGGCTCGGCCGCGGGCTTTGCGGCCGGAGCCGGCGGGACCGGGGGCGGGGCGAAGCTCTGCGGTGCGGTCGCGGCGTCGTCGTCGATCCGCCGCTTCAGCAGGAATCGCGCAGCCGCCGCGAGGCTGAGGAAGACGAGGAGACGCTTCATCGCGCGGAGCCTACTCGTCCAGCTGCGCCACGACGCACTCGCTCGGCGGCTTGTCGTCGCGCCAGCGCTGGACCTTCGAACCATGGCGAATCCGGCCGTTGGAGACGTGGTCGAACGTGATCTCGACGACGAGCTCGGGGCGCAGCCCGATCCACTCGAGCTCCTTGTCGGACTTCCAGCGTGAGGGGTCGCCGGAACCGCGCTCGCCCGACTCATACGGCGCCAGGCGGCCGGGCAGCTCGCGCTTCTCCTTTGCGCTGAAGCCGCTGGAGTGGCCGACGATGCGCATGGTGCCCGCGTCGTCGTAGAGGCCGAGGATCAGCGCGCCGAGCGTCCCCTCGGCCTTGCCCGGGCGCCAGCCGACGATCACGGCGTCGATCGTGCGGACGCGCTTGATCTTGACCATGCCGGTGCGCTCGCCGGGCAGGTAGGGCGCCTCGGCTTCCTTGGCGATCACGCCCTCCTCGGAGTGCAGCCAGCCCTCGGCCTCGCCCGCGGTCCAGACGACGGGCGTGAGCTCGAGGCCGTCGACCTTCGCGAGCTCCTCGCGGCGCTCGCGATAGGACCGCTCGAGCAGCACGTCGTCGTCGCGGGACAGCAGGTCGAAGGCGATGAAGCGCGCGGGGGTCTCCTTCGACAGGCGCTCGACGCGCGACGCCGCCGGGTGGATGCGCTGGCCGAGCGTGTCGAACGAGGACGCGACGATCTCGCCGTCGAGCACGAGGCGCCCGTCGGGGAACGTCAGCTCGGGGAAGTAGCGCGTCAGCGGGCGTCCGTTGCGCGATTGCAGCTCGACGCTGTCGCCGTCGACGAACGCGATGCAGCGAAAGCCGTCGAGCTTGGGCTCGTAGGCCCAGCCCTCGTCGTCAGGCAGGCTCGTGCGCGAGCGCGCGAGCTGCGGCAGCAGCGGGGATGTCAGCGGAAGCGTCACGGTCCTCCACGCTACCGCGCCGCGCGTTCAGCACGACGACGGCGCCGACGACGAGCGCGCCGCCCGCCAGCTGCAGGTCTGCGAGGTGCTCGCCGAGCAGCATCGCGCCGAGCGTCACCGTGATCGCGGGCTCCACGGAGGCGACGATCGAGGCCGTCGGCGCCCCGATCTCCGCGATGCCGACCCACAGCCAGGCCAGCGGCAGCACGCTCGAGATGAGGACGAGGCCGAGCAGGTCGAAGGCGGCGGCGTCGCCAGCGGGCACCGTGATGCCGCCGGAGGCCACGGTGAGCGAGACGGCGGCGCCGGTCGTGACGAGCGCGGCGAGGACGAACGGGTCGAGCGCGCGGACGAGCCTGCCGCCGAGGACCAGGTAGGTCGCGTAGGCGGTGGCCGAGCCCAGGCCGAGGACCACGCCGACGGTGTCGATGCCGCCACCGGCGCCGCCGGAGAGCACGAGGCCCGCACCGCCGAGCGACAGTGCGAGTGCGCTCGCGCGCCGCGCGTCGAGTCGCTCGCGGCTGAGCAGGATGACGAGCGCCGGATACACGGACATGATCAGCGCGAGCAGGCCGGCGTCGATCCGCTCGACCGCGGCGAAGTAGAAGTGGTTCTCCAGTGCGTAGGCGGTGAGGCCGAGGGTGAAGGCGCCGAGCGCGACTCGCCGCGACGGCAGCACGACGTGTCCGGTCAGCGACTGCGTGGCGCTGCGGGCGAGCACGATCCCCCAGAAGGCCAGCGCCGCGAGGACGAAGCGCGCCGCGACGAGGTCCTTGGGCGCCCAGCCATCGGCGTACGCGAGCTTGGCCCAGAGGGCCATCGCGGCGAATCCGGTGGTGGCGAGCAGGACGCGGAGCACGATCACATGATCGATCGCTGCGCGTCATTGCGGTAGCCTTGATTGTCTTCAGAACCTCAAGGGATCGCCTATATGACGTTGCAGCAGCTCGAGTACTTCCTGGCCAGCTTCGAGCTCGGCTCCTTCAGCGCCGCCGCCGAGCGGCTGCACCTCGCTCAGCCATCCGTCTCCGAACAGGTCCGCCGACTCGAGGACGAGCTCGGCGTGCGCCTGTTCGAACGCGTCGGGCGCGGCCTCGCGCCGACCGAGGCCGGGCACACGCTGCGCGACCACGCCGAGCGCACGCTCGCGGCGGCGGCCGCGGCCCGCGAGTCGCTGAGCGCCGTCCGTGAGCTGCGCGGCGGCACCGCGACGTTCGGGATGTTCGGCGGCGCGCGCTTCTATCCGGTCGCGGGCATCGTCGCGGACTTCCGCCGCGCCTACCCGCAGGTGCGCGTGCGCCTGCTCGGGATCAACTCCGCCGAGGTCGCCGAGAACATCCGCGAGGGCGAGCTCGAAGCCGGCCTGATCGCGCTGCCGATCGACGACACCGGCCTCGACGTCCGCCCGCTGCTGCGCGACGAGCTCGTCTACGTCTCCTGTGACACGGCGAGCGTGCGCACCGCGAAGGTGATCGAGGACCTCGAGGCGCGCCCGCTCGCGCTCTACGACGCCTCTTACGGCAACGCCGACCCGATGCGCCGCCAGCTCTCAGAGCTCGCGCAGCTCGAGGGCCGGCGCCTGGAGCCCGAGATCGAGGTCGAGGACCTCGAGGCCGCGATCGACCTTGCCGCACGCGGCCTCGCGGACACGATCGTCTCGCGCGGAACCCTGCGCGGCCTCGGCCGGCGCGTGCCGAAGAAGCTCGGGTGGGCCCCGTTCGCCGAGCCGCTGTACGACACGATCGCGCTCGTCTCACGCGACGGCGGGATGCTCTCGCCCGCGTCGCGAGAGTTCCTCGCGATGGCACAGGCGCGGCTGTCGCGCTTCGCGCGCGAGCTCGCCGACGGGCCCGATCGCTTCCATGCTCCCGGCGCCGCGGCAGCTACGATGTCGCGGTGAGCACCGACCACGCGACCGTCGCCGAGGAGGAGTACCTCCAGACCCTGTTCTGGCTCTATGAGGCGGGGTTGCCGATGACGGGCGCGAACCTCGCGCGGGCGATGCAGCTCTCGGCGCCGACGGTGCACGAGATGGTCAAGCGCCTGGAGCGCGATCACTACATCACGCGCGGTGGCGACAAGCTGATCTCGTTCACCGACGACGGGCTGGAGCACGCGAAGGCCACCGTCAGCCGCCATCGCCTGATCGAGCGCTACCTCACCGACATCGTCGGCGTCCCGTGGGACGACGTGCACGAGGAGGCCGAGCGCCTGGAGCACGCGATGTCGCCGCGCTTCGAGGACTACATGAAGCGCGCGATCGGCGACGCGAAGACCTGTCCCCACGGCCACCCGATCACGGTCGGCGCGCGCGTCGCCGGCGTGCCGCTGGCCGACGTCGAGATCGGCGCGACGGTCGAGATCCTGCGCTTCGAGAACGAGGCCGAGGACCTGCTGCACTACCTGAAGTCGACGGGCCTCGAGCCCGGCCTGAAGGGGACCGTCGCCACGTCGACCGACGCCGAGGTCGTCGTGAAGGCCGACGACGGCGCGGACTGCGCGGTGACGTTCAGCGTCGCCGAGACGGTGTCCGTCGCCGCCGACCCGTCGCCGCCGCCGCGGGTCACGCTGCCCGAGCAGCTCGTGCTCGGCCAAGAGCGCTACGGCCGCTAGCAACCGCGCCCAGGGCCTCCACGACGACCGCGACCGCGGGATGGGCCTCGGCGCCGCGGCGATAGGCCGCGAACAGGTGGCGCGCCGGCGGGTCGGGGCCGAGCCCGCGGACGACGACGCCGCTGGGCGGGGAGAACTGCGCCAGGCGCGGCACGGTCGCGACGCCGAGGCCGGCGCCGACCATCGCCAGCACCGTGTGCCAGTCGTGGCTGCGATGGCGGACGTCGGGCCGGAAGCCGGCGTTGGTGCAGGCGGCGTTGATGACGTGCTCGCACGACCAGCCGACCGGCGGGGCGACCCAGGGCTCGTCGGCGAGGTCTGACAGCGTCAGCTCGCGACGGGACGCGAGCGGGTGGGTCGCCGGCAGCGCGGCGTCGAGGACGTCGGACATCAGCTCGTGGCGGGCGACACGGGCGTCGTCCTTGTCGGGCGCGGTGTCGGCCTCCATCGAGATCACGACGTCGAGCTCATGGCGCGCGAGCCCGCGGAAGCAATCGGGTGCTTCGACGTCTGAGATCTCGACCTCCAGGCCGCTGAGGCCCGGCATCGCCAGCGCGGGGACGACGAGGCCGGCGATCGCCGTGGAGAACGCGCCGATGCGGACGAGCCCGGCGGCGCCGTCGCCGAGCCGGCGCAGCTCGGCCTCGAGGCGCTCGGTCTCGACGAGCATCGCGTCGGCGTGGCGCAGCACGACCTGGGCGGCCGGCGTGAGGCGTACGCTGCGGCCATGCGGCTCGACGAGCCGCTGGCCGATCTCGCCCTCCAGCGCCTGCAGCTGCTGGGACACCGCGGACGAGGTCAGATGCAGCGACTCGGCCGCCGCGGCGATCGTCCCGTGGTCGGCGAGAGCGCGCAGCGCGCGCAGGCGGCGGACATCGATCATCAAGCGCAGCTTACGGGTACCGCGTTGAAAGTCGAGTGGTTCTGTCGGGTCGCGAACGGCAAGCTGACAGGCGATGCCGACCCGTCACGCTCTGCTCGCTGCGCTCGTCGCCGTCGTCTGGGGCGTCAACTTCGTCGTCATCGACGTCGGCCTGGACAGCTTCCCGCCGCTGCTGTTCGTGGCGCTGCGCTTCGCTGCGGTCGCGCTGCCGGCGGTGTTCTTCGTCAAGCGCCCGGCGGTCGCGCTGCGCTGGGTCCTCGGCGTCGGCGTGTTCATGTGCATGGGGCAGTTCGCGCTGGTCTTCGTCGCGATGGACCAGGGCATGCCGGCGGGCCTGGCGAGCCTCGTCCTGCAGACGCAGGCCCTCTTCACGATCGGCTTCGGCGTGCTGCTGCTCGGTGAGCAGCCGACGCGCCGGATCGTCGCCGGCGCGCTCGTGGCGACGGCCGGGATCGCGGTCATCGCGGCCGGCCGCGCCGAGGCGGTGCCGCTGTTCGCGCTGCTGCTGTGCGTCGCCGCGGGCGCGTCGTGGGGGCTCGGCAACATCTCGGTGCGCAAGGCGCAGGCGCCCGATGCGCTCGCGCTGCTGATCTGGGCGAGCCTGATCCCGCCGCTGCCGCTGCTGGCCCTGAGCCTGGTCTTCGAGGACTGGCAGGCGGCGACGCTGGACGGCAGCGGCATCGCGGCGCTGGCCTACGTCGTCGTGCTCTCGACGTTCTTCGGCTTCGGGATCTGGACGTGGCTGATGCGCCAGCACCCGGTCGCGCGCGTGGCGCCGTTCACGCTGCTCGTCCCGCCGGTCGGCCTCGCCGCGGCGTGGGTCGCGCTCGGCGAGCGCCCGAGCGCCAGCGAGCTCGCGGGCGCGGCGGTCGTGCTCGCGGGCCTGGCGATCGTCCAGGGCCTGTACCCGCGCCGGCGCGTCACTCAGCCGCTGCCAGTGTCGCCAGCGCCCGCCGCGCCTGACCCAGCGCCTGCGGCTTAGCGCCCGCCCAGGCGTCGCCGTCGCGCTCGACCCGGCGCGGCGCGTCGCGCAGGGTGAAGCGGTCGGGTCGCATCGCGCGATCCTCCAGCTCTGACGCGTGCAGCGGCATCGCGACGGGCGCACCCGGCCGCGGACGGACCGCGTAGGGCGCGACCGACGTGTGGGCGTAGGCGTTGCGCATCACGTCCAGGTAGATGCGCGCGCCGCGCTTGGCCTTGCGCGCCTCGGTCGTCAGGCGGCCGGGGTCGCGCGCGGCGGCGACGCTCGCAAGGTCGCGCGCGAACGTGATCACCTGCTCGTGGTCGGCGCGCCGCTGGAGCGCGACGGCGACGTGGTACCCGCGCGAGCCGGTCGTCATCACCAGCGGCTCCAACCCGACCTCGCGCACGAGCGCCATCATCGCCAGCGCCGCGCGGCGCACGTCGTCTGGGTCGTCGACGGTCGGGTCGAGGTCGATCACCATGAGGTCGGGGTGGTCGAGGCGGTCGCGCCGCGACAGCCAGCGGTGCAGCGTGACCGCCGCCTGGTTGGCGAGATAGACGAGCGTGGCGGGGTCGTTGGCGACGACGTGCTCGACGCTGCCGCCGCGCTTGGGCACGCGCGTGCGGCGGATCCAGGAGGGGAAGTAGTCGGGCGCGTGCTGCTGGATGATGCGGTGGCCGTCGATGCCGTCGGGATAGCGCTCGAGGTTCAGCGGGCGGTCGGCGACGTGCGGAAGCATCGCCGGCGCGACGGCGTCGTAGTAGCGCGCGAGGTCGAGCTTCGTGACGTCGCCGATCAGCGGCTTGCCGGGCCGTGAGATCGTCACGACCCGGCGGCCGGCGCGGACCTCCGCGCCGGTGGGCACTAGACCGCGGCGGGCAGCGAGCGGTAGGCGTCGGCGAGGCGCGTGATGCCGTCGTCGATCTGGTCGGCGGTGACACCGGAGTAGGCGATCCGGAAGGTGTTCTCCCCGCCCTCCAGCAGGAAGTCCGAGCCCTTGACGAACGCCACGCCGCGTTCGGCGGCGGCGCCGAACAGCGCACCGACGTCGGTGCCCTCGGGCAGCTCGACCCACATGAAGTAGCCGCCGTCGGGCAGGGTGTACTTCGCGTCGGGCAGCTCGCGCTTGAGCGCCGTGTCGAGCAGGTCGACGCGCTCGGCGAGCGCCGCCTTGACCGTCGCGATGGAGCGATCCAGGCCGCCGTCGACGCAGAAGCGGTGGACGATCGACTGGGCGACCATGTTCGGCGAGATGTAGGTGTTCGTCGCGATCTTGGCGATCGCGGCGATCGTCTCCGGGCTGCCGACGAGGTAGCCGACGCGGATGCCGGGGCAGACGGTCTTGGAGAACGAGGACGCGTAGATGACGTTGCCCGCGAGCTTGTCGAGGTCGAGCATCCGCGGCAGCGTCTCCCCGCGGAAGCGGATCTCGACGTAGGGGTCGTCCTCGAAGATCGTGAAGCCGTGCTCGCGCGCGAGCTCCAGCAGCGTGCCGCGCTTGGCTGCGGAGAGCGTGTAGCCGGCGGGGTTCTGGAAGTTGGGGATGATGTGCGCGAGCGTCGGGCGCACGCCGCTTGCCAGCAGCCCGGCGAGCTCGTCGGTGTCGATCCCGTCCTCCTCGAGGGAGACCATCCGCACGTCGGCGCCGCGCCCGCGCAGCGACAGCAGCGTGCGGTCGTAGGTCGGCTTCTCCACGACGACGCTGTCGCCGTCGGCGACGAGGTGGTCGAACAGGAACGCGTCGGCCTGCATCGAGCCGTTGGTGACGAGCACGTTCTCGGGCTCGACGCCGTGGCGCTCGGCGATCCACTTGCGCAGCGGGACGTAGCCGATCGAGGTCCCGTAGGCGGTCGTGCCGCCGGGGTCGCTGTCGAACGCGGCCGCGGCCGCGGCCTTCAGGCCCTCGACGTCGACGATGTCCAGGGACGGCGCGCCGCGCGCGAAGCTGATCGTGTCGGGCATGGTTGGCAGTCTCGCAAAGCGCGCTCGCGGGGGGTGGCCGGATGAGACACCTTGGTGGCCCCGGAATGCGACGCTGCGGCGCTGAACTACGGGTCATGACCCACTCCAAGTCCATCAAGTTCCTCGCCGGCGCGGCGGCTGCGGCCGCCCTCGTGCCGGCCGTCGCCGACGCCAAGCTCGGCGGTCACCCGACCCTCACGAAGATCGATTCCAACCACGCCAGCCTGCGGTTCGCCGCGGATCGCCTGCCCAGCCCGTCGAGCGCGAAGATCACGTTCGCCGGCGGCCAGAGCGTCGGCGCCCTCAAGGCCGTCGGCAAGCACGGCTCCGACGTCGTCTACCGCGCGAAGGTCACGTCGAAGAACGCGTTCCGCGTCGGCACGAAGTACACCGTGACGATCAAGGTCCCGGGCGCGCCCGCGGAGAAGCTGCTCGTCAAGGCGCGCTGAGCGCCCGTCCCAGGCCCACCGCCCGGGGTGGTTCGGCTTGCGCGCGACTATCGCTCATAACCCGAACCACCCCTGCGGAGGTAGGCGTCGATGCGCGCCGCGACGGCGTCCGCCGTCGTGCGGACCTGCACGCGCGTGAAGCGCATCGTCTGGACCAGCACCGCGGCGAGATCGGTGTCGCGGTCGCGGTCGTCCTCGAAGGCGATCGCGCGCTCGTGTGCGGTGCGCCCATCGGCCTCGAGCGCGAGGCCGGCGACGCGGTAGAAGAAATCGGCGCGGTAGCGCCGCCCGCTGAGTCCCACGAGGTTCACCTGGCACTCGGGCTCAGGGAGGCCGGCGGCGAGGATCAGTGCCAGAAGCTCGTCCTCGAGCGGGCTTTCGGTGCCGCGAAAGCGCAGCTCGGGGTCGGCGAGCCGCAGCCTTCTCGCGCCCCGGTGCCCGGGATGCGCGGCGATCGCCGCGGCCAGCGCGTCGGGGTCGATGAGCTTGGCGTACTGCGCCTCGCCGATCGCGGCGCGTAGGGCGGGCACCTTCCGTTCCAGCGCCAGGTCGAGGAACGCCCGCGCCGGGGTTGTGATGAGCAGACCGCCGACGCGGACGAGGTCGCCGTCCTTGAACCCCCGCGTGCGGTGCGCGATGACGCCCTCGACACCGCGGCCGCCGCCCGCCGGGACCGTCACGTGCACCTGATCGTCGTCCCCAACGACAAAGCCCCACAGCTCGCCGGCCGAATCATGGCTGAGCGCCGCACGCTCACCCATCGCCAGCAACGCCGCGCAGCGTCGCCCGTGGTCCGTGACGATCGGGCTGAGCGCGTACACCGTCCGATGGACGGCGACGAGCCGACCGCAGCGCAGGAGATTCCTGATCGCCGTGTCGGTCATCAGCTCGCGCAGCTGCGCGAGCGAGGCGACGCCGCCTTGGGGCCGCATGATCCGCACCAGCGGCCCGTCCCCCGGCAGGGGTGGTTCGGCTTTCGAGCGGTATTCGCTCATAACCCGAACCACCCCGCGTGGGAGTGGGGGCGTGCGGCGGACCATGGGCCCAACGCTGGCCTCCAAGGTGTTACAGCGAAAGGACCACTATGCGACGAAACTGCGCCAACTTTGGCCTGGCGCCCGCGCAGTCGCGCGTCAAGCTGCGCTAGCGCCCAGCGTCTCCATCGCGATCGCGGCGACCTGCGTCGGCGTGTGGCCGACGCGGACGCCGACGGCGTTGAGCGCCTCCTCCTTGGCCTTGGCCGTGCCGGCCGATCCTGAGACGATCGCGCCGGCATGGCCCATGGTCTTGCCGGGCGGTGCCGTGAAGCCGGCGATGTAGCCGACCACCGGCTTGGAGACGTGGTCCTTGATGTACTCGGCCGCTTCCTCCTCGGCGGTGCCGCCGATCTCGCCGGACATCACGATCAGCTCCGTCTCGGGATCCTGCTCGAACAGCTCGATGATGTCGACGAACGACGAGCCCGGGACCGGGTCGCCGCCGATGCCGACGATCGAGGAGTTGCCGAAGCCGGCCAGGGCGAGCTCGTTGCCGATCTGGTAGGTCAGCGTGCCCGAGCGCGACACGACGCCGACGTTGCCGGGCTTGAAGAAGGAGGCCGGGATGATCCCGACGTTGGCCTTGCCGGGCGAGAGCAGGCCCGGGCAGTTGGGGCCGATGACGCGCGTGCCCGGGTGGTCTCGCTTGATCTGGTTGAAGAGCTTGAGCTCGTCGTGGGCGGGGATCCCCTCGGTGATGATCACGACGAGCGCGACGCCGGCCTGCGCGGCCTCGAGCGCCGACTGCGCGGCGAACGGCGGCGGCACGAAGATCATCGCGGTGTTGGCGCCGGACTCCTTGACCGTCGTCTCCCAGTCGGCGAAGACGGGGATGCCCTCGACGTTCTCCCCGGCCTTCTTGGGGTTGACGCCGCCGACGACGTTGGTGCCGTAGTTGCGGTTGTTGAGCGTGTGGAACGAGCCCTCGCGGCCGGTGATGCCGGCGACCGCGAGCTTGGTGTTCTCGTCGATGAGGATCGACATGTCAGTTGTTCTCCTTCGCCAGCGCGACGACCTGCTCGGCCGCGCCGTCCATCGTCGTGGCGGGGTACACGTTGGGGAGGTTGGCCTCCTGGAGGATCCTGCGACCCTCGACGTCGTTGGTGCCGTCCAGGCGCACGACGAGCGGCACCGGCGGCGGCGCGTCGGCGAACGCGGCGATGATGCCCTTGGCGACCTCGTCGCAGCGCGTGATGCCGCCGAAGATGTTGAAGAGAACGGCCTTGACGTTCGTGTTGGAGAGAATCAGGCCGACCGCCTCCTTGACCTTGTCGGCGTCCGATCCGCCGCCGGCGTCGAGGAAGTTCGCCGGGCTGCCCCCGGCGCCCGCGACGACGTCGAGCGTCGACATGACGAGGCCCGCGCCGTTGCCCATGATCCCGATGTCGCCATCGAGCTTGACGTAGGTGACGCCCTTCTCCTGGGCCTCGACCTCGATCGGGTCGGCGTTGGCGGAGTCGCCGAGGTCGGCGTTCTCGGGGTGGCGAAACAGCGCGTTGCCGTCGAGCGTGACCTTCGCGTCGAGCGCCTTGACCTGGCGGTCGGGGGTCACGATCAGCGGGTTGATCTCGGTGAGGCTCGCGTCCTCCTCGATCCAGACCTCGTAGAGCTTGACGAGCGCGTCGGCGACGCCCTCGCGGACGTCCTCGGGCACGTTGCCCTGCGTCGCGATGTCGAGCGCCTGCTCGTGCTGCAGGCCGACGAGCGGGTCGACGTTCTGCTTGATGAGCTTCTCGGGCGTCTCGGCGGCGACCTGCTCGATGTCGATGCCGCCCTCGACGGAGAACATCACGAGCGGCTTCTTGGCGCTGCGGTCCAGCAGGACCGAGGCGTAGTACTCGTCCGCGATGTCCGAGGCGTGCTCGATCCACACCGTGCGGACGATGTGGCCCTTGATGTCGAGGCCGAGGATGTTGGTGGCGTGCTCGCGGGCTTCGGATTCGTCGGCGGCGAGCTTGACGCCGCCGGCCTTGCCGCGGCCGCCGATCAGCACCTGCGCCTTGACGACGACCGGATAGCCGATCGCGTTGGCTGCGGCGACGGCGTCGTCGACGGTTGTCACCGCTTTTCCGTCGGACACGGCGAGCCCGTGGCGTCCGAAGAGCTGCTTGCCCTGATATTCGAGGAGGTCCATAGCGGCGCCGACTCTATTGGGACCTTCGTTGACTCGGCGGTCAACGCCTGCGAAATGGCACAATGCCCGCCTTCATGGCGCTTCCGAAGAACATCGACTGGGTTACGTTCGACGTCTATGGCACGTTGATCGACTGGGAATCGGGCGTCTACGACGCGTTCGTGCGTGAAGCCACGCGCGATGGATTCACGATCGAGGACCGCGACGAGGTCATCCGCCTCTTCCACGAGACCTCTCAGGACGTCGAGGGCGGGTCCTACGAGCTCTACGCCGAGGTCCTGCGCCAGACGGCCGTGCGCATCGCCAAGGAGATCGGCTGGCCGCTCGAGCCGTCCCGCGCCGGCTTCCTGCCCGACTCCGTCTCGCGCTGGGCGCCGTTCAAGGAGACGCCCGCGCAGATGAAGAAGATCCTGGCGAGCAAGTACCAGACCGGCCTGATCGCGAACATCGACGACAAGCTGCTCGGCCTCACGCGGCGCCACATCCCCGGCGACTACGACCTTGTCGTCACCGCGCAGCAGGTGCGCTCCTACAAGCCCGATCCCGCCCACTTCACGGAGTTCGCACGGCGCATCGGCGGCAAGAAGGGCTGGGTCCACGTGACGTCGTCGCACTACCACGACGTCGAGCCCTGTCTGAAGGCCAAGGTGCCCGTGATCTGGATCAACCGCTCGAAGGCGCCGCTGGATCCCGGGGCCAAGAAGCCGACGCTCGAGGTCAAGTCGCTCCTCGAGGCGATGAAGGTCCTCGGGCTCTGAGAGTCCGAGCACTCCACGAGGACATCCTCGTCGCCACCTCCGCGGTGTGGGCGACGACATGCACGGTGGTCCGCAGCGGCGAGGAGTGCTTCGTCGTCGACTCGCCGGTGCTGCCGGCCGAGCTCGAGGCGCTGCCGACACTGCTTCAGCAGGCCGGCTTCGGCCTGAGCGGCCTGCTCGCGACGCACGGCGACTGGGATCACCTGCTCGGGCGGCTGGCGT
This sequence comes from Paraconexibacteraceae bacterium, assembly GCA_963759825.1. GTDB lineage: Bacteria > Actinomycetota > Thermoleophilia > Solirubrobacterales > Solirubrobacteraceae > Paraconexibacter. The sequence continues at coordinate 202,394 of CAVXAS010000008.1, read as the reverse complement.
TCCCGGACGCGGCGCTGGGCGTGTGCGAGACGACCGCGGCGCGGCTGACCGGCGCGCCGGGCACCGCTCAGCGCGAGCTGCGCGACTTCGACCAGGAGTGGTACGTGGAGCGCCCCGCGCCGCTCGCGCTCGGCAGCGTTCAGGCGCTTCCGGTACCGGGCAAGCTCGACATCGGTGAGTCAGAGCTCGAGCTGCACAGCGCCGACGGCCACACGGTCGACGGCATGGCGATCTGGGTTCCCTGGGCGCGCGTGCTGATCGCGGGGGACTACCTGTCGCCGGTCGAGATCCCGATGGTCGTCGATCGCGGCGCCTACCGCGCGACACTCGAGCGCCTGCGCCCGCTGGTGCAGCAGGCCGACTGGGTCGTGCCCGGGCACGGCGACGTGCTGGACGGTGTCCGCGCGCTGGCGATCCTGCGCGAGGACGTGCAGTACCTCGAGGACTGGACGCTGCCGCTCGCCCGCCGCTCGCCGGCGCAACGGCGGATCGACGCGAAGAACCGGGAGCGGCTGGGGTGATCCACCACGTCGCGCTGGAGTGTGCGGACATCGACGCCGAGGTCGGCTTCTGGGAGCGGCTGGGCTTCACCGCGGTGCCCGCGCCGAACCCCGACACACGCTGGCTCGAGCGCGCCGGGACACAGGTGCACCTGCAGCGGCGCGCCGCGACGGCCGTCGCGGGTCACGTCGCCGTCGTCGTCGAGGACTACGAGCGCATCCGTGAGGAGCTCGGCGGCGAGCCGCGCGAGGAGCACTGGGGTGCACCGCGCACGCAGGTGCGCTCGCCGGCGGGGCATCTCGTGGAGCTGATGGCGTGGGCGCCGCCGTCGAGCTGACCTGGGCGCAGGCGCTGGCCTGGCGCTGGGAGGCATGCGGTCTCGCGGTGCGCGGCACGGACCCGCTCGCCGTCGCGTCGCGTTCGCTGGGCCTGCACGCTCAGCTCTGGGCCTCGGCCGGGCTGACGCTCGCGGCGCGCTGCGAGGGCGTCACGGCCGCGCTGCTCGACGAGCTCGTGTGGGAGCAGCGCGCGCTCGTGAAGACCTGGGGGCCACGCGGGACGCTGCACCTGCTGCCGGCCGAGGAGCTGGGGTTCTGGGTCGCCGCGCAGGCGCTGCTGCCACCGCGCTACGACGACAACGCCTGGCTGCGTCGCTGGGGGCGCGGACGCGACGAGGCGGTCGCGATGTTCGAGGCGATCGACGCCGCGCTCTCGACCAGGCCGATCACGCGGGCGGAGCTCGCGGACGCCGTTGCCGCCACGGTCGGGTCTGCCGACCTGGCCGACCTCCTGCGCGGCGGCTTCGGCGACCTGCTCAAGCCCGCGGCATTCCGCGGGTCCCTCGTCTTCGGCCCCAACGCGGGGCGCAACGTGACGTTCGTGCATCCCGGCGAGGTCGCGCCGTTCGTCGGCGATCCCGCCGACGCGCTCGTGCGGCGCTACCTCGCCGCCTACGGCCCCGCCACGCGCGAGGAGCTCGCGCGCTGGTTCGGCATGAAGTCCGCGGCCATGGCCGGGCTCTGGATCGCCGCGCTCGGCGACGACGTCGTCGCGGTCGGGGTCGACGGCACGGCGCGCTGGGCGCTCGCCGAGACGCTCGACGCGCTCGTCGCCGCACAGCCCCGCGGGATCGTCCGCCTGCTGCCGGCGTTCGACCAGTGGGTCGTCACCGCGCCGCGCGACGAGGACGCGGTGATCACGGCCGCGACGAAGGACGCCGTCTACCGCCAGCAGGGCTGGCTGTCGCCGGTCGTCGCCCGCGACGGCGTCGTGCTGGGCACCTGGACGCGCGAGGACGGCGACGTCGATGTGCAGTGGTTCGGCAAGGACCGCCCCGACCTCGGCGACGAGCCCGAGCGCATCGCGGCCTACGACGCCTGAGCGCCGGCGGCGAACGCGTCGAACAATTCGTGCGCGGCGCGCCCCGCGGCCGGCGCGTGCTCGGCCGACGCCGCGCGCAGCGCCGCGAGGTCGACACCCGCGCGCGCAAGGTCGCGGCCAAGCTCGTCGGCGCGCATCCAGTCCGCGACGATCGCCGCCGTGACCTCGGGGTGGAACTGCACCGCCAGGTGCTGACCTGACCGGAACGCGTGCACGGCGCGCGGGCTGCGCGCGAGCACCGTGGCGTCGGCAGGCGGTGTGATGAAGTCGTTGTGCCAGCACAGCCACGGCCCGGCGCTGCAGCCGAGCTCGGGATCGACGTCGAGCGTCAGCCAGTCGATCTCCGGCGACTCGCGCGCGACGCTGCCGCCGAGCGCGACCGCGAGGGCCTGGGCGCCGAAGCAGATCCCGAGCACCGGCGCCACGCGCACGGCGTCGCGGAGCCACGCCAGCTCCGACACGATCCACGGCTCCTCCTCAATCACAGAGCGGTCGGAACCCAGCACGACGACGAGATCAGCGTCTACGTCGGGAAGCTCACCGCGATCCGGACGCGCGACATCCAGGGCAACCCCACGGTCCCGAGCCCAGTCGGCCAAGACGCCGGGCGGGCAGTCGTCCTGGTGCTGCAGGACGAGAAGCCTCAAGCGTCCTTGCCCGCGTCGAGATGCAGCCGGTAGTAGCGGTCGCCGGCGTTGCGAAAGCCCAGCGACTCGTACAGCGCGATCGCCGGCGCGTTGGTGTCGTTGGTGTCGAGCTCCATGCGCCGCGCACCGCGCTCGCGCGCGCGGGCGATCGCGGCGTCCATCAGCCTGCGCCCGAGCCCGCTGCCGCGTGCGGACTCCGCGACGAAGACGTCCTCGACCAGCGCGTCGGTCCCCGCTCGCCAGATCCCGAACCGGTAGCGCAGGACGGCCACGCCGGCGGGCTCGCCGTCGAGGTCGCCGAGCAGGAAGTCGGTGTTGATGTCGTCGAGCAGCTTCTCGACGCCCGCGAGGAACGCGTTGTCCGACGGCCAGTCATAGCCGAGGTGATCACGGAACCCGATCATCAGCCGGGCGACCGCCTCGGCGTCTGAGTGGTCGGCGAGGCGGACGTCTGACACGCATCCGAGCCTAGCGATGAGTTTCGCGCGCCCGGGGCGTCTGTAGATCAGATGCAAGGCACAGTCACGTCCGTCCAAGCGCCAAACGCGCGAGGGCGTACCCTCGAAGCGATGTCTCTCGCCATCTCCCTTCGCGGGATACGCAAGGCCTTCGGTCCGGTGCAAGCCGTCGCCGGCCTGGACCTCGATGTGCCGCTCGGCACCTGCGTCGGCCTGCTCGGCCCCAACGGCGCGGGCAAGTCCACGACGATGCGCATCCTCACCGGCCAGGCCGTCGCCGACAGCGGCGACGCCGAGGTGCTCGGATGGCGCCTGCCGGAGGACTCCAAGCAGGCGCGCGCCGAGATGGGCGTCGTCCCTCAGCTCGACAACCTCGACACGACGCTGTCGGTGCGCGACAACCTGCGGATCTTCGCGCGGCTGTACCGCGTGCCGCCGCACGAGCGCTGCGACGCCGTCGACCGCGGCCTGGAGATCGCGCGCCTGACCGACCGCGCCGACACGAAGGTCGACAAGCTCTCCGGCGGGATGCGCCGGCGCCTGCTGATCGCGCGGGGGCTGATGCACCGCCCGCGCCTGCTACTGCTCGACGAGCCGACCGTCGGCCTCGATCCGCAGGTGCGCCAGGAGCTCTGGGCGCTGATCGACGGCCTGCGCGCCGACGGCACCTCGATCCTGATGACGACCCACTACATCGAGGAAGCCGAGCGCCTGGCGGACACGGTCACGATCATGGCCGAGGGGACGGCCGTCGACAGCGGCCCGCCCGCCGCGCTCGTCGCGCGCCACGCCGGCGTCGAGGTCCGCGAGGTGTACGGCCCGCCCGCGCGGCTGACCGAGGTCGAGGCGGACGCCCGCGCCGCCGGCTTCACCACCCGGCGCACCGGCACGAGCGTCGCGATCCTCGGCGCCGAGGGCGCCGACGGCGCGCTGCCCGACGGCGAGCGCCGGCCATCGAAGCTGGAGGACGTGTTCGTGAAGCTCACCGGTGAGGAGGTCGACGTCTGATGGCCCTCAGGGGTGCCGGAGGTGGCGATTCCGCCGGAGGCGGGCCCCCAGGGGCAGTCTCGACTGCAGAGGGCCCGCGGCGGCGCCTGAAGGCGATCGAGCCCGTCGCCGTCGCCGGCGTGATGACGCGCGAGATCATCAACTTCGGCTCCTACTGGCGGTCGGCGACGTTCGCCTCGACCGTCGAGCCGACCGTCTACCTGCTGGCGTTCGGGCTCGGGCTCGGCACCGTCCTCTCCGAGGTCGCCGGCTACGACTACCTCGACTTCGTCGCAACCGGCACCGTCGCGACGGCGGTCCTCTTCACCGCGGCGTTCAGCGCGATGTTCGGCTCCTTCGTCAAGCGCGAGTTCCAGCGCACCTACGACGCGATCCTCGCCGCGCCGGTCGACGCCGCCGAGCTCGTTACCGCCGAGGTGCTGTGGCTGGCGCTGCGCAGCGCCGTCTTCGGGTGCGCGCCGCTGATCGTCGGCATCTGCTTCGGGCTGGACCCGTCCTGGACGATCTTCCTCGTCCCGTTCATCGCCGCGCTGACGGGCTTTGGCTTCGCATCGCTGGGGACCTTCATCGCCGCGGCCGTCAGCTCGATCGACAACTTCAGCTACGTCACGAGCTCCCTGCTGACGCCGATGTTCCTCGTCGCCGGCACGTTCTTCCCGGTGTCAGAGCTGCCGGAGTGGGCGCAGGTCGTCTCCCAGGTCAACCCGCTGCACCACTGCGTCGAGCTCGTGCGCTCGGCGACGTTCAACACGTTCGAGGCAAGCGATCTGCTGCGCGTCGGCGCGCTCGTGCTGTTCGGTGCGGTGGCCTGGCGCGCGGCGGTCGTGCGCACCGCCTCGCGGCTCATCCAGTAGCAGCGGCCGCGAACGGCGGCGGCCCGAGGATCTCGATGTTCGGAGACGACGCGGCGACGGCGCGCAGGCGATCCCAGTCAGCCGGTCGCCTGGCCGCCTCGGCGGCGTCCATCGGTTCGCCGGCGCCGCGATAGAACGCCTCACCGGTGCCCGGTGTCTGCCATCCGAGCACGTGCGCCGTCTCCGAGGTGACCATGAACGCGTGCGGCACACCGCGGGGCGCGAAGAAGAACCCGCCCTGACCGACGCGCTGCTCCTCGCCGTCGCTGTGCACCAGCAGCTCGCCCTCGAGCACGTAGATCGCCTCGTCCTCGCCGGGATGGGTGTGCAGCGGCGTGGACTTGCCCCGGACCATGCGGTCCTCCATGAGGATGAACGCGCCGCCTGTCTCGGCTGCGGTCGCCTTCCACGTGAATACGCCACCGCCGGCGAACCACATCTGCTCGCCCTCGTCGGCCTGCCGGATGATCGTGGTCGCGTCGCTCATGGGCACTACAGTACCATGATGGTAATGGAAGTACCATATGAGACCACCGGGCGCACGCAGCAGAAGGCCCGCACGCGGACGGCGATGGTTGGGGCGGCGCGCGAGCTGCTCGCCGAGGGCGTGTCACCGACGGTCGAGCAGGCCGCGACGCGCGCGGCCGTCTCCCGGACGACCGCGTATCGCTACTTCCCCAATCAGCGCGCGCTGCTGCTGGCGAGCTATCCCGAGCTCGCGCGGCAGTCGCTGCTCGATGCCGACGCGCCGTCAGACCCGCTCGCGCGACTGGACCGGATCACGGAGGACGTGGCGCGGCAGATCATCGAGCGCGAGCCGGAGCTGCGCTCGATGCTGCGCCTGTCGCTGGAGTCGCCCGCGCCGGACAAGGACGCCCTGCCGCTGCGTCAGGGCCGGGTGATCGGATGGCTCGACGACGCGCTGGAGCCGCTGCGGGGTCGCATGCCCGAGAAGGACCGCCACCGGCTCGTGCTCGCGATCCGCGCGACGCTCGGCATCGAGGCGCTCGTCTGGCTGACCGACGTCGGCGGGCTTTCGCGTGACGACGCCGCCGAGCTCATGCGGTCCTCCGCGCGGACGCTGCTGCGCGCGGCGCTCGCCGACGCCGGGCTCTAGCCGCCGGCGGCCGACACGCCGCGGTGCTTGGCGTAGATCTCGTGGATCCAGCGGCCGCCGGCCCGTGCCTCGAGCTCCTCGCGCAGCGCGAGCACCGGCGCCGGCAGCGGTGACGGCATGTGCTGGCGGCCGGGTGGGTTGACGGCGGGCGTGAACAACGCCGCGGCGGTGAGGTCGGCCACGCTGAAGGCGTCGCCGGCGAGGTAGCCGCTCGGCCCGATCTCCGCCTCGAGGCGGTCCATCCCCGCGCGGATCGCCGCGACGTGCTCGCCGATCAGCTCGCCGCGCGCCCCGTAGTCGATGCGCGTGACCCGATCGAACAGCGGCGACGCGGCGGTCATCAGCCGCTGCACCCGCGACGGCGCGCCGGGCGCGACGATCGCGCCGACGTCGGCGCCCGCCGCGAACATCTCGGCGAACGCCAGCGCCCGGACGTGCGGGGCAACGTGCTCGTCGAAGAAGTCCTCGAGCTCCAGCGCCCGCGCACGCAGCGCCGGGTCTGACGGATACAGCGGCGGGTCTGGCGTGTGCTGCTCCAGCGCCGCGATGATCGCCGTCGAGTCGCCGATCCGGCGCCCGTCGAGCTGGAGCACCGGGAAGCGCCGGTGCCGGCTGCGGGTGACCCACATCGCGACGACGCCGTGCGGGCCGGGCAACGGCGCGCGGCGCTCGTGCGCGATGCCCTTGTAGTCCAGCGCGAAGCGGACCTTCTCGCTGTAGTGAGAGATCTTGATGTGCCAGAGGACGACGCTCATTGTGGTTTCACGGCTCCTCGCCGCCCGCGCAGGTGGCCGAGCATCGCGTGGCGGTATTCGCGGTTCAGCTCGCCGATGACCTTGATCGAGATGTTCTTGGGGCAGACGTCCTGGCATTCCCCGTGGTTCGTGCAGCCGCCGAAGCCCTCGTCGTCCATCTGCGAGACCATCGCGTGCGCGCGGTCCTCGCGCTCGGGCAGCCCCTGCGGCAGCAGCGACAGGTGCGTGACCTTTGCGCCGGCGAACAGCATCGCCGCGCCGTTCGGGCACGCCGCGACGCACGCTCCGCAGCCGATGCACGCCGCCGCGTCCATCACCTCGTGCTGGATGTCGGGGTGCACGGGCATCGAGTTGGGCTCGGGCTTGGGCCCGGTCGTCACGCTGATGTAGCCGCCGGCCTGCTGGATGCGGTCGAGTGCCGAGCGGTCGACCATGAGGTCGCGCAGGACCGGGAACGCGCGATTGCGAAACGGCTCGATGCGGATCGTCGCGCCGTCGGCGAACTCGCGCATGAAGACCTGGCACGACGTCGACTGACCGGGGCCGTGGGGAACCTTGTCGATCGTCAGCGAGCACGCGCCGCAGATGCCCTCGCGGCAGTCCGAGTCGAACGCGACCGGCGAGTGGCCTGCCGACAGCAGCCCGTCGTTGAGGACGTCGAGCATCTCCAGGAACGACGCGTCCGGGTTGATCTCCGCGACCTCGTAGGTCGCGAACGCGCCGGCAGCCGCGGTGCGCTCCTGCCGCCAGATCTGCAACGTGAAGTTCACTTGTAGCTCCTGGTCACGGGCGTGATGTTGTGGAACGCCAGCGGCTCGACGTGCCGGACCGGCTCGGCGCCGGTGTGCTCCCAGACGGAGACGTGGGCGTAGTCGCGATCGTCGCGCACCGCCTCGCCCTCGTCGGTCTTGTACTCCTCGCGCAGGTGGCAGCCGCAGGACTCCTCGCGCTCGAGGGCGTCGCGGCACATCAGCTCGGCGAACTCGAGGAAGTCGGCGACGCGCCCGGCGTACTCGAGCGTCTGGTTGATGCCGTTCTCACCCTCCTCGACGCCCAGGTCTGTCCAGAAGCGCTCGCGGATCTCGGCGATGTCCGCCATCGCGCTGCGCAGCCCGTCGGCCGTGCGCGTGATGCCGCAGCGGTCGAGCATCACGTTGCCGAGCTCGCGGTGCAGGGCGGCGGGCGGCGTCGAGCCCCCGACCGCCAGCAGGCGGTTCAGGCGCTCGCGCACCTCCTGCTCGGTCGCCTCGAATGCGGGGTGGCTCGTGTCGGGGTGCTCGTCGAGGCCGGCGACGTGGTGGGTGACCGTGTGCGGGACGACGAAGTAGCCGTCGGCGAGGCACTGCATCATCGCGCTCGCCCCGAGGCGGTTGGCGCCGTGGTCGGAGAAGTTCGCCTCCCCGATCGCAAACAGCCCGGGGACCGTCGTCTGCAGCTCGTAGTCGACCCACAGCCCGCCCATCGAGTAGTGCGGCGCGGGGTAGATCATCATCGGCGTGTCCCAGGGCGAGTCCCCCGTGATGCGCTCATAGAGGTCGAAGAGGTTTCCGTAGCGGCCCGCGATCGTGTCGTGGCCCTTGTCGGCGATCGCGTCGCGGAAGTCCATGAACACCGCACGGCCGGTCGCGCCGACGCCAAGGCCGTCGTCGCAGACGATCTTCGCAGCGCGCGAGGCGACGTCGCGGGGAACGAGGTTGCCAAAGCGTGGATAGCGCTCCTCGAGGAAGTAGTAGCGGTCGGCCTCGGGGATCTCCGCGGGCGGGCGCCCGTCCTCGCGATTGCGCGGCACCCAGACGCGTCCGTCGTTGCGCAGCGACTCGCTCATCAGTGTGAGCTTGGACTGGTACTCGCCCGACTGCGGGATGCACGTCGGGTGGATCTGCGTGTAGCACGGGTTCGCGAACCCGGCCCCGCGCTTGTGCGCGCGCCAGGTCGCCGTGACGTTGCAGCCCCTGGCGTTGGTCGACAGGAAGTACACGTTGCAGTAGCCGCCCGTCGCGAGCACGACGGCGTCGGCGGCGTGGCGCTGCAGCTCGCCGGTGACGAGGTCGCGAACGATCACGCCGCGCGCGCGGCCGTCGCCGACGACGATGTCCAGCAGCTCGTGGCGCGTGTGCATACGCGCGGTGCCTTCGCGGATCTGCCGCTGCAGTGCGCTGTAGGCGCCGAGCAGCAGCTGCTGGCCGGTCTGGCCGCGGCAGTAGAAGGTGCGTTCGACGAGCACACCGCCAAACGACCGCGTCGCCAGCAGGCCGCCGTACTCGCGGTTGAACGGCACGCCCTGGGCGACGGCCTGGTCGATGATCCCCGTCGAGACCTCCGCAAGCCGCCAGACGTTCGCCTCGCGTGCGCGGAAGTCCCCGCCTTTCATCGTGTCGACGAACAGGCGGTGGACGGAATCGCCTTCGTTGGCGTAGTCCTTGCTCGCGTTGATGCCGCCCTGCGCGGCGATCGAGTGCGCGCGGCGCGCGGAGTCCTGGAAGCAGAACGCGTCGACCGAATAGCCCATGCCGGCCATCGTCGCCGCGGCGCTCGCGCCGGCAAGGCCGGTGCCGACGACGATCACGCGGTACTCGTTGCGCTGGCGCGGGCCGACGAGCCGGTGGGCGTCCAGCCACGTGCGCCACTTCTGGTCGAGCGGGCCGGCGGGGATCTTGGCGTCGAGCTTCATCCGATCGCCCCGGCGAAGATCAGCACGGGCACGGCCGCAAAGCCGACCGTCACCGCGACGGCGACCCCGGTCGCGCCGCGGCGCAGGGTCGGGTTGCGGTTGGGCCGCGCGTAGCCGAACGTCTGGAAGATGCTCCACAGCGCGTGGCGCAGGTGCAGCCCGAGGATCCCGACGGCGACGACGTAGATCAGCGTGATCCACCACTCGTTGAACGCGCCGACCATGTTGCTGTAGACGGCGCCCTCGTGCAGCGGCGTCGGGTGGATCGTGCGCGTCGTGAACTGCAGGATGTGGAAGACGATGAACGCCAGCAGCAGCAGGCCGCCGTAGAGCATCGTGCGGGCTTCGATCGAGCCGGCGCGCCGCGGCGCCTCGGCGTCCCCGCGCGCGGCGCGGTTGCGCGCCGTCAGCTGGATGACGCCGAGGACGTGGACGACGAGTGCTATGAGCAGCGTCGCCCGCGTCGCCCAGAGCACGCCCTCGTGGGGGATCGCCGGCGCGCCGATCCTCCGCAGCCAGTGCGCGTACTCGTCGAGATGCGCGCCGTCGTCGCCCTGGAAGATCTTGAAGTTGCCGAGCGCGTGGGCGACGACGAAGCCGACGAGGATGACGCCCGTGACGGCGACGAAGAACTTCTTGCCGATCGTCGATCCCCAGACCTCACGAATCCACGCTCCGCGCGTCGGGCCGAGGATGTCCCCGCCGAACCTGAACACGGCGGCGAGCCTATCCGCAAAGCTCAGCCCAGGTGCCCGGAGAACGCGCGCTCGAGCAGGTTGAGCTGCCCCGTGAGCGCGAGCTGCTGGCCGCCGGCGATGTCGACGGTTCCGTCGAGCTGCCAGGTGTGCGCCGAGGTCTTCGTGAACGTCCCCGCGCCGATCCCGACGTTGCTGTTGCCGCCGTCGTCCGGGAACGACACGCCGGTCCATCGCCACGTGCCCTCGTCGGCGTCCGCCGGTGTGCCCCTGAGGGTGCCGAGCGTCCGGCCGAACCCGTCGGCGCGACCCTCGAAGTCGATCGTGACCATGACGACCCCGCCGGGATCGTCATACGAGAACGACGACGCCTTGAGCGAGAACTGGCCGCTCATCCCGCGCGCTACTCCGCCGCGGCGGGGGCGACGATCTTCGCGATCGGCGCGCCGGCCTCGATCGGCTCGCCTTCGTTGACGTGCAGCTCCTCGATCGACGCCGGCCTTGTGGCGCGGTGATCTCGTTCTCCATCTTCATCGCCTCGATGATGCAGAGCAGCTGGCCCTCCTCGACCGCGTCGCCCTGCTTGACGAGGACCTTCCACATGTTGCCCTGCAGCGGCGACTCGAGCAGGTCGCGGGCCGCCGCCGGCGCCGCCCTTGCGCTCCCCGCGCTTCGGTGCGGCCGCGCCGGCGGCGCCGCCGTTGACCGCCGCGACGCCGGCGAACGCCTCGCCCGATGACCCTGACGTCGAAGCGCTTGCCCGAGACCTCGACCTCGTAGGCCTGCTCGACCTTCTCGGCGGCGTCGTCGTCGACGGGCGCGGCCTTCTCGAATGCGAGCGTCTTCAGCCAGTCCTTGTCCTCGAGCAGGTCGCGGCAGGTCGAGCCCTTCGCCCACTGCTCGGTCGCCAGCAGCGTCTGTGTGGAACGGGATCAGCGTCTTGAGGCCCTCGATCTCGTACTCGCGCCAGCGCGCGCAGCATCCGCGCCGTGGCCTGCTCGCGATCGGCGTCCCAGACGATCAGCTTGGCGACCATCGGGTCGTACATCGGCGAGACCTCGCCGCCGGCCTCGACGCCGGAGTCGACGCGCACGCCCGGCCCGGTCGGCTCCTTGTAGTTGCCGATCTTGCCCGGGGCGGGGGCGAAGTTCTTCGACGCGTCCTCGGCGTTGATGCGGCACTCGATCGCGTGGCCGCGCATGACGACGTCGTCCTGCTTGATAGTCGAGCTCGCTCGCCGGCCGCGGCCTTGATGCCCTGCTTGACGATGTCGATGCCCGTCGTCATCTCGGTCACGCAGTGCTCGACCTGGACGCGCGTGTTCATCTCGAGGAAGAAGTACTCGCCGTCCTGGAGCATGCCCTCGATCGTGCCGGCGCCGACGTAGTCGACCGCCCGCGCGGCCTCGATGCCGATCTTGCCGATGCGCTCGCGCATCTCCTCGTCGACGACCCACGGCGGCGCCGGCGACTCCTCGATCAGCTTCTGGTGGCGGCGCTGGATCGAGCAGTCGCGCTCGCCGAGGTGGATGACGTTGCCGTGCGTGTCGGCGAGGATCTGGACCTCGACGTGGCGCGGGTCGGGCAGGTAGCGCTCGAGGTAGACCGTGCCGTCGCAGAAGAACTTCTCGCCCTCGCGGGAGGCGCCCTCGAAGGCGTCCTTGAGCTTGTCCTCGGTCAGCGCGACGCGGAAGCCCTTGCCGCCGCCGCCCGACGCCGCCTTGACGGCGACCGGGAAGCCGATGTCCTTCTTGGCGATCTTCAGCGCGTCCTCGAGGTCTCGACCGCCTCGGTCGTGCCCGGGACGATCGGCACGCCGGCGGCCTGCATCAGCTCGCGGGCCTTGGTCTTGGAGCCCATCGCGTCGATCGCGCCGGCCGGCGGGCCGATGAAGACGATCCCGGCGTCGTCGCAGGCCCGCGCGAAGGGCGCGTTCTCGGCGAGGAAGCCGTAGCCGGGGTGGATCGCCTCGGCGCCGGACTCCTTGCGCGACGTCGAGGATCTTCTCGATGTTCAGGTAGTTGTCGGCCGCCGGGCCGTCGCCGAGGTTGTAGGCCTCGTCGGCGAGCTGGACGTGCAGCGCGTCGCGGTCGGTCTCTGAGTAGACGGCGACGGAGGCGATGCCCATCTCGCGGCAGGCGCGGATCACCCGGATGGCGATCTCGCCCCGGTTGGCGACCAGGATCTTGGTGAACATGGGGCCCCAAAGTTACCCGCGCGGGCGCCCTCGGCGCGGTCCGGTCGTCAGCGCGGCGCCGCGATCGTCCACAGCGTCGTCCCGGCGCTGCCGTCGGGCTCTCCGGCGCGCGATTCGAACGCGATCGTCTTGCCGTCTGGCGACCACGTCGGCGCGCCGTCGTAGCGCGTGCGCGAGCGCGTCACGCGGCGCTTGTTGCGCCCGTCCGCACCGATCACGAAGAGGTTGGCAAGCTCGATGCCTTCGGCGTCGGAGGAGAACACGAGGCGCCGGCCGTCGGGCGCCCACGCGACGTCGGTCTCGTCGCGGCTGCGCGTGTGCGTCACGGCGCGCGCGGCACGCCCGTCGGGCCGGATCGTCCACAGGTCCCAGCGCCCGCGGCTCTTGCGCTGGAAGACGATGCGTTCGCCGCGCGGCGACCAGTTGGGCTGGCGGTCGTCGCGCCCGAGCGTGAGCCGCCGCAGGCCGCTGCCGTCGGCGCCGACGACGTAAAGCTCCCCGCGTTCGCGGTCGTTGGGGTGGGCCTCGAAGACGACGAAGCGGCCGTCGGGGCTGAACGACGGCTCGTAGCCGATCAGCCGCTCGGGCGTCAGCGCGCGCCGCTCGCCGCCGGGCGGGTGGACGAAGATCTGCTCGCCGTCGCCGGGGTCCGACGCGTAGACGATCTCCCCGGCGGGGCCCCAGCAGGAGCCCGGCAGGTTGACGCTTGCGTGCGTGTCGTCGGGGCTGACGCGTGTCGCTGCGCCGCCGGCCAGCGGGACCGTGAAGACCGACGCCGGCGCGCGGTTGTAGCCGCGGTGCCACACCGTGAAGGCGAGGCGGTCGCTCTGCGGCGAGATGCACGGGTTCTGCAGGCTGCCCGGGGCGCCCGTGATCGGGATGCGCTTGGCGCCGTCCGCGCGCGTCTGCCCGGCGGCGGCGACCGGCAGGACCAGCACGAGCAGCGCCGCGAGCGCCGCCGCGGTCAGCGGATCATGCCCGCCGCGACGGTGTCGTTGGTCGCCTCGTCGATGAGGATGAAGCGGCCCGTCGCGCGGTTCTCGCGATAGGGATCGAAGGCCAGTGGACGACGTGTGCGCAGCTTAACCGCCCCGATCTCGTTGAGCACGAGCTGTGCGGGAGCGGACGAGCGCTCGAGCGTGTGCACGTCGACGAGGTCGACGAGCTCGTCGATCAGGACGTCGCTCGTGTACGTCGCGTGCTTGAGCAGGTAGCGCGCGCGTGCCTGCAGCGGGCGGTCGGACATCCAGCAGACGTCGGCGGTGAACTCGCGGTCGAGCGTCGGCTGGTCGTCGACGTGGCAGATCAGGTCGCCGCGCGAGACGTCGATGTCGTCGGCGAGGCGGAGCGTCACCGACAGCCCGGCGAAGCCCTCCTCGAGCGGGCCGTCGGCCGTCTCGACGGCTGCGATCGTCGTCTCCAGGCCCGAGGGCAGCACGACGACGCGGTCGCCCGGGCGCACGACGCCTGACGCGATCTGCCCGGCGTAGCCGCGGTAGTCGTGATGCTCGTCGCCGCCCGGCCGGATCACCCACTGCACTCCGAAGCGCAGCTCGGAGAGGTTGCGGTCGGCGCCGGCGTCGACGGTCTCGAGGTGCTCGAGCAGCGAGGGCCCCTCGTACCACGGCGCCGCCTCGCTGCGCGTGACGACGTTGTCGCCGTGCAGCGCGCTGAGCGGGATGAAGGTGACGTCCTGGGCCGCGAGGCCCTGGGCGAACGTGTCGAACTCGCGGACGATCGTGTCGAAGCGGTCCTCCGACCAGTCGACGAGGTCCATCTTGTTGACGGCGACCACGATGTGCGGGATGCCGAGCAGCGAGGCGATGAACGCGTGGCGCTTGGTCTGCTCCACGACGCCGTTGCGCGCGTCCACCAGCACGATCGCCAGGTCCGCCGTCGAGGCGCCGGTGACCATGTTGCGCGTGTACTGCACGTGGCCGGGGGTGTCGGCGAGGATGAACGTGCGCCGCGCGGTGGCGAAGTAGCGGTAGGCGACGTCGATCGTGATGCCCTGCTCGCGCTCGGCGCGCAGCCCGTCGGTCAGCAGCGAGAGGTCGATCGTGCCGTTGCCGTGGCGGCGCTCGGAGGCCTCGGCGACCTGGTCGAGCTGATCCTGCAGGATCGACTTGGAGTCATAGAGCAGCCGCCCGATCAGGGTCGACTTGCCGTCGTCGACGGAGCCTGCGGTCGCGAGCCGCAGCAGCGGGGTGTGGGCTGTCGTCGCCATCGTCCCTAGAAGTAGCCCGCGACCTTGCGGTCCTCCATCGCGGCCTCGGTCACGCGGTCGTCGGCGCGCGTCTCACCGCGCTCGGTGATCCGCGTCGCGGCGATCTCGGCGACGACCTCCGGCAGCGTGGCTGCCGTCGACGCCACCGCGCCGGTGCAGCTCATGTCGCCGACGGTGCGGTAGCGCACGCTCTCGGTGAACGGCGCGCCGTCGCGCTCGTCGCGCGACAGGAACTCGCTGTCGGCGTAGAGCATCCCGTCGCGCGCGAAGACCTCGCGCTCGTGGGCCATATAGATCGACGGGACCTCGATCTCCTCCTCGAGGATGTACTGCCAGACGTCGAGCTCGGTCCAGTTGCTCAGCGGGAAGACGCGCACGTTCTCCCCTTTGCGGATGCGCCCGTTGAAGAGGTTCCACAGCTCGGGGCGCTGGTTCTTGGGATCCCAGCCGCCGAAGTCGTCGCGGAAGCTGAAGATGCGCTCCTTGGCGCGGGCGCGCTCCTCGTCGCGGCGCGCGCCGCCGAAGCAGGCGTCAAACCCGTTGTCGGCGATCGCGTCCAGCAGCGTCGTCGTCTGCAGCCGGTTGCGCGACGCGCGCGCGCCGGTCTCCTCGACGACGCGGCCGGCGTCGATCGACTCCTGCACGCTCGCCACGATCAGCCGCTCCCCGAGCGCGGCGACGACGCGGTCGCGGTACTCGATGACCTCGGGGAAGTTGTGGCCCGTGTCGACGTGCATCAGCGGGAACGGCAGCTTGCCGGGGCGAAACGCCTTCTCGGCCAGGCGCAGCAGCACGATCGAGTCCTTGCCGCCGCTGAACAGCAGCACCGGCTTGGAGAACTCCGCGGCGACCTCGCGCATGACGTGGATCGCCTCGGCCTCGAGGGCACGGAGATGGGTCAGCTCGTAGCTCATGCGATCACGGCCTCCGGGGTTGTCACGCGCGACACGCGCACGCGGTACAGCGCCACCAAGGCCAGCCCGACGAGTGCCGGGACGCCGATGATGGTCCAGACCGGCAGCTGCAGGCCTGCCTTCGTCGCGACGCCGAGCGCGCTGCCGAGCAGCACGCAGCCGAGCATCGGTCGCAGCACGTTGACGGGCACGCGCTCGATGTAGTGCGTGCCGAGGTACACGCCCGGCAGCGAGCCGAGCAGGATGTTGCCCATCAGGCCGAAGTCGACGTTGCCGCCGGCCCAGTGGGCCAGGCCCGCGCTCCACAGCAGGATCGCGGCGTGGAAGACGTCGGTGCCGACGACGCGGTGCGGCGTCAGGCGGAACAGCAGGATCAGCACCATGCCGATCAGGGCGCCCGAGCCGACGCTGGTCAGGCCGAGCATGACCCCGAGAATCGCGCCCGTGCTGAGCGCCGTGGCCTTCGTCCGGCGGCCGAGGACGACGGAGTGCTGCTCGTCGAGCTGGCGCAGCACGAGGCTGCGGCCGATGATCGCGATCGCGGCGACGACGAGCGCGACGGCGACGAGCGCGAGCAGCGTGTCGACCGAGCCGGCAAGCTGATGCTCCAGCAGCCAGACGCCGACGAGCGAGCCGGGCACGCTGCCGAACGCCAGCCACTTGCTGACGCCCAGGTCGACGGTGCCCTTGCGCAGGTGCTGCCAGCCGCCGACCGTCTTGGTGATCGCGCCGTAGGCGAGATCGGTGCCGATCGCGACCGCCGGGTTGATGCCCGCGACGAGGATCAGCAGCGGCGTCATCAGCGAGCCGCCGCCGATGCCCGTCAGGCCGACGAGCACGCCGACCCCGAGGCCGAAGGCGATGATCAGCGGGTCGAACACAGGGCTAGACGTGCAGGCCGCACTCGGTCTTGTCGGTGCCGGCCCAGCGGCCCTCGCGGCCGTCTCCGGGCTTCGTGCAGACCGCGCAGCCGACCGACGAGTAGCCCTCGTCGTGCAGCGGGTGGTATGGAAGGTCGCGGTCGAAGATCCGCGTCCAGAGATCCTTCTCGGTCCAGTCGGCGAGCGGGTTGTACTTCCACATCGAGCGCTTCTCGTCCCACTCGACGTGCTCGGCGTTGGCGCGCGTCGCGGCCTGCTCTCGGCGGATCCCGGTGATCCAGGCGTCCGAGCCCGCAAGCGCGCGCTCGAGCGCGGCGACCTTGCTGTCGCCGCAGCAGTTCTCCGGCCCGGTCCACGGGCCGGTCGCGTCCTCGACGTCGATCTGCACGCCGAAGCGGTCCTCGAACCGCTTCCACGTGGCGAGCGTCTCGGGGAACAGCACGCCGGTGTCGATCGTGACGACGCGCGCGTGCGGTGCGACCGCGAGCAGCTCGTCGAGGATCACCGACTCCTCCTTCTGAAAGGAGCACAGGAACGTCAGCCGCTCGTGCTTGGCGGCAGCCTCCAGCGTGGCGCTCAGACTGCGCACTCGCCCTCACCGCGCTCGACCTTGTAGGGACGGTTGCGGTCCCAGTCGATGAAGTGGTTCATGTTCTCCAGGCCGAACTCGATCGGCAGCGTCAGATCGGAGACGAGCTCCTCGAAGTGCTTCGTGCCGACGCGCGTGGCCCAGTCGTTGAAGACCTCGCCGTCCTCGCGCTCGGCCTGGTAGGCGGTCAGCCAGCGCTCCACGGCCTCGGGCACGCGCTTGGCCGCCAGGCGCACCTTCAGGCGCCCGCCGTAGACGACGTCGCCGTCCTCGAAGTGGCCGGCGACGTGCGGGATGTAGGCCGGGATCGTGTGCTCGCCGACGCGGATCGACGCGCCGTAGAAGCCGATGTTCGCGATGTGATGCTGGCTGCAGCCGTTGGGGCAGCCGGACATCTTGATGTGGACCTGCTTGGTCAGGGGATCGTCGATGCCCATCGCCTCGACGCGCTCCATGACGGCCGCGTTGAGGCCCATCGAGGACGTGATGCCCATCTTGCAGGAGTCGGTCCCGGGGCAGGAGACGACGTCGACGACCGAGCGGCGGGCCGATGTTGGCGAGCCCGAGCGCGTCGAGCGCCTTGAAGACCTCGTAGGCGGAGTCGTCGCGGACCCAGCGCAGCAGCAGGTTCTGCTGCACGGTCGTGCGGGCGTTGCCGCCGGAGTAGTCGCGCATGATCTGGCCGAGGCCGCGCCACTGCTCGGGGGACAGATCGCCGCGGATGATGCGGATCTCGACCGTCGAGAAGCCGGCCTGCTTCTGCGGCCTGACGTTGCCGGCGAGGAACTTCGCGAAGCGCTCGGCGTCCTCCGCGGACGGCTGGGCGTAGTCGTCGCGCAGCGCGGGGGCGTCGGCCTCCTCGTCGTGCAGGTAGATGCGGTCCTCGATGCTGAAGTCGCGCTGCGCGACCCAGTCGCCCTTGAGCTCCTCGACGACCTGCGCGCGCAGCTCCTCGATGCCGAACTTGTCGACGAAGACCTTCAGGCGGGCGCGCGCGCGGTTGGGGCGCAGCCACTCCTGGCGGTCGTAGATCCGGAAGACGGCCTCGGCGATGCGCAGGTACTCGCCGTCGTCCAGGCGCGCGAACTCCCACAGCACCGGCGCCAGGCGCGGCATGATCGAGGTGCCGCCGCCGACGAGGACCTGCACGCCCTTCTCACCGTCCTCGTTGATGACGGCCTTGAAGGCGATGTCGTGGATCTTCGTGATCGCGCGGTCTGCGGGGGAGGCGTCGAAGGCCGTCTTGACCTTGCGCGGCATCAGCTGCGTGGTCTGGTGGCGCACGAAGTAGCGCACGTACGCGCCGACGTAGGGGGTGAGGTCGAAGAGCTCGTCCTCGGCGACGCCGGCCCACGGGTCGCCGGTGACGTTGCGGACCGTGTTGCCACAGCCCTCGCGCGAGGACAGCCCGACGGCGGAGATCTCGCGGATGACCTCGGCCATCACGGCCAGCGGAACATGGTGCATCTGGACGTTCTGGCGCGTCGTGATGTGCGACTTCTTCAGCGGCGCGTACTTCTCGGCGATCAGGCCGAACATGTCCATCTGCTCGGGCGTGACGCCGCCGAAGGGCAGCTTGACGCGGACCATGTTGACGTCGGGCTGGCGCTGGCCATAGACGCCCTGCTTCAGGCGAAACCCGATGAACTCGTTCTCCGGCGTGTGGCCGTCGAGGAACTTGTGCGCTTCGGTGTCGAAGTCGTCGAACTCGCGCGCGATGATCGGGATCAGGTGACCCGGGACGTGCTGCAGGACCTCAGGGTCGTCCAGCGTGCCGCGTCCGGTGCTCTGCTCAGGGACCGACGTAGGCTCCATGAGGGGAAATCTATCAAATCCCGAGTGGAGTTCCGGGATTTAGTGCACCGGTTTGGTAGGCTTTTGCGCCGCTCAGCGGCGTTTGGCCTTCTTGGCGGGCTTCTTGCGCTTGGCCGTCTTCACCGGGCGCAGGACCTGCTCGCAGCCGTGCAGCTCGTCGTAGCGGTCGGCTTCGGCGGTGTCGTTGCCGGGCCCGCAGTCGACGATGTCGCGGGTGCCGTCGTAGGCGTAGAGCTCGTCGTCGCCGGCCCCCGCGCGCAGGCGATCGGCGTCGAATCCGCCGTAGAGCTCGTCGCGGCCGTCGCCGCCGGAGAGCGCGTCGGCGCCGCGGCCGCCCTCGAGGTAGTCGTCGCCCGCGCCGCCGTAGAGCATGTCGTCGTCGCCGCGCCCGAACAGCAGGTCGTCGCCCTCGCCGCCGTACAGGCGGTCGTCGCCGTCCTCGCCCTCGAGCGAGCCGTCGTCGCCGCCGAGCGCGTAGACGGTGTCGTCGCCCGGGCCTGCGAGCACCGTGTCGCCGGCCTCGGAGCCGGTGACGTTGTCGTCGCCCTCGCCGGCGTTGACGACGCTGCCGATCGCCGCGGGTGCGACGGCGGCCTGCGCGCGGATGCCGAGCGCGCCGAGCAGCGCCGTGAGGATGTCGGGCTCGTCGGTGCCGCGGACGTTCGGGCGCGGGTCGTCGGTCGGGTCGAGCAGGTAGCGCTCGCCGTAGGCAGAGCACGAGCGCATGCTGCCCTCGTCGATCGGCAGCGCCGGCTTCTGCGCGAACGGCGACGCGCTCTGCAGCACGCGGTTGGCGTTCGCCGGATAGCGACCGCCGGACAGCAGCGACGTCTTCAGCGGCCCGGAGACCAGCCAGCGCGCCAGCGGCGAGCAGAACGAGGCGTCGGAGCGCACGACGATCACGTACTCGCAGCCGGTCGGGCGATTGCGGTCGTCGGCGAGGTCGATGACGGCCATGTCGTTGCCCTCGCCGCAGTCGATCGTGTTGTCACCGGGCGCGCTGAACACGCCCGGCTCGACGAGGTCGGTCGAGTTGCGCTGGAAGTCCAGCGCCCAGATCAGGTCGTCGCCGTCGCCGCCGTAGAGCTCGTCGGCCCCGCTGTTGGCGACCACGACGTCGTTGCCGGCGTCGCCGTTGACACGGTCCTGGCCCTTGCCACCGACGAGGAAGTCGTCGCCGCCGCCACCGGCGAGCTCGTCGTTGCCGCCGCCGCCGTGCAGGACGTCGTCGTCGGCCTCGCCGGAGAGGACGTCGTCGCCGGGCCCACCCGCGATCAGGTCAGCGCCGCCACCGCCGATCAGCCCGCCCTCGCCGGACTTCGAGCCGTCGTTGCCGTTCTCGCCGTAGAGGCGGTCGTTGCCGTCACCGCCGCGGGCCAGGTGATCGTCGCCGTAGCCCATCCGCACGACGTCGTCGCCGGGCCCGGCATCGACGCGGTCGTCGCCCTGGCCGCTCTCGATGCGGTCGTTGCCGGGGCCGCCGGACATGTCGTCGTCGCCGCGCTCGGCAGCGAAGTCGCTGGGTGTGCCGACCTCGTCGTCGCCGGCGCCGCCGTCCAGGCGGTCGTTGCCCGAGCCGCCGCGCAGGCGGTCGTCGCCGGGCCCGCCGTCGATGCGGTCGTCGCCCGTGCGGCCCGAGAGGAGGTCGTCGCCGCGCAGGCCGCAGATGATCTCTCCGGGCCAGCCGCCGCGCAGATGGTCGCGTGCGGCGCTGCCGCGCAGGTCGCACGGGCGTGCGGACGCGACGCCGGGAAGTCCCAGGGCGATGAGGCCGACGGCACATGCGAGGACACGACGCATTTCGCATCCCTTCGGACCTCCAGCCCCGGCCCTAGACCAAACGTCCAGGAACCTGGACGATCAGCGGCGTCGTGTGCGCAGCTTGATCGCGCCGGCGATGGCGGCGATCGCGACGAGGTAGGTCAGCGAGCGCCAGGGCGTGAACTCGAGGCTGCCGCTGTCGGTGGCGAGCATCGCGACCAGCGCGACGAGGCCGAACGCCGCCAGCGCGAAGCCGGTGTAGTACCAGCCGTAGCCGCTGCCGCGGCGCTTGTGGATCGTCATGCCGCGGCCGCCTGACCGCCCGCGGCCTGCACGACGCGCTCGCCGATCCAGCCGTTGGGCAGCTGCAGCTCGACGTGCTCGCCTTCGGCCGGGGCGTCGATGCTGAGCTTGATGCCGTTGAAGACGGGCTCGGTCGCCAGCGTGATGTCGTCGAGGTCCCAGACGGCGAGCTCCTTCGTCATGCGCGGGTTCTTGTAGTTCCACCCGAGCTTCGGGATCCCAAGGACGTAGAGCTTGTCGGCCGTCGCTGCGACGAAGAAGATCTGCGGCAGTCCGCCGGCCTGCTTCTTTCCGCGCATCGATTGCACCATCCCGGCGGCGCCGCTGAGCTGGCCCAGCGCCAGCGAGGACCAGCCCTTGGTGCGCGTGCCCTGTGCGCAGGCGTGCACCGGCACGCCGAGGAAGTCTGCTGCCGCCTGGTCCCACTTCTTGGCCCAGGTCTGTTCGTCACCCATGATCATGGGACGCAGGATCGCCGCCGCGCGGCGCGGCGTCAGTGCCGCGTCGGTCGCAGCGGGGTCTCAGCCCCAGGGGTTCGGGTCGCCCCAGGGCGACGGCGCGTCGGGCTCGCGGCCCGTGGCCTCCAGCAGCGCCGCGCGCTGCCAGGGGTTGTGCGCGGGCGCCGGCGGCGCCGGCGGCGGTGCCGTGTCGCGCAGGAACTGCTCGATCGCCGCGGCGACGGCGGCGGCCTCCTCGGGGGAGGCGGTGCTGCCGAGGATCTCGAGCTTGGGCCGCCGGTTCGGCATCGCCGGGGATCATGCCAGGGAGCCCATGGACACGGCCGATAGGGTCGCGGGCTCGATGCCCCGAACGGCGCTCATCGGAAGGGACGCCGAGCTCGGCGTGCTAGACGACGTTCTCGACACGCTCGGCGGCGGCGACGGTGCGATGGTCGCCGTCGACGGCGAACCGGGCATCGGCAAGACCCGCATGCTCGCCGAGCTGCAGGCGCGAGCACAGCGCCGGGGCTTCACCGTGCATCGCGGCGCCGCCTCGGAGTTCGAGCGCGACCAGCCCTTCGCTGTCATCGCCGACGCGCTCGACGCCGCGGTGGCCGCCGACGCCGGCCTGTTGGACGGGCTGGCGCCCGCGATGCTCGAGGAGCTGGCCGAGCTGCTGCCGTCGCTGCGCGCGCGGGCCGGGGCGGGCGCGGCGAAGGTCACCGACGAGCGCTTCCGCGCGCACCGTGCCGTCCGTGGGCTGCTCGAGGAGCTGGCAGCCGACGCGCCGGTGGTCGTGGTCCTCGACGACCTGCACTGGGCCGACGCGGCCACCGTCGAGCTGATCCTCGCGCTGCTGCGCCGCCCGCCGGGTCGTCCGGCGCTGCTGGTCGTCGCGTTCCGTACCGGCGAGATGCCCGAGCGCCTCGCTGCCGCGCTGGCCGACCGGCGGGTCACGCGGATGACCCTGCGCCCGCTCGACCGCGCCGAGGCAGCGGTGCTGCTGGAGGATCGCCTCGAAGCCCGTCACCACGACGCCGCCTACCGCGAGGCGGGCGGCAACCCGTTCTACCTCGAGCAGCTCACGCGCTCCACGAGCTGGGCCGACGACGACGCGGGCAAGGTGATCGGCATGCTGGTGCCGCCGGCGGTCGCGGCGTCGCTGTCGGCCGAGTTGGGGGGACTGGGAGCCGACGCACGCGCGCTGCTGCAGGGCGCGGCGGTGGCCGGCGAGCCGTTCGAGGCGGACCTCGCCGCCGCGGCCGCGAGCCTGGACGTGACGGCGGCGCTCACGGCGCTGGACGACCTGCTGGAGCGCGACCTCGTCCGTCAGGCCGACCTGCCGCGGCGCTTTCGGTTTCGCCACCCGCTGGTGCGTCGCGCGGTGTACGACGGCACGCCCGGAGGCTGGCGCATCGGCGCCCACGGGCGCCTCGCCGCCGAGCTGGCCGATCGCGGCGCGCCGGCCGCCGAGCAGGCGCCGCACCTCGAGCTGTGCGCCGTCCGCGGCGACGAGGCGGCGGCGGACGTCCTGCTCGAGGCGGGGCGCGGCGCCATCGCTCGCGCTCCGGCCGCCGCCGCACGTTGGGTCGGGGCGGCGCTCGATCTGCTGCCGGTTGCGAGTCGCGTCCGGCGCGCCGAGCTGCTGGTCGTCCAGGCCACCGCGCTGCGTGCGGGCGGCGACCTCGAGGCCTGCCGCGCGGCGCTCGTCGACGGGCTCGCCGTCCTCGGCGACGACGACGCCGACGCCGAGCAAAGCGCCGGTCTGACGGTGTCGCTTGCGGCCTGCGAGCACTGGATGGGGCTGCACGACGCGGCGCGCCGGCGCTTGCTGCGCGCATTCGACGCGCTGCCGCGCGTGCCGAGCCCGACGGGCGTGATGCTCGGCGTCGAGCTGACGATCGACGGCCTCTACCACGCCGACCCGGAGGAGGCGTGCACTCATGGTGAGCGTGCGCTCGAGGCCGCGCGCGCGCTCGGCGATCCGTTCCTCGTGATGCTGGGCGCGTCGGCGCTGTGCCTGGCCGAGGTGTGCGGCGAGCGGACCGCCGCAGCTCGTGTTCACATCGAAGAGGCGCTCACGCACCTGGCGTTCGTGTCCGACGAGCAGCTCGCGACCGACGTCGAGACGTTCTACGTGCTGACGTGGGCGCTGACGTACCTCGACCGCTACGACGAGGCGCTCGCCTCCGCCGATCGCGGCCTGGAGCTCGCTCGCGCACACGGACGCGGGCACATGCTCGTGCCGCTGATGCTTTCGAAGACGTTCGCGCTGCAGATGACCGGCCGGCTGCGTGAGTCGCTGGAGACCGCCGAGGTGGCCGCCGATTCCGCGCGGCTAGCCGGCAATCCGCAGCACGTGTTCTGGACGCTGTGGGAGATCGGCCTGGCGCACTGGCTGCTCGGCGACGTGCAGCAGGCCTTCGTGTTCTGCCAGCAGAGCGAGGAGGTCGCCCGCGGGCGCGGGCGCAACATGCCGGCGTCGGCTGAGCCCGGCTGGATGCTCGGGCTGACGCGCATCGCGATGGGGGATCGCGAGCGCGGCTATGCGGTCATGCTCGAGGCGATCGGCGGCATCGAGGCGTCAAACGTGACGACGGGCGAGCGGGTGATGGCCTTCGAGAACCTCGCGGACCACGCACTGGCCATCGGCGACCTCGACGGCGCATGGGCGGCAGCCGAACGTGCGGTCGCGCTGGCCGAGCGCTTGGACCGCGATCTCGCGCGCGGCTGGGCACATCGCGTCCGGGCCAACGTGGCGCTGGCCGCGGGCGACGTCGACGCGGCAGTGCGGGACGCCCGCGCGGCGGTCGCCAGCGCGAGCGTCGTTGGGGCTCGCCTGGAGGTGGGGCCGGCACGGCTGACGCTGGGACGCGCGCTGGCTCTGACAGGCACGCGCGACGACGCGGTCGCCGAGCTGCGCGCCGCCGAGCGCGAGCTCGACGAGATCGGTGCCCGCGGCCAGCGCGACCAGGCCCGTGCCGAGCTGCGACGCCTGGGCGCGCGCACGGAGACGCGGGGGCCGGCGCCGTCGGAGCTGTCCGGGGTCGCGGCGCTGACCCCGCGTGAGCGCGAGATCGCCGACCTCGTCTGCGACCGCCGCACCAATCCCGAGATCGCCGCGACCCTGTTCCTGAGCGAGAAGACGATCGAGACCCACCTGCGCAACGCGTTTCGCAAGCTCGACGTGAGCTCACGCGTCGACGTAGCACGGGCGATCGAGCTTGCGCGGCGTGACGCGGCGTGACGCGAACATCCACGCGGCGCTGCCGGCGAGGGTGAAGACCCCCGCGATCACGAGCGGCGGCTGCACGCCGAGCCAGATCGCGCCGCCGTCCGCCGGCGTGCGCGTGAGGTCGGCGATCGTGCGCACGAGCACGTAACCGAGCATCGCCGCCCCGGTCAGCGGCAGGACGCCCATCAGGAAAAACGCGCGCGGCGAGCGCAGCAGCATTCGCCGGAAGCGCACGGCGCAGGCCACGCCGACGAGCCCGTGGTAGAAGACGACGAAGACGCCGGTCGCCAGCAGCGAGTCGGCCAGGACCTGGTCGCTGATGGCGGTGAAGCCCACGTACCAGGCGAGCCCCAGCGCGCCGGCCCAGAGCGTGGCACGGTCAGGCGTGCGCTCGCGCGGGCTGATGTGGGCGATCGCGCGCGGGAGGTCCCGCGTGCGCCCCATCGCCAGCATCGTGCGCGCCTGGGCGACGACGGTTACCTGGGCCGATGCCAGCGAGGCGACACAGACGGCCAGCACGACGAGGTCGTCCAGCGGCGTGCCAAGGACACTCGTGGCGATCGTGTCCAGCGCCGACTCGCCGCCGAGCTGCGCCAGCGCGCCCGCGCCGCCGTGCGACATGAGCGCGGTCACGACGAAGAGGTAGACGACCGCGAGCACGACGACGGCGACGATGCCCGCCCGCCCGGCGGCGCGCGCGCCGTCGTGTGTCTCCTCGGCCAGGAAGACGGCACAGTCCCAACCCCAGTAGAGGAAGATCGCGACGATCAGGGCGTCGAGCAGCACGTCTGAGCCCAGTGAGAACGGCGAGAACCACGAGAGCTGCGGCGAGCCGGCGTCGGCGCCGGCCAGTGCGACGACGGCAAGCAGCGTCAGCACGACCAGCTGCGCCGCCACGAGCAGGCGCGACGCGCGCCCCGACAACTCGACGCCGAGGACGCTGAACGCGGTGACCGCGACGATCATCAGCGCTCCGAGCGCCGTGACTGCGGCCGTCGACTGCGCAGCGGCGTCCCAGTGCAACAGGAACAGCAGGTACAGCGCGGCGGTGTTGACGAGCACGCCGAGCACGACGACGCTCGCCACCAGGATCGCCCAGCCGCCGGCGAAGCCGACCGCGGGCCCCAGCGTGCGCCGCGACCACGAGTAGACCGTTCCGCAGTCGGGCTCGACGCGGCTGAGCTCGGCGAAGGCGATCGCGATGAACAGCATCGGCAGCGCCGCCACCAGCAGCACGGCGGGCGCGTGCACGCCGGCTGTCGCGACGACGAGCCCCAGCGTCGCCGCGAGGGCGAACGCTGGGGCCGGTGCAGCGAGGCCGATCGCCAGTGCGTCGCGAAAACGCAGGGCTTCGGCGTTGAGCGCAGCGCCGGGGTCAGGTTGTGCGCCTCGGTGTCGCAAGGCGGCACATCCTGACGCACGGCGCCGCTGTCAGCGCGCGGACCGCACTCGCGTCGAGGCGAGCGTGCCGAGCACGCCGCTTGCGGAGACCGCGCGGACGCGCACGCTGCCCGTCGTGCTGCGCGCCACCTTCTTGACGTCGAGTCGGTTGCGCGTCGTGCTGAACACGCGCGTGCGGCCGTCCGTGGTCGTGAGCCGCACCTGGTAGCGAGCCGCCGCGACCTGCTTGGTCCAGCGCAGCGCCAGCCGCGAGCCGCGGTGCCTGGAGGTGAACCCGCGCACCTTCGCCGGTCGCGAGCTCTTCGGCGCGCGGTAGGAGGCGACCTTGACCTCGTCGCGAGCCATGCCGTCCTGCTCGACGATCGCGACGATCTCCCGCGACTCCGCCTTGCCGTCGGCGGGGGCGAACCGCAGGGTGCCCTTGGCGCCCTTCGCCGTCCCGATCTCGCCACCGGCGCTGGGGCCGCGCTCGACGAACGTGACCTTCTGGCCGTCGCGGGGGGTGAGCGCGTAGCTCAGGATCCGCTCGCGGCCCTTGCCGGCGACGCTGGCCTTCACGTCGGGCTTGTCCAGGCCCTCGGCGGACTTGAGCGACACGAGCGGCGTCGAGTTCTCCTGCAACTCGACCGTGTAGCGGCCGGCCGCGGGCTTGCCGATCGCGATCTGCGTCGTCTTGCTGCGCGGATCCTTCATCAGCAGGTAGCCGTCGCGCTGGACCGCCTTGTTGTCGGCGGGCGTCTCGATGCGGCGCCCGTCCGGCGTGACGAGCGTGACCTGGGGCGGGCCGTCCTGGCCCTTGGCCTGTACGACCGCGCCGGGGAGCCCGGCGGGCAGGTCCAGCGTCTGCGGGCCGCGCGCGCCGCCGGCTTGGCGGGTGTGCGCCTTGATGTGCTGCTTGTAGTCGCCGACGTCACAGCCGTCGAGGATGATGTCCGGGAAGGACTCACCCCAGACGTAGCCGATGCCCGGCGTCCAGTCCGTGAGCAGGAGGTCGATGTTCAGGCAGACGGCGACGCCCTTGCCGCTGATGATGCCCTTGTAGCCGCGGCACAGGTCGACGAAGTCGATGCAGGCCTCGCCCCAGGCGACCGCGTTGAACTTCTTGCCCATCATCTCCAGGTCGAAGCCGCCTTCGATGTGGAAGACGTCTTCGATGCCCCAGCGCTGACGTCCGCCGAGCCTGATGTAGCCATCGCCATAGACGGCAGCGCTCGCTTCGGCGACCGGGATCTCGACGATCCGTGCCTTGCCGTAGGCGCGCATCACCCAGGGGCGGTCGTCGTACGTCGCGAATCCCAGGCCGCCGGTCAGCCGCATCGCCGCGGCGCCGAGCAGCGTCGGGCCGCCCGTGAAGTCGACCTCCCCGCACAGGGCGAACGTCGGGATGCCGAAATCGGTGTACTCGGGGATGCCGTAGCGCTCGAGGAACGGCTGCCAGCCCGGGGTCCTGACCATCCCCTGGTGCGGGACGCATTTGCTCTGCTTGGGCTTGACCTCGACGCGGAAGGAGATGCGCTTGAGGAACACCGGGACCGGGCCGCCGATCTCGATGCCCGGACCGAAGTCCGCAGACGCGCCGAGGTGGTCGAAGTCGCCGTTGCTGCGAACGCCCGCGTCGCCGCTGATCTTGATCGGCGACGGCTGCGGCAGGCCGACGGTGGCCTTGATCTCCCACAGGTCCTCGCCGTCGAAGGTGACGAGGAGCTCGTCGAGCGGGATCGGCCCGAGGTCGGCGTGCGCGACGCCGAACGACAGCGGCGTGGATGCCGCCGCCTGCGCGCCGCCGGCGTGGAGGTGGATCTTCTGGGTGGACGTCGGTGCGCCGAAGTCCTTCGTCAGCCCCGCGTACACGTCGAAGTCGGTGCGGCCGAACGCGAGGTGCGGCCGGGCTCCGGACGGTGCCGTGATCGGCAGGCCCGCGAGGCTGGCGTTCTTGGCGAGCTTGAAGCCGCGCAGCTCAAAGCGCGGGATCGACCAGTTGATCTCGCCCGTCTGCAGCGTCGCGACGGCGCCGTCGACGAGCATCGATGCGACGCCGGTCGTACGGATGTGCGGGATCGCGCCGCTGCCGTCGCGCGGGACGTCGAACGTGAGTGCACGCCCGTTGGTGGCGACGGCGATGCCGTTGACGACCGCGTCCTGCGTGGTGGTGTAGCGCGTGATCTTCTTGCCGCCGGCGACGCGGTTGCGCGCCTTGAGGCAGGCCGAGCGCACGGTGACGCCCCGGAACGTCGCCGTCTCCTGGCAGGTGCGCTCGTGCACGCGCAGGTCGAAGCTGTCGACGTCGGTTGCGCCCTTGTCGTCGGTGACACGCAGGCTGACGTGACGCTTGCCCGGGTCGCCGATCAGCATCGAGGACAGCTCGAAGCGATGCGTCGTCTTCGGGCTCGTGCCGCCATCGGTCTCGAACGTGCCGTCGCCGTTGAGGTCCCACTCGTAGCGGACGACCTGGCCGTCGGCGTCGGTGGAGAGGCCGCCGTCCAGCGTTGCGAGCTTGGCCTCGTAGACGCTCAGCCCGCCGCAGAGCAGGAACGTGCCCTTCTTGACGCAGCGGCGGTCATAGCGCGCGACCGGCGGCTGGTTGCCCGACGGCGGTGCGGGTGCCGGGTCGGTCTGAGGGGTGGTCTCGGTGGGCGGGGTGGTCTGTGTCGGCGGTGGGTCCGGGTCGGTGGGCGGCGGGTCTGCCGGCGGCGCGGTGACCGCGATCGTCCGCTCGGCGATGCTCTCGAGCGTGGCGGCGGTGCTCGGCTGGCGGACCCGCAGGCGCACGCGGTGGTTGCCCTCCGCAGGAAACGTGACGGTGGTGTCGACGGTCGTCGCGTCGTCAAACGCGCCGTCGTCGTCGAGGTCCCACGCGTACTGCTTGGGCGTGGCCTCGCTGCCTCCCGTCGTGGTCGAGTGCAGCGCGACGACATCGCCTGGATGCGGCGATGTCGGTGTGGCGTCGAAGGACGCCTGGAGGGGGCCGACGGCCGCGCCGGCGGCGACGGCGATGGCTCCGAAGGCCGCGACGAGCGCGGGTGGGAGCAGGGCGACACGGCGTGTGGTGGTGGTCATGGCGGCGATCCTGCTTCGCCACCGCCCCCCTGACATCGGGGGCGCCCCCTCGAGCGGCCCCCTGAACCGCTCAGGAACCTCACACGAGGTCCTTAGCGTCCGTGCAGGAGCGCGTGGTGACGTGTCGATCATGAGCACCGTCACCCACCCCGATCCCCCGACGACCGCTTCGCTTCCGATCACGCCGCGCACCGCCCGCGCGGGGGTGCGCTTCGCGCGGCCGACATCCGAGCCCGCGCTGGTCGCGCGCGACGGCGAGGAGGTGGTGGTGCTCGCGCTGGCCGAAGGCATGACGACGGTCGGCCGCGGCTTTCGCGCCGACCTCGAGTTCGAGGACGCCTCCGTGTCGCGCCGCCACGCGCGCCTGGAGCGCCGCGGGCGTCGCGTCTGGGTACTCGACGAAGGCAGCGTCAACGGCGTCCTCGTCAACGGCGCTCGCGTCGTGCGCTCGCGCCTGCGTCATGGCGACACCGTCCAGTTCGGACGTGTGGCGCTGCGCTTCCTCGCGCCGCGTGGCGTCTAGTGAGCCACTGACCGCGGCGGCGCGCTGCCATGATGGCGCGCCGTGCCCGAGCTGCTCGTCCTCGACCATGGCGCCGTGCTGGCGGCCGTCTCGCCGGCCGCGGCGATCGACGCGGTCGGCGACGCGTTCCTGCGCCACCGCCGCGGCGAGTGGGTGATGCCGAGCAAGGTCTACCTGCAGTCGCCGCCGTTCGGCGACTTCCGCGCGATGCCCGCGCGCGGCGGCGAGTACGCGATCCTCAAGTGGATCTCGTCGTTTCCGGGCAACCCCCGGCGCGGGCTGCCGACGGTGATGGGCCTCGTCTGCGTGTCCGACGCGCAGACCTCGCAGCCGCTCGCGCTGCTGGACGCCGGCGCGGTGACGGCGCTGCGCACGGGCGCGGCGGCCGCGGTCGCCACGCGCGCGCTCGCGCGTCCCGAGGCGCGGACGGTCGGGTTGATCGGCTGCGGGCTGAACGGCGCCTGGGCGGCGCGCTGCCTGGCGGCCGTCGGGTACGGGGCGGGCGTCTGCGTCGACCCGCGCGAAGACGTCGCCGCGGCGCTCGCCGCCGAGCTCGGCTGGCAGGCCGGCACGCGCGCCGAGGCGCTGCGCGCCGACGTCGTCTGCTGCGTCACGCCCGGCGCCGAGGTGATCGTCGAGGCCGGTGACCTGCGGCCGGGGTTGCACCTGAACATGCTCGGCGCCGACGGGCCGGGCAAGGCCGAGGCCACGCCCGCCGCCGTCGCTTCGTGCGCGCTGTTCTGCGACGAGTACGACCAGGCAAGCCACGGCGGCGAGCTGACGCCGGCGATCGAGGCCGGCCTCGTCAGGCGCGAGCAGGTGACCGAGCTCGGCGCAGTGCTCGACGGCTCGCACCCCGGACGGCCGGGACCAGAGGCAGTGACGCTGTTCGACTCCACCGGCCTGGCGATCCAGGACCTCGCGATCGCTCACGCGGTGATGGCGGCGCTGGGCGCCGGCGCGATCACGCCGCAGCGCGTGACCGTCTAGAGCGGGTTGCCGAACGCGTCGAGGCCGGTGTCGGCGTCGGCATCTACCGGCGCGGGCCCGGAGGCGTGGCTCTTCACCACGCGCGTGCCGGTCATCAGGTCGTGCAGCGCGAGCTGGTGGTCCTCCCACAGCGGCCAGAGGTTGTCGATCAGGCCGCCGAAGGGGACGATGGCGACGACGTTCTTGGCGAGCAGCTCGCGCAGCGCGGCGCGCCCGACGCCGATCGGCGCGGCGCTGGCCTGGTGCACGACGCGGATGCCGACGGCCCGCTTGCCGAGCGTCTGGCCGCTGTGCGTGCCCATCCAGATCCAGCGGTAGGTCAGCTCGGCGAGCACCCAGATGCCGATGCCCCAGGCGACGTAGTACTCCAGGGGGTCGTCGGTGTCCTCGTCGAACCTGGCGTCGCCGACGATCGCGTAGGCGATCAGTCCGGCGACCACCCCGAGCAGGATGCAGACGAGGTGGTCCAGGAACCAGGCGCCGGCGCGCTGCCACCAACCGGCGGCGGGCAGCCCGAACGCGCGCTTGGGCTCCGCCGCGACGCTCGCCGCGGTCGCGGCGGGTCGCCCCGGCGGTGCGTCGTGGCGCGCGTCGGTCCACCGCGCGCCGTCCCAGTAGCGCAGCCCGCCGGGCCGATCCGGGTCGTCGAACCATCCTGGAGGCGGGAGCGTGCTCACGGTCGGCGGAGACTATGGTCTCGCCCCCGCGATGCTCCCCGCCGCGACCGAACGCATCCTCTCCACGCTGCCGAAGGACGCCGTCGTCCTGGACGTCGGCGGCTGGGCGGCCCCTTTCAACCGCGCCGACTGGGTGCTGGACCTCATGCCCTACGAGACGCGTGGGGCGATGGGCAGCTACGGCGGTGGGCGGGAGCACTTCAACCGCCGGACGTGGGTGATGCGCGACATCTGCGACCACACCCCGTGGCCGTTCAAGGACGACCAGTTCGACTTCGCGATCTGCGTGACGACGCTCGAGGACATCCGCGACCCGATCTGGGTCTGCAAGGAGCTCTCGCGGGTCGCGCGCGCCGGCTACGTCGAGGTGCCGACGATCGAGGCCGAGCTGATCTACAACGTCGAGGGCAACGGGCCGTGGCTCGGGCACGAGCACCACCGCTGGTTCGTGGAGCTCTCCGGCGGCGAGCTCGTGTTCATGCACAAGCCGCACTCGATCCACCACGACTGGACGCTGCGGGTGCTGCCGCGCTGGCGGGCGAAGATGTCGCTGGAGGACCACCTGCAGGGCCTCTTCTGGGAGGACAACCTGCCCGCGCGCGAGCGCTACCTCATCGGCCTGGACTACGAGGAGGCGCTGGAGGAGCTGCGCGAGCGCGTGCGCCGTCGCTTCGAGCCGTCGGACACCGAGCTGCGCGTCAAACAGGCCCGCGATCTCGCCGCGCACGGCGTGAACCTCGCGAAGAAGCCGCTGCGCGGGGCGGCCGAGCGGATGCTCGAGCGCTTCGGGCGCGGGCGCTGAGTCCTACAGCGGGATGTTGCCGTGCTTGCGCTTGGGCCCGGGCAGGCGCTTGGTCAGCAGCGTCTCGAGCGCCGTGATCAGCTTCGGGCGGGTCTCGTGGGGGACGATCACGTCGTCGATGTAGCCGCGCTCGGCCGCCGAGTAGGGGTTGGCAAAGCGCGCCTTGTAATCGTCCATGAGCTTCTGGCGGCGCTCGTCGGGCGTCGGGCTGGAGGCGATGTCGCGGCGGTAGATGATGTTGACCGCGCCCTCGGGACCCATCACGGCGACCTCGGCCTGGGGCCAGGCGAAGTTGAAGTCGGCGAGCAGGTGCTTGGACGCCATGACGTCGTACGCGCCGCCGTAGGCCTTGCGCGTGATGACCGTGATCTTCGGGACGGTCGCCTCGGTGAAGGCATAGAGCAGCTTGGCGCCGTGGCGGATGATCCCGCCCCACTCCTGGCTCGTGCCCGGGAGGAACCCGGGGACGTCGGTGAACGTGATGATCGGGATGTTGAAGGCGTCGCAGGTGCGCACGAAGCGCGCGGCCTTGGCGCTGGCGTCGATGTCGAGCACGCCCGCCATGTGCGCGGGCTGGTTGCCGACGACGCCGATCGCGTGGCCGTTGAGGCGGCTGAAGCCGACGATGATGTTCTTGGCGTAGTGCTCGTGGATCTCGAAGAACTCGCCGTCGTCGACCACCAGCCGCACGACGTTGCGCATGTCATACGGCTTGTTGGGGTTGTCGGGGACGACGGTGTCGAGCTCGGCGTCCTGGCGCTGCGGGTCGTCTGAGGGCATCACCCGCGGCGGCGACTCGAGGTTGTTCTGCGGCAGGAAGGACATGAGGTAGCGCGTGTCCTCGAGCAGCTGGTCCTCGTCGTCGGCGGCGAGGTGCGCGACGCCGGACTTCGTGTTGTGCGACATCGCGCCGCCGAGCGTCTCGAAGTCGACCTCCTCACCGGTGACCGTCTTGATGACGTCGGGGCCGGTGATGAACATGTGCGAGGTCTCCTTCACCATGAAGATGAAGTCGGTGATCGCGGGGGAGTAGACGGCGCCGCCGGCGCACGGACCCATGATCAGGCTGACCTGCGGGATGACGCCCGAGCAGTTGACGTTGCGGACGAAGACGTCGCCGTAGGCGCCGAGGCTGACGACGCCCTCCTGGATGCGCGCGCCGCCGGAGTCGTTGATGCCGATGACCGGGCAGCCGATCTTGGCGGCGAGATCCATGACCTTGCACATCTTCTCGGCCATGACCTCGCCGAGGCTGCCGCCGAAGACCGTGAAGTCCTGGCTGAAGACGGCGACGCGGCGGCCGTCGATCGTGCCGTGGCCGGTGACGACGGCGTCGCCCCAAGGCCGCGTCTTCATCATGTCGAAGTCCGCGGTGCGGTGGCGGACGAAGGTGTCGAGCTCCTGGAAGGAGCCCGGGTCCAGCAGCTTCTCGATCCGCTCGCGCGCCGTGTACTTGCCCTTGGCGTGCTGCTTCTCCTCGGCCTCGGGGTTCGTGTGCGCGGCGAGCTCGCGCAGCTCACCCAGCTGGGCGAGCTTCTCTTCGTACGTCTCCGGGCTGTGCTGACGCTGGCTCATGGGGCGCGGAATGCTATTCCGCGCCCGCCTTCAGCGGCTGAACGGCCGGTGCCGCGCCGATCCGAGGTCGTCGAGCACGGTCGTCAGGACCGCGACGGCGTGGTCGTGGTCGGGGGTGCGGTCCGCGACAGGCTCTCCGGGGCGCAGCTCGCCTGCGGTGGCGGTGGGCTCGTCGGGGGGGAGGTGGTCGACCGGCTGCGGCTCGGGGACGACGGCCACCGGCTCGGGCTTGGGCTCCGGCTCTGGCGGCTCCGCCACGGCCACCGGCTCCGGCTTCGGCGGCTCCGCCACGGCGGGCGGCTCCGCAGCGCGGACAGGCTTGGCATTGAGGGCGACGGGCGCGGGCGGTGTCTCGGCCTTGCGGCCGAACAGGCGCGCGAGGAACCCTGCCTTCTGCGGCCGAACGTTCATTTCGCCTGCGATATCGCCGGTGGGATGAACGTTCGGCGGCTCGGGCGCTGCGGCGACCGGCTCCGGCGCTGCCACCGGCGGTGGCGCTGCCACGGCCACCGGCTCCGCCACGGGCACGGCCACCGGCTCCGCCACGGCCACGGGCTCCGGCTCCGCCGCGGCCGCCGGCTCCGCCGCCGCGGCGACGGGCTCGCCGTCGATCAGCTCCGCCGTCAGGGTCACCTTCGTCCCCCAGCCCGAGGCCTGGAGCTCCACCGTGCCGCGTGCGGTGTCGCCCTCCCAGGCGACGGTGGTCTCCGGCTCGAGCCGGACGATGCGGATCTCGCCGAACTCGCCGAGGTGCTGCGCGAGTGCGGCGACGTCCGAGACCTCCGCCCACAACTCGGGCGGAGACTTCACGAGGGTGCGCTGTGCACGTGGCTCGGTCATCGAGGGTCGGATTCGCCCGCCGCGGAGGGACTCCTGCCGTTATGGGTGTTGCAACTAGCCGTGCTCGCCGCTTGGCCCGCGCAGCACGCGCTGGACACGCGTGCCCGCACGGACCGTGACCGAGCGGACGCCGGAGGGCGCGTGCAGCGAGTAGCTGCGGCACCCGCGCAGGCGAAGCCGCGCCCGGACGACGACGACCCGGCCGCTGCGCAGTAGCGCCGTGATCCGCACGGGCTCGCTGCGGCGGGCGCGGAAGGTCAGCACTCGCGCGCGCAGGCGCAGCGCCGCGACCGGCTTGCCGCTGTGCTTCGTGCGGCACGCCGGCCCGGGCGTCGGCGGCGGCGCGCCCGCGGGCCGGTTGAAGACGTCGCTCCCGAACGCCGCGAGGCCGGGCAGGCCCGCGTAGCCCAGGTGCCCGAGGCCGAAGATGTCCTCGACCGAGCGCAGCAGCCCGTAGTGGTTGTAGGACGTGTCGTTCACGGACCCCGGCCGCACGAACGGGGAGATCACGACGCTGCCGGTGCGCCCGCCACCCGGGCCGAGGAGACCGGGAAGCGGCGTGTTCGGCCCGGTGGGCTGCCTGCAGCACGCCGCGGCCTTGTCGAGATTCGCCTCGTCCCAGGTGATGATCAGCATCCCTGACTGCGCAAAGCCCGGCGAGGCCAGGATCGTCGGGACCCACTTGCGCAGGAACACGTCGGCCGCGGGCAGGCCGCCGAGCCCGCCGTCAGCGCAGGTCGCGTCATGGCCGTCGTTGCAGAGGTCGGGCGTGATGAACGCGTAGTTCGGCGTCGTCTCCGGGCGCCTGACGTCCTCGAGCAGCCGGTCGAGCGGGACGACGTTGCGCGCGCACGTCGGCGAGTCGGTGATCGCATGGAAGTAGACGAACGGGTTGTGGCGCGTGGCGTACTGGTCGTCCGGCCGCGCCGCCTGCGTGTCGTCGGACGCGCCGATCGCGGGGTGGCGGCAGGGGCTGCCCATGTCCTCCATGTAGCCACGCCAGGTCAGTCCCTTGTCCTCGAGCTGGTTGGCGATCGTCCTGATCTGCGGCGGGAAGACACAGCCGACGCCGAAGACCTGGCCGTCGGGCGTCGGCGTGCCCGGGAAGATGTCGGCGTACTGCAGGCAGTCGGCCTGCGTCAGCAGGTTGGGCGACTGTCCCGACACCATCGTCAGGTAGTTGCCGAGCGACGCGTGCGAGGTGCCGTAGTAGTTCGTCAGCAGCTGGCCGGACCGGGTCAGCTCGCGCGCCAGATACGGCGCCTCGGTGTCGGGCCCGAACGTGTCCTCGAAGTCCTTGTTCTCCAGCACGACGATCCAGACGTGCTTGATCGGCGGCGGCGCAGCGTGCGCAGCGGGGGCGGCGACCAGCAGCGCGAGGGCGATCAGCAAAAGGCGAAGCACCGGCGCATTATGCGCCGGTGCCCAGGATGTGGTGTGTACTTGCGGTCAGCGGCCGGAAGCCAGGCGCTTGGAGCCTGCTGCGCGCGTCGCGCTCGACGACGCCGTCAGCTTCAACGGCGGCGTCGCGGCCAGCGACGGGGCCTTGCCGTAGAACGCCGGGTCGAGGTGCTTGCCGAGCGCGTCGCCGAGCTTGGCCTGCGAGGCGATGACCGGATGCGCCTTCGCCTGGCGGTCCGTGCGCAGCCCCGTCACCATCCACGAGACCTTCGTATTGGCGTGCTGCGTGCGGATCACGAACGCGCCGTTGCGGAGCTCGCGCTCCACGATGACCTGTCCGAGGCGTCCGATCGTCGTCAGCTGGTAGCGCCAATCGCCGCCCAGCACGGTCGCGTAGGACGGCAGCTTCACCGTCGCGCGACCGTTGCGGCCGGTCCGTGCGTTGCC
Source organism: Paraconexibacteraceae bacterium (assembly GCA_963759825.1). Classification (GTDB taxonomy): domain Bacteria; phylum Actinomycetota; class Thermoleophilia; order Solirubrobacterales; family Solirubrobacteraceae; genus Paraconexibacter. Next base: position 166,234 of record CAVXAS010000008.1, on the reverse strand, counting down.
GCTGTAGACGACCGTCAGCGCATCGGACTCGACCGGCGTGTGCGTGAGCGTCCGCTCAGCCGGCGCGCGCGGGTCGTCGATGTGGAAGCCGAACTTGGCTCCGGTGACCGTCAGATCGCCGTTGATCTGCACCTTGCCGTTGAACGTCGCCGCGTTGCTGCCCGCCGGGGCCTGGCCAAGGATCGCCGAGGCACCTGCGGCGTTGTTCGTGACCGCCTCGAGGGCGTTGCCGGCGTTCGCAGCGTTCACGTTCTCGGCGCGGACAGCCGTCCCGACGCCGCCGCTGATGCCGGCCTGGCCGAGAACCCCGTACCCACCGAGCGGGTGGGTCTGGAAGCCACGGACACCTGGTCCGTTGCGCCCGTCGTTGCGTCCGACGACGGCGCCGATGCCGGCGTCGCTCGGATCATCGCTCGGATCGAACAGGTCGGCGCCCTTGCGGCCGGGCCTGCGGCCGACGATCGCCTCGCCGAGGGGGTTGTCAGCGAGGACGCCGGCGGCCGACATGGCCTCGGTGACGCCCCATAGCCCATGACCGCCGGCGGACGTCGAGCGGACGCCGGGGCCGAAGCCGGCATGCACCACGTCGATCGCGGAAGCGCCGCCGCCGGGGTTGAGCAGCGCGACGCCGATGCCCACGCCGATGCCGCTGTACGCGACGTCGATCGCACGATCGATACCGCCGGAGTTCGTCATCTCGACGTCGACGCCCTTGCCCGTCGCATCGGGCTCGGTGAGGTTCAGCGGCGTGGCGACCGGCGTTGCACGTCACCGTGCCATCAGCGGCGACCGCCGTCATGAAGGTGTTCGCCCCCCGCGCACGTACCGGTGACGCGCAGCTGCAGCGCGTTGAGCGACACGCCGTCGAGCAGGTCGGCGTCCACGCCCGAGCCCGAGCCGTCCACGGTGATGAGCTTCGCGAGGACCTCGGCCGGGGTGTCGGGCGAGCCACTCACGCCATTGAAGCCGGGCGCCCCCTGCGGGCCGGCCGGCCCTGTGGGTCCGCCGGGCGTTCCGGCTTCGCCCTTCGGGCCTGCGGGGCCTGCGGGGCCGGCCGCTCCGAGCGCGCCCGGCGCCCCCTGCACGCCGCCCTGACCGAGCGTGTTCCACGAGACCTTGCGCTGGCCGCGCGGGCACCGGCGCGCGACCGTCGTGAGCTTGAAGTTGCCGTTGACCTTGCCGAGGCAGGCGAAGATGCGCTTCGCCGCCGGCGGCGACGTCTGGGCGCTGGCCGGTGCGCAGACGAGCGTCACGGCCAGACCGGAAACGACGGGGACTCCGAGGCCGCTACGAACGCGGCGCCGAATACAGGTGGGGGGCATTCGGGCCCCTCACTCCCAATTGGATGGGACCGAGGTTACGCCTCCCACCTAATGATGCTCAGAACGTCGGTGCGTACTTCCCGAAAACGTCCTGCATCGCGCCGCAGACCTCGCCCATCGACGCGCGGTCCTTCAGCGCCTGCTTGATGAACGGCAGCAGGTTGTCGGTCCCGCGCGCGGCCTCGCGCAGCTCCTCCAGGCGCTTCTCGGCGAGGTCGGCGTCGCGGTTCTCCTTGAACGTCTTGAGGCGGTCGAGCTGCTCGCGCTCGGACTCGGGGTCGACGCGCAGCAGGTCCGGCACCTCGAGCTCCTCCTCGACGTACTCGTTGACGCCGACGACGACGTCCTGCTTGATGCGGTAGCGCTCCTGGTAGCCCCAGGCGGACTCGTCGATCTCGCCGGTGATGAACTCGATCGCGTTGACCGAGCCGCCGAGCTCGTCGACCTTGGCGATCAGCTCGTTGGCGCGCGCCTCGATCTCGTCGGTCAGCGCCTCGACGAAGTACGAGCCGGCGAACGGGTCGACGGTGTCGACGGCGCCGGACTCGGCGGCGAGGATCTGCTGCGTGCGCAGCGCGACCTTCGCGGCGTCCTCGGTCGGCAGCGCCAGCGCCTCGTCGAAGCCGTTGGTGTGCAGCGACTGCGTGCCGCCGCAGACGGCCGCAAACCCCTGCAGCGCGACGCGCACGATGTTGTTGATCGGCTGCTGCGCGGTCAGCGTGACGCCGCCGGTCTGCGTGTGGAAGCGCAGCATCTGCGACTTGGCGTTGGTCGCGCCGAAGCGGTCGCGCATGATCTGCGCCCACATCCGCCGGGCCGCGCGGAACTTCGCGACCTCCTGGAAGACGTTGTTGTGGCCGTTGAAGAAGAACGCCAGGCGCGGCGCGAACGTGTCGACGTCGATGCCCGCGTCGATCGCGGCCTGGGCGTAGGCGATGCCCGACGACAGCGTGAACGCGACCTCCTGGACGGCCGAGCAGCCCTTCTCACGGAAGTGGTAGCCGGAGATCGAGACCGTGTTCCAGCGCGGGATGTTCTCCGCGCAGTAGGCGAACAGGTCCGTCGTCAGCCGCATCGTCGGCTGCGGCGGGTAGATGTAGTTGCCGCGCGCGATGTACTCCTTGAGCACGTCGTTCTGCGTCGTGCCGCGCAGCTGCTCGGACGGCACGCCCTGCTCCTCGCCGACGAGCTCGTACAGACACAGCAGCACGGCGGCGGGCGCGTTGATCGTCATCGATGTGGAGACCTGGTCCAGTGGGATCTGGTCGAACGCCGTGCGCATGTCGTCGATCGTGTCGATCGCGACGCCGGTGCGCCCGACCTCTCCGAGGCAGCGCGGGTTGTCGGAGTCGAGCCCGAGCTGGGTCGGCAGGTCGAACGCCATCGAGAGACCCGTGCCGCCGCGGGACAGCAGGTAGCGGTAGCGCTCGTTGGACTCCTTCGCCGACGCGTAGCCGGCGTACTGGCGCATCGTCCACGTCTGCTGGCGGTACATGTCGCGGTGGGGCCCGCGGGTGTACGGGTACTCGCCGGGCCGGCCGAGCTTCTCGTTGAGGTTCTCGGGCAGGTCCGACTCGTCGTAGAGCGGCTTGATCTCGATGCCCGAGTCGGTGAAGTGGCGCGGATCATCCGGGCCGACGATCGGCGCCACCGTCCGCTCTTCGATGCTGGCCATGCTGCAAGCGTACGCGGGCGCTAGCCTCGGCGGCGTGCAGGTGAGCGTGCGACTCTTCGCCGGACTTCGCCAGCGTGCCGGGAGCGACAGCGTCGAGCTGGAGCTGCCCGACGGCGCGCGCGTCGACGACGCCCTCGCGGCGCTGGCGGACGTCACGGCCGGGACGCAGTGCGTGCTCGCCGTCAACCGCGTCTATGCGTCGGGCGATCAGCTCCTGCACGCGGGCGACGAGCTGGCGCTGATCCCGCCCGTCAGCGGCGGCGCGGATCCCCATGTCGCGGTCCTCGACGGCCCGCTATCGCTCGACGCGCTCTACGCGCACGTCCGCGATCCGCGTGCCGGCGCCGTCGTCACGTTCAGCGGCGTCACGCGCGAGGTCTCACACCTCGACTACGAGGCCTACGCGGAGATGGCCGAGCCGGTGATGCGCGAGATCGTCGTCGCGGCGATCGCGACCCACGGCCTCTGCGCCGCGGCCGCCGAGCACCGCCACGGCCGCGTCGCGCTGTCGGAGGCCTCCGTGATCGTCGCCGCCAGCGCACCCCATCGCGGCGCGGCGTTCGCCGGCGCCCGCGAGATCATCGACCAGATCAAGGCGACCGCGCCGATCTGGAAAGCCGAGGAAGGAACCTGGGTAAAAGGCGTCCTACCGGAGTAGGAGCCCCAACCGGGAGGAGTCCCCCATGAAGAAGTTCCGTCTTGCAGCGGCCCTGGCTGCGACCCTGGTCGTCGGCGTCCCGCTCGCGGGCGCGGCATCCACGACCGCCCTGAAGGCGACGATGAACGGCAACAACGAGGCGCCCGACAAGGGCGATCCGGACGGCCGCGGGCAGGCGAACATCCGCATCAAGGGCAGGCAGGTCTGCTGGAGCGTGTCGTACACGAAGATCGCCAGGCCCGGCGCCGGCCACATCCACAAGGGCGCCAAAGGCGAGCCTGGCGACGTCGTCGTCGCCCTGTTCACGAAGGCCGGGAAGAAGAGCGGCTGCGTGACCACCACGACCACGCTCGCCGCGGCGATCAAGAAGCGCCCCAAGGACTACTACGTCAACCTGCACAACGCGGCGTACCCGGCGGGCGCGATCCGCGGCCAGCTGCACAAGTAGGGCGTCAGCCGACGCCACCACCGGCAGGCGAGGGCGCTGTCGCGTCCTCGCCCTCGCCGTTTTGCTCACGCGCGACGTAGTCCTCGATCTCCATGACGTCGTTCTTGGAGCGCTCGGCCACGCGCAGCAGGTCGCTCATCGTCGCGACCTCCTCGATCTGCTCCTTGATGAACCACTGCATGAACTGCTCGGAGGAGTAGTCGTCGGCCTTGCGGGCGGTGGCGGCCAGCGTGTTGATCTGGTCGGACACGCGCTTCTCCTGCGCGAGCGCCAGCGAGATCGGCTCGACGACATCGCCGAAGGCGTTCTGCGGCTCGGTGACCCCGGGGATCGCGACGTCCGCGTCGGTGTCGAGCAGGTACTGGATCATCATGTGCGCGTGGTCGCGCTCCTCGAGCGCCTGGCGGTAGAAGAAGCTCGCCAGCTGGGGCAGGGTCTCGGACTCGTAGTAGACGGCGCAGGCCACGTACTGCTGGTGGGCCGCGTACTCGTTGCCGATCTGCTCGTTGAGGAGAGAGACGAATGCGGGAGCGGGCATGGCCGGAAAGCCTATTGGGCCACGACCCACAATCGGTTAGGTTGCCCTAACATGACGCCAGGATGCCTCGCCGGGTCAAGGCCAAGAAGAAGTGCTGCAAGGACAAGCCGCGCTGCAAGCGCTGCCCCGTCGTCCTCAAGCGCCTCGAGAAGGCGGGCTACGCGACGCGGCTCTCCAAGACCGAGTACGTCGTGGTCGACATTCCGAAGAAGGCGCTGGCGCTCGCGCGCACCCGCTAGCGCGGGTCGAGCCCGACGATCGCGGCGCGCCCGGCGCCGTCGATCTTCAGCCGTGCGATCGCTCCGCGGTCGCGCAGCGCCCGATCGAGCTCGCGCGCGGTCCTCGGAGGCGAAGAAGCTGTCGATCCCGCAGTCGACCGCGGCATCGTCGGCCTCGCAGCGCAGGACCGGTCCGTCGGGGCGCTCGCCGACGGCCTCGCCGAGCCGCCAGCGCCCGTTGCGCCGCCGCTCCAGCGGCACCCAGACGCGGCCCTCGGCCTCCTGCGGGTGGATGGCGATCCGGTAGTCGAGGTCGACGTAGCGCCCGCGGAACGGGTCGACGGGGTCGACCGCTCGCACGAGCACGTGGTACTCGTCGCCGTTCAGGCGCGGCGACAGGCGCGGCGCGCTGACCCACGCCAGCAGCGCGACCTGGACGGCGAGCGCGGCGAGCAGCGCCCGGCGCCGCCTCATCCGTCGATCTCCTCGAGCAGCCGGCGCCGGCCGCGGTCAAGCCCAACGCCGATGCCGAGCAGCAGCGCTCCCGCGCACAGCAGCAGACCGGCGCCGGAGAGGATCGTCGTCAGCAGCCCGAAGCTCTGCAGCGCGACGAACACGAGCAGGAACGCGAACGCGATGTCGGCCAGGGTGCGGCGCTCGCGCGCGACGCCGACGAGCGCGACGCCGATCGCGGCGGCGATGAACAGCGCGCTCGCCAGCAGGGTGTAGGCGACCTGTGCGCCGGACGGGTCGTCGTCCCAGAGGTCGACGGTGTCATGCGGGGCGACGGCGACGAGCAGCCACGCGGCGACGAAGATGGCGATCGCGCCGGCCGCCTCCCAGCGAGCACGCTCGTGGCGGGCGGCTCCCAGAACACAGAGCGCGATGCCGGCGACCATGCCGAACGCCAGCAACGCCCACGAGCCGATCGAGCCGATGCCCTCGTCGTCGACCGCCTGCGGGATCGCGGCGACGAACAGCGCGCCGAGCGCGAGCAGTGCCGCCGCGCCGCGCAGGGCCCGGCCAGCTCGCCGTCGCCGTGTAGCGCCGCGGCGCCGGCGCAGACGGGGACCGCGATCGCGAGGCTGAAGACCACCATGGCGCCGCCGTCGGCGCTGACGGCCCAGACGTACCAGCCGACGAGCGTCGCGACGCCGACCAGCAGCGGCGCCTGCTCGGAGACCGCGTAGGCGTAGGCGAGGATGCCCAGGGCGACGGCCAGCAACAGCGCCGGCTCGTAGGCCGGCACCTGCAGGCTCTGGGCGGCCTGGAACACGACGCCCGCGTAGGCGAGCGCCGCCAGCAGGCGCAGCGCGCCGGTCAGCCGCGGCGGGCCGCTGGCCGCGCAGTACTCGGCGCCCGCGACGAGCCCGAGCCAGAGCAGCGGGACGCTCGCGAAGCGCATCAGCGGCCCGACCTCGTCGACGTCGACGTTCGCGGCGATCAGCCAGAGCAGGCCGATGCCGAGCATCCCCGCACCGAGGTGGACGAACAGCCGCACGGCCTGCGGGCGCGTCGTCGCGACGTAGCTGCCGGCGATCTGCTCGGCTGTCTCCTCGTCGATCAGGCCGCGTTCTCGCCACGCCGCGAGCTCGCCCCACAGCCACTGCATCCGGCCTGGCGATATCGGCCTCCCCGCGACGGCGGCGAGGCTACCCCAGCCGCTCGCCCTGCGAGAGGCGGTCGAGCCCGAGATAGGTGAAGGACACGACGAGGTCGACGATCTCGGGGCGCGTGACGGCGGGGTTGTCCTGCCACCACAGCGCCATGCCCGCCAGCAGCGACGTCGTCATGTGGGCATAGGCCGCCAGGCGCGGCGCGTAGTCGGGCGGGCGCTCGCCGTCGAAGTTCGCGTCGAGCAACGCCGCGACCCCCGCACTGGAGCTCGCGTGCACCCGCCGGTGCGCGGCGAAGACCTCGGGGTCGTGGCTGGGGTCGCGGAAGACCATCCGGCAGGCCGCGCGGTTCTGCTCGGTGAACTCGAAGAACGCGTCGATCCCGATCTCCAGGCGGCGCCGGCGCGGCTCCTCGCCCGCCGCGAGCACGGCGGCGGTCGTGTGCTCCATCAGCGCCGTGCCCATCTCCTCGACGGCGGCGATCGCGAGCTGCGCCTTCGACGAGAAGTGGTCGTAGAGGACGGCCTTGCTGCAGCCCGCGGCCTCGGCGATCTCGCCCACGGTGATCGCGTCGTACCCGCGCTGCGCGATCAGCTCGATCGCCGCGCCGACGATGCGTCCGCGGCGCTCGTCGCCGGTCAGTCGTGTGCGTTTCGTCACAGTTCGGTTGGGTCCCTACCAACTCGTCGGTAGCTTAGCGCCGATGAGGGTCGCCAGGGCAGCGATATCCCGTCCCCGCCTGGTGCTTGCGATCTGGGGCCTGCTGATCGCGCTGCTCGCGCTGCGCGGCATCGGCGTCGAGGATCGGCTGCATCGCGGGGCGATCACGGTGCCCGGCGCGGCGGCCAAGGCCAACGCCGTCGGCGCCGAGCAGTTCGGCGACGGCGTGCCCCTGACGATCCTGCTCGAAGGACCGCGACGCCAGCTCGACGCCCAGGGCCCCAAGCTCGTGGCACAGATCGAGCGCCTGCCGCAGACGGGCGTCCTCAACCCCTGGACGTCGGCCGCGAACGTCAGCGGCAACCCGCTGCGCCCGCGCCGCGACCGCGCGCTGATCGTCGTCCGCCAGGACGCGCCCTTCGAGCAGCAGAGCCGCACGACCGTCCCGCGCCTGCGCGCGCTGCTGCGCAACGAGCTTCGCGCGCCTGTGCGCGCCCACCTGACCGGCGCACCCGACGTCGCCAACGGGATCCAGAACGCCAGCCTCGACGCCCTCGGGCGCGCCGAGCTGATCGCCGGGCCGCTGCTGCTGCTCGTGCTGCTGCTCGTGTTCCGAAGCCCGGTCGCCGCCGCGATCCCCTTGGTGCTGGGGATGACGACAATCGGCGCCGCGCGCGGCGTGATCGACCTGCTCAACGAGCTGATCGCGCTCGACTCGCTGGCACTGAGCATCGCCAGCACGCTCGGCCTGGCGCTCGGCGTCGACTACTCGCTGCTGGTGGTGTCGCGCTTCCGCGAGGAGCTCGACGCCGGCAGGCAGCCGCGCGAGGCGGCGCAGATCGCGGCCGAGCGCGCCGGCCACACGGTCGTCGTCGCCGGCCTCGCCCTGTTTGCGTCCGTGCTGATCGCACTGGCGCTCGCCCCCGGCAGCCTGCTCGCGTCGGCGACGAGCGGCGCGATGGTGGCGGGCGTGCTGACCGTCCTCGGCGCGATCACCGTGCTGCCCGCGCTGCTCGTCGTCCTCGGCCCGCGCATCGACCGCTGGCGCTTCGGCGGCCGCGCGACCGTCGGAGGGGGCGGGGCCCGCGTCGCGCTCGCGGCGCTGCGCCGCCCGCTCGTCGCGGCGCTCGCCGTCGGCGGCCTGCTGGTCGCGCTCGCCGCGCCCGCGCTGGGCCTGCAGACCGGGCCGCCCGACGTCCGCGGCCTGCCGGCCGCAAGCGTCGAGCGCCAGGACTACGAGGCGATCCGCCGCGCGCTCGGCGGCGGCTGGATGGCGCCGTTCGACATCGTCGTCGTCGCCGACAAGGGGCCGATCACCGCGCCCGGGCGGCTGCGCGCGCTCGATCGCTTCCAGGCCGGCCTGGCGCGCCTGCGGGACGTCGACACGGTCTTCGGGCCGGCGCCGCTGGCCGCGGCCGCACGCGAGCTCGCGACGATCCCGCGCACGCTGCAGCGCGGACGGCGCGACCAGGCGCGGCTGGCGGGCGGCATGCGGCGCGTCAGCGCGGGTGTCGGGGAGCTGCGCGCCGGCCTCGGCGAGGCGGCTGACGGTGCCGCGGCGCTGCGTGCCGGCGGCGCCCGCGCCGACGACGGCGCCGCTCAGCTCGCCGCCGGGCTCGGGCGCGCGCGCCGCGGTGCGAGCGCCGTCGTCGACGGGCTGGACCGCAGCGGCGCGGGCGCCACGTCGCTGGCCGGTGGCGTGCAGGAGGCCCTGACCGGCGTGCGCGCGCTCGCCGGCGGCGTCGACGCGCTGCGCCGCGGCAGCGCGGCCGCGCGCCCAGGCGTCGCCGAGCTGACCGCCGGCCTGCGCGACGGCCAGACGGGTCTGAGCCGGCTGCGCGAGCCCGCCCAGCTCGCCGATCGTGAGCTGCAGAACGCGCTCGCCGCGCTGGACCGGATGCTGCCGACGTCGAAGCTCGATCCGAGCTACCGCCGCGTCTACGAAGCGGTCGGCACCGCCGCCGCCGCGGTCACCGGGCGCGACCCGCGCAGCGGCGCACCGGTGCAGGACGGCTACGACGGCCTCGACGCGAGCCTCGCGAGCGCCGCATCGCAGCTCGGCCAAGCGGCGGCCGGCGCGCAGCGGCTCGCTGACGGGCTCGACGACCTCGCCGCCGGCCTGGCACGCCTGGACGACGGCGTCGGCCGGCTGCGCACCGGGCTCGGGCGCCTGCGCGCAGGCGCGCGCCGCCTGCAGGACGGCATTGGTGACCTGCGCGGCGGCGGCAGCGAGCTGCGCAGCGGTCTCGCCCGCTTGGAGCGGGGTGCCGTCGCGCTCGACAGCGGCGCCGGGCGCCTGACCGCCGGCGCCGACAGCCTCAGCGCCGGGCTGCGCGACGGCCACGCGCGCAGCGCCCAGCTCACCGCCGGCGTCGACCGGATCGCCGGCGGCGTGGCCGCATCACGCAGGCGGCTCGGCGACGCCGATCAGCTCGTGCGCGTGACGCGCTCGGGCCACATGCTGCTGGCCGCCGTCGACAGCGCGCCGCGCAGCGAACGCACCGCGGCCGGGCTGCTCGTCAGCCTCGACCGTGGCGGCTCTGCGGCCGACATCACCGTGATCGCGCGACACGACCCCTCGCGCGCCGGGGAGCCGCTGCGCGCACGGCTGGAGCAGGCGGCGCAGCGCTTCAGCGAGGAGACGGGCCTGCGCGCGCTGGTCGGCGGCTCGGCGCCCGTGTTCCAGGACTTCGACAAGGTCAGCTCCGAGCGCCTGCCGTGGCTGATCGTCGGCCTCGTCGTGCTGACCTACCTGGCGCTTGTGGCGATCTTCCGCTCGTTCGTGCTGCCGGCGATCGCCGTGCTGCTCAACGCGGGCACGGTGCTCGCGGCGTTCGGCGTGCTCGCGCTGACCTTCCAGGGCGACGACCCGCTGCTCGGCGGTCCGGGCTTCCTCGACGCGATCTCCGTCTTCGGGACGCTGAGCATCGTCTTCGGCCTGTCGATCGACTACGCGGTCTTCCTGATCTCGCGGATGCGCGAGGGCTATGCGCTGACCGGCACGACCGAGGGCGCCGTCACCTACGCGGTCAACGGCACGGCGCGGATCATCACCGGCGCGGCGGCGATCATGAGCGGGGTGTTCCTGGCGCTGGCGTTGTCTGACGTGAGCAACCTGCGCCAGCTGGGCGTCGGCCTGACGGTCGCGGTCACGCTCGACGCGACGCTGGTGCGGCTGGTGCTGTTGCCGGCTCTCGTCAAGCTGGCAGGGCCCGCTGCGTGGTGGTGGCCGTCTAGGCTGCACGCCATATGGCCACCTGTCTTGTCACCGGCGGCGCCGGATTCCTCGGGTCACACCTCTGCGACGAGCTCCTGAAGCGCGGCCACCGCGTCATCTGCGTCGACAACCTCGAGACCGGCTCGCTGCAGAACATCGAGCACATCCGCGTGCCGGAGTTCCAGTTCCTGCAGATCGACATCATCGAGCCGTACTTCGTCGACGAGCCGATCGACTTCGTCTATCACCTCGCCTCGCCCGCCTCGCCGATCGACTACCTGCGTCTGCCGCTGCACACGCTGAAGGTCGGCTCGCACGGCACCCATCACACGCTGGGCCTCGCGAAGAAGCACCGCGCGCGCTTCCTGATCGCCTCGACGTCCGAGGTCTACGGCGATCCCAAGGAGCACCCGCAGACCGAGACCTACTGGGGCCACGTCAACCCGATCGGCCCGCGCGGCGTCTATGACGAGGCCAAGCGCTACGCCGAGGCCCTGACGATGGCCTACCACAACCAGCAGGGCGTCGACACGGCGATCATGCGGATCTTCAACACCTATGGGGCGCGCATGCGCGCGCACGACGGGCGCGCGATCCCGACGTTCCTGCGCCAGGCGCTGCAGGACCGCCCGATCACGGTGTTCGGCGACGGCAGCCAGACGCGCTCGTTCTGTTACGTCGACGACCTGATCCGCGGCATGATCGCGCTCGCGGAGTCCGGCGAGCACTACCCCGTCAACATCGGCAACCCCGACGAGTTCACGCTGCTGCAGCTCGCCGAGACGATCCTCGACATCACCGGCTCGACGTCGGAGATCGTCTACGAGGCGCTGCCCATGGACGACCCCCAGCAGCGCCGTCCGGACATCACGCGGGCCAAGGAGCTGCTCGGCTGGGGGCCCCAGATCGACCTGCGCGCGGGCCTCGAGCGCACCATCGAGCAGTCGGGCAAAGCGCAACTCATCGGGACCGGCCGCTAACGTCAGTTGTTCCATCGGCGTCGAGGCGGGGTAGGACGTCCTGGTGGGTCTGGACGCCCGATGCCCTGCTTTATGCGTGTTCGATGACAAACCCCGTTACATCTGCCACTCTGGCCCGTTAGGGAGTCAGGGAATGTCGACCACGCCTGAGGCACGGGAAGGTGAACGCCAGGACGGTGACGACTTCGTGCTGCCGCCGGTCGACTTCGCACTCGGCGATCGCGACGTGCGATCCAAGCGCCCGCCGGCGCTCAGCTTCCTGCTCAAGCTCGACACGCTGCGCCGCGTCACCCGCGTCGTGTCGCTGCTGGTGCTGGACTTCGTCGGGATCTTCGCCGGCATCCTCACGGCGCTGTGCCTGAAGGCCGCGCTGAAGGACGCGTGGGACTTCGACGCGTCGCTGCAGGAGGCGCAGGACACCGTCGCCTTCGGCTACCTCGTCGCCGCGCTGCTGTTCGCGCGCTCCGGCCTCTATGCCGACCGTGCATCGCGCCCGGGCCTCGCGCGGATCGTCGCGTCGCTGACGCAGACGATGCTCGTGACGCTGATCTTCGCCCTCGTCAACGGCGAGCGCTTCTCCAGCTACTACATCTTCTACGGCTCGCTGTTCTTCTGCGTCGCGTACGTCTCGATGCTGCGCTTCGGCTACGAGCAGGTCACCGGGGCGCTGCTGCGCGCCGCCGGCTACCAGCGCCGCGCGGTCATCGTCGGCACGGGCAAGCACATCGAGGCCGTCGCCCACGCGCTCTCCGATGGTCCTCACCCGGGGGTCGAGGTCGTCGGCTTCATCTCGCTGAAGCCGCGCCCGGACAACGGGCTGCGCTCGCTCGGCGCGCTCGACGACATCCAGGCCGTGATCGCCAAGCACAGCCTCGACGAGGTGATCATCGCCGACCCCGACTTCCCGCAGAAGGAGTGCGTCGAACTGATCGACCGCTGCCATCAGCGCGGCGTGCGGGTGCGCGTGGCGCCGTCGACGATGGAGGTGCTGATCCATCGCGCCGAGTTCGTCCCCGGTCAGAGCGTGCCGCTGTTCGAGCTCAAGCCGCCGGTCTTCGACGGGATCGACTTCGCGGTCAAGCGCACGTTCGACATCGTCGGCGCGAGCCTGCTGCTGCTGTTCCTCTCGCCGATCCTGCTGGCCGCGGCGCTGGCGATCAAGCTGTCCTCGCGCGGGCCGCTGATCTACCGCTCGTCGCGACCGGGCATCGGTGGGCTGCCGTTCGACTGCCTGAAGTTCCGCACGATGTACCGCGACGCCGACCAGCAGCAGGGCGACCTCGAGGAGCACAACGAGGCGTCGGGGCCACTGTTCAAGATGAAGGACGACCCGCGCATCACGCGGGCGGGTCGCGTCCTGCGCCGCTTCTCCCTGGACGAGCTGCCCCAGCTCATCAACGTGCTGCGCGGTGACATGTCGCTCGTCGGGCCGCGCCCGCTTCCCCAGCGCGACTTCGACCGGCTCGAGGACTGGCACAAGAAGCGCTACCTCGTCCTTCCCGGGATGACCGGCCTGTGGCAGGTCTCCGGGCGCTCCGAGCTGGACTTCGACGACCTCGTGCGTCTGGACTTCCTCTACCTCGAGCGCTGGTCGCCGTTCGTCGACCTGACGATTCTCGTCAAGACGATCCCGGCGGTGCTCAGCCGCCGCGGGGCCTTCTGAGACGAGTCGCGCTGGCGGCGCTCGTCGTCGCCGGCCTGTTCGTCGTCATCACGGCGGTCGAGAAGCGGCGCGGGCCCGATGCCAAGCCGCTGCCCGGGCCGCCGCTGCGCCAGCTCGCCGCGCCGCGCTACGTCGGCACCGCAGTCGACGCGATCGCGCTCGATCGCGAGCCCGGCTACCGCGACGTGCTCGGCGAGGAGTTCTCCGCGGTCACGCCCGAGAACGCGATGAAGTGGGGCGTGGTCGAGCCCGACGCGCGGCGACTTCGCGTGGAAGGACGCCGACGCGCTCGTCGACTTCGCCGAGTCGCAGGATCAGCGCGTGCGCGGGCACACGCTGATCTGGCACGTCCAGAACCCGGCGTGGCTCGGCGGGCTGGACGCGCGCGCCCTGCGCAGCGCGTTGCGCGCGCACGTCCGCGCGGTCGTCGGGCGCTACCGCGGGCGCGTCGCCGACTGGGACGTCGTCAACGAGGTCGTGCTCGACGATGGCGCGCTGCGGCCCGAGCCGTTCCTCGACAAGCTCGGCGCGCGATACATCGCCGACGCGTTCACCTGGGCCCGCGAGGCCGACCCGGACGCGCGGCTGTGGATCAACGAGATCGGCGCCGAGGGGATCGGCCCGAAGTCCGACCGGCTCTACGCGCTCGTGCGGTCGCTGCTTGCCGACGGCGCGCCGCTCGGCGGCGTGGGCTTTCAGGGGCACTTCTCCGAGCAGGGCGTGCCGGCGACGTTCCGCGCGAACCTCGAGCGCTTTGCGGCGCTCGGTCTCAAGGTCGCGATCACCGAGCTCGACGTCGCGCTCAAGCTGCCCGAGGACGACGCCAAGCGCGCGCATCAGGCCCGGATCTACGGCGATGCGGCCGGCGCCTGCCGTGCCGTGCCGGCGTGCGCGGGCGTCACCGTCTGGGGCTTCACGGACCGCCATTCGTGGATCGCAGCCAACCAGCCGGGCTTCGGCGCGGCGACGCTGCTGGACGGCGATCTGCGCGCCAAGCCGGCCTACACGGCGCTCGGGCGGGGATTGGCACGATAATCCGCCGCGTGCGCGAACTGCTGCGCTTTCGCTACCTGTTCGAGCAGATGGTCAGGCGCGAGCTCCGTCAGAAGTACCAGGGCTCCGTGCTGGGGATCGCCTGGTACGTCGTCAACCCGCTGGTGCTGATGGGCGCCTACTACCTGATGTTCGGCGTCGCGCTGAAGCCCGGGTTCACGCACGAGCACTACCCGCTGTTCCTGATGATCGGGATCGTCGTCTGGATCTTCTTCTCCCAGTCGCTGATGAGCGCGGCGCCGTCGCTGCTTGAGCAGGGGTCGCTGATCCGCAAGGCGCGCTTCCCGCGCGAGCTGATCCCCGGCGGCCGTCGTGACGGTGCAGGCCGTCACGTTCGCGATCGTCTTCGCGCTCGTGGCGATCGTGACGCTGGCGATCCGCGGCTCGCTGGACGCCGCGCTGCTGGTGCTGCCGCTGGCGATCGTGGCGCTGTTCGCGTTCACGCTGGGGCTGGCGTTCGGCGTCGCGATCCTGCACGCGTACTTCCGTGACGTCGCGCCGATCCTCTCGGCGGTGCTGCTGCCCTGGTTCTTCCTCTCGCCCGATGTTCTTCGAGCCCGGTGACATCACCCACGACGCGACCGCCAAGGCGGCCCTGACGTGGGGCAACCCCGTCGCGCCGTTCATCGAGACGATCCGCAGCATCGTCTACGGCGGCGCGCTGCCCAGCGCCGCGACGTGCCTGTACGTGGCGGTCGCCGCCACGGTCGCGCTGGTCGGCGGCATCGTGCTGTTCGGGCGCATGCAGCGCGAGCTGGCGGTGGTCGTATGACGCGCAACGGCGCCGCGACCGCGATCGGCGAGATCGTCCTCGACGATGCCTCGCGGGCGTTCAGCATCCGCGCCGACCGCGGCGGCACGCTCAAGGAGCTGCTGCTTGGGCGCCGCGTCAACGGCCCGCCGCCGGTGCAGGCGCTCGACGGCGTGACGCTGCGGATCGCGCCGGGGGAGACGGTCGGGATCGTCGGGCGCAACGGCGCCGGCAAGTCCTCGACGCTGAAGGTGCTCGCCGGGATCATCCCGCTGGACTCCGGCCACGTTGAGATCGGCGGCCAGGTCGTCTCGCTGCTGGAGCTCGGCGCCGGCTTCGGGCGCGACTTCTCCGGCCGCGAGAACATCCTGCTCAACGGTGCGCTGCACGGTCTGGACCGCGAGGCGATCGAGTCGCGGATGGACGACATCGTCGCCTTCTCCGAGCTCGGCGATTTCATCGACGTCCCCGTCAAGACCTACTCCAGCGGGATGTTCGTGCGCCTCGGCTTCGCGATCGCCGCGCACCTCGATGCCGACGTGCTGCTGATCGACGAGGTGCTCGCCGTCGGCGACGAGGCGTTCCAGCGCAAGTGCGAGCAGCGGATCGCCGAGCAGGTCGCGACCGGCGCGACGCTCGTGCTCGTCAGCCACGACGCGGCGCTCGTCGAGCGGACCTGCGCGCGCGTCGTCGTGCTCGATGGCGGGCAGGTCGTCTTCGACGGGCCCGCCGGCGACGGCATGCGCTACTACCACCACCTGATGGGGACGGACACGTGAAGCCCGAGGATGCGCTCGCCGCGGCGCGCGCCGCAGCCACCGCCGCGCGCGAGCGCGGCGCCTACGACGACACGCTCGAGGGCTTCGCGATCGAGCCGACCGACCGCGTGTCGACCGAGACGCTGATGGAGTGGGCGGTGATCGAGCCCGACGAGGGGCTCATGCGCTCGACGCGAGCGTTGGGCGCGCCGATCACCTGGCTCAAGCGCCTGCTGCTGCGCGCGCTGCAGCAGCAGTTCAACGAGCTCACGTCCCAGCAGACGCGCTTCAACCTGCACGTGCTGGTCCACGTCGCCGAGCTGGAGGACCGTGTCGCGCGACTGGAGGAGGTGAGCGCGTGAACGTTCACCAGATCCTGAGCGGCGCGGGCCCGCATGACGCCGTCACCGACGCAGGCGCGCGCGTTCCGCGCGCTGTTTCGCAGGTTGGGGCTGGGGCGGCGGCGAGTACGCGGGGCACATCGACCCGCGCGTGAAGGACGTCGCGCTGCTGCGCGAGCTCGCACCGGCTGACGACGACGTCCTGCTGATCCACTACTCCGCCTACGCGCCACGGCTGCGGCGGCGTGCTGGAGATGCCACAGCGCAACGTCCTGCTGTCGCACAACGTGACGCCGGCGCGCTGGTTCTGGGACTACGAGCGCGACGATCGCCATGCACTGCGCGCTGGGGCGCAACCAGCTGCCCGAGTACGCCGCGGCCGCCGACGTCGTCGCCGGCGTGTCGCTCTACAACGCGCGCGAGCTCGGGTCCGAGCGCGTCGTGCCGATCCTCTTCGACGCGGCCGGCTTCGGCCCGCCGTCGGTGGCGCCCGCGCCCGAGCTGCTGTTCGTCGGGCGCCTGGCGCCGCACAAGCGCCAGGACGAGCTGATCCGGCTGATCGCGCTGCTGCGTCGCAACCGCCTGCCCGAGGCGCGCTGCGCCTCGTCGGCGAGCCGCTGAAGCCGAGCTACCTCACCGCGCTGTCCGAGCTGGCCGAGGCGCTCGCGCCGGGCGCGGTCACGATCGAGTCGGGGCTGACACGCGAGGAGCTGGCGGCGCGCTATCGCGACGCGTCGCGTCTTCGTCTGCCTGTCCGAGCACGAGGGCTTCTGCATCCCGCTGCTGGAGTCGTTCGCACTCAGGGCTGCCGGTCGTGTCGCGCCCGGTCGGCGGCATTCCGGAGGTGGCTTCTGACGCCGCACTCCTGGTGGAGGACCGCGACCTGTCCGTGGTCTCCGAGCTCGCTGCTCTGGCCATAGAAGACGACGAGCTGCGCGGGGACCTCGTCGCGCGCGGCACCGCCCGCCTTGCGGCCTACACGCCTGACGTCGTCGCCCGGCAGCTGCGCGAGCTCATCGAGGCTGCGGTGTCGCGATGACCATCGCGACCGCGCGGCCCGCCGGCTGATCGCAGCGCTCCCAGGCGCGCTGGTCGACGCGCTGCACGACGAGGCGCTCCTGCACGTCCCAGCCCGCGAGCAGCTCGGCGAGGCCAGGCGCGTCGTAGATCCGCTCGAAGCCCGCGATCTCGGCCTCGGGCCCGAACGGGACGGTCAGGACGAGGCGGTCGGCCAGCTCGCGCAGCTGGGCGATCGCGGCGAGGTCGGCGCGGCTGTCGGAGCCGTGCTGGCCGTAGTGCTCGAGGCCGAAGTGCTCGACCGAGGACAGCGCTACGGCGACGTCCCAGTGCTCGTCGCCTGCGAGCTCGTCGAGGCGGCAGCTGCGGGCGCGGAGGTTGGGATGGGTCAGCGGGTAGCCGCGCGGATCGACGACGTCAACCGAATGGCCGAGCGTCGCGAGCGACAGCGCGACGGTGCTCTCGCTGCCGCCGACGTCGAGGACGCGCAGCGGCGGCTGCGGCGGCAGCGCTGCGAAGACCCAGGGCTGCTCGACGATCCGCTCGTTGACGAGCAGCACGCCGACCTCGCCGGCATGGTGCTCGACGGGCACCGGCGGGTTGAACCACATCCCGCCCTGCGCGGCATAGCCGTCGGGGCCCGCGACCCAGTTGAGGTAGGCCGCCTGCGCTGCGGTGAGCGCCTGGAGTGACGCGCCGGGCTGCGCGCCCTTGGCCTCCTCCCAGCCGCTGGCCTGCAGCGTCGCGCGGGCGATGCGCTCGACGTCGTCGAAGCGGTCGTGGACGGTGACCTCGCGCCGCCCGAGGCGGTCGTCGAGCAGGCTGATCGCCCAGAGCACGCGTTTGTCGAGCGCCGCGCGCAGCGGCTTGGATGGATCACGCACGGCGGCTCCATCGTCGCAGGCGCAGGGCGACGGCGGCGAGCAGCGCGGCGGCCAGGGCCACGACGCCCAGCCGCAGGCCAAGCGGGTGCGGCGGCGCGCCCGACCCGCAGGCGCGTGCGTCGCGGGCGAAGCGCGCCGGTGCCGACCAGCGCTCGTCGTCCTGGAACGCGGGCCCGCGCGGTGAGGACTGCTCGGCCGGCGTCCACCACGACGCCCGCGAGTCGCCCCAGTGCCCGCGGTAGCGCAGCCAGGACTGCTCGCGCATGACGATCAGCCCCGGCTGCACGCGGCGCCCGTCACCGCGCGCCTCGTCGTCGGGATCGGGCCAGGGCCGGTTGTGCTCGCCGCGCCGCAGGTAGGAGGCATGTGAGCCGTTGGCGACGTAGATGACCGGACGCGCACCGCGAAACGCGCACGACTCGGCCCAGGAGTGCTGGGCGAGGGTGATCAGCCGCGGGCGCTCGTTGGCGTCGAGACCGATCTGCACGAACTCCCAGTCGCCCTCGTGGCGGCCGGTGCGCACGATGCCGCGGTCCTGCGCGTTGTAGCGCGAGAACAGCCAGTACTGCAGCCAGGTGCGTCCCGCGTCGCGCACGACGCGGCCGTAGACGACGTCGCGACGGGGTGCGCGCGGGTCGCGCCAGCGTGCGGTGCTCGTTGCGAAGTCGCGCTCGCGCGCGTCGTAGGCCAGGACCGGGCGGTGTTCGGCGAGCAGCGCCGACGGTGGCGGGGTCAGCACCGGCGGCCGATGATCGCGACGTCGTGCTCGACGCCGTCGAGCACGGTCACGCCCGGCAGCAGCCCCCAGCGCTCGAAGCCGCAGCGCGCAAACAGCGCCAGCGAGGCGGCGTTGTGGCTGAAGACGAGGCCGATCATCCGGCGGATCCCCAGGCCCGGCGCGGCGCTCACGGCGTGGTCGACGAGCGTGCGGCCGACGCCACGGCCCTGCGCCTCGGCGGCCACGTAGACGCCGATCTGCACCGTCGCGCCGTAGGCGGCGCGCGTGTGCCAGTCCGTCAGCGACAGCCAGCCGCTGATCGCGTCGCCGTCCTCGAGCACCCACAGCGGGCGGCGCTCGGCGCTGTGGCTGTCGAACCACGGTCGCCGCGCCTCGACGCTGACGGGCTCGAGGTCGGCCGTCGACATCCGTCCCGGGATCGAGGCGTTGTAGATCTCGACGATCCGCGGGAGGTCGGCCTCGCCGGCGAGCCGGATCGCGCTCATACCGTCACCTCCGTGACGGTCTGCACCATCTTCTGCGAGCAGCGGTCGGGGCCGGGGAGGTTCGGCCGTGCGCGGTAGAGCGTCCAGGCATCCAGGCGCGTGATCGGGGCGCCCCTCGCGTCTGCCGGGACGCGCGCGCCCTTGGCGGTGAGGATGTAGTCGGCGCGGCGGGCCGTCGCGACGTGCGGGTAGCTCGTCCCCAGCAGCGGGCGCTGCGAGCACAGCGGCTGGCCGTGGAGCATGAACGCGACCCAGTTCTGCTGCTGCGGGTCGACGTCGAGGCGGACCGAGGCGCCGGCCGGAAGCTCGCGGTCGATCTCGCGCAGCGCGAGCATCGACTTGGGCAGCTGGTCGAACGTCGTGCCGAGCTCACGGTTGGCGGCGGTGTCGGCGATGCCGAGCAGCACCGCTGCGCCGGCGTAGGCCAGCCAGCGGTTCGGGACCCGCGAGAGCCCGGCGGCGACGACCGTCAGCAGGATCGGCACGACGAAGGCCAGCAGCTTGAACTCGAAGTAGTAGCCGCTGTCGCGCAGCCGGAAGAAGACGGCGAACAGCGCCGCGAACGCGAACAGCCCGAGCAGGCCGCGCCGTAGCGCCGGCTCGAGCTCGCGCAGCGCGAGCCACGTCACCCACGCCAGCGCCGGTGCGGCGACGATCAGCGTCGCCCAGTGGTTCATGCCGAAGAAGTAGGGCTCGGGGAAGTAGCCGAGCAGGTCGCCGCCCCACGCGCCGAGGTCGCGGTTGGGGTTGAGGATCACGTTCTGCGCGCTCTCGACCTTCCGCAGTCCCGCCGAGATCGGGATCAGCAGCAGCAGGCCGACGGGGATCAGCCAGATCAGCGAGCGCCGCCCGTGGTAGATGCGCCGCCAGGAGACGCGACGGCGCTGCTCCCAGGCCGCGAACGCCAGCGGGATCACGAGGATCGGCAGCGTGAGCGGATAGCTCATGAACATCACCGCGACGAACAGCGCGAACAGCAGCAGGCCGCCCGTGCTCGGGTGGCGCACGAGCCACCACAGCAGCACGAACGCGAACACCATCGCCATGAAGCCCCACGTCTGGTTGAAGTAGGGGTGCATGACGGTGTGCAGCACCATGCGGTTCAGGCCGACGAGCCCCATCGCGACGAGCCCCGCCCAGGGTGGGGCCCGCAGCACGCAGACGCACAGCAGGAAGAAGCCGCACGCGGCCATCGCAAGCAGGACCGCCGCGGCCGTCGAGAGCGTCTGGTGCACCTCGAGCCCGGCGAGCGAGGCGTTGGCGCCGAGGGCGTAGTAGATCGCCGGCTTGGAGGCCCAGACCAGCGGCACGCGGTCGACGGCCTCCTTCGGCGCGACCTCGGTCGGGTGGTGGCGCTGCAGGAAGATCGCGGTGCCGACGGCGAGGTGCGCGTCCTGGCCCTGGCCGCCGACGGTGGCGAAGCCCGCGCGAAACAGCGGGATCAGCGCGACGGCGCAGAGCAGCAGCGCGATCCACGCCGGCCAGGCGCTGGCGCGCAGCAGCGCCCGGAGCGGATGCTCGGCGCGGCGGGGTACGGCGCCGTCCGGCGCGACGGTGGCGCCGGCGCGCCCGCGCCGCAGCGCCCACGCCCCCAGCAGCACGCCCGCGACGAGCACGGCCGCCAGCGAGACGCGGTAGGGCACGTAGGCGTAGCCGAGCAGCGTCATCGCCAGCCCCAGCGCGCAGGCGCCGATCGGCAGCACCCAGAGCGGCTCGTAGCGCCGCAGCCCGGCGGGCAGCAGCAGCCGCGTCAGGCCGAAGCCGGCGATGCCGAACAGCACCACCGCGGCGAGCGCGCCGCGGAAGAGCTCGGGCAGCGCGCTGCGCCCGACGACGCCGGCGTCGTCGGCCAGCGACAGCGCCACCAGCCCCGCGGCGACCGCGAGGCCGGCGTTGATCAGCCGGCTGTGACGCCCTCGCGGCGGTGGCGCGCCTGGTTCATGACCCGGCTCAGGAACACCGGGTTGCCCAAGAGGTAGCGCCGCCACATCCGGTTCGGTTCGATCGCGAAGCGGAAGATCCATTCCAGCCCATTGTCCGACAACCAGGCCGGTGCACGCGGTACGCGTCCCGAGACGTAGTCGAACAGGGCGCCAACCGTCCACACCACATCGGTGTCGAGCTGCCCTGCCCACTGCTGCACCCAGAGCTCCTGCTTGGGCGATCCCATGCCCACGAGGACGATGTCCGGGCGCTTGGCGTTGATGTCCTCGATCACGCGCTCGTCGTGGGCGGAGCCGGTGTCGAAGTAGCCGTGGTGGTGCCCGGCGATCTGCAGCCGCGGGTACCAGCGCTGCAGGCGCTCGGCGGCTGCAGCGGTCACGCCCGGCTCAGAGCCCAGCAGGTACAGCGACTGGCCGTTGAGCTCGCACAGCGAGGCCAGGCCCCAGACCCAGTCGGCGCCGGTCATGCGATGCGGGATCTCGACGTCCAGGGCCTTTGCCGCCAGGCGCACGCCGTAGCCGTCGCAGTAGACGAGGTCGGCGCTCTCGAGCGCGTTGCGCAGCTCGGGCAGCTCCTGTGACTGGTTGAGGACGTGTGCGTTGACGTACATCACGCGCCGCGCCCCGTGTCCGTCGCCGACCCAGCCAGAGATCCGCCGCAGCAGATCGGCTGGTTTGGCGAGATCGATCGGGATCTCGAAGATCCGCGATGTCGCGGCATGCTCTGGGTCAAGCCCGAGCACCTCGCCCGCACTACGGGTCACGTCATCGATGACAGCCATCTGGAACCTCCCTGCCCAAGGGACCCCTACCGGAGCTTTTGATGATGGCGGACATAGGCTCTCGCTGCAATGTCGAACTGGTTCGTGGCCTTGGACGCGCGAGATGCCTTTGCTGCACCCCTGCGCGGGTGGGGACGATACGCGCTGGAGCTGACACGACACCTGCCCGCCGACCTCATTCGTGTGTATCGGCACGAAGGGCCCGGACCTGAGGTCCTCTGGGAGCAAGTCGGCCTGCCGGCCAAACTCCGGCGCGATCGCGCCTCGGCGGTACATGCTCCCAATTGCTTCCTGCCGTTGCGTCGCCCCTGTCCGGGGGTCGTGACGATCCACGACCTCGCCTTCGAGGCGCACCCCGGGGACTTCGCGCGCAAGACCGGGCTGAAGTACCGCTGGGTGACGCCGCGCGCCGCGCGCTCGGCCGAGCGCGTGATCTGCGTGTCCCAGTTCACCGCCGACGACGTCTGCGTCCGCTACGGCGTCGACCCGGCGAAGGTCCGCGTGATTCCCAACGCGCCGTCACTGGCGATCGGCGACCTGCCGGCGCCGCACAACGACCCCTACCTGCTGGCGGTCGGCGACCTGCGCGCCAAGAAGAACCTGGGGCGGCTGATCGACGCCTGGAGCGCGCTGCGCGCCCGCGGCGCCTTCGAGCACCGGCTCGTGCTCGCCGGGCAGGGCAGCATGGAGGTGCCCGAGGGCGTCAGCATCACCGGCTTCCTGCCCGACGCCGAGCTCGACGCGCTGCTGCGCGGCGCGGCGCTGCTCGTCCACCCGTCGCTCTACGAGGGCTTCGGCCTCGTCGTCGCCGAGGCGATGGCGCGCGGCGTGCCCGTCGCCTGCGCCGACGCGACCGCGTTGCCCGAGACGGCCGGCGGCGCGGCCGAGCTGTTCGATCCCCACGACAGCGACGCGATCGCCGCCGCGATCCTGCGAGCGCTGGCGCGCAGCGACGAGCTCTCCGCCGCCGGCCGCGCCCGCGCCGCCGGCTGGTCGTGGGAGCAGACGGCCGCGCAGACCGCCGACGTCTACCGCGAGCTCGCCGGATGACGACGACGATCCTGATGCTGAGCGTCGACGAGGCGCCGCTGCTCGAGCACTCGCTGCCGGCCGCCCTGGCGCAGCCGGGCGCGCGCGTGATCGTGGTCGACAACGCGTGCAGCGATCGCACGGTGTCCCTGAGCGAGGAGCTCGGCGCCGGCCTCGTGCGCCTGCGCGAGCGCGTCTCCTACGCCGCTGCGATCAACGCCGGGCTCGCCCAGACCGCAGGCGACGACGCGGTGCTGCTGCTCAACGCCGACTGCGTGCTCGACGCCGGGTTCCTGCAGGCCGCGCGCGATCAGCTCGAGCGCCCCGGCGTCGGCTCGGTCGCGCCGCGGCTGTTCCGGGCGACCGGGATGACGTCGGCCGAGCGCCTCGACGTCCTCGATGCCGCCGGGATGACGATCGACCGGCGGCGCAAGAACAGCCTCGTCGGTCACGGCGAGCCGGCGGGCGCCTACGCGCAGACGCGCGAGTGCTTCGGCGGCGACGGCGCCTGCGTGCTGTACCGCCGCGAGGTGCTCGACGCCTGCGCTGTCGGATCGCAGGTGCTCGACGAGGACATGGCGCTGTGGGCGTCGGACGCCGACCTCGCCTGGCGCGCCCAGCTGCTGGGTTGGCGCTGCATCTACGAGCCGTCGGCGGTCGCCTGGCACAAGCGCTTCTACTCGCCGACGACGCGCGCCGGCCTCGCGCCGGAGCACCGCCGGCTGCAGTTTCGCAACCGGCTGCTGATGATCGCCAAGAACGACACGCCGCGGTCGTTCCTGCGCGACCTGCCGCAGATCGCCCTCTACGAGCTCCTGGCGCTCGGTCATGCGCTGCTGCGCGAGCGCGCGCTGCTGGGCGGCTACCGCGACTTCTTCGCGCTGCGGGGACGCGCGCGGGCGCGGCGCCGGCAGATCCAGCCGCGCGCGGTCCGCGACCGTCGCGTCCCGTTCGGGCTGCTGCCACGCTAGACGCGTCCCGTTCGGGCTGCTGCCGCGCTAGACGCGTCCCGTTCGGGCTGCTGCCGCGCTAGACGCGGCCGGTCGCGTAGACGTCGTTGCCGAGGAACTCGCGCAGCGGGCGCGAGGCGGCGACCTTCGCGCCGAGCCCGAGCACGCCGCCGCCCTCGGCGACGTCGGCGGTCAGGTGGTGCGCGCCGCTGCGCAGGACGTCGGGGTCGATCCAGGACTTCACGTCGGCGAAGCCCGCCGTGCGCAGCGCCTTGCCCAGCGAGCGCGCCGACTGCTCGTTGACGTGGTAGTTCTTGGACTCGGCGATCCAGCCGTCGAGGCTGCGCACCGACTCGCCGCGGCCGAGCAGCTTCAGCCCGAGCCGGGAGACCGGCCAGCCGAAGCGCAGGAACCAGAGGTTCGGCGCGGTGTGCACGACGAGCAAGCCACCGGGCGCGAGTACGCGGCGCAGCTCGCGCAGGCCGTCGGCAGCCTGCTGAGGCGTGAGGTGCTCGATCACGTCGCCGAGCAGCGCACGGTCGAACGCGTCGTCGGGAAACGGCAGCGCGGTGACGTCGCCGCGCTGCACATCGGCGCCTTCGACGTCGGCGAGCACCTCCTTGGCGAGCTCGACGGCGGCCTCGGCGTAGTCGATGCCGGCGACTGTCGACCCGGCCTGCGCGCAGGCCAGCAGCACCTCGCCGCGCCCACAGCCTGCGTCGAGCACGCGCACACCGGGAGCGGGCCCGAGCATCTCGATCTCGCGTTGCTTGAGCGCCGACAGCCCGGCCCCGTCCTTGAACTGGTCCCAGCCCTCGCACTTCTCCGAGAGGAAGTAGTCGCGGTCGTAGATGTCGCTCGGAAGCCCCGTTTCCATGGCGCGGGAGCATAGGGGTCAGATCTTCGAATTCGAGCATTCCTCGGGTTTAAACCCGAGAAGTGCTCGATTGCAAGATCTGACCCCCGTTTACGGCCTGCGCGCTATCACGAGCATTCGGTCGCCGAAGTCCGGGGCCCACATGCGCTCGGCGGCGCCGACGGCGGCCGCGCCCTTCACGAGGCCGTCGGACAGCGGCTTGGAGTAGCCGCCGATGCGCTCGAGGTAGTAGCGCACGGTGAACGCCTTCGGCGCGGTCCCGATGTCGAGCAGGTCCCAGCCCTTGCGGCCCAGCAACGTGCCCATCGAGCCGCGGGTGAAGTACTGCACGTGGGTCGGGATCACCGACCACCACTTCGCGCCCATCCGCCGCGCCAGCGGCGAGCCGGCATCGGGCAGCATCATCGCCAGCACGCCGCCGGGCGCCAGCAGCGCCGCGATCCGGTCCAGCGCCGCGTCAGGGTCGATGAGGTGCTCGATGACGTCGCCGAGCACGACCGCGTCAAACGACTCGGGTTCGAGCTCGGCGCTGAAGAGGTCGGTCGTGCGGACGTCGAGGCCGAGGCGTTCGCGCGCGTACGCCGACGCGAACGTCGACGGTTCGACGCCGACACCGTCCCAGCCGCGGTCGCCGGCCTCGGCGAGCAGGAAGCCGACCCAGCAGCCGAGATCGAGCAGGCGGCCGGGCGCGTGCTGGCGCTCGATGCGCGTGAGGATCCGGCGCGCGGTCTCGCGCTGGCCGTCCTCCTCGCCGACGTAGTCATCGGAGGCCGCGTCGACATAGGCGCTCTCGAGCACCTCATCGGCCGGCATCGGGTCCAGCTGCATGTGCCCGCATGACGGGCAACGCACGATGTCCGCCAGCGCGGTGCCGAACTGGTCGGTCGTCGGGATCAGCCCGTCGGGGCCCATTTCGCCCGCGACGCGGAGGTGCTCGACCAGCCCCGAGGCGCCACAGGCGGCGCAGGTCGCTGCTGCCATGGGCGCGAAGTATTCCCTACCATCCCGCCAGCAACCGCTTGGGGGTTCATGCGAGACGCGCAGCTGGTCAGCGTCGTGGTGCCGATGTACAACGAAGAGGGCACCGCGAGAGAGTTCTATAGGCGGGTCTGCGCGGCGCTCGAGGCCGTGCCGTTCGAGCTGGTCGTCGTCGACGACGGCTCGGCTGACAGCACGCCCGGGGTGCTCGCCGACATCGCCGCCGACGACCCGCGCGTCAAGGTCATCTCGCTCTCGCGCAACTTCGGCCACCAGACCGCGATCACCGCCGGCCTGGACCACGCGACGGGCGATGCGGTCGTGATGATCGACGCCGACCTGCAGGACCCGCCCGAGCTGATCCCGCAGATGCTCGAGCGCTGGAGCAGTGGCGCTGACGTCGTCTATGCGGTCCGCACCGAGCGTGCGGGAGAGACGCGCTTCAAGCGCGCCACCGCGCGGCTGTTCTACCGCCTGATCTCCAAGCTCTCCGACGTCAAGCTGCAGGAGAACTCGGGCGACTTCCGGCTACTGGACCGCCGCGCGCTGGCGGCCCTGCTGTCGATGCGCGAGCGCAATCGCTACCTGCGCGGGATGACGGTCTGGGTGGGATTCACGCAGACCGCGATCGAGTACCAGCGCGATGCGCGCTACGCGGGCGAGACGAAGTTCTCGGTCCGCAAGATGACGCGCTTCGCCGTCGACGCGATCGCGTCGTTCTCCCATGTGCCGCTGCAGATGGCGACGATCGCCGGCTTTCTCTTCGCCCTGCTCGCGTTCCTGGGCATCCCGTTTGCGATCGTCCTGAAGTACACCGGCTCGTTCGACGTTCCCGGCGTCACGTCCACCGTGATCGCCGTCCTGCTCCTCGGCGGCATCCAGTTGATCGCGATCGGCATGATCGGCGAGTACGTCGGGCGCATCTACGACGAGGTCAAGCAGCGGCCGCTGTACCTCGTCGGCAAGCGCCAGAACCTCGACGTCTCCGGCGACGACGAGGAGGCCGAGCCGGTGGACTCCGAGACGACGGTCGCAGGTGGCGATCCACTGCGGCGTGTCGGCACGAGCTGACCATGCGCGTGCGCTGCGCGCGCTGGGCATCGTCGTCTCCGTCGTGTCGCTCGCGGCGGTCGTCTGGTGGGCGCTGCGCCAGGACGCGCCGACCCTGCCGTCGTCGCCGGCGGCCCTCGCCGAGCTGTGCGGCGCGATCGCGATCTACATGCTGAGCGCGTGCGCCTGCCGCGGCGAGCGCTGGCTGCTGCTGCTGCGTGAGAACGGCGCGCATGACGCCTCACGCCTGGACTGCTACGCGCTCAGCGCCGTCGGCTTCATGGGCAACAACGTGCTGCCGGCACGGGCCGGGGATGCCGCGCGCGTCGTCGGGATGACGCCGCGCTCGGGACTGACCCACCGCGGCGTGATCGGCACGCTCGTGGCCGAGCGCGTGCTCGACGTGCTGCTGCTCGGCGTCGTCTTCGTCGTCGTCGCGTTCGGCCTGCTCGACGGCGTCGCGCTGCCCGACGGCTCGCGCTTCGAGCTCGTCGCGGGGCTGGGCGCTGGCGCGCTGGCCCTGCTGGCGATCGCGGCCGTCGTGGCACACCGCCGCGGCGTCCTGGCGCGCGTCGTCGGGTTCGTCAAGCCAATGCTGGCGGCGACCGCCAACCTGCGCGGACGCCACCTCGCCGAGGCCGTCGCGCTGACGATCGCGATCTGGGGCACGGAGATCCTCGTCTGGTTTCTCGTCGGGCGCGCCGCCGGGCTGGAGCTCAGCGTCATCGAGACGTGTTACCTGATCTCGCTGGCGTCGATCTTCGCGCTGGTGCCCGCCGGCCCCGGCTATGCGGGGACGTTGGACGCCGCCGTGATCTTCGGCGTCGGCGCGATCGGCGGCAGCGGCGCGGAGGCGCTGTCCTACCTGCTGTTGCTGCGCTTCGTCTTGTTCGTTCCGATCACGCTGACGGGGCTCGTGGCCCTCGTCGGCCGCTATGGAGGGGTGCGGTTCATGAAGGCGACCCCCGCATGAGGGTCTGCATCGTCGGTGCGGGTGTCGCAGGCCTGGTCTGCGCGCTGCGCCTCGTAGAGGACGGCCATGCCGTCGACGTCTATGAGCGCTGGCCCGGGCTTGGCGGCCAGGCGGCGACGATCGACGTCGGCGACGGCATGCTGCTCGAGCGCTACTACCACCACTGGTTCACGTCAGACCGCCATATCGTCGAGCTCTGCGAGGAGCTCGGCGTCGCCGATCCGATCGAGTGGCACAAGAGCTCGATGGCGTTCTTCGTCGACGACCGCTCGCGCGCGTTCACGACGCCGCTTGACCTGTTGCGCTTCAGCCCGCTGCCGCTGCGCGACCGGCTGCGGATGGGGCTTGCGGTCGTCAAGCTGCAGCGCGCCAACCGTCCGGTGACCGATTACGAGGGCGAGACGGCGCGCGACTGGATCGTGCGCGAGATGGGCGAGCGCCCGTACACGAAGATCTGGGGCCCGCTGCTGCGCGGCAAGTTCGGCTCGCGCGCCGACGACATCTCGATGGCCTGGCTGTGGGGCAAGCTCGTCACCCGGCGCAAGCTCGAGGGCAAGGAGGCGCGCGAGGAGCTGCTCGGCTACCCGACGGAGTCCTTCGAGCCGCTCTTCCGCGCCCTCGTCGCCAAGATCGAGGGCCTCGGCGGGCGCGTGCTGATCGACCGGCCCGTCGTGCGGATCGAGCCCGGGTTCAGCGTCCACCTCGGCGCCAAGGACTCGTTTCGCCGTGGCCTGGACCCGCGAGCGTTCGACGTCGACGGCGAGCCCGAACGCTACGACGCGGTCGTCGCGACGGTCCCGAACGACATCTTCACCGCGATCGCCGGGGATCTCGTGTCGGCGGACTACCGCGCCAAGCTCGAGCAGATCGAGTACCACACCGCGCTCTGCCTGCTGCTGGAGATCGACCGCCAGTTCTCGCCGTTCTACTGGACCAACGTGGCCGACCCCGAGCTGCCGTTCGTCGGCATCGTCGAGCACACGAACATGATCGATCGCCAACGATACGGCGGAAGGCGGTTCCTCTACCTCGCCAACTACGTCGAACCGGGGCACGAGCTGCTCGGTCTCGATGCAGACGACCTCCTCGACGCATATGTTCCCGGCATGCGCAAGGTCAATGGGGGGTTTGACCGCTCCTGGGTGCTCAATCGCTGGCGTTTTGCCGAGCCCGCCGGCCAGCCGATCGTCACGGTCGGCTACCACCGCGGGATCCCGCCGCTGGACACCGGGGTCCCAGGCATGGTGCTCGCCAACACCACGCAGATCTATCCCGAGGATCGCGGCACCAACTACGCCGTGCGACTCGGTGAGGATGCGCGCCGCGCGCTGCTGGAGATGACGGCGACGGTGACGGCATGAGCGAGCGCGTGAGCGGCCTGCTGGACAAGCTGACCCCGCGGCCGAATCGCCGCGAGCTGATGTGGATCGTCGGCGCGATCCTGCTCGCGCTGACGATCCGCATCGTCTACATCATCGCGACGAAGGACCACGGGCTCGCCGGCGACGAGTTCGAATACGACCTCGAGGCCAAGCTCGCGGCCGATGACGGGAAGTGGCTGCACTCGACGACGCCGTACAACGAGGTGCACGCGTCGGTCTGGAAGGCCCCGGGCTATCCGGTGTTCCTGAGCGTGCTCTACACGATCCTCGGCTCGGACGCGACGCGCGCGATCGTCGCCCAGGTCCTGATCTTCACGCCGATCACGATCGGCGTCACCTGGCTGCTCGGCCGCCACCTGTTCGGCGTCACGGCGGGCGTGCTCGCCGCGCTGGTCGCGGCGGTCTATCCAAACGTCTGGCAGTACGACGTCGGCCTGTACTCCGAGGTCATCGCGACGCCGCTGGGCATCGCGATGCTGCTCGTCGTCTTCTCCACGAAGAAGCTCACCTGGCCGCGGGTGGCGACCGTCGGCGTGATGCTCGGCGTGCTGCTGCTGATCAAACCGGCGGCGATCCTCTGGATCACGGGCATCGCGATCGTCTGGTGGTCGTTGCGCGGCTTGCGCGTCGGCACCGCGTGGATCGCGGCGACGCTTGCGATCGCGCTGCTCGTCGTAGCGCCCTACTCGATACGCAACGCCACGCTCGACGGGCCGTGGGTGCCGCTGAGCCTGCAGACGGCGGCCGGCTACGGCACGTTCAACGACGACGCCCACTTCGACGGCACCCATCCGTGGGCATGGCGCCCCGAGACCAAGCGCGACCGCGACCTCTTCGCGCAGAAGCGCACGGACGGCGAGCTGTACAACGAGCTCAACAAGCGCACCCGCGCCTACATCGAGAAGTACCCCGAGTCGCTCGTCAAGGCTTTCGCGCGCAACGGCGTCCAGCGCACGTGGGACCTGCGGCCACTGGCTCAGGTCAACTACGAGCTCGCCTTCGAGGGGCGCACCGTTGCCGTCGCCGACATCGGCTGGCTGATGTACATCGTGCTCGGCGTGATGACGCTGTGGGCGCTGTGGCGCCTGTGGCGCGCCAAGCGACGCACGCTCGTGCTCGCCCTGCTTGCCGTGGCGCTCGCCGCCTCGGCGGGCTACTCGACGGCCGGCGGCACGCGCTATCGCCAGCCGTTCGAGCCGCTGATCGCCGTGCTCGCGATGTCAGTCGTCGCGCCGCTGTTCACGCGGCGCCCGCGGCTTGCGGCCATGCTCGGCGATGACGTCGGCGTAGACGCTCCACGTGGCGCGGGCGGCGTCGGCCCAGCTGAAGGCGGGCGGGGCGGGGGCGGGGCGCCGAGCGGCGACCCCAGCGGCCAGCAGGCCGGCTAGGTCGCCGGTATCGACGAACGTCGCGCGGTCGTCGAGCACCTCGCGCAGCGCCGGCAGGTCGCAGGCGACCACCGGCGTGCCGCAGGCCAGCGCCTCGACCGTCGGCAGCCCGAAGCCCTCGTCGTCGGAGGGGAAGACGAGGGCGTGCGCGGCGGTGTAGATCGCGGCCAGCTCGTCATCGTCGACGAGGCCCGTCACGGTGATGCCGTTGCCGCCGAGCTCGTGCGCCCACTCGCGCGCCGGGCCGACGAGCACGAGCGGCAGGTCGCGCGGCTGCTCGGCGAGGCTGGCGACACGCTTGCGCGGGTCCGGCCGCTCGAGGCCGCCGACCCACAGCAGGTAGTCCGCCGGCAGCTTGTAGCGCTCGCGCACGACCGCGATCTCCTCGGCGGAGCGCGGGCGCATCGCGGCGACCGGGGCCTCGCCGATCACGACGATCCGCTCCGGCGCGATGTCGAGGTGCTCCGTCGCGTCCTCGGCGACGGTCGTGGTCGGGACGATGACGCGGTCGGCGCGCTGGACGGCGAGGTAGCGCAGGCGAAAGCGCATCCCGGTGCGCAGGTACTCGCTGCGACGCTTGAGCGGGACGAGGTCGTGCAGCGTGACGACCTGGGGGACCCGGGTGCGTACGCTCGCGCCGTCGATCCAGGGTGAGTGGTAGACGTCGGCGCCGCGCGGATGGCTCGTCTCGGTGATCTCGTGCTCGGGCGCGGTCTCGCGCAGCGCGATCAGCAGGCTGCGGATGTAGCGACCGATGCCGCGCGGGTCCTTGCTGCCACGGCTGTCGAAGGCGAGCCTCACGGCCGGATCAGCGCCTCGACGCGGTCGGCGTAGGCGTCGGCGCCGAAGCGCTGGGCCGCCAGCCGCGCGGCGTCCGACATCCGCTGGCGCTCGGACAGGACCTGCATCACGGCGCCCGCGATCGCCTGCGGCTGGCCGGGCTCGACGAGCACGCCGGTGACGCCGTCCTCGACGACCTCGGCGAGGCCGCCGACACGTGTGGCGACGACCGGGGTGCCAACCGCCATCGCCTCGGAGAGAACGGTGCCGAAGGGCTCCTGGTGCGACGGCGCGACGAGAACGTCGAGGTGACGCATCACGCCGGCGGCGTTGGCCGTCCACGGATGATGCTCGACGGCCCCCACAGCGCGCACGTCCGCAACATACTGCGGATCTGCCCCGTAGACGTCGTCGCCGATGACGACGATCCGCGCGTTGGGGAGCTGCGCGTGGATCGCCGGCGCGGCGTTGACGAGGTCGATCACGCCCTTGCGCGCCTCGATCCGCCCGACGTAGCCGATGACCGGGCTGCGACCGTCGCTGTCCCACGGCGGCGCGGCCGGCGGCGGGTCGAGCTCGATCGGGCAGTAGACGACGTGCGCCTCGAGGCCGTCGAGGCGCTCGGCGACGGCGGCGGAGTCGGCGAGCACGACGCCCGCGCGCTGCCAGTGGCGCGGCACGCGGTCGACGATGTCGTGGACGTGCAGGACGCTCTTGAACTTGCCCCGCAGCGCCGGCAGCAGCCGCCCGCAGACGGTCGAGTTCAGGTAGACGACGTCGTGATCGCGCGCCAGGCGCAGCGCCTTGGGCCAGGAGGCGACCGCGCGCGCACCCTCGCCGGCGTGCAGGCCGCCGACGTCCAGGCGCACGTGCGCATACCCGGCCTCCGCCAGCGGTCCCTCCGCGCTCGGGCTCGTCAGCGTGATGTCCCAGTCGCGCGCGCTCAGGCGCTCGAGCAGGCGCAGCAGCCCGATCTCCGCTCCGCCGGGCTGGTCGACGGCGTTGACGGCAAGCAGCTTCATGCCTTCACCGAGTGGATGACGGCAAATCCGCGGGATACGAGGTTCTCGGGCGTGTCGGGCAGGCCGACGTGGCTGATGCCGAAGATGTCGGTCGCGTCGCGCAGCTGCAGGCCGGCGGCGCGGCACATCGCGCCGAGCGCGATGTCGTCGCCCAGGCGCGTACGGATCCAGCGCCCCGGGTCGTCCAGCCAGCCGCGCCCCGCGGCCGCCGCGATCAGCGCGGGGCTGATCGCACAGCCGGCGGCGATGCAGTGCTCGCCGGGCGCATAGCCGCGGGCCAGCGCGCCGTTGATGATCGCGCGGGTCCGCCGCTCGGCGGGCCAGATGTAGCGCGGCCGCCGCGGAGGCCGCGCGAACATCCAGATCGGACGCGCGTGGCGGCGCACCTCGCGCGACCACCAGGTGTGGTCGCGGCGCTCTCCGTTGCAGGTGACGTGGCAGGAGCCGATGATGCCGTCGCCGGGGCGCAGCCGGGCCTCGACGCGCTCGGCGTACGGGCCGATCACGGCGGCGTCGGTGTCGAGGCGCAGCACCCAGGCGCCGGGGTGGTGCTCGTGGGCCCAGGCGAGCCCGCCGAACGTCGCGGCGCAGGTGCCGCCGAGCATGCCGATGCCGCGCCCGGCACGGGGGTTCGGGACGACCGTGGCGCCCGCCGGCCACGCTCGCGGAGGGGCGTCGTCGACGACGAGGATGGCGGACGGCGCGCGCGGCTCGTGGCGCGCGATCGCGCTGACGAGGTCCGCGACGCGTCCGAGCTCCTCGTCCCCGGGACCAGCGGGGATGACGACGACATGCGGCAACGTCCCCGCAGTCTAGGCTGCCCTGATCCGCATCCTCATCGACACCACGTTCGCGCTGCGGGGGCCCAGCGGGACGGGGGTCTACCTCGAGCGGCTCATCGCGGCGTTGCGCGCGATGGGCGTCGACGTCGTCGAGGCCCACAACGAGGCTCGCCGCGCGCCGGCCGGCGGCGGCTGGCGCAGCGCTCTCAATGCCGCCGGTGACGAGTGGTGGACGAAGGTCGGGCTGCCCCGGCGGGTGCGCGAGAGCAACGCGGACCTGCTGCATCACCCGCTGCCGGCGTTCTCCCTGCGCGTGCAGGCGCCACAGGTCGTGACGGTCCACGACCTCGCCTTCGAGCGCCTCCCCGAGTACTTCGACCCGGCCTACCGGCGCTACGCGACGCTCACCCATCGCGCGGCGGCACGGCGCGCGGCGGTCGTGATCGCGGTGTCGCGGACGACCGCGAAGGACGTGATGGCACGCTGGGGCGTGCCGGCCGAGCGCATCATCGTCGCCTCGCACGGTCCCGGCCAGGAGCCCGCCGGGCCGCGCGCGCAAGGGCAAGGCCGAGCACTTCCTCTACGTCGGCGACGACGAGCCACGCAAGAACCTCGCGCTGCTGTTCGACGGCTACGCCCGCTACCGCGCCGCTGCACAGGAGCCGCTGGCGCTGGTGCTCGCCGGCGACGTGCGCCACGAGCAGGAGGGCGTCGAGGTCGTCGCGCGCCCCGAGCAGCTGCGCCTGGCGGCGCTCTACCGCGACGCCGCTGCGCTCGTGCACCCGGCGCTGCACGAGGGCTTCGGGCTGACGCCACTGGAGGCGATGACGGCCGGCACGCCGGTGATCGCCGCGCGCTCTCCCGGCGTCACGGAGACCTGTGGCGACGCCGTGCTCTACGTCGACCCGCGTGACCCCGGCAAGCTCGCCGAAGAGCTCGCGCGCGTGGCCGCCGAGCCGCGGCTGCGCGCCGACCTCGCCGAGCGCGGGCGCCGCCGGGCAGCGGAGTTCAGCTGGGCACGCTCAGCGCGCCGTCACGTCGAGGCCTATACGCTCGCGCTCCACTCGCAGGTGCACGGATGAAAGTCGCAATCCTCGGTACGCGCGGCATCCCCGCGTCCTACAGCGGCTTTGAAACGGCCGCGGAGCAGCTCGCGTCGCGGCTGGTCCAGCGCGGCCATGAGGTCGTCGTCTACTGCCGCCCGCACGTCGTCGACCCGACGCTGCACGAGTGGAAGGGCGCGCGGCTGATCCACCTGCCGACGCTGCGCAACAAGTACCTCGACACGTTCACGCACACGCTGCTGTCGAGCCTGCACGCCGCGCGGCGCCTGAAGCCCGACGTCGCGCTGTTCTTCATCGCCGGCAACGCGCCGATGTGCATCGTCACGCGCGCGGCCGGCATCCCGACCGTGATCAACGTCGACGGCCTGGACTCCGACCGCTCGAAGTGGCCGGAGATCGCCAAGACCTATCTGCGCTTTGCCGAGCGCAACGCGCCGCGCTGGGCTGATCGCGCGCTGACGGACTCCCACGCCGTCGCGGAGATCTTCGAGCAGCGCTACAAGCGCCGGATCGGCGTCGTCCCGTATGGCGTCGAGGATCCCGGGCACGACGGCGCGCAGACGTTGGAGCGCCTAGGGCTCGAGCCGCGCAAGTACGTCCTGTTCGTCGGGCGCCTGGAGCCCGAGAACAACCCGCATGTCCTCGTCGACGCGTTCGCGCAGATCTCCGGCGAGGACGCGCGCGGCATGAAGCTCGTCGTCGTCGGCGGCGCTCCCTACGCGGACGAGTACATCAAGCAGGTGCACCGCAAGGGCGACCCGCGCGTGATCTTCCCGGGCTACGTGTTCGGCAAGGGCTACTGGGAGCTGCAGCGCCACGCCTATGTGTTCTGCGCGCCGACGGAGGTCGGCGGGACGCATCCGGTGATCCTCGAGGCGCTGGCCGCCGGCAACTGCGTGATCGTCAACGACCATGCGCCCAACGTCGAGACCGTCGGCGACGCCGGGCTGACGTTCGACGGTTCCGACGGCGTGGCGTCGCTGACCGCGCAGCTGCGGCGCGTGTTCGAGGAGCCCGAGCTGGTCGCGTCGTATCGCGACCGCGCGCGGGAGCGTGCCAAGCGCTACTCCTGGGACGCGGTCACCGA
Source organism: Paraconexibacteraceae bacterium (assembly GCA_963759825.1). Classification (GTDB taxonomy): domain Bacteria; phylum Actinomycetota; class Thermoleophilia; order Solirubrobacterales; family Solirubrobacteraceae; genus Paraconexibacter. The sequence goes on along the minus strand of CAVXAS010000008.1, from coordinate 131,124 downwards.
CGAGTACGAGCAGCTGCTGCGCGACGTCTGCACCGCGCGCGGCCCGGGCTCGCTGCCGCCCGAGCTGCTGGATCCGGCGCTCCGTGATCCGTCGCCGTTGCGCTGACGGGGCGCTTGCGCGTGCGTGGGGCCGGGTCGCGGGGCACGCCCTCCCGGGCGGCGCGGCTTCGCCGCTTGACAGCTAACCCGCCCGGGAGGGCGACCCCGCGCCCCGCCCGCCCTTCGGACCGGCGTGGCGGACGTGAGGGACCGCCGCGGCGGACCATTCCGGCGGTCGTCCGTGCGCGCATCGGCCCAGCCCCTCCGCTCCGCACTTGGCGTGGGCGTTTGCGGTCGTCCCCGTCGGTCCAGGGCCTCGCACGATGCCGCTCCGGGGCTGGAAGCCGCGCGCACGTCCGAGGGATGTTGCGGCCGACGCCTGCCGAACGTTCATTTCGCATGCGATACCGCAGGCAGGGTGAACGTTCGGTTGCGCGCTCTACACGAAACGGAGTTCACGGATTGCCGCGCTGCTCCCTGCATCCGCGCGGAACCCGTCAATCAAGTCGCGGATTCCGCGACGAACTTGACGCGCTTCGGCTCCTGCGTCCGCGTGCCAGCGCGCCGAGTGTGTGTCGCCGGGCGCCGCGGGGCATGCTCGAGCTCGAGTCCTAGCCGCCCGGCCGACCGTCCTCGAGGTCGCGCCCGAGGTTGTCGAGGATCCGGCCCCAGCCGCCTTCGTGGGAGCGCACGGCCTCGTCGTCCCACAGCCCGCTGTGGGTGAAGCGGACCGTGGTGGCGCCGTCGGTCTCCTCGAAGTCGATCTCGATCAGTGTGCGCCTCGTGTCGTCGTCCCAGATCCAGGTGAACGCCAGGCGGGTCGGCGGGTCGATCTCCGTGTACACGCCGCCACCGCCGTACTCGGTGTCCTTGACGGGATCGCGCATGACGACGCGCACGGCGCCGCCGACGCGGAGGTCGACCTCGGCCTCGGGCGTCTCCCAGCCGCGTTCGGCCTGCCACCAGCGGCGCATCACCTCCTCGCTGGTCCAGGCGCCGAACACGGCTTCGGCGGGCGCGTCGTACGTGCGCTCGATGCGCAGCGTCTTCGTGTCGGTCATGCCCCGGGCTCGCGGCGGCGTCGCAGGTGCAGCGCCAGCCACGCGCGCGCGACCAGCAGGCTGGTGCCCGTGCCCGCCAAGGCCGGCAGGAGCTCCTCCGCCGGCACGCCGCCGACGTGGGCGATCATGTGCTCGCGCTCTCAGCCGCTCTGGCGCGCTCGATCTGCTCGAGGTGCTCGGGGTCGGGTCCCTGGTCGTACTCGTCGTGGCGGTTCCACCACGTGTAGCGCTCGGTCTGCGGGTAGCCCTCGGGCGAGTCCTCCCAGTCCTCCTGGCGGCCGAGCGCCGTCATGTCGAGGTAGGCCCACGCGCTGCCCAGCGCCTCGTCGCCGCGGGCGTCGATGAAGTACGTGCGGAAGATCCGGTCATCGTCGTCGCGGTAGAAGGCGTTGGTGCCGTGCCACTCCTCGACGCCGAAGTCCTTGTCGAAATCGTCGGTGAGCGTGTACCAGGGGTGGTCCCAGCCCATCCGCGCGCGGTAGCGCTCGATGTCGGCCTGCGGGGCGCGCGAGACGTTGACGAGCGTGGTGTCGCGGGCGTTCAGATGGGCGGGGTGTGCTACCTGATCGGCCATCATCGAGCAGCCGACGCAGCCGCTCTCGGGCCAGCCGTGCACGCCGGGCTCGAAGAAGAAGCGGTAGACGATCAGCTGACGGCGCCCCTCGAACAGGTCGAGCAGGCTCGCCGGGCCGAGCGGGCCCTCGAACGCGTAGTCCTTCTCCACGGCCATCCGCGGCATCCGGCGCCGCTCGGCGGCCAGCGCGTCGCGGGCGCGGAAGAGCTCCTTCTCCTTCACGAGCAGTTCCTCGCGGGCGGCGGTCCACTTCTGCGGTGAGACGACGGGGGGCAGGTTCATTTCGACGCTTCCTCCTTCAGGTAGTCATCAACGACATCGAACAGGCGGCCCCAGAGGGCGCGCTGGCGATCCATCCAGTCGGCTGCCTCGCTCATCACGTCGGCGTCGAGCGAGAGCACATGGGTTCTACCCACGACCTCGCGTCTCACCACGCCCGTCTCCTCCAGCACCTTCAGGTGCTTGGAGATCGCGGGCTTCGAGACGCCGTAGTCGCCGGTGGCCTCGCCGACCGTCGCCGGACCTTCGGCGAGGCGCTCGACGATCCCGCGGCGAATCGGGTGCGACAGCGCCCTGAACGGATCGTTAACCATTAGGTGAACAGTAGCACGCGGCGAACCGCGGGTCGCGCCGGCCCTAACGCCGCGTCGGCAGGCGGCGCCTGAGCGAGACGCCCGCCATCACCCCAGGGACACCGCAGGCGCCGAGCAAGAACACGAGCAGCGTGAAGAACTGGACCTCGCCGCTGAGCCCCTGAAGGACGACGGTCGCGCTGACGATGCTTCCCCAGATCCAATACCCGACGGGCTCGCCCGCGAGCACGCCGACGGCGACCGGAACCACGACGAGCGCAAGCGCCACGTAGACGACGATGTCCACGGGCGCCGAGTATGGCAACGGGCCGCGGCGCGGCCCGGCTGACTACTCGCCCAGCTTCTCCTCGAAGCGCTCTTCGTCGCGCTGCCTGCGCGCCTTCTCTCGCGCCTCGAGCCGGCCGACGGCGTCGATGCGCGGGTCGTCGAGGTCGAACGCCGCCTTCGTCCGCTTCTTGTTGACGAGGATCGGCACGGTGCCGCCGACCTCGGGAAGGTCGAGCTTGTAGGTCTTCTCGCGGATCACCAGCCGCGTCGCGGGTCCCTCGACGCCGGCCGGCAGCTCGACCATGTAGTCCCACTCCTGAAAGAACGTGCCGCTGCGCGCGCTCGTCTCGTAGCGCCGGACGAACTTCGTGTCGATCAGCTTGGCGTCGAGCTTCGTCCAGCCCCAGCGGAACATCGACGCGACGCTAGCGGCGCTTCACGGTCACGTTCACGACTCGCGACACCTGGACGGCCTGCGTCTGCGGGTTGCGCCAGCGCAGCCGCACCGTCCCCGAGCGTGTGAACCGCACCCGCGTGTTCAGATACCCGCGCAGGCCGTCGGTGCGGGTGCTGCCGATCCGGCGGAAGGCCTTGCGGCCCTTCGGGCGGAACTCGATCGTCACGGGGTACCTCGTGCCCTGCGCCCCGACCCGTACGCCACCCCAGACCGTCAGCTTGCCGGGCTTCCCCAGACGCTGCTTGGGCAGGAACAGCGGCACCTCGTAGGCGTCGTAGGACAGCTTGTGTGAGCCGTTGAGGTTGACCAGGCCGGTCTGGAAGGTGTCCCAGGCGTTGGCGGAGCTGCGCGGCACGCCAGCCACCGGCGCATCGTCGTAGAGCAGGAACTGCGAGAGCGCCTTGACCGTCGGGTTGCGCCAGGCGATGTACTCGGCCTGGTTGATGTAGGCGGCCTGCTTGGTCGGGCTGATCGCGCTGGGATCGGGCGGGTTGGTCTGGTAGCCGAACTCCGTCAGGTAGAGCGGGACGCCGAGCTTCGCGGCGCCCGGCAGCGGCTGGCCGAAGCGCTGGAAGATCTTCGTGAACAGCCGCTGCATCGCCGGCAGGTTCGCTGTCGTCACGTCGTCGGCCGGAGCCGTCTTCGAGCGCTGGTCGGGCGCGAACAGCAGCTCGTAGGGGTGGTGCGCGTACCCGGTGAACTTGAACAGGCCCGGATGCTGGGCCATGAACTTGCCCTTGGGGTCGGACACCGGGCAGCCGCGCAGCTGAGCGCTCGTGCCCTGCTCGAACTGCAGGTTGTCGTCGAGGCAGTAGAGCTGGCGGATGAAGCGCAGCGGCGCCATCTGGCGCGTCTCTCCGCGCTTCGTGACGCCCTTGGGCGCCGTTTCTCCGACGAGCAGCACGTCCTTGCCGTGGCCGGTGACCTGCAGGGCGTCGTAGGCGCTGTCGAGCAGCTGGCGATAGATCCGCGGTGACGTCTCGACATAGCGCGCCGTGTTGCGCGGATCGCGGGCCCACTGCGGCGCGAGCCACGCGCCCTGGTTGGGCTCGTTCCAGATCGACCAGTAGGACACGCGCGGCAGCGGCGGCTGGCCGGGCACCGGCGCGTACGTGCCGCTGTAGCGCTGCCCGAGCGCGCGCATGAAGCGGTTGAACTCGACGGCGTTGGGGTCGTAGACGTCGTCGATGTCCGCGCGCTCGGGGGTGCCGGTCGCCCAGTCGGGCGCCGGCGACGTGACGTTGAAGTTCACCGCCAGCCCACGCTTCTGCGCCTCGCGCACGAGCAGGTCGTATCTGTCGAAAGCGCCGGGCGGATAGCCCCCTGGGTCCGCCGCCTCGAACGCCGGCTTCTTGTCCTGGTTGTTGGCCGGCGCGACGTTCCGCCAGAACACCGAGATCCGCAGGCGGTCGACGCCGAGCGCCTTGAGCGTGTCCAGCGTGTGGACGACGTCGCCGGGTGGGGAATGAACCAGGCGCGTGTCGTCCTGGAAGATCGACTCCTGCATGCGCGCGCCATCGGCCGCCGCCGGGACGGCGAGGGCGCAGCAGAGCGTGATGAGTACGGGGAGACGGCGGCGCATGGGCGGGCGGCGGCTAGGGCGTCGGCGTCGCGTTCGTGCCGCCCGCCTGCCGCTGGGCGTCGAGGAAGAGTGTGACACCTGTTGGGCTGCGGGGGTCGAGATAGAGCGCGGGCCCAAGCGCCTGCTTGGCCGCGTTCGTGTCGCCCTGTGCGAGCTCGAACTGCGCGAGCGTCAGCCACGGGGCCGGATTGCGGGGCTGCAAGTGCACTGCCTCCTGGAACGCAGCGCGGGCCGCATCCTTGCGCCCAGCGGCGTCCTCGATGAACGCGAGGTCGGTCAGCGGCTCGATCGACAGCGGGTCGATCCGGTGCGCGCGCTGGGCGGTCTCGCGGGCCTCGTCGATCTTGCGCTCCCCCAGCAGCGCCAGCGAGTCGTCGCCGACATGCACGGCGCGCAGCGGCTGCCAGCTCGCCCAGGCGACGACGAGCGCGATCATCACGAGCGCCGCGGCGATGCCCGCGCCGGCGCGATCGGCGAGGCCGGTGCGCAGGCGCTCGCGCAGCGGCGCGGTGACGGTCGAGGGCGCTTGCGACAGCCACGACGACCAGGCCTCGCGGCCGCCGCGGCCGGCGAGCCAGCCGGCGGCGAGCAGCGCGATCACCGTCGGGCCGGGGATGAACCACGACCAGTCCACGAGCGAATGCACGCCGTAGACGACGACGACGGCGAACAGCGACAGCAGCCCGACGCGCTCGGGGCCGAACGGCAGGTCCCAGAAGCCGGGGCGGCTGAGACGGCTGCGGCGCACGACCATGCCGGTCGCACGTCCCGCTGCTGCGAGCCACGCGGCCAGCAGCGCAAGCGACACGGCCATGCCGATCACACCGAAGTCCGCGAGCGTCTGGAAGACGTAGCCGTGGGCGTGACGGACGTCCAGGTCGTCCTCGCGCACGCGCAGGCGTGCAACGCCGTAGCCGCCCGCGCCGACGCCGAGCGCCTTGTGTGAGTCGGCGATCTTCAGCGCGTCGTTGAAGTAGCGCGCGCGGGCGCTGCCGACGGCCGTCAGGCGGTCGGGCCGGTTGGTGCCCGCGGCGCCGATGCTCGCGTGCGGATCGGTGAGCTGCTTCCAGCCGTTGGAGATCGAGCCGCCGAGGCCGCGCTCAGACAGCGACAGCGCGACCGCGCCCGCGATCGGCACGAGCGCCAGCGTCACGCCGATGAGCATCCCCGCCGCCCGCCGCGTCCCCAGCCCCGGCGCGCGGCGCGCGGACGCGAAGCCGATCGCCAGGCCGGCGGCGAGCAGCGCGAGCGTCATGAAGAACAGCGCGACGCCGAGCTGATGCCCGGCGGATTCGCGGATGTCCAGTGCGACGCGATCGGTCGTCAGGCCGTCCTGCGCGAACGCCCAGAGCGCGACGGGGAACGCGGCGAACGCGCTCGTCGCGAGCACCGCGACGCCGCGCAGGCGCAGCGGCACGGCGGCGAACCAGAACGCGCAGCCGACGGCGGCGGCGAGCAGCGAGCCGCGCGAGTAGCAGAGCAGCATCGCGACGACCAGCAGCCCGCAGACGGGATAGGCGAGCGCGCTGAAGGCGGCGTGGCCGGTGCGCCGGGCCCCCAGCCAGAGGCAGCCGGGGATGCCGAGCGCGGCCATCAGCCCGACCGCGTTCCAGTAGCCGAAGGGCTCGCGCAGGCGGGCGTAGACCTCCTCCTCGGCCAGCCAGCCCGGGAACACCTTCGTCGCCAGCGCGTAGGCCGAGACGATCGTGCAGGCGAGCACGATCGCGCCGAGCAGGCCGGTCCAGTACTGCGGCCAGAGCCGCACCATCGCCAGCCCCGCGGCGAACGTCGCGAGATAGGCGAGCGTGCGGCTCGTCTCCAGCCACGCCTCGTGCGGGTCGACCGCCCAGATGATCGACATCAGCGTCAGCGCGGCCAGCAGGGCGAAGCAGATCAGCGCGGGCAGTCCGTCGCCGCGGCGCTGCTCCCGCGGTGTCAGCAGCAGCGCGAGCGCGCCGAGCAGCCCGCCGGCGAGCTGCAGCACGACCGCGACGCGCGTGGCGCCGGTGAGCTGCAGCCCGCCGCCGGCCTCCAACGTCAGCGCGGCCAGCAGGATGCCGACCGCGACCGCGAACGTCAGATCTGGGGTGCGGCGCAGCGCCGCGAGCGTGCGCCGCGGCAGGCTCGCAGCGCCCGCCGGGGGCGGCGCTGGGGGCGGCGGGCTAGGCCGGGCTGGAGCTGCGGCGGGCGCGGACACGGGACAGGATCGCGGTGCCGGCACCGCTGATGGTGGCGAGCACCAGCAGGCCAAGGACGATCAGCAGGGGAGTCGGGACCGTGCTCAGATCACCGAGGTCGGTGGCCTTGAGCTGCTCCGGGGTCAGTGACTCGTTGCCGACCTGGATCGGGGTTGCGACGCCGGCATCGCGCGCCTCGTCGATGGCGGCCTTCTCGGCAGCGGATGCGCTCTGCAGCGCCTCGTCGGCGGTGCCGGCGCTCGACCCGCCGCTGCCGGCGTCGCTGCTGCCACCGCCGGTGCTGCCGCCACCGCCGCCCGTGCCCGTCGCGCCGCCCGAGGATGAGTTGCCATTGGTCGCGTTGCTGTTCGAGCCGCCGGCGTTCTTGAGCTGCTCGCGGCGGATGACGTCGCGGCAGTCGGTGTACTCGTCGACGTCGGTCGGGATGTTCTTCAGCGCGTCGGAGTACTGCTGTGCGGTGTACTTCTTGGACAGCCGGCCGTCGTCGGTGCAGTCGCGGATGACGGGGTTGCCCGCGGCAGCGGCGGTCGCCGGAAGGAGCGCGGCGCTGACGCCGAGGGCCAGCAGCAGGCGGTGCGAAACAAGGCGGGACAGAGGACTCAACGGTAGTCCTTTCTCCGGTCTGATGCCGCTCGCAGGGCGGTCTCGAAGCCGCTGGCGAAGCTCTCGAACGTAAACGCCGCGACGTCTCGGCGCGCGTTGGCGCCGAGCGTGTCGCGGAGGACCGAGTCGTCGCGCACGCGGGTGATCGCCGCGGCCAGCGCGGCAGCGTCGCCGGCTGGCACGACGAGCCCGTTGCGCTCATCGCGCACGAGCCCGCCCGCGGCGGCGCCGACGGCGTCGGAGGCGATGATCGGGACGGCTTGGTTCATGGCTTCGTTGGCGACGAGACCCCACGGCTCGCGAAAGTCCGGGGTGGGAATCGACGGTATGAGGACAACGCCTGCGCGCGCATAGAAGTTGCGGACGACGTCGGGCGGTTGCGGTCCCACGGCCTCGCCCAGCGGGGCGCGCTCGGGCCCGACGAGGACGAGCGTGCTGTCGCGGCCGCCGAGACGCCAGGCCTCGGCGAGGACTGCAATCCCCTTTTCCCGGGCCCCCCGGCCCACAAACACGGCGAGAAACGGGCTGTCGCGCTCCCCGGCCGGTGCGCTCCACCAGGCGTTGTCGACGGCCTGCGGCGCGACAAAGACGTCGCGCGCGCCGCGCGCGCGGACGTAGGCGCTGACGTGCTCCCCGTAGGTCACGACCGCGTCGGCATTGCGGTAGAGGTGGGCGAGCAGCGGGACGCTCGGCAGCAGCGCCGGCGAGGTCAGCGGCGCCCACAGCGCGGTCCACAGCACGAACGGGACGCGTCCGCGACGGGCGCCGGCGTACGCGGCGGGCAGCGCGGCGCGACCGGCGGTGCCGGCGATCACCGCGTCATAGCGGCCCGACGCCGCCAGCGCGTAGACCTCGCGTGCGGAGGCGTGGCGGTGCGGCACGCCGGGATCGCCGACGCCCGCGGTCGCGTGCGTCGAGCGCCCGCCGAACAGCGCGAGCTCGATGCCGACGCGCGCGTGCAGCGCCGCGAACGCGCCGGCGCGCTCGGGCGGCACGTGGTTGGTGACGAGCAGGACCGTCACCGCAACGCGTCCTCGTAGGCCTCCACCGTCGCGCGGCCGCAGGCCTCCCAGGTGAACGCGCGGCGCACGGTCTCCCGCGCCTGGGCGCCGACCTTCACGCGCGCCGCCGGGTCCGAAAGCAACCCGTCCAGCGCGCGGGCGAGTGCATGGATGTCGGCCGGCGGCACCAGCACGATGCCGTCGCCGACCGCGGCGATCTCCTGCGGCCCGGGCTCGCCGAGGCAGCCGACGACGGGTACGCCGGCGGCCATCGCCTCGATGTAGGCGACACCGAAGGCCTCGTCGACGCTCGGCAGCGCGAACACGTGCGCGCTGCGGCTGCGCTCCAGCGCTTGCGCGTGGGGCAGTTGCCCGGCGAGCTCGAGGCGGTCGGCGACGCCCAGCTCTGCCGCGAGCGTCTCGAGCGCCGCCCGCTCGGGGCCCTCGCCGACGACGAGGTAACGCAGCTCGGGGTGGCGGTCCTTGAGCACCCACATCGCGCGCAGCACGTCGGCGTGGCGCTTGCGCGCGACGAGGTGCGCGACCGTGGCGATCAGCGGGACGGGCGAGGGTTCGGGTGGTTGGGCGGGGATGTCGGTCCCGAGCCGCAGGACACGTGTGCGCGTCGCGCCGAGCGCGCGCGTGGCGTCCTCGACGCCGGCGGAGTTGGCGAGCACCAGCGCTGCCTGCGCGAACGTCGCGCGGATCGCCGCGGCGCCGTCGTCGTGCTGCACGGCAGTGTGAAAGACGTCGCCGCCGTGCACGGAGACGACGAGCGGCACGTCGATGCCGGCCCGGCGCACGGCGTCGCCCGCCGGCACCGCGTTGTGCGCGTGGATCAGGTCGAAGGCGAACTCGCGGCGCAGGTCGCGCAGCGCGCGGGTGAGCGGCCGCTGCGCCCAGCGGCCCCAGCGCCCGTAGGAGCGCGGCCGCGGCGGCGCGACGAAGCGCACGTAGTCGATCGTGATGCCGTCGAGCTCGGTCTGCCGGGGCTGGGCGAGCAGCGTGCGCGTCGCGGCCGCGAGGCGGCGCGGCGGCGTGCTCAGCGGCGGAATCGGGCGATGCAGGACGAGCACGCGGACCTCGGCGCCGGCAGCGCGCGCCGCGAGCGCCTGCTCGTGCGCCCAGATCCCGAGCACCGGGTCGTGCTCCCGCGGGTAGAACTCGCTGACGATGCAGACCTTCATCGCGCCTGCGTTCGCGTGACGTAGGGCTTGCCGGCGAGGAACGTGCGCGCCTCGTCGGCGGCCTGCTCGCGGCTGTAGGTGTCCGCGGCCGGACGGTCGGTGTGGCCGATCGGCGTTGCGTCGATGATGCCCAGCGGCGTGACCAGCGCGCTCCAGTGCGCGTCAAGGCCCCAGCCCATCTGCAGGTCGGGGAACGGCAGCAGCTTGGCGAAGCTCAAGCGATGAAACGCCGTGACCGGGCCGATCTCGACGAACGTCGTTTCGCGGGCGGGCGCGCCGCGTGCGCGGCGCCGGGTGTGCGGCCAGGCCGCGTGCGAGCGCAGGCGGTGCGCCGGCTGTGCCAGCGCGTAGGGCGCGGCGGCGTGCAGGAAGGCGTCGAGGAAGTGGCGCGGCAGCGTGACGTCGTCGTCGATCACGAGCAGCCAGTCATAGCCGGACGGGTCGTGCTCGGCCAGCAGCGCGTTGAGGTTTGCGAACTTGCCGCGGTCGTTGATGTCGCTCGTCGCGACCGTGACCTTGTGGCGGGAACGCTGCAGCTCGGCCCGCGCCTGCGGGAAGCGGCTGCCGGGCCGCTCGACGGCGAGCACGAGCACGCGCTGGGGCGAGACCGCCCGTCCGGCGCGCGCGAGCATGGCGGCGCGCGGCCGGTCGCGGAGGTCCAGCAGCGCGTCGGCGAGGCCGCGCAGCGCGCCGTCGACACCGCCGAACGTCCCGCTCTGGCCGGAGAGGAAGTCATCGACGCCCGGGGTCGCCGGTGGTGGCGTGGGTCGCAGCGCCTCCTCGATCCGCCCGAGCGAGTGCGCGGCCATCACCGGCCCGTTCATGCAGGCGAAGCGTGGTCCGTGGACGACGCAGCCCAGCAGCGTGCGCAGTTCTGCGCGCAGCGAGGGGATCGCGCCCGCGGCGGCGCCCGCCTTCGCGACGTCCTCGCGTCGCGCCGCCCGGCCGCGGCGCCGCGCGGCGTTGCAAAGCGCCCGCAGCCGCGCGTCGTCGCCGGCGCGGCGGTGCTCGACGCCGGCCGCCGCGACGTAGCGGATGCGGCCCCCGCCCGCACGCAGGCGCGCCTGCCACTCCTGCTCGTCGCCGTAGAGCTGGTGGTGCTCGGCGAACTCCCCGACGCTCGCGACGGCGCTGCCGCGGACGGCCATGTTCGCGCCCCAGGCGTGGGCGGCGTCGCTGTCGGCCGGCCCGAGCTCGAGGTGCGTGATCGGCGGCCCCTCGCGCCCGCAGACGCGGAACCGGTGGTCCTCGAAACGCGCGCGGATCGGGCCGGTCAGGCACCCGACCTCCTCCGGCAGCTCCGTCGCCGCGGCGATCAGCGCCGCCAGCCAGCCCGACTCCACGCGCACGTCGTCGTCGAGGAAGCAGACGAGCTCGGCGTCGGTGCTGCGCAGCGCCGTGTTGCGCGCGGCGTTGAGGCCGCGGGCGCCCGGGTGAGCGATGTAGCGCGCGCCATGGCGCTCGGCGACCTCGCGGGTCTGCGCGTCGGGGCCGTCGTCGACGACGAGCAACTCGGCGCCCGCCGCACGGACCTGGCCGGCCACGGATGCCAGCGCCACGTCGAGGTACGCGGGGCGCCGCTGGGTGGGGATCGCGACGGCGGTCTTCATGGTCGTGGCCTCCGGCACCCGGAGCGCAGCGCGCAGGCTACGGTAGCCGCGCCGTGATTCTGTTCCTGCACCACCGCTACCGCACCACCGGGGGTGAGGAGCGCGTCGTCGAGGACCTCGCGTGGCTCGCGCGCGAGCAGCTCGGCATGGACGTCGAGGTGTTGACCCGCGACTCAGGGACGACACCGGGCCCCCGTGCCGTCGCCGGCCTGCTGCGCGGCGGCCTCGAGTCCGAGCAGGTGGGCGACGCCGTGCGCCGGACCGGTGCGCGCATCGTCCACGCCCACAACCTCAACCCGACGTTCGGCTGGCGCGCGCTGGCGGCGGCCCGCACGGCCGGCGCGCGCACCGTCCTGCACCTGCACAACTACCGGCTCGTCTGCGCGGTCGGGACCTGCTTCAACTCGCACGGCGAGGACTGCACGCGCTGCCACGGGCGCAACACCGCACCTGGCGTGCGCCTGAACTGCCGCGGCAGCCGCGGCGAGGCGGCCGCGTACGCCGCGGCGCTCGCGCTGCACCAGCGGCGCATGGTCGAGCACGCCGACGCGGTCGTCGTGCCGAGCGCCAGCGCCGAGCGCCGCCTGCGCGAGCTCGGCGCGCCGCTTGGCGACGTGCACGTCATCGGGCACGTCGTGCGCCAGTTCGCCGAGCGCTCGTCCGCCGGCGCCGGCAGCTACGCCCTCGTCGCCAGCCGTATGGCCGTGGAGAAGGGCGTCGACGTCGCGATCGAGGCCTGCGCGCGGGCGGACGTCGCGCTGACGATCGCCGGTGACGGCCCGGAGGAGGAGCGCCTGCGCGCTCTCGCAGGCCCCACGGTGCGCTTCACCGGCCGCGTCGACCGCGGCGCGCTGCGGGGCCTGCGCGCCGGCGCGGCGGTCGAGCTCGTGCCGTCGCGCGCCGCCGAGACGTTCGGCCTGTCAGCGGTCGAGGCGATGGCCGCGGGCCTGCCGGTCGTCGCCAGCGCGCGCGGCGCGCTCGAGGACCTCGCGCCCGAGGCAGAGCTCGTCCCCGCCGGTGACGCCGACGCGCTCGCGCGCATCGTGCGCGCGCGCTGGGGCGACGCCGCACGCGGCGATGCCTGCCTGCAGCGCGCGCGCGAGCTCGCCGCGCCACACGAGGTGGCGCGGCGGCTCGCGAGCGTCTACGACGGCGCCTAGCGGCGCTTCATCGCGCGGCGGACAGCCGCGCGGGACAAGCACCTTCACCTTGCGGAACTTCTTGGCCGTCCGCGAGGCGGGCGCGGTCGGCGAGATCACCTGGGGGGAGCTCTCGAACGGGCCGAATGCATCGACCGCGCCCTGCTCGAGCAGCAGCGATCGGGCGCCAGCCAGCGTGCCGGCCGGGAACGTCACGTCGGCGGTGGTCTGACCCGCGGTCGGCGCGCCCGTGCCGGAGACGCTGATCGCGGCACCCGCGATCTGCGAACCCTGGTCGTCGAGCAGCTTGAAGGCTCCCGGATCAGCGGCGATCCAGCGCTGGTCGAACAGGACGTGCGCGACGTTGGTCGCGTTGTCGAACGTGACCTTCAGCGCGTCGGGACTGACGGTGAAGCCGGTCGCGAACGCCCCGGCATTGCCGCCCGCCGGCAGCCCGCCGGCGGTGCTCTGCAGACCACCGGCTGCGGACCGCGTCCGCGGTCGCCCCGCCGAACGTGAGCAGCTCGTTGAACGTGCTGCCGCCGCTGGAGAACGTGATCGGCACGCGCACGGTGTTGCCGACGCCCGCACCGCCGACGATCGCCGGTGCGCCGCTGGGCGTCGAACTCGTTGCTGCTGGACAGGCCGAGCAGGAACCCGCCGGCGCCGAAGCCGCTCAGCACCTGGTCGAACTGGTAGTCGACCGTGCTGCCGTTAGACGACGACCGTGACCGAGAGGAGGTCAGGCCGGTCGGTGAAGCCGCCACTGCCGGGGCGCGAGGCGGAGCGCAGGCCATTCAGGCCGCCGTTGGACGGCGTCTTGGCGATCGACGGCGCCCGACGTGACGTAGGCGCGGACGGCGTCGGCGATCGGGGCCCCGAAGTTGACGCGCACCGTCAGGCCGTCGGCGGAGATCGTGCGGTTGGCCGCACCGGCAATGCTCGGGACCGGCGTGCCGTCGCTCGTGTTGTAGACGAATGCGCCCGCGAGGTCACCGGTGCCGGCGACGATGCCCGCCACGCGCTGGTCGAACGTGTAGTCGATCGTGCTTGCCGCGTTGTTGACGGTGATCCCGACGAGGTCCGGGCCGGTGGCGAAGCCGCGCGTGCCGTTGTTCGTCTTGGAGCCGATCAGCGCGGTCGAGTCCTGGATGTTGCCGAAGCCGTTGGTCGACACGGCCGAGCCGCCGCTGTCTGGCGCGGTGCCGTCCGAGCCGCCGACCGAGAGGACCGTGAACTGGGTGGCGTCCGAGTTGGGGAACACCGCGTCGGCGCAGTTGCTCGTCGACCGCGTCGCCGAGACCGCGGTGATGCCGTCGAACGGCGGGCCGTCGTCGTCGGCGTACGCCCTCAGGTGGAAGTGGATCGCCTGGGGCAGCGAGGCGATCGCCTTGCTGAAGCACGCACGAACGGTCGTGGTGTCGTCGACCGCGTTGGTCGACTGGACGGTCGCCGAGCGCAGATCGGGCCGCAGCGAGGTGGTCAGGGCATTGGCGCCGCCGAGGGCTGCGTTCGCAGCCGCTGGGACGAACAGCAGGGAAGCCACGACGCCGGCGGCAAGCGCGGCGGCGCGACGGGGTGGTTGGGCATGCGCGCGACGCTATCAGCGACGCGGCGTCGCGCGGCGTCGGTCCAGCCGCGACGGTTAGCCTGCGGCGCTGCATGCGGACTCTTGTCACCGGCGGCGCCGGCTTCATCGGCTCGCACATCGTCGACGCGCTCGATCGATGCGCGGCGACGAGGTCGCGATCATCGACAACATTGCAACGGGCAAGCGCGAGAACCTCAACGCGGCGGCGACGCTGCACGAGGTCGACATCCGCGATGCGCAGGCCGTCCGCGCGGCGTTCGCAGCAGCGCAGCCGCAGGTCGTCTTCCACCTCGCCGCGCAGGCCGACGTGCGCAAGTCGATCGACGATCCCGCCTTCGACGCGAGCGTCAACGTCCTCGGCACGATCAACCTGCTCGAGGCGGCGCGCACGAGCGGCGCGACGCGCTTCGTCAACACGTCCACGGGCGGGGGCATCTATGGCGAGGTCGGCGTCTATCCGACCCCGAGACCGCGCAGCCGGTCCCGATCGCCGCCTACGGCCAGAGCAAGTTCTGCGCCGAGGCCTACTGCGGCTGGGCACACCGGCTCTACGGGCTGGAGACCGTGACGCTGCGCTACGGCAACGTCTACGGCCCGCGCCAGGACCCGGCCGGCGACGCCGGCGTCATCGCGATCTTCTGCGGGCGCGCGCTCAACGGCGAGCCGGCGACGATCTTCGGCGACGGCCTGCAGACCCGCGACTACGTCTACGTCGCCGACATCGTCGCGGCGAACCTGCTCGCCGCCGAGCATCCCGAGGCGCCGGGGCGCGTCTTCAACGTCGGCACCGACACCGAGTCGACGCTGCTCGACGTGATCGCCGCGCTGCGCGACGCCAGCGGCCGCGCCGACTTCCAGCCCGAGCACGCGCCGCCGCGCCTCGGCGAGCTGCAGCGCAGCGCGCTGGACGTGTCGCTGGCGCGCGAGACGCTCGGCTACCGCGCCGAGGTCGGCCTACGTGACGGCGTCGCGCGGACGTGGGACTGGCTCGCTCGCCAGCACGCCGCGTAGCCACTCGATCGTCGCCGCGATCCCCTGCTCCGGCGCGATCTGCGCCTCCCAGCCCAGCAGGCGCCTGGCCTTCTCGACGCTCGGCCAGCGGCGCACGACGTCGACCTCGAAGCTCGGCAGGTGCTCGAGCTTGAACTGCTTGGGATCGCGCCCGCACAGGCGCCAGATCAGCTCGGCGATCTCGGCGACCGTCTGCTCCTGGGAGGCCGAGATGTTGAAGTCCTCGTGCAGGCCGGCCGGTGACGCCATCGCGGCGACGATCCCGTCGGCGATGTCGTCGACGTGCGTCAGCGTGCGTGTCTGCGTCCCGTCGCCGAAGATCGGCAGCGCGGCGCCGTCGGCCAGCGCCAGGCACTTCTTGATGACGTCGGGGACCATGTGCGCGATCCCGGGCTCGTCCTCGGGCATCTCGCCCGGGCCGTAGGCGTTGAACGGGCGGCAGATCGTGTACGGCAGGCCGTGCTCGTCGTGCGCGGCGCGCACGTAGACCTCGCCGGTGAGCTTGGAGAACCCGTAGGCCGAGCGCGGCACCGGGCACTCCCAGATGTGCTCCTCGGTGGTCGGGTACTCGGTCGCGCGCTCGAAGACCATGCTCGAGGAGACGTAGACGAAGCGCTGCACGTCGTGGTCCAGCGCCGCCCGCACGATCGCGTTGTAGAGCGCGTTGTTGACCTCGGTCAGCGTGTGCGGAAGCTTGTGGAAGTTCGCGATGCCGCCGACGATCGCCGCGAGGTGGATCACGTGCGAGCAGCCCTGCGTGGCCGCGCGCGCCTCGTCGAGGTTGCGCAGGTCGCCTGTGTGCACCTCGCAGCCCTCGCGCATCCAGCCCGGAGCCGGGCGCTGGTCGGAGACGCGGACCTCATAGTCCGGATCGCGCAGCAGCCGGCGCACGACCGCTGCGCCGATCGTGCCGGCTCCGCCGGTGACGAGAACCCTGTTCATCGGCCGCGGAGCGTAGCTCGATCGACCACGAAGGCGGCGATTGCCAGCGCGGAGGTCGCCGCCGGCGACGGCGCGTTGCGCACGTGCAGCGTGGCGCCGGCCTCCGCGAACACGAAGTCGTCGACGAGCGTCCCGTCGCGCCCGACGGCCTGCGCGCGCACACCCGCCGGGCCGGGTGCGGGGTCGACGTCCGCAGCCGTCAGCTCAGGCACATAGCGGGCGCAGGCGCGTACGAGGGCGCGCCGTGACGCAGCCATCCGCAGCTCACGGGCGCCCGTGCGCCAGAAGCGTCGCATCAGCCGCCACGTGCCCGGCCAGGCGAGCGACCGCCGCGCGCCGACCAGCAGCGCCGTCGGCCCGAGCAGCACCTCGCCGCCGATCGTGCGCGTGAGGTGGACGCCGAGAAACGGCAGCGCGGGATCGGGGATGGGGTAGATCAGCCCGCGCACGAGCTCGCGCCGCTCGGCCCGCAGCTTCAGGTAGGAGCCGCGAAACGGCACGATCCGCGGATCGGGGTCGCCGCCGAGGCGATCGGCCCAGCGGCCCGCGCAGACGATCACCGTGCGGGCGTCGATGTCGGCGAGCGCCGTGGCCTCGACACCGGTGCGGATCTCCGCGCCGCCATCGCGCAGCAGCGCCGCGAGCTTCTGCGCGACCGCCGCGAAGTCGACGATCCCGGTCTCGGGCGACAGCAGCGCGCCGACGCCGCGCGCGTGCGGCTCGTGCTCGGCGATCTCCTCGGCGCGCAGGCGCCGCAGGCCCGGGACGGCGTTCTCACGGCCGCGGCGCTCGAGCTCGTCAAGGCGCGGCAGCTCGGCGTCATCGACGGCGACGATCAGCTTGCCGCACTTCTCGTAGGTGACGCCGTGCTCGTCGCAGAAGGCGTACAGCGCCTCGCGGCCCTGCGTGCAGAGCCGCGCCTTCAGCGAGCCCGGCGCGTAGTAGATGCCGGCGTGGACGACGCCCGAGTTGTGGCTCGTCTGGTGGGCTGCGAGCGTCGGCTCGCGCTCGAGCACGGCGATCGCCGCGCCGGGGTGGCGGCGCTGCCATTCGCGCGCAGTTGCCAGCCCGAGGATCCCGCCGCCGACGACGACGAGGTCGTAGGACCGGCTCAAGACACTGCAGACAGCGCGAGCAGCTCGTCGCTGTGCGCGAAGACCTGACCGGCGCCCCAGCAGTTCCACGGGTCGACCACCAGCGCCTCGCGTGCGCGCCGAGTCGGCGATCGAGCGCAGCGTCTGGACGTCGCGGAACTCGGGGTGGTTGGCGGCGACGACGACGACATCGGCGTCGAGCACCGCCTCGTCGAAGGACTGCGTCGGCGTCGCGACGTGCGGGTCGTGGATCGCGACGTCCGCCAGCTCGCGCTCGAGCAGGCGCACGAGCTTGTGGGCCAGCGAGTCGCGCTCGTCGTCGGTGCCGGCCTTGAACGCGAGGCCCAGCACGCAGACCTTCTTGCCCGACAGCGAGCCGAGGCGGCGCTTGGCGCCCTCGACGAGGAAGAGCGGCACGCTCTCGTTGACGCGTGAGACCGCGAGCAGCATGCCGGGCGCGTTGGAGCGCTCCTCGCTGAAGGCGAAGTCCTTGCGCAGGCACGTCCCGGCCGTGAAGCCCGGCAGCGCCATGCCGCCGCGCGGGTAGTCCTGGTTGATCAGGTCGATGACGTCGAAGACGTTCGCGTCGTACTGCTCGCAGTCCATCATCAGCAGGTTGGGCAGCGCGAACGTCGCGTAGCGCAGGATGTTCGTCCAGATCTTCGCGAGCTCGGCCTGCACCGGCGTCGTCTGCACGATCGGCGCGCCGAGGCGCTCGAACAGCTCGGCGGCGGCCTCGCCGGAGCGCTCGCCGACGCCGCCGATGATGCACGGCAGCGTCGAGATCTCGTCGAAGAACTTGCCTGCGGCGATGCGCTCGGGGACGTGCGCGACGAAGACGTCGGAGCCGACGTCGAAGCCGCGGTGCTTGGCGAGGTAGCCGGCGACGAACTCGGTCGTGCGCGGCGCGATCGTCGAGCGCAGCGTCAGCGTGTGGCCGTCGCGCAGGTGCCCGAGCAGGTCGTCGAGCACGCTGCGGATGTCGCGCAGGTCGATCTCGATGTGGCTGAAGGAGGGCGTGCCCAGCGTGATGACGATGTGCTCGGCCTCGGCGGCGTCGGCGACGCGGCCCGACCAGGCGATGTCTACGCGGTCGAGGATCTCCTGCGCCTCGGGCTCCTCGAAGGGCATGCGGCGGTCGCGGACGGCGGCGAGGCGCTCCGCGTCGGCGTCGACGCCGAGCACGCGCAGGCCGGCGTCGGCGAAGGACAGGGCCAGCGGGAGCCCGACGCGCCCGCATCCGATGACCGCGACGTCGTACACGCGATCCAGTGTAGGCGGGGTCAGGACCAGCGAGTGGTCACGTACTGGCGCGTGAACCCGCTGACGAAGCGCGGGTTGTAGCGCAGGTAGCGCCGCCACAGGCGCCGCGGCTCGTGGCCGAGGCGGTACGCCCACTCCAGGCCCGAGGTCTGCATCCAGGCGGGCGCCTGGGGGACGAGGCCGGCGTGGAAGTCGAACGCGGCGCCGACGCCGACGAGCACCGGGGCGTCGAGGCGCTCGCGCATCCGCGCCATCCACTTCTCCTGCTTCGGCACGCCGATGCCGACCCAGACGACGTCCGCGCCGGACTTGTTGATCTCGGCGACGATCGCGTCGTCCTCTTCCTCGGTGAGCTCGCGGAACGGGGGCGAGTAGCCGCCGACGATGCGCAGGCCCGGGTCGCGCCGGCGCAGGTTCAGCGCGAGCTGCACGAGCGCGCCCTGGTTGCGGCCGCCGTAGAGGAACATCCGCGTGCCGGTCTTGGCGGCGCGGTTGCAGTAGCGGGCCATCAGATCGGGCCCGTAGACGCGTGAGCTGAGGCGGTGGCCCAGCGCGTTCATCGCCCAGACCAGCGGCTGGCCGTCGGGGACGACGAGGTCGGCGTTGAGCACGGCCTCGCGCAGCTCGCGGTCCTCCTGGCAGACCATCACCGTGTGCGTCGCCGCGACGCAGACGTAGCCGGTGCCCTCGGACGCGATCGTGGCGTCCATCCAGTCCATCGTGCGCTCGTAGTCGGTCAGCGCCAGCGGGACGCCGAGCACATTCACGCCAGGCGGCGGCACCGCTTGAGCGGTATCGACGTCGTCGAGGGCCGGGCCCTCGTCATGGAGCGGAAGCTGTTGGGGGGACATCTGCTGCAGGGTGCGCATGGGGGGCGCCTTCCCGTCTGTGGGGGAGAGGGTACGCATACGAACGTTCCTCTGACCGAAAAGTCGCGGCTTTGCACCGACGATTTCAGGCGCTGATACCCAGACGAACGCTCGCTAAGTCCTGTGGTTACGCTGCCGCGGTGTCCGCGCCGCGCGTGCTCATCACCGGAATCACCGGCCAGGACGGGTTCTATCTGGCGCGGCAGCTGCGCGCCGAGGGCTGTGAGGTCGTCGGCCTCGTGCGCTCGCCGGACCGTCTGGACGCTTCCGGAGTTGGCGCGTCGGCGCTCGTCGCCGGAGAGCTCGACGATCCGGCCTCGCTGCGCGCGGCGGTCGCCGAGGTCGCGCCCGACGAGCTCTACCACCTCGCCGCACCGACGTTCGTGCCGGCGTCGTGGGACGACCCCGCGGCCGCCGTGTCGGCGATCGCCGTCGGCACCGCGGCGCTGCTCGGCGCGGTGCGCGCGCACGCACCGCAGTGCCGCGTCGTCGTCGCGTCGTCCTCGGAGATCTTCGGCGACACCGGCGAGTCGCCGATGCACGAGCGCACGCCGATGCGCCCGCGCAGCCCGTACGGCGTGGCCAAGCTGTGCGCGCACGGGCTCGCGGGGACGCTGCGCACGACGGGCCTGCACGTGTGCAGCGCGGTCATGTTCAACCACGAGAGCCCGCGGCGGCCGGAGCGCTTCCTGCCGCGCAAGGTCACGCGCGGCGCCGCGGCGATCTCGCTCGGCCTGCAGGACACGCTCGAGCTCGGCGACCTCAGCGCCGTCCGCGACTGGAGCGATGCCCGCGACATCGTCCGCGGGCTGGTGCTGATGGCCCGCGCCGGCGAGCCCGGCGACTACGTGCTGGCGTCGGGCCTCGGGCGCACGGTGCAGGACCTCGTCGATGCGGCGTTCGCGCACGCGGGCGCCGACGCCGCCACGGTCCGCGTCAACCCCGAGTTCGTGCGCCCGCCCGAGCCGTGGCCGCAGGTCGGCGACGCGTCGCACGCGGCGCGAGCGGCTGGGATGGCGCTGTGAGATCCCCTTCGAGCAGACGATCGCCGAGATGGTCGACGCCGACCTCGCCGAGCTGCGAGCTAGGTGACGTGCCTCGGCAGCTAGCGCTTGAGCAGCTCGAGGTCGGCGCGCGTCATCAGCCGGATCAGCTCCTCGAAGGAGGTCTGCGGCTTCCAGCCGAGGTCGCGCTCGGCCTTGCCGTAGTCGCCGATCAGGTGGTCGACCTCGGCCGGGCGCACGAACTGCGGGTCGATCTTGACGTAGCGCTCCCAGTCGTCGATGCCGGCCTCGTCGAAGGCGATCTGGACGCACTCGCGCACCGAGTTGGACGTGTTCGTGGCGATCACGTAGTCCTCGGGGGTGTCGCGCTGGAGCATCAGCCACATCGCCTCGACGTAGTCCTTGGCGTAGCCCCAGTCGCGTTCGGCGTCGAGGTTGCCGAGGCTGATCGAGTCGAGCAGCCCGTGCTTGATCGCGGCGGCGTGCCAGGTGATCTTGCGCGTGACGAACTCCAGGCCGCGGCGCGGGGACTCGTGGTTGAAGAGGATCCCGCTGGTCGCGTGCAGGTCGTAGGACTCGCGGTAGTTGACCGTGATGAAGTGCCCGTAGGCCTTGGCGACGCCGTAGGGCGAGCGCGGGTAGAACGGCGTCTGCTCGGTCTGCGGGACCTCGCAGGACCTTGCCGAACATCTCCGAGCTCGACGCCTGGTAGAAGCGCGCCTCGGGCGCCGCCTCGCGCATCGCCTCGAGAATCCGCGTGACGCCGACGCCGGTGAACTCGGCGGTCAGCGTCGGCTGGATCCAGGACACCGCGACGAAGCTCATCGCCGCGAGGTTGTAGATCTCGTCGGGCTTGGACGCGCGCAGGGTGTCGACGAGCGAGCGCTGGTCGAGCAGGTCGCCCTGGTGCAGCGTGATGCGGTCGCGCAGGTGCTCGATGCGGTCGAACTTCTCCGTCGACGCGCGGCGGACCATGCCATGGACCTCGTAGCCCTGCTCGAGCAGGAGCTCGGCGAGGTAGGAGCCGTCCTGGCCGGTGATCCCGGTGACAAGCGCAGACTTGGCCATTGCAGCGCGGAAGGGTGGCACAAGCGGACGTGTGACCGCCGGGTCCTCGCGGCATACTCATTGCAGAGCCCAGCGCAACTGTCGCGCGCATGGGCCGTTTCTACGTCCGTGACCACCTACCTGGCCATCGTTCCCGCGTACAACGAGTCCGGCGCCATCGCCGCGACGATCGCCGACCTGCGCGAGCACGCCCCGGACTTCGACGTCGTGGTCGTCGACGACGGCTCCACCGACGACACCGCGCCGATCGCGCGGGCGGCCGGCGCACACGTGCTGGAGCTGCCGTTCAACGTCGGGATCGGCGGCGCCGTGCAGTCCGGCTACCTGTTTGCGGCCGAGCGCGGCTACGACTTCGCCGTGCAGGTCGACGGCGACGGCCAGCACGACCCGCGCCAGATCGCGGTGCTGCTGAGTCACCTGCGCGCCAACCCGGGGCTGAACATGGTCACCGGGTCGCGCTTCCTGCACGACAAGGAGGAGGCCGGCTATCGCTCCTCGGCGTCGCGGCGGCTGGGCATCCGCCTGTTCGGGTGGCTGCTGTCGCGCGTGACCGGCCGCCCGGTCACCGACCCCACGTCGGGCTTTCGGTTGTGCGACCGCCGCGCGATCGAGCTGTTCGCCCGCGACTACCCGCACGACTACCCCGAGGTCGAGGCCGTGCTGATGGTCCACGCCCACCGGCTCGAGGGCGACGAGGTCGCGGTGCGCATGCGTGCGCGCACGACCGGGGTGTCGTCGATCAACGCCTCGCGCTCGATGCTCTACATGGTCAAGGTGCTGCTCGCGTTGTTCGTCGGCCTGCTGCGCGCGCGCCCGGCCGTCGAGGCCGGCGACCCCGCGGCCGTCGCCGCCGACCACGGCATCTGAACCCATGCAGACGCGGCTGCAGATCGTCTCGATCCTGATCAGCGCGGGTCTGTTCCTGCTGGTCTTCGAGCTGGTCCGCCGCCGCCGCCTGATGGAGCGCTACGCGCTGCTGTGGCTGCTGGCGGCGACGATCCTGCTCGGGCTCTCGGTGTGGTCGGACCTGCTCAACCAGCTCTCCGACGCCCTCGGCGTCCGCTACGGGCCGTCGACGCTGTTTGCCGTCGCGCTCGGGTTCATCGTCATCTTGATGCTGCACTTCTCGCTCGTGATCTCGCGCCTGACCGACCAAAACAAGGTGCTCGCCCAGCGCGTGGCGATGCTGCACGCCGAGATCAATGATGTTGCCGCGGCGCAGGGCCGCGACGACGAGTCCGTCACGCGGGCCGTCTAGCGACCACGACGATCTCCTCGGCGACGTCGGGGCGACGCTCCCAGACGCGCTGCGCGATCTCTGCGCGCAGGCGCAGCGTCGGTGTGAGATCGCCGCCGCGCAGCGTGACGCTGTCGGTAAACACCGAGCGCGCGTTGCGTACGGGCCGAGGGGTGCGGACGTCGATGAAGCCCGCGTCGCGCATTACAGCGCCTAGCGCGTCGGGCGCGAAGACGACCAGGTGACGTGGCGGATCGAGCGACAGCCAGTCGCGCCCGAAAGCCCGGTGCGCCAGAGAGCGGATGTTCGGGGTGGCGATCCACAGCATCCCCGAGGGCTCGAGCAACTCGCGGGCGCCGCGCAACGCTTCGGCCGGGGAGTGCAGGTGCTCGATGACGTGGTTGAGCGTGATGGCGTCAAAGCGCCGCCCGGCGATCGCGCCCGGGTCGGTGAGCGTCGCATGGGCGACGTCCAGCCCGGCCGCTTTTGCCTCGACGAGGGCCTGATCGTCGATGTCGATGCCAGTCGCCTCCCAGCCGAGGGCGCGCATCTGCAAGAGGAACTCGCCGTTTGCGCAGCCGACGTCGAGGAGCCGCGGCGGGTCTCCGTGAGGCCGGAGGTGGCGCGCCCAGCGATCGAGGGCGGCGCCGTAAGCGGTCACCGACAGCGGCGCCGCGAGCGGAAGGCGTGGCAACGCGTACCCCAGCCTGCGGCGCAGGAGGTCGTCACGGATCGCTCGCCGCAGTCTTGCGATCGCGGTTGCCGGCGCGGCGTCGGGCAGGCGCGGTGCCTGGTGCCAGAAGTAGTCGGCGTATGCGAGGCTGACCGACTCCGCCGTCGGGCGCGGGTCGAGATACCCCGAGCCGCACCTGGCGCAGCGCCACATCGTCCACTCTCCGGGGGCGCCGAAGAGGCGGTCGCGCAGCCCGTCGTAGAGCGGCGTGCGCCGGCCCGCGCCGCAGGCCGGACAGGCGACGATGCGCTCCAGCCCGTCCGATGGCCAGGCGGCTGCGTGGTGCACCAGCGGGCAAGCTATCTAGGCTGCACGACAGTGCGCGTGATCGGCATCGTCCCCGTGTGGACACGTGGCCCCGAGCTCGCGGCTCTGCTGCGGTCGGTCGCTGCGCAGACGCGGCCGCTCGACGCGCTTGTCGTCGTCGACAACGATGCGTCGCCGGCGGCCCGCGCCGCGTACGCCGGGGTCGACGCGGACGTCGTCGCGCTCGACCACAATCTCGGAGCTGTCGCGGGGTTCCGGGCCGGGATGAAGCGCGCCTGGGAGCTTGGCGCCGACGCCGTCTGGCTGCTGGACGATGACAGCGTAGCCGCGCCGGACGTGCTCGCGCAGTTGATCGCGGGGCTGGACGACCCGCGCGTCGGTGGGACCGCTCCGCGCGTGCGCTTCGGCGGGTGCGTGAGCCACGCCGGCTGGCGCTGGGGCGCACACACCGCGCGCGGATACGGGCACGAGCCGGTCGACGGGGACGGCGGCGCGATTGACTGGGCGCCGTTCGCCGGGCTGCTGCTGCGACGCGACGCGTGCGCGGGCGTGGGCGAGTTGCGCCGCGACTTCTTCCTCTGGCACGCGGACGTCGAGTACTGCCTGCGTATCCGCGCCGCCGGGTGGGAGCTGCGCGGAGTCGGCAGCGCGCACCTCGAGCACCCGACGTACCCGCTCGAGTCGCGGCGGCGGCTCGGACGGACCTTCGCCGTCCGTCGCGCGGCCCCATGGCAGGAGTACGAGGATGCCCGCAACTGGGCGCTGCTGATCCGCGCGGTCGATGACCGCACTCCTTGGCGGCGGCGCACGCTCGGCGAGCTCGCGCGAGGCGTTGCCGTCATCGCAGCGGCACCCGACGGCGTGGCGCGCGTGCGGATGCGACTGCGCGGCCTGGCCGACGGCTGGTTCGGGCGCACCCGCGCAGACGTCGCCGGGGCACCGCCGGCCGCGCGCGCGACCTACGCTTCAGCGCCGCGCCAGTGACCTCAGGGCGTCGGAGATCGGTGTCCAGTGGCCGGGGAGCAGCATGCGCACGAGCACGGCGTATGCCGCCAGGCCGACAATCGCTAGCGGCGCCCTGCCGCTCGCAAGCTGCAGCGGGATGAACGCGACGGCGCCGAGCGCAAGGGCCGAGCCGATCTCGGCGAGCACACGTGCGCTCAGCGATACGACGTCCTCGCGCCAGACGAACCAGATCGTCAGCAACGCGATGAGCCAGGCCGCAATCGAGGCGGCACCGGCCAGTGCGACGGGGTCGTCGAGCGTCGCAGCGCCCGCACTAAGCGCGACGTGCGCGACGAGACCCACCAGCGCGATGCCCGCCAGCGGCCAGTACTGCGAGCGCGCGTAGGCCGCTAGTGCCGGGACCGGGGAGACGGCGGCCGCGAGCGTCACGCCGCCGAGCGCGAGGAACGCGTTGCGCATCGTCGTGATCTCGCCGCCCGAGAGAACGGATCCGAGCACGACATCGATGATCTCGTCGCCAGCCAGCAGCGCGATGCCCAGCAGCGGGACCGCGAGCGTCGTCGAGGTCTTCACGACCATCACTAGGGCGGGTTCCAACGGCTTTGGGTCGCCGCGGTCCCAGCCGCTCGTGAGCGGTGCGGCGATCACCATCGCCAGCGAGCCCGACGTCGCCGCGACCACGAGGCCTGAGGCGAAAAACGCGTAGGTGTAGACGGTGACTGCGCCCTCGGCGATGCGTTGTGCGAACGCCAGCGAGGCGACCAACGCGATCTGCCACATGATGCTCCCCAGCGCGCCGGCGACCATCTGGCTGGCGGTCGTGAGGCTGCCTCGCGGCGTCGGCCGCGCACCGGCGGGGACGTGCTGGCGCCAGACGGCGACTCCGATCAGCGCCGCCGTCACCAGCGCGCCGCCGGTGATCAGAGTCGGCACGAGGCGGATCCCCGGATCCGGCCAGACGGCGAGCGCGAGAACGGGGAGGAACGAGCCCGACAAGTACGCGGCGGCCGTCTCGGCGAAGCGATGCTCGGCGGCCAAGCGGGCGGCGGCGTAGCCGGCACATAGCTGTGCGCTTGCCGCGAGCCAGAACAGGCGCAACGCGTCGCGCGTCACGTCGTGGCCGTCGCCGGAGCCGCCGAGCAGCGTCGCGAGTGGATCGGCCAGTCCGACGAGCAGGATCGCGCTGAAGCCCGCGATCACCGCGAGCGCTCCGAGGCCATCGGCGAAGCTGCGCGCCGCCCCGTCGGCGCGCGCGAGCCGTGGCACCATCGTGAGTCGCAGGCTCTGGGCGACCATCAGCAGCACGCCGTAGACGCTGTAGGCGAGGAAGAGGCCATCCGTCTGCGCGTTAGTCCCGAAGCGGCGCCCGATGAGGATCGCGAGCAGCCCGCCTGCGGCCATCGTGCCGATCTGCGCGACCGACGTGATCGCCACGCGCCCGGCGATCGGCTGTGGCGCCTCAGCGGAGGCTGGCATACGCCGCTTGCAGCTCGTCGGCGACGTCGTCCCAGCTGGCGATCGCGGGGACGTCGCCAGGGCGCTCGATCGCCGCGAACGCTGCCGCGGCCGCCGCCGAGGAGTCGACGAGCGTGACGTGGCGGGGATAGCGTTCGGCGAGCTCGGCGGCGGCTGGCAGGCGCGAGGTGATCACGGGCGTGCCGACGCTGAGCGCCTCGAGCAGCGCCAGCGACAAGCCCTCGGCGCGCGAGAGCTGCACGAGCGCCCTGGCGTTCTTGAGCAGCGCGCGCACCTGCGCGCGGTCTGACACCTCGCCGAGCCACGTGGCGCCGCAGTCGTCCACGGCCTTGGTGAACTCCTCGTGCTCGGCGGGGTTGCCGTCGAAGCCGCCGGCCACCACGACCGGCGCGCCGCGCAACGCGACGATCGTGTCGGTCTGGCGCTTTCGCGCGCTGACGCTGCCGAGCAGCAGCGCGTATGTCCCAGGCGCCGGCGTGCGTTCCGGCACCTCAGTCGGCTCGACAGGCTCGACACCGTTGGTGATGGTTGCGACGCGGCGCGCGCCGAGCCGGGCGAGCAGCTTCGCCTCGTGCTCGGTCTGCGCGACGGCGAGGTCGGCGCGGCGCAGGAGATCGGCGCGCATGCGCGGCCCGTACGACTGCAGCGGGATCCGCGCCGCGAGCAGCTCGCGCCGCTCGCCGCCGGGCGGGACAACCAGCACGGGTGAGACAACGAGCGGTGCGGGATTGCGCCGCCAGTGTGAGATCCACTGGCAGACGTCCGGCTCGGCTCCAAAGGCGTGCAGCAGGTCAAACGGCCGCGCGGATGCTTCGCGTCCCACGTGGAACGCGTCGTGACCGGCCCGTTGCAGGGCCGCGAGGCTCTCGTTGAGCTGGGTCTCCAGGCCGCCGCCGCCGAGGCTCGGCGGCACGCCACCGAGGATCGCGATGCGCAGGCGCGGCACAGCCGCAGAGTAGTCGCGCGTAGGGTTGGATGATGCTCCGGCGGCTGGCACTCCGGTATCTCCCGCATCCCGACTGGGTGCTCAACCACGTCGTCGCACGGCTGCCGTACGCGGCCTGGCGGATGCGGCTGTACCAGCTTGGGCGCGTGGTCTTTGCGGACGTGCGGACGGCGTGCTTCATGCTCGGCGTCGAGGTTTCGCACCCGTGGCACCTGACCATCGGGCGCAACTCGATCGTCGGGCCACACGTGCTGCTCGACGCCCGCGGCGGGATCACGATCGGCGACAACGTCAATGTCTCCAGCCATACACGCATTCAGACCGCCAAGCACCTCATCCACGACCCGGGCTTCGACGCCGTCTACGAGCCGGTGGTGCTCGGGGATCGCGTGTGGGTGGGGATCGGGGCGACGATCCTTGGCGGCGTGACGGTCGGGGAGGGCGCGGTCGTCGCCGCCGGTGCGGTCGTCACCAAGGACGTCGCGCCGTGGACCGTCGTCGGCGGGACGCCGGCGCGGAAGATCGCCGAGCGCACGCCGGGCCTGACCTACGAGCTGGCGTATCGGCCCAACTGGGCCTAGCGGCCGAGCTTGCCGCGGACGAGCTTGACGAGCTCGGCGCGCTGGCCGTGGCGCAGCAGCGAGACCGCCATCCGCGCCTGCGCCCGGGCGCCGGCGCCGCTGCGGCGCATCACGTAGGGCTGCAGCGTCCAGAGCTTGTCGGGGTCCGTGGCGGCGGTCTTGCGGAAGATCGCGGTGCGGCCGCCGAGCTCGTTGACGAAGTCCCACTCCGGCTCGGCGACAAGGAAGTCGCGCAGGACGCGGCCGGTCCAGACATGGACGTCGTCGACGATCAGATGGCCGCCGATCGTCAGCGCGTGTGCCGTGTAGAACCAGTCGATGAAGACCTGGGGGAAGGAGTGCGAGCCGTCGATGAGGATCAGGTCGAGGGCGTCGAGGTCGAGGGTCGGCACGACACGCTCGGACGGCTCGACGCAGAACCGCAGGCGGTCGGTCGGGACGTCACGGCTCTCGAGGTAGGCGCGGATGCGCTCGACCTCGGGCTGGTTGGGGACGATGCAGATGTGCTCGGCGCCGAGCGCGGCGAAGAGGATCGTGCTGAAGCCCGAGCCGGTCTCCAGCGTGCGGTCGCCCGGTTTTACGTGCTGCTCGATGAACGTCAGCGCGTCCGGGGTGAGGCCGTGCGTGAGGAGGTCCTGGCTGCCGGCGTCGCCGTGGATGGCGGGCGCGTCGGCGAGGATCTGTCGCAGCGTCAGGTGGGCCGGCATCCGGCGGCAGTGTAGGTGTCAGTGACGGGCGAGGTCGGTCAGCAGCGCTTCGAGCTTGGCGCCGATCGCGTGCCAGTCGTACTCGGTCTCGGCGAGGGCGCGCCCGGCGCGGCCGAGGCGCGCGGCGAGCGCGTCGTCGGTGAGCACCTGCGCGGCGGCTTGCGCGAACGCGTCGGGCGTGTCGGCTATGAGGACGTGCTCGTCGTCGCGGACGGCGACGCCCTCGGCGCCCATCGTCGTGCTGACGATCGCGCGGCCGCTGGCGAGGCCGTCGAGGACCTTCAGGCGGGTGCCGGCGCCGGAGCGGATCGGCACGAGGACCGCGCGCGCACGGTCGAACCAGGGCTGCATCTCGGGGACCCAGCCGGCCAGCTCGACGCCGTCGGCGCCGCTGCCCGCGGGCGGGTCCTTGCCGACGACGAGCAGCCTCGCCTGCGGCACGCGGGTCCTGATCTTCGGCCAGATCTCGGCCAGGAGCCAGTGCAGCGCCTCTGCGTTCGGGGGGTAGCCGAAGGTCCCGGTGAACAGCGCCGTCGGCGCTTCCGGGAGCGGGGTTGCGGTGAGCGCTGCGGTGTCGACGCCGTTGGCGATGACATGCGCAGGCCGGCTGCTGACCGCGCGCAGTGCCGCCGTGTCGTCCTCGGACATCGTCAGCAGCGCGTCGTAGCGGTCGAGCGCCACGCTGTCGAAGCGGGCGAAGCGCTTGGCCTCGGCGCGCAGCGCGATTGCTCGGGGACCGCCGGCGGCCGCTGCGCGCTGCTCGTAGTAGCGCCAGGAGAGGTTCTCCAGCGCAAGCACGGTCGGGACGCCGGCGGGCAGGTCGTCGTGCCAGCGCGCGGCCCAGTCGTGCTCGACGAGGATGACGTCGGGCATGTTGGCGTCGACGGCTGCGCGCATGCGGGCGCGCAGGGTCGTCCAGAAGACCTCGACCTGCCAGGCGAGGACGGGCATCCGCAGCGCGTCGGCGATCAGGCGCGGGCGCCGGCGTATCGCCGATGCGACCTCGGTCACCCGCTGCGCAGGGCGCACGACGGCATGCAGGGTCGCCCCGCTCGCGCGCAACGCGTCGGCGCCCGCGTGCTGCTCGGGCGCGACGGGCGCCACGACGTCGACCGCGTGGCCGCGGGCGAGCAGCTCGCGCACGAGCATGAACTGGCGCGTCGAGCCGCCGCTGCCGCCGGGCCAGTAGGGGAGCTCGGGTGTCAGCCAGAGGACCCTCATCGCAGCAGCTTGAGCGCCGTGCGCCAGTACATCCGCTGGGCTTTCTGCAGCGCGGTCGGCGCTGTGATGTGCGGCGAGTCCAGGGAGTCGGTGAGCGATGCGGCGAACTCGCGGGCGCTGATCGTGCGCGTGCGCTGCACCTCGCGCCGCCGCCTCAGCGTCGCCGGCAACGTGCGCAGCACCGCCAGGTTGGCGCGCAGCTTCGGCCTGAGCCAGCCGCCGCGCGCTGCGACCGGCAGCAGTGCCAGCTCGAACGCGATCAGTGCGGGCGCCACGAGCGCGAGCACGGCCGCGGGGTAGGCGGCGAGCAGCGTCCACCAGCGGTTGCGCTCGAGGTAGAACCACTTGTAGGCGCCCTTGTCGAACTCGTAGGCGTGATCTGCGCGTGCCGCGGGGGCGACGCCGATCTGCCATCCGGCGAGGCGCAGGCGCAGGCTGAGGTCGAGGTCCTCGCAGTACATGAAGTAGTCGGGGTCGAAGCCGTTTGCGTGCTCCCAGGCCTCACGCCGGATCACCAGCGCGGCGCCGGAGGCGAAGCCGACCTCGCGATCGTCGGGGTCGGTGTCTGCGGCTGGGCGGTCGAGCTCGCCGGCCCAGCCGAAGCCGAGCCAGTGCACGAGGTTGCCCGACGTGTTGACGCCGGCGCCGTCGTCGAGCGTGACGAGCGCCTGGAACGCACCCCAGCGAGGGTGTTCTGCTGCCGCGGTGCGCAGGGCGGCGAGGCATCCGGGGGCCGGTGTCGCGTCGGGGTTGAGGAGCAGCAAGAGCGGGGCGGTGCTGTTGGCGGCGCCGACGTTGGCGCCGCCGGCGAAACCGAGGTTGCGTTCCGCGGTGATGACCTTGGCGGCGGGCAGGTGTTCGTTGACAACCGCAACATCGCGGTCGTCGCCGGCGTTGTTGACGACGATGACCTCGTCTGCCGGCTCGAGCTGCTCGGTGAGGGCCGGCAGCGTGCGCCGGAGCTCGCCCGCGCTGTGGTGGACGACGATGACCACGGCGATCGCGTCGGGCGCGGACACGGTCGGCAGGCTAGAGAACCCGCGGCCGCGTTACCGTCTCGCGCCGGTGCGCCATATCGGGTTGAACGTCCTCTACCTCGTTCCCGGGGCTGTGGGCGGGAGCGAGATCTACGCCCATCAGCTGATCGGGGCGCTCGGTCGCGCGCGCCCTGACGTGCGCTTCACCGTGTTCTGCGGGCGTGAGGCGGGGCCGTCGCTGCGCGCGGTCGGGTGGCCTGCGAACGTCGTCGTACGGGTGCTGCCGGTCCGCTGCGCGTCCAAGCCGCTGCGGATCGCGGCCGAGATCGTGTTGCTGCCGGTCGTGGCGCGTCGCGCCGGTGTGGAGCTCCTGCATTCGCTCGGGACGACGTCTCCGCCGCTGACCGGGATGCCGAGCGTCGTCACGATCCTCGACCTCATCTACGAGGCCTATCCCGACACGTTCCCGAAGCCCGCGCTGTATGGGCTGCGAGCGCTCGTGGGACCCGCAGCCCGCCGAGCGACGCGGGTCATCACTATCTCCGAGGCCGTGAAACGCGACGTCGTGGAGAGATTGCGGGTGCCTGCCGAGCGCGTCGATGCGGTGCTGCTCGGGCACGGGATGGCCGCTGCGTCGGCGGTGACGCCCGCCCGCGAGCTGCGGTCGCGCTTTGGCCTCGCTGATGATCCCGTGGTGCTCTGCGTGTCCGCAGCCCTCGTGCACAAGAACCTGCCACGCTTGCTGGAGGCGTTCGCTGCGCTCGGCCTGGAGGACACCCGCCTCGTGCTCGTCGGGCACGCCGGCCGCGACCTCGCTCTGCTGCAGACCCGCGCCGCGCGGCTCGGCGTCGCAGACCGCGTCGTCTTCACGGGCTGGATCTCGGCGGAGGACCTCGAGGGCCTCTACGCCCTCGCCGACTGCTGCGCCTACCCCTCGCTGTACGAGGGCTTCGGCATGCCAGTCCTCGAGGCCATGTCCCGCGGCGTCCCACTCGCCTGCTCCAACGCGACTTCCCTGCCCGAGGTCGCCGGCGACGCCGCACTCCTCTTCGACCCGCACGACACCGCCGCCATCGCGTCAGCCCTCCGCCAGATCCTCACCGACCCCGAGCTGGCCGCCACCCTCCGCGCCCGAGGCAAAGCCCGAGCCACAACCTTCACCTGGCCCCGCACCGCCGAAAACGTCCTCGCAACATACGCGCTAGCGCGCAATGCGTAAGCGACTGCGCCACCCCCTCTCCGCGCTGCGCAGTGGTCAGTCCCACCCTGGCCTGCTGCCATCTACGTCGTGGGCGCGATGGGCGCTCCTGTTCTTGTGTCTCTTTGCGCTTGTTCGCGGAGGCGTTTTCGCGGCCACGACCCCGTCGTTCTGGGGTCCGGACGAGGACTACCACATGATGTACGTGGATCACGTCGCGATGACGGGCGCGATCATTGATCCGGATCACCCGTTGTTCTCCGACGAGTACATCCAGACCACGCGTCTGACGTTCTTCACCTCATTCGGAAGTGGTCCAAGACTCGATCGATGGGGTCGCCCCAACTTCAACGGCCCCCCAAAGCGAACCATCAACATCCTTGCCCACCTCCCGGACTCCGCGCGCGACCAGCGACACACCGGGCGCGACCCAGGTGTGGTGCACGCGCCCGCTTACTATTACGGTGGCGCGGTGGTCGACTGGACGGCGGCGCATTTGGGAGGGCGGGCGTTGCCCACCAGGATGTTGTGGGTGCGCATCTGGAGTGCGCTGCTCGGAACGATCGCGGTCTACGGCGCTTGGTTGCTCGCCGCACAGGTCTTGAGCGGTGATCGTCGCTCCCTACTGGTTGGTCTCTTGGTTGCCACCCAACCAATGATCAGCTACTGGTCGGGTCTCGTCAGCAATGATATCGGAGCTATTGCGACATTTTCGCTCGTTCTGGCGCAGCTCGCGTTCATGTTGCGGAGTCGGCCGAGTGGCGGTCAAGGAGCAGTCCTTGGGCTCGTCGTGGCGGCAGCGGTACTCACGAAGTCGACCGCGCTCGCGCTCCTTCCGTTGAGTGCGGCGACCTTCGTCGTCCAAGCGCTGCTGTATCGCGACGGTCGTCCCGAACTACGACGCTCAGCGCGGAACGCACTCCTCGTTGTTGCCGTACCAATGCTTGGCTGGTACATGTGGTCACTCGCTGCCTACGGCACCGTGACTGGTGAGGTAATGGTACAAGGCGCCAGTACGAGCCGAGGACTCAGCGGCATAGGGTCCGGCTTCGGCGTCAGCGATTATTTTCTCCAAACGCGCGCGTGGTTGGCGGACGTATATCGGACCGGTTGGTTTCATTTTGCTGCGGTCGATGCTCCACGCGGCAAATGGGTCTACTTCGCTCCTGCGTTTGTGATGGGCTTGTGCTCGTTGGGCGCGCTCGGGTTCGCTTGGGAGCATCGACGCAGCCTGTTGTCACCGTCATCACCACAACTACGTCAGGCGGCGATGTGTGTTTGCGCGTGCGCTTTTCTGACTCTCCCTTTTCTGCGACTCGATCTGGTTCGGGCATCCGAGGGCTCAGGGTTTTTTGTGAACGCAGGCAGATTCCTGCTCCCGTCGTACGCGGCATTCGCGGTCGTCGGAGTATTGGGACTGGACTGGTTGGTATCACGCCGCGCGAAGCCGGCGGTATTTACTGCACTCGGCGGGGCGAGTGTCGTCTTCTGTTGGCACGTTTGGGAGCATCACTTCGTTTGGCGCTACTACGGCGCAGGATCATGGACAGAACGGTTTCATCGGATGAGTTTTGACCGTCCGTGGTTTGTGGTTCCTGCGACGTATTGGGTTGCGTTGCTGCTCCTCGCACTGCTCCTGGCGGCGTTCGGCGCCGCCTTGCTCCGATCACGTCGGGAGCCAACGAACTAGGGGCCACCGGCAAGGCTGGGTGAGGCGGGCTGGGTTCCGCGGAGACCGGGTTTGTTGGTTCCCTCTCTTCATTGAGAGGGAGAGATCTCAGAGCACTGTCGAGCGTATAGGTGCTCGAACTCGCTGGGCGGGATGTCGCCGAGGGACTCGTGTAGGCGCTCGTTGTTGAACCAGGCGACCCATTCGACGATCGCCAGCTCGAGCTGTGTGCGGGTGCGCCAGACGCGGTCGGCGATCAGCTCGGTCTTGAAGGTGTCGACGAAGCTTTCGGCCATCGCGTTGTCGTAGGCGTCGCCGACCGAGCCGATCGAGCTCAGAACGCCGTGGTCATCGAGCTCCTGCTGGAAGGCGAAGCTGGTGTATTGGCTGCCGGCGTCGCTGTGATGGATCAACTCGACGTCAGCGCCGTGCTCGCGGCGCGTCAAGGCCATGCGCAGCGCGTCGAGCACGAGGTCGGTGCGCATCGTTCGATGGCGAACCGCCAGCCGACGACGCGCCGCGAGAACGCGTCGATGACGAAGCTGAAGAACACAACGCCCTCCCAGCAGCGCAGGTAACTGAAGTCCGCCAGCCACAACTCGTCGGACCGGCTGGCGGTGAAGTCACGGTCGACGAGGTCCGGCGGCCTGGTCGCCGTCGGGTCCGGCGTCGTGGTGCGCCAAGGCTTGCCGCGACGCTTGGCGCCCTGCATGCCGTTGGCGCGCATCAGCCGCTTGACGCGGTCGCGGCCGACGTCGACGCCGGCGCGCTTGAGTGCCAGCCAGGTCTTGCGGTAGCCGTAGGCGCCGTAGTTGCGATCGGCGACCTGCTCGATCAGCTCGAGCAGCCGCTCGTCCTCAAGCCGTCGCTGGGACTTCGCGCCGCCGGCGCGGTGGTAGTAGGCGGACGCCGACACGCCCAGGGTCCTGCAGATCGGCTCGACCCCGAAGCGAGCGCGGTGCTCGTCGATGAACGCGCTCACTTCGTTCGGTCTTGGTCGAGCTCGGTCGCGAAAAACACGCTGGCGGCCTTCAGGATCTCGTTGGCGCGGCGCAGCTCGAAGTTCTCCTTGCGCAGCTCCTTGATCTCCTCACGCTCCGCCGCCGTCGGCAGATCGGGGCGCAGCCCCTCGTCGGCCTCCTTCTGGCGCACCCACTTGCGCAATGTCTCCGACGGGATCCCCAGATCCCTGGCGACATGCGCGATCGGACGGCCGGACTCGATCGACGACCCGGCGCCGCGGTCAAGCAGCTCGAGCGGGTACTTCCTCGGGCGAGACATCAGAACGGATGCTTCCTCTCCGCACGGACGGCTCCCGCGCTTCGAGGTCTCCGTCAAACCCAGCCTGCCTCAGGGAGGTCGAGCGGGCCAAAGGCGTGGGCCGCATGTTGGCCTTCGGCGGGCCCCCGATGCGCGCCGCTATGCGTTGCCAAGGCGAAGGGCCGCGTTGAGGCCGGCCTCGAGCTGCTCAGACGCGGTGGGCCAGGTGCGGGTTGCGGCGAGGGCGAGGCCTTCGCGCGTGTGGGTGGCGCGGAGCTCCAGGTCGTCGAGCAGGGTCTCGATTGCGTCGGCGAGAGCGTTGGGCTCGGGCTCGGCGAGAGTGATGGGGCCGTCGGTGCCGAACGTCGACTGCATCGAGGGCACGGCGAGGTCGACGACCGGGAGGCCGCAGGCGAGCATCTCGGTCGGAACGAGCGACGGGTTGGTGAGGGAGAGGACGGTGCCGACGGTGGCGCTGGCGTACGCGTGGGCGAGCGCGTCGGGGGCGAGGACGCCGAGATGGCGGTGGGGAAACGAGGTGCGCAACTCGCGGGCCTCGCCGAACAGCGCGATCTCGACGGCGGGGCGGCGGCGGTGCAGCTCGGCCAGCGCGAGCACTCCCAAGGCGACTGCACGGCGTGGCGTCGTCGGACGCGCATAGAAGAGCACGAGGTCGTCGCGGCGGTGGGTCGGCAGCGGGTGGTAGGCGTCGTGGTCGACGCCGAGGTCGAAGCTCGAGGTCGTCGCGCCGTACGCCGACGCCACCAGCGAAGCGAGCCATGGCGACGCACAGATCGCATGCAGGCCCTGGCGGTAGGTCCACTCTGCCCACGAACGCTCCACCGAGGTGGCGTAGAACTCAGGCTCGTGGTCCTGCACGAGATAGGCCCGCGCGCCGCATCCGGGCAACCGCAGGACCGCGAACACCGTCTGCCACCCCGTCGCGAGCGCCACGTCGGCGCCGGCGAACGCGTCCGGGTCGTCGAGGCGCGCCAGTGAGGCACGAACAGGGCCGAAGAACGAGCGAAACAGCGCCGACAACTCCGCGTCGGAGCGCCCGGCGTGGCGCTCCTCCTCGTCGACGAGCCACAAGGACAGCTCGTGCCCGCGCGCCTCGAGCCCACGCACCAAGTCGGCGATCGTCTTGTGACCCCCGCTGCCACGCCGGAACTGCGGAATCACGACCGCGACGCGCAGCGACGAGGACACCGGCGCGGCGCCGCTCAGCGCAGCGGGCGGAGAGCCGAGCGCCTCGGCCAAGAACGGCGGCAGGCGCAGCGAGCGCGGGCCGCGATCGTCACGGCCGCGACGCAGGATCGGCGTCACGTCGACGCCCGCAGCGCCAGCGCCTCGCGCAGTCCGGCCTCCACCTGCGCCGCCGCGACGTCCCACGTGCGCCCGGCCACGAACTCGAGGCCGGCGCGCGAGCGCCGCTCGCGTTCCGGGGGGTCCTGCAGGAGTCGGTCGATGACGCCGGCGAGCGCGACCGGATCGGGCTCGGCCAGCGCGACCGGCCCGTCGGCGCCGAAGACGCCCTCGGCACTCACGCCCGCGAGATCGACGCACGGCAACCCGCAGGCCAGCATCTCCTGCGGAATCAGCGAGTAGTTCGTCATCGACAGCACGACTCCGACCGTGGCCGACGAGAACAGCCACGAGAGCTGCTCATGCGACAGCACCCCGAGGTGCTCGTGGGCGAACGGCATGTCGATCGGGACGTCGCTGCCAAAGCTCAGCACCCGCAGGTCCGGCCGCGCGTCGATCACCTCGCGCAACGCCATCAGCGCCAGCGGCACCGCCCGCCGCGCGGTGACGTCGCGCCCATACAACGCGACCGTGTCGGCCGAGCGCGCCACCGGCCGCGGCCGGTAGACGTCGTGATCGACACCGAACGCGAACAGCGACGTGGTGCCCCCGTAGCGGTCGCGCACGAGGTCGGCCAGCCACGGCGACCCGCAGATCGCGTGCATCCCGAGCCCATACGTCGCCTCGGCCCACAACGCTTCCACCGACGTCGGGTAGAACTCGCTCTCGTGGTCGTGGACGAGGTACGCCCGCGCCCGCACCCCCGGCAGCAGCATCACCCCATGCGCCGTCTGCCACCCGGTCGCCACGGCGAGGTCGGCGCCATACCAGTCGCCAAAGCCCTTGAAGACCGGTCCGGACACGGGGGCGAACCAGTCCTGCATGTCGCGCCGGATCCGGGCCGCGCGGAAGTCGCGCATCAGCCCGTGCGCATCGTCGATCCAGTAGGACACCGTGTGTCCCGCGCGCTCCAGGCGCCACATGATCTGCAGGATCGAGTTGTGCCCGCCCGACCCGCGCGAGAACGGCGGGATCACGCACGCGATGTGCAACGGCCGGTCGGTCTCCTGGCCGGGCAACACGTCCAGCAAGGCCGCCGGTCCCTCCTTCGCGAGCCGCCGGACCGCGTCAAACGCCACGGGTCCGTCAGCGGGAACGTGCTTGCCGCTCGGCAGCCCGCCCGGCGTCGGCGCCGACACCGCCGTCCCCTCGAGCGACAACGCCCGTTGGACCGGCTCTGGCAGGCCGTGCGCGCGCGATCCGAGCGCGGAGAAGACCTTGCGGCCTGTGTGGTGGACCGTGGCGCGGGCCGTCCAGCGGCGGACGTTGGTTGGCGAGTAGTCGTGCTCGCGCATCCACGCCCGGTCATCGGCCACCTGACCGCGCACGGTGCGAACCGTCGAGCGCACGCCGATCGTCTCGACATGCCCGACCGTCGACCGCAGCCCGCGGTACTCGTCGAAGTAGCGGCGCATGAACTGCACCGGCGGGTAGTCGTGCGCGTGGAGGACCGCCATCTCCGGCACGAACGCCTTCGCCCACCCCGCCGCCAGCATCGCCTGCCCGAAGGCTTGGTCCTCGGAGTAGGGCACGTCCTCGAAGCGCACGGCCTCCCAGCACGACCGCAGGTACGCCGCGTTGACGTTCGACAGCCAGGGATCGCCGCCGCCGCGCTCCAGGCGCGGTCCGCCGTCAGCTCCCGCCTTCCCGGCGAAGAACGCGTCGAGCTCGCGGGCGATCATCGGCGACGTGTCCTCCCGCGCGCGGTGCGGACCGAAGACGACGCCGACGTCGTCGGCAAGCGAGAACCCCAGCCGCAGCGCATCGAGCCACCCCGGCAGCGGCGTCGCGTCCTGCGTAAGGAACGCGACGACGTCCCCCGACGTCTGCGCCGCGCCGAGGTTGCGCGTGCGCCCATGACCGAACGACCCGGGCGCGATCTCCAGCACGCGCACCCCCGCCGCCGCGGCGATCGCGACGCTGTCGTCCACAGAGCCAGAATCGACGACGAGCACCTCGTCCACACCTTCGCGAGCCAGCGCCGCGAGCTGTTCGCCGAGGAACTGCGCCCCGTCCTTGACGGGAACGACGACCGAGACGCTCATGGGCGCAGCTTGCGCGCCGCCCGTTTGAGGGACCAGACGAGGCCGCGCATGGTCTTCAATGCCTCCAGCGCGAGCTGGGCGCTGCGCCGCTGCATCACGCGGTCGAGGTCGACCCCCCAGCGCTCCAGCCAGTAGAGCTTCTCCTGCGAGCGCGCGACGATCGCGTTCGTCGTTTGCGACTGCTCGGCCAGCTGGGCCTCGAGCTCGGCGACCCGCGCGCGCAGCTGCTCGATCTCGGAGCGCTTGCTCATGTGCGCTCCAGTACGACGACGTCCTGCACGCCGTCAAGCGCCCCGAGCTCGACCAGCCGCAGCGACCAGGCCGGCGTCGCGTGCTGCGCCAGCCAGTCGATCGTCATGTACCCGTTGCCCCAGCCGCTGGCCTTGACGCCCCAGTCGCCGTCGGGACCGAAGACGTCGTAGAAGCTGTGCCCTGCGCGGATGAAGTCCCGCGCCACGGCGCCCGCGGTGTCGGGATGCATCTGATCGCGCCGTTTGAACTCCGCGACCGCGTCGTACCCGTGCGTCGTCAGCACGAGCGCCCCGCCCGGCGCGATCACCCGGTGCATCTCGTCGAGCCACGCGACGGCCGCACCGGCCGCGAAGTGCGACCACACGCTGATCGCGTAGGCGACGTCGACTGAGCCGCTCTCCAGCGTCAGCGGGGGCGCCGTCGGGCTGACGAACCAGCGCGCGCCAGGCAGGTGCTCGCCGGCCCAGGCGATCGCGTCGGCGTTGGGGTCACACCCGATGCAATCGAGATCGGGCCGCCATGCACTGAACACCCGCAGCACGCGTCCCGACGAGGAGCCGAAGTCCAGCAGCGTCGCGCCGTCGCGCAGCTCGAGACCGGCACGCGCGAGCATCGTCGCGACGAGGTCGGCGGTGTGCGGATCGCCCCCCGCCGCGAGCGGCCCGCGCGCCATCGCATGCGTCCCCTCCGGCGGCATCGCCGCCACCAGTCCCGTGTGCTCGATCGCGCCCGGCAGCTCATACCAGAGCGAGAACAGCAGCGCCAGGCGCCGGCGCAGCGGCTCCTCGGCGGGCTCCCAGTAGCCGCGCAGGCCAGGTTCCAAGCGGGCCTCGAGCGCGGCGATGTCGGCATCGGTCAGCCGCGCGAACAGGTCGCTCGTGACGGGCCCGAAGGGGTCGTCCCAGCGCACCGGCGGCCGCTCGTCGACGACCTCCGCAAACGGCGCGTAACGCGGCGAGGCCACGCTGCCCTCCGTCGCCGTCGCGCGATACGCCCGTGCGGCCGCGCGCACGCCGGCACCGAGCACGGCACGCGAACGCTGGACAGGGCTGAGGGCGGCCATCGATCGGTCAGGCTATCTCGTAGCGTTGTGTGGAAGGCTGCCCGCGTGGCCCGTTTCGAGACCATCCCCACGCGCCTTCACGGGCCTCTGCTGATCGCCCCCGCCGTCCATGGCGACGACCGCGGCTTCTTCAGCGAGACCTACCGCGCAAACGACTTCGCGGACCTCGGAGTTGCGGAGCCGATGGTGCAGGACAACCACTCGCGCTCGCGCTACGGGACGATCCGCGGCATGCATTTCCACATCGGCGCGGGCTGCTCCAAGCTCGTGCGCTGCGGCCGCGGCGCGATCGTCGACATCCTCGTCGACCTGCGCCGCCAGTCGCCGACCTATGGCGAGTGGGAGGCATTCGAGC
Organism: Paraconexibacteraceae bacterium; assembly: GCA_963759825.1. Taxonomy (GTDB): domain Bacteria; phylum Actinomycetota; class Thermoleophilia; order Solirubrobacterales; family Solirubrobacteraceae; genus Paraconexibacter. Next base: position 91,653 of record CAVXAS010000008.1, on the reverse strand, counting down.
TGACCGAGGAGAACATGCGCGTGCTCTACGCGCCCGTCGGCTTCGGCCACGGCTTCGCGGTTACCAGCGAGGTCGCCGACGTGCTCTACAAGCAGTCCGCCTACTACTCGCCGGACATCGAGCGCGGGATCTCGTTCATGGACCCGGCGCTGCAGATCGACTGGCCGGTGCCGCGCGAGGACTGGGTGTATTCCGAGCGCGACTCCGGCGCGCCGACCCTCGCGCAGTTCGAAGACCAGCTGCCGTTCTAGAGGTTCTCGGCGACGCGCGGGCTCTCGCGCTGGAAGAACCACAGGCCCAGGGCGAAGATCCCGATTGTCAGCGCGATCGGGACGAGGATCCGCCAGCCCATCAGAAACGTCACGGTCGGCGCACCCGCGTCGATCACGGCGTGGCGCATCTGCGCGAACGCCGCCGAGATCGGGTTGCATCAGGAACCACGGCGCGCGCTCCGGCGGTCGACGTACGTCCCGACGTAGAGCACCGACGAGCCGTAGAAGAGGCATCTGGCTGACGACCTCCCAGATCGGCTGCATGTCGCGGTAGCGCACGTACAGCGCGCTGAGCAGCATGCCGGCCCGACCGCGAGCATCGTGATCACGAGCACGATCACGGGCAGCTCGATCCACGTCCACATCGGCCAGACGCCGTTGGAGAACGCGAAGACGAGCATCGCGACGAACGTGATCCCGAGATTCAGCAGCGCCGTCACCGCGATCGACAGCGGGATCACGATCGGGTTGAACTGCATCTTGCGCAGCAGGCTCTCGCGCGTGACGAGGCAGCTGACGCAGCCGCCCGTCACCTCGGCGAAGTAGTTGAACAGCACCATCGCGAAGAGGATGTAGACGCCGTAGTGCGTGGACGTTCGCGTCGAGGTTCGCGAACTCCGTGAAGACGACGTAGATGACGCCGAACAGCGCGAACGGCCGCACGAGCGTCCACAGCACGCCGAGCACCGATCCGTAGAAGCGCAGCTTCCAGTCGGTCAGCGCCAGCGTCCAGGTCAGGCTCCACAGCCGCCGCAGCTCGGCACGGCGGCCGGGTGTCGCGACCTCGACGACCTGCTGGTAGGTCGCGTCGCTCACGAGCGCTCGAGCACGAAGTCGTGGGGCAGGTCCACGATCCCGCCGCTGACGTGCGAGCCGTGCACGTAGACCCCGGCGAGATCCTCGCGCAGGTCCAGCGCGTTGGCGCCGAGCCCGGCGCGCGCGACCGACGGCGTCAGCGCGTACTTCGTCGGCGCGAGCACGTTGTCGATCTCGATCCGCACGGTCGCCTCCTCGCCCGCGGCGAAGTTGCCGGTCGGCGTCGTCTGCCACTCCGTCGTCGTGACGAAGATCGTGTGGCCGACGTCGTTGCGCAGGCTGAACCCGAACACCGGCGCCTCGACGGGCTGGTGGAAGCGCACGCGAAACGCCATGCCGAGGCGCTCGTACTGCGCGGCCTCGGTGACGCGCTCGCCGTCCTGCTCGAACCAGGCCTCGATGATCTCGCAGGCCTGGTGGTCGCCGTAGCGCCCGGTCTCGGGCGCCTCGTGCACGAGCCGGCCGAAGTTCAGCTCGTTGTAGGCGCGGCCGATGTCGTGCGGCTCACCGAGCTCGAGCACGTCGCCGCGCTCGATCAGGATCGCGCGGTCGCAGTAGCGCTCGGTCGCGTACATGTCGTGCGTCACGAGCACCACCGTCTTGCCGGCGTCCTTCAGGCGCGTGAACTCCTCGAAGCACTTCTGCTGGAACGCGGCGTCCCCGACGGCGAGCACCTCGTCGACGAGCAGCACGTCGGCGTCGACCTGGATCGCGGTCGCAAACCCCAGCCGCACGGCCATGCCCGACGAGTAGTTCTTCAGCTTCAGGTCGACGAACTCCTCGAGCTCGGCGAACTCCAGCACGGCCTCGAAGCGCTTCTGGGCCTCCCGGCGCGACAGCCCCATCATCACGGCGTTGATGACGACGTTGTCGCGCGCCGTGAGGTCGGGGTTGAAGCCGACGCCGAGCTCGATGAACGGCGAGAGGCGGCCGTGGACGGCGATCCGGCCCTGCTCGGGGCGGTAGATCCCCGCCAGGCACTTCAGCAGCGTCGACTTGCCCGAGCCGTTGCGCCCGACGATCCCGAAGAACTCGCCCTGGGCGATCGTGAGGTCGATGTCCTTGAGCGCCTCGAGGTCGTCGTAGTCGACCGAGCGCAACGGATGCAGCACCCGCTCCTTCAGCGTGCTGTAGCGCTGCTTGGGCAGACGGAAGGTCTTGGAGACGTGGTCGATCTCGACAGCCGGCGGGGCGGCGCTCAGCCAGGCACGACGCGCGTCGGCCCCCGTCTTGGCGAGCACGGTCACGCGCCACACGGTATCGCCCAGGGGGATCATCTAGCCTCCGGAGCGATGGCCGTAGTCGACCTCAGCCACGAGACGCGGCTGGACGCCGCGCGCGGCGACGTCGTCGTCTGCGTCCCGCTGTACGGCGCGCACGACCACTTCGCGCGCTGCCTTCGCAGCCTCCTCGCGCACACGCCGGTGGACGTCCCGGTGCTGATCGCCGACGACTGCACGCCCGATCCCGCGAGCCGCGCGCTGGTCGACGAGCTGGAGGCCGTCGGCGCGCTGCATCACACGATCAGCTGGCTGCGTCGCGAGACCAACGCCGGGTTCGTCGGCAACGTCAACGACGCGTTCGCGGCCGTCGCGCCCGCCGACATGGTGATCGTCAACTCCGACGTCGTCGTCGCCGCGGGCTGGCTGGAGGGGATGCGCGACGCGGCGACCTCCGACACGAACATCGCAACGGCGACCGCGCTCACCAACCACGGCACGATCGTCTCGGTCCCCTATCGCAACATGCCCGAGCCGGCGCTGCCGCAGACCGTCACGCTCGAGGCGGCGGCCGCGCGCATCAGGTCCGGCTCCCAGCGCCTGCGCCCGCGGATCCCGGTCGCCGTCGGCCACTGCCTCTACGTCCGCCGCACCGCACTCGACCTCGTCGGCGGGTTCGACCCGGCGTTCGCGCCGGGCTACGGCGAGGAGGTCGACTTCTCCCAGCGCTGCCTGGCGATGGGCCTGCAGCACGTCGTTGCCGACGACGTCCTCGTCTCACACCACGGCAACGCGTCGTTCGATTCGCTGGAGGGGCGCTCGCAGCTGCAGCTCGACCACGAGCGGATCATTACCACGCGCTACCCGTACTACGCCGACGCGATCCGCGACGCCGAGAGCGACGCCACGAGCCCGCTCGCGCGTGCGATCAGCCACGCCGCGCAGGTGCTGCGGGGGCTGCGCGTGACGATCGACGCGCGCGTCCTGGGACCGGTGCTGACCGGGACGCAGGTCCACTCGCTGGAGCTCATCGCCGCGCTCGCGCGCACCGGCGAGGTCCGCGTCCGCGTGCTGCTGCCCGACGAGCCCGGCGACTACGTCGAACCGGCGCTTGCCGGTCTGCCCAACCTCGAGCAGGCGTTCGCCGCCGACATCGAGGGCCTCACACGCGACGACGTCGTGCACCGTCCCTGGCAGGTCACCGACGTCAACGACATCGAGGTCCTCGGACGCCTGGGCGAGCGTCTCGTGATCACCCAGCAGGACCTCATCGCCTATCGCAACCCGAGCTACTTCGCGTCGGCGACGGAGTGGCTGTCCTACCGCAGGCTGGCCGCGGAGGCGATGGCGCTCAGCGCGATCACGCTGTTCTTCTCCGAGCACGCACGCGACGACGCGCTGCGCGACGACCTCGTCGCGCCGCAGCGCACGAGCGTCATCCACCTCGGCACCGACCATCGCGTCGCGCTGCCGTCGCCCAACCCGCGTCCACCCGGCGGCCTCGATCTCTCCGAGCGCCCGTTCCTGCTGTGCCTGGGCACAGACTTCCGCCACAAGAACCGGCTGTTCGCGCTGCGCCTGCTCGAGGCGCTGCGCGAGCGTCATGGCTGGACCGGGCGCCTCGTGCTGGCCGGGCCCCGCGTGACGCACGGGTCCTCGAGCGCCGAGGAAGCCGCGTTTCGCGCCGCGCGCCCGGCGGTCGACGGGCAGATCGTCGACCTGCCCGCGGTCTCTGACCCCGAGAAGGCGTGGCTGGTGGCCAACTGCGCCGCGGTCGTCTACCCGACGACCTACGAGGGCTTCGGGCTCGTCCCGTTCGAGGCAGCCGAGGCCGGGCGCCCGTGCCTGTTCGCCGCGACGACGTCGCTCGCCGAGGTCCTCGACGACGACGCCGCGCTGCTCGTGCCGTGGGACCCGCAGGCCAGCGCGGACCGCGTCATCGGCGTGCTCACCGATCCCGCGCAGGCGCAGCAGCAGGTCACCCGCGTTCTGGAGTCCGCCAACCGCTTCCGCTGGGACGAGACCGGCGCGGCGCTCGTGCGCGCCTACCACGACGCGCTGGCGCGACCAGCGCCCGTGGCGGCGCGCGTTCACGCCAACAGCGTCGCCGCCGACGCCCGCTACTGGGGTCTGCGCGCAGAGATCGGCGGCACCGGGCTCTCGCTCGTGGAGCCGCAGCGCGGGCTGCTTCCGGTCGAGGCCCAGCGTGGCCTCGCGGCACTCGCTCGGCGCCCGGCCACGCGCTGGCTGGTCGTGGGTCCGCTCCGCTTCATCGGGCGTATCGGGCGCTCGTCGCGGGCAGACTCCAACGGCCGGTGACCAGTACGCCCGACATCGCCGTCGCCGACGCGGCGCCGCAGCCCGACGACGACGTCGCGCTGCCGCGCGAGTCACGCGCGCGCACGATCGCCGGCATCGTCGTGTCGGTCGTCGCGATCGCCGGCTGCGCGTGGTGGGCCTCGCGCCAGGACGCGCCGCGCTTTCCCGAGGGCATCGGCAACTGGGTGCTGCTCGGGGTCGCCGTGCTCGTCTACGCGGTCGCGACGCTGCTGCGCGGCGGGCGCTGGGACGCGATCCTGCGCTACATCCGCATCGTGCACGACCGCGCCGACGCCTACGCGCTGACGGCGGTGGGCTACATGGGCAACACCGTCCTGCCCGCGCGCGGGGGCGAGGTGCTGCGGATCTTCCTGCTGGCCGAGCGCTCGCACGCGCTGCGCCGTGAGGTGCTCGGCTCGATCATCACCGAACGCCTGCTCGACGTCGCCGCGCTCGGGCTGCTGTTCGTCGCGCTGACGGCCGCGGGTGCGGCGGAGCCCCCCGGCGGGTCGGCGACGACCTACGCGGCGGTCGGCGCGCTGATCCTCGGCGTTGGCGCGGCGTTCGCATACCTGCGCCTGCGCGTCGCCGGCAAGCTCGAGAGCTTCGCCGACCGCGTGCGGCCGATCACCCGCGCGTCGCGCCAGCTGCTCACCGCGCGCGGTGCGCAGCTGCTGGTGCTGACGATGTTCGTCTGGGCGCTGGAGGGCGTGATCATGTGGCTCGTCGCGCAGGCGCTGGACATCCCGCTCGGCGTCGGCGAGGGCCTTGTCGTCGTCGTGCTCGCGTCGCTCAGCGCGCTGATCCCGGCCGGGCCGGGATACGTCGGGACGTACGATGCGGCCGCGCTGTTCGCCCTGCACCAGGTCGACGTGCGCAAAGGGGCGGCGGTCAGCTGCGTGCTCCTGTTTCGCTTCGTCGTGTTCGTGCCGATCACCGTCGCCGGGCTGGCGCTGATGGTCGGGCGCTACGGCGGGCTGCGCGGCGCGCTGCAGCGCGAGCGCGCGGCAGAGGCGACTGCCTGATGCGCGTCCTGATCACCGGTGGCGCCGGCTTCATCGGCTCGTCGATCGCGATCGCGCTCGCCGAGCGCCACCCCGACTGGGACATCGTCGCCGGCGACAACCTCTACCGCCGCGGCTCCGAGCTCAACCTGCCGCGCCTCAAGCAGGCGGGCGTGAGCTTCGCGCACACCGACGTGCGCCAGCCCGCCGACCTGCAGGCGATCGGCGCGATCGACGCGATCGTCGAGTGCTCGGCCGAACCGTCGGTGCTCGGGTCGGCCGACGTGATCGTGCCCGTCAACCTGCTCGGCGCCTACCACTGCTTCGAGCACGCCAAGGCGCACGGTGCGCGCGTGATCTTCCTGTCGACGAGCCGCGTCTACCCCGTCGAGCCGCAGGAGCGACTGGCCTACCGCGAGGCCGACACGCGCTTTGAGCTCGAGGACGCGCAAGCCGTCCCGGGCGCGAGCGCCGAGGGAGTCTCAGAGCAGTTCGGACTCGCCGGCAAGCGCACGATGTACGGCGCGTCGAAGCTGGCCGCCGAGCTGCTGCTGACCGAGTACGACCTGCCGTGGACGATCGACCGCTGCGGCGTCGTCGCCGGGCCGTGGCAGATGGGCAAGGTCGACCAGGGCGTCTTCACGCACTGGATGCTGTCGTTCATCCAGGGCCACGATCTGCGCTACATCGGCTACGGCGGCCTCGGCAAGCAGGTGCGCGACCTGCTGCACGTCGCAGACCTCGTCGACCTCGTCGAGCGCCAGCTCACCGAGCCCGGCTGGGACGGACAGACCTTCAACGTCGGCGGCGGGCGCGCGGGCAGCCTGTCGCTCGCAGAGACGACTGCGTTGTGCCGCGAGATCACCGGCAGCGACGTCGCGGTGACGGCGGCGGGAGCGAGCCGGCCGGGCGACGTGCGCATCTACCTGTCTGATTGCCGCGCCCTGTTCGCGCACACCGACTGGCGCCCGCAGCGCGGCCCGCGCGAGGTCTTGCAGGACATCCACGATTGGGTACGGGCCAACGAGCAGACGGTGTTGACCGCCCTCCGATCCCTACCCTGAAACGGCATGCCAATTGCGATCGTGACCGGATCGGGTGGCCTCATCGGCTCGGAGTCCGTCGAGTACTTCGTGGGGCAGGGCTTCGACGTCGTCGGGCTCGACAACGACATGCGCGCCTACTTCTTCGGCGAGGAGTCCTCGACGAAGCCGGTCAGCGCCCGCCTCGCCGAGACGCTCGGATCGTCGTTTCGCCCCACCGCCCTGGACATCCGCGATCAGCCCGGCGTCGACGCCCTGTTCGCCGAGCACGGCTCGCGGGTCGAGCTGATCGTCCACACCGCGGCCCAACCCTCACACGACTGGGCCGCGCGCGAGCCGCACACGGACTTCTCGGTCAACGCGACCGGCACCCTGAACCTGCTCCAGGCCGCGCGCGACCACTGCCCCGACGCGACGTTCGTGTTCACCTCGACGAACAAGGTCTACGGCGATCGCCCTAACGCGCTGCCGTTGCAGGAGCTCGAGACGCGCTGGGAGCTGCCCGAGGACCACGAGTGGTTCAACGGCATCCCGATCGACATGAGCATCGACACCTGCACCCACTCGCTGTTCGGCGCGTCCAAGGTCGCGGCCGACGTCCTCGTGCAGGAGTACGGCCGCTACTTCGGCATGCCGACGGTCTGCTTCCGTGGCGGATGCCTGACCGGTCCCCAGCACGCCGGCGCGCAGCTGCACGGGTTCCTCGCCTACCTGATGAAGTGCACGGTGACGGGCACGCCGTACACGATCTTCGGATACAAGGGCAAGCAGGTCCGCGACAACATCCACGCCCACGACGTCGTGCGCGCGTTCCATGCGTTTCACAAGGCGCCGGCGTCCGCCGCGGTCTACAACCTCGGCGGCGGGCGCGAGTCGAACGTCTCGATGCTCGAGGCGATCGCGCAGTGCGAGCAGATCGCCGGGCGCGAGCTGTCCTACACGCTGTCTGACGACGCGCGCATCGGCGACCACCAGTGGTACGTCTCGGACTTCTCGGACTTCGAGCGTGACTACCCCGAGTGGCAGCTGACGTTCGGCATCGATGCCGTGCTGCGTGACATCCACGCCGCCAACGTCGAGGCCTGGAGCGCGCAGACCGCGGCGTGATCCGATGAAGCTCTCGGTCGTCATCCCCGCCCACAACGAGGAGGGCTCGATCGCCGAGACGGTTACTGCCGTCGCGGTGCGCCTCGCGGAGGATCAGATCGACTACGAGGTCGTCGTCGTCGACGACGCCTCGACGGACCGCACGGCGGCGATCATCGCCCAGCTCGCCGAGGCCGACCCGGGCGTGCGCTACGTGCGCAACCCGTACCCGAATGGCTTCGGGTTCGCCGTGCGCGCGGGACTCGAGCAGTTCACCGGCGACGCGGTCGTGATCGTGATGGCGGACCTCTCCGACCATCCCGACGACATCGTCGCCTACCACCGGCTGCTCGAGGCCGGCTATGACTGCGCGTTCGGATCGCGCTTCATGGCCGGGTCGCGGATCTATGACTACCCGCGCTTCAAGCTGGTGATGAACCGGCTGGTCAACCTCGGCATCCGCTTGCTCTTCGGCCACGGCTACAACGACACCACCAACGCGTTCAAGGGCTACCGCCGTGAGGTGATCGAGAACGTCGGGCCGCTGCTCTCCCAGCACTTCAACCTGACCGTCGAGATCCCGCTGAAGGCCGTCGTCCGCGGCCACTCCTACGCGATCACGCCGGTCCGCTGGACGAACCGAACGTCGGGAGAGAGCAAGCTGCGCCTGCAGGAGATGGGCAGCCGCTACGCCTACATCGTGCTGATGGTCTTCCTCGAGCACCACCTCAGCCGCGGCGACTACCGCCGCGCCGACGCCCAGAGCAGCCATCGCTGGCGCGCGGGCCAGCCCGCGGCGAAGTTCTACGACGACGCCGAGGCGCGCACCCCCGCGCACGGTCCCGCCGACTCCGCGTGACCGCGCTGCGGCGCGTCAGCGTCGCGACCGCGGGGTAGAACTTCCGCCTTAGCCATGCCGCCAGCTGTGTCTCGGATCCTGCCCTTCGCGCTTCCCGCGGCGCTCGCCGTGGTGCTGCTGGTCGCGCTCGTCGGCGTCCTGCGGCGCGAGGAGACCCATCTGGCGGGCTCGAACTCGATTGCCCTCAAACAGCCCGTGCTGCAGATCGCGCGCGGGCAGCGCCTCTGCCAGCGCGGCGAGCTCGTTCCCGCCGAGGCCGCCAGGCTGCGCCTGTTCGGCTTCTGGGAGCCGGGCGGCCATCGCGCACGCGCCACGCTGCGCGACGCGCGCGGCCGCCTGGTCAGCGCCGGCCCGCTCCGACAGGACGGCGAGGGGGTGCTGGCCCTGCGGCTCGCCGCCGGCCGGGAAACCGCCGACGACGTCACGTTGTGCATCGAGAACACCGACCGGGCTGTGCTCGCCTTCTCGGGGGACTCGGCCGGCCTCGGCGGCGTCGAGGTCGACGGCAAGCCCCAACCGGCGAAGATGACGGCGCTCTACTACCCCGCGCGTGCGGAGTCCTGGGCGGGCCTCGTACCCCGCATGGCCGGACGGGTCGGCGCGGCGCACCTGATGCGTGGCTGGGTCGGCTGGCTCGGGCTCGCGAGCGCGGTCGCGGCACTCGCACTGGCCGCCGCCGCCTGTATCCGCCCGGGGCGGAACCGCACGTGAGGCGCCTGCGAGCGTTTTTGCCGCGCGCGGCGGTGCTGTGCGCGATGGTCGGCGCGCTGCACGCCGCGGCCTGGGCGCTGATCACCCCGCCGCTGCAGGTCCCCGACGAGCAGGCGCACCTGTACTTCGCCCAGTACCTCGCCGAGACCGGCTCCGTGCCGCAACCGGGCTCGGCAGCCACGCAGTCAGAGGAGGAGCGGATCCTCGAGGCGGGTGTGCGCCTTGCCACCACCACCGGCAACTTCCATGGGCGACCGTTGTGGACCCAGACCGAGTCGGCCGCACTCGCCGAGCGGCTGCGCGGCGCCGAGCGCCGTGGCGGCGGCGGCGACCTCGGCGTCGGGGCCTACACGCCGCTGTACTACGCATCTCTCGTCCCGGCCTGGTGGGCGGTCGAACTCACCGGTGGCGATATCTCAGACCGGCTGCTTGCGATGCGGCTCGTGTCGGCGCTCTACGCCGGGCTGACGGTGCTGTTCGTGTTCCTGTTCTTGCGCGAGTTGCTGCCGTGGCGGCCCGAGGCGTGGGTCTTCGGCGCGCTTGCGGTCGCGCTGCTGCCGTCGTTCGCCTTCACCGTCGGCGGCGTGAACCCCGACGCCGGGCTGGCGGCTGCGGCGGCAGCGCTGTTCTTCTTCGTCGCGCGCGGCTTTCGCACGCGCCTGACGGCGGACGTGGCGATCGGCATCGGCGCGAGCGCGGCCGCCGCCGTCCTGATGAAGCTCGCCGGTGCCGGGCTGGTGCCGGGTGCCGCACTCGCCGTGGTGCTGCTCGCGCTCCGCGATCGCCGTGCCGGCCACCCGGATGCGGCGCGCGGCGCGCTGCTGGCAGCAGGCGTGGCGGCGGCGCCGATGCTGCTCTACCTGTTGGTCAACACGACCGTCTGGGGCCGCCCCCTGCTCCCCGCAAGCGGCGGCGTGGGCGTGCCCGGCACGGATACGTCGACCGGCTCGGCGCGCAGTTTGAAGGGCTTGCTGACCTACAGCTGGCAATACGCCCTGCCGCGGCTGGGATCGATGTTCGACTGGTTCCCGGGCTGGGCGCCCTACGAGGTGTGGTGGCGCGGCTGGGTGGGGCGCTTCGGGTGGGGCGACTCGGGGTTTTCCGACCAGACGGTCGCCCGCGCTGGCTGGGCGCTGCTGGTGGTGCTCGCCGGGTGTGTGGTGGCGCTGGTACGGAGGGCGGCCGTGCTGCCCCGTCGCGCGCTGGAGGCGCTCACCTACGCCGCGCTTGCGGCCGGACTCGTGGCGCTCCTCTCCTACGTCGGCTACGGCTACCGCGCCGACACCGGCGGCTTGATGTTCGAGCAGGCGCGCTACCTGTTCCCGCTGATGGCGATCTTCGGCGCCGTCGTTGGTCTCGGCGTCACGGGTTTCGGCCGCCGCCTGGCGACCACCGTCGGGCTGTCGATCCTGGTGCTGGAGAGCGGGCTGATGGTTGGCGCGCTGATGCTCGTGTCCGAGCGCTACTACGCCTGAGCCGCCGGGCAGGCACGTTGCCCACTCGTTCGTCTCCGAACCGTCCCACGTTTCATTTCCTGCAAACCGGGCACGCAACCGGGTTCGCTGCTACGGTCCGGAATCATGACCGTTCCTTCCCGGCGCTTCCGTGCGCTTTCTCTTGCTTTCGGAGCCGTGCTTGTCGCCGCTCCGGCGGCCCAAGCAGCGATGGGTGGCGGCAACCACCTCACGACTTCTCTGCGTCCCGACCTTCGCTCTGCGACGGTGCAATCAACCAACGCCGTCGACGACACGACCACCGTGCGCGTCTGCTTCAACAAGGCGATCGCCAGCCTCCCGCAGGCGGCGCTCTTCGAGATGGGCACCTACGAGGACGACGACCTCGGTGACTCGATCAACGCGGTGTCCGCCACGCGCACCAGCGCCAACTGCGCCGATGCGGTGTTCCCGAACCACGAGGCCGAGCAGTACACCTACGTGACGGTGCTCGGGTCGGACGGGACGACGCCCAACAGCGGCGGCTCGGCTGTGTCGACCAACGGCTTTGGCAACATCATGGACTCGACGGCGCTGATCGGGTCGAAGAACAACTCCGGCACGCGCGGGTTCACGTCTGAGCCCGATCTCGTCGGTGTTGCCTTCAACAACTCGGGGTTCTTCATCGACTTCACGTTCGACCAGCAGGTCGGCGCCGATTGATCCGTCGACGGACGAGTTCCAGTACACGACTGCCCAACGGCGTGGACGTCGACGCCTTGGCCGCTGTGCCCGCGGATTCGCATCGCTGCATCTCCGCCGATCGCAAGACCGTGCGCGTGGACTATGCGGCTGCTCCCACGTTCGCGCAGGCTGTGCGCGCAGTCGTCGACAACGGAGCAGTCGACGGGCGGGTGACCGGGGATGCCCTCGATCAGACGCGCTCGGCTGCGCGTCCCGGCAGCGGTGGGTTCACCGATCGCCCGGACCTCGTCGCCGTGATCCCGTCGTCTGACGGCAGCACGGTCGACTTCCAGTTCGACCAGGTCCTGACCGCCCAGAACGGCAACGGCAACTTCCACATCGGCTCGTCGTTCGGCGAGAGCGACACCGGCGTGGGTGCGACGATCGTCGGCGGCGCCGGCGTGGGCAACACGGTGCGTGTCACCTTCGCCCCGAGCGGCCCGCAGGAGAACGAGTACTGGGTGACGGGCTGGGTCGACGACGCCGCTGTGAATGGCGCAGGCGGCTCGAGCCCACCGGCCGGCCTGCCCACGGGCGGCAACAACGGCGCGTTCGCGACCGGGTTCACGATCGGTCCGGAGGCGCTGACGGTGTCGTTCGACAACGCGACCGACGTGGCGCACGTGCTGTTCGATCAGCGCTGGCAGGACGCCGATGAGAACGACTTCAAGCTCATCGACGATCAGGGCTCGCAGATCGCAGCCGGCGCGCTGAACGTGACCGGCACGGGCAGCCCGACGGCCGGCAAGATCACGGCTGACGTGACGTTCCCGGCCGGCACGCTCACGGGCGCGCGGTCGCTGCTCTTGCAGCAGGACGCGGTCGAGGTTGACGTGATCAACTTCGGGCCGCTCGGCAACCGCCCGCAGGTGATCTCGCCGACCGCTGCGGCGGCCACCAAGGGCAAGTTCCGCAGGGCGCCCGTGATGCGGCGCTCGTCCAAGCGCCGGTAGCAGGACTCTGACGTCTGCGGCGGCGGGCCCTCGGGTCCGCCGCCGCGCGTCGTCTACGCCGCCTCGCCAGACATCGTCGCCCGCGTGCGGGGGACGACACGCAGGCGGCTGCTTCATCTCGCGACCACCACGGTCGCAGCGACGTTGGGCTCAGCGCGCCCGCGCTCGCAGACGTCGAGCCGAACAACGTGATCGCGCACGCCGAGGGCCCGATCCCCGGCGGGCAGACGCTCACCGGCACGCTCACGGACACGAGCGACATCGACTACTACGTCTTCTACGCCAACGGCCAGCAGACGGTCACGGTCGCTCGTGCAAGCTGCCGACGAGCTACACGCTGCGCGTCACCCCCGGCGCCGCAGTGACGAGCGGCCCCACGCTCGACCGCACGGTCACCGAGACCGATGAGCCCAACGACTCGCCGGTCCAGGCGATCGGGCCGCTGCGGACGGGTGTCGCCTACGTCGGCACCCACAACCGCTCCGACGACGAGGACTGGCTGGCGTTCACCGCGCCCGCCGGCCAGCAGCGTCTCGAGCTGACGGTCACGAGTCCCGGGCCCAACCGCAACTTCGACGGCTGTGGCGCGACCGCCGGTCTCTACAGCTCGACCAACACCCGCGACCTCGTCGCCTCGGCGGTCGGTGACTGGACGCGCTTCGGGCGCCTGCGCCTCACGCTCAACGGCGGCCAGTCCTACTACCTGAAGCTCGGGATGGAGAACTCGGCCTGCCTCGGGCAGCGCTGGTTCGTGCGCATCGACAGTCTCACGCCGGTTGTTACACCGCCTCCGCCGCCACCCCCGCCGCCGCCGGCGATCACCCCAGCGACGCGTTACGTCACGACGGTGTCGCTGCGCCGTCGCGGGACGAGCTACCGCGGGCGGCTGTCGTCTGACCGCAAGGGCTGCAAGGTCGGCCGCCGTGTCGTGCTGCGCCGCGTCGGCAAGGGCGCGCGCTCCTACGGCTCGGCGCAGACCCGCGGCGACGGCACGTTCGTCATCAACCGCAGCGAGCGCCTGCGCGCCCGCGTCTACGCGGTCGCCTCCGAGCGCAGCGGCTCGGGCGTCCTCTGCCGCTCCGGCAGGTCGCCGAGCATCAACGGCTGAGGCCGCGGGCCGCGCAGCCGGTAGAACTCCCAGCGTGCGCCCCGCCGTCCTCGTCTCCGTGTGCCTCGCCGAGCGGCTCGGCGACGCGCGCGCGGTCGCACAGGCCGCGCTCGCCGCCGACGCCGAGCTCAGCGCGCGGATCGTCGTCGCCGACGCGGCCGGCGCGCTCGACGCCGGCGACGAGCGGCTCGAGCTGCTGGCAGGCAGCGCCGTCGCCGGCGACGCGTTCGAGCTGCTGGCCGGCGGCAACGGCGGCGACGCGCTGGTCGCGGCGCTGCTGCCGTTCGCGATGACGGGGGTCGCGCGCCCGGCGCTGGGCCTCGCGCGCCACGACGCGCCCGCCTGGCCGGTCGCCCTGCCCGCGGCCGCCGGTGACGTGCTGGTGCTTGCTGCCGGCGGCGATGACGGCGCCGTCGCCGAGCCGGGGCTCGTCGCGCTGACCGGCGCCGGCGCTGACGCTGTGCTCGACTGGTGGCGCGACCTCGAGTCCAGCTTCGCCGGCGACGGCCCGCCGCTCGACGCGGCGCTGGCGCGCTTCCCCGGCGTCACGCTCGTCCACGACGAGGCGCTGCGCCCGCGCCCGCAGCCCGCCGCGGCGGACACGGTGCCGCCGCCGCAGCGCGACCTCACGCGGCTTGCGGACGGCACGCCGCTGGACGAGCGCCTGCGCGCGCTGTTCCGTGCGGGCGTCCACGCCGGTGAGCTGCAGCGCGGGCCGTTCGACAGCACCGGCACGACGGCCCTCCTGCGCTGGCTCGGCGAAGCCGACCCGCGCGCGGAGATGGGCGGCGTCCCACGTCTGCTCGTGCGCTACTGGGAGGACCACGCCGAGCTGCGCAGCGCCTACGCCGACCTGCAGGACGCCGACGTCCGCGCCGGCTACCTCGGCTGGATCGCCCACCACGGCCCTGAGCACCTCGGGCTGCCCGCCGCGGCGCTGCCCGGCCTCGCCGCGCCTGACCCTGCGCGCCCGCACGCGCCGCTCGGCGTCAACGTCGCCGGCTACTTCCAATCTGAGGCCGGGGTCGGCGAGGCCGCCCGCCGGGTCGTCCGCGCGCTCGATGCCGCGCGCATTCCGGTCCTGCCCGTCCAAGGGGAGATCGTCCCGCCGACGCGCCGCGGCCACGACTTCGCTGCGACCGCGCTGGACGCCGCCCCGTTTGACGTCAACCTCGTGTGCGTCAATGCCGATGGCGTGCCGCACTTCGCCGCCGAGGCCGGTGCGCGCTTCTTCGACGGGCGATACACGATCGGCCTCTGGTGGTGGGAGCTGCCGACGTTCCCCGACCGCTTCGCGCCGGCCGTCGCGCACGTCGACGAGATCTGGGTCGGCTCGCGCTACGTCCAGGACGCGCTCTCGCCCGCCGTCACGGTGCCCGTCGTCCGCATGCCGCTCGCCGTCGAGGCGCCGGAGGTCGTCGCGCGCTCGCGTCCCGAGCTCGGCCTGCCCGAGGGCTTCCTGCTGCTGTTCATGTTCGACTTCCACTCGGTGATGGAGCGCAAGAACCCGCTCGGTCTGATCGACGCGTTTGCGCGCGCGTTCGCTCCCGGTGACGGCGCCGCGCTCGTGATCAAGACCATCAACGCCGAGCATCACCCCGACGCCGCGCGACGGCTCGCGAACGCCGCTGCCACGCATCCCGACGTCCAGGTCGTCGACCGCTTCGTGACGGCCGCCGAGCGCGACGCGATGCTCGCCACCGCCGACGTCTACGTGTCGCTGCACCGCTCGGAGGGCTTTGGCCTGACGATCGCCGAGGCCCTGGCGCTCGGCAAGCCGGTGATCGCCACCGACTACTCCGGCAGCGCCGACTTCCTCGACGCGCGCAGCGGTTGGCCCGTTTCCTACGAGCTCGTCGACGTCGGTCCCGGCAACGCGCCCTACGACGCCGACGCGACGTGGGCCCAGCCCGACCTCGACGCCGCCGCGGCGGCGATGCGGGCGCTGCGCGCAGACCCCGCCGCAGCGGCGGCACGCGGTGCCGCCGCCGCCGAGCGCATCCGCCGCGAGCACTCGCCCGAGGCCGTCGGCGCCGCGATGCGGCGGCGACTCGAGGCCCTGCGCCCTGCGATCGCCGCTCGCGCGCCGAAGGCGCCGCCCGCGCCCACCGGCGCGCCCGGCGGCGTCCGGGCCGTCGCGCGGCGGGCGCGGCGCGCGCTCGCGTCGCGCGATGACGACGCCGCGCTTGCGGCGATGCAGGCCGAGCTCGAGCGCTCGCGCATCGTCCACGGTGCGCTGACCGCCGCGACCCTCGCCGAGCAGCGGCGGCTCGAGGCGCAGATCGCCGCGCTTCAGCGCGCGCTCGACGAGCGCGGCGACTGAACGGCCCGCAACGGGCCCGCCGCCGCGCGCGCGTGCACGAAGCCGACCCAGGTCAGGGTCGCGAGGGCGACGTGCACCCAGATCAGCTCGGCCGGGAGCTCGAGCTGGTACTGCACGATCCCGACGACGCCCTGGAGCGCCAGCAGGCCGAGCACGAGCGTCAGCGTTGTGCGCAGCTCGCCGCCCTGGCGACGCACGCGCCACCACGCGTACAGGGTCCCCAGGCCCAGCGCCGCGACGAGATAGCCGTGTACGTGGATGACCCGGCGCAGCGTCTCCGAGCCCCAGAAGTCCAGGCGCCCGACGAACTCGCCGGTTCCGGACGAGCCTGCGTGCGGTCCTGCCGCCGTCGACACCGTGCCGAGCGCGATCGCGACGAACGCCAGCGCCATCAGTCCGCGGACGAGCAGCACCGTCGTGCGGTCTGAGCGCACCTCGTCCGGCGCGTGCTGCGAGCGCCACCACAGATCGAACGCCCAGGTCAGCAGCACCATCGAGACGAGGTAGTGCGCCATCACCCAGCCCGGGGCCAGCTCGAAGAGCACCGACAGCCCGCCGATCACGGCCTGCAGGACGACGCCGAGCGGCAGCGAGAGCGCGAGGTAGCGCAGGTCCCGTCGCGGCGGCACCACGAGGTAGGCGCCGAGCGCCGCGGCGATCGCCCCGGCGGACACCAGGCCGGTCAGCACGCGGTTGCCGAACTCGATCAGGCCGTGCGTGTCCAGGGAGGAGTGCACCGAGGTCTCCGTGCACTTCGGCCAGGTCGGGCAGCCCAGCCCCGAGCCCGTCAGCCGCACGGCAGCGCCCGTGAACACGATCAGGACCAGCAGGACGAGCGCCCACCACGTGATCCGCACGTACGTCTCCGGGCGGATCTCAAAGCGCGCGCGGTCAGGCACGGCACACCACGACACGCCCGCCTGACGCGACCTGCAGGCGCCAGGGGACGCCGGCCGCGGCGTCGTCGTCCGCGCGCACGAGCACCGCTCCGCCGGCGGGGACCTCGACGATCGGCGTTTGCGAGAACTCGCGCGCGAAGCGCCGCGCGAGCACCCCGGCGCGCGCGCGCGCGGTGATCCGCACGGCGCCGCCCTCGGGGACGACGACGTCGAGCCGGTTGTCAGGGCCGGTCGGGTTCGTGCGCGTGCAGGCGGCGTCGGCCGGCGTGCTCGTCGCTGCGACTGCCTCGGTGCGCAGCTGCCGTGCGCGCAGCAGGACGTCGTCGGCCGCCGCGCCCTGGGGCTGGGGCACCCGGCGCAGCTGCGCCGGGGTCAACCCGATCCGCCCGAAGTCCTGCTGGGCTTCGGTGATGCTGCGCGCGTACAGCTGCGGCGCGACCGTCGGCCCGGGCTGGAAGCCCGCGTCCACGCGATCGGCGACCAGCGCCAGCGCGCCGAGGCGCACGCGTAGCTCAGCGGCGCTGTTGCGCAGCGAGCCACCCCACTTGTCGATCGTGTTCGCGCCGGCAACAGCGGTGAAGGTCAGCAGCGCGCCGAGCAGCAGCGCCTGCGCCGGGCGCACGACGCTGCGCCCGCGCGCGAGCTCACAGACCAGGAGCACGATCAGCACCGCGCCGGTGTAGATGTAGCGCGCCGCCGCTGGCTCGTTGTACTGGGCGCGGCTGAGCCCGGTGAGGATCCAGATCGCCGGTGCCGCGACGGCGACGGCGACCAGGCGCGGCGTCAGCGTCTCGCTGCGCCAGAGGCGCTGCACGACCACGGCGGCGAGGCCGACGAGCAGGACGCGCCCGTACTCGAGCGTCAGGCCGACGACGCCGCCGGCGGCGGCCGCGCCGGACTCCGCGGCGAACACCGGGGTCTCGCCGATGTTGTCGCGCTTGATCTGCGATTCGCCATAGCCGAGGTACCAGGCCGCGTAGAGCGCGAGCGGTGCGCCGATCACCCACCAGCGCTCGCGCCGGCGCGAGTCCAGCGCGATCTCCACCGTCGCCGCGATCACGAACGCGGCGCCGACCGACGCGAAGGCAAGCGACAGACCGAGCAGCACGGCAGCAGCCGCGTCGCCGCGCCGCGTCCCGCGGTCCAGCGCCAGCAGCGCGCCGAGCCCGCACGCCACCCCGCCGACGAAGCCGATCTGAAACCCCCACAGCAGGTCGTCGCCGGCCGCGCCGAGCACGGCCACGAAGGCGCCCGCAAACGCGGCGCCGACGGTCCCGACGCGGGGGCGTGCGAGCAGGAACACGAGCCAGACGCAGGCGACGTGGGCGACCACGAGGACGACGCGGAAGACCCAGTAGTTCGCCAGCCCGGCGATCTGCAGGAGCAGTTTGTAGAGCGCGACGGGGATCAGCGAGAGGTGCCCGTTGTGCGGCGCGAGCAGGGAGTCCGCGCTGAGCCCGCGGCGCTTGGCGATGAAGTCCCACTCGTCGTAGAAGGCCATCGTGTCGTGGCCGGCGCGCAGCAGGTAGACGGCCGCGACCAGCGAAACCAGCAGCAGGCCGGCGATGCTCGCGCGCTCCGCGTTCTCCGTGGTCATCGAGGCCGGAGCCTACGTGCCGCTCAAAAATCTGGTCTTGCCGCGTAAGTCGGGCACAAGATCGCCGTTGTCCGGGTGTCGGAGGTTGTTCCGTCGTACAGATGTCCAGTATTTGTCCAACGTTCTGGTAAAACTCCGGTCGAATCGGATGGCCGTCGGCCGTCCACCGTGTGATTTACCGCCCACTGAAAGGGGCCCGTGTTTCTCATGTCTGTCAACTCCAAGCGTCTGCGGGCGCTTCCGATTGCCGTCGCGGTCGCCGCGGCAGTGCCGCTTCTGGCACCCGTGGCCGCGAACGCCGCGATGGGTGGCGGCAACGCGCTGACCACGTCGCTGCGTCCTGACCTGCGCTCGGCGACGGTCCAGTCCACCAACGCCGTCGACGACACGACGACCGTGCGTGCGTGCTTCAACAAGGCGATCGCCAGCCTCCCGCAGGCTGGACTGTTCTCCATCGGCACGTACGACGACGACGACCAAGGTGACCAGATCGTCGCGACGTCGGCGACTCGTTCGACCAGCAACTGCGCCGACGCCGTCTTCCCGAACGACGACGCGACCCAGTTCACGCACCTGACCGCCCTGGGCTCGGACGGCACGACGCCCAACAGCGGCGGCTCGGCGGTCTCGACAAACGGCTTCGGCAACATCATGGACTCGATCGCGCTGATCGGCTCGAAGACCAACAACGGCACGCGCGGCTTCACGACCGGCCCCGACCTCGTCGGGATCACCGTCAACAACGCCAACGCGACGATCGACTACACGTTCGATCAGCGCGTCGCGCCCGCATCGGTCTCGACTGCCGCGAACGACTGGGGCTACACCGACTCGGGCGGCACCTCGACGCCTTCCCTCGCGGCCGTTCCGGGTAACTCGCACCGCGCGCTCTCGACCGACGGCCTGACCGTCCGCGTGGACTTCGCGGCGGGTCCGGACATCCAGGACGCGGTGCGTGCCTTCGTCGACAACGACGCGGTCGACTCCAAGGCCAGCAATGACCCGAACATGGAGCGCTCGGTGTCACGTCCGGGCAGCGGTGGCTTCACCGACGCTCCCGACCTCGTCGCGATCACCCCGTCGGCGTCCGGCTCCACGGTCGACTACCAGTTCGACCAGGTGCTGACCGGCATCCCCGGCGGCGCCGCGGCGTTCGAGATCCACCAGTCGTTCGCGGTGGAGGACACGCCCGCGTCGGTGTCGATCGTCGGCGGCGCCGGCGTCGGCAACACGGTGCGTGCCGTGTTCACGCCGAGCGGCGAGCAGGAGAACGAGTACTGGGTCTCCGGCTCGACCAACGGCAACGCCGTGACGGGTGCCGGTGGCGCAAGCACGCCCGGTGGCCTGCCGGCCGGCGGCAACGCGGGTGCGTTCGCGACCGGGTTCACGCTCGGTCCGGAGGCGCTGACGGTGTCGTTTGACAACGCCACGGACATTGCGCACATCCTGTTCGACCAGCGCTGGCAGGACGCCGATGAGAACGACTTCAAGCTCATCGACGACCAGGGCTCGCAGATCGCAGCCGGCGCGCTGAACGTGACCGGCACGGGCAGCCCGACGGCCGGCAAGATCACGGCTGACGTGACGTTCCCGGCCGGCACGCTCACGGGCGCGCGCTCGCTGCTGCTGCAGCAGAACGCGGTCGAGGTTGACGTGATCAACTTCGGGCCGCTCGGTAACCGCCCGCAGGTGATCTCACCGACCGCTCCGGCGGCCAAGACCAACAAGAAGTTCCGCAAGCTGCCCCGCGCAGCCAAGCGCCGGTAGGACGTCCGTCCGGTTGCACCCCGTTTTGGGGTGTGACTGGACGAATAGACGGTGTGACGCCGCGGCCGTTGTAGAGGTCGCGGCGTCGCTCGTTCTGCGACAGATATCCCGCACCAGGCCTGGCTCAGACCGGATTTCGGGGACCCGAGCCCTCACCGGGCCGAAAATGATCGCGTCGTCGGCGACCAGCTCGACGAGCAACTGCGCCGATCCGTGTTCCCCGACAGCGACGCCACGCAGTACACCTATGTGCAGGCCGACGGCTCGGACGGCTCGGCCTCCGACGGCGGTGGCTCTGCGGTGTCGTCGAACGGCTTCGGCAGCATCCGCGACGCGACCGCGCTGATCGGCTCGAAGACCAACAACGGCACGCGTGGCTTCGGCGCCGGCCCGGACCTCACCGGGATCACGGTCGACAACGCCGCGTCGACGATCGACTTCACCTACGACCAGCGCGTCGGCGCGGTGAGCCCGACCAACACGTCGTTCGTCGCGAACCTGCCGCAGGCGCCGAGGTGCTGAGCATCCCCGGTGCGGCTGAGCGTGCGGTCTCCAGCGACGGCCTGACCGTCCGGGTGAACTTCCCGGCCGGCAGCCTGACCGACGTCGTGCGTGCCTACTCGGTGATCGGCGCGGTCGTCGCGAAGGCAGGCGGTTCTGGCACCCTGCTCGGGAACCTGCGCTCGGCGGCGCGCCCGGGCAACGGCGGCTTCACCGACGCTCCCGACCTCGTCGCTGTGAACGTGGCGGCTGACGGCAGCTAGGTCGACTACCAGTACGACCAGGTGCTCAGCGCCGTCGGACCCACGGCGAACTTCGTCCTCGGGCTGTCGGGTCTGTTCACGGCGATCGCCCCGGGCGGTGTTCCCGCGGTCGTTGGCGGCCTGGGCGTCGGCAACACCGTGCGCGTTCCCTGCGCGATCTGCCCGTCCTTCACGCACGAGGCGCAGATCTGCGGTGGCTCGGCAACGGGTGCCGTGACCGGCGCCGGCGGCCCGAGCACGGCCGGCGGCCTGCCGACCGGCGGCGACGCCGGCGCGTTTGCGACGGGCTTCACCGCGGCGCCTGAAGCGCTGACGGTGTCCTACAACGCCACGGGCAGCGTCAGCGTGCTCTCACGCGCAAGCAGCGCGCGGCCGTCCGCCGTGCGATGAAGCGCACGAAGTAGCCCGGCTCTGGTTCCCGCCGCCCCTTGCGGGCGGCGGGAATCGGCCGCTCGCCCGGCAGCCGTTCGACGGGCCGCAACTCTCGTCCCCGCAGGGTGTCCCACGGGTGTGTCTCGTCACCGCATCGCCGTCCTTCAGACCCACTGTCTGCGGGCTGCCAACTCGTCCAGTGGGCCCATGTCGGCCCAGGGCTCCTTGCTACGGTCCGCCGCGATGAGCTTGAACTTGCGGCGGGTCCGGCGGGCTGGCGTAGCCCTTGGCGTGGTCGTGCTGGCGTGGCCTGCGGGCGCGTCTGCCGGCGGTGAGGTCGGCGCGACCGCCGTCGTCGGGACGTCTGTCAAGGCCGTCGCCGCGGAGCCGTCGGGCTCGGTCATCGCGGTCGGCAGCGCCGGCCCGGCGATGCTCGTCCAGCGGGTCAGCTCGGCGGGTGCCCCGGGCGCGGCGTTCAACGCCGGCTCAGGCGTCGCGCGCGGCGTCGCCGTCCAGGCCGACGGCAAGATCGTCGTCGCCGGCAACGACGGCGGCGTGGTCGTCCGCCGCTTCAACAGCGACGGCACGCCCGACGCGGGCTTCGGCAACGGCGGCACCGCGCCGATCCCCGATCTCAAGCAGGCCAACGCCGTCGCGGTCGGGCCGTGCGGCCAGATCGTCGTCGGCGGCACGTGGACGGGCGAGGACGGGCACGACCGCGGCGCGCTCGCGCGTCTCGTCGCCGCAAACGGCGCGCTCGACAGCTCCTTCAACGGCAACGGGCGCAGGATGCTCGCGTACCTCGACAAGCCGTCTGAGGTCAGGGGCGTCGCCGTGCAGGGTGACGGCAAGATCGTCTTCGCCGGCCAGCAGATTCCCGGTCTGCAGGTGCCCAACGGCCTCGTCGGGCGCGTCAACGCCGACGGGTCGCAGGACGGCGGCTTCGGCAGCGGCGCGTTGCCCGGCGGCGCGTCCGGCGGCGGCGTCCAGTTCTACTACCACCCGGAAGGTGGCGCGAACGCCGCGTTCAACGCCGTCGCGATCGACGCCGCGGGCCGCATCGTCGTCGCCGGGACCGACGTCCAGGCGACATCGATCAAGGCGATCTTCGCCCGCTTCTCGAGCGCCGGCGCTCCCGACGGCGGATTCGGCAGCGGCGGCCTGAGCTCGGCCCCGGCAGCCACGAACTACGTCGGCGGCGACGCGATCGGACCGCGGTCCGTGCTGATCGCCGCAGGCGACCGGATCGTCGCGTCCGGGCTCTACGCCGACTCCGGCCAGAAGGACGCCGCGCTGTGGGTCCTGACGCCGGCGGGCGCGCTCGACCTCGGCGCAGCCTCGGGCGGCCTCGTGCGCATCGCGAACGCCAACGCGTTCGGCTTGACGAGCACGGCCGACGGCAGCCTCTTTACCGGCGGCGACGCCAACGGCCTTGGCTTCGTCACGCGCTTCGACGGCTTCGGCGCGCGCCCCGCAGGCCAGGCGTGTGGCGCGACGCCGCCGCCTCCGCCGCCGCCCACCGCCGCCGCCGCCCCCGCCGCCGCCGCCCCCGCCGCCGCCACCGTTGAACACCGGCCGCGCCCAGATCGACAGCGCGAAGCTGTCGCCGTCGACGATCCGTTCGAAGACGCGCGCGGCGCTGACGTTCACCCTCTCCAAGAACGCGGGCGTCCGCCTGATGCTCGACATCCAGCGCGTCGGGCGCCAGACGTCACGAGTCCGCTGCTCGCTGCCGTCCCGCAAGAACCGTGGCGGCAAGCCGTGCACCTACCTGGCACGCCTGAAGGGCAGCCGGCTGGTGAAGCGAGGAAAGGCCGGAACGAACAAGGTGACGCTGACGCGCAGGTTCGCCAACAGGACGCTCAAGCCGGGCCTCTACCGGTTGACGCTGCGCGCGACCGGCGGCTCGTCCACCCAGATCATCTTCAACGTCAAGAAGTGATGAGCACCGTTCGCCGCCGCGCAGCGCGCGCCGTCGCCGGCGCGCTGCTCGGCACAGCCCTGGTCGTCGCTCCGGCCCACGCCGCCGGCCTGACGCCCGCGAAGATCCATCGCGCCTACGCGCTGCCCAAGACGACGAAGTTCCTGCAGACGATCGCGATCGTCGTTCCCTACGACACGCCGACGGCCGCGGCCGACCTCGCGACGTTCAGCAGGCGCTTCAAGATCCCCGCCTGCACCGTCTCCAGCGGCTGCTTTCGCAAGGTCAACCAGCGCGGTGACGCGTCCCCGCTGCCGTCGAAGGACCCGACCAACGGACAGTGGGTCACCGAGTCGGTGCTGAGCGTGCAGACCGCCCGTGGCGTCTGCCAGAACTGCCGCATCCTGCTCGTGGAGGCCGACTCCGACAGCCGCCATGACCTCAACGCCGCAGTGGCGACGGCCGTCAGGCTGAAGGCGACCGAGGTCGTCACCACGTTCCTGCTCGCCGACCCCGGTGGTGGGCGCAAGGCGTACAACTACCCGGGCGTCGTGATCACCGCCGCGACCGGCGACCAGGGCTACTTCGAGGGCGGCTTCTACCCCGCCGCGCTGCCGGGCGTGGTCGGCGTCGGCGGCACGCGGCTGACCCTGGACAGCAGCGGCCGCTATCGCCGCGAGGCCGTCTGGAACGAGGGCTCGCAGGCGAAGACGACGAGCGGCTGTGCGACGTTCACGGCGACGCCGAGCTGGCAGCTGCGCGAGGCTGCCGCGGTCGGCTGCGGCAAGCACCGCAGCTTCGTCGACGTCGCCGCGGCGGCGTCGCCCGGCGCGCAGGTCTACACCTCGACGCCCGTCGGCGGCGACACCGGCTGGGGCGAGGTCGGTGGCACGAGCCTCGCGTCGCCGCTGATCGCCGGTGTGTTCGCGCTCGCCGGAGGCGTGCCCAAGGGCGCGTCGGCCCCGGCGCAGCTGTACACCAATTTCCGGGCCCGCCGCGGCGGCCTGCGCGACATCCGCACGGGCACGAACGGATCGTGCAAGAAGCCGATCTGCGAGGCGGGGACCGGCTTTGACGGGCCCACGGGGATCGGGACGCCGAACGGGTTGCGTGCCTTCCGCCGCTACAAGCGCTGACCCCGACGGTCGTCCGCCGGCGGTGGTTTCGGACGCGAGCGGTGGTATACGGTTGGACCCATGAGCGTCCTTCCTGGTGGGTTCCGGCGGCTGGTCGTGGTGCTGGGTGCGTGTGCTGTGACCTTCCCGTCGGCGGCGCTCGCGGTGGGCGAGGCCGGCCCGACCGCGAAGATCGGCACGTCCGTCCTCGGCGTCGCCGCAGAGCCGTCGGGCAACGTCGTCGCCGTCGGCACCGCCGGGCCGGCGATGCTCGTACAGCGCGTTGCCGCAGCCGGCATCGCGGCGACGCCGTTCGGCGCCGGCAACGGCATCGCGCGGGGCGTGGCGATCCAGGCCGACGGCAAGATCATCGTCGGCGGCACCGATGGCAGCGGCGTCGTGCGCCGCCTCAACAGCGACGGCTCGGTCGACGGGAGCTTCGGCAGCGGCGGTGCCCAGGCGCTGCCGGGCGTCACCGTCAACGCGGTCGCGGTGACACCGTCCGGGCAGATCGTCGTCGGCGGCAGCTCGCCGGGCGGCGACGGCTTCGAGCGCCTCACGCTCGTGCGCCTGAACGCCAACGGCACGCTGGACGGCGGCTTCGGCAACGGCGGCACCGCGCAGATCGACCTCGGCCGCAACTCCCAGGCCAAGAGCATCGCGGTGCAGGCCGACGGCAAGATCGTCTTCGCCGGGCAGCAGATCCCCGACCTGCAGGTGCCAAACGCGCTGATCGGCCGTGCCAACAGCAACGGCTCGCTGGACACCGGGTTCGCGAGCAACGGCGCCTACTTCTATTTCCACCCCAAGGGTGGCGCGAACTCGACGTTCTCGGGCGTCGCAATCGACGCCTCCGGGCGGATCGTCGGCGCGGGTGCCGACCTCCGCGACACCGGATCCTTCGCGCTGTTCGCGCGGCTGGACGCCAACGGCGCTCCTGACGGCAGCTTCGGTGAAGGCGGCGTGCTTACGCCCGAGGCCTCGACGAACTACAACGGCGGCGCACCGATCGGCGCCAACAGCGTCGTGATCGCCGGCGGCGGGACGATCGTCGGCGCCGGCGGATTCGCAGACTCCGGCCAGAAGTCGTCGGCCCTGTGGGCGATCACGCCTGCCGGCCAACTCGACGCCAGCGTCGGCCCGGGCGGGCGCGTCCTCACGCAGCAGGGCGCCGCGCTCGCTGAGGGCTTCGCGGCCGCCGTCACGTTCGACGGCAGCATCTTCATCGGCGGCACGTCAAGCGACGACCTGTTCCTGGCGAACTCCGGCTTCGTCACGCGTCACAACGGCTTCGGTCCGACCGGGACGCCGCCGCCGCCACCACCACCGCCGCCACCGCCGCCACCGGCTGTGAAGTTCACGGCGGCGTCGCTGTCGCCGCGCACGCTGCGTCCGAGGACCAAGGCGTCGCTGCGCTTCACGCTCAACAAGGCGGCCCGGGTGACGCTGACGGTCGACCGCGCGCTCAAGGGGCGCAAGAAGGGCAAGCAGTCCTGCAAGAAGCCCTCGCGCGCCAACCGCGGCGGCAAGTCCTGCACGTACTACTCGCGCGTCAAGGGGAGCAGGCGCGTCAGCGGCAAGGCCGGGGCCAACCGCGTGACGTTCACGCGCAAGTTCCCGAGCAAGAACCTCAAGGCGGGCAACTACCGCCTCACGCTGAAGGCCGGCAGCAACGTGCGCCGGATCACCTTCACCGTGAAGTCGCGCTGATCGTCGGGGGTGCGTCTGTCCGAGCACCCCGAATGGCGCGCTCGGTTTGACATCGCAGGCGCCCGTCTCCTCCCGTGGATCGAGGAGACGGCGCCGCTCGCAGGGCGCACCGTCCTCGAGTACGGCTGCGGTCAGGGTGCCGTCGCCTGCGCGATCGCGCCGCACGCCGCGCGGCACGTCGGGGTCGACATCGACCCGGAGGGCATCGCCATGGGCCGCGAGCACATCGCCCGTCGCGGCCTCGGCAACGTCGAGCTCGTCCTCGCCGCGGAGGACGAGATCCTCGACCGCGTTCGCGCGTATGCGGGGGAGATCGACGTCTTCCTGCTCTACGCCGTCCTCGAGCACCTGACGCTTGGCGAGCGTCTCGACGTCCTCGCGCTGGCGCGCGAGGTCACGCGGGCCGACGGCCACATCGTGATCTGCGAGTCGCCCAACCGGCTCACGCCGATCGACCATCACACCGGCCAGATGCTCTTCCTGCACGCGCTCCCCGCCGGACTCGCCGCGCGCTACTACGACCGCTCACCGCGCGAGGACTTCGTCAACGCCGTCGCGGCAGCAGACGACGTGCCGACAGCGCTGACGCGCTGGGGCACAGGCGTGTCCTTCCATGAGCTCGAGCTCGTCTTCGAGGACCTCGCCTCCCACACGGTCGCGTCGAGCTACCACCGCCTGCTGTATCCCGCGCGGCCCGTCCGCGGCGAGGAGCTGCACCTCGCCCAGACGCTCGAGGTCTGGCGCCCGGACCTGCCGCCGTGCTGGTCGCGCTCGTGGCTGGACATGATCCTCAGCATGCAACCGCGCACAGAGCCGGTGGTCCACGTGCGTCCCTGGCAGCTGCGACTCGAGCACGACGTCGCCGGCGCGGCAATGCTCCCCGACGGGCGCGTGGAGCTGCGCCCGGGCGCGTGGTTGCCGGTCGCGCTGCCGGTCGCTACCGACGAGCTCCACGTGGGGCTGATGGCCGCCGCGCCCGCGCAGGTGCTGCGCGTTCGGACCGCTGCGGGCGTGCTCGCGCCGGTGGCCGAGCCGCCGATCGAGGACGTGCCGCCGTGGCATGCGACCGTCCGCCTCGACCAGGGCGCCCAGCAGCTCGAGCTCGGGATCGAGGGCGGCGGCTGTCTCACCTACGTCGGCTATGCCGGCGCGCCCGACCCGCAGGCCGGGCAAAGACGCGCCGCCGGCTGGTGATCGGCCAGACTGTCGCGATGCCGATCGCGCTCCCCGATCCGCTGCCACCGCTGCCGCCCGACGAGCTGATCGGCCGCGTGATGCCGCACTTCGGTCCCGACCAGGCCGAGGAGGTGCGCTCGACGTGGCACGCCTACGGCGAGATCACGCTGCGCTCCCAGGAGCGGGCGCTCGCTGCCGTCGGACGGCGCTTTGACTCGTTCGCGCGGCTGCTGGACTTCGGCTGCGGCCCGGGCCGCGCGCTCGGGCTGCTCGGCGCGCTGGCGCCGGCGGTGCAGCTGCACGGCGTCGACATCGACCGCGACGCGATCGGGTGGGCCCGTGCGCACCTGCCGTTCGCACAGTGGCACGTCGGCCCGCAGGAGCCGCCGCTCGAGTTCGCGGACGGCCACTTCGACCTCGTCATCAACCACAGCGTCTTCACCCACCTCGACGAGCGCATGCAGGACCTCTGGCTCGCCGAGCTGCAGCGCGTCGTGCGGCCCGGGGGCATCCTGCTGCTGACCGTGCACGGGGAGACGATGATCGCGCCGATGCTGCGCGACCTCGCCGGCGGCGGCGACGATCCCGCGCCCTACGTGCGCACGCTGCAGGAGCGCGGGATCCTCTACATCGAGGACGACGGCTACGTCGGCAGCGTCCACCCGCCCTACTACCACTCGACCTACCACGCGCCGTGGTACGTCTACGCGCACTGGGGCACGTTCTTCTCGGTGCGCGCGCTGCTCTCGCCCGGGTCGTGGGGCGGCCACGACATCGTCGTGCTGGAGCGCACCGGCGGCGACGTGCCGACGGTGACGCCGCTCGCACCGGCGACGAGCCCCGAGCCCGCGCCCGCAACACCGGTGGCCCCGGACGCCTCCGACGAACCGAGTCGCCGTGAGCGCATGCTGCGCCTCGGGCTCTACCAGCAGGGCGAGCGCCTGACGCTCGTCGAGCGCGAGCTGCGCGAGCGCATCGAGGAGCTCGAGCGCCGCCTGGAGCGCTGATCAGCGCCGCAGCCAGCCGGCCGCGCGCTTTGCGCCGCGCAAAGGCGCCGTGACGCGCCAGCTCACCGACGTCATCAGATCGGAGACGAGCGCGCGATGGTGCTCGACCTGCGCAGCGAGCTGCGCCTCACGCTGCGCGCTGCCGGCGCCGAGCTCGGCGACGCGCGCCTCGAGCACGTCGATGTGGCGGTACGCGTCGGAGAGCTGGCGCGCGCGCGGATCGTGCCCGCGGGGCCCGTCGTCGGGTGGTCTTCCGCCGAGCACGTCGCGTGCGGTCGACAGCAGGTCGCCGCCGTGGTGATGCCAGCCCTTCTCCGCCGGCTCCGTACCATAGGCAGAGCGGTCCGCGCCGACCACGATCAGGCCCAGCCCACACCACAGCTCACCGGGGAAGCGGTCGCGCCCGAGGTGCCCGGGGACGAAGTCCATGTCGACGTGCACCACCTTCGGGTAGGCGCCGTAGGGCACGGCATCCAGTCCTGCGCGGACGCGGTCGTTGGCGGTGTCGTGCGCGACGATCACGGTCTCGGCGATCGCCGGCGAGGCCAGCAGCGCCGTGACGTCTGCGCGCACGCCCTCCGACGAATGGTCGCCGTCGACGAGCACGAAGTCGACGTTGCGCCCGTCCGCCGCGAGCGCCTCCAGCAGCTCGGGGAGCAGCGCGTGTGAGTCGCCGGTGTGCAGGTGCACGTGTGCGGGCAGCTCGAGGCTCGGGCGCAGCAGGTCGAAGGAGTGGACCTCGGCCGCGTGCGCGGCGATCCGGCGCACGCTTGCGCCCTCGGCGGTGCCGATCTCGATCGCCAGCGCGGGCTTCAGCGCGCTGAGGAGTCCCTCGATCGCAGCGCGCTCGCCGTACGTCATCTGCCAGACCTGGTCGTCGAAGAGCTGTGTGCTCATGGGCGTTCGAAGCGATGGCCGGCGATACGGGCGGCGAGGTTCGTCAGTCGGCTCGAGCGCACGGCCATCCACGCCCGGCGGTACTCGTCGCGCTCGGCCTGCAGCGCGGCGAGCTGCGCGGCGAGCGCAGCGGCGCGGGCACGCGCCTCGTCGCGCTCCTCGCGCGTCGCCGCAAGCGCATGCTCGCGGCGCAGCTGCGCCCCGGCGGCGCCGGCGGCGCCGAGCCCGAGCCGCTCGCGCGAGAGCTGCGCGTTGGCCGCCAGCAGGCCGCGGTTGGCCTGCTCGAGCCCGCGCATGTAGCGGTGGTTGACCGGGGCGACGGCCAGGTGCATGGCCGCGTCGGCGGCGGCGAGCAGCGACTCGTCGTCGACGCCCGCGAGGATCAGGAAGGTGTTGGCCCAATCGAGGTCCTGCTCGCCGTCGAGCTGCAGCTCCGTGCGCACCGCTTCGGCGCGGGCGCCGCGGATCAGCGAGCCCTCGGCGTGGTTCTGGTAGGCGAAGACGGCATCCGGAAGGCCGGCGAACAGCGCCTTGGCGGACTCCAGGTCAAAGGCCGTGAGGTGGAACTCGTTGTCCTCCTCGAACGTCGCGCCGTTCGGCACCGATGCGATCAGCCCGGCGCCGCCGCCGACGAGGCGCACGAGCTGCTCGGCGACCTTGTCGACATCGGGCAGGTGCTCGAGTCCCTCGAAGCAGACGATCACGTCGACGTCGGCGGGCTCGAGCGCGCGCAGGTGATCCAGCGCATCGGCGGCCACGAAGCGCGCGCCGGAGCGGGCGCCGACCGTCGCCTGCGCCGTGTCGACGGCCGCGACGTCGCGGTCGACGCCGACGACCGACGCCGCGACCTCGGCGAGCATGCCCGAGCCGTAGCCGACGCCGCAACAGAGATCCAGCACGCGCTTGCCGGCGCAGGCCGGCAGCGCGAACGCATAGCGGTGGCGGTGCTCGACGGCGATCAGCGTGTGCTCGCTGACCGCGTCGAGGCTCAGCCGTTCCTCGACACCCATTCGATCTCCTTCTCGTGGATGAGCGCGTCCAGCTCTCCGGCCAGGCGCTCCTCGTGGCGCAGGCCGACCTCGCGCAGCATGGAGTCCTCGCGCACCCGGTAGCGCCACAGCATCTCGGGAATCACGTGACCGTAGCGACCGGCGCGTGCGAGCTCGCGGTACAGCGCCCAGTCCTCATAGCTCGTCAGGTCCTCACTGAAGCGGTGCGTGTCGAAGAGCCGGCGGCGCAGCACGGCGGTGCCGTCGCCCGCGACGTTTCGCTCCTCGACGAGCGCGCTCCAGTTGCCGACCGGGCGGTAGCCCTCGTGCGGCGGCGCAAACGGCGCGCCGTCCTCGTCGACGTAGCGGTTCCACGAGGTGACGTAGGCCAGCGCGGCGTCGGCTTCGAGCAGCGCGACGCAGCGCTCGGCGAACGTCGGCTCGAGCACGTTGTCGGCGTCGAGCGGCAGCACGTAGCGCCCGCGCGATTGCGTGATGCCGAAGTTGCGCGCGCCGCCGAGCCCGCGATTGGCCTGGCTGATCACGCGCAATGGATACCGCGTCGCCAGCTCGGCGAGCACGATATCGGCCGGGTCGAAGGAGCCGTCGTTGACGATCAGCACCTCGATGCGTGGATAGGTCTGGGCGAAGGCCGAGCGCACGGCGTCCGCGACGAACCGCGCAAGGCGGAAGTAGGGGATCACGACGGAGACGAGCGGCACGTCGCGCCGGGCGGCGGGGCGCGCGGGAGCGCGGCGCGGCGCGCGCGCGGCGAGCTCGACGTAGCCCGCGCGAAACGCGTCGGGGTCGGCGAGCGCCTGCAGGTGCTCGCGCACCGCCTGGGGATCGCGCGGCGCGCGCACGCGCGACGGATCGGCGACGAGATCTCCGAGCAGCCGGCGCAGCCCGTCGTTGCCGGTCGCGGGGGCCAGCCAGCCGGTGACCCCCGGCTTGATCATCTCGCGCAGCCCGCCGACCGGGGTCCCGATCAGCGGCATGCCGGCGGCGAGCGCCTCAAGCGCGACGTAGGGCCAGCACTCCCAGCGCGAGGGCAGCACGACGACGTCGTGGTCGCGCATCCGCGCGGGAAGCTCGGCACGAGCGACCGCCGTCTCGAAGGCGATGCGCTGATCGCCGGCGGCCTGCAGCTCCAGCGTCCTGCGCATCGAGTGCCCGAGCGGCGCCGTTGCCGTATCGCCGCCGAGCACCGTCAGGCGCCAGTCGGCCGTGAAGGACGTCAGCGCGTCGATCAGGTCCTGGACGCCCTTGCGGCGCTCGCAGCGCCCGACGTAGACCAGCCGCAGCGGGCCGTCGTCGATCTGCGGCCCGGCGGGCAGCGGATCGGGCCAGCGCATCGGATAGGGGATCCGCACGGCCGGGGCGAGCCAGTCGCCGTAGTAGCGCTCGTAGGTGCCGAAGATGTCGCCGCCGGAGTAGACGATCACGTCGGCGTCGCGCAGCGTCCGGCGCTCGAGCTCGCGGGTGATGCGGGCCTCGAGATCGCCGGCCAGGTGCCCGTTGAGGACGTCGCACATCTCGGCGCTGGTGTGCAAGCGGACGGCGAGCGTCGTGCCCGCGAGGAACGGGTCGGCGCTGCCGCGCGCCTGGGTCGCGATGAAGCCCTCGCCGAGGTAGTCGGAGAACTCGACGAGGTCGGGACCGGTCGGGCCGAAGAGCTCGCGCAGCCGCTCCAGCACGCGGTGGGAGTAGAGGTGCATGTGCGAGTAGAACGCGCCGAGGTCGTACTTCTCGGGCACCTCGACGAACGCGACCTCGGCCCCGCCGTAGTCCACGCGCGGATCGCCGAGGGCGCTGAGCTCGTGGTACTTGTCGCGATACCAGGCGGCGGTGAGCACCGTGACGTCGGCGACGGGCGCCAGCATCCGCGCGGTCTCGGACACGTAGGCGCCGATCCCGCCGCCGCCGAAGGGGAACAGCTCGCGCGAGCAGAGGACGATCGCCGGGCGGCTCATCCCAGCAGCGCGGGGTGGCGCGCGACCATGTCCGCGAGTGGTCCGATGTGTGACAGGTGCAGCGCCGCGCTCATCGAGTCCGCGCGGATCTGGTAGGACGCGACGAGCTGCGGGACCCAGGCGCCGGTGAGGCCGTGCTCGGCGAAGCGGCACCAGAGGTCCCAGTCCTCATAGCCCTGCTCGGGCATGTCCACGGCATAGCCACCGAGCTCGCGCAGCGGGTCGCGGCGGATGAGCGCCAGCGCATCGATGTAGTTGCCCCAGCGCAGGCGCTCGGGCTCCCAGGGGTACAGGCCGCGCAGGCCGACGGGGCCGCCGGCATCGCGCTCGTGCAGGAGGCCGTAGGCGAACGCGGCCTGCGGGTCGTCCTGGAGAGCACCGAGCAGGCGCTGCAGACCGCCCGGCCGCAGGGCGTTGTCGGCGTCGAGCGGCAGCACGAGCTCCCCCCGCGCGTGCTCGAGCGCCGTGTTGCGCGCCGTGGCCAGCCCGCGGTTGAAACGATGGCGCAGGACGGTGACTGCGAGCTGGGGGTGCGCGCCGGCCCACTGCGCCGCCGTCGCGGCGTCGTCCTGGGGCGAGCCGTCGTCGACGAGGACGACCTCGAGCGCCGGTGCGCCGTCCTCGGCGGCCGTGGCCTGCACCGACTCCAGCGCGCCGGCCAGCATGCGGCTGGCCTTGTAGGCGGGGATCAGGACGCTGACCTTGACCGCTGGCGCCGGCGCCGGTGTGTGCACGACCGCGGTCTCGTCGGGCACGCCGTCGCCCTCGATGCGCGCCAGGCGGCGCTCGAGCCGGCGCACGTCGCTCAGCACGATGCGCAGCCCCTCGCGCACGTTTGCGTCGGCCTTGCGCTGCTCGCGCTGGAGCAGCTCGCGCACGCTGAGGCGCTCGGCGGGCGCGGCGTGATGGCTGAGCTGCGGGCGGTGGCCCGCGCGGGGCGGGGCTGCGCCGGCGGCCTGCTCGAGCAGCTCGCCAAGGGCGTGCCCCATGGCGTCAAGCGGGGCGACGGCGACGAGCGCCGCGTGGCCTGCGGCGGCGAGCGCGGCGGCGCGGTCGGGGTCTGCCGCCAGCGCGCGCGCGCGGGCGAACACGGTCTCGAGCGGCGCGCGCACGAGCGTCTGCTCGAGCTCGCCCGGCAGCGCGCCGAGACGCTCGGTCACGACCGCGGTGCCGGCCTCGAAGGCGTCGATCCAGAGCGCAGGATCCACGGACGCGTCGTCGTCGGCGGCGATATCGACGAGCACTCGTGCGACCGCGAGCGGGTGGGCGTCGCCGTTCTCGGCGGGCAGCTCCTCATCGAAGCGATGCGCGTGGCGGACGTCATCGAGGACGGCCGCGCCCCGCGCCAGCGCGCGCAGGCGCCGCGGCGTCGACGGCCCGAAGCTGAGGACGTCGAGCGGCCGCTCGGCGTTCGCGGCGGTGGCCCGGCAGCCGAGCGCCACGTGGTGTGCGCGGCAGCCGAGACGGGCGAGGTGCTCGGCCGAGCGCGCCTGCGGATGCGCGACGGCGCCGAACAGGCGGGCGACCTGCGCATCGTCCTGCATGGTCGGTGTGCCGTAGGGCGCGAGCGAGACCGCGATCGCCCGGCCCAGGCTCGCGCCGGACGGCGGCACGGGCTGCTCGGCGTACCACGCCGCCGGATCGACGATCACGAGCGCCGCGCCATCGGCGCCGGTGGGCGCCTCGGTGACCCCGGCGGCGGCGAGCGCATCACGGATCCGGCGGACGGTCGCGCCAACCCCTGCCGACGCGCGGCCGGAGCCGATGACCGTCACGGATGCCACGCCGGGCAGTCTAGGGATGTGATCCACTTGGCAAATGTCGAGTACACCCTCCTCGGATCCTGTCGTCGCGCCGGTCGTTTCAGAGCTCGAGGCACAGGTGCGCGAGCTGCGCACCGCGCAGGCCGAATGGGAGCGCGAGCAGGCGGCGATCGTGCTCGAGCGGGGGGCCATCGACGCCGAGCGCGCGTCGTGGATCGACGAGCGTCGCGAGCTGGCGGAGCTGCGCGCCACCGTCGAGCGGCTGCGCGCCGCGCTCGAGGAGCAGCGCAGCGCGCTCGAGCACGAGCGGACGGCCTTCGAGCGGGCGCGCGCCGGCTGGGTCACCGAGCGCAGGCACAGGCGGCGCTGGTCGCCGCGGCACGTGCTCGGCACGCTCGCCCACCGCTCCGAGACGCTGCGGCGGCTGCGCTCCGGGCGCGGCCCGGACGGCTGAATCGCCGTCAGGCGACGTGCTGGATCAGGACGCCGAGCACGGCCGAGACGCTCATCGCCAGGGTCGTGCCAAGCGGCGTCGCGAGCGCGCTCACGCGCCGGCGGCGATGGCGTCCCCAGACCCGGTCACGCCGGCTCAGGGTGCTCGCGTAGATGTGGGACGGTCGGGTCGCCACGATCGTTGCGCATGACACTAGGACAGCCGCCGGACGGCAAACGTCCGGCGGCTCTTCTCCCGCACTCTGCGGGAAAAACCTAGGCGGCGGCCGGCGCCGCGGCGCGGGATGGTTCGAGGGCTACCTCGAGGACCTCGCCGATCGTCATGACCGGGTGGAACGTCATCTGCTCACGGACCTCCTCGGGCACGTCGTCGAGGTCGGCGCGGTTGCGCTCGGGCAGGATCACGTCGGTCAGGCCGGCGGCGTGCGCGGCCAGCACCTTCTGCTTGAGCCCGCCGATCGGGAGCACGCGGCCCTGCAGCGTGACCTCGCCGGTCATGCCGACCGTGTGCCTGACCGGGCGGCCCGACAGCAACGACGCGAGCGCCGTGGTCATCGTCACGCCTGCGGAGGGGCCGTCCTTGGGGATCGCCCCGGCCGGGACGTGGACGTGGAACTCGCGGTCTGCGAACGCGTCGTCGGCGATGCCGAGCTCGTCGGAGTGCGCGCGCACGTAGGTGAGCGCGATCCGCGCGGACTCCTTCATGACGTCGCCGAGCTGGCCGGTCAGCGTGAGGCCGCCGGAGCCCTGGCCCGCCATGTCGTTGGCTTCGACGAACAGCACGTCGCCGCCCACGCCGGTCACCGCGAGGCCTGTGGCCACGCCCGGCACCGCTGTGCGCGCCGCGGCCTCCTGGAAGACCTTCTGGCGCCCGAGCGCGTCGCGGACGAGGTCGAGGTCGACGACGACCGGGGCCGTCGCCTTGCCCGCCGCGATCTGCGTCGCGGTCTTGCGCAGCAGCGTGCCGAGCTCGCGCTCCAGGCCGCGGACGCCGGCCTCGCGCGTGTACTCCGACACGATCGTGCGCAGGATCTCCTGCGGCACGTCGACCTCGTCGTCGTGCAGGCCGTTGCGGGTGCGCTGGCGCGGCACGAGGTAGTCACGGGCGATGGCGACCTTCTCGGCGGTCGTGTAGCCGTCGAAGCGGATGACTTCCATGCGGTCCAGCAGCGGGCCGGGGATCGTCTCGGCCTGGTTGGCGGTGGCGATGAAGACGACCTCGGACAGGTCGAGCTCGAGATCGAGGTAGTGATCGCGGAACGTCGAGTTCTGTGCGGGGTCGAGCACCTCGAGCAGGGCCGCCGAGGGGTCTCCGCGCCAGTCGGCGCCGACCTTGTCGACCTCGTCGAGGAGGATCACCGGGTTCATCGTCCCGGCGTCGCGCAGCGCGCGCACCAGGCGGCCCGGGAGCGCGCCGATGTAGGTGCGGCGGTGGCCGCGGATCTCGGCCTCGTCACGCACGCCGCCGAGCGACATGCGTACGAACTCGCGGCCCATCGCGCGGGCGATCGACTCGCCGATCGAGGTCTTGCCGGTGCCGGGCGGGCCGATCAGCGTCAGGATCGCGCCGGCCTTCTTGTCGGCCTCGATGCCGCGCTCCTCGCGCAGCTTCTTGACGGCGACGTACTCGACGATGCGGTCCTTGACGTCGTCAAGGCCGGCGTGGTCGGCGTCGAGCACCTCACGCGTGGCGTTGGGGTCGAGCTTGTCCTCGGAGGACTTGCCCCACGGGACCGCGATCAACCAGTCGAGGTAGGTGCGGATCATCTGGCCCTCGCCGGACTCGCCGGCGCGCTCGAGGCGGCCGAGCTCGCGCTCGGCCTGCTCGCGCACGTGCTCGGGCATGTCGGCGTCCTCGATCTTCGTGCGGTACTCGTCGATGAACGAGCCGTCGTCCTCGCCGAGCTCCTTGCGGATCGACTCCATCTGCTTGCGCAGGAGGTACTCGCGCTGCTGCTTCTGCGCGCCGTCCTCGACGTCGTCGCGGATCTTGCGGCGGATCTGCAGGCTGGTCAGGCGCTCGCGCTGGAACTCCAGGGCGCGCTCGAGGCGCTCGGTGACGTCGAGCTTCTCCAGCAGCTCGACCTTCTGCTCGAAGCTCAGGTCGGGCGCGTAGCCGGAGGTGTCGGCGAGCGTGCCGGGCTCGGTGATCGCGCGGACCCAGGCTGCGATGCGGCCGTCGTCGCCGCGCAGCTCGAGCAGCTCCTCGACGACGGCGCGGTACTCGCGCACGAGGTCGCGGGTGCGGCCGTCGACGGGCTCGCCGTCGGGGTGCTCGGTCACGTCCACGAGCAGTCGCCCGCGGATGTCGGCCTGAGCGGCGCCGATGACGCCACGGGTCAGGCCCGACAGCACGGCGCCACGTGCGCCACCGGGGAGGCGCACGCGGTCGGTCACGACGGCGACGGTGCCGACCTTCGCGTAGTCGTCGCCGTGGCGCGGCACGAGCACGACGCGGTCCTCGTCGCCGACGTCGACGGGCAGCGTGACATCCATCGTCGGGAAGACGACGGTGTCGTCGAGGGGAATCAGCAGGAGGGAAGGCATGAGAGAGGCGAGATCCTTTGAGGTGGAAAACCTTTGCATGTGCAAAGATAGCACGCGATCTGCGTCGCGTCGACTAAGAAGTTCTGCACCACGGTAGCGCCGCCCCGGCGAACGCCCAGTGAGACTGCATCCATCGGACGGGTGCGCTACGGTGCGCGACTGCACGACACATAACGCCGAGTTCCCATTGCCCTGAGCGATGGGGAACGGGGGAACCACAGGCCTTTTGGCCATGGGGCGAATCGCCGCAGATTGCGGCGTAGCGCACGTCCAGCGCGAGCCCGACAGCTAACCCCGTAGGCGCCGAGACGACCCAAGGAGGTAGCTCGTGCCCCCACAGCTGTCCGCGCGTAGGCGCGATCTCGCCGATCCGATCGCCTGGCGGCGCTCTGCCCGGGCGTCGCTGGAGCGCCGCGCCGCCGCGCTGCGCCGGCGCCGGATCCTGCGCTCCAAGCGCGCCTCGCTGGCCGCGGCGCTGACGCTCGTCGTCGGCGCCTCCGGAGCCCTCGCCGACAACTCCGCCACGCCCGGTGCGGCCGGGGCGGTGACCGTCGTCCAGCAGCGCCTCGGGATCAGCGCGGACGGCATCGTCGGCCCGCAGACGCGGCGCGCGGTGCGCGCGTTCCAGCGCGCCAACGGCCTGATCGTCGACGGCGTCATCGGCCCGCAGACGCTGAAGGCGATGGGCATCGCCGCGGCCGCCCAGCAGAGCGCCGGCGCCTCCGCCCCGCAGGGCGCCGCAGCCTCAGGCCGCAAGGCCGCCGCCGCCAGGAGCGCCGGGGCACCCGCGCTGCTCGAGTCGATCGCGCTCTGCGAGTCCGGCGGTGACCCGACCGCGATCTCGCCCGACGGGCAATACCGCGGCAAGTACCAGTTCACCCGCGCGACCTGGCGCGCGATGGGCGGCAGCGGCGACCCCGCCGCCGCCCCCGAGGCGGAGCAGGACCGCCTCGCATCCAAGCTGCTCGCATCCCAGGGCACCGCGCCCTGGCCGGCCTGTGCACGGAGGGTCGGCGCGAGTTAGTCGCGGGGCGGCCGCCCGCCGGGCCCCGGGGCGGGACCCGTGTGGGCGGCCGCCACCGCCGAAACTTGTAGGCTCGCGACAAAGATGCGCGACCTGCCGCCCGACCTGGCCGATGCGCTGCGTCCGGTTCTGCCCGATCTCGCAGATCAGATCATCGCTGCGATCGGTCAGGAGGTGCCCGACTACGCGCGGCCGATGGAGGGCGAGTTCGGGCGCGTCGTGCGGGTCGCGATCGAACGGGCGCTCTCGCGGTTCGTCGACGGCATCGCCGACCCCGCCGCGGCGACGGATACGCGGCGCGGGATCTACGCGACGCTCGGGCGCGGTGAGCTGCGCGCCGGGCGCAGCCTCGGAGCGCTGCTCAGCGCGTATCGCATCGGTGCGCGCCTGTCCTGGGAGCGCTTCGTCACGGCCGGTCACGCCGCGGGGCACGAGCCCGAGACGCTCTACGCCCTCGCGAGCGCGATCTTCACCTACATCGACGCGATCAGCGCCGAGTCCGTCGACGGCTACGCCGAGGAGCAGTCGCGCGCCGCGGGCGAGCGTGAGCGCCGCCGCCGCGCGCTGTTGCGGCTGCTCGCCCGCGACGACGTCGCGCCCGAGGAGGTCGCCGACCTCGCCGCGGCGGCCGACTGGCCGCTGCCGGCCACGGTCGCCGCGATCGTGGCGGACCCCGGCGCCGAGCGCGCCCTGGCGCGGCTGGGCTCCGACGCGCTCGTCAGCGTCGACGACGACCTCGCGGTCGTCTTCCTCGCAGACCCCGACGCCCCCGGCCGCCGCGCCCAGATCGAGACGGCGCTGCGCGGCACCCGCGGCACGCTCGGCCCGACGGTTGCTCCGGCCGTCGCCGCGCACAGCCTCGCGCGCGCGCGCGCCGCCTACCG
Source organism: Paraconexibacteraceae bacterium (assembly GCA_963759825.1). Classification (GTDB taxonomy): domain Bacteria; phylum Actinomycetota; class Thermoleophilia; order Solirubrobacterales; family Solirubrobacteraceae; genus Paraconexibacter. The sequence continues at coordinate 52,904 of CAVXAS010000008.1, read as the reverse complement.
GCTCGAGCTCGGCGACGGCGAGCTCGTCATCGCCGAGGACCACCTGCTCGAGCTGCTGCTGGACGCCGGCGACGGCGCGCTCGCCGCAGAGCTCGCCGAGCACGTGCTGGCGCCGCTTGACGAGCTCAGCGGCGCTGCCCGCGCGCGGGCGCTCGAGACGCTACGCGTCTGGCTGGACCATCCCGGGCAGGTGCAGCGCGTGGCCGCCGAGCTGGGTGTCCATCCCCAGACCGTGCGCTACCGGATGTCCGGCCTGCGCGAGCGCTTCGGCCCGGCGCTGGAGGACGCCGACACGCGCTTCGCGCTGGCCGTCGCGCTGCGCGCGGGTGACGCTAGCGGCGCCGTCCCCCGAGGGCCTGCAGCATGAGCAGCACGAGCACCGATCCGAGCACCGCCCCCGGCAGGCCGCCGAGGTCCAGGGCCTCGGAATCGCCGACGCCCAGGCCCTCGGTGAACACGAAGTAGCCGACCAGCGAGCCGAGCAGGCCGACCGCCAGCGTCGGCAGGCAGCCCCGCGGGGTGTCGCCTGGGGTGAACGCGCGCGCGAGCACGCCCGCCAGCAGGCCGAGGAGGATTGCGCCGAGCATCGTGCGGCATGCTCGCAAACACCTGCGCGCTTGCGAAGCGACGCCGCGGGTAGACCAAGCCCATGAAGCCCGCTGCGCCGCCGGTCGAACGTCGCCTCTCCTCCGCCGACCGCCTCTTGCACGCGATCGGCGACGCGCCGCTGGGACTGACGCTCGGCGAGGTCGTCGCCGTGGCGGCCCAAGAGCAGCCCGGCGACGTCGTGCGCTGGATCGGCCTCGCGCGCGACCGCGGGGTGATCGACGAGCTGCCGCCGCTGGATCGCGAGAGCGGCCGGCGCTTCGTGCTCGGCTCCTCCGGCCGCCGGCTGCTGACCTTCGACCCGCGCCGGTCCAGCGGCTAGACGGAGCGGCAGAACGCGCTGAACGCGGCCGCGTCGCGGTGCGGCGGGCCGTGACCGAAGCAGACGAGCTCTGGTGCGAGCTCGCCGAGGCGGCGGATCGACTCGCGGTTGCGGTCGGGATCGGGCGTGAAGATCTTCAGCGGCTCGCGCAACCCGCGCGGAAACCCGAGCAGCGGGTGCTGGTTGTTGAGCACGTCCCCGAGGATCAGGGTGCGATCGGCCTCACGCCAGAACGAGACGTGCCCGGCCGAGTGCCCGGGCGTGTCGAGGACCGTGAAGCCGGCGATCTCGTCGCCCTCCTTCAGCGCGCGATCGACGGGGTGGCCGGGACCGGACATGGTCTTGGCGAAGACCGTGTTGATCGGGTGCTTGGGCTGGCGCTCGCGGATCAGGTCCGGGTTCTCGGCTGCCGCGACGTCCTGCTCGGGCACCCAGTACGCGATCCCGAGCTCCGCGCAGATCGCGTGCGAGGCGCCCTGGTGGTCGGGATGGGCGTGGGTCAGCGCGTGGGCGACGAGCGCGTGGCCGGCCACCGCCTTGCGGATCCGGCGGGTATCGAGCCTGGTCATCGCGTCGATCAGGACATCGCCCGCGACGTAGCAGTTGATGGCGTAGGGCGGGAAGCCCGTGATCAGCCAGAGGTCATCGGCGAGCTTTCGCATCGCCGCGGACGCTACCTGGTTCAGTCGCGCCCGCCGAAGTCCTGCACGGCGTAGCCGTCGACCCAGCCCGTGCCGATCGCGTCGAACTGCGGGCGCAGGATGTTGGCCTTGTGCCCGGGGCTGTTCATCCAGCCCTCGCACGTGGCGTCTGCGTCGGCGAAGCCGCGAGCGATGTTCTCACCCATCCAGTCGAACGTGGACAGGCGGTCGAGCCCGAGCAGGCTCCCGAGGCTCACGAGCGCGGCGTCGATGCGATCGAACGGGCTCTTGCCGCCCGGCGTGTCGTGCTCGAAGTAGTTGCGCTGCTTCATGTCCAGCGCGTGCGCCTGGGCGGCAGCGTCGAGCGCTGGGTCGTCGCCCAGCGGCCCGAGCCCGACCTTGCGGCGCTCCCTGTTGGCGCACTCGCGCAGGTCGGCGCGGATGCCGCCGGGCGCGGGGGGCAGCGCGGCAGCCGGGGCGGTGGGCGTCGATGCGGCGGGCTTGGCGGCCGGTGCCTTGCGCACCTTGACCTTGACCTTCCAGCAGCGCTTGACGGTGCGGGTCTTGCCGGCCGCGGTGCGCACGGTGCGCTTCTTGCAGACGGTCTTCTTCTTCGCGGACACCGGAGCAGCCTGCGTGGCAGGCGCCGACAGCAGGCCGAGACACGCGAGACAGCTGAGGATCGTGAGAGCACGGGGCACGCCCGCTTGATCGGAGACACCGCGTCGCACTGACAACGACGGCGCAGATCCTGGACGAACTGCCGACCGGGGTCCTAGATCATTCGTCCATGACCTGGGCTACGACCACCGCCCGACGCGTCCGCCGCGACGTGTTCGAGACGTTCGCGCGCGAAGGGCGCGCGCCCTCGCCGCCGGAGGTCGCGGTCAGGCTGGGCCTGGACGAGGAGGCCGTCACCGCGGCCCTGCGCGAGCTGCACGACGCCCACGCGGTCGTGCTCACTACCGCCGGCGACGCGATCCGCATGGCGCATCCGTTCTCGGCCTGGCCGATGGGCTTCGTCGTGCGCGCGGCCGACGACCGCATGTGGTGGGGCGGCTGCGCCTGGGACAGCTTCGGGATCGTCGCCGCGCTCGGCGAGCGCCTGGAGATCCTGACGCGCTGCCCGTCGACCGGGGCTGAGCTGCGCTACGCGGCCGCGCCCGACACCGCACCCGACGCTGACGGGGTGGTCGTCCGCATCCCGCGCCCCGCCGCGCAGTGGTGGGACGACGTCGTCGCGACATGCACGGCGATCCGCGCGTTCTCCAGCGCCGCCGCGCTGGAGGACTGGTGCACGCGCACCGGCGAGCCCGCCGGCGCGAGCGTCGACCTCGTCCAGCTCTGGCGCCTTGCCCAGGCCTGGTACGCCGACCGCCTCGACCCTGACTGGGCGCCGCGGCCGCTCGCGCGCAGCCAGGAGCTGCTGACGGGGCTCGGCCTGGACGGCGACTTCTGGAAGCTGCCCTCATAGCCCGAGGACCCCAGGGCCGCGGACGTGCTCGTAGACGAGGCTCGTCTGGGCGTGTGCGACCGCGGGGTCGGAGGCGAGGTGCTCGACGACGAACTCGCGGAGATCGTGCGCGTCCTTGGCGGCGACCAGAAGCAGGTAGTCGGTCTCCCCGGTCATGTGAAAGATCGACAGCACGGCGTCGAGCTTGCGGACATGGTCGGTGAATCCCTCGATCTGCTCGCGCGAGTGCACCGACAGCCGGATCGCGATCAGCGCCTGCAGCGGCAGCCCGAGTGCGGCGGGGTCGATGTCGGCGTGAAAGCCGCGGATCACGCCGCGCTCGCGCAGGCTGCGCACACGCGCCAGGCAGGTCGACGGCGCGATCCCGGCGAGCTCGGCGAGGCGGGCGTTCGGAATCCGGGCGTCCTCGACAAGGATTTCGATGATCCTTCGGTCAATCGGGTCCATTGCGACAGATTATTCGGAGTTCAAGACAAGATGGCGAACAGTTGGCACACTGGATGGATGGCGACGTTCAACGAGACCCAGCTCAAGACCGACATCCGCGACTCGATCCTCGGGGCGATCGGCGACACGCCGCTCGTGCGCCTGTCGCGCATCGGCGCGGGACTGACGCCGCAGATCGTCGCCAAGGTCGAGGCGCTCAACCCCGGCGGCTCGATCAAGGACCGCGTCGCGGTCAACCTGATCGAGGCCGCCGAGCGCGACGGCCTGCTGCGCCCCGGCGGCACGATCGTCGAGCCGACGTCGGGCAACACCGGCACCGGCCTGGCGATCGCCGCGCGTCTCAAGGGCTATCGCGTGATCGCCGTGATGCCGGACAAGATGTCGCGGGAGAAGATCGACCTGCTGCGTGCCTACGGCGCCGAGGTCGTCGTCGCGCCGACGAACGTGTCGCCCGACTCGCCGCAGTCCTACTACCGCGTCGCCGACCGCCTCACCGAGGAGATCCCCGGCGCCTTCCAGCCCAACCAGTACCGCAACCCGGCCAACCCCGCCGCGCACTACGCGTCGACCGGCCCCGAGCTGTGGCAGCAGAGCGGCGGCAGGGTCACGCACCTCGTCGCGGGCGTCGGCACCGGCGGCACGATCTCCGGCGTGGCGCGCTACCTGCGCGAGCGCAACCCGCACATCGAGGTCATCGGCGCCGACCCCGTCGGCTCGATCTACTCCGGCGGCGACGTGCACTCCTACCTCGTCGAGGGCGTCGGCGAGGACTTCTGGCCCGAGACGTTCGACCCCGCGATGGTCGACCGCTACATCCGCGTGTCCGACAAGGACTCCTTCCTCACCGCGCGGCGCCTGGCCGAGGTGGAGGGCATCCTCGCCGGCGGCTCGGCGGGCCTGGCGATGCACGCCGCGCTCGAGGTCGCCGCGGGCATCGACGACCCCGAGGCGATGATCGCGGTGATCCTGCCCGACGGCGGGCGCAGCTACCTCAGCAAGGTCTTCAACGACGCCTGGATGAGCGAGCACGGCTTCCTCGAGCGCGCCGACGACCAGACCGTGGGCGACGTGCTGCACCACAAGCACGCAGGGCTGCCGTCGCTGGTGACCGTCCACACCCACCAGAAGGTGCGCGACGCCGTCGCGCTGCTGCACGAGCACAGCGTCTCCCAGTTGCCGGTGGTCTCCGCGCACGACCCGCTGGCGATCGTCGGCTCGGTCGGGGAGCGCGGGCTGCTGGCCCACGCCGTCTCTGACGCGTCGCTGCTGAGCGCCGACGTCGTCGATGTCATGGAGGCGCCGCTGCCGGCGGTCTCGGCGACCGACCCGGTCCGCGAGGCGGTCCTGCTGCTGTCCGGCGAGCGCCAGGCGCTGATGGTGATGGCCGACGGGCGCCCCGCGGGCATCGTCACGCGCGCGGACCTGCTCGAATCACTGGCACGATGACCTCCTTCCAGACGCGTGCGGTGCACGCGGGGCTGGATCCCGACCCGACCTACGGGTCGGTGATCCCGGCGATCCACCAGACCTCCACCTACCGCCAGGCCGCGGTCGGGCAGTTCGTGCAGGACTACGACTACGCGCGCTCGGCCAACCCGACCCGTGCCGCGCTCGAGCGCGCGCTCGGCGACCTCGAGGGCGGCCGTGGCGTCGCCTTCTCCTCGGGCCTGGCGGCCGCGCACGCGGTCATCACGCACGTCTGCGCGGCCGGCGATCACGTCGTCCTTCCGGCTGACCTCTACGGCGGCACGTTCCGGCTCGTCGACAAGGTGCTGACGTCCTGGGGCCTGCGCCACACGCTCGTCGACCAGACCGATCTGGAGGCACTGAGCGCCGCGATCGAGCCCGACACGAAGCTCGTCTGGGTCGAGACCCCGACCAACCCGCTGCTCAACGTGGTCGACATCGCGGCGGTCGTGGCGCGCTCGAGCGACGCGCTCGTCGCCGTCGACAACACGTTCGCCACGCCGGTGCACCAGCGCCCGCTGGAGCTCGGCGCCGACATCGTCGTCCACTCCACGACGAAGTACCTCGGCGGTCACTCAGACGTCGTCGGCGGGGCCGCGATCGTCAAGGACGACGCCCTCTACGAGGGCCTGCGCTTCGTCCAGAACGCCGTCGGCGCCGTCCCCGCGCCGTTTGACTGCTTCCTCGTGCACCGCGGCCTGCGCACGCTGCCGCTGCGGATGGCCGCGCACGCCGCGAGCGCCGCCGCGGTCGTCGAGTTCCTGGGTACGGCACCGGGGGTCTCGGACGTTCGCTGGCCGGGCTTCAGCGGCATGGTCAGCTTCCGCCACGCAGACGCCGTCGGGATCGCGCAGCGCACGGCGCTGTTCACGCTGGCGGAGTCGCTCGGCGGTGTCGAGTCGCTGATCGAGGTGCCGCAGGCGATGACGCACCAGTCCGTCGAGGACTCCGCGGCCGCGGTGCCCGCCGATCTCGTGCGGCTGTCGTGCGGGATCGAGGCGCCCGAGGACCTCGTCGCGGACCTGCGGTCCGCGCTCCCTTGACACCCTGTCAAAGCGCGTTACCCTCGCGCGATGGCGACGCAGCAGGAGTTCCATCTCGGCGAGCTCGACACGTGGGCCAAGGGCCCGCCGCACGACGAGTTCAAGCGGATGCGCGGGCAGTGCCCGGTCAACTGGACCGAGAAGATCGAGGAGTACCCCGCGGAGGCGGGCTACTGGTCGGTCACGACGGCCGACGACGTCCACACCGTCAGCCGCGACTGGGAGACGTTCTCCTCCGCGTTCGGCATCACCGCGCTGACCGACTCGGTCATGCCGCTGGAGCTGATCCAGGCGATGTTCATCGGGATGGACCCGCCCAAGCACGACCGCCTCAAGAGCCTCTTCCAGCGCGGCTTCACGCCCAAGCGCATCGCCGAGCACGAGGACGAGATCCGGGCGATCGCCAAAGCGGTCGTCGGCCGGCTCGAGGGCCGCGAGGAGGCCGACCTGATGGCCGACGTCGCCGTGCCCGTCGTGGCGCGCGTGATCGGCAGCTTCATGGGCATCTCCGAGAAGGACGACGAGGACTGGGCCCGGATCATGAACGCGATCATGACCGCGGGCGATACCGAGCTTCACCCCGAGGGCATCGAGGTCGTCATGGAGCGCGACGTGCCCGAGATGTTCGAGCGCTGCAAGGAGCTGATCGCCCAGCGCCGCGAGCATCCGACCGACGATCTGACGAGCGTGCTCGTGCACGCCGAGCTCGACGGGGAGAAGCTCGAGGAGCACGAGATCGTGATGGGCTTCTTCCTGCTGATGGCGGCGGGCAACGACAGCACCCGCGCGACGTACTGCAGCGGGATGCAGGCGCTGCTGCGCGACCCGGTCGAGCGCCAGAAGGTGCTCGACGATCCGTCGCTGATCCCCGGGGTGGTCGAGGAGTCGCTGCGGATGTTCCCGGCGTTCGCGCACTTCCGCCGCACCGCGATGCGCGACGTCCAGCTCGGCGGCAAGACGATCCGCAAGGGCGACAAGGTCGTCCTCTGGTACGTCTCGTCTAACCGCGACGAGTCCGTCTACGAGGATCCCGACCACTTCAGCGTCACACGCAATCCCGAGCACCAGGCCTTCGGCGCCGGCGGCCGGCACTTCTGCCTGGGCACGGCGCTCGCGCGGCTGGAGCTGTCGATCCTGTTCGAGGAGACGCTCGCGCGCTTCCCGGAGATGGAGCTGATCGAGGAGCCGCGCTACGTCGAGTCGCCGTTCGTCAACCAGCTCAAGACGCTGCGCGTCCGCCTCGGCTAGCGCAGGCGCAGGCGCCGCGTGACGGTCCTGGCGCCGACGGTCGTCCGCACGACGTAGTGCCCGCGGCGCAGCCGCGGGCGGAAGCTGACGGTCGCGCGACCGCGGCGGACGGTGGCGGCGGCGCGGGCGACGGTCCTGCCGCCGTGTGACAGCCGGGCGCGGACCGGCGTGCCGGTCGTGCTGCGCACGAGACAGCGCGCGCGGCGGGCGCGGACGCTGCAGCGCACGCTCACATGCGCCGGCGGGCCCTGGTCGATCCACGTGCTGGACGCGCCGGCGAGCGCGTGCAGTTGCGCGTTCTCATAGCCCGTGCGCGGCGGGTCAAAGCGCGCGCCGGTCGCGGCGCAGGCCGCCCCCGCGGCCGCGAAGACGACGGGCGCCGAGCGCGTCCAGCCGCCGGCGCTGCGGCAGGCGGCAGGCAGGCGGTCCGTGCAGGCGCGGCTGGCCCAGCGGCCGTCGTCGCGCTGTGCGGCGCACGCGCCGCGATCGCTGTCGGGCTCCTCGGGCGCCCAGCTCCAGATCGTCGCGGCGAGGCGGCCGTCGTGGGGCAGCAGCTGGTCAAAGCCGAACAGGCCGACGCCGCAAGCGCTCATCGCCGCGGTCTTCTCGGGTGTCAGCAGCTCCGGATCCTTTGCGGGGGTCGTCGGCGCGACCGTCACCTTGACGAGCGTGGAGTCCTCGTAATAGCGCACGAGCTTGGCGTCGTAGACATCGCGCTTGTAGGTCGCGTCGCACCCGGGAAACGGCCGGTAGGCCGCGGTCGATCCGCTCTCGACGTGCACGTCGCTCCAATCGTGCACGAGCGATGCCCAACCCTTGGCGCACTTGCCGACGAGCACGACCTGGGCGCCGGCGGCGCGCACGGCCCTGCGCGTCAGCGACAGCGGCAACGCCGCGCAGCCGTTCGGGCCGCGTTGGCCCGGGCGCAGGATCTTCGTGCCGAACGCGTCCTCGAGCTGCTTGACGGCGAGCGCGTACGCCGCGTCCGCGCCGAGCTGGTCCTCGAGATAGAGGAGCACGACCTGACCGGGATTGGCGTTCAGCCACGCGGTGAGCTCTGGCAGCACCGCGCTCAGCGGCGGCTCGGTCGTGCAGCCGACGGCGCCCTGGCCGTGGCAGACCACCGGGACGCCACCGAGGTTGTGCAGGTCGAGCTCCAGCGCGCGGACGTCGGCGTCGAGCTGCTGGCTCAGCGACAGCTGCTGGTTGGAGTCCCAGTGCGAGACCGTCGGCCCGGCGCTCGGGCTGTTGAAGGAGTTGTGCGTGCCGATCCACTGGGCGCGGGTCAGCGGCAGTGCGTCCTGCAGTGCGTACTGGCGCTCTGCGGCGCGGTGGACCCAGGAGCGGCGGTAGGCGTCGCGTGCGGCCTGGGTCACCTCGTGGCCCAGCGGCAGCGTGCAGCGGCGGTCGGGCACGCCGGCGCGGCGGCATTCGGCGGCCAGTGCGTCGACGAGCTTGCCCGCGGCGACGCAGGGCAGCGCGATCGGGCTCAGCCCGTCGCACGCACCCGTCGCGCTCTGCGCGGCCGCGCTGGACGGCAGCGCGAGCGCGCCCAGCACGAGAGCCCCGACGACAACGCTGCGCCAACACCCCATTGACAGCACGTTGACAGCTTGACTTCGAGCGCGCTGCAAGACCTACGCTCAAGGCATGAGCACCCCACAGCAGAAGATCAACTCGGGATTCGGCCGCGACAGCACCGCCGACGAGGTCGTCGCCGGCATCGACCTCTCCGGGCGCCATGCGCTCGTCACCGGTGGCTACTCCGGTCTTGGCCTCGAGACGGTCCGCACGCTTGCCCGCGCGGGCGCCGAGGTGCTGGTCGGCGCACGGCGTCCCGATCACGCCACGCAGGTCCTCGCGCCGCTACCCGGCGTCACCGTCGACGCACTCGACCTCTCAGACCTCGACAGCGTCCGCGCCTTCGCCGAGCGAGCCCTCGCCGACGGCCGCGGCATCGACATCCTGATCAACAACGCCGCGATCATGGCCAATCCCGAGACGCGCGTCGGCCCCGGCTGGGAGTCGCAGTTCGCCACCAATCACCTCGGCCACTTCGCCCTGACGAACCTGCTCTGGCCGCTGCTGGCCGCCGACGGCGGCGCGCGCGTGGTCGAGCTCTCGTCGATCGGGCACCGCCGCTCGGGCATCCGCTTCGACGACCTCCATTTCGAGCAGGGCTATGAGAAGTGGGCGGCCTACGGCCAGTCCAAGAGCGCCAACAGCCTGTTCGCCGTGCAGCTCGACGCACTCGGCAACGAGGCCGGCGTGCGCGCGTTCGCGGTGCACCCCGGCGGGATCCTGACGCCGCTGCAGCGCCACCTCGAGCGCGACGAGATGGTCGCCGCCGGCTGGATCGACGAGGACGGCAACCCGACGTCGCGATTCCAGTTCAAGTCACCCGAGCAGGGCGCGGCGACGTCCGTCTGGGCGGCGACCTCGCCGTCGCTTGACGGCCTCGGCGGCGTCTACTGCGAGGACTGCGACATCGCCGAGCCGACCTCCGACGCCGAGGCGCCCCGTGGCGTGCGCGCGCACGCCGTCGACCCCGACGCCGCCGCGCGCCTGTGGACGGTGTCGGCCGAGCTCACCGGCGTCGACGCGTTCAGCGTGTCCCAGGCCGGTGCATGACGAGCAGCCCGACGAGCCGCGAGACGACCATCGCCACGTAGGCGAGGCCGGCGAGCTGCTCGAGCATCACGACCGACCGCGCGAACGGCTGCACCGGCACGACGTCTGAGAGCCCGGTGCTCGACAGCGTCGTGAAGCTGAGGAACAAGAGCTCCATCCAGCTGCGGTCGGCCTGGGCGTCGACCGCGGCGATGAAGCTGCCGGGATCAGCGGCCTGGATGGCGACGAACGTGTACGCGAACGCCCACGCGACCAGCGTGAACGTCGCGCCGACGGCGTAGAGCTCGTCGCGCGTGATCTCGTGGTCGGCGAGCATGTAGGCGATCAGCGCGCCGGCGGCGTAGAAGTAGAGGATCGCCTCGATCCCCGACGAGTAGGGCTGCAGGTCGTCGCTGCCGCTGACCGCCTGGATCAGCAGCAACACGGTCGCGGGGACGCCGAGCAGCACGCTGACCCAGGTCAGCGCGGGTGAGCTGCGGACGGCCAGCACGACAAGCCCGAGGATGAGGATGCCGAAGAGGCTGAACAGCGAGCGTCCGGCGCTGCCCTCCATGAACGGGTACAGCAGGACGGCCGCCAATTGCGCGCCAAGCAGGACCGCCGAAGGCTGGCGACGGGCGAACGCGAGCACGACGGCAACGTAGCCGCCGCCCCGGTCGTCAGCTCGGCAGGCCGCCGCCGCGACGACACGCGGCTGCGTAGCGCGCGCCGCTGGCCTCGCGGCAGGCGGCGCGCAGTCGCACGGGCTGGGGGTAGATCGCCGCGAGCACCGAGCCGACGCCGTTGTAGCAGCGCCTCCGTGTGTCCGCGGGCGCCAGCGCGCAGAAGCGCCCGCCGCGGGCGCCGGCGGAGTCGGAGTTGACGATCTCGCGCGCGACGCCGTAGATGCAGTCGCCCTCGTTCCTACCGGCCAGCCGGCAGCTCGCAAGCGCCGGCTTGGGATCCTTGCGGGCGATGCCCGAGACGTCGCGTCCGAAGGACTCGAAGCACATCGCGACCCAGTCGGGCTCGGACTTGCGACAGCCGGCCGCCGTCTTGGCCTGGTCATAGCCCGTCACGCGCAGCAGGTTGGCCGTGACCAGCTGGTAGCAGAACGGCTTGTGGCGCTCGGCGACCGCGTTGCAGGGATAGATCGGGTCCTTGTCGCGCAGGTACTTCGAGCGCACGCCGTAGGAGGAGTTGAAGTTCTCCATGAAGACGCCGCCGGTGCACGACGTCTGGGCGAACTGCGTCTGCAGGTGATCGCACGTCTTCAGCGAGCGTGGCATCTCATAGCCCGTGTAGATCATCAGCCCGTGCCCGAGGCCGTGCAGGCACTGGTAGGACAGGAACGGCGTGCGGTTGATCTGGGCGTCGTCGCAGAGCTTGCGCGAGACCGCCGCGAGCTGGTTGATCGGCTTGCCGAGGAAGGCGCGCTCGATGATGCCGTGGTAGTAGCCCGAGGCGCATACCGGCGAGCCCGCGACGAACGCGGGTGCGACGCGGTCCTTGAAGCGCGCGAGCGCAGCCGAACCCATGCGATGCGCGATGCGGTGGCAGTCGCCGGCGACCGCTGTGTCGCTGTTCATGCGCGATCCCAGCGCTGCAAGCGCCGGCTTGGGTCCGTCGTTGTAGGTCATGTTGCCGAACGCCTGCTCGAGGCATTCGGTGCCCTTGCCGGCGCAGTCGCCCAGGCGCACGGCGTCGGGCTTAAACGGCTTGACGACGGCCTTGGCGGCGGCGTCGGGAACGCCGACGAACGCCGCGAGCTGGCGGATCTCCTCGTCGGAGAGCTTTCCGGCGAAGCTCGGCATGAGCCCGCCGCCGGACTTCACCTGCTGGATGACCTTGCTGACGCTCGGGCTCGCGTCGTCGAGGTTGGGGCCCTGCGTGCCCGTCGACCCGGCGGCCCTGAAGGTGTGGCAGCCGCCGCAGCCCTGTGCGGCGAACACGCGCTTGCCCGCGGTCGCCTGGTTGACCTTCGCGGCGGCCGCGCCGCCGCCGTCCCCGTCGCCACCGCAGCCGGTCAGCAGCAGGACAGTGAAGGCGAGAACGATCGCGGGTCGGGCGCGGCGGGCCATCACGCCGGAACCTTACGGCGCGATACTGCGTGACGTGACCGATCGCAACGTGCTCGGCGGGGAGCTGGCGCCCTGCAGCACCGACCCGCTGACGGGCTTCTATCGCGACGGTTGCTGCACGACGGGGCCGCAGGATGTCGGCAGCCACACGATCTGCGCCGTCGTGACCGCGGCGTTCCTCGAGCACCAGCTCGCGATCGGCAACGACCTCACCACCCCGGCGCCGCACTACGAGTTCCCGGGTCTCGTCCCCGGCGACCGCTGGTGCGTGACCGCCCGCAACTGGCTGCGCGCACACGAGGACGGCGCCGCCGCCTACGTCGTGCTCGCCTCGACGCACGAGCGGGCCCTGGACATCGTTCCACTCGACGTGCTGCAGGAGCACGCCGTCGACGTCCCGGCCGACCCGGGGTCGATCACCGGCTGACCCCGCGCGCCGGGCGCCGCGCGTCGCGGCCGCGGTCGCGGCCGACGAGGGGAGGGTGTTGCGGCGAAGTGGCCAACCCCTGTTGGCCACTATCCGTGAGGACACCCCCTCAAGTCGTCCTGTGGCGGCGGGCGGGCCGGCAAGCCCGCGCGGCGCGCTACTTGCTCTCGAGCACGTCGAACGACCACAGCTCGCTCGACGTGCCGATCGGCCCCTGCTCGCGGTGCTGGGAGTGGCCGGCGGCGAAGTCCGGGCCGGCGACCCACGCCTGGAAGTCCTCCTCCGAGCGCCACCGCGTCAGCACGAGGCAGACGTCGCGATCGTCGTTGGGGCGCAGGAGCTCGAACGCCTCGAACCCCTCGGCCTGATCGACCCGCCCGGCGCGCTGCGCGAACCGCTCGGCGAACTCGTCGAAGCGGCTGCGCTCGACCGTGATGGCGTTGATCTTGACGATGCTCACGCCGTGGATCGTACGGCGCCTGCCTGTAGCGTCGTGGCCATGACCACCGCCGGACGTCCGCCCGGCGAGGACCTGACATGAGCGACGACGAAACCATCCCGACGCGCATCACCGTTCTCCAGAACGCAGGTATGGCCGAGGCCGCGGGCGAGCGGCTCGACATCGCAGCGCTGGCGAGGGAGCTCGGCCTTGGACGAGAACGGGTCGCCGATGCTGTTGGCGGCCGGACGCCAGTTCCTCGACGCCCGCGGCGGCGGTCGACGAAGCGCTTGCGCTGAACCTGTTCGCGGCCGCCGCCGGTCGCGCTGACGGCGCGGCTGTCCGACGGGGGCGCCCGCCGGCTGCGTTGCCGAGGAGAATCATCGCCGTGCGTCTCATCGAGCAGGCGAACCTAAGGCTGAGTTCGCGCGCGGACGAAGGCGAGCTCGATGCCGCCCTGGCCGAGCACGACCCGGTCAACCAGCAGCTCGGCGTCGCCGACCAGCGCATCGAGAACTGGTTCAAACCGTTCGCCGGCACCGTCCCGACGGGCTACATCAGCGTCGATTAGAACGCAGAACGGCCGCCCGTTGGCGGCCGTTTCTCACGTCCGGCTGGCGAGAAATTCAGCCGCAGCCGGTGTTGTTGCCGCAGCTCGAGCAGGTGTAGCAGGAGCCGGTGCGCTGCATCATGCCGCCGCACTGGTTGCAGGCGGGGCCGAGGTCCAGGCCGACGAGCTTGGCCGGGACGACCGGCGGCGTGTCGGTCAGGGACGCGGCCGCCGGCGCCGGGCCAGCGGCCTCGGGCGCCGCCGGCGACGCCGTGTCCGAGGACGTCATGCTCATCGCCGCGTCCTGGGCCATCTTGCGCGCGCGGACCTCCGGGGTGAGGATCCCGAGCTCCTCCTGGATGTCGGCGTCCAGGAAGCGCGAGGCCAGCCAGCGCATGATGTAGTCGGGCATCGACTTCGCGAACGGGATCTCCTGGTTCTGGGTGATCCCTTCGGGCTCGAAGCGCATGTAGGCGAACTTCTCCACGAGCGTCTCGAGCGGCACGCCGTACTGCAGCGCGATCGAGATCGCCGTCGCGAACGAGTTCATCATCCCGCGGAGGGTGGAACCCTCCTTGCCGATGTCGGTCAGGAAGATCTCGCCGACGGTGCCGTCCTCGTACTTGCCGGCCGTGATGTATCCGTCGTGGCCTGCGATCGAGAACTTGTGCGTGATCGACTGGCGCTCGCGCGGCATCCGGCGGCGCACGGCGACGCTCTCGGCGGCACGCTCGGCGACCGCGCCGGCCGCGACCTTGGCGGCCGCCGTCGCGTCGGCGACGGCCTCCGCGCGGGCGAGGCTCACGGCCTCTTGCACGATCGCGTCGACCTGCTCCTGGGTGAACCCGCCGCCGCTGCCGGCGCCGGCGCCGAGCTGCGCGTCGGTGCGCAGCGCCTGCGCGGTCTTGGAGCCGTCGCGGTAGATCGCAAGCGCCTTGATCCCGAGCTGCCAGGCCTGGATGTAGGCGTCGGCGATGTCCTCGACCGTCGAGGTCGACGGCATGTTCACGGTCTTGGAGATCGCGCCCGAGATGAACGGTTGGACCGCGCCCATCATCTTGATGTGGCCCATGTGGCTGATCGCGCGCTCTCCGACGGCGACGTCGAACACCGGCAGGTGCTCGTCCTTCAGGCCGGGCGCCCCGACGATCGTGCTGTGCTCGTTGATGTGCGCCACGATCTGCTCGACCTGCTCGTCGGCGTAGCCGAGCTCCTGCAGGGCCAGCGGCACGGTGCCGTTGACGATCGTCATCTGACCGCCGCCGACGAGCTCCTTGAACTTGACGAGCGAGAAGTCGGGCTCGACGCCCGTCGTGTCGCAGTCCATCAGGAAGGAGATCGTGCCGGTGGGCGCGAGCACCGTCGCCTGCGCGTTGCGATAGCCGTGCCGGTCGCCGGCGTCGACCGCCTCGTCCCACACGCGCCGCGAGGCGGCGAGCAGCGCCGTGTCGCGGCAGGTGGAGTCCGGGATCGCGTAGGACGCATCGCGATGCATCCGCATCACGTTGTTGTGCGGCTCGCGGTTGACCTCGTAGTGCTCGTAGGGCCCGATCGCGGCCGCGACCTTCGCCGACTGCAGGTAGGCGCGGCCCGTCATCAGCGCGGTGATCGCGGCGGCCGTGCCACGCCCGGAGTCCGAGTCGTAGGGCATGCCGTCGGCCATCAGGTAAGCGCCGAGGTTGGCGTACCCGAGGCCGAGCTGGCGGAACGCGCGCGCGTTGACGCCGATCTCCTCGGTCGGGTAGGAGGACGGGCCGACGACGATCTCCTGTGCCAGCAGGACGACGTCGACGGCGTGCTCGAACGTCTCGACGTCGAAGGTGCCGTCGGGACGGCGGAACTTCATGAGATTCAGCGAGGCGAGGTTGCACGCCGAGTTGTCGACGTGCATGTACTCCGAGCAGGGGTTGGACGCGTTGATCCGGCCCGAGTTCGGCGAGGTGTGCCACTGGTTGATCGTCGTGTCGTACTGGACGCCGGGATCGGCGCAGCGCCACGCGGCCTCGGCGATCTCGTGCATCAGCTCGCGCGCGTCGATCGCGTCGCCGATCGGCTCGCCGGTCGTGCGGGCGATCGTGCGCCACTCGGCGCCGTCCTGCACGGCCTGCATGAACGCGTCGGTGACACGGACGGAGTTGTTGGCGTTCTGGAACTGGATCGAGGTGAAGCCGTCACCGTCGATCGACATGTCAAAGCCGGCGTCGCGCAGCGCGGCGGCCTTGTCCTCCTCCTTGGCCTTGCACCAGATGAACTCGCGGATGTCGGGATGGTCGACGTCGAGCACGACCATCTTCGCCGCGCGCCGGGTCTTGCCACCGGACTTGATCGTGCCGGCCCACGAGTCGGCGCCGCGCATGAACGACACAGGACCGGAGGCCGTCCCGCCCTTGGCGAGCGGCTCCATCGACCCGCGGATGTCGGAGAGGTTGATGCCCGAGCCCGAGCCACCGCGGAAGATCCGGCCCTCCTTGGTGTTCCAGTCGAGGATCGAGTCGAGCGTGTCGTCGACGCTGAGGATGAAGCAGGCGCTGCACTGCGGCTGCTCCTCGAAGCCGACGTTGAACCAGACCGGCGAGTTGAACGCCGCCATCTGGTGCAACAGGATGTAGGTGAGCTCGGCCTCGAACGTGTCGCCGTCCTCCGCCGTCGCGAAGTAGCCGCGCTGACGACCCCAGTCGGCGATCGTGCCCGAGACGCGGCCGATCATCTGCTTGACCGAGCGCTCGCGCGCGGGTGAGTCGAGCTGGCCGCGGAAGTACTTCTGGGAGACGATGTTCGTCGCGTTCTGCGACCACGTGGTCGGGAACTCGACGTCGGGCTGCTCGAACGACACGCGGTCGCCGTGGCCGATGCGGGCGTCCCGCAGCTCCCACTCGACGGACTCGAACGGATGCACGCCCGGCGTCGTGAAGAGCCGGCGGACGCGCAGGGCCTGACCCGCCTGAACATCGTTGGTGAGTGCGGTCTGCTGGACGTCCATCGTCTCTCCTCAGTGTAGAAGCCGGGTTCGGCGGGCCAGCTAATCTGGCAGGCGTCGAGGACGGAAAACCCGCGTCAGCGAACGGTCTCTGAGATCCACCGCAAATAGGGTGGATTTCCTGCGCTGACGTCAAGGACGACGAGCTCGAAGGTGTCGTAGGGATGCGCGACGTCGAGCGCGGCGCGCAGCGCGTCGACGCGCTCGGCTGTCGTCTTCATCACCAGCAATGCCTCGTCGTCGCGCTGCAGCTCGCCCTCCCACCAGTACAGCGAGCGCACCGCCGGGACGATGTTCACGCAGGCCGCCAGCCGTGGCTCGAGGATCGCCAGCGCGATCTCCTCGGCCCGCTCGGGCGGAGCGGTGACAAGGCAGACGACGGCGTCGGTCAACGGCCGAGGCGGACCCAGTCGGTGAACTCCGACCAGGCAGCCGAGGCGCGCCAGCCGGCCTCGTGAGACGCGTGGCGCCAGCGCTGCAGCCACGGCGGGTCAAAGCCCGCCCAGTGCACGGCGGCCCAGAGCGCGCCGAGCACCAGCAGCAGCCCCATCATCAGCGCGAGCACCAGCAGCGGCGCAGGTGCGTCGTCGGCGCCGTCGATCGGCGCGCCGGTCGCCGCAGCGGGGATCGCGTCGTCGGCGACGGCGGGTGCGGGGTTGACGGCCGGGTCGGGCTGCGGCGTCGCGCCGGCCGGTGCCGCGCCCGCTGGCGCAGACGTTGCCGGCGTCGACGGCTCCGACCCGCCGGTCGACGGCGTGGCGCCGGCGGCCGGGGTGTTGCTGTTGCTGTCCGAACCGCCGCCGGTGGCGGGGGTGTTCGTGCTCGACTCGGTCTGCGTGGACTTCTTGTCGCAGGCACCCGCCGAGCGCTGCTCGATCGCCGTGCGCACGGCGTCCTCGAAGTCGGGCTGGTACTGGCGCAGATCGCGCGTGACGTTCTTCAGCGCGTCGTTGAGCTGGGACGTCGTGAACTGGCACGGCGGCACGCTCTGCTTGGCGATGTAGGCGTCGAGGACCTTCTTGAGGTTCGCCGTCACGGCCGCGTTGGCGGGGGCGACGGAGACCGCGAAGACCAGCGCGGCGAGCAGCAGGAATGGACGAATGCGGCGCATCTGCAGTCCCGATGGTACCGTCGGAGCCCGTAATCCATGCCCGCCACCGTCCGCCAGCCGACACAGGCCGCGGTGGCCAGACCGACGGCGGCGGCGTCCGCCGGAACGCGGCAGGGAACCGCACTGCTCGTCGCGTTGCTGGCCGCCGCGCTGTACGCCGCCTTCGCCAACGGCGCCGCCGACTCGGCGAACGACACCCACGTCCAGGTCGCGCTGGCGCTGCTGGGCGCGCTCGTCGTCGGCGTGATCGTCGCCGACCGCGGCCTGCGGACGCGCGCGCCGCGCGAGACCTACATCGCGGTCGGCTGCCTCGCGGGGTTTGCGCTCTGGTGCGGGTTGACACTGGCCTGGAGCGTCGCGCCGTCGGAGACCTGGATGCAGATCAACCGCGTCGTCGCCTACGCACTGGTCGCGGCGCTGGCGGTCTGCGCGGGCGCGAGCGCGCCGCGCGCGGTCGAGC
The DNA here is from genome assembly GCA_963759825.1 of Paraconexibacteraceae bacterium. Lineage (GTDB taxonomy): Bacteria > Actinomycetota > Thermoleophilia > Solirubrobacterales > Solirubrobacteraceae > Paraconexibacter. The sequence continues at coordinate 35,001 of CAVXAS010000008.1, read as the reverse complement.
GCCTCGCGCTCGGCTGGCTGGTGATCGCGATGATCGTCTGCGTCTACGCGTTCGGCGGCAAGGCGGCGCCGGGGCTGCACATCGACGGCGTGTTCGATCTCGACCATGCCGACCAATTCGCGCGGCTGCGCGCACCGCTGGGCTACTGGAACGCGCTGGCGCTCGTGCTGGTGCTCGGGGTGCCGGTCGCGCTGCGCGTGGCGATCGACCGCACCCGCGCCGACGTCTGGCGCCTGGTGTCGCTGCTGTCCGTCTTCCTGCTGCTGGCGACGACGGCGATGACCTACTCGCGTGGCGGGATCCTGGGGCTGGGGACGGCGATGGTGGTGATGCTCGCGCTGGGGCGCGACCGGCTGCGCACGCTGGCGGCGCTGACGCTCGCGGGGCTCGCCGCGATCCCCGTGATCGCGATCGCCTTCGGGCGCGACAGCCTGACCGACAACGGCGCGGCGCTGCGCGACCGGATCGCCGACGGCCGCTCGATCACCGCGATGGCGTTCGTGATGGGCGCGATGCTGCTGGCCGCCGGCTGGTGGCTGCTGCGCGCCGAGCGCGCGACGACGTGGACGCCGCAGCGCACGCGGACCGTCAGCCGCGGGCTGGCGCTGCTGGCCGCGCTGTACCTGTTCGCCTCGGTCGGCGCTGCCGCGGGCCAGCCCGGCGGCCTCGGCGAACAGGTCTCACGCTCCTGGCACCAGTTCACCGACCAGCGCCAGGATCGCGTCTCCGATCCCGTCCGCCTGGCCTCGACGAACTCCGGCAATCGCTGGATCTGGTGGCAGGAGGCGGTCGGGTCCTGGTCTGACCGGCCGCTCGGCGGCTGGGGCGCCGGGTCCTTCCCGGTCGTGCACCTGCAGTACCGCGAGAACACGATCCCGGTGGCCCAGCCGCACTCCGTGCCGCTGCAGCTGCTGTCGGAGACCGGGCTCCTCGGTCTGCTGCTCGTGGCCGGCGCGATCGGCCTGCTCGCAACCGCCGCGCTGCGGCGGATCCGCGCGGCGCCGCCGGGGCGCGAGCGCGACTTCGCGGTCGCGCTGCTCGCCAGCGCGGCGGCCTGGGTCGTTCACGGCGCCTTCGACTGGGACTGGGACATCATGGGCGTGACGGTCCCGGTGCTGCTGTTCCTCGGCGTGCTGGCCGCGACGCCAGCCGGTGCGCAGGACGAGCCGCGCCGGCACGAGCTGTTCCACGATCCCGAGCGCGAGCAGCGCGGCGTCGTCGGGCGTGTCGTGGCCGTCGCGACGGCGACGCTCGCGGCCTGCGCGATCGCCGCCTCGGCACTGCTGCCCTGGATCGCCTCGACCAAGACCAAGGACGCCCAGTCCGACGCGAGCGCCGAGAACCCCCCGGCCGAGGTGCTGCGCGCCGCCGCCGCGGAGGCCGAGGTCGCCGCACAGCTCGACCCGCTCTCGCCCGCGCCGCTGTTCGCGTCCTATGCGATCGCGCTGCAACGCGGGCGGACCGTAGAAGCGCGCAAGTTCCTCCTGCAGGCCGCCGAGCGCGCGCCGAACGACGTCCGGGTGTGGACGCGGCTGGCGGCCGTCGCGTTGCTCGTCGCCGACCGCGACGGGTATCGCCAGGCATCGCTGCGGGCGCTGTCGCTGGACCCACGCAACGCGCGGTTGCGGCGCGCGGCCTCGCGCGCCGTCGCGTTCATCGCGCCGCCCAACGCGTCGGCGACCGCGACCGGCACGCCGCTGCCTAGTCAGCAACCGCGATCTTGATGAGGCCGTAGAGCAGCACATAGCCGGCGCCGATCGCGACGAGCACGAGCAGCACGCCGAAGACCCGCTCTGACGGCAGCCAGCGTGTCGTCACGCGGCGTGTCGGCGGCCGGCGCTTGCGGGGGACGGTGTGGGCCTGGGAGCGTCGCGCGGGCAGCGACGCCGTCGCGGCTGCCGCCCGGCGCGCGGGCAGCAGCGCGATCTCACCGGTGACGGGCTCGTCGTCGCCGGCGGGCTCCTCGTCGCTGTCGTCGGCCTGCCGCTCGGCGGCCGCTTTGCGCTTGGCCTCGGCCTTCGCCTTGCGCTCGGCGACGGCCTTGCGCTGGGCCTCCGCGGCGGCGGTGCGCTGCGCGGCGGCGCTCTTGCGGGCGGCTTCGCGCTCCGCCTGCGCGGCCGCGCGCCGCTGGCTCTCGGCGGCCGCCTTGCGCTCGGCGGCCGCATCGCGCTGCGCATCGTCGCCGGCGTCGCGCTCGGCGGCGGCGGCCTGCTCGTGCTCGGTCTGGGCAGCGGCTGCGCGCTCGGCCGCGGCGGCGCGCTCGGCGTCCGCGCGCGCCTCCGCGGCCTCCGCGCGCGCGATCTCAGCCTCGGCGTCCGCCGCGGTCGCCGCCTGCTCGGCCTGCTCGCGCGCCGCGACGGCGGCCTGCTCGGCGGCCTCGGCGCGCCGGCGCGCCGCCTCCTCGGCCGCGGCGGCGCGCTCGCGCGTTGCCGCCTCGGCCTGCGCGTGGCGCTCGGCCTCGGCCTGCGCGCTGGCCGCCTGCGCCTCCGCTTCGATGCGCGCCCGCGCCTGCTCTTCCTCGGCGCGCTGGGCGGCGAGCTGTGCGCGCTCGGCCTGCGCCTGCGCCTCGGCGGACTGCGCGGCCTGCGCCTCGGCCGCAGCGGCGGCCTCGCGCAGCGCCTCGATCTGGGCGGCCGTGCTCGCGTCGGCCGCGGCGAGCTCCGCCACGCGCTGCTCGAGCGTCGCCCGCGCCGCCGCCTCGGCCTGCGCCCGCGCCGCCTGCTCGCGGGCCTTCTCGAGCGCCGCTTCGAGCTCGGCCTCACGCTCCGCGCGCGCCGCGGCCTCGCGCTCGGCGCGCGCCGCTGCGGCTGCAGCCTGCTGCGCTGCGTCCTCGCCGGCGACCACCGCCGCGTCGTGCAGGCGCGTCGCCTCGGCCGCCTCGCCGCGGGCGGTCCGCGCCTCCGCCAGCGCCTGCTCGGCGCGCTCTTCGAGCTCGGCGCGCGCCACGTCGGCAGCGTGCGCCCTGGCCTCTGCCTCGTCGGCCCGCGCCTGCGCCGCGGCCGTCTCCTGACGCGCCTGCTCGGCCCGGCGCTCGGCGCCGTCCGCGTCGTCGATCGCGCTGTCGTGCTCGGCCTCGGCCTCGTGGCGTAGGCGCTGCGCCTCGGCGGCCGCCTGCTCGGCGGTCGCGAGCGCCGCGCGGAGCTGTTCGAGCTCGGCGGCCTGCTGCGCGGCGGCGTCCTCGCGGGCGGCGAGCTGCTGCTGCGTCTCGGCAGCGCGCTCCCCGGCCTGCTGCGCGGCCGTCGCCAGCGCGGTGCGCAGGCGCTCGATCTCGCTCTCCCCGTCGCTGCGCGTGGCCCCGAGCTGCTCCTGCAGGCGGTCGCGGTCGGCCTCGGCGGCCTCGGCGCGGGCCGTGGCCGCGGCCAGCGCCTCCTGCGCCTCGGAGAGGTTGCGCTCGACGGCGATCTGCGCCGCCCGCGCGCGCTCGGCCAGCTGCTCACCGTCGCGTGCAGCGAGCTCGGCGGCCTCTCGCGCGCGCGCTGTCAACGCAGCAACCTCCGCGCGTGCGGCCTGTGCGTCTTCGCTGACCTTGGCGGCCTCGCGCTCGGCGTCGCGGTGCTCGGCTCGCAGCTCCTCGAGCGCGAGCTCGAGACGCTCGCGCTCGGCACTCGCCGCCGTCGCGTCCTGCTCGAGCTGCGTCCGCGCGGCGGCCTGCGCCTCATCGCGCTCCTCGTCGGCGGCGCGCACCGCGACGAGCTCCTCCTGCAGTGCCACGTGCTCGGCCTGCAGACGCGCGAGCTCGGTCTCGGCCTCGGTCGCGCGCGCGGCCAGCAGGCGCAGCTCCTGCACCTCGGCGCTCAGCGCGACGGCGCGGTCCTCGGCGTCTCGCAGCCGCGTGGAGGACGCTCCGGCCTGGCCGCGCAGCGCCGTGAGCGCCTCGCGCTCGGCAGCCAGCGCGGTCTCCGATGCCCTGACGCGCTCGGCCGCCTCGCGGGCGCCGGCCTGCGTCGCCTCGAGCGTCGCCTGGGACTCGTCGCGCTCGGCGGTCACCGCCGCGAGTGCGGTGTCCAGCTCGGCCAGCCGCTGCTGCTGCGCGGCGTGCTCCTGGATGAGCGTGTCTGACGCGGTGGCCCGCTCCTGCGCCGCCGTCGCGCGCGCCTCGGCTTGCTCGGCGCGCTCCAGCGCCTTCGCGGCGGCGGCCTCGAGCTCGCCGGCCCGCTCGACGGCCTCCTCGGCGCGCTGCTCCATCGCGTTGGCGCGCTGGCGCGACTCGGTCGCCTTGGCCTCCAGCGCCGACGCGCGGGTCTCGGCGTTCGCGGCACGCGCGTCAAGCTCGGTGGCGCGCTGCACCTGGTGCGTGCTCAGCGCGCGCAGCTCGGCCTGCTGGGCCTGCGAGATCTCGAGCTCGCGCTGCATCGACGCGGCGGCACGATCGACCTCCGCGCGTGCGCGCTCGGCGGTCGTCGCGGCCTCCTCGAGCTCGGCGATGCGCTTGCGCGCGCTTCCGAGCGCGGCCGTCAGCTCCTCGCGGCGCTGCGCGTCGGCGGCGCCGCGTTCCTGACCCTCCTCGGTCGCGCGCGTTGCGGCGACCTCGAGGCGCCCGGCGCGCTCGCGCTCCTCGTTGAGACCGCGGCGCAGCTTGGCGGACACCTGCTCGAGCTCGGCAATCCGCGGCTCGAGCTCGGCGACGCGGGCGATCGCCGCCTCGCCGCGCGGCACGGTCTGCTGGAGCTCGGTCACGCGCGCGCGGGCGCTCTCGGCCTCCGCGGCCGTCGTCGTGGCCTGCGCGCGCGCGGCGTCGAGCGTGGCCTGGGCCGCGGCGAGCGCCTCTGCGTGCGCAGCGCCCTGCGCCTCGAGGGCGCTGGCGTGCTCGCGCGCCTGGGTTTGCGCCGCGTCGCGCTCTGTCGTCAGCGCCTCTGCGCGCTGCTCGATCTTCGCCAAGGCCTCCTGTGCTGCTCGTGCGCGGTCGGCCTCGGTGCCGATCGCGACGCGCAGCTCGGCCAGCTCGGCGACGGACTCGTGCAGCCCGGCTTCGGCCTTGCGCCGCGCCGCCGCGAGCTCGGCGACCTGCTCGCGCAGCGCGGGCAGTTCCGCGGCCGTCTCCTCGGCGGCCTCGCGCGCGTACGTCTGCTCGGTGAGTCGCTGCTCGAGCTCGCCGAGCCGCGCGATAGCCGCGCTCGCGGCCTGCGCGTCGGGCTCGAGCTGGGTGACGCGCAGCGCGGCGGCCTGGGCCTCCGCGCGCGCGGCGGTCAGCGCGGCTTCGAGCTCACCGGTGCCGGCGTGCGAGGTCTCGCGCTCGCGCTCGGCGGCGTCGGCGCGGGCGTCGGCGGCGCGGCGCGCGTCGACCGCCGCCGCCAGGCGCGTCTCGGTCTGGCGCTGGACTTCCTCGGACTGCTTGACCTGGCGCCGCGCCTCGGTCAGCTCGGTGCGCGCGGCCTCCGTGTCCGCGCGCAGCGCCTCGAGTGCGGTGCGGGCCGCGTCGAGCTCGGCGGCATGCGCGGCGAGCTGCGACTGCGCCTGGGCGGCCGCGGTCTGCGCGGTCTCCAGCTCGCCGGTCAGGCGCTCCTGCAGCTCACGGGCCGCTGTGTCGCGCTCGCGCTCGCGGTCGGCCGCTGCGGCGTGCTCGGCCGCAAGGCGCTGCTCGGCGTCGGCCTGAACGCGGTCGCTCTCGGACGCCAGCGTGTCGATCCGGCCGAGCAGCTCGGTGATCTCGGCCTGCGCTCGCTGCTGCTCGGCCTGTCGCGTCGCAAGCTCGGCCCGCAGGCGCTCGGCCTCCTCGCCGCGCTGGGCGTCGAGCTGGGCGAGCTGCTGGCTGCGCTGCACCACCGCCGTCTCGCGCTCGGTGACCGTCGCCTCGAGCGCGGCGGTCCGCGCCGTCGCCGCCGCGAGCTGCTCGGACTGCGCGGTCAGCTGCGCCTGCACGACCGCCACCTCGGCGGCGGCGCGCTCGACGAGCGCCTGGCGCTCGGCCTGGGCCTCCTCGCGCAGGTGCTCGAGCTCGGCGAGCAGCTCGACGCGCGCCGCGGCGACGGCGTTGTCGATGCCCGACTGGGCGGCGGCCTCGGCGCCTCGCGCCTCGCGCTCGGCGGTCAGCGCGGCCTCGAGCTCGCCGTGCAGGCGGGCGGTCTCGGCGGCCGCCGCACTGGCCGCGGCTTCAGCCTGCCCGCGCGCGTCCTGCACCTCCGCAAGCTGTGACTTCAACGCGCTCGCGCGGCTGTCGCCTGCGGCGCGCTCCTCGGCCACCGCCGCCTCGGCGCGGGCGCGCGCGTCGCGCTCGGCGGCGACGCGCCGCTCGAGCTCGGCCCGCAACGCGCGCTCGTCGCCGAGCCCGGTCTCGAGATCGCGCATCGCGTGGCGGCGGCTCTCGACGGCGCGCTCGGCCTCCTCACGCCTGCGCTTCTCCTCGGCAAGCGAGCGCCGCAGCGCGGCGACGCCGCCGGCGTCCTCGTCGCGGTCGCGCGCGCCGGTGTCGCGTGCGCGCGGCACGGGCAGGTCGACGAGCACCCCGTGCCCGGCCTCCAGCGCGAACACGACCCGCCCGGACATGAGGTCGGCCGGGGCGCTGAACGCGCCCCGCCACTCGGGTCCCTCAGGACTCGCGAGCGGTGCAGCATCGCCGGGACCCGGGAGCGCCTGCAGGCGGTGCGTGCGGCGGCCGTCGTCGACGACGAGCACGGGCGCGGACAGGCGCACGCGCGCGTCGGCGCGCCAGCGTCCGGCGATGCGCAACAGCGCCGTCCCCGGGCTCGCCGCGACGTGCTCGAAGCGATCGACCTCGAACTGCGGCGTCCGCGGGCTCATGAACCGCGCAATCCTATGAGGTGTGGCGTGCCGCTGAGTCGCGCTTCGGTCTCGGCCGCCGCACCGTCTAGGTTGGGGTGCGCGCCGTGTCAGACCCGCTTGCCGCCACCGCCGACCATCCGCACGCCCGCGCAGTGCTGAGCGCGGCGCTGCCGCCGGCTGGCAACCCCTCGCATGCCTACCTGTTCCACGGGCCCGCGGGCGCGGGCAAGCGCGAGGTTGCGCGCGAATTCGCGGCGGTGCTGCTGTCCGAAGGCGTCGCCGACCCCGCGGCGGCAGCGCGGCGCGCGCGCGACGGCGTCCATCCCGACCTCGGCTGGGTGACGCCGAGCGGCGCCAGCGAGATGCTCGTCGGCGACGTCGACGAGGCGGTCGTCGCGGCGGCGCAGCGCACGCCGTTCGAGGCGCGCCGGCGGGTGTTCGTCATCGAACGCGCCGAGACGATGAACGACCAGGCCGCCAACCGCATGCTCAAGACGCTCGAGGAGCCACCGGCGTTCGCGCACCTCGTGCTGCTGACCAACCGTCCCGACCAGGTGCTGCCGACGATCGCCAGCCGCTGCCAGCAGGTGCGCTTCGAGGCGCCGTCACTCGAGGCGCTGGCCGAGCGCCTGGCGCGCCACGGGGTCGACCCGCAGACCGCGCACGCGTGCGCGCGCCTGAGCCTCGGTGACGCCGAGCGCGCGCTGGAGCTGGCGCTGGGAGAGGGCCCGGCGATCCGCGCGCGTGCCGAGCAGCTCGCGCGCGCGGTGATCTCCGGCGACCTGCTCGCGCGCCCGTGGGACGGCCTGCTCGAGGCCGCCGGCACGCGCGCCGACGTCGCGGCGAAGACGACCGAGGAGCGCCTGACGGCAGACCTCGACCTGCTGCCCAAGAAGGAGCAGTCGCGCGCGCGGCGCGAGGCGACCGAGGCGGCGCGCCGCGCCCAGCGCCGCGCCCGTACCGACTCGATCGGCGTGGCGCTGCAGCTCACCGGGCTGTGGCTGCGCGACGTCGCGGTCGTCGTCGACGGGGCGCCCGAGCTCGTCCATCACAGCGATCGCGCCGACGCCGTCGCGCAGGACGCCGAGCGGTTTCGCAGCGCCCGCCCACTGCGCGCGGGCGTCGCCGCGGTCGACGACACGCGCTTTGCGCTGCACGAGGTCCACGCGACGCCTGAGCTCGCGCTCGAGGCGCTGGCCTTCGGCCTCGTGCGCGTGCTCAGCTGACCGCGCCGGAGGCCGCGAGCCCGATCACGAGCACGCCGACGGCGATGCGGTAGGGGACGAAGTCCCCGATCGAGTGCGACGACACGAAGCGCAGCAGCCAGGCGATCGAGAGGTACCCGAAGACGAACGCCAGCAGCGTCGCGAGCGCCGTCGCACCGGCCGGCGCGCTGCCGCCGTCGCCGATGTGGCGCAGCTCGAAGAGGCCGGCGAGGACGACGGCGGGAACGCTCAGCAGGAACGAGTAGCGCGCGGCGGCGGTGCGGTCAAAGCCCATCAGCAGGCCGGCGGAGATCGTCGCGCCCGAGCGCGAGACGCCGGGGATCAGCGCGATCGCCTGGAACGCCCCGATCGTCAGGCCGTCGCGCAGCGTGATCTCGGAGATGTCGCGCTGCTGGGTCGCGCGCGCCTCGGCGCGCAGCATCACGAACGAGAAGACGATCAGCGCGCCGCCGATCACGTAGAGGGTGCGCAGCTCGTCGTCGATGATGCTCGAGAACGCGAGGCCGCAGACCGAGATCGGGATCGTGCCGAGGCCGATGTACCAGCCCATCCGGGCGTCGAGGTCGGGGCTGCGCCAGCGCTCGCCGCGCAGCGAGCGCAGGAATGCGACGAGGATCCGCCACAGATCGGCGCGGAAGTACAGGAGGACGGCGGCCATCGTGCCGAGCTGCGTGACCGCGGTGAACGCGGCGCCGGGGTCCTCCCAGCCGGCGATCGCGGGGACGATGCGCAGGTGGCCGGTGGAGGAGATCGGCAGGAACTCGGTGAGCCCCTGGACGATCCCGAGGACGATTGCCTGAAGGGAATCCATGGGAGAGAACGCGAGACCGTAGCGGTTGAACCTCGACAGGAACCGCAACGGAGGTCACCACCCGTTCACCATCACGGCGGATTTGCAGGGAAAACTGTGTTCCCGGCATGGGACGCGCCAGCGCCAGCCGCCGCCGGGCCCTCTCGTTCGTGGCGGTCGTCTCCGCACTGGGGCTGCTCGCGGCCGTCTGCATCACACGCCGCCACGACCTCGAGCGCGCGCTCGACGCGGTGCCGCCCGGCGCGTTCGCCGTCCTGGTGGTGCTCCACGTGCTCACGCTCGTCTGCCGCAGCGAGGCCTGGCGGCTGACGCTGCACGCCGTCGACGGCGTCTGGCTGGCGCGCGACGCCGTCCACGGCGCCAACGCCGCGGCGTTCCTGGCGGGCTCGCTGGAGTCGCACACCGCGATGCCGGCGCGGATCGCGCTGCTGGGACGGCTGACCAGCCGCGCGCCGCGCCCCGGCCAGATCGCCGTCGCCGACGTGCCGATCTTCCTGCTCGAGGTCTGCGGGACCGCGATCCTGCTCGCGGCCTGCGCTGCCGCGGCCGGGCCGTGGCCGTGGTGGAGCGCGCCGCTGGCGCTCGTGATCGCCGCCGGCGCGCTGTGGGGCGGGCGCGTGTGCCTCTCGCGCTACGGGGAGCGCGCGCCGATCACGCGCGGCCTCGCCGTTCTGGCCGACCGCCGGCTGCGGCTCGTGCTCGTCGGCGTCGTCAGCGCGATCACGCTGCTCGGCGCCGCCCGCGTGCTCGTCGCGCTGTGGGCCTGCGGCCTGGGCCACGGCGCCGGCGACGTCGCGATCGTCTTCGCCGCGCTCGGGTTCTTCGGCCTGCTGCCGCTGGGCCCGTCGGCCTCGCCGGGCGCGACGCTCGCCGTCGCCGGCGGCGCCGGGGTCGGCGCCGCGCTTGCGGCGGGGCTGTGCATCAGCGCGTCGTCGATCGCTGCGGTGCTCGTGTATGCGTTGGCCGTCGGCGGACTACACGCCGGCCAGCGGGCCAAGCTGCGGCTGCAGACCGTGCGTCGCGAACGCGCGGAACTGGTGGAACTGGGCGTGCTCGGGGCCGTGGAAGTCCGCCGAGCCCGTCGTCAGCAGGCCGAGCTCGCCCGCGCGCGCGTGAAGTAGGCGCGTCTGGCGCTCGTCGTGGGTGACGTAGAAGGCCTCGACGCCGTCGACGCCGAGCCCGACGAAGCGATCGAGCGTGCCGAGCACCTGCTCGTCGGTCGCAAGGTCCCAGTACGGGTGCGCCCAGACCGCGACGCCCTGCGCCTCGTGGATCACCGCGATCGCCTCGGCAACGGTCGGCGTCGTGCGCCGGCGGTAGGCCGGGGCGCCGGGAATCAGATAGGCCTCGATCACGGCGCCGACGCTGCCCAGCTCCTCGGCGGCGATGCGCTCCGCGTTGGCGGGGTGCGCCAGCACCGCCTGGGCGAGGTGCGGCCGGCCGACGGGCATGCCGCGCCCGGCGCGCGCGTCGAGCGGCTCGCGGTCGAGGCGCAGCCCGCACTCCTCGAGCGCCTGCGCCATGCGCGTGCCACGCGCGTTGCGGTCGGCGCGGAACTCCTCGAGCGCGGTCGCGAGCGCAGGGTGGTGGTGGTCGATCCCGTAGCCGAGCACATGGAAGTCCTCGTAGTCGGCGTCGAGCGCCGAGAGCTCGGCGGCGGGGACGACGCGGATGCCGTGCTCGCGCGCCGCGGCCAGCGCGTCGTCCACGCCGTCGACCGCGTCGTGGTCGGTCAGGGCGAGTAGCTTGACGCCGGCCGCCGCGGCGCGCGCGACGACGTCGGCCGGCGCAAGCGCGCCGTCGCTGACCGTGGAGTGCGACTGGAGGTCGAAGTCGGGCCGGCTCACGCAGCCTCGGGCGGGCCGTCGTCCTCGGGGTCGACGATCCGCTCGGCCTGCGGCACCTCGGTGAGCGCCACGAGCCGCGGCAGCCGTGCGCGGCCGGCGTCCAGGCGCTGGCGCAGCGGCGCGGCCGTGCTGCCGATGATCTTGCGCTCGGGCTCGCTGAGCAGGGGCCACTCGCCGCGCAGCGCGTCGAGCGCCTCGGCGGCACGGTCGAGCAGGTCGCGGGCGGCCGTGTTCGCGCCCTCGGCGAGGGCCTCCTCGGCGGCCGTGAGGTCCAGGCCGATGTCCGCGAGGCGCTTGAGATGCGCGTCCATAGCCGGGCGCAGCGTAGCGCCGGAGCGCGATGTCAGTCGCTCAGCGTCAGCGCCGCCGCGGCGAGGAACCCGCCGGCGACGAGGATCGTGATGAGCCCGTCGCTGAGGCCCGTCTGGGAGACGAGCAGCGCCCCGAGCGCCAGGACCGTGCACACGCCGGCGGCGATCCGCCAGTCGTCGCCGATGACGAAGTCCGCCAGGAAGCGCCCGACGGCGCGGATCACGGCTGCGTCCTGCGCCGCGTCACCGCGACCGCCGAGAACGCCAGCCAGACCACCAGCAGGGCCGGGATCGCGGCGTCGCCGCCGGGCCATTCGAGCGCGGCCTCGTTCGCGCGGAAGACGCCGAGCCCCTCGACGACGAAGAACGTGCCGAACGTGGCGAGCATCACGCCGACGGCGAACTTGATCGTGTTCTCGGGCACCTGGCTGAGCGGGCGGTGCAGCGCCGCGCCGGCGACGAGCACGATCGCCGCGCCGAGCCCGGCGCCGAGCGCCGCGAGGCCGACGTTGTCGGCTGCGAGCCCGAACGTGATCACGATGAACACGATCTCCGAGCCCTCAAGGAAGACGCCCTTGAACGAGACGACGAACGCGAACCAGTCCAGCCCCGCGCGGCGCTCGGTGCCGGCAGCGCGGGCGGCGGCGGTCTCGGCAGCAAACAGCTGCGCCTCGTCGTGCTTGGCCTGCACCCCGGCCTCGCGGAGGATCGCCTTGCGCAGCCACTGCAGCCCGAAGATCAGCTGCAGCCCACCGACGACGAGCATCACCCCCGTCTGCGGGAAGCGCCCGACCAGCGCGATCCCGAAGGCGGCCGTCAACACCGTCAGCACGAGCAGCGCCAGGCCAGCGCCGATCAGCGTCGAGCGCCACTCGCGCGCCGTGCCCATCGCCAGCACGATCGTGAGCGCCTCGACGAACTCGACGCCGCTGGCCAGCAGCGTAGCGAGGACGAGGCCGACGGCGTCAGACACGCCGCAGGTTCTAGCGCGTCAGCGGTCGGCGAAGCGGACGACGCCGCCGAATGTGCCGGCGTAGGCGGCGCCGTCGGGGCCCAACACCACCGCGCCGTGCTCGCTGTTGAACCCCAGGCCCTCGCCGGCGAGCGCGGCGAAGCGCTTCTGCCCGCTGCGCCAGTCGATCGCGGCGAGATTCCAGGCGTCGGGGAAGCTCTTGGGCTTGACAAGCGTGTAGAGCAGCCCGGTCGCGCGTGAGACGACGGGCTGTGCCGACGGCGAGATCTCCGCGTTCGTCCACGCCGTGCGGCAGCCGCGCTTGCCGACGACGACGCGCGCGATGCCGCCCGTCGACGTGCGCCCGCCCTCGGTCGTCAGCAGGTTCGCGTAGCCGTGGGCGTTGGTGACAGCGACCGACTGCCCGGCGACGACGAGGTGCGCGGTGACGCTGGCGCGGCCGTTGCCGAAGACCCCGACCGCGCAGTACAGGCGCCGCGCGGGCGACCCGGTGATGCGCATGACGCGGATCCGCGGCGGGTCCATGCCGTCGGCGACCGCGACGTAGCGGCGCGCGACGATCGCCGGCGGCGTGCCCGGCCTGGTCACCGCTTGGCGCCAGACGACCCTCGGCGTCCCGTCGCTGCCGGCCTGCAGCCGGTAGACCGCGTCGCGCGTGGCGACGAACGTGCCGCTCGGGTCGGTCGCGATGTCCTCGGTGATCGGCTCGTTGAGCCGCAGCACGCGAGGCTCGCCACCACTGCTGGGCAGCGCGACGATCGTGCCGGAGCTGCCGGCGACCCAGTCGCGCCCGTCGAAGCCGACGGCAACAGCGTAGGGCCGCTCGCTCGCGCCCATGACGCCGGTGAGATCGATCGTCCGCGTCGGGCGCAGCGCCGCGTCGTCGACGGCGACCGCGACGAGCGTGCGCGCGTTGGTTCCGATCAGCAGCGTGCCGTCGGCGCGCATGACGAAGTGGGTGCCGCCGCCGGCGTCGGCGCGGTCGGGGCTGACGCGCGACGGCAGCGACAGCGACGCGAGCGTCGCCAGCGTGCGCGGATCGAACAGCCGCAGCGTCGGCCCGAGCGGGCCGGTGCACACGCCGATCAGGCGCCCGCGCGGTCGAACGCCAGCGACGCGCAGACGCCGAACGACAGCGCGCTGGCGCGCGTCGTGGCGCGGCCGAGCGGGCCGGGGAACGGGGAGAACGCGCCGTTGCCGGCGGCGAGGCCGCTGCCGCTGCGCCCGTCGGGCGCCAGCGCGGGGTTGGCGGCGTTGACGGGCACGCGCAGGGGTTGTGCCGTGGCCGGCGCGCCGGTGAAGCGCGGCAGCGGGCCGTCGAGCGGTCCGGGGATCGGGATCGCGGGCTGCTGCGCGGCCGCCGGTGCGGCGGCCAGCAGCACAAGGACGGCGACGAGCCGCTTCATCCGAACCTCGGGCGGTAGGTGCTGCGCGGCTCACGGCGGTACACCTGGACCGCGCAGCCGTCGATGCTGACGTCGGGGACCTCGTCGTCGGGAGGCGCGAACAGCGCGACGCTCGAGAAGGTCATCGGGTTGGGGTCGGTGTCCGCGGGCGGGTCGAGAAAGCCCAGCGACGCGGTCGCGCGCGTCGCGTAGACGAGCTCGCAGCCGGCCATCGCGGCGACGACGTCGTCGAGCTCGCCGTCGAAGTGGACCCCGACGAGCAGTTTGCGGCGCGCCAGGTCGGGCGCGGCGTGCGACGCGTGCGTGAACGACGCCTCGAAGCGCGACACGCCGGCCTCGCGCAGCCGGTTGATCGCGAGGTAGTACGGGTTCAGCGTCATCGCCATGAAGCGGCGGTGTGACGGGTAGCGCACGATCAGGAACTTCTCGGCCTGCTGCTCGCCTGACAGCGAGCGCTCGAAGCGCCCCATCCACAGCAGGCGCCCGCCGACCAGCGTCATGACCGGCATGACGAGCAGGCCGTACCAGCGGTAGCGATCGAAGCGCGCCGTCGTGATCAGGTTGACGACGTCGACCGGTCCCGGGACCTCGCGGCGGAAGAGGTCGACCACGCCGCGGGGGCGGATTCTCGTGAGCATCAGGTCCTCGGGTGCAGTTCGCAGAAGAAGCGGGCAAGGTCGGTCGCGCTCGGCCGGGCGCCGCCGAGGCCCTTCGGCAGCGCGCCCTCGTAGAGGAAGCGCGCCGGCGTGGGCTGGGGGAAGGGGACGACGAGGTAGGCGCCGGGCCGGCCCGGCAGGTTCGGCCACGGGTTGGGGATGCCGCCGTTGAGGACGTTCAGCGACGGCGGTTCGGGGATGTGCGTGATCAGCCCGTTGGGGCCGTAGGACGGCAGCACAACCGGTCCGTACTTCGCGCGCTCGCGCTCCAGCAGCCAGGCGTGCAGGTCCTCCCTGAGTCCCTGGTAGCCGGGGTCGTCGGCGAGGTTGCGGATCTCATACGGGTCGTTCCAGGTGTCATAGAGCTCGAACTCCTGGCTCTCGGTCAACTCGGTGCCCGCGAAGTGCTGGTCCTTGACCGCGACGTAGCGGGCGAACTTGAAGCGCCCGTCGTAGATCTGGCGGATGTGGCTGTTCGTCGGCACGGCCGTACCGACGTTTGTGACCGGGTACTCGTCGATGCGGTAGAGCGTGCTGTCGCGCGGCCCGCGGCCGGTGGGCGTCTCCAGCGCGGAGACGAGGCTGACGCCGCGCAGCCACGGCCAGCGCTTGACCGGGTCGCGCTCACCGCCGAGCTCCAGCAGCGTCGGCGCGAGGTCGATGGCCTCGCCGAGCGCCTGTGAGCGCGCGCCGCGGGCGAAGCGCTTGGGGTAGACGACCGTGAACGGCACGCGGTTCTGCTCGTCGTAGATCGTCGTGCCCTTGTTCTGCATGCGGTGCGCGCCGCCGAGCTCACCGTGGTCGGCGGTGCGGACGATCACCGTGTCGTCGAGGACACCGGCGTCGATGACGGTCTTCACCGCCGCGCCGAGCATCTCGTCGGTGCCGACGATCAGGTCGTAGTACGTGTTGAGCTGGCCGCGCCAGTACGCCGGGTCGTTCCACACCCCCTTCGGGGTGCCGGCGATCGTCGCGACGACGTCGCGGAACTTCGCCTGGCTCGACGGCTTGTCACCGAGCGTCGGGTCGGCATGGAACGACAGCTCGGGCTCGGCGCCGTAGTCGGGGCGCTTGAAGTCGGCGCGAAAGCCACGCGGGTAGAACTGGATGTCGTGCGGGTTGAGGAGGCTCAGCACGCACAGCCACGGCTTGTCGTCCTTGGCGTGGCGCTTGAGGAAGTCGATCGCCTGCGCCGTCCAGATCGGGTCGTTCGTCCAGCCGTCGTTGTAGCCGCCGACGTCTGAGGGCGGTGAGATCGCCGAATGGTCGAACCCGTAGCCCTTCAGCGGGTTCAGCGTCGCGGTGTCCAGGAGCGCCTCGACGTTCGTCGGCGGCTCGCCGGGGAACGAGAGGTGCCATTTGCCGAAGAACGCCGTGCTGTAGCCCAGCTCCTTGAAGAGGTCGCCGATCGTGGGGATCGCCGGGTCCATCGTGAACTGCGTGCCGACGACGAACGTGCCGTAGATCCCCGTCTGCGGCGCGTACATCCCCGTCCAATAGCACGCGCGCGACGGCGAGCACGCCATCGAAGACGCGTGGAAGCGGTCGATCCGCGTGCCGTTGGCGTCCAGCCAGCAGCGCACGGGCGTTGGGAGGTGGTCGGGCAGGCGGTCCTGGTGGCGCTCCTGATCGGTCATCAGGATCAGGATGTTCGGCTTGCGCTGCGCGGCCGGGGCATCGCCCGCCAGCAGTGCGCCACCGACGCCGGCCGCCGCCGCGCCCTTGAGCAGGTCGCGGCGGTTCACAGCTTCACCTTCGCCACGCGTCCGGTCAGGTCGTCGACGGTGAACGCGCGGCGGCCGACGACGACGAGCCCGCGCGGCGCGGCGCCGGCGGCATGGCGCTTGCCGCCGAGGACCTTGATCGCGCCCGGCAGCGCCACCACCCCGCTGCCTGCGCGCGTGAAGCCGACGCCGCCGACCAGGCGACCCGCGCGCACGCGCTTGGCCTTGCGGGTCTTCGGGTCGATCAGGCTGACGTGCTCGCCGTGGCCGTGGCTGACGAGCAGGCGCTTGCCGTCGGGCGCGACGGCGACGCGGTCGGGCAGCGCGGGCGTGTGCAGCGTGCGCTCGATGCGCGCGCTGTGCCCGTCGATACGCACGAGCTTGTCCTCGCCGGTGATCGCGACCCAGGCGTCGCCGCGATATGCGGCGACGCCGCGCGGGACGACGCCGATCTCGCGCCGCGCGATCACCTTGTGACTGCGCGCGTCGACGACGTGGGCGGTGCCCTCCTGCTCGCCGCCGGCGACGAGGACGCGGCGCTTGCCGGTGAAGACGACTGCGCCCGGCGCCGGGCCGACCTCGATGCGCCCGAGGATCGTTGCGCCGGCGACGTCGATGAGGACGAGCGCCGGGTCGTCCCAGAAGCCCGTCGTGACGGCGGCGAGCTTGCCGTCGGGAGAGATCGCGACGTCGACCGGCTGGCCGCCGACGTCGATGACGCGACCATCCACGGCAACCGTGCGCCGGCGAGCGTGGGCGACGACGACGTGCTTGGCGTTCGGTGCCACGGCCAGCGCGCGGCCGCGCAGCACGATCTGCTGTTTGGCGGCGGGGACGGTCGCCGCGCCTGCGATCGCCACGCGCCCGGCGACGGGGGCCGCGACCGCGCCCGCGAGAAAGGCGCGACGGTCGATCATCGCGCGGCCTTTGCGAACGGCCCGAGCTCGCAGAGCATCGCCGCGCGGTGCGCGGCGCGTGCCTCGGCGAGCGCGCGCGACTCGTCGGCGGTCTGCGGCAGGCGGGTCTTGCCGCCCTGCTCGTAGACGGCGTCGAGGAGGTGCGGGTCGCCGATCGGCAGCTGCACGTAGGCGCCGGGGAGGCCCTCGATCGGCGACGGCGCGAGCGGCTGGGCGGCCAGCGGGGTCTCGGGGCGCCCGATCGGGTCGGGGCGCAGCCCCTCGATCAGCGAGGCGTTGCCGTAGTAGGGCACCTTCACGGGCGAGAGGCGCTCCTTCTCGAGATCGTGCAGGCGCGCGAGCATGTCCTCGAGCAGCGACTTGTAGGCCGGGTCGGCGGCGAGGTTGCGCAGCTCGTAGGGGTCCTCGAAGCGGTCGTACAGCTCGAGGTCCTGCTCGCCGG
Source organism: Paraconexibacteraceae bacterium (assembly GCA_963759825.1). Lineage (GTDB taxonomy): Bacteria > Actinomycetota > Thermoleophilia > Solirubrobacterales > Solirubrobacteraceae > Paraconexibacter. Next base: position 17,968 of record CAVXAS010000008.1, on the reverse strand, counting down.
GAACCTGTTTCTGCGGCTTGCCGCTCATCGCGAAGTAGCGCGCGACCTTGAAGCGCTCCGACAGCGCCGCGCGGACGTGGCGGCGCCAGGGCTTACCGACGCCCGCGAAGTCCTGCGGCGACCAGACCTCGTCGCACGTGCTGACCGTGAAGTCCTTGCCCCGTGTCGTGGCAGGGTTCTCCACGGCCGGCACGAGCGACTCGCCGCGCAGCCACGGGTAGCGCGAGACGGGGTCGCCGACGCCCGCGAGCTCCAGGCACGTCGGCACGATGTCGACGGCCTCCGACAGCGCCTGGGTGCGCGCGCCCTGCGCCTTGAAGCGCGCCGGCCAGGAGATCGACAGCGGCATGCGCAGCTGCTCGTCGTAGATCAGCGGGCCCTTGCCGACGGCGCGGTGCGACGCGCCCATCTCCCCGTGGTCGGACGTGCGGATGATCACCGTGTCGTCCATCGCGCCCGAGTGGTGCAGGGCCTTCAGCAGCGCGCCGTAGTTCTCGTCGGTGTTGACGATCAGGTCGCAGTACGTGTTCATCAGCCGCAGCCACGTCGCCTTGTCGTCGTGGGGGATGCCGCCGCGGATCAGCGCCGCGCCGTTGGCGTACTGGGAGTGGACGCCCGGCTTGCCCTTGGCGTCGCCGTCGAAGTTCAGCGGCAGCTTGCACTGCCAGTCTGGGCGCCTCACATCGACGCTGAAGCCGCGCGGGTAGTAGGCGATGTCGTGCGGGTTGAGCAGCGACACGATCGCGAACCACGGCTTCTCCTGGCCGCCGTGGTCGGCGAGCCAGTCGATGCCCTGGCGCGTCCACAGCGGGTCGTTGTAGATGCCGTCGTTGTAGCCCGCGGGCTCGAGGCTCGGCGACTGGATCGAGTAGTCGAAGCCGTAGGGGCCGAGGTAGTTGCCGGCGAGGTTCTCGGCGACGCCCTCGGGGATCGACAGGCCGGCCATGCTCAGGTGCCACTTGCCGAAGAACGCGGTCGTGTAGCCCTGCTCGCGCATCAGGTCGCCGATCGTCGGGATCCGCGGGTCCAGGGAGAACTGCCAGCTCTGCAGGAAGTTGCCGAAGATGCCGTGCTGCGGCGGGTACATGCCGGTCCAGAAGCTCGCGCGGCTCGGCGAGCACTGCACGGCGGAGTGGTGGAAACGCTCGAAGGAGACGCCGCGGCGGTCGATCCAGTCGCGCGCCGGCAGCGGCAGGTCCGGCGTCCACTGCGGGTAGCGCTCCTGGTCGCACATCAGGATGAGGACGTTGGGCTTGCGGCCCGGCGTGGCGGCCTCGGCGTTCCCGGCGCGCAGCGCCGTGGCACCGAGTGCGGTTGCCGCGCCCGCGGCGAGCGCCTGGCGGCGGGTCGTGCTCACGCGCGCACCTTCGTCAGCTGGCCGGTGACGGCGTCGGCGACGATCGCGCGCGTCCCGGCGATCACGACGCCTCGCGGCAGGCCGCCGACGCTGCGCATCCGGCGCTTGCCGGTGCGCAGGTCGATGATCGCGAGCTTGCCCGTCGTGGCGACGAACGCCTTCGTCCCCCTCACGGCAACCCCGGCCGGCTCAGTGCCCGCGAGGAGGCGCCGCTTGACGCGCCGCTTCTCCAGGTCCACGAGCGACACGCGGCGCTCGCCGGCGCCGTTGTGGGTGACGACCGCGCGGGCGCCGGCCGCGGCAAGCTCGTGCGGGAACTCGGCCGTCGCGATCTTGCGGACCTTGCCGGCGCGGACGAGCGCGACGGCGTGCTCGGCATTGAGCGACACGAGCACGCCGTGTGGCGTGACGGCGACGTCGCGTGGCTGGGCGCCGATCGGGAGCGGCGCGCGGACATGACGCTTTCCGGGCTCGACGCGCGTGAGCGTGCCGTCCTTGCCGCCGCCGACCACGTATGCGCTGCGGCCGTTGGGCGCGAAGGCGACGGCGCGCGGCTCGGGGCCGACGTCAAGTCGGGTGACCTCGCCGGTGACGAGGTCGACGATCGCGAGCCCGGGGCGGTCGTAGAACGCGGTCGCGACGAGGATCAGCGAAGCGTCGGGCGCGATCGCGATCGCGATCGGCGCGCCGCCGATCTCGATCGAGCGCCCGCGAGCGAGGTCACGGGTGCGATGCGCCGTGATCGTGGTGCCCGCCGCGTCGCACGTCCAGATCGTGCGCCCGCTCGGCGTGACGGCGATCGCGCCGGTGCGGATGCCGGGCGGCATCGGCGTGCACTGCTCGGGCGCGGCCGCCGACGCCCCACGCAGCGGCCCCGCCAGCGTCCGTGCTGCGCCCGCCGCTGCGACCCCGCCGAGCAGCGCGCGGCGGGTCGTGCTCCCCTGCGTCAGTGACCCCACGCCAGGCAATGTACGCCTACTGATGACGCCGTGTCAAGGTAGTTGTCATCAGTGGGCGAATCGCGCTAGTCTGCGCCGCGATGAGCGTCGCCACCCAGCGCACGAAGCGTCGTCAGCAGCGCGAGGAGACGCGGCGCCAGATCCTCGACGCCGGGCAGGAGTTCCTGCGCGAGCACTCCTACCGCGAGCTCAGCGTCGACGCGCTGATGTCGCGGACCGGCCATACGCGCACCGTCTTCTATCGCCACTTCGACGACGTGCCCGCGCTGGTGCTGGCGCTGATCGAGGAGGTCGGCGGCGAGCTCTTCGCGGTCGCGCAGGAGTGGGCGCAGACCGACCAGGTCGGGCCGGGCGTGGCACGTGAGCGGCTCGGCGCGTTCGTCGACTTCCACGCGCGCAACGGGCCGCTGGTGCACGCCGTCGCCGAGGCCGCGCACCACGACGAGACCGTCGACCAGGCCTACGGCGGGATGGTCGAGAGCTTCATCGCGATCACGGCACGGGCGATCCAGGAGCGCGTCGACAGCGGCGACCTCGCCCCGCTCGACGCGCCCGAGGTCGCCCGCGCGCTCGTCCGCATGCTCAACGGCTATCTCGACGACACGTTCGGCCGCCGCACCGGTGAGGTCGACCGCGACCGCGCGCTCGAGGTCGTCTGGACGATCTGGACGCGGACGCTGTTCCCGCGATGAGCGTGCTCGCGCCGACGGCGCGCTGGCCGGCGGAGGACGGCGGGGCGCGCCGGACCGCTCTGGCGCCCGGCCGGCTCGGGGGGCCGCTGCGGACGACCGCGGTGCGCGATGCGGTCGGGACGACGATGGTGGTGCTCGGCTCGCCGGGCGTCGTCTATGCGCTGCGCCACACGCTGGGGCGCCGGCCGCTGCTCGATCCCGTCGTCGCCTGGGTCGAGCGGATCGACCCGCTGACGCTGGAACCGCTTGGGCGCTCGGCGGACCTGCCCGCGGGGCCGTTCTGGCCGGGCGGGATGGCGGTCCAGGCCGACGGGTCGCTGCACGTCGTCTTCGGCACGTACTGCCACCGGCTGTCGGCGGACCTCTCGGTTCTCGCCAGCACGCGGCTCCCCGGACCGCGGCCGTTCAACTCGTTCGTCACGCTCACCGACGGCACGCTGGCGATGAAGGACTTCGATCGCGCCGGTGTCGTGCCGTCGACGCTCGTCTTCCTCGACCCGGAGACGCTCGAGCGCCGCATGCCGGACGTGCCGCTTGCCGAGGCGTCGATCGCGCGGCTGTCGGCCGACGACGAGCACCTCTACGTCGTCGGCGCGGCCACCGTCATGCGGCTGCGCGACGGCGTGCTGGACGACGACTGGCGGCTGGAGTACCTGCAGCCCGGCGGCAGCTACGGCTGGGATCCCGTCGTCGCCGGCGGCCAGCTGTGGTTCATGGACAACGGCGCGCACGACTTCGTCACGACGATGCGCGGCGCCGGCGTCGCGCCGGGGCCCGTCCACCTCGTGCGCGTGTCGCTGGCCGACTCGGCGGACCACGAGATCGTCGAGGTCTGCGGCACGCCGCGCGGCGCGGTGACCGACCCGCCGCTGTACGACGAGGCGCGGCGGATCGTCGTCGCCTACGACTCGGCAAACGGGATCGTGCAGGCGTTCCGCTTCGACGGCGCGCTGCGTCCGCTGTGGCGGCGCGAGCTGTCGCACGCCGCGCACATGCTGCTGTTCGGCGAGACGGGCGAGCTCGTGCTGCACGACTTCCACGGTCCTGCCTGGCAGCGCACGCGTGCCGGCCGCGCGGTCGGTCGCCGCTTCACCGCGCCGCTGCGCCACGCCCGGCTGCGCCGCGCGCTGACGCGGATGAGCCGCGACGAGGTCGTGGTCGTCGACATCGAGACCGGCGCCGAGCGCGGGCGCGCGGCGGTGCCGACGCTGATGCAGTCCGTCGTCTTCCCGGCGCCGGGGTTCGACCGTGATCTCTACTGGTGCACGATGACGACGATCGCGAGGGTGGCGGCAACATGAGAGACCGGCTTCGGCGGCGTGTGATCCCGCGGTTCGTCGTCTGGCAGTCGACGCTGCGCTGGCGCGGCCCGCGCCTGCGCCGCCGCGGGCGCGTGCAGCTCTTCGTCGCCTTCGACGATCCGCAGAGCGCCGTCGCGCTGCTCGCGTTGCGGTCGCGGCTCGACGCGCGGCCGGTCACGCTCGACGTGCAGCCCGTCGTCGCCCGCGGCATCCCGGACGACCCGGCGGTCGACGCGAAGCGTGCGTACGCGCTCGTCGACGCACGGCGCCTGGCGCGACGCGACGGTCGCGAACTCAGCCGCACGGCGCCCCTCGCCGCCGCCGACGTCTCCTTCCTCGCCGAATGGGCCGACGCCGCGCCGGACGACGACGCGCGCATCGCGTTCTGCGTGGCGGCGATGGAGTTGCTGTGGTTCGGCTCGGACGGGCCCGTCTCGCGAGAACCGTTCGACGCGGTTTGGCGTCAGGTGTGTCCTGCCACAACCGCTATCACGCACCCAGCCGACACGCCCCTCGCCGCCGAGCGCGCCTACCGCCGCCGCAAGCTCTACGACACCCCGGTGGCCGTCGTCGGCGGCCAGTGGTTCTTCGCCCACGAGCGGCTTCCCGCCATCGAGCACCGGCTCGACGAGCTCGGCTGGAAGGCCGCCGCATGAGGCGCGTCGACTTCTACTTCTCGTTTCGCAGCCCGTACTCATACCTCGCCGGGCCGCGCGCGTTCGCGCTGGCCGACGAGCATGGTGTCGACGTCGCGTTCCATGGCGTGCTGCCGATGGCGATGCGCGGCCAGTCCGTCCCGCGCGCCAAGCAGCTGCACACGCTGCGCGACGTCAAGCGCGAGGCCGACCGGCTCGGCATGCCCTTCGGACGCATCCACGATCCGATCGGCGACGGCGCGCGGCGGTGCCTGCTCGTCTCCGAACAGGCCAAGGACGTCGGCCGCGTGCGCGAGTTCGTGCTCACCGCGTCGCGCGCGATCTGGGCGGAGGCCGTCGACGTCTCCACCGACGCCGGCCTGCGCGACGTCTGCACCCGCGCGAGCCTGGACTGGGAGGCTTGCGGCGCGGCGCTCGAGGACCCGGCGATGCTCGCGCGCGTCGAGGCGAACACCGCAGCGCTCGGCGCGCTCGGCATGTGGGGCGTCCCCGTGTTCGTGCTCGACGGCGAGCTCTACTGGGGCCAAGATCGCATCGACGACGTCGACCGCGCCCTGCGCGAGGCGCCGCTACCATTCGCCCCCGCGCCGACGTAGCTCAGCTGGTAGAGCACTTCACTCGTAATGAAGGGGTCAGCGGTTCGAATCCGCTCGTCGGCTTCCTGCGAATTCCCTGCAGGCTCTGAAGATCGCTCGCGACCAACGCGTCCGACGTAGGTGGAGATGTCCCCGGCGCGCGTGCGGCGCTCGTCGGACTTTCGATGAGCCACGGCCGCGCCCATGTCATCCGCGCAATCCTCGAGGGCGTCGCGTTCAGCATGCGCGAGTCGTTCACGATCTTCGCCGAGCTGGACGTCCCGGTCCGCGCAGTCCGCCTCGGCGGCGGCGGCGCCCTCGGGGCGCTGTGGTGTCAGATCCAGGCGGACGTCTACGGGCACGAGGTCGAGGTGCTCGCGGCCGACGAGGGGGCCGCGTACGGTGCCGCGGTCCTCGCCGGCGTCGGCGAGGGCGCGTGGCCGTCGGTTGATGCCGCATGCGACGCGGTCGTGCGCGTGGCGGATCGGGTCGTCCCGGACGCAGAGGCCGCCGCGACCCTGGACGCGCGCTACGAGGTGTTCCGCACGCTCTACGGGGCCGTGAAGGGGGTCCGGTACTCGCCGCCGACGCTCGACGTGCCCAAGGCCGCGAGCGGAGGGCGTCGATGGAGGGCTTGACACACCTGCCACATGGGTGTACGTTCGCGCCGAACTGTATTCGACATTGTCGAATGCGCGTCAGGTGAAGAGGAGAGGTCAACTCATGCAGGAGCATTCCCTGTCACAGCGCGCGGTCGCCGAGACGTTCGGCACGGCGCTGCTCGTCCTGGTCGGTCCCGGCGCCGTGGTGGCGACGCTGGTGCTTGCCGGCAAGTCCACGCCTGCGGTCTCGGGCGCCGACCTGCTGGGTATCTCGTTCGCCTTCGGGCTGATCATCACGGCGCTGGTCTACGCGATCGGCAAGGTCTCGGGGTGTCACATCAATCCCGCCGTGACGTTCGCGCTTGCTGTGACCAAGCGCTTCCCGTGGAAGGAGCTGCCGGTGTACTGGGCCGCGCAGGTCACCGGCGCCGTCCTGGGCGCGCTGGGCATCTGGGCGGTCTACTCGCAGGCCGGGATCGATCTGGGTCTGGGCCAGGCGTCGTTCAACGAGGACTCGACGACCTGGGCGTCGGCGATGTTCGCCGAGGGTATCGGCACTTTCATGCTGATGTACGCGATCCTCGGGATCGTCGACTCGCGCTCGCCTGGCGACTTCGCGGGGATCGTCATCGGCGGCGTCGTGGTCGCGATCATCATGGTGATCGGTCCGATCACCGGCGCATCGCTGAACCCGGCGCGCGCGTTCGGCCCCGAGCTCGTCTCTTCGATCGGCAACGGCGCCACGCACTGGAACCAGCTCGTCCCCGTGTACATCGTGCCCGGCCTCGTCGGCTCCGCCCTCGCGGCGTTCGCCTACGACTTCATGACCAAGGCGCGCACCGTCGAGTCACCCATCCGCGAGGCGGTCAGCCACCCGGATCCCGCCGCGTCCGCCCACACCGCCGCATCGCACTGAGAGGATCACCATGACCACCGCAAGCCTCACCATGAAGAAGTTCCTCAACGACCCCGCCGACCTGGTCCGCGAGTCGCTCGCCGGGCTGGCCGCCGCTCACGGCGACATCCTGCGCTACGACGCCGAGGCCCAGATCGTCGTGCGCAACGGCGCGCCGGTCCAGGGCAAGGTCGCCCTGATCTCCGGTGGCGGCTCCGGTCACGAGCCGCTGCACGGCGGCTTCGTCGGCCTCGGCATGCTCGACGCCGCCTGTCCGGGCGAGGTGTTCACCTCGCCGGTGCCCGACCAGATGCTCGCAGCGACGAAGGCGGTCGACGGCGGCGCCGGCGTGATCCACATCGTCAAGAACTACACGGGCGACGTGATGAACTTCAAGCTCGCGGCAGAGGACGCCGCGGACGATGGCATCGGCGTCGAGTCCGTGCTGGTTGACGACGACGTCGCCGTCCAGGACTCGCTTTACACCGCCGGCCGCCGCGGCGTCGGCGCGACCGTTCTGGTGGAGAAGCTCGCGGGTGCGGCAGCCGAGCGCGGCGATGATCTCGCGTCCGTCGCAGCGATCGCGCGGCGTGTCAACGATCGCTCGCGGTCCTTCGGCGTCGCACTGTCCTCGTGCACGCCGCCCGCAGGCGGCAAGCCGATCTTCGACCTGCCCGACGGCGAGGTCGAGCTGGGCATCGGCATCCACGGTGAGCCGGGCAGGCGCCGCGAGGCGCTCAGCACCGCACACGAGCTGGCCACGGTCATCGTCGAAGCGGTCCTCAGCGACCTGTCACCGGCGGCCGGCGCGCGCGTCCTGCCGTTCGTCAACGGCATGGGCGGCACGCCTCAGATCGAGCTGTACCTGCTCTACAACGAGATCGCCACACAGCTGCGCGCTGCCGGACTCGAGCCGGCACGCTCGCTGGTAGGCAGCTACATCACCTCGCTGGAGATGGCCGGCGCGTCACTGACCCTGCTCGAGCTCGATGACGAGCTCCAGGAGCTATGGGATGCTCCGGTCCACACCGCCGCGCTCCGCTGGGGAGCGTGACGGTCGGTGAGCACCGACGCCGTCGTGCGCGATCAAACCGTCATCGCCTGGCTCAACGAGGCCGGCAGCGCCGTCCGTGAACGTGCGGACTACCTGACGCAGCTGGACGCGGCGATCGGCGACGGCGACCACGGGACCAACATGACCCGCGGGTTCGACGCCGTCGACAAGGCGCTGGCGGCCCAGCCAGAGATGCCGCCGGGCCGTGTCCTGCTGCTGGCCGGCAAGACACTGGTCTCCAGCGTGGGCGGCGCCAGCGGTCCGCTGTGGGGTTCGGCCTTCAAGGCCGCCGGGCGCAAGCTCGGCGACAGCGACGGCCTGGACGGCGAGGCGCTCGCGGACGCGCTCGACGCCGCGCTCGCCGCCGTGATCGAGCTCGGCGCAGCGGCGCCCGGCGACAAGACGATGGTGGACGCGCTGGGCCCGGCGACCGCGGCCCTGCGCGATCGGACCACGGCCGGGGCGTCGCTCGCCGACGCCGTCGCGGCGGCGGCGGACGCGGCCCAGGAGGGGGCCGCGTCGACCGTGCCGATGCAGGCTCGCAAGGGCCGCGCCTCCTACTTGGGCGAGCGCTCGATCGGCCATCAGGACCCCGGCGCCACCTCCGCCGCGCTGATCCTGCGCGCGTTGCACACGGCCGTCCTCGCCGAGGCGTAGATGACCGAGCGCAAGCTGTGTGGCGTGCCTGCCTCGCCCGGCGCCGCGGTCGGGGTGGCCCGGCTGCTCGGCGCGCCCGAGGCCGACGGCATCCGCGTCGAGCCCGCCGGACGCGACGCCGAGATCGAGCGCGCGCGCGTGGCGCTCCAGGCCGCGGCGGCGCAGCTCGAGGCGCTCGCGGCCCGGCTGGCCGCCGAAGGCCGCGCCGCCGAGGGCGAGATCGTCGAGACCGGCGCGCTGATGGCGCGCGACCCCGGACTAGTGCTGGCTGCCGAGGCGGCGATCGCGGCGGACGGGCTCACGGCGTCGGCGGCGATTCTCGCCGCGTGTGCGTCGCAGGCCGAGATCCTGGCGGCGCTGCCCGACGAGACGCTCGCCGCGCGCGCCGACGACGTGCGCAGCCTCGGGCGCCGCGCCGCCGGGCTCGCCACGAGCCGCCCGCAAGCGGTCGCCGGCCGCGACGAGATCCTGGTCGCCGACGACCTCGGCCCCGCCGATGTCGCCGAGCTCGGCGTCGGCGTCCAGGCGATCGCGCTGGCGGGCGGGGGCGCGACGGCGCACGCCGCGATCGTCGCGCGGTCGCTCGGCGTGCCGATGGTGGCGGGGCTCGGCGCCGATCTGCTGGCCGTAGGCGAGGGCGAGCCCATGGTGGTCGACGGGGTTGCGGGCACGGTGTTCGTGCGTCCGTCGCGCGAGCGTGTGGCCGCGGTACGGGCGAGGGTGCGCCGCAGCGAGCGCGCGCGTGAGCGGGCGCGGGCTCAGCGTGATCTGCCGGCGTGTACCACCGACGGCCGCCGGGTCGTCGTGCTCGCCAACGTCGCCGGCGCCGCCGAGCTCGAGCTCGCGCTCGACGCCGGCGCCGAGGGAGTGGGTCTGCTGCGCACCGAGCTGGGCTTCCTCAACGCGCGGGCGTGGCCGTCGCAATCGGACCATCTGGCCCTGCTCGCACCGATCCTCCGCGGTCTCGGCGGACGCCCCGCGACGGTGCGCGTGCTGGACTTCGGTGGCGACAAGCTTCCGCCGTTCCTCGACGGCGACCAGCGCCGCGGGATCGAGCTGCTGCTGGGCGAGCACGATGCGCTGGGCGCCCAACTGCGCGCGATCCAGCTTGCGGTCGCCGACGCGGACGCCGCGGTGCGGGTGCTGTTCCCGATGGTCTCATCCGTCCTCGAGCTCGGGGCAGCAACGGACGCGGTCGCGGCAGCCGCCCGCGCCACCGGCGTTGCCGTGGCGCCATCGGGGCCGATGGTCGAGACGCAGCGAGCCGCCGACAACGCGGATGCGCTTGCCGCCGGCGCCGGCTTCCTGAGCATCGGGACGAACGACCTCACGGCGTCGGTCCTCGGCGTCGACCGCTTTGCGCCCGGCGTCAGCTGCGCCCACCACCCGCGAGTGCTCGCCGCGATCGCCCGCACGATCCGCGCGGGCGCGCGCGCGGGAATCACGGTGGAGGTCTGTGGCGAGGCGGCGTCGGACCCGGTGGCGCTCCCGCTGCTCGTCGGCCTCGGGGTCGACGAGATCAGCGTCGGGGCTTCCCGCGTCGGCACGGTCCGCGGCTGGGTGCGCGAGCTCGAGCACGCGCAGGTCGCAGCGCTCGCGACGCGGGCGCTCGCGGCCACGACCGCCGACGAGGTGGCGGAGATCGTCGCGCCCGTGACGGCGCGGCTAGCGTCAGCCGAACGCGGCGACGCAGTCGCGCAGCGCGTCTAGCGCGAGCGGCGCGTCGTCGCCCCGGGCCGTCAGCGTCAGCGGCGTCCCGGCGCGGGCGCCGAGCGCGAGGATCGCGAGCAGGCTCTTGCCGTCGGCCACGCGTCCGTCTGCGTGGACCTCGATACTCGCCGAGAACCCGACCGCGGTGCGGACGAACTGCGCCGCCGGCCGGGCGTGCAGATCGACGTCACCGGGCAGCGTGACGACCACTTCAGAGCTTGCGAGCATCCCGAGCGCCCTCCGCAGCGATGACGACGTCCTCGACCGAGCATCCGGCGGACGCCATGACGGCGCCCGCGACCGCGCCTTCGACGATGGGCGCATCGATCAGCTTCACATGGCCGTTGGCGCGCGACTCCAGCACGTGGCGGATCGTCAGGATCGCGCTGCCGAGATCACCGAACACGACGACGCCGTCGCCCTGGTCCGCGCGCCGGATCGCGTCGCGCACGCGGCCCTCGTCCGTCCCGAGCCCTCCGTCCGCGGTCCCGCCCGCGTGCTCGATCCGCACCTCCGGGCCGGCCATCTGGGTCGCCAGGTCGGCGAGGCCCTGCGCGAGTTCTGAGCTGTGCGATACGACGACGATCCCGACCACGATGCCTCCAGGCGCTGACTTCGCTGGTACCATAAACCATCGAACGAGATTCGACAATGTCGAAAGCGTCTGAGCGTCCGACCCACCGCGGCGGCATCCAGTCGATCGACCGCGCGGCGCGGATCCTCAAGGCGCTGGCGAGCGGCCCGCGGCGCCTGGGCGTCACCGAGCTCGCCAGCCGGCTCGACCTCGCGGCACCCACCGTGCACGGCCTGCTGCAGAGCCTGCAGGTACACGGCTTCGTCGAGCAGGACCGCGATTCGGGCAAGTACCAGCTCGGCGCCGGGCTCTTGCAGCTCGGCAACTCCTACCTCGACCTCAACGAGCTGCGCGCGCGATCGCTCGTGCACGCCGAGCGCCTCGCGATGCGCGCAGACGCCGCCGTCCGCGTCGGCGTGATGCACGGCCCCAGCGTCATCGTCGTCCACCACGCGTTCCGCCCCGACTCGACGCTGCAGATCCTCGAGGTCGGCGCGCAACTGCCCGTCCACGCCAGCGCGCTGGGAAAGGCGATCCTCGCCTACGCGCCCGCGAGCGTCGTCGACGACCTCGTCGCCGAAGCACTGCCCAAGCTGACCAGCCGCACGCTGAGCGCACGCGAGCTGAGTGGCGAGTTCGCAGCGATCCGCGAGCGCGGCGTCGCCCGCGAGCGCGACGAGGCGGTCCTCGGCGAGGCCAGCGTCGCGGCCCCGATCTTCGACCACCTCGGGCACGCCGTCGGAGCGATCGGCGTCGTCGGCGACACCGAGCGGATCGTCCCGCGCGTCCCCGCCAAGGGCATCGTCGCCGCGGTCACCGAGGCCGCCCGCGGCGTGTCACGCGAGCTCGGCGCGCGGTCATGGCCCGGTTCCGTCGGCGCGTAGGTCGTTCTCTCGGAGGCCCCAGCGGAACGGGCAAGTCGCGCGGGGTCGCTCATTGCATCACGCCCTTCGGAAGGCCCGTGGTGCGCCGCCGCGGCGACGAAGATGCCTGGGATACGAGCCGGCGCGCGTCGCGCTCGTCGCCAAGGTCGAGACGGTCACGCCCCCAGATTGGGTACGCGTTGGGTCCCGGAGGCCGTTCCGCGCGGGTACACTCGTGTCATGTCCAGTCTGCAGAACCTCGTGTTCTGCAGGGACTTCGTCGGACACGGCCGGACCGTCGCGGTCGGCCAGAAGCCCAGATCAGGCCTCGTAATGAAGGGGTCAGCGGTTCGAATCCGCTCGTCGGCTCCTCACGAAGTCCCTGCACGATCGAACCATCCGGTCGTCGGCGTCGACGGTCATTGGGTACCACGTGGGTACCAGGCGATCGGTCCTCTTGTGTCCGGCACAGTCCTCGCGTTGCCGCTCCGGAGGGGGTCTCGAAGCGGTTCGCGCGACATGAGAGCAGCGACATGTGCGCGCAGCTCGAGTTCCCGTTCGGCCACGAGACACGCGACCCGCGCTGGCTGACCATCGCGGAGGCGGCCGAGCGAGTCCGCTGCTGCGAGCGCACGATCCGGCGTGCGATCGACAGCGGAGCTCTGCGCGCCGGCCGCGTGCGCGGCGCCCGCGGATCACGTGGCGCGGTGCGCATCCGGCCCGAGGACATCGCGTCGTGGTTGTTCGAGGAGGACGACGTCCAGCATGGCGCGGACGCCCGGACCGGAACGCATTGCGACCATCTCGAGGTCATGCGGATCGATGTGTCCCCGGCACGGTTCGCCGCCGTCGACCGCTGATCTGTCACGCTGCCCCGCCTTGCTCGGGATCCTTGTCAGAAGTCACGCTAGGCCAGACAGACTGCCCCCGATCAAGTGATAGTGCCGTGTCAAATACTCGTGTCGATGCTCGCGATCGAAGCCAATGACGAGTGGTTGGTCGGGCGCTGCTACATCAGCCAGCAGTCGATGGCAACTCTCTACGCGCCTCGCGCTGAGAAGCCTCTCCCTCTCTCCACCGAAGAGGAGGTGGGCGAACTCATCGCGGCCTGAGCCGCCAACGCCTTCACCGACGAGCGTGAGCGCGAACTCCTACACCACCTCCCGGGACTTGACTGCGCAGCACCTGCCTGACGACCTCCTCGATCGTCATCCTGTCCCGACCGGCCATCGCCGGCCTCCTTTCGTCGAAGCGTGAAGAACTCCGACGATCATGAGCGCCGCGGTGGCCGGAACTACGACCGTTCCGTCCGACCCGGTCCTACACCAACCCGAGGGACGTGACCCTGGTCACGACCTCCGCGTCGATGGTTCGGATAAGCGACCGCCGCCACACTGCCGACAGTTGATCGGCGCGCAGCTGGGCGAGCGCACCGAGGACCGCGCGACGCATCGCAACGGCTATCGGCCGCGACGATGGGACACGCGGGCCGGGGAGATCGAGCTTCAGATCCCGAAGATCCGCCGGGGCAGCTACTTCCCGTCGTTCCTGCAGCCACGCAAGCGGTCGGAGCAAGCGCTGGTCTCGGTGGTGCAGCAGGCATACGTCATCTCAGCGATCGCGAACCACGTGACAGAAACCCTCGGCTCCACTATGCGTCCGGGACCTACGTCGCTCCAGCGGTCTGATCGATTCCGGCGGTGGTGTCGAGGACGACGTCGAGCCCGACCACGGCGCCCCACAACTGGACGGTGTTCACGGCGCCGATAAGGATCGCCCCGAAGTAGGCAGACGGCGTCTTCGCATTCTCAAAGGACTTGAGCGTCAGCCAGATCCCGATCAAGCCGGCGATCGCAAGGGGCACCCAGCGGCGATCAGCCCACGTGCCTCCAGCGGACGCCAGGACCTTCCACAGGAACGTCACGACGGCCGATGCGCCGGAGAACGAGGCAAGCGTCTGGTAGGTGATAAACGCCGGCTGCGACGTCTGATCTGCTTCCTCCGCTTTGCCCGTCTTCGCGTCGAGAGGTTGCGCGCGCTTGCTGGACAACAAGAGCGTCTTAGGGACAGCAACCGTCATCATGGTCGTCCTCCGGATCGGTCGTACTGCGCAGCAAAACGCAGTGGCAGATGAGTTATAGCGACCCGATGACCCTAAACACAACAACCTGGAGCATTGGATGTGCGACTGTCGGGCTTGATTGGCTTAGCTGTTACTGGGGAGCTGGCGCGAGATCACTGCGACTTCGCCACGGAGGCGTGTGCATTCCGCCGACCACGCGGCATCCCGGGTCATGAATCGTCCCATCAGGGAGTCCAGCGCCAAGGCGACCGCGCGCAAGTCAAGCGGTGCTAGCGGCACCAACCGAGCGTTGGCGTCCAGGCAGGTGCCGATGCAGCACGTCGAGCGCGAAGCCGTATGCCGTGACGCGGTTCAGCAGGCCGCCGCGCTCGCGGCTACGGCAGTCTGCGCGCTGCGCGCGTACGTTGCACGCCCGCCGATGCAGTGCCCGCCACGCCGGCACTGCCCGTGATCAGAGCAGTCATCCAGTCTGCCATTGCTCCACGATAGGCCAGCACCCAGATGCGAAGGTCGTGGCAAAGTAGTGCTGTGTTTCAGTAGAGTCCGCGGCTCGGACAGCTAACACCCAGGACCACGCATGGACCGATTCAAGCTGTCGCCAAGCATGGCTGTCGCCCCGATCACCAACACGAGTCAGACTAAGCCGAGTGCGACGCGCTCTCCAGTGCGACGGGATTCCGGGACTGACAGCATTCACGAAGGTGGGGAGCCCAGACGTTCGATCCCTCCCGGTGGCACTTCGGTGCCGAGAGCCGCCTGTTCGGACGGGATGTACGTCGTGGGCCCGGGCTTCGTACAACTCGATAGGTAGTGCCGGGTTCGTCGTCTCGTACACCTTCTTCGCTGGCGCGATCTACTTCAACGACACGAACGTCACGGCGACGGCACGCGGGTCCAGGCAATCTGCGCGCAACTGCCGGCAGGATCTGCTGTTTCGGGAGCTGCATTCGCGGCTGACGAAGCGCGATTTGCGGCCGACGTCGCGGCGGCCGCGGCGACGCACGCGGAGCGCTGAACGACATGCGCACGCTCTTGAACATCATCTGGGTAGTCCTGGCGGGGTTTTGGCTGGCGCTGCTCTACGCCTTGTTTGCGGCGGCTCTGTGCATCACGATCATCGGGATTCCGTTTGGATTGGCCCTGTTTCGAAACGCACAGTTCGCACTCTGGCCGTTCGGTCGCACCTTGATCCGCTCAGAAGGGCACGGCGCTGGTCATACGGTCCTGAACGTGATCTGGATCATCCCCGGGCTCTGTCTCGCTGTTGTGCACATCGTCACGGCGGCGCTCCTCGCGGTCACCGTCATCGGCATCCCGTTGGCAATAGGCAACATCAAGCTGGTGCCCGTGGCGCTCACGCCGTTCGGCCGCAAGATCGTCAAGACGGGAGATCTCGTGCATGCGGGCGCCGGCTCGGTCGTGATCGACGCGCGCGAGTTCGAGCAGCTCCGCGCTGGGGCGGCACGCAGCACATCGTCGGCGACTCCGCCGCAAGCTGCGGGCGACGACGGCCCCCCGTCTATCGGCCCGCCGTCGGCGTAGCTTTCGTCAGCGCGCGACGATGAGCTCAACGGGAGGTCGGCGGGTGCGCCGCGTCCGTCGTCGTGAACGGTTGCGCGCCCTGCCGGCGCCGTTGGGCCATCCGTCGGAGCGAAGTACCGGACGCGGGTGCACCCACGGCGGCGGCGCTCATTCGCAGCGCGAGGAGCACGGCAGCGTGAGCTGCACCGGCTTGCCCGCTGCGCGCGTGGTTGCGGTCTCCCACATTGCTCGCTGTTGCACGCCGCGCGGGCGAAACCACCGCCCGAGTCAACTGAACCTCTGACGATCGCGAGCGATGCTCATGCGCACCGACACCCTCCTTCACACGTACCTTGCCGCGCTGCTCGGCCCGGAGCCCGACCACTTCTGGAGATCCGCTACCGCCGGGCGAACGCCGGCACGGGCCAGTGCTTCCATCACGCGAGTGACGTCGACAGCGCCACTCGGGTCATATGCGGGCTCGGCGCACGGACCGATGTCTACGTTGGCGTTGCCCCACGGTCCCATCAGTGCGGATCCCGTCATGCGGTACGGCACTCCTGGGCGCTGTGGGCCGACTGCGACGACCGCGCTGCGACTCGCCGGCTCGAGCAGTACGTGCCCGCGCCGTCGATCGTCGTGCGCTCGGGTTCGCCAGGTGCGCGGCACGCCTAGTGGCTGCTCGACGCGCCGCTGGACCCGGACGCCGTCGAGGTCGCCAACCGTCGGCTCGCGGTTGCGACTGGTGCTGACCTGCGCAGCATTGATCCGGTGCGGATCCTACGGCCACCGGGACGCGCAACTTCAAGCACAACCCACCCGCTTCCGTGGTGCTCGAGCACATGAGCCTCGATCGGTTGCGCGCGCACGACGTCCTGGCGCGGCACCACGGATCCCGGTCAGCGGTCACGCCACGACCGCCCGCGAGCGTCACGCTCGAGAACGACCCGCTGCGACGGATCGCATCGGACCACTACATCCGCGTGCTCCTGGGCGTCGGTGTGCCGCGCGATCGCAAGATCCGCTGCCCCTTCCACGAGCCATCCGTAGGTGAAGGAGCCGGCAGTCCTGATTCGCCTGCTCGTTCTGTTGATGACGCGTCTTTGACGGATCGTTCTGATCCGTTGCTGTTGGTGCCGGCGCCGGTGTGGTCCAGGACCGTCCACGTCCGCTCGCCATCGGCCAACACGACGCGCTGCGTCCGGCACACCATCTGCGAGGAACTGATCGGGACAGGGTTGCTCATCGATGGGCTCGACCGTGGCGCTCCCTTCGGACGCCCCCGCCAGCGATCAGTGCAATTTCCGAACGCCCGACAACGAGCACCGTCACCGCCCTGACGAAGCGCGGGCCCGGGGGTGGGCGACAGGCCGCGGCCGCCGTCCGCAAGAGCCCCACGGCGAGGGTCAACGCCCTCATGTGCAGTTCATGGTCGCGTGCGTCTGTCCGTCACGTGCTCGCGCTCGTGGCTGGTGCGGCGCGCGCGGGTTCCAGGCGCAGCGGCAGGCGCGCGAGCCCGCGCAGCGCCGGATTCTGCGTCCACCGCGGCGTTCCGGCGAGCTCGAGCCACGCGACGCGCTCCGTCAGCTGCTTGAGCAGGACGGCGGCCTCGAGCCGCGCGAGATGAGACCCGAGGCAGAAGTGGATGCCGGTGCCGAACGCGACGTGGTCGGTCGGCCGGCGTTCGAGGACGAAGCCGTCAGGGTGCTCATAGCGGCGCGGGTCGCGGTTGGCCGCCGCGAACAGCAGGAGGACGCGGGCGCCGCGCGGGATCGTCACGTCGCCGACCGAGTAATCGGCCGCGGCCGTCCGGTAGAAGCCCTGGATCGGCGGGTGAAAGCGCAGTGACTCCTCGATCGCAGACCCGACCAGCTCCGGCCGTTCACGCAGGCGCTGGTAGGCGTCCGGCCGCTCGGCGAGCGTGAGCAGCATCGTGCCGAGCAGATTGGTGGTCGTCTCGTTGCCGGCGACGAGCAGGAGGAAGGTGAACCACAGCAGCTCCGACGGGCTCATCCTGCCGTCGTCCGACGAGGCGAGCAGGTGGCTGACGAGGTCGTCTCTCGGCTCGCGGCGCCGCTCTTCCACGAGCCGTGCGAAGTAGCGCTGCAGCCCGATCACCGCAGGCATCACGCGGGCCGACGCGCGCATCAGGTTCCCGGGTGCGAGGCTGAAGCCCACCACGACGTCGTCGGACCACTTCCGAAACCGCACGCGATCGCTCGTCGGCACGCCGATGATCGTCGCGATCACCTCGACCGGCACGGGCGTCGCGATCTCGGCGACCACATCGACCGTCCCGCCACGGAGCGCACCGTCGACCGCGCGCCGCACGATCGCCTCGATCGCGGGGCGCTGGCGCTCCAGCGCCTCGTGCGTGAAATGCCCGGCCGCGGTCTTGCGCAGCCGCGCGTGCTCGGGGCGATCCATCGTGAGCATCATCGGCAGGGGCCGCCGGAGGTCGAGGTCGGC
>CAVXAS010000007.1:0-116193 GCA_963759825.1 Paraconexibacteraceae bacterium | reverse complement strand
GCGTCGGCGATCTGCTGGAGCTCCTCCTCGGAGTAGCGCAGCAGCGGGTGGTCGGGGCGCAGCTTGCGCGGTGGCGAATCGGTTGCCGGGGGCGCCTGCATCCTGCTTTCGAGCCTACCGCCCGTGCGCGCGCCGCGGTACGTTCCGCGGCCTGCCATGGCCGACCGAGCTGCCGTGCCGTCCGTCTCGCGTGCCCGCCGGCTGGCGGCGCGAGCGGTGCGCGCGCTGACCCACCCGCTGCTGCCCGACGACTACCTCGGGATGATCAATCCGCGATGGTCGGCGCGCGAGCTGACCGGCACGGTCGTGGAGACACGCGACGAGACGGCCGCTGCGCGGACCGTCGTCGTGCGGCCGACGCGCCCGTGGCCCGGGCACCGCGCCGGGCAGTACGTGCGCATCGGCGTCGCGCTCGATGGCCGCCGCCACTGGCGCGCGTACTCGCTGACGTCGGACCCCGGCGAGCCGTTGATCTCGGTGACCGTCAAGCATGTCCGGGCCGGCGCCGTGTCACCGTTCTTCGCGCGCGACGCGCGTCCGGGCGCGCTCGTCTACCTCGGCGACGTCGAGGGCGCGTTCGCGCTGCCCGACCCGCCCCCAGCCCGCGTGCTCATGCTCTCGGCGGGCTCGGGCGTGACGCCGATCCGGGCGATGCTGCGCGAGCTCGACCTGCGCCGCGCCCTGGACGACGTCGTCCACGTGCACAGCTCGCGCAGCGCCGACGAGGTCATCTTCGGCGCTGAGCTGCGCGCGCTCGCGACGGCGCGGCCCGGCTACCGGCTCGTCGAGCACCACTCCGCCGGTCGCGGCCGCCTCACCCCCGCCGACCTCGACGACCTCTGCCCGGACTGGCGCGACCGCGCCGCCTTCCTCTCGGCGCCACGCGCCATGCTCGACGCGTTCGCGGCTCGCTGGGCCCACGACGGCGCCGACGCACGGCTGTCGGTCGAGCGCTTCCAGCCGGTGATCGGCGAGGGCGACGGGGCGACCAGCAGCGCCGGGGGCACCATCCGCCTCCGCGTTTCCGGCGTCGAGGTCACGTGCGCCCCGGGCGTCTCGGTGCTCGTCGGCGCCGAGCAGGCCGGCGTACGGCTCCAGCACGGCTGCCGCATGGGCATCTGCCACACGTGCCTCGGCCGCCTGACCTCGGGCCGCATGCGCGACCTGCGCACCGGCGAGATCATCGAGGGCGACGACCAGTTCGTCCGGGTCTGCGTCAACGCGCCCGACGGTGACGTGGAACTGGACTTGTAAGCGCGGGCAGGACTACGATCGCGAGCGTGGTGCTCGAGCCGCCTGTCGAGAACGGGCTCCGCGACGTTCGCGTCGCGATCGTCGGCGCGGGCTTCGGCGGCATCGGCACCGCGATCAGGCTGCGCGAGGCCGGCTACGACGACCTCGTGATCCTCGAGCGTGCCGAGGGTCTCGGCGGGACGTGGTGGGCCAACACCTACCCGGGCTGCGCGTGCGACGTCGCGGCGCACCTGTACTCCTACTCGTTCGCGCTGAACCCGGACTGGAGCCGCTTCTACGCGCCGCAGGCCGAGATCCTCGACTACCTCCGTGGCGTCGCGCGCGATCGCGGGATCGAGCCCCTGATCAGGTTCGGCACCGAGGTGACCGGGGCGACGTGGGACGAGGACGCGAGCCGCTGGCGCGTGGAGACCAATCGCGGGAGCTTCTCGGCGCAGGTGCTGGTATCCGCCGCCGGCGGCCTCACCGAGCCCAAGCAGCCCGCCGTGCCCGGCCTCGACAGCTTCGCCGGGACGATGTTCCACTCGGCGCGGTGGGACCACGGGCACGACCTCAGCGGCGAGCGCGTCGGCGTGATCGGGACCGGGTCGACGGCGTCGCAGATCGTCCCCGAGGTGCAGAAGGACGCTGCGCGGCTCACCGTCTTCCAGCGCAGCCCCGGATGGGTGATCCCCCGCCTGGACCATCCGCACAGCGATTTCCAGAAGCGGCTGCTGCGCCGCTTCCCGGCGCTGCAGCGCGCGATCCGATCAGCCGTCTACTACAACAACGAGCTGCTCGTCCTCGGTCTCGTCCGGCGCCCGCGGCTGCTCGCCGCGCTCGAGCGCCTCGCGCTCGGCCATCTGAAGCGACAGGTCCCGGACGCGGCGATCCGCGCGAAGCTGACGCCCGACTACCGGATCGGCTGCAAGCGGGTCATCGTCAGCAGCGACTTCCTCGCGACGTTCATGCAGCCCAACGTCGCGCTCGAGACCGCGGGGATCCGGGAGATCGTGCCCGAGGGCATCGTCACGCAGGACGGGCGCACGATCGCGCTGGACACGATCATCTTCGCGACGGGCTTTGACCCCATGAACCCGCCGCACTTCCGCAACGTCGTCGGCCGCGCCGGGCGCAGCATCCGCGAGGTCTGGGACGCGGACGGCGTCCGCGCCTACCTCGGGACCGTAATCCCCGGGTTCCCCAACCACTTCGGCCTGCTGGGCCCGAACACCGCGAGCGGCAACAACTCCGCGCTGCAGCCGATCGAGGCGCAGATCGGGTTCTTGATCGACGCGCTGCGCGCGATGGACGCGCGGGGCGCGACGGCGATCGACGTGCGCCGCGACGTGCTGGAGCGCTTCGACGACGAGATCCAGGGCCGGCTTGCTCCGACCGTCTGGAACAGCGGAGGCTGTCGTCACTCGTGGTACGTGGGGGCCGACGGGCGCAACCACACGATCTGGCCTGCATTCGCCAACGAGTACAAGCGGCGGCTCGCGCAGTTCGACCCGGCCGAGTTCGAGCTGAAGAGCGCACCGGTCGCGACGGCCGTCGGCTGAGGCGCGCGAGCGGCTGACCCTCAGACGAGCGGGTCGAGGACGGCAACGTCATATGCCGAGATCCACGCGTCAGCCGTCACGAACGTCAACTCGCCAACCTTGGCCAAGGCGCTGTCAGTCGGCCTGGCGGCCGAGGAGCGCCAGGAAGCGCTCGATGCGGCGGCGCTCGACCTCGGGCAGCGTGCGGTCGACCTCGACCAGCAGGGTCATCGGGGCACGTGCCTGCGCCCAGGTGCGCGCACGATCGCTGAAGGTGGGAGCGATCCACACCAGCGCCAGCCCGCCGGCGAGCGCCATCACGGTGTCCTCCTGGGCCTGTGCGTCGGCCTCCGTGCGCACGACGTTCGCCGTCCAGAAATCGAGCGCGTGGAGCACGCGATCGACGGCGTCGAGCCCTCCAGGGCCCGCGGACAGCACGAGCTGGCCGTCACCGAGCAGGTCGGCTGCCCAGCCATCCGGCGTGCCGATGAGCGCGTCCGGCACGCACACCATGCGAAAGAGCGGGTCGGTCATCGGCAGATCTTCGCGCGCCCGCGCACGCTGATGCGCGCCGTCGCGGGCAGGCGGTCGGCGGTGCTCGCGCGCGCCTGCCGGCGACCCGGTGTGCGCAGGCAGACGCGCAGGCGCGCGACACCCTGCGCGTCGGTGACCTTGCGCACCGTCCCCAGCCGCACGACCACGCCCTCCCGCGGCGGCGACACCCGTGCCGTGACGCGCGTCGACACGCCCGCGCGCAGCACGCGCGGACGCACCTGCAACCCGAGCCCGGCGCACGGCCGTGCCGGAACCTCGACCGCGCCTGGCGTCACGGCGTGCAGGACGCAGCCGCCGGCGGTCGTGATCGTCACCGGCGAGCCCGCGGCGCCGATCGCCAGCGTGGCGCCGCTGCGGTGGAAGCGAACCACGCGGTCGGGCGGGGCATCGAAGCGGAAGCGGGCGTCCCACGCCGTGCCGTGCGTGGCGACGGTGTCGTAGACCCACTCCGCCGGGCGCTCGGCCACCGGCTCGAACAGGCCCCAGGCGACCGCCGCCTTGAACTCGTCGCGGAAGTTGTTCCAGTCGTGGTTGCCGGAGTGCGCGTCGTAGGCGACGTCGACGCGGGCGGCGCGCAGGGCGGCCGCGTAGCTCGCGGACATCGGGTGGATGATCCCGAGCTCCTCGCTCTGGCCGACGATGCCCAGCCCGAGCACGATGCCGCCGGGATCCTGGACGAGCGGCGTGCCGTCGCCGGTCGTCAGGAACACGCGCGTGTGGGCGAGGTTGGCGACGAGCCTGGCCGGGTTGTGCCCGGTCTCATAGAAGCCGCCCGGCGGGCCGTAGAGGATGAACGGGTCGCTCGGGATGACGCCGGCGCCGCCGTAGGAGATCGCCGCCTGGGCCACCGGGATGGCCGGGATGATCTGCGTGTCGACGAACCCGGAGAAGACGGCCATCGACCCGAAGAAGCCGGGCAGCCGGCTGCCGAGGTAGGCGGTCCCCAGTCCGCCCATCGAGACGCCCGCCAGCGCGTGGTAGCGGCGCTCGGGCCGGATCCGGTAGCGCTCCTGGATCTGCGGGATGACCTGATCGAGGACGTAGCTCTCCCACGCGGGGCTGCCGCGCCTGCCCCCGTTCCACCAGTCCGTGTACCAGCCGTCCCCGCCCTCGGGCATGACGATGATCCCCGGGAACCCTGCAGCGGTCTTGGCGATCTCGCCCTGCCCGGCATCCGACCAGTCGGAGTAGTGGCTGCTGAGCCCGATCAGCAGGACGAGCAGCGGATACGCCTTCGCGGGGTCATAGCCGTCGGGCAGCAGCACCTTGGCGCGCGGCCCGTCGCCCGCCGGATAGCGCACGACCCACTGCTTCGGAAGCTCGCCGCCGCGGGCGGGGATCGCGATGTCGACAAGCTCGTTCGCTCGGGCGGCGCCGGGCACGACGGCGCCGAGCAGCAGCACCGCGCCCACCGCCAGGCCCAGTCCGCCAACCCCCAACGCTCTCCCACGCCGACGCCTGATGTGCGGAGTCTACGGTTGCCTGCTCGCGTCAGTCGGCCCTGCAGGTCCGGTAGGTCCGCGTGTCATGCAGGACGCGGCCGCCGGCGAGGACGATCGTCACGCGGACCGTGAAGCTCCCCATCGGCAGGCCGCGCAGGTCGACGACGCCGGTGACGCTGCGCTGCTCGCGCAGCAGCCGCACGCGGCGGCCGCCGACGAGCGCCGTGGCCCGGCGGACGCGCAGCTTGCGCGCCACCGGCACGCTGATGTGGAAGCGCCGCCGCGACTCGCAACGGTAGGGGCGTGCCAGGTAGCTCGACCCGGCGCGCACGCGCACGTGCTTGCGCAGCGCGAAGTCGTACACGTCGACGACGCCCTCGCGCACACGCGTGAGCGTCCCGTCGCACGTGTCCTCTGTCAGCCAGCGCGTGCCGCGCACCGTCGCCGACGAGTGGCGGCCCTCGGTGCGGAACGTGCCCTTGCCGCTCCCCCACACGCGCCTGGGCTTCTTCTTCTTCTTCTTCGCCGCGGCGCTCGCTTTCGGCTCTGCTGCGCAGTCCGAGGGCTCGTCGCCGCGCAGCGTGACCACCGTGACCGACCGCCCGGCGCCACTGCGTTCCTGACGGACGGCGAAGGTCCCGTCGAAGAACTTCGCGCTGTCGACCGTGCCCGCATCGTCGCGCGCGGCGGCAAGCGCCACGACCCCGTCCTCGGTGTTGACCAACGTCCCGAGCGGCACCTGCTGCGTCGCCGCGAGGCGCACGAAACGAGTGCCCCCCGGCACCTGATAGAGCACGCGCCCCGCGGCGGACGAGAGGTTGACGGTGGCATTGCGCTGCGGCGGCGCGATCGCGGCAGCCGCGACCTCGCGCTCGGCGGCGCCGATGTCGCAGCCGCCGCCCTGAGGACGCGGGACACCGCGCTGGTCGGTCTGCGCGCACGCCTCGCCGGCGTCGAGCGCCGGGCTGTCGGCCTGCGGCAGGCGCGTGTCGGTCGGCCCGCCGTTGTCCTGCAGCTGCCCCAGCCGCAGGTTGCGCGGCCCGCCGAGCCCACACCCGGTGCGGTCCTCGAGGTTGTGCCCGAGCGACGTGACGCCGCCGCCGCAACTGGGCGCGCCCACGGCCCCGGCGACGATCGTGTTGCGCAGCTCCGCGCGCGCGGCGTCGCTGTAGAGGTTTGCGCCCGTCCCGATCACCGCGGCGCGGTTGGCGACCACCGTCGCGTTGGTCAACCGCGACGTCCCGGGCGCCCCCGTGAACACGCCGCCCCCGCGCGAGAGCGCAAGCGCACCGCCCGCTGTGTTGCGGGCGATCGTCACGTTCGTCGCGCGCAGCGCGGCCTGGTTGTAGATGCCGCCGCCCTGCCCGAGCGCGATGCCGGTGCCACCCGCGAGGTTGTCGGCGACGAGCACGCGCTCGAGCACCAGCGTCCCGGCGTTGAAGATGCCGCCGCCGAAGCCGCCCAGCGTCCCCGGGCCCGCAGAGTTGCGGACGACCGCGGCGTCGCGCAGCGTGAGCTCTGCACGGGGGCCGACGTAGACCCCGCCGCCACGCGGGTCGGCGGTCGCGGCGCCGCCGGTGATCGTCAGGCCGCTGATCGTCACCCCGCCGACGCCCTCGGCAATCGCGAAGACGCGCGTCGCCCCGCCGCCGCCGACGATCGTCCGCCGCGCATCGGTGCCGGCGATGCGAACGCCGCCCTGGGCGACCACGAGCTGCCCGAGGTCGGCGCGCAGCTTGTACGGCTGGGCGCTGGGCGGCACGCTGATCTCGTCACCGGGTTGCGCGACCGCCAGCGCCTGGCGCAGCGAGCAGTGCTCGGCGCTGCACCCCGGCGGCGGCTCGTCGTCGGTGGTGGTGACCGCGATCGTCGCGGCGTCCGCGGGCGCCGCGAACGCGAGCGCAGCGAGCAGGACGAGCCAGGCCGCCTTCATGCGATCGCCTCATGGCGAGCGACCGCGGCCGCGGCGGTGTGATCCGGGACGTCGCGCGGATCGGAGGGCGACCAGATCCGGATCGGCTCCGTTCGCCCGCGGACCGGCCGTGCGCCGACGTCGACGAGGTCGCGGTCCTGGCGCGTGAGCATCGCGCGGGTCGCGTCGGCGATGAACACCATGTGCTCGGTGCCCTTCGTCATCGCCTCGAGGCGCGCGGCGGTGTTCGTCGTGTCGCCGATCGCGGTGTACTCGAGCCGCCGATCGGACCCGACGTTGCCCGACATGACGGGGCCGCTGTTGACGCCGATGCCGATGCGGAAGCCGTCGGCGTGACCCTGCTCGGCGGCCCAGCCGTTGAAGCGACTCAGCGCCGGCCCGGCCATCTCGCGCGCCGCTGCGACGGCGCGGTCGGCGTGGTCGGCCTGCTCGATCGGCGCGCCGAACACCGACATGATGCCGTCGCCCATGTACGCGACAAGCGTCCCGCCGTGGTCGAGGATCACGTCGCTCATCGCGCTGAGGTACTCGTTGAGGAACGCGATCACGACATCGGGGGAGCGCGTCTCGGCGAACTGGGTGAAGCCGCGCATGTCGCTGAAGAGCACCGTGGCGGTGCGGCGGACGCCGCCGAGGCGCAGGCCCTCCTGGCCGGCGCGGGCGAGGACCTCGTCGACGACCGCCTCGGGGACGAAGCGCGAGAACAGGTCGCGCACGCGCTCGCGCTCGAAGGCGCCGAAGATGATGCCCAGCGCGAGCGCGCCGACGACTCCGAGCGCCAGCGCGAGCAGCGGGTAGATGAAGCTGACGATCGTCCCGCCGTTGAACGCGAGCTGGACGCCGACGGCGAACAGCGCCGCCGTGGCCGCGCCGATCAGCGCCGCCCGCAGGGGCCCGAAGCGCCAGCCCGCGGCGGGGCCGACGAGTCCGAGCAGCAGGATCAGCCCGACGTCGAGCCAACCGGCGATCCGGCCGAGCGGAAGCCCACGGCGGACGGTGTCGATCGCGTTGGCCTGGATCTCGGCGCCTGCCATCAGGTCCTCGCGGGCCGTCGGCGTCGGGTGGATGTCCTGCAGCGACGGCGCGGCGGGGCCGACGACGACGACACGATCCTTGATCAGGCGTGCCGGGACGCGGCCGTCGATCAGCGTCGAGAACGAGACGGTCGTGATCGTGCGCGGCGGGCCGGCGTAGTCGATCCACGCCGGGAAGTCCTGGTCCTTGACCTGCCGGCCGTCCGCGGTCTCCGCGGCCGCGACCGCGAAGCTCTCGAGCCCGCCGACCTCGTGGGCCACGCGGCGCAGCACGCCGCCCGGGTCGTTGGGCAGCAGCGCGTTGGCGTCGCGCGCGCCGATCTCCTTGACGACGTCCGAGCCGCCGAAGACCTGGCTGCGGCCGTCCTCGTCGACCTCGGTGGCCGCGAGCACGACGTTGCCCGCGCGCTGGACGGCGTCGATTAGCGCGTTGTCGTCGGCCGGCGTCGTCGGCTCGGTGAACTGGACGTCGTAGGCGATCGCCTTCGCGCCGGCCCGACGGAGGCGGTCGATCGCCCGCGCGTGAAGCTTGCGCGGAAACGGCCAGCGCTGGTCCAGGCGGCTGAAGGTGACGTCATCGATGGCGACGACGAGGAGGTCGTCCGGCGCGGCGCGCTCACCGCGGATCGAGAAGCGCGCGTCGACGGTGTCGAGCTCGGCGTCCTTGAAGACATCCGTGGCGTACGCCGCGAGCGCGAGCGCGATCAGCGCGAGCGTGCTGACCACGAAGAGACCGAGCTGCAGGCGCCGTCGCGAGCCGGAGGCCATCACTCACACCAGCCCGCGCAGGAAGTCGTCAAGCGAGGGCGCGATCTCGGTCGCGATCAGGTCCGCCGTCACGCCGGCGACGATCGCGGCGAAGACGTCCATCGTGTAGTGGGCGCGCAGCACGATCACCGTCGTGGCCTCGACCGCGGCGATCACCACGCCGACCACGGCCAGCCACGTCGGCGCGGCGTGGATCAGCTGCGCCGCGGCCACGACCGAGATCGCGGTGTGCCCCGAGAAGAAGAAGTCGTTCTCCGTCTTGTAGGTGACCAGCAGCGACGGAAAGCCGGGGTTGCGCCAGATCATCCCTTCGGGTTCGGGCAGGGTGACGAGGTACTCGCAGAGCTGACGCATCGCGAAGACGATCAGGACGGCGAGGAACGGGCGCAGCGTGTCGCCGGCGACGGTGACCGCGAACATGTAGACGGCGAGGACGTCGATGAACCCCGACGTCACGATCAGCGTCCCGTCCGCCGCGCGCGGGTGGGCGTGATACCAGCGGTTCACCGGCGTGCCCCACGTGAACAGGCGGTCGCCGACGCCGCCGGTCGCGGGCGGTGGAGCCTTGCTGCTGATCTTGCGCTGCGACCAGAACCACAGCCAGATCGCGACGACGACGAAGCCCGCGTTGACCAGGTCTTCGCCGGCGATGTCCATTACGCGGGCCGGGTGCGACAGGCGAACAGGAAGGCCGGCGGCACGTTGAGCAGCTCAAAGCGCCGCCGGACGGACGGGAAGGTCCGCTCCAGGTCGGCCTGGAGGAACGTGGAGTACTGGATCACGAGCATCGTCCCGTCGTCGGCGAGCAGCGCGCGCGCGGTCGACAGCAGCGTCTGGCGCATCGCGGCGGGGACGGTGGTGAACGGGATCGCGGACACGATCACGTCGGCGCGCTCGCCGTCGAGATAGGCCTCGGCGCGCTCGGCCGAGTCGTTCAGCACGCGCACGCGGGGATCGCGCAGCTCGCCCGCGAGGCGATCCGCGAGCGCGGGATCGATCTCGAAGGCGAGCAGGCGCGCGTCCGGTGCGAGGCGCTTGACGATCTCGCGCGTGTAGGAGCCGGTCCCCGCGCCCATCTCGACCACGCAGCGCGCCTGCTCGAGCGCTGCCAGGTCGAGCATCGCGCGGACCGTCCGGCGCGACGTCGGCAGCACGGCTCCGACCTGCCGCGGGCTCCTGAGGAACGAGCGCAGGAAGCGCCCGCGTTCGGTCAGCGCCTGCGCGTTCATCCGAACAGCTCCCCTGGCGCGCTCTCGAGCGCGTGCGCGGCGGACCGGCGGCCCTCCTCGCGCATGCGATCGAGCTGGTGGAACTCGAGCCGGCCGACGCCCTCGTGCTGGGGCAGGACCAAGAGCTTGGCGTGCCTGCGCGCCGCGGCCTGGGTGTCGGTGGTCTGCAGGAGGACGAGCCGGTAGAGGATCTCGGGAAGCGACGGGTCGGTCTCGGGCACCTCGACGCGTCCCATGTGCCGGTCCTCGGGCTCGCCGACGTCCGAGGCGATGATCGGCCCCTCGCCGTCCGCGGCCATGCCCGCGACGGGGAGGTTGTCGATGACGCCGCCGTCGCACAGCAGGCGACCGTCCAGGCGGACGGGCGGAGCGAACGCCGGCAGCGCCATGCTCGCGGCGACGGACAGCGGCAGCGGCCCGCGGCGGTGGGAGACGAGCTCGCCGGACATCAGGTCGGTCGAGACGCAGGTGAAGGGCATGACGAGGTCTTCCATGCCCGCCGGCAGCAGCCGCTCGAGCATCGAGAGAACGCGCATGCCACGAATCAGCGAGGTGCGCGGGAGCCGGTAGTCGTTGGCCGGGTTGCGCCGCACCCACTCCTGGTAGCAGTGATGGTCGATCTCGTCGGGATCGAGCCCGGCCGCGAACAGCGCCCCGACGAACGCCCCCATGCTCGCCCCGGCGACGCGGTCGATCGTGATGCCGGCGGCGAGCAGCTCCTCGATCACGCCGATGTGCGCGAAGCCGCGAGCGCCGCCGCCGGACAGCACGAGCCCGACCGAACGACCGGTGACCCGGCGCGCAAGTGCCGCTGCGTCGCGCTTGCCGTCCGCCCCGGCCCTGATGCGCTGCGAGGAGTGCGCGTCGATCTCGGCTAGGAACGCGCCCGCGGCCGGATCGGCGAAGCGCCCGGCAAGCGCGATGTCGGCGCCGCGCGGAAGCGTTGCGCGCAGGGGGTGCCCGGCGGCGGGCACGTCGCCGACGATGACGACGGCGCGGTCGGCCTGGCGGCCGCAGGAGCGCGCCCACTCGGTGCCCGGCATCCCCGCCAGCAGCAGCACGTGGGCGTGCCGCCGCTCCGCCTGCTCGAGCGCGTCGCCGAGCAGGTCGGCGCCGGCCCGCTGGTCGAGCACGACGGTGTCGCCGAAGCCGTGGATCGCACGGCTGAACAGCGCGGTCGCCCGCCAGCACGCGTCGTCCTGGCCGGCCGTGAAGAGCGCGGTGACCGTCGCCGCATCGCGCCCTGGAAGCGCCCTCGGCTGGGCTGTCTCGAGCTGGCGCGCGACCCGCCGCAGCAGCGTGCGACCGAAGTCGGGGTTGGCCTGCAGGAGCGATTCGAAGGCCTCGCCGTCGACGCGCAGCAACGCGGTGTCGCGGCGTGCGCGCACCGACGCGCTGCGCGACCCGCCCGAGAGCAGCGCGAGCTCTCCGACAACGGCGCCGGGACCGAGCTCGCGAATGACCACCGGCTCGCGGCCGGGAGGCTCGGCGACGACCTCGATGCGGCCGCGTTCGACGATGTAGACCGCCCCGCCGTCGTCCCCCTGCCGGAAGAGCCACTCCCCGCCGGCGAGCGTCACGCGCGCCGCGCCGTCGAGGACGGCGGACGGCAGCAGGCTGAGCGTGTTGCGCTCGGAATCAGCGCCGTTGCGACCGGGAGGGCTCGCGGGCCGGCCGTTCGGCGAGCGCGGCACGACGGTGGCAGCGGGGCGTGGCGGCGCGACGGGGACCGGTGCCGGCTCAGTCGTCGACGCCTCGATCCGTCCAGCCATCAGCGCCGCGAGGCCGAACAGCACGAAGCACCCGGCGCCGGAGAACCAGACGAGGTCGAACGCTGCGAGATCGCCGGCCCCGGCGGTGCCCAGCAGTGCGACGCACAGCGCGATCCCGACGGCGGCGCCGAACTCGCGGATGCCGGTGTTGACCGCCGTCGCGGCGGCGAACTGCCCACCCGGCGCGTCCGCAACGGCGGCGTCGCTGACCACCGGGAAGGTCAGGCCGATCCCGGCCGCGCCGATGACCGCCGAGGGAAGGTAGACCTCGAGGAACGCGGGCTCGGTCCCGCCGCGCAGCGCGAGCCAGAGCGGGGCGAACGTCCACAGCACCGCGCCGGTTAGCACGAACGGGCGGATGTCCCGGCCGGCCGCCAAGCGCCCTGCGATGACGGCCGCGGCGGCCGCGACGAACGGCGCGGGCGTGAACGCGAGCCCCGCCTTCAGCGGCGAGTACCCCCAGACCTCCATGAGGTACAGGAGGTTCGCGAGGCCCGCCGCGTAGAAGCCGACCGAGCCGAGCAGCGTCAGGCCGCTCGCGACGACGAACGTGCGGCGCTTGAGCAGCGCGTGATCGATGACCGGCGACGGGTGTCGCCGCGAACGGCGCACGAACGCCGCGAGCGCGACGACGGCAGCGGCGAGGGCGACGAGCACCCCGACGCTGACGAGTCCCCACCCGTCGGTCTGGACGATCGCGAGGATCAGCGCCGCGACGGCGACCATCAGCAGGAGCGAGCCGGCGAGGTCGGGCGCGGCGCGGCGACCCGCCGCGCGGCTCTCGACGAGCTTGCGGGCGCTCAACCGCCAGACGAGCAGGCCGACGGGCAGGTTGACGAGGAAGACGAGGCGCCAGTCCGAGAGCTCGACGAGCAGCCCGCCGATCGACGGGCCGATCCCGGCTGCGACGACCGCGGTGGCGCTCCACGCGGCGACTGCCGGGGTGCGGCTGCGGCCGGGGTTGGCCTCCAGGACCAGGGCAAGCGACGCCGGGACAAGGATCGCCGCGCCGGCGCCCTGAAGCGCGCGCGCCGCGATCAGCAGCTCTGCCGTCGGCGCAAGCGCGCACAGCAGCGACGCGAACGTGAACAGCACGATGCCGGCCGAGAAGAGGCGGCGGCGCCCGAGCAGGTCGGCGAGCAGCCCGGCGGGGACCAGCAGCGCCGCGAACACGATCGCGTACGCGTTGAGGACCCAGGACATCCCGCTCATCCCCGCCTCGGGGAACGAGGCGAGCAGGCTCGGGTACGCGATCCCGACGACGGTGTTGTCGAAGAACGCCATGAAGACGCCCATCGACGCGATCAGGCCGACCGTGCGCGCGGGCACCCGCGCCGTCGCTGCGACCACGGCCCTCGGCTGAGCGATCGACTCGCCAACCGGGGCACCGGCCGACGACGCGCTGGGAAGCGTCGTTGAGGCGAGTTCGGCGACGGCCATGCGCCACTTCTACGCGGCGGCCCGCAACGCACGCGCAAGCGGGGCGCAACCGCACGCGCCCCGCGCCACGGGCGGCCTCGGCACGCGATTGCGTTCGGGTTGCGCCCGGGCGTGACGATCGCCACCGTGGATCTCTCGGGGAGGCATCGAATCGCGCGGGGCGTGCCGAAATGGCTGTGGGCGTGCTGGTGGGGCCTCGGGCTGACGGCCGTCGCGACCTGCAGGAGCCGTGAGGCACGGCCGGCGGGCCTCGCGGCAGCGGTCGTCGGCGCGTTGACTGCCGCGTTCTTCCGCGACCCTGAGCGCACGCCGCGGTCGCCGGGGCTGCTCGCGGCGGCGGACGGCCGCGTCATCGCAGTCGACCGGCGCAAGGACGGCCGCTGGCGGATCGCCACCTACCTGAGCCTGCGCGACGTCCACGTCAACAGGGCGCCGGCCGATGGCGTCGTGCGCAGCGTCGAGTACCGGCCCGGGGGGCACATTCCGGCGTTCGACAAGGACTCCGAACGCAACGAGCGCCTCCGCTGGACGGTCGACACCGCACAGGGCGAGCTGGAGATCGTCCAGATCGCAGGTGCCCTTGCCCGGCGGATCGTCCCCTACCGCACCGTCGACGAGCGCATCCGGCGCGGTGAGCGGATCGGCCTGATCCGCTTCGGCTCGCGTGTCGACGTCGTCCTTCCACCTGGCAGTGCGCCCGCGGTCGCCGTCGGCGACCGACTGCGTGCCGGCGAATCGAGGCTTGCGAGATGAACAGCCGACGGCCGAGCGGCCGCCTCAGCCCCGCCGACCTGGTGACGCTCGCCAGCGCCGCTCTCGGGTTTCTCGCGATCGCGATCCTCGTGCGGTACTGGGCCGCCAACCCTGCTGAGCTCACCGACGGGATCCAGGTGTACGAGCTGAAGCTGGCGATGGCGCTGATCGGGCTCGGCGCATTGTGCGACGTGGCCGACGGGATCGTCGCCCGCTACACGTGGAGCAGCGGCCTCGGCGACCATTTCGACGGCATGTCGGACGCGATCGCCTTCGGTGTCGCTCCGGCGCTGCTGATTGCGGTGGCCGGCCTCGGACACTCCTCGCTCACCGGCGCGGTCTTCCTGGCCGCGGCGACGACGCACGTCGTCGCGGTCGTCGTGCGCCTGGCGCGTCATGCGGCGGCGCCGCATGCCCCCGCGGACGGCTTCACCGGCGTCACGTCCCCGGTTGGGGGGCTCGCGGTGCTCGCCGTCCTCGGGCTCGAGCTGGCGCCGGCGCTCACGATCGCCGGGCTGCTCGCCGTGTCGGCGTTGATGCTCGGCAGGTTTCGCTTTCCGCACCAGACGCATCCGATCGTGTGGGTCACGGCGTTTGCGCTCACCTGCATGGCGATCGCCGTCGCGGCCGGGTTCCTTCCGTTGCGGGTGGCGGGCGCGTTCGGGCTGTTCGCGACCGTCGCGATCCCGATCGCCGCCCGACTGGCCGAGGTAGCGCCGTCGCTCGTTAGGTCACCAAGGCCGTCGCCGCCTGGCAGTCTGCGAGCGCGGCGTGCAGGCGCGTGGTCAGCGTGGCCAACTGCGGCACGTCGCCGCCCGACGCCGCGCCGGTCTCGATCTGCTGGGCCAGCGTCGCGACGGCGTTCGCTCCGACGATCCGCGCCGCGCCCTTGATGCGGTGCGCGCGACGGCGCGCGTCGTCGAGCTCGCCGGCGGCGAGCGCGTCCTCGAGCATCTGCAGGTCCGCGCGCGAGCTGGTCAGGAAGTCGTTGATCAGCGAGGCGGCGAGCGCCGAGTCGGCGCCGGTGACCTCTGCGAGCACCGCAAGATCGAGCGCATCGGCGTTCGCGACACCGTCCCCGTCCCGTCCGGGCCGCACGTCTGGCTCGTCCGCCCAGTCGAGCTGCGGCAGCCATTGGCGCAGCTTGCCGGCGAGGAACGGAATCGTGGTCGGCTTGGTTGCGAAGTCGTCCATCCCGGCCTCGCGGGAGCGCTCCGGCACGCCCTGCATGACGTTCGCCGTGAGCGCGATGATCGGGACTCGCACGGCGCCCGACTCATGCTCGTGGCGGCGGATCGCGCGCGCGAGGTCGTAGCCGTCGAGGCCGGGCATGTTCAGGTCGGTCAGCACGAGCGCGTAACGGTCCTCGAGGTAGCGGGCGAGCGCCTGCTCGCCGTCGTCGGCGAAATCTGCCTCGAAGCCGATGATGTCGAGCTGGTGGCGCAGGACGGTGCGGTTGACCTCGTGATCCTCGGCGATCAGCAGCAGGCTTCCCTCGCGCAGGGCCTGCTCGCGACTGGGCTTCGGGCGCGTGGGGGCATAAAGATCTGCGACCGGCGCGACGGGCGCGGCGATGTCCGCCGGATCGCCGATCGGCAGCGGCACGGTCAGGCGCATCGTCGTCCCCCGGGCAAGGGCGCTCTGCATCGTGATCTCGCCGCCCATCAGCGCTGCCAGGCGCCGGCAGATCGCCAGTCCGAGGCCGGTCCCGCCGAAGCGCCCTGAGGTCGTCGCGTCGGCCTGGGTGTAGTCGGTGAACAGCTCGCGCTGCTGCGCGGGGGCGACACCGATGCCGGTGTCCGTGACCGAGATGTCGAGCACTTGCAGCTCGTCGGAGGTGTCGAGGACGCGTGCCTCGATCTCGATGCCGCCGACCGCGGTGAACTTGACCGCGTTCGACAGGAAGTTCGTGAAGATCTGGCGCAGGCGCAGCGCGTCACCGACGTGCGCCGGCGCGAGCCCGTCCTCGACGCTGCTGGTGAGCAGCAGCCCCTTGGCCGACGCGGTGTGGCGGAAGGTCTCGGCCGCCGCGTTGACCACCGCTCGCAGGTCGAAGGTCGCCGGGGCGAGCTGCAGCTTGGAGGCCTCGATCTTCGAGAAGTCCAGGACGTCACCGATGATGTGCAGCAGCGACTGCGCCGACCGGTCGGCCGTGGCGACCATGTGGCGCTGCGCCGGTGACAACTGGGTCCGGTTGAGGACCTCGAGCATGCCGGTCACGCCCATCATCGGGGTGCGGATCTCGTGGCTCATCGCGGCCAGGAAGGCCGACTTGGCGCGGCTGGCCTCCTCGGCAGCCATGCGCGCGGCGGTCGCATCGTGCTCAGCCCGCTCGCGCCGCGCGATGTCGGACTGGATCGACGCGGCCATCTCGTTGAACGCGCCGGCGACCTGCTCGAGCTCGGCGACGCCGTGGACGTCGGCGCGCTCCTCGTAGTCGCCGCTGGCGATGCGTCGCGTCGCCTCCGCAAGCCTGCTGAGTGGCCGGACCGCGACTCGCGAGATGACCGCCATCGCGCCGACGCCGACGAGCAGGATCACGACGAGAATCGCGATCTGGATGGCGAAGAGCGTGTCGTTGGACGCGCGCTCGTCCTCGACGTCGCGCCGGGTGCGGGTGTCGACGAGGTCGATGAAACGGGCGATCGCGCCCATGATCACGCCCTTGTCGGCGAGGTAGGCCGCGTCGACGAGCCGGCGATACTCGCGCTCCACGTCGCCGAGGTATGCGTCGTCGAGACCGCGGCGGATGCGCTGCTCGACGCGATCCATGACCTCGAGCTCGACCTTGGCGAGGCCGTTGGAGGCGGTGAGCGACGTGTTGAGGGCGCGGAACTCGGCGGGCGTGAAGTTGGCCTTGCGCATCTGGGCGACGAGCGATTCGCGCGGCCCGTAGCGGACGAAGCCCTTGCCCTCGGCGAGGACCCGGTCCCAGAAGGAGCTGTCGTAGTGGCGCGGGCGCCGGGCGGTGCCGCTGCGGATGGCGAGGATCTCCGCGTAGTAGT
Source organism: Paraconexibacteraceae bacterium (assembly GCA_963759825.1). GTDB lineage: Bacteria > Actinomycetota > Thermoleophilia > Solirubrobacterales > Solirubrobacteraceae > Paraconexibacter. The sequence continues at coordinate 99,488 of CAVXAS010000007.1, read as the reverse complement.
CGCGATAGCGACGCTCGCCGGTCGCGACATACAGCCGCACCATGTTCGTCAGGTCGTTCGAGCTGCGGCGCATGCTGTCGGCGAGCAGGTACGACGCGCTGCGCCGGTTCTCCGCATCGGCCTGCGACTGGGACCCGCGCAGCTGCAGCGTGGTGACGACGATCAGCGCGGCGACGAGGGCCCCGAGGATCGCGAGCAGGACCCCGAGCAGCCGCCGCAGCGACAGCGTCGGGCGATGTGAGCCGGCGCTCACCGCGTTCCCGGGATCGCGGGCGACCGCCAGTCGCGCGCCCACACGGCGAGCTCACCGGCCGGCAGCGCCCCGGCGATGACCTCGCCCTGCGCGTGGCTGCAGCCCGCCTGAAGCAGCAGCTCGTAGTCGGAGGGGTCGTCGCAGCCGCGCGCCAGCGTCTGGAGCGCGTGCGCCCGGATCGATTCGATCGCGTCCTCGAGCTCCGACGCAGCGGCCGGCTCGCGCGCCGCTCCGTGGACCAGCGCCGGCGCCAGTGCCACCGCGGTGAGCGGGATGCGCGCGCGAGCGTCGTCGCTTGCATGCCCCCCGCCGACGTCGTCGAGGCAGATGCCAAAGCCCTTCACGCGCAGCCGCGTCAGCACGTCGAGCTCCGCCGCCGTACTGTGGCGCACCGCGCGCTCGCCGACCATCAGGACGATCCGGCGCGGATCGGCGCCGCGGTCACGAACGACGGCGAGCAGACGGTCGACGCCGTCCACGTCGGCAAGCGTGCGCTCGGCGATCGAGATCCACAACTCGGCTTCCGTGCCCGCGGCGGTGAGCTCGCCGAACTGGTCACACGCCAGGCCGAGCACGTGATCCGTGAGGCGCGCAGCCAGGTCGGTGCCGATCCGCGCGCTGACGAGGCTCACCGGCCCGCCCGCTTCCTTCTGCAACGTGGCGACGGCCTCCGCACCACTGAAGGCATCGGCCTGAAGGTCGACGATCGGGACGAAATGCGCGCCGATCCGGTCGTCATCGAGCGCGGCACGCAGCTCGGCGTCGGTCACTGCGACGTGATCGGCGCGATCGTGTGGCGGCGGAGGTCGCCGGTAGGAGGCCAGCAGCTCCGACAGCCGGCGCGTGGTCAACGGCTTCTCGACTGCCCCGAGGACCTGGAGCCCATACCCCTCGCCGACCGCCTCGACCGCCTGCAACACGCTGCGATCGAGCCCGCTCGCGATCACGACCGCGCTCGCAAGCCCGCGTTCGGCGACGTGCCGGATGAACTCGACGCCGTCCATTCCCGGCATGTCGACGTCGCAGACGATCACGTCAGGCGGCGCCGAGCTGCCGAGCAGCTCGAGTGCGGCGGCGCCATCCGGCGCTTCGGCGAGCGAGCCGACGCCGAGCCGGTCCAGCAGCGTGACCGCCGTGCGGCGCTGGAAGTCGTGGTCTTCGACGACCAGCACCGACAGGGCGGCGAACGGGGAGGTGGTCCGCGCCGCCGGTGTGTCCGGCGCGCGGACGCCTGTGGTCGCGTCGAGCGCGCGCTGCAGCGCGGCCCGCGTCTGGGCGGACGGTTCGACGCCCAGCTCCTCGGCGAACGTCGTGCGGCACTGCTCGAACGCGCGCAGCGCGCCGGCGCGATCGCCGACGGTCCCTAGGACCTCGATCTGCAGGCGGTGCGCCGCGTCGCTGTAGGGCTCGGCCTCGACGAGCCGCGCCGCCGCGGCGGCGGCAGCGCGTGCGTCACCAGCGCGGGCGTGTGCGCCCGCTGACACCTCGAGCGCCTCCACCAGGATCTCGGCGAGCCCGCGGCGCACCCCGTCGACCCAGTCGCCCTCGTGGCGCGGCAGGAACGGCAACCGCGCGAGCTCAGCCGCGCGCGTTGCGTGGGCGGCTGCACCCGCGGGATCCTCCTCGACGGTCGCTCGCGCAGCCGCGAGCGCGGAGCGCGCCTCCTCCACGTCCACCACCGCATCGGACGGCAGCTGCAGGCGGTAGCCGCCGCCGGTGTGCTCCAGCAGCTCTCCTGGGTCCAGGCCGGTGGCGCCGATCACCCGGCGAACGTCGCTGACGACGCTGCGCAGGGCGGCTGACCAGGCGTCTGGCAGCTCCTGCGGCCAGAGCGCGTCCGCCAGCTCGTCGCGGCTGACGTCGCGACGGTGCTCGGTGACGAGGTAGGCGAAGACGAGCTCGGACCGCCGGCCGGAGAACCCGGCCGGGGCCGTGTCGCCTTCGCGGTCGATCGACAGCCTCCCGAGCAGCCGGATCCCCAGCCCCTGCGCGCTCACCGGGCAAGAGTACCCACGGTAGGCGCGTTCCAAGCGCTTGCGTTCGGGTTGCGATCGGGTTGCATCGCGCGAGTAGACATGCGCACATGTCCACCGTCGTCACCCCGATCGAGCCCGCCGACGACGTCGTCAACGAGCACGCCGTGCGTGCAGCAGCCGGGATAACCCTGGTGATCGGCGCCGTCGGGTTCTGCCTGGCGTTCTTCGACCAGGCATACCTGCCGCTTCAGGCCGCGGCGTCGTTCTTCTTCGTCGAGTTCCTGGTCAGGACGAGGTTCGGCATCCGCCGTAGCCCTGTCGGCGTCGCCGCTCACCGGCTGACGCGCCGCTACCCGCCCGACTGGGTCTCCGCCGAGCCCAAGATGTTCGCCTGGCACCTCGGGCTCGGGATGGCGTTCGCGATGACGATCATCACCAACAGCGGCATCCGCGGCGCCCTGCCGGCCACGCTGTGCGCGATCTGCCTGACGCTGATGTGGATGGAGACCGCCCTCGGCCTCTGCCTGGGCTGCGAGCTGCACCGCCGGCTCGTGCAGCGTGGATGGAAGAGCAACGACCCCGACATGGTCTGCGCCGGCGGCGTGTGCCAGCTGCCGGCACGGCCGAGCGACGGCTAGCGGAGCTGTAAGACCATGTGCCGCGTCCTCGGATATCTCGGTGAGCCCGTCTCGCTCGAAGGCATCCTCTACGAGACCGACAGCTCGCTCGTGCACCAGTGCTACCGCCCGCGGATGATGGACTCGTTCCTGAACCTCGCGGGCTTCGGCCTCGCGGCCTGGGATGACCGGTCCGTCCACGGGGACGAGCCCTTCACCTACCGCGTAACGGCGCTGCCCAACTACGACCGCAACCTGCAGAGCATGAGCCGCAAGCTCGCCCCGACGTGCCTGCTCGCGCACGTCCGCGGCGTCACCTGGGCCTCGGACGACGTCGTCTCCGAGCTCAACCTGCATCCGTTCGCGTTCCCCGGCGCCGGCTTCGTGATGGCCCACAACGGCCACCTGCGCGACTTCCACGCGATGCGCTACGACCTGGTCGAGCACCTGCCCAAGTCCGTGAGCCGGCACATCAGCGGGACCACGGACTCGGAGTGGATCTACGCGCTGCTGCTGGCGCAGCTCGGCGACCGGGCCGCAGAGCCCGCGGCGGCCGACCTCGTCGAGGCAACGATCGCCGTGCTGCAGATCCTGCGCGACGCGCGCGCCCGCCACGGCATCGACACCTGCTCACCGCTGAACCTCTTCCTGGCGACCAGCCGCTGCCTCGTGGCCACGCGCTTCGCCATGGACTACGGCTGGTATCCGAGCGACGATCCGATGCTCGAGCTCGACCTTCCCTACGTCAGCCTCTGGTACACGGCAGGCCGGTCATACGTCGACCACGAGGACGGCTGGCAGATGCTCGCCAGCGACGACCGGCCGCAGTCGCTGATGATCGCCTCCGAGCCGCTGACCGCCGACACCGCGACGTGGCTCGAGGTCCCTGAGTACTCGCTTCTGAGCGTCACCCGCGACGCCGACGGGCTGTCTCTGGAGACGGTCGACCTCGATGTCTGACTTCGCCGTCGCCGACATCGCCGTCGCACGCCGACGGCGAGCCACGGGTCCCGCCGGGCTGCTCGCCGCCATCCCGCTCTTCCACGGTCTCAGCGACGACGACCTGGCCGACTTCGCGTCGGCCTTCAAGCGCATCGAGCTGGACGCGGGCGAGATCCTGTGGCGGCAGACGACGCCGTCCGATGGCCTGTACGTCCTGCTCGAGGGCATCGTCCATGTGTGCCGGCGGCTCCCGGGGGAGCGCGAGCTGGAGCTCGCGCGACTCGGGGCCGGCGAAGTGCTCGGCGAGCTGCCGCTGCTGGGCGGCGGTACTCGCACGGCGACGGTGCGAGCGCTCGGGCCGTGCTCGCTGCTGTTCTTGAGCCGGCCGGAATTCGAGGCGCGCACGGCGTCGGGCCAGCAGAGCGCACTGGAGCTGCGGCGGCGCATCGTCGCGATCGCGTGCGCGCGCCTGCGCCGCAGGCTGGCCGAGTTCGCGGCAACGGTGGACGCGATCGAGCCGCGCCGCGCCGGCCCCACCGAGAGGCCGCGATCAGAGCCGGTGGCGGCGGTGCCGCCGATCTCCTACCTGTCGCGCCTGGCGATGTTCGAGCAGCTCGAGCTTGAGCTCGTCGCCGACCTGCTCGCCCGCGGGCGGCTGCTCTGCGTCCCGCGCGGGCATGTTGTCCAGCACGTGGGGACGCAGCCGCAGGCGTGCTACGTCACCCTCAATGGCGCCGTCGAGGACGTCCCGCGCCGGGGCGATCCGCGCGTCGGCTTCGCCGGCCCGGGCCGCGCCTTCGGGTACGTCGGCCTGCTGGACGGCGAGCCCGCGCCGGTGTCGTCGGTGGCGCGCGAGCGGTCACTGATCCTGGCGATCGACCGCGACGATTTCGCGCGGCTGCTGCGCTCGCCCGGCGCGCGCTCGCGCGCGTTCGCAGCGGCGATCGAGGCCGACCTCATCAGGAGCCTCGACATTGCCGAGCGAGCGCGGTCGCGCATGGCCGCGGGGGCGCCGGCATGAGCGCGCATCACTGGGCGCCGGAGGCGGTCGCCGGCGCGTCCCTGTTCGCCGATCTCGACGAGGCCGAGCGCACGGAGCTGGCCGGGATGCTGCGCCCGTTCGAGCTCGCGGCGCGGGACATCCTCTTCCGGCAGGGCGCGTCCGCCGACCGCCTGTTCCTGCCGACGGAGGGACGCCTTGCGGTGCACGCGACGAGACACGGTGCGGTCGTTCCGCTGACGGTGAGCGGACCTGGGGCGATCCTCGGCGAGGCGGCGCTCAACGGATCGAGCCGCCACACCGCGACGGTGATCGCACTCGAGCCGGTATCCGGCTTTGCATTGGACACCGCGGACTTCCGCGTCATGCGCAAGCTCGGCCGCCCGCTCGCGCACAAGGTGCTTGCACGACTGGCGCGCGAGCTCTGCGCGCGTGTGCGCAGCAGCACCGACGCCGTCGGCGACGCCGCCGACGCCGGCGGCGCCCCCGCCGAGCGGCGCGCGCCGGCGCGGCGACGGCCCGCGGACCGCGCGCGACTGCAGGTCCTGCGCCGCTGCACCTTCTTCGAACGTGTCGCCGACAAGGACCTCGAGCGCCTGCTCGAGCGCATGTCCGAGCGTGCCGTGAGCGACGGCGAGGTCGTGTTCGCCGCGGGGGAGGGCGCCGATTCGCTGCTCGTGGTCGCCGCCGGGATGATCGAGGTCGCGGTCGCGCGCGAGGGGCGCCACCACCGTCTCGGCACGCTCGGGCCCGGCAAGGCGTTCGGCGAGCTCGCGCTGGTCGACCGCGGGACCCGCAGCGCGACCTGCTGCGCGCTCGGCGACGCCGTCCTGCTCGAGCTGAGCGCCGACACGCTCGACGAGCTCTCCGACAGCCGCTCGCCGCTGCACCTCGACGTCCTCGATGCGGTGGTCGCGAACCTCATCGAGGCCCAGCACCGGGTCGACGGCGCGCGCGCCCGGCTCCTCGCCAGGGGCGCTGCGAACACCGCCGAGGACGCCGTCGAGTCACCGGACCTGCTCGCTCCGGCCTCCCAGCTCGAGCCGGGAGAGCGCGAACGCGACGCGCTGGTCGAGCTCGTCGGGCGTTCGGTGATCGGTGACGACCTCGTGCTGCCGGGCCCGTTCGGTCCCAAGCGCATCGTCTACGCCGACTACACCGCCTCCGGCCGCTCGTTGAGCTTCATCGAGGACTTCATCCAGCGCGAGGTCCTCCCGCTGTATGCCAACACCCACACCGAGTCGTCGGCGACCGGGCGCCAGACGATGCGCCTGCGCGACGATGCGCGGCGAATCGTCCACGAGGCCGTCGGCGGCTGTGACGAGGACGTCGTGCTGTTCTGCGGGTCGGGTGCGACGGCGGCGATCGACAAGCTCGTGCGCGCGCTGGGCCTGCGCATCCCCGAGCGCCTCGACGCGCGCTACGGGCTGTCGGCGGCGATCCCCGCGCACGAGCGGCCGGTCGTCTTCATCGGGCCTTACGAGCACCACTCCAACGAGCTGATGTGGCGCGAGTCGATCGCCGACGTGCGCGTCATCAGGGAGGACGCCCAAGGGCGGCTGGATCAGGACCACCTGCGCGCCGAGCTCGAGGCGCACGCCGACCGGTCGCTGAAGATCGGCAGCTTCTCGGCTGCGTCGAACGTCACCGGGATCATCACCGACGTCGACGCCGTGGCCACGCTGCTGCACCGTCACGACGCGCTGTCCTTCTGGGACTACGCCGCGGCGGGGCCGTATCTGGAGATCGAGATGAACCCCGCCGTCGACGGCGCCGACGGGCACCTGGCCTTCAAGGACGCGGTCTTCCTCTCCCCGCACAAGTTCATCGGCGGACCGGGAACCCCCGGCGTCCTCGTCGTCAAGCGCGCGCTGCTCGACAGCCCGGTGCCCACAGTTCCCGGTGGCGGGACGGTCGCGTTCGTGACCACCGACTCCCAGCGCTATCTCGACGAGCACGAGCACCGCGAGGAGGCCGGCACTCCCGCGATCGTCGAGTCGATCCGCTGCGGCCTGGTGTTCCAGCTCAAGAGCGCCGTCGGCGCGCGCGCGATCGAACAGCGCGAGGAGGCGCACGTCCGCCGGGCGATCGCCTCGTGGTCGCGTGACCCGAACATCGAGATCCTCGGAAGCACCGATCTCCCCCGCCTGTCGATCGTCTCGCTCGGCGTGCGCCACGCGCGCGGGATGCTGCATCCGCACTTCGTCGTGTCGGTGCTCAACGACCTGTTCGGGATCCAGGCGCGCGGCGGCTGCTTCTGCGCCGGGCCGTACATGCAACGTCTGAGCGGGATCGACGACGACAGCGTCGACGCGATGCTGTGCGAGGTGATGGCCGGCCATGAGGGCGCGAAGCTCGGCTGGTTCCGGATGAACTTCAACTACTTCGTCAGCCCGGCGGTCGTCGACTACGTGATCGACGCCGTCCACCTCATCGCCCGCGACGGCGCCAAGCTGCTGACGCTGTACCGCTTCGATCCGTTCACCGGCCTGTGGCACCACCGCGACGCGCGCAGCCGTCCCCCGGTCAGCCTCTACGACGTGTCGTATGCGAGCGGGGCGATGGAGTTCCACGCCCAGCGCGCCACGGCGCCCGAGCAGGTTCTCGCCGAGCAGCTCGAGGCGGCGCGCCGGCTGGTGGCGTCGCTTCCGGCCCAGCTGGCGCACGAGGCGCCGATCGAGGACCCCGTGCTGCCCGACTCCTATGAGCGGATGCGCTGGTTCCCGCTCCCGGGCGAGGCGCAGCGCGAGACCGTGGCGCAGAGCGCCTAGCTACTGCGAGACGCCCTGAACCTCGACGCGGCGGACCTCGTAGTCGGCGAGGTCCGGGCGGCGCAGCGTGTCGTGCCAGGCCCGGCGATCGTAGGGCCACAGCACAGGCGTGTCGCCGTCCATCAGGTACCAGCTGTTGCATCCGCTCGCCCACACCGTTCCGGGCACGCCCGCGCGGATGTAGTCGAGCCAGCGCTCGGTCGCGGCGGCGGTCGGCTGGAGACACACGACGTCACCGCGGCCGATCACGTCGAGCATCTGCATGACGTAGTCGCTCTGCAGCTCGGCGCTCTCGTGGATCGCGATCGTGTTCAGCGGGCTGTGCGGCCCCATCAGCATGAACAGGTTGGGGAAGCCGGTCAGCGACACGGTGCGATAGCCGTGCGGCCCGCTGGCCCAGGCCGCGTCGAGCGTGAGGCCGTCCTCCCCGCGGATCGCGATCGGCCGCATGTAGTTGTGCGCCTCGAAGCCGGTGGCGAGGACCATGACGTCGAGCGCGTGTGTCGTCCCGTCGCCCGTCACGACGCCCTCCGCGACGACGCGCTCGATCGGGTCGGTCACCACGGCCACGTCGTCGCGCTGGACGACTTTGTAGAACTGCGACGAGACGACGGGCCGCTTGCACAGCACCGTGTCAGGGGGCGTCAGCTTCGCCCGCAGCTCGGGGTCGGCGACGCTGCCGAGGTGCTGGCGCGCCACGCGTAGCGCGATCGCGCGACGCCAGTCGTCGCGGATCGAGGCGCCGCCGACGAACCAGTCGGCGAAGCGGACCATCCCCTCGACGAGGACGTCGCTGGACCTCGGCAGCAGCCCGAGTGCGCCACGAACGACGCCGGGGATGTCGAAGTTCGGCAACGGGAAGACCCACTGCGGCGTGCGCTGGAACATCGTCACGTGCGACGCGACGCCGGCGAGGGCGGACACCAGCTGGATCCCGGTCGAGCCGTTGCCGACGACGCCGACGCGCTGCCCGCGGGTGACGATCTCGTCGCGCCAGCGCGCCGAGTGCACGAGCTCACCGGCGAAGGCCCCGAGCCCCTCGATGTCCGGGATCCGCGGATGGTGCAGGAACCCCGACGCGCAGACGAGGACGTCGAACGTCTCGCGGTCCCCGCGGACGGTCTCGACGTCCCATGCCACACCCGTCCAGGTCGCGGCGATGACCTCGCTGTCGAAGCGGATGTGCTCGCGCAGGCCGGTCCGTGTCGCCACGCCGGCGTGGTACTCGAGGATCTCGTGGTGGTCGGGCATCCAGCGCCGCCAGCCGGGGTGGCGGTGGCCGGCGAACGTGTACAGCGGCGACGGCACGTCGATCGTCAGTCCCGGGTAGCGGTTGTCGCGCCACGTGCCGCCGACCTCGGGGCCCTTCTCGAAGATCGCGAACGCCCGCCCGGCCTTCAGCAGGCGAAGGCCCATCGCCATTCCCGACACGCCCGCGCCGATGACGGCGACCCGCGGTCCCGCCCCGCTCGCTCGCTGCATGCCGCAACTGTCCCACATCGGAAACCGTGGTTTCCCGGTTTGGCGTCAAATGGCCGGCGCGACCGCGAGGCCGGCCTCGACGGCGGCGTCGCTGAGAGCGCGGTCCCAGGTGACGAGGATCGTCTCCCCTGGACCGAGCGCGAGAGCGCTTGCGAGATGCAGCGCGTCGTACCCGCGCAGCGCGTGCGTGTCCGCGAGCGCGCCGGCGCGGTGGGCCAGGAGGTCGTCGACGCCGATGATCACGAGCTCGGCATTGAGCGCATCGAGCTCCGCCACCGCGCGGTTGTGGGCGCGGGCGGTCAAGCGCTTTGCCCGCCGCGCCGCGGCCAGCGCCGCGCGCGACTCCGGGTAGGCAAGGACGCTGGAGGACGCCGGGTAGCTGCTCCACAGCTCGGTCGCGAGATCCGAGCCGTCCTCGACGACGATCAGCTTGATCAGCGCCGAGGTGTCGAAGTACAGCCTCAGCGCCGCTGCTCCGCCACCAGATCAGACACAGACCCTCTGGCAGCCACTGTCGCGCGGCGACGCGAGCGTGGTCGTTCGGGCAGGCGCACGAGACCGCGTCGCACGAGCTCTGCCAGCGCCTCGTCGCGGTCGATCGCCGACAGGCGCGCAACCCTCTTGCCGCGACGCGTCACGACGATCTCGACGCCCTGCTCGACGCGATCGAGGTGCTCGCTCAACCGATCGTGCAAAGCGCGAACGCCGACCTCCTCTTCGTCGCGATGTAGCGTCATGAGACGCACGCTAGCAGCTACATCGTCAGGCGGGCTGATCGGCGAGCACGTCGCGCAGCTCCCGGCGGGTGCTGACGTTGAGCTTGCGGAACACCTTGTGGAGGTGGTACTCGACCGTGCGCGGGCTGATGAACAGCTGGGCGCCGATCTCCGGATTCGTATGCCCGTCGCGCGCCAGCCGCGCGACCTGGATCTCCTGAGCCGTCAGGACGTCGCGTGTCTCGGCGGTGATCCGGCGCACGGTCTCACCCGTGGCGACGAGCTCGCGGCGGGCGCGCTCGGCGAACGCCTCGGCCCCCATCTTGCTGAAGCTCTCGTGGGCGGCGCGAAGGGCCTCGCGCGCGTCCGTGCGCCGGTTCTCGCGCCGCAGCCACTCGCCGTAGACGAGCCGGCTGCGTGCGAGCTCGTAGGCCGCGCGGCTGCGCCCGAGGCGCTCGATCGACTCCTCGTAGAGGGCCTCGTCACCGGTCACCAGGGCGCGGCAGCGCGCTTCGGTCCCCAGCGCCCACTCGGTGCCACTCGCCTGCGTGCGCTCGCTGAGACGCTCCAGCGCGACCACCGCCTCGTCCGGCGCACCGCCGCGAACGGCGCCCTCGATCAGCTCGACGAGCGCCCAGCCGTACGACATGACGTCTTCGCGCTCGCATGCCCGCTGGGCATCGCTGAGCGCTTCGGCGTAGCGGCCGTTTGCGTTGTGCAGAAGCGCCCTGAAGCGCCAGTACATCCCATGAGCCGAACCCTCGCCGCGCTCGGACGAGTTGTTCCATGCGTAGTCGTAGACCTCCTGCGAATCCTTGCCGCGAGCCGTCGCCAGCAGGCCCCACGAGTACCGCAGGGGCGGAAGCCCTGTGGCCTCCTCGAGCGCGATCACCTCGTCGACCTGCGACGCAGCGGCGGCGAAATCGCCGGAATGGATGTTGAGTGCGGCCAGGTAGTTGAGCGCGTTCGGAAGCAGATGCAGCGCGCCGGTTTCCCGCGCGATCGTCACGCCACGGGTCGCAAGCAGGTGCCAGGACTCGTCGTCCCAGAGGTCCTGTGCGAAACGACACGCCAGCCACAGCCAGCGCCGGTCCTCTCCGCCGGCGTCGGGCCCGCCGAACGCGCGGAACGCCCGCGAGAACGGCGCGACGGCTGCCGCGTACCCGTCCGTGAAGCGCGTGACGAGGGCGCCGAGCAACAGGTCGGCGGGGCTCTTGGTCTGTCCCTGACGGCACGCTCGCGCGGCCTCGGCCACCTGCGACTCATCGGGGCCGGTGCCGAGGCGCCCGGCGAACATCGCCGCGGCAAGCGCCTCGAGGTACGTCTCGCGAGCCATCGCAGGGTCGAGCGGATCAAGCCGCCTGGCCGCCGCGAGCAGCAACGGCGGCGCGTCGCGCCCGCGCTGGCTGGCGAAGACGATCTGCGCGCCCAGGCGTTCCAGCCGCGCGCGTTGCAGTTCGTCCACAGGCTCGAGCTGAGCGTCAGCAAGGAGCTGTGCCGCTGCGACCGTGTCGGCGACGTCGAGCTTCGCCTGCGCCGCGGCAAGCGCGCGCTCGATTCGCACCGTCGGCGCTGGTGTCAGCTCGGCCGCGCGCTGCATGAACGCGGCGGCTGCAGCCAGCCCACCGCGGCGCTGTGCGCGGTCGGCCGAGCGCACCATCTCGGCGGCAACTGCCTCGTCGGGCGCCACCGTGGCGTGTGCGCGATGCCAGGCGCGGCGATCGGGATCGGCGACCGCGTCGGTCGACTCGGCGAGCGCGCGGTGCACGTCGCGGCGATCGCTCGGGTCCGACCCGCGATAGACCGCCGAGCGGACGAGCGGATGCGGGAAGAGCACGCGCGGACCGAGCTCGATCAACCCCGCGGCCTCGGCCAGGCGCCCGGCCTCGCTCTCGATCCCGAGGTACGCGGCGGCGCGCCACAGCAGGCTCGAATCGCCCAGCGGCTCGGCCGCCGCCGTCAACAGGAGCATCTGCGCGTCGCGCGGCAGCGGCTGGACGCGCTGCAGGAAGGTGTGCTCGATGCGCGTCGTCAACGAGCGCGCGCCGGGTAGCGCGAAGCCTCCCGCGAGCTCTGCCGGCGACAATCCCCGCGGCAGCTCGATCAGTGCGAGGGGGTTGCCGCGTGCCTCGTCCAGGATCCGTGCCCTCACCCGCCCGTCGAGCGGCCCGGCGATCGTCGCGTCCAGCAGGAGTTGCGCGTCGTCGGCCGGCAGCCCCTCGATGACGAGCTCGGGCAGCCCGTCGAGCTTGTGCTCGCCGCCTGCGCCGGAGTCGCGCATCGCAAACACCAGCGCCACCCGCTCCGCCAGCAGACGACGTGCCACGAACGCGAGCGTCTGCGCGGACACCCGGTCGAGCCACTGCGCGTCGTCGACGATGCAGACGAGAGCGCGCTCCTCGGCGGCGTCGGCCACCAGGCTCAGGACGGCCAGTCCGACGAAGAAGCGATCCGGCGGCGGGCCTGCGCTCAGGCCGAACGCCGTGCTCAGTGCGTCGCGCTGCGGGCCTGGCAGGCGCTCGAGCTGATCGAGCATCGGGGCGCACAGCGCATGCAGGCCGGCGAATGGGAGCTCCATCTCGGACTCGACGCCTGCCGCCAGCGCGATCCGGCATCCGTCCGCGGCCGCAGATAGGTGGCGTAGCAGGGCGGTCTTGCCCACGCCGGCCTCGCCGCGGAGGACCAGCACGCGGCTGCGACCCAGGCGCGCATCCGCGACGAGCCGTTCCAGCGCATCGCGCTCGCCGACACGGTCGAGGAGCCGCGATGATGGCGCGAGCGCGTCGGGCATGGCCGCGAGGCATTATCGCGGGTGAAACGTCCGTCAGCGGACGGCGTCGGCTCGGCGCCATGAGCGCCGCGACAGCAGTCGTCGCGGCCGGGTTCCCCGGACTGGGGTATCGACTCGGGACCCACCCTGACGAGACGCGCGCTGCGCTCCGGCACCGTTGACGACCATGAGCATCGGCAATGAGGTTGAAGTCGCCGGCGGCGGACTGCGCATCGTCGAGATCGCAGTGGTCGCCCTGATCGGGCTGCTGGTATCCCCGCCACTCCTGATCCTGGCCGCGGTGGTGGCCGTGCCGTTCATCGCCATCTCGGCGGTGATCGCGGCAGTCGTCGCCGCGATCGTCCTGCCGACCATGCTCGTGCGCCGCGTGCGCGCGCACCACCACGCGCACGGATCGACGATGTTCCTGCACCGGCTCGTGCGGCGGTGACCGCCGCATCGTTGCCAGCCCGCCATCTGCGCCCCCGCGGTGACGCCGCCGGGCAGCCGACGACGACGATCGAGCTGTTCTTCGACCTCGTCTACGTCTTCGCGATCACGCAGCTATCGCATCTGATCCTCGAGGACCTCTCGGTCGCCGGGCTCGCGCGCGCGGCGTTCCTGTTGCTGGTCGTGTGGTGGGCGTGGATCTACACGACGTGGATGGCGAACTGGTTTGACCCGGCGTCGGCGGCCGTTCGCTTCGTCCTCACCGGCGTGATGCTCGCCAGCCTGCTGATGGCGGCGGCGCTGCCGGGCGCATTCGGCGCCGACGGCGTCCTCTTCGCCGTGAGCTACGTCGTGCTCCAGGTCGGGCGCAACGTCGCCGCCGCCGCCCTTCTGCGCAAGGACCACCCGCTGCGCGACGTCTTCGAGCGCCTCGTCGGCTGGAGCGTCGCCTCGGGCGCGCTGTGGCTCGTCGGCGCGACGCTCGACGGCGACGAGCGGCTGCTGCTTTGGGTCCCGGCGATCGTGCTCGACCTCTGCGCGCCCTTCGCCGGCTACTGGCTGCCGCGACGCGGGCGCGCGGCGACGACCGACTGGGACATCGAGGGCGGCCATTTCACCGAGCGCTGCGAGCTGTTCATCATCATCGCGCTCGGCGAGTCGATCGTCGTGACCGGCGCCACCGCCGCGGACGCCGGCCTCACCGCGACGGTCGTGCTCGCCCTCGGCGTGGCGTTCGTGCAGACCGCGGCACTGTGGTGGCTGTACTTCGGCGCGGTAGCGGAGCGGACGCGCCACGTCATGCGCACCTGCGAGGACCCCGGCCGGCTGGCGCGCGACGCCTACACCTACCTGCACGTTCCGATCGTCGCCGGGATCATCGCCGTCGCGGTCGGCGATGACTTGCTCGTCGCCCACCCGCGCGACGCGGCGCACGACGTCGGCCTGGCAGTCGTCATCGGCGGGCCGGCGCTCTTCCTCGTCGGCGAGAGCCTGTTTCGTACGCGCGTGACGGGCGATCCCGCGAACGCCAAGCGGCTCGCGGTCGCCGCGCTGCTCCTGCTGCTCCTGCCGGTCGCTCCCCACATCAGCGCGTTCGCGCTCAGCGCCATCGTCGGCGCCGTGCTGCTCGGGCTGGCGCTCTGGGAGCTCGAGCCGGCCGATCTTCGAACTCTCACACACCAACAGGAAGGAACACCTCATGCGGATCGTGGTCATCGGTGGCAGCGGACGAGTTGGTAGCAACGTCGTCCGCCGCCTGGAGGCGAAGGGGCACACTGCCGTGCCCGCGTCGCCGAACACCGGCGTCGACACCATCACCGGCGAAGGCCTCACCGAGGTGATGGCAGGCGCCGACGTCGTCGTCGACGTCTCGAACTCGCCGGTCTGGGACGACGACGCGGTCAAGGAGTTCTTCGTGACGTCGTCGCGCAACCTCCTGGCGGCCGAGCGCGAGGCCGGCGTCGGCCACCACCTCGCGGTCAGCATCGTCGGCTGCGACCTGCTCCCCGACAGCGGGTACCTACGTGCGAAGGTCGCGCAAGAGGCCGAGGTCGTGGCCGGGGATGTCCCGTACACGATCCTGCGCTCGACGCAGTTCTTCGAGTTCCTGGCGCAGATCGTCGAGTCCGGTGCCGAGGACGGCGGCGTCCGCCTCCCCACCGGGCTGATGCAGCTCGTCGCAGCCGACGACGTCGCCGCGACCGTGGCCGAGCTGGCGACCGGTGCGCCGGCCAACGGCATCGTCGAGCTCGGCGGGCCCGAGGCGCTGAGCGTCGACGCGTGGGCGCGGCGCTTGTTCGCCGCCACCGGCGACGACCGGCAGGTGACCCCCGACACGCACGCGCGCTACTTCGGCACCGAGCTGCACGGCGGCGAGCTGACAGCGGGCGTAGGGGCCCGCATCGGGCCGATCGACTTCGACGCCTGGTTCGCCACGCAGCAGGAGGAGGCAGTGCGATGAACGCGATCGAGGTGATCGTCACCGGCCCCGAGGAGGCCTACAACAACGAAGCGGAGTTCTGGTGCGCGCGCCAGATGATGGGCGTCACCGTCGTGCACGACGGGCGCCTGCACCTGCGCATCGAGCCCCGCGCCGACGGCTTGCCGTGGCTGGTGGACACCACCAGCCTGGCGCACGGACTGGCCGAGGCCAACGAGCGGCTCGCCGCCTACTGAAAGGAGACACCATGCGCATCGTCGTCATAGGCGGCAGCGGACTGATCGGCGACAAGGTCATGACCGCGCTGTACGACGCTGGACATCAAGCCGTCGCGGCGTCGCCGGCGTTCGGGATCGACGCCCTGACCGGCGAAGGGCTCGAGAAGGCGATGACCGGCGCCGACGTCGTCGTCGACGTCTCCAACGCGCCCGATTGGGGCGACGAGAAGGTCGTGCGGTTCTTCACGACCGTGACCCGCAACGCCCTGGAGGCGGGTCGCCGGGCCGGGGCCCGCCACCACGTGGCGCTGTCGGTCCTCGGCTGCGAGCGCTTGCCCGAGAGCGGCTACATGCGCGCCAAGGTCGCGCAGGAGGCGCTGGTCCGGGAGGCACAGGTGCCGTTCACGATCATCCACTCGACGCAGTTCATGGAGTTCCTCGCGCGCATCGCCGACGCCGGAACCGACGGCGAGGTCGTCCGCGTCCCCGACACCAGGGTGCAGCCGATCGCGGCCGTTGATGTGGCCGCGTTCGTGGCCGAGGTCGCGACACGGCCGCCGGCGGACGATGTCGTCGAGATCGCCGGGCCTGGCGCGTACACGTTCGGCGACGCGATCGCGCGCGTGCTCGCCGCGATGGGCGATCGCCGGCGCGTCGTCCCCGACCCCGATGCGCAGTACTTCGGGTCGGTGGTCGGCGACGGCGCCCTGCTGCCGGGGCCGCGGGCGCACATCGCGAGCGTGCCGCTAGCCGACTGGTTGTCGGCGCGGGTCTCGGCGACCTGAGGGCCCCTGCGGCGGTGCTTGGCCTGAGCGAGGCGAACGCCCAGCAGATCGTCACGCCTGCTCGCCGCCGGTTATCGGACGCGGAGGCCGCGTAGCTATGAGGTGACGGGCGTCCCCTTCTCGTCGATCGCCGCGACGCTCGGACGCTCGCGCAGCGCGGCGAGCCAGGCAGCCGCGCGCGGGTGCTCGCCGGGACCGGGCTGCAGGTCGGGCCGCCACTCGGGCAGCCGGACCGCGAGCGCCATGCCCGCCAGGTCGGCGTGCGTGAAGCGCTCACCGAGCATCCACGGGCCGGCGCTTGCGCCCAGCAGCGCCTCGAGCTGCGACCAGCGACGGGGCACGCGCGCGAAGTTGCGCGCAGCGATGTCCTCGGGCTCACCTTCGCGCAGGCCGAACGCCTGGCGATTCATCGCGAGGAAGAACGGCACGACGAGCTCGGTCTCGACCCACAGCGCGACGCCGCGGCCGTGCGCGCGAACAGTCGCCTCAGAGGGCCACAGCGGCGGCTCGGGATAGGTGTCCTCGATCCACTCGCAGATGTTCGATGACTCGCGCAACGCCACGTCGTCGACCTCGAGCACCGGCACGCGGTTGTTCGGGTTCAGCTCCCGCAGCCGTGCCGGGCGCTTGGCCGGGTGGATGTCCACGAGCTCGACGTCGTCCACGCCCTTCTCTCGCAGCGTCGCGCGAACGCGGCCCGCGAATGGCGACAGCCGAAAGCCCCACAGGCGCAGATGCACGCTGCGACCGTACTGAACGGCCCCGGCTTCGGCGGAAAGTGATCACTTCGTGCGCTAAAGTGGTCACATGCGCCGTGTCGGGATCAAGGAGCTCAAGCGTGATGCGAGCGCGATCGTCGAGGCCGCCCAGGCCGGTGAGACGATCGTCGTGACCCGGCGCGGCACGCCGGTCGCGCGGATCGGTCCTGTTGGCGCGCCGAGCCGCGTGCAGCGCCTCGTCGACGAGGGGCTGATGACATGGCCGGCCGTTTCGACGTACGCACCGGCCGACGTGTCGGCGCTCGTGCGCGACGACGGTCCGCCGGTGTCTCAGCAGGTGATCGAGGATCGACGCTGAGCGCATTCTTCGACACGAGCGCATTGGTCGCGCTCATCCTTGGCGAGGGCACCGCGCCGCGGATCCGCGCGCTGGTGATCGAGCAGGAGATCGTCGTCGCGTCCGCGATCTCCGAAGTCGAGGCAAGGGCAGCGCTGGCGCGGGCGCGGCGGGGGCGGCGTCTCACAGCACGTTCGGAACGCAAGGCGTGGGAGAGCTTCGAGCGGATCTGGTCGACCTCGGCGGTCCTCGACATCGACCGCGCGCTGGTGGCGACCGCGGCCAGACTCGCCGCGACCCACGCGCTGCGTGGATACGACGCCGTGCAGCTCGCGAGCGCCCTACGCGCCGCCGACGTCACCGGTGCCACGGGGTTCGTCTGCCTCGACGGCGAGCTCAACGCCGCAGCGGCCGCCGAAGGGCTGACCTGCCTGATGCCCTCTTAACGTCTGGCTTGGAGCCGCGACAGCTGTGCGGTGGGGCGTCCGTCGGTGCGCCACTGATCGCCGTCGGCAACCCAGTCTTGGGGCCAGCCAGGCGGCGAGTCCTCCCACGTCTCCTGCCGGCCGTAGACGGTCATGTCGAGCAGCCCGTGGGTGGGGGCCATCGGCTCGAGGCCGCGGTCGCTGGTCCAGTACGTCTCGAACACCCGGTCGTCGTCTCGCAGGTAACACACCAGCGGGCCGGCGCGAAACGGGCGCCCGGCGAGCAGCGCGTCGGCCGACTCGTGCGCCGAATACCACGGCACGTCCCAGCCCATGAGGTCGCGGTAGCGCACGCTCTCGTCGTAGCGTCCCTGGCAGAACGTGGCGTAGGTGACGTCGCGGGCGTGCAGGTAGGACAGCTCGCGCACCTGCCCGTTGGAGAACGTGCAGCCCTCGCACTGGGCCTCGAAGGGCTCGCCGGCGAACCACATGTGGAAGTAGGCGATCAGCTGCTCGCGACCCTCGAACACGTCCAGCAGCGTCACCGGTCCGTCGGCGCCGACCAGCGTGATCGCGGGGTCGACCTCGACCATCGGCAGCCGCCGGCGGGCCGCCGCGAGCGCATCACGTTCGCGCAGGTGCGCCTTCTCCCGGACGAGCAGCGCGTCGCGTTCGGCCTGCCAGGTGGCTCTGTCGACCACCGCTGGCAGCTTCTTGGAGTCGTCGTTCATCACGACCTCCGCGTACCCAGAACGACCGCCGTATCCTCGCGGGCATGCGGAGGGCGGTCGGAGGGATGGCGTGCGCGCTGGTGGTTGGTCTGTCTGCCTGCCCCGGCGTCGCCGGCGCGGCTGCCGACCCGCCCGATCCCGGGCAGACCACGCCGGCCGCGCTCACGTCCGGCGGCAGCGAGTACCGCTACCTCCTCTACACGCCGACGACCTACCAGCCCGGCCGCGCCGCGCCGCTGCTGGTGGTGGCGCACGGCTGCCAGACAACCGCGGAGCAGGAACTGCGCACCGACCGCCTCACCGTGATCGCCGAGCGCGAGGGCTTCGTCCTGATGTACCCCGACGTCGACGCGATCGGCCGCGCGCTGCCCGGTCCGCTGAACCAGTGCTGGAAGTTCCCCTATCCGCCTGCCTACTTCCGTGGCAACAGCGACACGGCCGCGATCGCCGACATGACGCGCGCGGTCATGGCCGAGCGCGACATCGACGCCGAGCGCGTCTACCTCGTCGGCATCTCGGCGGGCGGGCTGATGACATCCGCCAACGCGTCGGCCTACTCCGACCTGTACGCGGCGGTCGGGATCATCGCGTCGGCGGGATATGCCGACGCGTCGTGCTTCACGACCGGCATCAGCCTCCCAGCCGCGCTGACCGCGCAGCTCGCGTTCGCGGCGATGGGCGATCGCGCCCGCGTCGTCCCGCGCTTCGTCATCGGCTCCACGGGCGACCTGGCGTTCCCCGCGGCCTGCTCGGACAACGCGATGGAGCAGGGACTGCGCACCAACAACCTCGCCATCAGCGGCGGCCAGACCGCTCCGCTCTCGCTGGCCCCGGCGACCGTGCGCAAGGAGCAGAAGCCCGGCGGCCGCAGCTACACCGTCAGCACGTACCGCGACCCCGACGGCTGCCTCGTCGGCGAGCGCACGATCATCGACGGCATGGCCCATTCCTGGCCCGGCGGGACGAGCGACCCGGCGTACAACAGCGACCCGACGGCGCCGAGCGGCGCCGAGATCGCCTGGGCGTTCCTGCGGCGCTTCACGAAGAGCGAGACGTCGCTGCCGTGCGCCGAGGCGCCTGCCCCGGTTGCGCCCGCGCCAGCGGCGTGCCCCGCCCGCCGCGTGACGCTCCCCCGCTGGACGCGGCTACGCGTGCTCGCCAACGGCCGGCGCGTGAAGGTCCGCCGCCGCACCGCGACGATCGCGCCCGCCAAGCGCGCCCGCACCGTCACGCTGCGCATCAGCGGGCGGCGCGGCGGGCGCGCGCGGCATACGACGCGCCGCGTGCGCGTCTGCGGGCGCGGCTGAGCGCGCTCAGGAGAGGTTCGGGTTGTTGGCGCCGGGGATCTCGATGGAGAGGCGCTGCCCCTCGCCCAGGTACCACAGCGCGCCCTGGCGCAGGATCTCGTCGAACACCCAGTACAGCTCGCTGACGCCGGGCAGCAGCAGGCCGGCCTCCTTCAGGCGCACGAACTGCGGCCAGCTGATGGCGAGCAGCTCGTCCTGACCCGGGTGGCGCGGAATCTGCAGCCATCCGGCGATCTGCGGCCCGAGGAAGTAGCGCGTCAGCGACTCGAGCAGCGGGCGCGTGATGACGCCGCCGTCGGTCTCGGCGGCGAGGTCGAGCAGGAAGTCGGCGAGCTTGATCCCCTCGGGCGTCGGTGCGAGCACCGGGTCGAGGATCTGCGGCGCCTGCGCGTTGGCGGCGTCCCACGTCGCGGGGATGTACTCGTCCTTGACGCCGAGCATGTGCGCGGCGACCTGCCAGGAGTGCAGGAAGGCGTCGGCCTCGGCGGCCGGGACCTTGACGCCCCACTGCTTCATCGAGCGCATCACCGACGTCGGCAGGCTGTGCCACGTGACGAGGATGTCGCGCTGGCTGATCGGCTTGGGCTCGTCGGCGGCGGCCTGCCAGTGCGACGACTGCGGCAGCAGGTGACGGACGCCGGCGTGCGCCATCCGCGTCTTGACGGCGGTGACGATCATCTCGCCACCGGGCTCGTGAAAGCCGCCGAGCGAGCCGATGTCATAGCCGAACTTCGCGGTGCGCGAGATCCGGCGCTTCATGTCGGCGCCGCCCTTGGAGTAGTAGACCGCGCGCGCCTCGTGCGGGATGACCGTGCTCATCATGCCGCTGACGAAGCCGTAGGCGATGCCCAGGTATGTGCCGCGCTTCTTGTTGAACGTCACCGCGCCCTTGAGCTTGGCGGTGTCCGCCCACGACGGCAGCCGCCGGGCGTGCTCGATGAACTCGCGCAGGTCGGCGGGCAGCCCGGGCGGCAGCGCCTGGGCGTTCTTCGTCCAGCCGCGCAGCAGCGCGTTGACCGCGGCCACCTCGCCGCGCTCGATGACGGCGGCGATGACCGCGTCGGCCTCGTCGTCCCAGACCAGCCACGGCGGCGTGGCGCCGCCCAAGCCCGCCACCGACTGGGCGCCGGCCCACGACCAGCTCGGCAGGTACATGCTCGCGCCGGCCGCGGCGCCCGCGCCGAGCAGCCTGCGCCGCGTCATCTCGGTCATGCGTTGATCTCCTCTGTCCTGTCCAACGTCGCGAGCTGGTCGGCGAGCATCCGCTTGGCGTCGCGGCGGATCCGCTGCGGCGACTCGATGCCGGCGAGCATGCCGACGCCCGCGATCAGGGTCACCAGGCGCCCCGCCTCGTAGCGGATGTCGATCGTGCCGGGCAGCTCGCCGTCCGCGACGGCCTGCTCGAGCAGCGTCGCGAGCAACTTCTCGAGGTAACGCCAGCCGCCGCGCAGCTCCTCGGCGGCCCGCTCGCCTGGAGCCGTCGGGCCCCAGCAGGCGACGCCGACCTGCCACTCGCGCCGGCGATCGGCGTCGAGCGGCAGCATCGCCTCGACGGCGCCCTCCAGCGCGACGAGCCCGCGATGCTCGCCGATCGCGGCGACGACGCGGTCGCGGGCGCGCAGGTTGTTGTGGCGCAGCATGTCGCCGAGCATGGCCTGCTTGTCGTCGTAGTAGTGCGTGACGAAGCCGGTCGTGACACCGGCCTCGGCCGCGATCTTGCGCATCGTCGCGGAGTGCACGCCCTCGGCGGCGACCAGGCGCCACGCGGCCTCGACGATGCGCGTGCGAGCTTCGGGGTTTCTGTTCGTGCGGGCCACGTGCCGGTACGCCGTAACGGTCGTTACGTAACGAGCGTTATGGGACCGTACACCGGCCTTGCGCCGTCGTCAACCCGTGCGCGCGGTCACCGAGCGCATCACCCTGCTTCGTCCATGCCGGCTGGTCAGGGGCTGCATGTCGCAACGGTCTCACGCCAAAAAGTCGTGGTTGCCGATCAGTTGGCGATCGCGACGTTGGCGGCGACCGGTCGCCAGACGATCGGGCTGTGGATGTCGACGCGGGCCGGGTAGCCCTTGGTCGCCGGACGCTTGGCGGCGTAGGTCTCATAGCCGTTGGCGATGATGACGTGGCAGCGGCGCGAGCCGGTCATGTAACGGTTCGACGAGTTGCGCTCCGTGCCCGTAGCGTCGTTGAGGCCCGCGCCCTCACCCCGGTAGCACCACACACCCGGCTCGGGAGACGGCATCGGGATCGCGCTCTGCAGGTCGCTCAACGTCACCGCGTTAGGTGTCGAGCAGACCGTGCGCGTGGCGTAGTTGTCCATCTGCAGTCCGGTGGCGTGGCTTGCCGCGCGGCGAGATCCGCTGGAGCGCCGTCAGCGCGGGCCGGTTCAGCCCGGAACCGTGATCGTGCAGCGCGGCCCGTCCGCACGGGCGAGCCGGCGGTCGAGCGTCAACAGCGGCGCGTCAAGTGCCTCCGCGAGTGCGACGTAGAGCGCGTCGGCGGCGGTGAGCGAATCACGGAGCTCCCACGCGCGCGACAGCAGCGCGCGATGATCCACGCGCTCAGCCGGCCAGGTCTCGAGGTCGTCGATTGCCTGCCGTGCTGCGGTCAGATCCAGCTGCCCGCGCAGGTGCACGCGGCGGACGACGCCGAGCACCTCAGCGTCGATCAGATGCGGAGCGGTCTGCTCGGGATCAGCGGCCAGCTGCCGTCGGACCCGGTCCGCGTCCGGTCCAGCGAGCACGACCTCCGCCAGACACGAGGCGTCAACGACCAGCATCGTCGGAGCGAAGCTCGTTCAGCACCGCGACGACGTCGTCGCCGCCGATCGCCGACGAGCGCCGCCGCGTCGACGCAAGCCAGGTCTCGATGCTCGGCCGCGCCGCAATCCGCGAGGCCTCCGCGCGCAGGAGCTCGGGCACGGTGACGCCCTGCTCGGCGGCTCGGCGGCGCAGGCCGTCGTAGACGTCGTCGTCCACATCGCGGATCTGGATGGTCTTGGGCATACCTGCACCTTATCATGCTAAAACGCACCGCCTACACCGAACGCGCATGTCGTGTCGTCACCACGCCCGGGCCGCTCGAGTCTCGCGAGTGGCGAGTTTGAGTCCGTGGTCCTTGTTGCAGACCGCGGTCACCGTGTGCGGCACGTTGTAGGCGTTCGCAGACGCGCCCGCGGCGTTGTTGATGTGGCCGCGACCGCCGCAGCGGCGGCGGCGCTCGTCTTGAGGATCGTGCGGGTGGAGGTCATCGTGAACCTCCGGGGCACTGGCCCTGCGTGCGCTTGTAGATCGCGCGCGCGCCGGTCGCGAGCGGAGCGGCGAACGGGCCGGCGCCCTGGTTGCCGAGGACGAGCAGGCAGCGGCCCTGGACCCAGTGGACGTTGCCGACGTCGGCGGCGGCCCAGCCGCGCGCGCCGGGGATGCCGGGAACGGTGAAGCGCCGGATCTTCGCGCCGGGGAAGATGCCGTGGATCAGCGTTGCGCGCTGCTCGGCCGCGAGCCAGTCCCGTGCGCCGCTCGCGGTCTTGAACAGCTGCACGTTGGTGACGCCGCGCGTGCCGGGGCCGTCGATCGGCTGCACGGTGATCGAGATGAACCCGTCGCGGCGCAGCCGGCGCGCGTCGGCCGGCGGCAGCGAGTTGGTCTTCGCGAAGGTCGCGACGCCCGTCTCGGTGATGATGCTCTCGACGCGGCGGAATCCGGGCTGCTCGTCGTCGCGCATCAGGAACTGCGCGAGGTCGACCTTGGCCGGGCGCTCGCTGGCGGTCTTGGCGGCGGGCTTGTCGTCCGATCCGCAACCGGCGGCGGCCGTCGCCGCAAGGAGCAGGCCGGTCAGCAGCAACGAATGGGTGCGAGTGGTCATGCCGTCATCCTGCGCCGGCGGCCGGCATCGCGGTATGGGCCGCTCGGGGCCGATGTCGTTACCGGTGGGGAAGGCCGAGCTTGCGCCCAGGCTAGGCGCCGCAGATCGGGCGGAAGGGCTGATCCGGCACGAACTCGGCCCACTCCGCGCGCGTCAGCGCGCGAGCCGCCACGCGACAGGCGTGTCGCGACCAGGCCTCCGGGCTCACCTCCCAACGCTGCGCCGCGCCCGAATCGCGCAGCACGAAGAGCTGGCGGCCGTCAGGTGTGAAGCGGGCCGACGCCCGGCCGAAGGGTCCGGGGAGCGTTCCGAGCGCGCGACGCGACGCGACGTCCCAGAGGATCACGGTGCCGTCGACTCCACTGGAGGCGAGCACACGCCCGTCCGGCGAGAACTCGGCGTTGAGCACGTCGAACTCGTGACCCGCCAGGGGTGTGCCGATGCGCCGGCGCGTCACGACGTCCCACAGTTGCGTGTATCCCTCGATGGCGCTGACGGCCAGCACGCGCCCGTCCGGGGAGAAGCGAACCCAGCGAGCTGTGTCGCCGGGCCCACCGCGCAGGCGGGCGACGATCCGCAGCGAGCGGCTGTCGCGCAGCTCGGTGCCGCGATCAGCGAGCCCGAGCGCCAGCAGCTTGCCGTCGGGACTGAACGACACGTGGATCGGAATGCCGGCCAGCCGCGGCACCCGACGGACGTCGCCGGTCGCCAGCTCCATCACCCGCAGGTTGCCGTCCAAATCCGCCACGGCGAGGAGACCGCCGCCGGGCGAGAACGCCAGCGCCTGCGCCCCGGTGCCGAGGCCGGCCAGCGGTGCCCGCACGCGCCGGCCGGTGGCAACATCGCGCATCTCCACCCCGCCGCCCTCGCCCGTCACGGCGATCGTGCGACCGTCAGGGTGGAACTCGACCGCGAGCACCGGCCCCTTCTCGATGCCCGGCAACTCGCGCAGGCGAAGCAGCGTGCGAGCACCGTGCAGGCGCACGCCACCGTCCTCGCGCCCGGCGGCGACGGTCCGGCCGGACGGGCTGATCGCGAGCGGGGGCGGGTAATCGGTCGTCCCCGATGACTGGATCGGGCCCCCCTGGAAGGAGTGTGCGAGGCGGCGATCCCCGGCGATGTCCCAGTCGATGATCCGGTTGTCCACCCCGCCGGTGTAGAGCGTGCGCCCGTCGTCGCCGACAAGCAGGCGGGTGATGGGGCCGGCGTGGCCGGTCAGCGTCTCGCGCACCGTGCCGGACCTCAGGTTCCAGATCAGGATGCGGCCGTCGTCTCCCCTGCTCGCGAGGGTGCGACCGTCGGGGGTGAACTCCACTCCCTGAACCCGGTCCTCGTGCCGGCCGGCGAGGGTCCGCAGCTTGCCGGTCCGCAGATCGAGAACGACGACGCTGCCGTCCTCATGGCCGAGAGCGGCGCTGCGCCCGTCGGGCGAGAGCCCGTTGGTCGACCCTCCCACCGGGAACCGCCGCCGCACGCGAAGGGTTGCGGCATCGACAACGAACGTCTCGTCGGCCCCGGAGACGAGCAGGCGGTCGCGCCGGGCGGGAACCGTCAGGGCCACACCAGCGAGCCGCCGGCCGATCGGGACGGCACGCCCCAGCGGCCGGCCGGTGCGCACGTCATAGCGGCGCAGGTAGGGCGGGTAGGACCCCGTCCTGGACCCATCCCCCATGAGCATCACGACCAGGGCCCGGCTTCGGGCGTCGAAGCGGACATCGACGACCGGGAACACCTTGGGACCGGCGGGATACGGCCCGGGGTCGATCTCGCGGACCACCTTCCTGGTGGCGATATCGACGAGCATCACGCGCTGACTGTCCGGCTCCTCGCCCACCGGACCCGCCAGCGCGAGCAACCTGCCGTCGGACGAGAAGTCAAGGCCCCCGACGCCCCGGACGAGCTGCAGGGGCCGGCCGATGCGCCTGCGCGTGCGCGTGTCGAACAGCACGACCGTCCCGTTGAAGCCTCCCGCGGCGAGGACCCTGTCGTCGGGGCTGAGCGCCAGCGCGCCGACCCCCGAGAAGGCTCCCTGCATCACGCCGACCGCCGCCGGGCGGCGCACCAACGCCGAGAGCAGGTATCCGCGAGTGGCGACGGAGTCATCGAGCTCGCGCCCCGCCTGTGCGAGCAGCAGGCTCCGCTCGAGCCGGTCGTCGATGAGCGCCTGGGCACCGAGACGCTGCGCGTCCGCACTCCGAGCTGTATCGCGGGAACGGTCGCTCGCGCGCAGCGCGAGCACGCCGGCGATCACGGCGGCCGCGAGCAGCAGACCGGCGCCCGCGAGCAGCGCGCGCAGGCGCCGGTTGGCACGCACCTGCGCGCGGCGCTCGCGCTCGGATTCGGCGACGCTCGCGTCGAGGAACGCGCGCTCTGCTGCGTTGAGCTCGTCGGGGTGGCCCTGCGCCCATTCCAGGACGGCGCCGAGCCGGGTGCCGCGGTACAGGTCGGTGGCGTCGCGCCCCGCGGCGTCCCAGATACGCGCGGCGTCGTCGAGCCGCCGCTGGAGCCGGAGGCCTTCGCGGTCCTCCTCCAGCCACCCGCGCAAGGTCGGCCACTCGCGGATCAGGACCTCGTGGGCGACCTCGGCCGTCCCCTCGCCGAGCGTGACCAGGCGGGCGTCGGCGAAGCGGTCGAGCAGACACGCGGACGGCGGCGTCCGGCACGTCCTGGGGGACGAGCTCGCCGATCGGCACACGACGCCGCGTGTCATCGACGCCCTCGCCGAGCTCGGTCAGCCGCAGGAAGACGCTGCGCAGCAGGCGCCGGTCCTCGGAGGGGACCGTTTCGACCAGGGCGTCCGCCGACTGCGCGACGGCCGAGGTGACGCCGCCGCTGGCCCGGTAGGCGCCGATCGTGAGGGCGCGGCCGTCGCGACGTTCCCAGGTCGCCCGAAGCGCGTGCGAGAGCAACGGCAGCGCACCCGGCTCGCCGGAGACCTCACCGAGCACGACCTCGACGAGCCCGGGCTCCATGCGCAGCCCGGCGAGTCGCGCCGGTTCGGTCACGGCGCGGCGCAGCTCGTCGTCGCTCATCGCGCCGAGCAGCACCTGGTTCGAGGTGACCGCGTCCGCAAGCGCCGGATGCGTGCTCACCTCGCCGTAGAAATCCGCGCGCATCCCGATCACGACAAGCCCCGGGTGCGCCAGCAGCGCGCCGATGAAGCGCTCGCGCACACCGGCATCGCGGCAGAGCGTGTACAGCTCCTCGAACTGGTCGACGACGACGAGCGTCGCGGCGTCACCGCCGATCTCCCCCGGCGGATCCGCGCCCGGCTGCAGCAGCATGGCGCTGTCAGCTCCGGGGACCTCGCCGGCGTCGACCGCCGCGATCACGCCCGCGCGCAGGAGTGACGACTTGCCGCTGCCCGATGCGCCGACGATCGCGAGCAAACGCCCCGGCACGAGTCGGTCGAGCACCGCGCGCACCGCGTCCTCGCGCCCGAAGAAGAACTCGCGGTCGCCGGCGTCGAACGCCAGCAGCCCGCGGTAGGGACACTGGGTCGCGGGAACGGGCTCCGCCAGGCCGGGACCGGCGACGGCATGGATCTGCTGCGGTCCCTCGACGCCCTTCAGGCGGTGGGGACCGAGGTCGACGAGCGAGTAGCGCGCCGGCAGGTGCTCGGCGGTCAGGTCCGCAGCGCGCTGGGACAGGAGGATCTCCCGCCCGTCGGCCTGCCCGCGCACGCGCGCCGCGAGGTTGACCGTCGGACCGAAGTAGTCGGCATCGCGCCGCTCGGCCTCGCCGGTGTGGATCCCGAAGCGGGCCGTGATCTCCCAGTCGTTCGGCCAGCGCTCGGCGCCGAGCGCGCGGGTCGCGGCGATCGCCCCCCGGACCGCGTCGGATGCCGACGCGAACACCGAGAACGTCGCGTCGCCTTCGCCCTTGGACTGCAGGACGCGCCCACCGTGCGACTCAACGGCGCTCGTGATCAGCTCGTCGTGGCGGACGAGGGCGACCGCCATCGCGGCGGGGTCGCGCTCCCACAGCGGCGTCGAGCCGACGATGTCCGACAGACAGAACGTCGTCACGCCGGTCGGCAGCGTCACGGCCCATCCGGCGCGCAGCCGCTCGACGAACTCGCCCGGCGTCGCCGGGCGCCGGGCCGGGTCGGTCGCGAGCCCGAGGCGGACCACCGCCTCGAGCTGCTCGGCGAGCGCGGGGTCGATGCCCTCCCACGCCGGCAGCGCCCCGTCGGGCGGAGCGCCGGTCAGCAGCGCGAACGCCGTCGCGGCCAGCCCGTAGACGTCGCTCGCGGCCGAGGGCGGAGAGCCGGTGGCGAGCTCGGGGGCGCGGTAGCCGGGCGTCCCCGCGCGGCGCCCGAGCATCAGCGGCGTCGACGACAGCCCGAAGTCGACGACCTTGACGTGACCGCCCCGGGTCAGGATCAGGTTGGCGGGCTTGACGTCGCCGTGCACGATCGGCTGGTCCTGCGCGTGCAGGAACATCAATGCTTCGGCGGCCTCGGCGAGGTAGGCCACCACGCTCGACGGCGGCAAGCCCGGCGTTCCCTGCTCGGCCAGGATCCGCGCGAGGTCGGTCCCGTCGACCCAGTCCATCGCGACGACGTACTCCTCCTCGACGAAGAAGTCCTCACGGACGAGCGGCAGGGCCGGGTGCGGCTCGAGGCCGAGTAGCAGGCGGGCCTCGCCGAGCAGCTCCTCGCGTGCCGGCTCGCCGCGCACGCGGCGGATCTTCAGCGCGACCGCGCGCTCGTGGCGGTGGTCCAGCGCCTTGACCACGCGGGCCTCGCCACCCGCGCCGAGCAGCGCGACCACCTCGTACCGCTCCGCGAGCAGACGCCCCCCGGCGAGCGGCTCGCTCATCGTGCCGCTGCCCCACGGCGATCGGCCATGCGGTTGATCATCTTGCATCCCGGGCGGGCGCGCCATTCCCTCGCGGGCGCCATTGCGATGGCCCGCAGGTAAGTCCGACCTTGCCGTCGGGACGGACTACGCTTCGCGGCGTGCAGCCCCAGATCGAGGTGGTATCGGGGAGGGAGAGCCGGCGGATCTCGCTGGAGTCCGACCGCCTGACGATCGGCAAGGCGCCCGACAACGACGTACCGCTCCAGGACGACCCGACGGCAAGCCGCCTGCATGCCGTCCTGGAGCGCTTCTCGGCGGGCTGGTGCGTCAGCGACCTCGGGTCCTCGAACGGCACCTCGGTCAACGGCGAGCGCATCTGGTCCTCGCACCGCCTCCAGCACGGCGACGAGATCCGCATCGGGCAGACCCGCGTGGTGTTTCACGACCCGCTGGCCCCCGTGGCGACGATGACGCAGGCCGACGAGGCGGCGCCGTCGCTGACCTCGCGCGAACGCGACGTCCTCTTGGCGCTGTGCCGGCCGCTGCTGGACCGCGACATGTTCACCGAGCCGGCGACGACGCAGGCGATCGCCGAGGAGCTCGTCATCACCCAGGCCGCCGTCAAGCAGCATCTGGCGAACCTCTACGAGAAGTTCGGCGTCGGCGCCGAAGGCTCGCGCCGGGCCCGGCTCGCCAACGAAGCGCTGCGACGTGGCGCCATCTCGCTCACGCAGCTGCGGGACTCCGCGAGCGACGGTTAGGGTCATCGCGTGCGGGTTCTGGTGCTGGGGGCCGGGTTCGGCGGCCTGGAACTGACGACGAGGCTGTCAGAGGAGTTCGGCGACGACGTCGAGATCGTGCTGATCGATCAGACCGACGCGTTCGTGTTCGGCTTCTCCAAGCTCGACGTCATGTTCGGGCGCGCCACACGCGAGTGGGTCCGCCACCCGTATCGCGAGATCGTCAAGCCCGGCGTGACGTTCGTCCAGGCGACGATCGGGGCGATCGATCCGGTCGCACGGCGCGTCGAGACCGACGCCGGATCGTTCGAGGGCGACGTGCTGGTCGTCGCCCTCGGCGCCGACCTCGACGTCGCGGCAACGCCGGGACTCGCGGAGGCCGGACACGAGTTCTACACCGAGGAGGGCGCCTTCGCCGCGCGCGACGTCCTCGCGGGCTTTGCGGGCGGCCGGGTGATCATCGGGGTCCTCTCGACGCCGTACAAGTGCCCGCCGGCGCCGAGCGAGGCGGCGCTCTTGCTGCACGACGAGCTCGTCGCGCACGGCCTGCGCGACAGCAGCGAGATCGCGCTGGTGATCGACTTCCCGCGCCCGATCCCGCCGTCGCCCGAAGCGTCGGAGGCACTGCTGACGACGTTCGCCGAGCGTGGCATCGAGTGGCATCCGCGGCGCGAGGTGTGCGAGCTCGATCCGTCGCGCAAGGTGGCGATCCTGCGCGATGGCGGCGAGATGCCCTTCGACCTGTTCCTCGGCGTGCCGGTCCATCGCGCCCCTGCCGTGGTCGCCGAGGCGGGGATGACCGCGGACGGGTGGATCCCCGTCGACCCGCTGACGCTCGAGACCTCGTTCCCGGGCGTCTATGCGATCGGCGACGTGGCGGCGGTCGGGACGCCCCGTGCTGGGACGTTCGCCGAGGGCCATGCCGCGGTCGCCGCCGAGCGGATCAGCGCTGTGATCCGCGGCACGAGCACCACGGCCGCCTACGACGGGCGCGGGGTCTGCTATCTGGAGTTCGGCCGCGACCAGATCGGGCTGGTCGACATCACGTTCTTCGGGGACCAGCGAGAGGGGAAGCTGCGCGGCCCCTCCGCGGAGTTCGTCGCCGACAAGATCGAGTTCGGCTCCAGCCGCGTCGCACGCTGGTTCAACCGCGAATGGAAGGCAACGTGATGTCGGGTTTCGACACCCCCACCGATCTCAAGTACAACACGGGCCCGATCGCAGATCCGGCGTCGTTCGCACAGGACGCCGGCGCGGCGTCGTGGCTGTATCTGTGCGGCGAGGCGTTCGCGGCGATGGACGGCGGCATGTCGTTCGCCGATGTCGAGGCGGCGGTGCCCGCGTCGGCCAACGTCGTGTCCGATCCGCCGGTCGCGATGACGATGGATCTGGCCCGCGAGCAGATCGCGGCGCTCGATGCGCTGCCGCGCCCCACCCTCGTCACGTGCCGAGCCGGCCCGCGCTCCTCTGCCCTGGTCTACCTGTACGCCGGCGTCAAATCCGGCGCCAGCGCCGACGAGGTGCTGGCGCGCGCAGAAGAGGACGGCGCGCCCTTCACCGAGGCCGACGACCTCAAGGCCTGGGTCGCACAGGGACTCGACGAGCTGTCCTGAGCGGAATATCAGGGTGCCTCCCCGATGCGACCGGCTGGGGGTCGGAACTACGTTGCCGGCGTCATGCCAATCGGATGGAGGTCGCACATGTTCCGTCAGTCCCCGGCCTTGGCCGTCAGCATCGCCGCGCTCGTCTTGTCGACGACCGGCGTCGCCACGGGCCAGCTGCTCCCCAATCCCCTGCCGCTGCAGAACCTTGCCGGTCCGCCGCAGACCACCGTGCGGTCGGCTCCGGACTTCACCGAGGGGATCTCCGACGCACGCTGCCTCCCTGGAGAGCGGGCGGTCGGCGGCGGCGGCATCCGCTCGGCGACCGGTGGCGGCACGTACATCGACGGCAGCATCCCGTACCGCTACAGCGCGGGCGTCACCCCGGCCTCCAACCCCGACACCTGGCGGATCTCCGGCCGCCGCGACGACGGAGCCGACGCGTTCGTGAAGGCATGGGTCGTGTGCGAGAAGCCGTGAGTCGGCGAGAATGACCCGCGATGGCCGGGAGAACGGACGCGCTGGTCGAACGCCACGCTGCGGTTGAGCAGCTGCGAACAGCGCTCGATGCCGCCGAGACCGGACTCGGCGGCATCGTCGTCGTCGAGGGCGAGGCAGGCGTCGGCAAGACGGCGCTGCTCGACGTCGCTAGCGGCGAGGCGAGGCACCGCGGATTCGACGTGCTGACGGCGGCGTGCTCAGAGCTCGAGCACGAGTTCGCCTACGGCGCCGTGCGCCAGCTCTACGAGCCGGTGATGCGCGACCGGCCCGACGCCGAGGCCGCCGAGCTGCTGGCGGGCGCCGCGCAGCTCGCGGCGCCGCTCGTGACAGGCCACGGAGCGGACATCGCCGGAACCGATCCGGTGTTCGCGATCCGCCACGGCCTGTATTGGCTGACCGACAACCTCGCGGCACGGCGGCCGCTGCTGATCACCGTCGACGACGCGCAGTGGGCCGACCTCGACTCGCTCGGGTTCCTGACTCACCTCGGCCGGCGCCTCGAGGGCCTGCGCGCGCTCGTCGTGCTCGGCTGGCGGCTCGGCGACGTCCCTGCGCAACGGCCGCTGCGCAGCGAGCTCGAGCGCCAGCCGTGGACCGCGGTTCTCCCACTCCGCCCGCTGACCGCTGACGGTGTCGCCGCGCTCGTGCGCGACCGCCTGGCCGATCCCGGCGACGCGGACTTCTGGCGTGCCTGCGCCGACGCCAGCGGCGGCAACCCGTTCCTGATCTGCGAGCTGATCGGCACGCTCGAGCGGTCGGGCACGAAGCCGACGCCCGACGCGGTCGGCCGGGCGATCGACCGCGATCGCGACGGCCTGGCGCGCAGCATCGTCACGCGTCTTGCGCGGCTCGCGCAAGACGACGTGGCGCTCGCCCGCGCCCTCGCCGTCCTCGACCGCGACGCGCACCTCGACCACGCGGCGCGACTCGCCGGGCTCGACGGCGACGCGGCCGCGGAGGCGGCCGCCGCGCTGCAGCGCGCGGCCCTGCTCGCCGCTGGCGGGCCGCTGCGGTTCACGCATCCACTGCTTCGCCAGGCGGTCTACGCCGACCTCGCGCCCGCGTCGCGGGATCGCCTGCACCGCCGCGCCGCCGAGCTGCTCGACGCCGCGGGCGCCGACGACCGCGCCGCCACCCACCTCGTCGCGGTCCCGCCGGCCGCCGACCCCTGGGTCGCCGAGCGCCTGCTCGCCGCGGGCCAGCGCGCGCTGGCGCACGGTGCCCCGCAGGCGGCGCTCGCGCTCCTGGAGCGAGCGCACGCCGAGTCGGCGGGGCCGCAGGACGAGGTGCTCGCCGCGCTGGGGGCGGCGGAACTGCTCGCCGGCCGGCCGTCGTCCGAGGCGCGGCTGCGAGCAGCGGCCGCGAGCGGCGGCGACGTCCCGACGCGGCTGCACGCGGCGCGGCTGTTGGCGCTGCACCTCGCCGACCAGGCGCGCCCGGCGGAGGCGGCGGGACTGCTCGACGAGATGCTGACCGAGCATGCCCTCGCGGACGGCCAGCGCCTCGAGCTCGAGGCCGACCGGGCGATCTTCGCCGTCGCCGACGACGCGATGGCGTCCGCGGCGGGCGCGCGCATCGAGGAGGTCGCCGCTGTCTGCGACGGCGCGACCGAGCCCGAGCGCGAGGTCCTCGTCGCGCTGGCGTTTCACCGCGCGCGCACCGCTGCGACGACAGCCGACGACGTCGTGGGACTGCTCGAACGCGCGGGCCCGACGCGCCGGCGCACGGAGTCGCTGTCGGTGTACTGCCGCGCGGCGACGCTGTCGCTCACCGGATGCCTGGAGCAGGCGCGTAGGGCGCTGGAGGAGCTGCTCGCCGAGGATCGCCGCGCCGGTGCGCCGTCGTGGGTCTCGTCGTCGGCGATGTACAGCGCGCAGATCGCGCTGCAGCAGGGCCGCGTGCTCGACGCCGAGGCGTTCATCGGCGAGGCCTTCGACGCCGTCGGCGAGGACCGCTTCCCGCACGGCCTGCCGATGCGGCTCGCCGTCCTGCTCGACGTCCTGCGCGCGCGGGATCGCCTCGATGAGGCCGCCGCCGCGCTCGCGGCGCACGGCTACGAGACGGCGCCGGTCCCGCCGATCAGCACCGGCCTGCCGCTGCTGCGGGCGCGGACGGCGCTGCGCCTGGCGCTCGGGCAGGTCGACGGCGCCGTCGCCGACGCCGAGGAGATCCTGGCGCGCGACCGCGTGCGCGGCGGGCTCTCGCTTGGGCCGTGTCTCAACGCGGCGCTGGGCTTGCACGCCGCGGGACACGTCGACCGCGCGCGCGAGGTCGGTGAGCGCGAGCTGGAACGCGCGCAGGCATGGGGCGTCGCGGCTGCCGTCGGCGCCGCGCAGCGCACACTCGGGCTCGTCGCGAGCGACCTCGCCCTGCTAACCGCATCCGTCGACACGCTCGAGGATGCGGGCGCGCCGCTGGAGCTCGCGGCGTCGCTGGCCGAGCACGGCGCGGCGCTGCGGCGCTCGCGTCAGCGCGAGGCGTGCCGTGCGCCACTTCGCCGGGCGCTCGACCTCGCCCACCGCTGCGGGGCCGCGGCGCTCGCGGCGCACGCGGAGGCCGAGCTGCGCGCGACCGGCGCGCGCCCGCGCCGGCTGGTCGTGTCGGGCGTCGAGGCGCTGACGGCGTCAGAGCGGCGGGTTGCCGATCTCGCCGCCGCGGGCCGGTCCAACCCGGAGATCGCACAGGCGCTGTTTGTCACTCGAAAGACCGTCGAGACGCATCTGGCCCACGTCTACCAGAAGCTCGACATCGGATCGCGCGGCCAGCTCGGCGAAGCGCTCGCATCTGGGGCCGCAGGAGTGCCATAGTCCGGGCGGGATGGGGCCGCTCGGCTGTCCGTCATGTGGGGAGGAGAACCCGGAGCGCGCGCGCTTCTGCTTGGCCTGCGGCGCGCGCCTGCAGCCCGAGCCTGACGGCGAGGCGCGCAAGACCGTGAGCATGGTGTTCGTCGACATGGTCGGGTCGACGCCACTGGGCGAGCGCACCGATCCCGAGTCGCTGCGGCGCGTGATGGACCGCTTCTTCGTGACGATGCGCGCCGTCGTCGAGGAGCACGGCGGCGTCGTCGCGAAGTTCATCGGCGACGCCGTCCTGGCCGTGTGGGGAATGCGCGACGTCGGCGAGGACGACGCGCTGCGCGCGGTGCGCGCCGCGGGCGCGATGCGCGACGCGCTCGCAGAGCTCAACGACGAGCTCGAGCAGACGTGGGGCGTGCGGCTGGCGATCCGCACCGGCGTCAACACCGGCGAGGTGATCGTCGATCCCGGTCGCGCCGCGGAGACGCTCGTCGGCGACGCGATGAACGTCGGCGCGCGCCTCGAGCAGGCCGCGGCCGAGGGCGAGGTGCTGATCGGCCCGGAGACCTACCGGCTCGTGCGCGGCCAGGTCGCGCTCGAGGAGATCGAGCCGCTCGCGCTGAAGGGCAAGCACGAGCCGCTGCGCGCGTGGCGGCTGCTCGCCCACGCCGCGCCGCAGACCGCCCCCGGCGCCACGCCGCTGGTCGGCCGCGAGCGCGAGCTGGCGCGGCTGCTCGCGGCGTTCGACGCTGCCGTCGCCGAGCGCGGCTGCCGCGTCGCGACCGTGATCGGCTCGCCGGGCATCGGCAAGTCGCGCCTGGCGGCAGAGCTCGCCGACCGCTCTGCGCGAGCGCGCGACGATCGTCACCGGCCGCTGCCAGGTCGCCGGGGAGGGCGCGACCTTCCTGCCGCTCGCCGAGGCGCTGCGCGAGGGCCTCGCGCTCAGCGCCGCCGACGACGCGGAGCGCATCCGCGCCACGCTCGTCGAGACCGTCGGCGCAGACGGCGACGGCGAGCGGATCGCCGATCGCGTCGCCGGCGTCCTCGGCCACGGCGCGCCGGCGACCGCCGAGGAGACGTTCTGGGCGATCCGGCGCGTGCTCGAGAGCCTCGCGGCGCGGCGGCCGCTGCTGCTCGTCCTCGAGGACGTCCACTGGGCGCAGGCCACGCTGCTGGACCTCGTCGAGCACCTCGCCGACTGGGGCCGCGGCGCGCCGGTGCTCGTCCTCTGCCTCGCACGACCCGAGCTGCGTGACCTGCGCCCGCGCCTGGCCCAGGCGGGCGGCGACACGCTCGAGACGATCGCGCTCGACCCGCTCGATGCCGACGCCAGCCGCGCGCTCGTCGGCGGGATGCTCGGTGAGTCCGAGCTGCCGCGCCCGCTCGCCGAGGAGATCCTGGGCGCAAGCGACGGCAACCCGCTGTTCCTCGGCGAGATGGTGCGGATGCTCGTCGACGACGGCGTCCTGCGCCGCGAAGGTGACCGCTGGATCGCGCACGGCGACACCCGCGTGAACGTCCCGCCGACGATCAACGCGCTGCTCGCGGCGCGTCTGGAGCGCTTGACGGGCGACGAGCGCAGCGTCGTCGAGCGCGCGTCGGTCGTCGGCCACGAGTTCCCGCGCGGCGGCGTCGCCGAGCTCGCGCCGCCCGCGGTGCGCGCCGGCCTCGACGGCCACCTCCAGGGCCTGACACGCAAGGAGCTCGTCGCGCCGGACGTCGCGGTGTGGCTGGACGAGCCGCTCTACCGCTTCCACCACGTGCTGATCCGCGACGCCGCGTACCGCCGGCTGCTCAAGGAGGCGCGCGCCGACCTGCACGAGCGCTACGCGGGCTGGCTGGAGGCCAAGCCCGGCGACCACGACGAGCTCGTCGGCTTCCACCTCGAGCGCGCGTACGGCTACCGCGAGCAGCTCGGGCCGCTCGACGACGCCGGCCGCGACCTCGGCGCGCGGGCGGCCGTGCGGCTGCACGGCGCCGGCCGCCGGGCGCTCGCGCGCGATGACCTGCCGGCCGCGACGGGCCTGCTCTCGCGCGCGCAGGTGCTCGCCCACGAGGACGTCGCGCGCGCCGGGATCCTCGTCGACCTCGCCGAGGCGGTGCTCTCGGCCGGGGACACCGTGACCGCCGCGGCGGTCGTCGAGGAGCTCGCGCTCGTGGCCGGCGACGATCGCCTGCGAGCGCGCGCGGAGGTTGCCGCGGCACACCTCGACACGCTGACCGGCGAAGGCGGTGCGGCCGACACGATCGCGGCGCTCGAGCGCACCGCAACGACGCTGCGCACCGCCGGTGACGCCGCCGGGGAAGCCAAGGCCCATCACGTCGCCGCGCTCGCCCACGCGTCGCTCGGGCAGGTGGCCGCCGCCGAGGCCGCGCTTGACCGTGCGCTCGTCGCGGCCCGTGCGGCGGGCGACCAGCGGCGCGTGACCGCTGTGCTCTCGGGCGCACCGCGCGCGGCGCTCTGGGGTCCCTCGCCGATCGTGCGCGCGAGCGGGCGCTGCCTGGACGTCGTGCGGATCCTGCGCATGACCGACGGCACGCGCCACGTCGAGGCGGCGGCGCTGCGCTGCCAGGCAGTGCTCGAGGCGATGCGCGGGCGCGCGGCCGCCGCGCGCCAGATCCTCGCGACCTCGCGCGCGGTGCTCGAGGAGCTCGGGCTGCGCTACGAGCTCTGCGAGCTCGACGTCCACGTCGGGATCGTCGAGCTGCTCGACGCGGACGCCGACGCCGCGGAGGCGGCGCTGCGCAGCGCCGTCGAGGGCTTCCGCGGGCTCGGCGCGCAGACCGGCGCGGCGGGCGCCGAGGCGTTGCTGGCGCGGGCGCTGCTGGCGCAGCGCCGTGACGCCGAGGCCGAGGAGCTCACGCACCTCGCCGAGCAGCACGCCGGCGAGGACCTCAAGGCGACGATCGGCTGGCTCGGCGCGCGCGCCGAGGCGCTGGCCCGGCGCGGCGAGCACGAGGACGCGCTTGCGCTGGCGCGGCGCGCATGGTCGCTGGCCGAGCCCACCGACGCGCTGGCCGACAAGGCCGACGCGCTGATGGCGCTCGCGCGCGTCCTGGAGGAGAGCGGCGACCACGCTGCGGCGGTCGACGCGGCGACGCAGGCGCGCGAGCTGTACGCGACGAAGGAGCACAGCGTCGGCGTGGAGCTTGCGGAGGCGCTGGCGGGGGCGGCGGGTCAGACGCCGGTCGCGGAGTCGATCAGTGGAGGCGGGCGTCCGATCTGCGACTGGATCCGCGACCGCACTCCGCGCCTTGCGGACGTGTTCAACGCGCGCGACTGGGACGCCATCCGTGGCACGACCGCCGATCATTACGTCCTGCGTGATCGCCGCTCGGTGTCGATGGTCTCGCTGGACGGGCCGGATGCGCTGATCGAGGCTCTGCGTTCGACGCTCGCCCCGATCCCCGACGCGCACATGGAGATCGCCGCGCTGGCAGGTGCGCCGGTGCCCGGCGGGCATCTCGGCTCGTTCGAGGTGCGCTGGAGGGGGCGCCAGGCCGAGACGGGCGAGCCGGTCGAGATCGCGTACATCACCGTCACACGCTTCGAGGGGGAGCGGCTCAGCTACCACGAGATCTGGGACCCCGAGGACGTCGAGGCCGCGCTGGCACGCTACGACGAGCTCGTCGCGGCCGCGCCCGAGGACGGGAGCCGTCCCGTCTGCGACTGGATCCGCGAACGCGGACTCCAGACCGGACGCGCATTCGACGCGCGCGACTGGGACGCGATCCGCGCCAGCTTCGCCCCGTACTACGTCGCGCGCGACCGCCGCTCCGTCGCAATGGTGAGCCTGGCCGGACCCGACGAACTCGTCGAGGGTCTGCGGTCCACGCTCGCCCCGATCCCCGACGCGCGGATTGAGAGTCGCCGCGATCGCGGGGGTCGAAGTGCCCGGCGGCCACGTCGGTGTGTTCCGCCGACGTTGGTCCGGCCATCAGGCCGGGACGGGCGAGCCGGTCGAGATCTCCTACATCAGCCTCAGCCGCTTCGAGGGCGAGCTGCTGAGCTACCACGAGTTCTGGGACCCCGACGATACTGAGGCCGCCCTGGCGCGCTACGACGAGCTGCTGGCGCAGCAGAGCGAGCGACCGATCACGTCGTACGTGTACCGCCGCAGCATCGAGGCGATGCGCTGGTTCAACGAGCGCGACTGGGAGGCCTACCGCGCCGGCCTTGCCGACGTCGTCATCACGCGCGACCGGCGCTCGGTGTCGGCGATCGACGCGCGAGGGCCGGACGAGCGGATCGAGCACCTGCGCAGCATGCTCACCGTGATGCCCGACGCGCGCATGGAGAGCACGCCGATCGCCGGCGCCGAGATCCCCGGCGGGCATGTCGGTGTGTTCCACGGCGTCATCCACGGGCACTGGGCGGAGACGGGCGAACCGGCGGAGCTCGCGCTGCTCGTCGTCAACCGCTTCGAGGACGAGAGGCTCGCCGAGGACGCGCTGTTCGAGGGCCACGAGCGCGAGGCGGCACTCGCGGCTTTCGACGAGATGGTGGCCGAGCGGGTCGAGCGCCCGATCACACCGTTCGTGCGTCAGCGCGCCATCGACGCGATGCGCTGGTTCAACGAGCGCGACTGGGAGGCGTATCGCGCCGGCCTCGCGGACTCCTACGAATCCCGCGACCGGCGTGCCGTGTCGATGGTGCGGCTGGAAGGGCCGGATGCGCTCATCGAGAACCTCCGCGGCTGGCTGGACGTCCAGGCTGATGCGCAGCTGACGTGCACACCGCTCGCCGGCACCGAGATCCCCGGCGGGCACGTCGGCGCGTTCCATGCCGCGTGGCGCGGGCGTCAGATCGAAACCGGCGACGAGATCGAGATCGAGTATCTCGTCGTCAACCGCTTCGACGGCGAGCTGCTCGCCTACCAGGAGCTGTTCGACGGCCACGACCGCGCCGCCGCGCTCGCGGCGTTCGACGAAATGGTGGCCGCGGCACCGCCGGCGGCCGCCGAGACCCGCGTGGCGCGAGTCGCGCGCACGCTCATCGACGCCGTGAACCGCCGCGATTTCGAGGCGCTGGAGGAGACCCTCACAGACGACCTCGTCTTCATGGACGTGCGGCGCGCGTCGCCGCTCGGCGGGGAGGAGGCCGATCGCGCGACGTACATCGAGCGCATCCGCCTGCTGACGGAGGTCGGCACCGATGTGTCCCTGTCGCTCGACGAGATCATCCAGTCCACCGCCGACACCGGCGCCGGCATCTCGACCTGGCGCGGCCGCGTCCCCGAAGGTGGCGAGTTCGCGACGCCGATGGTCAACCTCCAGCGCGCCCGCGGCGAGCAGATCGAGCTCGTCGTGGTCTTCGATCCCGAGGATCGTGAGAACGTGCAGCGACACTTCGACGCGCTCGCGACGGGCGCGCCGCTCTGGGTCGTGCGTTGGATCGAGGAGTACCGGCGCTGCTTCAACGAGCGCGACTGGACCGCGCTGCGCGCGCTGTACGCCACGGACTTCAGCATCACGCGGTGGCGCCGGTTCTCCTCGCCGACCGACGACGACGAGGGAGTCGACGGCGTTATCGAGGCCTCACGCAGCGCGGTTGCCGTGTCGCCGGATGCCGTCGTCGATGTGCGGCTGGTTCGCGCTGCCTGTGACGTCCCCGACGGCGGCGCGGTGGTGGTCGAGTTCACCGTCAGCGGGACGTACGCGGGCGGCGGGGCCGCCGAGCACGGCTTCTTCTCGTTGTTGAGGTTCGCCGAGCGCCGCGCGATCACAGCCGAGCTGTTCGACGAGGAGTCCGCGGCGCTGGCCCGCCTGGACGAGCTCGCGCGTGCGTCCGACATCCCGGCGGCGGTCCACGAGCGGCTCGACATCTTCCTGACGCGGATCAACGCGCGCGAGTGGGACGCGCTCCACCAGGGTTGGGCGGAGGATCTCCTGTACATCGACGACCGCCCTGGCACGAACGCCGGCGTGTGCCGCGGGCGCGACGCCATGGTCGCGCAGGTCCGCGAGGTGGTGGCGATGGCCGGCGACGCGACGTGGGACGCCGAGGTCGTGGCGGGCGCCGAGTTCGCCGGCGACGTGACGGTCGCCGGGTGGATCGGGCGCATCAGCTGGGAGCAGACGCGCGACGGCGCCGGCAGCGGAGAGCTCAAGCCGGGGTTCGTCCAGCTCGTCGTCGCCGGGCGCTCGGTGTACTTCCGGGTGCTCGACGGCGACGACCGCGACACGCTGACCGCCGCGTATGAGCAGTTGCGCGCGGCGCTCGCCGCCGGGTTCCCGTGGTGGGCGGCGATCTGGGTCGCCGAGTGGGTGCGGCGCACGGGCGCGCGCGACTGGACCTCGCTCGCCGAGCTCTACGATCCCGGCTACCGGCTCGTCAGCCACCGTCAGCTGCCGTGGGAGTCGCTCGACGGCGTCGACGCCACGATCGCCAACCAGCGCTCGTTCTTCGAGAACAGCCTCACTGCCGAGGCGCGGCTGCATCCGATCGCCGGGTTCGGCGACGCGGACGGCGGGGGCGTCATGCTCGCCGAGGCCGTCATCGAGGGCACGAACGAGGCCGGCGGCGAGTTCGTGTTCAGCACCTTCAACACCGGCGTCTTCCGCAACCGGCGCTTGCTGCTCTCCGAGAACTTCGACGACGAGGACGCCGCGCGCGCGCGCCTGGAGGAGCGCCGTCGCAGCCGCGCCGACCTCCCGCCGCGACTCGCGGCGACCTGGGAGCGCTGGCTCACGGCACTGCGAACGCGCGACTGGGAGACGTTCGCCGACTGCTACGCGCCAGAAGGCCACCGCGTCGAGGACCATCGGCGCCTCGACGGTCAGCTCGGCGGGTCGGCGACCGGTGTGCGGTCCCCCGCCGAGGTGGTGGAGCTCTGGCGCGCACGGCTCGCGCTGACGCCCGAGGTCGTGCCCGAGTTCGATGTGCTCGGGACCGCAAGTGATCGGCTCATCCACGCCCGCATGCGCATCGTCTCGCCCGGATCCGCGGTCGCCGGCGTGGGCGAGAGCGCGCTCGAACTTCACCTGATCACCGAGCTCGACCACACGGGCCGGGTCGTATGGGTTGAGATGTTCGATCCAGACGACATCGAGGCGGCCCGCGCCGCGTTCGACCGGCTACGCGACCGCGATGCCGCCTGGATCGCCGCGCTCTTCGCCGAGTACGAGCGCGCCTACAACGCCCGCGACTGGGACGCCGCCGGGGCCCTGTTGCACGACGAGGTCGAACTCGAGGACCACCGGCCCGTGGGCATCGGGCGCGTGTCTGGCCCGCGTGCGTTTCTCGACCTGCTACCGGCGATGATCGAGCAGGCACCCGACCTGAAGATGTCGCTACCGGTCCTCCTCAGCGAGGACCACGGAGGTGGTTGCGGGATCGCGGCAGTGCGCTGCACCGTCTCGGGCACCTCGGTGGCCGGCGGGACGGTC
The DNA here is from genome assembly GCA_963759825.1 of Paraconexibacteraceae bacterium. GTDB lineage: Bacteria > Actinomycetota > Thermoleophilia > Solirubrobacterales > Solirubrobacteraceae > Paraconexibacter. The sequence continues at coordinate 58,352 of CAVXAS010000007.1, read as the reverse complement.
GAGATCTTCCACTGTCACACGGTGCGCCTCGAGGACGGACGCTTCCGCGAGTGGCACATGTACGCGAGCGAGGACGACGCACGCGCGGCGTTCGAGGAGCGGCGCGTCGGCGATGACGACCGGCCCTCGTTCGCACGCGAGTGGGCGCGGCGCCTGTCACAAGCGGTCGACGCGCGCGATTGGGACGCCGTCCGCGCGCTGTACGCGGACGACTACCACGACGACGACCATCGCCAGCTGGCATGGGAAGGCCACCAGAGCGCGGAAGGGTTCCTCGACACGATGCGATCGGGCGTCGCGATGAGCGCGGACGTGCGGCTGCGGTTCGACGTCCTCGCAACCCACGGCAACGGCGACGGCGCTGCCGCGATGAGAGTGCGCTGGGACGGCACGAACGAACACGGCGGCGCATTCGAGGTCGCCTGGCACAACATCCTCGTCTTCCGCGGTGGGCGGGCGGCGTACGGCGAGCGCTTCGAGGACGAGGCGTCGGCGCTGGCGCGGCTGGACGAGCTGCGCGCGCGGCAGTGGATCGCGGCGCGGTTCGCGGCGTACGAGGCCGCGTACAACGCGCGCGACTGGGACGCGATCGGCGCGCTCCTACACGAAAACCTGGAGTTCGACGATCACCGCCGCGTCGGCATGGGACGCGTGTCGGGTGTGCGCGCGTTTCTCGACGTGCTGACACCGGTCGTCGCGCAGGCGCCCGACGTGCTGATGTCGTTCCGCGTGATCCTCAGCGAGGAGTCGGGGCCTGGTTGCGGAGCCGCGATGGCGCGCTGCTTCGTCTCGGGCACCGCCGCGACCGGCGGGAGTGTCGAGATTCTCCACTGGCACGCGATCCGCTTCGAGGACGGCCGTTTCCGCGACTGCCATATGTATGCGACCGAGGACGAGGCCCGCGCGGCGTTCGAGGAGTTGCGCCGCGACGATGTCGACGCGCCGGCGTTCGTGCTCGACTGGGCGCGGCGGTTGCCGCAGCTCATCGCAGCACGCGACTGGGACGCGCTTCGCGAGCTTTATGTCGAGGGCTGCCGGACCGACGATCGCCGCCAGCTGCCGTGGGCGCCGATCGAGGGCGTGGACGCCACGCTCGACGGGTTCCGTTCCGCCGTCGCGTTGAGCCCAGACGCCCGGGTCTCGATCGATGTCCTCGCCGGGTACGGAGATGACGAGGGCGGCGGCGCCGCCGCGACGAGGACCCGCTGGAGCGCCACGAACGAGCACGGCGGCGAAGCGGAGATCGTCTACTACAGCGCCGCCACCTTCCGCCGCGGCCGGCAGGTCACCACCGAGCACTTCGACGACGAGGCGTCGGCGCTGGCGCGCTTGGAGGAGCTGCGGCGCCACCCCGTCGAGCTGCCCCCGCGGCTCGCGGCGATGTATGAGCGCTGGACGTCCGCCCTGCGGGCGCGCGACTGGGACGCGTTCGCTACGTGCTACGCGCCGGGCGGCCATCGCTTCGTCGACCACCGCCTCCTCGACAGGCAGATCAGCGGCACTGCGTCGGGCGCGGAGTCCGCGCAGCTGTGGCGGACACGCCTGGAGTTGACGCCCGACCTCGTGCCGAACCTGGAGATCCTGGAGGTCGTCGGTGAGCGGCTAGTGCTCGCGCGCATCCGCTTCGAGTCGCAGGCCGCGGCGATCCCCGGTGTCGGTGCGAGCGCGATCGACGTCCTACAGATCGGCGAAGCCGACGAGGACGGCCGTGTCGTGCTGATCGAGTACTTCGACCCTGACGACGAAGCGTCGGCGCTCGCGCGCCTCGAGGAGCTGCGGCCGTCGCCGTTCGCGGTCGAATGGGCGCAGCGCTGGACGCATCTGTTCAACACGCGCGACTGGGACGCGATGCCCGAGGTCTACACCGAGGACTACCGCTTCGACGACCGCCGAGCCCTGCCGTGGGCAAGCTACGAGGGCGTCGACGCGGCGATCGCGACGCTCCGCTCCGGCATCGCCGTGAGCGCGGACATGTGGGTCTCGCTCGACGTCGTGCGCGCCCACGGGGACGACGCAGGCAGCGGCGTCGCGGCGATGACGCTGCGCCTGGACGGAACGAACGAGCACGGCGGCGCCTGGCAGATCGTGATGCACAGCGTCTTCACGTTGCGCGAGGGGCGGCTGGCGCGCACCGAGCAGTTCGACGACGAGGCGTCGGCGCTGGCGCGGCTGGAGGAGCTGCGGCTACCGCCGCTGGTCGCGACCGCCCTGCGGCGCTTCACCGCGGCGCTGCGCGACCAGGACTGGGAGGCGATGGGAGCGGTCTACGCACCCGGCTACCGGTTCGAGGACCACCGCGGGATCGAGGGCCAGTTCGGCAGCGGCAGCGGCCCCGCCAGTGCCGCCGAGCGCTGGCGTTCGCGTGCCGGCGTCATGGGCGACGCGGGCATCGAGGTCGAGCCGATCGAGATCGCCTCCGACCACGCGGTCCTCGTCCGCTGCTCGCTGCGGTCGGATCGGCCGGCCGTTGCCGGCGTCGGGCCGAGCGCGATCGATGCCCTGCTGCTCGGCGCCGTCGACGACGACGGGCTGATCACGCAGGTCGAGTGGTTCGATCCCGACGACCTCGAGACTGCGCGCGCGGCGCTCGCGCGAGTGGGAGACGCAGACGCCGGTTGGATTCCCGCCCTGTTCGCCGAGTACGAGCGCGCGTACAACGCGCGCGGCTGGGACGCGATCGAGGCGCTGCTGCACGACGAGTTCGAGCTCGAGGATCTGAAGCCGCCCGTCGAGCCGGCGCCGGACCTGCGAGTCGAGATCACACTGCTCGCCGGCGACGAGATCGACGAGGACGGCCGCGGCCTCGCAGCCGCGCGCGCGGATGTCCGCGGCACGACCGAGGGCGGCGGCCCGGTGGAGATCGTCCACTGCTGGGCCATCCGCTTCGAGGAACGGCGCATCCGCCGCTTCCACGTCTTCACTTCCGACGCCGAGGCCGTGGAGCGTTACGCGCGTTGGCGAGACGCGCTCGCCGCCGGCGTCCCGTGGTGGGGGCTCGAATTCGCAGAGCGCGCCGAACGTGCGCGCAACGAGCGCGACTGGTCGGGGCTTGCCGCGATGTTCGCCCCGGACGCGACGATCGAGGACCACCGCCCGATCGGCTGGGGCACGCTCGACCCGGACTCGTTGATCGCGATGCTCCAGAGCGGCATCGAGCTGGCGGATGACGCCGGGATGGAGATCGCGCCGCTCGCCGGCCACGGCGACGACGCCGGAAACGGGGCGTTGCTGGTGTACATGCGCGGTCACGGGACCTGGAACACCGGCGGCCCCCTCGAGCTTGTCTTCTATGGCGTCATGCGCTGCGTCGCCGGCGTCTCCGCGACGTTGGATATGTACGGCGACGAGCCCGCCGCTCGCGCCCGTCTCGAGGCGCTGCGGCCGGCCTGAGCGTCGGCCAAACATCCGGGTGGCTCCCCGATGCGACGCCATCCGCTGCTGCCTACCGTCGTCGGCGTTGGTCACATCAGTCGACGTCAGGGAGGTCCACGATGTTTCGCACACCCATGAAGGTCAAGCTCGGAGCGATCGCATGCGCCGGTGCAATCGGCGTTGCCACGGTCGGCTCGGGGGTCTCGAGCGCCATCGGCGGTCCGAGTGCCATCGGCGCGGTGCAAGCCGACGAGCGGGGCCTGTTCACGCTGGCCTTCGACGCCCGCGCGCGGTCGGCGAACAACGACCAGGGCGAGGGCCTCGTCTCGTTCACCTATCCAGAGGGCGGGAGCTGGTTCATCGGCAAGGTGGACTGCTTCGTCCAGAAGGGCAACGAGTCCTCGTTCAGCGGCACCGTCACCGGCGGGACCTACCCGCAGCGGTACTTCCACGTCGAGGTGCAGGACAACGGGCGAGGTGGCGAGCCGGTCCGAGATGCCGTCCGCGTTCGCGTCTTCACCACCCCGCAGAAGTGCACGAACATGACGCACTTCTACCCCGGCATCGTCAACATCGGCGACATCGCCGGGCGCGCGGCCGCGGCCCAGGGCTGATCGCTCTAAGCGGCGTCGTCACAGCGCGGCGGTCGGCTCGGGCCCTCCATGCAGAGCACCGCATCGACCAGCCGCGCCGTCGTGGCGACGCCGGGCGTCGCCCGCTGGCTGGAGCCGTTGCTCGCCGAGCTGCCGCCGCTGGCGATCGTCGATGCGCACACGCATCTCGGTGCCGACGGGCGCGACACGATCGCGACGCGCGCGGTGGTGTTCGACCACGACAACGACGCGGTCATCGCCGCCGCACGGGCATCGGCGGGCCGGCTCGTCCCGTTCTGCACGCTCAACGGACACCCGGCGCCCGTGACCGAGGGCCGGCGCGCGATCGAGGCCGGCGCACGCGGGCTGGTGCTGCATCCGCGGTCCGAAGGATTCGCGCTCGCGCACGAGCACAACCTGCCGGTTCTCGTCCGCGGCGTCGGCCCGCTCGGCGGGGAGGTCCTGCGCCTCGCCGAGGCCTACCCGCGAGCGACGCTGATCCTCGCGCACGCCGCGATCGCCGACCTCGCGTGGCTGCACGCGGACCTCGGCGCCCACCCGAACGTGCTCATCGACACGGCGTCCTGGAACCCGGCCGATCTGCTCGCGCTGTTCACGCTCGTCCCGCCAGGACGCATCGTCTTCGGCAGCGACGGGCCCTTCGGCAGCTCGTCGCTGAACGCGTTGCTGACGCTGCGCTGCGCGCTGGAGGCCGGCCTCGGGCCAGGCCACGTCCAGTCGGTCATGGGCGGTCAGCTCGAGCGCGTGCTCGCGGGCGAGCCGCTCGCCGATCTCGGCCCGCCGATCGGGAGCGCGGGCCTGCGCCACGATCCGCTGCTCGCGCGCGTCACCACCTACCTCGCGGCGGCCTGGGGGGCCGCGCGCACCGGCGGCGACCCGGCCGAGCCTGTGGCGCTCGCACGCAGGGCACTGCGCGTCGACGACGCACACCCTCATCACTCGGTCTGCGGCGCCGCGCTACAAGCGCTCGACGCGCCCACGGCCGCCTTGGGCGGCGCGGCTGGTGTCGCGATCGCCGCCTGCCTCGTCGCGACGCCGCACGTGGCGACCAACGGAGCACGCGGGCGCCGGCCGACCGCCCGCCCGACGTCCTCATGGCTGACCTGAATGTTCGGGGAGCCTCCCCGATGCGAGGACCCGCCTCTCGCTGGAACGCTGCCTGCGTCGGTCTCGGGCAATCGAAGGATCGGATGGGAGGCAGCACATGCAGGGCATTCAGCGTTGGACGCGCTATGCGGCGATCACGGGCGCGATCTGTCTGGCGTCGGTGGGAGTCGCGCGGGCAACGGTGGCCGACGGCGGTGTGATCTCCGCCTGCGCACAGGACCAGACCGGCGCTTTGCGCGTCGTCACCGCCAAAGAGACCTGCCGCAAGAGCGAGACGGCGATTGGGTGGAACCAGCAGGGTCGCGAGGGACCGCGCGGTCCGGTCGGACCGCAAGGCCCCGCCGGCAGTGACGGCACGGCGGACGTCGTGCTGGTCACCGAGCGTTTTGAGGCGTCTGCTGCGACGAACGCGCGCCACGCGATCGTCCGTTGCCCGGCCGGTCACGTCACGGCGACGGGCGGCGGCTACGCGATCGATCCGGAAGATGGCGGCGACCTGCGCGTCATCTCCTCCCAGCCGGACCCGAGGCCGGAGGCCGGGCACTTCTCCGCCCAGGGATGGCACGTGACGGTTCGCAACGAGACGGGCAGGCCGTTCAACGGGCGGTCGATCACGTTCTTTGTGACCGCCGTGTGCGCGCGGGCGTAACCCGACGACGCGCCGATCAGCGCACGCCGAGCAGCGTGCGCAGCGCGTCGCTCCAGGCGCTGCCGGGGATGCTCGGGTCGGCGGCGCGCTGCGCGCCGATCCCGAGCGCGAGGCCCAGCGCCGCGATCGCCAGCGTGTCGTCGATCTCGACGGTGTCGCCGAAGCGCTCGGCGATCAGCTCGCGCCCGTGTTCGCGCAGGCGCGCGTAACGCGCCGCGGTGGCGGCGCGGTAGGCGTCGTCGGCGGTGCTCGACGCGGCGATCTCGAGCTCCAGGCGCATCCACGCCGGGTCGCCGATCGAGGCGTCGGACCATTCGGCGACCGCGGTCAGCCAGTCGTCCGCGCCCAGCGCCTCGACCAGGCGCTGCTCCTCGACCGCGTACAGCTCGTCGATCACGGCGATGCCCATCGCGGTCTTGCTCGCGAAGTTGGAGTACACCGCGCCGCGCGTGAAGCCCGCTTCCTCGCCGATCTGCTCGAGCGTCGTCGCGCGAAAGCCGTCGCGCAGGAACAGCCGCGTCGCGGCCTCCACGATCAGCGTGCGCGTGCGCTCCTGGCTCTCCGCGCGCGTCAGTCGGCGCGTCGCCGTGCTCATGCGGCCGCCGCCTCGAAGCGGTAGTCGTCGAGGTCGAAGCGCGCGCTGCGCCAGGCGGCGCCGAGCGTCGTCGAGGCGCGGAACGGCACGTCGCCGTGCTTGTCGAAGTAGTAGCTGTTGGCCAGGGCGCAGCTGTCCTGCCAGAAGATCTGCGAGTCGCGCCGCGAGAGCATCTCCTGGAAGAACCGCGCGTTGGCCTCCGGGCGGACCTCGACGAGCGTCGCGCGGTCGCTGCGCGCGCGCTTCAGGCAGCGCGTGATGTGGCGCATCTGCGTCTCGATCAGCCCGAAGTAGGACTGGCCGTTGAAGCCGTAGGGGCCGAGGATCAGGAACATGTTCGGGAAGCCGGGCATGCTCACGCCCTCGTAGGCCTGGTTGCGGTTGGCATCCCACCAGCCGCCGAGGTCGCGGCCGTCGCGGCCGGTGACGGGATAGGGCGGCACGCCCTCGTCGAACATTGCGAAGCCGGTCGCGAAGATCAGGACGTCGAGCTCGTGCACGGTGCCGTCGCTGTGATGCACCGCAGTCGAGGAGATGCGCTCGATCGGCGTCGTCTCGAGCAGCACGTCGTCGCGGTTGAACGTCTTGAGGTAGCTGTTGTGAAAGCTCGGGCGCTTGCACCCCATGCCGTACTGCGGCGTGAGCTTCGCGCGCACCTCGGGATCGCGCACCTGGCGGCGCAGATGGTCCAGCCCGGAGCGCTTGCCGGCCTCGGCGAGCTGCGGGAACCTGCCGCCGTACTGGGCGGGCAGCGGGAACGTCGCCTCGACGAAGACCTGGCTCAGCAGCCGCGGCAGGATCTTGCCGCCGGGTAGGCGCATGAGGCTCGCCAGCCAGCCCTTCATCGGCGCGTCGGGCTTGGGCAGGCACCAGATCGGCGTGCGCTGGAAGACGGTGAGATGCTCGACCTGCTTGGCGATCTCGGGGATCACCTGCACGGCCGATGCGCCCGTGCCGATGATGCCGACGCGCTTGCCCGTCAGGTCGATGCTGTGGTCCCAGCGCGCGGTGTGCATCGTCTCGCCTGCGAAGTCGTCGACACCGGGGATCTCCGGCGCCTTGGGTTGGGCGAAGACGCCGGTGGCGCCGACGACGAAGCGCGCCGTGAGCTGCTCGCCGTCCTCGACGTCCAGGCGCCAGACGTGGCTGCTCGTCGTCGAAGACGCAGCCGACGATCTTCGCTTGAGGCGCATCCGCGCGCGCGGATGCCGTACTTGTCGACGCAGGTCCTCGGCGTAGGCCTTCAGCTCGCGTCCGGGCGCGTAGAAGCGCGACCAGTCCGCGCGCTGGTCAAAGGAGAACTGGTAGCTGAAGGAGGGGATGTCGACCGCGACGCCGGGGTAGGTGTTCCAGTGCCAGGCGCCGCCGACGCCGTCGCCCGCCTCGAGTACGACGTAGTCGCCGAAGCCCGCCTCGTCGAGCTTGATCGCGGCGCCGATGCCCGAGAACCCGGCGCCGATGATCGCGACCTCGTGGTCGGGCATCGAGATATTCGGAGTATCCACATACTCAAGATATCGCAATGGCGCTACGCGCCGGCGAGCGCATCGCCGAGCGGCGTGCGAACGTAGAGCACCGAGCGCCCGTCGCGGCGCGCCGCCAGCAGCCCGGCGTCGCGCAGCGCGGTGAGGTGGTGCGAGGCGCCGGCGGGACTGATCGTCAGTCGCTCGGAGACCTCGGTCGTCGAGCGCGGCGCCGCGAGATCTGAGAGGACGGCGGCGCGTGTCGCGCCGAGCAGGCGCGCGAGTCCTTCGGGTGCGCGGCGCGGCGTCGTCCCACAGGGTCGCGACGCCGCGGGCGGGATAGATCAGCGTCGGCTGCCACGGCGCACGATCGATCACGACCGGGCGTACCGCCGCAAACGCGCTGGGCATCAGCAGCAGGCCACGGCCCTCCAGGTGGAACGTCGCCTCGTGACGGGCGACGACGACCTCCAGCGAGCCGTCCGCCCACGCGATGCCCGCGCCGAGGTCGGCGAACAACGCGGCGGGACCGGCCTCGGTCAGGCGTCGCGAGCGGTAGGCGATGTCTGCGTCCAGGAACGCGCGCACGCGCGGCCACACCGGCTCGACCGCGACCCGCCAGTAGGCCTCGAGCAGATCGGCGAGGCGGCCCGCCTCGCGCCGCGGGTGGGCGACCCAGCGATCGACCAGCTCGCCGGCCTTCGGGTGCTGTGACGCAAAGAGCCTCATCTCGTCGCGGATCTGCGCCGCGCGCGTCGCGCGCAACGCCGCGAGGTCCTCCTCGATGCTGCCGAGCGGCCCGCTCGGCGGCGGCGTCGGGAAGTCCGGCGAGTACCCGCTCGGCGGCAGCAGCGCGACGGCCTGCTTGAGGTCAAGGCCCTGCAGCTGCCCGCTCAGCGAGCGCAGCCACGGCACATGCACCGCGGCATGCGACGGGTCGCGCAGCGCCACGAGCGAGCGCACGAGCTCGAACATCGGCGAGACCGCAAAGCGCGTGCGGACGAGATCCTCGACCGAGAAGACGAAGCGCACCACGGCGGTCAGCGCCTCGGCGCGAGGACCTCGAGCATCGCGCCGTCCGGGTCGGCGAAGTACAGCGAGTCGCCGGCGCGGTGGCGCTCGGGACGGTAGGCGACGCCCAGCTGCTCGAGCCTTGCGGCGAGCCGCGCCTGATCTGCGGCGCTGGTCGCCAGCGCGACGTGGCGCAGCCCGGGCGCGCGCTCCGCGAACAGGCCGAGCTGCGCACCGTCAGGCCCGAGGAACACCGGCGCGTCCGGGACGCCATGCGGGTCGAGGGCCCGCAAGCCGAGGACGTCGTCGTACCAGGCGAGCGAGGCGCGCCGGTCGCGGACGTCGAGTGAGACATGGTCGATGCGGATCACGTGCATGGCCGGCAGCGTCGCGCGCGTTCGCGACCGCGGCGACAGATTCGATTCTCGTCGAATCGTTCGCACGGCGCAAACGGCTGCCGCAGGCTGCCGCGCCATGAACACCACCATCACCGCCACAACCACCGATCCGTACGTCGGCCTCGACAGCGAGGCGCGCTGGTACGGCGACACGCTGCTCGAGTTCCTCGTGCCCGCCGCGGCGACGCAGGGCGCGCTGAGCGTCTTTCGCGCGACGATGCCCGAGGGCTCAGGCCCGCCGCGCCACGTCCACTCCCACGAGGACGAGGCGATGCTCGTTCTCGAGGGCGAGGTCCTGTTCGAGGTCGACGGCGAGCGCGTCGTCGCCGGGCCGGGCGCCAGCGTCTACCTGCCGCGCGGCGGGGCACACGCCTTCCGCGTCCAGAGCAAGACGGCGGTGATGCTCGGGATCGTCACGCCGGGTGCGTTCGAGACGTTCTTCCGCGAGCTCAGCGAGCCCGCCGGCGAGCGCGTCCTGCCCGACCCCGAGGCCGCACCGTTGGACATCGCCAAGCTCATGGGCGTGCTCGGGCGGCTGGGCGTCGAAGCGGTCGGACCGCCGCTGACCGTCGAGGGCGCGTGATGTGACGCCTGCTGCTGATCGCCGCCGCGGCCGCGCTGCTCGCAGCGCCGGGCGCCCCGGCCTCGACGATCTCCTACGCCGGCGACACACTGACCTTCAGCGCGTCGCCGGGCGAGACGAACAGCGTCGTCGTCGACGGCGACGACCGCGGCTCCTGCGGATTCTCGATTCCGGACGACCTGCGCTCGGAGGACAGTGCCGACACGCTCCTCGGCGGGGCCGGCGACGACAAGCTCGCGGCCGGCAAGGGACCCGACGTCCTGCGCGGCGGCGACGGCGACGACCTGCTGCGCGACGACGACGGCCGCGCCGGTGAGCGCGACAACATCATCCGACCGCGTCGCCGACGACTGCGAGCGGGTGTCGCGCGGCGGTCGTGCCACGACGCAGTCCGCGAGCGCCGCGATCGCGATCGTCGGATCGCGCCGCATCGGCGCGGTGCTCCGCAGCGGCCTGCGCGTGCGAACGGGATCGAGCCGGCGCGTGACGGTCACCGCACGCATCGGTGCGCCGCGCGTGACGCTGACGCTCGCGGCTGGCGCAGCCTCGGCGCGCGTGACGCTGCGGGCCTGACGGCCGTGTAGGCTCGCGCGGTCCGAGGGAGGAACCATGGGCCGCAAGAGTGGGTTGGTGCTTGCAGCGGCGGCGCTCGTGCTCGTGTACGGCGCGTCGCCCGCGCAGGCGGTCGTGACGAAGTGCAACGAGGCGATCACGACGAGCGACGGCATCGTGCTGCGCGCCAACGTCGTGCTGCCCGACGGCGCAGAGAAGCGGCCGGTGATCCTCACCGCCACGGGCTACAACAAGGACGCCACCAACCCGACCGGCACGCAGTGCGGCAGCGGCGGCGCGCTCGCCAGCGTCGACCAGGACCTGCTCGACGCCGGCTACGCGATCATGCTGCTCGACGACCGCGGCACCGGCGCAAGCCAGGGCCAGTGGGACTTCTGGGGCGAGCGCACCCAGGACGACTACGCCGACGTGCTCGACTGGATCCAGGCCCAGCCGTGGTCCGACGGCCAGGTCGGCACGACGGGCGCGTCGTACATGGGCATCACCTCCCTGCTCGTGGCCGAGGCCGACAACGACCGCGTCGCCGCCGGCAAGCCGCGCGCGGTCAAGGCGGTGTGGGCCGACGTCCCGATGTCCGACGCCTACCGCGACGTCACGTTCCACGGCGGCGCGATCGACGCGGGCTTCATCCCGCTCTGGCTCGGCCTGACGACGACGCTCAGCAACATCCCGCCGTCGACGCTCTTCCAGGATCCGATCGGCTCGCTGCCGACCTACGCGCTGCACCTGCTCAACACCGTCGACGTCGTCAGCCGCCACGTGGTCGACGCCGCGCTCGGCGGCGACAGCGGCTTTGACGGGCCGTTCTTCCGGACGCGCTCGCCGGGGACACGGGCGCACGAGCTGAAGATCCCGATCGCCTGGGTCGGCGGCTGGTTCGACATCTTCCAGCGCGGCGAGACGCTGCTGTTCGAGCAGCTCGTCAACAGCCCGCGGCGGCTGCTGTTCATGGGCCCGACGTACCACGTCGGCGGTGACGCGTCGGCGTGGCCGGCGCTGGGCGTCGGCAGCCCGTCGTCGCTGCGCGTGCGTTGGTTCAACCGCTACCTGCGCAACGCCGCCGACGACAAGCTCGACGCGATGGCGCCCGTGAACCTGTGGACGCTTGGCGCGCGGACCTGGGAGCACCACAAGACCTGGCCGCTGCCGGGCACGAACTACACGCGCCTGCACCTCGCGCCCAACAAGCAGCTCGAACGCGACGCGCCGACGGCGCCGAACGCCGACGCCGCGCTCCTGCTCCCTGTCTCGAGCCCGTGCTCGCGCCTGACCGCGCAGTGGACGGCGGGCCTCGCGAACCTCGGTCCGTGCGAGACGGACAACCGCACGTTCGAGGCGACCGCGCTGAAGTGGTCGACGCCGCCGCTGGCCGACGACACGAAGGTCACGGGCCTCATCACCGCCGACGTCTGGGCCGAGCTCTCCAGCGCCGACGCGACGCTCGTCGCGGTGCTCTCGGACGTCGGCCCCGACGGCCGCTCGACGCAGATCAGCGGTGGCTTCCTGCTCGCCAGCCAGCGCGCGATCGACGAGGAGAAGTCGACGAAGGCGCCGGACGGCACGATCGTCCGTCCCTGGCACCCGCTCACGAAGGCCAGCCGCGCCGCGGTGCCGCCGAACATCCCACAGCGCTACCGCATCGAGATCTACCCGACCTCGAACGTCTTCAAGAAGGGGCACAGCATCCGGCTGACGCTCAGCGGCGCCAACACGCCGGCCACCCTGCCCGCGGCGCCGAGCCTGGTCGGCTCGCTGCTCGGGCGGCTGCGCGTGCTGCACAGCCCGAAGTACCCGTCGCACGTGCTGCTGCCGCTCAGCGGTCCGCCGCCGGCGGACGTCCGGCTGCCGTCGGCCAAGCGCTGCGTCAGCCGCCGCCAGGTGCGCGTCAGCATTCGCGGCGCCCGCCGTGGCGAGCGCGTGCGCCGGGTCGTGGCGACCGTCGGGGGCAAGCGCGTGAAGCCGCGGCGTCGCGACGGCCGCTGGTACGTCCCGGTCGACCTGCGCCGCAAGCGCGCCGGTCGCGTGCTCGTGCGCATCCGCGTGACGACCACGCGTGGGCGCACGATCGAGAGCCGGCGCAGCTACCGCGTCTGCGTGCGCCGGTAGACCGCTACGCGGCAGCGGCGGCCGCGCGGATCGCCGCCGCCGAGCGCACGACGTCCTCCTCGGTGGTCGCCCACGAGGAGATCGAGATCCGCATCGCCGACATGTCGTGCCAGCGCGTGCCGCCGACCCAGCAGGTGCCGTCGGACTGGACGGCACCCACCGTCGCGTCGGTGGCCTTGTCGGAGCCCGCGACGCGCACGAGGACCTGGTTGAGCACGACGTCGTTGAGGACCTCGATCGCCGGCTCGCGTGCGAGCTCGGAGGCCATCAGGCGCGCGAGCGCGCAGCAGCGGTCGACGAGCTCGGCGACGCCGGCGCGGCCGAGCGAGCGCAGCGCGGCGTAGACCGCGAAGCCGCGCGCTCGGCGCGACGCCTCGGGCACGAAGTCCGAGTTCGTGCGCGCGCCGGCCGGGTCCTCGGTCAGATAGGCGGCGCGCATGCTCATCGCGGTGGCGTGCGCCTCGCGATCTGCGACCGCGACGATCCCGCAGTCGTAGGGGACGTTCAGCCACTTGTGCCCGTCGGTCGCCCAGGAGTCGCACTCGCCCGCTCCTTCCGCGAGGTGCGCGAGTGTCGGGCTCGCCGCCGCCCAGAGCCCGAAGGCGCCGTCGACGTGGACCCACGCGCCCGCCTCGCGCGCGGCCGCGGCGATGTCGGCCAGCGGGTCCAGCGCGCCGGTGTTGACGTTGCCCGCCTGGGCGCAGACGATCGCCGGGCCGTCGCCGCAGCGCGCGGAGCGCGGTGACGTGCGCCTCGGCGCCGGCGAACACGCGAACCGGTGGCGCCCCGGCGAGCCCGTCCGCCTCGACATCCCAGCCAGCGCGTGCGAGCACCGCGTGGCGCGCCGCCGCCAGGCCGGTGACGTTCGCGGCCTGCGCGCCCGTGACGAGGCCGAAGTAGCGCGGTCCGGCCGAGCCGACGAGGCCGCCCTCGACCGCCCGCGCGAGGCCGGCGACGACGGCCTCGGGCGCCACGGGCGCGTGCTGGAGCTCTGGCCCGAGCGACGCGACGAGGTCGGCCACCGAGCGCGTCGCTCCCGCCGGGCCGTCGCCGACGCTGTCGAGATGGCGTGTCGCCGCCGCGACGGCGGCGTGGAGCGCGGAGTCGCCCGGCGCTACGCTCGACGAGGTGCTGGTCGAGATCTGGTCTGACATCGCGTGCCCATGGTGCTACATCGGCAAGCGCCGCTTCGGCGCCGCGCTCGCGCGCTTCGAGCACCGCGACGAGCTGGCGGTCGTCTGGCGCAGCTTCGAGCTCGACCCCGAGGCGCCGCCCGAGCGCCCGGGCCGCTACGTCGACCACCTCGCGCGCAAGTACGGCCGCTCCGAAGCGGAGGCCCAGGCGATGCTCGACAGCATGACCGCCGCTGCCGCAGCCGAGGGCGTGACGATCGACTTCACGCGCGTGCGACCCGGTCGCACGCTCGACGCCCACCGCCTGATCGCGCTCGCCGCCGCGCACGGCCGTGCGGCCGAGGCTGCGGACCGCCTGTTCGCCGCGTACTTCGCAGAAGGAGTCTCGCTCTCCGACCACGAGGCGCTCGCGCGGCTCGGCGCGGAGCTCGGCCTGCCCGCAGACGAGACCGCCGACGTGCTAGCGACCGAGCGCTATCTCGAAGAGGTGCGCGAGGACGAGGCGGTCGCTGCATCCGCGGGCATCCACGCCGTGCCCTGCTTCGTGATCGACCGGCGCATCGGCGCGACCGGCGCCCGCGCGCCCGAGGACCTGCTCGCGTTCCTGCAGACCGGCTGGGAGCAGCGCGTCACCGCAGCCTGACCTCGAGCGTACCGGCGGTCGGCGTTCCGGCAGGTGTTCCGTCGCGCGTGGTCGCCTGCAGCGCGACCGCCAGCGACCCGTGGCGGCGCACGCGGCGCAGCGCGCGGGACGTGAGCCGCACGCGGACGGCGCCGGCCTCGCCCGGCGCCACGTCGAACGTCACGGGCGAGCGCCCGTGCTTGGCGGTGAGGGTGCCGCGGCAGCCGCCGTCGTGCCCGGGCCAGGACGGCGGGCAGCGCAGGCGAACGGCGAAGCGCCCGTTGCGATCCGCGCGCACCGGCGTGTCGTCGACGAGCACCGCCCGCGCGCGCCACGGGCCGGCGGGGGGCAGCGCGGGCTGGACGACGCTCGCGAGGCCGCCCTGGACCTCGTCGCCCTTCGACGGGCGCTGCTGGACGAGGTGGTTCGGCCGCGACGGGTCGCGCGGCGGGTGCTCGATCTTCACGGGCGTGTCGGTGATCGCTGCGAGCACGCCGTCGTGGAATGCGCGCTCGGCGGCGCCGCTGGCGTCCCCGCCGACCGCCCAGTTGCCCATGCTCGCGTCGACACCGGCGCGCGCCACCATCACGCCCTGCGTCGGGAACGTCGTGACGATCTGGCCCTGCGCGCCGTTGAACTGCCACATGTCCTGCGGCAGGCCGAGGTGCACCGGCCAGTTGCAGCGCGGCGTGGCCTGGCGCCAGATCAGCATCGCGTAGCAGCCGAACGGCTTGATCGGCTGCAGCGCGTCGTGGACGTAGCGCTCGGAGAGCAGCCGTCGCCCGCGCCAGACGCCCTCGCGGCGCAGCAGCTCGCCGATCCGCGCGTAGTCGTCGGCCGGCATCCACAGACCCCAGAAGCCGGCCGTGTTGCCCTTGAGGTCGCCCGTCCACAGCCACGAGTTGCGGCGGATCCCGATCGGGCCGAAGAGCTCGCGCTGCGCGAAAGCCTGGAAGTCCTCGCCCGCCGCGCGCGCCACCGAGGCCGCGAGCATCGCCGGCCCTGTCTGCCAGTAGTTGAAGGTCTCGCCGGGCGGCTCGACGAGCGGAATCGTCAGCGCGTCGCGGACGCGGTCGGCCATCGCCAGGTTGAAGTCGTGCAGGAACTGCTGGCTGTTGCCCGTCGTCATCGTCGCCAGGTGGCGGACGAGCAGTGCGCCGTGGGGCGCGTCAGCCTCGGGAAACAGCGAGCCGACCGGGTCGTCGGGCCCGATCAGGCCGAGCGTCCAGGCGCGGCCGAAGATCATCGACGTGACCGACTTGGCCAGCGAGAAGCTCTGAAACGGGATGCCGACGCGCTCGGGGTTCAGCGCGTCCTCGGCGACGAGGCAGCCGTGGCGGTAGACGCGCACGGCGACCGACGTGCTGGCCGACGCGGCGCGAACCGCGGCAGCGAGCTTCGCGGCGTCCATGCCCGCCTCCGCGGGCGTGGCGCGCTGCCAGCGCGTGCGTGGCTCGTCGCAGTGCTTGGCAGCGTGCGCGGGGGCGGCCGAGACCCCGACGAGGACGATGGCGCCGAGCAGTGCGGCGCGTATCAGCAGAACCACGCACGGACCATAACCCGATGTAACGGATCGGCGGCGCGCTTGACGTATCTCGACATGAGCCACTTCGCCGTCATCCGCGACGCCGGACCAGGCTGGACGGACGGAGGGATGAACGCGCAGCCGGCTGTGGGTGAGCACGCGGCGTTCATGAACGCGCTCGCAGACGACGGGTTCGTCCTGTTCGGCGGACCGCTCGCGGGGAGCGAGCAGGAACGCATCCACGTGCTGCTGGTGATCGACGCAGACAGCGAGGCCGAGGTCCACCGCCGGCTGGCCGACGACCCGTGGGTGGCCACCGAGCACCTCGTGACGACGAGCGTCGAGCCGTGGACGGTCTTCCTCGGCGCCGAACGGCTCGGATAACCCGAGCAGGCGCTCGGCGAACGCGGCGGCGGTCTCGGGCGCCCGCGCGGCGCCGTTGCCGCGCCTGAAGGACAGCGCCGCCTCGACGACCGCCGCATCGCCGACGTGCGTCGCAGCCCACGCGCCGGCCGCAACCTTGGAGGACCAAACGCCCTCGTCGAGGAGGCGGCGCGTACGGCAGGCGTTGAGGACGATGTCGTCCGGCGGCCCGTCGTTTGCGACGAGCCAGCGCGACGCCTCCCGCGCCGCCGAGACGATCGCGTCATGGGCCTGCGCGGGGAAGATCTCGGCGGCATCCGACCGCACGTCGTTCTGCTGGCTCATGGCTTCGTGACCCGACATGAGGGGGGTGTCTGGACGGAAGTGGCCAACAGGGGTTGGCCACTTCGCTGCGAAGCATGCCCCCGCGCCGCGTCTTTATGCGCGGCGCGGACGAGCGGCGTCTACGATCGGCTCGATGGCTGACGCTGCCGGCACGATCACCGCGCTGTGGCGCTTCCCGGTCAAGTCGATGCTCGGCGAGCAGCTCGACGCCGTCGACGTGACCGAGCACGGGATCGCGGGCGACCGCGCCTACGGCATCATCGACACCCAGACGGGCAAGGTCGCAAGCGCCAAGCACCCCAAGCTCTGGCCCGACCTCCTGCGCTGCCGCGCGACGTTCGCGCGAGCGCCGGTGGCCGGCGAGGACGCACCGCCCGTGCGGATCGAGCTCGCCGACGGGACGGCGGTCGCCACCGACGACCGCGACGTCGACGCCGTCCTCTCGCGGTTCTTCGGGCGCGAGGTCACGTTGTCGCGCGCCTCGCCGGCCGACTACACGATCGACGAGTACGTCCCCGCCGGCGCCCGTCCCGACGGACCCAGCGACGAGGTCGGCGAGCAGAAGCTCGGGGCCGCGCTCTTCACCGAGCGCGGCATGCCGTCGC
This sequence comes from Paraconexibacteraceae bacterium, assembly GCA_963759825.1. Lineage (GTDB taxonomy): Bacteria > Actinomycetota > Thermoleophilia > Solirubrobacterales > Solirubrobacteraceae > Paraconexibacter. The sequence goes on along the minus strand of CAVXAS010000007.1, from coordinate 41,288 downwards.
TCGTGCCCGAGGGATCGTTCATGGACCTGTTCCCACTCAGCGTGATGACCACGTCGACGATCGCCCACCTCCAGCAGCTGCAGCCGGGCAGCCGCTTCGACGCGCGGCGCTTCCGCATGAACGTGATCGTCGACACCGCGGCAGGCGGCTTCGTCGAGAACGACTGGATCGGCCGCGTGCTGGAGATCGGCGACGCCGCGCAGCTCGCCGTCGTGTTGCCCGACCCTCGCTGCGTCATGACCAACTTGGCACAGGAGGATCTTCCCCGCGATCCGCTGATCCTGAAGACGCTCGGGCAGCACAACCGCCTCGAGGTCGCCGGCACCGGCCTCTACCCCTGCGCCGGCGTGTACGCGATCTGCGGATCGACCGGCACGATTCGCGTGAGCGACTCGGTCAGGCTCGGCTAGCCGGCGAGCTCGCGAAGCCCCGCCGTCCCCCGTCGCAGGAGATCGTCGAGCAGCAGCTGGTCCTCGCGGCTGAGCTGAGACACGAACGCCGCCTCGACGGCGGCGAGGTCGGGCTGGCAGCGGCGCAGCAAGGCGTGGCCGGCGTCGGTGAGCCGCGTCTGCTGCACGCGCAGGTTCTCGGGATGCGTGCTGCGCGCCACGAGCCCCTGCTCAGCCAGCGAGGCGACGATCGTGCTCATCGACTGCGGCGTGACGAAGCAGCGCCGCGCGAGCTGTGCGCCCGACGAGTCGGGCCGTTCGGAGAGGACCTTGAGCACCGCGTACTTGGCGGTGCCGATGCCGTGCGGGCGCAGGCGCTCCTCGACCAGCTGCGTGATCGTGTGCTCGGCGCGCTTGACGACGTAGGAGATGTGGCCGAGGCGGTCGATCTGCGCGTCGTAGTCCTGCGCGACGGTGCTCATGCGCCGACCCCCGCGAAGCGGATCTCGTCGTCGCTCTCGTGGCGGGCGATCCGGCCGTCGTGCGCGAGCAGCTCCAGGTGGGCGATCGTCTCCCCGATCGCGATGTAGCGGTTGAACGCGTCCAGCTCGGTGAACGGCGTGTCGCGCCTGGTCCACAGCAGCTGCCGGGCGACCGCGTAGGCGTGGTCGTGTCCGGCCTCGACGTGGGCGGCGCTCTGCGCCAGCCGGCGGTCGTGATGGGCGAGCAGCTCGTCGATGCGCCCCTGCAGGTCGCTGAACACGGGGCCGTGGGCCGGCAGCACGAGCTGCGCCTTGAGCGGGCGGACCTTCTCCAGCGACGCGAGGAACGCACGCAGGACCAGCGGCTGGGGGAACGGCTCGAAGCCGATCGATGGCGTGATGTGGGGCAGGACGTGGTCGGCCGCCCAGTAGATCCGGGCGTCCTCGTCATAGAACGTGACGTGTCCCTGGGTGTGGCCGGGGACGGTGATGACGCGCAGCGCGCGATCGGCCAGCTCGATCACGTCGCCGTCGCGCAGCGTCTTGTCGGGGATCGCCCAGCGAAAGCGGCTGATCTCACCGTGCGCCTGCGGGAAAGGGTCCTCCAGGCCGCCGGCCCCATGCCGGGCCATGTGGCGGTGGCGCTCGGCGTTGGCGCGGCGCTCGGTCGCGGGCTCGAGCGCGACGCGCACGCCGGCCAGCCCGTCCTCGGGGAACAGGACCGGCGCGCCCGACTGCTCGCGCAGCGGCTCGGCGAGCGCATAGTGATCGGCGTGGAAGTGCGTGACGATGATCGTGTTGAGATCGGCGATCGACGCGCCGATCTGCGCGAGGCCCGCCTTCAGCGCCGCGACGGCTTCCGGGTGATCCCAGCCGGTGTCGACGAGCGCGATGCCGTCGCCGTTGTCGATCGCGTAGACGTTGACGGCCCTGAGCCCGTCGTTGGGCATCGGCAGGGGGATGCGGTGGATTCCCTCGGCGACCGGGAACGCGCCCGGCTCGGTCCACTCGACGGAAGCTGCGGAGACGGCCATGGCTCAAGTATATAAGGCTCCTTACATTATGTTCGAAAGCTGACGCTCAGCGCCGCGTCACGCGCAGGCGGTGCGTCGCGCTGACGCGCCTGCCGCCGCCGGCCTTGCCCGCGACGGAGAGCGTGTAGCGGCCCGGCTTCAGGCGCGCGGTGACGCGGACGAGCGCCCGCCGCGTGCGGGCGCCGACGTTGAGCGATCGGCTGGTCCCGCGGCGCCGGCCCTTCGCGTCGCGCAACGTGAAGCGAGCCGCCCGCACCGTGCCGCCCGACGAGCGCACGCTCACGCGGAAGGGACGGCCGCGGCGAGCCGCGGCCAGGCCGGTGACGCGGCCGATCCGCAGCGTGACCGCGGCGGCGGGGCTGGGGTCGGGCAGCGTCAGGACGCCGTCGGGCACCGGCGTGGCGTTCGGCCGGCACGGCTGGTTGAGCAGCGTGCCGCAGGCCGGCGCCGGCGCCTTCGCCGACGCGCCGGGGCGCCAACCGAGGACGACCTTGGACTCCATCCCGGGCCGGTGGTAGAGCGTGTTCGTGGCATGCACCGGCGAGATCGCGAAGAAGCCTCCTGGCGCGTCGATCGACAGCCGGATCGACGACCCGGCGCGGAACACGTGGTCAAACGGCAGGATCTCCAATCGCGCGAGCACCGGCTTGCCGGGGACGAGCGGCTCCGCGTCGGTGCGCGCGTACGTCCGGTCCGGACGCAGCGCCGTCGAGCCTGCGCCACCGAACCTGCGATGCGACAGCCGCAGCCAGCCGTTCTCGACGTAGGTCTCCTGGCCGTCGGGCCGGACCTCGCTGAGCGTGACCTGCAGGTCGGTGTCGGTCGCGGTCGAGGCGACCCAGAGGTCGGCGCTGGCGCTCCCGAGGAACTCCGCGTCGCGCGCGAGGCGCGGGGTCGTGTAGATGCGAGACCCTCCGCCCACGCGCGGGTTGGACCACTTGTTCGAGCCGGTCCAGTCCTTCGGCGTGTTGCCCGTCGGCATCGGGTAGCGGTAGGCGTCGGGCGCCTCGCCGTCGGCGGGTGCGTCGACGTCCAGGCGCCCGCCGGCGCGCAGGTACAGCGTCAGCGGGCGGATCGCGGCGTCGAAGTCCGACCAGCGCCGGAACGTCGTGCGCCAGGCGCCGGCGTCGTCGTCGAGGCTCTCGCGGACGTCTGACTGGCCGGTCAGCTCGTGAGCGACGGTGACGCGCGGTGTCGACTCCCAGCCGTTGGCGCGCTGCTTCAGATAGCGGTCGAAGAAGCGCACGAGCCGTGCGCGCGCGATCGGGCAGTCGGTGTGCGTCCCGTTCGCGCCGACGACCCAGGTCGTGTCGGGGTCGAGCTGCTCGCGAAACGCCGACAGCGCGTGGCTGTAGACGGTGGTGTCCTGCCAGTTCACGCAGCCGAGCACCGGGAGGTGGACCCGGTCGAGCAGGTCCGACGGCTCGTGTGACCAGTAGGCGTCGTCGCGATCGGGGTGCAGCAGGGGGTCGAGCGTCTGCAGCTCGTTGGGGACGACCTGCCCGACGAGGTGACCGGCGCACTGCGCGTCGCCGACGACCTGGACGACGGCCGCCGCACCGAGGACGTAGTTGCGCGCGGCGATCCAGATCGAGATCCACGAGTTGTAGATCCCACCCGGATAGATCATGTCCCGGTAGAGGTCGGGGAAGACGTTGCCCGGCGCGATCGCCTTCAGCGCCGGCCCGGCGAACGCCGCGGTCGCCAGCTGCGACGTCCCGGTGAACGAGTAGCCGATCATCCCGAGATTGCCGTCCGACCACGACTGCTTCGCCGCCCAGGCGACGACCTCCGCGCCGTCCGCGCCCCAGATGTCCGACCGCACCGGATGAAACTCGCCCTGCGAGCAGCCCGTCCCGCGCATGTTGACCCCGAGCGTTCCGTAGCCGCTCTCGCTCCAGGTCGGATCGCTGAACGCGCCGGAGTCGTAGGGGTCGTACTTGAGCAGGATCGGATAGCGCCCCTCGCGCGACGGCAGCGTCAGCGTGTAGTTCAGCCGCGTGCCGTCGGCGAGCGGCAGGTAGCCGTGCTCGACGACGACGCCGGCCCGAGCGTCTGAGACCGCCAGGAACAGCACGAGTCCCGCCACCGCGCTCGCCCACGCGCTTCCTTGCCTCCTCCACATCCTCGCCCAGTGTCCTCGGCGTCTGCAGCCCGGGCAACCCCCGGGCGTATGCCGGGCCCACCCGGTCGGGTGGCGCGGCCGGTCGCGTAGCGTGCGCAGTCGTGGCCGCCGCACTCGCGCTGCTCACGTCGGTCGCCTACGGCGTGGCCAACTACCTCGGGCCGCGCCTGGCGCGCGACGCGCCGATCCTGCTGCTCCTGACGATCAGCCAGGGCGCCTCGCTGGTGCTCGCGACCGTCCTCGTCGCCGTCAGCGGCGACGCGCCGCCCGGTGCGGGGGCGCTCGGCTGGGCGCTGCTCGCCGGCGTCGGCAACGCGACCGGCCTCGTCTTCTTCTATCGCGCCGCGCAGATCGGCCCGCTGAGCATCGTCACATCGGTCGGGTCGATCGGCGTCGCCATCCCGGTGGCGGTCGGCCTGGCGGGAGGCGAGTCGATCGTCGCGGCACAGGTCGCCGGCATGGTGCTCGCGGTCTCGGGCCTGCTGCTCGTCTCCCGCCGGCCGCCGGCGGCCCCGGTGCCCGTTGGCGAGGCGCCCGGCACCGACGACCCGCATCGCCGCCGCGAGGCGATCGGGCTGGCGCTGATCGCGACCGTCGGCTTCGGCGTGTTCCTCGCCGCGATCAAGCCCGCGTCCGACGACGGAGCGGCGTGGGCGGTGTTCGCCAGCCGCGTGAGCCTCGTCGCGGTGCTCGCGGTGATGGCGACGCGCGAGGGCGTGCTCAGCCACACGCCGCTGCGCAAGGTGGCGCTGCTGTCGGTCCCCGGCGTGCTGCTGTTCGCCGGCACGCTGTCCTACGCCGCGGCCACGCGCCGCGGCGACCTGAGCGTCGTGTCGGTGCTCAGCTCGCTCTTCACGATCGTCACCGTCACGCTCGCGGTGACGCTCGACCACGAGCGCCTGCCGCGCGTCGCCTGGGCGGGCGTGGTCGCAGCGATCGCGGGGATCGTGCTGCTGTCTGCGCACTGACGGTCAACGGCGCACCCGATAGCGCAGGTGAAGCACCCGGTTGCCCTGAATCACCGCGTCAGGATCCTCCAACAGGTGCTGCGCGTGGACCGACCCGAAGTAGCGCTTGCCGGACCCGAACACGACGGGCACGACGTCCATGCGTACCTCGTCGATCAGACCCGCGGCAAGCGCCTGGGCGCCGACGTCGCCGGCGGCGACCTCGACGATGCGGTCACCCGCGAGCCCCTGCGCCTTGGCCACGGCTGCCTCGACGCCGTCGACGAAGTGAAACGGCGCCTCGGGGTCCCAGCCTTCGGGCGCCGGCCGGTGTGTCACGACGACCACGTGGTCGATCCCGCCGGGAGGCTTCCCGTCCCAGCCGTCGGTGATGTCGAACACGTGGCGGCCGGCGATCGTCACCCCGATCTGGTCCCAGTACGCGCGGGTGTAGTCGTAGGACGTCTGCGACACCTTCACCACGCCGCTCTCGTCCAACGGGACGTCACCGCTCACCAACCAGTCGAACAGCGGTCCTGGCTGGTCGTTCTCGTCCGCGATGAAGCCGTCCACCGACACCGAGGCGTACATGACTACCTTGCCCATGGGGCTCCTTTGCTTTGGGGTGCCCCATCCTGGCGTGTCGTGAGCTGTCGGTCTTGTAGGAAATCAATCGGCCGGCAGCGGACATCTTGCGTTCACGATCCGGCGCTGATCGGCGGCCGCGCGACGTGCACGACGCCCAGGCCGGCGAGGATCGGCGCGGCGGACTCGGCCTGGCCGAGCGCGTCGAGCGTCAGGGCCTCCTCGAACGGCGCGCCCGCCTGGCGCGCCGCGACCAGCGAGGCATCGAGCGCGGCGCGCGCCGCCGCCTCGTCCCCGGCAAGCAGACGCGCCCAGCCGGCGACACGCTCGAGCAACGCGACGATCACCGGGATCGCGCCCGCGCGCGCCGCGGCGACCGCCTCGAGCGCGGCATCGCCACGTCCGGCGAGGACGTGCGCCTCCGCGAGGCGCGCACGCGCCTCGGCCGCCAGCGCGCCTGCGCCGATCGCGTCGAGCTCTGAGACCGCGCGCGTGAGCAGCGTCATCGCCCGATCGTCGTCGCCGCGCCGGGCCGCCAGGCGGCCGAGGTTCGACGTGGCATGCCCGGCGCCCGCAGGAAACGCCGCGGACCGCCACAGCGCCAGGGCGTCGCGCAGCGCCGCGTCCGCCTCGTCGTAGCGACCCTGGTCGGAGCGCACTTCGCCGATGTTGTTGGCGGGTTCGGCGAGGCGGACGACGTCTCCCGCGCGCTCGCGCGCGACACGGCAGCGTTCGTAGAGCGCGATCGCGCCGTCCCAGTCGCCCCCGTAGTACGCGTTGATGCCGAGGTTGTTGAGGACGTTGCCCAGGCCGACGAAGTCCTCGAGCTCCTCGTAGATCGCCAGCGCCGTGACGCGATGCTGCTCGTCGGGGCGCCCGAGGTCCGTGCACGCCCAGTCGAGCAGGTAGGACGCATGCGCAAGCACCGGGCGGTCGTCCAGCCGCCGCGCGGTGTCCGCCGCCTCCTCGAGCGGGGCGATCGACGCCGCCAGGCGCCCTTGGCGCAGGATCGCCGCCCCGCGCGCGAGGATCAGGTTGGCGCGCAGCCGCTCGGCGTCCGCGCCGCGGTCGAGGGCCTCGACGTGACGCAGGCCGCGCGTGTACCAGCGCAGCGCCTGCGAGTACGTCGAGCTGCGCTCCCGCAACACGCCCTCTTTGCGGCACAGGCCCGCCAGGCGGGCGTCGTCACCGGCCGCCAGCCGCCGCGCCGAGCGGTAGGCGTCGGCGGCGCTCGGATACAGCCCGGCGAGCTCGGCCGCGTCGCCGAGCGCGCCGGCCACGTCGACGAGGTCGTTCGTCGCCACGTCGTCCCTGCCGCGGCCCGCGCGCAGCGCGCGCGTGAAGAACACCGTCGCCTCCGCGGGCGCGCCGCGCCGCGTCGCCTGCTCACCGGCCGCGCGTGAGAAGCGCCAGGACCGCGAGGCGTCGCCGGCGACGTCGTAGTGCAGCGACAGCAGCGCGACGTGCTCGTCGAGCGCGTCGCCCGCGAGCTTTTCGACGATCCGCCCGGCGCGGCCGTGCAGGACGCGGCGGCGGCGGTAGGACAGCGCCTCGTAGGCGGCCTCGCGCAGGAGCGCATGGCGGAATCGCACGCGTCCGTTGCCGGCCTCGAGGAAGCCGCCGAGCCGCTCGAGCGTGGCGGTCGCAGCTGCGGGCTCCTGCTCGAGCATCGCCTCGAGCAGCCCCCGGCCGAACTCGGTGCCGAGGACCGCGGCGCGCCGCAGCTCCTCGCGATCGCCGGGCGCGAGCGTGTCGACGCGCGCGGCGAGCAGCGCCTCGACGCTGTCGGGCAGGTCGGCGACGGCGCCGCCGGCGCGCGCGGCATCGACGAGCTCGCGCAGGAACAGCGGGTTGCCGCCGGCGCGCTCGACCAGCGCCGCGACGACCGCCGGGGGCAGCGGGGACCCGTCCTGCTCGACGTCGCCGAACGCAAGCGTCCGCGCCACGTCCGCACCCAGCGGCGCCAGGCGCAGCCGCTGCAGGCCGTCGCCGTCCAGCCGCAGGCCGCCGTCGACCTCGCGGCGCGTCGCCACGACCCCCCAGCCACAGCGCGTCGCGCGCTCGGCGACCGCGAGCAGCAGGTCCGCAGATCCCGAGTCCAGCCAGTGCGCGTCCTCGACGACGACGAGCGCGCCGCGCGGCAGCAGCTGCTCGAGCACGTCGCCGACGAGCAGCCGGCGCCGCAGGCGAGCCGCCTCGGGCTCGAGCTTGGACGCCGCGTCGCCGACGGGCAGGTCGAGCCCGAACGGGATCCCGGCCAGCCCGAGCCACGGCTCGCCCTCGCTGCCGGCAAACTCACGCAGCCGCTGCTCGCCGCCCGCAAGCAGCGCCGCCAGCGGGCGGCGCAACGCGCCGAACGGCGTGTTGGCGTGATAGGCGACGCCGTCGATCCGCAGGACCACCGCGTCGCCGGCAGCGGCGAGCAGCTCGGCGACGAGCGCGGACTTGCCGATCCCGGGCTCACCCACGAGCTCGACCACGCCGCCGCCCAGCGTGGCGCGCAGGATCTCGCGCTCGTGCTCACGGCCGACGACCACGACGACCGGCACTGCGGGTGCTGCGACGGCTGCGTCGTCGACGTCACCCACGACGCTCGCGGCCACGAGGTCGGACTTTCCTTTCACGCGAAACGGCTCCACGGGGTCGAGGCGCAGCGGCACGCGAACGCGGTCGAGCAGCGACTGGGTGGCGAGCAGGCCGCCGGGCGGCGCCTTGCCCATGACGCGCGCTGCGAGGTTCGTCGTGTCGCCCATCGCTGTGTAGGTCCGGCGCTGCGGCGCGCCGAGCGCGAGCGCGAACACGCGGCCGCGGTTGACGCCCGCGCGCAGCGCCAGCGCCGACCCGCTCGCGAGCATCTCGCGGAGGCCGAGCAGCATGCGCTCCTCGTCGTCGTCGGCCGCGACCGGTGAGCCGGTGCACATGAAGACCTTGCCCGCGCCCGCATCGGCGTCGGAGTCCAGGTAGGTGATGCGGCGCCGCGCGCACGCCGCCTGCACGGCGGTGACGAGCTCGTCGAGCGCCGTCGCCGCCGCCTCGGGCCCCGCGGTCGCGAGCAGCTCGTCGACGCCGCGGAACTGCAGGAACGCGACCGTCGACTGGCGATGCTCCCCATCGCTCGCAGTCGCGAGATAGGGCGCGAGCTCGGCCGGCAGCGCGCGCAGCGGGTCGATCGACGGGCGCGCAACGGCGGGCGCGGCAGGCGCGCCGGGCCGCGCCCGCAGCGGCGTTCCCGCGTCGCCGCGCACGGCTGCCAGGCACGCCGGGTCCAGCACGGCGGCGGTCGCCGGCGCGACGACGACCTCGCCCGCGTCGGCGAACGCCTCCGCCCTGAGTGCCGCCGTCGTCGTCGGTCCGGCAACGATCAGGTCGCGCCACGCGCCGCCGACGCAGAACGCGTGCACCGGGCCGGAGGCGACGCCGGCCGACGCCCGCAGCGCGGCGATCCCCTGGCTCGTGCGCAGCCGCCGGAACTCGCGCATCGCCCCCTGCACGTCCCAGGCGGCCGCGGCGGCACGCGTCTCGTGCGCGGCGCCCTCGAAGTGCAGCAGCAGCGCGTCGCCACCGAACTTCAGGCAATCCCCGCCGTGCGCCTGCGCGACGTCGATGAGCGCGGTGAAGACCGTGTTCAGGTGATCGGTGAGCTCCTCACCGCCGATCTTGCCGCCGCGCGCTAGGCGCTCGGTCAGCGGCGTGAAGCCCGAGACGTCGAGAAACAGCAACGAGCCGGGCTCGGCGCGCCACAACCGCTGCGGGTCCTCCGCCAGCCAGCGCCGCTGCAGATCACAGACGTACGGCGCGAGCGCATCCACGGCGGCCATTGTGTCAACCGTGCGACACGCCACTAGGCGTCGCGCTTCTCGAGTGGGAGCATCACGGCATGGGGCGGGCGCGCACGAAGCGCAGGGGGTGTCGGGTGGCAGCGGCCGCACTCGCGGCGCTGGCGGCGGGCACGGGGACCGCCGGCGCGCAGGTCCCCGGCGAGGAGTGGCTGGACCCGACCTTCCAGGTGCGAGCGTTCGAGCCGACCGTCGGGCCCCAGCAGGTCGAGCCCGACCCGCTGACCGGCGGCTACCTCGTCGGCTACGGACCGCCCGACACGCACGTCATCAAGGCGATCCAGGCCGACGGCAGCGATGCCCCGCGCTTCGCCGCCGGCGCCAGCGAGCTGCGCCTGCCGGGCGGCCCGTTCGAGTACGGGCGGTTCGCCGTGCTGGCGGACGGCAGCATCGTCCGCGCCTACGTCATCGACCCCAGCCCGGTGCAGAACGCGCGCGTGATCGTGGAGAAGCTGCGCCCCGACGGGACGCCGGACCCGGCCTTCGACAGCGCCTCCGCGAGCTTTGACCTGCGCGACGCCGTCGCGAGCACCGTCGACACCGTCGAGGACGTGAAGGTCGCGCCCGACGGCTTCGTGTACGTCAGCGGCACCGACACGCCGGACGGGGTCGACAGCGGGATCTACGTCGCGAAGATCGGCGCGGACGGCATCCCGCCGCTCGGGTTTGGCAACAGCGAGGGCGTCGAGCGTTACGAGGTCCCGACCAGCACCACGACCTTCGGGGCGAAGATCGACTTCGACAGCTCGCGCATCTACATCGTCGGCAGCGCAGCCGCTCCCGGGGAAGTCAGGATCGTGGTCTTCGGCGCCCTCCAGGCGAACGGCAATCTCTCGGTCAGCTTCGAGGGCGACGGCATCTACAGCCGCTTCTTCGGCGGCGTGAACCGCACCTTCGGCGGGCGCATCGCGGTCCGCGGCGGCGCGCAGCCCGAGCTGTTCATCCTCGGCCGCGACGACGCCTCGCCGCCGAGGATGTACGTCGGCCGGCTGGCCAGGAACGGCACGGAGCTGCAGATGGGGCCGCCGACCGGCCAGCGCGTGAGCACCGGCTCCTTCCAGGGGGACATCACGACGACGCCGACCGGCGACGTCTACGTCGCCACCTCGCGCCCGCGGGCCGGAGGCGGCAGCGAGGTCGTCGTCGACCGGCTCGCGCCGGGTGGCGCGAACGCCACCAGCCCGGAGTTCGGGCTCAACGGCGCCGGCGCGCCGGTGCCGTGTGGTGACGTCAGCCTCTCCGGCGCCGCCGCAACCGCCATCGTGCAATCGAGCCCCGGCGACCGCGTCGTGGTCGCCGCGGCGTGCGGGCCGGACGCGACCGCAACGGTCATGCGCGCGACCGGACGCCAGCGCTTCGGCACGCCGAGCTTCAGCGCGTTCCCGCCCACGCTGGCGCCCGGGCGCCAGCGCGTGGACCTCGCGGAGATGCCGTTCACCGCGCCGATCGGCGAGGACACCGGCGAGACGATCCAATCGGCGCCGTTTCGCTCTTCGCCCTTCCGCTCCTCGCCGTTTCGCTCTTCACCGTTCCGGTCCTCGCCGTTTCGCTCGTCGCCGTTCCGCTCCTCGCCGTTCCGCTCCAGCGCGCTGCCGCCGATCCTGCTCTCGCAGATCCCGCTGGAGGGCACGACGTGGGAGGACGTGCTGCGTGGCACGGCGCTGGAGGGCGCACCGCCGAACACGGTCACGCTGCAGCGGGTCTTCGCGCTGGAGCCCGAACCGCCGGGACTCGCCGAGCTGAAGCTCGATCAGGTCGACCTGACCCAGACGCCGCTGCGCGACGCATCGGTCGCGTCGATCCTGCTCGGCCAGGTGCCGCTGGACAAGCTGCCCGCGCCTCCCGGCGGGTGGTGCGACTTCCTCGCGCCGCAGCAGTACGACTGCGGCAACGGGGTGCAGCTGGACCGCGACACGCTGCTGTCGCTGGAGCTCAACCGCGACACCCTCGACGCCTACCTCGCGCGCCCGCTGCCGCTGCGCGGCGGCAACGTCGACCTGACCGCCTCGACGCTGTTCACCTTCGCGCTCGTCGACATCGAGCTGAAGGCGACGCCGATCGGCGCCTTGCCGTCCAGCGCGCTCGGCGGGCTGCTCGCGTGCACCCCCAACTGCCGGCCGACGGTCGCCGAGGCGCAGGCCGCCGACCCCGACGCCTTCAGCGATGCGACGCTCGGCGAGCTCGTGCGCGAAGCCGTCCCGCAGCTCGCGGGCCTGACGCTCGGCGACATGCTGCCCGGCCTGCTGGCGCCGGCCGACCTGCCCTTCGAGCAGGCGTCGACGAGCGAGGTGCTCGATGCGGCGCCGATCTCGAGCGACGGCGCGGCGACGTACGCGCACGCCCTGCGCCTGGACTGCTCGCTGGCCGCCGATCTGCGCGTCGAGGTGACGCTGCCGGCGGGCGCACGCCGCATCCCGGACGCGGCGACCGTGCAGAGCACCGGCATCGAGGGAGGCACGCAGATCGCGCTGCAGGACCACCCCGACAGCACCGACTCGCTCGCGGTCTTCACCGCGACCGCCAACCGCGGGACGCTCGCCGCCCTCTGCGAGGAGGCCGAGCACGTCGGCACCCCGTTCGCCGGCGACCTGCGCGAGCTCGCGTTCCGCGTCCGCGTGGAGCCGGGCGCGCGGCTGGGCGACACCGGCCCTTCGACGGTGCGCGCCACGACGCGCTATGCCCAGCTCACCGCTGCGGGGCAGTCGCTGCTGGTCACCGACGCCGACGACCCGGGTCCCGACGCCGCGACCGCCAAGGACATCGACCGCTCGGCGATCCTCTCGGGCTACATCGCCGACGACACCGACATCGACGCCTACAAGATCGACGCGCCGCCGGTCGGCTCGAAGGTCTCGGTGCAGCTCACGAACCTCCCGGCCGACTACGACCTCACGATCACCGGGCCGCCGACCGGCGTGCAGGACGCGCCGTTCCGCTCCTCGCCGTTTCGCTCCTCGCCATTCCGCTCCTCGGCTCTGGGCCTGCCCGACGACTCGGCCGAGCCCTCCGCCGACGCCGACCGCCTGCCGCCCGACGGCCTGCAGGACGCGCCGTTCCGCTCCTCTCCGTTCCGCTCGTCGCCCTTCCGCTCGTCGTCGATCAACCGCTCGCTGGGCACCGAGTCTGCGTCGTTCACGGTCACCGAGGAGGACGCGGGGCAGGATCTCATCGCCCACATCACCGGCTTCAACGGCGCCACCAGCCCCGACCCGTACCTGCTGCGCGTCGAGGTCACCCCGCCCGAGCCGGCGCCGCAGTGCATCGCCGGGCGCAACCTGCCGAGCGCGCCGCGCGGCGCGTTCCCGACGCTGCCGCTGCCCGCGAACACGCGCACGCTGGTGCTCGTCAACCAGCGCCGCCTCGCCCAGCTCTATCCGACCGCGAACATCCCGGCGCTGCGCACCGCGCTGAACGCCTACGCGGCGCGCGCCGACGTCGGCGGGGTCGTCGTGCCGATCGAGAGCGACACGACCGTCGACACCGACGCGGCGTACGCGACGTGGGACGCGAGCCCGTGCAGCGTCGAGGCCGCCAACGGCGTTGTCGCGGCCGTCAACAAGGTCGTCGACCACGTCGCCGCCGGCCTGAACGACCTCAAGCACATCGTCGTCGTCGGCGGTGACGAGGCGCTGCCGTCCGCGCGCGTCGCCGACCTCGTCTCGCTCTCCAACGAGACGACCTACGCGGACTCGCTGCTGTTCGGCGGCCGCGAGACCGCGACGTCGGCCGCTGCGCGCGCCGCGATGATCCTGACCGACGACGCCTACGGCGACTTCGACCCGCAGGCGTGGACCGGCGGCAAGCTGTTCGTGCCCGACGTCGCCCTCGGCCGGCTCGTCGAGACCCCGCAGGAGATCCTCGGCCAGCTGCAGCAGTACGCGACCGCAAACGGGCGGCTGAACCCGACGTCGGCGTTCGTCGCCGGCTACGACTTCCTGCGCGACGGCGCCCAATCGGTCACCTCCGGCCTCGGCATGCGGTTCGGCGGCGCGCCCGCGACGCGCATCGACGAGAGCTGGACGGCGGCCGACGTGCGCGCCCAGCTCACGCGCACGACGCCGACGGTGACGTCGATCAACGCGCACTACGACCACCACCGCGCGCTGCCGGCCGCGGCGTTCGCGGGCGGCGTGCCGGACCTCCTGCGCGCCGGCCAGGTCGGGCCGGCCGCCGGGTCGATCCTCTTCACGATGGGCTGTCACGCGGGTCTCAGCGTCGTCGACGTCGGCGCCCCGAACGCCGCGCCCGAGGAGAGCGCGCGCCTGCTCGACTGGCCCCAGCTGATGGGCCGGCGCAACGCCGTCTACGTCGCGAACACCGGCTACGGCTACGGCGACACGGAGGCCGTCGCGCTCTCCGAGCGCGTGATGTCGCTCTACGCCGGGCTCGTCGGCTCCGGCCGCGCGACGGCCGCGCAGGCGCTGCTGTTCGCCAAGCAGCAGTACGCGACCGAGCCGACGCCGATGGGCGTCTACGACGCGAAGTCCCTGCAGGAGGCCGTCTTCTACGGGCTGCCGACGTACCGCATCGGCGCAACCGGAGCCGAGGCGCCGACCGCGCTGCCTGACAACCCGGCGCCCGGCGGACCACGCCAGACCAGCGCCGTCTCGATCAGCCCGACGCTGACACCGCACGTGACCGACCGCGGTCGCTTCTGGTCGGTCGGCAGCGAGGTCCCGCAGACGACGCACAGCCGCCCGCTGCAGCCGCGCACGCAGGTCGACGTGACCGCGCCGGACGGCAAGCCGGTCCATGGCGTCCTGATCGAGGGCCTGGAGATGGACGTCGTCGAGAACGTCGACCCGGTCTACGCGCGGCCGACGATCGACCTCGCGGTCTCCGAGCCCGAGCAGCCTGCGCGCCTTGGCGTCTTCCCGGCGTCGCTGGCGCGCGTCGACCGGCTCTCGACGGTCGACGGCCGGCGCGACGTGCTGACGATCGTCCCCGGCCAGTTCGAGGCGACGCGCACGGACGGCAGCGGCACGCAGCGCCTGTTCAAGCGCGTCGACGCGCAAGTCCACCGCTCGGGCTCGGCTGACTGGGACCCGCCGACGATGGGCGACGTCGACGGCGAGGTCAACGGCGGCCAGGCCGTCTTCTCGGTGCGCACGCCCGACGACGACGTCACGCGCGGCGTCGTCCTCTACCGCGACGAGAACGCGCCGAACATCTGGAAGCGGACCGAGCTCGTCAGCGTCGGCGGCGGCGTGTGGCGCGGCAGCGGCCCGGTGGCGAGCGGCGCCACGCGCGTCGAGGCGTTCGTCGTGCAGTTGCTCGACAGCGCCGGCAACGTCGGGACCACGTCGAACAAGGGCCCGGGCTACATCGCCGAGGGCGTCGCCGAGCCGCCGCTGGGCGCGCCGAAGCTCGTGGTCACCCCCGAGCGTCCGGCCAGCGGCTTCCATCGCGGTCCCGTGACGGTCACGCTCGACCCGGCGGACTCGTCCGACGCGCGCTTCGACGTGACGATCGACCAGGCCGCGGCATTCGAGTACACGGGCCCGTTCGAGGTCTCCGGGGACGGCCTGCACACGATCACGGTCGCCGGCAGCGACGGATCGCTGGCCCGCGCGACGGTCTTCATCGACGCGACGCTGCCGACGATCACCGGCACGATCAACGGCTCACCCTCGCCCGAGGGCTGGTACGGCAAGGTCACGACGGTCACGTGGGCGTGTGAGGACGCGACGTCCCAGCCGGCGACCTGCCCCGCGGCGACGTCGGTCGCGACGCAGGGCGCCAACCAGACGATCACGTCGTCGCCCGGGTCCGACCGCGCGGGCAACGAGGCGACCGGCAGCGTGCAGATGTCGGTCGACCTCGGTGATCCGGCGGCCACGATCAACGGCGCCGGCGGCCTGATGCTCACGATCGGGCGCGGGGCACGCCTGACCGGCCGCGCGAGCGATGCGCTGGCGGGCGTGCGGTCGTTGCGGGTGAGCTACTCGCCGCAGCTGATCGGCGCGTCGACGACCGTGAACGCGACGGTCACCTGCAGCGACGCGTCGCGCCGGTCGTGCACGTGGTCGGCGACGCTTCCGCAGACGCTCGGCATCTACCGTGCGACGGCCGTGGCAACGGACCGTGCCAGCCGCTCGCAGCCATCCGGGGCGACGCACAACCTGCTGATCGTCCTGTGACGCTGCTGCGCACGATGGCCGCCAACCGCGACCTCGCGCGGATCGAGGCGGCGTGGGCGGCGGCGTCGCTGGGCAACTGGGCGTTCTCGATCCTGCTGGCGTTGTACGCCTACCGCCAGGGCGGCACCGGCGCGATCGCGCTCGCGCTCGTCGTGCGGATGCTGCCGGCCGGGCTCGCCGCGCCGTACGCCGCGATGCTCGCCGACCGCCACCCGCGGCGATCGATCCTGCTGTGGAGCGCGGTGCTGCGCGCCGTGGCGCTGCTGGCGACGGCCGGCGCCGCCGCGGTGGGCATGCCGCTGGGCGCCGTGCTCGTGTTCGCGACGCTGTTCACGGTCGCCAACACCGCGCACCGGCCCGCACAGGCGGCGCTGATGCCGCAGGTCGCCCGCACGCCGGCCGAGCTCGCCGCCGCCAACGTCTGCTGGAGCGCGATCGACTACGCCGGCTTCCTGCTCGGCGGCGTGCTCGCGGGCGTCCTCGCGGGGTTGATCGGGCTGGACCTGTCGTTTGCGGTCTGCGCCGCGGCGTTCGCCGTGTCCGCGATCGCGGTCGCAGGGCTCGACCCCGACGCGCGCCCCGAGCCGCTCGCCGGGACCCAGGCGGGTGGCATCGCCGAGCTGACGGCGGGCGCACGCACCGTCCTCGCGCACCCCGAGATCCGCCTGCTGGTCGGCATCTACGGGGTCAACGCCCTGATCCAGGGCGTGGTCGACGTCCTGATCGTCGTCGCCGCGCTCGAGCTGCTGGGTCTCGGCGAGAGCGGCGCCGGCTGGCTCAACGCGGCCTGGGGCGCCGGCGGCGTGCTCGGCGGCGCCACCGCCCTGGCGCTGCTCGGGCGCGGGCGGCTGGCGCTGGGGCTTGCCGCGGGCCTCACGCTCGCCGGCCTGGCGCCGATCGCGATCGGCGCCTGGCCCGAGGCCGTGACCGCGTTCGTCGCGCTCGCCGTGATGGGCGTCGGCTTCGCGCTCGTCGAGGCCGCACTGCTCACGCTCACGCAGCGGCTCGCCGCAGACGACGTGCTGGCGCGCGTGTTCGGCGTCGAGGAGGCCGTCGAGGTCGTAGCCCTCGGGCTGGGCTCGGTCCTCGCCGCGGTCCTCGTGGGAGCACTCGACGTCGACGGGGCGCTGATCGCCGCCGGCGTCGTGCTGCCCGTCCTCGCGCTGTTGATCCTGCGCCGCGTGACGGGCTGGGTCGCCGGCGCGCAGGTCCCTGAGCGGGACTTTGGGCTGCTGCGCAGCCTCCCGCTGTTCGCCCCGCTGCCGATCGCGACGGTCGAGAGCCTTGCGCTGCGCCTCTCGGAGCGCAGCTATGCGGCGGGTGAGCCGATCGTGACGCAGGGCGAGGCGGGCGACTCGTTCTTCGTGATCGCCGAGGGCGAGGTGGAGGTCGACGTCGACGGTGTGCCCGCCCGGCGCGAGCGCAGCGGGGAGTACTTCGGTGAGATCGCCCTGCTGCGCGACGTCCCGCGGACGGCCAGCGTGACGGCGGTCGGCGCGGTCACGACGCTCGCGATCGGCCGCGAGCAGTTCCTCTCCGGGGTCGGCGGGCACCCGCGCACGACTCATGCTGCCGATACGGTCGTCGCCGACCGGCTCGCCGCGGATGCGGCCGTGCGCGCGGCCTCCGACGCGCCGTAGGCTTCTCCGGTGCGGGCAGTCCGTGCCATGTTCGGCAACCGGGGACCGCGGGCAGCGGTAGCCGATTACAGTCGCGTGATGGCCCACTCGGTCAAGCGCCACCTCGACGTCGACGCCGACGCCTACGACGCCGCGATCCGCCGCTTCATCCCGCACTACGACGACATGCTGGCGACGGGCGTGGAGCTGCTCGCGACGCTGGCGCCGGCGGACGCGCGCGTGCTCGACCTCGGCGCCGGTACCGGTGCGCTGTCGGCGGCGGTGCTCGGCGGCATGCCGCTGGCGCGCGTCACGGTGCTCGACGTCGACGCCGCGATGCTCGGGGAGGCGCGGCGGCGGCTCGCGGAGTACGGAGACCGCGTGGGGTTTCTCGAGGCCAGCTTCCTCGACCCGCTTCCGGCGTCCGACGCGATCGTGGCCTCGTTGTCGCTGCACCACGTCCACGACCTCGACGCCAAGACCGATCTCTATCGCGCGATCAACGCGGCGCTGACGCCCGGCGGCGTGTTCCTCAACCTCGACGCCGCCGCTACTGGGGACCCGCGGCTCAACGCCGTGGGGTTCGACCGCTGGGCGGCCGGCATGGCCGCGCACGGGATCAGCGACGCGCAGGCGCGCGAGCACTTCGCCGCATGGGCCGACGAGGACCGCTACTTCCCGCTGGAGACCGAGCTCGCCGCGCTGCGCCGCGCCGGCTTTGCGGAGGTCGAGTGCTTCTGGCGCCGCGCGTCCTCGGCGATCTGCTGCGCGCTGCGCGCCGGCTGACGTGCCGTCGTCCGCCATCCGCCCGATCTCGCTCGTCACGCTCGGCGTGGTGCTGTTCATCTTCGGGTTCGTCGGCCAGTGGGTGCAAGACGCCACCGCGCCGTGGATCAACGCCGGAGAGGCGCGGATGGGCAGCACGATCAGCTTCGACGCCGATGGCGGCAAGTACCGCGTCATCAGCTCGGGCGCGACGCGGCCCGCGCTCGAGCAGACCGGCTGCACGATCGACCCCGACGACGGCCCGAGCAAGCGCGAGCTCGGCGGCGGGGGCGGCGTGAACGCCCGCGAGGCGCTGGGCGTCTCACGCGTGCTCGAGTTCAAGACCCCGGCCGGCCGGACGCACCTGACCTGCGCCGACCGCATCATCCGCAGCGCGACGCGGGGGCGCTTCCAGGTCGTCGCCGCCGACGGCCTCGTGTCGAAGTTCATCCTCGCGGCATTCGTGCTCGGCGGGCTGTCGCTCGCCGCGGGCACGCTCTGGCTCGTGCTGCTCTACAGCCGCGTGCGAAAGTCCCCCTCATGAGAGCGGTCGTCTGCCAGAACGCCGAGCTGACGGTCGTCGACCGCCCGGCGCCGAACCCCGGACGCGGGCAGGTCCGCATCGAGGTGCTGCGCTGCGGGATCTGCGGTTCGGACCTGCATGCGCGCCACGGGCTCGACGCCTGGGCCGACCTCGCGGCGCGGGCGGGCTACGAGCGCTTCGGGCGCTCGTCTGAGCCGGTCGTCTTCGGCCACGAGTTCTGCGGGGAGGTCGCCGAGCACGGACCCAAGACGCGCGCCGGCCTGGCGAGCGGCACCACGGTCGTCGCGCTGCCGTTGCTGCGCGGAAGCCAGGGCGTCGACACGCTCGGCCTGTCGGTGCACGCACCCGGCGCCTACGCCGAGCAGGTGATCGTCGAGGAGTCGCTGATGATGGCCGTGCCCAACGGCCTGGCGCACGACGTCGCAGCGACGACCGAGCCGATGGCCGTCGCCTGGCACGCCGTGCGCCGTGGCGACGTCGGCAAGGGCACGGTCGCGGTCGTGATCGGCTGCGGCCCCGTCGGGCTCGGCGTGATCCTGATGTTGAAGGCCAAGGGCGTGCGCACGGTCGTCGCCAGCGATTTCTCCCCCGGCCGCCGCGCGCTGGCGAGCGCGTGCGGCGCGGACGTCGTCGTCGACCCCGGCGACGCGTCGCCGTTCGCCGCCGCCGACCGCAAGGGTCACCTCAACGACATCCCCTCGGCGCTCGAGCTCGCCGTCGGCACCACCGAGAAGCTCACGCGCGTCCCCGGCTGGTGGCATGCGTGGCGGCTCGCCGAGACGCTCGGCGCCGCGCCGAAGCACCCGGTGATCTTCGAGTGCGTCGGCATGCCCGGCGTGATCGACCAGATCATCGACGGCGCGCCGCTGTTCTCTCGCGTCGTGGTCGTCGGCGTCTGTGTCGGCAGCGACACGATCACGCCGGCGATGGCGATCAACAAGGAGATCGACCTGCGCTTCGTGATCGGCTACACGCCGCTGGAGTTCCGCGACACACTGCATATGCTCGCCGACGGCAAGGTCGATCCGCGCCCGCTGCTCACCGGGACCGTCGGGCTCGACGGCGTGGACGCGGCGTTCACCGCGCTCGGCGACCCGGAGACCCACGCGAAGATCCTGATCGACCCGCGCAGCGCCGCGACGCGGCCCTAGCGGGCTCCCCCGCGTCGCGCCCGGTCACCCAACGAGCTTCGCGAGCGGGCCGTGGTGGACGGTGCGCACGCGGTAGTCGGCGTCGGAGTAGATCGCGCTTCCGGACTCGTAGAGCACGTGCAACTGTGCGCCCACGGTCGCCAGCCCCTCGGACATGTTCGGCGCGACGATCGCGCGGACCGTCTTCGCAGGGTCGTTGAGCCGGCGCACGTCGAGGCGACTGTCGTTGTCGCGGCCGCCAGACCGGCTCCAGATGACCTTGTCGCCCGCGATCGCCATGCCCTGGACCTTGGACGGGGCCGGCAGCGTGCGGCCGTCGTGGCGCGGCCGTCCGGCCGCGTCGAGGACGTAGTGGTACGCCGTCGTGCCGGCGTTGCTGTCGAACCTGCCGACCCACAGCTCGCCGCCGGTGCCGAACGCGAACGACGACGCTTTCAGCTTGTAGGCCGCTGAGCGCGTCAGGCGCGCGCCGTCGGCCGTCGCGTCGAGGTTCGCCTTCGTGTAGCGGCTGACGGTCCCGCTGCTGGCCGCCCAGAGATAGCCGCCGGCGACGGCCAGGCCGCCGACGTGCCCCTTCTCGGGCAGCTCGACGATCTTGATGCGCTTGCCGTTGTCCCGGCGGATGACGGCCACACGGCTGTTGTTGGCGTGCTTGCCGTCGTAGTAGGAGACGAGCAGCGCGTCCTTCTCGGGCCAGTAGGCGAGGCCTTGGGGCACCCAGCGCGTGTCGTGGCCGGGGAGCAGCGTGTCGCCGCGATCGAAGATGTCGTAGTAGGCGCGGTAGCGCGGCGGGTCGGCGCCGCCGGCGCCGCCGGGGATCGCGAGCGCCAGCGCGAGCGTCGTCGCCGTGGCAAGCATCGTCTTCTTCATCCGGCGCGCCATACCCAGTCGATCGCCCGTCCAGTCGTGGGCCGCGGGCTTCGAGTCGCCAGCCGTGCATGCCGACGCCTTGGGTGTCCGTGCGATCACCGCTGCCCCGCAATCTCCGCCTCGTCCTCGCGACGCTCGTCGCGGTGATCGTGCTGCCGGCGGCCGGCGCGCAGGCCGCGATCCCGGGCGTCGTCCTCAACTCGTTCGACTCCGCCAGCGTCAACCGCGCGCTGAGCACCGGCGCCGGGGAGGTGCGGCTGTTCGTGTCCTGGAACGCGTTCCAGCCGACCGGCCCGGCGATGGACGCGCCCTACCTGTCGGCGCTGATGAGCGCCCTGAAGCAGATCAAGGGCGCCGGCCGGCACGTGCTGCTGACGTTCAACACCGCCCCGAAGTGGGCCAACGGCGGACATGCCGAGAGCGACTATCCGCCGACGCCGGCGCACGACGCTGACTTCGCGGACTTCGTCGCGAGCATCCTGCGCCGCGCCCGCCAGCAGGGCACGCCCGCCGATCGCATCACCGTCTGGAACGAGCCCGACGATGCGCAGTTCTGGAAGCCCGGCGCGCCGGACATCGATCGCTACGCCGCGCTGCTCGTCAAGACCTACGACGCGGTGAAGGACGCGGCCAAGGGCGATCCGGCCGTGCAGGTCTTCCCCGGCGGCACCGCGGGCAGCGACCGCGAGTGGATCGACGGGCTCTTCGCGCGCGCCCGCGGCCACTTCGACGGCGTCGCCATCCACACCGACAGCGCCTGCCTGACCGAGCCGCCGAGCTCGGTCTACCGCGACCCCGACGGCAGGCTCGGGCGGTTCACGTTCGTCGGCTTCCTCGAGATCCTCGACCTCCTCGCCGCCCACGGGGTGCCCGACATGCCGGTGCTGATGGACGAGATGGGCGTCAGCTCGACCGCTGGCGGCCCGACGTCCTGCGCGCGCGGCGCGCACGCCGGCAAGAAGCCCAGCGGCGTCAGCGAGCTGCGCCAGGCCGAGCTGCTGACGCTGCAGTACGGCTGCCTGGCGAACTACCCGCAGATCGTCAGCGGCGACTGGTTTCGCCTCGACGACGCCAAGGGCGACCTGACCA
Organism: Paraconexibacteraceae bacterium; assembly: GCA_963759825.1. Classification (GTDB taxonomy): domain Bacteria; phylum Actinomycetota; class Thermoleophilia; order Solirubrobacterales; family Solirubrobacteraceae; genus Paraconexibacter. The sequence continues at coordinate 19,712 of CAVXAS010000007.1, read as the reverse complement.
GCGACGAGTTCAACCACTACGGCCTCTTCCACACCGACGGCTCGCCGAAGCTCGCCTACGCCGCGTTCCTGGCGGTCGTCGCGACCGGCGGCGGCATCCCGACGCCGTGCGCCGATCTCACCGCCCCGGCGGTGCGGATCCTCAGCCCGGCGCCCGGAGAGAAGTTCGAGGAGCGCCTGGACATCCGCGCCTCGGCGAGCGACGGCGCGGGCGTCGGCCTGGCGCGGATCTCACTCTTCTCCGGCGGCGCAGCGGACCTGATCCGCAACTTCACGACCGGGCTCCTGGACAACGTGCCGGTCACGCTGACGCCGTGGTACGGCTCGGACGACCTGCCGGTCGGGCGCCACACCGTGCGCGTGACGGCGCGCGACCGGAACGGCAACGTCGGCAGCGCGACCGTCGACGTCGAGAAGGTCCCCAACGGGACGCTGCCGGCGACGCTGCGCCCGCGCGTCGCGCTGCCGCGCCGGGTGCTCGCCCGCAACTGCACGAAGCGGGCGCGTCCGCGCCGCTGCACCGCCGACTTCGGGACGCTGAAGGCGCCGGCGTCCGCGGGCGCCACCGCGCCCTCGATCCAGGGCAAGGTCGCCTTCGAGTGGTATCGGCGCAACCAGCAGGGCCGCTGGCGCAAGCTGATCGGCGGGCTCAAGCCGGCCAACAAGCGCCTGACGGCGACGGTCACCGTCAAGCAGGCCGGGCGCTGGCGGGTGCGCGTCGTCTACGCCGGCAAGGCGCCCTACAAGAAGCTCGCGTCGGAGTACGTGACCTTCCGCGCTCGCTGATCGCGAACTAGAGTCGGGCGATGAGCGAGTTCCCGGTGGTCCGGGTCGCCGCGATCCAGGCGACGCCGGTCATCCTCGACGCCGAGGCGAGCGTGCAGAAGGTCGCGCGGCTGCTCGGTGAGGCCGCCGCCGCGGGCGCGCAGCTCGCGGTGCTGCCCGAGACGTTCGTGTCGCTGTACCCGTCCAACGCGTGGGCGAAGGACGCACCGTCCTTCGGCGGCTGGGACGAGCTGTGGGAGCGGCTGTGGGCGAGCTCGGTCGACGTCCGCGGTCCGCTCGTCCAGCGCCTCGTCGATGCCTGCGCCGAGCACGAGCTGCACTGTGCGATCGGTGTCAACGAGCGCGAGGACGATCGCCCCGGCACGCTCTACAACACGCTGCTCATCCTCGGACCCGACGGTGTCGTGCACCGCCACCGCAAGCTGATGCCGACGATGCAGGAGCGGATCTTCCACGGCATCGGCGCGGGCGACGACCTCGGCGTCGTGCAGCTGCCGGGGATCGGGCGCGTCGGCGGCCTGATCTGCTGGGAGAACCGGATGCCGCTCGCGCGCTACAGCGTCTACCGCGGCGGCCCGCAGATCTGGGTCGCGCCGACCGCCGACGACAGCGACGGCTGGCTGGCGAGCGTGCGCCACATCGCGATCGAGTCCGGCGCGTTCGTCGTCTCGGTCCCGCAGTACATCCCCGCGTCGGCGTTCCCGAGCGACTTCCCCGTGCCGCTGCCGCCGGGCAAGGACGTCTTCGGCGACGGCGGCGCGGTGATCGTCGAGCCGAAGGGCGGCAAGGTGATCGCCGGGCCGCTGCGTGGCGAGGAGGGGATGCTCGTCGCCGACTGCGATCTGCGCGCCGGCCTGCACGCCAAGCGCTGGTTCGACGCGGTCGGCCACTACAGCCGCGACGACGTGCTGACGGCGCCCGTCGATGCGCCGGGCGAGAGCCCCGCCGGCTGACCGCCGGTGAGACAGATCACACAGACTGGCGCTGCTGGCCCCGATCTGCTGTCTTTCGGAGTGTGCACCGTGCGGATCCCGATCGCCTGCTCGCGATCCCCCTGTTCGCGGGGTTGGATCACGCTCAGCGCGCGGCGGTCGCCGCGGTCGCGCGTGAGGTGCGCCGGCCGAGCGGCACGACGCTGGTCGAGCAGGGCGAGTTCGGGTTCGAGCTGTTCGCGCTGGAGGTGGGCGCCGTCGATGTGATCCGCGACGGCGAGCACGTCGCGTCGCTCGCGGAGGGCGACGTGTTCGGGGAGACGGCGGTCCTGCAGCGGGCGCCACGAGGCGCATCGGTCGTCGCGACGACGCCCGTGCGGCTGCTGGCGCTGACGGCGTGGGACCTCAAGCGGCTGACGCGAACCGCGCCGCCCGTCGCGACACGATTGCGGGATCTGCTCGCTGCGCGGGAGAGCGGCTGAGAGACAGTGCGACAGGGGGACACGAGCACCAGCTGTGGGGGCTGTGGTCACGCGAACCGGGCCGGCGCACGGTTCTGCGAGTCGTGCGGCGCCACGGTGCAGGCGCTCTGCCCGGCGTGTGGGCACGAGCTGCGCGAGACCGCCCGCTTCTGCGACGCCTGCGGCGCGCCGGTGGCGGAGGCCGCCGGTGAGACGCGCAAGACGGTCACGGTCGTGTTCGCCGATCTCGTCGCCTCGACGACGCTGCAGGAGACGCTCGATCCGGAGTCCGTCCGCCATGTGATGGGCCGCTTCTACGCGGCCATGCAGGCGGCGATCGAGCGACACGGCGGGCGCGTCGAGAAGTTCGTCGGCGACGCCGCCATGGGCGTGTTCGGCGTGCCGATCGTCCGCGAGGACGACGCCCTGCGCGCCACACGCGCGGCGCTGGACATGGTCGCCGGACTGGACGCGCTCAACGACGGGCTCGAGCGCGACTGGGGCGTGCGCCTCGGGATGCGGACGGGCGTGAACACCGGCGAGATCGTCGTCGGCCCGGCCGGATTCCTGGTCGGCGACCCCGTGAACGTCGCCGCCCGGCTCGAGCAGGCGGCGGCGCCCGGACAGGTCCTCGTCGGCGAGACGACAGCCCGGCTCGTCCGCCACGCGATCACGCTCGACCCGGTCGCGCCGCTCGCGGCGAAGGGCAAGTCCGACGCGCTGATCGCGTATGCGCTCGTGACGTCGGGCGAGGCGGTCGCGGTCGCCGCGCGCGTCGAGGTCCCGCTCGTCGGACGCGCAGCCGAGCTCGGCCGCCTCCGCGACGTGTTCGCGGACGCCGTCGCCGCGCGCGCCTGCCGCCTGGCGACCGTGATCGGGTCGCCGGGGGTTGGGAAGACGCGACTCGCGCGCGCGCTCGCCGACGGGGTTGCCGGAGAGGCGATCGTCGTCGAGGGCCGCTGCGAGCCGCAGGGCGAGGGCATCACGTTCCTGCCGGTCGCGGACGTGCTGCGCGACGCGGCGGGGATCGACGAGGCCGATGCACCCGGGGCGGTGAGGGAGAAGCTCGGCGCGATCCTGGCCGGCGAGCCCGAGGCCGAGCGCATCGTCGAACGCACTGCCGGCGTCCTCGGGCTGGTGGCCCCGGCGTCAGCCGAGGAGACGTTCTGGGCCGTGCGGCGCATGCTGGAGTGCCTGGCGCGCCGCCGCCCGCTGCTGGTCGTGCTCGACGACATCCACTGGGGCGAGCCGCAGTTCCTCGACCTGATCGAGCACCTCGTGTACTGGTCGGTCGACGCGCCGATCCTGATCGTCGCACTCGCGCGCCCGGAGCTGCGTGAGCATCACGACGCGCTGACGCGGCAGGGCACCGTCGCGAGCGCGGTCATCGACGTCGAGCCGCTCGGCGACAACGACAGCCTCGAGCTGATGTCGTCGCTGATCGAGGGCGCGCGGCTGCCCGACGCCCTCGTCGCGCGGGTCCTGAACACCACCGGCGGCAACCCGTTGTTCCTCGGCGAGACGATCCGCATGCTCGTCGACGACGGCATCGTGCGCCGCGGGAGCGACGACGCGATCGAGGTCGACCTCGCGACGATCGACGTCCCACCGACGATCGCCGCGCTGCTGGAGGCCCGCATCGAGCGCCTCGGCGCGGACGAGCGCAGCGTCGTCGAACGGGCGGCCGTGATCGGCAAGCAGTTCTACCGCGGCGCGGTCGCCGAGCTGTCCTCCGCGCCTGTCGCCAGCCAGGTCGACGAACACCTCGAGACGCTGCGGCTGAAGGAGATGGTCGAACCCGACGGGACGTACTGGATCGACGAGCCCGTCTTCCGCTTCCACCACGTCCTGATCCGCGACGCGGCCTACCGCGCGCTGCTCAAGGAGGCCCGCTCCGAGTTGCACGAGCGCTTTGCGCAGTGGCTCGAGGAGAAGGCGGGAGAGCTCGTCGGCGAGCACGAGGAGGTCATCGCGTTTCACCTCGAGCAGGCGCACGAGTACCGCCGCGAGCTCGGCCCGCTGGACGACCACGGCCGCGCGCTCGGCGCGCAGGCGGCCGCACGCCTGCGCTCGGCCGGGCAGCGCGCGCTGGACCGCGACGACCTCGCGGCCGCCGCCAACCTGCTCGGCCGTGCGCTCAACCGGATCGAACCGTCGCACGCCGCCGCCCGCGCCGAGGTGCTGCTCGACCTCGCCGAGGCGCTGATCGCGACGGGCGACACGATCGCCGCGGGCGAGGTCGTCGCCCAGCTCCGCGCGCTCGCCGGCGCCGACGCGCGCTTCGCGGCGCGTGCCGACGTCCTCGCCGGACAGCTCGACATCCTCACCGGCGCGGGCGGCGTCGGTGCCACGATCGCAACGGTTCGCGCGGCCGCGGACGTCCTCGCCGCCACCGGCGACGGGGCCGGGGAGGCCAAGGGCCATCACGTCATCGCCCAGGCCGAGGCGCTGCTCGGTCAGGTGGGCGCGGTCGAGGAGGCGCTGGACCGCGCGCTCGCAGCGGCGCGGCGCGCCGAGGACCGGCGCCGTGTCACAGCCGTGCTCGCGGCGGCGCCGCGCGCAGCGCTGTGGGGCCCCTCGCCGGTCGTGCGCGCGAGCGGCCGCTGCCTCGACGTCGTGCGCATCCTCCGGATGACGCCGGGAAATCGCCACGTCGAGGCGATCGCACTGCGCTGCCAGGCGGTGCTCGAGGCGATGCGCGGGCGAACGGACGCGGCGCGCGAGATCCTCGACGCCGGCCGCACCACGCTGGAGGAGCTCGGCCTGACGCTCGAGCTGCAGGAGACCGCGATCCATGCGGGCATCGTCGAGCTGCTGGCCGGCGACCCCGGCGCGGCCGAGCAGCACCTGCGCGGCGCCGCCGGCGGGTTCGCGGCGCTCGGCGTCGACCTCGGGCGGGCGCAGGCGTCCGCGCTGCTGGCACGCGCGCTCGTCGAGCAGGGGCGTCATGACGAGGCGATCGCGGCGACGAAGGACGCCGAGGAGCACGGCGGCGGCGACCTGAAGACGACGATCACGTGGTGCGGCGGGCGCGCGGAGGCGCTCGCGCACTCGGGCGACCTCGAGGTCGCGCTGGAGCTCGCCGAGCGCGCCGTCGACCTGGCCGAGCCGACCGACGCGCTGTCCGACAAGGCCGACGCGTCGATGGCGCTCGCGCGCGTCCTCGCCGCGGCCGGGCGCGACGCCGATGCGCAGGCTGCCGCCGCACACGCGCGTGAGCTCTACGCGGCGAAGGAGCACAGCGCCGGCGTGCTGCGCGCGGCGGCCCTGGCCGGCGGCGAGCCGACGCACGTGGAGCCGCGTGCGGAGCCCGACGACGCCGAGATCGGCGATCTTGAGCTGCGCCGCTTCTTCGAGCACTACCACGGCTGCTACGCCGCCCGCGACGTCGACGGCGTCGTCGCGATGGCCCATGCCGACTACGTGATGGTCGACAATCGCAAGGTCGGCTGGGACGACGTCCACGGGCTCGAGGACATCGAGCTCGCCGCGCGCACGATGATGGGCGCGTCGTACGACCTGCGCCCTCACATCGAGGAGGTCCACGCCGCGGGCGACGGGGTGATCGCGATGCGCCTGGCATGGCGCGGGACGAGCAGCGAGACGGGCGGCAGCGCCGTCGTGCCGGTCGGCTACGTCGCGGTCATCCGCGACGGCAAGCTCCGGCGGACCGAGCTCTACGAACCCGAGGACAGGGCGGCGATGCTCGCCCGGTTCGCGGAGCTGACGGGCGGTGCTGCCCCGGTGCTCGGGGACAAGCCCCCGGAGCGCTACTACGCCGAATGGGCGCGTCGCATGGACGCGCAGGACGTCGACGGGATGCTCGAGCTCCTGGCAGAGGACTGGGTGGTGGCCGACCACCGCGCACTTGCGTGGGACGAGCAGGGGGGCCATCAACAGGGGCGCTCCCTGTTTGAGTCGGTGTTCTCGATCGCGCCGGACATGACGATGCACATCGACGATGTCCTCGCGTGCGACGAGCGCGTGATCGCACTGCGCGTCCGTTACCAGGGCCACTCGATCGACGGCTCCGGCGAGTTCGCCATACCGGTCGGCTACGTGACGATCGTCGAGGACGGCCTCGCGGTGAGAACCGACATGTACGAGGTCGACGACGTCCAGGCGATCCTCGCCCGGTTCGCGGAGCTGACGGGCGAGGCCCCGTCCGCGCTCGGGGACACCGCGCCGGAGCGCCTGTATGCCGCGTGGTGCCGGTGCTTCAACGCCCGCGATCTCGACGCCCTGGTGCGGCTCTACGGGCCGGACTGGGTGATCACCGACCACCGCACGCTGGGGTGGACCGAGCAGCGCGGACTGGACGCGGCGCGCTCCCTGGTCGAATCGGCGTTCGCGATGTCGTCGGACCTGACGAGCGCGGTCGACGAGGTGCTCGCCTGCGACGAGCGCGTGATCGCGCTGCGGCTCACCTACCGCGGCCACGCGAGCGACGGCGCCGGCGAGCTCGCGATCGAGGTCGGCCACGTGACGCTCGTCGAGAACGGCCTCACGGTGAGCATCGACCAGTACGAGCCCGACGACGTCCAGGCGATGATCGCGCGGTTCGCCGAGCTCGGCGGGCGCCTTCCGGTCGTGCTCGGCGACCGGCCGCCGGAGCGGGTGCTGCGCGCGTACCTGGAGCGCTTCGCCGCCCGCGACGTCAAGGGCGCCATCGCGCTCGCCCGCAAGGACGCCGTGATCGTCGATCGCCGCCGGCTCGGCCTCGACACCGTCGACACCGACAACGTCGAGGCCACCCTGGACTCGATGCTCGTGATGTGGCCGGACGTCCGCTTCGATCTCGACGAGGTCGTCGCCTGCGATGACCGCGTGATCGCGTTTCGGGCGACGTCGCGCGGGACGAGCGCGGTCGGCGGTGGAGCGGCCACCACGCCGCTCGGCGTCGTCTGGCTGGTCGAGGACGGGCTGATCACCGGCGGCGACGTCTACGAGCACGAGGACAGCGCGGCGATGATCGCGCGCTACGCCGAGCTCGGCGGCGGCCAGGGCCCGCTCGGCGACCGGCCTCCCGAGCGATTCTGGAAGCGGTTTGCGCGTGCCTACGCGGCGCGCGACGAGGCCGTCGGCGACCTCTACGACGATGACTGGGAGTTCGTCGACCACCGGGAGCTGCCGTGGGATCCGACCGGCGGGCGCGACGGCGCGATGGCGCTCGTCCGCTCCGGGTGGGAGGTCATGGACCACATCCGCCTCGAGATCGACGAGGTGCTCACGTGCGACGAGCGGGTGATCGCGATGCGCGGAAGCTGGTCCGGTGGCGGCACGGGCGGCAGCGGCGAGATGGCGTTGCCGATCGGCATCGTGGGCGTCGTCGAGGGCGGCCGCCTCATGCGCAGCGAGTTCTTCGACGCCGAAGACCGCGGCGCGATGCTCGCCTGCGTCGCCGAACTGACGCGCTGACGCTCCGTCACGCTCGCGCAGCGCACTGTCACGACGATCCGCCGGCGGCTGCCGTCACGGCCGCGCAGGACGACACCGACGCGGCGTGACGACGCCGGCCGGCGCAACGTCACGGACACGCGCACGCGCCCGCGCTGCAGGCGCGCCGTGCCGCGCGCGTGGCCCGGGCGCGCGCTGTGCCAGCGCCCGCGCGGGAGCGCCCGCGACCCGCTGCACCGCGTGGCGGGCAACACCGGCGCCGGCGTTGCCGTGCCGACGTCGGCGATCGCCTGGCGCAGCGCGGCGAACGCCGGCTTGCGGCTGTGGTCGTCGCGCAGCAGGCCAACCGCGCTGAAGAGGTCGAGGCCGTCGCTGTCGTTGTCGCGCAGGTTGAACCAGCGGTAGTCGGTGATGCGCAGCGTGCCGCTGACACGATGCAGGTCGCCGATCGTCGAGCGCAGGTTCGCCTCCTGCCCCGCCTCGGTCCGCGCGAGGTTCGTCGCGTAGCCGTTCTCGCTGATCCACAGCGCGACGTCAGGGCCGAGCCCGGCGAGCGGCATCATGCACGTGCGCACGAGCGCGGCCGCCTCCACCATCTCCTCGCCGGCGCTGCGGCCGGGCAGCGGAACCGGGGGCCAGACGAGGCCGGGGTAGACCTGCAGGCCGACGTACCCCAGCGCCGCGCGGAAGGCCGGCGTGCTGCGCGCCCCGAGCTCCTGCCAGAACGCGCGATCGTTCTGCGGCAGCCAGCGCCAGGCGAACGTGAAGCCCACGGGCACGTCGGCGCGGCCTGCCGCGTCCAGCGCCGCGCGCGCGGCGACGACCCCGCCCACGATCGCCTCGCGCACGCCGGCATACGCGCCGTCGGAGGTGTTGGGGGAGATCGGCAGGTTGGGCTCGTTGACGACGGACAGCGCGACGAGCGACGAGCGCCGCGCGAGCACCGTCGCGGCGCGGCGCACGAACGCCGTCCAGGCCGCCTGGTCGCCCTCCTGGCCGGCGGCCATGTGGTAGCGGACCTGCACCTCGACGCCGAACCCGAGCGCCGCGTAGCGGTCGGCCAGCGCGGCGACGCGCGCGAGCCCCTCCTCGCCCTCGGACGGGAACAGGCGGCTGAGCCGGACCACGAGCGCGCGGCCCGGCGCACGCAGATCCAGCAGCGCGCGGTCCAGCGCCGCCTCGTCCGGTGCGGCGGACGGCTGCTGCGTCAGCCCGACGCTGCCGGCCGCGAGCGGCGTGATGCCGAAGCGCAGCGCATGCGCGGGCTGTGCGGCGGGCATCACCGGATCGGTCAGGCAGAGATCCCCGCCGGCGGCCTGCTGGGCGTGCGCCTCGCCTGCGAGGACGAGAGCGGCGAATATCAGGGCGACGACCGGACGCACAGACCGAAGAGGAGATCATGGACTACGAGACGCTGCGCTACGAGCAGGACGACCACGTCGTGACGCTCACCTACGACCGTCCCGCGCAGCACAACGCCGTCAACCGCGTGATGAACCGCGAGCTGCACGACGCCTGGCAGCGCTTCCGCGACGACGACGACGCGTTCGTGCTCGTCATCACCGGCGCGGGTGAGACGACGTTCTGCGCCGGCTGGGACCTGCAGGACGCCGCCGACCTCGCAGAGCTCGGCGACTACGACGCGTTTCGGACGAGCCTCTACAACTCGCCGGGCGAGTGCGGCTACACGCGCAAGGTCGACATCTTCAAGCCGGTCATCGCGGCGGTGAACGGCTACGCCTTCGCCGCCGGCCTGGAGACCGCGCTGCTCGCCGACATCCGCATCGCCGCCGAGAACGCCGAGTTCGGCGCGCTCGAGCGCCGCTGGAACATCGTCGGCGGCGACGGGCTGACCGTGCGCCTGCCGCTCGTCGTCGGCTTCGCGAAGGCGATGGAGCTCGTCATCACCGGCCGCCGGATCGACGCGGCCGAGGCGCTGCAGATCGGGCTCGTCAACGAGGTCGTCCCGCACGGCACGGCGCTCGCGCGCGCGCAGGAGCTTGCGCGCGAGATCACGACGCTTCCGCAGGGTGCGATCCGCAGCGACAAGGAGAGCATCCTGCGTGGTGTCGGTCGCACGTTCGAGGAGCGGCTGCGCATCGAGGCCGAGCACACGCTCTCGATGTTCATGCGCCGCGACTCGCACACGATCGGCGCCGCGGCGTTCAAGGCGGGCGACCTCAGCCCCGAGTGGCCGAACCACGGTCTGTGATGATCGATCTCCGAACCTTCGCGTCGCCGGTGGTCCAGGCGGGCATGGGCAGCGTCGCCCGGCACGAGCTGTCAGCAGCGGTGTCGCACGCCGGTGGGCTGGGGACGATCGCCGGCGCACTCGCCCCGATCGCTGATGAGATCGCCGCGCACCGCCGGCTCACCGACAAGCCGGTCGCCGTCAACCTCCTGCTGCCGTTCCTGCGCCCGGGGGACGCGGCGGCGGCGGCCGCAGCCGACGTCCTCGTCACGTTCTGGGGCGAGCCCGAGCGGCTCGCGGGGAACCTGTGGGTCCATCAGTGCGGCTCCGTCGCGGAGGCGCAGGCCGCCGCGGCAGCCGGCGCCGACGCCGTCATCGCCCAAGGCGTCGAGGCCGGCGGGCATGTGCGCGGGACGACGCCCGTGCTGGAGCTGCTCGAGCGCGTCCGCGCCGCCGTGGATATCCCGGTGCTCGCGGCCGGCGGGATCGTCGACGCCGGGGGCGTGCGCGCGGTGCTCGACGCAGGCGCCGTCAGCGCCGTCGTCGGCACGCGTTTCCTGCTCAGCGACGAGTGCCGCGCGCACCCGGAGTACAAGCAGCGCTGCCTCGCCGCCGACGAGACCGTGCTCACCGAGCTGTTCGGGCTCGGCTGGCCGGACGCGCCGCACCGCGTGATCGCCAACCCCGCGACGGAGCGGTGGCTGCGCGGCGATGCCCGCGGCCCGCGCTGGATCCGGGCCGCCAACCGCCTCAGCGCACCGCTGGCGCGTCGCGTCCCGGGCGGGCTGCAGGCGCGCGCCGCGAAGGTCCAGCGCCCGGGCCAGGCGCTGCTCGGCCCGCAGCCGCCGACCGACGACGGACCGGCGGCGCTCCTGGACTCCGGCCCGCTCTACGCCGGTGCGAACGTCGGCCGCATCGACGACATCCGGCCGGCCGCCGACCTCGTCGCCGCGCTCACGCCGTGACGCCGATGCACGCCGCCGACGCCCACCTCGCGAAGGACCCGGTGCTCGCGCGGCTCATCGCCGATGGCGGGCGGCTGCCGCTCGAGCAGGACGCGGGGCCCCCGCCCGATGTCTACGCCGCGCTGCTGCGGGCGATCACCGGCCAGCAGCTGTCGGTGAAGGCCGCCGAGGCGATCCACGGGCGCCTGCTCGCACGCTTCGGCGGGCGCGCGCCGACGCCGGCCGAGCTGCTCGCCGACGACCCCGACGAGATGCGCACCGCGGCCGGGCTCTCGCGCGCCAAGGTCGTGGCGCTGCGGTCGCTTGCCGAGCACGTGCTCGGCGGGGAGCTCGAGCTCGACAGGCTGATCCAGCTCGACGACGAGGAGGTCGTCCGCGAGCTCGTCGCGGTCAAGGGCGTCGGCGAGTGGACCGCCCAGATGTTCCTGATGTTCACGCTGCGCCGGCCCGACGTGCTCGCCACCGGCGACCAGGGGATCCGCAACGCCGCGATGCGCGCCTACGAGCTTGCCGACCGGCCCGACCCGGCGGCGCTCACCGCGCTCGCCGAACCCTGGCGGCCCCACCGCACGCGTGCCTGCCACTACCTCTGGCGCTCGCTCGCGAACGAGCCGCTGTCGACCAGCCCGAGCAGCCGGTAGCTGCGCAGCCGCCGGTAGACGGTCGCGCGGCTGACGCCGAGGGCGTCGGCGGCGACGGTGACGTTGCCGGCGGCGGCGTCCAGGGCACGCAGGATCGCGTCGCGCTCGAGGTCGTGCAGTCCCGTCGGCCGGGGCTCCGGGCCGACGAGCCGCTGGGCGAGCAGCGCCTCCGCCTCGGCGGCGGCTCGCCGCACGAGCGCCGCCACGACCGGCCCGTTGTGCACCTGCGCCGGCGTCGTCAGGTCGATCGCGCCGAGCAGCCGCGTCGTGACCGGATGGCGGATCGGCGCCGCCGTGCAGCCGTAGTCATGCCAGCCCTCGCAATAGTGCTCGGCGGCGAGCACCTGCACCGGGCGCCCGAGCGCCAGCGCCAGGCCGAGCCCGTTCGTCCCCGCAGCGCCCTCCGTCCAGGCCGCGCCCGGGACCATCGCGCCGGCATCGGTACGGCGGACGACATCACGGTCCCCCGCGCGCGTCAGGACGGTGCCGCCCGCATCCGCGAGCGCGACGACGCAGCGCGACCCGGCGATCTCGTCGGCCAGGCGCCGCACGACCTCGCCGCCGACCGCCTCGAAGACCTCGGCCGCGCCGTCGTCGCGGCCGAGCCGGCCCGCCCAGCGCGCGACGCGCAGGTCGGGCGAGACGGCGAGCTCCCGGCAGCGCTGCCAGGAGCTCAGGATCGTCGGGCGGACGTTCTCGGGCGCGGGCGCGGCGCCCTCGTGAAACGCGTTCCAGGCTGCGCGCAGGCTGTCCATCCTCCAGATCATCCGCACGCCCGCCGCCGTGCGCAAGCTCATGTCGCAGACTGCGACAGCTCCGGCCCTGCGGCGCGCTGGACGGGACAGCTCGGCGCCAGCATCTCGGTGACCATCAGGATCCGCCCGATGCCCAGCGCGAGCGCGCAGAGCAGCAGCAGCTCCATGATCTCGCGGTCGTCGAAGTGCTCGCGCAGCTCGGCGAACTGCGCTTCGCCGATCGCGTGATGGTCACCCGCGTAGAGCGCCGCGAAGCGCAGCGCGGCTGCCTCTCGCGGGCTGTAGCGGCCGGCGTCCGGATCGTCCACGCCCTGCGCGTCGTCCTCGGTCATCTCCGCCATCGCCAGCGGGTAGCGGATGTCCATGCACAGCGGGCAGCGCGTCTGGTCGGCAACCGCGAGCCGCACCAGCTCGGTCAGGCGGTGGCCGAGCCCGTTGCGCAGCCAGATGCCCTCGTAGTAGGGAAACAGGCGCTCGGCGTGGTCGGGCGCGACGGCCAGCGCGCGGATCAAGCGCGCCCACACCGGGCGCCAGTCCTCGGAGACGATCGGCATCAGCTCGTCCTCGTAGGCCGAGAGCACCGGGGTGAGCTGGTCGTCGTCGACGGCGGTGATGAGCATGCGGCGACGGTATGCGCGCGCCGCGCCGGCCGCTGCTCCAACCTGCGACGCGCGTGCGTCAGCCTGCGACGTGCTCCGCATCGAGCTCGTCGATTGTCTGCAGGACGACATCGGCGAGCGCGAGCGCGTCCTCGTCGGGCGGGAACTCCGCGTTGGGGATCGCGATCACGCGCATGCCGGCGGCCGCCGCCGAGCGCAGGCCGTTGGACGAGTCCTCGATCGCGACGCACGCCTCCGGGCGGGCCCCGAGCCGGCGAGCCGCGTCCAAGTAGACATCCGGCGCGGGCTTGCCGCGCCCGACCTCCTCGGAGGAGACCGTCACCGCGAAGCAGTCCTCGATCCCTGCCTCGCGCAGCACCAGGTCGATGATCGGGCGATTCGAGGACGACGCGAGCCCGAGCGGCCAGCGCGCGGCAAGGCGCCTCACGGCGTCGGTCGCGCCGGTGATCAGCGGCAGCCGCTCGCGGTAGCGGCGCTCGATGTTCGCGACGACCGCGGCGTTGATCTCCTCCACCGCCAGCGGAACGCCGATCTCGTCGCGCATGTACGCCGACCACTCGTCTGAGCTCATGCCCATCGTCGCCCGCTGGGCATCCGCGCGCCATTTCCCGCCGCGTTGCTCGGCGAGCTCGCGGCGCGCGTCGTCCCAGGCGGCCTCGGAGTCGACGATCACGCCGTCGAGGTCGAAGATGACCGCATCGATCATGGGTGTAGCTTGCATCACATGGCCGAACGGTTGACCGACGAGCAGGTGCAGGCGCGCATCGAGCAGCTCGAAGACGAAGAGCGCCGCCTGCGCCGCGACGAGAGCGAGGCCGCCGAGGTCTCCGCCGACGACGTCGTCGCAGACGACGCACGCCGGCTCGAGGCGATCCGCATCGAGCTCGACCAGCTCTGGGACTACCTGCGCCAGCGCCGGGCACTGCGCAACGCGGGTCAGGACCCCGACGACGCGCAGCTGCGCGACTCGGGCACGGTCGAGGGCTACCTGGGCTGAGCGATGGCCATCGTCGCCGTTGCCGACATGTTCGGGATCAGCGGGCGGCGGGCGGATCTGCTCGCGGCGCTGTCAGAGCTCGAGGGCGTGGCCGCCGCCAGCCCCGGCTGCGTGCGCTACTCCTTCTCCGCGACGCTCGCCGACCCCGACCACTTCGTCCTGCTCAGCGAGTGGCAGGACCAGGCGGCGCTGGACGCCCACTACCGCTCGCCGGCGTTCGCCGCCTTTCAGTTCGCGCTCAGCGGCGTCCTCGCGCGCCCGAGCGAGATGACCGTGCACACGGTGAGCTCGACGGCGCGGCCGGTCGCGTCGGGCCCGATGGACCCGCGCGCCGCCGACTGATCAGTGCGCCACCGCCTCCGGAGGGTCCGCGAAGACCGTGGCGAGCCCGTCGCGCCCCTGCACGTCGAGCTTGCGGTAGACGTGCCCGAGGTGCATCTCGATCGTCTTGCGGGTCACGAACAGCGCCTGCGCGATCTCGGGATTGCTCATGCCGCTGGTGGCCAGCTCGGCGACGCGGCGCTCGCTCGGCGTCAGCGAGTCGCGACCCGCGAGCGCCGGGCGCCGCATCCGCACGCCGGCCGCCGCCAGCTCGACGGTCGCGCGCTCGACGAGCGTCGTGCTGCCGCAGCGCCGCGCCAGCTCGTGTCCGGCAGCAAGCGGCTTGCGCGCGTCCCCGCGCTGCCCCGTGCGTCGCAGCGCCGCGCCGAGCTCGACGAGCGCGCGCGCGTGCTCGAGCTGGGCGTTTGAGTCCTCGAGCACGGACACCGCCTCGCGCAGCAGGTCCAGGGCGTCGTCGCGCCCGGCCACGAGGCCGAGCGTCCGCAGCGCCGCGCCAAGCACCCGCGGCACGCCCGCGTCGCGCGCGAGCGTGAGCTGCTCCACGGCCAGCTCGCGCGCCTCGTCGGTGTCGCCGCGCGCGGCGAGCGCCAACGCGGCGTCGCTGCGCCACAGCAGCGCGACGTCGGCGCGCGCGCCCATCTGCTCGCCGCCGCATCTGCGCAGGTCCTCCAGCCCGGCGTCCAGGTCCCCGGCGGCGATCCGAGCGCGGCCGCGCGACGCCTGAGCCCAGCGAAACGTCTGCATCCCGGGAAGGTTGCCGTCGAGCCCCGAGCTCGCGAACAGCTCGCACGCCTCGTCCGGCTGCCCGCGCTCGAGCAGGCACTCGGCGGCGACCGCGACGGCCAGCGGCAGGATCGACGACCAGCCGGCCTCGACCTGGGCGTCGATCGCGGTGCGGGCGTCCGCCTCGGCGTCCGCCAGCTCGCCGCGCAGCCAGCGCAGCTGCGCGCGGACGCCGAGCGCGACGCTCGTACCCAGCAGCGATCCTCGCGCCCCGGCCTCGGCGAGGGTCTCCGCAAGCCATTCGTCGGCGCGGTCGGCCATGTCGGCGCGGAAGAAGACGTAGATCAGCAGGTAGACGATCGGCGAATCGGCCGTCTGCTCGGCGAGCAGGAGCCCGTTGCCGACGGCGCGCTGCGCGAGGTCGACGAGCTCCTCGGCGGGCGCGAGCTCGTTGGAGCGCAGGTGCGCGAAGCTCGCGAGCACGAGCCGCTCGCCCGCGGTCTCCCCGCTGAGCTCGGGGGCGACGCGGCGTAGGCGCTCGGCCACGCGCGGCGTCGACGCGACGTCCAGCTGGCCCAGCGCGCCGAGCTCTCCCTCGAGGCGCAGCTCAAGCTCGCGGTCGCGACCGGCGAGCATCTCCACGCCGCGCTCGAGCGTCTCCACCGCGCTCGCCATCCCGCCGCGGGCGCCGCGCGCGACGGCGAGATCGCTGGCCACGGACGCGACATCGCCCGGCGCGCTCGCGAGGCCGAGCGCCTCCTCGAGGTGCTCGACCGCCTGTGGGTGGCCAACCCGCGCGCCCGCGACGCCGAGCTCGTGCAGCACATGGATGCGCGTCTGTGCGTCGGGAGGCTCCTCCAGCGCGCGGGTCAGGTAGCGCACGGCGGTCCCGGGCGCGCCGCGCTCCGTCGCGCGCACCGCGCAGCGGCGCAGCACCGCGACGCTGTCGGCGTGACCCTGCGGCTCGCACTGCAGCACATGCGCCGCGATCTGCTCGGGCGCGATCCGGCTGGACAGGACGTCCGCGGCACGACGGTGCTGGTAGAGCCGCCGCCCCGTCGGCAGGTCCTCGTAGATGGCCTCGCGCATCAGCGGATGGGCGAAGCGCAGCGGCGTCCCGGGAAGGATGAACCCGGCGTCGACGAGCGTGTCGAGCGCGTCGGCGGCGGCGCCGTCGCCGAGGTCGGCGAGCCTGGCGGCGTCGACGAGATGGACGTCGGCGCCCAGCACGGCGGCGGCACGCGCGAGCGCCACGGCGGGCGCCGGCAGCGCCGTCAGCCGCTGCAGCACGCTGCGGGCGACGGTTCCCGGCAGCAGGTCGGCGACCTGGGCGGCCGCGTCGGGCCGGTCCGGGGCAATCTCCGAGGCCGCGAACGCCGCCGCGAGCTCGCGCACGAGGAAGGGGTTGCCGGCGCTGCGCTCATGGCATGCGCGCGCCACCTCGGGCAGCGTGCCGGCCGCGGTCGCGTCCTCCAGCAGCGCCTTGACGGCGGCGACGCTCAGCGGGCCCGGCTCGACGACGCGCGTGTCCGCCTCGGCGGCGATCGCAGACAGCGGGCCCTGCTCGGGCCCGCCCTCGGAGACCCGCGCGCACAGCACCACGAGCACGGGCACGTCGGAGAGGCGTCGCGCGAGGTAGTGAAACCAGTGCACGGATTGCTCGTCGGCCAGCTGCGCGTCGTCGACTGCGATCACCAGCGGGCCCTGGGCAGCGAGGTTGACGGTGAGCCAGTAGAGGCCGTGCATCACCGCGAAGAGGCGGTCCCCGGCCATCGCGACCCCGGGATCGTCCGTCGGCGCGACCACGGGGCCCGCAAGGCCCGCCGCGCCTTCCAGCAGCCGGGCGCGCTCCGCGGGCGCGTGCGCCATCACGGCCTGCTCGAACAGCTGGCGGGCGACGCCGAAGGCGAAGTCGCGCTCCAGCTCGCCCCCACGGGCCCGCAGCACCCGGTCGCCTGCGGCGGCTGCGCGCTCGCACGCGGCTGCCAGCAGCCGGCTCTTGCCGATCCCGGCGGGACCCTGGACGAGGACCACGTTGCCGTCACCGGAACGCGCGGCGGTCAGCGCATCCTCGAGCTGACCGAGCTCAGAATCGCGCTCCAGCAGCAGGTCGCGCTTGGCCCCCATTGTTGGGGGAAGTATCGCTCAGATACCGCGCGAGCACCTCACTCGCGGCGCGCTCTCCGGCCAGGACGGCGCCGTCCATCGAGCCGTGGTGCAGCGTCGCGGTCTCCGCGCCGCCCCAATGCAGGCGCCCGACCGGCGTCCGCAGCACGTCGCCGCACGCCGTCCAGCCGCCGGGGCCGAAGTAGCCGGCGTAGCAGCCGCGGGTCCACTCCTCCTGCGCCCACGAGCGCTCGATGAGCTGCTCGGGCGTGGCGGCGCGCGCGCCGAACAGCTCGGCCAGGCGGGCGAGCACGGCGTCGCGGCGCTCGGCCTCGGGACGCCGCGCCAGCGCGCGCGCGTCGCCGGCGAGGGAGAACGCAAGCAGCACGCCGGGCATGCCGTCGGGCGGAGAGTTGTCGAAGACGACGGTGACGGGCCCGCGATCGGCGGTCGCGTGTCCCGAGAGACCCTCGGCGCGCCAGAACGGCTCGGGGTAGACGGCCATGTACTTCGTCACCGTGCCCTGCGCCATCCGCTGGGCGAGCTGGTGGCGGGCACCGGGCAGCGGCGGGTCGAACGCGATCGTGCTCGTGAGCGCCGGGGCCACCGCGAGAACGGCGACGCGGGCGCGCACGGGCTGCCCTGCGGCGACGAGCTCGACTCGGTCGGCGGCCTGCTCGATGCGGGTGACCGGCGCGTCCAGGCGGACCTGCTCGCCGAGCCGGCGCGCGACGCGGATCGCGATCTCCTGGGAGCCGCCGACGAAACGATCCTGCTGATAGCCGCCGTCGGTGCGCACGAGTGAGTCCAGCCCGCCGCCGACGCGGATGTAGAACAGCCAGTGCAGCAGCGAGAGGTCGGCCGGGTCGACGGCGAGCACCGCCTCGATCGCCAGGCGCATCAGCTCGCGGCCGGTGCGGGTGCGCATGTGGCGCGCCATCCAGGACGCCGCCGTCTCGCGATCCCAGTGCGGCGCGCTCGCAGCCCGCTCCGGCGCCGCGGGGTCGATCGTCCGCGCCATCCGCTCCAGGCGCGCCTGCGCGATGCGGAAGTCGACGAGCCCGAGCGGCGCGATCCGTGGGATGTCGCCGCGGTAGCGCGAGGTGCGGCCGCCGAAGTCGAAGATGTGCTCACCGGCGATGTGGGTCGGGAACGTCTCGACACCGACCTCGGCGGCCAGCGCGATGACCGCCGTGTGGCTGGGCCCGACCCACTGGCCGCCCATCTCGACGACCTCGCCGTTGCCGATGTCCGCGTTGAGCGTGCGGCCCCCGACGCGCTCGCGCGCCTCCAGGACGACCACGCTGCGCCCGGCCTCGTGCACGCGCAGTGCGGTCGTCAGGCCGGAGATGCCGGCGCCGACGACCGCGACGTCGACGGTGTCTTCGAGCATTGCGCCAGCCTCACGGCCGATTCGCGCCGGCACTACGCGAACGCTGCGTAGCTGCGCGCGCAGCGTTGCGGCAATCCGCAAAGACAGCGCGCCGCATGCGTCGTACAGTCGTCGCATGCCGCATGCCGTCGCGCCCGACGTCATCGACGATGCAGCCGCCGCCGCGTTCGTCGAGCAGTTCAAGGACGCCTGGCGCGGACCGCCGGACATCGCCCGGCACGAGGCGCTCTACAGCGAGGACACGGTCCTGATCCAGCCGCTGATGGGCGCGCTGCGCGGGCGCGAGGAGTGCCGCGCCGGCTTCGCGCGCCTGTTTGCGATGGTCCCCGACCTGCACGCCGTCGTCCACCGCTGGAGCGCCAGCGACGACGCGATCTTCATCGAGTTCACGTTGCGCGGCACGTTCGGCGGACGCGAGCTGAGCTGGAGCGCCGTCGACCGCTTCACGCTGACGGGCGGGCTGATCGCCGAGCGCGTCTCGTACTTCGACGGCGCGGCGCTCGCCGCGGCGATGGCGGCGCGCCCGCGCGGCTGGCGGCAGATGCTGGCCACGCGCTTCGTCCCGCGGATCGAACGCTACGTGCACCCCTAAGGCCATGCGCAGCATCGAGTCCTCCCTGCAGACGATCGCCGACTCGCTCGACGACCACATCGACGCGCTCGTCGACGAGATGCTCGAGCGGATGCGCGTCGAGATCCCGAACTTCGCCGGCTTCGAGCACCCCGAGCTCGACGACGCCACGCGCCGCAGCGCCTACGCCAACGTGCGCGCCGGCCTCTCGAGCCTGGTCGCCGGCCGCGCCGCCGGCGCCCTCGCCCCGGCCGAGGCCGAGGACGGCGCGCGGCGCGCTGCGCGCCTGGGCATGGACCTCACGCAGCTGCTGCTGACCTACCGCGTCGGCCATGCGGTGGCCTGGGAGCACGTGCTCGCGCAGGTCGAGGCGCTCGAGCTCGACGACGACGCGCGCAGCGAGATGCTGCGGCTCGCCTCGCGCCACCTCTTCGCCTACGTCGACGCGGTCGCGCCGCTCGTCACCGAGGTCTACACGAGCGAGCGCGACGCGCTGCTGCGCAGCGGCGAGCATCGCCGCCGGCGCGTGTTGCGCGACCTGCTCGACGGCACCCGCACCGACGCCGAGGAGCTCGGCTACGACCTGCGCGCCGACCACGTCGGGGCGCTCGCCTGGGGCGAGGACGCCGACGCGGCGCTGCGCGCGGTCGGGCGCGAGCTCGGCGGCCCGGTCCTCGTCGTCGTCGCCGACGAGCAGGTCCACTGGGCCTGGTTCACCGTCGGCGGCGCCGACTGGCGGCGCTGCCTCGGATCGTTCACGCCGCCGCCGGACACCGCGCTTGCCTTCGGCTCTGCGGGCGCCGGGATCGACGGCTTTCGCCGCACCCACCGCG
>CAVXAS010000006.1:0-31402 GCA_963759825.1 Paraconexibacteraceae bacterium | reverse complement strand
TTCCTACCAGACCGGCGCGGTTGACGGCGTGGTACGCGGCGGGCTAGCGTCGCCACGTCGGTCCCCCCACAAGTCAGGAGCCCCATCGTGAGCGTCTATCGGGTCACGCAGGTCATCGGAAGCAGCAGCGAGTCTTGGGAAGCGGCCGCCAAGGAAGCGATCGCCACGGCCGGGAAGACCGTGCGCGACCTGCGCGTGGCCGAGGTCGTCCGCCAGGACGTCGCGATCGACGACGGCGGCGCAGTCACCTTCCGCGTGCGCCTGGACCTCTCGTTCAAGTACGACTCCGGCGAGTAACGGACACGCAGCACGGCGCCGCCCTGTCCGGGGGCGGCGCTGCTCAGCAGGCGTCGACGGCGTGCGCGACCATGCGGCTGCGCGTGAGGTAGCCGGCCACGTCGGGGTGCAGTCCGTCGGGCAGCGCGACGCGCTTGGTGGCGACCGCAAGGTCCCAGTTCAGCAGCCGCAGCCGGGCATCTGTGCTGGCGCGCAGAACGCGGTTGAGCTCGCGGTAGGGGCCCTTGCGCGCGGGCCGGAAGATCGTCGCCCAGATCACGCATGTCGCCGGCGGGATCGCGGCGAGCGTGCGCGTGAGGCGGTCCTGGAAGCGCCGAGGGTCGGGGCCGTCGTTGGTGCCCAGGCTGACGACGACGACCTGCGGCTTGACCCGGCGCAGCTGTGCGCGCAGGCGCTGCAGGCCCTGCGGCGTCGTACGGCCGGAGCGCACGTCCCAGGTGATCTCGTGGTCGGCGAGCAGTGGCGCGAGATGCGGGCGCATGCCGACGGCGAGCGAGTCGCCGACGACCAGCAACTGGGACGCGGGAGTACCCGACGGCGCCTCGACGCCGCCGGTCTGCGCGGACGCCGCGCCCGGCGCCGTGAGCGCCAGCAGCGCGGCGAGCACCACTGTCGAGCTGATTCCCCGAGTCGGTCGCATGGTTTCCCCCACGACGGCCCTCGCGCCGTCGTGCTTGCGACAGTGTGACGATTGATGCGCCCGCGCGATCGTTTGTGCACGAACCTGGGTAGCGACTGGTCGTGAACGCGCCCACCGTTCTACGGCCCGTCCAGCGGCCACCGGTTCCCGGGCGCGCACCCCACCCGCCGTACCCGCCGGCGCAACGACCCCAGCGCCACGAGATCCAGGCGCTGCGCGCGCTCGCGGTGCTGCTGGTCGTCCTCTACCACCTCTGGCCCGACGTGGTGCCCGGCGGCTACATCGGCGTCGACGTCTTCTTCGTCATCTCGGGCTACCTGATCTCCGGGATGCTGCTGTCAGAGCTCGACCGCCACGGCCGGATCTCGCTCGGTGGGTTCTGGGCGCGCCGCGCGCGGCGGCTGCTGCCCGCCGCGCTCCTGATGGTGCTGGTGTGCGCGATCGCAACGGTGATCTTCGTGCCGCTGACGCACTGGCAGCAGTTCTTCACCGACATGCGCGCAGGCACGCTGTACGCCGAGAACTGGCAGCTCGCGCACAACGCCGTCGACTACTTCGCCGCCGACGACGGGCCCTCCCCCGTCCGCCACTACTGGACGCTGTCCGCCGAGGAGCAGTTCTATCTCGCGTGGCCGCTGTTGATGCTCTGCGCGGTGCTGGTGCGTCCCCACGGGCGCCGGCGTGTGCTGGCGGTCGTGCTCGGCGCCTGCGCGGTCGCAAGCCTCGCCTATTGCATCCAGCGCACCGCCAGCGACCCGGAGGTCGCCTACCTGATCACGCCCGCCAGGGCGTGGGAGTTCGCCGCCGGCGGGTTGCTCGCGCTGCTGCCGCGGCTGGACCTGGCGCCACCGAAAACGCGCGTGGCCCTGGCCTGGGTCGGGCTGGCAGCGATCGTCTGCGCGGCGCTGATCTACAGCGACGCCACCGCGTTCCCCGGCTGGGCGGCGCTCCTGCCGGTGCTCGGCACGCTCGCGGTGATCCGCGCCGGGGCGCCACGCGGGCGCGTAGCGCCGGGCAGGCTCTACGGGCTTCCTGGCGTGCAGGGACTCGGGGCGATCTCCTACTCGGTCTACCTCTGGCACTGGCCGCTGCTCGTGTTCGCCCCGTTCGTGCTCGACCGCCCGAACACCACGGTCACGCTGGCCGCGATCTTCGCGCTGACGATCCTGCTGGCCTGGCTGTCCACGCATCTCGTCGAGAACCCGATCCGTCACGGCGTGCTCGCGCGGCGCCCGGCCCGCGCGACGTTCCTCGTCGCCGCGCTGGCGACGGCGGCAGTCGTCGCGATCACCTACGCCGGCGAGGCGCACGTGCAGAGCCGGATCGCGCACGCCCAGGACGCGACCGCGCGCTTCCTCGCGCATGCGCCCACATGCTTCGGCGCGGGTGTCGGGACGCCGCCACGCGTCTGCGAGGACCCGCGGCGCGTCGTGCCGACGCCGGTCGCCGCCGCGCACGAGGGCAACGCGCCGTGCACGATGATCGAGCGCCGCAGCCGCCTGGCCGTGTGCGCGTTCGGCGTGCCGGGCGTGCGCGCGCGGTCGACGTTCGCGCTCGTCGGCGACAGCCACGCCTCGCACTGGCGCGCAGCGTTCGCGCCCGCCGCGCGCGAGGAGGGCTGGCGCGGGCTGTCGATCACGCGGACGGGCTGCCCGCTGACGGCGGCGTCGCGGGCCGCGAGCGCGCGCGCGCGGGACAACTGCCGCCAGTGGAACCGCGAGGTCCTCGACTGGTTTCGCGCGAACCCCGAGGTCAGCACCGTCTACGTCACCGCTCGCTCGGGGCTGGACGTCGTCGGCGACCACGACGAGGTCGCGCGCGGCTACGCGCGCGCCTGGCGGGCGTTGCCGGACTCGGTCAAGCGGATCGTCGTGATCCGCGACACGCCCCGGATGCGCACGCGGACGCTGGACTGCGTCGAAGGCGCGCGCCAGGACGGCCGCCGCCCGGACCTCGCCTGTCGTGTCCCGCGTGCGCGCGCCCTGCGCGCCGACCCTCAGCTCGACGCGATCGCGCAGCTGCACTCACCGCGCGTGCGGGCGATCGACTTCACGTCGTCGTTCTGCGACGCGCGCGCCTGCTACCCGGTGATCGGCGGCGCGCTGGCGTTTCGCGACGTCGACCACCTGACGCCGACGTTCGCGACGACGCTTGCTCCGCTGCTGCGCCGGCATGCCGCGCGCGCCGCCGGGTAGGCGCGATGTATGACCGATATCCGCTACTGGGTGCAGCTCGCCACCGAGCAGTTCGCGCCCGGCGACCTCGTGCGCCAGGCCGTCGCGGTCGAGGAGGCCGGCTTCGACGCCCTCAACGTCTCAGATCACTTCCAGCCGTGGTGGGAGCCGGGCGAGTCGCCCCACGCGTGGGTCCTGCTCGGCGCGATCGGCCAGGCGACGCGCAAGGTGCCGATCGGCACCGGCGTCACCGCGCCCGTCTTCCGCCACAACCCCGCGGTCGTCGCACAGGCCTTCATGACGCTCGAGCACATGTTCGGAGGACGCGCCTTCCTCGGCATCGGCTCCGGCGAGAGCCTCAACGAGAGCCCCTGCGGGATGGACTGGCCGCCCGTCGGCGAGCAGATCGAGCGCATGGAGGAGGCGCTGACGATCATCAACGCGTTGTTCGACGGCGAGCGCCTCGATCACGACGGGCGTTTCTTCCGCACGAAGCAGGCCTATCTGCACACCCGCGCCGAGCGCCGGCCGCCGATCTACGTCTCGGCGTTCGGGCCGCGCGCCGCAGGTGTCGCCGCGCGCCAGGGCGACGGGCTCTGGACGCTCGCCGATCCCGATAGCGCGCCGGGCGTCATCGATGCCTACCGTGCCGCATGCGACGACGCCGGCAAGCGGCCCGGCGAGGTCATCCTGCAAACCGGCTTCTCGTGGGCGCAGGACGACGACGCGGCGCTGGAGGGGGCACGCGTCTGGAAGGGCGCGCAGCCGCAGGAGTTCTTCAGCGACGACTGGCACGACCCGCAGGCGATGTACGAGAAGGGCGAGCGCGAGATCTCCGACGAGGATTTCCGCGAGGCCTACATCCTCTCCTCCGACCCCGACGCGCACGCCGAGCGGATCCGCGAGATCGAGCAACTCGGCGCGACGATCGTCTGCCTGCAGAACGCGTCGGGCGCCGATCCGATCGGCGCGCTCGGCGTCTACGGCGAGCACGTGCTGCCCGCCCTGCGCGGCGCGCGAACCACGACAGGAGCACCACGATGAGCACTCCGATGCAGAAGACCGGACGCGGCGGGCTGCGACCGCCGCTGGCGATGCTGATCGCCGCCGGCGCGATGGCGATCCTCGCGCTGCTGGCGGTCGGCCGGCCGTTCTGGGCGGTCGTCGCGGCCGTCGTCGCGGCGGCCTGCGTCGTCGGCCTTGTCTCCGACACCCCCAACCGGCGCAAGCCGATCGACGAGGACTGAGATGCCGATCGACGACGTCAACGAGACGCCCGTGCCGCCGACGCCGGGCCCGGACCCGATTCCGGGAGGGCCGCCGCTGCCCGACCCGGTCCCGCCAAACCCGGGCCCGTCGCCCGGGCCGCCGGACCCGCCGGGCAAGCCGCTGCCGATCTAGCGCAGGTGCTGCGCGAACCAGTCGCCGGCGTGAGCTGAGACCTGCGCCATCGCGCCGGGCTCCTCGAACAGGTGCCCCGCGCCGGCGATCAGCTCGAGGTGCGACGGCGCCGCAAGCATCTCCTGGGCCTCGCGGTTGAGCGCGAGCACCTGCGTGTCCTCGGCGCCGACCAGCAGCAGCGTCGGCGCGCGAACGTCGCCGAGCACCGCGGCGGCGAGATCGGGGCGACCTCCCCGCGAGACGACCGCCGCGACCTGCGCCGGCTTGCTCGCGGCGGCGATCAGCGCGGCTGCGGCGCCGGTGCTCGCGCCGAAGATGCCGAGCGGCAGGTCGCCAAGGCCCGGGTCACCGCCGAGCCAGGCCAGCACGGCGCCGACGCGGTCGCCGAGCATCGCGATGTCGAAGCGCAGCTCTCCCGTGCGTGCGTCGCGCGCTGCCTCCTCGGCCGTGAGCAGGTCGACGAGCAGCGTGTGCAGGCCGCGGGCGCGCAGCGCCGCGGCGACCTCGCGGTTGCGCGGGCTGCGCCGCCCGCTGCCGCTGCCGTGGGCGAAGACGACGAGCCCGCGCGCCGTGCGGTGGCCGGCCGGCGGCAACGGCTGGCCGTCCGCCAGCGCGAGGTCGGCGTCCAGCCAGCCCGCCTCCAGGGTGATCCGCTCGGCGCGCTCGGTCACCCCGCCGGGCTCAGCTGGGCGTGGCGCGGAGCTGCTCGCGCTTCTGGGCGATGCCGTCGAGCAGCGCGCGGAAGGACGTCGCGAACTTCTCCACGCCCTCGCGCTCGAGCGTCTCGGTCACGTCGTCGTAGTCGACGCCGGCGGCCTTGACCTGCGCGAGCACCTCATGTGCCGCGTCGACGTCGCGGTCGAGCGTGCGCTCGGCGACGCCGTGGTCGGCGAACGCCTCGAGCGTCTTCGGCGGCATCGTGTCGACGGTGTCCGGGCCGATCAGCTCCTCGATGTACATCACGTCGCGGTAGCGCTCGTCCTTCGTCGACGTCGAGGCCCAGAGACAGAACTGCGGCGACGCGCCGCGCGCGGCCAGCGCTTCCCAGCGCTCTCCGGAGAAGGCCTCGAGATAGTTCTGGTAGGCGAGCTTGGCGTTGGCGATTGCCAGCTTGCCGCGCAGCTCCTCGGCGCCGGCGCTCTCCAGGCGCTTGTCGGCCTCGGTGTCGACGCGGGAGACGAAGAAGCTCGCCACCGATGCGACGCGCGACGGGTCGCCGCCGCCCTCGACGAGGCGCTCGAGCCCACGCAGATAGGCCTCGGCGACCTCGCGGTGACGCCCGAGGGCGAAGATCAGCGTGACGTTGACCGAGATGCCGCGTGCGATCGCCTCCTCGATCGCCTCGAGGCCCTCGGCCGTCGCCGGGATCTTCACGTAGAGGTTGTCGCGGTCGATCGCGTCGCGCAGCTGCACGGCCTCGGCGAGCGTCGCCGCGGCGTCGTGGGCGAGCAGCGGGTCGACCTCCATGGAGACCCAGCCGTCCAGGCCCTTACCGTCGTCGAAGACGCCTGCGAGCCGGTCGCAGGCCGACTGGATGTCGGCGATCGCAAGCGCGAGGAACGCGGCCTTGTCGTCGGCGTGGTCGGGCGTGGCGCGCAGCTGGTCGTCGTAGGCGTCGCCCTCGCCGATCGCCTGCTCGAAGATCGTCGGGTTGGACGTGACGCCGACGACGCCGCTCTGAGCGATCAGGCGGTCGAGCTCGCCGTCCTCGAGCATCTGGCGAGACAGCGAGTCCACCCAGATGTGCTGGCCGTGGGCTGCGAGCTCGCGTAGCGGGGCGGCTGTGGCTTCGTGTTGGGTGCTGCTCATAGATCTCTCCTACCCGGGTAGGGCACGGAGTATGAGCCCCTCCGCGACCGCCCTGGCCGAAGTCCCCCATCCGGGGGAGACGCCGACGCCCGCAGTGCCGAGCACGCCGACGACGCCGGCTTCCCCGACCCGGCTGTGCCGGGGCCGCCCGCGCACGAGCCGAGCACCGTTCCCGCGCCCGAGGAGCCGGCGACCCCGGTCATCCCTGCGGAGCCCGGGCCGGACTGACGGCGCTATCCGGCGACCGCGAGGTTCAGGATCGCGGCCGCGGTGTAGTCGATCGCCGGCTCTGAGTTGACGTAGTTGCCCGCGTTGTCCTCGTAGACGAGGCGGGTGGAGTTGAACGGGCGCTCGCGAAATCGCGGCGTGAAGTTCTTCTTCTGCGAGTCGACGCTCGCGCGCGGGGCAGGGCCGCCGACGACTGCGCCGCGCGGGTGTCCCGGGCCCTTGTAGGCCACCGCCCAGTGGTGGGGGTGGCGCGGCGCGCCGGGCCCGTAGCCGACGACGAAGCTCACGCCCCAGGGGTTGCGCCCGAGCAGCCAGTCGCGGCCGCCGTCGGCCATCGCGTAGCCCGCCGGCAGCTGGCCGGCGCGCGCGGCGAAGCCGGCGACGGCAGCGCCGGCGGCGTTGGTCGCCGTCGTCCCCCACTGGTAGACGCCGAAGACCGGGAAAGCGCGCACCTTGGCGACCGACGCGGCACGCGCCGCACCGGCGCGCAGCTTGTCGCACGCGACGTTGCGCAGGCCCTCGTCGGGGACGGCGGACAGGCCGGCGCCGCCGCACAGCTCGGCCGCGGCCAGCAGCCCCGTCTCCGCCCAGGTGAACGGCTCGGTCGAGATGCCCGGCAGGTCGCGGCGCGCGTCCTCGAGGTAGTCGGGCTCGCCCGTCAGCCGCCAGAGCAGCGCCGCGGCCGTCGCGAGGTCGTCGTCGCCGCTGCCCTCGTCCGCGTCGTTGTAGACGTACTCGCCGACCAGGCCCTCGGGACGTGGCGCGATGCGGTCGGCGGCCTGCCCTGCCGCGTACCACTCGCGCGCCTGCTGGAGCAGCGGTGCGCGCCCCGCCGCGTCGGCCCGCAATGCCGCCAGCGCGAGCGCCGCGGCCGCCTTGCCGCCGACGTCCGACCCCATCCCGGGGTAGGCCAGGCGCTGGCCGATCCCGGGCCTGGAGGACATCGCGTCGGCGGCCGGATCGCGGAAGCCGACGTCGTGGTCGCGCGTGTCGGCGAGCTGCTGGATGAAGAGGTCGGGCGCCGGGTGGGCCTTGACCAGCCAGCGCACGCCGACGTCCGCATGGCTGTTCAGCAGGGCGGCGTTGGCCGGGTCCAGGCGCGCGGCCAGCTGCAGCGCGATCGCCGCGAACGCCGTCGTCTTGGTGAAGTGGGTCATGTCACCGGCGTCCATCCAGCCGCCGGTGAAGTCAAAGCGCTGCCCCGTGTGCGGCCCCGACGCCACGACCGCGTCGGTGAGGTGCGCCGGGCCGTGGATCGGCGACGGCTCGGCGCCGTCGCTGTTTGCCGCGAAGTACCCGAGCATGGCGACGATCGCGTCCGCGGATCCTGTCGCCCGCACGATCCATGCGCGCGAGCGCAGCGCGCCGACGGCGACCCGGAAGCGGCCCTCGGCGCGCACCGCGCCGAGGTCGGCGACGGCGGCGTTGCGCCAGGGCGCGCTCGAGCCCGGCGCCTTCTTCAGCTTGCCGCGCAGCACGGTGCGATTCTGCGCATCGAGCACGCGGAATGTGCGGCCGGCGAGCCGGGCCTTCGACGCGACGATCGCGACCTTCGCGTCCTCGGGCTTGCTCGGGCCGCCGACGCGGATCGCGTCCGGCGGCGCCGCGCTCGCAGCTGGCACGGCGACCAGGGCGCCACCCGCCAGCGCCGCGACGACCACGCTACGCATCGCGCGTCCACTCGACGGCCGGGGCGACGCCGCCGGTCAGCGTCTGCAGCACCACGCAGTAGCGCTCGGTCAGCTCCAGCAGCTTGGCGACCTGCTCGTCTTCGGCAGGCGTGTCGAGCGCGAAGCTCAGGCGGATCGAGCCGAAGCCGACGGGCGCGTCGCGATCGACGCCGAGCGTGCCGCGGAAGTCCAGATCGCCCTCGGCGCGGACGCTCCCCTCGACCGCGATGCCGATCGCCGTCGCGACCGCGCGCATCGTCACGCCGGCACAGGCGGCGAGCGCCTCGAGCAGCATGTCCCCCGAGCACAGCGCCGCGCCGTCGCCGCCCGACGCCGGATGCAGCCCCGCGACCGCGAGCGCGCGACCGGTCTGCACGCTGCAGGTGACGCCCTCCCCGAGCGTGGCCTGCGCGGCCAGGGTGACGACCGCGGCACCGGGCTCCTCGCGGTAGCGCGCCTTCAACGGTGCCTGGATCGCACGGAGCTCCTCGGCTTGCATCCGCGCAGTGTCTCGCAGGTCGCGCCGGCGTGCTGGTAGCGTCGCGGCATGCCTCCGATCTCCCGCGGCTTTCGCGGGCGACGACGCCCCGAGGTCGATCCCTCACGAGTGCCGCCCGGCCAGTACGTCGTCGACGACTTCCCGGTGCTGTCGGCCGGCCCGACGCCGCGCACGCCGCTGAGCGAGTGGACCTTCACGCTCGACGGCGCTGTCGACGAGACGCTGTCGTGGTCGTGGGAGGAGCTGCGGACGCTGCCCGCCGAGACGGTCACGGTGGACATCCACTGCGTGACGAAGTGGTCCAAGCTCGGCACCACCTGGACCGGCGTGTCGGTCGACACGCTGCTGGACGGCGTCGAGACGGAGGCCGACCACGTCAGCGCGTGGTGCGACGGCGACTACACGACCAACCTGCCGCTCGAGGACGTCACCGGCGGGCGCGCCTGGGTCGCGTACGAATTCGAGGGGGAGCCGCTGGAGCCCGAGCACGGCGGACCGGCCCGCCTGGTCGTGCCGCACCTGTACTTCTGGAAGAGCGCGAAGTGGGTGCGCGGGCTGTCGCTGACGCTCGAGGACCAGCCCGGCTTCTGGGAGGAGGCCGGCTACCACAACCGCGGCGACCCGTGGCAGGAGCAGCGCTATTGGAACGACTGACGGTGGCGCGGGCGGCGGTCGTCTGGCGCACGGCCACGGTGGGCGAGGTCATCGCCGAGACCGCGTCCGCGCGGACGCTGGTGCTCGACGTGCCCGGCTGGCCCGGCCACGCGGCCGGCCAGCACGTCGACGTGCGGCTGACCGCCGAGGACGGCTACCAGGCCCAGCGCTCGTACTCGATCGCCTCGGCGCCCGAGTCGGCGCGCCTGGAGCTGACGATCGAGCGCCTCGACGACGGCGAGGTGTCCCCCTACCTCACCGGCGAGTTGCGCGCCGGAGATGAGCTCGAGCTGCGCGGCCCCGTCGGCGGACACTTCACCTGGCGCGCGCAGGACGGCGGGCCGCTGCTGCTCGTCGGCGGCGGCTCGGGACTGGTGCCGCTGATGGCGATGCTGCGCCACCGCGCAGCGCGCGAGAGCGACGCGGCAGCGCGGCTGCTGGTCTCGGCGCGCTCGTGGGAGGACCTGCTCTACCGCGACGAGCTCTTTGGGCTGATCGGCGGCGACGCGCTCGCTGGGCACGTCACGCTGACGCGTTCACAGCCGCCGGACTGGGCAGGCCACGACCGGCGCGTCGATGCCGAGATGCTCGCGACGGTCGGCCCGCCGCCCGTGGACAGCCCGCGCATCTTCATCTGCGGGCCGACGCCGTTCGTCGAGCGCGTCGCCGATCTGCTCGTGGAGATCGGGCACGAGCCGCGGCAGATCCACGCCGAGCGCTTCGGGGCGACGGGAGGCTGAGATGGATGCGGATGCGCTGATCGTCGACGGCAACGCGATCGCCGGGCTGCTGGAGGAGATCTTCGGCGCCGAGGCGACCGCCGCACCGCGCAGCTGCGAGTCGTGCGGGCAGACCAATCCGATCGGGGCCCACCGCGTCCACCACGGGGCGGGCACGGTGATGCGCTGTCCCGCGTGCGGCGACGTCGCGCTGCGGATCGTCACACGCGAGGACCGCTACGTCGTGGTGCTGTCCGGTACCTGGACGCTCGAGCTCTGAGCGCGGATCGCGCGCAGCAGCGCCTGCGTCGACGGGCGGGCGGCGTCGGCTGCGCGCGTGACGGCGACGATCGCCCGGGACACGGGACGCTCGGCGATCGCGCGCAGGACGACACCCCGATGGCGGCCCGGGAGGACGAGGTCGGGCAGCAGCGTCACGGCCATCCCGCGCGCGACGAGCGCGAGGCTGACCGTCGCGTCGGCCGTGCGGTGGCGGATGTCCGGGTCAAAGCCGCCGAGCTCGCGGCACGTGCGCTGGGTCATCTCCTCCCACGCCATCCCCGCGTGACCGGTCGTCCAGACCGCGTCTGAGAGCTCGGCGAGCGGAACGGTCGCCTTGTGGCGGCGCGCGACCGGGTGGCGCGCGGGCACGACGAGATGGACGGGGTCGTCGAACAGCTCGTGGCGCTGCAGCCCCGCGGGCAGGCGCCAGGGCAGATGCTGCCACTCGTCGCCGAGCACGAGATCGACGTCGCCGAGCGCCAGCGCGGGCAGCGCCTGCTCGGGCTCGGCCTCGACGAGCTCGCAGCGCAGGCGCGGCGCGTCGCGTGCGAGCGCCTCCATCGCCGGCAGCGCCAGGCGCAGCGCGACCGACTGGAAGCCCGCGATCCGCCCGCGGCCGGCAACCGTGCCCGCCGCCTCGGCGAGCTCGGCCTCGGCGAGCGCCGCACGCTCCAGCAGCGCGTCGGCGTGGCCGACCAGCACCAGCGCCGCGTCGGTCAGGCGCACGCCGCGTCCGGCGCGCTCGAGCAGCGGCACCCCGGCGTCGCGCTCGAGCATCGCGAGCTGCTGGGACACCGCCGACGGCGTGTACTGCAGCGCGTCGGCGACGGCCGCGATCGTCCCGCGCTCCTCGAGCTCACGCAGCATGCGCAGACGGCGGAGATCGAGCATTCACCAGGAATGCTACCGAATCTACTTCGACAATCGGAATCGATCGTGATGCTTCAGTTCGCCACGATGCGCCGCAGTGCGCTCCTCGGGAACACTCCTCTGCCTCGGCTCCGGCGCCGCGTTCGGCGCGATGGCCGTGTTCGGCAAGCTCGCCTACGACGGCGGCGCGACCGTCGGCACGCTGCTGTCCGTCCGCTTCGCGCTGGCCGCCGCGCTGTTCTGGGCGCTGCTGCTCGTCGCCGGCGGCGCCCGCGAGCTGCGCGCGCTCGGCGTACGCGCGATCGGCGCCGGCCTCGCGCTCGGCGCCTGCGGCTACGCGCTGCAGGCCGGCTGCTACTTCGCCGCGCTGCAGCGCATCGACGCCTCGCTGCTGTCGCTGCTGCTCTACACGGCCCCGGCGATCGTCGCCGCGGCCGCGATCGCGCTCGGGCGCGAGCGCGTCGACCGCCGCCGCCTCATCGCAGTCGGCGTGGCGCTCGGCGGTCTGGCGCTCGTCGTCGCCGGTGCCGGCGTCGGCGCGCTCGACCCGCTCGGCGCCGCGCTCGGCCTCGTCACTGCGGTCGTCTACAGCGCCTACGTCCTGATCAGCGACGGCATCTCCCGGCGCCTGCGCCCGCAACTGCTCGCCGCGCTCGTCTGCACCGGCGCGGCGGTGTCGCTGACGGCCGGCTCGGCGCTACTCGGAGAGCTGCGCCCGGGCGAGCTGACGGCGTCGGGATGGGGCTGGATCGTCTGCCTCGCCGTCGTCTGCACCGTCGGCGCGATCAGCCTCTTCTTCGCCGGCCTGCGCCGCGTCGGCCCGACGACGGCCTCGATCCTCGCGACCGTCGAGCCGCTCGTGACCGTGGTGCTCGCGTTTCTCGTGTTCGCCGAGACGCTCAGCGCGGTACAGCTGGTCGGTGGAGCCTTCGTGCTCGCGGCCGCGACGGCAGTCACCTCAGCAACCAGGAAGGAAGCAACGGCATGAGCAAGCCACTTCAAGGAAAGGTCGCGCTGGTCACCGGCGCGACACGCGGCGGTGGGCGCGGCATCGCGATCGGGCTCGGTGAGGCGGGCGCCACCGTCTACGTGACCGGGCGCAGCACCCGCGAGCAGCGCTCGGAGATCGACCGGCCCGAGACGATCGAGGAGACCGCCGAGCTCGTGACCGCGGCCGGCGGCGCGGGCATCGCCGTCCCGACCGACCATCTCCACGCCGACCAGGTGCGCGCCTTGGTCGCGCGGATCGACGCCGAGCACGGGCGCCTCGACGTGCTCGTCAACGACGTCTGGGGCGCCGAGCACCTCTTCGAGTGGGACACGCCGATCTGGGAGCACGACCTCGACAACGGCCTGCGCCTGCTGCGCCTGGCCATCGACACGCACCTGATCACCAGCCACCACGCGCTGCCGCTGCTCGTGCGCAACCCCGGCGGCCTCGTCGTCGAGGTCACCGACGGCACCGCCGAGTACAACGCCGATCACTTCCGCATCAACGTGTTCTACGACCTCGCCAAGACGTCGGTCACACGCCTGGCCTTCGCGCAGGCCCAGGAGCTCGCCGAGCACGGCGGCACGGCGGTGGCGCTGACCCCCGGCTGGATGCGCTCGGAGCTGATGCTCGAGCACCACGGCGTGCGCGAGGACAACTGGCGCGAGTCGCCGACACCGCACTTCTGCATCTCCGAGAGCCCGCGCTTCGTCGGACGCGCCGTCGCCGCGCTCGCCGGCGACCCCGACGTCGCCCGCTGGAACGGGCAGTCGCTGTCCAGCGGCGGTCTGGCACAGGTCTACGGATTCACCGACGTCGACGGAACCCGGCCCGACTGCTGGCGCTACATGGTCGAGGTCGTCGAGGTGGAGGGCGCAACCCCCGGCGACGCCGGCTACCGGTGAGCGCTTCATACTCGCGCCCGTGACCGCGTTCGTGACGGGCGGCGCCGGCTTCCTGCTCGCCGTGCTCTGGTTCGACCTCATGTTCGACGTCCAGGTGCGCGGCCACGACCGCGCCGGACTGCCCGAGAGCGTGCTCGCGTCGATCGCGGGCTACTACGCGCGGGTGACCACGGCTGCGAGCCCGATGAACCGCCTGGTCGCGACGGTCATGCTCGCAACGCTTACCGCGCTCATCGCCCAGGTCGCGGGCGACGACCCGGCATGGGTGGCGTGGGCCTCGCTCGTCCTCGTCGCCGCGGCCATCGTGCTGGCGGCGGCGCACACCGTCCCCGCCGCGGTCCGGCTGGGCGCGCGTACGGACACCGCCGCCGTGCAGAGCCGGCTGGCCGCGTCGATCCTGCGCGACCACCTGCTCTGCTTCGCCGCGATCACCTCGGTGATCGTGATGCAGCTGGGGTTCGCGCGGTAGCGCCGCTAGGCAGCGACGGGCGCGTGGCGCGGCTGTGGCTTCTTGCCCCAGCGCGCGGCGCGGGCGTAGTCCATGATCGCGTCGAAGTAGCTGCCAAGCGGCGGCGGCGTGAAGCCGAGCGCGTCGGCGCGTGTGGTGTCGAAGACCGCGCGGTTGCGGAAGTACGGGAGGTAGGCGCCCGCGCGCTCCTCGACGTCCGGTGCCTCGCCGGCCGCGACGAACCGCGGGACGGGCGCGCCGAAGGCCGTCGCCGCGAGCGCCGCGAGGTTGCCGGCGCGCGGCGCGGCGCTGCCGGCGGCGACGTGGATCGTGCCGTCCTGGCGCGCGCCGACCGTCAGCGCCAGGAGCGCGTCGGCGACGGTGTCGGCGGGCACGATGTCCACCGGCACGTCGGGGTCGCCGGGCACGACCGGGAAGAGGCCGCGCGCGAACGCCTGCAGCGGCCAGTAGATGACGTTGAAGGCGGGCGTCCAGCCGGTGCGCGAGTCGCCGACGACGATGCTCGGGCGCAGGATCGTCGCGGGCAGGCCGCTATCGCAGACGGCGCGCTCGGCCTCGAGCTTGGTCTGCTCGTAGGTGTTGCGGTGACGCTGGCCGACGTCTGACTCGTGCTCGTGGCAGCGCCCGGCGCGGTCGCCGGCGACGTAGGCGGTGGAGACGTGCACGAGGCGGTCGAGCGCGGGCGCGCGGGCAGCGAGCTCGAGGACCGCGCGGGTGCCCTCGACGTTGATCGCGCGCGCCTCGGACAGCGGCAGCGTGAAGCTCACGGACGCAGCGCAGTGCACCGCGGTGTCGATCTCCGCCGCGACGCGATTGCGGGCGCGGGCCGAGAGTCCGAGTCCCGGCGCCTCGAGATCGGCGGCGACGGCGCGCAGCGAGCCGCGGGGCGTCACGCCAGCGGGCAGGATCGTCTCCAGCACGCCGTCGAGGCGCTCGCCGGCAGCGTCGTCGTCGGGCGCGCGGACGAGCGCGATCACGTCGCGGTCGGTCTGCTGGGTCAGCCGCGCGAGCAACTCCATGCCGAGGAAGCCGGTCGCACCCGTGAGCAGGATCGCGCCGTCGCTCATGCAGCCGCTCCGATCGCGTGGAAGCCACCGTCGACGTGGACGATCTCACCGGTGATCGCGCGCGAGGCGGGCGACAGCAGGAACAGCACGGTCGCCGCGACGGGCGCGGGGTCTGCGGTGTCCCAGCCCAGCGGCGCCTGGCGCTCCCATGCTTCGGCGAGCGAGGCGAACCCGGGGATGCCGCGCGCTGCGAGCGTCTCGAGCGGTCCCGCGGAGACGAGGTTGACGCGCACGCCGCGCGGCCCGACGTCACGCGCGAGGTAGCGGCAGACCGCCTCCAGCGCTGCCTTGCTGACACCCATCCAGTCGTAGATCGGCCAGGCCACGGCGCCGTCGAAGTCCAGGCCGACGACAGCGCCGCCGTCCGGCGCCTCCTCGAGCAGCGGCAGCAGCGCAGCGGTCAGCGCCTTGAGGCTGAAGGCACTCGTGCGAAACGCGGTCTCCGCGGAGGCCGACGGCGTCGTCATGAACTGGCCGCCGAGCGCGTCGGCGGGCGCGAAGGCGATCGCGTGCAGCACGCCGTCGATGCGATCCCAGCGGGTGGCGAGCTCGGTCGCGAGCGCGGCGAGGTGCTCGGGCTCGTTGACGTCGAGCTCGAGCACGTCGGCGGGCGTGGGCAGCTGCGCCGCGGCGCGCTCGGTCATCCGCCGTGCGCGGCCGAAGCCGGTGAGCACGACCTCTGCGCCCTGCTCCTGGGCCTGGCGCGCGACCTCCCAGGCGATCGAGTTGCGGTTGATCACGCCGGTGATCAGCAGCTTGCGGTCGTTCATAGCGGGATGTTGCGCGCGGGCCGGAACGGGCGGTCGTGGGTCGCGAGCGTGTGCAGCGCGGTGACGAGCCGCCCGCGCGTGTCCGACGGCGCGACGAGCTCGTCGATGACGCCCTCGGCGGCCGACGACGCGGCGGTGAGGTGCTCCTCGGCGTAGGCGGCGGCGAGCGTCTCGCGCGTCGCGGCGCGGTCCTCGGCGGCGGCGAGCTCGCGGCGGTGCACGAGGTCGACGGCCTGCTTGGGACCCATCACGCCGATCTGCGCGCGCGGCCACGCGAGCACGAGGTCGGCGCCGAGGTCGCGGCTGTTCATCGCGATGAACGCGCCGCCGAACGCCTTGCGCAGCACGACCGTGATGCGCGGGACGGTGGCGGCCGAGAACGCGTGGACGAGCTTTGCGCCGTGGCGGATCACGCCGTAGGCCTCCTGCTTGGTCCCGGGCAGAAAGCCCGGGGTGTCGACGAGCACGACGAGCGGCAGGCCGTAGAGGTCGCAGGTGCGCACGAAGCGCGCGGCCTTGGTCGCGGAGTCGGCGTCGAGCACGCCGCCGAGGTAGCGGGGGTTGTTGGCGATGATCCCGACGGCGCGACCGTCGATCCGCGCCAGGCCGGTCGTGATGTTGCGCGCCCAGCGCGGCGAGATCTCGAGCAGCCGGCCGCCGTCGACGATCCGCTTCGCGACGTCGCGCACGTCGTAGACCTTGCGGTCCTCCAGCGGCACGACGTCGTCGGGCAGGCCGGGCGCGGGGTCGGCGGTCGGCCAGCGGTTGGGGACGTCGTCGGCGTGCTGGGGCAGGTGGTCGAGCAGGTCGCGCACGGTCCAGGCGGCATCGACGTCGTCCTTGCAGACGAGCTGGCAGACGCCGTTGCGGTCGTGCACCTTCGGTCCGCCGAGGCCGGCCGCGTCGATCTCCTCGCCGGTGACCTCCTTCACGATCCCAGGGCCCGTCAGGAACATCGAGGCGCGCTCGGTCATGACGACGAAGTCGGTCAGCGCGGGCGCGTAGGAGCCGCCGCCGGCGCTGGCGCCGCAGATCACCGAGATCTGCGGGACGACGCCCGAGAGCTGGGTGTGCGCGCGGAAGATGCGGCCGTACCCGCAGAGCGCCGCGACGCCCTCCTGCAGGCGCGCGCCGGCGGACTCGACGAAGCCGACGACGGGAATCCGCGCGCGCCCGGCGACGTGCAGCACGCGCACGATCGTGTCGGCGTGGACCTCGCCGAGCGAGCCGCCCATGTACGCGGGGTCCTGCGCGAAGCAGGCGACGGGGCGTCCGTCGACGCGACCGGTCGCGCCGATCACGCCGTCGCCCGCGGTCGCCTTCGCGCCCATCCGCCGGGACACGGCCTCGGGCCGGATGAGCTGCATCGAACCCGGGTCGCAGAGCGTCTCCAGGCGCTCCAGCGGCCCGAGCGTCTCCTGCGGACGCGGGGCGAGCTTCAGCGTGCCGCTCACACGGCCTCCAGGCAGAGCGTTGCGTTGTGCCCGCCGAACCCGAACGAGTTCGACAGCGCGATCGCGCGGCCGTCGGCGGGCAGCGAGCGCGCGCTGTTGGGCACGTAGTCGAGGTCGAGATCCTCGTCGGGCTGCTCGTAGCCGAGCGTCGGCGGCGCGACGCGGTCGCGCAGCGCGAGGATCGTCGCGACGGCCTCGACGGCGCCGGCGGCGCCGAGCGTGTGGCCGATCGCCGACTTCAGCGAGGACACCGGAACCTGCGCGGCGCTGTCGCCGAGCGCGAGCTTGAGCGCCGCGGTCTCGGAGCGGTCGTTGAGCTGGGTGGAGGTGCCGTGGGCGTTGACGTAGAGCACGTCGCGTGGCGCCATGTCGGCGTCGCGCAGCGCAGCGGTGATCGCGCGCGCGCCGCCGGTCCCGTCGACCTGCGGTGCGGTCAGGTGGTGGGCGTCGCCGGTCGCGCCGTAGCCGAGCACGCGTCCGAGGATCTGCGCGCCGCGCGCGCGGGCCTGCTCGCCGTCCTCGAGCACGAGCACCGCCGCGCCCTCGGACAGCACGAAGCCGTCGCGGCGGGCGTCGAACGGGCGCGAGACGCCCGTTGGCGACAGCGCGCTCATCGATGCGAACGCGGCGCGCGTCAGCGGGGTCAGCGCGGCTTCCGCGCCGCCCGTGACGACGGCGTCGGCGTCGCCGTGCTGGATCGCGCGGACCGCCGCGCCGATCGCGTGGGCGCCTGCCGCGCACGCGGACATCACGCCGAAGACGGGTCCCTGCAGGCCGTAGCGCAGCGACAGCGCCGCCGCGCCGGCGTTGCCCATCATCAGCGGGACGGCCAGCGGCGAGACCTTCGCGGCACCGCTGTCGCGCAGTGTGCCGTGGTTGTCCTCGATCGTGCCGATGCCGCCGATGCCGGTGCCGACGATGCTGCCGATGCGGACCGGGTCGTAGGGCAACTCGCCCTCCGTCCAGCCCGCCTCGGCCAGCGCCTCCTCCGCGGAGGCGATCGCCAGCTGCGTGAAGCGGTCGGCACGACGCGCCTCCTTCGTCGAGAGCACGTCCGTCGGCACGAACTCCGTGCAGACGCCTTCGCCGCCGTCGAGCGCGCTGACGCCGGCGATCCAGCGTTCATGCAGCGTGCGCGCGCCGACCCCGAGCGGGGTCACCGCGCCGACGCCGGTGACGACGACCTCACGCATCAGGATGCGCGATCGGCGATCAGCGAGACGACGTCGCCGACGGTCTTGATCGATTCCATGTCCTTGCCTTCGATCTTCACGCCGTACTCCTCTTCGACGATCTGCGCGAGCTCGGCGAGATCCAGCGAGTCGATCTCGATCGCCTCGAAGGTCGCCTCGAGCGTGATCTCGTCCGGCTCGGCGCCGAACTCCTCGAGCGCCTTGAAGACGGTGTCCTGGACTGTTTGGGTGCTGGTGGCCATCGGGGTTCTCCTTGGTGGGGGATCAGGTGGAAAGCTCGAGCAGCAGCGCGGCACTGGCGAAGCCCGAGCCGAACGCGGTCAGCAGCACGTGCCCGGTGGCGGGCATGCCGTGCTCGGACAGCGCGAGCGGGATCGATGCGGCGCCGGTGTTGCCGTGATGGTCGATCGTGCTGAGCGCGCGCTCGGCGTCGAGGCCGAGGCGCTCGGCCAGCGCGGTGGTGATCCGCGCGTTGGCCTGGTGGGGCACGACGAGCACGACGTCGGCGAGGTCGACGCCGGCCTCTGCGAGCACGTCACGACAGCACGACTCCATCCCCGCGATCGCGCGCTGGAAGACGAGCTGGCCGTCCATGCGGACCTTGCGCTCGAGCGGATCGACGCGCAGCGCCTGGGCGTCGCGGGCATCGGTGCGCAGGACCGAGCCGCGCAGCGCGGCGCGCCCGCCTGCCTTCAGGACGACGGCTCCGGCGCCGTCGGCGAACAGCGCGGCGGTCTTGCGGTCGGTGTGGTCGGTGATGCGCGAGAGCGTCTCGGCGCCGATCACCAGCGCGGTCTGCGCGCGACCGGTCTCGATCAGGCTGCTGGCGGTCAGGACCGCGGCGATCCAGCCGGTGCAGGCCAGGCCGACATCCCAGGACATCGCGCCGTCGCAGCCCAGCGCGCCGGCGACGAGCGGCGCGGCGTTGGGCATCACCTCGTCGGCGGTGCAGGTCGCGACGAGCACGAGGTCGATCTCGGCACCGTCGATCCCGGCGTCGTCGAGCGCGGCGCGGCCGGCGTCGATCGCGAGCGCGTCGAGGCGCTGGCCGTCGGCGGCACGCGGACGTGTCTCGATGCCGGTGCGGCGCGTGATCCACTCGGGCTCGATGCCAAGACCCCAGGCGACGTCGGCGGTGCTGACGACACCGATCGGCACCGCATGGCCCAGGCCGGCGATCCCGACGGCGGCCTGCTGCGGGGCGGCGGCGGACGGTTCGACGAGCGTCTCAGGCGAGTGCATCTGCAGCCTCCAGAAGCGTCTCGGGCCCGGTCGCGGCCGCGCCGCTGACGTTGCGTGACACGAGCTTTGCGAGCACGTTGCCGGGGCCGGCGTCGACGTATGTGCGCACGCCGTCGCGCTCGAGGGCGAGCATCGTCTCTCTCCAGCGCACCGGCGAGGCGAGCGCTGAGGCCAGCTCGGCGGCGGGGTCGCTGAACGGCAAGGCGGTCGCACACGACACGACGGGCACCGCCGGCTCGCGGAAGCTCGCCTGCGCGAGCGCCTCGCGAAACGGCTCGACGGCGCCGGCCATCTGCGGCGAGTGGAAGGCGCCCGCGACGTCGAGCAGCATCGCGCGCAGCCCGTCGCCCTTGGCCTCGGCGCGCGCGAGCTTGAGCTGCTCGGCACCGCCGGACAGCACGACTTGGTCGGGCGCGTTGTCGTTGGCGACGGTCACGCCGTAGCGCGCCGCGAGCGAGCGCGCGCGGCCGGGATTGGCGCCGACGAGCACGAGCATCGTGCCGCCGCCATTGGCCTCACCCGACTGCGCCATGAGCTCCCCGCGCAGGACGACCAGGCGCAGCGCCTCGAGCTCGTCGATCGCGCCGGCCGCGGTCAGCGCGGACAGCTCGCCGAGCGAGTGCCCGGCCATCACGGCCGGGTCGACGAGGCCGGCGAGCTGGCCCCAGGCCGTCAGCGAGGCGCAGAAGATCGCGGGCTGGGCGTAGCGCGTCGAATCGGCGACGCGCGCGAAGGGGTCGTCGCCGACGAGCTCGCAGGCCGCGTCCAGCAGATCGGGGCGCAGCGCCTCGACGCGGTCACGCATTTGCGGCACCTGACTGCCCTGTCCGGGGAACAGGACGGCGGTCGGCGTTCGTTCAAGCACACACCGACCCTGGCGCAGGGAGGGCGTCCGGCGCAGGCAAACCCCCCGACCGGGGGATCGATGACGGCCTGCCGGGGGGTGCGCCTAGCTGATGAGGCCCAGGCGCTGGGCGCGCTGCACGGCGTCGGCGCGGTTGCGCGCCTGCAGCTTCTTGTAGACCGAGCTCGTGTGGTCCTTGACCGTGTGTGCGGAGAGGTGCAGGCGCCCGGCGATCTCGCGGTTGGTCGCGCCGGTGGCGACGAGCTCGAGCACCTCCACCTCACGCGGGGACAGCAGCGCGGCTTCGGGCTCTGCGTGCTGGGGCTCGAACATCGACATCCCGAGGCCGACCATCCGCACGGCGCGCGCGATGTCGGCGGCCGGCCAGTCCTTCGGCACGAACCCGCTCGCCCCGCAGGCCTTCGCGGCCGCCGAGGAGATCCGCCCCGCGCCGGAGATCAGCAGCACCCGCACCCCCGGGCAGACGACGTGCAGCCGCTCGGCGATCTCGGGGCCGGACTCCTCGCCGACGAACAGGTCGACGAGCGCGACGTCGGGCAGGTGGCGCTTGGCGAGCGCCGTCGCCTCGGCGCCGTTGCGCGCCGACAGGCAGCGGTCGACCCACGACAGCTCGGACAGCATCAGCCGAAAGCCCCAGTGCACGACGTCGTGGTCGTCGACCACGAGCACCCGCAGGGGACGCTCGAGCTCCTCGTTGCTCAACCCGCGGCCTCCGGCACAGCCAGGCGCACCTGCCAGGTCCCTTTCTCACGCGCGCCGAACTCGACGAGGCCGCCGGCGTGCAGCGCCTCCAGCGCGGCCAGCCGCAGGCCGACGCCAGGCGGCCCGGCCACGCGCTTGCGCGTGACACCGTCGTTGGCGATCTCGAGCACGAACAGACCGTCCTCGCGGCGTGCGCGCACGGTGATCGCCGTCGCCGCCGCGTGCTTGCGCGCGTTGCGCACCGCCTCGGCGAGGATGGACTGCGCGAGCGCCTCGAGCTCGGCGGGCACCTCGGGCACGTCGCCGTCGACCGCGAGCGTCAGATCGGGGTGCTCGGCGGCGAGGCGCTCGATCTCCGCCGCGAGCGTCGTGCCGGTCGCACGCGGGGTGCGACCGAGCGGGCGCTGCAGCGCGGCGCGCAGGTCGACCAGCGCGGTCTGGACCTCCTCGGCCGCGCGCTCGCGCGCGCCGGCGTCCAGCGGCCCCGTCGAGGAGAGCACGAGCGAGACGCCGAAGAGCCGCTGCACGACGCTGTCGTGGATGTCGCGCGCAAGGTCGATGCGCTCCTCG
This sequence comes from Paraconexibacteraceae bacterium, assembly GCA_963759825.1. GTDB lineage: Bacteria > Actinomycetota > Thermoleophilia > Solirubrobacterales > Solirubrobacteraceae > Paraconexibacter. Next base: position 9,931 of record CAVXAS010000006.1, on the reverse strand, counting down.
AGCTGGCGCGCGCGCTCGGACTGGTAGGTCGCGATCCGCGCGCTCGACGCGAGCGCGAGCGTCTTGCCGAGCGTCCACAGCAGGTCACGCCGGCCGTCGTCCAGCGGGGAGTGCTCGGGCAGCGGCTCGGTCAGGATCACGCCGGGCGAGCGCCCGCCCGCGGTCATCGGGACGTAGACGAGCGAGTGCTCGCCGACGAGCTCGGCGAACGCGGGGTCGACCTCGTGCGGCTCGGGCGGGCAGACCTCGATCACGCGGTCCTCCGCCAGCGCACGCGCCGCCATCGGCGCGGTCTCCACGCCGACGTGCACGTCGACGAAGGGCTCGAGCGACATCCCGTGCGCGCCGGCCGCGCGCACCTGGCGCAGCGCCGAGTCGTAGCGGAAGACGATCGCCCGGCGCATGCCCGCGACGTCACAGACCGCCTCGGCCAGGCGCGAGTAGAACCCCTCGCCGTTCTCGTCGTCCTCGACCCGCGACAGGACGTCGACCAGCAGCTCGACCGCCGAGATCGCCTGACCGCCGGCTGTCTGCTGCCGCGACATCACTCAGACGATCGTCGCAGGGGGCGCCCGCGCGCCGCCACCCCACCCCCCGAATGGGGGATTCAGGGCCCGGTTCGGGGTTCGTCCCTGATGACCGCAGAGGCACCACGCCCGATCCTCGACCAACGATGACAACCACTTCTGTTCCGATCCCCGAAACCACCACCACGACCCCGCGCAGCCGCCCCCGCGGCCTGCGTATCGCCGGCATTGCGGCGGCCTGCGTCGCCGCAGTCGCCGCCCTCGGCGGCGCCGGCCTGCTCGCCGTCGACAGCAGTGAGCGCAACGCCGACGGCTACTACACCACCGACCCGATCTCCCTCACCTCCGACGGCTACGCCGTGGCCTCCGACCCGCTCGAGTTCGGCGACCTCGACGGCGGCGCCGAGGGCTTCGTCGCCGACCATCTGCTCGGCAAGGTCCGCGTCACCGCGACGTCGACCAACGGCAAGCCGCTGCTCGTGGGCATCGCTCCGCGCAAGCAGCTCGACGCCTACCTCGCGAGCGTCGCGAGCACCCGCGTGACCGACCTGCGCGGCAACGGGCAGTTCGATTCCCGCGAGATCGCCGGCGGCGCCCCCGCCGGCGCACCGACGGCGCAGTCCTTCTGGGCCGCCAGCTCGGTCGGGACCGGAACGCGCGACGTCGACTGGAAGATCCGCTCGGGCAACTGGGGCGTCGCCGTGCTCAACGCCGACGGCTCACCGCACGTCGGCGCCCGCGTCAAGGTCGCCGCCAGCACCGACCTGCTGCAGTGGCTCGGGTTCGGCTTCCTGACCGTCGGCCTGCTCACGCTCGGAGGAGCCGTCGTGCTCCTCCGCGCGGGGCGGACGACCGCGACGCGCGCATAGAGCGGCGTGTACGGTCGGCCGATGGCCGGCTTCCCCGAACCGCAACCCGACGTGGTCTACCTGACCGAGGGCGGTCAGGAGACCGAGCTGATGTACAAGCACGGGCACGAGCTGCCCGAGTTCGCGATGTACCCGCTGCTCGACGATCGGCGGGCCGTCGCGGACCTCACCGACATGTACACGCGGTACCTGGAGGTCGCCGCGGCACACGGGTTCGTCGCGTTGATGGGCGGCCTGGACTACCGCGCCAGCCCGGACTGGGCGTCGAAGCTCGGTCTCTCGAGCGACGGGCTCGCCGAGGCGCAGCTGCGCTGCATCGACTTCCTGCGTGACGTCGCGCGGCCATTCGAGGGCCAGATCCCGCAGATCCTCATCGCCGGCGTCGTCGGCCCGCGCGGCGACGCTTACGGCGAGGACCGCACGATCACCGCCGACGAGGCCGAGGAGTACCACGGCGTCCAGCTCGCGACGCTGCGCCAGGCCGGCGTCGACCTCGTCAGCGCGATGACGTTCAACAACGTCCCCGAGGGCGTCGGCCTCGCGCGGGCGGCGGCGACCGCGGGACTGCCGCTCTCGCTCTCGTTCATGGTCGACGCGACGGGCCGGCTGCTCACCGGGGTGGCGTTCAAGGACGCGGTCGAAGCGGTGGACGAGCAGGCAGGCGACGCGCGGCCGGACTTCTACGGCATCAACTGCTCACATCCCGTCGAGTTCGAGCCCGCGTTGGTCGAGGGACCGTGGATCGAGCGCCTGCGGAGCCTGCGTCCGAACGCGTCGATGGCCGAGAAGCAGGCGCTGTGCACGATCGGGCACCTCGAGGCCGGCGACCCTGAAGCGCTCGGCGCACACATGGGCTCACTTGCGCGGCGGTTTCCGCACGTCGACATCTGGGGCGGCTGCTGCGGGACCTGGGACGATCACCTCCGCGCGATCGCCCAGCAACTGCGCCCGCTGCAGACCGCTGCCTGACGGTCAGGACTGCAGCGTCGCCTCGGCGCTGATCTCCACGTTCCCCTTCAGCGCGGCAGAGATCGGGCAGCCCTCACCGGCTGCCCGCGCCGCGGCGGCGAACGCGTCCTGCTCGATCCCAGGCACGCGCCCGCTCACGACCAGGCGCGAGGACTTCACGCCCTCGCCCGGCACGAAGCTCACGGTCGCGGTCGCCTCGAGCCGCTCCGGCGGTGTGCCGGCCTCGCCGAGCTCGTGGGACAGCGCCATGCAGTAGCAGGCGGCATGTGCAGCGGCGAGCAGCTCCTCGGGGCTCGTCTTCCCTGCTGCTCGCTCGGTGCGCGACGCCCAGCTCACCTCGACCGTCTCGAAGGCGCCGCTGGCCGGCGTCGTCTGGCCGCCGCCGTGTGCGAGATCGCCCTCCCACACCGTCGTCGCGCTGCTCTGCACTGCCATCTCGGTCCTCCTCGGGTCGGGGCGCCCGAGATTAGCGCGACCCTTCGCCGTGATCGTCACGCTTCGCGCATGACCAACACCGCGCACGTCCGCTACGAGCAGGACGGCCCCATCGTCCTGCTCACCATCGACCGCCCCGAGCGGATGAACGCGATCGGCCCGCAGACGCATGCCGAGCTCGTCGACGCGTGGGATCGCTTCCGCGAGGACGACGACGCGCACGTCGCGATCCTCACGGGCGCCGGCGACAAGGCCTTCTGCGCCGGCGGCGACCTCAAGGCGGCCCACGAGGGCGAGGTGCTCGTGCCGCTGACGCGCGCCGAGCTCGACGCCCACGCCCGCGGCGAGCGCCCGGGCGTCCTCGGGCCCAGCCGCTGGACCGACGTCTACAAGCCGACGATCGCGGCGATCAACGGCGTCGCCTACGCGGGCGGACTGGAGTGGGCCTGCTGGACGGACATCGCGATCGCCGACGCCCACGCGACGTTCGGCGTCACGTGCCGGCGCTGGAACATCGGCCTGGCCGACGGCGGCACCCAGCGGCTGCCACGGATCGTCGGCTACCGCCGCGCGATGGAGCTGATCATCACCGGGCGTGTGATCGACGCCGACGAGGCGCTGCACATCGGCCTGGTCAGCGAGGTCGTCCCCTCGGGCACGTGCGTCGATCGCGCGCGCGAGCTCGCACACGCGGTCGCGGCGCTCCCCCAGCCGGCGATCCGCACCGACAAGGAGGCCGCGACGCGCGGCTTCGGGCGCCCGCTCGACGAGGGCCTGCGGATCGAGGCGGAGTGCTTCAACCGCCTCATCGGCGACCCGCAGATGCTCGAGGGGCTGCGCCGCTTCAACGAACGCGACCACCCCGACCGCGACGCCGCGGCGGAACCCGTGACGCCGGGCCTCGCGCGCGGGTAATCGCGTCGGTCAGTCGTCGTCGTCGCCGCCGCGACCACGCCCGCGGCCCTTGCCGCCGTCGTCGTCGCTGCCGTCGCTGTCGTCGCTGCCGCGACCGCTGTTGTCGTCGTCGGTCGTCGTGACCGGCGTCGTCTTCGTCGTCGTCGTCGGCGTGGTACGGGTGGTCGTCGTCGTGGTGGGGGTCGTCGGCGTCGTCGTCGCGGTGGTCGTGGTGCGCGGGACCGCGAGCTGCGCGCCGGCGTCCGCCGGCTCACCGGCGATGCCGATCGGCTGGCTGCTGAGGGTGCTCGCGGCCATCGTGATGCCGACGGCGACGGCGAGTCCGAGCAGCGCGAGGAGGCCGATGGTGAGTACCTGCTTCATGCGTCCCCCAACGGTACGCCGCCCGGACCCGGTGCCGGCGCAGGTTTTGCCAGGTCTTTGCCGAGCCGCAGCGCGGCGATCGTGCCACCGCCGCGGCGCGGGCGCAGCGTCACGTCGCCCGACCATGCGCGCGCGAGCTCGCGGGCGATCGGCAGGCCCAGGCCGCTGCCCGCAGGCCCCTGGCGCCCGGCGCTGCCGCGGTGGAAGCGCTCGAACACCTCTTCGGCCTCGCCGGGGTCGATGCCGCGACCGCGGTCGCGGACCTCGAGCCCGTCGGCCGTCGCAGCGACCTCGACCTCCGCGCCCGCAGGCGAGTAGCGCAGGGCGTTCTCGACGAGCACGTCGGCGATCCGGTCGGCGTCGGCGCGCGCCATCCAGACGGGCTCCCCGGCGTCGCCCGCGGGCGCCGTGACCGTCTGGCCGCGCTCGGCGGCCGTCGCGCGCCAGCGCTCCGCGGCGCGCGCCGCGACGTCGTCGAGCGCGAGCTGCTCGCCGGCCGCGTCGCGCTCGCCGGCGCGGCTGAGCTCCAGCAGCTCGGAGATCATCAGCGCCATCCGGTCCAGCTCACCGAGCGCAGCCCCGACGTCCTCGGCCGCCTCGGGCTCCAGACGGCTGGACTGCACCGCCTCCATCCGCAGCCGCAGCCCCGTCAGCGGCGTGCGCAGCTGATGCGACGCGTCGGCGACGAACTCCCCCTGCGAGCCGACGAGCCGCTCGAGCCGCCCGGTCATGACGTTGAAGGTCCGCGCGAGCGAGCGCTGCTCGGCGCTTCCCTCGACCGGTGCCCGGGCGCCGAGATCGCCCTCGGCGACGCGCTGGGCCGCGAGGTCCAGGCGCCGCAGCGGCCGCGTGATCTGGCCGGCGATGAGCACGCCCGCAAGCAGCCCCGTGGCGAGCACCGCGACGCCGATCAGCGCAAGGCCGAGCCAGGCGCGATGGACGGCGCGGTCGACGGCCTCGACGCTCTGGGTGATGCGCACCGCGCCGGCCGGCCGGCCGTTGCGCAGCACCGGTACGGACGTCGCGAGGAGCGTCTGCCCAAGGCTCTGCGAGCTCCGCTCGGCCTGGTAGGGGCGACCGGCGAGCGCCGTCCTGATCTCCGGCCGCCCGCTGTAGTCGCGCCCGCTCGTCGTCTCCTCGGAGTCTGCGAGCAGCCGCCCGCGGCGGTCGACGACGACCACGCGTCCGCGGGCGTTGGCGGCGACGACGTCGACGAGGCGCTCGCGGTCGCCGCGCGCGCGCGACCCGAGCAGGTCGGCGACGGTCGCCGCGGCAAGATCGGCCTGGATCCGCGCCTGCGAGCGCACCTCGGCGTCGACACGGTCCGCGACGCTCGAGGCCAGCGGGACCTCGAGCGCCACGATCGCCAGCACCAGCACGTAGGCCAGCGCCAGCACGAGGCGGGCGCGAAGACCTACGGTGTCTCCCCCGCCGGCGCGGCGAAGCGGAAGCCGACGCCGCGCACCGTGTCGATGTAGTCGCCGTCGCCGAGCTTGCGACGCAGCCAGCCCACGTGGACGTCGAGCGTCTTCGTCGAGCCGAACCAGTTCTCGTCCCAGACGCGGCTCATGAGCTCCTCGCGGGTGACGACCTCGCCCGCGTGCCGCACGAGCTCTGACAGCAGGTCGAACTCCTTGCGGCTGAGCTCGACCTCCGCGCCCGCGACGATGGCGCGGCGCGCGGCGAGGTCGACCTCGATGTCGCCGACGCGGATCGGCCCGGGCCTCGGCTCGTCGGAGGTCTGGGCACGGCGCAGCACCGCGCGGATGCGCGCGATCACCTCGGCGGCGGAGAACGGCTTGACGACGTAGTCGTCGGCGCCGAGCTCGAGACCGACGACGCGGTCGGTCTCGGTGCCGCGAGCGGTGAGCATGATCACGGGGACCGCGGACTCGGAGCGCAGCGCGCGGCAGACGTCACGGCCGTCGCCATCGGGCAGCGCGAGGTCGAGGATCACGAGGTCGGGCGGCTCGGCGCGCGCGGATCGCAGCGCCTCGGCGGCGGTGCCGGCGATTGCCGTCTCGAACCCCTCGCGCTGCAGCGAGCGTGCGAACGGCTGTGCGATCGAGGCCTCGTCCTCGACGATCAGGATGCGGGTCGCCACGCGGTCGAGGGTACCCGGAGCGCTTCGGCCGCCGGCGAAGCTTTGCCAACTCTTTCCGCGTGTTTGCAGGGCGGTTGGGGCACGGCTCGCGACCCTGCGGGCCATGAACGTCAACCGCACGAGCATCGCAACAGGCGTCACCCTGGCCGGCCTCGGCGTCCTCGCCGCCGTGGCGATCGGCTCCGGTGGCGGCGAGACCGCCCCGAGCACGCCGGCCGGCGCTGCGGCGCCGGAGATCCGCACGGAGACCGTCCGCCGGACGATCCGCGTGCGCCCGTCGTCGTCGTCGGGATCCCGCGCCCGGCCGGCGGCGGGGAGCCGTCGTCCCGCCGCGCCAGCTGCCGCTGCCCCCGCGGTAGCCGCTCCGGCTGCGGCGTCGCCGGCGCGCAGCGACGACCACGGGCGCCATCACGGCGGCGACGACGACCACGACGACGACCACGGCCGCCATCGCGGCGACGACGACTCGGGCCGCGACGAGGACTCCGGCCACGGCCACCGGCGCGGCCGTGGGCGCGGTGGCGACGACCATGACTGACGCCCGGCGCCAGGTCCCGGTCGCGGCGATCGCCGGCGGGCTCTTCTGCCTGCTGCTGATCTACCTCGCGCTGCAGGTCCGTGCGGGGAGCGATCCGGCGATCGGCAAGGGCAGCCAGGCGACGGCGATCCAGCGCCCGCGCCCGGTGATCGTGCGCCGCGTGATCCTGCGGCGGATCGTCCAGGACGCGGCGGGTGGCGGCTCGGCTGCCGCCGGCGGGGGCGGCTCGGCTGCCGCCGGCGGGGGCGGCTCGGCTGCGGCCGGCGGGGACGGCTCCGCTGCTCCCGCCGCCGCGACCCCCGCGGCGCCCGCCCCCGCGCCGGCGCCCGCGCCCGTCGTCAGCAGCGGCTCGTGAGCGCGCCGATCGACATCTCCTTCGCCGCACTCGGGTCGACCGTGCGGCTGATCGCGGCCGGTCCCGGCGCGCCGGTCGCGGTCGTGCGCGCCCGCGCGGAGATCCTCGGCTATCACCGGCGCCTCTCGCGCTTCCTGCCCGATTCCGAGCTGTCCGTGCTGAACGCCGACCCGCGACCCGTCGTGCCGGCGTCGCCGCTGCTGCGCTCCGCGGTCGGCGCCGGATTGTGGGCCGCGAGCTTCAGCGGCGGCCTCGTCGACCCGTGCATGCTCGACGCGCTCGAAGCAGCCGGGTACGACCGCTCCTACGGTCGCGCCGATGCGCCGGCGCAGCGGCCGGACGGCCCGCTGCGCGTGGCGAGTCCCGACCCGGCGGAGCGCTGGCGCGACGTCCGCGTCGACGACGCCGCGGGCACGATCGCTCGCCCACCCGGCCTGCGGCTGGACCTCGGCGGCTCGGGCAAGGGCCACGTGGCCGACCTCGTCGCTCGCCGCTTCAGGCGCTGTCGCGGCTGGGTCGTGGACGCCGGCGGCGACGTCCTGGTCGGCGGCGCACGCGCTGTGGAGATCGCGCACCCGCTGCGCCGCCAGCGCGCCGCGCGGCTGCACGTAGACGCGGGCGCCGTCGCCACGTCGAGCGTCGTGTCGCGCGCCTGGGAGCGCGGCGACGGCCGCCGCGCCCACCACCTGCTGGACCCCGCAAGCGGCGAGCCCGTCCGCACCGGGCTGCTCAGCGCGACCGCCGTGGCAGCAACGACGCTGCACGCCGAGACGCTCGCGAAAATCGCGCTGCTGCGCGGGCCCGATGACGCGCGCCGCGTGCTCGCCGCCCGCGGCGGCGTGCTCGTCCACGAGGACGGTGGCGTCGAGACGCTGGCGGTCGATCTGCAGGCCGCGGCATGACGGGCCCCGACCCGATGGAGTTCGGCTGGTGGCTGGCCTCGCGCGCGGCCGGCGTCGTCGCGTTGCTGTGCATCGCCGTCTCCGTCGGGATCGGCCTGGCGATGGCCGGGCGGGTGTCGCGCCGGCCGGGCCTCGCACGCACGTTGCTCTCCCTGCACCAGCAGACGGCGCTCGTCGGGCTGGTCGCGATCGCCGTCCACGGCATCACGCTGCTGGGCGACGCGTTCCTGTCGCCGTCGATCGGCGACATCGTCATCCCGTTCACGAGCAGGCACGAGCCGCTGTGGACCGGACTCGGCGTCACCGGCGGCTGGCTCGCGGCGATCCTCGGCCTCAGCTACTGGGTCCGCGATCGCATCGGCGCGCGGCTCTGGCGCAAGCTGCACCGTGCGACCGTGCTCGTGTACGTCCTCGCGGTCGCCCACACGCTCGGCGCCGGCACGGACGCCTCGGAGCCGTGGATGCGCGTCCTGCTGATCGCGACCACCGTCCCGATCGTGTTCCTCTTCGTCATGCGGGTCCTGACCCCGGCGTCCGGCCCCCGCTTCGTCCGCTACCGCGTTGCGGGCGTGATGCCCGAGAGCAACTCGGTCTGCTCGTTTGCGCTCGTGCCGGCCGGACGCCGGCGATCGCCGCGCACCGGCCGGGTCAGTTCGTGACCCTGCGCGCCAACGTGCCGGGCAGCGGCCGGGTCCTGCGCAGCTACTCGCTGTCACGCGCCACGGACGACGGGCGCCTGCGGATCAGCGTCAAGCGCGAGCCCGACGGCGTGATGAGCCGCCACCTGCACGGCGCGCTGGACGTCGGCGCGGCCGTCGAGCTCGCGGGGCCCAGCGGCGCGTTCGTGCTCGGCGACGAGCGCTGCCGGCCCGTGGTGCTGATCAGCGCCGGCATCGGCGCGACGCCCGTGCTCGCGATGCTCCACGAGCTCGCCGCACAGCACCCGCACCGCGAGGCCTGGTGGATCCACGGCGCGCGCAACGGCCGCGAGCACCCGTTCCGCGCCGAGACGAGAGCGCTCGTCGGCGCGCTCGTCAACGCCCGCGCGCACGTGCGCTACAGCCGGCCCGAGCGCGGCGACGTGCGCGGCCGCGACTTCGACGCCGAGGGCCGCGTCACCGTGGCAGCGATGCTCGAGCTGGGCGTCCCGCTCGACGCGGAGTTCCGCCTGTGCGGCCCGGCGGCGTTCGTGGCCAATCTCAGCGCCGGGCTGCGAGACGCCGGCGTCGCGCCGGGCGCGATCGCCAGCGAGAGCTTCGGCGGCGGCGGCGCCCCCACGCCGGTCGCTGCCCCCGCCACCGCCGTCCCCGCGACCGGCCATGCCGTCACGTTCGCGCGCTCGAGCGTCGCGACGCGATGGGGCGACGACCACGCGAGCCTGCTCGAGCTGGCCGAGGCGCACGCCGTCCCGGCCGCGTCGGGCTGCCGCATCGGCGCCTGCCACGGCTGCCGCGCGACGGTGCTCGACGGCAGCGTCAGCCACGACCCCGAGCCGCTGGAGCAGCCGCCGCCCGGCAGCGCGCTGCTGTGCTGCGCGCGCCCCGACGGCGACGTCGTGCTCGACGCCTGATGGTTTCCCTCCCGCAGGACCGGAACCTCCCCGCCGGGAGGTGTCCGCACACGGCAGCGAACGCTCGAGCGCGACGACCGCGGCTACGTCCCGCGGAGCTCGACACAGACTCACCGCTGCGGCTCAGAGCCGCCGGACCTTCAGCTGAAGCCACACGACGTTGAGCAGCTGCGCGGCGAACCCGACGACCACGACCATCCCGGCCACACCCCCGCCGATGACCGCGATCAAGACGACGGCGGGGAGCGAGACGAGCAGAACTCGCACGCAGAGATCGCGGACGTAGACGAGCCGCGTGCGCCGATCCGCGTCCGGCGCGGGCGCGTCCAGCCACAGCGTCGAGTACCCCATCGCCCCATGATGACCGCCGAACGGTGCGCGGCG
>CAVXAS010000005.1:0-217104 GCA_963759825.1 Paraconexibacteraceae bacterium | reverse complement strand
CATCGGCCACAAGGGCGCAGATCACATCGCGCCGGGCAACACGCTCGCGAGCTTTGACGCCGCGCTCGCCCACGGCGTCAACATGATCGAGTTCGACGTCCTGTCCGAGAACACCGACGGCACCGGTCGCCTGCTGCTCGCCCACGACTACCAGCACCTCCCGCCCGACGCGCTGACGCTCGAGCAGGGGCTCGCGCACTTCGCCTCCGACGCGTTCGCCGGCGTCGAGCTCGACGTCAACCTCAAGCTCGCCGGCTACGAGCAGCGCGTGATCGACGCGCTGCGCGAGCGCGGCCTCGCCGAGCGTGCGCTGATCTCGACGATGGAGCTCGAATCATGCCCCGCGTGCGCGCGGCCGCACCGGACATCCGCCTGGGCTGGTCGCTGCCGCCGCGCCGCTACCACTACCTCGGCCGCCCGCACCTGCGCCCCGTGGCGCTGTTCGCGCTGCAGATCCTGCGCCGCACCCTCGCCGCCGCCGCCGCACGCAAGCTGCACGCCGGCAAGATCGACGCGATCATGGCCCACCAGGCACTGGTGACGCCGGCGTTCGCGCGGACGATCGCGCAGGCCGGCGGCGAGCTCTACGTCTGGACCGTGGACGACGCACGCAAGATCGCGCGCCTGGAGCAGATCGACGGCGTCACCGGGGTCATCACCAACGACCCGCGGCTGTTCGCGGCCGGGTCGGAGGAACCCCCGGCTACTTCCTGATCTCGCAGCGCGAGGAGCTGAACTCCTTGGGATCCGCGCCGACCGTGTTCGGATGCCCCGAGCGCGTGCGCTTGCGCGCGCGTCGCACGACCTCGCCGCCGCGACGCCACTCATAGGTGACCGCGCCGCGCAGGATGAACGAGCCGCTGGACGGCGGCTTCACCGCGAAGTTGCGCCCGGTCTGGCGCGCCTTGAACTTCGCCGACCCGACGCTGATGAACCCACTGTCGCCGGTCTCCCCGATGTTGTGCCAGCGCGTATCGGCGGCGCTGTAGTACTGCAGCTGGAAGCGGATGTACATCCGCTCCTTGGCGATCCCCGAGCCGGGCATCGACGCGCGGATGCCGACGGTGTCGGGACGCTTGGCCGTATCGCACACGTTGACCGTCGCCCACAGCAGCTTCGAGGTGTAGATCGACGGCGGCTTCGGGGCGGCCGCGGCAGGCGCTGCGAGCAGCAGGAATGCGGCCAGGGTTGCGCGGCCGTAGGGCACGCGCGCAGAGTAGCGACGCCGTGGCGTGATGATTCCGTCAGATCGTCGTAGTAGCGGCATGAGCGAGACCGTTGCTGTGGCCTTCGCACCTCCGAACACACCCGCCCTCGAGTTCGATGCGCTCTTTCGTTCGTGCGCCGACGACGTCTTCGCCTATGTGCGCACGCTCGTGCACGACCAGGCCGCCGCGGAGGACGTCACCGCGGTCGCGTTCGAGCGCGCCTATCGCAAGCGCGCGCGCTTCAACGCCCGCAAGGGGACGCCGCGCCAGTGGCTGTTCGCGATCGCCCGCAACGCGGCGCTTGACGAGCTCAGGCGCCGCAAGCGCAGTGCCGCGCTGCTCCACGACCCCGCGGACCCCGCGGCGTCGTTCGCGCACACCGAGGACGAGAACGCCGAGCGCCGAGCGACCGTCCGCGCCGCGCTCGAGGCCCTCGACCCGCGGGAGCGCGAGCTCATCGCCCTGAAGTTCCACGCCGGACTGTCCTATGCCGAGATCGGCGGCGTGCTCGGTATCTCCGAGTCCAACGCCGGCACCCGCGTCCATCGTGCCCTCACCAAGCTCCGGAAGGCCTGCTCATGAACACGCTCGACCCCCAGATCGCCGCCGAGCTCGAGGAGCTCGAGGCCCTCTTCGCCGAGGACATTCGCGCGACCGCCGCACCGATGCCGCTCGCGCTGAAGACGCGCCTGGAGGAGCAGGCGGCCGCCGGGTTTCCCGGCAAGCGCGCCAAGCGCGACGAGCGCCGCGGCCTGCCCCGCTGGGCGCTCCCGGCGATGGGCGCCGCGGCGACGGTAGGGGTCGCCCTGCTCGTCGCCGGCAGCGCGCTGCGCGACGACTCGACGACCGGCGTCACGCAGACGCTCAGCGGTGGCGACACCGCCGCCACGAGCGAGGCCGCGCCGCAGTCGGCCGCGCCGTTCCAGGACGCCGCCGGCGGCAGCGCCGGTGCCTCGGGCGACGAGGACGCCGCGCGCAGCTCCAAGCAGGCCGCCCCGGGCACCGTGCTGCCCGAGCCGGCCCCCACCGCGCCCGACACGCTGCGCCGCGACCGCAAGGTCGAGCGCGGCGTGGAGCTGACGCTGCGCGTCGGCGCGGGCCAGCTCGAGGAGGCTGCCGACGGCGTCGTGCGAACGACCCAGCGCCTCGGCGGCTACGTCGCCGACTCCCAGGTCGCGGCGCGCGAGCGCGGCGGCTCGGCGAGCTTCACGCTGCGCATCCCGACCAAGCGTCTGGACGCGGCGACCAGCCAGCTCTCAAAGCTCGGCCACATCGTCGCCCTGGACCAGTCCAGCCGCGACATCACGGGCGCGTTCGTCTCCGCCGAGGAGCAGCTCTCCGACGCGCGCGCCGAGCGCAAGGCCCTGCTGCGCGCGCTCGCGAAAGCGACCACGCCCGGGCACATCGCCTCGCTGCGCGCGCGGATCCGCCTCAACCGCTCCGAGATCGCCCAGTACAAGGGCCAGCTCGCCGCGCTGCGCCGCCGCGCCGACCTGGCGACGATCAGCGTCGAGGTCGTCGCCCGCGGCAAGGCCTCGGCCGCGCCCGGCGGCGGTGGCGACTGGTCGCCCGGCGACGCCGCCGGGGACGCCGTGCGCGTGCTCGAGGTCGCCGCAGGCGTCCTGCTGATCGCACTGGCCGTGCTCGTGCCGCTGTCACTGCTCGGCGTGCTGGGCGTCCTCGGCGGCCGCGCGGCACGCCGGCGCCGGCGCGAAGGTGCCCTGGACGCCGCCTGATCGTGTAGAACCACCCTCGTGGCAACACCGGTGTCACAGGGGAACGTGGGGCTACCTCGGCCAGGTCCCGGTCTTCTCCGCGCTCACGGAGGCAGACCTCGAGCACATCGCCCAGGTCGCGGTCATGCGGCGCTTTGCCGCCAACCACATCATCTTCCGCGAGGGCGACGACTCGGACACGTGCTACATCCTGGCCGCCGGCCACGCCCGCGCGATGCGCGCAAACGCCGACGGCCGCTCGATCTCGCTCGCTCATTTCGGCCCCGGCGACATCTTCGGAGAGCTGGCGATGTTCGACGACGAGAAGCGCTCGGCGACGGTCGAGACGCTCGACGACGTCGAGTGCATCGCGATCCTCGGCGCGGACATGCGCCGCCTGCTGCAGACGCACTCCGACATCGCCGCGAAGCTCGTCGTCGGCCTCGGCCGGCGCCTGCGCGAGGCCAACGAGCGCCTCGCCCGTCAGTCCTTCCAGACCGTCCAGAGCCGCGTCGCGGGCGTGCTCGGCCAGCTCGTCGCCCAGGCCCAGGCCGAGGGCGCCGGCGAGGATCACGTGCTCGTCACGATCACGCAGTCAGACATCGCCCAGCTCGCCGGCTCCAGCCGCGAGTCGGCATCGCGCTTCCTCGCCGTGCTCGAGCGCGCCGGCGTCCTCAGCCAGGGCCGCGGCCGGATCACGGTGCACGATCCGGCTGCGCTGGGCCGGTACATCTATTAGGTTCAGGTCGCATGGCGGCACAGGAGTTCTCGGCGGGCGGCGTGGTCGTCCGCGACGGCGAGTGCGTGGTGATCGTGCCTGTCAAGCGCGCGGCCGACGGCTCCAAGGTCCTGGCGCTGCCGAAGGGCCACCCCGACGGCGATGAGACGCCGCTGGACGCCGCGCTGCGCGAGGTTCGCGAGGAGGCGGGGGTCGACGGCCGCTTCGTCGAGAAGCTCGGCGACGTGCGCTACTGGTACCAGCGCAAGGGCAAGCGGATCCAGAAGGTCGTGTCGTTCTTCCTGCTCGAGTACGTCTCCGGACAGGTCGACGACCACGACCACGAGGTCGAGGACGCGCGCTGGATGCCGCTGGCCGAGGCCGCGACCGCGCTGAGCTACGAAGGTGAGCGCGAGATGGTCGAGCGCGCCCTGTCGCGGACTCAGGCCACCGGGTAGGGTCCTCAGACCCCATGCAGGTCCTGAACTTCTATTCGACCCTGTTCGCCGACCAGCTCAAGCGCGGACGCAAGACGGCGACGATCCGGCTCGGCGACAAGTCCCACAAGTACCGCAAGAACCAGGCGGTGCTGGTCACGATCGGCTACCAGCACTCGCCCCGCGAGAAGATCTTCGACGCGGTCATCGACCAGGTCGAGGTCAAGCGCGTGAAGGACCTCACGCCGCGCGACATCGAGCACGACAACCCCGAGTTCCGCCGGCACGAGGAGCTCATCCACTTCCTCGAGCAGATCTACGGCAAGCCGGTCACGATGGACGACACCGTCACCGTCGTGCGCTTCTCCCAGATCATCGACAACCCGCCGAACGTCACCGATCGCCTGCGCGGCATCGGCGGCGCCCAGAATTGAGGCGATGAGTTCTGCCCGCAAGGGCAGTCTCACCGCCCATGCCTCACATCTACCACGAAGAACACGGCGCCGGCGAACCGACGCTGCTGATCCAAGGCGGCGAGGGCTCGCTGCTCTGGTGGCCCACGGAGCTCGTCGACGCGCTCGCGGCAGGCGGCCGGCGCGTCATCGTCTACGACAACCGGGACACCGGGCTGTCGGAGTACGTCACCGAGCCCTATGCGCTCGAGGAGATGGCGACCGACGCGCTCGAGCTGCTCGACGCGCTGGAGATCGCCGACGCCCACGTGGTCGGCGTCTCGATGGGCGGGATGATCGCCCAGCTCGTCGCGCTGCAGGCGCCCGAGCGGGTGCGCTCGCTCGTGCTGCTCGCGACCACGCCAGGCCCCGACGAGCGCCTCGCCGGCACCGACGAGACCGTCCTGGCCGGCATCGACTGGGATGCGGGCGGCGTCGAGGCGACGGTTGCGTTCTGCCGCGCCCTGGCGGGCAGCAGGTACCCCTTCGACGAGGGCTACTACCGCCGCCTCTGCGTCGCCGACGAGGCGCGCGGGGTCAACCCCAGCGGCGGACACGGCCACGCGCTGCAGACCGCGACGTCGCGCCTGGACCGGCTCGGCGAGATCGGCGCGCCGACGCTCGTCATGCACGGCACCGAGGATGCGATCTTTCCCTACGAGCACGCGCAGGCGCTCGTCGCGGGCATTCCCGGGGCGCAACTCGTCACCTGGGAGGGCGTCGGCCACGAGCTGCCGCCACAGCTGATGCGCGACGTCGCGCAGCGAATCCTGGCACTCGTGTAAACGGAGTGCCAACGGCGGTTGACACTTTTCTCCGGGGATCGCTACATTGGACGCCGGTTGGCACTCTCGTCATAGGAGTGCCAACAGACCTGTAGTTCGACTATCCCTCAATCGGAGGACCGATTTCGATGAACCTCAAGCCTCTCGGCGATCGCTTGATCGTCCAGGCCATCGACGAGGAGCAGACGACCGCCAGCGGCATCCTGCTCCCCGACACGGCCAAGGAGAAGCCCCAGAAGGGCAAGGTCCTGGCCGTCGGCGACGGCAAGATCGACGACGACGGCAAGCGCATCCCGCTCGACGTCACCGCCGGTGACGAAGTGCTGTACAGCAAGTACGGCGGCACGGAAATCAAGGTCGACGGCGAGGACCTCCTGGTCCTTCGCGAGTCCGACGTTCTCGCGAAGATCGAGTCCTAGGAGACCCACATGGCTCACAAGGAACTGAAGTACGACATCGAGGCCCGCAACGCGCTGCAGAACGGCGTGGACGCGGTTGCCAACGCCGTCAAGGTCACGCTCGGCCCCAAGGGCCGCTACGTCGTCCTCGACAAGAAGTTCGGCGCCCCGACGATCACCAACGACGGTGTCACGATCGCTCGTGAGATCGAGGTCGAGGACGTCTTCGAGAACCAGGGCGCCCAGCTCGTCCGCGAGGTCGCCACGGCGACCAACGACGTTGCCGGTGACGGCACGACGACCGCAACGGTGCTCGCCCAGGCGATCGTCCGCCAGGGTCTGAAGAACGTCGCCGCCGGTGCCAACCCGCTTGGTCTCAAGCGCGGCATCGAGAAGGCCGTCGACCAGGTCGTCACCGCCATCGCCGAGCAGTCCAAGGAGATCTCCGGCAAGGACCAGATCGCTCGCGTCGCGACGATCTCCGCCGGCGACGACGAGATCGGCGACGTCATCGCCGACGCGATCGAGAAGGTCGGCAAGGACGGCGTCGTGAACGTCGAGGAGGGCCAGACGTTCGGCATGGACCTCGAGTTCACCGAGGGCATGCAGTTCGACAAGGGCTACATCTCGCCCTACATGGTCACCGACCAGGACCGCATGGAGGCGACGCTGGAGGATCCCTACGTCCTCATCGCCAACCAGAAGATCGGTTCCGTCCGCGACGTGCTGCCGGTCCTCGAGGCCGTCATCCAGTCCGGCAAGCCGTTGCTGATCATCGCCGAGGACGTCGAGGGTGAGTCCCTCGCGACGCTCGTCGTCAACAAGCTGCGTGGCACCTTCACCGGTGTCGCGGTCAAGGCGCCGGGCTTCGGCGACCGCCGCAAGCGCATGCTCGAGGACATCGCGATCCTCACCGGTGGCGAGGTCATCACCGAGGAGATGGGTCTCAAGCTGGAGAACACCCAGATCTCCCAGCTCGGGCGCGCGCGTCGCGTCGTCGTCGCCAAGGACACCACGACCATCATCGATGGCAACGGTGACGCCGAGGCGATCAAGGGCCGCATCAACCAGATCAAGGCCGAGGTCGAGAACACCGACTCCGACTTCGATCGGGAGAAGCTCCAGGAGCGCCTCGCCAAGCTGTCCGGCGGCGTTGCCGTCGTGAAGGTCGGCGCGGCCACCGAGACGGAGATGAAGGAGAAGAAGCACCGCGTCGAGGACGCGCTGCAGGCGACCCGCGCGGCCCTCGAGGAGGGCATCGTCGCGGGCGGTGGCGCCACGCTGCTGCGTGCGGCCGACGCGATCGACCTCGACCTGCTCGAGGGCGACGACAAGACGGGCGCGCAGATCATCAAGCGCGCGCTCGAGGAGCCGCTGCGTCAGATCTCCCAGAACTCGGGCCTCGAGGGCTCGGTTGTGGTGAACGACGTGCGCAAGTCCAAGAAGGGCTTCGGCCTGGACGCGTCGACCGGCGAGATCGTCGATCTCGTCGCGGCCGGCATCATCGACCCGGCGATGGTCACGCGCTCCGCGCTGCAGAACGCCGCGTCGATCGCCAAGAACATCCTGACCACCGAGGCGATCGTCGCCGAGGTGCAGGACAACGATGGCGGCGGTGGCGGCGGCATGCCCGACATGGGTGGCATGGGCGGCATGATGTAAGCAGCGGTCTCCAAACCGCTGTGCTTTGCGAAGGGCCCGGCTCAGCCGGGCCCTTCGTCGTTCTGGCTGCGCCCCGCGGGCGCGCGGCTCAGGCCTTCGCGCGGGTGCGCGCGCCGCGCTTGGCGGCGTCGCTGCGTGCGCGCGCGTTGCGCCGGCGCGCAGCGTCTCGAGCAGGTCTGTGTTGTTCGTTCTTCTTGGCGATGCAATTGCCCTGCCCGTGCAGAGGGCGGGGTAACGCCGGGTTACGGCGCTCGCAGCATGAGCCGCACAGCGCTCGCCCGGATGGGCTCGCGCAGGCCCTTGAGCGACAGCGGGCCGCGCGGTTCGAGGCGCTGCGGACCGTCGGCGAGGGCGGCGCGGGTGACGTCGCAGACGAGGACCTCGCCGGCGCGCGCCTGGTCGCATAGTCTGCGGGCGATCACGACCGGGCGCCCGAAGTAGTCCTCGCCCTCGCGCAGCGCGTCGCCGTGGGCGATGCCGATGCGCAGCTGCACGCGGTCCTCGCCGGCGGCGACGGCGCGCTGCATCGCCTCGGCGCACGCGACCGCGGCGGCGGGCTCGCGGAAGCTCACCATCAGCCCGTCGCCGAGGCTCTTGACCTCGCGGCCGCGATGCTCGCGCACGGCGGCGCGCAGCAGCGCGAGGTGCCGGCGCCAGAGCCGCTGCGCCGCCTCGTCGCCGAGCCGCTCCAGCAGCTCGGTGGAGTCGACGAGGTCGGTGAAGAGGATCGCGACCGGCATGTCCGATCAGGCCTCGGCCTGTGCCTTGGCGAGCGCGCCGAGCGTCAGCAGCTCGAGCATGTCGGAGAGCAGGTCGTCGGGCACGCCCTCGGGATCGAGGAGGCGTTGCAGGGCGACGCCGTTTGACATCGTGAAGATCATCAGCGCGAAGGCGTCGATCGGGCCCGGTGGCTCGATTCCCACGCGCCCGACGTAGTCCTCGATGGCGGTAGCGATGCGCTCGACGAGCCCCGACCAGCGTGCGAGCAGCTGCTCGCGAAACGTCTCGTCGCGCGCGGCCTGGATGGCGAACTCGAAGAACAGGCGCTCCCACTCGGGCTCCCGGGAGAGGTACTCGGTGAACTCGGCGCCGCCGGCGCGCGCGTGCTCCTCCGGGGTGCCCGAGCTGTGCAGCTCCTCGTCGAGCACGTCGCTGCGATCGCGCAGGCGGTCGTCGAGCAGCGCTAGGAAGAGCTCCTCGCGCGAGCCGAAGTTCGCGTAGATCGCACCCTTTGTGTAGCCCGCCTCGGTCGCGACCTGCTCGAGCGACGCGCCGTGCAGGCCGCGGCGGGTGACGACCCTCGCCGCCGCCTCGAGCAGGCACGCGCGCGTGTTGGCCTGCTGCTCCTTGCGCGTCAGCCGCGTCACGCAGCCACCGGCTCGCGGACGCGGCGCGGTGCCGCGATGACCGTCGTGCGCTGGCGCGGCGCGAGCGTGATCGCGCGCCGGGCGACGCCCTCGGGCGCCGGGTCGACCACGCGCAGGTCGGCGCTGCGGACGATCGCCTGCAGCACGATCTGCAGCTCGTAGAGCGCGAACGCGGCGCCGAGGCAGCGGCGCACGCCACCGCCGAAGGGGATCCACGTGTAGGTGCCGGGCTTCGTCTCGAGGAAGCGCTCCGGGCGGAAGGCGTGCGGCTCGGGGTAGACGTCGGCGCGGCGGTGGACCATCACGATGCAGGGGGCGACCGTCGTCCCCGCGGGCAGCTCGTGGCCGGCGATCGTCATGTCCTCGGTGAGCTTGCGTAGGACGACGGGGAGGACGGGACGCAGCCGCAGGGTCTCGTAGCCGACGGCCTCGGCGTAGGCGCTCTGATCGCCGTCGGCCTCCTCGCGCAGGCGCTCGTAGGCGTCCGGGGTGCGCAGCAGGCGCTCGATCGCCCAGGACAGCGCCGTCGCGGTGGTCTCGTGGCCGGCGACGAGCAGCGTCAGCAGCTCGTCGCGCAGCTCGACATCGGTCATCGGCTGGCCGTCCTCATGGGTGGCCTGCAGCAGCAGCGAGAGGATGTCGCCGCGCTCGTGCAGGTCGTCGGCGGCGCGGTGTGCGGCGATCTCCTCGTAGATCAGCCTGTCGACCGCCTCGACCGTCTTGCGGAAGACCGGGACCTTCGTCGCGCGGTTGATGCCGAGGGCGGCGACGACGACGAACGTGCGCGGATCGGTGACGAAGTCCAGCAGCTCGCGCAGGCCGGCGCGCAGCGCGTCGAGGCGCGCGGCGTCGCGGACGCCGAAGACCGCGCGCAGGATGATCTCGAGCGTGACCGCCTGCATCCGCGGCGCAAGCTGCAACGGGGCGCCCGCGGGCCAGCCGGTGATCTCCTCCTCGGCGATCTCGCGCATCAGGTCGCCGTAGCGCTGCATCCGCGCGCCGTGGAACTGCGGCAGCAGCAGCTTGCGCTCGCGCATGTGCTCGCGCCCGTCGAGCAGCAGCACCGAGCGGTCGCCCAGGATCGGGCGGAGGATCTGGTTGGCCTCGCCGGCGAGCAGCTTGTCGGGCGAGCCGGTGAAGACCTCCTTGACCGCGTCGGGATGGCCGAGCATCACCCATGGCGGCTCTCCGGCGATGCGGATCGTGTAGGTGTCGCCGTACTTCTGCTGGGCGCGGAGGATGAACGGCACCGGCCTGAGCCCCCACCCCAGCGACTGCATCGGCAACGACATCCGCGGACCGCCGGGCAAAGTCATATACCGGACGGTATCTGAATGCTGACCGGTATGTCAACGCAGGATCTCGCGAGCGCCGCGCAGCGGCGTGCTGAGCAGCGCGCGAGCGCGGCTGCTGTCCAGCGCGCAGGCTTTCGGGCGGCCTGGCGGGCCGGGACCGCCGCTCGCCGCGGGGTTGACGAGCAGCGCCAGCTGCAGGCGCGTGACGTCGTCGGCGCCGGCGACGTGGAGGATCCCCCGCGCCTCGTCGGTCGCGAGCTCGAGCAGCGCCTGCGCGAGATCCTCGACGCTGATCGGTGAGCGGACTTCGTCATCGAAGAAGACGGCGGTCGGGTCGTTTGCGGCTTGCTCGTGGCGCAGTGGCGGGCCGGGGGCTCCCAGGATCAGCGACGTGCGGACGATGAGCGCATGAGGGTGCGCTTCGGCGACGAGACGCTCGGCGTCGGCCTTGGCCTTGCCGTAGCCGCCGGGCGCGTCGGGGACGTCGTCTTCTGCGAGCGGGCGTCCCAGCGTGCCCGCGAAGACGACGTCGGAGGAGAGGTGGATCAGGCGCGCGCCGATCCGCGCCGACTCGGCGGCGACGACCGCGGCGCCGTCGCGCGTGACGCTGTCGTCGTCCTGGCGGTAGGCGGTGTGGATGACGACCGCGGGGCGCTCGGTCTCGAGTGACCGGCGCACCGCTCCAGCATCTCGCACGTCGAGCGTGTGCGCGCGCACGCCGGGCGGCGCGGCGCGGGTGTGCACGCTGCCGACGACGTTCCCCTGCGCCGCCAGCGTGCGCCCGAGGTCCCCCGACACGCCGGTGACGAAGATCACGGGCCCTATCTTGTCGGGCCGTGGTCGCGAGCGGCACCGTCACCGAGCTGCACCGCTGGCCGGTCAAGTCGATGGGCGGCGAGCCCTGCCACAGCTGCGGATCGACGCACGCGGAGCGGCCGGCGATCGCACGCACGCGCTGTTCGACGTGCACCGCGGCGCGCCGCGGCGGCTGACCGCGCGACAGGCGCCGCGGCTGCTGGCGTGGCAGGCGTCCTACGCGGGCGCCGATCCCGACCCGGCCGACCCGCCGCCGGCGCAGCTGACCGCGCCGGACGGCGAGCGCTACGCCTGGGCGGACCCGGCGCTGCCCGCGGCGCTCGCGCAGGACCTCGGGCGCGAGGTGCAGCTGCGCCGTGACGCAAGCGGCCAGCAGGACCTCGGCGACTCGCTGCTGATCACGACCGAGGCGACGCTGCGCGCCGTCGAGGCCGAGCTCGGCGCGCCGCTCGACCTGCGCCGCTTTCGCACGAACGTCCACGTCGCCCTCGATGCGCCGGCGTTCGCCGAGGAGGGATGGGAGCGGCGCACGTTGTCGATCGGCGAGACGACGCTCGACCTGCTGCACCCGTGCGAGCGCTGCGTGATCCCCACCCGCGACCCCGACACCCAGGAGAGGTGGGCGGACCTCCTGCGCCACCTCACGCGCGAGCACAGCATGCGCTTCGGCATCAACGCCCGCCCCCGCGCGGCCGCGACGTTGCGCGTCGGCGACGCCGTGAACATCAGCGAGCCCGGCGCCCGGTAGTGCTCTCAGCACAGGGCTAGCTGTCGTGCTCACGGACCTGCTGAACGGGTGGGTTGATCTAGAGAGGGAGAGATGTCCGGTCCTCCGCGGAGGCTGAGAGGTGCGATCCATCCCAGCTTCCAAAGGAGAACCGGACATGCAGGACCGTAGATGTCGTTTCGGACTGGCGGCGCGGATTGAGATGGTCCAGCGCCGCCAGGCGGGCGAGTCGTTGCGTCAGATCGCTGTCGCGTTGGCGTGTTCGCCGACGACGGTCAAGACGCAGTGCGACCGTTGGCTGCAGGCCGATGAGGCCGAGCGCCAGGACTTCAGTTGCTTGGCGCCCAGGCGGCCGGTGCCGCGGTCGTGTCCGTGGCAGTTGAGCGCGCAGGTCGAGCAGCAGATCCTCGATGCGCGCGCTAAGACCGGTTGGGGTGAGATGCGCTTGCCGGTGCTTTGCGGCGGTCGGCATCGCTCGAGCATCGGCAAGGTCCTAAAGCGCCACGGTGTCTACGCGCAGCCCCAGCGGCCGCGGCCGGCGGCCAAGCGCTATGAGTGGGCCGACGCCGGGGCGCTGTTGCACATCGACGCATTGAAGCTGCCCAAGTTCGACAAGCCCGGGCATTGGGCCACCGGCGATCGCCGCCAGCGCGACCGCGCCAGCAAGCGTGACACGGTCGTCATCGGCGTCATCGATGACCACACCAGGTTGGTCTACGCCGAGCTGCACAGCACAAGAACGCCGACACCGTCGCCGCGACCCTCGCCCGGGCGATCCCGTGGTTCTGTGAGCAAGGCTGCGGGCCTGTGCGCGCGGTCATCAGCGACAACGCCTTCGCCTACACCAAGAGCAGCGCGTTTGCAGAGCTGCTGCATCAGCACGGCGCCAGGCACATCACCCCGCCGCCCTACACGCCCCGCTGGAACGGCAGGCTGGGTTTGACGGAGACCTCGAAGCGCGGGAGCCATCCGCGCAGAGAGGAAGCATCCGTTCTGATGTCTCGCCCGAGGAAGTACCCGCCCGAGCTGCTTGACCGCGGCGCCAGGGTCGTCATCGAGTCCGGCCGTCCGATCGCGCATGTCGCCAGGGATCTGGGGATCCCGTCGGAGACATTGCGCAAGTGGGTGCGCCAGAAGGAGGCCGACGAGGGGCTGCGCCCCGATCTGCCCACGGCGGCGGAGCGCGAGGAGATCAAGGAGCTACGCAAGGAGAACTTCGAGCTGCGCCGCGCCAACGAGATCCTCAAGGCCGCCAGCGTGTTTTTCGCGACCGAGCTCGACCAAGACCGAACGAAGTGAGCGCGTTCATCGACGAGCACCGCGCTCGCTTCGGGGTCGAGCCGATCTGCAGGACCCTGGGCGTGTCGGCGTCCGCCTACTATCACCGCGCCACCGGCCGCCGCTCCCAGCGGGCCTCGAGGACGAGCGGCTGCTGGAGCTGA
The DNA here is from genome assembly GCA_963759825.1 of Paraconexibacteraceae bacterium. Lineage (GTDB taxonomy): Bacteria > Actinomycetota > Thermoleophilia > Solirubrobacterales > Solirubrobacteraceae > Paraconexibacter. The sequence continues at coordinate 204,082 of CAVXAS010000005.1, read as the reverse complement.
TCGAGCAGGTCGCCGAGCGCAACTACGGCGCCTACGGCTACCGCAAGACCTGGCTGGCCCTGCAGCGCGCCGGCGTCGACGTCGGCCGCGATCGCGTCAAGCGGCTGATGCGCAAGCACGGCCTGCAGGGCGCCAAGCGTCGCGGCAAGCCCTGGCGCACCACGACCCCGGACCCGGCCGCATCGCGGCCACCAGACTTGGTCGACCGCAACTTCACCGCGGAGCGCCCCGACGAGCTGTGGGTCGCGGACTTCAGCTACCTGCGCTGCTGGGAGGGCGTGGTCTTCTTCAGCTTCGTCCTCGACGCGTTCTCGCGCAGGGTGGTCGGCTGGCAGTTCTCCACCAACATGCGCACCGACCTCGTCCTCGACGCGCTGCGCATGGCGCTCGACCCGGCGCCAGCACGGCGCCGACGTCGAGCTCATCCATCACAGCGACGCCGGCAGCCAATACACGAGCTTCGACTTCCAGCAGGAGCTCGATGACCACGGCGTTCTGAGCTCGATCGGCTCGGTCGGCGACGCCTACGACAACGCGATGGCCGAAAGCTTCGTCGACACCTTCAAGACCGAGCTGATCGCCGACCGCGTCTGGCGGACCCGCGACACAGCTCGAGCTGGCGATCGTCGAATGGGTCGCCTGGTTCAACAACGAGCGCCTACACGAGTCCCTCGGCGACATCCCGCCCAGCGAGTTCGAGCACCTATACGCTCGACAGTGCTCTGCAGATCTCTCCCTCTCAATGATGAGAGGGAACCAACAAACCCGGTCTCCGCGGAACCCAGCCCGCCTCACCCCAGCTAGCAAATCGCTAGCCACGGCTAGCCCCTTCCAAGGAGACCACCCCGGACCGCACCCGTTAACGCGCCAAGCACCACGAGATTCCGACGCGAGGCGCGACGACAGCCGTCCCAGCACCAACAAAAGAACCCGGCAACACCTTGCCGTCAATGCGCTGTTCGCCAGGCGACGGCCCAGCAGGGCCCGCCGGCGCAGGGCCGGCCGGCGAAGCGAGCCTAGAACGGCACGTCGCCGCCGCCCTTCCAGGCGGCGAGCTCGAGCAGCCTGGGGGCCGGGACGTTGACCGGAGCGGAGAGGACGCAGGTGTGGCCGTCCCGCTGCCACGTGACGATCCGCCGGCCGCCGTCCTCGACGACGGTGAGCGCCACCCCGTTGACCGTCGCGCGCCGGCCGTCGGGCACGTCGAGCGCCTCGCCCGAGACGATCGTGTAGCCGATCTGCGCGCCGCTCTTGCCGGTGTAGAAGACGGTGGTCATCTCGCGGTCCTCGAGCGTGTCGCGACGGGCGCCGCTGGTGTCCCAGCTCAGCTCGCCCCACTCGGGGAAGGCGACGCCGTCGACCTCGGTGCGCAAGAGCGACGGGTTGTCGGGCTGCGGCGCGGGCGCGGCGAGCGCGGGTCCGCGCAGGGACAACAGCGAGACGGCGCTGACCGACGGTGGACCGCTGCCACCGGAGAAGACGACGACCATCGCGACGACGAGCGCGGCGAGGCCGGCGCCGACCGGCGCGAACGTGCGCAGCAGCGTTCCGCGGCCCACGCCCCGCGTGCGCTGCGTCTCGATGCGCTCGCGCAGCGCCAGCGGCGCGCGCTCCTCGGAGGCGGCCGCGGCCACCAGCAGACGTCCGCGCTCAGCGGCCGCGAGCTCCTCGGGCGTCAGGTCGTGGTCCATGTCGGTCAAGTCCCCCCGCTCACAGAGACGCCTTCCGGACCCGATTCCATCCCGCGCGCCACCTGGGCCCGCGCGCGGTACAGCCTGCTCGTGATCGTCGCCTCCTTGACGCCGAGCAGCTTGCCGGCCTCCCCGTAGCTCAGGCCAACGAGGTCGACGGCGACGAGCGCATCGCGGAAGTCGGGCGCCAATGCGGCGATGACGGCGAAGACCTCGCGCGTGACGACCGCCTCCTCGGGCCGCTGACCGGCCCGCGGGTCGGGCGCGTCGAAGTCCTCCTCGACCTCCTGGGTCTGCGGGCGGCGTGCCGCGGTGCGGCGCTGGGAGTAGAAGGTGTTGCGCAAGACGCGCATGAGGTAGCCGAGGTCGTCGTCGTTGCGCAGGAACCGCGGCTTGGCGAGGACCTTCAGGTAGGTGTCCTGCACAAGGTCCTCGGCATCGCTGCGCGATCCCGTGAGCGCCCACGCGGCGCGATAGAGGCGGTCGATGTGGTCGCCGAGTGCCTCGGGGTCGAGTTGGCGCGCCTCCGCGGTGGTCACGTCGGCCGCGAGCTTACCCCGTGACGCCCGCGCTACTCGCCGGCCTCGGCGCGCCGCAGCCCGCGGACCGCGAAGACGACCAGCAGCGCGACCATCGCCGCCCCGCAGCCGAAGGCCAGTCCCGCGTGGTCGGGCGTGCCGGCCATGAAGCCGCGCACGGCCTCGAGGATCGCCGTCGCCGGGTTGAGGTTCGCAAGCGTCGAGATCCAGCCCTCGAGCAGGTCCAGCGGCACGTACACCGGGGCAAGGAACAGCACGAGGAACACCGGCATCTGCATCAGCGGCGCGATCTGGATCGTCTTCGCGCGCATCGCCAGCCCGGCGCCGAACATCGTCGCCGACAGGTTGACGAGCACCCCGAGCGCAGCAAGCCCGAAGAGGTCGACGGCGCCGCCCCCGACCTCCATGCCGGAGATCAGCGCCGCGATCGTGATGATCGTCGACGTGAACGCGTAGCGCCCGAGCGCGGCCAGCGCGTAGCCGGCGATCAGCCCGGTGCGCTGCGGCGCGGCGATGAACAGGCGCCGCGTGAACTGCGACTCGAAGTCCGCGGCGATGCCGAAGCCGGTGAAGATGCCGCCGAACGCCGCGGACTGCAGGAACACGAAGCAGAACTGAAACGCGGTGTAGCCGGGCCCGTACTCGAAGCCCGGCGCGTTGCCGACGCTCGACAGGCCGCCGGCGAAGGCGACGAAGAAGATCAGCGGGAACAGGATCGACGGGACGATCAGCGCCGGGTTCTTGAACGTCAGCTTGAGGCTGCGGATCGCGACAGCGCGCGCGACGTTGCGGAACTCGGGGCGCATCAGGTGCGCCCCATGCGCGTCTTCAGCGCCTGCGACGCGACGCCGAGGCCGAGCACCGCGATGCCGACCGCCGTCGCGAACGCCTTCCACAGCGCCTCTGTGTCCCAGCCCGTGATGATCAGGCTGCGCAGCCCCTCGACGAGGTAGCTCAGCGGGTTGTACGTCGCGACGGTGCGAAACCAGTCGATCTCGATGACCTCGCGCGGCAGTGACGCCGACGACAGGAACAGCAGCACGAACAGCAGCGGGAAGAGGCCCTGCACCGCCTCGGCCGAGCCGCTGGCCGCGGCCATCGCCGCGCCGACCGAGCCCATCGCGAAGGCGACGACCATCGCCAGCGCGAACAGCACGAACACCCCGGGGACACCGGCCTCCAGGTGCGCGCCGCCCGCGAGGCCGACGAGGATGTAGGCGACCGCGCCGATCGCGCCGATCGCCAGCGCGCCGGTCATCTGCCCGATCAGCACCGCCCACCGGCGCAGCGGCGTGAGCTGCAGGCGATTGAGGAAGCCGTGCTGGATGTCGGTCGCAAGCTCGGTCCCGGCGTTGATCGCTGAGAACAGCGCCCCCTGCAGGAACGTCAGCGCCAGCGCGAAGTTCACGTAGGAGTCCGTCGGGAACCCGGGCAGCTTGGTCACGGCGTTCAGGCCGCCGGAGTTCACCGCCATCAAGAACAGCGGGAACGTCAGCGACGGCACGATCAGGAACGGCTGGCGCAGCACCTTGTTCAGCGACCGCCGCGCGATGAAGCCGACCTGGCGTAGCGCGGCTGCCATCAGGCGCCGACCGGCTCAGGCTCGGCGGCGGCGTCTTCCTCGGCGGCCGCCCCTTCCAGCGAGCGCCCGGTCTTCGCGAGGAAGACGTCGTCAAGCGACGGCCGGTGCAGCTGCAGGTCTGCGATCTGCAGGTCGGCGGCGTCCAGCGCGCGCACCACGTCAGACAGCTCGTCCGCGCCGCCGGCGAGGCGGACCGCGACACCCTTCGGCGAGGCCGCCGCCGGCTCGCCGAAGCGGGCGAGGACCTCGGCCACCGCGTCGCGCTTCGTCGGGTCGGTCGGCACGGCCTCGACGCTGGGGCGCCCGACGTCGGCCTTCAGCGCGGCCGGCGTGCCCTCGGCGACGATCCGCCCGCGGTCGATGATCCCGACGCGATCGGCGAGCACGTCGGCCTCCTCGAGGTACTGCGTCGTCAGGAACACCGTCATGCCGTCCTCCTTGGACAACCGCCCGACCTCCTCCCACAGCGCGCTGCGGCTCTGCGGATCCAGCCCGGTCGTCGGCTCGTCGAGGAACAGCAGGGCGGGCCCGTGCAGCAGTGCCAGCGCGAGGTCCAGGCGCCGCCGCATGCCGCCCGAGTAGCCGCCGACGCGGCGCTCGGCCGCGTCGCTGAGGCCGACGCGCTCGAGCAGCGCGCCGCCGGCCTTGCGGCGTTCGGTCTTGGACATGCCGTGCAGGCCGCCCTGCAGGTCGATGTGCTCCCAGCCGGTGAGGAAGTTGTCCAGCGCGACCTCCTGCAGTGCGGCGCCGATCTGGCGGCGCACGGCCGGCCCCTGCGTGGCGACGTCGAAGCCGGCGACGGTCGCGCGCCCGCCGGTCGGCGGCAGCAGCGTCGTGAGCATCAGCACGGTCGTGGACTTGCCGGCGCCGTTGGGCCCGAGGAAGCCGTAGATCTCACCGGGAGCGACCTCGAGATCGATCCCGTCGACGGCCCGGATGCCGCCCTTGAACTCACGCGCGAGCTGCGAGACGAGGATGCCGTTGTCCGCGTGCATGACGCGCGAGGCTAGCCAAGGATGATTGAGGTTGTCAACCATCGTCGCAAGCAAGTACCATCGGCTTCGCGATGGCGAGCACCACCCGCTTGTCTGCCGTGAGCGAGGCCTGGATCCTCATGGGCCAGCTCATGCAGAACGAGAAGAAGCGCTTTCACGCGACGGCCGCGGAGTTCGAGCTGTCGATGCCGCAGGTCATGGCCCTGCGCTCGCTGGAGCCCGGGACGCCGGCGCCGATGCGCTTCCTTGCCGAGCGCCTGATGTGCGACAACTCCAACGTCACCGGCATCGTCGACCGGCTCGAGGGCCGCGGCCTCGTCGCGCGCACCGCGGCCAGCCACGACCGCCGCGTCAAGCACCTCGTCCTCACGCCGGAGGGCGAGCGCGTGCGCCAGGCGATCTGCGCGCGCATCGACACGCCGCCGCAGGCGTTCGACGAGCTGTCGACGGAGGACCAGCGCGTGCTGCGCGACATCTTCCGCCGCGTCTGCGGCTGCTGAGCTGGCGCCCGCGGTGCGGGCAGGCGAGAATCGCGCCGTGCCCGAGTCCCTCTCCGCCGCCGACCGCTCGTCGCTGAACACCGAGCGCGGGCCGATCACGATGGCGGTTGCCGGCGTGATGATCGCCGACGGCGGCCCGGGCCTCACCTACGACGCCGTCTGCCGGCGCATCGAGGAGCGCCTGCATCTGCTGCCGCGCTATCGCCAGCGCCTTGAGGAGGCGCCCCTCGGCGTCGCCCACCCCGTCTGGGTCGACGACGAGCACTTCGACGTCGGCTGGCACGTGCGCAGCGCCACGCTGCCCGCACCGGGATCGGTCGAGGAGCTCGAGGCGTTCGTCGGGCGCGAGGCGTCACGCAAGATGGACCGCTCGCGGCCGCTGTGGGAGCTGCACCTCGTCGACGGCCTTCAGGACGGGCGCATCGCGGTGATCCCGAAGATGCACCACGCCCTCGTCGACGGCATGGCCGCGCTCGGGGCGATCATGCTGCTCGTCGACGCGACGCCGGAGCCGACGCCGATCGAGGCGCCGGCCGAGCCGTGGACGCCGCGGCCGTATGACCCCAAGCGCCATGTCGCGAAGATCGCGACGTCGCCGATCCGGCGCGCGCGGCGCTGGACGCTCGAGGCCTCCGATCGCCTGCTGGAGCTGCGCCCGAGCACCGCCGCCGGCGACCTCAAGCGCGCGACCGATCTCGTCTCAGAGCTCGCGCGCGTCCGCCCGGCCGCGCCCGAGCTGCCGTTCAACCGGCCGATCACGCCGAACCGGTCATGGGCGTTCGTCGGGGCCGCGCTGGACGACGTCAAGGCAGCCGGCAAGCGCGGCGGGGGATCGATCAACGACGCGGTGCTCGCGATCGTCAGCGGGATGCTCGCGACGTACCTCGCCGAGGCCGGCGTCGACGCGGCGCGACTGCCGCGCGATCCCGTCGCACTCGTTCCCGTCAGCGTGCGCAAGGACACCGGCGACGCGCCTGCCGAGGGCAACGAGATCTCGATCGTGTTCGTCGACCTCCCCGTCGGCGAGCCCGACCTGCTGCGGCGCATCGCGCTGATCAGCGAGCGGATGACCGCGATCAAGGGCTCGGCGAAGGTGCAGGCCGGCGCGCTGATGGTCGGCGCCGGCGGCTTCGCGCCGCCGCTGATGGCGTCGGCACTCGCCCGCGCGGCGGTCGTGGCGAGTCCGGTGACCGGCGACCGCAGCCCGTTCAACGTCGTCGTCTCGAACGTCCCGGGGCCGCAGTTCCCGCTGTATCTCAACGGCTCACAGGTCCGCGCGGCTGTGCCCGTCGTCCCGCTGAACCCCGGCGACCAGGGCCTGAACGTCGGCGTGCTGTCCTACGACGGCCAGTTCGGCTTCGGCATCACCGCCGACCGCGCGCTCGACCCGCCGGTCGCGCGGCTGAAGGCGGCGCTCGAGGGCGCCCTCGCCGAGCTGTGAACGACGTCTTCATCACCGCGACGCCGGCCGCGCCCGGCGCGCAGCGACTCGCGGTGAAGGACCTGTTCGACACCGCCGGGGTGCGCACGACCTACGGCTCGGCGATCTTCGCCGAGCATGTGCCCGACGCCAGCGCCGAGGCGGTCGCGCGGCTGGAGGGGGCGGGCTACGTCAGCGTCGGCAAGGCCAACCTGCACGAGTTCGCCTACGGCATCACCTCCGACAACGCGCACTACGGGCGCGTGCCCAACCCGCTCGCGCGCGACCGCATCGCCGGCGGATCGAGCGGCGGCTGCGCGGCGGCGATCGCCGCGGGCCTCGCCGACGCCGGGCTGGGCAGCGATTCGGGCGGGTCGATCCGGATCCCGTCCGCTTGCTGCGGAACCGTCGGCTTCAAGCCGACCTACGGGCTCGTGCCGCTCGGCGGCTGCTTCCCGCTCGCGCCGAGCTTCGACCACGCCGGCCCGATGGCGCGCGATGTGCAGACCTGCGAGCGGATGCTCGCGGCGCTCGCGCCGCGCTACGTGCCGCTCGGGCTCGACGACCTGCGCGACCTGCGTGTCGGCGTCGCCTGGACGGATCTCGCCGACCCGCTCGTGCGCGCGCGGGTGCTCGCCGCGGCCGCGCGGTTCACCGACGTGCGGGCGCTGGAGCTGCCGCTGTCGTTCGGCACCGGCCCGCTGTTCGGGCGCGAGGCCGCGATCGTCCACGAGCGCCTCTGGCGTGAGCACCGCGATTCCTACTCCGACAACGTCGCCCGCAAGATCGAGCTCGCGATGGCGGTCACCGACGCCGAGGTCGCCGAGGCCGAGCGCGTCCGCGCGGAGTACCGCGAGCGGATGGCCGGGCTGATGGCCGGCGTCGACCTCGTGCTGACGCCGACGCTCGCGATGGTCGCGCCGCCCGCCGCGCTCGGCGAAGGGCCGATCCGCGATCGCGTCCTGCAGTTCACCTACCCGTTCAACGCGATCGGCGCGCCGGCGCTGGCGCTGCCGTGCGGGCCGGCCGAGGACGGGCTGCCCGCGTCCGTCCAGCTCGCCGGGCGTCCCGGCGACGACGCGCTCGTGCTCGCCGCCGGGCGCCTGCTGGAGGCTGCGCTCAGACCGCGCTGACGGGGCGCGGGCCCTCGCCCACGTACTTCGCCGTCGGGCGGATCAGGCGGCCCTCGCGCTTCTGCTCCATGATGTGCGCGCTCCAGCCGGCCACGCGCGCGCAGGTGAAGAGCGGCGTGAAGAGGTCGGCCGGCACCTCGGCGATGTCGAGCACGACCGCCGACCAGAACTCGACGTTCGTGGCCAGCACGCGGTCGGGCTTGCGCGCGTGCAGCTCGGCGAGCGCGGCCTTCTCGAGCGCCTCGGCGACCTCGTAGCGGTCTGAGCCGATCTCCTTGGAGATCCTGCGCAGCACGCGGGCACGCGGGTCCTCGGCGCGGTAGATGCGGTGGCCGAAGCCCATCAGGCGGTCGCCGTTGTCGAGCAGGTCCTTGACGTACTTCTCGGCGTCGCCCATCTGCTCGACGTCGTCGAGCATCTTCAGCACGCGCGACGGCGCGCCGCCGTGCAGCGGGCCCGACAGCGCGCCGACGGCGCTCGAGAGCGCCGCGGCGACATCGGCGCCCGTCGATGCGACGACGCGCGCGGTGAAGGTCGAGGCGTTCATGCCGTGCTCGGCGGCGGAGATCCAGTAGGCGTCGATCGCCTTGACGTGAGCGGGATTGGCCTCGCCCCGCCAGCGCGTCAGGAAGCGCTCGGCGATCGTGCCCGCCTTGTCGATCTCGCGCTGTGGAACCCACGGCTGGCCGAGCCCGCGAGCGGACTGCGCCACGAAGCTCAGGGCCTGGACCGACGCGCGTGCGAGGTCCTCGCGTGCCTGCTCGTCGGAGATGTCGATCAGCGGCTGGAAGCCGTACTCGGGAGCGAGCATCGCAAGCGCCGACTGCACGTCGACACGATGGTCGCCGGAGCGAACAGACAGCGGGTGCGGCTCGGCAGGCGCCAGGCCTGGGTCGAACTCACCATCGACGAGCAGACCCCAGACCTTGCCGAACGGGACCTGGCCTACGAGGTCCTCGATGTCGACGCCGCGATAACGAAGCGCGCCGCCTTCCTTGTCGGGCTCGGCGATGGTCGTGGCGAAGGCGACGACGCCTTCCAGTCCGGACTGCACATCGGGGTCGGGCGTCACAGTCGTGCTCATGCGGGAAGCCTCGCAGGTCGTGGTTTCGTGGTTCTAAGGCGGATCTTGCGGTCGGCGTTGCGCTGCGCCTCCTCGCGCTCGAGCGGCGCGAGGACGAGGTAGGCGCCCGCGGGCGCCAGCGCGCAGAGCGCGAACCCGAGGGGCCAGGACGTCGCGCTGACGACCAGCCCGAAGAGCGCGGGGGCCAGCGCGCCGCCAACGGCGACGATGGTGTTCTGCAGGCTCATCGCGGTGCCCGCGCGCACGCGCCCGGACAGCTCGGCAGCGGCGGTGAAGGCGACGCCGTTCCAGGTCATCGTCGAGACGCAGGCGACCGCGAGCACCGGATACAGCAGCACACCGGGTGCGCCGGTCAGGAGCGCGACGCCCGCCAGCAGCAACGCATTGCGCCAGGCGATCGTCCGCAGCAGCGGCAGGCGCGCGCCGTCGCGATCGGTCCGCCGCCCGGCGACGATCCTGGTCGCGGCGGCGGCGAGCTGCGCCGCGGCGAGCGCGGCGGCGGCGGTGCCGACCGAGACATCGCGCACGTCGTGCAGGAACAGCACGAGGAAGCCGAGCAGCGCAGACTGCGCGACGACGAGCAGCGCGCTCCCAGCGCCCAGGCGCCAGGAGCGCGGGTCGCGCAGCGGCGGCGGCGTGTTGGCGGCGAAGGCGATCGCGGCGTCGGTCGCCGCCGGCCCGTCGCGCAGCCAGATCAGCGCCGCCAGCGCAGCCGTCGCCGACAGCCCGGCGAGCACGAGCAGCGCCGCATCGAGACCCTGCGCACCGGCGAGGTGCGGAAGCGTCAGCGACGCGAGCGCGCCGCCGAGCGGCAGCGCCATCTGGCGGATACCGAGCGCCATCCCGCGCTCCTCGCGCGAGAACCAGAACATGATCGCGCGGCCGCTGGCACCGGTCGCCGACCCGCCGAACATGCCGGCGGCGAACAGACCGGCCAGCAGCAGGCCGAAGCTGTCCGCCAGCGCCGCGCCGAGCAGCGACAGCGCCGTGCCGGCCATGCCGACGGTCATCACGGGGCGCTCGCCGATGCGATCGGTGAGAACGCCCCACGCCAGCAGCGTCAGCATCACGCCGAGTGAGACCGCGGTGAAGGCGAGGCCGACGCTCGAGAGCGAGAGGTCGTATTGCTCGCGCAACGCCGGCCCGAGGGCGGGCAGGCCCATGCGCAACGCCGCGAACGCCCCGGCGCCCAGCGCGCCGACGCCGAGCACGACCCAGCGATAGCGGGCCGGGCTGCTCACAGGCGGCATCGGCGAACTTGCATACAAGCTCCAGGATAGCGGTCAGTAGGGTCCGGCCATGCCCGACGCGACCGCCGCCGACCTGCTGTTTCGCCCCGTGTCCGAGCTCGCCAAGCTCGTCCGCGATGGAGCGCTCTCCAGCCGCGAGCTCGTGCAGACGTCGCTCGATCGGATCGAGCGGCTCAACCCGCAGCTCAACGCGTTCGTCGACGTCTTCGCCGAGGATGCGCTGGCGGAGGCCGACGGCGTCGGCGCGGGTGACGAGCGGCCGTTCGCCGGGGTCCCGATCGCGATCAAGAACAACCGCGCGATCGCGGGACGGCGGGTGACGCTCGGCGCCAACCTGATGGGCGACCACACCCCCGACTACGACCACAACGTCGTGCGGCGCTTCAAGGCGGCGGGCTTCGTGATCGTCGGCACGACGACGCTGCCGGAGTGGGGCATCCTGCCGGTCACCGAGACCGCGCGCTTCGGGCCGACGCGCAATCCCTGGGACACCGATCGCACGCCCGGCGGCTCCAGCGGCGGCAGCGGCGCGGCGACCGCGTCGGGGATGGTGCCGATCGCGCACGGCAACGACGGCGGCGGCTCCACGCGGATCCCGGCGGCGTGCTGTGGCCTCGTCGGCCTCAAGCCCCAGCGCGGGCGGATCAGCGTCGCGCCGGAGGCCGGCTATCCCTCGCTCGTGCAGGACGGGATCCTCACCCGCACGGTCGCCGAGACGGCGGCGCTGCTGGACGTCCTTGCCGGCTATGAGCCCGGCGACGCGGCCTGGGCGCCCGAGCCCGAGGCGCCGTTCGCGCAGCTGGCAGCGCGCGAGCCCGGTCGCCTACGGATCGCGCTGACGACGACGATGCCGCTGATGGAGGCGCCGCTGGACCCGGTCTGCGCGCAGGCCGCACGCGATACCGCGGCGCTGCTGGAGTCACTCGGTCACGACGTCGAGGAGGTCGAGGCACCGTGGAGCGACCGCGCGCTGCTGCAGCTGTTCAGCGCCGTCTTCGGGCCGCTGCTCGCGGTGTCGATGGACTGGGCGGCGTCGCTGCAGGGCCGCGAGCCCGCGGCCGCGGACATGGAGCCGCTGAGCTGGGCGATCTACGAGCTGAGCTCCAACCTCAGCGCCGCCAAGGGCGTCGGCGCCGACATCGCCCTGTCGCAGCTGACGCGCCGCATCGCGCAGTGGGCGCTGCCATACGACGCGATCGTCACGCCCGCGCTCGCCGAGGCGCCGGTGACGATCGGCACGATCGACGGCAACGACCCGACGGACCCGATGGGGACGTTCGCGCGCTCGGGCCGCTTCACGCCGTACACGGCGCTCTCCAACGTCTCGGGCAACCCGGCGATCTCGCTGCCGCTCTACGCGCGCCCGGACGGCGACGCGGCAGCGGGCGTGCCGCTCGGCGTGCAGCTGATCGGCCGGCCCGCGGGCGAGGGCGCGCTGCTGGCGCTGGCCGCGCAGCTGGAGGCCGCGCTGCCCTGGCACGAGCGCCGGCCGGCCGTCAGCTAGGTGTAGGACCCCAAGAAGCTCGGGCCGTCAGGTCGTGGCTTCGCGAAACAGCCGCCGAGAACGGGAGGGGGTGTGCTGGGTGAGGGGTGCTTGCGCACTGCCGCCTGGCGCCGCGGTTCGTCATGAACCGCGGCGCGGACCACCCCTCCGCGACAAGCGCTAGCCGGTGCTAGCAATTTGCTAGCCGCGCCTAGCAGTTCATTTCAAGCACGGTGTCGTGTCGCAGACGCCTCGCACCCGGTCAACGACGGCGCCCAACACGCCTCCCCTCTACATGGCTGTTCGCGAAGCCTCGACGCCCTAGGCGCCGAGGACCGCGGCCATCCGCTTGGGCACGACGCCGAGCGACTCGGCGTCGGCGGTCCCGTGGCGCGTGGTCATCGGGACCTCCATCAGCTCGGCCTCGTCCCAGGTCGCCGGGGTCTTCGACTTCATCAGCGCCTCGCCGAGGCGCAGCAGCCGCGAGACGACCGGCGTCGGGACGTGCACGACCGGGCGTGCGCGCCCGCCGGCACGTACGGCCAGCGCGGTGATCGCGTTGTAGGTCAGCGTGTCGGGCCCGGCAAGCTCGTAGCGTGGGGCGACCTGCCCGTTGCGCCCGAGCGCCGCCATCACGCAGTCGGCGACGTCCTCGGCCCAGATCGGCTGGTACTGCGCCTCGCCGCCACCGCTGATCGGCACGATCGGCAGCAGCGCCAGGCGCCCGAGCAGCGTCAGGAACGGATCGCCGGGCGAGTAGACGATCGACGGCGCGAAGACCGTCGTGCGCAGCCCGCTCTCCCGAACGGCCTGCTCGGCAAGCGCCTTGGCGCGCATGAAGCGCGCGCGGTTGTGCGCGGTGGCGTTCAGCGCGCTGAAGAACACGAAGTGCTCGGCGCCGGCGCGCTCGGCCGCCTCGACCATCCGCCAGGTCGCGATCCCGTTGAGCTCCTCGATCGAGCCACCGGGCTGGTCGCGGATCGAGGCGGCGAGATGGACGACCGTGTCGACGCCGCGCAGGGCGTTGCGAAACGACGGCGGGTCGGCGAGATCGCCGAGCGCGATCTGCACGCGCACGCGCTCGGGACCGAGCCGCTTGGCGTCGCGAACAAGGCAGCGGGTGGGGATCCGGGCGGCCGTCAGCCGGCGCAACAGCGCCGAGCCGACGAGGCCCGTGGCGCCGGTCAGCAAGAGCATCGAGACGTTTAGTATGCCGCGCATGGCCTACGTCATTGCCGAGCCGTGCGTCGACACGAAGGACAACTCGTGCGTCGAGGTGTGCCCGGTGGACTGCATCCACCCCACGCCTGACGAGCCCGACTACGACAACGTGACCCAGCTCTACATCGACCCGGAAGAGTGCATCGACTGCGACGCGTGCGTCGAGGCCTGCCCCGTCGACGCCTGCTTCGCCGAGGACCAGCTGCCCGACGAGTGGGGCAAGTTCGTGCAGATCAACGCGGACTACTTCAGCGCCGCCAAGTGACCTCTCCGCGCGCCGCCGCTGCGCTGGCCTGCGTCGTCCTGGGCGCCGGGCTGGGGGCGTGCGGTGGCGACGACGGCGACGACGGCAAGGCCGGCTACCAGCGCGCGCTGAACGGCTTCTGCAAGTCGATGGAAGACGGCACCCAGGCCGTCCAGACCGGCGCCGCCGAGGTGCAGAGCAGCACCGCGGGCACCCCGGACGCCGCGGTCAAGCGGATCGGCACGGTGCTCGAGACGTTCGCCTCGACGATGGACGGGGCGCTGACCAGGCTCAAGGCCGCCGACGTCCCCGGCGACTACGAGAAGTTCCACAACGACGCCGTCAAGGGCGTCGGCCAGCTCGTCTCAAAGGTCCAGGACGTAGCGAAGGCAGCAGTCAAGGGGGACGCCGAGGCCGTGGAGAAGCTCGGTGGCAACCTGACCGCGGTCAAGCTGCCCAACCTGCCTGGCGACCTCGCCGCGAAGACGCCCGCCTGCGGGCGGATCTCCAAGTAGCTACGCCATCGGCAGGGTGATGCCGGTCGGCGCCGGCGCCTCGCCGAGCGCCGGGGCGTCGCCACCCACGACCGTCAGGATCGGCAGCGGCGCGGGCGTCATCGCGATGATCCCGCGCGCGGTGTGGCGGATGTTCTGGGCCGCTGGATCGTCGGGATCGGTGATCACGAGCGGCACGCCGGCGTCGGCCTGCTCGCGCAGCGGCATCGTCAGCGGGATCTTGCCGAGCAGCGGGACGTCGAGCTCGTCGGCGAGCTCCTGCCCGCCGCCCTCGCCGAAGATCTGGAAGCGCTCCCCGCCGGGAGTGGTGAAGCCGCTCATGTTCTCGACGACGCCGGCGATCTCGAGGTTGACCTTGTGGGCCATCTCGGCGCTGCGGCGCGCGACCTTCTGCGCGGTCGCCTGCGGCGTCGTGACGATCAGGAACTTCGCGTCGGGCAGCAGCTGGCTGAGCGTCATCGAAACGTCTCCCGTGCCCGGCGGCAGGTCGACGAGCAGGTAGTCCAGCGCGCCCCAGGCGACGTCCTCGAGGAACTGCGTCAGCGCCTTGTGCAGCATCGGCCCGCGCCACACGACGGCGGCGTCCTCGGCGACGAAGAAGCCGATCGACATGACCTTCACGCCGTTGGACTCGATCGGCAGGATCTTGCGCTCGGGGCTGACCGGCGGGCGGTCGGAGCCGAGGCCGAACATGCGCGGGATCGAGTAGCCCCAGACGTCGGCGTCGAGGATGCCGACGCGCTTGCCCTCGGCCGCCAGCGCGGCCGCGAGGTTCGCCGTCAGCGTCGACTTGCCGACGCCGCCCTTGCCGGAGCCGATGCAGATGACGTTCTGGACCTGCGCGAGCGCGCCCTCGGGCAGCGAGCCACGACCGAGCGTGCGCTGCAGGTCGCCCTTCTCCTTGTCGGAGAGGACGTCGAAGGAGACACGCACGTCCTTGACGCCGAGTTCCTGCACGGCGTTGGCGACCGACGTCTCGAACTGCGCCTTGATCGGGCAGCCCGGGGTCGTCAGCGAGATCATCACCGCGACGGAGCCGTCGTCGGCGACGTCGATCGAGCGGACCATGCCGAGCGTGACCACGTCCTGGCGCAGCTCGGGGTCGATGACGGCGCGCAGCGCCTCACGGATGTCTTCGACGGACGGCATGGCTGCATTGTCGCAAGTCGTGCACCACGACCTGCGGCCCGCACTAGGCGGGCCGCAAGTTGAGGGAGGAGAGGGTGCTACTTCCACCGGCGGATATGAGGCCGGATGGAATCTCCGCGGATTCCGCGCCCCTCTCCGAGGCGCGGTCGCGGTGAAGTGGTCCTACGCCGGCGAGCCGACGCGATCCTGAACCGTGGTGACGACGTCCTTGACCTGGTCCTGGACCTTCTTGCCGTTCGTCTCGACGTCCTTGCGCAGACCCTTGAGCTCGCGCTCGAGGCGGGTACGGCGCTGACGCAGCTCGCGCTCGACCTGCGTGCGCGTCTTCTTGAGGTCACGCTCGAGGTTCTTGCGAGCGGTCTTGCCGCGACGCTCGGCCTTCTTGAGGTCGGCCTCGACGTCCTTGCGCAGCTTGGTCAGCTGCTTCTCGGCGGCCGCACGGGTGCCGTACTTGGCCTGCAGGTCCTCGACGGTCGTGACAACGCGATCACGGGCGATCAGCGCAGCACCGACGGGGATGACGACGGCCTTCTCGGCGTACGTCTGGACGACCTCGACCGGAGTCTGCTCAACAGCCGGAGCCGCGGTCTTCGCAGCAGCGGGCTTACGAGCAGCCGTCGTGGTCTTCTTTGCGGGGGCCTTCTTGGGGGTGCCGGTGGTTTCGGCCATTGTTCTGTCTTTCCTCGGGCTAAGGAGATTAGTTCTAACAGTGTCCGTTCGGCTGAAGATTACCACCGAACACATGTTTGTAAACCCCGATCGCCAGATCGTTACAAGCCCGAACGATTGTTCGGTCCTACGCGGCGGCCGGGGCAGGCTGGACGCGGCCCAGCCAGGCGGCGGGATCGTCCAGCTCGGCCAGCGTGGGCAGCAGCTCGGGGGCGCTGAACACCAGGTGCAGCGTCGCGACGTCGGAGCGCTCGATGACCCCGTCGCAGAAGCGCCGGCCCTGCTCGTACTGGCGCAGCTTGAGCTCGAGGCCGAGCAGGCGCTCCAGCCAGACCACGAGCAGCGGGCGCTCGCGCGTGCGCCGGCGGTCGAGCGCCTCGCGCAGGTCGGAGAGGTCGCCGATGAGCTGCTCGCCGACCGCGTCCATCACGAGCTCGGCGTGACCCTCGATCAGCGCCATCGCGGCCTGCAGGCGGTCGAGCTTCTCACGCCGCTCAGGCCCGGCCACGAGCTCGATGAAGGAGCCCTGGCGCACCGCCTCGACGACGCCGCGCAGGTCGTCGAGCGACGGCATCCGCAGCGTGTCGATCTTGATCTCGGAGTCCAACAGCTCGCGCAGCAGCCCCCCGAGGTAGGGACGCAGCCAGTCGACGGCGCCGAACTGCACGGCGTGGGTGACCTCGTGGACGCAGACCCACTGCGTCAGGCGGGCGAGGTCGACGTCGAGATGCCCGGCGGCCTCGCGGATGTTCGGCGCGACCATCAGCAGCCGCGGGGACGGATCGTCGGCGAGCAGGCGCAGGTCGTACTGGCCGAGCACCTTGCGCCCGAGGAAGCCGGTGAGGACGCCGGCCTCGAGGCCGAGCACGGTGCCACCGACGCGGCGCGCGGCGCCGCCGAGCGGCCCGAGGCCGTCGCCCAGGCGCGCGGCGACCGGGTCGAGGATCTCGGCCATCGTCGCGAGGTTCGCCTCGATCCAGGCGGCGCGATCGACGGTCTCGGCCGCGGGCAGCGGCGCCGCGGGATGAAGGCCGGTGTACGCGGCGATCCGCAGCTCCGCCGCATCGCAGGTCGCGGCGACGTCGCCGGGCAGCTCGCCGCCGTCGCCGGAGTCGCCCCCGGTCCACAGGGCCGCCTGCGCCGCGAGGCCCCAGTCGATCACCGAAGGCTCAGTCATGACACCACCTCGATCATCCGCGCCAGCCCGTCGGGGCTGCGGGCCGCGACGACGGGGGAGCGGGGCTCGAGGTCCAGCGGTGCGCCGAGCGGGTCATCGAAGCCAGGGTAGGCAACCAGGCCGCCGCTCTCGCGGACGACGAGCTGCGCGGCCGCGCTGTCGACCGCGCGCGAGGCCGTCAGCGAGCACATGCCGTCCGCGCGCGGCGGCGCCACCTGGCAGAGCGAGATCGCGATCGAGCCGAGCGCGCGCACGCGATGCACGTGCTCGAGGAGTCCGTCGGACGCGCGCGCCAGCCAGCGCGGCGCGGCGCTCTCGACGCAGACGACCTCGAGGCGCCCGTCCTCGGTGCGCCGCTCGGGCGTCGGGTCCGACAGCGGCGCGTCGTTGAGCCAGGCGCCCTGGCCGAGCAGCGCCCGCCATTCCTCGCGGGCGCCGTAGTCGTAGACGTAGCCGAAGACGACATCGGCGATCGTCGGGCCGTCGGCGACAGCGATCGAGATCGCGTGCGCGTGCATCCCGCGCTTGGCGTTCAGCGACCCGTCGATCGGGTCGACCAGCACGATCACGCCATCGCCCCCGAAGTCGACGCTGCCGCGCTCCTCCGACACCGCCGTGAAGCGCGCGCCGGCGTCGTGGAGCAGCTCGAGCTGGGCGAAGACCGCGTCCTCGGCGGCCTGGTCGATGACGAGCGTGTTGTCGCCGCCCTCGCCGCGGCTGCCGGTCTCCTCCGTGCGCTCGGTGCCGGCGCGCGAGCCGTCGAGGATCGTCCCCAGCGCCGTCTTGCACGCGCGGCATGCGGCCAGCCAGTCGTGCTGGAGGATCGGCGCGCTCACCGGCGCAATACTAGGTCCCGCGTGCAGGAGCTCACCGACGCCCAGAGTCAGGCCGTCCGCCACCGCGGCGGACCGCTGGTCGTGCTCGGTGGCGCGGGCAGCGGCAAGACCACGGCGCTCGTCGCGCGCTTCGTCGCGCTCGTCGCCGATGGCTCGGCGCCCGACGCGATCGCGGTCCTCGCCCCGACGGAGAGCGCTGCGAGCGCGCTGCGTGCCGAGATCGAGGTCGCGCTCGGAGAGCGCGCGTTCGCCGAGCTCGCCGTCCACACGGGACCCGGGCTCGCGCGCCGGCTGCTGCGCGGCGAGGCGCTCGAGGCCGGGATCGACCCGCTCGTCGCGCTGGCCTCTCCAGCCGACCGACTCGGCGTCCTGCTGGATCGGATGGACGACCTGCCGCTGCGCCACCACGACCTGCAGGGCCGCCCGGCGGCGACGCTCGCGCGCGTGATCGCGCGGATCGACCGCTGCAAGGACGAGCTGCTCGACGCGGCGACGCTCGCGGCATGGGCGCAGACGAGCAGCGACCGCGAACGCGAATTCGCCGCGCTCTACCGTGCTCACGACGCGATCCTCGCCGAGCAGGGCCTCATCGACCACGGCGAGCTCGTCGCCCGCGCGCACGCGCTGCTCGAGGCCCACCCGCACGTCTGCGCACGCTGCGGAGCGCGCTTTCGCCACGTGCTCGTCGACGACGTGCAGGACCACACGCCGGCGACGCTCGCGCTCGCACGGCTGCTGGCCAGCACGCATGCCGACCTCGCGCTGACCGGCGACGACGACCAGGCGGTGAGCCCGCCGCGCGCCGGCCCGGCGACGGTCCTGACAGCGGCGATCGAGAACGCGACGACGGTGCGTCTGGAGCGCTCGCTGCGCTGCCGCGAGCAGGTGCTGCGCGCCGCGGGCGCGGTCGTCGCCCCCGCCGCGGGGCGGGTCGGCAAGCGCCTGGAGGGCGACGGCGGCGGCGACGTGCGCTTCTGGCGCTGCGCCAACGAGCGTGCCCAGGCGCAGTCCGCGGCAATCGACATCGAGCGGCTCGTCCGCGAGGGCGTCGCGCCCGAGCGCATCGGCGTCCTCGTGCGCTCGGTCCGCAACGAGGGCCAGGCGGTGACCGTTGCGCTGGAGGAGCGCGCGATCCCGTTCCGGCTGCTCGGCGCGGCCGCGTTCTTCCAGCGCGCCGAGGTCCGTGACGTGCTCGCCTGGCTGCGGCTGCTGGTCGACCCCGGCGACGCGGCGGCGGTCGTGCGGGCGCTCGCGCGCCCGCCGATCGAGCTGCGCGCCGTCGATCTCGCGCGCTGCGTGCAGATCTCGCGGCGGCGCAAGCTCGACATGGTCGGCGCGCTCGTCGCCGCGACCGAGTCACCGCAGCTGCCGCCCGACGCGCGCGACCGCGTGCTCGCGTTCCTGAAGCTCTATCGCAGTGCAGCCGGGGCGCTGGACACCACACGCCCCGACCTCTTCGTCCACCGCCTGATCGACCGCCTCGCGCTGCGCCGCCAGCAGCTGTTCGCCGCGCAGGCCGACGTCGTCGAGCGCCTGATCGCGCTGTCGCGCCTGGGCGAGCTCGCGGCCGACCACGTGCGCCGGGCGCCGCAGGCGACGGGCCGCGACTTCGCGCGCTACCTCGCCGCCGTCGCCGACGCCGGACTGCGCGACGACGAGGCGACGGCCGACGCCGCCGCGCCCGGCTCACCGGCCGGGATGGTCGCCGTGACCTCGATGTCCGGCGCCAAGGGCCTCGAGCTGGACCACGTCTTCGTGCTGGGCCTGCAGGCCTCGCGCGTGCCCGGCGCGCGGATGTCGCTCGTCGAGCCGGTGCCCGACGTCGCCGGGACCGCAGCGGCCGAGTCGTCGCGCGACCGCCACGTCGACGACATGCGCCGGCTCGTGCACCTCGCGATCACGCGCGCCCGTGAGGGTGTCGTGCTCGCCTATGCCGCGGCCTCGGACCGCGGTGCGCGCCAGCCGCCCTCGCCGTTCGCCGAGGAGGCGCTGGCTGCGCTCGGCGCCGAGTGGGAGACGCGCGAGGAGGAGCTGTTCGGGCCCGACGAGGCGCTGCACGCAACCTACAACGCGCTGCGCGACGAGCTGCTGGGCTCGGTCGCGACGGTCGGCACGCGCCTTGGCGAGCTGCGCCTGGACACCGATCTCGACGTCACCCACGGCGTCGTGCGCTATCTCGAGCTCGTCAAGCTCGCGGCGCTGATCGAGCGCCCGCGGGAGCAGTCGGTCAACGACGCGCTCATCGACATCAACGTGCGCCTGCTGCAGGCGGCGTCATCGCATCAGCGTGAGGTCTTCGAGACCTCGACACTCGACGACTTCATCCTCGGCGCCGAGCGCGACGAGCGCGCGCGAGCCGGTGCGCTCGCCGCCCGCGACGAGCCGTCGCTCGAGGCGTTCCTGCCGCGCCGCGGCGACGGACTGGCGCTCAGCGCGTCGGACATCGAGACGTATCGCTCGTGCCCGCTGCGCTACAAGTTCGCGCGCGTCTTCCGGATCCCGTCCGAGCCGACGCTCAACCAGCGCTTCGGGATCGTCGTGCACCAGGCGCTCGAGCGCTTCCACGCCGAGTCGGGACGCACGCTGGAGCAGCTCACCGGGCTGCTGGAGACCGCCTGGCGGCGCAGCGGGCTCGGCGATTCCGACCAGGAGCGCCAGGTCCACGAGAAGGCGCTGATCGCGATGCGCCGCTACATCGAGCGCTTCAACACCGAACCCGGCGAGCCGCTGTGGCTGGAGAAGGGGTTCGCCTTCAAGCTCGGCCCGCACCTGCTGCGCGGGCGCGTGGACCGCGTCGACCGCCTGCCCGACGGCGGCTATGAGCTGATCGACTACAAGACCGGTCGTCCCAAGACCGTCGCGCAGCTGCGCGACGACGTGCAGCTGTCGCTGTATGCGATCGCCGCGCGCGAGTCCTGGGAGATCGAGGCGCCCCGGCAGGCCTACCACTACGTCCTCGACGACGAGAAGGTCGCCGTCCCCGCGACCGAGATCGACCCCGGCTGGATCTCCGACACCGTCATGGAGGTCGCCGACGGGATCCTCTCCCAGGGCTTCGAGCCGACGCCGTCCTACTCGGTCTGCTCGATGTGTGACTACCGGATCGCTTGCCCCGCGGCCGAGCGGTAGCGCCACGGACATGTAGGGGCTAGCCCTCTAGTAAGTGGTGCAGCGCGCTGCCACGATGGACGGATGGGAGTCGGGCGTGCCGTCGCGGGACTGATGGGGTTGGCGTTCATGGCGCAGGCCGCGCCGGCGAGCGCGGCGATCACCACGACGGTCCGCGGCACCTACATCCCCTCGAGCAGCGGCACGATCGGCTGCAATGCCGGGGAGATCGTCACCGGCGGTGGCGCGGGAACCGACAACCCGGCAGACGCCTATCTCGGGCGCAGCGAGCCGTCCCCCAACAACGGCACACCGACGGGCTGGACCGCATACGTCAGGCAACGCAGCACCGGCAACGCCTCCTCCGGCAGCACGTTCGCGATCTGCGCCACCGGCATCAGCACGACGATCCGCGGCACCTACATCCCGTCGGGCAGCGGCACGGCGCACTGCAACGCCGGTGAGGTCGCCGTCGGCGGCGGCGCCGGAACCGACAACCCCGCAGACGCCTATCTCGGGCGCAGCGAGCCGTCCCCCAACAACGGCACACCGACGGGCTGGACCGCATACGTCAGGCAACGCAGCACCGGCAACGCCTCCTCAGGCAGCGCCTTCGCGATCTGCGCGACCGGCGTCACCGCCACGGTCCGTGGCACCTACATCCCCTCGAGCAGCGGCACGGCCAGTTGCAATGCAGGGGAGATCCTGACCGGCGGTGGCGCGGGAACCGACAACCCGGCAGACGCCTATCTCGGGCGCAGCGAGCCGTCCCCCAACAACGGGACGCCGACGGGCTGGACCGCATACGTCAGTCAACGCAGCACCGGCAACCCCTCCTCCGGCAGCACCTTCGCGATCTGCGTCACGCCGCCTCCGCCCACTCCACCACCACCGCCGCCACCTCCGCCTCCGCCACCGCCACCGCCACCGCCTCCGCCGCCGCCGCCGCCGCCGGGGACGCCGGGAACTACGCCTCCTCCGCCTCCGCCGCCGCCCGGGACGACTCCGCCTGCGCCGCCACCACCGCCCGGGACGGTGGACATCTCGCCCGGGACGACAAACCCGCGGTCGACGAAGACCGAGAGCATCGCTGGCGGCCAGGTCAAGCTCACGATCCCGAAGACGTGCGTCCGCCCCGGCGACGCGTTCACCGGCAGGCTCTCGTCCACGCGACGCCGGGGCGCACGGTTCCTGCGGGTCACGCGGGTGGACTTCTTCGTCAACACGACGCGCAGGCGGCTCGATCGGCTGGCCCCGTTCTCCCTGCGCCTCGTGATCGAGAACGGCCAGCGCGGCAAGACCTACACATTGCGGGCACGTGCCTATATCAGGGTCCGCCGTGGGAATGCGGTGACGAAGACCGTGTCGCTGCCGTTCAGCGTCTGCTCGACGTGAGTCCCCGCGCGCTGCCGCTCGGCATGGCCCTCGCCGCGCTCCTGGCCGCGAGCGCCGAGGCGGCCGTCAAGCCGATCACGCTGGGCGCCGGCGATTTCCCCGGCGTCGCGGTCGACGATGCGGGCGGCGCCTACATCGCCTGGCGCGGGCCGCAGGATGCGGCGCGCAAGCGCCCGCTGATGTTCTGCCGCGTGCCGAAGGGCGCGACGGCGTGCGTCGGCGGCGCACGTGCGCTCCCGCTTCCCAACTCGATCGACGCGCGGCCGTTCGTCTTCGTCTCGGGCGCGCGCGTCCTGGTGCTGGCGAGCGCAGTGGAGAACACCGCCGGTGAGGTGGTCTACCTCACGACCTCCGGCGACGGCGGCGCGACGTTCGGGCCCGCCCGCAGCGTCGGCCAGCTCGGAAGCCTGTCGGACGCCGTGGCCGGTCCGGGGGACACGATCTCCTTCGTGACGACCTGGGCATCCAACCTGCGCTTCGTCAACATCCCGGCGGACGCGACCACGATCGTTCCCCGGTACGCGCAGATGTCGGTCCCCGACAGTGAGCTCGACTTCGGCACCGTGGGCCTCGACGGTGCGACCCCCTTCGTTCTGCTGCACGACTTCGCGGGCAATGCCGCGTGGCGACGCTTCGTCTCCGGTGACCTCAACAACGACGCGAACTGGACGGCGATGTCGACGCCGGGCTACCTCGGCGAGTCGCCGCACCTCTCGAGTGGCCCCCTCGGCCTGTTCGCGGCCGGCCGCATCAAGCCACCGTCGCTACGGCCGGCCGTGCTGAAGTTCGCCGGGTCGGGGTTCGCGGCACCGGCGACGATCGACACGACGACGAGCGGCAACCCGATCGTCGCGCAGGACGCCGGCAAGCGCCTGCACGCCATCTACGGCTCGTCCAAGCTCCGCTATGCCTTCAGCGACAACGGCACGACGTGGAAGACCCAGGTGCTCGTCGACGAGGTCGTCGTCGGGGCTGCCGAGCGTCGCCGCCGCGCCCGACCACTCCGGCGTCGTCGCCTACTGGAACGGCACCTTCCCCGGCACCGTCCGGCTCGCGCGGCTCGGCACGAGCACGGCCACGGCCGCTCCCGCGCGCTCCAAGACGTTGCAGATCGGCGGCGGCAGCGTGACGCTGACCGGCCCGAAGGGCTGCGTCCCGCATCGTGAGTCGTTCATCGCGCGCGTGACCGCCAAGCGCCTGACGCTGACGCGCGTGGAGTTCCGCGTCGACGGCAAGCGCCAGGCGGTCGACCGCAAGGCGCCGTTCCGCCAGAGCATGCTGCAGTTCAACATCCCCGCAGGCACGACGCACACGCTGCAGGCGCGCGTGACCGGCAAGCGTCGCGGTAGGTCCGCGACGCGCACGCTCACCGTCAAGTTCGCCTACTGCTCGGCATAGGCCTCGGCGAGCCGTCGCACGCCCTCACGGATCGCCGGCGGCGGCAGCGCGCCGTAGCCGAGCACGACCGCCGACGTGTCGGGCGGCGGGTCGGCGTAGGCGAAGCTCAGCGGGTAGATACCGACGTCGCGCTCCAATGCCGCCGCGGTGAGCGCCTGCGCGTCGACCGCGCCGGCGAAGTGGACGACGGCGTGCAGGCCCGCGGCGACGCCCGCGACGCGCGCGGACGGCAGGTGCTGGGCGACCGCAGCGACGAGCGCGTCGCGACGCTCGCGCTGGCGCCGGCGCGCGGCGCGCACGTGGCGGTCATAGGCGCCCGCGGCGATCAGCCGGGCGAGCGCCGCCTGCATCAGCACGGGCGACCCCGCGTCGGCGTAGCGCTTGGCGGCGACGACGGCGTCGAGCTGGTCCTCGGGGACGACGAGCCAGGCGAGCCGCAACGCCGGCGCCAGTGTCTTGCTCGCCGACCCCATGTACGCGACGTGCGCCGGCGCGAGCCCCTGCAGCGCCGGTACCGGCGCGCGGTCGTAGCGGTACTCGGCGTCGTAGTCGTCCTCGATGATCAGCGAGCCGCGCGCCTGCGCCCAGCGTGCCAGTGCGGCGCGGCGGCCGGCGGCGAGGACGGCGCCGGTCGGGAACTGGTGCGCCGGCGTGAGCAGCGCGATGTCCGCGCGCGCAGCGGCGACCGCCTCGTCGTGCACGCCGTACTCGTCGACCGGCACGGGGACGACGTCCGCGCCCGCGTAGGCGAGCACGTCGCGGTGCTCGCTCAGGTAGGGGTCCTCGACCGCCACGCGCGGGCTGCCACCGCGTGCGGCGACGAGCAGCCCGAGCGCCTGCGCGGCGCCCTGACAGATCACGATCTGGCGCGGCCGGCAGATCACGCCGCGGCTGCGGCCCAGCAGCGCAGCGATCGCGGCGCGCAGCTCGTGGTATCCGCGCGGGTCGCCGTAGCCGAACGCCGCGTCGGGCAGCTCGCGCAGCGCGTCGCGGGTCGCACGCGCCCACGCGTTGCGCGGAAACGCCGAGAGGTCGGGGTGGCCGGGGAAGAAGTCGAAGTGCGGCTGGCCGTGGCGCGGGGCGGCGCGCGGCCGGCGCGGCGGTGACGGCGCGGCAGCCGGGAGCGCGCGACGGACGAACGTCCCGGCACCGACACGCGCGTCGAGCCAGCCCTCGGCCGAGAGCTGCTCGAACGCCGCGACGACCGTGCGCCGCGACACGCCGAGATCGCGCGCGAGCGTGCGGGTCGGCGGCAGCCGCTGGCCGGGCACGAGGCGGCCGTCGCGGATCGCCGCGCGCAGGCCGTCCTCGACCTGTGTCGCCAGCGGCGGGGCCGCGGCAGCGCGCCGTACCCGCAGCAGGAGCTCCGCGCCGCGATTGGTCTCGTCGGTTGACACCGGATTGGATCTTCTCAGGGGTCCGCTTCCCGGTCTACCGTGATGCCATGCGCGAACATGCCGTCCCTCATCCCGGTCTCGTACGACTGATCCTCGTGCCGCTCGGCCTGGTGCAGCTGTTCGACGGCCTCTATGCGTCGATCAGCCCGCGCGGCTTCTATGACGACTTCCCGTTCGGGCGCGGGTGGGTCGCCGACTACCCGCAGTACAGCGAGCACCTCGTCCGCGACGTCGGCGGGCTGTTCCTCGGCACCGGCGTGCTGCTGCTGCTCGCTGCCGCGTGGATGCGGCGGCGCGTGGTCCTCGCCGCTGTCGTCTCGTTCCTGATGTTCGCGGTACCGCACACGACGTTCCACCTGCTGAACCTCGAGGGCGACGCCGCGATCAACGCGGTGGCGCTGACGGCGATGGTGCTCGGGCCGCTGTTGGTTCTCGCGCTGCTGCTGCGCCCCGACGCGACGACCGGCGGCACCGGCAGGCTTCCCGGTGGCGCCCGCATCGCGCTCGTCGACAAGCCCAAGGGTCCCGTGGCGCGGATGACGTTCGCCATTTCCAAGCGCCGCCTCGGCACCGTCATGGACCCGGCGCGGGCGTTCGCGCACACGCCACTGCTGCTTGCCGGCTACGGCACGATGGAGATGCTCGCCGAGCGCTCACATCACGCCGACGAGCGCCTCAAGGAGCTCGCCGTGATGCGCGCCGCGATGCTCACCGGATGTGAGTGGTGCCTGGATTTCGGGACTGCGGAGATGATCGCCAAGGGCATCCCCGAGGAGGACCTGCGCGAGCTCGCCCGCTACCGCGACAGCGCGCGCTTCTCCGACCTCGAGAAGCTCGTGCTCGACTACGCGACCGGGATGACGCGCACGCCCGTCGACGTGTCCGACGAGCTCGTGGCGCAGCTGCGCGAGCACCTCGACGACGCCGCGATCGTCGAGCTGACGAACATCGTCGCCCTCGAGAACCTCCGTGCGCGCTTCAACTGGGGCCTGGGCATCGGCAGCCAGGGCTTCACGGACGGCGCCTACTGCGTCGCGCCCGAGCCCGCCGTCACAGCAGCCAGCTGAGCACGACGATCGCCGAGATCGCGAGCACCCACGCGAAGATCGTGCCCAGCTGCTGATTGCTCAGCGGAAGCGCGGGCGCCTCCGGCGCGCTGGGCGGCAGCTGCGCATCGGCGACGGAGATCCGGCGCACGCCGACGGGCTGCTCGTCCTCGGGCGGTGGCCATGTCGCGGTCTCGGCCATCAGATCAGCAGCAGCATCAGGACGACGACGAAGATCACGAACATCACCGACGCGACGATGTAGCTGAGGATCGGCGGCGCGGGCGGCAGCTCGGCGTCGACCGGCGGGAGGACCTCGGTCGGCGAGGCGCGGCGCGGGCCCTGGCGCCCGATGACCTTCACCGCCGGCCCATCGAGATCGACCGGCTCGGCGATCTGCGTGGCTGCCTCCTCGGGCGCGGGCGACGGCGCGGCCTTCTCGAGCTCACGCGCAAGCGCATCGCGCTCGCGGCGCAGCGCCTCGATCTCTGCGCGCGTGGCCTTCTGCGCGCGGCGGGCGTCGCGCAGCTCGTCGGCGAGCGCCTGGCGCTCGCCCTCGGCCTGCTCGGCGCGGGCGCGCACGGTCGCGAGCTCGGCGTGCGCGTCGTCGCGCGCCTTCGCGGCGGCCTTGACGTCGGTCGCGGTGCGCTCGCGCGCCTCGCGCAGCGCCGTCTCCATGCGCGCGGCGGACTCGCTCAGCGCGCGGTCCTTGTCGGCTTGCGCCTGCGTGCGCACCTCGGCGACCCGGGCGTCGGCGGACTGCGCCTGCTCACGCGCGATGTCCAGGTCGCGCCGGCGCGCGTTGAGCTCGCGCGCGAGCGCGACCAGCCGGTCGCCGTCGCCGCCGTCGGTGTCGGGATCGGGCAGGTCTAGCAACAGGTCGCGCAGGGCGAGGGCGAACGCGCTGCCGCCCGCGAGGCGGTCGGCCGGGACGGCGAAGCTCGCCTGCCAGCGGCCCGCGGGACCGGCGATCGGCCCGAGCGCCGGCAGCTCGATCTGGGCGCCGTCGGGCGCCTCGACGAGCAGGCGCGGCGTATCGCCGTTGAGCTCGCCGTTGCCGAAGCGTCCGCCGACCTCGACGACGGCGACGTCGCCGCTGACGGGCGCGGCGCTGAAGCGCTCGAGCTCGAAGACAGGAGCGCTCGTGCTCACGCCGGCTCGTCGGGAGCGTCGATCTTGGACATCGCCTCCGTGCGCTGCTGGTCGTCCTCGAGCAGGCGCACACCGCGGCGCGGCTCGGGCGCGGCCTCGGGCGGCTCGGCGTCGGCCGGGCGGCGGTCGACCGCTGCGACACGGCGGCGGCGATCGCGCGTCCGCACGTCGACGGAGACGCTGAAGCTGGCGAGCGTCTGGGCGGCGCCGACGACCATCACCAGCGCTGCGACGAGCGCGAACCAGACGCCGCTGTCGAGGTCGGCGTTGGAGTAGGCGGGCGGCTGATCGAGGAGCTGGACGCCGACGGCGAGCAGCGCGGAGAGCGCGAGCGCGACGCCCGCGCGGGCGCCGTCGCCGAGGCGACCGCTCGCGGCGGCGATCGCGGCTATCGCGAGCGCGGCGAGCACGAGATCGAGCGACTCGAAGGCCGTCCAGGCGCTGTCGCCGTCGAACCACGGCAGGAACAAACCGACCAGCAGCAGCAGGCCGCCGAGGATGAGCAATCCGGCTCCGACGTCGATCGTGCGGTTCATGACGTTGTCTTAGGTATCCGCCAGCGCCTCGTCTGAAGCATGGCGCATCGAAGTCGCGGTCAGTCGCTCGCCGGACCGCGCTGACGCAGAAAGCGCTGGAAGTCGCGTGCGAGCGCGTCTCCGGACGGCAGGTCGGTCTGCTCGGCGGCGACCTCGGTCTCCTCGGCGGCGACCTCGAGGCGCTCGACGAAGGCCTGGACCTCGGGGTCGGCCTGGACGGCGAGCCCGACCTGACGCTCGTACTCGACGGTCGCCTCCTCGAGCTCGGTGGCATCGACGGAGACGCCGACGAGGATCTCCAGGCGCCGGACGAGCGCGAGCGCGGCCTTCGGGTTCGGGGCGGCCGCGACGTAGTGGGGGACGCTCGCCCACAGCCCCGCCGTCGGCAGCCCGGCCTCCTGGCAGACGCTGTAGAGCACGCCGGTGATGCCGGTCGGGCCCTCGTAGGACGTCGGGCGCACGTCGAGGCGCTCGACGAGCGTCTCGTCGGAGGACAGGCCGTTGACCGGGACGGGCCGCGAGTGCGGGACGTCGGCGAGGAGCGCGCCCATCGTGACGACCATCTGCACGCCGGCGGACTCGGCGAGGTCGACGACCGTCTCACCGAATGTGCGCCAGCGCATGCTCGGCTCGGGGCCCGACAGCAGGATCAGGTCGCGCGGCGCGCGCGGGATCCGCGCCTCGTAGATCTCGAGCGTCGGCCATTCGATCTTGCGCGCGCGACTCTCCTCGAGCTTGATCCGCGGCCGCGTGGCCTGGAAGTCGTAGAACTCCTCGGGGTCGATCCGCGCGAAGCGCGTGGCGCCCAGCGACGAACCGACGAACTGCAGCGCGGCCGACGCGGCATCACCGGCGTCGTTCCAGCCGGTGAAGGCGCAGACCAGTGCTGGGGCGCGGAGCCCGTCGGGGCGGCTCTCCCAGATCAATGGCTGCATCCGACCCACGGTACAAGATGGTTACGGCATGCCTGTCGCCACGCTTCGCTCGGGGGACGTCGTCGACGACGTCTACGCCTGCACCCGCAAGGATCGGCTCGTCGCCCGCTCGGGCGCGCCGTATCTCGCTGTCGAGTTGCGCGATCGCACCGGCGCGATCCCCGCGCGGGCGTTCCGCGACGCCGACCTGCACGGCGGCCGCTTCGACCGCGGCGACCTTGTCCGCGTTCGCGGCAAGGTCGAGCGCTTCCGCGACGAGCTGCAGGTCGACATCGCCGCGATCGCGCGCGCGGCCGGTGACGAGGCCGACCCGGCGGCGTTCCTCCCGGTCGCCTACCGCGATGTCGACGAGCTCGACGGCTTCCTCGAGCACCTCGCGCGCGAGGTCCACGACCCGGGCTACCGGGCCCTGCTGGCCGTGCTGCTGGGCGACGAGGCGCTGCGCGCGGCGTGGCGCCGCGCGCCCTGCACGCGTGCGGGGCACCACGCCTATCTCGGCGGGCTGCTCGAGCACACGGTTGCGGTCGGGACGCTGGCGCTCGACGCCTGCCAGCTGCACCCGCGGCTGAACTCCGACCTGCTGATCTGCGCGGCGCTGGTGCACGACCTCGGCAAGACGCGCGAGTTCACCTACGGCGCGGAGATCGGGCTGAGCGACGAGGGCCGCCTGCTCGGACACGTCGAGCTGGGTCTGCGCCTGCTCGACGAGATCGCCGCGGGCGTGCCGGCGCTCGACGCGCCGCGCCGGCTGGCGCTCGCGCACTGCGTCCTGACCCATCACGGGGCCGACGCGGCGCCGGGACGGCGGTTCGGCTCGGCCGAGGCGCTCGCGCTGTTTCGGATCAACGCCCTCGACGCGAGCGTGAAGGGCGCGCTCGAGCACGGGCTTCAGGCCGTGTAGGCCGCGAGCGTGCGCTCGGCGGCCGCGCGGGCCTCGTCCTGCTGAGCGCCCGCGGCGGCGTGCGCCTCGCCCCAGGCGCGAGCGCTCTCGGCGACGAACGCGCGACCCTCGGCGGACGCTGTCCAGGCGGCTGCCGCCGCCGGGTCCACGGCGGCGCCCGTCTGCAGGTGCTGGTGGAGGCCGGCGTGCAGGCCCAGGTCCCACCCGACCCCGACCGCACCCGGGCCGAACTGACGCCAGTGATCGTCCTCGGCAAGGTCGAAGTGCTCGATCTCCAGACGCGTGGCGTCCGGAGCCTCGGCGCTGAGCCGCACGCGGATACGGCTGACCGTGTCACCGAACTCCCACGTCGCGGTGAACTCGTGGGGCGGGTCGCAGGCCTCGATCGTCCCGCCGGCGTTGCCCTCCAGCTGATAGCGGCCGCCAAGTGAGAGCTCGCCGCTGACCGGCAGGAACCAGCGCGGGATGCGCTCGGCATTCGTGCACGCGTCCCACAGGTCCTCGATCGTCGTCTCGTAGGTGTCGGTGATCGTCACGGATTGCTGTCTAACGGCGCGTCGTGTCATCTCGTGCCTCTCTTGATCTCGGTGTGAAGCGCGTCGAGCGGCTGGCGCCAGAAGCGGTGAAGCCATGCCTCGACCTCACGCAGCGGCGCGTCGTCGACGGCGTACAGGCGGCGGGCCCCGTCGGGGCGGACGGTTGCGAAGCCGCTCTCGCGCAGGACGCGCAGGTGCTGGGAGACCGCCGGCTGCGAGATCCCGAACTCGTCCCGCACCACAGAGGTCACCGAGCCGGCGCTGGATTCGCCGGCGGCGAGCAGCTCGAGGATGCGTCGCCGTACGGGATCGCCGAGGACGTCGAACGCGTGCATCCGGCGAGTTCTATCAGATATAACTTATATAAGTGTAGCCCGATCTGTAAGGATACCCGCGTGGGGTGGAGAGCGGGGGTGGTCGCAGGGATGCTGATCGGCGTCGCGCCGGCGACGGCGCACGCCATGGCGCCGTGTCCGGGCGTCACGACGGCGGTCAAGCCGGTGCTGACCGGGCAGGGCTCGCTGGAGTCCGTAATCGTCGACGCGAAGGGCCGGCTCTTCTACACGGACACGACGGCGCGCGCGCTGCGGCGGATCGACGCCCCCGGGCAGCCGCCCACGACGATCCTCGCCGACCTCGAGGCACCGGGCGGACTCGCGCTCGACGAGCAGGGACGTGTGATCGTGGGGTCGGGCGATTCGCTGGAGGGCGGCGTGACCGGCAACCTGTTCCCCGCGGCACGGCTGCTGCGCGTCGCGCCCGACGGCGGGCCGGCCGAGGTCATCGCCGAGGGCCTGCAGATGGCCAACGGCGTCGTGCGGGCTGCGGACGGGACGCTGTTCGCCTCGAGCGACGTCGGCCTCGGCATCGACCGCATCACGCCCGCCGGCGCGGTCACACTGCGCTGGGCGGTCGTCCTGTCGCCGAACGGCCTCGCGATCGACCGCGTCGGACGCTACATGTACGCGGCGCAGACGTTCGCGCCTGCGGCGATCGTGCGGATCGACCTGCGCGACCCATCGCAGGTCTCGACGTACATCAGCGCGCCGGCCGACATCGCCGCCGGCCTCGACGGCCTGACGATCGACGGCGACGACCGGCTCTACGCCGCCGCAAACCTCAGCGGCGAGGTCTGGCGCGTCGACACCGATCGCAAGGTCTGCGCGGTCGGCACGGGTCTGACGAACACGAGCGCCGTCGCGTTCGGGCAGGGGACGGCGGGCTTCAGCGCCGGCCGGCTGTTCGCCGTCGGCTTCGACGGCGTCATCGCGGAGGTCCCCGGCGGCGCCGTGGGGGTCACGGGCGCGCCGGCGCCGGCGCCGTTTCGCGCGGTCGGCTTCGACTTCTCCCCGCGCTCGGCGCGCGTGGGGCGCGGCGGGGTCGTGCGCCTGCGGCCGCGCGTCTTCAACGTCTACGCCGACGGCAGCCGGCGGCGGCGGGCGGTGCGCGTCGTCATCGCCGGGCGGCGCGGGCGCACCGGCGAGCTGATGACTGTGCGCGTCGGCCCCCGCACCCGCGCGCTGACCGCGCACTTCACCGCGCGCGGCATCCGCCGCACGCGGGCGATCCGGCTGGTGCGCTGAGCACGGGCGTCACGGGCGTCACGCTCACGGGCGCCGGGGGCGCGGCGGGCGGCTCGGACGCGGCGCCGGCAGCGGCCCGGGCGGCACCGCGCCGGGTGCGACCAGCACCGGGCCGGGCGCCACCAGCGCCGGATGCAGCCGGCCCGGCAGGCTCGGAAACGCCCCGGGGCCGAGCCTCGGCGTCAGCGCGATGGCCGCCGGCCGTTGGCGGTTGCTGAGCGCCTTGCAGAGCCGCGCGGGCAGGTTGCCCAGCGCCACCTGCTGCACGTGCGGCGTCCCGTCCCCGCCCGTCCAGACGACGTAGCGCGGCGCCCAGGCATCGCGGCCCTTGGCCGGCGCGACGAGAAACGCATAGGCGTTGTCCTTGACCTCAGCCTTGACGGCGGTGCCGTCAGCGCTCGTGAGGAACGCGGCGCCGACGCCGTCGGGCACGATCCCGCTGACGCCGACGAGGCCGTGCTTGGGGCCTGAGCAGGGCGCGACCACCGGAGCGGAGAGGCCGCGGATCAGCTGCTTGTGCGTGCCGCCGCCACCGGCCGGGACATTGCCTTGGGCGACGACGACGAGCCCTTCCTTCGGCGTGCCGTCGAGCGCTTCGGGCGGGTAGCTGCCGAACGGCACGGGCCCGAAGTCCAGCGGCATCGCCGGGACCGTCCGCGGCGGCACGACCAGCACCGGCCCCGGCACCCGCGGCGCGCGACGGCGCCGCAGCGCCCGCCTGGCGGCCGCGCGACGGGCGGCCGCTCGACGCGCGGCCGCCCGGCGCTGCGCGGCCCGGGGCGGCTTCGAACGCCGCGGCACGGTGATGCAGCGCGCGAACAGGCCGCCGAGCAGCGGGGTGACGTCGGCGACGGGGACGACCCAGGCGCGGCCGCCGCCGGGCGCCTCTCGCAGGAGACGGGCGGCGTTGAGGTCATGGACGCGGACGCCGGCGCGCATGAGCGCGTCGCGCGCCTCCTTGGAGAGCGTGTCGGCGTCCGTGCGCTCACGCCGCAGCACGCCGAACGCGTCGAACAGCGCCTGGCTCGGCGCCTTCGCGGCCGCCGGCTTGGCGGGCGTCTTCGGCCGGCAGGCCGGCGGGGGCGCGAACACGCGCATGACGGGCGCCGCGGCGACGGGCGTGACCGGGGCCGGGGCCTGCGCGCGCACGCTGCTCGCGAACGCGCACAGCACGCCGCAGATCAGCGCGAATGGGATGACGACACGGTAAGTCAACGACAGCTCCCGGAGTTGCAGGACAGGACGAGCGCGCCCGAGTCGTCGAGCGCGGCAACGGCGTAGGTGGCGGCGGCGCCCGGCACGGCGGCGACGAACGCGCGCAGGCGCGAGTCCAGGCCCGCGCCGGTGGCGCCCGCTTCGTCGAGCGCGAGCGTCGGGGCCACGACGTGCGCGGCGCCCGCCCGCAGCTCGGCCTTGGCCGCCCCTGCGGGCAGGACGCCGAAGACCCATGTGCGGTCGGCGCCCGGGTCGTAGTAGCTCTGGACGCGGCGTGCCGCGAGCTCGCGCGGCGTGCGCTGCGGCGCGGCGACGTCGCAGCGCGTGCCGCTGCCGCCGCCGGGCACGTCGAGGAACGCGGCGATGACGGTCACGCGGCCGTAGGAGCAGGACGCCGCGCTCAGCCGCCACGCGATGCCGTCGACCGTCCCGGCGGCGACGTAGGTCAGCCGCGTGCTGCGATCGGGCTGCACCGCACCGGGCGCGCGCAGCTGCGCGGGCAGGTCGGGAATCGCCGGTCCGCGCAGCACGTCGCGCGTTGCGACGGCCGTGGATGCGACGGCTGCGAGCGCAATGCCGAGCACCAGCGGTCGCGCCCAGCGCCGCGGCGCCACGGGCAACGCCAGCAGGCGCCGCCACCAGGGCGCCCGGTCGGCCCGCGCGAAGCCCGCGCGCAGCCGCTCGCCGAGCTCGTCGACGACGCGGTCCGGATCGCGCGGCGCGGTCATGCCCGCGACCCGCGCGCGTGAGCCCGTGGCCGGACACAACCCCATGCGGAAAAACGTTGGCTGTCGTTGTCCGAGAAAAACTCGGACAAACACAGCCAACCCGAAATCGCTCGGGGTCGTGTAGCGCGCATCATGTGCTCGCCGCCGGCCGGTGGTCGTCGAGGGCGACGGCCAGCGCGCGCAGACCGCGTGAGACGCGGGCCCGCGCGGCCTGCTCGGAGATGCCCAGACGCGTGGCGATAGCGGGGTAGCCGAGCTCGTCCTGCACGCGCAGGCGGACGGCGTCGCGCTGCTCGGCCGACAGCTCGGCAAGCGCCGCGACGACGGCGGTGCGCAGCTCGCCGAGCTCGGCGAGCTCCTCGATTCGCTCCTGCTCGACGTCGGTCAGCACGACCGGCTCGACGCCCAGGCGCGCGAGCGCGCGCCGCTCGGCGCCGCTGCGGCGCAGCGCGTCGTGCAGGACGTTGCGCCCGATCCCGAAGATCCAGGCGGCAACCTCGTCGGCGCCGGCCTCGCCGCGGAAGCGGCGCCGCTGGGCGTAGGCGCGGGCGTACGTCTCGCCGAGCAGATCGGCGGCGAGCTGGGCGTCGTACGTCCGCCGCGTGAGCCAGACGAGCAGGCGCCGGGCGTCACGCTCGTAAGCGGCTGCGATGTGCTCGGAGCTCAGGCGCACTACTTCAAGCTTCGCGCGAGTGGCGTCCGATGTGACGCACCACGCTCGGAAGCGTCGCGACGACGGGGGCGCCGACGGGCGGCAGGGCGGCGCCCGCGGGCAGCTCGGCGGGCAGGACCGTGCCGTCCGCGAGCGTCAGCCGGGCGCGCAGGCGCCCGCCCTCGTCGGCGACGCTCGTGAGCGTCGCCGGCAGCCCCGCGCCGCTCGTCGCGATGCCGACCTCCCAGGGGTAGATCGCGCGGTCGCCCATGACGGTGCCGCCCGTGATCGCGACGACGAACGGATCCGCCGGCGCGGCGATCAGCTCGGCGGTCGTGCCGACCTGGCGCAGCCGGCCCTCGACGATCACCGCGACGGTCGCGTTCAGCGCGCTGGCGTCGGCGATGTCGTGGGTGACGAGCAGCGTCGGCAGGCCGAGATCGGCGAGCACGATCGCCAGCTGGTCGCGGACGGCCGCGACCGTCCGCGCGTCAAGGCCGGTGAGCGGCTCGTCGAGCAGCAGGACCTCGGGGTCGCGCGCAAGCGCGCGGGCCAGCGCGGCGCGCCGGCGCTCCCCGCCGCTGATCGCCGCCGGGCGCGCGGCGGCGAGGCCGGCGATCCCCAGGCGCGTCAGCAGCTCGTCGACGCGTGCGGGCGAGGCGCCCGCGAACGCGACGTTGCGGGCGACGTCGAGGTGCGCGAACAGCGCGCCGTCCTGCGGGACGTAGCCGACGCTGCGGCGCTCGGGCGGCAGGTCGACACCGTCCCCGAACCACGTCGTGCCGCAGCGCACGAACCCGGCGTCGGGGCGGCGCAGGCCGGCGACGGCACGCAGCATCGTCGTCTTGCCGGCGCCCGACGGCCCGACGACGGCGACGGTCTCGCCGGGCGCGACCGTCAGCGCGACATCGACGGCGAAGTGCCGAAGCGCACAGGTGATGTCGAGCTCGAGCCGTGCCACGTCGAGACGATCTTGTAGGAGACGAGGACGCCGGCGCTTAGCGCCACGAGCAGGACGCCGATCGCAAGCGCGGTGTCAAAGCTCGACTCGAACAGCTCATAGACCGCGAGCGTCAGCGTCTGGGTCTCCCCGCGCACGCTGCCGGCGAAGACGATCGTCGCGCCGAACTCGCCGATGCCGCGCGCGAACGCGAGCACCCAGCCGGCGACGAGACCGCCGGCCGCGAGCGGCAGGCCGACGCGCCAGAACGTCCGCAGCGGCGAGGCGCCCAGCGTGCGTGCGACCTCCAGCTGGGCCGGGTCCACCGCCTCGAACGCCGCGATCGCCTGGCGCAGGTAGAACGGCGACGCCACGAACACGATCGCCAACACGACCGCCCACTCGGTGAACGGCAGCACGACGCCGCTGCCGCCGAGCAGTCCTTGGCTGCCGAACGCGGCCAGCAGCGCGATGCCGGCAACCGCCGGCGGGAGCACGAGCGGCAGCTCGACGAGCGTGACGATCACCGCGCGGCCGCGGAACCGGCGGGTGGCGAGCAACCAGGCCGCCGGAGTGCCGAGGCCGACGAACAGCACGTTCGCGATCAGCGTCGTGCGCGCCGTCACCATCAGCGCGTCACCGACCTGGTCGTCGCCGAGCAGGCGCGGCATGTCGCTCAGCGGCGCCTCGGCGATCAGCGCCACGACGGGCACGACGAGGAACGCGACGACGAGCGCTAGGCAGGCCGCGGGCACAATCGCGCCGGCGCGCCTCATGGTGCGCGTCCGAAGCCGAGCGCGACGAGGCGGCGCTGCAGGGCCGGCGTGCGCAGATCTCGCACGTACGCGGCGCCGGCCGGCTTGACCGCGCAGGCCTCGTAGCGCACCGTCGGCTGGACGGCACGGGGCAGCCGCACGCTGCGGACATCGTCGCCGACCGCCTTCGCATCGGTGACGTAGACGAAGCCCGCGTCGGCCGAACCGACCCGGACCTTGGCGGTGATCGAGGCGACGCTCGTCTCCGAGCTCACGGTGTTGCGCTCGAGCACCGCGGTCGCGTCGGCGGTCTGCAGCAGCTTGCGCGTGTAGTCGCCGATCGGGACGCCCTCGGCGCCGACCGCGATCCGGTGACCGCCGCGCTTGAGCTGCGCGAGCGTCAGCCTCGGGCCCTCGCCCGGGACGACGACCACGAGCTCGTTCGTCGCGACCGCGACCGGCGTGTCGCAGCGCCCGGCCTTGGCGAGCGCAGCGGGATCCTTGGGGCTCGCGGCGATGAACACGTCGGCGGGGCCGCCCTGCTCGATCTGCGCGCGCAGCTGATTGGAGCCGCCGAAGTTGTACGTGGCGCCAGGCAGCAGCTCGGGCAGCGCGCTGCGCAACGACGAGGCCGCGTAGACCGTCGGCTTCTCTGCTGCGCCAGACGCGTCGCCGTCCTCGCCACAGCCGCCCAGCACGACACCGACCGTGAGGATGCATAGGATTTGCCTAAGCATGACGTCGAACCCTACCGTGCGCATCGGGACCGCCGCCACCGCGCTCGGCGTCAGCGTCGACACGCTGCGCCGCTGGGAGCGCGACGGGCGCATCGCGTTCGTGCGCCGCGGCGGCCAGCGTGAGATCGCGGCCGACGAGCTCGCCCGCCTGCTGCGCGAGCGCCGCCCGGCCGAGCACCGCACGAGCGCGCGCAACCGCTTCGAGGGCGTCGTCGTCGCGGTCAAGCGCGACAAGGTGATGGCCCAGGTCGAGCTGGCCTGCGGCCCGTTTCGCGTCGTCTCCCTGATGAGCCGCGAGGCCGCCGACGAGCTCGGCCTCGAGCCGGGCGTCACGGCCTCGGCGGTCGTCAAGTCGACGACCGTCGTGGTCGAGCGCTAGACGCCCAGCGAGCGGCCGACGATCTCCTGCATGATCTCGCTGGTGCCGCCGTAGATGCGGGTGATGCGGGCATCGGCGTAGGCGCGCGCGATCGGGTACTCGAGCATGTAGCCGTAGCCGCCGTGCAGCTGCACGCAGCGATCGACGACACGGCCCTGCAGCTCGGTGCACCAGTACTTCGCCTTCGCGGCGTCCTCGACGGCTGAGCGTGCCGGCGTTCAGCGCCATCACCGCCTGGTCGCAGTAGACGGTCGCGAGGTCGATCTCGGTCGCCATCTCGGCCAGCGCGAAGCGCGAGTTCTGAAACGAGCCGATCGGCTGGCCGAACGCCTGGCGCTCCTTGACGTACTCGAGCGTCCAGTCCAGCGCGGCCTGGGACGGCGGCGACGCCGGCGATCGCGATCGACAGGCGCTCCTGCGCGAGGTTGGCGACGAGGTAGGAGAAGCCCGCGCCCTCCTCGCCGAGCCGGTTCTCCACCGGCACCGGCATGTCGTTGAAGAACAGCTCGGCGGTGTCCTGGGCGTGCATCCCGATCTTCTCGAGGTTGCGCCCGCGCTCGAAGCCGTCCATCCCGCGCTCGACGATCACCAGCGAGATGCCCTTGTGACGCAGCGACGGGTCGGTCTTGACCGCGGTGATCACGAGGTCGCCGTTGATGCCGTTGGTGATGAACGTCTTGGAGCCGTTGACGACGTAGTGGCCGTTGTCGCGGAGCGCGCTCGTCGACATCGACGCGAGGTCCGAGCCGATGCCGGGCTCGGTCATCGCGACGGCGGTGATCAGCTCGCCGGAGGCGATGCCCGGCAGCCAGCGCTCGCGCTGCTCCTCGGTGCAGTACTCCAGGAAGTACGGCAGGCAGATGTCGTTGTGCAGCGTCAGCCCGAGCCCGCTGCCCGACACGCCCGCGTACTGCACCTCCTCCAGCAGCACCTGGTTGAAGCGGAAGTCGTCGACGCCGAGGCCTCCGTACTGCTCGGGCACGGCCATCGCGAGCATGCCCTTCTCCGCCGCCTTGGCGAAGAGCTCGCGCGGGACGATGCCCTCGGCCTCCCACGTCTCGTGGTTGGGCGTGATCTCCTCGGCGATGAACCGCCGGACCGACTCGCGGAAGTCGACGTGCTCGGGCTCGAAGATCGTGCGTTTCATCGGTTGACGAAGTACTCCAGGGCCTCGGGGTTCGCCAGGGACTCCTTGGACGCAGCCTGCTCGACCGGGACGCCCATGAGGATCTTCTTGACAGGGACCTCGAGCACCTTTCCGGACAGCGTGCGCGGGACCTCGGCGATCTGGTGGACCTCGTCGGGAACGTGGCGCGGCGAGCAGATCGTGCGGATCTGCGACGCCATCGCACGCGTGAGATCGTCGTCGAGCGCGACGCCCGGACGCAGGACGACGAACAGCGACATGTGGTCCTCGATGTCGACCACCAGAGCGTCGGTGACCTGCTCGAGGCTCAGCACCGCGCGGTAGATCTCGCTCGTGCCCATGCGCACGCCGCCGCGGTTGATCGTGGAGTCGCTGCGCCCGCTGATGATCGCGGTACCGCGATCGGTGATCTCGATCCAGTCGCCGTGGCGCCAGACGCCCGGGAACATCTCGAAGTAGGACTCGCGGTAGCGCGCGCCCTCGGGGTCGTTCCAGAAGCAGACCGGCATCGACGGCATCGGCTCGGTGATCACGAGCTCACCGACCTGCCCGACGACGCTGTGCCCGGCGTCGTCCCACGCCTCCACGGCACAGGCCAGCGAGCGCCCCTGCAGCTCACCGCGGTAGACCGGCAGCGTCGGCACGCCGCCGACGAACGCCGTGCAGACGTCGGTGCCGCCGGACGTCGAGAACAGCCATGTGTCGGCGCCGAGCTGGTCGTAGATCCACTGAAAGCCCTCGGGCGCCAGCGGCGACCCCGTCGACCCCACGGCGTGGATCTTCGAGAGGTCGCGCCCGGCGCCCGGGACGACGCCCTCCTTCATCTGCCCGGCGATGTAGGCCGCGCCGCAGCCGAAGACCGTCACCTCGGCGTCGGCCGCGAGGTCCCAGAGCACCTCGCCGGCCGGGTTGCCGTCGTAGAGCACGACCGCCGCCTCGGTGAGCATCACGCCGACGAGGAAGTTCCACATCATCCAGCCGGTCGTCGTGAACCAGAAGACGTTGTCGCCGGCCTGCGCGTCGAGATGCAGGTGCATCTTCTTGAGGTGCTCGAGCAGGATCCCGCCCTGGGAGTGCACGATCGCCTTCGGCAGCCCCGTGGTGCCCGACGAGAACAGCACCCACAGCGGGTGGTCGAAGGGCACGTCGACGAACTCCAGCGGACCTTCTTGCAGGAACCCGTCCTGCCAGCCGCTGCCGTCGAGGTAGCCCAGCCGCACGAGCGCACCGCCGACCTCGCCGTGGATCTCTGCGACCTGGGCGGCGCGGTCGAAGTCCTTGCCGCCGTAGCGGTAGCCGTCGATCGCCACGAACACCGTCGGCTCGATCTGCGCGAAGCGGTCGATCACGCTGCGCGCGCCGAACTCCGGGGCGGCGCTCGACCACACGGCGCCGAGCGAGGCCGTCGCCAGGAACGCCGCGATCGTCTCGGGGATGTTCGGCAGATACGCGCAGACGCGGTCGCCTTCGCCGACGCCGAGCGCGACGAGGCCGGCGCGGATCTGCGCGGTCTCGCGCCGCAGATCGCCCCAGGTCCAGCTGTCCAGCGCGCGCAGCTCGGACGCGTGGCGGATCGCGACCTTCGCGTCGTCCTTGCCGGCGAACACGTGCTTGGCGTGGTTGACCATCGCGCCGGGGAACCACTCCGCGCCGGGCATCTCGCGGGCGCCGAGCACCGCGTCGTAGGAGCCCTCGACGCCGAAGTAGTCCCAGATCGCCGCCCAGAACCCCTCGAGGTCGTCGACCGACCAGCGCCATGCGGCGTCGTAGTCGCCCGGATCGCGGCCCTGCTCGCGCAGGAAGCGCGTCAGCGTCGCGCGCTCGATCCGCGCGGGTGAGGGCTGCCACAGCAGGTCCGTCATGGCTCGACGATATCTCTGCGCGCGCGGCGGACGAGTTGCGCCGCGATGAACAGCTGCAGCAATGCGAACGCGATCTCGACCGCGCGCTCGGGCACGGCGTTGACGAGCACGACGCCGAGCGCCGCGCCGGGGACGGCGAGCGCGCCGACGAGGAGGCCGTCACGGATGCGCACGTTGCCGTACTCGTGCTGGCGCCAGGCGCCGACGAGCGCGACGGGGATGATCGCCAGCAGCGACGTCGCCTCGGCGTCGACATGCGAGAGATCGAGCAGCAGGACCAGCGCCGGCACGAACAGCACGCCGCCGCCGACGCCCATCA
Organism: Paraconexibacteraceae bacterium; assembly: GCA_963759825.1. Taxonomy (GTDB): domain Bacteria; phylum Actinomycetota; class Thermoleophilia; order Solirubrobacterales; family Solirubrobacteraceae; genus Paraconexibacter. The sequence goes on along the minus strand of CAVXAS010000005.1, from coordinate 163,873 downwards.
TCCCGGCGACGACACCGGCGCAGACGCCGATCAGGATCGCCCCGATCACGGGACGAGCAGGACGGCCGCGCTGACGACGAGCAACCCCGCGAACAGCAGCGAGACCGTCTCCTGGGGGACTCGCTGCTGCAGCCACGTGCCGGCGATGACGCCGCCGACCGCGGGAACGCCGACGAGGACGCCGTCGAGCACGTGCACGTTGCCGTACGCCCCCTGCGTGAGCGTCGCCGCCACCGCGATCACGACGATCGCCGCCAGCGACGTGCCTGTCGCCTCGCGCTCGCCGTAGGCCAGCCAGAGCACGAGCAGCGGCACGATCACGGTCCCGCCGCCGACGCCGAAGAGGCCGCTGAAGACTCCCGCCCCGGTTCCGATGACGGCCAGCGTGAGCATGCGGCGGGGGCCGTCCATCGCTCGCAATACTGTCAGGGTGACTTCAGCGCACGCGCTCTCCGATGTCCTCGAGCTGCTGCGCGCCGAGCCGTCGCGCACCGCGATCCTGCTGGACGTGGACGGGACGCTGGCGCCCATCGTCCGGCACGCCGACGACGCCCAGGTGCCCGAGCCGACGCGCAGCTCGCTGATCGCGATCGCCAAGCGCTACGGCTTCGTCGCCTGCGTCAGCGGCCGCCGCGCCGCGACCGCGCGGCGGATCGTCTCGCTCGGCTCGATCACCTACGTCGGCAGCCACGGCGCCGAGGTGCTGCGCGGCGGCGCCACCGACGTCGAGGTCGATCCGGACTTCGCCGCCTGGCGCGAGCGCGTGCGGGCGTTCGCCGACACCGCGCTGTCCGAGCCGCGCCTGGCGCGCCTGCGCGTCCGCGGCGAGGACAAGGACGCGATCGCCGGGTTTCACTGGCGCGGCGCACCCGACGAGGACGCGGCGCACGCCGCCGTGCGCGAGCTCGCCGAGCGCGCCAAGGCCGCGGGCTTTGCGATCCACTGGGGCCGCAAGGTGCTCGAGGTCCGCCCGCCGATCGCCTTCGACAAGGGCCGCGGCATCGAGCGCGTCCTCGACGGCGTGGCGCTCGACGCGGCCGTCTACGTCGGTGACGACCGCACCGACCTCGACGCCTTCGCGGCGCTGCGGCGGCTCGCCGAGGCCGGCCGGCTGCGCCACGCGATCTGCGTCGGCGTGGCGTCCGACGAGACGCCCGCCGAGCTGCGCGAGACCGCAGACCTGATGGTCGACGGCACGTCCGGGGTGCGCGAGCTGCTGGGGCGGCTGGCGGCCTCGTAGGCTCTTCGCGGCTTGCGTTTCGTCGACCTCCTCAAGACAACGGTGCTGCTGAGTGCCGCGGCGGCCACCGCGCTGGCCGTGGCCTGCGTCGCCGCGGCCACCAACGACGACGACCGCACGGCGGTGCTCGTGATGGTCGCGTGGTGGTCGATGGCGACCGTGCTGGGCTCGACGCTCGGGCACGGCGAGCGCGCGACGCCGCCGATCGCCCGGCTGCTCGCCGACGCCAGGCCGGCGACGTCGCTGCCCGAGCCACGGGCGACGCTCGTCGTCCTCAATCGCCTCTGGCCGCTTGTGGTGTCGACGGTCGCGGCGGGCGCGCTGGCGTTCGTCGCGCCGCAGATCCCGGGGATCGCGGCGGGCTTCGCGATCATCTGGGCGCTGGCGTGGCGCCGCCAGGACGCCGCCGTCAGCGCGATCGAGGAGCGCGACGGCGTCACGTTCTACGTGGAGTCGACCTCGCCGGTGCGCCCGATCAGCCTCGTCCGCGCGCCCGGTTTCCGGCGCAACGCGGCCCCGCGCTGAGCGACGCGCTCAAGGTCTGCGCCGGGACGCCGATGCAACCCCCGGTGTCGCTATTCCCCGGAGATGGTGCGCGGGAGCTTGTCGCCGCACACGAGCGCCTGTTGGCGGCGACGGCAGCGCTCGCCCGCGCGCAGTCGCGCGTCGAGGTGCTCGAGATCATCGAGACGGCCGTGCGCGAGGCGCTGGGCTTCGGTCTCGTTCGCATCATCACTCGCGGCGACCAGTCCGCCGGAGCGGTCGAGGGTCACGTGGTCCCGCTCGGCGACCTGACGGGCGTCCTGCTCGTCGAGCGACCCGACGACCGGCGGCTCTCGGCGGCGACGCGAATGCGCGCCCTGCGCAGCTTCGCCGACACCGCCGGCGCGGCGCTGAGCGGCGTCGCGCGCCTGGAGGCCAGCCGCGCCCAGGCCCGCCACGACCCGTTGACGCGGCTGCCCAACCGCGCGGCGCTCATCGAGCGGCTGGGCGTTGCGATCGCCTGCGCACGGCGCGACGGCGCGCTGCTGGCGGTCCTGTTCATCGACCTCGACGGCTTCAAGGCCGTCAACGACGCCCACGGGCACGGCACCGGCGACGCCGTCCTGCGCGCGGTCGCCGCCCGACTTGCCGAGCACGTGCGCCCGCAGGACACGGTCGCGCGCTTCGGGGGCGACGAGTTCGTCGTCCTCTGCGAGGACCTCACCGACGAGGCGGGCGCGCAGGTCATCGCCACCCGCCTTGCGACGGCGCTCGCGGAGCCGATCATCGTCGGACCCGCACGGATCCGCATCGGCGCGAGCATCGGCCTGACCGTCGGCAGCGGTCGCAGCCGCACGAGCCAACTGCTGCGCGACGCGGACGCCGCGATGTACGCCGCCAAGCTCAGAACAGCGACGCCAGGCCCACAAGCCCCGGAGCGATCACCAGCGCCGGAAGGAAGTTCCCGACCCGGACATCGGTCAGGTCGAGCAGCTTCAGGCTGATCCCGATGATCAGCACGCCGCCGGCGCTCGTGAGCACGGCGAGCGCCTCGGAGCCCTCGGCGAGGATGCTGTCGAACAGGCCTGCCGCCAGGCTGATCCCGCCCTGGATGATGAGGATCGTCACCGCCGCGAAGGCGACGCCTGGGCCGAGCGACGCGGCGATCGCGATCGCCGCGAAGCCGTCGAGCAGCGCCTTGGTCGCCAGCGCCTCGTAGTCGCCGGTCAGACCGTCCTGGATCGCGCCGACGACCGTCAGCGGGCCGACGCAGAACAGCAGGCTGGCGGTGAAGAACGCCTCGGAGACCGTCGACTCGGCGTTCGCGCCGGCGGTGCGCGCCTGCAGGCGGTCGCCGAGGCGCGCGAGCCGCGCCTCGATCCCGAGCGCCTCGCCGACGAGGCCGCCGAGCAGCACGCCGCCGAGGACGTAGAGCGGGCTCGTGTCGCGCCACGCCAGCGCAAGGTCGACACCGATCACGAGCGTCACGAGACCGAGGCCGGCGAGCACGCGCTCCTGCAGGCCCGACGGCAGGCGGCTGCCGACCACCGAGCCGATGAGCGTGCCCAGCAGGACGGTCCCGACGTTGATCAGCGTGCCGGTCATGCCGCCCCGGACCCTATGGTCTCGGCGTGGGCGTCGACGTCTTGATCTCCGGCCTCGGCTCGACGGCCGGCCTGCGTGCCGCGGAGGACGAGCTGCGCGCGTCGCTGGAACGGGCGGGCGCGAGCGTCGCGCTCGTGACGGCGCAGCCGCCGCGTGAGGTTCGCACCCTGATGCTCACCGACCTCGTGTGGGCGCGTGCCGCGCGCGCCGCCGCGATCGCCGGGATCGCCGAGCACGCGCCGCGCGCAGTCGTCTACTCGACCGTCACGAGCGCGCTGCTGTGGCCGCGGGCGGGCGCGATCCGCTACGACGCGCTCGGCGCCGAGAACCGTCCGGGACGCCACGGGCTGTGGCAGCGCCCGCTCGAGCGCCGGCGGCTGCGCCAGGCGCCGCTGCTCGTCCCGCAGGCCGGCGCGGGCGATGCGCGAACGGTCGTCGTCCCGATCCCGGTCGCACCGAGCGGCCGCGCGGACGGCCCGCGGGACATCGCCGCGATCGCCTACGGCGCGAACGCGCAGAAGAAGGGGCTGGACCGCGTGCTTGCCGCGTGGGCGGCGGCCCGCCGCGAGGGCGAGGAGCTCGTCGTCGCCGGCGCGCGCGAGCTCGGGGCGGCCGTGGCGGCGGCAGGCGCAGCAGACCTCACATCCGCGGGAGTGCGCGACGCCGGCATGCTCGCGCCGGCCGAGTACCGCGCGCTGCTGCGCCGCGCGCGCGTCTACGTCACCGCCCCGCGGCGCGAGGACTACGGCCTCGGCCAGCTGGAGGCGCTGGCCGACGGCGCGCAGCTCGTGACGACGACCGCGCCCGGGCCCTACGCCGCGCTCCCGCTCGCACGCGCGCTCGATCCGCGGCTGGTCGTGGACGACCCCGACGACGTCGCCGCGCTCGCGCGCGCGCTGCGCGCCGCGCTGGACGCGCCGGTCCCCGGCTACGCCGCGCGCGCCGCCCAGTTGCTCGATCCGTTCACGCCGGCCGCCGTCGATCGCGTCGTCGCCGCGCAGCTGCTGCCCGCGCTGCTCAACCGGTTATGCCGGTCGAGTCGTGCGCCTCGCCGACCGGCTTTGACTCCGGCGAGCCGCGCTGACGCAGGTAGATCGTCAGCACCGCGAACGAGCCGACCGCGAGGAACTCCGACTGCCAGTTCTCGAGCGTCGCCTGCCAGAAGTCCGCGCTGGCGACGTAGTTCAGCCACGACACCGTCGCCTGCTTGTGCTCGATCTGCTCGGCGTTGTAGATGTTGCGGCCCGTGACCGACTGCGCAAACCACGAGGCGAAGAAGATCGCGCTCATCACGAGCAGCAGCGAGTTCTCATAGATCCGCGTGCGCCAGCCGCCAGTCTGCGCCCAGCGCGGTGAGTCCGCCCGTGCGTACTTGCCGATGAGCTGGTCTGCGTCGCTCTCCCGGCCGGCCTTGTCGAGCTCCTTGGACTCCGGCGACCCGCGCTGCACGAGCCACACCGTCACCAGCGCGAACAGCGCGAACTGCAGGTACTCCGACTGCCAGTTCTCCATCACCGCGTTGCCGAACTGCGAGGAGATGACGTAGCGTCCGAACGAGATCGTGTCCGGCCGCTCACCGGCGAGCTGAGCGTGGGCGCGCTCGTCGTCGTTGTAGTCGGCGTGCCCGGCGACGGCCTGGAAGAACAGCGCGACCAGGAACATCGCGCCGAAGGCGAGCGACAGCCCGTTCTGCCTGGCGAAGCGGCGCATGTCCGCCGAGTTACCCGGCGCAGGGCCGGTTAGCGCGAGCGCTTGCGCAGCTTGTCCAGCGCGGGCCAGCTGCGCGTGTTCGCGACGTGCTCGGGGCCGAGCCACGCCCGGCGCGCCGTCGTCACACCCCAGCGCGTCAGCGGCAGCTTCTCGGGGCCGTGGGCGTCGGAGTCGATGCAGATCAGCACGCCGGCGTCGCTGGCGGCGCGCGCGGCGATGTCGTCGAGGTCGCGGCGGTCGGGCGCGGAGTTGATCTCCAGGAACGTCCCGTTCTCGGCGGCCGCGGCGAAGACCTTGTCGAGGTCGACGTTGTAGCCGGGGCGGCGGTTGAGCTTGCGCCCGGTCGGGTGGCCGATGAGGTCGACGAGCGGATGCTCGATCGCGGCGATGATCCGGCTGGTCGGGTCGCTCGTGAACGCCGTGTGCACGCTGGCCACGACCCAGTCGAGCTGGGCCAGCAGGTCGTCGTCGTAGTCCAGCGAGCCGTCGGTGAGGATGTTGACCTCGCTGCCCGCGAGGATCGTGAGTCCGTCGATCTGCTCGTTGGCCTCGTGGACGAGCTCGATCTGCCGGCGCAGCTGGTCGGGCGTGACGTGGTCGCCGAAGCCGTGCGACGCGGAGTGGTCCGTGATCGCGATGTACTCGAGGCCGAGCTCGAGCGCGGCGTGTGCCATGTCGGCGATCGTGCCGCGACCGTCGCTGGCAGTCGTGTGCATGTGCAGGTCGCCCTTGAGGTCGGCCTGCTCGACGAGCGGCGGGACCTCCTTCAGCGCCAGCTCACCGCGGTCCTCGCGCAGCTCCGGCGGGATCCACGGCAGGCCGAGCAGCGCGTAGACCTCCTCCTCGGTGGCGCAGCGATGGGTCTCTCCGGTGTTGTCGTCGGTGATCCCGTACTCCGAGACGTGCAGCCCCTTGCGCACCGCGGCCTCGCGGATCTCCATGTTGTGGCGCTTGGACCCCGAGAAGTGCTGGAGCAGGTTGCCGAACTGGTCGGGCTCGACGACGCGCAGGTCGATCGGCATGCCCGTGTGCGCGTTCGCGCGACCGGCGTTCTCTCCCGGCGACGACGCGTCCTGCACGAGCTCGGAGGCGGCGAACGCGTCCAGCAGCGCCCGCGGGTCAGACGCGGTGGCGATGATGTCGAGGTCCTTGACGGTGTCCGCGCCGCGGCGCGCGCTGCCGGCCAGCTCGACGCGATCGGCGGCGGGATTGGCACGCAGTTGCGCCACGAGCGCCTCGCCGACCTCCAGCGCGGCCGGCAGCAACGTGCGCTGCTTGGGCGCGTCGCCGTAGCCCGCGGCGAGCGACTCGAGCACCGACTCCTCGAACTTCTGGCCGAACCCGCGGACGTCGCGCAGGCGCTCGTTCTCGGCGGCCTCGCGCAGCGCGTCGAGCGAGTCGATCTGCAGCTCGTCGAACAGCACCCGCGCGCGCTTGGGACCGAGGCCCGGCAGCCGCGTCATCGCGACGAGCCCGGCCGGGAACTTCGCGCGCAGCTTCGTCAGCGACGGGATCTCACCCGACTGCAGCAGCGCGTTGAGCTTCTCCTCGAGCGTCTTGCCGATACCCGGCAGCTTCGTGACCGTGCCGTCGCGCGTGAGCGTCGCGATCGACCGCGGCGCCTCGCGAACGGCCTTGGCGGCGTTGCGGTAGGCCATCACGCGGTGCACGACCGCGCCGTCGAGCTCGTAGAGATCGGCGAGCTCGTCGAACAGCAGCGCGATCTCGGTGTTCGTGGGGTCTTGTGGCGTCGACATCGGTCCAATCCCTACCCTACGGCGCTCGCGTGACCGCCTGGCTCGTCCTGCCGACGTTCAACGAAGCCGAGAACGTGGAGGGCATCCTCCGCGCGGCCGACGCCGTGCTGCGCGAGTGCGCACCGGAGGGCCACCGCATCCTCGTCGTCGACGACTCCTCCCCCGACGGCACCGCGGCGATCGTGCGCCGCGTCGGTGAGGAGCTCGAGAGCATCGAGGTGCTCGTCCGGCCCGTGCGCGAGGGCTTGGGACCGGCCTACCTCGCCGGCTTTGCGCACGCGCTGGACAGCGGAGCGGACCGCGTGCTGGAGATGGACTGCGACTTCTCCCACGATCCCGCCGATCTCGCGCGGCTGCTCGAGGCGGCGCGCGGGGACTGCGACCTCGCGCTCGGCTCGCGCTACGTGCCCGGCGGCGGCGTCAGCGACTGGGGGCGGCTGCGCCAGCTGATCTCGCGCGGCGGCTCGGCCTACGCGCGCGCGGTGCTCGGGCTGGGCGTGCGCGACCTCACCGGCGGCTTCAAGTGCTTTCGCGCAGACGTGCTGCGCGCGATCGACCTGCCGACCGTGCGCTCGCACGGCTACGCCTTCCAGGTCGAGCTCACCTACCGCGCGCTGCAGCAGGGCTTCCGGGTCTGCGAGCTGCCGATCGTCTTCCGCGACCGCCAGCACGGCCACTCCAAGATGTCCACGCGGATCGCGCTCGAGGCGATGTGGCTCGTGCCGCGCCTGCGCTTCGGCCGGCGCGGGCGGGCGGCGGCGCGCGCGCTCAAGTCGCCGCGCCGCTGACCTCGATCTGCGCGCGGCGCGCCTTGATCGCCAGGCGCAGGACGCCGGTCGCGCGGTCATAGCGCCAGCGCCTGCGCGCCACTGCGCGGCCGTCGACGCGCACGCGGCGCGGGATGAACGGCCGCCGCAGCGCGCGCAGGCCGGCCTGCACCTCGTAGCGCGTGCGGCGCGGCCCGCTGATGCGCAGCAGCCAGCGCCCGCGGCGCTCGAGCGAGCGTGCCTGGGCGCCGTTGCCCAGGCGGCTGAGCGTCGTGCCGCGCGGGAGCGCCAACAGCCGCAGCACGTCGCGCCGGTCGCGGAGGTGCACGAGCCTGTCGCCGTAGTCGGTCAGCGTGTCGATGTCGGCGCTGAGCAGCGGCAGCACCGCGCCGGCGCGCAGCAGCAGCGGCGGCCGGCCGACCGGCGCCGGGATCGTGATCTCACGACCGCCGGCCAGCGGCGCGTGTGCCGCGAGGTCATACGCACCGCTGCGCGCGTCGAAGGTGGTGGCCGCCCACCAGTCGACCCAGCGGCCCGGTGGCAGCCAGATGCGGCGGCTGTCGGCGCCCTGCGTGACGACCGGCGCCGCGAGCAGGTCGGGGCCGAGCAGGTACTGCCCGTGCGCGGCGCGTGCCTGCGGCGCGCCGGGGTACACGAGGACGAGGTGGCGCGCGATCGGCAGGCCGCTGCGCCGGTGCTCCTCGTCGGCGGCCAGGAGGTAGCGGTTGAGCTGCAGGTGCAGCTCGGTGAGCTTGCGCCAGAGCGGGAGCTGCTGCGGGTCGTAGACCTGCGGGCGCGCATAGGACGGGATCGCCAGGCCGCTGCGCTTGGTGCGCATCACCGGCACCAGCGCGCCGAGCTCGATCCAGCGCGACAGCAGCTCGGGCGTCAGGCGCTCGTCCTCGGTGGCGCCCGGCTTGAGGGCGCCGACGCCGGCGCCGAAGGAGTTGTAGCCGCCGACGTCGGTGCCCCAGCGCGAGATGCCGGAGAGGCCGGCCGACAGCACCTGCGTGACGGCGGAGCTGATGCCGTCAAAGCCCCAGACGGTCGTCGGGTCCCCGCCCCAGACGACGTCGGCGCACGCCGCCGCTCCTGTCCAGCCGGAGCGCTGATGGCGCACCAGCGGGCGATCGAAGCGGCGGGTGATGCGCTGCAGCGCGCAGTGGTAGTCGGTCGGGTAGCGGTTGTGCGCGGCCTCGCCGGTCGAGCCGTCGTGCTGGACGATCAGCGGCGGCGTCGACTCGCCGAAGTCCTCCATCCAGCCGTCGGCGCCGAGCCCGACGGCGTCGGTCACCAGCCCGGCGTAGAAGTCCGCAGTCTGCGGGTGGGTGAAGTCGAACTGCGCGAGCGGCTCGCTGGAGAAGCCCAGCGGCGCGGCGCCGCCGACGAACGCCGGGAAGAGGAACGGCGGGCCGCCGGGCAGGCGCTGGAGCACGCCGGCGGCCGCAGCGCGCCCGAAGACCGTCGTGTACGACAGGCAGAGCGACGGGTTGAAGTAGACCAGCCGCGCGAGGCCGTCGCGGTGGAACGCGTCGCTGCGCTCGCGCTCGGCGTCGCGACGGCTCTCGTGGGCCCCGCAGGGCAGGTGGTGCATCTGCGTCTCCGCGACCGAGACCGGGACGCCGGCATCGCGCTGCGCCTTGGTGATCGCGCGCTCCTCGGATGCCGGCACGACGTTGGGCTGGCCGGTCTGAAACCACGGGCCGAAGCTCCACGGCGCCGCGGGCGGACCCTGGCGCCCCGTTGCCTGGGTGAAGCGCGCGAGCGCGCGCGCCGGCGTCGGTCCGCTGTAGAGCACCAGGCGCAGCACGCGGCCGTCGGCCTGCGCGTCCCAGCCGTCACGTCCGGCCGGCTCGAAGCGACTCGTCTCGTGCTGGTCGACGTGGACGCCCCAGCCGCGCGTGCTCAGCAGCCAGGGGACGGGGTAGTAGGTCGCGTCGTCGCGATCGCGGGTCGCCCACGGCGGCGTGAGCGGCGCGACGTACAGGCGGTCCTCCGCGCGAAACGGCCCGTCGGCGACGTAGTTCTCGGTGCTGCGCCCGCGGCGATCGACGGCGTCGGAGCGCTCGCCGCTGCCGAGCAGCGCCTCACCGGCGGCGAGCTCCCAGCGCGCGCCGACGGCCGTCGCGCCCTGCGGCGCCGTCGCGGTCAGCGCGATCGCGCCGTCCTGCGCCGGCGCGATCCGCAGCGCCAGCCTCCGCCCCCGCTCGAGCACCAGGTCGGCCGTGAGCGCATCGCCCTCCCGGCGCACAGACGCCGCGCGCAGGACGCGGTGCCAGCCTGCCGCATCGCGCACGCCCAGACCGCCGGCAGCCGCGCCGCGCAACTCACGCAGCGCCGCGCCGTCCTTCTGCGTCGCGGTCAGCGTCCACGGGTCCGCGCCGATGCTGACCGCCGCGTCGCCGGAGCTGACCGTCGGGTCCGTCGACGCGCCCTCGGCCGGCGTCGCGGCGAGCAGGACGACGACGATCGCGAGCACGCGGAGCGGCACGCCGGGAGTGTGGCAGCGCCGGCGCCCGCGGCCGAGCGGCCTCAAGCCGGGCGCCGCGCGCGCCGATGCCAAGACGATGTCGCCCGTGCACGACCTCGCCCTCGTCAGAGGGATCGCCGACACCCGGGCGACGCTCGTGCGCTGGAACCTCGAGCCCTGGCCGGTGCTGCGCGCGTGGCTCTGGCGCAGCGCCGCGATCGCCGCCGGGCTGCTGCTCGCCGTCCTCGTCGTCGCCGGGCTCTCGACGCCCGACCTCACGCCGGTGTACCTGCCGGGCCTGAACTCGCCGGCGACGATGGATGCCGTCTGGCACGTGCTGTTTCGCAACTCGCTCGTGCTCGCACTCCACGCCTTCGCCTGCGTGGCCGGCTTCATCGCCGGGTCCTCGCTGCCGCGCGAAGCCGAGCGCTACACCGGCATGTGGGCGCGCATCCACGATCACGCCGGACCGCTGGCGATCGCGTTCGTCGTCGCTGCCACCGCGTTCTCGCTGATCACCCAGACCTACGTGCTCGGCAACTCCGCCGCGACGCTCGCCGACCAGGGCGGCATCTCCCCGGGCCTGTTGCTCGTCGGCCTGCTGCCGCACGCGCTGCCGGAGCTCGTCGCCCTGTTCCTCCCGCTCGCGGCATGGATCCTCGCCAGCCGCCGCGGCGACTGGCACGAGCTGCTCGCGGCGACGTTCGCGACCGTCGCGCTGGCGGCGCCGGTGCTCGTCGTCGCCGCCTTCGTCGAGGTCTTCGTCAGCCCCCACTTCATCCTGCTGCTGCGGGGGTGACATGACCGCTTCACTTTGTATAGTTGGCGTTATGGCTACCGACGTCACCGACTCCACGTTCCAGGCTGAGGTCATCGAGGCCGACGAGCCGGTGCTCGTCGACTTCTGGGCGCCCTGGTGCGGCCCCTGTCGCATGGTCGCCCCGGTGCTCGAGGAGATCTCCAAGGAGAAGGGCCTGCGCGTCGTCAAGCTCAACACGGACGAGAACCCCGCGACCTCCGCGAAGTACGAGGTCCTCTCGATCCCGACGCTGATCCTGTTCAAGGCCGGCCAGCCGGCGAAGAAGATCATCGGCGCCTACCCCAAGCGCAAGCTCGAGTCCGAGCTCGAGCCCGTCCTCGCCTAGGCGGCCTGCCGCGTCACGGCTTCCAGCCCGCTGAGCTCCAGCAGCTCGGCGGTCCGCACGCGCAGCTCCTGCGTCGCGCGGTCGAGCTTGTCGAACTCCAGGCCCTCGGCCTCGAGCTTCAGCCGCACGCCGGCGGGATCGCCGAGCGCGTCCTGGCCGACGCGGCCGTCGGCGCGCAGCACGCGGTGCCCGCCGTCGGGCTTCATGTCGCAGAGCCGCTGGTTGAGGCTGCGGGTCGCGTGAAATCCGCGCGCGCCGAGCGCGTCGGCGACCTCCCCGTAGCTGGCCCAGCGCCCCGAGGGGATCGCTCCGATGATTGCCTTCAGTCGTTCTGAGTCCATGCGCGGCGACGCTACGCCGCGGTGGCGGGAATCCGGCCGGATGTGCGTGAGATTTTGCGAAGGCGTGACGCTTTTGCGTCAGACCTTCGCAATGCCGATGCGAAGAGCCCGCCCGTCGAGCTCGACGGACGCGGCGTCGCCGTCCAGAGCGGCGTAGTCGACGCTCGTCGCCAGCACCTCGCCGGCGATGTAGTCCTCGTGCGCACGGACGGCGTCGAGCACCTCGGCGTCGCCGTCGAGCGTCAGCGCGATGCGATCGGAGACCTCGAGTCCGGCCTCCTTGCGGGTGTTCTGGATCGCCCGCACGACGTCGCGCGCCAGGCCCTCGCGCCGCAGCGCGTCGTCCAGGCCGAGATCCAGCGCCACCGCGTGCGCGCCGTCGCGCTCGACCTGGTAGCCGTCGAGCGGCTGCAGCACGAGCTGCAGGTCGTCAGACGTCAGCTCGTGGTCGTGGCCGTCGATGCTGATGCCGACCGTGCGCCCGTCGCGCAGCGCCGCCGCGACGTGGTCGGCCTCCAGCGCCTCGATCGCCGCGGCGACCTGGGGCATCTGCTTGCCAAAGCGCGGGCCGAGCGTCCGGTAGTTGGCCTTCAGCGTGTACGAGCCGAGCTCGTCGGCGGCGGCGACCAGCCGCACGTCCTTGACGTTGAGCTCTTCGGAGATGACATCGGCGTGGCGCTCGATCGCCTCGCGCTCGCGTCCCGCTGCGACGACGACGGCGGCCCGCAGCGGCTGGCGGATCTTGATCTTCGCGGCGCCGCGCGCGCCCAGGCCGATCCGCACGGCCTCGCGCGCCGTCGCCATGTCCTCCTCCAGCGCGACGTCGCGTGGGCGGGCGGGGCTCTGATCAGGCCAGTCGCAGAGGTGCACGGAGGCCTCGCCGCCCTCCAGCCCGACGTAGATCGCGTCCGCGACGAACGGCGTGAACGGGGCGAGCAGCTGCGACACCGTCACCAGGCACTCGCGCAGCGTCGCGAACGCGCCCGCGTCGCCGTCGAAGAAGCGCTTGCGCGAGCGCCGCACGTACCAGTTGGAGAGGTCGTCGACGAAGCCGGCGATCGCGCGGCCGGCGAACGTCGCGTCGTAGTCGTCCAGGCGCTCGGTGACATCCTCGACCGTCGCCGCCAGGCGCGAGCGGATCCAGCGATCGAGCTCGGTCTCGGTCGCCGGGGCGTCGTCCTCGACGCGATAGAGCGAGAAGAACGCGTAGGTGTTCCAGAGCTGCTTGAGGAACAGCCGCACGCCCTCCCCGACCGCGTCGGTGGAGAAGCGGTAGCCGTCCCACGGCTGCTTGGCGGTGAAGAAGTACCAGCGCAGCGCGTCGGCGCCGTACTCGTCGATGACGTCCCAGGGCACGACGATGTTGCCGCGCGACTTGGACATCTTCTTGCCGTCCTCGTCGAGGATCAGGCCGAGGCAGACGACGTTCTCGTAGGACGAGCGGTCGAACAGCAGCGTCGAGACCGCGATCAGCGAGTAGAACCAGCCGCGTGTCTGGTCCAGCGCCTCGCAGATGAACTGCGCGGGGAAGTGCTGCTCGAAGCGCTGCTGTCCCGCGGGATCGTGGGGCGCGTGGTGCTGGGCGAACGGCATCGAGCCGCTGTCGAACCAGACGTCGATGACCTCGGGCACGCGGCGCATCGTCTGGCCGCTGGCCGGCGAGCTGAACGTGACGTCGTCGACGTAGGGGCGGTGCGGGTCCTCGAGCGCGACGCCCGACAGCTGCTCGAGCTCGGCGAGCGAGCCGATCACGATCAGCTCCTCGGGGTCGTCGTCGCCGCGCCAGACCGGCAGCGGCGTGCCCCAGTAGCGCTCGCGCGACAGCGCCCAGTCGACGTTGTTGGCCAGCCAGTCGCCAAAGCGCCCCTGCTTGATGTGCGGCGGGTACCAGTTGACCGTCTCGTTGGCGGCCATCAGGCGGTCGCGGATCTCCGAGGTGCGGATGTACCACGACGGCTTGGCGTAGTAGAGCAGCGGCGTGCCGCAGCGCCAGCAGTGCGGGTAGGAGTGCTCGTAGTCGGTGGCCTTCAGCAGCCGGCCCGACGCGCGCAGCGCCTCGACGATGTCCGCGTCGGCGTCCTTGACGAAGCGCCCGGCGTAGTCGGCGATGCGCTCGTCGAACGTGCCGTCGAGCCTGACCGGGTTGACGACGGTCAGCCCCGCGCCGGTGCCGAGGCGGTAGTCGTCCTCGCCGAAGGCGATCGCGGTGTGGACGATGCCGGTGCCGTCGGCGGCCGTCACGAAGTCGCCGATCAGCACGCTGTGCGCGCGCTCGCCCCACTCGCTGCTGTCGATGAAGTGGAAGGGCGGGTCATAGCGCGCGCCCTCGATCTCGGCGCCGGGGAAGCGCGCCTGCACCAGCGCGCCGTCGCCGAGCACGCGCTCGACGAGCGCCTCGGCGAGCACGAAGGTCGCGCCCTGGTGCTCGGCGCGCACGTACGTCAGCTCGCGATCGACGGCGACGGCCGCGTTGGACGGCAGCGTCCACGGCGTCGTCGTCCAGACCAGCAGCTCGTCGCCCTCGCGCAGCGGGCCCACCGGGCGCGTCACCGGCAGCCGCACGTACACCGACGGGTCGATGACGTCCTCGTAGCCGAGCGCGACCTCGTGCGAGGACAGCGCCGTGCCACAGCGCGGGCAGTAGGGGACGACGCGGTGGCCCTCGTAGAGCAGGCCCTTCTCGAAGATCGTCTTCAGCGCCCACCAGACCGACTCGACGTAGGTGGAGTCCAGCGTGCGGTAGGCGTCGTCGAGATCGAGCCAGAAGCCGATGCGCTCGGTCAGCGCGTTCCAGTCCTCGAGGTACTCGAAGACCGCGGCACGGCACCTGGCGTTGAACGCCTCGATCCCGTACTCCTCGATCTCCTGCTTGGACTTGATCCCGAGCTGCTTCTCGACGGCGATCTCGACGGGCAGGCCGTGGCAGTCCCAGCCGCCCTTGCGCTCGACGCGGTAGCCGCGCATCGTCTTGAAGCGGGGGAAGATGTCCTTGAACACGCGCGACAGCACGTGGTGGACGCCGGGCTTGCCGTTGGCGGTCGGCGGGCCCTCGTAGAAGACCCACGTGTCTGCGCCCTCACGCCGGCGCAGAGACTCCTTGAAGATGTCGCGCTCGCGCCAGCGCTCGAGCACCTGGTGCTCGAGCTGCGGGAACGACTGGTTGGGATCCACGGGCGCCATGCGGGCGCCTGATTGTGGCAACTACGTGACGATGCGGGTCTTCGAGACCGCGACCGACGACAGCGTCGACGTCCCGAGGAAGCTCACGCTGACCCTGATCCGCCCGCGCGTCGTGAACGTGCGGCTGAACGTGCAGCCGGCGGGCAGCGTCACCGTCCGGCGGACGAGGCGCTTGCCACCGCGGTAGAGCGTGATCCGCACCTGGCCGCCGGCGCAGCCGCTGCCGAGCACGGTGCCGCCGACCCGCAGGCGCTTGGTCGCGACCTTGCGCGCCGAGAGCGACAGCAGCGCGGCGCGGCGCGTCGTCACGGGCGGCTGGGTGGACCCCGGCTGCGTCGTCGTCGGCGGCGGTGGTGGCGGCGGTGGCGGCGGGGGCGGTGGCGGCGGCGGCGGGGGCGGTGGCGTCGTGACGGTGACCTGGCGCTCGACGACGCTGAGCATGCCGTCGAGATCGGAGACCTTCGCGCGCAGGCGCTTGACGCCCAGGCTCGGTGGCGTCCACGAGGTCGGCGAGCCCACGGCGTCGTCGAACTCGCCGTCCTCGTCGAGGTCCCACGTGATGTCGCCGACGCCGCCGCCCGGCGACGGGTCGGAGGCCGTCGCGCTGAGCGCCACGGCGGTGCCGGGGAACGCGCTGGTGACGGGAGCGATCGACAGCGCCGGCGGCGCGCCGGCCTGCTCGAGCACGAAGCTGCGCAGGGCCGCGTTGGGCAGCTCGGTGTAGACGCCGTACTTGTTCGGCAGCGCGCAGCCATCGCCCCACGACACGACGCCCAGCAGCTTGAACAGCCCGGCGGCCTTCAGCATCAGCGGCCCGCCCGAGTCGCCCTGGCAGCTGTCCTTGCCGCCCGCGGGCAGCCCGGCGCAGATCATCACCGCGGCGATCAGCTCGCTGCCGTAGGAGGCCGGCGCGCCGCAGACGGTGTCGTCGACGAGCGGGACGTCGACCTCGAGCAGGCTCGGAGACACCGCCCCTCCGTCAGACGTCGTTCCCCAGCCGACGACGCGGGCGAGGTCCCCGGTGGCAAACGGGTCGGCAGCGGGATCGAGCAGCGCGATCGGCTGCTGCGTCACCGGCGTCGCCAGCGAGATCACGGCGACGTCGTTGGCTGCGCTCACTGCGTCGTAGCTCGGATGGATCACGAACGAGCTCGCCGCAACGGGGGTGCCGGCGCTGATCGAGTTGGACCCGAGGAACGCAGTGACGCCGGCGGCATCCGCGCCGTCGACGCAGTGCGCGGCGGTCACGACCTTCGTCTTGGCGACGAGCGTGCCGCCGCAGAGGAAGGTGCCTTCGAAGGTCGTGATGCTCAGGCGGACCTGCGCCGGATAGGCGCCCTCGGCGGCGACGGTGCCGCCGACGATCTTCGGGTCGGCCGCGGCGGCGGGGGTGGCGCCGACGGCGAGCGTCAGCAGGGCTGCGACCAGGATTCGTGAATGCACGGTCTGCGCAGTATCGACGGCGTGCCGCCGCGTCGCAATTGCCTACGCGGCGAGCTTGCGGCAGATCGCCTCGAGCGAGCGCTTCTCGGCCTCGTCGAGAACGGCGAAGGCGCCTTCCACCCGGGCGCGGTGCTCGGGCGCGAGGCGGTCGACGAGCTCAGCCCCGAGGTCGGTCAGCGAGACGATCGCCGCCCGGCGATCGCTCTTCATCCGGGCGCGCAGGACGAAGCCGCGCAGCTCGAGCGTCGTGACGACCTCGGTGGCGTTGGCCTTCGAGGTGCCGATGCGCTCGCGCAGGTCTCGCAGCTCGAGCCGGCCGCCGGCCTCGACGAGCTGGGCGAGGATCGCAAAGCCCGATTGGCTCAGTCCTTCGCGCTCGATATCGGCGGCAAGACGGCGTCTGACGCTGGCCTCCGCGAGCTGCAAGGAATGAAGCGCACGATGGGCCAACAGGTCCCCCGAAAGGAGCGGCATCGCGCGCGATTGTCGCGGTGAGGGCGGACGGAAGCCCCCAAGACCGGGGTCAGATCTTGCAATCGAGCGTTTCTCGGGTTTAAACCCGACGAGTGCGCGATTGCAAGATCTGACCCCGTTTATGTTGTGCCGGCATGCCGCTCCCCCCGCCGCCCGCCGAGCCGCCGCCGATCGCCGGCGTCCGACGGAGCTTCGTGCAGGCGCGCGGCGTGCGCTTCCACGTGACCGAGGCCGGCGAAGGGACGCCGGTGGTCATGCTCCACGGCTGGCCGCAGCATCACTACGCCTACCGCGACCTGCTCGCCGATCCGCCGCCCGGCGTGCGGATCATCGCGCCCGACCTGCCCGGCTACGGCTGGTCCGGTCCGGCGCCGCATCGCTGGGCCAAGGAGGATCTCGCCAGCGACGTCCTCGCGTTGCTCGACGCGCTCGGGCTCGAGCGGATCGTGCTCGCGGGGCACGACTGGGGCGGCTACACCGGCTACCTGATGGTGCTGCGCGCTCCCGACCGCTTCAGCGCCTACATGCCGCTGAACATCGCCCACCCGTGGCAGACACCCCGCACGATCCTGCCGCACTTCTGGCGGTTCCTGCTCTACCAGCCGCTCATTGCGGCATTCGGCGTGCCGCTGCATCGCCGCACACGGCTGCTCGAGCGTGTCGTCCTGCGCGCAGGCACGACGATCCCGATCGACGCCGCAGACCGGCGCTGGTTCGGCGACCGCTTCCGCGACCCGGTCTGCGCCCGCGCGGCGACCGCCACGTACCGCACGTTCCTCCTGCGCGAGCTGCCGGCGGGCGCACGCGCGCCCGAGACGCGCCGCGCGACGATCCCGATCCGCGGGTTGTTCGGCGTCGACGACGCCGCCATCCACCGCTCGCTGGCGTCGGCGAGGACCGCGCGCGCCGACGACTACGAAATCGAGTTCGTCGACGACTGCGGGCACTTCATCCCCGAGGAACGTCCCGAGGTGGTCCGCGCGCGCGTCATCGAGCTGGCGGCCCGGCACTGATCGCAGCGCGCACGTCGGCGAGCTTCGGGGACTGGTCGAAGTCCGCGAGCAGCCACGTCGCGCCGGCGGTCTCCCACGCCGCGGGGTCCGATCCGGGCGCGTCGCGCGCGACGACGTCGAACGGGCGCGCATCGCCTCGCCGCAGTTCAGCGACCTCGGCGACGAGCTCGGCCAGCTCCGAGGGGCCGAGGTCGATCGGGAACACGCCGTCCCAGCGCGCCGCGCGGCGCAACGGCTTGCGGTTGGGCCAGCGCGCCGCCAGCCAGAACGGGATCCGCGGACGCTGCACCGGGCGCGGCAGCAGCGGCCCGGTGTCGACGACGTAGTGCTCGCCGGCGACGCGCACCGGCTCACCGGACATGCAGGCGTCCAGCAGCGTGAGCGCCTCGTCGAGCATCGCGCCGCGGACGCGGTCATCGGTCTCCTCGCCGAAGCCCGACAGCTCGAGGCTGCGGTCGGCGCCGAGGCCCAGGCCGAGCACCACGCGCCCGCGCGAGAGGTGATCGAGCGTGACCGCCTCGCGCGCGAGCTTCCACGGCCGCCGCCGCGCCGGGGGCGTGACGAGCGGGCCGATCCGCATGCGCTGCGTCGCGCAGGCGATCGCGGCGAGCGCGACCCACGCGTCGGACACCTCGACCGTCGGCTCGCGGTAGCGGATGTGGTCCCAGAGGAAGAACCCGTCCCAGCCTGCGGCCTCGGCAGCGACAGCGAGCTCGGCGAGCAGCCGCGGGTCGCTGCACTCGTCAAACGGCGCGACGAAGACGCCGTGCTTCACGACGCCGCGACGCGCAGGCGCCGCTGCGGCCGCACGCGCTCACCGGCGAGCAGCCCGAGCAGCAGCTCGCGTGCCCCGAGCGGGGTGTCGCCGAGCTGCGTGACGGTCGACGCACCGGTGGCGCCGAGCGCGCCGCGGTAGTCCAGGACCCGCAGCCCCTCGCCGCCCTGGCGATGGGCGGTGTAGACGAGCCGCCCGAGCGCGTCCAGCGACGCGCGCCGCCCCGTAAGGACGACGGCCGCCGGCCCCAGCGCGTGCAGCGCGCGCACGATCCGCGCGGGCTCGATCGCGACCGTCAGCGACAGCACGCGCAGCCCCGAGCGGCGCAGCACGAGCTCCAGCGCCTGGCTGTGAAGCGCGTCGAAGTCCAGCGCCGCCGTCGCGTCGAAGATCAGGACGCCCTCCGGGCGCGTGGCCGGCGGCGTGAGCCGCGCCTGCGCGGCCAGCCAGCCCGTCGCCCAGCGCCACGCAAAGCTGTACTCGGCGGTCTCCCCGTCAGCTTCCGCAGACAGGTCTGACAGACCAGCGAGCAAGACCTCCTCGACGGTGCGCTCGACCGAGCGCGTCGCGAGCGATTCCTCCAGCAGGCGGTCGGCGCCGAGCTCGTCGAAGCGCATCAGCGCCGAGCGCAGGCGCTGCGGCGTCGCGGGCCCTGCGCCGCGCTCGCGCGCCATCGAGATCGCCGAGGAGATGTTGTGCGTCTCCTCGAAGGCGCTGCGCAGCGCCTCGATCTCGCCGATCTCGAACTGGCGATGCCCACCTTGCGTGCGCTGCGGCGCGGGGAACCCGAAGCGGCGCTCCCACGAGCGCAGCGTGTTCGGGCTGACGCCGAGCATCGCTGCCGCGGCGTTGGTGCGGATCGCAGCCATGACATGCAGCATCGGGGCCCGCACGGGGCGCGACAACCTGTGCAGGGTTGCCTGCATATGGGCAGGTTTGGTGCGCTAGGAGGAGTCGCGATCCCGGCCGCGACGGTCCAGTGACAGCAGGAAGTCGTCGAGCTGCTCGGGGCTGAAGCGCCGCTGCCCGCCAGGCGTGCGATAGCCGTGCAGGTGGCCGGCGTCCGACCAGCGCCGCACGGTCGAGATCGAGACCCCGAGCTGCCGGGCGGTCTGCGAGACGGTCATGCCGAGACGGGCGCGCTGCGTCATGGCGCAGAGCTTCGCCGCCGCGACCGCGGATGCCACGGGATCGGCGGCTTTGCGCAGGTTTACGCGCCCAACACGACCCAGCGCCGCCCCGCGAAGCGCGTCGCCATCGTCGCCAGGCGTGCCAGCATCAGCACGTTCAGCGCCGCCCAGACGCCGAGCACGCCCCAGTCCAGGGCGCCGGCGATCAGCACCAGCGGCGCGAAGCATGCGAACGAGAGCGCCATCGCGCGGGCGATGTAGCGCGTGTCGGAGGCGCCGATGAGGATCCCGTCCAGTGCGAAGACGATCGCGCCGACCGGCTGCATCAGCGCGAACAGCGGCCACAGCGTGTGCGCCTCGTGCAGCACGGCGTCGTCGCTGCTGAACGCCTGGGGCAGCAGATCGCTGACGGCCAGCAGCGCCAGCGCGAAGGCGACGCCGACCAGCAGCGACCAGCCGATCATTCGCCGCGCGGCGGCGTAGGCGCCGGCGGCGTCCCCGGCGCCGAGCATCCGCCCGACGAGGATCTGGCCGGCGATCGCGATCGCGTCGAGCACGAGCGCGAGGAAGATGAACAGCTGCATCGCGACCTGGTGGGCGGCGAGCGCCGGCTCGGAGTCGCGCGCGAGCACGGCGCTTGCGAGCGTGAAGGCCGCAAGCAGCGCGCCGGTCCGCACGAGCAGGTCGCCGCCGATGCGCATCAGGGCGCGCAGCGGCTCGGCACGCGGGCGCAGGGCCGCGCCGGCGTGCGTGGACGCGCGCAGCAGCAGGACCGCGAACGCGACGCCCATCCCGAGCTGGGCGGCGACGGTGCCGAGCGCCGAGCCGTCCAGGCCGAGGTCCAGGCCGTAGACGAGCACCAGCTCGAGCACGATGTTCACGAGGTTGGCGACCACGAGGATGACGAGCGGCAGCTTCAGGCGATCAACGCCACGCAGGTAGCCCTGGCCCGCGAGCGCGATCAGCGCGCAGGGGATGCCGGGCGCCGCGAGCCGCAGGTAGCGCGCGGCGAGGTCGGCGGCCTGCGAGCCCCCGCCGAGCAGCGACATGATCGGCGCGGCCGCGGCGACGCAGATCAGCGCGACGACGATCCCGATCGCCAGCGCCAGCCACAGCGCCTGCGCCGCCAGCGCGTCGGCGCGCGCGTCCTGGCCGGCGCCGTGCAGCCGCGCGACCTGGGCCGTCGTCCCGTAGGCGAGGAAGTTGCACAGCGCGACGACGGCGCTGAGGACCGTCGCGGCCAGCGCCAGCGCCGCGAGTTCCTTCGTCCCGAGGTGCCCGACGATCGCCGTGTCGGCCAGCAGGTAGGCGGGCTCGGCGGCCAGCGCGCCGAGCGCGGGGACGGCGAGGCGCACGATCTGGCGGTCGTATGGCGAGCGAGCCATCGCTGCAGCGTAGGTCGCGCGCGTAGGCTGCCTCGGATGCGACGCGCTGCCACGGCCTGTGCGCTCGCCGTCCTGCTCGGCGCCTGCGACTCCGACCCGCCCGCGCTGCCCGCGAGCTGCAGCGCGGAGCCCGCGCAGCTCCTCGCCGCCCTGGCGCGGGCGCCTGCGGCCGTCACCCTGCGCGACGGCACGCGGCTGTCGCGCTGCGTGCGTGACGCCGACTCGGTCGGCGACCTGCAGAACCTCGGCGTCGGGCTGCAGCGCGCCGCCGAGCGGCTGCGCGCGGCGGCCGCCGGTGGCGACAGGCAGGCCGCGGTCGCGCTCGGGTACCTCGTCGGCGCGACGCGCAAGGGCGCGGCACAGACCCCCGGCGTCGCCGCCGAGCTCGCCGTCCGCGTCGGGCGCGTGGCCGGGCGCCTGCTCGACGCCGACCCGGCGCTGCGCGAGGCGGTGCAGGACGGCCTGCGCGCCGGCGAGCGCCTGGGATGATCCGTCGCCGTGCGGCTGCGGCTCTTCCATCACCGTGACGGGGCGCGGGTCGCCTACCGCGAGGCGGGCACCGGCCGCGGGCTCGTGCTGCTGCACTCCGCGATGCTCAGCCATCGCGAGTTCGAGCCGATCGTCGAGCACCTGACCCATCGCTTCCGCCTGGTGCTGCCCGACCTGCCGCTGCACGGCGACTCCGAGGACCGCCCGCGCCATGCCTACACCGCGGACTGGTTCAGCGACGTGATGAGCGCCTTCTGCACCGAGACCGCCGGTCCGCGACCGCTCGTCGCCGGGCACGGCATCGGCGCGGAGATCCTGCTGCGCGCCGTCGTCACGCGCCGCCTGACGCCCGAGCGGCTCGTGCTGATGCCCAACCGCATGCACCGCACCGAGTCCGACACGCGCCGGCGCCTGGCGTGGCGCGGCGCGATGCGCGCCGCCGAGCTTCCGGGCCTGGACCGCGTCCTCACCCACGCCGCGGCGCGCGCCGTGTTCCGCCCGGAGTTCGGGATGTCACTCACGGCGCGCGGCAACCCCGCCGCCCGCGACCTCTTCCGCCACGCCTTCGCCGACGTCGGCGGCAACGCCACGCTGGCCCATGCCTGGGCGCGCTTTGCGCGGCGCTGGCCGGCGGCGGCGCAGCGCGACCTGCTGGACGCCTATCCGCGCCTCGATGTCCCGACGCTGCTGCTGTGGGCCGACGAGGACCGCCTTCACCCCGTGAAGACGGCCGAGGAGACGCTCGACCGCCTGCCCGACGGGCAGCTGCGCGTGCTGCCCGGCACCGGCTTCCTGATCGCCTACGACGACCCGGTCGGCGTCGCGCGCGAGCTGACGGCGTTCTGCGGCTAGCGCGACGCGGGAAGCGCCGACAGCGTCACGACGACGTGCACGCGTCGCGCGCGGCGCGGGGTGGCGAGCCGCACGGCGCGGCGTCCCGCGTGCAGGATCGTGCTGCGCGCGCCGCGCCTGCCGCCCGACGTCCAGCGAACCACCAGCTTGCCGTCGAACGGCACCACGAGGTCCAGCCAGGCGCCGCCGCTGTGCAGCATTCGCAGCCGCACGATCTCCAGGGATGCGGCGGCACCGGCCGAGGCCCCCGCGGGGGGCGTGACCAGCGACGCGCCGGGCGAGTCGTCGACCGCTTCGGGCACAATCGCGCGGATCCAGTCGCGCAGCGCACCGCCGGCGACGCGGGCGTAGATCCCGTACCTGCCGGGCCGCGCGCAGCCGGCGCCGTAGCTCGTCACCCCGGCGACGCGGGCTACGCCGTCGACGTCATGGACGAGCAGCGGCCCGCCGGAGTCACCGCGGCACGCGTCGACGCCGCCGCGCCGGTAGCCGGCACACAGCTGCGTCGCGCTCTCGAACGTGCGCCGGTAGACCGCGGCGCACGTGGTGTCGGCGGCGACCGGCACCTCGGCGACCTTCATGCGTTCCGGCCGCTCGCCGTCCTCGCGCGTGACGCCGAAGCCGGCGATCGTCGCGATCCCCCCCGGCTCCCAGAGCGCGTCGCGCCCCGCTCCTGCCACCCGCATGGGTAGCGCCCGTGCGGGCGCCGAGAGGTGCAGCAGCGCGATGTCGTGGGTGCGCGTTGCCACGTAGGACGGCGAGAGGAAGACCTGGTCGACGCCGATCCGCTGGCCGCCGCGACCGTCCGCGCGCGTGGTGCCCAGCGTCACCTTCATCGTGCTGGGCGGGCGGCCGACGGGCGTGGCGCTGCTGGCGCTCGTCGCGACGCAGTGACCGGCCGTGAGCACCCAGCGCGACGCGACCAGGGTGCCACCGCACGACATCGTGCCGGTGACGACGACCCGCGCGACGGCGCCGTAGCCGCCGGCCGGCGCGTTGTCGCCGCCGACGATCGCGGCCGCAGGCGCGCACGGCAAAGCCACCCCCGCGACGAGACCCAAGACCGCGCGGGGCAACGACACGCTCGCAGCAAATCACATCGCCGCCGCGGGGCGGTTACCGCGCGACGCGCAGCAGCTTCGACGCGGTGACCGCCCGGGCGCCGGCGGATGGCGTGAGCGTCGCGCTGACGTAGGCGCTGCGGCTGCGCCGCGGGATCGCAAGCAGCAGCGAGCGCTGCCCCGCGCTCAGCGTCGCCGTGCGCGTGCCGCGCTTGGCGCCGGCCTTCCAGCGCAGCGTCAGCCGGCCCTTGAGCGAGACGACGAGCGTCAGCCGCATCCCGCCGGCCTTCAGCGCGCGCAGGCGCACGAGCTTGAGCGCGGCGGCGGCAGCAGCCGGCGGCGGTGGCGGAGGCGTCGCCGCGGGCGGCGGGGCATCCGCGGTCGCGTCGTCGTCGATCGCCGAGGGCACGGTCGCGCGGATCCACTCGCGCAGCGCGCTGCCGGCGACGCGCGCGTAGATCCCGTACTTGCCCGGCTGTGCGCAGCCGTCGCCGTAGCTCGTCACCCCGACGAGCTTCTGCACGCCGGCGCCGTCGCGCGCGAGCAGCGGCCCGCCCGAGTCGCCCTGGCAGGTGTCGGTGCCGCCCTGCGGGTAGCCCGCGCAGAGCTGCGTCCGGCTCTCGAACGACGACGGATACGTCGACGCGCAGGTGGAGTCCGCGACGATCGGCACCTCGGCCACCTGCATGCTCGCCGGCGTCTCGCCGCCCTCGCGTGTCGTCCCGAAGCCGGCGATCGTGCTCGTTACGCCGGTCTTCCAGATGTCGGCGCCGCGCGCGCCCGCGATCCGCACCGGCGTCGGCGCCGCCGGCGTCGCGAGGTGCAGCAGCGACACGTCGTTGCCGCTCGTCGCGAGGTACGCCGGGGAGAGCACGACGCGGTCGACGGAGATCCGGCGCCCGCCGGTCCCGTCGGTGCGCGTCGTGCCGAGCGTGACCTGCACGGCGCCGGGCGGCCAGCCGATCGGCGTCCCGATGAGCCCGCCGGTGATCGAGCCGCAGTGCCCGGCGCTGAGCACCCAGCTCGCGGCGATCAGCGTGCCGCCGCAGGACCCCGTGCCGGCGATCGCGACGTTCGCGACGGCATCGTAGGTGCCCGCCGGCGCGTCCTTGCCGCCGACGATCGCGGCGGCCGGCGCGCACGGCAGCAGCACCAGGCAGGCGAGGGTCAGCAGGGACTGGCGCATCGACGACACCAACGTCAGGACAGCAGAGAACTAGCGCCAGTAGTGTCAGTTCCCATGGCCAAGAAGACCCTCTACGGCGGCGAGACCAAGAAGGCCGTCGACAACTTCCCCATCTCCGGAGAGACCGTTCCGCCCTCCGTGATCCACTGGCTCGGGCGCATCAAGGGCGCCGCTGCGCGCGTCAACGGAGAGCTCGGGCTGATCGACAAGAGCCTCGCCGCGAAGATCGCTGCCGCGGCCGACGAGGTCGCCTCCGGGCAGCACGACGGCCAGTTCCCGATCGACGTGTTCCAGACCGGGTCGGGGACGTCGTCGAACATGAACACCAACGAGGTGCTCGGCACGCTCGCGGGCGCGCACCCCAACGACGACGTCAACTACGGGCAGTCCTCCAACGACGTCTTCCCCAGCGCGGTGCACCTCGCTGCGCTCGACGAGTCCGTCAACACGCTGCTGCCCGCGCTCAAGCAGCTCGAGACGTCCTTCGACCGCAAGGCCAAGAAGTTCAAGGACGTCGTGAAGTCCGGGCGCACGCACCTGATGGACGCCGTCCCGGTCACGCTCGGCCAGGAGTTCGGCGGCTACGCCGCGCAGATCCACCTCGGGATCGAGCGCGTCGAGGCGGCGCTCGTGCACGTCGGCCAGATCCCGCTCGGCGGCACCGCCACCGGCACCGGGCTGAACACGCACCCGAAGTTCGCCGACAAGGTCATCGCGCTGCTGAAGAAGGAGACCAAGCTCCGGCAGATCGCGCCGCCGCTCGACCGCTTCGAGGCGCAGGCCAACCGCGACGCGCTGGTCGAGCTGTCCGGCGCGCTGAAGGTCGTCGCGGTGTCGCTGACGAAGATCGCCCAGGACCTCGCGCTGATGGGCTCGGGCCCGCGCGCGGGCATCGGCGAGATCTTCCTGCCCGAGTTGCAGAAGGGCTCGTCGATCATGCCCGGCAAGGTCAACCCGGTGCTGCCGGAGGTCGTCCTGCAGGTCGCCGCGCAGGTGATCGGCAACGACACCGCGATCACGATCGGCGGCATGCAGGGCCAGTTCGAGCTGAACGTGCGGATCCCGCTGATCGCGCGCAACCTGCTGCAGTCGATCCACCTGCTGTCGACGACGAGCGTCACGTTCGCGGAGAAGTGCATCGACGGCATCGAGGCCAACAAGGCCGGCGCCAAGCGCTCGGCCGAGTCGACGCTCGCGACGGCGACCGCGCTGAACATGGCGATCGGCTACGACAAGGGCGCCGCGATCGTCAAGAAGGCCTCGGCATCCGGCGAGGCACTGCGCGACGTCGCGATCGCCGAGGGCGTCGACCCCAAGCTCTACGACGAGACGATCAACCTGCGCAAGATCGCCGCCGGCAACCAGGCCTGAGCTACGATTGCGGCGAATGCGCCTGAGGTCCCTCATCGCCATGACGGCGGCGGGCATCGCGCTCTGGACGCCAACGACGGCGGCGGCGCAGGGTCAGTGCCTGCCGCCCAAGGGCGTGTACACGGCGCAGGCCGAGTTCGCGAACGCGACCTATCTGTTCGGCGGCCAGCTGATGGACTCGCTGGTCGGCAACGACGTGCGCGACGCCACGCTCGGCAACGCGACCCGCGGGCTGGCCTACGCCGGCGCTGCCCAGGTCTACGTGATCGCGGTCTCGCGAGCGATGCTCACGGAGCCGCCGGAGTGCCCGGCGAGTCGAGCGCCCGCACGACGGACACGGCGAGCTTCGGCCGGCCGTCGTAGGTGAACAGGCCCTTCTGGTTGATCCCGCGCACCAGCTTGATGTCCGGGACCTGATGGCGGATCGAGCCGCCGGCGAACGCGGGTGAGACCGCGAAGTCGCGCAGGTTCCAGACGAGGTGGCCGCTGATGAAGGGCAGCGACTTGTAGACCTCGATGTGGTCGCGCAGCAGGTCGGCCTGGAAGCGGTAGCCGCCGGGCTGGCGCGAGTCGTTGAGCGAGTTGGCCTCGGCGCCGAACTCGGTCACGGCGATGATCTTGCCCGCGAACGTCCTGGCGAACTGCGTGATGTGGGCGCGGATCTGCGCGCGGCGCTCGTCGCGCGTCGCGTGGGTGTCGTGGTACCAGCCGATGTAGTTGGTGTCCCCGACGATGTCGATGTTCTCGTACATCGGGCCGGCGACCAGCGGCGGGTGCGACCCCCAGACGTCGAGCGCCACGAGGCGCCCGGGGTCGCGCTGATGCAACTCGCGCGCCATCTCGTCGATGTAGCTGGCCTGCCCGCCCTTGTGGCCGTTGCCGGCGACCTCGTTGGCGAGGTTCCAGGCGATGATCGACGGGTGCACCTGCGCCTGGTAGAGGGACTGGCGCACGCGGCGCTTGGCGAGCGCGCGCAGCGCGGGCGTCTTCGAGGTCCACGCGCCCGGGGCGTCGACCGGGCCGATGCCGATGTAGACCATGATCCCGGCCGCGTCGAGACGCTCGAGCAGCGCCGGGTTGAGCGGGTGCTGCGAGCGCGTCGCGTTGGCGCCGAGCGCCTTGAGCTCTGAGACCGTCTGGTCCATCTGCGCGGCGCTCATCGCGTCGCCCGAGCCCTGCGCGTCCTCCTGCAGCGACGCGCCGTGAAGCCTGATCTGCCTGCCGTTGAGCAGCAGCCGGCGGCCGTCGCGGCGCACCTCGCGCAGGCCGGTGCGCACGCTGTAGGTCGTCTCGTCGGGGACCTGCAGCTCGAGGTCGTAGAGGTTCGGCGCGCCCGGCGCCCAGAGCTTCGGCGAGGGGACGGTGACGCGGGCGCGCATCACGCGGATCTGGCCTGCGGGGATGACCGCTGCGCCGAAGTCGAACTCGTGACGGTCGCCGTTGTGGACGAGCGCACCCCGCAGGGGGATCCGGCGCGTCACCGCCGAGCGGTTGCGCAGGTGGGCCGTGAGGCTCACGAGCGCGGCGCCGCCGGGCCCCAGACGCGTGGTCAGGGTCGGCGCGTTGACCTCCGAGGCGGCCAACCTGCGCAACGTCACCTCGCGGTTGATGCCGCCGAAGTTGAACCACATGCGATGCCAGGAGGCGCGCTTCATCGCCGCCGGCCCGCGCCAGTCCGCGCGCACGACGAGCGAATGCGGCGCGCCGGCCTTCAGCGCCGCGACGTACTCGAACGGCAGGTAGGTGCCGGTGTGGTCGCCGAGCTCACGCCCGTCGAGGAAGACCTTGGCCTTGTGGTTGACGGACTCGAAGCGGATCGCGTAGACGCCGTCGGCGGGGACGTTGAAATGCGTGCTGTACCAGCCGACCGTCCCGCGGAACGAGTCGATGCCGCGCTGGCCGGTGATGCGCTTGGCGTTGGCGGCGTTGGGGACCGAGACGACGGCGCCGCGGAAGTTGCCGGCCTGCCAGCCCTTCACGTGGCCGCGCGTGTTGCGGTCCGAGCGCAACGTCCAGGGACCCGTCAGCGCGATCCGCCCGGGCTGGCCGCCCTGGATCAGCGGCGCCGACGCGCCGGGCTGGACCGCGCGCACCTCGGCCGCGCCCTGGGCACGGTCGATCCCCACGCGGGGTGCCGCGAGCAGCGCGACGACGATCGTCGCGACAATGGCGAGAAACCCCCTGCTCACGCCGGAATTCACGCGAGCGCGATGCTGGCCTGGTGCAGGCCGACGACGAACGGCACCTGCGAAGGGTAGCGACGAGTGCCGCTGTCACGCACTGTCGCCGACGTTCATCGCGACGTACTTCGTCTCGACGTATTCGCCGATTCCCTCCGGACCGCCCTCTCGCCCGAAGCCCGACTGCTTGACCCCGCCGAACGGCGCGCCTGCATTGGAGACCATCCCCTGGTTGAGGCCGATCATGCCCGTCTGGAGGTTCTCGAGCACGTGCCAGGCGCGCTTGAGGTCGCGCGTGAACATGTAGGCCACGAGCCCGTACTCGGTGTCGTTGGCGGCCGCGATCGCGGCGTCGTCGTCGCTGAACGCGGTGATCGGCGCGACCGGCCCGAAGATCTCCTCGCGCAGCACCCGCGCCTCACCCGGCACCTCGCCGAGCACCGTCGGCGCGAAGTAGTAGCCGCGGTCGCCGGTCGGCTCGCCGCCGGCCAGCAGCGTTGCGCCCTTGTCGCGCGCGTCCTGGACGAGCTCGGACACCTTGTCGACGGCGGCCTGGTCGATCAGCGGGCCGACCTCGACGCCCTGCTCGGTGCCGCGGCCGATCTTCAGCTTGCCCATGCGCTCCGCCAGGCGCCCGGCGAAGTCCTGCGCCACCGACTCGTGGACGAGGAAGCGGTTGGCGCTCGTGCACGCCTCGCCGATGTTGCGCATCTTGGCGATCATCGCGCCGTCGACCGCCGCGTCGAGATCGGCGTCCTCGAAGACGAGGAACGGCGCGTTGCCGCCGAGCTCCATCGAGACGCGCAGAACCTGCTCGGCGGACTGCGCGATGAGCTTCTTGCCGACCTCGGTCGAGCCGGTGAAGGACAGCTTGCGCGTGCGCGGGTCGGCGATCAGCGGCCCCATCGTCTCACCGGACTGCTTGGCGGTGATGACGTTGAGCACGCCACCGGGCAGCCCGGCCTGCTCGAGGATCTGCGCCAGCGCGAGCATCGACAGCGGCGTCTGCTTCGCCGGCTTGACGACGACGGTGCAGCCGGCGGCGAGCGCCGGGCCGATCTTGCGGGTGCCCATCGCCAGCGGGAAGTTCCAGGGCGTGATGAACAGGCACGGGCCGACGGGCTGGCGCAGCGTCAGCACACGCCCCGTGCCGTTCTCGTTGACCGCGTAGCGCCCGTCGATGCGGACCGCCTCCTCCGCGTACCAGCGCAGGAAGTTCGCGGCGTAGGTGATCTCGGCGCGCGACTCGGGCAGCGGCTTGCCCATCTCGAGCGTCATCAGCAGCGCGAGCTCGTCGGTGCGCGCCGTCACCGCGTCGTAGGCGCGGCGCAGGATGTCCGAGCGCTCGCGTGGCGCGGTCAGCCGCCACGCCGGGAAGGCCGCGTGGGCGGCCCCGAGCGCGTCCTTCGCGTCGTCGACCGTCGCGTCGGCGACCTCGCAGAGCGTCTCGCCGGTCGACGGGTCCTCGACGGGCAGCGTGTGCCCGCTGTTGGCCGGACGCCAGTGCCCGCCGATGAACAGCTCGTGCGGGACGCCGTCGACGACGGCGGCCTCGGAGGCGGCGAGTGTCGAGGTGGCCATGATCCGAGCATACGCGGGCCACGAC
Source organism: Paraconexibacteraceae bacterium (assembly GCA_963759825.1). Classification (GTDB taxonomy): domain Bacteria; phylum Actinomycetota; class Thermoleophilia; order Solirubrobacterales; family Solirubrobacteraceae; genus Paraconexibacter. The sequence goes on along the minus strand of CAVXAS010000005.1, from coordinate 134,210 downwards.
GTGGGTCGCGCGGGGACGTCCGCCTGGGAATCCCGACCGGCGGCGCCGTCCAGCAAGGACGCAGACCCGAAGGAATCCCGGAGGGATTTCGAGGGTCGAGGACGCCGCTGGGCGGTGATCGCCGGACGGGATTGCCGGTGAGACGTTCCCGCGTGGCCCACTAGGCTGCGAAACGCATGCCGGGCCCGCTGCTTGCCGTCGACACCCCCTCGCTGATGTACCGCGCGTTCTTCGCGCTGCCGTCGTCGATCAAGGGCGTGGACGGTCGCACGGTCAACGCGCTGCTCGGCACGGCGAACCTGATGCTGCGCGAGCACGAGCGCTACGACCCGCGGGCGGTCGTGCTCTGCTGGGGCGCCGAGGCCGCCGACTATCGCACCGAGGCGTTTCCCGCCTACCACGCCGAGCGCCCGGAGATGCCCGACGACCTGACGTGGCAATGGGAGGTTGCGCCGGCCTTCTTCGACGCGTTCGGCTGGCCGTCGCTGCACGCCGGCGACCTCGAGGCCGACGACGTGCTCGGGTCGCTGGCCGTGGCCGAGGGCGGCGAGGTCCTGCTGTTCACCAGCGACCGCGACATGTACCAGTGCGTCAACGACCGCGTGCGCGTGCTCGCGCCCGGCGGCAAGGACGGCCCGGCCGTGGTCGACGCCGGCGAGGTGCGGGCGCGCTACGGGATCGAGCCGGCGCAGGTGCCCGACTTCATCGCGCTGCGCGGCGACCCGTCCGACGGCCTGCCGGGCGCGAAGGGGATCGGGGCCAAGGGCGCGGCGCAGCTGCTGCGTGACCACGGCACGCTCGAGGCGCTGCTGGAGCTCGCGGCGCGCGACGATCCGCGCCCGCTGAAGGGCCGCGTGATCACCGCGCTGCGTGACCAGGCCGACGAGCTGCGCGCGTTCAAGGACATCGCGACGCTGCGGACGGTCGGGCTCGAGCGCCCGGCCGACGCGCCGCTGGACCGCGGCGGTGCGGCTGCGGCGGCGCGCGAGTACGGGATGGCGCGCCTGGCGGAGCGCCTGGAGCAGCCTGCGTCCTGACGTCGCAGTTCGCGCAGCGATACTGGCATCTGAGCGTCCGGCGGCCGGGTGAGTCATCATGTCGGCTGCCTGTGACTCGTCCGTGCGCAGCGCTCACGGCAGGGATCGCCGTCCTCGCCGTCCTGTTCCCCTCCGCGCCCGCCGGTGCCGCGGAGCATCCGCCCGTACCCACGAGCGTTCCGCTGAACTCCGGGTGGTCATTCAAGTACGACGGCGACACGGCGGTCAGGAAGGTGCGTGTGCCGCACGTCTTCGACGCGCGGCCGCTCAAGCCGGACTTCGGCGGGCGCGTGGGCTGGTATCGCCTGCGCTTCCGCGCGCCACGCGCCGTCCCCGGCTTCGGCTGGGGCGTGCGCTTCGAGCAGTCGCGCCGCGTCACCCAGGCGTGGCTCAACGGCGTGCCGATCGGCGGGAGCAAGGATCCCTACGTCCCGTTCACGCTGCCGGCGACCGGCCTCAGGACGGCGCGGGAGAACACGCTGCTCGTGCGCGTCGACAACCGCAAGGGTGCCGAGCCGCGCGAGGGCTGGTGGAACTGGGGCGGGCTGACGCGGGCCGTCAGCCTCGTGCCGCGCGGGCTGCTGGAGTTGCGCGATCCGGGCCTGATGTCGCGCGTCGACTGCGACGAGGGCGGTGCGGTTTGTCGCGCGTCGGTGCTCGTCGACGGCGTGCTCGTCAACCGCTCGGGCGCCGAGCAGCCGTCGCCGCGGATCGAGGTCGCGCTGACACCGCCGGGCGGCGGGCGTGCGCTGCGCCGCACCGCGGTCGTGCTCGGGCTGCATGCCGGGGAATCCAGGCGCGTGCGCTTCGAGATGCCAGTTCCCGATCCCGAGCTGTGGTCGCCGGAGTCGCCCAAGCTCTATGACGCGACGCTGACCACGCGGGCCGCCGAGCAGCGTCCCGTGCAGGTCGACTCGCTGCGCGTCGGGCTGCGCAGCGTGAAGGTCGTCGGCGGCATGCTCGAGCTCAACGGCCGCCAGCTCGATCTGCGCGGCGCGTCGTTGCAGGAGGACGTCTCCGGTCGCGGGCCGGTGCTGACCGACGCCGACATGGACCGCATCGTCGCCGAGCTCAAGGCGCTGCACGCAAACGTCACGCGGGCCCACTACGCGCTGAACGAGCGTCTTTTGGATCGTCTCGACGCCGCCGGGATCATGGTCTGGTCCCAGGCGCCGATCTACCACCGTGACCGTCTGCTGGAGACGGTGCCCCAGCGCGAGGCCGCGCTGGCGACGCTGCGCGGGACGGTGCTCGCGGCACGCAGCCATCCGTCGGTGATCACGCACTCGGTCGCCAACGAGCTGTCGGTCGTCCCCGACGCCGTGCCGGGGACGAAGGCCTACCTCGACGCTGCGCTGCGGGTCACGCGCGATGTCGACCCGACGCTGCCGGTGTCCGTCGACCTGCTGAGCTATCCGGGCTTCGGCGCCCAGCGGACCTACGCGAAGTACGACGTGCTCGGGATCAACTCGTACTTCGGCTGGTATCCGGGCAAGACCGACCACTCGACGGAGAAGCTCGCCGACCTCGCGCCCTACCTCGACCACATGCGCCGGCTGTATCCCGCGCAGGGGCTGGTGCTGACGGAGTTCGGCGCGGAGTCCACGTTCGCCGGGCCGCCGCGCACGAAGGAGACGTTCGCGTTCCAGTCGCGCTATGTGCGGCAGGTGCTGGACATCGTCGAGCAGCGGCCGTTCGTCGGCGGTGCGATCTACTGGACGCTGCGCGAGTTCGCCGTCAAGCCCGACTGGGACGGCGGCGCCAAGCGCCCGGTCGCGCGCGACAGCATCCACAACAAGGGCTTGATCAACTACGCCGGGCGGCGCAAGCCCGCCTGGGACGTCGCCGCCAGCGACTTCGCCTCGACGCCGTTGTACCGCGAGGTCGCCCCGGCCGTCGCCGCCAACGTCCCACAGGGCCGCGAGGGCGGCAGCGCGACGCTCGTCTGGGGGATCGTCGCGGCGATCCTGCTGCTGTTCGCCGTCGACGCCTGGGCGCTGCGCGGCATCCTCGGCGTCCGCCGCCGGGTTCCGGCACGCCGGCCGGCGGAGGCCGCCGAAGAGCGCGGCGCCACCCCCGCCCGCTCCGCCGCCTGAAACCCCGGCGTCTGAACACCGGGGTCAGATCTTGAATTCGAGCACATCTCGGGTTTGGGGTCAGAGCTTGCGCAAGCTCTGACCCCAAACCCGACAGATGCTGGATTGCAAGATCTGACCCCGGTGTTAGGGGGTGAACTTGACGGTCATGACGTCGCCGTCGCGCATCAGGTAGTCGCGGCCTTCGAGGCGCAGCACGCCCTTGTCGCGCGCGCCGGCGTAGCCGCCGGCGTCGACGAGCTCCTGCCAGCCGATGACCTCGGCGCGGACGAAGCCCTTCTGGATGTCGCCGTGGATCTCGCCGGCGGCGTGCCAGGCGGTCAGGCCGTCGCGCAGATGCCAGCACTGGGCGGGCTTGTCCTCGCCGGCGGCGAAGAACGCGATCAGGCCGAGCAGCTCGAAGGCGCCGCGGACGACGCGGGTCAGCCCCGACTCGGGCGCTTCCAGGTCCGCGCGCATCGCCGCGGCCTCCTCGTCGTCGAGCTCTGAGAGCTCGGCCTCGAGACGACTGGAGATCGCGACCGCCTTCGCGCCCTCCTTCGCCGCGATCTCCGAGACCGCGGCAGGCACGACGTCGTCGCCCTCGTCGACGTTCGCGACGTAGAGCACCGGCTTCGCCGTCAGCGGATGCACGGTCTGCGAGCGGTCGACCTCGTCGGGCACCGGCACCGAGCGCGCCGGGCGGCCGGCATGGAACGCGTCAACCAGCGCCTCGAGCCAGGCCTGCTCGGCGATCGCGGCCTTGTCGCCGCCGCGCGCGGTCCGCACGACGCGCTCCAGGCGGCGCTCGGCCTGCTCGAGGTCGGCATAGATCAGCTCGGTCTCGATGATCTCGATGTCCGCGGGCGGGTCGACGCGGCCCTCGGAGTGGATGACGTTGTCGTCGTGGTGGGCGCGCACGACGTGGACGATCGCGTCGACCTCGCGGATGTTCGCGAGGAACTGGTTGCCCAGGCCCTCACCCTCGCTCGCGCCGCGCACGAGGCCGGCGATGTCGTGGAAGGCGATCGTGTCGTAGACGACGTTCGACGCGCCGATGACCTCCGCCACGGCCTCCAGGCGCTCGTCGGGCACCGGCACGACCGCGACGTTCGGCTCGATCGTCGTGAACGGGTAGTTCGCCGCCTCGGCGCCCGCCTGCGTCAGCGCGTTGAACAGCGAGGACTTGCCCGCGTTGGGCATTCCGACGATCCCGACCTTCATCGCAGCGCGCTCCCCACGGCGGTTCCCAGCGCCGCGCCCGCGAGCACGTCTGAGGGGTAGTGCACCCCGAGGTAGACCCGCGAGGCCGCCATCGCGGCAGCCGCGCCATAGAGCGGGCGCGCCGGGAGCAGCGCCGAGTAGGCGCGCGCCGCGGCAAAGGATGCGGCGGCATGCGACGACGGGAACGACAGCCGCGTCGGTGTCTTCACAAGCGGCGGCAGTCCTTCCATGACAGGGCGCTGCCGCCGGACCACGAGCTTCAGCACCACGTTGGCCGCGTAGGCGACGGAGACGGCGGCTAGGCCGCGGCGCCACGAAGGGCGCCGCGCAGGATCGACCGCAGCGCCGGCCGCGCCGAGCGCCAGCCAGCACGCCCCGTGCTCGCCCAGCGACGAGAAGCGCCGCACGGCGTCGACGAGCACCGCAGGCCGCGCCGCGCCACGAACGATTCGAAAGCCGCGCTCGTCGGCGCGCACCAGGGCGTGCATCGCGGCAGCACGATAGGTCAGGCGCGCGGCTGGACGTCGACCGGCACCCCCCAGGCGGCGTAGAGCTCAGGCTGCTCGCCCTCGTCGTCGGAGTCGCTGACTCGCCGCAGCATCCGCACGCCGTGACGCCGCTCCCAGCGCCGCACCAACACGAGCAGCATCACACCCGCGACGACGGTTGCGAGCGCGAACGCGACGATCGTGGGCACGAAGAAGTCCCCGCCGATCGCGGTCACGAAGTGGGCGACGCCAGCGATCGCACCGAACCCTCCGATCGCAGCCCACAGCCCGGCGAGGCGCAGCCGCCGCCGCCCGACGACCCGCGCGCGCACTGGCGCACGTGCCAACTCGCCGCGCGGGACCTCGCCGCGCACCGTCAGGAGGTAGCGGAGCAGACCCAGGACGGCACCGATGGCGACGCCGATCCCGAGATCGTCGGAGTCGGAACCGAGGATCGCGATGAGGACGGCGATCGCGAGCAGCGCGCAGCTCCACCGCACGCTCGCTGCGGCGCGATCCGCGGCGAGCTCGAGCTGCAGCGGCCTAGCCGGCCAGCCCGAAGCCGACCTTGTGCTCGTCCTTGTCCACCCGCAGGTAGAGCACGTGGTTGAGGTTGAGCGTGACGTCGCCGTCGTCGGCGCCGATCGTCAGCCAGCCGTCACCGCCGACCGCGCCCTGGAGCTTCTTCAGCTCGTCGTCGGAGACGCGCAGGGCAAGCGGCGGGCTGGCGTGGAAGCCGATGGAAATGCGGTTCATGTCAGTGATCCTCTGCGGGCTGGACGATCTCGGTGAGCACGCCACCCGAGCTCTTGGGGTGAAGAAACGCAACCCTAGAGTTGCGTATACCGACCCTCGGCGTCAAGTCGATCAGCGCGATGCCCGCATCCTTCAGCCGCGCGAGCTCGGCCTCGATGTCGGGCGTCTGGTAGGCGACGTGGTGCAGGCCGGGGCCCTTCTTGGCGAGGAACTTGCCGACCGGCGTGTCGTCGCCCAAGGGCGCGAGCAGCTCGACGTGGTTCTCTCCGACGTCGAGCAACACGGCCTCGACGCCCTGCTCGGTCGACGGTCTCGCGGTGCACGAGCGTCATCTCGTACTCGCGCTCGTACAGCGCGATGGCGGCGTCGAGATCGGTGACCGCGACGCCGATGTGATCGATGCGGGCGAACATGCCCGCCCGAGTCTATGACCCAGGCGGCAACTGCGGATCCGCCGCCACGACGCGCAGCCCGCGGCTGTCCGGGATGACGCTCGACGCGCGGGATGTCGCCGAGGATCCGCTCGAGGTCGGGGCGCTCCAGCGTCTCGCGCTCCAGCAGCTCGGCGGCGATCGTGTCGAGGTGCTCGCGATGCGAGGAGATCAGGTTGCGCGCGGCGCGCTCGGCCTCGAAGGCGAGCTCCTGCTGCTCCTCGTCGCGAATCCGCCGCGTGATGTCCGAGACGACGTTCGCGTCGGTCATCGCCCGGGTCGACGCGTGCGCGGTGCCCATCCCGTACTCGTGGACCATCGCGTGCGTGATCTCGGCGACGCGCAGCAGGTCGTTGGCCGCGCCCGTCGTGATCGCCGCCGAACACGAGCTCCTCGGCGACGCGGCCGCCGAGCAGCACGCACATCTGGTCGATCAGCTCCTCGCGCGTCTTCAGGTAGGAGTCCTCGTCGGGCAGGTTCACGACGTAGCCGAGCGCCTGCGCCGCGCGGGACGATCGAGATCTTGTGGACGCGGTCGGTCGTCGCCAGCAGCTCGCGGCAGAGCGCGTGACCGGCCTCGTGGTAGGCGACGACGCGACGCTCGTGGTCGTTGAGCGTCGTCGAGGACTGCACGCCCGCGATCACGCGCTCGAGCGCGTCGTCGAAGTCGCGCTTGGACAGCGCGTCGCCCTTGCGGCGGGCGCAGCGGATCGCCGCCTCGTTGCAGAAGTTCGCGAGGTCCGCACCCGTCAGGCCGCTCGTCTGCGCCGCGAGCATGTCCATGTCGACGTCCTCGGCCAAGGGCTTGTTGCGCGTGTGGACGTCGAGCACCTTGCGCCGGCCGGCGACGTCGGGCGGAGACACGAACACCTGGCGGTCGAAGCGCCCCGGCCGCAACAGCGCGGGATCGAGCTTCTCGAGCAGGTTGGACGCCGCCATCACGATCACCTTGTCGGTGGTGCCGAAGCCGTCCATCTCGACGAGCAGCTGGTTGAGCGTCTGCTCGCGCTCGGAGTTGTTGTCGCTGCCGCGCTGCGCGCCGACGGCGTCGAGCTCGTCGATGAAGAGGATCGCCGGCGCGTTCTTGCGCGCCTCGCGAAACAGGCGCCGGATCCGGGCGGCGCCGAGGCCGGCGAACATCTCGACGAACGAGGACGCCGACTGCAGGAAGAACTGGGCGCCCGACTCGTGCGCGACGGCCTTGGCAAGCAGCGTCTTGCCGGTGCCGGGCGGGCCGTGCAGCAGGACGCCCTTGCGGGACCTTCGCGCCGACCGCCTCAAAGCGCGTCGGGTCGCTCAGGAACTCGACGACCTCGACGCAGCTCGGCCTTGGCCTCGTCGACGCCGGCGATGTCGTCCCAGCCGATCTCGTGCTCGACGTCCGGCTTGATCTGCACCGGCTTGGTCTTGGGCATCATCCGCAGCATGCGGACGAGCACGTAGACGATCGCAGCACTGAGCAGGAGCGTGAAGAGCGTCCCCCACTCGTTGGCGAAGTTCTGGATGTCGGTGTCGAGTCCGCCGAGTGGCATCAAGACCGAGTATCGGTCAGCCAGGCGGAAAACTGGACTCCACCCGGAGGATCTCCGCCAGCGCCGCCTGACCGACCGCGAGCTGGGCGTCCGTCGGCTCGCGCGTGCCCACGACGCGCTGCAGCGCGTCGCCCGGCCGCTGCAGCGCGCGCGACAGCGCCGAGCCCGCGTTGCGCTCCGACCAGGCGAAGACCTCGACCGCGACGCCGACTGCGGCGAGCTGCACCGCCGCCCCGTGCACCGGCGTCGGCTTGGCGACGACCTGCTTGAGCATCACGGTGCCCGCCGCGTTTGCCGCCAGCAGCGGCGCCATCAGGTGCGAGCCGCAGCGGTCGTGCTCCTTGGCGGTCTCCGGGCGCATCGCGCTCGGGGTGCTCGTAGGCGCCGATCACCTTGTGCTCGGCGCCGTGGTACTCGGCCAGCTCGCCGCGGCGCAGCGCGACGAGCGACGGCGCCAGCGCCAGCGCGCCCAGCGCCGCCTCTCCGGCGACCCCGCGCACGCGCTTGCGCAGCAGCGCGCCGCCGATCGCGGTCGCCGCCATCGTCCCGGCGGTCGTGGCGTCCTGGTAAGGCAGCTGGGCCTGGGGCAGCGCGCGCTTGACCAGTGGGATGACGGCCATCGCCTCGCCGAGGCGGATCACGCCGCGGGCGCCCGGAACGCCGTCGAACAGCTTCGGCGCGCGCGGCTTGCGACCCGAGGCGACCGCGATGTGACCATCGCGCGTGCGCACGGCCGCTGCCCAGTGCGTCGGCCCGTGCACGAGCAGGCCGTTGCGCAGCGCCATCCCGCCGAGGCGCAGCTTCTTCTCGGCCTCATGCACCGAGCAGCTCCTTGGCGACGTGGGCGTACGCGCGTGCCGCGAAGCCGACGTCGTCGGCGTGGATGCGCTCGTCCTTGCCGTGCACCAGCGGCCAGGCCTCATAGAGGCTCAGCGTGCGCTGCGGGAAGAAGCCGTAGGCGACGATCTCGGGGAAGTGCTCGCGGAAGATGCGCGAGTCCGTGTAGGCGGGCAGCATCGTCGGGACCACGGTAGCCCCCGGGTCCTCGCCGCCGACGAAGGACACGATCGCGTCCATCAGCGGCGACGCGACGGGCGAGCCATTGCCGACGACCTCCTCGATGTACGTCAGCTCGTAGTCGCCGTCGCCGAGCGCCGCACGCGCGCGCGCCTCTGCGACGTCGCGACCGAGCCCCGGCGGCACGCGCGAGTCGACCTGCGCGCGCGCCGCGGCCGGGATCACGTTGATCTTCTCCGAGCCCCAGACGCGCGTCGGCGCGAACGTCACCGCGAGCATCGGCTGCACGAACGCCGCGAACTGCGGATCGCGGGCGCGCAGCGCGTCGAGGTCCGCGCAGCCCAGCGCCGCCAGCAGCGTGCGCGGCGCGTCGGTGACGTCCCAGACCTCCGGCGCCGCACCGAGGCGCTCGATCAGCGGCGCGAGCTTGAGCAGCGCGTTGTCGCCGATGTTGGGCATCGACGCGTGGCCTGCGGTGCCGGCGGTGGCGACCTCGAAGCGAAACACGCCTTTCTCGGCGCAGCAGACGCCGTACAGGCGCCCGCCGTCGAACGGGATCGCGCTGCCCGCGCCCTCGTTGAGCAGGTAGTCGCAGCGCACGAGCTCGGGGTGCTCGTCGCACAGCCAGACCGCGCCGGCGTAGCCGCCGACCTCCTCGTCGACGACGCTCAGCACGAGCAGGTCGCCGCGCGCCGGGCGCCAGCCCGCGCGCGCCAGAGCGCACGCCGCCGCGACCTCGGCTGCGGTCTGGGACTTCATGTCCTGCGCGCCGCGCCCCCAGATGAAGCCCGCGTCGTCGAGATCGCCCGACCACGGATCGCGCGACCAGTCAGCGGGCGTCGCGAGCACGGTGTCGACGTGGGAGAGCAACCCCAGCACCGGCCCCGGCGCGCGCCCGCGCAACCGCGCGACGAGGTTCGGGCGCTCCGGCGTCTGGCCGACGAGCGTGACCTCGTCGAAGCCGGCCTCGCGCAGGCGCGCCGCGAGATGCTCCTGGCACGCGCGCTCGTCGCCCGGCGGGTTGACCGTGTTGAAGCGCAGCAGCTCGCGCAGGAGATCGACGGCTTCACGCTCCATTCACGTGGAGCCTACGAGGCTGCGTAGGCTTGCGGCCACATGCTCGGCGAGGTCGCCCGCGAGTGGGGACGCATCGGGGTGACCGGCTTCGGCGGCCCGCCCGCGCACGTCGTGCTGCTGCGCGATCTCGTCGTCGAGCGCAAGGGCTGGCTCGAAGCGCGCGACTTTGAGGACGCCAACGCCGCCTGCCAGCTGCTGCCCGGGCCGGCCTCGACGCAGCTTGCGATCTACTGCGCGTCGCGCGTCGCCGGCCGCGCCGGCGCGATCGTCGGCGGCCTGTGCTTCGTGCTCCCCGGCGTGCTGGCGGTGTTCGCGCTGGCGCTGCTCTTCTTCGCCGGCACGCCGCCGGACTGGGTCCGTGGCGCCGGCGCCGGGGCCGCCGCGGCCGTCGCGGCCGTCGCGGTGCACGCCGGACTGACGATCGTGCGCCCCGCGTGGGAGCGCCTCGACGACAGCGGCGCACGCCGGCGCTTCGCGCTGTACCTGCTGCTCGGCGCCGCCGCCGCTGCGCTGGTCGGCGTCGCCGTGGTCGCCGTGCTGCTGGCGTGCGGCGTCGCCGAGCTGGCGCGCCGGCGCCTGCTGCCCGGCAGCCCGCCCGCCGTGGCGCTGCTGCCGCTCGCCGTCGCCGGCGGCAGCATGCTCGCGCTGGCCTGGACCTCGCTGAAGGTCGGCGCGCTCTCCTACGGCGGCGGCTTCGTGATCGTCCCGCTGATGCAGCACGACGCCGTCGACGTCAACCACTGGATGACCGAGACGCAGTTCGCCAACGCTGTGGCGCTCGGCCAGATCACCCCCGGCCCGGTCACCGCGACGATCACCGCCGTCGGCTACGCGGCCCACGGCGTCGCCGGCGCCGCACTGGCGTCGGGCGTCGCCTTCGCGCCCTCGTTCGGCTTCATCCTGCTCGGCGCCGAGCGCTTCGACGCGCTGCGGGCCAACGCCACCGCGCGCGCGTTCCTCGACGGCGCCGGGCCGGCGGCGGCCGGAGCGATCCTCGGCGCCGCGATCCCGCTCGCGCTCGTCCTCGCCGAGCCCTGGCAGGGCGCGGTGCTGGCCGCCGCAGCGGTCGCGCTGCTGGTGCTGCGCCGGGGGGTCGTGCAGACGCTGCTGGCGGCCGGCGCGGCGGGCGCGGTCGTCGCGCTCGCCGGTGGGCCGCTCCCGTAGAGACGCAGAGGGTCACCGCGCCGGGCCGCCCAGGGTGGCGGCACCGGCGCGTGCGCGTAAGGTCCGACAGGGGGGCTCGTCGCGCCTCACACTGACCACCGTCCGCGGGGTTCAAACACGACCGGCAGCGTGGTGACCTTCCGCGCCAATCGTTGCGACGGACGCCCGCGATGTCGTCACCGTCACGGGTGAACCGCGCATCACCCGCGAGGGTGATGCCATTGTGACGCGCGGCGTGTCGCACTAGTGTCCGCTGCAGGGAGGTGTACGGGGGCTTTGCTTCGCGTCCTGATCACGGACGACCAGCCGTTGGTCCGCATGGGCCTGCGCACAATTCTCGACCTCGAGCCGGGGCTCGAGGTCGTCGGCGAGGCCGTCAACGGCGGGGATGCGGTCGCCGCGACGGCGCGGCTCGCCCCCGATGTCGTGATCATGGACCTGCAGATGCCCGGGGGAGACGGCATCACGGCGATCCGCGAGATCCGCGCCCGCGCCGGCGAGGGCCCACCGCGGGTGCTCGTGCTGACGACCTTCAGCGACGACGAGTCGGTCTTCGCGGCGCTGCAGGCCGGCGCCGGCGGCTTCCTGCTCAAGGACGCCCCGCCCGACCGCCTGGTCGAGGCGATCCGGGTCGTCAGCAGCGGCGAGGGTCTGCTCGACCCCGCCGTCACCCAACGCGTGATCGCCGCGGGCGCCGGTCGCCGGGCGAAGGCCACGCCGCCAAAGGGATTCGATGAGCTGACCCCGCGCGAGCGCGAGCTCTTCTACCTGATCGCCTCGGGGCGCTCGAACGCCGACATCGCCCGGTACCTGCAGGTCGGCCTGGAGACGGTCCGTACGCACGTCAAGCACATCCTCTCCAAGCTCGGCCTGCGCGACCGCGTGGCGCTCGTCGTGATCGCCTACGAGAGCGGCATGGTCCAACCGAAGAGCGGCCAGCGATGAGCGCTCGCCTGCGGCGTCTGAGCCCGCAGGCGCTGTACGCGCGCCACGGCGCCGCCTACATCACGCGCTACTACCGCGTGCTGTACGCCTCGACGCTGCTGTTCGGCGCCCCGGTCGTCTACGGGCCGCTCGTGCTCGTGACGAGCGGCAGCGCCGGTCAGTATCTCGTCGTGTTCGGGGCGGGCACCGGCAGCGCGCTGCTCGCGCTGTGGCTCAGCCTGCGCCGCGCCAACCGCCACATGGAGCCGGCGATCACGTGGACGCCGGACGCCGGCGACGAGGACACGATCGCCGCGTGGCGCGCGACGGTGTCCGCGGTGCCGTCGGTCACGGCGGCCACCTACGTCATCTGCATGCTGGTCAGCGGCCTGCCGTGGGCGGGGCTGATCTCCTGGCTGTTCGAGCTCTCGGTCGTCGAGGGCGTGCTCTGCGCAGCCGCGATCGCGCTGTTCGCGCTCTACCCGACATTCGTGCTGACCGCGGGCTACGAGCTGTTCCTCGCGCCGTTGCGCCAGGACCTCGCGGCCCGCCTGCCCGCGGACTACGGCGTGGAGCGCCCGTCGCCGTCGCTGCGCGTATGGCTCCTGGGCCTGGTCCCCGCGGTGCTGATCGTCGACGGCCTCGTCGCGTTCTTCGCGTCCGAGCTCGACGACCTCCCGAGCCGGATCGCGGGGACGACGATCGCGACGCTCACGCTGACGCTGCTGGCGACGTTCCTCGTCTCTCGCCTGTTGCTCGGACCGATCGACGAGCTCATGAGCGTCACCAGCCGGATCCGCGCCGGCGATCTGACCGCGCGGGCCGTTCCCGAGCGCGAGGACGAGCTCGGCGCGCTGGTGCTCGAGTTCAACCGCATGAGCGACGACCTCGTGCAGGCGCGCGAGCGCCTGGTGACCGCTCGCGAGGAGGAGCGCCGCCGCCTGCGCCGCGACCTGCACGACGGGCTCGGCGCCGCGATCGCGGCGATCACCGTGCAGCTGCAGGCGGCGGTCCACTCGCTCGACCGCGACCCCAGCCGCGTCGGGCCGCTGATCACGAGCGCCCACGCCGCCGTCCAGAACGCTTTGGAGGACGTGCGGCGGCTCGTCTACGGCCTGCGCCCGCCGGTGCTCGACGCGCTCGGCCTGCCGGGGGCGCTGCGCGACCACGCGAGCTCGCTCGGGGGGCCCGGCGCCCCGCGGTTCGCCGTCGAGGCCGGCGAGCTCGGCGACCTGCCTGCGGCCGTCGAGGTGGCGGCGCTGCGGATCGCCCAGGAGGCGATGACGAACGTCGTGCGCCACGCGCAGGCCGAGCACTGCGTCGTCGAGCTGTCGTGCAACGGCACGCTGACGGTCAGCGTGCGCGACGACGGCGTCGGCTACCACGACCAGCAGTCCGGCGTCGGACTCGTCTCGATGCGCGAGCGCGCCGGTGAGCTCGGCGGCACCGTCACCGTCAGCGCCGTGCCGGGCGGCGGCACCGAGGTGCTCGCGCTGCTGCCCGCCGAGCAGCGCTGATCGCGCGGGCGCCCCTGCCACACTCGACGGGTGGATTCGCTCTTCGACAACGGCGAGGCCGGCGCGGCACGGCCCGTCGCGCCGCCGGGCGCGCCGCTGGCGGCACGACTGCGACCCGCGATGCTCGGCGAGGTCGTCGGCCAGCAGCACCTGCTCCACGAGGGCGCGCCGCTGCGGATCGCGATCGAGTCGGGGCGCCCGCACTCGATGGTTCTCTACGGGCCGCCCGGGACCGGCAAGACGACGCTCGCGCGGCTCGTCGCCGCGGCCGCGAACGCCGCGTTCGAGGAGCTGAGCGCCGTGAACGCCGGCAAGGCCGAGGTGACGAAGGTCCTGGGCCGCGCACGCCACCGCCGCGACCTCGGCGAGCCGACGGTCTTCTTCCTCGACGAGATCCACCGCTTCAACAAGGCCCAGCAGGATGCGCTGCTGCCGGCGGTCGAGGAGGGGCTCGTCGTGCTGATCGGCGCCACCACCGAGAACCCCTACTTCGAGGTCAACTCCGCGCTGCTGTCGCGGATGCAGGTCTACGAGCTGCATGCGCTCGATGCCGCCGATGTCCGCGCGGTGCTCGACCGAGGGCTCGCCGAGCTCGGCGGGGCCGCCGACGAGGAGGCGCTCGAGTTCCTCGCCGGGCGCGCCGGCGGCGACGCCCGGACCGCGCTCGCGGCGCTGGAGCTCGCCGTCCGCACGTCGGGCCACGTGACGCTCGAGGTCGCCGAGGAGGCGCTGCAGCGACGCGCCCTGCGCTACGACAAGAAGGCCGACCAGCACTACGACACGATCAGCGCGTGGATCAAGGCGACGCGCGGCTCAGACCCCGACGCGTCGCTCTACTACCTGGCGATCATGCTCGAGGGTGGCGAGGACCCGCGCTTCATCGCGCGGCGGATGGTGATCCTGGCCTCCGAGGACGTCGGCAACGCCGACCCGCAGGCGCTCGTCGTCGCGGTCGCCGCCGCGAACGCCGTCGAGCACGTCGGCATGCCCGAGGCGAACTACGCGCTGGCGCAGTGCGCGATCTACCTCTCGCTGGCGCCGAAGTCCAACGCCGCCGGCCGCGCGGTCGGCGCCGCCCGCCAGTTCATCCGCGACCACGGCGCGCAACTGCCGCCTGATTCACTGCGATCGGGACCCGGCTATCCGGTCGGCTACGACTATCCGCACGACCAGCCCGGCGGCCTGTCTGCGCAGGAATTGCTGCCGCCCGCGGTCGCCGGCACCCGGTTCTACGAACCGGGCGAGCAGGAACCGGCCCTGGCGGATCGCCTCGAGGCGATCCGCCGCGCCCGCGAGAAATCGTGAGAAGGCCTTGAGAGCAACATCACGAACACAAGTTCGGAACTTGTGGCTGCAACAATGTGTCTCGAAGGAACAGACGTTCGCTTTCACGCCTCCCGATGCTGCTGAACACGAAAACCACCCTCCCCGACGGCACGCGCCTGCGCGTGCGGCTCCCGCAGGCCGTCGACCGCACCGGATTGCGCGCATTGCACGCGCGCCTGGGCCTCCAGGCCGACGCGCTCGAGATCGCGCGGACGCTGCGCTTCGACCCGCGTGAGGTCGCCGTCGCCTGCGCCACCACCTGGGACGGCGCGACCGAGGCCGTCGTCGGCTACGGCGCGATCGCGCTGGACGGCGACGAGCCCCACCTGCTCGTCTGCGACGAGGCCGGCGCACCCGGCGTCAGCGACGCGCTGAGCGACGCCCTGCGCGATCACGTCGCCTCCCGCGCCGCGTAAACGGGGTCAGATCTTGCAATCAAGCATTTCTCGGGTTTAAACCCCACAAGTGCTCGATTGCAAGATCTGACCCCGATAATGCCGGGATGGCTGACGCCGCCACCGCGCCGCGCATGGAGTCGCTGAGTCCCGCCAGCGGCGAGTCGCTCGGCGGCGTGCGCCTCACCGGCCCCGACGCGGTCGGGGACGTCGTCGCCGGCGTCCAGGCGGTCCAGCCGCTGTGGTGGGCGCTGCGCTCACGCGATCGTGCCCGCTACATGCAGCGCGCCGCGCAGGCGGTGATCGACGAGGCCGCCGAGCTGGCGGACCTGATCGTCGACGAGCAGGGGCGCCCGCGTGCCGAGGTCGAGGTGATGGAGCTGCTGCCGGCGATCGAGACGCTGCAGTGGCTCGCCGAGAACGGCCCGCGGATCCTCGCCGGTGAGAAGGTCGGGCTGTCGCGCGCCCTGCGGCCGCTGACCCGCGCGCGCTGGGCGTATGAGCCGCTCGGCGTCGTCGCCGTGCTGGGCCCCGCCACCGAGCCGTTCGCGACGCCGCTCGGGGACATCGCCGTCGCGCTGATGGCCGGCAACGGCGTCGTCTACAAGCCCTCCCCGCACGCCGGGCTGACCGGCGAGCGGATCGCCCGCGTCTTCGCCCGCGCGGGCCTCCCCGAGGGCCTGCTGCGCGTCGTCCACGGGCACGCGGCGACCGGCGCCGCGCTCGTCGAGACGAGCGTCGACCAGGTCCGCTTCACCGGCTCCTTCGACGCCGGCCGCGCCGTCGGCGAGGCCTGCGCGAGGACCGTCAAGCGCAGCGTCCTCGAGCTCGGCGGCAAGGACGCGATGCTCGTCTGCGCCGACGCCAGCATCGACCGCGCCATCGGCGGGGCCGTCTGGGCCGCGTTCGCCAACGCCGGGCAGTGCGGCGGCTCGGTCGAGCGCGCGTTCGTCCTGCGCGAGGTCCACGAGCGCTTCCTGCACGGCGTCGTCACGGCAGCCCAGGCGCTGAGCGTCGGCGACCCGCGCGATCCGCAGACCGCGATCGGCCCGCTCGTCGGCCGCGAGCGGCTCGATCGCGTGAGAACCCTCGTCGACGAGGCGGTCACCGGAGGCGCGACGCTGCACTGCGGCGGCCAGACCTCGCCCGCCGGGCTGAGCGGCGCGTTCTACGCCCCGGCCGTGCTCACAGGCGTCGACCCGACGAGCCGGCTCGCGCGCGAGGAGGTCCCCGGCCCGGTGCTCGCGATCACCGTCGTGGACTCCGAGGAGGAGGCGATCGCGCGCGCCAACGACTGCGATCTCGGCCTCGGCGCCTCCGTCTGGACGGCGGACCGCTACAAGGGCGCGCGCATCGCCCGTGAGCTGCGCGTCGGCATGGTCTGGATGAACGACCACCTCGTCAGCCGCAGCGCGCCGCAGCTGCCATGGGGCGGCGTGCGCGGCTCGGGCATCGGGCGAGCGCGTGGCGCGATCGCTTTGCGCACCTGCGCCGAGCCCAAGGTCGTCACCTGGGACCCGTCGCGCGGCCGGCCGTTCTGGTGGTTCCCCTACGACGCGACGCTCGCCCGCGCCGCCCGCGCGATCGGAGAGCTGCGCTCCGCGCGCGACGCCGACCGCGAGCGCGCCTTCAAGCACGGCGCGGTCCCGCTGCTGCGCCTGGCGGGGCGCACGCTGAAGACGCTGCGCCGCCGCCGCTAGAAATTCTTTTCGAGCCCCGCGTAAGAGATCGCCCCCTGCGGACTTGGAGGAGGACAACCAACTCACGACTCCCAGGAGGGTCACATGTCCATTCTCCGCCCCACGGGCACCCGTATCGCCGCCGCTGCTGCTGCGGCTTCAGTCCTCATCGCCGCGGCTAGTCCCGTGGCCGCATCCGCCGCGACGTCCATCGACGGCAAGCGCCTGAAGAGCAAGACGATCTCGGGCAAGTCGCTGCGTGACCGCACGGTCACCGGTGCCAAGCTCGCCAACGGTGCTGTCAGCGCGTCGAAGCTGCTGAACGGTGCCGTCGGCACCGTCAAGCTGGCCGACGGGGCCGTCAACTCGGCGAAGATCGCCGACGGCACGGTCCTGTTCAACGACCTCGACAACACCGTCAAGGCGATGCTGCAGACCGGCGGCGTGCTGCCGGGCAGCATCAACACCGACCACCTCGCCGACAACTCGGTCACCGCGCCGAAGATCGCCGACAACGCGGTTGGCACGCCCGAGATCGCCGCCGACGCCGTCGGTGACGAGGAGCTCGCTGCGAACAGCGTCAGCTCCGACGAGGTGCAGGACAACACGCTCACCGCTGACGACCTGGCGCCCAACAGCGTCGGCCAGTCCGAGGTCGCCACCGACGGCGTCAGCTCGGCGGAGATCCAGAACGGCACGCTCAACGCGGTCGACGTCGGCATGCGCCGCGGCGCCAGCGCGGAGAACTTCGCGCCGGTCCCCGCCAACAGCTGCACGACGCAGACGATCGACACGGGCGACCCGGTCAGCCTCGAGGGCGACGTCATGCTGGTCACGCCGCGCAACGGCTTCAACGGCTCGGTCAGCTTCCACGTCGAGACGAACGGCGCGAACGAGTTCATCCAGATCAAGACCTGCAACCCGACGGCCGGGGTCATCGACCCCGACGGCGCGGGGGGCACGATCTACAACTGGATCGTGTTCGACAACTAGTCACACGCCCTCAGTTGCAGGTCGGCACGCGGCCCGGGTCAGGACGACCCGGGCCGCTTTGCTGTGTCTAGGGTGTCGCGCATCGCCACGCGACCCCACCTCACGACTGCCGCCCGCCAGGACGAGCGCGTCATGCCGCTCGAGCTGTTCTTCGACCTCGTCTTCGTGCTCGCGCTCACGCAGTGCACGGCGTACATGGCCGATCACCTCGACTGGGAAGGCTTCGTCCAGGGCCTGTTGATCCTCGCGGTGCTGTGGTGGTCGTGGGTCGGGTACTCCTGGCTGACGAGCGTCGTGAACCCCGAGGAGGGGTTCGTGCGGATCGCGATCTTCGGCGCGATGGCGGCGTTCCTCGTCGCGTCGTTGTGCATCCCCAGGGCGTTCGGCGACTCCGCGGCGCTCTTTGCGGGCGCCTACGCCGTCGTCCGCATCGCCCAGCTCGTGCTGTTCGCGATCGCGGCACGCGGCCAGCCCGCCCTGCTGCGCTCGATCTTCGGCCTGGGCGTCGGCACGATGATCGGCGTCAGCCTGATCGCCGCGGCCGCCGCGACCGACGGCGAGCTGCAGATGGCGCTGTGGGCGCTCGCCTTGCTGATCGACGTCGGCGAGCCCTACGTGTTCGGCTCGGAGGGCTGGCAGCTGGAGCCCGGCCACTTCGCCGAGCGCCATGCCCTGATCGTGATCATCGCCCTCGGCGAGTCGATCGTCGCGATCGGTGTCGGCGCCGGCCACGACATCACCCTCGGCATCGTCGTCGCCGCCGTGCTGGGGATCGCCGTGGCCGCGGCGCTGTGGTGGCTGTATTTCGACGTCGTCGCGCTCGTCGCCGAGCGCCGCCTCATCAACGCCGAGAAGGGCAGGGAGCGCAACGAGATCGCGCGCGACTCGTTCTCCTATCTGCACTTCCCGATGGTCGCCGGCATCGTGCTGATCGCGCTGGGGACGAAGAAGACGCTCGAGCACGTCGACGACCCGCTGAAGACGATCCCGGCGGTCGCGCTGATGTGCGGCACGGCGCTCTACCTGCTCGCCCACGTGGCGTTTCGCTACCGCAACGTCGGGCGTTTCAGCACCCACCGCCTCCTCTGCGCGATCGTGCTCTGCGCGCTCGTCCCGGCCGCCCGCGAGCTGCCGGCGCTCGCGAGCCAGGGGATCGTCGCGGCCCTGCTCGTCGTGCTGATCGTCTACGAGACGACGCGGTTCGCCGAGCTGCGGGACCGTCTTCGACACGAAGCGCACTAGGCTTTTCACATGCCAGCAGCGGCCTACACGGGCAAGGAGTGCGTCTGCCAGTTCAAGCGCGGGACCTGCGACCAGACCTGCGTGCGCGACATGCTGGACACGCCGTTCTACATCGCCTGCCTGAAGCTGCGCGGCCGGCGCTGCCTGGTGATCGGCGGCGGTGAGATCGGCCTGGAGAAGGTCGAGGGCCTGCTGGCCTGCGACGGCGACGTCGCGCTGATCGCGCCCGACGCCGGGCCCGAGCTGCAGGCGCTTGCGGCCGAGGGCTCGATCCGCTGGGACCAACGCGACTACGCCGGCCCCTCCGATCTCGAGGGCGCGTTCATGGTCATCGCCTGCACCGACGACACCGACATCAACATCGGCATCTACGAGGACGCCGAAGCCCGCGCGATGCTCGTCAACGTCGTCGACGTGCCGCCGCTGTGCAACTTCATCCTGCCCGCGATCGTGCGCACCGGGCCGCTGGCGATCGCGATCTCGACGGCGGGCGCCTCGCCGGCGCTCGCCAAGCGGATGAAGCGCGAGATCTCCGAGTTGTTCGGCGCCGAGTACGCGCAGCTGGCGATCCTGCTCAACGACGTGCGCGGCTGGGCCAAGGGCACGCTGCCGACCTACCAGGACCGCAAGGACTTCTTCGAGTCGATCGTCAACGGCGAGCCCGATCCCGTCGCGCTGCTGCGCGACGGCGACACCGCGGCGGTGCAGGACCTGATCGCCGCCGCGCAGCGCGTCCATGCCTGATCTGACCCACCTCGACGACAGCGGCAGCGCGCGCATGGTCGATGTCGCCGCCAAGGAGGTCACCGAGCGGCGCGCCGTCGCGCAGGCCGTCGTGCGGATGAGCCCGCAGACGGCCGCAGCGGTGCTCGCGGGCGACGCGCCCAAGGGCGACGTCGTCGGCGTCGCGCGGATCGCGGGCATCCAGGCCGCCAAGCGCACCGCAGAGCTGATCCCGCTGTGCCATCCGCTCGGCCTCGACCATGTCGACGTCGAGGCGGCCGTCGACGCCGACGCCGGCACGGTCACGCTGACCGCGACCGCCACCGTCGCCGCGCGCACGGGCGTGGAGATGGAGGCGATGACCGCCGCGGCGGTCGCGGCGCTGACGATCTACGACATGGTCAAGGGACTGGAGCGCGGCGTCGAGATCGCGTCGGTGGCGCTCGTGGAGAAGTCGGGCGGGCGCAGCGGGCACTGGCGCCGTTAGTGGGTCGCGCGGGGACGTCCGCCTGGGAATCCCGTTCGGCGGCGCCGTCCAGCAAGGACGCAGACCCGACGGAATCCGGGAGGGATTTCGAGGGTCGAGGACGCCGCTTGGCGGTGATCGCCGGCCGGGATTGCCGGCGACACGTTCTCGCGTGGCCCACTAGGTTGCGCGGGTGCGCACCGCGGTGATCACGGTCTCCACGTCGGTCTCCCGGCGCGAGAGCGACGACGTCTCCGGTCCGGTCCTCGCCCACCTGGCCGAGGACGCCGGCTGCGAGGTCGAGACGATGGAGGTCCTCCCCGACGACGCCGCGCTGATCGAGGACCGCCTGCGGCACCACGCCGACGCCGGGATCCAGCTCGTGCTGACGACCGGCGGGACCGGCTTCACGCCCGACGACGTCACGCCCGAGGCGACGCGCCGCGTCATCGAGCGCGAGGCGCCCGGCATCGCCGAAGCGCTGCGCGCGGAGTCGCTGCGCCACACGCCGATGGGCATGCTCTCGCGCGGCGTCAGCGGAATCGCCAAGGGCACGTTGATCGTCAACTTCCCGGGCAGCCCGAAGGCGATCGAGCAGACGTTCGGCGTGCTCGCCCCGGTTCTGCGCCACGCCATCGACACGCTTGCGCGCAGCGATGGCCGCAGCCATTGAGTGCCATGACCTCGTGCGGCGCTACGGCGACCGCACGGCGCTCGACGGGGTGACGCTGACGCTCGAGGCGGGCGCGACGCTCGTCGTCTTCGGCCCCAACGGCGCCGGCAAGACGACGCTGCTGCGGGTGCTGGCGACGCTGCTGCGCCCGCACCGCGGCAAGACGCTGGTGTTCGGGCACGCGCTGCCCGACGACGCTTGGGCCGTGCGCGGGCGCGTCGGCGTCCTCGGTCACGACCCGCTGCTCTACCGCGACCTGTCGGCGCGCGAGAACCTGCGCTTCCAGGCGCGCCTGCACGGCACCGCGCCGGCGCGCGTCGAGGAGCTGCTGGAGGCGACCGCGCTGCTGGTGCGCGCCGACGACCCGGTGCGCACGCTCAGCCGCGGGATGCTGCAGCGCGTCGCCGCCTGCCGCGCGGTCCTGCACGGCCCGGACCTGCTGCTGCTCGACGAGCCGCGCGCGAACCTCGACCCGGCGGCGGCGGCGCTGCTGGAGCCGCTGATCGGGCGCGCGTCGGGGGCGACGCGCGTCGTCACGAGCCACGACCCCGCCGGCGGGCTGGCCGAGGCCGACCTCGTGCTCGGGCTGCGCGCCGGGCGTCCCGAGCTGCTCGCGGACGCCACCGACGTCGATACCACCGCGATCGCGGAGCTCTACGCATGAGGGCGACCGTCGCCGCGCTGCTGTCCAAGGAGCTGCTGCTCGAGCGCCGCGCGCCGACCGTCATCCCGGCGATGCTGCTGTTCAGCGTCAGCACGTTCGTCGTCTTTCACTTCGCCCTGCAGCGCGGCAGCGTCGAGGGCGAGCTCGCGGCCGGCGTGCTGTGGGTGACGCTGCTGTTCGCCGCGATCCTCGGCGCCGGGCGCCTGTTCGCCGTCGACGAGGAGGAAGGCGGCTTCGACGCGTTCCTGCTGGCGCCCGTGGATCGCACCGCGATGCTTGTCGCCAAGGCGCTGACGTTCCTGGCCTTCCTCGCCGCCGTCGAGCTCGTCGCAGTGCCGGCGTTCGTGATCCTGCTGCTCGGCCCGACGCTCGATCTCGCCGAGCTCGTGCGCCTCGCCGGGGTGCTCGCGCTCGCCGACGTGGGGATCGTCGTGATCGGCACGCTCGTCGCCGCGCTGGCCGTCCGGACGCGTGCGCGCGACCTGCTCGTGCCGCTGATCGCGCTGCCGCTGCTCGTCCCGGTGGTCATCGGCGCGGCCCGCGCGACCACGCCGCTGCTGCTGGCGGGCGCTGCAGAAGCCGTCCCCGGACGCTGGCTGGCGATCCTCGGGCTCTATGATCTGGTCTTCGCTCTGGTCGCCTTCGCGGTGTTCGACTACCTGCTCGACGACTAGGTCCTCCCTGATGTACGGCACCCGTCTGCGAAACCTCTCGATCGCAACCGCGGTCACCCTGATCACGGCCTACGCGCTTGCGCTGTTCAGCGCGCCGATGGACGCCGACCAGGGCTTCAGCCAGAAGATCTTCTACGTGCATGTGCCGCTGGCGATCGTCGCGCTCTGCGGCTGGATGTGGGGCGCCGTCATGGCGATCCAGTACCTGCGAACCCGCGACAGCCGCTACGACCTGCGCTCCTACGTCGCGATCCACACCGCCGTCGTGTTCGGCTGCGCGGTCCTGATCACCGGCGCGATCTGGGCGAAGGCCGCCTGGGGCACCTGGTTTGACTGGCGCGAGGCGACGCTCGTCTCGTTCCTCATCGTCTTCCTGCTGTATTGCACCTACCAGCCGCTGCGCTTCTCGATCGAGGACCCCGAGCGCCAGTCGCGCGTCGCGTCGGTGTTCGCGATCGTCGCCGGCACGTTCGTGCCGCTGAACTTCATCGCGGTGCGCCTGACCGAGGAGCTGCTGCACCCGCGCGTCCTCAACCAGGCCGGCAGCGACCTGCCCGCGGGGATGCGCCCGCCGTTCTACCTCGCGATCCTCGGCATGGGGCTGCTGTTCGCGACGCTCTACAAGTTCGAGCTGACCCACAAGCACTCGCGGGCGCAGCTGCGCTCCCTGCGGCGCAAGCTCGGTGACGACAGCGGCGCGCGCGTCGGCCGCACCGCGGCGCCCCAGCTGGAGCCGTCATGAGCGCGCTCGCCGCAACGCTTCCCGACAACTCCGGCTACGTCGCCGCGGCGTATCTCGTGCTGTTCGCGATGATCGTCATCTACCTTGGGATCATGAGCGCACGCGTGGCGCGACTGGAGCGCGAGCTTGTCGAGCTCAACGAGCTCGCCGAGCAGGAGCTGGCGCGCAATGAGTGAGCGCGCCACGCATGCCGCCGAGCTGCTGGTCCTCGGCATCTCCCACAACACCGCGCCCGTCGCCCTGCGCGAGCGCCTCGCGCTGACCGAGACCGCCGCGCGCACCGTCGCCCAGGCGCTGGTCGCCGAGAACGCCGTCGACGAGGCGGTCGTGATCTCGACCTGCAACCGCACCGAGACCTACCTCGTGGTGCGCGACGCGGTGCAGGCCGAGACCGAGCTGCTTGGAAGCCTCTCGCGGCGCGCCGGGATCCGCCCGACCGAGCTCGCCGGGATCGTCTACTCGCCGCGCAACTGCGACGCCGCCCGCCAGCTGTTTCGCGTCACCGCCGGGCTGGACTCGATGATCGTCGGCGAGTCCGAGGTCCAGGGTCAGGTCAAGCGCGCCTATGAGAACGCGCTGGCCGCCGACACGACGGGGCCGCTGACCAACCGCATGTTCAGCGCGGCGCTCTCGACCGGGAAGCGCGTGCGCACGGAGACCGAGATCGGCGCGACGCACGTCAGCATCTCCTCCGTGGCCGTCGCGATGGCCCGCGAGGCCGTCGGCGACCTGACCGACCGCGACGTCGTCGTGATCGGGGCCGGCGAGACGTCCGAGCTGACCGCGCGCGCGCTGGCCGAGCACGGGGTCGCGACGATCTTCGTCGCCAACCGCCATGCCGACCGCGCACGCTCGCTGGCCGAGCGCTTCGACGGCACCGTCGTCTCGCTGGACGAGCTGCCGGCACGCCTCGAGCACGCCGACATCGTCGTCTCCTCGACCGCGTCGCCGCACGCGATCGTCGGCGTCGAGGAGCTCGAGCTCGTGATGCACGCGCGCAACGGGCGCCCGCTGGTGCTGATCGACATCGCCGTCCCGCGCGACATCGAGCCCGCGTGCGCCGAGCTGCCGGGTGTGACGCTGCTGGACATCGACGACCTGCAGGCCGCGGTCAAGCGCAACCTCTCGGTCCGCGAGGGAGAGCGAGAGCGCGCCGAGGTGATCGTCGAGGACGAGATCCAGCGCTTCGCGCGCTGGATGGGTCAGCTCGACGTGCGCCCGACGATCGCCGCGCTGCGCGAACAGGGCGACGCGATCGTCGAGCAGGTGCTCGACGAGAACGACGGGCGCTGGGAGGCGCTGTCGCCGCGCGACCGCGCGCGGGTCGAGGCGCTGGCGCGGGCGGTCATGCAGCGCGCGCTGCATGAGCCGACGTTGCGCCTGAAGGCGCTCGCCGACGACCAGCGGTCCGGCCACGGGCGCCTGCAGATCGCGCGTGAGCTGTTCGGCCTGGACGCCGGCTCCCAGGCCAGCGACGCGACGGCGGACGCGGACGCGACCGTGACGCCGATCGATGCGGCTCGGGACGCGCGGTAGCGCGCTCGCGCTCGCGCAGGCTCGCCTGGCGGCAGACGCCATCGGCGGCGAGTGCGAGATCGTCGTCGTGCAGACCCGCGGCGACCGCGACCGCGCGGCGGTCGACAAGTCCAAGTGGGTCGCCGAGCTCGAGCGCGCGCTGCTCGACGGCGCGATCGACGTCGCGGTGCACTCGGCCAAGGACGTCCCCGGCGTCCTGGCCGGCGGTACCGAGCTGGCGGGCGTGCTGGTCCGCGAGGACGCCCGCGACGCGCTGATCGGCGCGGCGTCGCTGGACGCGCTCGCGCCCGGCGCGCGCGTGGGGACGGCGTCGCTGCGACGGGCCGCACAGCTGCGCGCCGCGCGCCCGGACCTCGAGATCGTCGAGGTGCGCGGCAACGTCGACACCCGCCTGGCGAAGCTCGCGGCCGGGGAGGCCGACGCGCTCGTGCTCGCCGCTGCCGGCCTGCACCGTCTCGGTCGCGACGAGCCGGCCGTGCCGCTGGAGACCGTCCCCGCCGCGGGGCAGGGCATCGTCGTGCTGCAGACGCGCACCGGCTTTGCGACGGCGGTCCCCCGCGACGCCGACGCCTGGGTGGCGCTGCTCGCCGAGCGCGCGTGCGTGATCGCGCTCGGCGCCGACTGCCACAGTGCCGTCGGTGCGCACGCGGTCGTCGCCGACGGTGGCGTGACGCTGCGCGCCTGGGCGGGCGCGCCCGACGGGTCGGCCTGGGTCGCCGACGAGATGGCGGGCGCCGACGCCGAGGCGCTCGGCCGCGAGGTCGCCGCGCGGATGCTCGCCGCCGGGGCCGGTCCGCTGATCGCCGAGGGGGCGGCGTGACCGCAGAGCCGGGCATCGTCTACCTCGTCGGCGCCGGTCCCGGCGATCCGGGCCTGCTCACCGTCCGCGCGCTGGAGCTGCTGCGCAGCGCCGACGTGGTCATGCACGACAAGCTGATCCCGCCGGGCGCGCTGGACGGCGTGCGCGAGGACGCGGTGGTCGAGGACGTCGGCAAAACCGGCGGCGGCGAGCAGGTGCCACAGGACGAGACGACCGCGCGGCTCGTCGCCCACGCGCAGGCCGGGCGCAGCGTCGTGCGGCTGAAGGGCGGCGACCCGCTCGTCTTCGGCCGCGGCGGCGAGGAGGCGCAGGCGTGCGCCGCTGCCGGTGTGCGCTTCGAGGTCGTGCCGGGGGTCACCGCCGGCGTCGCCGCCCCGGCCTACGCGGGGATCCCCGTCACCCAGCGGGGCGTCGCCGCCGCGGTGGCGTTCGTGACCGGCCACGAGGACCCCGCCAAGCCCGAGACGCAGATCGACTGGCCGGCGCTCGCCGCGTTCCCCGGGACGCTCGTCTTCTACATGGGCGTGCGCCAGCTGCCGCGGATCGCCGAGCAGCTGATCGCCGCCGGGCGGCCTGCCGACCAGCCCGCGGCGATCGTCGAGCGCGGAACGCTCCCCGAGCAGCGGCTCGTGCGCACGACGCTGGCGGGCCTGGCGGAGGCCGTCGCCACGGCACCGGCGATCACGGTCGTGGGAGACGTGGCGGGCCTCGAGCTCGAGTGGCTGTCGCAGCCGCTCGCCGGCGTCAGCGTCGCCGTCACCCGGGCGCGCAAGCAGGCCTCCGAGCTCGCGCAGCGCCTGCGCCGCCTGGGCGCGACCGTCATCGAGGCGCCGACGATCCGCACCGTCCCGATCGACTTCACGCTGCCGGCGGATCTCGGCGACGTGCTGATCTTCACCTCGCCGACGGGCGTCGAGCGCGTGTTCTCCGCCATCGCCGACGCCCGCGCGCTGGCCGGGCCGCAGGTCGTCGCGATCGGACCCGGAACCGCTGCGGCACTGCGCGCGCATGGCATCGAGAGCGACATCGTCCCGGCGCGCTCGTCGTCCGAAGGCGTCCTCGATGCAATCGGCAGCCCCCGCCGCGCCGTGATCATCCGCGCCGCAGAGGGCCGCGAGCTGCTGCGCGACGAGCTCACCGCACGCGGCGTCGACGTCGCGCTGGTCGCGCCCTACCGCACCGAGCCGGTGGCACTCGACGACGATCTCCGCACCGCCGTGCTCGGCTGCGACTACGCGCTCTTCGCGTCGGGTTCCTCCGTGCGCTCGCTCCATGCCGCGGCCGGCACGCTCGCCGGGCCGCGGATCGTCTCGATCGGGCCGGCGACGTCCGCGGCGCTGCGAGAGCTCGGCGCCGACGTCGCCATCGAGGCCGACCCCCACACCCCCGACGGCCTGGTGGCCGCGCTGCTTGCAACTGCGACCTAGCGCCGCGTATCGTCATGGCGTGACCGGGTCCGGGCGCGCACTCGCACTTGTCGGCTGCGTCGCCGCGATCTCGGGGTGCGGTGACGACGCGTCGTCCGACGCCGAGCAGGTTGCCGACGTCGCGAGCCGCTACATCACGGCGGTCCTCCGAGGGGACCACCGGGCCGCCTGCGCGACGCGCAGCGCGGCGGAGGCCACGGCGACGGCCGAGCGATACGGCTCATGCACCGACCTCATGGCTGCCGTGTACACCCGCGAGAACGTCGCCAAGATCGGGTTCAGCGACCTGCGGGTCGCTCCCGACGACGTCCGCGTCGATGGCGACCGCGCGTCGCTGCAATTGCGCAATCGCGGCGAGCGCGTGACGATCAGCGCGATCAAGGAGCGAGGCCGTTGGGTGCTTCACGACGACCGCGCCGAGGATCCGCCGATCTACGACGCGCCGCCCGCGAATGCGATCCCCAGCGCGGACGCCAAGGCGATCGCCCGCGTCGCGAACCAGCTCTACCGGTCGCTCGTCGCCGGCGACGCGCGCGCTGTCTGCCGAACGCAAACCCGCGCGGTGCGCCGCCGCGTGGCGAACCCCGCTGGATCATGTGTTGCCCAGTTCACGAGCATCCTCCGGCGACTCACGACGGCGGAGCGAAAGCTCATGGACGCACACGCCGATCCCGCGACGATCCAGATCGACGGCGATCGCGCGACGGTCCCGATCCTCAGGCGGGGCAGCCGGAGACCGATCATCATGCTGACCGCAGTTCGCGAACGCGGGCGCTGGCTGCTCAACGGGTTGCCGGCAGCCGCCTCCAAGTAGTGTCGGGCAGTGAGCAGTCACCGTCCCGTCACCTTCCTCTCCGACTACGGGCTGGACGACGACTTCGTGGGCGTCTGTCACGCGGTGATCCAGCGCGTCGCGCCCGGCGCGGCGATCGTCGACCTCACCCACGGCATCCCCCGCCACGACGTGCGGACCGGCGCGCTGATGCTGCGGCGCGCCCTGCCGTTCTGCGCGCCCGGCGTCCACCTGGCGGTCGTCGACCCCGAGGTCGGCACGCGCCGGCGCGCCGTCGCACTGCGCACCGCCGACGACGGGCGGATCCTCGTCGGGCCCGACAACGGCCTGCTGTCGCTGGCCGCCGCGCGCTTCGGCGGGATCGTCGAGGCCGTCGACATCAGCCGCTCGGCGCATCGCCTCGAGCCGGTGTCGGCGACGTTCCACGGGCGCGACATCTTCGCTCCGGTGGCGGCGGCGCTGGCGGCCGGCGCCGAGCTCGGCGACAGCGGCGATCCGCTCGACGCCGACGAGGTCGCGCGCCTGCACATGCCGCTCGCCCACGTCGAGGCCGACGCGCTCGTCGCGCACGCGATCAGCTTCGACCGCTTCGGCAACGTGACGCTCGACGTCGAGCACGAGGAGGTCACCGGTGCGGGCCTGCGGCTCGGCGCGACGGTTGCCGTCAACGGCCACGAGG
Source organism: Paraconexibacteraceae bacterium (assembly GCA_963759825.1). Taxonomy (GTDB): domain Bacteria; phylum Actinomycetota; class Thermoleophilia; order Solirubrobacterales; family Solirubrobacteraceae; genus Paraconexibacter. The sequence goes on along the minus strand of CAVXAS010000005.1, from coordinate 106,136 downwards.
CGCGCTACGCCGGGACGTTCGCCGACGTCCCGCCCGGCGAGCTGCTCGTCTACGAGGACGCCTACCGCGCGCTCGCGCTCGCCGTCAACCGTGGCTCCGCGCGCGAGCTGCTGGGCCTCGAGCTCGACACCGAGCTGACGATCCGCCCGAAGTGAGGGCCCCCGCCCCGACCGTGCGACTCGGCCACCCCCGCCTCCACCTCCGCGCGACCACCTCGACCAACGACCGCGCCCGCGATCTCGCCGCCGCCGGCGCGCCGCACGGCACGCTCGTCACCGCGTCGGCGCAGACCGCGGGGCGCGGGCGCCAGGGGCGCACCTGGTCGGCGCCGCCGGGACACGCGCTGCTGATGTCGCTGATCCTGCGCGACGCACCGCCGCTGTTGCCGCTGGTCGCGGCGGTCGCCGTCGCCGAGGTCTGCGGCGAGGACGCGCAGATCAAGTGGCCCAACGACGTCCTGGTCGGCGGGCGCAAGGTCGCCGGCATCCTCGCCGAGGGCCGCCCGCAGGAGGGCTGGGCGGTGCTCGGGATCGGCCTCAACGTCGCCGTGCGCGTCGAGGACCTGCCGCCTGAGCTGCACGCGACGGCCACGACACTCGGCCGCGACCCGTCAGCGCTCGAGCCGACGCTGCAGGCGCTGCTGAGCGCGCTGGAGCGGGCGCTCGCGCTCGAGAGCAGCGCAGTGCTCGAGGCCTACCGCACGCGCGACGCACTGCGCGGCCGCGAGGTCAGCTGGGCGGGCGGCGCGGGGATCGCCGACGGCATCGACGGCGCCGGCCGCCTCGTCGTCGCGCTCCCCGGCGGCGGCCACACCGCGCTGGACGCCGGCGAGGTGCATCTCGGCCTCAGCGGCTGACCAGGCGCGACATGACGACCTGCGAGCGGGTGCGCTCGAGGACGCCGTCGCCCTGTAGATCCATGATCACGCGCTCGAGGTCGGCGTTGTCGCGCGTGCGCACGCGCGCGATCGCGTCGGCCTCGCCGGTGATCGACCACGCCTCGACGACCTCCGGCACGCGCGCCAGGCGCTCGGCGACCTCGTCGAGCAGCGTGCCCGGCGCGTAGAACAGCTCGACGAGCGCCTCCGTGCCCCAGCCCATCGCCACGTCGTCGAGCACCGCGGTGAAGCCGCGCAGCGTCCCGTCGGCGCGCAGGCGATCGACGCGGCGCTTGACGCTCGGCGCGCTCAGCGAGACCTGGGCGGCGATGTCGTCGTACGTGCGGCGACCGTCCTCGACAAGCAGTGCAAGAATCTGATGGTCAGCGTTGTCCACATGCAGGATTCTTGCAGCAATTCGATGAGAATCCGCGTTGCGTTAGCGGTACCGTCCAGTGATGCCCCACGTCCTCTTCGACGAGGCGCACTCCGAGGCCTGGACGATCCGGCCCGAGATCGCGCGCGAGATCCAGCCGGCACACCCCGAGGACTCCTCGTACGCGGCCGCCGCCGATGCGCTGCGTGCCCGCGACTTCACCGTGGCGGCCGGGAGCATCGCCGACCTCGCGCGCGCCGACGTGCTCGTCATCGCGCACCCCTCCGACCCGAAGTGGGAGCGCACGGTGCCCGGCGGGTCGCCGCAGTTCACCGCACAGGAGCTCGACGCGATCGAGACCTGGGTGCGCGACGGCGGCGGCCTCATCCTGCTCGGCGAGGAGGAGCAGGACAAGTACGGCTCCAACCTCAACGCGCTCGCCGAGCGCTTCGGGATCACCATCGTCAACGACGCCGTCCAGGACTACGAGCACCATCGCCGGGCGCCCTCCTGGGTCCTCGCCGATCTCGCGCCCGATCGCAACCTGCTGGCGCGCGTCGACGGTGCCTGCTTCTACCGCGCCGGGACGCTCGCGCTGGCCAACGGCGCCCGCTCGCTGGCGCAGACCCACGCGACCGCGTCGACGCCGGGCGCCCCGCTGCTGGCGGTGAGCGAGCACGGCGCCGGGCGCGTCGTCGTCGCCGCCGACTCCGATCTCTTCGGCGACGACTGCATCGGCGATCTCGGCCACCGCGACCTGTGGACCAACCTCGTCTACTGGGCTGCCGGCCACGCGTTCGCCAGCGCACACAGCGAGCCGGGCTCCGGTGTCGAGCAGGACCCGGCGTGGCAGACGCTCAAGCAGGCGACCGACGCGCTGCGCCTCGTGCAGCAGCCTGACGGCAGCCTCGCGGACGCCGCCGATCGCGCGGCCGCCGCAGCCCACGTCGCGGCGATCAGCACCGCCGTCGAGCAGCTGGCGCCGCGCTTTGCGCACCAGGCGGAGTACCTGCGGCGCGTCCGCGAGGACCTGGGGCGCTGGGTGGACGGCGGCTTCGCCGTCCCCGACTTCGGCCCGTCGCTGGACGCCTTCCGCCCCGACCTCGCCCGCGAGGACGCGATCGAGCACCTCGTCGTGTTCCCGATGTACAAGCAGAACGGATCGCGCGACAAGGTCTTCGAGGCGCTGATCGTGCGCGTGCCGTGGCCGGACTGGCTGGCCGAGCTCGAGCGCACGCGCTACGACAACGCGAAGTTCGTCCCCGTGACGCTCGTCGACAACACCGCCGGCTACGACAGCGAGTGCGCAGTGCTGTTCCCCGAGACGGTCACGACGGCCGACGCCACGCCCAACCACTTCGGCGGCATCTTCTGCGACCGCGAGGCCGAGCGCTTCCGCCGCGTCGTCGGCGCCGCCGCGCAGACGCTGCGGCTCAACCTCCCGCCCGACGCCGCCGCGCTGCTGACGTCCGAGCCGCTGTCGCGCGACGCCTACGAGCTCTGGGACCTCGTCCACGACCGCGCCCACAGCCACGGCGACCTGCCGTTCGACCCCTTCATGATCAAGCAGCGCATGCCCTACTGGATGTACTCGCTCGAGGAGCTGCGCTGCGACCTCACCGCGTTCGGCGAGGCCGTGCGCCTGGAGCGCGAGGAGGGCTTCGCGTTCGCGCGCCACGCGCAGTACGCGATCCTCTTCGACCGCCTGTTCCGCTTCCCGATCACCGGCCCGCGCGTGCGCAACTACGACGGGCTCGGCGGCCAGCTGCTGTTCGCCTACCTGCACTCCACCGAGCGCCTGCACTGGACCGACAACCAGCTGACGATCGAGTGGGACCACGTCGCCGACGGCGTGATGGAGCTGCGCGCGCGGGTCGAGGATCTGTACCGTCGCGGCATCGACCGCACGAAGCTCCAGCACTGGGCCGCCGCGCACGATCTCGTCGCCGAGTTCGTCGCGCCCGCGACCGCCTCGAAGTGGGCGCGCGACAAGCGCGGCTTCGCCGACGTCGACGACCCGCGTCCGTACATCGACGAGGTCCTCGAGGACGAGTTCCCGCTGTCGATCTTCTACAGCTCGCTGCAGCGCAAGCTCGAGGACACGCTGACACCGGTGGCGGCGTGAAGGCCGTCATCGCGGGAGCCTCCGGCGGGCTGGGCCCGTCGGTCGCGCGCGCGTTCGCCGCCGCCGGCGCAGACCTCGTCCTCGCCGACAAGGACGCGGCGCGGCTGACGCCACTGGCGGACGAGTTCCCCGACGCGCGCACCGACGCCGTCGACCTGCTCGACGAGGCCGCGACGCGCGCCTGGGCTCAGGACATCGGCGAGGTCGACTGCGTGGCGCATCTCGTCGGCGGCTGGCGCGGCGGGATCACGCTCAAGGACGCCGATCTCGCCGACTGGGCGCTCCTGCATGACCTGCTGATCCGCACCGTCCAGCACACGACGCGCGCGTTCCACGACCCGCTCGTCGCGTCGCCGCGCGGCAGCTTCGTCCTCGTGTCCAGCAAGCAGGGTCAGAGCCCCACGCACGACAACGCCGCCTACGCCGCGGCGAAGGCCGCCGCCGAGGCCTGGACGCTCGCGCTTGCCGACGCGTTTCGCGCGCAGAAGGCCGACGCGACCGCGAACATCATCGTCATCAACGCGATCACCACCCCGCAGATGCGCGCCGACAACCCGGTCAAGGAGTACCGCACGTTCACGGACGCGACGGAGATCGCCGACGCGATCGTCTACCTGAGCTCCGACAAGGCCCGGAAGATGAACGGCCAGCGCCTCCAGCTCCACGGCGTATGACGACCGCGGGACCCACCTCCGACGGCCATATGGCCGCCTCCGGCACCCGCAGATGAACCCCCGCGGGTTCGCGTCGGACAACTACGCCGGCGCCCATCCCGAGGTGCTCGCGGCGATCGCCGCCGCCAACCACGACCACGCGCCCGCCTACGGCGATGACGAGCACACCGCCGCCGCCCACGCTGCGCTGCGCGATCAGCTCGGCGAGCAGGCCCAGCCGTTCCTCGTCTTCAACGGCACCGGCGCCAACAACGTCTGCCTGGCGACGCTGTGCCGGCCGTGGGAGTCGGTCGTCTGCGCGCAGTCCGCACACCTCAACGTCGACGAGTCGACGGCGCCCGAGACGGTCGGCGGCTACAAGCTGCAGGCGCTGGCGACCCCCGACGGCAAGCTCACGCCCGAGCTCGTCGCGACGAAGATCGTGCGCATCGGCGACGAGCACGCCGCCCAGCCGCGCGCCGTCTCGATCACCCAGTCCACGGAGCTCGGCACGGTCTACAGCGTCACTGAGATCGCCGCGCTCGCCGAGCTCGCCCACGCCAACGGGCTCTACCTGCACGTCGACGGCGCACGCATCTTCAACGGCGCCGTCGCCTGCGGCGCGTCGCTGCGCGAGATGCTCGCCGACACCGGCGTCGACGCCGTCTCGATCGGCGGCACGAAGATCGGCGGGCTCGGCGTGGAGGCCGCCGTCTTCCTGCGCGAGGAGCTCGCCGTGAACGCGAAGTACGTGCGCAAGCAGCTCATGCAGCTGTCCTCCAAGCAGCGCTTCCTCGCCGTGCAGATGCAGGCGCTGCTGACCGGCGACCTCGCGTTCGCAGCCGCCGCGCACGCCAACGCGATGGCCGCCCGCCTGGCCGACGCCGTCCGCGACGTCCCGGGCGTGTGCCTGACCAACGAGCCACAGGCCAACGCCGTCTTCGCGCTCCTCGACCGCGATGCGACCGAGCGCCTGCAGGCCGACTGGCGCTTCTACGTCTGGGACGAGCAGACCGGCGAGGTGCGCTGGATGACGTCCTGGGACACGACGCCCGAGGACGTCGACGGGTTCGCCGCAGCACTTCGTGTCGCGGCTGCTTCGCATGGGTAGGTTGGCGTCATGGACTTCAAGAAGCTGACCAACCGCGCGAAGAGCATCGTCGACAAGCGCGGCGGAACAGACGCGCTCAAGGAGGATCTCAACGAGCTGAAGGACATCGCCAAGGGCGAGGGCACGATGAAGGACAAGGCCAAGGCGGCGGCCGACGCGCTGAAGGACCCCGGCCAGAAGGGCGAGGACGCGGCGCCCGCGGGCGAGCCGGCCGCAGCCGATCCCGCCGCAGCCGAGTCGCCCGCCGCAGCCGAGGAGTCGCCCGCCGCAGCCGAGGAGCCGCCCGCCGCAGCCGAGGAGCCGCCCGCTCCGGCCCCGCCGACCGGCAGCGCGCCGCAGCCGCCGCAGGGCACCTGACGCGCAACTTCGCCTCGCCGCATGTGTCGATCTAGACGTATGCGGCGAGGCCTTCTCCTACTCTGCGCGCTCCTGCTGGGCGGCGTCACCGCCGCGGTGGCCGCCAACCCGGCGCCGCCGGCGGTCACGACCGGCGCCGCCTCGGGGATCACCACGAACGCCGCCACCGTCGCCGGCACGATCAACCCCGGTGACGCCGAGACGAGCTGGCACGTGCAGTACGGCACGTCGACGGGCTACGGCCTGACGACCCCGGCCAAGACGCTGCCCGCGGCGACGACCACGTCGAACGTCACGGCGGCGCTCACCGGTCTCACGGCGGGCACGACCTACCACTACCGCCTCACCGCCACGAACGCCGCCGGCATCGCCAACGGCGCCGACCGCACGTTCAAGACCTCCGCGCCGCCGGCCAAGCCCGCCGTCGCGACGGCGTCTGCGACGGGCATCACCCGCGACGGCGCGCGGCTCAGGGCGACCGTCGACCCCAACGGCCTGCCGACCCAGTTTCGCTTCGAGTACGGCCCGACGACGTCGCTCGGCCAGAGCACCCCGCCCGGCGATGCGGGCAGCGGTAGCTCGGGGCACTCGGTCTCACAGGTCGTCGGCGGCCTGCGCCCCGACACCGTCTACTACTTCCGTGCCGTTGCCACGTCGGCTGCAGGCACCGTCCGTGGTTCCACGCGCAGCCTGCGCACCACGAAGCTACCGCTGGCACTTGCGATCAGCGCGTCCCCCGACCCGGTCGTCTTCGGCACCGACGTCATCATCACCGGCCTGCTCTCCGGCGGCGCGATCGCCAACCGCGCGATCACGCTGCAGTCCCGGCCGTTCCCGTTCACGCGCAGCTTCCGCGCCCTCGGCACACAGCGCGTGACCGACAGCATCGGCGCCGTCCGCTTCCCGGTCGCGCCGTTCAAGTCGGCCACGCAGTTCCGGCTGAGCGCCAGCGGCGCGCTGAGTGCGGTCGTCACCGTCGAGGTGCAGCCGCGCGTGCGCCTGAACGTGCGCCGCATCAGCGGCGGACGCGTCCGCGTCAGCGGCCTCGTGTTCCCGAGCAGCACCAGCGGCCGGATCTCGATCCAGCGCCGCACCGCCGACGGCGGCTTCGTCCCCGTCCGCCGGGTGACGCTGGTCGCGCGTAGCAGCGGTGGGGCGCGCTACCGCGCGACGCTGCGCTACCGCAGCGGCCTCGTCCTGCGCGCGGTCTACCGCGGCGGCAGCGGCGGCCCGTTGCTCAGCGCCCGCAGCCTCGTCAAGCGCGTCCCGCGCTAACCGGCGCTGCGCGGGCGCCGCGGCGCGCGGTCATCCGCGTCGTCGAGCGCGTCGGCGACGGACTCGTCGAGTCCTGCCTGGTCGTCGGCATCCAGCGGCGCGTCCTCGCCGCCGGCGCCGCCGTTTGGCGATGCGCGCAGCGCCTCGTCGACGACCTCGCCCGTCGGCGCCTCGGCCTCGAGCAGCGCGGCAGCCTCGGCGATCTGAGCCAGGACGTCCTCACTCGGCTCCGCCGCGGGCGCCGTCCGCCGCCTGGAGCGGCCGGGCTTCTGCGGCTGCTTCGTGGTGGCCGGCGTGTTCTGGGGCGCCTGCGGGTTGGCCTCGCCGCCCGGGCCGCCCTTGCGCTTGCGCCGGCGCCCGCGGCGACCGCGGCCCTTGGGGAAGTTGCGCAGCAGCTCGCGCGACAGGGCGCTCGGCTTGCGGGCCAGGCGCGTGCGCGCGCCACGCACGACCTCCATCGCCTCGGGCGTGTGCGGCACCGCGGCGGCGAGGATCGCGGCCTGCAGCCGGCGGTCCTGCTTGCGCGAGGCGTGCACGAGGCGGCGCGCGTTGCGCGCGTGCGCCCCGCCGCTGGAGTTGACGAGCAGGCCCAGCAGGCGCTTGGTCTCCGGCCAGCGCTGGACGGCGTACTCCTCGTGGACCTCGCGCGTCATGTCGGCGAGGTCCCAGATCCACTGCGAGGCCTGGTCGCGACGCCCGATGCGCTTCTCGGCGAGCGCCTGCAGCAGCACCTTGACGCCCTCGCGCTTCTCGTCGCGCGGCCAGCTGCCGACGATGTCGACGGCGGCCTGGAACGCCTCCGGATCCTTGGCGGCGGCGATCTCCTGCAGCGCGCGGACGCGCAGCTGGGAGTTCTTGTTGCGCTCGACGGCGGTCAGCAGGAAACGGCGCTTGAGCTCGCCCGACTTGTCGAAGTGCAGCATCGCGCGGGCGCGGCGCCAGCCCGACGGAGCGACGCGGGCGCCCGCCAGCGCGGCCCACATGTGCTGCTCGCCCCAGTCCAGGAACTCCACGGCGATGCGCCAGAGCTCGCGCTCGAAGACCTCGTGGCGGCGCTCCTCGACGTGGGTCACCGGGATCACGCGGCGCTCGACGCGCACGCGGCGACCGCGGCCGCGGCGGACCGGGCCGACGACGATCGCGCCACCGCGATAGACGTCGCGGTCCAGCAGCGAGTGCAGGGTGACGACCGGGTCGTCGTTCTTGGTCGCCGGATGCACGAAGTCGACGACGACGCCGGCCTCCTTGCCGGGATGGCGGCGCGTGACGCGCCCGACGCGCTGCTGGTAGATGCGCTTGGAGGCGGTCGGGGCGAGGTGCATGCAGACCGTCGCGCGGGGTGAGTTCCAGCCCTCGGCGAGCAGCTGCGCGTTGACGAGCACGTCGATGTCGCCGCGCTCGTACGCGGCGAGCGCCTCGGCGAGCTCGCGCTTGGGCGTCTCTCCGGAGACGCCGAGCGCCTTGATGCCGGCCTCGCGCATCGCCTCGGCGACGTTGTAGGCATGACGCACGCCGGCGGCGTAGATCACGCCGGGCACGCCGTTGAAGCGCGTCTTGTAGAGGTCGGCGATCGCCATGTTGAACGGCAGCTGGTCCAGCAGCTCGGCCAGCATCTCCTGGTCGAACTCGACGTCGACCTCGCCCTTGCGCAACGGCACGTTGGCGATGCTGCGCACGCCGACGCCGGGCGGGATGCGGATGTCGCGCAGCGGCGCGATCACGCCGCGGCGCGCGGCCTGCGCGAGGTCGAAGCGCGAGGTCTGCGTGGGGAAGAGGTCGGTGACGTGACGGGCGATCAGCGCGCCGGTCGCCGTCATCCCGATGAAGATCGGCCCGGTCCACTCGCGGATCGCCGCCGACGTCTTCTCGCCGAGCGCGGTGTGCGCCTCGTCGCAGATGACGACGGTGTAGGCCGGCGAGATCTTGCCCGCGTTGCGCACGAACCACTGGTAGGTCTCGACCGTGACCGGGCCGTCGGCGCGGTCGTTGTGCTCAGAGCCCAGCAGCGGCCCGGAGATGCGCTTGGCGTAGCCGCGCGTCTTGAGCTCGCCGTTGAACTGGTCGACGAGGTTGCGGCGGTGGGTGAGGATCAGGATGCCGCCGGTGCGGCTGGCCTCGACGAAGCCCATCGCGGCGACGGTCTTGCCGGCGCCGGTCGCGTGCTCGAACCAGAAGCGCTTGTGGGCGTTGGGATCGTCGAAGCCCTCGGGCGCGACGTCCTCGTCGAGGTCGGCGTCGGTGTCCTCCTCGTAGGACTCCGTCTCGTCGGGCTCGTCGTCGGGCTCTTCGGCTTCGGGTTCGTCGTCCTCGTCGTCCTCGTCGTCGTCCTCGTCGGGCTCGGCGACGGTGACGGGCTCGTCGTCGTCCTCGTCGTCGTCCTCGTCGTCGTCGTCGACGTCGTCGTCCGGCTCGTCCACTTCGGCCTCGTCGTCCTCGCGCTCGGGCGCGACGGCGGTCGCGGGCGGCGCGTAGGCAACGGTCTCGTCGACGGCGAGCACCGGCGCCGCGGCCGACGGCGCGGCGGCGCTGCCGTTGCCCTGCGCCGCGGTCAGCAGCGCGGCCAGGGTGCCCGACAGCGCGTCGACCTGGTGGGGGTTCAGCAGCGTGCCGTCGGCGAGATGCGGCTCGTCGTCGGACAGCACGCGCTCGAGGCCGAGCAGCATCGCGTAGCGGCGGCGCCACTTCGTCGAGGGGACCTTGTTGCCGGCATCGATCTCCGCCAGCGCCATGTCCAGCGCGCGCCGGCGTGCGCCGCCGGGCGCGAGCGCGACCGCGGGATCCTCGCCCTCGTGAACGAAAGGCTCGCGCGTGAAGCGCTCCGCTGCCTTCAAGCGAGCGGCGGTGGGGATCGGCGCGGCCTTGTCGGCCGCCGACGTGATCTCGGCCATGGAACCGGCGTGCGAACTCGATAGTGGAGCGGCAGCGTCTCCAACGGCTGCGGCTCAGGAAAAGTCCCGGTGACCAGGCCCGGGAGTCGTACAAGGCGGGGGCCCTCCCAACAGCGACCCCGTACCTCCGTGGTCGCCTGAGAGGATACCGCAACGCCCCGCCTGTCAACCTCCTGGGGGTGAGACGACGGACCATCCTGCTCGGACTCGGCGCGCTGCTGCTGGCCGCGCTCGTCGCGATCGGCGCGTCCCAGCAGCCCGAGGACGAGACCGGCAAGACCGCCAGCATGAGCCTCGCCGATCAGCAGCGGGCGCTCGCCGGGGCGCCGCCGCAGCTCGCCGGATTGCACGCGCAGGCCAACGAGCTGCTCGACGGCGGGACGCCGGCACTGCGCGCGCGCCTGCGCGCGCTGCGCGGGCGCCCGGTGATCGTCAACGTGTGGGGCTCCTGGTGTGGGCCGTGCCGCGCCGAGTTCCCGCTGCTGCAGCGCGTGGCGGCGGACTTCGGCAGGCGCATCGCGTTCCTCGGCATCGACACCAGCGACAATGCCGAGCGCGCGCGCCGGTTCCTCTCGCGCTTCCCCGTCAGCTACCCCAGCTACGACGACCCGCGCGCCAAGCTCGCGAATGTCGTCGGCGCGGGCAAGTTCTTCCCGACGACGGTGTTCTACGGCGCCGACGGCAAGCGCCGCTTCATGCACCAGGGCGGCTACTTCAAGCTCGAGCAGCTCGAGGACGACGTGCGCGAGTACGCGCTGGCGTCCTCATAGCCCGGGCGGGTGGCGCACGGTGTAGCTGCCGGCGGCGCGCGTCGTCGTCTGCCAGCGTGAGCCCGTCGCAGCGCGACCGCTCGTGTCGAAACGCAGGCCGGCGACGACCGCGTACATGTGCCCTGCGTTGCTGTACAGCGTCACCCAGCGCCCGGGCCCGGCATCACCCCAGCTCATATAGCCGCCGGAGGCCATCGCGGTGTCGATGAGCCCGGCGCCGTGCAGTGCGTAGGACACCGACCCCGAGCAGTCATAGCCGCTGTCCTCCCAGCGTCCATGGCCGCCGCCGTAGCGATAGGGCTTCGTGGCGATCATGTTGGCCGCGGCGATGAACCGCACGACCGCCGCCGGCGCGCCGGCCGGCGCCGTCGCCCGTCCGTCGGGCGCAAGGACGGCGTGCTCGCCGGGCGCCAGCTTGGGCTGCGCAACGCTCTCGCGCGAGGCCATCGCCACGACGTCGTGGCCGATCGCGGTGCGCAGCACGAAGATGTCGCCGGCATCCAGGACGCCGTCGACACGGCGCTTGGCGACGCGCTCGAACGCGACCACGGCCGCGCGCGTGCGACGATCGAACTCGCCGGTGACGCGCACCCCGTCGAAGGCCGCTCGGCGCAGCGAGTCCTGCAGGACGCGGACGTCGTGGCCGTTCATGCCGGGCGCGACCGGGATGCGGTCGCCGAGGCGGTGGCGCCGCTGGTCGGCGGTCTCGCGGGCGAACCCGCCGACGCCGCTGGTGGCCGGCGTGCCGGCGGCGCGCAGCGCGGCGATCGTTTTGCGGCCGACCGTGCCGCTGGGATAGAGGCGCCCGACGGCCTGGAAGCGCTGCACGGCAAGCTCCGTGTCGGCGCTGAACACGCCGTCGCGCGCGACCGACAGCCCCGCGGCGACGAGCGCCGCCTGTAGATCGGCGACGTCGCGCCCGGAGGCGCCGAGTCGCAGCGGGCGATCGCCGAGCCGGCGTTCGTCCCCGCCGCCCCAGGCAACGGCCGACAGGCCGCCGACGACGACGGCCAGCAATACCATGATGAGCACCCCGCCCCGGACCACGCCCGGTCTCCTTCCACGACGCGATACTGCGTCCTGCAATGAAGGCTCTCGTGCAGCGCGTCAGCCGTGCCGCCGTCCGCGTCGACGGCGAGGTCGCCGGCGCGATCGGCCCCGGCCTGCTCGTGTTGCTCGGCGTCACCCACGACGACGACGAGGCGGCCTGCGACAAGCTCGCCGAGAAGGTTCGCGCGCTGCGGATCTTCGCCGACGACGCGGGCCGGATGAACGTCGCGCTCGAGGATCGCGAGGTGCTCGTGATCAGCCAGTTCACGCTCTACGGCGACGCACGCAAGGGCAACCGCCCGTCCTACGTCGCGGCCGCGCGACCCGAGCAGGCGGAGCCGCTCTACGCGCGCTTCTGCGAGCGCCTGGACGCCCAGGGCGGCGTGTTCGGCGCGCACATGGAGGTCGAGCTCGTCAACGACGGGCCGGTGACGTTGCTGCTTGAGGCGTGACCGCGCCGCGCACGAGCAGCGCCAGCGCGAGCACGATCCCCAGCAGCCCGATGACGCCGCCCGCGATGAACGCGTGGCGAAAGCCGTCGGCAAGCGCCTCGGCGGCCGACTCCTGCCCGGCGACGTCGGCGGTCCGCTGCGTCGCGATCGTCGCGAGCAGCGCGAGGCCGAGCGACCCGCCGATCTGGCGCGACGTGTTCACCAGGCCCGACGCGAGACCGGCTTCGGGCCCGGCGACACCGGTCGTCGCGGCGATCGTCGCGGGGACGAACGAGAAGCCGATGCCGGCCGCCGTGACGATCGACGGCCACAGCACGTCGCCGACGTAGCTGCCGCCCGCGTCGACGCCGCCGAAGCCGAACATCCCTGCGGCGATCAGCGCCATGCCGAGCGTCAGCACCGGGCCCGGACCGAAGCGCCCGGTCCAGCGCGAGGCGTAGCGCGTGGAGATCGCGATCGTCACCGGCATCGGCAGGAACGCCAGGCCCGCCTCGATCGCCGTGTAGCCGAGCACCTGCTGCAGGTAGAGGCTGACGAAGTACCACATGGCAAAGCCCGTGGCGCCGAGGCAGAAGACGACGACGTTCGCGCCCGAGAGCGCACGCGACGCGAAGATCCGCAGCGGCATCAGCGGCGCCGAAGCGAAGCGCGCCTCGATCGCGATGAAGGTGCACAGCAGCCCGATGCCGGCTGCCCCGTACGCGAGCGTGCGCTCCGACCCCCAGCCGTGCTGCTCGGTGCCGACGATCGCGTAGGTCAGGACGACGAGACCCCCGGTCACCGTCAGCGCGCCGAGCACGTCGAAGTTCGCGCGCTGGAGCGTGTCGCGCGCGACGCGCGGCACGACCTGCAGCGCGGCGTAGGCGGCGACGAGCCCGATCGGGATGTTGATCAGCAGGATCCAGCGCCACGACAGCGCCTCTGTCAGCACGCCGCCGAGCAGGCCGCCGCTCGCGCCGCCGACAGCCCCCATCGCACCCCACAGCCCGAGCGCGCGGTTGCGCTCGGCGCCCTCGGTGTAGGTCGTCATCAGGATCGACAGCGACGCGGGCGCGACGATCGCGCCGCCGAGGCCCTGGAAGCCGCGCGCGGCGATCAGCATCTCCTTGCTCTGCGCCAGACCGCCGACCAGCGACGCGAGCGCGAACAGCCCGAGCCCGAACGCGAACACCTCGCGCCGGCCGAGGATGTCCGCGGCGCGGCCGCCGAGCAGCAGGAAGCCGGCGAACGCCAGCGTGTAGGCGTTGACGATCCACTGCAGCTCGACCGCGGTGAAGTCGAGGTCGCGGCGGATCGACGGCAGCGCGACGTTCACGATCGCGACGTCGAGGATGATCATGAACTGCGCCAGGCAGCAGAGGACGAGGACGGTCGTGCCCGGGGAGCGGCTGCGGCGCATCGCTCTACAAATAGCATCCGCGCCCATGCCGCCCACCAACCGCTTCGTCGCCTGCTTCGCCGCCGAGCCTCCGCAGGACGGCCTGCCCTACGGCCAGTGGGCCGACACACTGCGCGCGGAGTTCCTCGCCGCCTGCCTGTCGCTGGACACCGAGGGCGAGGAGCTCGGCGACCCGGGCGACGTCGTCTTCTACCCCGACCGCACGTGGCACGGACGCACCTACGTCCCGGCGACCGCGCCGACCGCCAGCGGCTTCGAGCTCTACGGCTACGTCTCGTTCGTCCCGCCGGCCGAGGGCGAGGAGCCCGCCGACTTCAGCGCCAGCGCCGACTTCACCGGGGAGACCGCTGCCGCCAATCCCGACTGGCAGCTGGACCTCTGCGAGGACGTCATCGGCGTCTGGCGCGGGGAGATCGGCAAGTCCGCTGCGATGACGCTCGTCTGGGGCCGCCCGCTCGTGCGCGGCGGGCAGACCGTCACGGCCGAGCTCGCCGACCTCGCCGTCGACCAGTGCATCCTCGTCGAGGACCGCTTCACGCTGATCGCGCCGGACAACTACCGCGGCGACATCCTCGACATCAAGCTGTTCGACCGCCTCGGCCGCGAGCTCGCGCGCGAGTCGCTGTACGAGGACGACGACGAGGACGAAGCCGACGAGTGATGGACGTCGAGACGGCGATCCGGACGCGTCGCACGCACAAGGCCTACGGCGCGGAGCCCGTCGACGACGAGGCGCTGCGCGAGCTGCTCGAGCTCGCGACCTTCGCTCCCAACCACCATCTCACCAACCCCTGGCGCTTCCGCGTCCTCGGGCCCGCCGCGCGCGAGCGTCTGAAGAACGCGGCCGAGACGCTGCAGCCCGGCAGCGGGGCGAAGCTCGACCGCGCGCCGACGCTGATCGCCGTCTCCACGCTGACGACCGGCGAGGCGCCGGAGGAGGACCGCGACGCGACCGCCGTCGCCGCCTACCTCGTCCTGCTCGGCGCCCACGCCCGCGGGATCGCCGGCTACTGGCGCACGCCGGCGGTGCTCGGCTCCCCGGCCGGGCGCGCGGCGCTCGATCTCGGCGACGACGAGCAGCCGATCGCCCTGCTGCACCTCGGCCCGCCGCGCCAGGACCAGCACGTGCCCGAGCGCGCGCCGGTGGCGGACGTCGCGGTCTTCCTGGACTGAGCCGGCGCGGAGCGCCGGCCGCGACGACAGCCGACGCCGAGCGTTCATCGCGCCCCGCTATTTGGCGGTCATACGCACGGTCGGTTTCCACGCGGAAGCAGAAGTCGTAGGACGCTGTTGGATTGGCATCGTGGGCGCCGGCTCGGGTCAAGCGGTTGGGCTTCGCAGGAAAGGCCGCTTTGAGGACGCAGGGTGTGCAGCGCGCCTGTCGCGCGCCGGGTGCGGCGGTGCGTTGACCGGGCGGATGCGTGCACGACCCCCTGTCGGAATGTGAGTGCTAGCCGCCGCTCCCGAAATTGCTAGCCGCCGCTAGCACTCCGTTTTGGACAGGGGGTCGCGACCGCCTCGCGCCCGGTTAGCGCCGGCGCCCTTGCAGGTGTGGACGCGAGGCGTGACCACAAGAGCCCAGCAGAAGCGACGGCGCCCGCCACACCCTCGGCCCCTCAGAGCGCTGTTCTTCTGCGAAGCCGCGACGCCCGCCCCTCACCGGCGACCCACGATGCCAATCCACCAACGCCGCGGCCGCGTAGGCGTCCGTCTGTCGTCGCCCTAGCGACACACGAAGGACGCGCGCCTCACTTCTGCTTCCGCGTGACCGGAGCAGGCGGCGCTTAGCGGCGCGGCACCCATGTGGGACGTGTGTGGATCCACGCAGGCGTGGCCTGCGTCAGCGCTCACACGTCCGGCGGGACGGCCCGCGCGGCGCCGACGCCTACGCCGCGGCGGTCGGGACGCGCGCCGTGATTTCCTCGGACGTCAGCGGGAAGTGACAGGCGGCGAGGTTGCCGCCCTCCTTGCGCTCGAGCAACGGCTCGGTCACGTCGCAGGTGCCGCTGACGGCCTTCGGGCAGCGCGTGTGGAACCGGCAGGCCGGCGGCGGGTTGGTCGGCGACGGCACATCGCCGCCCAGGATCTGGCGCTGCTTCTCCCTCGCCAGCCGCGGGTCGGGCACCGGCACCGCCGACAGCAGCGCGCCCGTGTACGGGTGGCGCGGATGTGAGTAGAGCTCGTCGGCGCTTGCGAGCTCGACGATCTTGCCGAGGTACATCACGGCGATCCGGTCGCACATGTGGCGCACGACCGAGAGGTCGTGGGCGATGAAGATGATCGTCAGGCCGAGGTCGCGCTGCAGCTCGCGCAGCAGGTTGAGGACCTGCGCCTGGATCGAGACGTCCAGTGCCGAGACGGGCTCGTCGGCGACGATCAGCTTCGGCTTGAGCGCAATCGCCCGCGCCACGCCGATGCGCTGGCGCTGGCCGCCGGAGAACTCGTGCGGCAGGCGGTTGTAGTGCTCGGGGTTGAGGCCGACGGTGTCCATCAGCCCCTGCACGAGCTTCTTGCGCTTGTCGTCGTCGGTCTCGGCGCCGTGGATGATGAACGGCTCGCCGATGATCGAGCCGACCGTCTTGCGCGGGTTCAGCGACGAGTAGGGGTCCTGGAAGATCATCTGCATCTCGCGACGCAGCGGCTTGAGCTGCGCGCGCGAGAGGTGCGCGATGTCCTGGCCCTCGAAGCTGATCGAACCGCTGGTCGGCTCGAGCAGGCGCGTGATCAGGCGCGCCGTCGTGGACTTGCCACAGCCCGACTCGCCGACGATCCCGAGCGTCTCGCCCTTGAGCACGTCGAGTGAGACCCCGTCCACCGCGCGGACCGCGCCGACCTGCTTCTGACCGAACAGCCCCGCATGCAGCGGGAAGTGCTTGACGAGGTCTGCGACCCGGACGATCGGCTCGCTCATGCCTCGCCCTCCAGCGCCGGCGCGGCGACGCCCGCCGCCTCGGCCGCAGCGGCCGGGGCCTCACCCGCCGCGAGCTCTTTCCACAGCCTCCGGCGCTCGTCGACTGCCAGCAGGCAACGGACGCTGTGGCCGCTGTCGCCGGGCACGGGCTCGAGCTGGGGGTCGGTCTTCGTGTGCGCGTCGCGGACGTAGGGGCAGCGCGGGTGGAAGTGGCAGCCCGACGGCCGGTTGATCAGCGACGGCGGGCGCCCGGAGACGGGCACGAGCTCCTGGTCGCGCGGCGTGTCCAGCCGCGGGATCGACCGCAGCAGCCCCCACGTGTAGGGATGCTCGGGCGCAGCGAAGATCTGGTCGCGGGTGCCGTGCTCGATGATCCGCCCGGCGTACATCACGGCGATCTCGTCGGCCACCTCGGCGACGACGCCGAGGTCGTGCGTGATCATCACGACGGCGGTCCCGAGCTCGGCCTGCAGCTTCTGGATCAGCTCGAGGATCTGCGCCTGCACGGTCACGTCCAGCGCCGTCGTCGGCTCGTCGGCGATCAGGATCCGCGGGTCGTTGCAGAGCGCCATCGCGATCATCACGCGCTGGCGCATGCCGCCCGAGAACTCGTGCGGGTAGGCGTCGATGCGCCGGCGCGGCTCGGGGATGCCGACGAGACCGAGCATCTCGATCGCGCGGTCGCGTGCCCGCGCCTTGGAGACGTCCTGGTGCATCCGCACCGCCTCCACGAGCTGCTTGCCGATCCGGTACATCGGATGCAGCGAGCTCAGCGGGTCCTGGAAGATCATCGCGATCGGCCCGCCGCGGATCCCGCGCATCTCCTCCTCGGAGGCCTCGACGAGGTTGCGCCCGTCGAAGATCACCTCGCCGGAGATCGTCGAGTTGTGCGCGCGCGTCAGGCCGAGCACGGTCATCGAGCTCACCGACTTGCCCGACCCGGACTCGCCGACGATGCCAAGCGCCTTGCCCTGTTCGACGGTGTATGACACGCCGTCGACCGCGTGGACGACGCCGTCCTCGGTGTTGAAGTGGACCTTGAGGTCCTTGACCTCGAGCACGGGCGCCATGTCAGTACCTCACCCGAGGATCGAGGAACGCGTAGAGGATGTCCACCACGAGGCTCATGAGGCAGACCGCCAGCGCGAGGAACAGCGTCGTCCCCTGGATCGTGACGAGGTCGCCGCGCTGGATCGCGTCGAACGACAATCGCCCGATCCCCGGGATCGAGAAGACCGACTCCGTGAGGATCGCGCCGCCGACGAGGATGCCGACGTCGAGGCCGAGCACGGTCACGACCGGCGTGATCGCCGAGCGCAGGCCGTGGCGGATCACCGAGCGCTCGGGCAGGCCCTTCGCGCGCGCGGTGCGGATGTAGTCCTCGCTCATGACCTCGAGCATGTTCGAGCGCAGCAGCCGCGCGTAGATCGCGGCGAACGCGCACGCGAGCACGCACCAGGGCATGACCATCGCCCAGGCCTTGTCGAGGACGCCGTTGGCGTTCTGGAAGGCGCCGGCGCCGGGGAACAGCGGCCAGACGCCGATGTCGTCGGAGAAGAGGTAGATCGCGACGAGCCCGAGCCAGTAGACCGGCGCGGAGATCAGCACCAGCGCCATCGTCATCGCGAAGCGGTCGCGGAACGTGCCGCGACGGACGGCGGAGAGCGTTCCGACGAGCACGCCGCCGATGAACCAGACGGCGGCGGCGCCGCCGATCAGCCAGAGCGTGTTGGGCAGGCGATCGAGGATCAGCTCGCGGACGTTCTGGTCGTTGGAGATCGACGTGCCGAAGTCGAAGTGAAAGACGAGGTCCTTCAGGTACTCATAGAAGCGGTTGAGCATCGACGAGTCGAGATTGAACTGCTCGCGGATCGCGGCGATCGCCTCGGGCGAGGCGTTGCGCCCGGCGCGCAGGCGCGCGGCATCCGTCGTCGGCAGGACGTTGAAGATGATGAACGTGACCGCGCTCACGACGAACAACAGCAGGATCGTCCAGAGGACGCGGCGGAAGATGTAGATGCCCATGGTCAGCTAAGCGCGCGGGGCGCGGCCGGGTGGCCGCGCCCCTCGCTGCGCGTCGGTCCTACTTGAACGACACGTAGTTGAGGTCGGGATCCGTGTAGTAGCGGTTCACGACCGGGTTGACGTCCTTGGCGAACAGGATCGTCGTGTTGTCCCAGACGAACGGGACCGCCGGGGCCTGCTCGACGATCATCTTGTTGATGTCGGCCCAGGCCTTGTAGCGCTCGTCGCCGCTGAGCAACGAGGCCTTGTCCATCGCCGCGTCGATCGCCGGGACGTCGAGCTGGGCGAGGTTGTTGTTGCCCTCTTCCTTGGCGATCGCGGAGCCCTTGAACGTCGGCTCGAGCATCGACTGGGGGTCGTTGAAGTCCTTGAACCACCCTGCCGAGCCGCAGATCGCGACCTTCTTCGGCGGCTGCTGGCACCACTCGGTGTAGACCGCGTCCTGCGGCACCGTGCGCAGCGTGACCTTGAAGCCGAGCTTCTCGATCTGCGCCTTGGCGACCTGCGCCTGCGCCTTGCCGGGGTCGACGTTGGCCGTGACCATCAGCAGCTCGTCGTTGCCCTCGTACCTGCCGGACTCATAGCCCGCGGCCTTCATGTACTTCTCGGCGACGGCCATGTCACCGCGCGGGTTGGCCAGGTAGTCGACGCCTTCGAAGCCGGTGTTGCCACCCGACTGCTCGAAGCCGGGGATGCCCGGCGGGATGAAGTGCGTGCCGGGAATGCCGACGAACGAGCCGCCACGCGCCTTGATGGCCGCCGTGCGGTCGAACGCCGCGAGGATCGCCTTGCGCACGTTGACGTTGTCCAGCGGCTTGATCGTCGTGTTCAGCGGGAACCAACGGAAGCCACCGGCCGGGACCGTCTGGTACTGGCCCTTGTACTTCGTGACGGCGAGCTTGAGCTCTGCTGCCGGCGCGTTCGCCTCGAGCAGCTGGTGTGAGCCCTGCAGCACCTGACGCGCGGACACCGACGCGTTGGCGTCGTTCGTCGTCCAGTTCACGCCGTCCAGGTAGGCCGGCTTGAAGTCCGTGGACTTGTCCCAGTTCGGGTTGCGGACGAGCTCGATCGACTTGCCCTGCTTGTAGCCGGTGAGCTTGCCCTTGGCGTCGTTCTTGATCATGTACGCGCCCGACGCGACGACGTTCGTGTTGTACGTCGAGGGGTTCTTCTCGTCGAACGGCTTGGCGTACTCCTCGGGCACCGGGATCGTGATCGGCATCACGAGCGCGGCGGCGATGACCGGCGCCGACGCCGAGGAGAGCTTGATCACGAGCGTGCTGTCGTCAGGCGTCTCGAGGCCGGAGATCGGCTTGACACCCTTCGTGGGCGTCTCGGGCGCGCCTGCGATCGAGGCGAAGTAGAACGTGTACTGACCACCGACGTTGGCGGAGAACGCACGCTCGATGGCGTACTTGACGTCCTTGGACGTGACCTCGCGGTTGACCGGCGGCGCGAACTTCACGCCCTTCTTGAGCTTGACCGTGACGGTCTTGTTGTCCGAGGAGATCTCGGGCTCGCCGTCGGCGAGGTCCGGGGTCGGCGTGTCCTCGTTGGGCTTGTAGCCATACAGCGGCCGCCCGATCGCGAACGCGAGCATGTAGCCCGTGGTGAAGTAGGTGTGGCCAGGATCGACGTAGTCGACGTCGGAGGCACCGGAGATGGCGAGCACGCCGCCGTTCTGCCCCGTGGGGAGGTCGGCCTTCGCGGGAGCAGCGGTGGTCTTGCCGGCGCTGCCGGAGTCCTCATCGTCGCCGCACGCGGCGACGCCGAACGCAAGCGCGCCGGCGAGCGTTGCGGCAAAAAGCTTCAACGACCTGGTGGTCATCGGTCCTTCCTTTCATTGCAAGTGCACATCGTGATGGGGTGAATCCCTATTTCGCGGTCTTCGGGTTGAGGGCGTCCTGCAGGCCGTCGCCGACGAGGTTGAAGGCGAGGACGGTGAGCAGCAGCGCCACTCCGGGGAAGGTCATGTACCACCAGGCGTCCTGGAAGATCGCGGTGGCGTCGGAGATCATCTGGCCCCAGGACGCGGTGTCGGGATCGACGCCCACGCCGAGGAAGCTCAGCGCCGCCTCGTAGAGGATGTTCTGGGGGATCAGGACGGTCGCGTAGACGATGATCGGCGCGACCAGGTTGGGCAGGATCTCGCGGAAGATGATGCGGCGATCGCTTGCCCCGAGCGATCGCGACGCCTCGACGAACTCGCGTTCTCGCAGCGACAGCACCTGGCCTCTGACGATGCGCGCCATGTACGGCCAGGTCGTCAGGACGATCACGAAGATCACGACACTGAGCCCGGGTTTGAGCAGTCCGCTGAGGCAACCCTCCTGACCCGAGCAGGCGACGCCGATGCCCACGGCCAGGACGAGCACCGGGAAGGCGAGGAACAGGTCCATGATGCGCGTCAGCACGCTGTCGGCCCAGCCGCGGTAGTAGCCGGCTATCAGCCCGAGCGTCACGCCGATCAGGACCGAGAAGAACGTCGCGATGAACGCGACCTTCAACGAGACGCGCGAGCCGTAGATCACGCGGCTGAAAATGTCGCGGCCGAGCTGGTCGACGCCCATCGGATGCGCGCTGTTGGGGCCGAGCGGCTGGCCGAAGTCGTCGGTGAGGTCGGCGTTGGTGACGTTCGGCTTCGGCGTGCCGGCGACGCTGACGATCACCGGCGCGAGGATCGCGACGCCGACGATCATGATCACGAAGCCGAGCGCGACGAGCGCGAGCTTGTCGCGCCTGAGGCGGCGCGCGAAGAGCTCCAGGGGGAGCGCGCGGCGATCTCGCCGGCCGCGGCCGCACCTTCGCCTCCGATGCCGAGGACGTCGTCTTCGGCTCTGAGCTCCGGCATGCCGGTGCTCACGGTGCGAACCCCGCAATCTTCGTCAACTCGGTTGTGATGGGTCCCTCTCCCAGGTGCTTCATTCGGCGCCTTCGACAGCGACGGCGCCTGGACCTGCACGGGTGGCACAGGCCCGCCGACTGTATACCCACGCCGAGCCCAGCGCGTCGCACCTTGGACGACATGTCGACCCAAGCGCGCAAACTGACGCGATTTGGCGAGTGACGCCAGCGTTGGGCTGCGCAATCTGCACAGCAAAATCGCGTTCGCGCAGCCCTTGCCGTTATGCCGCCGTTATGCCCCGGCGCGCAGCCAGGCCACCATCTGGCGCACTTGGTCGTACGCGGCGAGCCGCGCGGCGTCGTCCCCGGCGGCCTCGGCGGTCGCGATCGGCTCCCACAGTCGCGCGACCATGCTCGGCCCCAGCTCGAGCATCGCGCTGCTGCCCGCGGCGGCCCAGTGCCCGAGCACCGCGCGCGCGATCGCGCCGGCCGGGATGCCGAGCGCCGCCGCCATCCCGGTGAGCGTCTGCAGCGGATCGAGCTGTGAGTACTCCGCGACATGCGCCTTGAAGTTGGCGTCCGGGTCGCCGTCGGCCCACGTGCCCGTGTAGCGCTCGAGCGTGATCGTCGAATCCGTGGACATGCGCCGTATCCTCCCGCGGGCAGGCCCCGATAGCTCAGGTGGATAGAGCGACCGCCTCCTAAGCGGTAGGCCGCAGGTTCGACTCCTGCTCGGGGCACTCACGATCCGGCCCGTGTTTATCGACTTTCTCGTCGACCAGGCTGCCAGGTCATCAGGCACGCCCAGGGCTCCAGCGGGGCCTAGTGCCCAATAGTGCCCAATGGGCGTCGCGGGATGAAGCGGCCACTGCGCGACACGCCGGCATCGTCGGCACCTGCTCCTGCCTCAAAGTGACGCTGGCGGGATCAGAACGTCTAGTTGCGTTTGGTGCAAGGACCTAGAAGACTGGTTATCGGAGCCCGGTCGTCGTCGGGTCGACCGGGGACGCTGTGGGAGGCAACATGTTCAAGGTTCGTCGGGGTGCGGTGCTGGTGTTGGCCATGGTGGTGGCGCTCTCGCTGACGGCGAGTGCCAGCGCACAGACGTCCCCGGCGGCTAGCGCGTCGTGTACGAAGACCGTGCTGCTGCTGCCGGCAGCGACGACGAAGTGCACCACCCCTGTCGTGGCCTGCCCTGCGCCGCCGTCCGGCGTGCGCGATTGCTTCTACACGGCCAAGGCGGTCGCCAATGCTGCGGTGGGGATCTCCGTGGCCGCGAAGGCGGTAGCGACCTCCACCAGCAGCATCACGAGCGTGTTCAACGGGGTCGAGCAGGGCACCGACTCCTATGGTTTCACCAGCGAGGCTTCGTGTTCGGCGGCGCTCGCTCTCCTACGTGGATGCACCGCCCAAACGCCGACGACCGTAGACAACTACGGGATTGTTGGGCAAGGAACTATCCCCACCCCCGTGGGGGACGTTCAGCTTGTCTACCGGTCGAGCGGCCAAGGAGCTTGCCAGTGGACGGGCGGGCGCGTTGCGGTCGTCGTGAGCCTGACCTGCACGGCGCGCGCCGACTACGGACCCGTGTGACGGGCGTCTAGCGGCTCGACGACGCGATTGACCGCGCTGCGCGACACCCAGCCGGCGAGCAGCCCCAGCGACCCTAGGACGAATCGCCGGCGCAGCGGCGGTGTCGGCCCGTGGTCAGGTCGAGTCAGACCGCGCAACGGGCGGTGGCTCGGCCACCCACGACCGCGCCACCGGCCTGACCAGAACTTGACCGGAGCTGCTTTCGCCTGAGGCTGTCGCATAAACCCCCACGGCGCCCACGCGCGAGAACGCGACGCGTTTCCGGGAGTCAAATCAGTCGCGGCAGATCCGCGGAGGGCGCCAGGGGCGCCGTGTGTGGGTCATCGATTTCGTTACCCGCGTCTGCGCGGGTTTATGCGACAGCCTCGCCTGAAAGCAGAAGCGGTCGAGGACGTCTAGCGCTTAGTTGGCGAACGTCGGCTCAGGCTCGAACGAAAGAGATCTCATCCGTGTTCGGTGCGAGCGCCCACTGACCGATTGAGCCCGCCAGGCGTCCGTCGAGCAGACCGGCCAGGCGCTCACGGGACGCGTCGTCGCGACGCATGACCTTGGCGTAGATCCCCAACGTGACCTTCGGGTCGCGGTGCCCGACCTCCGCCATCACGACCGGCACCTCCCAGCCGAGAGCGAGCAGCGCGGAGATGTACGTGCGTCGCAGCGAGTGCGGCGTGAGGCTGTCCGGCAGCGCCGGAAACCCGAGGTCGTCGCGTCGCTCGTTCGCTCGTTCCACGGCCTTGTTGAACACGCGGCCGCGGACGTGATCGCTGCAGATGCGGCGACCGGTGCTCGACGCGAACACGGGGTCGGTCTGGCCCGAGTGCGCGGTGGTTGCCTTCCACGCGGTCAGCTCGTCGCGCAACGCCGGATGGATCGTCACGTACCGCACACCCGCGTCCGTCTTCGCGTCGACGACGTGTAGCCGACCGGTAGCGAGGTCTACGTGGCGCCACTCGAGTGCCGTCATCTCGCCAATCCGGAGGCCAGTCAGCGCCAGCGTCGCCACGAGGGCGCGACGCGGGATATGGCGGTGAGCCTTGCGTGCCTCCGCGTCCAGCTCGGCGGCAGACGCGAGCAGATCGGCGACCTGGGCGGCGTCGTCGAGATAGGACCGCTGCGCGTTGCTCGTGCGGACCTTGCGCTTTCCGACGCGCACCGGGTTGCGGTCGATCAACTCGTACTCCACGGCGCGCTCGAGGATCTGCCCGAGTCGCGTCAGCGTCTTGTTGATCGACTCACCGCCAAGCGACCGCTCGCGCAGCTTGGCGTCCCGGTACCGGTCGACCTCGCGCACGTCGATCTGACGCAAGGTGTGATCTGCGAAGAACGGCAGCAGGTGATGCGAGAGCTGCCACTGGTAATCCGCGATCGTCTTCGGCCGCAGATCACCCTTCACGGACGCGAACCACTCCGACGCGAACTCGTGGAACGTCGGCTCACGCTCGGGAGGGGCCGCCACGCTTTCGCGCGCCGGCTTCCAGATCCCGCGATCGACGTCGGCGAGGACGTGGCCGAGTTCACGCTCAGCCTTCGCCTGGGTCCATCCGTCGTCACCGGTGCCGAGCGTGACGTACTCACGCCGCCCGTAGGCACGGAACCGCAGCGCGAACACTACGCCGCGGCTCGTGGCCTTCTCGATGACCTGACCGGTCGCGGGACGCGGCATCACGCCACCGCCGCGCGCTCGGCCGACACGTCGAACTTCGCGACCAGCGCCTCAGCGGCCGCGGTCTCACGGTGCAGACCGGCGACCCACTTCTCCATCTTCGCCACGCCCTCCGGCTGCGTACAGCCGACCGGGCAATAGTCCATGTCTCCGTCGCGCAGCTTCGCCAGCCCCGCGTGTTCGCGGGGAAGGATCTCCCGGTTCTCTTTGATCTCGTCGAGCAACTCGTCCCTGACGGCGCGGTCCCCTGCGTCGATCGACCGGCTGGCTCCCGCGCGCCACATCCGCGCCGCGACCTCGAGGCCGGTGATGGCGGTGTCAATGTCCTCAGGGGTCTTCGCGTGCTTCACGTTGTCCCCGTGCACGTCGACCTTGACGGTGGCCAGTTCCCTTAGCACGGCGCTCTCGGCCGTCGTGAGGTTGATCGTGTCGGTCATGCCGCGCTCCTAGTCGTGCGGGCCCGCTCGACCGCCATGACCGTGCGGCTCTCCATCTCCTCGTGCACCGCGTTCAGGATGTCGCCGCGCTCGGCGCCCTCGTCGAGCGCGAGACCGACGAGCTTCTGAATGGCCGCAACCGCCGCGTACCTACCGCCGTCCTCGTAGTCGGTGCGGCTCTTGAAGCACGCCGGGCAGTACTCGCCGCTTTGGTGATGGTCGGCGTGGAACGGGCCGACATCGGCTCCGCACTGATCGCACGCCTGGTCGCCGTTGACCTTCTTCATGGTGATTCCTCCTGTGATGGAAGGCACCGGGGAAGCCGTGAGGCGGCGGGCGCGCTAGCCGATCGTCCGGGTAGCGTGCGGGTCGCGTCGGGAGCCTCTAATTCGCAGCAGCTCGGTAGCAAGCCGGCGTCGAAGGTCGTGGTAGCCGCGGCCCCTGGGCTCGATGCCGTACCGGAGGGCGCCGAGGTCGATGATCGTTCCGCCGCGCCCGCAGCCGAAGCACGTCCAACCCTTCTCGGGGTCGGGGTACACGTGCAGCGACGGGGTGCGTTCCTGACCGTCGCCGTGGAACGGGCAGCGCACCTTGCCGTCGCGTCCGAGCGGCCGGCCGGTCAGCGCGGGCACGTACTCCTGAGGCGAGATCCTGCCGAGAACGTCCTCACGACCTAGCGGTGTGGGTCTTGGCGCGCGGCGCTCGAGCAACTGGTGCGGCGGGTCGACCAGTTCACCGACGAGCTGGCGCGCGGTGTAGCCAGGGAACGCGTCGAACTTCTCGCAGCGCACCGGCACCGGCTCCCCGGACTTGTGGTTGAAGCTGCCCGGTACGCGAAGGATGCGCGCCCGGTCGGTTGAGCGCATGTCGGCGCCGAGGTGATGCGCGATCCGCCGGTTCGCGCGTTCGGCGTGCGCACCGGCGAGCGGTTCCTTCAGCGCCCACCACGCGTGGACGTTGTTGGCGCTGCCGGTCTTGACGATCACGTGCGGCGCCAGCCCGAAGTTCGCAAGCCGCTCGACGGCGGTGTCGCCGTCGCAGTCAGCCCACAGCACCCAGACGCGATCGACGTCCTCGGCCTTGCCGCTCTCGCGTACGCGCGGCGCGCAGCCGACGTACACGTCGCCGATCGGGCTCAGCGCGAGGACTTCCTCGAGCGCGTCGCGGTAGTCGGTCAGGGGCGCGAACTTGCGACGCATCCCCTGGCCGCCAGCTTGCGCAATACGGAACTCGACGAACCCGTCCGTGTCGCGTCCGCGGATGGCGCCACCGATCAGCAGGTCGGCAGCGGCGGTCTGCTCGTGACCGGCGATCATGCGCTCTCACCCCTCGGGCGCATGACGACGAGGTGTCCTTCATGGCGTCCGAGCTCGCGCCACATCACTGCGAACTCGATGGCGGCGTCGGCGTACACGCGGCCTCGTGCGCGGACTAACCGCTCACGCACGACGCGCTCGTCGGCACGGCCGTGCTTGTCTGCCAATGCGCGCACGGTCTGTACGGCGAGGACAGAACCCGGCGTGATCGGGCGGCTCATCGTCCAGCCTTCCGATACCGGATCACACGCCGACGATGCTGACGGGCGGTCAGACGCTCAAGCCGGCGATCACCCGCGCGAAGCGGAGTTAACCGCGCGGCAGGGAGAGCGACCCGACCCCTGGCCCCGAGACGGTCGCCTAACCCACAGGCGCGCGCTAACGCGTTTGCCGCCGCCTCGTACTTCAGCTGTGAGACGCGCACCGCGTCGAGAAGCAACTCATGCTCCGGGGCGCTCGCGTCGGGATACCGCTCGACATGCGCCCGGTAGGCGTCCTCGGCTGCGGCGCGCTCACGAGCAGCGTGATGCTCTCGCGCACGTGCCGTAGCGACCCTTGAGGATCGCCGGTCGTGCTTCGGTGTGGTGCTCCGCATTGGAGCTTGTCCTCCTGGTCGATGTTGTGAAATGTGGCTTGCCGCGCCTTTGGAACGCTGCCTGCCAGTGCAACTCCGTGGTTGCGCGCCGACTGTAGCACCGGCCAGCGACATACGCAACGTCACGGTTGCGCCCGGTGCTATGCTCGCCCTGGTCGTCATCCTGGTCGACTCCTTTGGAAGCACGAGCGCCCCGGTTAGTCGATGGCCGGGGCGCTCTGCGTTTCCGGGCCGCGCATAGGACGATCATTCCGTCGCCGTCCGTGTCTCATCGCATTTCAAGCCGGGACCTTCGTTGATATCGAGCTGGCGTACGTTGAGGTCCGGGTCGTAGAACGCGAGCAGGAGATAGCCGAACGAGTTCCACTTGTCACTGTCGGCGTCCGATTCGGTCGGTGGACCCATCGCCTTGCGCACCTCGTCTCGCGGCTGGCCGGGTTTCAGGGCACACCATGTGGCGCGCCACCGCTTCGCGTCGTCGGCGGTCGGCTGTTCCTCCTCTGGCGACCCGTCGAACAACCATTTTCCATCGACCCGGACGAGTTCAGTCGTCTCGCCGTCCTTCTCAGTTGCGGTCGCGCGATCACCTTCGACCTTGATGCTCGTCAGGCGGCTGGCCTTGATCTCGGCCTCCGCAGTCGTCCTCGCGATCTCAGCGAGGATCGCCGCGCACCCGGTCTTGCCAATGAACGCGCCCGCGAGGGCGATCTCGGCCTGAGCGTTGCTGGTCATGAGCTTGCACGCGGCTTCCCCGTCGCGTTTGAGCATCGCGTCAACTAGGTCGCTCTCAAGAGCCCGGATCTGATCCTCCGCGCTCGCGACACGCTCGGTCTCATCGCCGCTCGAGCCGGCCGGCGTGCCCGTGGACTTGGAATCCCCTTCGCCGCACCCCGCGAGCACCACAGCGGAAAGAGCAGCAGTTGTGAAAGCAGCTCGGAGGGTCATCGCACCCCGAGCGTACGCCCGGCACGCACACCCTGTCGACCGACCCGTCGCTCAACCCGCGGGTGCCGGCGTCGGCCTATCTACGCTCCGAGCTTCGATCGTGCTGGCACTAGCTGCGCTGCGCGCCGACGCGCGCTACTGCACGGGGCGAGCATGCAGGACGGAGCGGGAGCGCAGCCGGCGCGCATCCTGACCTTGTGCCAAGCGACTAGCGGATGTCGAACCCGGCCTGCTTGACGTACCGGTCCATGTGGCCATGTGACGACATCGCGTCGATCAGGCCGACCACGGCGTATTGCCACCGAGAGATCCAGTAACGGCCGGTGTCGTCCAGCTCCGGTATTGGAATCGTGCCCCGGCCGCTGTCGATCGAGACGTACACCTCGCGGCACACGGGCTCGCCGTTGAGCAAGACGTCGACCCACGCGCTACGCGCATGGTCACGGAGAGAGTCGTTGTCGCCCCTGAGATACGGCTCGTCGAAGTTCTCGACGAGGGTCATCCCCCACGCGAGGCCGATCTCGATGTGCGTCGTGAGCACGGCCCGCTCGTAGTGCGAATCGTGCTCGAGCCAGACGTTCCCTCCACCTTCGACCTGGCCGAACCGGTCGATGTATGACGGCGTGCCGAGTCGGTCCCATTGCCCGACGTCGGACTCAGCGACGATCTGCTGGATGTCCACGAGACGCATACGCCGACTCTACGGCCTTCGGCATCAGTGGTGACCTTGCAGGTGCAACCGCCGATGCGCCGAATCCCTGCAAAATGCAGGTATTTCTTGTTGACCGACGACGCGCGTAAGGTTCACGTCCATGGCTGTTGACTTGCGGGACGTGGCAGCGACCGTCGCAGACCGCTTGGAGGGCGAGCGCCCGGTCTTCGTTGGCGAGGTGCCCGACTTGATGCGCACCTTTCGCGAGGGGCAGGAACGGGCGCGGCAGCGGTACCACGACGACGTGGCCCAGTCGTTCGAGCTTGCGCTCAACGCGTGGCTTAACGACATGAAGTTCGATCCCGAGGACGAGCTTGCGGTCATGCGCGATCTCGCCGAGGCCGCCGACGCACCCGACGTGCTGGCTGCGATGGCCGTCGTGATCCAGGAATGGACAGCGACCGGGCTAGCTCTGTCAGATCCTGACCGTCGAGAGGTTCTGACGTCGGCAGTAGGCGAAGACGACATGGTCCCGATCGACCGGCCAGACTGAGTGCCGGGCTCGTACACGCCGTACGAGCCCGCGCGGCGTCCAGGCGGGAAACCGGTCGAGGCGCCCCGCTATCGAGTTCTGGTGCATCGCAAGTTCGCCTCGCTGTGGGACGAACTCGTTGCGCGAGTGGGCGTCCGATCGGCGCAACAGTTCTGGGATCACGTTGCGCAGACGCCGGGGCAGCCACCCGTCGTGAATTCCGCATGCAAGCTCCGCGGCAAAGCCGCAAAGCCGAAGGAACCGGGGTTCTCGCCGACCTACCACTACGAGATCTCCAGCGCCGGCCGGATCAACTACCAGTACAACAGCGAATACGTCGGCGCACGCGGTGATCCCCACGGGGTCGTGTGGATCTTGACCGTCGACCTTGGGAGCCACTGACGTCGCGAGCCATTGGGCACCGGCGAGGTCCGCGGTGCCCAAACCTCCCCAAATCGGTCCCAATCCGGCCCGATCGGCGGCGAGTGCCAACCGGCCGGATCGCCTGTGTTCATCGGCTATACGGGCGTTCCAGATCGTCACCGGGCGTGTCCTCCTAAGCGGTAGGCCGCAGGTTCGACTCCTGCTCGGGGCACTCGGTGCGAGATAGGCTCGCCTCTCCACCAACCAGGAGGAGAGGAAGCATGTCCGTGTTCGTCACGTTGCGCGTGAGCGCCGATCCGGCGGCCTTCGAGGCGGCCGCCGCGGAGAGCGCCGATGCGATCGCGCGCATCATGGAAATGGCCAAGAGCAACGGGCTCATCGCCCACCGCTGGTTCGGCCGCGACGGCGAGATCCTGGCCGTCGACGAATGGCCCGACGCCGAGAGCTTCCAGGCGTTCTTCGACGGCGCGGGAGCCGACATCGGCCCGCTGATGCAGGCCGCGGGCGTGACCTCGGACCCCGAGGTCACGGTCTGGCGCGGCGTCGAGATCAACGACACCTACGGCTGGGGCGCCTGACCCGGCCGACGGGCTACGCCGGTCGCTCGGGGTAGACCTCGTCGATCGTCGTCAGCGGGATGTATGGCGCGGGCGCGCAGGCGGCTGAGATCGCCTCGGGCCCGCCCATCAGGCGGTCGAGGATCGAGACGACGCCGACGATCTCGTGGCCGGCCTCGCGGATCGCCGCGATCGCCGCGAGCGTCGAGCCGCCGGTGGAGACGACGTCCTCGACGACGAGGCAACGATCGCCGGCGTCGAGCAGCGGGCCCTCGATCCGGCGGGAGAGGCCGTGCTGCTTGACCTCCTTGCGCACGAAGAAGGCCTTGCCGTCGAAGCCGCCGGCCAGCGCGGCGCAGGCGACGGGGTCAGCGCCCATCGTCATGCCGCCGACCGCGGTCGCGCCGAGCTCGCGCGCGTGGCCGGCGACGAGCTCGCCGAGCGCCGCGAAGCCGCCGGGCAGCAGCACCGCGCGCTTGGCGTCCACGTAGTACTGGGCGACCTTGCCGCTGGTCAGCGTGACCTCGCCGACGATCACGGCATGGGTGCGCAGCTCCTCGATCAGCCGGGCCTTGGCGTCCATGCGGCAAATCTAAGGCTCGCGGCGGCGGGGCGATCCGCCGATACGCCATGCAGTCATGCTCGAATCGACCCTGCGCTCACTCGCGATCCTCGCCAGCGCGATCCTCATCGTCTCCTTCGGCCTGTTCGCGATCGACGAGACGCGCGCGGCCTCCGACCAGAGCATCGCCGAGATCGCGGGACACAAGGCGGCCGCCGCGCCCGGGCCGTCAGCCGCGCAGGAGGCCGCCCGCGAGCAGTCTCACGGCGACGTGCGCGAGCTCATCGACGACGGCAACGACCTGCTCGTCTCCCCGTTCTCCGGCGTCGTCGGCGACAGCGCCGGCGCCTGGACGCGCCGCGGCGTGCCCGGCCTGCTGGCGCTCGTCGCGTTCGGGTTCGGCCTCGGCTACCTCGCGCGCTTCACGCAGGGCAGGGCCCACAGCCTCGCGCCTCAGCGGTAGACGTCGACCGGCGTGCCGTAGCCGACCCAGCGATAGATCGAGACGGCGTCGGGGATCGGCACGCGCAGGCACCCGTGCGAGGCCGGGTACGGCGGCACGCTCGCGTACCCGTGCACCGCGTAGCCGCGGATGAAGTACGCCGAGAAGTACATGCCCTTGGCGTTGTAGCCCGGCGTCTTGGAGTACACGCGGAAGCTGCCGAGGATCGTCGGCGTCGCAGGCGCGCCCGAGGCCGTCGGGTAGATCCGCTCGACCTTCCCGCCCCTGCCGATGAGCACCAGCACCTGGCGACTGAGATCGGCCTCGATGTGGCGCCCGTGGGACGGGTAGCGAACCTTGAATGCGCCCGCTCCACGGGCCAGCTTGCCAAACACGTCCTTGCTCGCGACGAACGTGCGCGCGAGACCGGTCATCTTGCGAAACGCCATCACCGCGCGCGCCGTGCGGGAGTCATAGAAGCCGCGCTGCCCGACGACGTAGCCCAGCGCCGACAGGCGCCGCTGCAGCTCACGCACGACGGCGCCGCGTGACCCCGGCCCGGCGCGCAGCGCCAGCACGTCGACGCTGACGGGCTCGGCGACCACGGTGCTCAGCCGCGGCGTGGCCAGGTGCGAGGCCCTGACCGTGATGCGGCCGGGGTGCTTGGTCGCGAAGCCGGTGACGAAGTAGCCGGACTTGCCGGTCGACGAGGGCAGCAGCTGGACGACTTTGACCTTGAGCTTGGACTTCCCGCGGTAGAAGCGCACGGTCGCCGTCTGGCCGGCGACGTAGGGCTGCACGACGCCGCGCACGCGGAAGCGGCGCCCCGCGAGCACCGCCTTGGCGGCGCCGACGCGCTCGGCCGTCAGCGTGAACTGGCCGCTGACAGGCGCCGGCTGCGCCGCGGGCGGCGGCGTCACCGGGGGCGGCGTCTGCGCCTGCGCGCCGGCCGGAAGGAGTGCGAATGCCAGCCCCAGGCCGGCGACGAGAGAGCGAGTGCGCGTCATTGAGCGCGCAATCATGAAGGATCAAACGGGGGAAAGCTGCAACGGGGCGCGCCCGAAGCGCATCTCGAGCAGCCGGTAGGCGCCGTAGATCAGGCTCAGGGCGACAACGAGCAGCACTCCGATCTGCCAGTCCCAGTCCACCAGCCCGCCATACGCGAACACGTTGTTGATGCAGTGCAACGCGATGCACGGCAGCAACGAGCGCGTCTTCAGGTAGACAAGGCAGAGCAGCACGCCGAACAGCGCCAGCAGCGGCAGTGCCGCGGCCGGGGAGCCGTAGGCATGGACGGCGCCGAACAGCACGCCGGTCGCAAGCGCGGCCCAGGCGGTGCCGATCTTCGTCCGCAGGGCCGGGAACAGGAAGCCGCGGAACAGCAGCTCCTCGGTGATCGGCGCCGCGACGCAGACCAGCGCGGCGCCGGCGATCGCGGCGACGTCGCTGGCCTTCACGCCGAGCTCGTCGGTGATCTGGCCGTCGCTGAAGTCGACGAAGATGTCCCACACGGCGCCGACCGCGATCAGCAGCGCGTAGGCCGCGACGACCCAGCCGACGGCCTGCTTGATGCCCGGCTGCGGCCCGCGCAGCCCGAACATCCACGGCGCCGGGCGCCCGCCGCGCAGGCCGGCGAACATCACGACGAAGACCACGAAGCAGACGTTCTGCACGAACAGGCCGAGCATCGACACGCCGCCGCGCGGGTCCCCGGGATCGCCGCCGAAGATCGCGCTAATCCCGAACAGGATCGCGACGGCGACGCTCGAACCGAGGACCGCGGTGAGCAGGCCGACGACCCCTTGCCACCACTGCCATCCGGCTGGGCCCTCGGGGGACGGGTCGGGGGCCGTCGTCGCAGGCAGCGGATCCATGCAGTCCTGAGGCTAGTCGAGAAGCTCGTCGAGGCTCGCCACGACGCGCACGCCGGGCGGCGCTTCGGCGCTGCGGTCGCGGTCGATCAACACAGCCCGCAGCCCCGCCCGGCCGGCCCCGGCGACGTCGGTCTCGAGCTCGTCGCCGACGTACATCGCATCCACTGCCGCGACGCCCAGCGCCGCGAGCGCGACCGCGAACGGGCGCGGATCGGGCTTTGCGACGCCGAGCTCGGCCGACGTGACGACGGCGCCGAAACGCGACGTCCAGTGCAGCTCGGCCAGCACGTCGTGCAGCGAGATGTCCCAGTTGGAGACGACGGCGAGCGCGACGCCCCGCGCGGCGAGCGCATCGAGCGTCGCCTCGACCTCGGCAAACGGCTCGAAGCGGATCGCCTCCAGCAGCACCTCGACGTCGACGCCGGCGACCTGCGCGCATTCGGCCCGCAACTCGGCGAGCCCCTCCCGCGTGCTCGCCCGGTGATGGTGCTCGCGGTAGTGGGCGATCTCGGCGCGCATCTTCCGCGCCGCGTCGTCGTGGGAGATGTCGACGCCGCGCGCGGCGAGCGCGGCCCGCAGCCGCCCGACGGGATCGTCGAGGCGCACGAGCGTGCCGAGCGCGTCGAGCAGCAGCGCGGAGAACGTCAGGGGACCCGCCTGCGGCAGCGTGCGTGGCTCCGGTCGCCGGACAGCGCGGGAGCTGCCTCCGGCACCCCTCACGCGACCCAGTGCCAGGTCGCGAACTGCGCGGTGAATACGACGAGCAGCGCTGCGCTCCAGCCGTAGGCCAGCGGTCGCGCCAGCGGGCTGCGCTCCGGGCGCGTCACCCACCAGCCGGCCCACATGAACAGCGGGAACAGGACCGCGAGGAACCGCGGCAGCGACATCAGCGGCTGCGGCCCGACCGGGTAGGACAGCGGCAGCGCCAGTGCGGCGACCACGTACGCGCCGTAGGCCCGCGGCAGCCGGCGCAGCGCTCCGATCGTCGCCGGCACGGCCAGCAGCAGGAACAGGAACAGCATCACGTTCGTGCGCGCGACTTCGATCGGATCGCCGCCGGCCTTCGTGAAGTACACGTGCTCGCTCTGCCCCGACAACAGCTGGCGCGCGCCCTGGAAGGCGGCGACCGCGCCGTCCCAGACGCCGACGAACGGCCCGGCGAACTCGCGCAGCCAGACCTCCTGGGCATCGAACGGCGCGTCGAACGCCAGCCCCGCAAGCGCCAGGCCGGTGCAGTAGCCGGCGAGCCCGAGCGGCACGCCCAGCAGCCAGGCGAGATCCGCCGGACGCCGCGCGGCCGAGCGCCACCACAGCAGCGCCAACGCCACCAGCAAGACCAACCCCGCGCTGCGCGTCAGCGCCGCGAGCGCGCCGAGACAGCCCGCCCACGCCCAGCGCTCCGTCCGCGCGGCGTAGACCGCGGCGATGCTCAGCAGCAGATACAGCGACTCGCTGTAGACGGCGGAGAAGAAGAAGCTCATCGCAAACAGCGCCGTCAGCCAGACCGCGGCGGCGGCCGCGGCGGCGTCGAGCTCCAGCGCGGTCAGGCGGTGCAGCAGCGCGAGCGCCCCGAACAGGCACAGCACCGACACGACGACGCCCGCGGCGATGTCCGACCCGAGCACCCAGCCGCCGGCGCGCACCAGCAGCGGGTAGAGCGGGAAGAACGCGGTCCGCGCCGCGTCGGGCTCGTAGCCGTCGTTGGCGATCGCGAGGTACCAGGTCGAGTCCCAGCGCGCGAACGTCGCGGCGAGCGGATCGCCCCAGTCCCCGAAGCCGCGGGTGATGCTCGCGGGATCGAAGCCGCCGGCGCGGTCGGTGATCCCCCAGATGGCGACCGCGAAGGCACCCGCTGCGACGACGAGCAGGCGCGAGATGAGCGTGGCGCGCCAGGCCGCGCTCAGCGCGGCGTGCCAGGCAGCGTCCAGCCCGCGGCTGGGGGCGGCGGTATGTTCGAGCGCCATGCCGGCGCGCATTCTCGCGGAGACGTTCTTCCAGGAGTACCAGCAGCTGCTTCAGGCCGTGGCGGTCGCGGTCATCACGGTCCTCGCGTTGACGGCCGCCAACCGCGCGCTGACGACCTACGGCCGCAAGGTCGCCGCGGCGGTCGGCCGCGACGGCGGCATCTCACAGGGCACCGACACGCGGCTGCGCATCGCCCGGCGCCTGGTCGACACGGTGATCATCGTCATCGGGATCGGCGTCGTGCTCGCGCAGTTCGACACGCTCGACCGGATCGGCAACACCGTGCTCGCTTCGAGCGCGATCGCGGCCGCCGTCGTCGGCTTCGCCGCGCGGCCGGTGCTCGCCAACACGGTCGCGGGCGTCCAGCTCGCCGTCACCCAGCCGCTGCGCGTCGGCGACGTCGTCGCCTTCGAGGGCGAGCTCGGGACCGTCGAGGACGTGCGCCTCTCGTCGACCTGGCTGCGCACGCCCGCCGACGCGCGCATCGTCATCCCCAACGAGCGTCTCGCGCAGGGGATCCTGCGCAACGACTCGATCGTCTCGCCGACGGTCGCCTGCGAGGTCGCGCTGTGGCTGCCCGCCGACGAGGACCCGGTGGCCGCGATCGACGCGCTGCGCGATGCGCTCGACGACGACATCGCCGTCCGCGCCGCCGAGACGACCGCCGAGGGCGTGCGCCTGCTGCTCGTCGGCCCGCCGGGCCCGCCGTTCGACCGCGCCCGGCGCGAGGCGCAGCTGCGCGAGCAGGGACTGAGGGCGATCGCACGAAAGGGTGGGCGGGAATAGCTAAGATCGACTTTCCGCCCATGTCAGCCCGCCGCGAACGACAGCGGCGCCGGCGCCGCAGCAAGGGTGGGCCCGGCCGGATCATCTTCCTCGCCCTCGGCGTCATCACGGCCGGGATCGCGATCGGTGTTCTGAGCTTCGTCGGCTACGTCGTCTCCGTTGCCGCATCGGGCCCCTCGCTCAGCGACCTGCGTCCCAAGCCCCAAGGTCAGAACTCGGTGATCCTCGACCGCGACGGCAAGCGGCTCGCGGTGATCCAGGCCGACCGCCTGCGCACCGAGATCCCGTCGCGGCTGATGCCGCGCACGATGCGCCAGGCGACGATCGCGATCGAGGACAAGCGCTTCTACAAGCACAACGGCGTCGACTTCGAGGGGGTCGTGCGCGCGGCGATCAAGAACTTCGAGAACAAGGAGACCGTGCAGGGCGGCTCGACGCTGACGATGCAGCTGATCAAGAACCTCTACACCGAGGACCGCAGCCGCGACTACAAGCGCAAGATCCGCGAGGCGAAGCTCGCCGAGGAACTCGAGGACGTCCATCCCGGCAAGGCCGGCAAGGAATGGATCATCACGAAGTACATCAACACGGTCCCCTACGGCACCGTCGGCGGACAGGAGGCGTACGGCCTGCAGGCTGCGGCGCGCGTCTTCTTCGACAAGCGCGCGCGTGACCTGACGCTGGCCGAGTCCGCCCTGCTGGCGGGCCTGCCCCAGGCGCCCTCGGACTACAACCCGTTCCTCAACCCCGAGCGCGCCAAGCGCCGCCGCACCGAGGTCCTGGAGCAGATGCGCGACGTCGGCTACATCACCGCCGCGCAGGAGGCCGAGGCCAACGCCGCGCCGCTCGGCGTCAAGCGCAACAACTTCTACAGCAACGTGCGCGAGGCCTACTTCGTCGACTACGTGCGCACCGAGCTGATCCGCCAGTACGGCCTCGAGACGGTGCGACAAGGCGGGCTGCGCGTCTACACGACGATCGACCCGAAGGTCCAGGACAAGGCGCGCCGCGCGATCCACAACCACGTCGGCAACCCCGGCGGACCCGAGGGCGCGATCGTCTCGATCGACCCGAAGACCGGCTGGATCAAGGCGATGGCGACGTCCCAGGAGTACTCCGACTCGAAGTTCAACATCGCTTCGCAGGGCAAGCGCCAGCCGGGGTCGACGGCGAAGATGCTCGTGCTGATGACGGCGCTGCGCCGCAACATCGACATCAACAAGACCTATTACAAGTCCGGGCCGCTGAACTTCATGTGGAACGGCTACAAGATCGACGTCCACAACTCCGACCGCGGCAAGGGCGGCGGGTCGAAGTCGCTGTTCCAGGCGGTCGTGTCCTCCGACAACACCGTCTTCCAGCAGCTCGACCTCGACATGGGGCCTGAGAACGTCACGCAGACGGCGCGCGACATGGGCATCACGTCCAAGCTCGAGAGCGTCCCGGCCGAGGCGATCGGCGGCATGGCGCGCTGCTGCACCCCGCTCGAGATGGCGCGTGCCTACACGACGATCGGCGACGGCGGCGTGCGCAAGAAGCCGATCGCGATCACGAAGGTCCGCTTCCCCTCGGGCAAGGTCAGCACGCTGCTGGCCAAGACCAAGCCCAAGCGCGTCTTCACCGACGGCCAGACCTATCAGGCGATCCAGGCGATGAAGGCCAACGCGACGTCGGGCACCGGCACGGCTGCGAACCT
The DNA here is from genome assembly GCA_963759825.1 of Paraconexibacteraceae bacterium. Classification (GTDB taxonomy): domain Bacteria; phylum Actinomycetota; class Thermoleophilia; order Solirubrobacterales; family Solirubrobacteraceae; genus Paraconexibacter. Next base: position 69,024 of record CAVXAS010000005.1, on the reverse strand, counting down.
CGGCTTCTGCGTCACCGCCGGCAAGACCGGCACCACCGACGGGTTCAAGGACGCGTGGTTCGCGGGCATGACGTCGAACCTCGTGTCGGTCGTGTGGGTCGGTCATGCCTCGGCGAACATCCCCATGCCCGGCATGTTCGGCGGCACGGCGCCGGCGCAGATCTGGCACGACTTCATGGCTTCCGCCGTCAACCGCGACACCTGCAAGGACTGGCCGAAGCCGACGGAGCCGTTCGTCGGTGAGCCGTTCTTCGGCGAGTTCGCCGGCAAGGCGCCGACCAAGGAAGACGAGAACCTCGACGGCGACAACGACCCGACGACGACCACGACCACGCCGCAGGAGCAGGACGGCGACGGCACCGGCGACGGCGGCGCGCCCTACGCACCGCCCGACGCCTACGAGACGCCGCCGGCCCAGGACAACACGCAGATCCAGCCCGATGACAACGGCGCCGGCGTCGGCACGGGCGGCGGCGAGCCCGGCGGTAACGGGAACGGCAACGGGAACGGAAACGGCGACGGCTGAGACCGGCGAGCGTGCGCTGATCGCCGCGTTCGCGACGCTGCTGCAGCGTCGCGGTGAGCGCATCGTGCGCTGGGTCGGCGACGACTGTGCCGTCGTGCGGGCGCGGCCGTTCGCGGTCACGAGCATCGACGCGATGGTCGACGGGGTGCACTTCCGCCGCGAGCACGACGGCGTGACGCTCGCGGACATCGGCCACCGCGCGCTGGCCGGCGCGCTGTCGGACCTGGCGGCGATGGGCGCCGATCCGGGTGAGGCCTACGTCGCGCTCGGCCTGCCCGGCGACCTCGGCCACGACGACGTGCTGGCGCTCGTGCGCGGCATGGAGGAGGTCGCGGCACAGACGCAGACGACGATCGCCGGCGGTGACGTGACGCGCGCGCCGGCGCTGACGATCGCGGTGACGGTCAACGGCTGGGCCGATCGCGAGGAGGACCTCGTCGGCCGTGATGGCGCACAGGTCGGTGATGTGGTCGCCGTGTCCGGGACTTTGGGGGGCGCGGCCGCCGGCCTCGCGCTGCTGGAGGCGGGCGGGTCGGCCGGCGACGCCACCGCATACCTGCGCCCGCTGCCTCGCCTGGAGCTGGGGAAGCGGCTTGCGGCTGCGGGGGCGACGGCGATGATCGACCTGTCCGACGGCATCGCCACCGACGCGGAGCACATCGCGGCGCGGTCGGGGCGGCGGCTGGAGCTCGCGCTCGCGAAGCTTCCGCTGGCGGCCGGCGTCTCGGACCCCGTGGTTGCCGCGACCGGCGGTGAGGACTACGAGCTCTGCGTCTGCCTGCCGCCGAGCGTCGATGTGCGGGAGCTCGGCCTCACGGTCGTCGGCAGCGTCGTCGACGGTGAGCCCGGCGTCAGCTGGGTGGATGCGGCGGGTCCGCTGCGCGGCTTCGAGCACGACGTCTGAACAGCTCGACCATCGCGGCCGCCACCGCCTCGGCGTCGACGACGTAGCTGCCGTCGGCGACGCGGCGCTTGAGCTCGCGAACACGCACCGCCCGCATGTCGATCACCGTGGCTCGCATGCGTCCCTGACGACGGTCATCGTCCACTCGGCGGCCCCGCCTTGAGCGTCCCGGACGGACGTCCGACGACATCCAGCATCGCCGCCGGGCGCGTGCGCACGAGCCGAGCGAACGCGACGATGCGCTTGCTCGCGCTGTAGAGCGGGTGGCACGCGGTCAGCACGAGCCGCTCACGGCCGATGTCGCGCACCACGCTCAGGTCGTCGGGCTGGACGATCCGCGTGCCCTCGACGGCGTACGTCAACGTGGCGTAGGGCATCGTCAGCGTGATCCGGTCGCCCCGGCGCAGGTCGTCGATCTTGCGAAACGGCGCCAGGTAGGTGGTGCGGTGCCCGGCGATCGCGCTCGTCCTGCCCGAGCCCGGCAGCGGCAGGTTGTCGTAGAAGCCCGGGCCCTTGCGCAGATCGGGCCCCGAGGAGCCCTTGACGACGACGAACGACGCGTCGAGCTTGGGAATCGCGATCCGCCCGAGCGCGGCGCCGTCGGGGGTGCGGCGCGCGAGCGCCCGCGCGAGGAACGGCAGGTGCTGGTCCTGCGACAGCGTCGACAGGGCAGCGAGCTCGTCGCGCGTGACGGGACGCTCGCGCAGGCGGTCGAGGTCGCGCCCGAGGCGGTCCTGCGTGCGGTTGGTGAAGTACGCCGTGATCGGCTCCTGCCAGACGACCGTCACACCCGCCTCGATCAGCAGCAGCGATCCTGCTGCGATCAGCACCACGGACAGCGCGCGGACCACCCGCCGCCGGCGCCTGGCGCGCGGCTCGGGCCGCACGGGCGCGCCGCGGTTGGTCGGCCGGACCGCAGGCGCCTCGGTCATCGCCGGATCGCCGACTCCGTCCCGCCAAGCGAGCCCGGCCCCGCGTAGGACAGCGGCCCGCGCGAGGTGACCTTCTCCGGCTGCAGCTGCTCGCGCTCGGGTGGGTGGTTGGCGACCTGCAGCGCCGCGAGCGTGCAGCCGGCCAGGAGGCACCACGCAAGCCAGGTGACGGGACCGATCGCGCCGCCGGCGATCGCGACGACCGTCAGCCAGCCGCCCGTCAGCGGGGAGACGTCGAGCTGTCCGGCAAGGATCAGCGCCGCGACCGCCGGCAGGACGAGGCCGCCGACGACGAAGGCGATGCGCCCGGCGCGGCCAAGGCGCGTCTCGGGCGCGACGGCGAACAGCCAGAAGTGCGCGGCCGGCACCAGCAGCAGCGCGGCGAACGGGTTCAGCAGCCAGGTGACGAGCGTCAGCAGCGACATCGCGATCGCGACCGCCGCGGCCGGTCCGGCGCCGACGGGCTCCTGCTTGCCTGGCGGTCCGGCGACGCGCAAGGTCAGCGGCCGCACGACGAGGAACGCCAGCACGAGGCTGAGCGCGAGCACGCCGAGCGTGGCGGCCGCCGCCCCGTCGAGCTCGGCCGCGCTCTCGGGCAGCGGCGCGCGCGTCGCCTGCTCGAGCAGGCCCGTCAGGCCGAGCAGCACCGCCAGCGCACACGCCAGCGCGAACGGCAGCGCGTGTGCGAGCACCCAGCCCAGCCAGCGCCCGGCCTGCCCGCGACGCCGGCGGGCGCGCGCGTAACCGTCGAGCGTCGCCAGCCAGACAGGCAGCAGCAGCGCCCCGCCCAGCAGCCGGATCGCCCAGCCGGGCAGCAGCTTGCGCTTGGTCACCACGTAGCTCTCCGGGCCGCCGCCGATCGTCGGGCCGTTGTCCAGCGCGACGATCGCGCGCAGCGCCGCGCGGCCGAACTTCGTCAGCCGCTGCTCGGTCACGCCGATCCGCGCGTCGGCGGCCGGCCCGTGCTCACCGCTCGCCGAGAGCGTCACGGCCGGCAGGCCGGCGGCGCCGAACGCGCCCTGCTCACCCGGCGCGACCATGAACGCCTGGCGGACGAACTGCGTGATCATGCGCGGGCCACCAGGGTCCTGCGCGGTCTCGGCGCGGACCGCCTGCTCGACGGTGCGCCGCAGCTGCAGCGGCGCGATCCCCGCGCCGTCGACCCACGGGACGACCCAGGGCTTGCGCAGGCTCTGGCTGGCAAGGTCGCCGAGCACGATCACGGCGCTGACCCCGCCCTCGAGGTCCTGGGCCGCCTGGATCGCGCCGGCGACGCCACCGCTGCCGCCGCTCGTCGAGATCAGCGTGATCGTGCGCCGGAAGCGCCCGTCGGCGGCGACGTTGGCGAGCTCCAGCAGCGCGGCGGTTCCCGAGAGCTCGGCGCGCGCTCCGCGCTCGGCGGCGTCGCGGTGGGCGACGACGACGATCTGCGGTCCCGGCGCGCCCGGGCGCGAGGCGACGACGTTGACGAGGTCGCGCGTGCCGTCGAGCGTGTGGCCCTCGAAGCGGTCCTCGCGGACGACGCCGCTGCGCCCGAACGCGTTGCGCAGGCGCCGCGTGACCTCACGCGCGAGCGCGTCGTCACCGCTGTCGCCCGCGCGGCGGTCGGGGAAGTTGTCGCCGAGGGTCTTCAGGGTGCGCGCTGCGGCGACGCCGTCGAAGGCGTCGGGCGCGAGCGTCGTGCCGATCGGGCGCGCCCGGTCCTCGAGGCTGAAGGCCACGACGAGAAACGCGAGCAGCACGGGCAGCAGCGCGGCGCGATAGATGCGCGGGTCGAGCACTTGGGTCTGAGCGTAAGGGTCGGCACGCCTACCATGTGCCGAGGGTCACCACCCGATGCCAGATCGCCCGCCACGGATCCTGCTCGCAGACGACGAGCAGTCGATCCAGACGCTGCTCTCCTATCCGTTGCAGAAGGACGGCTTCGAGGTCGTGCGGGCGTCCGACGGCCGCGAGGCGCTGGCGCGCTTCGCCGAGCAGCCGTTCGACCTCGTCGTCCTCGACGTGATGATGCCGCAGCTGGACGGCCTCGAGGTCTGCCGCCGGCTGCGAGAGAAGAGCAGCGTCCCGATCATCATGCTCACGGCCAAGACCGAGGAGATCGACAAGGTCCTCGGGCTGGAGCTCGGCGCCGACGACTACATCACCAAGCCGTTCTCGATGCGCGAGTTCAGCAGCCGCGTGAAGGCGGCGCTGCGACGCGCGGGGATGAGCACTCGCGTGGACGACGACGACGCCGACGGCGCCGCGCCGCCGCTGACACACCACGAGCTGCGGATCGACTTCGCCAAGCGCACCGTGCGCGTGCGCGGCGACGAGGTCCCGATGACCTACGTCGAGTTCGAGATCCTCGGCGTCCTCGCCAGCGCACCGGGGCGCGTGTTCACGCGCGACGTGCTGCTGACGCGCATCTGGGGCGACAGCGCGTTCCGCGACCCGCGCACGATCGACGTCCACATCCGCCACCTGCGAGAGAAGCTCGAGTCCGACCCCAAGCAGCCGGAGTACATCTTCACCGTGCGCGGCGTCGGCTACCGCTTCCGCGACACTCAGCCGTGATCCAGCCCCGCTCGCTGCGGCTGCGCCTCTCGCTGGTGTTCAGCGCGATCGCGCTGGCGGCGATGGGTTTCGTCTACCTCGCGGTCGTCCCTGGCCTGGAGTCCAGCCTGATCACCGACAAGCTGCGCGACCTCAACACCGCGGCGCGCCTGTACTCCGGGCCGACCGCGCGGGCGGTCGGGACAGACATCGACGTGCGCGACCTCGACCGGCTCGTGCGCTCCGCCGCCGATCACTCCAACGCGCGGGTCACGCTGGTCGGCGTCAACCGCGGGACCGAGCTGCAGACGTTCATCAAGTCCGACTCCTCGGCGGAGGTCGAGATCGCCGACCTGCGCTTCGACGTCGCGCGCGACGCGGCGAGAGAGCGGCGCCCGGTCACGACCACCGAGTCCACGAGCTCGGGCCGCGTCGGCCAGGCCGCGCGGCCGCTCTTCTACACGACCGACACCGGGCTGCGGCTCGTCGGGTCGGTGATCGTCTACACCGCGCCGCTGCGCGACGCCGAGCGCAGCGTCTCGGTCGTCCGCCGCCGTGTGCTCGGCGCGACGGCGATCGCGCTGCTCGTGGCGCTGCTCGGCGGCTCGGTCGTCGCGCGCCAGCTCTCGCGCCGGGTCAGCCGCCTGGAGGAGACAGCCACGCGCGTCGCGTCCGGCGACTTCGAGGCCCGCTTCCCCGTCGACCGCGAGGACGAGCTCGGCCAGCTCGCGCGCACGCTGGACGACATGCGCCGCCAGCTCGCCGAGGTCGACTCGGCGCGCAAGCGCTTCATCGCGACCGCCTCGCACGAGCTGCGCACGCCGATCTTCTCGCTCGGCGGCTATCTCGAGCTGCTGCAGGACGAGGAGCTCGACGACGAGACGCGCGACCGCTTCCTGACGCAGGTCCGCGAGCAGGTCGCGCGCCTGGGCCACCTCGCGACCGAGCTGCTGGACCTCAGCCGCCTGGACGCCGGCTCGCTTGAGCTGCGCGCGGAGGCCGTCGACCTGCGCGACGTCGCGCGCGTCGTCGTCTCGGAGTTCGAGCCGGCGCTGCACACGCATGACTCCAACCTCGAGCTGCGGTTGCCGACCGACCGCGTGCGCGCCGTCTGCGACCCTGAGCGTGTGGGCCAGGTCCTGCGGATCCTCATCGACAACGCGCTGACGCACACGCCGCCGGGAACCGACCTCGTCGTGTCCGCGATCCGCAGCAACGGCCGCGCACGTCTCGGTGTCGCGGACTTCGGACCCGGTATCACTCGGACGATGCTGCCGCACATCTTCGAGCCGTTCGTGACCTCCGACGACGCCGCCGGCTCGGGCCTGGGCCTGGCGATCGCGCACGAGCTGGCCGAGCGCATGGACGGCGCGCTGGCGGTCGACACGCAGCCGGGCCTGACCACGTTCACGCTGGAGCTGCCGTCGTGAGGCGCCTGCTCGCCGTGATCGCGGGCGCCGTCGTGCTCGCCGGCTGCGGCGCCCGCGACAACGACGACGACAAGGACGCCGCGCAGACCGCCACCACGAGGGTCGAGGTCCTGCGCACGCTGGACTCCGACGGCTCGGCACCGCGCGGCGGCTTCGATCCCGGCGACGTCTACGACCACGTCTCGCCAGGCGTCGTCACGGTGATCGCGACCGGCCTCGGCCGCACGCTCAGCGGCGGGCAGTCCGCCGGGCAGGGCTCGGGCTTCGTCGTCTCCGCAGACGGCGAGATCCTCACGAACGCCCACGTCGTGACCAGCGGCACGGGCAGCCGGATCGAGCGCGCCTCCTCGATCTACGTCGACTTCCCCGACGGCAACCAGGTCGAGGCGAAGATCGTCGGCTTCGACCCGTTCGCCGACGTCGCCTTGCTGAAGGTCGACCCCAAGGGCCTGTCGCTGCGGCCGCTGCCGCTCGGCTCGGCGCGCGACGTGAAGGTCGGCGCCCCGGTCGTCGCGATCGGCTCGCCGTTCGGCGAGGAGCAGTCGCTCTCGGTCGGCATCGTCTCGGCGACCGAGCGGTCGATCTCCTCGCTGACGGGCTTTCAGACGACCGGCGCGATCCAGACCGACGCGGCGATCAACCACGGCAACTCCGGCGGACCGCTGATCGACGCGGCCGGGCGCGTGCTGGGGATCAACTCGCAGATCCAGACGACCAGCGGCGACGGGACGGGCGTCGGCTTCGCGGTGCCGGTGGAGACCGTCAAGCGCTCGCTGCAGCAGCTGCGCGAGCGCGGCGGCGTCCACTACGCCTACCTCGGGGTGACCAGCGGCGTGATCTACCCGCAGCTGGCCGAGCGCTTCAAGCTGCCGACCAAGAAGGGCGTCTGGGTGCAGAACGTCCCGGCGGGCGGCCCGGCGGACGACGCAGGCGTGCGGGCGTCGGGGCCGATCGAGCGCTTCCAGGCGCGCCCGTGGGCGACCGGTGGCGACATCATCGTCGCGCTGGGCGCCACGAAGATCGCCGACGACGACGATCTCGCGCAGGCGCTGCTCGCCTACGAGCCCGGCGACAGCGTCGACGTCAAGCTGCTGCGCGACGGCGAGCCGCGCACGGTCGAGGTGAAGCTCGGTGAACGCCCGTTGAGCGATCCGGATCGCGGGTAGGTTCCTGTGGTGAGCAACGGCGCCCCGCTCGTGCTGGTCTCCAACCGCGGCCCGGTGACATACCAGGACGACGGCCACGTCGTCCGCGGCACCGGCGGGCTGGTGACGGCGCTGACCGGCCTGGCGTCCCACCGCGAGGTGACCTGGATCGCCAGCGCGATGAGCCCGATGGACGCGGCGCGCTCGCGCGAGGCCCGCGGGCACCCGTTTCGCGTGCGCTCACCCGCCGGCGGGGAGTACTCGGTGCGCTTCGTCGTCTCCGACCCAGACGCCTACGACGCCTTCTACAACATCGTCGCCAACCCGATGCTGTGGTTCATCCAGCACTACCTCTGGGATCTCTCCAACGCACCGGACATCCGCCGCAACGAGGTCGACGCCTTCGACTACGGCTACCAGGCGGTCAACCGCGACCTCGCCAACGCCGTCGTCGAGGAGATCGAGGGCGTCGACGACCCGGTCGTGATGGTCCACGACTACCACCTCTACACGCTGCCCGCGATGGTCCGCGCGGCACGCCCGGACGCGTTCCTGCATCACTTTGTCCACATCCCCTGGACGCAGTCGGACTCCTGGCGGGTGCTGCCGGCGCCGATGCGCGAGGCGGTCTTCGCGGGCCTGCTCGCCAACGACATCGTCGGCTTTCACACGCGCTCCTACCGGCGCAACTTCCTGCAGTGCTGCCGCGACCTCTTCGACCTCGAGGTCGACATGGACGCCGGCATCGTCCGCGCGCCGGACGGGCGCGAGGTCTGGGTGCGCTCCTATCCGCTGCCGATCGACGCGCGGGCCACGCGCGAGGTCGCCCAGAGCAAGCGCACGCAGGACTTCGAGGCCGAGCTGCAGCGCCGCCGGCGCGACTACCTGATCCTGCGCGTCGACCGCGCGGACCTGTCCAAGAACATCCTGCGCGGGTTCAGCGCCTTCGACCTGTTCCTCGAGCAGCACCCCGAGTTCCGCGAGCGCGTGACCTTCATCGCCCAGCTGATGCCGTCGCGAACCGACGTGCCCGAGTACGCGGAGTACCTCGAGAAGATCGAGGCGCTGGTGGCCGTCGTCAACCACCGTCACGGCACGCCGGACTGGATGCCGATCCAGCTCAAGCTGCGCGACGACCTGGAGGAGGCGATGGCCGCCTACAAGCACTACGACGTGCTGCTGGTCAACGCGATGTTCGACGGCATGAACCTCGTGGCCAAGGAGGGTCCGCTCGTCAACGAGCGCAACGGCGTCTCGATCCTCTCGGAGAACACCGGCGCCCACGAGGAGCTCGGCGACTACGCCCTGTCGGTGAACCCCTTCGACATCGAGGAGCTCGCCGTCGCGATCTACAGCGCCCTGACGATGGACGTCGACTCGCGCACGCGGCGGATGCAGGGCCTGGAGGCGATCGTCACCGAGCGCGACCCCGGCGACTGGATCGACGACCAGCTCGCCGACATCCGCAAGAAGGCCGGCGTCCGGGCCTGAGGCCGGCGCGCGGGGCGCCCCGCGCCTGGCTCAAAACTCGCCGCCGGGGCCGAACTCGCCGCGCGCGGGCGCCTGCCGCGGCGGCTGCAGCGCCGGCGGTGAGGCGGGCGGTGCGGCTGCGGCGGGCGGAGGGGGCTGCCGCGAACGGCTGCGCTGCCGCGGCGGCCCGGCGCGCTGCGCAGGGGCGCGCTGCCGCCGCGGCGGCCCGGCGCGCTGCGGCACAGGGGCGCGCTGCCGCGGCGGCCGGGACTGCCGCACACGGCGGCGCGGCCGCGGCGGCCGGGCGGCCTTCTTGGACAAGCCTGTCCGCCGAGCAGTGCCACGCCGCGCGGGCTCGCGACGGGGCCGGGCCACCGGCGGCGCGGCCTCCGAAGTAACCACGCTCGGCCCCACCGGCACGATCGTGTCCGGCGGCACTTCCACCTCCGGAGCCCCCAACCGCGGCAGCGCCACCACCAGCAGCGCAAGCGCGACCAGCGCGCCGAGCCGCCCCACGTTCGCCCATTTGATGCGGCTGCGAAGCGACTCGTCACCCATACCTGTAGTAGCGCGCAGACCGCGTGAATTCGCCCCCCTCTGCTACCTTCGGCCGCTCACTTATGTCAGACGCGAAGCCCATCTACGACCTCATGCTGATGCTCGATACCGCTGCGCCGGACGAGCAGAAGACGAAGATCCTCGCCGACGCCGAGGCCGCCATCGCCAAGGGCGGAGAGCTCGTCGGCCGCCACGACTACGGCACGCGTCAACTGACGTTCGAGATCGCCAAGAAGAAGGAAGCGCAGTACCACCTGCTGCAGTTCCACGCGACGCCCGAGCTGCTCGCGTCGCTCCAGCGCACGCTGCACATCACCGACGGCGTCCTGCGCTTTCGCATCGTCAAGCTCGCCCCCGGCACGCCCGCGCCGCCCGACCTGACGGCCCGCGCGCAGACGGAGGAGCCGACCCCGGCGCCCCCGAGCTTCGACGAGGATCCGGTCGACGAGCCGGCTCCCGCCGCCTGACCTGCGGCTCTCGCTGCCGCCCCGGGCGGCCCATTTGTCACGGAACTGCCGTCAGACGTGCCAGAACAGGCGCGACTCTGTGACGACTTCGCGGAAATAGCGGCCTCGATCGCGGTGCCGTCGGACGGCGCACCTAGACTGGCCCGAAAGCGTTTCGCCCCCGAAAGGAGCTGCGGCCGATGGCTGCCTCGAACATCAACCGGGTCGTTCTGACCGGCAACCTCACCTTTGACCCTGAACTGCGCTCGCTGGCCAGCGGCACGAGCGTGTGCAAGCTGCGCATCGCCGTCAACACCCGCCGCAAGGACGGGACGACGAACGAGTGGGTCGACAAGCCCAACTACTTCGACGTCACCGTCTGGGGCGCCCAGGGCGAGAACTGCGCCCGCTTCCTGAGCAAGGGCCGCCCGGTCGCGATCGACGGCCGCCTCGAGTGGCGCGAGTGGGTCGACAAGGACTCCGGCAAGAACCGCTCCGCTGTCGACATCGTCGCCGACACCGTGCAGTTCCTCGGCTCGCCGCGCGACGACGCCGGCGGCGGCCAGGGCGGCGGCTTCAGCGGGCGCTCGGACATCCCCACCGACACGAGCGACTTCAGCTCCGGCCAGCCCCAGCAGCCCGCCCAGGGCCAGTACCCGCCGGCCCAGCAGCAGCCCGCCCCCGTGGGCGGCGCGCCGGTGCCGACCGGCGACGACGACATCCCCTTCTAGGGCGTTCCCCTGGCCCTGCGCAGCCCTCTGGGGCGGCGCAGGGCCGCCCCTAGCCGTCGCGCGGCCGCCGAGCGCGCCGGGTTCTCCGGTCCCCGAACCGCAAGATCGCGCGCGAACGTGTCAGAATGTGCGTTCGCGCGCCGCTTTGGCGCGCTCGTCTCGTCTGCAGTACGACTCAAGGACTTCAGTTGGCTAAGCAACGCCGCGCGAAAGCGACCACGCGTCGCCGCGACAAGAAGGGCGGGCCCGGCAGTGGCCGCCGCAAGCCGTGCCTGTTCTGCAAGGACAAGGTCGAGCAGGTCGACTACAAGGACGTCGAAACGCTCAAGCGCTACGTCTCCGAGCGCGGCAAGATCCGCACCCGGCGGATCACGGGCGCCTGCCGCCGTCACCAGGCGCAGGTCGCCAAGGCCGTCAAGCGCGCCCGCGAGCTGGCGCTGCTGCCGTACGTCGCCGAAGGTGCGCCCGAGCGCGAGGGCGGTCGCGGCGGTCGCGGTCGTGACCGCGAGGACCGCTAGGCGATGCCTGAGGCACTCCTGCTCAAGGACGTCGAGAACCTCGGCTCCCGCGGCTCCGTCGTCGATGTCTCCAAGGGCTACCTGCGCAACTTCCTGATCCCGCGCAAGCTCGCCCAGCCGGCGACGAAGGCGTCCGTCGAGGCCGCCACGCAGAAGCAGCTCTCCGACCAGCGCAGCGCCGAGCAGCAGACCGAGAAGTCGCGCGAGCTCGCCGAGCAGCTGTCGAAGACGGTGCTCACGCTCAGCGAGAAGGCCGGCGAGGACGGGCGCCTGTTCGGCTCGGTCACCACGCAGGACATCGCCGACGCGATCAAGGAAGCCCGCGGGGTCGACGTGGACAAGCGCCACATCCACCTCGAGGAGCCGATCAAGAACATCGGCACCTACATGGTCGTCATCGAGCTCGCCTCCGGCGTGACCGCGACGGTCAAGACGCTCGTCACCGAGCTCAGCTAGCGCCCCGCTAGCCGGGGTCAGACGTTGCGCCGTAGGCGCAGGGTCCGACCCCACAAGAAACACCCCGAGTTTGCGGGAAGGGCCGCATCGCTTCCGCCGAGCCCGTCGATACCCTCGGCCGCGGAGATGAGTTCGGCCCCGAATCGACGACCCGAGGCCCCGCCGGCGAACGTCGTGCAGGGCATGGCGCCCCCGCATTCGCTGGAGGCCGAGACCGCGCTGCTCGGCGCGATCCTGCTGTCCGAGAAGCCGATGTACCAGTACGTCGTGACGGACAGCCTGAAGCCGGCCGACTTCTACCGCCCGCGCCACCAGCTCGTCTTCGGCGCGATGCTCGAGCTGTTCGACTCGGGCGAGCCGATCGACATCCTCACGGTCACCGAGCAGATGCGCCAGTCCGGCACGCTCGAAGAGGCCGGCGGCCAGAACGCCGTCGAGGTCCTCACCGCCGCGCCGCCGGACATCGCCAACCTGCGCCGCTACGGCTCGATCGTCAAGGAGCTCGCGCTGCTGCGCAAGCTGCTCGACGCGACCTACGAGATCCAGGCCTCCGTCCACGGCCACGACGCCGCGCCGCGAGAGCTCGTCGAGCGCGCCGAGATGACCGTGCTCGAGGTCGCCCGCGACGACTCCAAGAAGGACTTCCGCGGGATCGACGACGTCCTGCACCAGCAGATCGAGATCCTCCACCAGCTCTCACGCGACGGCACGCCGCTGACGGGCACGCCGACCGGCTTCGAGGACCTCGATGCGATCACCGGCGGCTTTCAGCCCGGCGCGCTGATCGTGCTCGCCGCCCGCCCCGGCATGGGCAAGTCCTGCCTCGTCACGAACATCGCCGAGAACGCCGCGATCAAGGACGGGCGCCCGGTGCTGCTGTTCAGCCTGGAGATGTCCGAGGCCGAGCTCGCGCAGCGCTTCATCGCCTCGCAGGCGCGGATCAAAGGCGACGACCTGCGCAAGGGGCGCGTCAAGGAGGACAAGTGGCCGCGCGTGCTCAAGGCCGCCAACGAGCTCTCGGCGTCGCCGCTGTATCTCGACGACTCCTCCGACGTCAGCGTCACCGACATCAAGGCCAAGTGCCGGCGGATGTACAGCACGCACGGCAAGCTCGGGATGGTCATCGTCGACTACCTGCAGCTGATGCGCGCCGACGGGCGCATCGAGAACCGCGCCGAGCAGATCAGCCAGATGTCGCGCGGTCTGAAGATCCTCGCCCAGGAGCTCGACGTCCCCGTGGTCGCGCTCTCCCAGCTCAACCGTGGTGTCGAGAACCGCACCGACAAGCGCCCGATGCTCTCGGACCTGCGTGAGTCCGGCGCGATCGAGCAGGACGCTGACCTCGTGCTCTTCATCTACCGCGACGAGTACTACACGAAGGACGACTCCGAGGTCCCCGGAGAGGCCGAGCTGCTGATCGCCAAGAACCGCTCCGGCGCGCTGCGCGACGTGCGCCTGACGTTCCAGGCCGAGTACCCGAAGTTCCTCAACTACGCCGGCGAGCGCTACCAGTGAGCGAGGACTGCCAGCACTGCGACGGCTCGGGCTTTCGCATCGACGAGGACACCAACACGGCCTACGACTGCGAGTGCCGGGAGGCGATGATCGCGCGCCGGCGCGCCTCGAACCTCTCCAACGTCCTGCCCAAGCGCTTTCGCAACGCGTCGCTGGAGAGCACGGTCGTCCACGACATCCGCGCGCGCGCGCCCGCCCAGGTCCGCGCCGTCGAGCACTACCTCAACGACATCGACGCGCAGCTGAAGACCGGGCGCGGGCTGTGGTTCTACGGAGGCACCGGCACCGGCAAGACCGAGCTCGCGATGCTCGTGTCGAAGACCGCGCTGACCCGCGGCCGCAGCGTCGCCGTCTACACCCTGCCGCGGCTGCTCGCCGAGATCCGCACGACCTTCGACGCCGACAACGACGCGACCTACCTGGACCTGCTCGACCGCCTCAGCGCCGTCGACCTGCTGCACATCGACGACGTCGGCGCCGAGCAGACGAGCCCATGGGTCCTCGAGCAGCTCTACGCGATCGTCAACGCGCGCTATGAGGAGGAGCGGGCGATCGTGCTGACGACGAACCTCGAGCGCGACGACCTCGCCGCGCAGATCGGCGAGCGCACGGTGTCTCGCCTCGAGCAGATGTGCGAGATCCTCCCGCTCTTCGGCAGCGACCAGCGCCTGCAGCGCGGGACGCTGCGCGAGACCGCGTAGCGCTCAGCACGCCCGTACACTCGACCACGTATGCCAGGCCTCGTAATCGTCGGCGCCCAGTGGGGCGACGAGGGCAAGGGAAAGATCGTCGATCTGCTCGCCGAGCAGGCGTCGGCGGTCGTCCGCTTCCAGGGCGGCAACAACGCCGGCCACACGATCGTGTCCAACGGCGAGACCTGGAAGTTCCACCTGATCCCCAGCGGGATCCTCTACCCCGGCAAGCACTGCATCATCGGCAACGGCGTCGTCGTCGACCCGGCCGTGCTGCTGACCGAGCTCGACGGCCTGCGCACCCGCGGCGTCGACGTCAGCGGCCTGAAGATCTCGGCCAACGCGCACGTGATCATGCCCTACCACATCGCCCTGGATCACTCGGGCGAGGCGCGGCTCGGACGCAACGAGATCGGCACGACCAAGCGCGGCATCGGCCCGGCCTACGCCGACAAGGCCGCGCGCCTGGGGATCCGCGTGCAGGACATGCTCGACGAGAAGATCCTCAAGAAGAAGATCATGGCCGCGCTCGTGCCCAAGCAGCTGATGCTGCGGCCCTTCGAGCGCGACCCGGAGTTCGGCCCCAAGCTCGACCTCCAGCAGATGTCCGACGACCTGCTGACGTTCGGCCATCGCCTCGAGCAGCACATCGCCGACACCTCCGCGTTGATCTGGCGCGCGCTGGACGACGAGCAGCTCGTCGTCTTCGAGGGCGCCCAGGCGGCGTTGCTGGACATCGACCACGGCACCTATCCGTTCGTGACGTCGTCGAACCCGACCGCCGGAGCCGCATGCACGGGCTCGGGCGTCGGCCCGAAGGCGATCGACGAGGTCTGGGGCATCGCCAAGGCCTACTGCACCCGCGTCGGCGCGGGCCCGTTCCCGACCGAGCTGCACGATGACCCGGTCGGCGACTGGCTCGTCGACAAGGGCCACGAGTTCGGTACCACCACCGGGCGCCGCCGCCGGACCGGCTGGTTCGACGCCGTCGGCCTGCGCTACGCGGCGCGGATCAACTCGATGACCGCGCTGGCGATCACGAAGCTCGACGTCCTCACCGGCCTCGAGACGATCAAGGTCGCGACGCAGTACCGCAGCGGCGAGGACGCCCTGCTGCCCGACTTCCCCTACCACCAGTCGGTCCTGCACAAGGCCCGCGGCGACTACGTCGAGCTGCCCGGCTGGACCGAGGACCTGACCGAGTGCCGCGCCTGGGGCGACCTGCCCGAGGCCGCGCGCGAATACCTCGCGTTCATCGCCGAGCAGGCCGGCGTCCCGGTCGTGATGGTCGGCGTCGGCCCCGGCCGCGACCAGATCATCTGGTCAGACGACGCGCGCGACCACACGAACGTGGGCGCCGCCGCGGCCGTGTAACACGCGCGCACCAGCGCAGACGGTACGGTCGATCCGTCACCGTCCGAGGAGGTCTTCGATGTTCGTCCGAGTTGTGCGCTTCACCGACGTGTCGCCCGACCGCGTTGCCGAGATCAAGCAGCGCGTCAGCGAGTCCGACGGCCCGCCCGAGGGCGTGCCGAGCAAGAGCATCCAGATCCTCGCCGACGAGGCTCAGGGAACCGTCGTCGTCCTGCAGCACTACGACTCGGCCGAGGACATGGCCGAGGGCGAGCGGATCTTCGACGCGATGGATGCCAGCGACACGCCCGGGACCCGCGCCTCGGTCGACAAAACCGAGCTCGTGATCGAGCGCACCGCCTAGTCGTTCGACGCCAGGAGGCGGTCCTGGGTGACCTCGCGCACCTTGCGCGCGGGGACGCCCATCACAAGCGCGCGCGGGGCGACGTCGTTGGTGACGACGGCCCCCGCCGCGACGAACGCCTCCTCGCCGATCTCGACGCCGGGCACGAGCACCGCGCCGCCGCCGACGCGGCAGCCGCGGCGCAGCGTCGCGCCGCGAAGCACCTCGCCGGGGCGCAGGCGGCCCATCGTGTCGTCGTTGGTCGTCATCGCGCAGGGCCCGACGAAGACGTCGTCCTCGAGCACGCTGAACGCAGTCAGGTAGACCGACGTCTGGACGCGCACGCGCGCGCCGACCGTGACGTCGTTGTCGACGCAGGCGCCGCGCCCGATGATGCAGTCGGGCCCGATGACGGCGCGCTCGCGCACGTAGGACTGGTCGCCGATGATCGAGCGCTCGCCGATCCGCGCACCGGCGAACACGACCGCTTGGGCGCAGATCGTCGCGCCGGCTTCGATCACGAGCGCGTCGACGGGCCGGCCCGCATTCGAGGAGCGCGGCGACAGCGATGGCGCCTTGCCGAGGATCGCCGCGTCCTGGATCGTCACGTCGTCGCCGATCACGACTCCGGGATGGACGACGACGTTGGCGCCGAACGTCACGTTGGCGCCCACCTGAGCGGTGGGGTCGAGCACAAGGCCGGGAGCCGACATGCCGGATACCCTAGTAATCGTGAGTTTGCGCGGCGCCCTGCTCGGCCTGGGGATGATCGGCCGCCACCACGCACGCCTGCTCCAGGCGTCACCCCGTGTCGACTTCGCCGGCGCAGTCGATCCCGGTGGCGACAGCTTCGGCGCCCTCGCCGACCCGGGGAAGCTGTTCGGCAGCATCGCCGACCTGCTCGCCGCCGGCCCGGTGGACTTCGCGATCGTCGCCGTGCCGACCGATGAGCATCTCAGCGCGGTGACCGAGCTGGCCGCCGCAGGCGTGCACGTGCTCGTGGAGAAGCCGCTGGCGGCGACGACGCCCGACGCCCGGGCGCTCGCCGACGTCGTGCGCGGCAACGGGCTGCACGGCGCGGTCGGCCACGTCGAGCGATTCAACCCGGCGCTCATCGGCCTGCGCGAGCGCGTCGCGCGCGGCGACCTCGGGCGCCCGTTCCTTATCGCCACCGAGCGGATCGGCCCGTTCCCCGACCGCGTGCGCGACGTCGGCGTCGTCAAGGACCTCGCCACCCATGACCTCGACCTCGTGCGCTGGCTGGGCGGCAGCCCCGTCGCGCGGGTCGCGGCCGAGACCCAGCACCGCACCGGGCGCGACCACGAGGACCTCGTGCTGGCGACCGGGCGCCTGCGCAGCGACGTCTCGTTCAACTGCGTCGTCGACTGGCTGACGCCGACGAAGGTCCGCCGCACGCGTGTGCTCGGTGAGCTCGGGATGCTCGTCGCCGACACGCTGAACGCCGACCTCACCTTCTACGCCAACGGCGAGGTGCGCGGCAGCTGGCCGGCGGCCGAGCAGTTCCGGGGTGTCAGCGAGGGCGACATGACGCGCTTCGCGCTCGCGCGCCGCGAGCCGCTGCTCGTCGAGCTCGAGACGTTCTGCGACCTGCTGGAGGGCGACGCCGAGGCGGCCGTCGTGACCCTGGACGAGGGACTCGAGACCGTCGCCTGCGCCGAGGCGGTGCTCGCCAGCGCCGCAACCGGCGAGACGATACGGGTGCCGGAGGCGGCCGGATCTCGGCCGCCGGAGGCGCGCCCCGAGACGGGATCCTTGTGAAAGCGGTCGTCGTCGCCCTCGGCAAGATCGGGCTGCCGATCGCCGTGCAGCTCGCGCGCAAGGGCCACGACGTCACCGGCTGCGACATCGACGCCCGCGTCGTCGACGCGGTCAACGCCGGCCGCGCGCCTTTCCCGGGCGAGGCACACCTCGACGAGTACCTGCGCCAGGTCGTCGACGACGGCAGGCTGCGCGCGAGCAGCGACACGACCGCGGCCGTGGCAGACGGCGCCGAGCTCGTGATCTGCGTCCCGCCGCTGGTCGTCGACGTCGCCGCGCAACCGGACTGGAGCGCGCTCGACGCCGTGACGACGGCCGTCGGCGCGGGGCTGCAGCCCGGGACGACGGTGAGCGTGGAGACGACGGTCCCCGTCGGCACGACGCGCACGCGGATCGCCCCGGCGCTCGAGGCCGCCAGCGGCCTGCGCGCAGAGCAGCACTTCTTCACCTGCTTCTCTCCGGAGCGCGTCTTCAGCGGCCGCGTCTTCGCCGACCTCGAGACGTACCCCAAGCTCGTCGGCGGGCTGTCGGCCGCGGGCGAGGCGCGCGCCGCAGCGCTCTATGGATCGTTCCTGGACGCCGAGATCCGCGCGATGGGCAGCGCCGAGGCGGCGGAGCTGACCAAGCTCGTCGAGACGACCTACCGCGACGTGAACATCGCGCTGGCCAACGAGTTCGCGCGTCACGCCGACGCGCTCGGCCTCGACGTCCAGCAGGTGATCGACGCCGCCAACTCCCAGCCCTTCAGCCACGTCCACCGCCCGGGCGTCGCGGTCGGCGGGCACTGCATCCCGGTCTACCCGCGCTTCTACCTGCAGGGCGACCCCGACGCGACGCTGCCGGCGGCCGCGCGCGCCGCCAACGATCACATGCCCGAGTACGCCGTCTCGCTGCTCGGCGACGTCCGCGGCCGGCGCGTCCTGATCCTCGGCGTGAGCTATCGCGGCGGCGTCAAGGAGACCGCCTTCAGCGGCGCCTTCGGCGTCCGCGACGCCCTGCTGGAGGCCGGCGCCGAGCCCGTCGCCAGCGATCCGCTGTACGACGCGGCCGAGCTCAGCGCGCTCGGCTTCATCCCCTGGGACGGTGGGCCGGTCGACGCCGCGCTGCTGCAGGCCGACCACGCCGAGTACGCGCGCCTGACCCCGGCCGAGCTGCCCGGCGCCGAGCTCGTCGTCGACGGCCGCGGGATCGTCGACCCGGCGCCGTTCGCCGCCGCGGGGGTGCGCGTCAAGCGGATAGGAGCGCCGTGACGACGCGCTCGCCGGCGTTGCCGTCGCCGTAGAGCTGCGGGCGATCGGCCGGCGGCGTGCGCTCGAGCGCGGCCAGCGCGGCATCGCGATCGAGGTCGACGAGCACGTTCCAGCCGGCGTCGACGGTCTCCGTCCACTCGGTCGTGTCGCGCAGCGTGATGCACGGGACGCCGGCGAGGTAGGCCTCCTTCTGCACGCCGCCGGAGTCCGTCAGCATCGCGCGCGCCCGGGTCAGCAGCGCCGTGAACGCGAGATACCCCAGCGGCGGCGTCAGGCTGACGTGCGGCGCCGCGGCGAGCTCGTCGAGCCAGCCGGCGGCGTCCAGGCGCGCGCCGGTGCGCGGGTGCAGCGGCAGGACGACCGGCAGCGGCAGCGCCAGCAGCAGATCGACGAGCCGGCGCAGGCGCGCGGGGTCGTCGACGTTGCCGGCGCGGTGGGCGGTGACGAGCACGTACTCGCCGGGCGTCACGCCGGCCTCGCGCAGCGGCACGTCGTCGGCCTTGGCACGCGGCTGGAAGAGCTGGGCGATGTCGACCATCACGTCGCCGACGAGCTCGACCCTGCCGACGACCTGCTCGCGCGTGAGGTTGTCGACGGCGGTCTGCGACGGGCACAGCAGCAGGTCTGAGATCTCGTCGGTGACGACGCGGTTGAGCTCCTCGGGCATCGCGCGGTCGAACGAGCGCATCCCGGCCTCGACGTGCGCGACGGGGATCCGCGCCTGCGCTGCCGCGAGCGCGCCCGCCAGCGTCGAGTTCGTGTCGCCGTAGACGAGCACCGCGTCGGGGCGCTCGTCGCGCAGCAGCGGCTCGAGCGCCGCGAGCATCCGCGCCGTCTGCGCGGTGTTCGTGCCGTCGTGGATGTCGAGCTCACGCTCGGGGCGCGGCACCCCGAGCTCCTCGATGAAGACCGTCGAGAGCTCGTCGTCGTAGTGCTGGCCGGTGTGCACCAGCAGCTCGTCGGCGCGCGCGCGCAGCAGCCGTGAGACCGCCGCCGCCTTCACGAACTGCGGGCGGTTGCCGATGACCGTGACGATCTTCAAGGCTGGCGGCCTTCGATGACCGCGCGGAAGGCGTCGATCGCCGCGGACGTGTGCGCCCCCGGGGCGGCGCGCAGCGCGCGCCCGTCGATCGCCGAGACCGGCTGGACCTCGCGCGTGGTCGAGGCCAGGAACGCCTCCTCGATGTCGGCGAGGTCGTCGGTCGTCGTGATCCGCTCGCTCGCACCGGTCAGCTCGACGACGTGGCGGCGCGTGATCGAGTCGAGGATGTGGTCGTCCAGCGGCGGCGTGAACAGCTCGTTCTCGAGCACGTAGAAGAACGACGACGTCGGCGCCTCGAGCACCCGCTTGTGGGCGGTGATCATCAGCGCCTCGTCGGCCCCGGCCTCCTTCGCCAGGCGCGTCGCCAGCATGTTCGCCGCGTAGGAGAGCGACTTGATCTGGTCGAGGATCCGCGTCGGGACGTACTCGACGGTCTGCAGCGCGATCGTCTCGGAGTGGGCGGCGACCGGCTCGAGGATCGCGATCCGCCGTCCCCCGCGCGTGACGAGGACGCGCAGCTGCCCGTCGAAGCCGGGGGTCGTGTCGAGCAGCGCCTGCACCTCGCGGGCGACCGCGCCGACGTCGAGCTCCAGGCGCAGGCTGCCGGCCGAGCGCGCCATCCGCCGCAGGTGCTCCTCCCAGGCGAACGGCTCGCCGCCGTAGACGCGCACGACCTCGAAGACACCGTCGCCGCGCAGCAGCCCCTCGTCGGTGATCGGGATGGTCGCGTCGGCGGCGTCGCCGATCGCGCCGTCGACGGACGCCAGCTGCACGGTCACGGCTCGCAGGCTACCGCGACCGCCCGTCTCGGAGAGGATGCGCGCATGAAGCGCACGCTCGCCTGCATGGTCGTCGCGATCGCCGGTTTCGGTGCCGGCTGCGGCGACGATGACGATGACGGGGGCGCGTCGACGACGCCCGTCGCCGCGACCACGCCAGCTGCGCAGACCACACCGGCCGCGACTACGCCGGCAGAGACGACACCGGCGTCCGACGACCCCGACCGCGAGGAGATCACGGTCAGGGGCAAGCGCGGCGAGACGCTGACGCTCATCGGCCAGCGAGATCCGAAGGGGCGGGAGAAGGTCGCGGTCACCGTCCAGCGCATCCGCGGGCCGTTCAGCGGCTACAACCTCTCCGAGGGGCGCCAGCTGATCGGCGTGGACGTGAAGATCGCCAACGCCGGCACCCTCGTCTACGACGATCCCCAGCCGGGCGGCACGCTGACCGTCGTCGGCGGCGAGACCGGCAAGCAGACCAACCTGATCACCGTCGGCAGGAAGAGCCCGTGCGACAACCCGAGCCTGAAGCTCTCCAAGGGCCAGTCCAAGACGGTCTGCGTCGCCTTCGAGATCGCGAAGGGCGCCAAGCCGCAGGTCTTCCAGTTCGCCGTCGACAGCGGCTTCGGCGATACCGGGGTGTGGACGCTGGGCTAGAGCCAGCCGGCCTTGCGGAAGCGCCACGCCAGCAGCGAGCAGAGGGCCAGCGTCGCGACCAGCACCATCGGGTAGCCGTAGCGCCACCCCAGCTCGGGCATGTGCTTGAAGTTCATGCCGTAGAGGCCGAAGACCATCGTCGGCACGGCGAGGACCGCGACGACCGCCGAGATCCGGCGCATGTCCTTGTTGTCCTGCATCGCCAGCTGCGTGAGGTTGGCGTGCAGCACGCTGGTCAGCAGCTCGTCGATGTTGTGCAGGCGCTCGCCGTCGCGCAGCAGGTGGTCGCGGACGTCGGCGAAGTACTCGCGGCTGCGCGGGTCCAGGACGCTCACGCGGCCCTCGGCGAGCTTCTGCAACGGCATGTCCAGCGGGACCAGGGCACGCTTGAACTCGATGACCTCGCGCTTGAGCCGGTAGATCCGCTGCGCGGGGTTGATGCGCTGCTCCCCGCCGAAGACCTGCTCCTCGATCTCGGAGACATCGACCTCGAGGCCGTCGAGGACCACCGCGTAGTCGTCGACGATCCGATCGACGATGGCGTAGAAGACGGCGCTCGGGCCGATGCCCAGCAGCGTCGGGTGCTCCTCGAGGTCCTGGCGCACGCCGTGCAGCGGGCTGGCCTCACCGTGACGCACGGAGACGACGAACTTCTGGCCGACGAAGACCATCACCTCGCCGACGTCGACGAGCTCGTCGGAATCGACGTAGCGTGCGGTCTTCAGGACCGCGAACAGCGTCTCCCCGTGGATCTCGAGCTTCGGACGCTGGTGGGCGTGAATCGCGTCCTCGAGCGCCAGCTCATGGAGATTGAAGCGCTCGCCGACGGCCTCGACCGCCTCGCGGCTGGGGTTGTGGATGCCGATCCAGACGAAGCCGTCGTCGGTCTCCTCCATCGCCTCGATCGCGTCGTCGAGGCCGAGCTTGCCCGCGCGGCGCTCGCCGTCGCAGTACAGCGCGCAGTCGACGACGGCCTCGTCGATCGCGCGGCTGCCCTTGTGGTCCCGCGTCCACCCGGGCGGCTCGACCCGGCTGGGCGAGCCGCGGCGCGGCAGGGGTAGGACGAGCTTTCGCTGCATCGCCGCGAAGCCTACGCCTGGGGCGCGAAGACGTTCCGCGGCCGACCCCGCGTCCCGCCTTGGCGTCCCCCGACCACGAAGCCTCCGCGTGGCTCCACGCCGGGTGTCAACGCGCGCAAGATCGCGGGTGGCTCCCCGGGTGTGGTCGAACATCGATCGGGTCGCGATATCCGCGAGTAGATGGATGTTCGGTGTCCGGCGGAAAGGGACCGGAGACGTGGGCCACCTCAGTGACGAAATCGGTGACTGACGTGGCCCACGTCCGCGCTCGACGCGCCGTCGCGTGTGATGCCCCCACCAGGAATCGAACCTGGAACCTTCGGATGAAGAGTCGTGGCGATCTGACGGCGTTGCACGACGTTCATACGCGTATGCGCGCGTTGGGTCGTCTTCTGTTGGTGCGTGTGGACCACTGCTGAAGACCTAATCACGGATCGGGCCGATGGGTCGCATGAAGTTTCGATAGGTGGGGCGCACCCCAACGCCCGCGCGGGCGGTCAGGACCCGCCAGCGACGCAGACCGCGTCGGCAGTCAGCCGGTTGCGCTCGTTGGCCCCCAGCGGCTCCTTGAACTCCGCACGGACCGTGTACCGGCTGCCATTTATTACGCCCGCCCACTGGACGTAGACCGACGTCACGAAGAAGCCGGAGGGATGGATGCGGTCGGCACGGAAGAAGCCTCCGACCGCCCTCTTGCCCACTGGACAGTCGGTGGTCGCGCTGAAGGCCGCGTCGGTCGTCCTCTCCTCGGGTGCCCCTGCGACGACTTCATAGCCGCTGAGGAAGGCGGTCGAGTCGAGGTTGTCGAGCGTGTCGGCATTCTGCGCCGCCGCGGCACTCTGGGCGAAGCCTGCGAGACCGGCAGCCGGAACCGGTCCGAGGCTCGACTCGAGAATGTCCGCGCCGGTCAGCGTGTTGTTCTTTATGTCAGCCCCGGTGAGCGATTCGTCCTGCACGAGCGCGCCGTTGACGATGAGGGCGTAGCTCGTGCCCCCCAACGCCAGGAACAGCGCAAGCGTCGCGGTGACGTTCGCGTAGGTGATCCACGAACGGATCCTGCTGAACATGACTACCCCCTCAGGGCGGCGTCGTGCCGGTAGATCAGGCAACCCGCGAGCCTTGCATGGGCCGCTGGACGGCGGCTGCGCGGGCGGGTCGGTTCGGCTCCCCCACGACCGTCCGAGCCACCGTACTCCGCGACAGGGGATCCCGCAACCAGTCCTCAGCAGGCTAGGCCCCGAGCACCCGCCGCGCATAGTCGTTGCTGAACACGCGGCCGATCTGACGGCGTTGCACGACGTTCATACGCGTATGCGCGTCGGGTCGTCTTGTGTTGGTGCGTGTGGACCCACTGCTGAAGACCTAATCACGGATCGGGCCGATGGGTCGCATGAAGTTTTCAATAGATTTGGGACGCCCGCAAACGCTCGCGCGCGCATGACGCGCGAGGCAGCTACTTGATTGTCGAGGTCGTACAGGCGGTCGCCGACCTGACCGGCGTCGATCTCGCTACCGCTTTCACGGGGGCCGTAGATCACGATGCTAACCGCGGGAAGCACCTCAACTTCAAAGCGTCTGAGGGCGTCTCGACGTCAGCGGTTGCGCGGCACGTGGGGCTCGATGAGGCAACCGCTTGGAGGCGAGTCCAGGTCGCTTTGCGGGGCAACTACCTGCGAAATCTCGAGACTGGACGAGCTGCACTTCGACTTCATCCGACGCATCGACGACTAGGGACGCGAGTGCCAAGCACGAACTCCTACGGCACCCGATCGCCCTCCTTACCAACCCCGGTGCGGCAGACGGCCATCGACTCTGAATGGAGGCGATGGCGATGGCGACGATCGAACGGTGGGTGACCGCCGCAGACGTAGCCGAGCACCTGGCGATGACGACGTACTGGGTGCGCGAGATGGCCAAGCACGGCGAGTTGCCTGGGACGAAGATCGGGAAGTGGTGGCGCTTCCGAATCTCTGAGGTCGACGCCGCGATGGAGGCGCGCCGTGCTGCTCCACGGACGCGCAACTAAGCGGTTGCGTCGCGGCCACGACGGGAGGGGCAGATAACTGCCCCGGTAAAGGTCCTAGACGCAAGAAATCCCTGATCTACAGGGATTTCTCGATGCCCCCACTAGGAATTGAACCTAGAACCTTCGGATTAAGAGTTGGCGCATAGGCGCTCGGTTGGTCCGTGCAGTCAGCGTTTGTGCGGGGTTCGATCGGGTTGCCTCGGGTCAGATCTGCCGAGTTGGGGACACGTTTCGGGACACGGTTTGGACAGCACCCGCGCAGTCCGTGGGCGGCCCCGCGGTCCATAACGCCACCGCTATGCAGACGAGGTGCGGAGGATGAACTCGATGCGCTCTCGGCGACCCTCGTCGACTGACGGAAGCAACCGGCTCAGACGGGGCGCGAGCTCATTGTTTGGACCGCGGCCGATGCGACCGCTGAGTTGCAGCCATGCGTCGACCTCCATATCCAGCCGCCGCCGAACCCGCGGCGCTTTCTCGCCAGCACGGATCTCCAGGAGGACGATGAGGTGCAGCCAACGCAGCGGACGAAGGAGCGACAACGCCCGGAACCGGTGCCCGATCGGACGCTGCGGATCGCGGGCGACAGCCGCAAGGGCCTCGGCTTCGTCACGTCCGGGTGTGCTGCCGCGCAGGACGTCGGCGGCCGCCCAGGTAACGCGCCCCACGGGCCGGTTGCGCAGGGCGTCAACCGCGGCGGCCCGGCCAGCTCGCTCATCGACACGGGCCAGGGCGCGCAGACCCGCAGCAGCGATCCGCGTGCGAGTGTCGCTGACCATCGCGTGGAATCGGTCGCAATCCACGGGGTCGGCAAGCTCGGCGAGGCCGATGAGCGCGACTGCGTCCATCGCGTTGTTGGCCAACACATCGCGATAGACCGCACGAGCATCGATAGACCGCAATCGCGCCCAGTCCCTGGCGGCTCGGCGGACCGTTGCCGTGCGCGCCGTCAGCGCGCGGATGACGACAGGGTCGCCGTCAAGCGCCACGAGCGTCGCTAGCGCGGGCGTGGCCACCGACCCGACGGGATCGTCGAGGAGCCTCCCGGCAAGCCACCGCCGATGGTCTTCCGGAAGCGAGGGCAGGTGCCGCGAAGCTATCGACCGCACGACCACGTCGCCGTCGCCGGCCACGGCGTTGAGGTCCGCGACCGTCAGCGAGCCGCGGTCGGCCAGTCGCCGCCATGCTGCACGCCGCACGATCGTCTCTCCACGATGGCCGGCGAGTCGCAGATGGTCGTCCGTCAATCGCGCGTCCAACAGCGCCTCGAGGATGTGGCCGCGATGACGCTCGGCGGCTAGTGTCTCGGCGAGCGGCAGCGCGCCCACGAGCAGGTCGTCGTCGATGTCGTCAAGCCGAGCGAGCGCGGCTTCGCGGACGGGGGCGACCCAGTCCAGGCAGCGCAGGACAAGGAGTTGGACGTGCAGTCGGGTAACCGGCGCAGACTTGATCGCGCGCTCACGTTCGTAGCCGTCGCCCGAGACGAGCGCAAGCGCGTGCCAAAGCGGCTTGCGCGCACCGCGCAGCAGCGGCCAGCGGAGTTGCTCGACCGCCTTCCACGTGACACCGGACATCCACGAGCGCGACTGCCAGTCGAACCGTGCCAGGTCCCGCGGTGATAGGGCGGCCAGCGCGTCCAGCAGCGCGTCGACCTCGTCGCGGCGCGGGGAGCACTCGAGCAGCCTGTTCGCCTGCTGAATCGCGAGCGAGACCGGATCCGTGTTCTCCCGCAGATCGCTATTCGTCACGGGGCCGTCCGCGATAATCGGAGACGACGGCAATGCGTCCAACGATGTGCGCGTTGAAGTCATCGAGCTGCTCAGCCGGAATCCACAGCTCGTCGATCCCCGCCCCGCCGACACGCTGCGGTTCAAACCGACTGGCGTACTCGGCGTCCACGTCGAAGCGCAGCACGTAGCCGACGAACCCGGAGGCAGGGTCTTTGGTGTTCCAGTCTCGGGCGATCTTCGTCGCGTACGCCTCGTTCAGAACGGGATAGAAGATCGGCTGCCCTGACAAGCGCGGCGGAAACCGCCGCCAACCGGCCGCGGCGATGAGATCCAGTTCGGCCTGCCCGACGGGTCGCCAGAGCGTGACGGTGGCTGACGCCATGTCGGTCATGGTGACGGCTGATGGCCACCGGCGGAGCTGCGTTGTGCGGCGAGAGGTGCGTCCTCCCGGGCGGTTCGAACCCAGCGTCCCACCCGGCACCGGCAGTGAGATTTGGGACGCGGCGCATCGCTCGCGTCTGACCAGTACTCGGTCCCGCGCATCGAAATCGCGCCTGTGTCCCACGCATTCGGCAACCCCCAGCCCGGCCGGCCCGTCTTGCTTCTCGTCGTGCCCGGGCTTCGCTCCGCGGGCGCCCTACTCAATCTGAGTGGACCAGTTTTTCAACCGGCCTTGACAGACGTGTTCGCGGCTGAGCCCGAGAACCGGATCGCGCGGGAAGAGCGTGGCGGTGGCAAGACTTCCGTGGTGGGCAGCCCGATGTAGCCAGACTCGACCCGGGAGACCGTGGACGGTGACCAGTCGAGATGGTACGCGAGTTCGCGCATGGTCAAGTTCGCGGCGATCCGCCGCTTTCGGAGTTCCGCACCCAGTTCTCGATAGCAGGCGTCCGCCCGTCTCCTCGCCATGTGGACGACCGTACGGGCGACACCCTCGCCATTTCACCTGCCGCGCGCCAAAGTCAGCCCAAGGGATTAGTGCACGCCACGGTGTGCACCCCTGGCAAAGTCAGGCGAGGCCGGCGATTTTTGGCACGAGGTCGGCGGGCCTCGGCAGCGTCGCGATCTCGTCGGCCACCTCGGAGGCGACCCGGCCCAGCCCCGGGTCGGTGAGCAGGCGGTCGATCAGCTCCGCGTCCACCTGATCCGGCTCCGAACGCAGACCGAGCCCGCGCCGCGCCACGGCGTCCGCGTTCATGTACTGGTCGGCGCCGTGCGGCAGCACGAGCTGCGTGACTCCGGCGTCGATCGCGGTCAGCGTCGAGCCGGCCCCGCCGTGGTGCACCAGCGCCGCGCAGGTCGGCAGCAGCGCGGACAGCGGCACCCACCCGGCCGCCCGCACGTTGTCCGGCAGTTCTCCCAGTGGCGACGGGTCCGCGTCGCCGAGGGCGAGTACGAACTCGGCGTCCAGATGCCGTGCCACGTCGACGAGTTTGGTCAACGACGTGAGCGCGCCGACCTGGGTCAGCACCGTGCCGAGTGTCACCGCGACGCGCGGGCGCGCGGGCCGTTCGAGCACCCACTCGGGCAGCACGCCGCCTCCGTTGTACGGCACGTACCGCATCGGCCAGCCGCGCACCGGCCGGTCGACCATGCTCGGCGGCGCCACGTCGATCGACTCGCGCACCTCGGGAAACCCTTGCACGCCATGCCGTTCGCGTTCCTCGACCATCTTCTTGAAGATCGCCTCGGTCATCGACGCCTCGTCGCCGAACCCGAAGCCGTGCGACACGGCCGGCACGCCGAGCTTCGCGGCGACCAGCGGCCCGGTGCCCTCCATCGACGAGTACACGACCACGTCCGGCCGCCACGATTCGGCCGCCGACACGGTCAGGTCCACCGACACGCCGGACAACTTGGCGAAGATCGCGCCGACGAACTCCAACCCCTTCTCGGTGTCGACGTCCGTGCTGTAGTCGAACTCCTCGGGTTGCTCGCTGGCCGCCTGCTGGAACACCCCGCCGATGTCGACACCCGGCGCGGTGTCCACGACGTGCAGGCCGGCGTTCGCGGCCTCCTTGCCGCCCGCGGTCGCCACCAGCACCTCGTGGCCGGCGGCACGCAGCGCGTGTGCTAGAGAGATCGTCGGGAACACATGGCCAAGACCGGGGGAGGTCGCGAAGAGTGCGCGCACGATTCCCATTTAACACGCGATCGGCGATCTCAAGGGCGTGCGCCTTCGCCGCAACGATCCCCGCGTAAGGAAGGCTCCGCGGGCGATCCGGGTCTGGAACTTCGAGCAGATGCGGGCGTTCGCGGCTGGCGGGCGCCCTGAGGTGCGAGCGGCGACCAAGCGCCCGGTCGACCGACGCCGCAAGAAGCCGGGGCCCGAGCGATTCTTCTCGCCCGATGACTTCGAGGCCCTGATATTGACCCCAGGTCTCACCGGCCTGCGGGTGTCGGGGGTCAATTTTCGGCCGGCGGGTCCCAGTCGGCTCGCCGGCGCCCAGTTTTCAACCGGCCTTGACATCCCGCTTTCGCCTGGAGTCGAAAGCGATCGTCAGTCCCTCGGTACGACCATCCGCAGCGCCTCTACTCGACGCTGCACGTCCCAACCACCATCCGATCCGCCACCTCGAGATCCCCCAGCCTCGCCTCCGACCGCATCGTCAGGTCGGCTCCGTTCGCACGCAGCCGACCAGGTCCAGAGTTCCCGAACTTCGTCGCCGCCAAGCAGGGCACACATTTGCACGCCGTAGCGTGCTCTACGGCGTAGCCGTCGTGGCGTGATTGACAGGGGGGTCGTTGGCCCTTCCGGCTACTTGCCAGGTAGTGGGTCGTCGCAGTCGCAACAGGGCGAGGACGATCCCCGTCGACCACGTCGCACGGGTTCGCGTCGCCGACGCCGTGTGGACCGAGTTCCGGACGTCGCTGGGTGGGCGGTCGGTCGCTCGCGGTCTCGGCGAGCTCGTCGAGCGCGAGGTGGAACGTCAGCGCGCGGCGCGGATCCGCCGGGGCACAGCAAGCGACAAGGAGATGCTCGGGGCGCTCGATGACGCTCGGCGGCTCCAGCAGGAGCTCGGGCAGATCGTTGCGCGCCTCGAAGCTCGCGCCGTCGCGCCGCGCCGTTCGACCTGGGAGGACCGTGAATGGTGAGCCAGCTGCGTCTTGCCGTCGATCGGCCGGCCGTGTCGCTCTCGGAGCCGCTGCTCACGGCAGCGGACGCTGCCGAACTGCTCTCAGTGCGAACGTCGTGGATCTACGAAGCCGTCCGCAGCGGCAACCTGCCGTGCGTCCGGGTCGGCAAGCACGTGCGCTTCCTGCGGTCCGACCTCGAGCGGTGGGTCGCGGAGCGACTCAGCTGAGCTACGACAGGACCGCCGCGAGGAAGGCCGCGGCCTCCTCCTCGGTGAGGTCCTCGATGACCATCTCTTCGTGCGGCGGCAGCGGGCGCGCTCGACGGAGGAGTTCCTCCACTGGCAGCCCCAGGTGCAGCTCGTCGTTGTCGGCGGCCCGGGTGATCGAGCGACTCTACGCGGGCAGTTCGCCCCAGCGCTGCACGAGCGTGTCGTCGTGCAGATCGGGGCGCTCGTCGGTGAGCCCCACGCGATCGCACAGCGAGAGGCTGCGTGTGTTGCGCCGGTCGAGGCGCACGAACGTCCGCCGATGGCGACCGAGCTGGCGCATCTGGCGGAAGATCGTCAGGAGCATGAACTCGCCGAGAGAGATTGACTCACCGCCCGGGAGCTCGACGAGCGTCCCTCGCGCGGCCAGCGAGACGGCGATCACCTCGGTGTAGCCGACATCGGGTACGAGGGTCGGCTCGATGTGGTGAGCGCCAACGACGAGGATCTCTCCTGCGCGACCACAGCCGAGCAGCATCCGGCCGTCGAAGCGCGGCGGGACGGCCAGATACCGCCGTGGAAGGGGACCGCCGACCTGCTCCTCGACGACGTCCTCCCACGGCGCACCCGTGCTGCAGCGAAACGCCGCGAGCGCGGGAAGGTCGTCCGCCAACACGGAGCGGACCCGGACGTCTGCCGCGTTCACTCGACCGACGGGATGCCGTCGGGAATCTCGATCGTGGCACGGCCGCGAACCGCGAGCGTGTCGGGATCGATGCCCTCGAGAACCTGCCCCCACGCTGTCCCGTAGACGTCCACGGGCGTGGCGCCGGCGCGGGCGCCGGTGACGAGCGCGAGGGCAGCCTCGGCTTCGTCCTCGGTCATCTCGGCGACGACCTGCTGCAAGTGCTCCTTGATCGTCACGACGCTATTCATTCTACCGGCGTCGCACGGACATCCTTGACCGCGAACGCTTCGGCGACGAGCGCCGCGTCCCCGGGGCGCGGCGCGTAATGGAGGTACTTCATCGTCGTCTGGATGTCGGCATGGCCCATCCACTCCTGGACGCGGCGGATGTCGGCGCGGGCGATCACGCGCGTGCCGAACGTGTGGCGTAGGTCGTGAAAGCGCAGCGGGCGCAGGCCGGCACGCTTGACCGCGGCGGCGTATCGGCGGCGCAAGGCGCTGCCGTCGACGTGGCCCCCGAGCTCGCCGACGAAGATGAGGTCGTCGTCGCCGGTGGTGTGCCCGCGGTCGGCGAGGCGCGCGAGCGCCTGCGCCACCTCGGGCGCGAGCGGTACCGAGCGGACCTTGCCGGACTTCGGCGTTGTCAGCTGGCCGCCGGCGAACGAAGCGCGGACGCGCAGGACGGAGCCGGCGAAGTCGACGTCGCGCCAGCGCAGCGCGATCAGCTCGCCGCGGCGCAGGCCGGTGAAGGCGGCGGTGAGGAAGATCGCGCCGTCCTGCTCGTCGGCGGCGGCGCGCACGAGCGCGTGGACCTCCTCGACGGTGAAGACCTCGATGTCGCCAGTCGCGCGAGCGCTGTGGCGCTCCACGTCGGTGACGGGGTTGCGAGGAAGTCCCCACACACGCTGAGCGCGGCGGAAGATGCCGTGCAGCACGACGAGCGCCTTCGTCTTCGTGCGCTGCGACAGCTCAGCGTGTCCGGTCTTCGGCGAGCGGAGCGTCGCGCGCCACGCTTCGATTGCGCTGGTCGTCACATCCTCCAGCCGTGCCTCGCCGAACGCCGGCAGCAGATGCGCGCGGATGATCGACTCGTAGTCGCGCAGGGTCGACGGCTTCACACCGCGATCGTGCTCGACGTAGCGCAGGTACTCCGCGCAGGCATCCGCGAACGTCGCGCCGGTCTGCACCATCCCGGGCAGCACGCCGCGCCGCGCGTCGTCGAGGATCGACCGCAACGCGTCCTCCGCGCTGCGCTTCGTGAAGTAGCCGGCCGGCGGGCGGCCGCGCTCGCTCCACGCGGGCCCGAGCTTGCGCTGGACCTGGCGGCCGTCGGGCAGCCGGTACTTCGCGTACCAGACCGGACCTCGGGCGCGATCGACTCGGAAGACGTGACCGGAGGGAATGCGAGCAGCCAGCATCCTCCCGAGGGTAAGCCCGAATCGGACGGATCTCGGGACATATTGGGGACACGTCGGCCAACGCCACCCGGCCCCAACAACGCGAAAACCCGGCATTTACCGGGTCTTCTGCATGCCCCCACTAGGAATCGAACCTAGAACCTTCGGATTAAGAGTCCGCTGCTCTGCCAGTTGAGCTATAGGGGCGCGGCCGAGCATGGTAGCGCGGGCGCTCCCGCCCGCGCGCGCTGGCTAGCCGCTCGGCTGCGTCGTAACGGGGACCGTCTGAGCGCCCTGTGCCGGACGCCTGAGCGGCGGACTGCTTGGCCTGGTCGATGGCCTGCTTGACCTGCTCCTTCTGGTCCTTCGGCGCAAGCTCCTCGGCGCGTTTGCCGGCGAGGTCGCCTTTGCGCGTCTGCCCCGCGAGGTATGCCAGGCCGGCGTACTGGACGTACAACCCGACCGCGGGCTCTCGCGCGTCGAGCACGAGCTCCATCGCGCTCACCGCCTTGGCGTAGTCGCCCGAGGCCGCCGGGCCCGAACGCCTGCACCATCAGCAGCGCGGTGCTGTCGTCGCCCTTGGCCTTGTCGCCCTTGAGCCGCAGGTAGCGGTCCCACGCGCTCTCGACCTTGCCGAGCTCCTCCGTGCCCTTCTCCGTGAAGAGGCCCTGCGTCTCGTCGAACTCCGAGCTGCGGGCGGCCTGGTAGCGGACCTTCGCGAGGTTTGCCCACGCCGCCGGGTCGCGCGGGTTGGCGTCGGCGCGCTTCTCGGCGGACTCGAGGTTCTCCTTGAAGACGGAGGACGTCGACTGCGAGTCGTCCTTGAACGCGTCGAACAGCCCGCCCTGGACGTCGCCGCCGATGCCGAACAGCACGAGGCCGCCGCCCATCAGGATCGCGAGGCTGGAGAAGATGACCTTGACCGCGCCACGACGGCCAGGACTCTGGAGATCGAACAGCATGAGACGCTCAGGGTAGAGCGTCGTCGTCGTCCTCGTCGTCCTCGTCTTCGTCGTCGTCGAGGTCCCAGGCCCAGCGCGAGTGCTCGATCTGCGGGCCGCCGAACACGCGCGCGAGTTGGATCGACCCTTCGTAGAGCAGGACGAGCAGGACGAACTCGATGAGCATCGTCACGGGGTCGACGCCGGGCAGCGCGGCGGCGATGACTGCGAGCACGAGGATCGCGTACCGACGGGTGCGCCGCAGCATCGGCACGGTCACGACGCCCAGTCGGGCCAACGCGAGGATGCCGACGGGCATCTGGAAGACCAGGCCCATCGCGACCATGATCAGGGCGGCGAACTTGTAGTAGTCCTTGGCCTGGACGAGGACGTTGTACTGGTCGGAGTTGAAGTTCTGCAGGAAGTTCACGGCCGCCGGCAGGACGACGTAGAACCCGAACAGCACCCCGACGGTGAACAGCACCGGGATCATCGCCATCAACGGCATCGCGACCCGGCGTTCGGCGGGGTTGAACGCGGGCAATAGGAAGCCGTAGAGCTGCCAGAGGATCAGCGGCATCGAAAACAGCAGCGCGAAATACAGCGCCACCGTTGCGGTCGTGATGAACGGCTCGCCGACGCCCAGCGTCACAGGCAGGTTCGGCGGTGGCGTCTTCGGCGCCTCGGCGAGCGTGCGACGGGCTGTCGGGAGCTGCTCGCGCGCGAAGCGCTTTGCCGCAGAAGTCGCGTCGGGGTCGGCGATCGTGGCTTGCAGCAGCCGCACGTTCAGCCGAGCGTTGCTGGTGGCGGTGCGCTGGGCCTCGTAGATCTGCCCGAGCGGACCCTTGCCCTCGAGCGTGCGCTCCTTGGTCGTCTCGGCGAGCGGCTCGCCGACCAAGTCCAGCAACGGCTTGTTGAACGCGAAGCAGACCGCGAACGCCACGACCAGCGTGAGGACGCAGACGATCAGCCGCGTGCGCAGCTCGTCGAGGTGCTCGACGATGCTCAGCCGGTCTTCGTGACCGACAGGGCGGATCGCCGTCGCCATGACCCCCCGCTAGGAGTTGTCGCGCTCAGCAGGCGCGGCTGAAGCGGTCGACGCAGGCTCCTCGACCCGCGGCGCCGGAGGGAGGCCGGCGACGTCGTCGTCGTCGTCCTTGTCCTTGTTGGAACCCGTGATCGAGTCCTTGAACTCGCGCATCCCCGTCCCCAGCTGCTTGCCAAGACCGGGCAGGCGCTTGGGACCGAAGATCACGAGGATGATCACCAGGACGATGATCAGCTCTGTCGGTCCGATGTTGCCCATGACGTTCTGAAGGGTACTGCGTGCGAGAGCCCGATGCGGATCACTCCGGAGGGTCGAACATTCGTCTAAAGGTGTCCGTCAGCGATGCCGATGGAGGGGTTGTCGTGAGCGACCAGCCCAGCCACTTCGTCCGCCGCATCGTCCTCCCCTCGGGCAAGACCATCGAGGTCATCTACTTCGAGGACAAGCCGCTCGATCAGCCGCCGCTCCCGGCCGACATCGACGAGCACATCGAGGATCTCAGCGTCTGCGGCACGTGCGAGTCGCGCCTTGTCTACCCGGTCGACTGGCACGAGGCGGGCACGCGTCACTGGGAAGTGACCCTGCGCTGCCCGAACTGCGAGTGGGTCGGAACCGGCATCTTCGAGCAGTCAGTCGTGGACCGCTACGACATCGAGCTTGACCGCGCGACGCGCGAGCTGGCGCTCGATCTCGCCGCGCTGCACAAGGCCGAGGCGATCTCGGCCGCCGACTTTCAGGCGTAGCGCGCGACGACGCCGTCGGCGACGAGCTCCAGCGCCGCGCGCTGGGACTCCGGCAGATCTGCGGGCAGCTGCGCCTTCGCCTCCGCAACCATCGCCAGCGCGCGCTCGCGCGCGGCATCGAGCGCGCCTGTGGCGGCGATGCGGTCGCACAGCTCGGCCGCTTGCTCGGGCGTCTGAATGGACCGGAGGTCGTCGACCCCGAGCTGGGGGCGCGCGAGGATCAGCGGCAGCGTCACCGTCCCATCCAGCAGATCGGTCCCGCGGGGCTTGCCCGTCCGCTCGGGCGGGCCGCTCACGTCGAGGACGTCGTCGAGCAGCTGGAACGCCAGCCCGATGCGCAGGCCGAACGTCGCGAGCGCCGGGTTGCCGAGCACGCACGCAGCCTCGAACAGGCGCCCCGTCTTCAGCTCACAGCGCTCCAGATAGCGCTCCACGCTGACGTCGACGTTCCAGGCGTCGGCACGCTGCATCAGCTCGCCGGCCGCAAGCGCCGAGGCCGCGCGCGACACGGCCGCGACCTGCGCCAGGTCGCCGCCGGCCGTCAGCTCGGCGAACGCTGCGGCAAACAGCGCGTCGCCGGTGGACGTGGCCGCCTCGCGTCCGGCCGATGCCCACACCGTCGCAGCACCACGGCGCAGGGCGGCGGCGTCGAGCACGTCGTCGTGGACGAGCGTCGCCGAATGCACGAGCTCGACCGCGACCCCAGCCCGCACGAGCGCCTCCTCGTCAGCCGCGGCAGGACCGGCCGCGACAAGCACGAGCAGCGGGCGCAGGCGCTTGCCGCCGGCTGCGATCGTCGCGGTCGCATGGCCGGCGAGGACCTCGCCGCGCGACGCCGCGATCTCCTCAAGCCGCGTCTCGATGCGATCCATCAGCGGCCCCACGTACGGACCAGCGGCCGCCGCGATCGGCGCCGCTTCCGCGGCCAGGGTCACGCTTTGACGCCGACGTGCAGCGCGATGATGCCGCCGGCTGTGAGGACGTAGCGGATGCGGCCCAGCCCGGCCGCCTCCATCCGCGCCGCAAGCTCGTGCGGCCCAGGGAAGCGCTTCACCGAGTTCGGCAGGTACGTGTAGGCCTCCGAGTCGCCCGCGACCTTGCCGAGGAGCGGAACGACGCGGTCGAACCATGCCGAGTAGAACGTCGACAGCGGCGGCTTGGTCGGCGTCGTCATCTCGAGGATCACGACGCGGCCACCTGGCTTGACGACGCGCGTCAGCTCGCGCAGGCCCTGGTCGAGGTCGGAGAAGTTGCGCACGCCGAAGCCGACGGTGGCGGCGTCGTACCAGCCCTCGCCGTAGGGCAGCTTCAGCGCGTTGGCCTGCTCGAAGCGCAAACCCGGCGCCTTCTGCCGCGCGATCGCGAGCATCTGCTCGGAGAAGTCGGTGCCGACGACGTCGGCACCGCGCGAGGCGAGCTCGATCGCCATGTCGCCCGTGCCGGTGGCGACGTCGAGCACGGTCGAGCCGGGTCCGATCTGCGCGAGGTCAGCGGCGCGGCTGCGCCACTTGTGGTGCAGCCCTGCGGTCATCACCGAGTTGAGGCGGTCGTACACCCCGGCGATGCGATCGAACATCGCCTCGACCTGGGGTTCGGCCAGCGTGCCGCTGGCCGCGGTCTGGCTCATTCCTTGAGCTCGGAGAGGAACTTCACCATGTCGTTGAACTTCTCCGGGTTGTCCTCTTGGAGCTTGCGGAACGACGGCATGGGTGCGGTCGGGTTGACGAGCGTGCGCGCGATCGATTGTGGTCCCGTCTTGTCGCCGACGTCGGTCAGCTCGGGCCCTGGCCCGTCGTTGCCGTTCTCACCGATCTTGTGGCAGCCCTCGCAACCGGATTGCGCAACGACCAATCGCCCAGCCTCGTAGGCGCGCAGCG
Source organism: Paraconexibacteraceae bacterium (assembly GCA_963759825.1). Lineage (GTDB taxonomy): Bacteria > Actinomycetota > Thermoleophilia > Solirubrobacterales > Solirubrobacteraceae > Paraconexibacter. Next base: position 33,148 of record CAVXAS010000005.1, on the reverse strand, counting down.
TGTCGCCGCCCTCCTTGACGATTCGCGCCGGCGTCGGCATGTCGATCTCCGTCGGCGCGCCGGCGGCGGCACCGAGGTAGGTGAGAAAGCCCATCGCGCCGATCGTGAAGATGCCCGCCGTCAGCGCGATCGGGCGACGCTCAGGACGACGCTCCGGCCCGCGGTCGTAGAACGGCAGCAGGAACAGCAGGATCATGCAGATCGTCGGGACGCCGATCGTCGCGAGCGGCACGAGCTCCGCAGGCTTGATCACGCGCAGCAGCTCGAAGAGGAAGAAGAAGTACCACTCCGGGCGCGGCGTGTACGTGGTGGTCGTCGGGTCGGCCTTCGGGCCGAGCTCGGCACCGAGGACGATCGACATCACGATGATCGTGACCATCACGACCACGGCCATCCAGCCGTCCTTGGCGACCGCGTACGGGAAGAACGGCTTGCCCTGCGACTTCAGGATCGCGTAGTCGCGGAGGTACTGCTCCTTCTCGCGCTGGTTCACGACTTCTCCTCGCGCAGGTGCTCGGGATCCTCAGCCTTCAGCCACGGTGGCGCGGTGGTGCCGAGCTTCGTGACGAGGTAGAGGTGCGCACCGATCAAGGCAAAGATCAGACCGGGCACGAGCAGCATGTGGATCGCGTAGAAGCGCGACAAGGTCGTGGCGGCGAACTCCGGGCCGCCGCGCAGGAAGTCCGAGAGGTACGGGCCGACCAGCGGGCCGGTGCCGTTGATGTTGACGCCGACGACCGTCGCCCAGTAAGAGCGCTGGTCGAACGGCAGCAGGTAGCCCGTGAACGACATCGTCATCGTGAGGATCAGGAGGACGACGCCGATGACCCACGTCAGCTCGCGCGGGTACTTGTAGGCCCCGAAGAAGAAAGTGCGCCCCATGTGCAAGAACACGAGGATCACCATCACGGTCGAGCCCCACTTGTGCATGCCGTGCACGAACTCGCCGAGGAAGACCTCGTTGTTGACGTAGCGCATCGACTCGTACGCGCCGCCCGCGGCGTCGGGGCGGTAGTACATCGCCAAGAAGACGCCGGTGACGGCCTGCGAGAGGAACGCGAACAGCGTCGCGGACCCGAGCGTGTAGAACCAGTTGGTGCCCTTGGGCACCTTGCGGAACATCGCCCAGCGGCCGAGTCCTGAGACCGTGACGCGCTCGTCGATCCAGCCGACCGCGTGCGTCCCGGCCTCGGCAGCAACCTCGAGCGGCGTCTGCTTGGGCTCGTCGGGACGCTTCGGCGGCGGCTTGAGCGCCGGCGGGATCGGGGGAAGTGGGAGCTTGAGCTTCGGCATCGTCGACTACTCCGTGCCCGGGATCTTGCGGATCGAGGGACGCGAGGGGTACAGGTACTGGCCGATGCCGTCCAGCGGCTCGCCCGGGTCGCGCGGTGAGAAGCGGCGCAGCTCGGAGTTGACCGAGTAGCGCGGGCCGACCTGGACGCGGCCGTTGCGGATGCGCGTGTAGAAGCGATCCAGCGGGCGCACCGGCGGGCCGCCGGAGACCTTGCCGACGAAGTCGTACACGCCGCCGTGACACGGGCAGATGAAGCGCTGCGCGGCGTCGACGAAGCGCACCGGGCAGCCGAGGTGCATGCAGCGCGTGGAGATCGCGATGTGCTCGTCGTAGCTGTCCTTCAGCTCTCCGTCGATGTCGACGTTGTGCTTGCGCATGTACACGGTGGTCTTGCCCGTCTCGCCGATGCCTTCGGCCACCTGGGTGACGACTGGGACGTACGTGTCGTCCGGGAAGTCGTCGACGGAGCCGACGTCCTGCCACGGCTGGTCGACCTTGTCGAAGATCGGCCCGATCGCAAACCCGAGCGCCGGCAGCAGGAACGCCGACGCGGCGATCGCGCCCGCGCCGTGCGCCGAAGCGGTCATGAACCGGCGACGTGTGACGGTCTCGCCCTCGAACGCGCCCGGGATCTTGCGATCCAGCGTGTAGCGGCTCTTGGTCTCGTGGCGGTCAGACATCCGATCTGAACATTATCGGTGGGTAGATCGCCCGTGCTGTCTGATGTCGTGGGCCTGTGATAGCCGCTCCGAACATGCCGTGAACAAGGCCTCGGCGTCCTGCGGGCGGCCCTCGGCCAGCGTCTGCGCCGCGCTCGCGATCAAGTCGGCCAGCAGCGCGACGCTCTCGAGGTCGCCGAGCGCGACGAGACGCTCGACGCCGAGGGCATAAAGACGGTCGCCGGCCAGCAGCGCGAGGTCCGTGTCGCTGCCGTCCACGACGCGCGCGGCGGCGGGGTCCGAATGCAGCAGCCAGCCCTCGCGCACGGCCTCCAGGACGAACGCCAGCTCCGGCGGCAACGTGCTCTGCAGCGGCGGGAGTTCGTCGTCAGACCGCACTGCGGCCGCCAGCAGGCCGCCCTCCTCGCGCAGGGCAGCCGCCAGCGCCGGCAGCGTCACGCCTGCAGCTCCGCGAACGCTGCCGCCGCGGCCTCGAGCGTGCGCGTCAGCTGTGCGCTCGTGTGCGCCGTGGACGGGAACCAGGCCTCGAACTGCGACGGCGGCGGGTAGACGCCGCGCGCCAGCAGCGCGCGGCACCAGGCGCCATAGGCGTCGAGGTCGCACGCGCGCGCGCCTGTGTAGTCGTGGACCGGCGTGGCGGAGAAGAAGGGCGTCACGAGGCCGTCCACGGACACGACCTGCACGGGGTACTCGCCGGCCGCCTCGCGCAGGCCGTCGGCAAGTGCGGTGGTGGTCGCGGCGATGTCGGCGTAGGCCTGCTCGTCGAGCAGCTGCAGCGTCGCCAGGCCGGCGGCGACCGCGAGCGGGTTGCCGCTGAGCGTGCCCGCTTGGTAGACGTCGCCCGCCGGGGCGATCAGGTTCATCAGCTCCTCGGGGCCACCGTACGCGGCAGCCGGGAGTCCGCCGCCGATGATCTTGCCGAGGATCGTCAGATCGGGCGCGACGCCGGTCAGCTCCTGCGCGCCGCCCCGGCCGACGCGAAAGCCGGAGATGACCTCGTCGAAGATCAGCAGCGCGCCGTGCTCGGTCGCCTTGTTGCGCAGCAGGTCGAGAAAGCCCTCGTGCGGCGGGACGAGGCCCATGTTCGCCGGGAGCGGCTCGCAGACGATCGCGGCGAGCGCGTGCTCCTCGCAGGCGGCGACGACGGCCTCGCCGTCGTTCCATGGGACGATCACGGTGCTTGCGGTCATCGCCGCGGGAACGCCCGGCGACGCGGGCAGCGCGGCGGTCGCAAGCCCGCTGCCGGCCTCGGCGAGCAGCCCGTCGACGTGGCCGTGGTAGGCGCCGGCGAACTTCAGGATCTTGTCGCGTCCCGTGGCGGCGCGGGCGAGGCGGATCGCGCTCATCGACGCCTCGGTGCCGCTGGAGGTCATCCGCAGCATCTCGACCGAGGGGATCCGCCGCGCGACCTCGTCGGCCAGCTCCACCTCGGCAGCCGTCGGCGCGCCGAACGTGGTGCCGAGCCGGGCTGCGGTTGTGACCGCCTCGACGATCCTCGGGTGCGCGTGCCCGTGGATCAGCGGCCCCCACGAGCAGACGTAGTCGATGTACGTGTTGCCGTCCACGTCGACGAGCTCGGCGCCGTGCGCGCGCTCGACGAACAGCGGGTCGCGCCCGATCGCGCGCATCGCGCGGACCGGGGAGTTGACCCCGCCCGGCAGGCGCTGCAGCGCGCGAGCGTAGAGCTCCGCGGACTTCGTGTCGCTCAGCGAGACGGGCATGCAGCCCGGGAGGGTACGCCCCGGGTCGCGATCGGCGTCCTCAGGAGCGACGCACGCGAATCGTCGCGATCAGGCGCTTGCCCTGCTTGACGCTGCAGGTGCTCGGTCCGCTCGGCGGAGTGGCCGGCGCGGTGAAGCGGCGCTGGCCGCGGGACTAACCGTGCTCGGCTTCCCAGCGCTTGAAGTCGTCGGTGAAGTAGAGGAGGCGGACCTTCTTGAACTCCGTCGAGGAGTACAGCGTCGCGCGGTCCTGCACGTCCGGGACCTGCTCCGCGATCGCGTCGAGGACGGAGTCGCACTCCTCCTTGGAGCGGCCGTGGGCCATCGTGAAGATCTGGTAGGGCCAGTCGGCGTAGGTCGGGCGCTCGTAGCAGTGGCTGATGCCGCGGAACGCGGCCATCCGCGGGCCGATCTCGTCGATCTTCCCGTCGGGCACCTGCCAGACGCCCATGCCGTTGGCCGAGAAGCCGGCGCGGCGGTGGTAGAGGATCGCGGCGACGCGGCGCAGCAGCCCGCGGTCCTGCATCCCGCGCAGGTGGTCGATCAGGCCGTCGACCGGCATGCCGAGCTCACGCGCGGCGTCGGCGTAGGGCTCAGGAGCGACCGGGAGATCGCCCTGCGTGGCGCGCACGACGGCGATGTCGGTGTCGTCGTAGGCCTGCCTGTCGAGGTCGATCGGTGCCTTCTCCTCGGTCTGGGCCGACAGCGCTTGGGTGTCGCCCTCCATCTCGAGGTCCATGCGGATCTTGAAGAGCTGCAGCGTCGGCAGCTGGCGGATCGACTCGGCGCCCGTCAGCGCCTGCAGGACGTCGAGCGTGCCCTGCAGACCGAGCTTCGACTCCTCCTCCACAGCCAGCGTGAACCACATGTTGAACTCGTGGTTGCGCAGGTAGTTGTGGCTGACGCCGGGGTGCTCGTTGATGATCTTCGCTGCGCGCCAGGGGTGCTCGGGATCGACCTTTGCCGCGACGAGCATCGAGCCGTAGCCGAACGCACGCGTGTCGAAGATCGGCGTGACCTGGCGGATGATGCGCTTGTCGAGCAGGTGCTGGACGCGGGCGAGCACGTCGTCCTCGCTGCAGCCCGCCTCGCGCGCGACGGCGGCGTACGGACGCGGCTCGATCGGGAAGCTGCCCTGCATCAGGTTCAGCAGCTTGCGGTCCAGCTCGGTCAGCGGGATCGCCGCGCCGTCCTTGCGGCTGCGGATCTTGGGAACCGCTGCCTTGTCTACTGAAGCCACTGCGCGGCGTCCTTGGCGTGGTAGGTGATCACGAGATCGGCGCCGGCGCGGCGAATGGCCGTGAGCGTCTCGAGCACGATCGCGCGCTCGTCCACATGACCCGCTGCGGCAGCGGCCTTCACCATCGCATACTCACCGCTGACGTTGTACGCCGCGACGGGCATGCGCGTGGCCTGCTTGACGCGCCACAGCACGTCCAGGTAGGGCAGCGCGGGCTTCACCATCACGAGGTCGGCGCCCTCCTCGACGTCCAGCAGCGTCTCGCGCAGTGCCTCGTCGCCGTTGGCGGGATCCATCTGGTAGCCGCGGCGGTCGCCGAAGGCCGGCGTGCTGTCGGCGGCCTCGCGAAACGGGCCGTAGAAGGCGCTGGCGAACTTCGCGCTGTAGGCCATCACCGGCGTGTCGGTGAGGCCCTCGTCGTCGAGCGCCGCGCGGACGGCGCCGATGCGCCCGTCCATCATGTCGCTCGGGGCGACGATGTCGGCGCCGGCGCGCGCTTGGGAGACGGCGGCGCGGGCGATCAGGTCGACGCTCGAGTCGTTGTCGACCGTGCCGTCGCCGCGCAGCAGACCGCAGTGCCCGTGGTCTGTGTACTCGCAGAGGCAGACGTCGGTGACCACGAGCAAATCGGGATGGGCCTGCTTGAGCGCCCGTGTCGCGAGCTGGACGATGCCCTCGTCGTCGTAGGCACCCGTGCCCTCCGGGTCCTTGGCCGCGGGAATGCCGAACAGCAGGACGGCGGGGACGCCGAGCGCGTGGGTCTCGCCGGCCTCGGCCACGAGCTCGTCGATGCTGAGGCGCGACTGGCCGGGCATCGCGTCGATCGGCGCTCGGCCAGACTCGGCATGCACGAAGTACGGCGCGATCAGGTCTGACGGCGCGAGCGTCGTCTCGCGGACGAGCTCGCGCAGCGGCGAGGTTTGGCGCAGCCGGCGCAGGCGGGTCTGCGGGAAGCCCATCCCCATACAGTAGGGATGACGTCGATGCTACGCTCGTGTAGTAATGCGGAGAGGTGCACTGGCGTTGGTGCTTGCCGTCCTGGCACTACCCACGCCCGCCAACGCTGCCGTCGAGGAGAAGGTGCTGCGCTACGGGCCGGTGCGGCTTGGGCCCTATGACGTTCACCGCGAGGAGGTCACCTACGGCGTGCCGGCGCCGCAGGTCGACGGCTGGCTGACGGCGATCAGCGCGAACGTCGTCAACGCCGACGGCAGCGCGGTCCCGATCGCGCGCACGATGCTGCACCACATCGTTCTCGCGAACACCGGGACGCGGCTCGGCGAGCGCCGCGACGCAACCTGCGACTCGTTCACCCTGTTCGACGGCGAGCGCAAGCTGCCGACACTCGGCGAGCGCTTCTACGCGGCTGGTGAGGAGCGCGCGCGGCTGGACCTGCCGCCGGGCTACGGCTACCGCATCCGCGCGGGCGACCGCTGGGCGATGAGCTTGATGCTCATGAACCATCGCAACCGCTCCGACGAGGTCTTCGTCGAGTACCGCGTGCGGGTGGAGACCGGCGTCAACCTGCGCCCGGTCGACCCGTGGTGGCTGGACGTCGCGAACTGCCGCCTCGACCCGATCTACGACGTCCCCGGCGGCGGCCCGCGCGGCTCGACGCACCGGCGCTCGACGGACTTCGTCGCGCCGGCGGCCGGGCGCCTCGTGTTCGGCGGCGCGCACGTGCACGGTGGCGGCAAGGCGCTGACGCTGCGCTCGGTGAGCTGCGGCAACCGCACGCTCTACGACTCGCGGCCCCTCTGGGGCATGCCTTCGCATCCGTTCTACAAGGTGCGCCCCGTGCTGCACGAGCCGGGACCGATCTCGATGGCGCATTTCAAATCCGCATCCGGGATCCCGGTGGCCAAGGGCGAGCGGCTGCGCCTCACCGCCGCCTATGACGGCGAGTTGCCGCACGTGCGCGCGATGGGGATCATGATCGCCGCCTTCGCGCCAGACCCGGGCGTGACTGGGACGTGCGGAGCGCTGCCCGCCGACGTCACGCGCTACCACACGACAACTCTGCGGGGACGCACGGCGACGCCGCGCACGACGATCCCGCTGAACTACCTGCCGGCGCGCCAGCTCGGCAGCGGCAAGCGTGCGCGGCGCGTGTCCGCGCCGCCGGGTACGCCGCTCGCATGGCCGCGCGGTGGCGTCGTCGACGTCGGCGACCTGTTCTTCTCGCCCGCCCGCCTGCGCGTGCGCCGCGGTGCGACGGTGAGCTGGCGCTTCACCGGGCCGACGCTGCACAACGTGACGCTCGCGCAGGGCCCGCGCGGGTTCTCGTCGTTCGACCTCAACGCCGAGCGCACGTTCTCGCAGCGGCTGACGAAGGCAGGCACCTACCGGCTCTTCTGCGCGCTGCATCCCACGACGATGCTGCAGACGGTGACCGTGCGATGAGGCTCGCCCTCGTGGCGGTGCTGCTCGCGTTCCCGGCGGCGGCGAGCGCGGCGTATGTGCCGCAGGTGACGCTCTCGGCCGGCGGCGGGCCCGGTGCACCAGCGGCGATCAACGCGACGATCACCCAGGCGCCGGGCGAGGACTCGCACCGCACGATCGAGGCGCGACTGCCGGGGACGTTCGCGTTCAACACAGGCTTCGCCCGCGGCGACGCGCCGATCGGGCGGATCAACGCCGAGTCGGTCTTCGGGCCCGCCAGCGGCGAGCTGTTCCTGACCGCGGACTACAGGGTCGTCGGCTCGATCACCGGGCTCGGCGGGCTCGTGACGGTGCCGTTCAACGGCATCCTCGAGGTGCTGGAAGGCCAGCGCATCGTGCTGCGCTTCGACAACCTCCCGGATGTCGCGGCGACGCGCCTGTCGTTGCAGATGGACGGCGGTACGCACACGCCGCTCGCGCTGCCGCGATCGTGTGGGACCCACACGATCGCGATCCGCCTCGTCGGCCGCGCCGGCGACGAGCGCGTTTCGCAGCACGCGATCGACGTCAGCGGCTGCCGCGGCGCGCTGCCGACGGTGAACGCGGCGCGCGTGACGCAGGGGGTGTTGCGCTGGCGGGCGCGTGGCGCCGCGCGCACGGACGTCGTGCTGCGCCGGCTCGTGCGTGGCACCTGGAGAGAGCTGGCACGACGCTCGACGACGGCGCCCCGTCTACGCCTGTGGCGGCTGCGGCGCGGCGCGCGCCATGCCGTCGCGCTCACGCCGATCGCCGCCGACGGCACTCGCGGGCTGACGCACGTCTTGCGCCTCTAGCGCGACTCCCAGTCCTCGCGGGTCATCGCGTAGATGTCGTGGTCGCGCCAGCTGCCGTCGATCTTCAGGTAGCGCCGCGCCTGGCCCTCGAGGCGAAAGCCGGCCTTCTCCGCCACGCGCTTGGAGCGCGCGTTGTGGGGCATGATCGCGGGCTGGACGCGGTGCAGCCCGGCGTGCTCGAACGCGAACCGGCAGACGAGGACGACCGCGCGCGTGCAGTGCCCGCGGCCGTTGACCGCGCCGTCGACGAAGTAGCCGAGCGTCGCGTTCTGCCAGACGCCGCGCACGACGTTGGAGAGCGCGATGCGCCCGATCAGCGCGTCGTCGCGCTCGACGTCGAGGACGGCGAACGCGTAGCCCGTGCCGTGGACCCACGCCTCCGTGTCGAGCGTGATCTCGCGCGCCTGCGCCGAGCGCGAGTAGAACGCCTCGTCGCGCAGCGGCTCCCACTGCGCCATGAACTCGCGGTTGCGCACGCGCACCTCCAGCAGCGCGTCGACGTCGCCGCGCGCGAACGGGCGGATCGCGGTCGGACCGTCCTCGAGGCGCAGGCGCGGGACGCCGGGTCGGATCACGCGAACCTCCGCAGCGCCAGCCGCGCGACGAGTGCGTACGCGGCGACGAGCGCGGCGAGGTTGGCAAGCGCGCCACCCAGCGACGGGCCGGCGTCGTTCAGCGCGGCATCGAGCGCGTTGAGCGCGGGCTTGAACGGGAACGCCGCGCTGACGACCTCGATCGCGTCGAACAGCGTCGCGCCGACCGTGCCCGACGGGACGAGCGCGAGCGCGGCGATCGGCAGCGACAGCAGGAACGCCAGCAGCGAGGCAGCGCGCACGTCGCGGGTCAGCGCGCCGATCGCAGTGCCGAGCGCGCCGAAGCCGACGGCGCCGAGCGCGAGCGCCGCGCCGATCTGCGGGGCGCGGGCCCAGTCGACGTTCTGGAAGATCGCAAGCAGCACGAGCAGCAGGATGCCCACCGCAAGCGCGCACAACCCCCCGAGCAGCAGCTTCTCGACGACCAGCGTGGTGCGGCTGACGAGCCCGCGCACGAGGCGGCCGAACGCGTGCTCCTCGCGCTCGAGCGCGAGCATGCCGGCGCCGACGAGGACACCGACGAACATCAGCGCGATCGCCAGCGCGGCAGCCATCGCGTAGCCGTCCAGCGAGCTGGCGGGTCCGTCGACGGCGCTGGTCCTGACACGGATCGGTGAGCTGACCGCTGCGAGCACGGGTTGCGAGAGATCGAGGTTGTCGATGGCCTGTCTGGAGAACTGGCGCACCTGGTCGATCGCCAGCCGTTGCGGATCATTGCGCGGAAGCGACTGCTGCACTGCCGCGAGGATGCGCTCGGCCCGCTTGAGGCCGAGCACGTCGAAGCGGCGGCCGAGCAGGTTGACGCGTCCGCCGTCGAGCAGGATCCCGAGGTAGCGACCGCTGACGCGCGTGATCTCGCGCGACAGCGCGGCGTTGGCCTTTGCCAGCTGCGCCTCGATCGTGTTCTCGACGTACGTGCGCTTGAGCGGGTTGTCGGCGTTGTAGAGGACCTCGAGCGTCGGCAACCCGGCCGAGCCGCCGAGGCTCACCGCCGACTGCAGCTTCGCTGTGACGTCGGCGGGGACGATCAGCGCGCCCGCCGCCTCGCCGGAGCGGACCTTGTCGATCGCCTCCTGGCGGCTGGAGACGCGGACCGGGTCGATGGCGTTGAACAGCCGCCGCGCGTAGTCGGAGGCATCGAGCTCACGGCCGCCGACGCTGAACTGCGACGCGCCCGGCGCGACCTGGTTGAGAAACGCGACCTTCGGCTTCTGCGGCGCGCGGCTGACCGCGAAGCCGACGGGCAGCCCGATCACGAGCGCGTAGGCCAGCAGCAGCCCGACCACCAGCGGCGAGCGGCGCAGGATCTGCAGGTCCTTGACGAGCAGGTGGCGCACTCAGTGCCCGCGCGCATGCAGGAAGCGGACGAACGCCGCCTCGAAGTCGCCGGCGCCGTTGCCGACCTCGGCCTGCAGACCCGCCGGTGTCCCCGCGAACAGCAGCTCGCCGTCGGCCAGGACGAGCACGCGGTCGGCGTAGCGCTCCGCCTCGCCGACGTTGTGGGTGGAGAAGACGACCGTGGTGTCCCGCTCGCGGGCGAGCGTCGCGATGAACTCCCACAGCAGCTCGCGCTGGCGTGGGTCCAGCGAGGAGCTCGGCTCGTCGAGCAGCAGCACCGGCGGGTCGGCGAGCAGGCCGACCGCGATGTTGACGCGCTGCTGGTTGCCGCCGGAGAGCTTGCCGAGCTCGTCGCGCGCGCGGTCGGTCAGGCCGGTCTGCGTGAGCATCCTGTCGACGACCGCGTCGCTCGACGCCCTCCAGGCGCGCGAACAGCCGCAGGTTCTCGGCGACCGACAGCTTGCGGTAGATGGCTGCCTGCTGGGGCACCCAGCCGACCTGCTCGGGGCGCGTGTCGAGCGTGCCCTCGCTCGGCTCGACGAGCCCGGCGAGGATCGACAGCAGCGTGGTCTTGCCCGCGCCGTTGGGACCGGTGACCGCGACGATCTCCCCGGGGGCGGCCGAGAAGCTCACGCCTCGCAGCGCGGTGCGCTCGCCGTAGCGCTTGACGAGGCCCTCGGCCTTCACTCGGGGGAGGCTATTGCGCGCGGCTTGCCGTCCGCGTCGTTCCACGGCATGAGCACGACGCGCTCGGAGAGGTAGTCCCACGTCTCGCGCAGGATCGCGGCGATCGGCAGCGAGATCAGCGCACCGACAATCCCGTATATCTCGCCGCCGACGAGCAGGCTGAAGATCACGAGCAGCGGGTTGATGCGCAGCGCATGCCCGAAGATCTGCGGCGCGACGATGTGGCCCTCGATCTGCTGGATCGCGACGAACAGCAGCGCGACCCAGACCGCGGTGAGTGGGTCGGTGAAGAGCGCGACGATCACGGGTGGCAGGGCGCCGAGCACCGGGCCGATGAACGGGATCAGCTCCATCGCGCCGAAGAAGATCCCGAACGCGACGGCGTAGGTCTTGCCCTCGGGGAAGATGCCGAGCAGGCCGAAGATGTACAGGCAGACCGCGGCGCCGGTGCCCATCGCGAGGCTGAAGAGCGCCTGCCCGCGGACGTAGCCGCCGACCGCCTTCTGCACGCGACGCGGGTAGTCGTCCTCGGGACGGCCGTCGCCGGGCGGGAGCACGCCACGGACGAGCGCGCCGATGCGCGGCGCGTACAGCAGCATGTAGATGCTGAGGACGACGACGAGGATCAGGCTGAAGCCCGCCGTCACCATGCGCTCGAGGATGTCGCGCCCGAGCGAGACGACGTCGTCGGTGCCGCCGACGACCTTGTTGCTGAGCGTCGCCAGCGCGGTCTCGCCCTGCGCCTTGACCTCGATGTCGATGCCGTTGTCGTCGAAGTAGGTCTGGACGTCGGCGAGGCTCTCATTGGCGTTGTCGACGATCGAGGGGACGTCCTCGCCGAACTGGCGCGCCTGGTCGGAGACCGGGTTGGCGAGCAGCACGCCGGCGGTTGCGACGGCGGCCAGGAAGCCGAGGTAGACGATCGCGACCGCGAGGCCGCGCGGCATCCACGGGCGCTTGACGAAACCCACGAGCGGGTTGAGCACCAGCGCGATCACGGCGGCGAAGATGAAGATCGCGACGGCGTGGCTGGCGGCGCGCATCAGCGCGTATGCCGCGAGCAGCGACAGCGGCAGAAGCACCATCTGCACCCAGCGGTGCACGACGACAGGCGGAGTGCGGGGAGTCTCGGCCATCTCCTTTGCGGCAGAGTACGCCGCGTGCCAGAGGTTCCCGCGACGATCCTGTTCTGTGGCGACCTGGTCGGCTCGATGGGCCGCCGGACGCTGCTGGGGATGCTGCCTGCGTTGCGCGAGCGCTTCGCGCCGACGTTCGTGATCGTCAACGGCGAGAACGTCGCCGGCGGCGTCGGGATCACGCCGAAGATCGCTGACGAGCTGTTCGCCGCGGGCGTCGACGTGATCACGCTCGGCAACCACGCCTACCGCCGCGCCGAGATCCTGCCCTATCTGGAGACCGACAAGCTGATCCTGCGGCCTGCGAACTACCTGCGCTCCCAGCCCGGCCGCGGCTCGTGCGTCGTCGAGCGCGACGGCGTGCGCCTGGGCGTCGTCAACCTCTCGGGGCAACCTCTACGTGCGCGCGGGGCACCCCGCGTTCCGCGAGATCGACAGCGTCCTCGAGGGGCTGCGCGACTGCGACCACGTGCTGGTGGACATGCACGCGGAGGCGACGAGCGAGAAGGTCGCGCTGGGCTGGTACCTCGACGGGCAGGTCACGGCGGTCGTCGGGACGCACACGCACGTGCCGACGAACGACGCGCGCGTACTGCCCGGCGGGACGGCGTACATCACGGACGTCGGCATGACCGGCGCGCGCGGCGGCGTGCTCGGCGTCAAGCGCGAGCAGGCGATCGAGTCGCTCGTGACGCAGATGAACGTGCGCTTCGAGCCCTCCGAGGACGACCCCTGGCTGCAGGGTGTCGTCATCCAGGCCGGCCCCGAGCCACGGCGGGCGCGGGCGATCGAGCCGGTGCTCGAGCCATGGCAGTAATAGCGGCGACGAGCAACAGGTTGCGCACGGCCACGAGCAGCTCGATCGTCGCGTCCTCGCCAACGAGGTCGAAGTAGCGGCTGGGAAACCAGAACTGCGTCAGCACGATCGCTGTGAGCAGTAGCGCTGCGACGAGGCGATCGCGGGTCAGCAGCACAAACGGCGCGAGCCAGATCATGTATTGCGGCGAGAGGACCTTGCCGAACGTGACGAACGCCAGCAACGCGAGCAGCGAGGCGTCGACGAGATCGAGGTTGCGCGCCGCGAGCACGACGGCGTAGACGAGCAGCGCGACGAGCACGACCGTGCTGAGCGCGAGCACGAGGTCGGCGTGGCCGCCGTCGAGCCCGTTGGACTTGTACGGGTCGGGCCGCACCGGCGCACCCGTGACGTACGAGCCGCCGATGCCGAACAGCACCGTCGCCGACAGCGACTCGATCTGCACGGGACGCTCGAGATGGAACTCGAACATCTCGCGTACGCCGCCCATCAGCACGAACGGCAGGAACCCGACCATGACGACGCCCGCACACCACAGCAGGCCGTCGCGAGCGACGACCGCGCGTCCGCGTCCCCACAACCACGCGGCGGCGATCGGTGCGAGCACGATCGGGAACAGCTTCACCAGCGCGCCGACGCCGAGCAGCACGAAGCCAACACGCGGGCGGTCGCGCGCGAACGCCAGCAATGCACCGAGCACGAGCGCGATCGCAGCGAGGTCGAAGTGCGTGCGCACCTGCGCGCCGAGCGCCAGCGGCATGAACACCCACGCCCACGCCGCCCGCGGCCCGGCCAGCGCCCGCAGCAGCTCCTGGCAGACGAGCGCGAACACCGCCATCTCGATCGCGAACCACGTCTCGAACGATCCGGCGCCAAGCGTCCACGGCAGCGCGATCGGCACGAGCGCAAGCGGCGGATACTCGAAGCCGAAGTCGCGATACGGGACCTGCCCGGCGTCGAGCAGGCCGTTGAAGACGCTGTAGACGTACAGGTCGTTGATGGCCGTGTCCGCCGTCGGGCCGACGGTGGTCGCCAGCCAGTAGACGAGGACGAGCGCTAGGCCGGGTCCGGCTCGGCGTAGCGACCGAGCAGAGCGAGCATGACGAGTGGGAAGAACCACACGATGTAGAGGTAGAACCAGTACGTGACCCCGAGCTGCAGCGCGATCAGCACTGCAGCGGCGAGCGCGGCAAGGCCGATCACGTCAGGGCGGCGGCGCACGAGCGCCACCCCGACGGCAAGCAGCACGGCAAGGCCTTGCCAGAGGTACTGGAGGGTGTCGAGCTCGTAGAGCCCCCAGATCGAGAACGGCGCGTTGCGCTCAGCTTGGTAGGCGATCGTGCGGTCGTACATCGTCGACAGCGAGTCGCCGTTGATCACCACCGGCAGCAGCACAATCGCAGCCGTCGCCGCGAATGCGCCGCTGAACGCGACGAGCCCGCGCAGCCGCGAACGCTCGAAGCCATGCGTCGCGAACAGCGGGCCGACGCCGAGCGTCGCGAACTTCGTCAACCCCCCGAGCGCGGTGAACACTCCGCGCCACGGCGCGCTTGCCGCCGCCAGCAGCGCCCCCAGCAAGAACACCGCGACGAGCGCGTCGTTGGCGTTGCAGGCCAGCGAGTAGAGCGTGAACGGAAACGCCGCCCACGCGAATGCCAGCGCGATCCCGAGGTTCGGGCCGCGCACGCGCCGGCCGAGCAGGAAGCACAGCAGGATGCACAGCAAGTCGAACACGATCGCGGCGGCGTGCGCGGCCGGGAGGTCGTCCCACGAGCCGCCCCAGCCGAGCAGCTGCGTGAACGGGACGTAGGTCAGGTAGTTGACCGGCCCGTAGGTGTCGCCGTGCTCGTTGTCCTTCGGGAAGTTGCCGTAGATCGGCTCGCCGTGGACGATCTTGTCGGCGCCGATCACGCCCGCATAGCCAACGTCGATGACGTTGGAGTCGGTGACGTTCAAGCCCACCCTGAAGCCGACGAGGAAGATCAGCGCGACCGCCATCCACGTCGCCGGCAGGATCATTCGCAGCGGCTCGCGGCTGTCCCCCTCCGGCCGCGTACGCAGACCGATCCACAGCATCCGCGCCAGGACGTAAGCCAGCAGCGGGTAGAGCAGCGGAACGCTCGTGTCGATGTTCGCGTCGTTGAAGTACGCGACGCTGACCCCGAACCCCGCGAGCACGAGCAGGTCGAGGTGCAGGATGCGAAACGGCCGCCGCGGGTCGAAGAACGCGAGCAGGAAGACGACGGTCAGCCCGATCCAGACCGCCGGGTCGTTGACCTTGCGCCCGAACGCGCCGGCATAGCCGCGCGCCATGGTCCATGGCACCTGGTAGTCGGTCCAGGCCTCCGTGACGCGTCCGGTCGCGTCGGCGACGTAGACCTGCCCGATCTCCTTCGGCGGCTTGTCGCGCGTGAAGTAGGAGACCTGCCAGCGCCCGGGACCCTTCGTGTAGACGCCGGAGTACGAGCCCTTGTACTTGCGCCGCTCGGCGCGGACCTTCGCGACACGGTCGGCGATCGCGCGCACGTCGCGCCCCTTCAGCCGGTAGCCCGCCTGCGTCGCGTCGAGGTCAGAGACGCCGACCGGCTTGTTCGGGTCCGTCGCGGTGGTGGACTGCGCGTGGGCGACCGCAGGCAGCAGCAACAGCGCGGCGACGAGCGCCGCGATGTGTCGCCTCACCGACCGAAGCTCCAGAGCTTGTTGCCGAGGAAGTTCAGCGGCATCGCGGCCGCGATCGACAATGCCTGCGCCGGCACCTTCGCGATGTCCGCACTTTCGACCAGCAGCTGCAGCAACGCGAACTGCACGGCAAACGCACCGAGGCTGACGACGAGGAAGCGCGCGGCCTGGAAGCCGGCGTGGCCCTCGCTTGCGTCGAAGGTCCAGTGGCGGTTCCAGACGAAGTTGTTGATCAGCGCAGCGACGAAGCCGAGCACGGCGGCGAGCCGGTAGTCGACGCCGGCAGCGTGCAGCAGCAGCGTGTAGAGCCCGACGTTGACGACGTAGCCGCTGGCGCCGACGACGCCGAAGCGGATCAGCTGCAGCCAGTTGGCGGGCGTCCGCAGGCCGCGATGGACCCGGCGATGGACCGGGACGACAACGGCGGCCTCGTCGGTCGTCGCCATAGCGAGGCAGGGTACGGCGTCAGGATGAGAAATGGCTCAAGGCCATCGGCGCAACGTCAGCAATCGACCAGTGGCCGCTGTGCTGCGGCGGCGCCTCGACACCCGCGTAGATCAGCGCGCCCAGCGAGTCGGCGGCGTGCAGCGAGCCGTGCGAGCCACCGCCGACGTGCGCAAAGCCACCCCAGTCGGGGAACTCGTGCCCCGGCGCTCGCTGACAGCAGCACGTCGCCGGAGCGTCGGGCACTCCAGCGCCGCCCACACGCGCGCGAGCGCGTCGGGGTAGTCGGGCGCGTCGAAGCGCTCGTCGGAGATCTGCGCGCCGAGCACGGCGAGGTCGCCGGTGACGTTCCAGCGCTCGCCGCGCGCGTCGCTGGTCAACGTGCCGGGACGGAAGCGCAGCACGCCCCGGTCGGCAGACGCGATGACGGCGTCGCCGTTGGGTGCACGGTGAATCGCAAGGTCGACGCCCTCCAGCGCGAGCGCCGCGTCGATCAGCCGGGGCAGCAGCTCCGCGCGCGCCTCCTCGACGAGCACGTAGAGCTGCGCCGAGCGCTGCGACGGGCAGACCGCGATCTCCGCGTTCTTCGCGCCGCGCAGGCTTGGCGCGAGCACGGTGAACTGCTCGCGCATCGCACCCTCGAGGTCGATCAGCTCCTCCACGAGCGAGTGCGAGTGGTCCGCAACGACGATCAGCGCGTGCGTGTCGAGGAAGGCATCGACGCCACCGGCGGCGTGCGTCAGCCGCTCGAGCTGGCGGTCGGCCGCGGCGATCGAGTCGATCTGGCGCTCGGGACCGTGCTCGTGGGAGTGCGTGTCGTTGTCCGGCAGCGAGAACAGCAGGAAGTCGAACAGGTCGTGCTCGACGAGGTACGCGCCGACGCAGCCGGTGTGCTGGTCGCGCAGCCCGGGCATCCCCAGGCGCGACCAGCAGCCGGTGTCGCGCGAGGCGAAGATGTCGGCGTAGAACAGCTCGCGCGGGCCCATCACCGGCTTGCGGATGACGGTGGACGCCAGGCGCGAGAGCGTCGAGTCCTTCGCCGGCTTGTGCTCGTGGCGGCCGCGGAAGAAGAGGTACGTCGTGCCCGCGGTGCGGACGTCGGCGTCGTCGAGCGTCTCGAACACCGTCGGCGTGTCAGCCGAGAGGTGGTCGCGGTTCATGCGGTAGATCAGGTCGTTGAGCTGGCGCGCGACACCGAAGCGGCGCGTGGCCGCGAAGCTCGAGCCGTACTCGACGTAGCGCGCGTCGGCCCGCGAGTACCAGTTCATCCCCGGGATGTGATGGCGGTCCTGGCGCGTGCCGGTTGCGATCGTCGCCGCGCAGACCGGCGTGACGGAGGGAAACGCCGCGCAGCAGCTGTCGACGTACGTCCCGCGCTCGATCACACGCGCAAGCACGGGCGCGCGTCCCGTCGAAACCGCGCGCTCCAGCTCGGCGGGTTTGAGCCCATCGATGACCGACAGGACGAGCTTCTGGACGCTCACCGCAGCGAGCGCAAGCCCGCGTACTTCTCGCCCTCACGGCGGCGCCCGCCGAGCAGCAGCCAGGCCAGCAGCGCGATCCCGATCAGGCCGAGCGGCGGGAACGCCAGCGACACGCCGGCGAGCAGCAGCGCGAAGCCCTCGGCGTACAAGAACAGCGTCGCTGCGGCCTCCGCGTCGAGCCGCTTGCTGACGCGTCCGAGCAGGCTCTGCGACGCAGCAAGCCCCAGAACAGTGGCCGTAGCGCCGACGATCAGGCCCGGCCACCAGGTGTCAGACACGTCGTCGAGCATGCCCGCGCCGATTACCGCGCCGAGGCCGATCGCCAGGCCTTGCAGCGCGCTGGCGCCGACGCCGGTCTCGACATAGCGGCGCCCGAAGGTCACGAGGCCGGTCAGCAGGACGAGCGCCAGCATGAAGCCGGCCGACTCGAGGAACGCGAAGTCCGTGCCGTCGAAGTCGACGCCGATGTCGGACGACGCGAGCGCGCCGACGAGCAGCGCGGGGAGGAACGGGCGGACGCCGATCGCGGCGCCACAGCCCGCGCCTTGCAGGATGGCGAGCAGTGCTGTCATGGATCGTCAGGTACCGTGGGGCCGCATGACTGTAGAGCGTCGGCCGCGTTCACAGGCACGCGACCTCGAGCGGTACGCGTCGCTTTTCGCTGGGCGCACCAGCGTCATGAAGTCCTCTGCCATGCGCGACCTGATGGCCGTGATCGCCCGCCCCGAGGTGATCTCGCTTGCCGGCGGGCTGCCCGACACGACGACGTTCTCCGCCGAGGAGTTCGCGAAGATCATGTCCGTCGTCGCGGCCAAGGACGCCGCCCGCGCGCTGCAGTACAGCCCGACCGAGGGCCTGCCGGAGATCACCGAGCCGATCGTCTGGATCATGGAGCGCGAGGGCACGCCGGTCGACCCCGACGACGTCCTGATCACGACCGGCGGCCAGCAGGTGATCGACCTTGCCTGCAAGACGTTCATCGACCCCGGCGACGTGATCATCGCCGAGGCACCGACCTACCCCGGTGCCGTCCCGACCTTCAGCGCCTACCAGGCCGAGGTCATCCAGATCGACATGGATGCCGACGGCATGCGCATCGACGCGCTCGAGGAGACGCTCGAGCAGCTGGACAAGGAAGGCCGCCGACCGAAGTTCATCTACACGATCCCGACGTTCCAGAACCCCGGCGGCGTGACGATGTCGTTGCCGCGCCGCAAGCGCCTCGTCGAGGTCGCGCGCGAGCGCGAGCTGCTCGTGCTGGAGGACAACCCCTACGGCCTGCTGCGCTACGAGGGTGAGCCGCTGCCCTCGCTGTACGCACTGGACGGCGGCGAGTTCGTCATCTATTGCGGCACGTTCTCCAAGACGCTCTCGCCGGGCATGCGCCTGGGCTGGGCTGCGGGACCACGCCCGGTGATCCAGAAGTTCAACGTCGGCAAGCAGGCGAGCGACCTGTGCTCGTCTTCGATGACGCAGCTGTTTGTCGTCGAGTACCTGCGCTCCGGGCGCTGGCCGGCGTTCATCGATCGCCAGAAGGAGCTCTACGCGCACCGCCGCGACGTGATGCTCGAAGCGCTGGAGGAGTACTTCCCCGACGACGCGAGCTGGACGAAGCCCGAGGGCGGGATGTTCATCTGGGCGACGCTGCCCGAGGGCATCGACACAACCGACCTCCTCGCGAAGGCGCTGACGCGCAACGTCGCCTTCGTGCCGGGGCGCGCCGCCTACCTCGACGGGCGCGGCGCCACTGCGATGCGCCTGTCGTTCGCGACGATGGCCGACGACCAGCTACGCGAGGGCATCCGCCGCATCGCCGAGGTTGCCGACAGCCAGCTCGACCTGCTCGGCTCGCTCACCGGCAAGCGCCGGCCGCAGCCCCAGCGCGCAGAGCCGGCGCCCGAGAACGTCGTCTCGCTGCCGCCGCGCCGCGAAGACACGCGCCGCACGTCGTCGTCGTGAAGGTCGTCGTCCTCAAGGGCGGGCGCTCGCTGGAGCGCGAGGTCTCGCTCGTCTCCGGCGCGCGCGTCGAGGATGCGCTGCGGCGCCTCGGCCATGAGGTGACCGCGCTCGACGTCGGGCACGACCTCGTCGCGCAGCTGCGCACGCTGCAGCCCGACTGCGCGTTCGTCGCGCTGCACGGGCGCGACGGCGAGGACGGCACGGTGCAGGAGCTGCTCGAGGTGCTCGGGATCCCGCACTCCGGCAGCGGCGTCAGCGCGTGCATCCGCTGTGCCGACAAGGTCCTGGCCAAGCACGCGTTCCGCGACGCCGGGCTGCCGACGCCGGAGTTCGTGTCGTTCAACGAGCAGGCGTTCAAGGAGCTCGGGGCCGCCGAGGCGCTGCCGGCGATCGAGGAGCGGCTCGGCTTCCCGCTCGTCGTCAAGCCGGCCGACCAGGGCTCGGCGCTCGGCATCAAGTTCGCGGCGACCGCCGCGGATGTGCCGGCCGCGCTGGTGGCCGCCTTCAGCTACTCGACGAAGGTGCTGCTCGAGCACTACGTCCACGGCCGCGACCTCGCGGTCTCCGTGCTCGGCGACGAGGCGCTGCCGGTGGTCGAGGCGATTCCCGTCGGTGAGGACTTCTACGACTTCGCCGCGCGCTACACGATCGGCGGGTCGCGCTTCGAGTGTCCCGCGCAGCTCGACGACGCCGACGACCGCGCGGGCGCACGAGCTCGCGCTCGCCGCGCACCGCGCGCTCGGTTGCAGCGGCTTCTCACGTGTCGACCTGATGCTCGGTGAGGACGGTGAGCTGACGATCCTCGAGGTCAACGCGATCCCGGGGCTGACCGAGACGTCGCTGCTGCCGCAGGCCGCCGAGGCCGCCGGGATCGGCTTCGACGAGCTGATCTCACGGATGCTCGGCTAGCTGCCGCACGATCTCCGCGGCCGGCAGCGCCTGCGCGTGGTGGTGGTTGACGCCGGCCCAGAGGTTGAAGGCGTCGGTGTCGCCGCGCTCGCGCGCCGCGGCGCGTAGGGCGCTGGTGGCGTGGTGGATCTCGGGGTAGGCGCTCGGCGCAGCGGCTTCGTGCTCGCGCATGAACGCGTTGACGATGCCGCGGGCGCGGCGTCCGCTGAACGCGCGCGTCAGGCGCGTCTCTCCAGGCGCCGCGTGCACCGCGCGCTGGGCTGGGTTCGTGCCCGCCTCGGGCGCGAGCATCAGCGCGCTGCCGACCTGCACCGCCGCGGCGCCCGCGGCCCGAGCGGCGGCCACGCCCGCGGCGTCGGCGATGCCACCGGCGGCAACCAGCGGGAGGTCGCTGTCGATCAGGCGCAGCAGCTCCAGCAATGCGATCGGCTCGTCGTCGCTGTCGGTGAAGCCACCGCGATGGCCTCCGGCTTCGGCGCCTTGCACCACCAGCGCGTTCGCTCGCCGCGCAGCCACCGCCGCCTCGTCCGGCGTGTTGATGGTCACCCAGACGGCTACGCCGGCCGCCTGCAGCTCGCGCACGACCTCGTCGGGTGGCAGACCGAACGTGAACGACGCGACGGCCGGCCGCTCGTCGCGCAGCAGCGCGAGCTTGGCGTCCCAGTCGTCGTCGTCGAATCGTGGCTCGCCGCCGCCGATGCGCTCGACGTACCCGCGCACGACCTCGGGGTCCGCCGGCGCCGGTGTGGGGACGAAGACGTTCACGCCGAACGGTCCCGCTGTCGCGTCGCGCACCGCGGCGATGTCGTCGGCGACCGCTTCGGCGGCCTTGTAGCCCGCCGCGACGAAGCCGAGGCCGCCGGCCTGCGTAACAGCGGCGGCAAGCGCCGGCGTCGACGGTCCGCCTGCAAGCGGCGCGCCGACGATCGGCACGCTCAGGTCGCGGAGATCGAACACGCCTCCTCCAGGCGATCGTCACCCCAGAACAGCTCGTCGCCGACGGCAACCGTCGGCACGCCGATCACGCCGCGATCAAACGCTGCCTGCGTCGCCTCGCGGAGGCGCAGCTTCGCCGGCTCGATGTCGAGCCGCAGGCCAACGGCGGCAGCGACGGCGTCGACATTGGCCGCGACGTCCATGCCGAGCCCGCGCTGGAACTGGTCGCGAAACGCATGGAGGGTGAACTCACGTCCACGGCCGGCGTCGAACGCCGCCGTTGTGGCGCGCATCGCGTACACGTAGTCGCTCGGCCACGGGTCCGGCCACACCAGCGCCGGCAAGCCGTAATCGCGCGCGCGCCGTTCGACGTCCGCCATGCCCTCCTCGCGGCGCCCGGTCAGCGCCCACGACCCACGGCCCGCGTGCTTGAAGATCCCCCCGAGGAGCACCGGCTGCCACGTCACCGGCACCTCGAACAGCGCGTCGACGCGCTCGGCCGTCAGGTACGCATACGGCGATCCGAGGTCGAAGTAGAAGACGACCGCGGCCACTACTCGTCGCCGGCGAAGTCCTCCGGCGTGACCTGATCGAGGAACTCCTTGAAGCGGTCGACGACCTCCTCGGTGTCCTCGACCTCGTGCTCGAACTCGATCGCCGACTCCGCGATGACCTCCTCGGCGGCATAGATCGGCGCGCCGGAGCGGACCGCGAGCGCGAGCGCATCCGAAGGCCGCGAGTCGATCTCGATCTCCTTGCCGTTGACCGCGAGCGTGACCTGCGCGAAGAACGTGTTGTCCTTCAGCTCGGTGACCGCGACCTGGGTGCAGCGCACGTCCAGCTCGCCGAGCATCTCGACCATCAGGTCGTGCGTCATCGGGCGCGGTGTCGTGGCGCCCTGGAGCTTCATCAAAATCGCCGCTGCCTCAGGATGCCCGATCCAGATCGGCAGGAACTTGTTGGAGTCGACGGTCTTCAACAAGACGATCGGCTGCTTGCCGACCATGTCGAAGCTCACGCCGTAGATCACCATTTCCTGCACGTCGTCGCGCTCCTCGCGGCGGGTTGCGGGGCCTGCGACACGAGTATAGGCCCGCTCAGCTCGGACCCTTCCGCGCGAGGACTCGGGGAAGCGCGGGAGTCTGTCGCCTAGGATCGCCGATCCTCGCGCTCGCTCGGCGCGCTGAAGCGCGTGAGCTGATGGGAGCCGTCGCAGAACGGGCGGATGCGCGAACGCCCGCAGCGGCAGAGCGCGATCGTCTCGCCGCGGCATGGGATCGCGTTACCGTCCTGGTCGATGAGCTCGAACGGGCCGCGCACGAGCAGCGGGCCGTCGCGATACGGCGTGATGCGCGCGGTCATGACGCCAGCGCGGCCATGTCGTCGTCCAGCGGCAGGCGCAGCGAGTTGACGTCGTCTTCCCACGCGTCAAGCAGGTGCTGCGCCCAGCGCGCCTCGACGTGCAGCAGCGCGCAGGCGCCGAAGAGCACGTCGTCGGCCAGCTCGGGCTCGTCGCGGACGAGGCCGCCGGCGAGATCGACGGCGGCGACGCTCTCGTGGACGGCGTCGGCCTCGACGTGCTCGTCAAAGAAGTCCAGCGTGTCGGGATCGTCCACGCCGAGGCGACGCAGGCCGTCGCCGTAGCGGCGGTTGGGCACGGCGCTCGTCATCTCGAACAGCGCGAGGTGGCCGACGAGCGCGCCGCGCAAGCGGCGGTGCAGGCCGAAGAGCGTCATCAGGTTGTTGGTGGCGAGCGTGATCGCGGGGACGTGGTCGACGTAGGCGCCGTAGCGGTCGTCCAGCCCGAGTGCGCGCAGCGTCTTGGCGAAGAGCGTCGCGTGGACTCGGTCGGGCTGGCCGCGGCCGTACTCGTCGGCTTGGATTTCGATCAGCGCTGCCTTGGGAGCGCCGTGCAGGCGCGGGATCGCGAAGGAGTGCGGGTCGGCTTCCTTGAGCTGGTAGATCGAGCGATGCGCGGCGAACTCGCGGTACTGGGCGAGCGTGCCGTCGCGCTGGAGGTGACGCGAGAGCGACGGGCCGTCGTCGGCCGCGGCAAGCGCGCGCAGCGCGACGTCGATCTGGCCGGACGGCAGCACGTCGGGGACGCGAACCTGCTCGCGCAGCGCGAGCTCGAAGCGCTCCTCGAGCGCGCGCGTGATCGCAAGCAGGTCGGGGTCCCACTCCCAGCGCTCGTCGACCCCGGGCAGGCCGCGGTAGTGCAGCTCGTAGCAGACGGTCAGCGCGAGCTGGAAGTCCTCGTCGATGAGCGGCTCGGCGGGTTCGGGCGCTGAGATGCGCAGCGGGCCGGGCGGCCCGGTGAGGCGGTCCAGCAGAGCAGCGGACGCTGGTCCGCGTGGCGCGGGGGAGCGGATCATCGGTTCGTTTGCGTACCCGGCCGTCAGGCGGTGAAGCGCTCCGCGAGCCACGCGGTGGCGTCGTGGATGCCGCGCTCTTGTGCGACGGCGCGCAGCCGCCCGGCGCCGTTCTCGCGGACGGCAACCAGCTCGCGGACGGGGGTGCGAGCGCCCGTGCGTGGGTCGGCGAGCTCAGCGTCGAGGCCGTAGCGGCACGCGCTCCAGCGGTTCTCGGCGATCCGCCAGGTCGCGGCCGGCGCTGGCAGGTCGTCCTCGTCGTGGCGGGCGGCGAGCTCGGCGACCACGTTGTGGACGAACGCGGCGATCGTCGCGCTCTCGGCGACCGTGGTCTGCGTGTCGGGCACGCGGACCTCGATCGTGCCCCACTGCGGGTGCAGCCGTGCCTCCCACCACCACGACGCGGCGTCCGGGACGCGGCACGACGCCTGGCCCCACGCGTGCGTGGCGGCGACCTCGTCCCAGCTCGCGAACGCGGGTGGGACGCCTTGGCGCGGGAGCAGCCCGCCGAGCAGCGGGCGCACGGACGCGAGGCCCGAGTCGGCGCCGTCGTAGAGCGGTGCGTTGGCGGCGACCGCGGCGATCAGCGGCAGGCGTTCGCGCAGCGCGTTGTAAACGGCGAGCGCGCGGTCGGCACCGCGGACGGCGATGTGCAGGTGCATGCCGAAGACGAGCTGGCGCCGGGCGACCGGCCCGTACTCGTCGAGGATCCGCGCGTAGCGCTGGCCGTGCGTGATCTCGCCGGCGGGTCGCGCGAACGGGTGCACGCCGGCGCCCGCAAGCGTGAGTCCGCGGGCGGCTGCGAGGTCGGCAGCAGTGCTGCGCAGCGCGCGTAGCTCCTCGATCGCAGCGTCGACCGTCGGCGCAGCTGACGTCACCAGCTCCAGCTGCGCTGCCGGCAGCTCGGTGCGCAGGCGACCGTCGCCGGCGTCGTCCGCCAGGCACGCGGCTAGCGGGACGAGATCCAGCGTCTCGGCGTCCAGGACCATGAGCTCTTCCTCGACGCCGATCGTCATCGGACCGGGTTCGTCGAAGACCCTCCGCCAGTACGCGACGTCGGTGGCGTCTCCGCTCAGCGGTGGTGTCAGCGGAGGCACGACCGGTTACTACCCGGCCCATGCGTGTGGTGACCCTGCCGGGGACCTTCCGACCGTGCCGCGACACGTGGCTGCTTGCCGCGGCGTTGCGCGACGAGCTGGCGCGGCGCCCACCCGGCGCCGGCGTGCGGTGTTGAGCGCCCAGATGACGGCGTGCGCGCGCGGTGCGCGGTGACCTCATCGGGCCGTTCGCGGGTGAGCGGTTCGACGTGATCGTCTCCAACCCCCGCCGCGCGGTGATCGATCGGCTGTGCGTCGCTGCGCCGGCGTTCCTGCATTCCGGTGGCGCGGTCATGCTCGGGCCACTCGGCCCGCTGCTGGGCGGGCGGCAAAGCTGCTGGTGGAGCGCGGCTTGCTGGCGCGGCGGGCCGACGACGAACATCTTCTGGTGATGCGTGGGCGTAGCGGATAGCGTCCGCTGAGTGACATCGCCGGACTGCCTCATCGAGCTAGCGGGCGAATGGGATCTCGCGCGACGCGACGAACTCGTGGCGCTCATCGACCGCACGGTGTCGGACTGCACCGTCGGGGCCGTCGTCGTGGACCTGCGACGCACGACGTTCGTCGATTCGAGCGCGTTGTCGGAGCTCGTCAACCTGTACAACCGGCTGCGTGGCGCGGACCGCCGGCTGGTCACGCTGTGCCCGCACGAGGGTGCGGTCCGGCGCACGATCGATCTGCTCGCGCTCTCAGATCGTCTCGGCGTGCTGGAAACCGACGCCGGCGACGCCGTCGCGTGACGGACGTTCGGCGGGGAACATCCCCGCGTGCCGCCTGCGCTCCCGGGTAGGCGTCAACCATGAGCAATATTTCCGACAAGATCTCAGGCCGCGTCAAGCAGGCGGCTGGTGACCTCGCCGATCACGCCGGCCTTCGCAACGAGGGCCAGAAGGAAGAGCGCAAGGGTGAGGCCAAGGAAGAGCGCGACAGCGCAGTGGAGCACGCTGAGGACAAGGCGGCCGAGGTCGCCGATCTCGAGCGCCGCACATAGCTGGGAGCCTGCGGCCCGCGCCACCAACCTCGCCGCGCGGGCCGCGAACGTGCAGGCTGAGCCGCCGGTTCGAAAGAGCCGGCGGCTCGCACGTTCTGTGCGCTAGAACGTGAGCCATGTCCAGCAGCAGGGCAGTCCCCAACATCAAGTCCGACCGGCCCGCCGAGACGCGGGGCCTTCTTCGTTGATCTGCTCGGCTTCGAGGAAGCGATGGACATCGGTTGGGTTGCGACCGTCGCGTCGCCGGCCAACCCGTCGGTGCAGGTGAACATCATCAGCAACGACGACCCGTCCGCGCCGGGGATCTCGGTGGGCGTGGACGCTGTCGACGCCGTTCACGCCCGCGCCGTCGAGCAGGGTCGCGAGATCGTCTATCCGCTGCGCGACGAGGATTGGGGCGTGCGCCGCTTCATGCTGCGGGAGCCGAGCGGCACGCTCGTGAACGTCGTCTCGCATCGCGCCTAGTTTCCGGTCTGACGGATACTCCGCGGTATGGGGGATGTCCGTCGGTTCGTGAAGACCTGCGTGCTGGCGGCGACGATCGCTGCGGCGTGCGCGACGCCGGCGATGCGGTCGTTGTCGACGTGAACGCAGGCGTGCTGCGCATCACCGACAACGACGGCTTGGCTGATGGAGTCACCGTTTCCGTGTCCGTGACCGATTACGTGGTCTCGGGCAACCGCCCGGTCACCGTCGGCAGCGGATGCCAGGCGCCGGAGCCGCTGTTTCCGGACGTCACCAAGTGCCCGAAGGCCGGTGTGATCGTCATGACCGTAAGCCTCGGCGCAGGTCACGACGAGTTCAACACCTCCGACGACATCGCCGTGCCGGTGACGGTGCAGGGCGGCGACGGCGACGACCGCC
The DNA here is from genome assembly GCA_963759825.1 of Paraconexibacteraceae bacterium. GTDB lineage: Bacteria > Actinomycetota > Thermoleophilia > Solirubrobacterales > Solirubrobacteraceae > Paraconexibacter. Next base: position 6,692 of record CAVXAS010000005.1, on the reverse strand, counting down.
TGCTCGGCGCGAGCACGCAAGCCGACGATCTCGACGGCGGAGCCGGAAACGACGTTGTCACCCTCGACGCGCCGGGCACCGCCGGCGACGACCTCTCCGGCGGAGACGGGCGCGACTCGATGACGTCAGCTCCGACGACCCCACCACGATCACGCTCGACGATCAGCCAGGCGACGGTCCCAACGGACGAGCCGACAACATCCACAGCGACTTCGAGGTCGTCTATGGCGGCTTCGGGCCCGACGTGATCATCGGAACCGCCGACGCCGAAGAGCTGAACGGGCGGGTCGGCAGCGATTGGATCGATGGTGGTGGCGGCAACGATCGCCTCGACGGCGGCAGTGGCGGCTCACAGCCGTGCGAAGCCGACGTGCTCATCGGTGGCGGCGGCGACGACACGCTCGGCCCGGTAAACGGTGGCGACAGCGTCGCGGGACAGGCGGGTGACGACATCCTCATCGGCGCCGACGGCAACACCTTCTGCACGTTCGGCGCCAACGGCACAGACACCGGACCAGGCAGCACACTCTCGGGCGGCGACGGCGCCGACACCGTCAGCTACGCGGGCGGGATCAAGGGCGCGGTTGAGGTCAGCCTCGACGGCGTCGCCAACGACGGCCTGCCGGGCCGCAACGATCTCGTCGGGACGGACGTCGAGCACATCATCGGCTCCGTGCTCGATGACGTCCTCACAGGCGATGGTCGCGACAACTTCATCGTGGCCGGCGCCGGCGACGACATCGTCGATGGAGGCGGTGGCGCAGACGTGCTGCTCGGCGGTGACGGCACCGATGCGGTCGACTACTCGGCTCGGAGCGCGCCGGTCGTAGTCGATCTCGACGGCGCGCCGCGCGACGACGGTGCGGCGGGCGAGGGCGACAGCGTCGGTCCGGACGTCGACGTGATCTGGGGCGGTACCGGCGACGACCAGCTCACGGGTGGTTCCGGCGACGACCTGCTCGACGGCGGCGACGGGGCAGACCTGCTGAGCGGCCTCGACGGCTTCGACGCCGTGGACTACTCCACGCGCAGCAGCGGCGTGGAGGTCGACCTCGACGGGCAGGCCGGCGACGACGGGGAAGCGCAGGAAGGCGACAGCGTCCAGACCGACGTCGAGGCAGTGCTCGGCGGTGCGGGGGACGACGTGCTTGTTGGCAACTCCGGCGAGAACGCGCTCCTCGGGGGACCGGGACGCGACCAGCTCGACGGTGCGGCAGGCGAGGACTTCCTCGCCGGTGACGCAGACGACGACGCGATCAACAGCCGCGACCTCGACTTCGACTTCATCGAATGTGGCGACGGCGTCGACAGCCTCACGAACGATCCGCGCGACGAGGACGCCGGCGACTGCGAGTCGGTCCAGACCGCGGAGCCGACACCGAGGGATCCGGGGCCGCCACCCCCACCGCCACCGCCGCCGCCTGCAACCCCACCACCGCCGCCGCCGGCCCCGATCAAGCCGCCGATCGTCACGGTCGACCGCATTCCCCCGGTTGTGCGAACAAGCGTCCGCTCGCGCTTTCTCGCCAACTCCCTGCGCAACGGCATCAAGTTGGTCATCACCTGCTCGGAGGCGTGCTCGACCTCGGCGGTCGTCAAGCTCAGCGCGCGCGATGCACGGCGGCTTGGCTTTGGCCGCCGGCCGGCCGGCGTGAAGATCGGGCAGGCGTCCACGCCACCGTCGGCGGAGCGGGGTCGTTCGCGGTCCGCATCCGCCCGCTGGCTGGTGCGCGCGCGGCTCGCCCGCGCCCGCCGCGTTTCCTTGACGGTCACGATGACGGTGCGCGACCGCAGCGGGAACGCGCGGACCGTGACGACGGCGTTGAGCCTGCGGCGTTAGGCGGGCGGGCTGCTTTGGGGAGCCGATCAGCCCAGGTTCTTCTGAGCGTTCTGCGCGATGCAGGCTCCCGCGGCGGCCTTCGCGGCCTGCTCGAGCTTGAAGGCATCGAGCAGATGATCGATCGGCGTCTCGCGCATCCTGCGCAGAGCAATCAGCGATTGGTTTCAGCTGTGGGTCCGCCTGCAGCATGCGACGGAGCCTCGGCTCCAAGCGCCGGCGGACACCCGCGGCGTCGCGACGAACGCACTGTTCGTAGAGCGCCGGCGACTCGCGCGGCGCCGTGTTCCCGCGGAGGGTGGCGCGAACGATGGCACGCACCTGATGTCCGCTCAGCCGGTTCAGCTGGCGCCCAACGCAGCGCGACACCGAGCGCGGAAGCTCCCTCACGCCGGCGACCCCGGCGGTCAACAACGAGCGCATGTAGTCCGCGCCCCAGTCGTGGATCTTCCACACGGCGCCCGCGCGCGCGAACTTGATCGTCCCGCGCACGTCCTTGAACCCAGGGCCACCGGCCACGACCGTCGCCTTTGCGAAATCGCCGTCAAGCGACGTTACTGTCACCTCGGCACCCGTGGCGACGTCGCTACCGCGGCTTGCACGCCGGCAGTTCGCGTGGGTGAGGTAGTAGCGGGTGACGAACTCCGGCTCACTGTCTCGCGACAGTCGACTTTCGGACTGCTCACCGTGATCGAACGGATGTAGACCGCCTCGATCTGCTTGCGATCCTCGGCGGGGCTCCGACTCTCACGTTCGCCGCCGCAACCAGGCACACCGACCGCGCATATCGCCGCGACAGTCATCGCCCCGAGCCGTCGCATCAACGTGACCCTACTGGCGGCACACGGGACGTCGCCGCACGGCGGACGACAAAGAGTGGGCGATATGACTCGAACCTGCGGGTCGCGGGCTGCTCGCATGCTGCGATCTGCCGCCTCCAAGATGCTTCCACCGTGCCGGCCCAGCTGCGCGATTGCTGGGAACCGGCGCGTCGTCCGATAGCGTCCGCAAGCGAACAGCCCTAGTCCCGGCTCGGGACGGGGCGTCACCGAACGGGGATGGGCATGAACAGGTGCTTCAAGCGCTCGGGTGTGGCGGCCTTGGCGATCACGGCTTGCGGTTTGGCGGCGGCGCCCGCCGCGATGGCGGCCCCGACGACGGTCAGCTGCGGCGCCACGGCACTCGTGCGCCCGCTGCTAGGTGTTCCCAGCTGCACGACGCCGGTGCAGACGTGTCCGGCGAACATGACCTGCAATATCACGGCGTCGCTGCGTGCCGGATCGCTGCTGAGACTCGGGCCGACCGCGGCTAGGATCACGCTCTACAACCTGACATCGCCGACGACACGACCTCAGCAACGCGCGGGCCGAACAACAACTGCACTGCGACGGTCGGGCCGTTCAGCGTCAACGGTGGGTTCTCCACCGGCTTCCGGTACGCCGCACGGTGAGAGGGGACCGCGTCTCTCGCGGTCATCGCGACGGTCGCGTGCTCGACGACGCAGGAGATCCTGAACGAGAACGCTGCTTGAATCCCCCGCAGCCGGAGGCGCCGCGTGTCCGGAACGCAAGAGCCCCGCGTTGCGGGGCTCGTTCCGAGTGGGCGATCCAGGACTCGAACCTGGGACCTCTTCCTTATCAGGGGCGGGCGTCTCCTGCGACGTCCTACGGTTGCGCTGCACGATCCCGGGATCTGGACGCGACCGGCCTCCGAGCTACACCACCGACTGCGACCTCCTGCGTCGCGCCGCTTCCACGCTGCTTCCACGTTGCGGCCGTCAGAGCCGCGGCGGCGTGCGCGCGGCGAATGTCTCGAGCTCTGCGAAGCGAGACGCCAGATCGCCCGGTTCGTCCCAGCCGAGGATCACACAGATCGCGCGACACGCGTGGAGCATCGAATCGCATGCCGACAGCACGAGTCCCGTCGTCCACTCGTCGCCCGTCCCTGGCGCGCCGACCACCTCGACGCCGCCTTCACTAGCCCGACGCGCCTGAGTGATCGTCAGCGAGCTGTGGACGAAGTGATGGCTGAGCCGATAGTCGATGTAGCCGACTCCGTCTGAATGCTTGGCGACCAGATTCTTGATGTTGGGAGAGCTCTGCCGAGGTGATACGCCAAAGCTCTGGGCATACGCCATGTGCCGGTCCCGAGACTCGCTCGCGGAAGCCAGTGCCTGAGCCTTGGCGTCGGCGTCGACCGTGACGTCGTGCAGGATCCCCTCGTAGTCGGCGAGGGACTTGAGGCCCCACCCGACGATCAGTTCCACACGTTTCGTGTCCGGCACTGAAGCCAGCTCGACGAGGGCGATCGACTCCTCGAACAGTGGGCGGTTCAGCGCCATGGCTTCGTGGATCAGTCGGTTCTCCACGAGCAGCCGCACGGCACGAAACAGTCCCCGGCACCGCTCGTACATGGTCAGCGCGAGGAGATCGTGAGCGGCGTGCGGGCCGCTGGTGAAGCCGCCAAAGCCTGCAACCAGCTCGGCCACGCTGGCGGCGAACTGGTCGGCCTCTGTCTCCGTTACCTCGTCGGGCTGCGGCATCCGAAGACATTCTGCTGATCAGGGCTCGAGGCACATAAGCGCCGCCGTAGCGCTACGCGAGAAGGTGCGTTGCTGTGCCGCGACGTCGGCGAGTCCAACGACGGCTCCGAGGGCCTGCCCGGCATACGGAACGATGCCGACCGCGAGAGATGAGTTCTGGCGGGCCACCTCGTCCCCTAGCTTCGGTCGAAGCTCTTCAACCGTTGCGCTGTACGCCGACACGACGTTGTGCCCCACGCGGATGAGATACTCGCCCGCGTCCTCGGGGCCTTCAGCCTCGGCCAGCCGCTCGAACTCGCGCAACTCGGACCGCGCTTCCTGGGACCCACCGTGTTCGCGAAACGCGAGCACCTGCTCCCACGGAACGGCGCTGATGTCCGGCACGACGAGCGGAGCGCCGTCTCGCCCGAAGCACGGGTGCAAGACCGCGCAACCGAGCCATGGGCTCGAACAGCTCTGTGACACCGATCGCCGCGCCGAGGTCGTTGGCGATAACCGCTCCCTGTTGAAAGCCTTCTGAACGAAAGTTCGCTCGAACTCGCTCAGCGTCGGTAGGACGCTGGCGAGGTTATGCCCCCGATCCTGCCAGTTGAGTCGCGAATGCAGGCGGCCAACCCCGCCGGAAAGGCTTCCGCCCCCAAGCGTGATCACCCTCAGCCAGTCCGGCTCAAGCGCGGCGAGTTCGTCGAGGATCGCCGTGTGGAACTCGCCAACGTGCCGGGCCACGATCGACCCTTCATAGACGAAGTCCGGCGCTTCGGCCGGTTGGCCCCTGGCCTCCTGTTTCCCGAAGCCGATCGTGAACCGCTCGCCGGGGGCTCATGCGACCGCAGCTCCTGACGACGCTTGGGGCTGAGCTTGTCGGGCGGGTGCCACCACGACGACGAGAACGAATCGGCGATGTCGACCGTGAGCATCCCGCTCCGATCCACACCTCGTCGAACAGGACGGCGGCCTGCTTGACACGTCCGGTCGGACGGAGCGCCCGGCGATTGTCAAACAGCTCGACGCTCGAGTGCAGCGGAAATGCGATCCGGCTCTGCGTGTCAGACATCTACCCGAATCGTCTCATCGACGTCGCGGCGGCTTGATGGTCCGCGCGCAGCGCAAGGATGGCGCGCGGCGTGGACATTCGCTCGGGAGCGCACGCGCCACAAGTGATCAGCAGCTGATGATGTGACAGGTCGCAAGCCCGTCCGATGGGCTGTTGCGCCAGTAGCCTCGGACAAGCGTTCCGTCGCGCCGGACATACGAGCGCACGTATTGATTCTTGGGGAAGCCGGCGGCGTTGTACTCCGCGAACCCGGGCGCGGTGTAGTCGGGAACGTTGATTGACGAGCCCGAGCGATCCCAGAGACCCGTGGTCAGGCCGGGCGAGTAGTCGGCATCTAGACGCGGGTACGCGGCGTCGTCGAAGATCGTGCTGCGCTCAGGCGAGAACGCACGCGGCACGTCAACGCAGGTGCGCCCAACCCGCCGGCTGGAGATGTGCCGTCCCGGGATGTGGCGGCCGGGAATATGCCGCGCTGGGTAGTGATGCCCGTTGATCGTCGTGGCTGGTAGATCGACCGGCGGTAGATCGACGGCGGGCAGATCCACGGCCGGGAGGTTGAACGCGGGGTAGCACACCTCGGTCGTGTCGTAGTCGTAAGCGGCGTCGGCAGAGCGGGATGAGGCCGACGGGCCCGGGTCAGGACACTTCGCCGGATCGACCACCGGCGTGGCCCCCGTGACCTTCTCGACCTTCGACGTCTTGATGATCCAGGTGCCAGCGCGGCGCGCCAGTGTCCAAGTCCCCTTGAACAGCTGCGAGACGTCGTCGCCGCAGGCGTCGTGGTCCTCGGACTCGACGCTGAACGTCACCGTCCCTCGGCTGAGGCTCGTGGCGTGAGCGCTGATGCCGGTCGCCTCGACCGACGTGGTGGCCTCGTGGCCCTGCACCCAAGAGTCGTAGCCGCCGTACTCATCGCGCAAGTGGCTGCTCAGGCGCTCCCACGCACTCTCGTAGTCCCGGTCCGTGACCGCGGAGTAGTAGTCGTTGACGAGCTGGCGTAGTGCGTGGTTGGTCGCTGTCAGGTCAGGCGCCGGATCAGCAGTTGGCGGCGTGTAGGCCGGCGCGCTGCTGCGCGCGGCGGGTTTCGGGGTCGCGGAAATCTCAGTCTGTTTTTTGCTGGCCGTCGGCACAGCCAGCGAGGACAGCGGCAGCAGCTAGCGGAGCGACGCGGGACCCCCACATGGCAAGGATGGTACGCCTGCGTGGCCCGCGGGGGCGGAGCAGCCCCGCGTCGAGAACAGCCGACCCCGGCGCCGGCG
>CAVXAS010000004.1:0-65072 GCA_963759825.1 Paraconexibacteraceae bacterium | reverse complement strand
TCTCCTCGAGGGAGGCGATGTCGTCGTTGAACGCCGACCCGAAGCCGCCGAGGGAGTCCGCGTCCTCGAGGCCCAGCGCCGCGAGGTCGTCGTCGAGCAGGCCGCCGTCGTCGCCACGCGGCAGCGGCTCGGCCGGCTCGATCTCGATGCGGCGGTAGCGCTTGAGGCCCGTCGCCGCCGGGATCAGCTTCCCGATGATGACGTTCTCCTTCAGGCCGTTGAGGGTGTCCTTCTTGCCCTCGAGCGCGGCGTCGGTCAGCACCTTCGTCGTCTCCTGGAAGGAGGCCGCCGACAGGAACGAGTCCGTGTTCAGCGAGGCCTTCGTGATGCCGAGGATGATCTCCTCGTACTGGGCGGTCTCGCCCTTGGCCTTCTTGACCTCGTCGTTGACGCGCGCGAAGTCGTAGCGGTCGACGAACTGGCCGGGCAGGTAGCCCGTGTCGCCCTTCTGGTCGACGCGGACCTTCTTGAGCATCTGACGCACGATCAGCTCGATGTGCTTGTCGTTGATGTCGACGCCCTGGGACTTGTAGACCTCCTGCACCTCCTTGACGAGGTAGCGCTCGGTCTCGGTGCGGCCGCGCAGCGCGAGCAGCTCGTGCGGGTACAGCGAGCCCTCGTTGAGCTGCTTGCCCGCCTCGATCTTCTCGCCGTTCGTCGACGAACAGGCGCGTGCGGCGCGGGAACGGGTAGCGGTGCTCCTCGCCCGTCGTCGTCGGTGACGACGACCGTCAGCGGCTTCTCGGTCTCCTCGATGGCGACCGTGCCCGTCCTGCTCGGCGATCTTCGCCAGGCCCTTGGGCTTGCGCGCCTCGAACAGCTCCACGACACGCGGCAGGCCGTGCGTGATGTCCGCGCCGGCGACGCCGCCGGTGTGGAACGTACGCATCGTCAGCTGCGTGCCGGGCTCACCGATCGACTGCGCGGCGACGATGCCGACCGCGTCACCGATCTGGGCGAGCTTGCCGGTCGCCATCGCGCGGCCGTAGCACGCCTGGCACACGCCGGTGCTGGGCGATGCACTTCAGCGTCGAGCGAACGCGCGACGCGGACCTCGCCGCCCTTGTCGCGCTCCTCGAGGAAGGCCTCGCCGATCTCGGCGGCCTCCGCGCGGTCGATCTCCTTGCCCTTCTCGACGAGCACGCGCCCGCGCTTGGTCTTGATGTCCTCGGTCGCGATGCGGCCGATGAGGTTGTCGTTGACGTCGCCCGTCGGCGTGTAGACGAGCATGTCGATGCCCTCGTCGGTGCCGCAGTCGAGCTCGCGGATGATGACGTCCTGGGCGACGTCGACGAGACGGCGCGTCAGGTAGCCGGAGTCCGCGGTGCGCAGCGCCGTGTCGGCGAGGCCCTTACGGGCACCGTGGGTCGAGAAGAAGTACTCGATCGCGCTCAGGCCCTCCATGAAGTTGGCCTTGATCGGGTACTCGATGATCTCGCCCTTCGGGTTGGCCATCAGGCCGCGCATGCCCGCCAGCTGGCGGATCTGCTTGAACGAGCCACGGGCACCCGAGTCGGCCATCATGAAGATCGGGTTGAGCGTGTCGAAGTGCTCCTCCATCGCCGCGGCGACCTCGTCGGTCGCGGCGTTCCACTGGTCCACGACCGCCTCGTGGCGCTCCTCCTGGGTGATCAGGCCCATGTCGTAGTTGCCCTGGATCTCGGCGACCTCGCTCCTCGTAGCCCTTGAGGATCTCCTGCTTGTTCGGCGGGATCACGACGTCGTTCTTGGAGATCGTGATGCCGGCCTGCGTCGCGTAGTGGAACCCGAGGTCCTTGAACGCGTCGAGCACCTGCGAGATCGCCGACGCGCCGTAGAGCTGCACGAGCGTGTCCGCCAGGCGGACGGTGTCGCGCTTCTTCATCGGCTGGTTGACGTAGGGGAACTCGGCCGCGGGGACCTCGCGCCCGAGCGAGACCTCGCAGCGCACGGCGGATCTTGTCGTTGAAGATGATCCGGCCGACCGTCGTGCGGACGTGGCCCTCCTCCTCACCGCGCGGGCGGTACTCCGACGCCGGTGTGCAGCTCGACGATGTTGTTCTCGTAGGCCAGCTCGGCCTCCTGCGCGGTGCGGAAGGCGTGGATCTTCGTCTTCTGCGGATCGATCGCCGCGCAGCTCGTCGGCCTCGGGCCCGTACGTCAGGTAGTACGTGCCGAGCACCATGTCCTGCGACGGCGTCGCCAGCGGCGCGCCGTGCGCGGGGGACAGGATGTTGTTGGACGACAGCATCAGGATCCGGGCCTCTGCCTGCGCCTCGGCGCTGACAGCGGCAGGTGGACCGCCATCTGGTCGCCGTCGAAGTCGGCGTTGAACGCCGAGCAGACGAGCGGGTGGACCTGGATCGCCTTGCCCTCGACGAGCACCGGCTCGAAGGCCTGGATGCCCAGGCGGTGAAGCGTCGGCGCGCGGTTCAGCAGCACCGGGTGCTCGTGGATGACGTCCTCGAGCACGTCCCAGACCTCGGGGATCATCGAGTCGACCATCTTCTTGGCCGCCTTGATGTTCTGCGCGGACTTGCGCTCGACGAGCTGGGCCATGATGAACGGCTTGAACAGCTCGAGGGCCATCAGCTTCGGCAGCCCGCACTGGTGCAGGCGCAGCGACGGGCCGGCCACGATGACCGAGCGGCCCGAGTAGTCGACGCGCTTGCCGAGCAGGTTCTGGCGGAAGCGGCCCTGCTTGCCCTTGAGCATGTCGCTCAGGGACTTCAGCGGGCGGTTGCCCGGGCCGGTGACGGGCCGGCCGCGGCGGCCGTTGTCGAACAGTGCGTCGACGGCCTCCTGCAGCATGCGCTTCTCGTTGTTGACGATGATCTCCGGCGCGCCGAGGTCGAGCAGGCGCTTGAGCCGGTTGTTGCGGTTGATGACGCGGCGGTAGAGGTCGTTGAGGTCCGACGTCGCGAAGCGGCCACCGTCGAGCTGGACCATCGGGCGCAGCTCCGGCGGGATGACCGGAACGGCCTCGAGGATCATGTGCTCGGGCTTGTTGTCGGAGTTCAGGAACGCGCTGAGCACCTTCAGGCGCTTGACCGCGCGGGCCTGCTTCTGGCCCTTGCCGTTCTTGACCTGGTCCTCGAGGTCGATGCGCTCGTGCTCCGAGCACGATCCCGGGCTGGTCCTGCGGGCGCAGGTCGTCGCCGGAGAGGCGGTCCTCGGAGGGCTTGCGCGGCTTCGCCTCGCGGTCGTACTCGGCCTTCTCGCGCAGCAGCTCGCGGATGTGCTCGGCGCCCATGCCGCCGCCGAAGTAGCGGCCGAAGCCGAACTCCGAGCCGAACTTGTGCTTGAGCTCACGGAAGAAGGTCTCGTCCGCGATGATCAGCTTGGGCTTGAACTCGTCCTTCGCCGCGTCCTTCTCGACGTAGGTGCTCGAGCGGCCAGTCCTCGCCCTCGGCGGGCGGCTCCTCGGCCGGCTCGTCCTTGTTGGCGAACAGCTTCCAGACGTCCTTGAGGCGCTCACGCGCGTCCTCGTAGTAGGCCTGGGTGTCGTCGATGTCGGTCGCGAACGTCTTCTTGATCTCGTTCGTGAGCTTCTTGCGCTCCTCGTCGGAGAGCTTCTTGACGTTGATGTCCAGCGACTCGGCCCAGAGGTGGTCCTCGTCGCCGAAGTCGCCCTGGCAGCCGTCCTCGAGGTAGGCCAGGCGCGCCTCGCGCGACTTGCGCAGCTCGCCGACGCGCTCGTTCTCCTCGGCGCGCAGGCGGTCGAGCTCCTCCTGCATCTGCTCCTCGAGCACCGGGAGGTCGCGCCAGCGCGCCTCCTGGTCGACCCACGTCACGATCGACGCGGCGAAGTAGAGGATCTTCTCGAGCTCCTTGGGCGCCATGTCCAGCAGGTAGCCGATGCGGCTCGGGACGCCCTTGAAGAACCAGATGTGGCTGACCGGCGCGGCCAGGTCGATGTGGCCCATGCGCTCACGGCGCACCTTGGAGCGCGTGACCTCGACGCCGCAGCGCTCGCAGACGATGCCCTTGTAGCGGACGCGCTTGTACTTGCCGCAGTAGCACTCCCAGTCCTTGGTGGGACCGAAGATGCGCTCGCAGAAGAGGCCGTCCTTCTCGGGCTTCAGGGTGCGGTAGTTGATCGTCTCGGGCTTGGTGACCTCGCCCGAGGACCAGCCGCGGATCTGCTTGGAGGACGCCAGTCCGATCTCGATCGCGTCGAAGTTGTTGATGTCGATCATGCTGTATGCCTCGTCCTCCGGCCGGGATGTCGATCTCGGCGTCGACGTCGACATCGACGTCGTCGTTCGTTCTCGTCGTCGCCGGCGCGTCAGCGGCGTCGGTGTCGTCCTCGGCGTCCTCGCGGCCTCGTCGGCGGCCTCCTCGCCCGCGCCGGCGCGGACGCCGGAGAGGTCGATGCCGAGCTCCTCGGCAGCGCGCAGCAGGTCGTCGTCCTCGTCGCGCATCTCGGCGCGCTCGCCCTCCTCGGAGACGACGTTGACGTCGAGCGCCAGCGACTGCATCTCCTTGAGCAGGACCTTGAAGGACTCGGGGATGCTCGGCTCGGCGATGTTCTCGCCCTTGACGATCGCCTCGTAGGCCTTCACGCGCCCGACGGTGTCGTCGGACTTGATCGTGAGCATCTCCTGCAGCGTGTACGCCGCGCCGTATGCCTCGAGCGCCCAGACCTCCATCTCGCCGAAGCGCTGGCCGCCGAACTGCGCCTTGCCGCCCAGCGGCTGCTGGGTGACGAGCGAGTACGGGCCGGTCGAACGCGCGTGGATCTTGTCGTCGACGAGGTGGTGCAGCTTCAGGATGTACATGTAGCCGACGGTCACCTGCTGCTCGAACGGCTCGCCGGTGCGGCCGTTGTAGAGCGTGAACTTGCCGGCCGCGCGGCGGCCCTCGGGACGCGACTCGTCGATGTCCATGCTTGATCTGGCCGCCGGCAGCGGTGTGCTCCTTCTGCCATTGCACGAGCGCGGTGTCGACGTCAGTCGACCGAGGCGCCGTCGAAGACGGGCGTCGCGGTGTAGACCTTCGTGCCGCTCTTCTGCGCGTTCTTGAAGGCGTCGGTGCCGTCGTCGTACCAGCCCTCGGCAGCGGCCCACCCGAGGTGGGTCTCGAGGATCTGGCCGACGTTCATGCGGCTCGGCACGCCGAGCGGGTTGAGGATGACGTCGACCGGCGTGCCGTCCTCCATGAACGGCATGTCGTGCTGGTCGACGATCTTCGAGATGACGCCCTTGTTGCCGTGGCGCCCGGCGAGCTTGTCGCCCTCGGAGATCTTGCGCTTCTTCGCGACGAAGACGCGCACGAGGTCGTTGACCCCGGGCGGCAGGTCGTCGCCGTTCTCGCGGCTGAAGGTCATGACGTCGATGACGACGCCACCCTCGCCGTGCGGCACCTTCAGCGAGGTGTCGCGGACCTCGCGCGCCTTCTCCTTGAAGATCGCGCGGATCAGCTTCTCCTCGGCCGTCAGCTCGGTCTCGCCCTTCGGCGTGACCTTGCCGACGAGCAGGTCGCCGGAGCTCGACCTCGGCGCCGATGCGGACGATGCCGCGGTCGTCGAGGTTGCGCAGCGACTCCTCCGAGCGGTTCGGGATGTCGCGCGTGATCTCCTCGTCGCCGAGCTTCGTCGTGCGGGCGTCGATCTCGTACTCCTCGATGTGGATCGAGGTGAGCTCGTCCTCCGAGACGAGGCGGCGCGACAGGATGATCGCGTCCTCGAAGTTGTAGCCCTCCCAGGACATGAAGGCGACGCGCAGGTTCTTGCCGAGCGCCATCTCGCCGTGGTCGGTGGAGGAGCCGTCGGCGAGGACGTCGCCGGCCTTGACCGTGTCGCCGACGTTCACGCGCGGCTTCTGGTGGATCAGCGTGCCCTGGTTGGAGCGCGCGAACTTGTGCAGCTCGTACTCGTCCTTGCCCTCGCCGTGCTCGATCGATGATCGTGTCGGCGTCGACGTAGGCGACCGTGCCGGCGGCTTTCGGCCAGCAGGACGTCGCCGGTGTCGAGCGCCGCGCGGCGCTCCATGCCGGTGCCGATCGACGGGCGCGTCGGGCTTCGAGCAGCGGCACTGCCTGGCGCTGCATGTTCGAGCCCATCAGCGCGCGGTTGGCGTCGTCGTGCTCGAGGAACGGGATCATCGCCGTCGCGACGGACCAGATCTGCGTCGGGGAGACGTCCATGAGGTCGACCTCCTTCGGGCGCGACCGTGCACGTACTGGCCGGCCTGCGTACGGCAGACGACCTCGGGACCCTTGAGCTTGCCGTCTTGGCGATCGACCTCGGCGTTTGCCTGGGCGATCAGCTTCGGTCTCCTCCTGCGTCGCGTCGAGGCGGACGAGCTCGTTGGTGACGACGCCGTCCTTGACGACGCGGTAGGGCGTCGTCACGAAGCCGTGCTCGGAGACCTCGGCGTAGCTCGACAGCGAGCCGATCAGGCCGATGTTCGGGCCCTCCGGGCGTCTCGATCGGGCACATGCGCCCGTAGTGGGTCGGGTGGACGTCGCGGACCTCGATCGGCGCGCGCTCGCGCGTGAGGCCGCCGGCGCCGAGGGCGCTCAGGCGGCGACGGTGCGTCAGGCCCGACAGCGAGTTGGTCTGGTCCATGAACTGCGACAGCTGCGCAGGAGCCGAAGAACTCCTTCATCGCGGCGACGACGGGCGGATGTTCACGATCGTCTGCGGCGTGATCGTGTCCTCGTCCTCGGTCGTGAGGCGCTCGCGGACGACGCGCTCCATGCGGTAGAGGCCGATGCGGAAGGCCTCCTGGATCAGCTCGCCGACGGTGCGCAGGCGGCGGTTGCCGAAGTGCTCGTACTCGTCGAGGTGGTCGGCGACGGGCTCGCGCGCCATCGAGACGGCCTCGGCGGCGTAGTCCTTGATCTCGAGCTCGCCGTCCTCGGGGATCCCGAGGATCTTCGGCAGCGACACGAGCTCGCGCACGAGCGCGTGGATGTCGTCGTGCGTGAGCTGGCGCGTGTCGAGGTCGATGTCGAGGCTCAGGCGGCTGTTGAGCTTGTAGCGCCCGACGCGCGTGAGGTCGTAGCGCTTGGGGTCGAAGAACAGCTGCTGCAGCAGCGCGTAGGCGGCGTCGACGGACGGCGGCTCACCCGGGCGCTGCTTCTTGAAGAGCTCGATCAGCGCGCCCTTCTTGGTCTTCGTGGTCTCGGTGTCGGCCTCGACCGTGTTGCGGATGTAGAGCGAGTTGTCGAACAGCTCGAGCAGCTCCGCGTCGAGCTTGGCGATGTCGTCCTCGGTCTCCTCGACCGCCCCGTCGGTCTCGGGGTTGTAGGTCATCGCGCGCAGCAGGACCGTGACCGGCAGCTTGCGCTTGCGGTCGATGCGGACGAAGACCTTGCCCTTCTTGTCGATCTCGAGCTCCAGCCAGGAGCCGCGGGCCGGCATCAGGTTCGCGATGAAGACCTGCTTCTCACGGTCCTTGGGCTCCATCAGGTAGGCGCCCGGCGAACGGACCAGCTGCGTGACGACCACGCGCTCGGTGCCGTTGATGATGAACGTGCCGCGCTCGGTCATCCACGGGAAGTCGCCCATGAAGACCGACTGCTCGCGGATCTCGCCCGTCTCGTGGTTGATGAAGGCGACGGTGACGGTCAGCGGGCGCGAGTAGGTCAGGTCCTTCTCACGGCACTCGTCGATCGTCGCGGCGGGATCGTCGAAGTGCAGATCCCCGAAGTTCACGGCGAGGTGGCCGGTGTAGTCCTCGATCGGCGAGATGTCGTCGATCGTCTCCCTGCAGGCCGCCGGTTTCCGGGTTCACCAACCAGTCGAACGACCGACGCTGGATGTCGATCAGGTTGGGGACGTCAATGGCCTTGTCCAGGCGCGCGAAAGAACGTCGCACGCGAGGGGCGTCAACACGAGGCACGAAGGCGACTCCTCGAAGGGTCGTAAAGGGTCAAAGCGGAGAGAGGCGCGCGCAGCGGCTGCAAAACACGCGCGACCAGCCAAGATAGCACAGCGAAGCAGAGCCTCCGCTGAAGGCGGGTCGACGCTCACGGACCCCACCCTGTGCGGCTCCGCGTATGTGGCGCGGGCGCGTCCTTCCGGGTGGCTGCGACTATCGGTCGACCGCGGCGCAGGGTAGCGGACCTGGCGCGGTTGCGCCAGCATGGGCGCGTGCGGGGAATAGCGATCGTCGTTTTCAGCGACCTTGTCGACTCGACGGCGATGCTGGCGCGGCTCGGCGATGATCGGATGGATCGCATCGTGCGCGCGCACCTCGCCGACATCGCCGCGGCCGTGGAGGGCGCCGGCGGGCGCGTCGTGAAATCGATGGGCGACGGGGCGATGGCGACGTTCACCAGCGCGCTGGGCGCGCTCCAGGCCGCTGCCGCGATCCAGCACTCCGTCGAGCGCCTGGATGCGGCCGAGGGTGCGATCGGGCTGGCGGCGCGCGTCGGCGTCAGCGCCGGCGAGCCGATCGCCAACGAGGGCGATCTCAGCGGCATGAGCGTCGTCATCGCGGCGCGCCTGTGTGCGGCCGCGCAGACCGGTGAGGTGCTCGTCCACGACCTGACCCAGTCGCTCGTCGCCTCGCGCGACGGCGCGGTGTTCGGCGAGCGTGCCGGCTACGACCTGAAGGGCATTCCCGAGCCCGTCGCCGCTGCGCCCCTGCGGTGGCGCGATCTCGCGATTCTCCCCGCGCCGGCCGCGCCGATTGCGCCCGCGGTGCCGCAGCCGCCCGCCCTCCCCCGCGTGCTGGCGTCGTTCGCCGGCGAGCCGCTCGTCGGCCGCGACGAGCAACTCGCTGTCGTGCGCGACGCGGTGTCGTTCGCCGACCCGCGCCGGGCCGTGGTGCTGCTGGGCGAGCCGGGGATCGGCAAGACGCGTCTCGCCGCAGCCGCCGCCGCGCATGCGCACGAGGCCGGCGCGCTCGTCGTCCTCGCCCGTTGCCCTCCGGAAGCATCAATCGCGTTCGAGCCGTGGGTGCGGGCCATCGGCGAGATCGCGCTCGGGCAGGACCGCGTGGCGCTTGCGGCGGCCGCCGGCGCGGAGCTGGCAGCGCTGGTGCCAGAGCTCGCCGAGCACGCGCCGGCACGCGCGGCGGGCGCAAGCACCGACACGCTCGTCGCCGAGGGCGCGCGCTACCGCCTGCTGCGTGGCGTCGGCGCGGCGCTCGCGCACGCGGCCGCCGAGCGGCCGGTCTGCATCGTTCTCGACGACGCCCACTGGTGCGACCCCGCCTCGACGCAGGTGCTCTCAGAGATCCTCGAGCGTGCGCCGTTCGCTCGGCTGGCGCTCGTCGTCACCGCACGCGACCGCGACCTCGGCCGCGGTCATCAGGTGTCGCGCGCACTCACCGAGCTCAAGCGCACGCGCGAGCTGCGCGAGCTGCGGCTGGACGGCCTCGACGCCAGCGGGCTCGCCGCCCTCGTCTCGGCGCGTGTCGGCCGGGCGATCACCCCGCGCCTCGCCGCGCGTCTGCTGACGCGGACGAAGGGCAACCCGTTCTTCGCCGGTGAGCTCGTCCGCGATCTGGATGACCGCGACGCGCTGAACGACGACATGCTCGACAGCGCACCGGTTCCCGATGCCGTGGCCGGGCTCGTCGACGAGCGCCTGGCGCGCCTGGACGATGCGACGGAGCGATTCCTCGTCGCGGCGGCGGCGATCGGGCCGACGGCGCCGGTCGCACTCGCGGCGACGGCGGCCGGATTGACGGCCGCAGATGCGACGGCGGCCGTCGCCCAGGCCGTCGCCGAGCGCCTGGTCGACGAGGCGCCGGCGATCGAGCCTGCCGTCACGTTCCCGCACGCGCTTGTGCGCGAGGCGTTCGCGGCGATGCCCGGGGCGGCGGCTGCCGCTCGTTTGCATCACGCGATCGCCGAGGCGCTCGCCGGCGACGCACGTGCCGAGCCGGCGGAACTGGCGCGCCACCGCGCGCTGGCCGCGCCGATCACCGGCCCTGAGCCGGCGATAGCCGCGCACCGCGCAGCCGCCTCCGCCGCCGCGGACGACCACGATCACGAGGCTGCAGCGACGCACCTCGACCAGGCGCTCGCGCTGATGCCTGCTGGCGACCCCGACCGCGGGCTTCTGCTGCTCGCGCTCGGCGACGAGCGCATCCTCGCGGTCGACCTGCGTCGGGCCCGCGCCGCATATGCAGCGGCCGCCGACGCCGCACGCGCTCGCGGAGACGCCCGGCTGCTCGGTCACGCCGCGCTCGGCTTCGCCGGCGGCGAGGTGGGCTTCAACTGGGAGATCCCGGCCGACGACCCCCAGGTCACGACGCTCCTGCGCGAGGCGCTCGTCGCGCTCGACGGAGAGGACGTCCACCTCGAGCTCGGCGTGATCTTCCGGCTGCTCTACGTGACCGCTTTCGAACGCGGTGAGAGCGGTCGCTCGGTCCTCGTCGACCGCGCCGAGCGGCTCGCCGCCGGTCACGACGACGCGCTCACGCAGCTGCAGCTCAGGGCGGTCCGGTTCGGCTCGGCGTACGGGTTTTCCCCGGATCCGCTGGATGCGATCGGTGCGGTTGTCGTGTGGCCGGAGGTCGTCGCGCTCGCCGAGCAGTCCGGGCGCGACGACTGGCTTCTGCGAGCGCTCGCGTGGGCTGCGTTCGCCGCATGCGTCGACGGCGAGGTAGAGCGCTGCGACGACCTCATCGAGCAAGCGGGCGTCGTCGCCGCGCGACTCGGGACCCCGCGCTTCACCTGGGAGGTCGAGGAGCTGCGCGCCGAGCGCATGATCGCGCGTGGCGATCTCGCTGGCGGCTTTGCGCTCGGCGAACGCGCCTGCGAGACGATCGGCCGGCTGCGTCCGGACATCCAGGTCATGATCGGCCTCGGCACGCGGCTGGGCATGAAGGCGTTCTATGACGCCGAGTGGGGCGCGGCCGCCGCCGGCTTCCGGTCGGTCGCGGCGGCGAACGACTGGGGAGCGATGGACGCATTTGTCCTCTGGTTGCAGGCCATGAACGGCGAGCGCGAAACGTCTTGGGCCGCCATCGACCGAGCGCTCGCCGACGACTTCGATTCGTTCAGGGGCCTGGACGGAAGCTTTCCCGTGGCACTTACCTGCGTGGCCTACGCGGCCGCCGAGATCGGCCACGTGCGCGCTGGCGAGCGCATCCGGCCGCGCCTCGAGCGCTTTCGCGGCAAGAGCCTCACGATTGGTGCGAGCGTGTACTTCAACCACCCCGCCGAGTTCGTCATCGGACGCCTGGAGATGCTCGCGGGCCGCCACGCATCGGCCGCGGAGGAGTTGCACACCGCCGTCGCTCTGGCCGACGCGCGCGAGATCGACTACCTGCGACCTTGGGCGCGCGTCGAGCTCGCGCGTGCGCTGTTTCGCGGCGGCGAGTCGAGCGACCTCGAGGCGGCTCAGCACGTGCTCGCCGAGGCCGAGGCGCTCGCTGAGGCGAACGGCAGCGCGTTCGTACTCGGGGAGGCTGCGAAGCTGCGGGCCGAGATGACCGGGGCCCCGCTGGCGACAGTGGCTCCGGCTCAGGTCCGGACGCGCCCGCTGCGAGCGCTCGCCACACGCTCGGGCCGCCGCGCGCTCGCGACGCTCGTGCGCGGGCTCGACGACGAAGGGCTCGAGGAGCGCTTCCTCGCCCCGCGCCGTCAGCGAGCGCTATTGCGCGCGATGGCGCGCGGTTTCCAGCCCGCCCATGCCAATGGCTTCGAGGGCGTGATCGCCTACGAGCTCGAGCCGTTCGCGGTCGACGCTCCGCCCGACGCCCCCTGGCGCTGGGCGATCGAGGTGCAGGGCGCGTCCGCACGCATCGTTGAGCCCGCGCCGCTGGACGCGGCGGTCACGGTCCACTTCGGCCTTGCCGACTGGGTCCGCGTCATCGCCGGCGAGCAAGACCCGGTCACCTCGATGGCGGCCGGCCGCTGTCGGGTGGAGGGCGACCTGCTCGTCGCCGCGTTGCTCGAGCCGATGTTCGGCGCGCGTCAGTAGTCGCCGTAGCCCTGGCGCTGGAACGCGACGATGCGCGGGCGGTCGAGTGTCGAGGCGAGGTCGCCCGGTGGCCGGCGGCGATCCGGTGGGAAGCTCGCCGCGGCGGCGAGCGTCTGGCGGTCGAGGAAGCGCAGCCCGGCGGGCGCGCGCAAGCGCAACGGCGGGGCGCTGTCGCGACCGGCCAGGTGAAAGCCCCAGTCCCCGAAGCTCGGCACGTCGACGTGGTAGGGCGTGCTCGGCAGGCCGGCGGCCTCCATCGACGCGGCGGACGACCAATAGGCCTTCTGCGCGAAGTACGGCGAGCCGGCCTGGACGACGAGCCGCCCACCCGGGGTCAGGGCACGCCGCATCAGCCCGTAGACCTCGACGGAGTAGAGCTTCGCCAGCGCCGCGTCGTCGGGATCGGGGAAGTCGGCGATCACGACGTCGAACGCCGCCGCCGGCGCGCTGCGCAGCCAGTTGAACGCGTCGCGCGTGATCGCGTGCACGCGGGGGTCGTCGAGCGCGTGGCGGTTGAGGCGCGCGAGGCGCTCGTCCTCCCGCGCGAGCTCGAGCATCCGCGGGTCGAGCTCGACGATCGTGGCCTGCGCGACGTCGCGGTAGCGCAGCACCTCGCGCAGCGCCAGCGCGTCACCGCCGCCGAGCACGAGGACGTTGCGGTGCGGCCCCGCCATCGCCGGATGCACGAGCGCCTCGTGGTAGCGGTACTCGTCGCGCGAGGAGAACTGCAGGTCGCCGTTGAGGAACAGGCGGACGTCGCCACCGGTGAGCGATTTCGTCAGGACGATGTCCTGGTAGGACGTGCGGACCTCGCGCACGATCGGGTCGTCGTAGAGCGCCTGGCGCGCGGAGACCTCGAAGCGCCCGGCGAGCGCCGCCGCGGCGCCGAGGACGGCGAGCACGAGTGTGAGGCCGGCGATGAGGATGCGGCGCGGGCGCGGGCGCAGCTCGCCGCCGAGCAGCCACAGGACGACAAGACCGGCGCAGAGATTCAGCGCGCCGACGGCAAGCGCCGTGTCGATCTGCCCGAGCACCGGCAATAGCAGCAGCGGGAACGCGACGCCGGCGACGACGGCACCGAGGTAGTCGGCGGCGAGCAGGTCGGCGACCGAGCGACCGGCCTCCTGGCGGCGTACCCGCTGGATCAGCTCGAGCAGCAACGGGATCTCACAGCCGACGAGCAGCCCGACGCCGCCGGCCAGCAGCAGCATCGCCGGCTGGTAGAGGTCCAGCCAGGCGAACGCCGCGTACAGCGCCAGCGCGCTGAGCCCGCCGAGCAGCGCGATCGCCGCCTCGACGATCGCGAACGCCATCACCGGCGTGCGCAGCAGCGGCTTGGCGGCCAGCGATCCGAGGCCCATGCTCGACACGAACGCGGCGAGCACGAGCGACACCTGCTCCACGGAGTTGCCGAGCAGGTAGGTGCCCATGGCGATGATCACGAGCTCGTAGACGAAGCCACAGACCGCGACGAGCAGGACGGTGCCGAGCAGCAGCGCCCGAGCCGGCCGCGCGGACAGGCGCCCGGCGGGAGGCAGCGGCTCGGCGACGGCCATGGCCTACGAGATCGCGGCGGACACGATCGCGCCCGCAGCAAGCAGCGCCGCCGCGGTCACCCAGACGACCGGCGGGTCGCCGTCCTCACAGACGAGGTCACCGAGTTTCTCGGGCGTGAGCATGTCGATGACGACGAACGCGACACCGAGCATGAGCACGCCGACGCCGCCGTAGCCGGCGGTCTCGGCCAGGCCCTCGCCGAGCGAGCCGTCGGCCGAGGCGATCGAGGTCGTCACGACCGCGCCGACGCTGATCAGCCCCGCGGCGGTGACGATCGCCGCCGGCTTGCGGCGCTGGGTCACGATCAGCTCGCCGAGCTTGCCCGGCGTGAGGATGTCGATCATCCAGTAGCCGAGGGCCATCAGCACGATCCCCAGAGCCCCGTACAGAAGGCCGCTTGCGATCTCGGTGAGGAAGTCGTCCATTAGGTCTCCTGTGTGGGGTCCTGAGCGGGCTGCAGCGGCGGCGGCGGCCGGCGACGGGTGGTGGGCGCGCTCGCGAAGAACCAGACGATCCCGCCGCCGCCGACGAGGATGAACGCGGCGAGCGCGAGCCAGCTCTCGCGCAGCCAGTCGGGCATCATCGGCGAGTTGGTCGGCTTGTCGGCCGCGGGCTTCGCCGGCTCGGTGCTCGGATCGGCCGTCAGCGCCGGCGCGAGGCCCTTCGACGACACGAGCAGCGGCAGCGCGCCGACCATGCTCGCCAGCGCCGCGTCGCCGTTGTCCTTCTTGAGCTGGTCGCCGTCGAAGCCGAGGTTCTCGAGGTCGTTCGTCGTCGGGCCGTTGGGCACCGTGCTCTGCAGGCGCATGTTCGACGAGTCCTCGCTCTCGCAGGACCCGCAGGTGTACGTGACCGCCCCGTCGACGACGAGCGCGCCCTTCGGGCAGTCACCGGTGCCGACCGGCACGCCGGGGCCGAAGTTCGAGCCGGTGTCGGCGCCGCTCGAGCCGCCGGACTGGTCGGAGACGTAGACCGACCAGCCGTAGCAGACGCCCTGCTCCTCGGTTGCCTCGGCGAGCGTGTTGGCGAGCTCGGCGGCGTCGCCGTCGGAAAGCAGCGGGCCGGCCGCCGCGCCGGACGGCAGCGCGAGCAGCGCAATGGTCGCGAGCGTCGCCGCGAGCGTCCTCACTTGCCGCCCCCTCCGGGGCCGCCGCCGCGGAAGCTCTCCCCCGGGCCCGAGTACGTGCCCCACCAGCCGCCGATGAACGGGAAGAACGTGGCGTAGCCGCGGCGCTCGTCGGCGACCTCGATGCGCGAGCCGCCGCCGGTGGCCGCGAACACGCCGATGAAGTCCTTGCGGTAGCGCAGGAAGATGCCCTCGGGGGTGACGCGGCGGTCGGCGGGCTTGTGCGCGTCGGAGATCGCCTTGGCGACCTTCGTCGGCGCGTCGCGCGTCGTGTAGACCTTCGCGCCGTTGCGCTCGCCGGCGCGCTTGTAGTGGTCCTCGACGTAGCTGCGTGCCGAGCCTGTGCGCGCGAGCGTGAAGACGATGCCGACGACGCCGACGAGGATCAGCCCGATCGCCATGCCGCGCGAGAGGTTCATCGCACCGTCCCGGTCGTGTGCACGAGCTCGCCGGTCTGGGGATAGGCGTGCCAGGTCTCCCAGCGCGCGCCGCCGGCGTCGGCGCTTGCGCGCAGTGCCGTGAACGCGTCGCCTGCGAACACGCCGACGAGCCCGTTGGCGTCGGCGGCGACGCGCTCGGCGATCTGCGCTGCGGACGCGTCGAGCGGTGAAACCGATGCGGTGAAGCGATAGCGCCCGGCGGCCATCGACGGCGGCAGCTCTCCGGGCACGCCGGGCACGCAGGCAACGGTCTCGACGAGGTCGGCGACGCAGACCTGGTGGGAGTGGCCGAGCAGGCCCAGCTCGACGACGAGTCCGCCGACCGCGACGCTCAGCGTCTCCAGCGCGCGGACGCGCGGCGCGTCGATCGCGTGCACGAGATCTGCGGCGCGAACGTCGACGTACGGCGCTGTCAGTGTGACCTGCAGCTCACGCTCCCGCCGCGTCGGCGCGCAGCGCTTCGGTGCGGGCCTCCTGGGCGCGCAGCGACTGGCGGACGTCCTCGACCTCGGTTGCCAGGCGCGCGGCCTGCGCGCGGTGGCGCTCGGCCAGCGCGCGAAGCTCGGGGTCGGCGCCGGGCAACTCGGCGCGCGTGTCGAGGCGCTCGGCCTCGTGCTCGGCACGGACCTTCGTGCCGATCAGGTCGCCGAGCTGGGCGCGCAGCGCGTCCTCGGTCGCCTGCGCCTCGCCGAGGGCGTCGTCAGCGTCGCTCATGAGGTCGACCCGGGGTAGACGTCGAACGCGTGCTCGGAGACGACGACGCCGACGTTGACCTCCCAGCCCGAGCCGTCGTAGCGCTCGAAGCTCAGGCGCTTGTCACCGGCCTCGTAGTCGGAGTACTCGACCTTGCCGGCGCCGCCGGGCTTGCCGGTCTCCTCCAGCGTGTACTCGGCGCTGCCCTGCTCGTCGAAGTCGTAGCTCGTGCCGTCGAGCTCGATCGTGTCGGCACCGGGCTCGAGCGTCGGGTTGGGGTTGCGCTCCCAGATCACGCACTCCAGGCCCTCGTCGTCCTCGACGGACAGCCAGCGCTTGTACTCGCCGTCGACGATCAGGTGCTCCTCCCAGCGCGAGCCGCCCTCGCGGAAGCGGTAGCTGCGCTCGACGATGCTGTCGTGGCCTTCGTAGGCGACGACGTCACCGACGCGCAGGCCGCGGACCGAGGAGCGGACTGCTGGGGCCGGCTCGGCCCCCGGCAGGGAGGCCGGCCCGCCGCCGCCGGACTTGACCGGCTTGGGCTCACGAGAGCGGATCAGCGAGACGACGCCGACGGCGATCAACGCGAGCAACACCAACACGATGACGATGGTCATTGCCCGCGACGGTACTACTCGGGAGCGGCCAGGCGCGCACGGCATGCCCGCCACAGGCCGGGTCCGTCGGCCAGACGCGCGGTCTCGGCGCCGCGGAAGGCGGTCGCGTTCCGGTCATCGCTTGAGCTCCTGTCGCACGACGTCGTACGCGGGCCGCTTGGTGCCGTCCGGATTGGTCAGGCCGGCGTCGAAGCGGGCGCTGCGCGGCGCGCCCGTCCAGTTGTAGAGGTAGACGCGCTTGACGCGCGGGGTGCGCCGGGCGAGCGTGAAGACGTAGCGGGTCGCCTTCGCCTGGCGGGCGAGGTCGTACGGGAAGGCGCGGCCGAACTGCGCAAGGCCGCCGGTCTCGGTCAGCCAGATGTCGCCGTCGACGACGTCGAGCAGCGCGGTCAGGCGCGCGGGCTTGAAGCGGTTGGTCGCGCTGTAGTCGTGAATCCCCCACGCCGCCGGCCTGCTCTTGAGGGCGCGGGCGTAGCTGCGCAGCCAGGTGTCGGCGTCGGGCTCGTCGAGGACGTCGCCGGCGATCAGCGTGCAGTCCGGGCACTCCTGCATCAGCGCGTCGGCGAACTGCGCGGCGCGCCGCGGGTTCTTGTCGGTCGGCTGGCTCTGGTTGTTGGGCTCGTTCCAGGCGGCGAAGAGCTTCACGTGCGGGTAGCGCCGATGGAAGCTGGCAAACGCACGCCGGTACTCGCTGACGCTCGGGAGGTGCTGCTGGCGCCCCGCTTTGCGCGAGTGCCCGAATGCGACGAACGGCTCGACGCCGGCGGCCTGCGCGGCGCTCAGCCAGGCGTCGGCAAGGTCGCGGTCGAAGGAGACCTCGACCGTGTCGTAGGACGCGATCAGCCGCGCGTGCTTGATCGCCAACCTCACAAACAGCGGCTTCGCGAAGAAGCCCGGGTCCTGGTCGCCCATGCCGACGATCAGGCGGCGTTCAGGCTCCTGCGCCACCGTGCGCTGCGGCTCGCCGTCGCCGCCGCAGCCCACGACGATGAAACACACCAGCAGCCACCGACCAAGAACAGGCATGGACCTCCGACGCATCGCGCACGACCCGGCCACGTTCGAGACGTTCTATCGCGCCAACGTGCAGCAGGTCGAGCGGTTCGTCGCGCGGCGCGTCGCAGACCCCTATCTCGCCGCCGATCTGACGGCGGACGTCTTCGTCGCGGCGATCGACGCGGCGCCCGGTTACCGGCCTGATCGCGGGACGCCGGGCGCGTGGCTGTTCGGCGTCGCGCGCAATGTCGTGGCCAGCGAGTACCGCCGCGCCGGACGCGAGCGCGCGGCCTATGCGCGTGTCGGCGGCCGCCAGCTGCTCGCGCCCGACGACGTCGAGCGGATGCAGGAGCGCATCGACGCGGCGGCGCGGTCGCGTGAGCTGTTCGCTGCCGTGGCACGCCTGCCCGACGGCGAGCGCGCGGTACTCGAGCTCGTGACACTTGACGAACTTTCGGTGACCGAGGCCGCGGCGGTGCTCGGCCTGCGCCCGGTCACCGCACGGGTGCGATTGCACCGCGCGCGCGGCGCGCTGCGCCGCCAGCTCTTGGGCGATGGCTCATCCGCAGTCTCACAACCGTTGGAGGCATCATGAATACGTCGTTTGAAGACCGGCTGCTCGCGGAGCTGCGCCAGGTCGTGCAGTCCCGGCCCGCGCCGGCGCCCGAGGCCTCGCCGCGGCGCACGCCGCCGCGGCGCGTCGGGCTGACGCTCGGCGCGGGCACGGCGGTGGCGGCGACGGCTGCGGCCGTCGTCGTCCTCGCCGGCAGCAGCAGCGACACGCCGGCCTATGCCGTCGACCGCCAGGACGACGGCACCGTGACCGTCGAGATCAACAGCCTGCGCGATGCCGACGGCTTGGAGCGCAAGCTGCGCGCAGCGGGCGTCCAGGCCGAGGTCGACTACACGCCGTCGGGCAAGACCTGCGCGGAGGGCCGCTTCGCGCCCTCGCAGCGCCGCGACCAGCGCGGCACGAGCGAGATGAGCGACGGCGACGGCTCGACGCGCTTCAGCATCAGCCGCGGCTCGGTCGCCGCGGGCGAGACGCTCGTGATCTGGACGAGCCTGACCGAGACCGCGCACGAGGAGTCGAGCTCGATCGCGATGGCCGTGGCGTCGGGGCCGGTCGGCCCGTGCAAGCCGGTCGACGCGCCCGCGGGCCTCGCCCCGCCCGGTGCCACGTCGCACAGCGCGGCCGGTGGCTCCGGTGCGGCGAGCGGCCCTCGCACCGAGTCGTTCCGCGCGGCGCCGTAGACGACGAGGAGGGGCCACCCAGCTGGGCGGCCCCTCGTCACGAAGCCCAGCGGGCAGAGCTGCACCGCCGGCTCGCCGAGCGGCTCGAGGCGCTGAGGCAGACGACAGCGTCCTCGAGCCGGCCGTCGATCTGGGCGAACGCGCCCGACCAGCCGACTGCGAAATGCGCGAAGAGCGGCTGCTGGAGCTCCTCGGCGAGCGCGGCGAGCCGCTCCAGCGCCTGGCGCGCGGCAGGCACGTCGCCGGTCTCGAGCAGGTCGAAGAGCAGCTGGCGCACGAGTCCTACGAGCGGCGCCGACGGCTGGGGACCGATGACGCCGAGACCGTGCTCGCCGCACAGATCTTCCTGATCCGTCACGGGCAGGGCAGGCTCGCCGAGCTGCGCCCGCTGGTGCTCGAGGCGGTGGAGCGCTCCCCCGGGCTGACCGCCTGGCGCGCTGCCGTTCCGCTCACGCACCACCTTGCGGGAGACGACCGCGCGGCGCGCAGCGAGCTGGGCCGCTCATGGACGAGGTCGATGCCGTGCCGCGTGACTTCTTCTGGCTGACGTCGATGGCGCTGCTCGCCGAGGGCGCCGCAGCGCTCCGGGCACCCGAGCCGGCGCAGCGGCTGCGCAGCCTCTTGGCGCCTTATGCGGCGCGCAACGTGCAGGTCGGCTACGCCGGGAGCCTCGGGCCCGTCGCCCGCCTGCTCGATCAGCTCGACCTCGCGCGGGCGTCGATCGCCGGTCGCGGCTGACGTCAGCGGCGGCGCGGGGCACGGACCGCCTTGACCGTCAGCCGCGCGGTCGCCCCCCGGCGACCGTCGCCGCGAACGCCGGCCACTTCGACTACCGCGCGGTGCTGACGCTGGATGTCGGGGATCCGCAGGTTGCGGCGGCGTCCGGACACGACGAACAACTCGCGGTCGCCGTCGGCCGAGCGGGCGCGGACGTGGTACTGCGCCGCCCCTGTGACGGGCCGCCAGCTGACGACGAGCGTCGCACCGGCACGGCGGGCGCGCAGCCCGCGCGGACGCGCCGGCAACGCCAGCCGTGGCGCCTGGTAGCGGGCGACCACGCGCTGGTCGCGGGGCAGCCCGCCCTGCTCGACGATCGCCACGATCGTGCGGGAGCGGCCGCGCCCGGCGGCCGGCGTGAAGCGCACGCGCCCGCGCGCCTTCGTCGTGCGGGTGATCACGCGCGCGCTGTCGCGTCCCTGCTCGGCGAAGGTGACCGTCTGGCCGACGCGGCTGCGCAGCGTCCAGCTCAGCGTGCGCTTGGCGCCACGGCCGCTGACGCGTGCGCTGACGCTCGGCCGCTCGAGGACATTCGCGCTGTCGACGCCCGCGATCGCCGCGCCGGCAGCGTCAGGCGTCAGCGTCCACGTGCCTTCGGAGCGGCGGATCGCGACGTAGGTGACGCCGGCAGCCGTGTCCTGCAGCACGACGAAGTCGTTGTTGACGACCGGCGAGCCGGCAGCGGACGCCGAGACGCGCCGGCCGCCCGGGCCGCTGACCGTCACGCGCGGCGCTCCGCCGGCCCCGCGCACGCGCAGCACCGCGCCGCGATCGGACGCGGGCAGCGTCACGGTGACCGGGCCGGCCTGCGCCGCCCGCGCTTTGCCGCTGCCGGCCGCGCGGTAGGGGCTGAGGTCACAGGAGCCGTCGAGGATCTTCTCGCCGGGCTCGCTCCAGCGGCGCCCGACGCCGCCGCGCAGCCAGCCGAGCTGCCCGCACGCGGCGAAGCCGACGCTGGAGAGCACGACCGTGCCACCGGCGGCACGCTGGCCGAACAGCAGCAACTCCGCCGCGGCCTCGGCGTTGAAGGCGTTGCGATTGATCCACCCCGACAGCGACGCGCCGACGAAGACAGGCTGGCTGCGGGGGTCCTTGGCGGTGACGTTGGGCAGGCCGAGCTGCATGCGGCCGCTGAAGTCCAGAGCGCCGGCCTGCCAGAGCTCGACGTGGCCGGAAGCCAGCGTCAGATCCTTCAGCAGGACGCTGCCCTCGACGCGCAGGTTCCCACCGGTGGTCGGGGAGATCCCGAACCGGAACGCGCCGTCGAGCGTGATCGGCACGCGGGCGGGCCCGGCGCTCACGGCCAACGAGCCGTCGAGCTGCGGCGGCGAGGAGCGCAGGGCCAGGTGCCAACGCTTCAGCGTCACCCCGCCGGCGGGATGCTCGGAGATCCGGTCCAGGCGCGCCGAGGCGCTGATGATCTGGCCGCCGTCGACGAGCCACGCGGTGTTGACGCGCAGCGGCGAGGGCGTCCCGACCACCAGCCGCGCGTTGCCCTCCCAGCGCCCGGCAGCCGGTTCGTGGACCATCCGCAGCTCCTCGACGCGGACGGTGCCGAGCTGCGCCGTCCTGACCGCCATCCTGACGCCGTCGGCCTCGAGGCCCTTGGCGTTGTTGCCGGCGATCGTGAGCCTGCCGGTGACCTCCTGGCAGATCCGCCCGCAAGCGCGGATCAGCGCGCGCAGGAAGGGCAGCTCGGTGGCCGCCTGGATCAGCGAGCGGCCGATGCCGGGGAACGTCAGCTCGACGGGACCGGTGAGCGCCATCTTCGCGACCGACGTGCCGCGCGGCGCGTTGAGGAGCACGGACAGCACGCCGTTGACGACGGACGGGCGCCAGTCGATCGGGCCGCGGAACAGCACGTGGCCGCCGATCTGGACGACGAACACGGCGCCGCCCGAGCGGATCTCGCGGCCCTTCGGGTCGATCGTGAGCTTGCCGCCGCCGTTGGGCATGATCGTGATGCCGTTGAGGCGCACCGGCCCGGTCGAGCGCCAGAGGTCGCCCTCCTTGGTGAAGCAGCCGAGCGCCTCGACCGTGGAGAAGCCCGCCTTCTGGCCGCAGGCCGGCGCCGGATCGGGAGTCGAGCCCGGCGGCGGTGGTGGCGGTGGCGGCGGCGGAGGAGGAGGTGGTGGCGGCGGTGGCGTCCCGGCGCCGGCGGGGCCCCAGTCGGGCAGACGGTCGTCCAGGCCGGCCGTCGTGTTCGTGATGCTCGTTGCGGGTGCGCCCGCGGCGACGGGCATCGACAGCAGCTCGAGGTCTCCGTCGCGGTTGCTCGTGAACGCGATCTGGGTGCCGTCGGGCGACCACGACGGTTCGACGTCATAAGCGCTGTTGGTCGTCAACTGCACCTGGCCGCCGCCGTCGGCGCTCATCACCCAGATCTCCTTGGTGGAGTCGCCGATGTTGGTGCCGCTGCCGCGCTCGAACGTGATCCGCGCGCCGTCGGGGGACCAGTTGGGCGCCTGGTCCTGGAAATTGTTGCTGGTCAGCTTGACGCGGCCGTCGCCCCCGGGCGCGGGGGTGCTCGCGGCGTCGATCGTGTAGATCTCGTACTCGCCGTCGGAGTTGCTCTGGAACGCGATCCGCGACCCGTCGGGCGACCACGCCGGCTTCTGTGCTGCGCCGCCGCCCTCGGTGAGCGGGCGAACGTTGGCGCCGCTCGCGTCCATGATCCACAGCTCGGGGCCGGTCGTGTTCCCGGACGGGGTGTTGCGGTTGCTGGTGAAGACGATCCTGCTTCCGTCGGGCGACCAGGCCGGCCCGAGCTCACCGGAGCCCTCGGTGCCGGTGAGCTTCGTCGCCCCGCTGCCGTCGGCGTTCATCACCCAGATGTCCTGGTCGCGCGAGAACGCGATCCGCGACCCGTCCGGCGAGAGGGCCGGATCGGTCTCGTTCGCGGGCGTGGACGTGAGCCGCTGCACGTCGCCGCCGTCAGGCAGCGTCGTGTGGACCTCGTCGTTGCCGTGGCGGTCCGACACGAAGGTGATCCGCCCGTTGGGGCCCGGGTACGCCGCCGTCGCCGAAGGCGTCACGAGCGCCGATACCGCCCCGCATGCGATCAACGCGGCGATCCACGCACGGGCCCGCCCACCCCTCCGCTGCGTCATGCCTGGAAGGTACAGCGCCGAGGTCAATGAACCTGCATGGACGGCCGCCAGCAGGCCCCGCGGTCCTCCGACGGACGCAGCGCCGTAGACCACGAGGAGGGGCCGCCCAGTGGGCGGCCCCGGTTACGGGCGGCCGGAGGCCGCCCGTCCTCATCAGACCGCGGGGCAGGATGCCCCGCAGGGCACTACTTCAGCTCGACGCTCGCGCCGGCCTCCTTGAGCTCGGCGACGAGCTTCTCGGCCTCGTCGCGCTCGATGCCTTCCTTGACGGGCTTGGGGGCCTCGTCGACGAGCGCCTTGGCCTCCTTCAGGCCCAGGCCGGTCGCCGCGCGGACGACCTTGATGACCTGGATCTTCTTGTCGCCGGCGCCCGTGAGGACGACGTCGACCGTCGAGGACTCCTCCTCGGCGGCAGCCTCGCCACCGGCGCCGCCGGCGGCCGGGGCAGCGGCCGCGACGGCCGTTGCCGACACGCCGAACTCCTCTTCGAGCGCCTTGATGCGCTCGCTCAGCTCAAGCACCGAGATGGCCTTGAGCTCGTCGATCCACTCCTGCGTAGTACTCATGCTGATTGATCCTCCTGGGGGGTCTCGTTGTCATCGGGACCCTCCGTGGGGTCCTCCGTGGCGTCGGCGACGGGAGCCGCCTCGGCCGGTGCTTCTTCAGTGGGGGCCTCGGCCGGAGCCTCAGCCTCGGCGGCCGGAGCCGCCTCCTCCGCGGCCTCGGGCTCGGCAGCCGCCGCTTCGGCGGGCGCCTCATCCGCGGCGGGGGCCTGTGGCTCGGCAGCCGCGGCCGGCGGGTCGCCGGCCGGGATCTCGCCGGACTCCTTCTTCTCCAGCACGCCGCCGAGCGCGATCGCCAGACCGGACACGAGGCCGTTGAGGCCGCGCGCCAGGCCGGTGATCGGCGAGGCGACGATCCCGACGAGCTGGCCGTACAGCACCTGGCGCGACGGGAGCTTGGAGAGCGCCGTGATCTGGGCGGGCTCGAGAGCCTCGCCGTTCATCAGGCCGCCCTTGAAGGCCAGCAGGTCGGTGGCCTTCTGGCCGTCGGCCAGCGCCTTCGCGGCCACGGCCACGTCGCCGCGCACGAACGTCAGCGCCGTCGGGCCCGTGAGGAGCTCCTTCAGCGCTTCGGCGTCGGCCGCGTCGGCCGCGCGCTCGGTCAGCGTGTTCTTGACGATCCGGAAGGACGCGTCGGCCTCACGCAGCTTCGACCGAAGGTCGGCGACCTGGGTGACGCTGATCCCGCGGTAGTCGACCGCGAAGACGGCCTCTGACTCCTGGATCTGAGCGGCGATCTCAGCGACCGCCGCAGCTTTCTGTTCTCGGTTCAATCTGGCCTCCTGGCGCGGACTTCCGGGCGAATGCCCAGCCGCGGGTCTTTGGTGGCCTCGATGGAGTGGCGTCAGGCCGAAGCCGTCGCGCCCTCCTCGAGGATGTCTTTGGTGCGAGTCGGGTCGACCTTGACGCCGGGGCCCATCGTCGAGGCCAGCGTGATCGACTTGATGTACCGACCCTTCGCCGCCGACGGCTTGGCACGGATGAGCTCGTCGATGACGGCGCTGTAGTTCTCCAGCAGCGCGCGCTCCTCGAAGTCGGTCTTGCCGATCACGAGGTGCACGATGGCGGTGCGGTCGGTGCGGTACTCGACCTTGCCGGACTTCGACTCCTCGACGGCCTTGCGGACGTCCATCGTGACGGTGCCGACCTTCGGGTTGGGCATCTTGCCCTGCGGCCCGAGCACGCGCCCGAGCCGGCCGACGAGCGGCATCATGTCCGGCGTCGCGATCGCGACGTCGAAGTCGGCCATCGCACGTCGAAGTCTGAAGCCCTCCTCGACCCGCTTGGCGAGGTCCTCGGCGCCGACGATGTCCGCGCCGGCCTCCTCGGCCTCCTTGGCCTTGTCGCCCTGGGCGAAGACGGCGATCGTGACCTCCTTGCCGAGGCCGTGCGGCAGCGCGATCGTGCCGCGCAGCTGCTCGTCGGCGTGGCGGACGTTCAGCCCGGTGCGCACGTGGACCTCGACGGACTCGTTGAACTTCGCGCGCTTGAGGTCCTTGACGAGCGCGACGGCCTCGGCGGGCTCGTACTCGCGCTCGCGGTCGACCTTCGTCCGCGCTTCGAGGAACTTCTTGCCGTGATGCGTCGCCATCAGCCCTGCACCTCCACGCCCATCGAGCGGGCGGTGCCGGCGATGATCTTCGCGGCCTGATCGACGTCGTGCGCGTTGAGGTCGGGAAGCTTCTTCTCGGCGATCTCGCGCAGCTGGGCCTGCGAGATCTTGCCGACCTTCTCCTTGTGCGGCTCTCCCGAGCCCTTGTCGATCCCGATCGCCTGGCGGATCAGCACCGCGGCCGGCGGCGTCTTCGTGATGAACGTGAACGAGCGGTCCTCGTAGACCGTGATCACGACCGGGATCGTGGTGCCGGCATCCTGCTGGGTCTGGGCGTTGAACGCCTTGCAGAACTCCATGATGTTGATGCCGTGCTGGCCCAGGGCGGGGCCGACCGGCGGTGCCGGGCTGGCCTGGCCGCCTGTGGCCTGGAGCTTGATCGTTGTGAGGACCTTCTTTGCCATCTCTGCCTTTCACCTGCCACATCGCGGGGCGGGCGGGTGCCCTGTCCGCGGGAGTGGTCGTAGCGGTTAGATCTTCTTGACCTGGTCGAAGCCGACCTCGACCGGGGTTTCGCGTCCAAAGATAGATACCAGCACCTTGAGCTTCTGGGCTTCCTGGTTGATCTCTGAGATCTCGCCGGAGAAGTCCGACAACGGGCCGGAGACGACCTTGACCGACTCGCCGATCGCGAACTGCGCGCGCGTGGCGACCTTCTGCGCGACCTCGCGGTGCAGCAGGCGGTCGACCTCGGGCTGGGTCAGCGGCACGGGCTCGTTGGAGGCGCCGACGAAGCCGGTGACTCCAGGCGTGCCCTTGACGAGCTGCCACGAGTCCTCGTTGAGTTCCATGTTCACCAGCACGTAGCCGGGCATGGTGCGCTGCTCCTTGGTGACCTTCTGGTTCTCCTTCATCTCGGAGACCGTCTCGGTCGGCACGACGACCTGGCGCACGAAGCGCTTCTGGCCCAGCGAGACCACGCGGTGCTCGAGGTTCTGCTTGACCTTGTTCTCGTGCCCGGAATAAGTGTTGACGACGTACCAGCGAAACATGTGGTCCCTAGAGGATGAAGTTGACGACTTGCTCGGCAGCCCAGTCCGCTACGCCGAGGTAGGCACCGGCGATGACGACGAAGCCGAGGACGACGGCCGTGGCCTGCGCGACCTGCCGGCGATCGGGCCACTGCACGCGCTGCAGCTCGGCCCACGAGCCACGGATGAACTGGACGAACCGCGGACCACGCGACGGTGTCGGCACGCCGGCCGCCCGCGGCGTCGCCGCGACGGCAGCGCCGTCGGCATCGTCGCCTGCAGCGAGCGCGTCGTCCTCGGCGTCGACGTCACCGTCGTCGTCGAGATCGCCGCGCGCGGCGAGCGCCTGTGCCTCGAGCTCCGCGTCGCTCGTCGCGTCGGCGTCGCCGTCCGAGCCCGACGCCAGCGCGGCCTCGAACTCGTCGACCTCGCCGGACGTGCTCGCGGGCTGCTCGCCTGCGTGCAGGTCGCGACCACCGCTGCCCCCTTGCGGGGCACGGCGCTTGCGGTCACGTGCTTTCTTGCGGTTGCGAGCCATCGCGCAACGATCCCCGCTAGCGGGTCTCCTTGTGCGACGTGTGGGACTTGCACCACTTGCAGTATTTGCGCAGCGTGATGCGATCCGGGTTGTTGCGCTTGCTCTTGTTGGTCTGGTAGTTGCGCCGCTTGCAGTCCTCGCAGGCGAGGGTCACAGCGATACGCACGTCTCCGCGGGCCATACGGGCTCCCCGTCGAGAAGAAGGTGGGTCGATCGAACTGTCCGGGGCAGAAAAAAGACCCGCCCCGGGCGAGTCAGCTTGTGATGGTAGCGCTCAGGCCGTCCGGGTGCAGTACGCGGCGACCTCCTGGCCCCAGTGCAGCACATGCCCACCGGTGTCGGTGAAGCGCGCGGGGTTGACGAACGCCGAGCCCGTCAGGCGACCCGGGCGGACGAGGGGCGTGCCCGGGAAGTCGAGGCGATAGCGCCAGCCGTAGGCGTCGATGCCGCGACGGCCGAGCGTGGCCTTGTTCTTCTCGGGCAGGGTGAAGGTGAAGCGCACGGCGAGCTTCGTGCTGACGCGGGCGCGGACGGTCTTGGTCGCGACCTTCGGGCAGCCCTTGCCGGGCCAGATGCGCAGCGTGACCTGCGCGCCCTCCGAGCCCGGCGGCAGCCTGGAGTAGGCGACCGTGTAGCGCTTGGGCCGGCGGTCGGGGACGGAGAGCTTCGCGCTGAAGCGGGACACCGCGTCGAACGACACCGGCGCCGACCAGCGCGTGTGGTGCTCGCCGTCGACGGCGTCCGTCGCCGCACCGCGCGCACGGCCCACGCACGTCCAGCGCCCGCTGCGCGGGATCTGCCTGACGACGACCTCGAAGCCCAGCAGCGGCGTCCGGTCGGCGCCGGCGACGCTGCCGTCGTGCTGGATCGTCGCGTTGCGCGCGCACTGCGTCTCACCCTGGCCGCCCGTCGGGACGAGCATCGTCGTGATCCGCGCGAGCGAGTTGACCGGCACCAGCACCGGGGCGGTGGCCAGCACGTTCACCGTGACGACGGGGTCGATCGTGAACGTCGCCGTCGACGACGGGCCGCCCGAGCAGGACGCGTTCGTCGCGCCGGCCGACGGCACGTTGACGTCGAGCTTGATCGTGTAGCTGCCGGGCCCCTCGAAGCGCCCGGTTCCCAGCGCGATCTCTGTGCCCGGCGTGCGCGCCGAGGCGTTGCACGGCCCGGCGGGGTCGAACGCAGTGCCCTGGTCGGGGTGCCCGTCGGGAACCGACAGCGCGGTGAGGCGATGCAGCACCGTGCTGTCCTGCGCGGGCTTGGCCTGCTGGCGCGTGCCGACGATGAAGCCCAGCCCGGCGATGTGCGCCCCGTCCAGCGGCAGCCACGGACCCAGCGGCTCGTTCTCCGAGACGCCCTCGCGGTAGAGCAGCTCGGGGTTCTCGAGCGCGCTCGCGCCGGCCGCCGACCCCCCGAGTGCGACGAGCGTTGCCAACCCGACAAGCACCGCGCGTCGTCCCATGCGGGCGAGGCTACTCCTCGCGGCGAGCCGCTACTTCAGCCTGCCCCCGACACAGCGAAAGCCGTACCTGCGGTACTGGCTCGCCGCAGGCGGTGAGCAGAACTGGCCGCGCCGCAGGCACTTGTGCGCGCCGTTGATCACCGCGTGCTTGTACCCGGCCCCGCAGGCTTTCGCCGCGACCGCGCGCGGTGGCGACCGATCCGCGCCGGCCGGCGCCGCGGGCGCACCGAGCAGCAGCCCGGCGGCGACCAAGACGGCGATGCGGCGACGCATGCGCGCGGACCTCCTCAGTAGGGCGTCCGCCCCCACGGTGGACGCCTGACCGACGGTAGGGACGCGCGGCGGTGCTGTCTAGGCCCTGGCGGACGTCTCCGGGTCGAGGCGCGTCATCTTCACCGAGGCGTGCAGCTGGTTGTCGGCGGAGCCGCGGTAGACGCCCTTGATCGGCGGTACGTCGGCGTAGCGGCGGCCGTGGCCGATCTTCACGTGCGTCTCCGACGCCAGGCGGCGGTTGGTGGGATCGGCGCCGACCCAGACGGGCTCGCCGCGCTCTCCGGCGGCGGGCATCAGCGCCTCCAGCCACGCGTGGGTGTGGACCTCCATCGAGTCGGTCCCGCCCTCCTCGGGCGCCGCCCATAGGTAGCCCGAGACGTAGCGCGCCGCGATGCCCTGCTTGCGCAGCAGGATCAGCGCGAGGTGGACGAAGTCCTGGCAGACGCCGCCGCCCGCCGTGAGCAGATCCTCGACGGACGAGCCGACGTAGGTCGCGGCGGGGTCGTAGGTGAAGTGGTCGGGGATCAGCTCGCAGAGCAGGCGCACCGTCGCCATCGGCGTCTTGGCGTGCGCCAGCGCGTGCAGGTCGTCGAGCAGGCCCTCGGGCGGCTCGTCGCCGGTCGGCAGCAGGAACTCGCCGCCGGCCTCCTGGTAGGCGGCCGACTCCAGGCGGTGCCAGGGCGCCTCGCGAAGGTCGGGACCCGGTGACGTGACCACGCGCGCGCGCACGTCGATCGTCAGGTGGTCGTGGGGCTTGGGGATCCCGAACTCGATGACCTCGGTGCCGAAGTAGTCGGTGTGGCGGCCCGCGCGCGCCTCCGGCTCGACGAGCACGTGGAACTCGTCGCAGCGCTGCGTCGAGGTGGTCGCGGGCCGCACCCGCAGCGCGTTGAGGTTGTCGGAGACCGGCGCCTCGTAGCGGTACTCGGTGCGGTACTGGATCTGGAAATTCACTAGGCCATCACCACTCCCGGATGCGGCGCCATCGCACCCGCGAAGTAGCGCTCGGCGATGTCCTGGTCGACGAGCGCGAGCTCGCGCTGGACGGTCTCACAGCGCGAGCTGAGCTCTGCCGCGGTGGACTCCTCGCGCGCGCGGAACTCGAGGTCGGCGCCGAGGCGGCCGAGCCGCAGGATCGGCTCGGAGCTCCGTGGCTGGGCGTCGGCGCGCTGGAGCACCTCGAGCGTCGCGTCGACGGACGCCGCGACCGAGTCGGGGTAGGCGCGTTCGTAGAGCAGGAAGCGCACGACGGGCATCGCGTTGGGCGCTGCCGGCACCGCGCGGCGGTAGGCCTGAAAGCCGCCGACGGCCGTCAGCAGCGCAAGCGCCTGGCCGTCGCGCACGGCGCCGCCCTCCTCGCGCGCATCCGGCGGCACCGCGACGCGCAGCATCCGCAGGACCATGTCGGCGGACTCGATGCGCCCGCCCGCCTGCAGGAAGGCGCTGGCGTCGTCGCGCAGCATCGTGCGCGAGGTCAGGCCCCAGAACAGCGCGCTGCGCTCCTTGACCTGCTGGTAGAGCGAGTAGGGACCCGAGCGCAGCGTCGCCGAGAGGTCGGAGTCCGTCAGCGAGAGGTTCGTCGTGTTGATCGCCTCCCACATCTCCGCGGAGATCACGTCGCGGACGGTCCGCGCACCCTCGCGCGCACGCGCGATGCAGGAGACGATGCTCGCGGGCTCCTCGGGATCGACGGTCAGCTGCGCGAGCACCTCGTCGCGGCGCGCGTGCAGCGGATCGTCGCTGACCGCCCCCATCACGACGAGCAGCGAGCTCCAGGTCAGCGTGACGTGCGTCGGGTCCTCGGGCCGACCCTGCAGGTCGGCCTGGTAGACGCCCTGCAGCATCCGCGCGGTGTGCTCGGCACGCACGAGGTTGCGGCCGAGCCAGAAGAGCTCGTGGGCGATCCGGGCTAGCACTGGTCCTGCTGCTGTTGCTGCTGCTGGCCGGTCCACTCGCTGCCGTACGTCAGGTCGGGCAGCGTCGGCGGCAGCGCGGCGGGCATCAGCGGCTCGGGCTGGTCCTCGCTCGAGCCGTCCTCGAGCACCCAGGTGTCCTTCGAGCCGCCACCGCGCGAGGAGTTGACGATCATCGAGCCCTCGACCATCGCCACGCGCGTCAGGCCGCCCGGCACGATCTTGATCGTCTCCCCGAAGACCGCGAACGGGCGCAGGTCGACGTGGCGCGGCGCGATCACGCCGTCGATCCCGGCGGTCGGCACGGTCGAGAGCTGCACGACCTCCTGGGCGATCCAGCGCTCGGGATCGGCGCGCAGCAGATCGGCCAGCGCATCGAGCTCGTCGGCCGGCGTCGACGGGCCGATGAACACGCCCTTGCCACCGGACTCGCTGGTCGGCTTGACGACGAGCGAGTCCAGCCGCCCCAGGCAGTACTCGAGCTGCTCGGGGTCGGACAGCAGGTAGGTCTTGACGTTGTCGAGGATCGGCTCCTCCCCGAGGTAGTACGTGATCATCTCGGGGACGTAGTGGTAGATCGCCTTGTCGTCGGCGACCCCGGTGCCGAACGCGTTGGCGACCGCGACCGTGCCGGCGCGATAGGCACGCACCAGCCCGGGCACGCCGAGCAGCGAGTCGGGACGGAACTCCAGCGGGTCGACGAAGTCGTCGTCCAGGCGCCGGTAGACGGCGTGCACGCGCTGCAGGCCCGAGGTCGTGCGCATGTAGAGGACGTCGTCGCGCACGACGAGGTCGGAGGCCTCGACCAGCTCCACGCCCATCTGACGCGCGAGGAACGCGTGCTCGAAGTAGGCGGAATTCGCCGGGCCGGGCGTCCAGACGACGACGGTCGCCTCGTCGTCTGAGGACGGCGCGACCGCACGCAGCGCCGCCAGCAACAACTGCGGGTAGTGGTCGACCGGCCGCACGCGGTAGTGGGCGAACAGCTGCGGCACGAGGCGCGTCATCGCAACGCGGTTCTCGAGCACGTAGGAGATCCCCGACGGCGTGCGGACGTTGTCCTCGAGCACCTTCCAGGAGCCGTCGGCGTCGCGCACCATGTCGCAGCCGGCGACGTGGCAGTAAACGCCGCCCGGCGGGCGGATGCCGTGCACCGCGCGCGCGAAATGGCTGCGGCTGACGACGAGCTTCCAGGGGACGATGCCCTCGCGGACGATCTCACGCGCGTGGTAGACGTCGTCGACGAACGCGTTCAGCGCGCGGATGCGCTGCGCCAGCCCGCGCTTGATCGTCGTCCACTCACGGCCGGGCAGCACGCGCGGGACGAGGTCCAACGGGAACGGACGGTCCTTGACCGGGCCGTCCTCGCCGGTCGCGTCGAACGTGATGCCCTGCTGCATGAAGATCGCGTCGCGGCGGCGGCCTGCCGCGGCGAGCTGCTCAGGCCCCAGCCGCGCGAGCTCGCCGATCAGCGCCGCGGCATGCTCGCGCGGGACCCCGCCGGCAGCGAACACCTCGTCATAGGTGTTGGCCGCGGGGCGGTAGATCGTCGGCTCTCGGGCTAGGAGTGGCTCGGCCACAACCGCATCATCTACCCCTAGACAACCCGAATCATCTTCCCGGCGTCGGAACGCGGGCAGCGGGCGTTGTCCATGCGGTCGATACGGTGCCCGGATGGGAGCTCGGTCGGCGGCGCTGCGCGTCTGGGCGGCGACCGCGCTCGGCTTCGTCGCGATCGGCGCGGTCCTGCCGGTGCTGCCGCGCTATGTGAAGGGCCCGATCGGCGCCGGCGACATCGCCGTCGGCGTCGTGATCGGCTGCTTCGCGTTCGCGGCGGTCTTCGGCCGCCCGATCGGCGGGCGCCTCGCCGATCGCGACGGGCGCCGCATCGTGCTCGTCGCGGGTCTCGTGATCGCGTCGGCCGCCGCGCTGTTGTACTACCTGCCGCTCGGCGTGCCCGGGCTCGTCGCGCGCGCGGCTCGTGCTCGGGATCGGCGACGGCTGGGTCTTCACCGCGGGCGCGACGATGATCGTCGACCTCGCGCCGGCGTCGCGGCGCGCGCAGGCGATCGGCCTGTTCGGCCTGGCGATCTGGGGTGGGCTCACGGTCGGCCCGATCTGCGGCGAGCTGCTGCTCGACGCGTTCTCCTACGAAGCGGTCTGGGCGTTCGCCGCGGTGACGCCACTGCTCGGCGCGGTCGTCGCGCTGAAGCTGCCCGACGACCGCGAGCTCGCGCGCGCGGCCGAGCCGGTGGAGCGCGGGCGCCTCGTCCCGCGCCCGGTGATCGCGCCGGGCATCGCGCTCGCGCTCGCGAACGTCGGCTACGGCACGATGGCGGGCTTCGTCGTGCTGCACCTCGACGAGCTCGGCGTCGGCGGTGGCGCGACGGTGTTCACCGCGTTCGCCGCCGCGGTCGTCGTCAGCCGGCTCGTCGCGGGCTCGCTGCCCGACCGGCTCGGGGCGCGCAGGACGGCGACCGCCGCGGGAATGGCGGAGACGCTGGGGCTCGTGCTGCTGGCGCTCGCGCCGGGCTTCTGGGTCGCGCTCGTCGGCGGGATCGTCATGGGCGCGGGCTTCTCCCTGCTGTTCCCGTCGCTCGCCGTGATCGCCGTGGAGCGCGTCGGTGAGCGCTCGCGCGGCAGCGCGCTCGGCGTCTTCACGGCGTTCTTCGACGCCGGCGTCGGGCTCGGCGCGCCGATCGCGGGGCTGGCGGCCGCGCTTGGCGACTACTCCGACGCGTTCTGGCTGGCCGCCGTGGCGGCCGCGGCCGGCGTTGTCGTGTCGCTCGTCGCCGGGCGCCGCGCGGGGCTCAGCGCAGCCTGACGGTCGCGGTCGCCAGCTCGCGGCCGTAGCGGTCGCGCGCCGCGACGCGCACGCGACGATGGCGGCGTGCAACCCAGACGCCACGCGCGCCCGCGCGCTTGGTCGCGAGCTTGCGACCGCCGGCGCCCGAGATCCGGAACGACGCCACATCGGCGCTGTCGCCGGCGACCTTCCAGGTCACGAGTGCGCGCGTGCGCCCGCGCTGTTTGACCCGTGCCGTCACGTCCAGCGGCGGCTGCGCGGGCGCAATCCGCCGCAGCGCGGCGACAGGGTCGAGTTCGCCGGCGCGCAGGTGCTTGAGCAGCCCCGCGGGCTTTGCGGCGGTCGTGACCAGCAGCTCGCGCACCGCGGCGGCGCCGAGGCCGGGCGCGGCGCTGCGCACGAGCGCGGCCGCGGCCGCGATGGCGGGCGCGGCCGTCGACGTGCCGTAGCGCAGCTCATAGCCGCCGCCGCGCTTGGTCGACAGGATCATCGTGCCGGGCGCCGCGAGGTCGACCGTCTTGTCGCCGAAGTTCGAGAACCAGGCGAGCAGGTTGTTCTCGTCGCTGGCCGCTGCGGCGAGGACCTCGGGCGCGGATGCCGGCCAGGCGGGCGCCACGTCGAGATCGCGTGCGCCGTTGCCCGCGGAGGCGACGACGAGCACGTCCGCGGCGCGCGCGGCCTTGAGCGCCTCGTCGAGGCGCTCGTCGTAGCCGTCGCCGCTCAGCGAGAGGTTGATGATCGTGGCGCCGTTGGCCACCGCGTAGCGGACCCCTTCGGCGACGACGTCGGCGGTGCCGCCGGTCTTCGCCAGCACCCGCACGGCCATCACCTTCGCCTCGGGCGCCAGGCCGACGATCCCTGCGCCGTCGAGCTGGGCGGCGATGATCCCGGCGACGTGGGTGCCGTGGCCGTCGGTGTCCTCGGGGACGCCGTCGCGGTTGACGAGGTCGGCGCCGTGGATGTCGTCGGTGAAGCCGTTGGCGTCGTCGTCGCGGGCGTTGCCGGCAACCTCGCGCGGGTTGACCCAGAGGCTGCCGCTGAGATCGGGATGGCGCAGGTCGACGCCGCTGTCGATCACGGCCACGACCTGGCCGGCGCCGCGCGCGATCCGCCAGGCGGCGGGACCGGCGAGCGGGCCGTCAGGCTGGAGCGCCCATTGCCCCGCGAAGCGATCGTCGGACGGGAGCGGGTCGGCGGCAGCGGCGCTGCCCGCCCCGGCCGCACACGCCGCGACGGCGATCGCGAGGATCGCGCGCAGGAGCGGGAGTCGGCGTCGGCGCGGCACGTGCCGCGACCATCGGCAGCATCCGCGGCCGGCGTGCGCGGCCGGGCGTCAGCTCAACGCAATACGTAGGCGCTCGGGCGCAGCGGTCTTCGTCAGCGCGGTCGCGTCGACGCAGACGTGGCGGACCGAGCCCTCGATCAGGCGCCGGTCGCCGCAGTCGATCGTGATCGCCGTCGTGATCGAGGACTCCGACGTCAGCGCCGGCTCGAGCGTGATCGTGATCTGCTCGTCGAAGCGCGCCGAGCCGCGAAAGCGCAGCTGCAGGTCGGCGACGACGATGTCGATGCCGGTCTCCTCGACGAAGCGCTCGTAGCTGCCGAACTGCTCGCGCCAGAGCTCGGTGACGGTGATGTCGACGTAGGTGACGTAGTTGGCGTTGAAGACGATGCCCTGCGGATCGCACTCGTTGTAGCGGACACGCAGCGTGTGGGCGAAGGTCACGAGGCCTCCAGACGAATCGTCACGCCGTCGGGCGACGTCAGCTCACCGGCGCGCTCGGCGTGCAGGACGACGGCGTCGAGCCCGGGACCGTCGGGCGGCTCGGGCCCGGCTCCGGCCGTCATCCACGTGTTCGCGCCGATGTGGTGGTGGTAACCGCCGGACGCCAGGAACGCCGCCTGCGGTCCGAGGTGCGCCATCAGCTCGAGCCCCACGTCGTCCGTCCAGAACGCGATGGCAGCATCGACGTCGGCGACCTTGAGGTGGACGTGGCCGACGACGACGCCCGTCGCGGGACCGCTGATGTCGGGCTCGTCGAGCAGCGGCCCGAGCTCGAGCGGCAGCGTGACGATCGGCGCCTTCGCGCCAGGGGCGGGCTGGCCCCACTCCTCCCGCGGGCGATCGCGGTAGAGCTCGATCCCGTGGCCGTCCGGGTCGTCGATGTACAACGCCTCGGAGACGTCGTGGTCAGCCGCGCCGGTCAGCGGCACCCGTGCCCGCGCGGTGCGCCGCAGCGCAGCGCCGAGCGCCGCGCGGCCGGGAAACAGGAACGCCGTGTGAAAGAGCCCCGTCGCGCGCTTGACGGCGCTGCCGGGACGCTCGGCCCGGCGCAGCTGCAGCAGCGTCTCTCCGCCCGGCGCGCGCAGGGCGCCGCCGTCGCGGTCCAGCGTCGCGACCTCCAGGCCGACGACATCGCGATAAAACGCCGCGGAGCGCTCGACGTCGGACACGCGCAGCACCACGCGCGCGGGGTGGATCGGCTCGGTCACCCCGTCGAGACTAGTAACCCGTGGCGCAGCGCTAGCCGCGGGGCACCGCGACCAGCAGGTCGCGCGCGAAGCCGGCGAGCCGATCCGGTGAGAAGTGATCGGGATCGCGCAGCACGAGCGCCGCGCCGTGCTCGCACAGCGACATCAGCGCATGCGCGACGAGCTCGGGATCCATGCCTGCCGACGCACCCTCGCGTGCCGCGAGACCCCAGCGGACGAACGCGATCATGCGCTCCTCGACGGACTGCCGGCCGGCCTCGATGTGCTCGCGAACGATCCGCGGCAGCCCGGCGCCGGGCAGCAGGATCAGCCGCCAGCGCTGGGGGTGCTCGGCAACGGCGCGCAGGAACGCCGCGACGCCGTCGACGATCAGCGCGTCTGGGTCGCCGTTGATGTCGAAGCCGGCGGGCATCGCCTCGGCGATCTGCTCGTAGGCCCGCGTCTCCTCGCGCGTCAGCAGCGCCGACAGCAGCTCGCCGCGATCGCCGAAGACGCCGTAGACGACGGGCTTGGTGACGCCGGCGCCGCGGGCGACGGCCTCCATCGAGACGGCCGCGACGCCACCGTCGACCATGATCTCCAGGGCGACGTCGAGCAGCTGCTCGCGTCGCTCCTCGGGCGGGAGCCGTGGCGCGTAGCGCCGGCGTGTTGGCTGGACTGGCACGCTGGCGCTACAGCTTGACGTATCACGCCGGGATCCCGTGCATGGGACGGCGCACTACTGTGATGCGCTCGTGCTCGAGCCCGTCGACAGCGGTCCGAACGTCGTCCTGCGCGACGACCCGGACCGCGGCTCGATCGTCGTGATCGCCTTCCCCTACGACGCGCAGATCGTCGAGGCAGTGCGCAGGATCCCGGGCCGTCGCTTCGACTGGGACGCCTACGAATGGTGGGCGCCGGTCGGCGACTGGGCCGGCGCGCACGTGTCGGAACTGCTCGAGCACTACCCCGAGCTCGAGAGCACCGACGACGTCCAGAGCTGGCTGACCGAGATCCGCAAGCGCTGGATCGGCACCGTCGACGCCGAGCCTCACGACGGCCGCGGATGGTTTGCCTGCCGCACCCGTGCCGGGATGCTGCCCGAGGTGCTCGCGGCGCAGGCGATCAGCCGCGGCGATGCGCAGTTCCTGCCGCTCGAGGACGCGGTCGCCGATGTGCTCCAGGACCTCCCGGGCGCGCGCCTCTCCGGCGGCGCGGTGCGGTGTGCGATCGCCCTGGCGATGGGACGCGACCCGGCGCGCGCGACGATCGCCGTGGAGCAGAGCGTGACCGGCGATCGCCTGCGCCTCGACGTCAACTGGGACCCCGAGGTGCTGCCGGCGTTCCTCGCGCTGCCCGAGGCCGACAGCCGCACGCGCAGCCTGCCGATCGACCCCTGGCACGCCGAGCACCTCGACGAGTTCTGCGCGCGTCACGGCGTCGAGGTCTCGCTCGGCGCGCGCCGCTACGTCGAGCAGATGCGCGAGGACGCCGAGGCCGCCCGCGCGGCCGTGCGCCGCTCCAAGGCCACCAGCGCCCCGCCGATCGAGGGACTCGGCGAGCGCCTCGGCGGCACGCTCGAGCCCTTCCAGTGGGCCGGCGTGCGCGACATGCTGACGCTGCGCCGGCGCGTTCCTCGCCGACGAGCAGGGGCTCGGCAAGACGATCCAGGCGCTCGCGGCGATCGAGGCCGACGACGCCTACCCCGCTGTCGTCGTCTGCCCGGCGTCGCTGAAGCTCAACTGGCAGCGCGAGGTCGCAGCGCTGGCTGCCCGCCGCGCGCAGCGTCCAGATCCTCAGCGGGCGCGGCGGCGCGGTGCCCGTCGCCGACGTCATGATCGTCGAACTACGAGATCGTCGCCGCGCACCTCGAGGGGCTCGCGCGACGGCGCCCGCGCGCGCTGATCCTCGACGAGTCGCACTACTGTCAAGTACCCGCGCGCCGAGCGGACGCAGGAGGTGCAGCGGCTCGCCGAAGAAGCTCGCGCCCGACGCCCTGCGCCTGGCGCTGACCGGCACGCCCGTGCTGAACCACGCCGAGGAGCTGGTCGCGCAGCTGCGGATCCTCGGGCGCCTCGAGGAGTTCGGCAGCGGCGCGCGCTTCCGCCGCAGCTTCGAGCGGCGCCGCGCGAGGCGCGCCTGCACTGGCACCTGCGGCGCACGTGCTTCGTGCGGCGGCGAAGGTCGAGGTGCTCGCCCAGC
The DNA here is from genome assembly GCA_963759825.1 of Paraconexibacteraceae bacterium. GTDB lineage: Bacteria > Actinomycetota > Thermoleophilia > Solirubrobacterales > Solirubrobacteraceae > Paraconexibacter. The sequence continues at coordinate 27,818 of CAVXAS010000004.1, read as the reverse complement.
TCCCCGACAAGCGCCGCGGCGATCGTCACGATGAGCTCTCCAACCGCGGCGAGTACGCGACCGCGCAGCGCGACGTCATCGCCTGGCTGCGCGAGCAGCCGCCGAGACCTCAAGGAGCTCGACGCGCAGATCGGCGCAGTCCTGCGCGCCCAGCGCTCTGGCCCAGATCAGCCTGCTCAGGCGCCTGGCGGCGCGCGGCAAGCTGCCGGCGGCGCTCGCCTGGATCCGACGACTTCCTGCAGTCCGGCGAGCCGCTCGTCGTCTTCGCCCACCACCGCGAGATCCAGCTCGCCGTCGTCGAGCGCTTCCCCGACGGCGCTGCAGCTGCTCGGCGGCGACATCGGCGACCGCGCGCGACGAGGCCGTCGCCGCGTTCCAGACCGCCGGCGGGCCGCAGCTGCTCGTCGCCTCGACTCGCGTCGCCGGCCACGGCCTCACGCTCACGGCGCGCGTCGAACGTCTGCTTCCTCGAGCTCGAATGGACGCCGGCCGCGCACGACCAGGCCGAGGACCGCGTGCACCGCATCGGCCAGCACGACGGCGTCACCGCCTGGTATCTGCTGGCCGCCGACACGATCGACGAGACGATCAGCCGCGTGCTCGCGCGCAAGCGCGGCACCGTCGGCGCGATCACCGACGGCGACGCGGGCGATCGCGGCGCGCTCGTCGAGGCGGTGATCGCCGAGCTGCGCGGCGAGACCTGGCGCGCGCTGCGCTCCGTCTCGTGAGACTCCGGTTGTCCGCAGGCGAACCAGCCAGCGTTTGACCGACGTTACGGCGGGTCATGTTGGCCCAGCCCACTGTCCCAACGGGAGGGAGTCCCACCCATGAAGCACGCGTTGCGTGCCGGCCTGCTCGCCGGTGCCATCAGCCTCGCGCTTGCGCCCGGCGCGAGCGCAGCCGACCACGTCCCAGGCGAGGTCATCGTCAAGTACGCCGACGGCGCCTCGAGCGCGGACCGCGGCCAGGCCAACCTGCTTGCCGGCGTCCAGAAGGTCCTCAGCACGGTGCGCGGCACCGGTGGGGCCCAGCTCGTCAAGGTCGCGGGATCGGCGAGCGCGGCGATCGCCAAGCTCAACCGCTCCAAGGACGTCCTCTACGCCGAGCCCAACTACATCTACCGCGCCTTCGCGACGCCGAACGACCCGCTGTTCCCCCAGGAGTACGGGCTGCACAACACCGGGCAGACCGGCGGCACCGCCGACGCCGACATCGACGCACCCGAAGGCTGGGACTCCGGCGGTCTCGGCTCGTTCCCGCAGACCGGCGGCGCGAAGGTCGGGATCGTCGACACCGGCATCATGCAGGGCCATGCCGAGTTCGCAGGCGGCCGCGTCAGCGACTGCGGCGGCGTCAACAACTTCGGGGTCAACCTGGTGATCATCATCATCGGATCGGACCCGACGATCGTCAACGGCAAGTGCAACGACGACAACGGCCACGGCACGCACGTGGCCGGCACGGTCGCCGCGAACACGAACAACGGCGTCGGCGTCGCGGGCGTCGCGTCGAGCAGCCCGCTGGCGATCTGCAAGGCCCTGAACTCCAGCGGCTCGGGCACGCTCGCGATGATCTCCAACTGCATCGCGTGGCTGAACCAGCGCGGCGCGAAGGTGATCTCGATGTCGCTGGGCTCGACGTCCGGTGCGGCGACGCTGCAGAGCGCCGTCCAGAACGCGACGAACAACGGCTCGCTCGTGGTCGCCGCGGCCGGCAACGGCGGCAACTCGGCGCTCAACTACCCGGCGGCCTACCCGGAGGTCGTGTCGGTCGCGGCCACGGACCGCAACGACGCGAAGGCGTCGTTCTCGACGTTCAACGCCGACGTCGAGGTGGCGGCCCCGGGCGTCGACATCATCTCGACGTGGAACAACGGCGCCTACAACATGATCTCGGGCACGTCGATGGCGACACCGCACGCATCGGGCGTCGCCGCGGTGATCGCGACGCAGCGTCCGGGCCTGAGCGTCGCGCAGTTGCGCGCGAAGCTCGACGCGTCCACCGACGATCTCGGTGCCGCGGGCCGCGACGTGAACTTCGGCTTCGGCCGGGTGAACCTGCTCAAGGCCACGACCGGCCCGTAGGCAGCTAACGGGACGAGGCCCCCAGCTTGGGGGCCTCGGTCCCGATCTGGCGGGTGAGCGCCCAGAGCGTCGGCAGGCCGAAGTGCAGGAGCGGCTTGCCCGACGTGATCAGCCCGACGCTGAGCGCGCGCTCGGGGTCGGCCCAGGCCATCACGTTCGTGTAGCCGAGGTGGCCGAAGGCGTGCTCGGTGTCCGGGCCGAACAGGCTCACGACGTCGGCGCCGAGCATGAAGCCCGACGCATGGCGCATCGGCGCCCCGAGCGTGAGGTCGAACTCGCGATAGGACGTCTCGACGGTCGCGCGGCGGATCGTCCGCGCCTCCATCACGCGGGTCCCGTCCAGCTCGCCGCCCGCGCGCAGCATCTCGAAGAACCGCGAGAGCTCGTTGGCGGTGGTGACGACGTTGCCGGCGGGGATGACGCCCGTCAGGAAGCGCGGGTCGTTGCTCAGCGGCGGGATCTCGTCGGGCGGGGAGCCGAGCGCCCGGGTCATCAGCGTCGAGAGCGGCGGCAGCGGCTTGGGTCCGGTCGCGTAGCTCAGGCCGACGCTGCCCACGTCCTCGGGCGCGACGCCGTAGTTGCCCCAGCGAAAGCCGAGCGGGTCGAGGATCTCCTCGGCGAGCACCTCGCGGATCGACTTGCCGGTCACCCGCTCGACGATCTCGGCGATGATGAACCCGCCGGAGATCGCGTGGTAGGCCAGCAGCTTGCCGGGGCGGGTGCGCGGCTTGGCGTCGCTCATGACCTGCACGAGCAGGTCGCGGTCGCCGAGGTTGTCGAGGTCGAGCATCGCGCCCGGGATGTTGGGGACGCCCGCGCGGTGGGCGAGCACGTGCCCGATCGTGATCGCGTCCTTGCCGTGCTTGGCGAACTCGGGGATGTACTCGGCGACGCGATCGGCGACGTGGAAGGCGCCGCGCTCGTCGAGCAGGTGCGCGACGGTGGCGGTCACCGCCTTCGCCGCCGAGAAGATCACGAACGGCGTCTCCGGGGTCGCCGAGACCTTCGGCGTCTCGCGAGCGTCGCCCGGGCCGTTGCCACTGGCGTGGCCGATCGCGCGATCCAGCATGACCTCGCCGTCGCGCCGCACGCACAGCGCGATCGCCGGGTACATCCCGGTGCGATACAGCGCGCGAGTGGCCGACCAGATCCGCCGCACGCCCTCGGGCGTCATCCCGCCCTCCGCCGGATCGGCCTCGGCGCCGATCGTCGTCACCGCGTCGAGGTCGCCGGGCACGCGGCAGCGCCGCAGCGGGTCGGGCACCAGCGGCAGCCGCGGCGGCGCCGTGGGCAGGATGCGGGACAGGTTGACCATCAGGCGGCGACGGAGCGCAGCGCGGCGGTGTCTGCAAGGACGCCGGCGATCGCGCCGTACACCTCGGCGTTGACGATCATGCCGATATGGCTGGCGCGGACCGTCACGCGCTCGGCGTGGCGCTCACCGACGGCGCCGAAGTCGACGATCCCGTCGTCCGGCGAGTGGATCGCCACGTGACGCACGCTCGCGTGGATCGGCTCGAACAGCTCGCGGCGAAACTCCGCACAGCAGCCCCCGAACCAGCACTTCGCGCTCCAGAACCCGGGCACCCCGACCGTCCCGAGCGCCGCGGTGGCGAGCGCGGGGATGCCGGCCACCGGGCTCACGGACTCCGGGTCGAGCGTCGGCATCCCCAGCGTGATCACGGCGCCGACGACGTCCGGACGGCGGACGCCGAGCACGCGGGCGAAGTGCCCGCCGCGGCTGTGGCCGATGAGGACGACGCGGTCGCCGTCGTGGTCGGCGCAGATCTGCTCGACGAGTCGCTCCAGGCGCTGCAGGCTCGCCTCGCTGCAGTCGACGTTCGGGCGGCGCCCGAAGCGATAGGAGCGATACCCGTTGCGGTGCAGCCAGCGGCCCATCGTCTGCAGCGCGCCTTCAGAGGTCAGGAACCCGGGGAGCAGCAGCACGGGGCGACCCCCGCCCTCGGGGACGCCCTCGCCCGCAAGGACCCCCGAGCGCGTGAGCGCGAACAGCTCGCGGGCCGCGCCGAGCTCCTTGGCGACACCGCGGACATCGCGCGGCGCGCGCAGCGGGATCGTCGCCAGCGCACGCAGCGCGCCGACCGGCTCGAGCGTCGTCTCAGCTGCGCCCATCCGCGGAACGCTACCGGCCCGCGCGGCCGATCAACCGATATCCAGGCGAAAGCCGATGCGCGTGACCCGCCCGCGCCGCAGCGCGAAGACGAGGTCGTGGCGGCCGCGACCGCGATGCACGAGACGCACGGTGCCGCGCGGCCGGCGCGTCCAGCGCAGGCGCCAGCTGCCGTGGGCGTTGCGCGCCTGCCAGCCCGAGCGGCCGGCGCGCTGCAGCGTCGCGCCCATCGCCGTCGGCAGCGCGATGTAGCCGCGCCGCACGCGCCCGGGGCGCAGGCGCGCCGACAGGTAGGCGCCGGTGCTGTCAAAACGCCACGTCACGCAGACCTTGCCGCCACAGCCGCGAACGGCGATCCGGCGGAACGCACCGCGCCGGAAGCCGCCGCCGGTCGAGCGGCGCACGCGCCAGCGCGACGCCGGCGTGCGGCGCTCGGCCTTCACGAGCGGCGCGAACCAGCCGCCCAGCGGCGGGCGGATCGGCGCCAGCAGGTCGCCGTCGCGCGCGTGCAGGCGCGCCAGCCCGAAACCCCCGCGCGTCATCGGCGTGCCGAGGCCGTGCAGCGCGGTCGCATAGCGCGGCGTCGTGATCGCCAGCCGGCGGATGTCGGGATCGTGGGCGGCGAGGTTCGGCGGCGGCGCGACCGTCGGATGGCGCGCGGCGAAGCGCACGGCGATCGCCAGCACGCGTGCCGCGGCCAGCGGCGGGTCGCGCTTGACGTCTGCGAACGGGCCGCGCATGCCCCACGGGCGGCTGGCGACGAGGTCGGCGCCGGCCAGGCGCGCGTAGCGCTCGAGGGCGCGGTCGAGCATCCACGCCGCCCAGGCGTGCGAGCGCCGCGCGCAGCGCAGCTTCGGCGACGCCGTGGCGATCGCGAACAGCCCCGAGAGCGCGTGCGCCCAGTAGCGCGAGAGGTGCTCGCGCTGGGAGCCCAGGCCCGAGTCCCAGTTGAGGTAGCCCGCGTGGGTCCAGTCGCCGGCGAGCACGCGGCAGGACCAGGTCTTCAGGAAGCGCCGCGTCGTTCGCGGCAGCGGCGCCATCCCCGCCGCGCGGGCGCGGCGCTCATGGCGCAGCGCCGAGATCGCCAGCGACCCGTACTCGCTGCTGTCGGTGCGGTTCTTCGTGCCGGTCGCGTCCTCCTGAGGCTCGTAGCGCCAGCCCAGGCCCTTGTTGAACTGCGCCGACAGCGCCCCCTTCAGGCGCTTGCGCCGCGCGCGGGCGAGCCGGTTCATCTGGCGTGGGTAGTCGCGGCGCAGGATGTCGCGCCGGCCGACCATCGCCGCGGCGGCCGCGACGTCGGTCCACCAGTTGACCTGGCCGCGGCGCAACGCCGGCCAGCGATAGAAGCGCGAGCGCGCGAGCGCCAGCACGACGGAGCGGGCCCGTGCCGCCAGATCGCGCGGCAGCGCGGCGGCGCCGCGCACCTGCCAGGCGCGCGCCAGCGCGAGCACGATCGGCGCGTCGTAGGAGAAGTGCTGCGTCCCGTTCTCGTAGAAGCCGGGGACGTGGGGGATGTGGACCGTCGTCTGCGCCGCGCGCGCCCGCCGGCGGCGCAACGTGCCCGGCCGCAGGATCCGGCGGATCAGCGGTGCGATCCGCCCGTCGCGGCGCACGGCCGCCGGCGCGCCGACCGCGAGCGTCTCGGCGTGGACCTGCAGCATCAGCGCCTGCAACGCCAGCGAGCTGCGGTCATAGAAGCCGCGCCGCGCGACCCAGAGGCGGTCCATCGCGCGCAGCTGCGTGTCGACGAAGTGCCACTGCGCCGGGACGGCGGTAGCGGGCTGTGCGGGCCCCTGCGCGGAGCCCGGCGCGCCGGCCAGCAGCAGGCCGGCGATCCCGGCGACCACCACTGCCGCACGCCGCATCACGCGTCATTGTGTCGTGTCTTGCTACCGTCAGCGCCATGGGTGACGCCGTCACCCGTGAGGTTTTCTTCTCCTTCAGGGGTTTGAGGATCTCCCCCTGTACCAGAAGGAACACGCTGTGCCCTCCCCCACTTTCGCCGATCTCGGCGTCTCCGACGCTGTCTGCCGCTCGCTGGCCGAGCGCGACATCGAGACCGCATTCCCCGTCCAGCGCAAGATCATCCCGGACGTCCTCGACGGCCTCGACGTGCTCGTGCGCTCCCCCACCGGCTCGGGCAAGACCCTGGCCTTCGGCATCCCGCTCGTCGAGAACATCGAGGCGACCGACCCGCGTCCTTCGGCGCTGATCCTCGCGCCGACGCGCGAGCTCGCCGCCCAGATCGAGGACGAGCTCTACCCCGCCGCACATGCGCGCGCGCTGAAGATCGCCCCCGTCTACGGCGGTGTCGGCATCGTCAAGCAGGCCAAGCTCGCCGCACGCGCCCACATCATCGTCGCGTGCCCGGGCCGCCTGCTCGACCTCGTCCAGCGCGGCGACGTCAGCCTCAAGCACGTGCGCCTGCTCGTGCTCGACGAGGCCGACCGCATGCTCGACATGGGCTTCAAGCCCGCCGTCGACAAGATCGTGCGGATGACCCGCGACGATCGCCAGACGATCCTCTGCTCGGCAACGCTCGAGGGCGAGGTCGACAAGATCGCCAAGGCCTACACGCGCGACGCCGTCCGCCACGAGGTCGCCGCCGCCGAGCGCGAGCGCCGCGGCGAGATCGACCACCACTTCGTCCGCGTCGAGCACACCGCCAAGGCGGCCGAGCTCGTGCGCCGGCTGCGCGAGCCCGACCGCGGGCGCACGCTCGTGTTCGTCCGCACCAAGCGCGGCGCCGACCGCCTCGTCAAGCGCCTGCGCGCGCAGGGCGTCGAGTCCGTCGCGATGCACGGCGACAAGTCCCAGGGCCAGCGCGAGCGCGCCCTGGCGAGCTTCGAGGACGGCCGCGTCGACACGCTCGTCGCGACTGACGTCGCCGCCCGCGGGATCGACGTCGTGGGCATCACGCACGTCATCAACTTCGACGCCCCGGCCGCCGGCGAGGACTACGTCCACCGCACCGGGCGCACCGGCCGCGCCGGCGCCAGCGGCACGGCGATCACGTTCGTGCTCGACGACCAGGCCAAGGACGTCGCGAAGTTCGCGGCGGAGATCGGCCTGCACTCAGAGCTCGCCCGCGGCGGCCTGTCACACGGCGCCCGCCCGCAGCACAGCCACGGCGCCAAGCCCGCGCCCCAGCGCGGCCACCAGCGCCGCCGCAGCGGTCGCGGCGGCAACCGGTCGCGCTAGCAACCTGTCGCGCTAGCATCGCGCCCCATGGGAAGCCTTGGGAGGTTGGGCGCGGCGCTGGCCGTGACATTGCTGATCGCCGGTTGCGGCGGGGATGACGGCGGCGGCGGTGACTCCGCCGACGCCGAGAAGGACATCCAGGCGGTCACCAAGAAGGCGCTGACGGTCAAGGACGTCGAGGTCGAGTGCGTCGAGACCGTCACGAAGAACTTCATCTCCTCGGTCTACAAGACCGTCGACGTCTGCAAGACCGAAGAGGCCAAGCCCGAGGACACCAAGCCGCCGACCGACGCAAAGGCGTCGGCGATCAAGGTCGACGGCGACAACGCGACCGCGAACGTCGCGGTCATCGGTGGCGACAGCGACGGCGCGACCGGCGAGATCGCGTTCGCCAAGGAGGACGGCGCCTGGAAGATCGACGAGGTCAGCGTCGCGTTCCTGCGTGCGCAGGCCAAAGCCAACCTGTCACACGACCGCGGTGACGCGCTCACCGACCCGGCGGCGCGCACGTGCATCAGCGAGGGCCTCGACGCGCTCGGCGACGACGAGTTCAAGACCGTCGCCTACGACGGCGTCGCCGGCCGCGACAACGCGGCGATGACCAAGCTCGTCACCACCTGTCTCGCCGGCGACTCGCAGCAGGGCGCGCCCGGCGACGACACGCCCAAGGACGCGACGGTCTCGGTCCTGCGCCAGCAGTTCGAGGCCGGCATCCGCGAGTCCGCCGCCAAGGACGGAACGGCGAAGACGGCCGTCGACTGCGTCGTCAAGAAGCTGCGCGCGCTGATCTCCGACAAGGAGATCCTCGAGCTCGTCGGCAAGGGCCAGGGCAAGAGCCCGCCGGAGCTGACGAAGACCGTCGCCTCGGCGATGATCGACTGCGACGCGACCTAGCCGGACAGCACTGTCGTCAGGGGAGCGGCGAACCCGCGCGTAACGGCTAGCCTCAGCCGAATGCGACGCGCCGGCAGGCTCGGGGCGAGCGTCGCCGCGGCAGTGCTCGCCGGGTGCGGCGGTGACGACGCGGCCCGCGACTCACAGGGGCCGAAGGAGGCGATCGTCACCGCGTTCACGACCGACGACGCGCGTGTCGCGTGCGAGCAAACCGCCACCGCCCGCCTCGTGAAGGAGGTCCACGGCACGCCCGCCGCGTGCCACGAGCAGCGTGCGTACCACAGCGGCGCAGACGCGGTGACGGTCGCGGCGCTGAGGGTCGAGGGCAGCCACGGCAGCGCCACGATCGGCGTCACCGGTGGCGCGCTCGACGGCGTGCACGAGCGCGTGTCGATCGTCCGCGAGGGCACGCGTTGGAAGCTCGACCGTTTCGGGCCCGACCTCTTGCGCGCCGTGCTGATCGCCGAGATGGACGACGCCCGCAGCGTGCTCGACGTCGACACGCGCCGCTGCGCCGCGCGCCTGGTCACGCGCGCGGGCGACGCGACGATCCGCAACGCGTTCGGCGACGAAGCGGCCCTGGGCAAACTCCTCACCCCGTGCGTGCGCGAGGCGCTGGCCGAGAGCGGTCCGAAGCGCACCGAGCGTTTGCGCAGCATCTTCACGGCGAGCATCGTGTCGGGCGTCGGTGACATCCCGCCGACCACGATCGCGTGCGTCCGCCGCGTCGTGGAACGGGAGATCAGCGGTCAAGCACTCGAGACGTGGTTCGACTCGGGCGCCAGCCCGGACCGCAGGGGAGCGGCGGTCGACGGATTGGAGAAGGCGATCCGAATCACCTGTCCAGATTTCCCCCGTTGACAGCACTGCGGCCGGACCTCCGAGGAGATCCGGCCGCGGGTGCTGCAGGGTTGAGCGTCCGCGGGGGCTAGCGGTCGCCGTTCTTCTCCTGCTTGGGGGACGGAACCTTGCGGTCGACCTTCTCGCACGAGCCGTTCGGGGCCTCGGCGGTGGCGTCGCTGATGATGTCGACGGTGTCGAGGATCGCGGTGTCGTTCCCGGGGCCGCAGGTGATCGCGTCAGCCTCGCCGTCGCGGGTGCGGAAGCGGTCGTCGCCCTCGCCGCCGATCAGCGTGTCGGCGCCCGGAAGCGGGACGTCGGCGCGCGCGAGCGCCCAGAGGACGTCGTTGCCGGCGCCGCCGTTGGAGGTGTCGACGCCGCGGTTGGCGTAGATCACGTCGTTGCCGGGGCCGCCGTCCTGGGCGTCGTCGCCGGTGCCGCCGGACATGCGGTCGTTGCCGTTCTCACCGAACGAGCTGTCGTTGCCGGAGTCGCCGTTGATGGAGTCGCGCGAGTCGCCACCCTTGAGGGTGTCGTTGCCGGCGCCGCCGGAGATGCGGTCGAAGGACGTCAGATCGCCGGCTGCGTTGGCATCGCCGACGACGGTGTCGTTGCCCGCGCCGCCGAAGAGCTGGTCGTTGCCCTGCACGCCGTGCAGCGAGTCATTGCCGTTGCCACCCCAGATGCGGTCGTTGCCCTGGCCGCCGTTGGCCTGGTCGTCGCCGCCACGAGCGGAGATGCGGTCGTTGCCGCCGTTGCCGTTGATGGTGTCGGCGGCGTTGGTGCCGCGCAGGCGCTCGTTGCGATCCGTGCCGTTGATCGTCGCGGCGAGAGCTGTCGCCGGGACGAGCAGCAGCGCGGCCGCGGCGAACGCGGTTGCCTTGCGGCGGGTCAGGGTCTGCATCAGTGGTTCCTCCTCGGTCGAGAACGTCGTCGTCGCCATGTATGACCGACGCGCGACCCCCGATGGCAAACCCCTCACGGAGTCCTCACCCACCGTGAGGGGATCGTGAGAAGACCCACGACACACGCGCGCGGTAGCGTCACCCTGAGGTCATGTCGCGTCCGCTGCTCGCCACCCTGCTGATCGTGCTGCTCGCCGCTCCCGTCGCCATCGCGCGCAACGTGGCCGGCACGCGCGGTCCCGACCATCTCACGGGGACGGCGCGCGGCGATCAGATCGCCGGGCGCGGCGGCAACGACGACATCCGCGGGCGCGGCGGCAACGACCGCCTCAACGGCGGTGCGGGCGACGACATCGTCGCCGGTGACGCAGGCGACGACCGCGTCAACGGCGGGCCCGGCAACGACACCCTGCTCGGCGGCGCCGGCAACGACACCATCACCGCGGGCCCCGGCGCCGACTACATCCTCGGCGGCAACGGCAACGACCAGATCGTCGCGCGCGACGGCCAGGCCGACCAGATCTCCTGCGGGCCCGGCCGCGACCGCGTCAACGCCGACCCGGCCGACACCGTCGCCCGCGACTGCGAACGCGTGGTACGTGGCTGAACCCGGCGGGCGTCCGGTCGTCCTGCTGGTCGACGACGACGCCGCGATCCGCCGCAGCGTCGCGATGGGCCTCGAGCTCGAGGGCTTCGAGGTCGTGCCCGCGTCCGGCGGGCGTGCCGCGCTGGAGGCGGCGCAGCGGGTCAAGCCCGCGGTCGTGCTGCTGGACCTGTCGATGCCCGATCTCGACGGCCTCGAGGTGCTCGCGCAGCTGCGCGCGGGCGGCGACGACGTCCCCGTCTGCGTGCTGTCCGCGCGCGACGAGGTCGACGACCGCGTGCGCGGCCTGCAGGCCGGCGCCGACGACTACGTCGTCAAGCCCTTTGCGCTCGAGGAGGTCACGGCCCGGCTGCAGGCGCTGCTGCGCCGCCGTCCCGTCTCCACGACCGACGTGCTCGCGGCCGGCGACATCGAGCTCGATGCGGTCAACCACCGCGCGACGCGCAACGGGCGCGACCTCGGCCTCACCCGCCGCGAGCTCGAGTTGCTGGCGCTGTTCCTGCGCCATCCCGGCGAGGTGCTCGAGCGCCCGCGGATGCACGAGGAGGTCTGGGGCTACACGTTCGACCCCGGCACCAACGTCGCCGACGTCTTCGTCGGCTATCTGCGGCGCAAGCTCGAGGTCGACGGCGGGCCACGCGTGATCCACACCGTTCGCGGCGTCGGCTTCGTGCTGCGAGTCTGACGCCGTGCGCAACCTCCGCGGCCGCTTGACGCTCGGCGTCACCGCCGTCCTGGCGGTCGTGCTGGCGATCGCCGGCGTGCTCGTCGCTCGCGACACCGAGCGCTCCGAGCGCGACGCGCTCGACGACCGGCTGCTGAGCATCGCCGAGCTGTCACGCGCGACCGCGGTGGCCGCCGTCGAGCAGGAGCTGCCGAGCACCGACAAGCGCCTGGAAGACGTGCTGCGCGCGACCGGCACCTCGCTGCGACTGACCGTCGGTGCACGCGTCGTCCTGCAGGCCGGCCGCTCGCCCGCCGTGCGCCCGCCGCTCGGGCTGCACACCGTCGGCGACGTGCGCAGCTACGGCGAGCGCCTGCAGGCGCCCGGTCTCGGCCGCCTTGCGCGGCTGGACGTCACCAGCAGCATGCGACCGCTCGAGCAACGCCAGGACGACCTGCGCCGGCGCCTGGCGCTGATCTTCGGCGTGGCGCTGATTGCCGCCGCGCTCGGCGTCTGGTTCGCCGCCGACCTCGTGCTGCGCCCGCTGCGTCGCCTGCGTGCAGCTACCGCGCGGATCGCGACCGAGGAGGACCTCGACGCACCGGTCGGCCTCGGCGGCCCGAGCGAGCTGCGATCCCTGGCGACGAGCTTCAACGCGATGCTCGGGCGCCTGCGCCGCTCCGCGGACGACCGCACACGCGCGCTGCAGGCCACGCGCCGCTTCGCCGCCGACGCCGGGCACGAGCTGCGCACGCCGCTGACCAGCGTGCAGGCGACGCTCTCGACGCTCGCCCGCCACCCCGACATCGATGCCGAGCGCCGCACCGCGATGGCCGTCGACGCACTCGCCGAGCAGCGCCGGCTCGTCGATCTGCTCGACGGCCTGCAGGCGTTTGCGCGTGGCGACGTGTCGGCAGTCGAGCAGGCCGACGTCGAGCTCGGCGAGGTCGTCGACGGCGCGCTGGCGGGCGCGCGGGCGCGCTGGCCGCAGACGACGTTCGCCGCCGACCTGGCAGCCGAGGACGTCGTGCGCCGCGGCTGGGAGCCGGGGCTGCGCCTGCTCGTCGACAACCTGCTCGAGAACGCGGCGCGCCACGGGCGTCCCGACGGGACGGTGCGCGTCACGCTCGCGCAGACCCGGCTCGTCGTCGAGGACGACGGTCCCGGGGTCCCCGCCGACGACCGCGAGCGCGTGCTCGAGCCGTTCGCGCGGGTGACGACGGCACCCGGCGATGAGCGTCCGGGCTCGGGCCTGGGCCTCGCGCTCGTCGCCCAGCAGGCGCGCCTGCACGACGCGCGCGTCGCGATCGACGCGTCGCCGCAGCTCGGCGGCGCGCGCGTGACCATCAGCTGGGACTAGCGCCGGCGCGCCGTCCCGCGGATCGTCGCGTCGAGCTCGTCCTCGTTCAGCGGCGGCACGGCCAGCGGCGTCGACGCATCGCGGCTGGCGACGAGGCCGTCGAGCACGATCCCGAGCGCGCGCTCCCAGAGGTCCGGGCGCCTCTCCCGGGCGGCGTCGGCGAGCAGGCCGATCATGACGTTGATCATCGGCACGTCCAGCGGTGCGAGGTCGGGACGCAGCACGCCGGCCGCCTGCGCCCGCGCGACGAGCTTGCCGACACGGGGCTTGACCTTCGCGCGCATGCGCGCGACGCGCTCGTCGATCTCGTCGCCGGCGAGGATGACCTCCTTCAACGCGCGGTCCTGGGCGAACATCGCGGCGTTGCCGCGGAAGAAATGGCAGAACGCCTCCCAGGGGTCCTCGATCGCCAGGGCCTCGTCGGCGAGCGCCGCGACGACCTCGACGCGGTCCTCGAACAGCTCGACGATGAGCGCCTCCTTGGACGGGAAGCGCCGGTACGCGGTGCCGACGCCAACGCCCGCGTGACGCGCGATCTCGTCGAGACCGACGGACAGGCCCTTGGCGGCGAACAGCTCGCGCGCGCTGTCGAGCAGCAGGCGCCGGTTGCGCTCGGCGTCGGCGCGCAGCGGACGGCGCTCGGGGCGGGCTTCTGTGGACATCGTCACAGGATTCTACAAAAGCGGAGGCGATGTCTCCAGTTCTGTGCTACCGTGCCGCCTACAGAAGTTGAGACAAGCCCTCCACTTAGGAAACCCAGCTCATGACCACCACCGCACAAGACCAGCACCACAACCGCCGCTGGCTGATCCTCGCGCTCATCGGGATCGCCCAGCTGATGGTCGTCCTCGACTCGACGATCGTGAACATCGCCCTGCCCTCCGCCCAGGAGGCGCTCGGCTTCTCCGACGGCTCACGCCAGTGGGTCGTCACGGCCTACGCGCTTGCATTCGGCAGCCTGCTGCTGCTCGGCGGGCGCCTCGGCGACATCTTCGGTCGCAGGCGCGTGTTCGTCGTGGGCCTGCTCGGCTTCGCCGCGGCCTCCGCCGTCGGCGGCGCCGCCCAGAGCTTCGAGATGCTCGTCGGCGCCCGCGCGCTGCAGGGCGTCTTCGGCGCGCTGCTCGCCCCCGCGGCGCTCGGCCTCCTGACCACGACGTTCACCGACCCCGCCGAGCGCGGCAAGGCGTTCGGGATCTTCGGCGCGATCGCCGGGTCCGGCGCGGCGGTCGGCCTGCTGCTCGGCGGCGTGCTCACCGAGTACCTGGACTGGCGCTGGTCGCTCTACGTCAACGTGCTGTTCGCGATCCCGGCCGCGCTCGGCGCGCTCACGCTGCTCAGCGACGAGCGTCACACCACCAAGGCGCGCATCGACCTGCCCGGCACGCTGGCCGCGACCGGCGGCCTGTTCGCCCTGGTCTACGGCTTCAGCCACGCCGAGAGCGCGAGCTGGGGCGATCCGCTGACGGTCGCGATGCTCGGTGGCGGCGTCGCGCTGCTCGCGGTCTTCGCCTGGCTGCAGGGACGCGTCGCCAACCCGCTGCTGCCCCTGCGCGTGATCCTCGACCGCGACCGCGGCGGCTCCTACCTCGCCGTCGCCATCGCCGGCGCGGGGATGTTCGGCGTCTTCCTGTTCCTCACCTACTACATGCAGCAGACCCTGGGCTACTCGCCGGTCAAGACCGGCCTGGCGTTCCTGCCGATGGTCGGCACGATCATGGTGACGGCGATCATCACGACCGCGAAGGTCCTGCCGCGCAGCGGCGCCCGGCCGCTGGTCAGCACGGGCATGGCGCTCGCGTCGGTGGCGATGATGCTGCTGACCGGCATCGGCGTCGACACCGCCTACGCCAGCCACGTCCTGCCCTCGCTGCTGCTCACCGGCCTTGGCTTCGGGCTGATCATGGCCCCGTCGATGGCCAGCGCCACGTACGGCGTCGACCCCTCCGACGCCGGCGTCGCCTCGGCGATGGTCAACACCGGCCAGCAGGTCGGCGGCTCGATCGGCACCGCGCTCCTGAGCACGCTGGCGGCGAGCGCGGCGACGAGCTTCGCGACGGCCAACGGGCCGAGCGCCGAGGCCGCGATCCACGGTTACACCACCGCGTTCTGGTGGTCGGCCGGGATCTTCGCGGTCGGCTCGATCGTCACCGGGCTGCTGCTGCGCGGCGGCGCTCGCGAGATCGACCCGGCGGCAGAGCCGGTGCTCGCGCACTGACACTTGGTGGTCATGCCAGCGGCGCGCGCCCGGCCTTGAGGCCGGGCGCGCGTCGTTGTGCGGTGCGCGGCACCGCAGCCCCCGCTGACCGGGAGTACCGTCCCGCGTAACCCCGCGTCGGCGACGCGGTAAGATGAAATGGATTCACGTCCGCCCGGCCGTCGTGGCGGACCTCTCCTTCGAGCACAAGGGACTCATTCGAACCATGGCTGCAACCGAAGCACTGGTCTTCGACGCGATCCGCACCCCCCGCGGCAAAGGGAAGAGCAACGGCTCGCTGCACACGACCAAGCCGGTCGACCTCGTCGTCGGCCTGATCCACGAGACGCTCGTCCGCAACGAGAAGCTCGATCCGAACGGCGTCGACGACGTCGTCCTCGGCTGTGTCTCCCCGATCGGTGACCAGGGCGGCGACATCGCCAAGGTCTCCGCGATCAAGGCCGGTCTGCCCGACACCGTCGCCGGCGTCCAGCTCAACCGCTTCTGCGCCTCGGGTCTCGAGGCCGTCAACGTCGCCGCACAGAAGGTCGCGTCCGGCTGGGAGGACCTCGTCTTCGCGGGCGGCGTCGAGTCGATGTCGCGCGTGCCGATGGGCTCTGACGGCGGCGCCTGGGCGATGGACCCCGAGACGAACTTCGACACCGGCTTCGTGCCGCAGGGCATCGGCGCCGACCTCATCGCCACGGTCGAGGGCTGGGACCGCGAGGACGTCGACGCGTTCGCCGCGCGCTCGCAGGAGCTCGCCGCCGCCGCGCAGGCCGAGGGCCGCTTCGACGGCTCTGTGATCCCGGTCCGCGACCTCAACGACAACGTCGTCCTCGAGAAGGACGAGTTCATCCGCCCGGGCACCACGGTCGAGTCGCTGTCGGGCTTGAAGCCGTCGTTCGCGGCGATGGGCGAGATGGGCGGCTTCGACGCGGTGGCGCTGCAGAAGTACCACTGGATCGAGAAGATCAACCACGTCCACCACGCCGGCAACAGCTCGGGCATCGTCGACGGCGCAGCGCTCGTCACGATCGGCAGCGAGAAGGCCGCCGAGCGCTACGGCCTCAAGCCCAAGGCGCGCATCGTCGCGACCGCGCTCTCCGGTGCCGACCCGACGATCATGCTCACCGGCCCAGCCCCCGCGTCACGCAAGGCGCTGGAGAAGGCCGGGCTGACGGTCGACGACCTCGACCTGATCGAGATCAACGAGGCGTTCGCCGCAGTCGCCCTGCGCCTGGTGCGCGACCTCGACGCCGACATGGACAAGGTCAACGTCAACGGCGGCGCGATCGCGATGGGCCACCCGCTCGGCGCGACCGGCGCGATGATCCTCGGCACGATCATCGACGAGCTGCACCGCACCGGCGGCAAGTACGGCCTCTGCACGCTCTGCGTCGGCGGCGGCATGGGCATCGCGACGATCGTGGAGGCGCTGTAGGCATGAGCGACTTCACGAACACGATCCGCTGGGAGGACGCCGGCGACGGGGTGGTCAACCTCGTGCTCGACGACCCCAACCAGTCGGCGAACACGATGAACGCGGACTACGGGCAGTCGATGCGCGCCGCGGTCGAGCGCCTGGAGGCCGAGAAGGAGTCGATCTCCGGCGTCGTCATCACCTCGGCGAAGAAGACCTTCTTCGCGGGCGGCGACCTCAACGACCTCAAGACGGTCACCAAGGAGAACGCCGCGGAGTTCAACGGCTTCGTCGAGGAGGGCAAGGCGCTGCTGCGCCGTCTGGAGACGCTCGGCAAGCCCGTCGTCGCCGGCATCAACGGCGCCGCCCTCGGCGGCGGCCTGGAGATCTGCCTGGCCACGCACCATCGCGTCATCGTCGACAACCCGAAGGCCGTCACGGGCTTCCCGGAGGTCCAGCTCGGCCTGCTCCCAGGCGCCGGCGGCGTCGTGCGCAGCGTGCGCATGCTCGGCATCGTCCAGGCGCTCATGGGCGTCCTGCTGCAGGGCCAGCGCCTCAAGCCCGCCCAGGCCAAGGAGCTCGGCCTCGTCGACGAGATCGTCGCGAGCGACGACGACCTGATTCCTGCCGCGAAGAAGTGGATCGCCGAGAACCCCGAGGCCCAGCAGCCCTGGGATGCGGACCCGAAGTACAAGATCCCCGGCGGCACGCCGTCCACCCCGGCGCTTGCGATGAACCTACCGGCGTTCCCCGCGAACCTGCGCAAGCAGCTCAAGGGCGCCAACTACCCCGCGCCGAAGGCGATCATGGCCGTCGCCGTCGAGGGTGCTCAGGTCGACTTCGACAACGCGCTGAAGATCGAGGGTCGGTACTTCACCGACCTGGCCACCGGCCAGGTCGCCAAGAACATGATCCAGGCGTTCTTCTTCGACCTGCAGGCCGTCAACGGCGACCGCGGGCGGGGGTCCGATTTCGAGCCCTACCAGGCCAAGAAGATCGTCGTCCTCGGCGCCGGCATGATGGGCGCCGCGATCGCCTACGTCTCGGCGAAGGCCGGGATCGAGGTCGTGCTCAAGGACGTCTCGCAGGAGGCGGCCGACAAGGGCAAGGCCTACTCCGAGAAGCTCGTCGCCAAGGGCGTGGAGAAGGGCAAGGTCACGCAGGAGAAGGGCGACGCCCTGCTCGCCCGGATCACGGCGACCGACAAGCCAGAGGACGCTGCCGGCGCCGACCTCGTGATCGAGGCGGTCTTCGAGGACCCGGCCGTCAAGGCGCAGGTCTTCGCCGAGATCGAGCCGCACCTCGCCGAGGGCGCGCTGCTGGGCTCGAACACCTCGACGCTGCCGATCACCGGCCTCGCCGAGGGCGTCAGCCGCCCCGACGACTTCATCGGGCTGCACTTCTTCTCCCCGGTGGACAAGATGCCGCTCCTGGAGATCATCAAGGGCGAGAAGACCAACGACGAGACGCTCTACAAGTCGCTGGACTTCGCCAAGCAGATCGCCAAGACGCCGATCGTCGTCAACGACTCGCGCGGGTTCTTCACGTCGCGCGTGATCGGGACGTTCATCAACGAGGGCATCGCGTTCCTCGCCGAGGGGATCCCGCCGTCGACGATCGAGCAGGCCTCATCACAGGCGGGCTACCCCGCGCCGGTGCTGCAGCTCTCCGACGAGCTGAACATGGAGCTGATGGCCAAGATCCGCAAGGCCTCGAAGGAGGCCGTCGAGGCCGACGGCGGCACGTGGGTCGACCACCCGGCGTTCGCGGTCATCGACAAGCTGCTCGCCGAGGGGCGCGCCGGCCGCCTGCGCGGCGCCGGCTTCTACGACTACGAGGACGGCAAGCGCACCGGCCTGTGGGCCGGCCTGAAGGAGCTGTTCCCGCCGGTCGCCGACCCGTCGGCGATCTCGCTGACCGACCTCGAGGAGCGCATGCTCTTCATCGAGTCGATCGAGACGGTCAAGTGCCTGGACGAGGGCGTCATCGAGACGATCTCCGACGCCAACATCGGCTCGATCTTCGGGATCGGCACTCCCGGCTGGAGCGGTGGTGTCGTGCAGTACATGAACGGCTACGAGGGCGGCCTGGCCGGCTTCGTCGCCCGCGCGCGCGAGCTCGCCGAGAAGTACGGCGAGCGCTTCGAGCCGCCCGCCTCGCTGGTCGAGAAGGCCGAGCGCGGCGAGACGTATGCCGACGACGCGGTCGCCGTCACGGCGTAGCCGCACCACAGCAGCCGCTGGAATGCGACGCCCGTCGCCCTCCCCGAGGGCGGCGGGCGTTGTTCATCTGCGCACGAAGTTGTCGATTCGGTCTCACAAACGGTCCTGGCGCGTGTTAGAGCTGCAGTAGCCCTGTGTCTCCACCCTGTGTGCACCCGTTGAAAGGGGTATTTCCGTGAATTTGTCCTCCAGGCGCCTGTTGGCGCTTCCGCTGGCAGCCGTCGTGCTGGCAGCAACACCGCTCGCGGCCGAGGCCGCGATGGGCGGTGGCAACGCCCTGACCACGTCGCTGCGTCCTGATCTGCGCTCGGCGACCGTCCAGTCGACCAACGCCGTCGACGACACCACGACCGTGCGCGTCTGCTTCAGCAAGGCGATCGCCTCGCTGCCCCAGGCCGCGCTCTTCCATCTCGGCGCATACGCCGACTTCAATCTCGGCGCCACCAAGTCCGCGACATCGGCCACGCGCAGCACGAGCAACTGCGCCGACGCGGTCTTCCCGACCTCCGACGCCACGCAACACACCTTCGTCACAGTCGAGGGCTCACAGGGCACGGCGCCCGACAGCGGCACGTCCGCGGTCTCGTCGAACGGCTTCGGCAACATCGAGGACTCGACGGCGCTGATCGGCTCGAAGACGAACAACGGCACGCGCGGGTTCAACACGAACCCCGACCTGGTCGGCATCACGGTCAACAACGCGGCGGCGACGATCGACTTCACGTACGACCAGCGTGTCGCCTTCGCCGGCCCGCTTGCGAACGACTTCGTCGCCAACCTGCCCAACGGCGACCCGGTGCCCAGCCTCGCCGGCGCAGGGAACCGCACGATCTCGGCCGACGGCCTGACGGTGCGGGTCAACTTCGCGGCCGGCAGCCTCAACACCGTCGTGCGGGCCTACTCCGCCAGCAACGCCGTCATCCCGAAGACCGTGTCCTACGTGGCCGGCGGCCCGCTGCGCTCGGCTGCGCGTCCGGGCAACGGCGGCTTCACCGATCGTCCCGACCTCGTCGCGGTCACGCCCGCGGCTGACGGCAGCTCGATCGACTACCAGTTCGACCAGGTCGTCACGGTCCTCGGGCCGGCGGCGAGCTTCCTCGTGCAGGTGTCGAACTTCACCGACTTCGCGGCCGGCGGTGCGCCGGTGGTCGTCGGTGGCCTCGGCGTCGGCAACACGGTGCGCGTCCCCTGCACCTCGTTCGGCGGCTGCTTCCGCTACAACGAGCGGATCATCGGCGGCGCCACGCTCGCCGGAGCCGTGACCGGTGCCGGTGGCACGAGCACCGCTGGCGGCGTGCCCGCAGGCGGCAACGCCGGCGCGTTCGCGACCGGCTTCGTGGCTGGGCCCGACGCCCTGTCGGTGACGTTCGACAACGCGACCGACATCGTGCGCGTGCTGTTCGACCAGCGCTGGTTCGCTGACAACGACGCCCAGTTCAAGCTGATCGACGACCAGGGCTCCCAGATCGGGGCCGCGGCGATCAACGTGTCGGGTGGCGGGTCGCCGACCGCCGGCAAGACGACGGCCGAGATCACGTTCCCGGCCGGCTCGGTCGCGGGCGCACGCTCGCTGCTGATCCGCGAGAACGCCGTCGAGGCCGGTGGCGCGACGCTGCCGAACATGCGCCAGGTCATCTCGCCGACCGCTCCGGCGGCCCGGACCGCGCGGAAGTTCCGCAAGGCGAAGACCATCACGAGCAAGCAGCGCGCCGCGATCCGCCGTGCGGCGAAGCGCGTTCGCTGAGCGCAATCGCGACGTAGCCGTTCACGGCCGGCCATCCGCGTGACGCGGGTGGCCGGCCGTGTCAGTTGGCTGCACCAAGCCCCGCGGCTCCGTGCGCCCTCCCGAGGGCGGCGGGCGCTTGTTCAACCGCGTACGGAATTCGCGATTCGGTGTCACAAGTGGTCCCGGCGTGTGTTAGAGCCGCAGACGCTCTATGTCTCCACCCTGTTGCACACCCGTTGAAAGGGGAATGCTGTGAACTCGTCGTCTAGGCGCCTGTTGGCGCTTCCGCTGGCAGCCGTAGCGCTGGCAGCAACACCGCTTGCGGCCGAGGCCGCAATGGGCGGTGCCAACGCGCTGACCACCGCGCTGCGTCCTGACCTTCGCTCCGCGACGGTCCAGTCGACCAACCTCGTCGACGACACCACGACGGTGCGCGTCTGCTTCAGCAAGGCGATCGCGTCGCTGCCGCAGGCGGCGTTCTTCAAGGCGGGCAACTACCAGGACGACGACGGCGCCGACCCGATCACCGCAACATCGGCCACGCGCAGCACGAGCAACTGCGCGGACGCGGTCTTTCCCAACAGCGACTCCGAGCAGTTCACCTACATCACGGCGCTCGGCTCGCTGGGCGCGGCGCCCGACTCCGGGCTCTCCGCCGTCGCGACCAACGGCTTCGGCAACATCCAGGACTCGACCGCGCTGATCGGCTCGAAGACCAACAACGGCACGCGCGGGTTCACGACCGGTCCCGACCTCGTCGGCATCACGATCAACAACGCCGCCGCGACGATCGACTACACCTACGACCAGCGCGTCGGAGCGGTCAGCAACCTGCCGACGTCGTTCTCCTACAACCTCGCCAACGGCAACCCGGTCGACAGCATCGACGGGACGATCGTCCCGCGTCAGGTCTCGTCGGACGGCAAGACCGTGCGCGTGAGCTTCCCGCCCGGGCCGCAGATCCAGGGCGCGGTTCGCGCAACCTCGAACTTCGGTGCCGTGACGCCGAAGAACGGCGTCGTTGGAGGCGACCTGCGCTCGGCGGCACGCCCGGGCACCGGCGGATTCACCGACCGGCCCGACCTCGTCGCCGTTACGCTCGCGCCGGACGGCTCGTTCGTCGACTACCAGTTCGACCAGGTGATCACCGTCGTCGGCGCCGCCGCGAACTTCTCCATCACGTTCTCCAACGCCGCGGCGGTTGGCCCGGGTGCGGCGCCGGCCGTCGTCGGTGGCCTCGGTGTCGGCAACACGGTGCGTATTCCGATCACGTTCGGCACAGGTGGCGGCACGACGTACAACGAGCTCATCGTTTCCGGCTCGACGCTGGCCGGCGCTGTCACTGGCGCCGGTGGCGCGAGCACCGCGGGTGGCCTTCCGGCAGGCGGCAACGCAGGCGCGTTCGCTTCCGGCTTCACCGTCGGCCCCGAGGCGCTCTCGGTGACGTTCGACAACGCGACCGACATCGCCCGCGTCGTCTTCGACCAGCGCTGGAACACCGACGTCGATCCGCTGTTCACCCTCATCGACGACCAGGGCTCGCAGATCGCGGCCGCACCGATCAACGTCTCGGGCGGCGGCGCACCGACGGCCGGCAAGACGACGGCCGAGATCACGTTCCCGGCGGGGAGCGTCAGCGGCGCCCGCTCGCTGCTGATCCAGCAGTCGGCGCTGAGCGCCACGGTCGGCTCCTTCGAGAACCGGCCGCAGGTGATCTCGCCGACCGCTCCGGCGGCGCGTACCGCGCGGAAGTTCCGCAAGGCGAAGAAGATCAGCGCCAAGCAGCGCGCCGCGATGCGCCGCGCCGCCAAGCGCACGCGTTAACGCGAAAGTGCTGTGCCCGGTCCGCCACCCGCGTTAGGGTGGCGGACCGGATGCCTGAGTACGTACGACTGACTCGCCGGGGGGCGATCGGGGCGGGCAGCGCGGCCGGGCTGGCGCTGTGGCTGCCGGACGGGGTGCGCGCGGCCTACGCCGCATCCACGAAGCGCGTGCCGGTCGCGCGTGCGGGGGTCTTCGACGGGGTGATGTCCGGCGACCCGGGCACGAAGTCCGTGACGCTCTGGACGCGCCTGGGCGAGGCCGAGCAGCGGCGCCTGCGCGTGCAGGTCGAGGTCGCGCTGGATCGCGACTTCCGCCGGACGGTGCTGCGCGAGTACGTCCCGACCACCGACGTCCGCGACCACACGGTCAAGGTCCGCGTCGGCGGCCTCAAGCCCGACACGCGCTACTGGTATCGCTTCCACACGAAGACGACGCACTCCGACGCCGGGCGCACGCAGACCGCCCCGCCGCGCGACTCGCAGCGGCCGATCAAGATCGGCTACTTCTCCTGCCAGGCCTACACCGCCGGGTACTACGGCGCGTATCGCAAGCTGATCGAGCTCGATCCCGACGTCGTGATCTGCGGCGGCGACTACATCTACGAGCAGGACTACCACGACAGCGGCTACGACAAGGCGCGCCCCGACAAGACCGGCTCCAACAAGGACGGCTTCGCGCGTACCCAGGCCGACTACCGCCAGAAGTACCGCTACTACCGCACCGATCCCGACCTGCGCGAGCTGCACCGCCTCACGCCGCTTGTCGCACAGTGGGACGACCACGAGGTCTCCGACAACTACGCAGGCACGCTCGACAAGGGTGTGCCGCCCGGAGAGGACGAGGCGAAGTACGGATACGACCGCGCGCGGATCCTCGCCGGCTGGCGCGCGTGGCACGAGTACATGCCGGCGCTGCGCCCCGGCGGCACGAAGGGCCCCGACGCCTACCGCACGTACCGCTCGCTGCGCTACGGGCGCAGCGTCGACCTGCTGATGCTCGACGAGCGCGCCTATCGCGAGAACTACCCGAACGACCTCATGGCTGCCGAGCAGCCACGCAAGTACCTCGGCGCCGCGCAGATGGCCTGGCTGAAGAACGCCACCGAGCGCTCAGACGCGCACTGGAAGGTCGTCGGCAACCAGCTGATGATCATGCCGCTGACGCTCGCCGGCCTGCCGATCACCTACGACTCCTGGGACGGCTACGGCGCGGAGCGGTCCGAGCTGCTCGGCCACATCCGCGCCAAGAACATCAAGGACGTCGTCTTCGTCACGGGCGACATCCACACGTTCTTCGCCGGCGACGTGCGCCAGAACGGGCAGAGCGGGCCGCCGGTCGCCGTCGAGTTCGTCGGCGGCTCGACGACCTCCCCGGGCGCTGCCGAGCTGTTCCCGGAGCCCGACACCACCCAGGTCCTCACCGACCTGCTGCCGGTCGTCAACCCGTGGCTGAAGTACGCCAGCACGCGCGAGCACGGGTTCGCGATGTTCGAGGCGTCGCCGATCGGCTTCACCGCCGACTACTGGGCGTCACAGAACATCCTCACGCGCGAGGGCTCGGCGGCCGTGTCGCGGATCGCGCACATCGGCGTGACGCCCGGCGTGCCGCACGTGAACGTCAGCTAACCGGCGACCTCGAACTGCCCGCGCATCCAGGGGTGGATGCGACAGAAGTACGCGTAGCGGCCGACCGCCAGGTTCTTCGGCGTCGCGGCGATCGGGTTCGGCGACCCGCCGTCGATGACGTCGAAGCCCAGCGTGCCCGAGTCCCAGACGCCGTCGGCCAGCGGGTAGTTGGCGACGTAGCGTCCGTTGCAGGGCAGCGGGCAGGTCGTGATCGTGTGGCGGATGTTTGGCCCCTGATCGACGTTGACGAACGTCAGCGACTCGCCCTTGCGCACGCGCGGCGGCTGCCCCTCCGCGCCCGTCAGCGCGCGGTCGCCCGGGATGTAGAGGAAGTTGGCGATCGCGACGACGTCCGCGAACGCCCCGGCCGGACGCGGCGCTTCGTTGCGCTCGCACGGCGGACCGCCGAGCGCGACGCCGCAGAACAGGTCGGGGTGATGGCCGAACGGGCGGTTGGGCACGCCCTCGAGCAACGGCACGCCGTCGACGATCTTCCTCTTGTGCCAGTGCACGATGCGCTTGCGCAGCACCTTGCCGGCGTGGGCGCCGCGCTTTGCGCGGACCTTGCGCCAGTGGACGTGCTTGCGCCTGACCGTCCGCGTCGTCTGCTGCTTGACGCCGCCGGCGAAGTAGGGCTTGCAGTGGCCCTGCGGCGGCTGCGCCTCGTCGATGTAGAGCCCCTGGTGGGTCATCACCGCGTACCAGCCGTGGTCCTTGTTCTCGTAGGTGCCGGTGATCCGCAGGCGGTCGCCCTTGTGGATCGGCGCGCGCCACGCGGGGTTGCTGACCTCCATCTGGAAGTCCTCGCTGAAGGGCGCGTTGCGGAATAGCGCATCGGAGTTCAACAGCAGCGTGCCGCCGGTCCCCTTCCCGTCGTCAGGACAGGGGTGGCCCTTGGACCCGAAGTTCTCGGTCTGCACGCGTATGCCGCCGGGATGCAGATGCGAGCCCGTGCCGATCATCGTGCCGTCGACCGACGAGGTCCACTCGATCGGCTTGGACCGGTCCTTCGTGGAGCTGTAGGTCCCGTCGCCGGCGGGCTGGCGCGGCACGTTGTAGGTGGAGCCGAAGAGCACACCGCTGACGTCGTGCACCGGGCGCTTGAGCGCCGCCGACGCCGTCTTGGCCGTGCCGTGCAGGAACGTCACGTCGAGCACGATGTAGGTGAGCAGCGTCTGCGGCGTCTTGTTGTGCAGCATGTAGATCATCAGCTGCGGACCGGTCGCGCCGATGCGCTGGCCGTAGATCGGGCCCTTGGGGTCCGCCGCCGAGCGCTCGGTGAAGTCGGCCTTCGTCTCCTCGTCGCCGTTGCCGAAGATCCACTCCGTGTTGCCGAAGGTGTAGTTGTCCTCCTGGTTGCCCGGGTCCAGCGCGAACCAGTGCGCGTGGTGGATGTGGGCCTCCTGGTGGGTGGGCTCGGTGAGGTCGGCGACGCGGCGCATGCCCGGCTCGACGGTGATGATGTAGCCGTCGGCCAGCGGCAGGTCGACGTCGGGGCGGTTGGCGTCCCAGCCGGGCGGCACGACGTAGGGGCCGAACCAGAACTGCAGCTTCTCGATCGTGCCCGCCGGCTTGGGGATGTAGCGCTTGCCGCGATCCAGCAGCGCCTGCGTCGGATCCTGCGGCGGGTCGGCCGCCGCCACGCTCGGTACCAGCGCGGCCACCACGCCGATGCAGACCAGCACGACCAGTGTCCGGCGGACAGACGACGACACGCGCACTCCTCCTGTCAAACCGGAATTTAGTCTAAGCCCCTCGCCGGTCGTGCGCCAAACTGCGGACATGGCCTACGACGATGACGACGATTGGGTCGGCACACCACCCGAGGGTCGGATCAGCCGCGATCGCGCGAACCCCGGCTACTGGAAGCAGTCGTTCCCGGCCGTCCAGATCTTCTTCGCGCTGCTCGCGGTCGGCGTGATCGTCGTGCTCGTGCTGGCGCTGGCGTAGGGGCCGCGCCGGCGTGGGCGACAGGTTCGACCGGGACTCCTGGGATCGGCGCTGGTCAGCGGCGCTGCGCGATAACGCGCACGCCGTGGCACAGCGTCCTGCCAACGCGCATCTGCTGGCCGAGGCGGCGGACCTGCGCCCCGGCTCGGCGCTCGACGCCGGCGCTGGGCACGGGGCGGAGACGCTCTGGCTCGCGGCGCGCGGATGGCGGGTCACGGCAGTCGACTTCTCGGCGACCGCCCTTGGCCACGCCCGGGCCGGTGCGCAGCTCCTCGGCACCGAGGCAGCGGACCGCATCGACTGGGTCGAGGCCGACCTCATGACCTGGACCCCGCCGCCGGGGCGATATGACCTCGTCGTCTGCCTGTATCTGCACGTCGCCGGGTCGGTGGACGACCTGGTGCGCCGCCTGGCCGCGGGAGTCGCCGCCGGCGGGACGCTGCTGCTGGTCGGCCACCGGCCCGTCGACCCTCAGACCGGCAAGCCGACCCCCGCGGCCGGCCAGACCCAGATCTCCGTCGACGAGGCCGTCGCCGCACTCGATCCCACGCGCTGGCAGATCCAGATCGCCGAGGAGCGCCCGCGCCAGACGGCCGGAACCGGCGTCGACGCCGTCGTGCGCGCGACAGCGCGCACGACCTGACCGCGGGCCGCCGCTGCCTCCCGCGGAGGCGAACATCCATCTACCCGCGTGTGAGCCGGGAGGATGGATGTTCGCGGCCGCGCTCGCGTGGGCGCGCGCGTGAGCGGCCGCCGCCGGCGGGCCTAGCACGCAGCGGCGAGCTCGCTGCCGATCGGGCCGAGCTGCTCGACGAGGCCGAGCTCGCGCGCCTTCTTGGCGACCTTCGCGCGGTCCTTGCGCGACAGCGTGGCCAGCGGTGCGACGAGGCGCTGCTGCAGCTCGCTGTCGACGCCCGCGAGAATTCCCAGGCCGGTCTCCCACAGCCCGGTCTGGTCGACGGCGGCGAGCAGCGAAGCGAGGCGCTGCTCGAGGCCGGCCTGCAGCAGCCGGTCGGCGATGCCGTGCAGCTGCTCGTCGCTCATCTGGCCGGCGATCGCCAGCAGCTGCGCCCACAGCCCCTCGCGCTCGACGGCGTCGGCGAGGCCCTCGATCACCGTCGCGTCGACCTCGCCGACGATCTGCGCGACGCGCTCGCGCCCGCTGTCGTCCATGTGGTCGACGAGCGCCAGCAGCGCCGGCCAGCGGCCCTCGCGATCGGCGGCGCGCAGGAGGGCGTCGAGCAGCGTGGCGTCGGGGCCGATGGCGCTCGCGAGCTCGGCGCTCGACTGCGGGCCGAGGTGCCCGAGCATCTCGAACGCCTCGGGCCACAGCCCCTCCGCCTCGGCGGCGCGGATGATCTGCGCGAGGCGCTCCTGCGCGACGAACGAGATCACGTGGTCAAGGCGCTCCTTGCCCTCCATCACGAACGCCGTGCGCAGCAGCGTCGCCTCGTCGATGCGCGGCAGCGCGGCGCGCAGGCCGTCGTCGGACACGTGGCCGACGAAGCGCCCGAGCGTGACCGTCTCATCGCGCGTGGCGAGCTCACCGGCGACCTCGCCGACGAGCGTGGCCGGGATCCGCGCGATCACGGCGACCGCTCTGCGCGGATCGAGCTCGATCGCGACGTCGGCGAGAAACGGCGTCGGCAGGCGCTTGGCGATGTCGACGGCCTTGCCGGTGTCGACGAGCCCGGCGAGCCGCGCGCAGATCATCGGGCCGAGCGCGCGCTGGGCGATCGTCGCCGAGATCTGCCCGGGGACGACCTTCGCCGCCACCGCCAGGCGCTGGAAGCGCTCGCGGTCGCCGTCGTAGAGCTTGTCGGTCAGCTGCTCGCGAAAGCTCGCGAGGTCGGCGGCGGGCACCGCCTCGAGATAGGCGAGGTCGTGACGCTCGACGGCGAGCAGCCGAGCGAGCTTGGCGATCTCCGCCGCGCTCTCGAGCCGGCTCATCGCAGCACCCGCAGCACGGCCTTGCGAACGATCCCGGGGAGATGGCCCAGCGCGTCGTCCCCGGCGCGCTCGAGCGCGCGGCGCTGACGGTCCTTGGCCTCGCGCACGGTCCGTGCGAGCGCGTCGAGCTCGTCCGGACCAAGTGCCTTGACCAACCCTGGCGCCGGCTCGGCCCCGAGCTCCGCGCGTAGCGCGCGTTGCGCATCCGTGGGCATAGCGCT
>CAVXAS010000003.1:0-81135 GCA_963759825.1 Paraconexibacteraceae bacterium | reverse complement strand
CGCGACCCCCAGGCGCACTCCGTCGGGGAGCGCGCATCCCCGCGGATCCGGGGGCCCACTTTCCTTGCCATGCGTCTGGAGCGGCACCTAGAGTCGCTGCCGTGAGCGACACCGCTGCCCCGCCTGCTCCGCCGCGCCCGGCCGGTCGCGGTCGCCGACGCTGGCTGCCCTTCGGGGACGCCTCGCGCGGGCGGCGCCTGGCCAAGGTGCTGGCGTGGCTCGCAGGGATCGCGGTCGCGGTGGGCGTGCTCGCGCTGCTCGGCGTCGACGTGCCGGCTGGTTCTCGAGCCTGTGGGACGCCCTGAGCGGCGTCGGCGTCGGCTACCTGCTCGCAGGCTGGACGCTGCAGACCGTGCAGACGACGATGACCGCGCTCGGGTGGTGCGCGATCCTGCGCGCGGCGTTCCCCGCGGCACCGGTCGGCTATCCGCAGGTGCTCGCCGCCTATGCCGCCGGCGTCGCGATGAACGGGTTCCTGCCGGCCAACATCGGCACCGCGTGACGCTGCTGATGTTCGTCGCGATCATCCCCGGAGCCAATCTCCCCGGCGTCCTCGGCGGCATGGTCGTGCAGAAGATCTTCTTCACGGTCGCCGGCACGTTCGTCTACGTCTACCTGTTCCTGTCGGTGCCGGGATCGTTCGAGCTGCAGCTCTCGGGGCTCCACGACCATCCCGCCCTGTGGCTCGCGGCCCTCGGCGGGGTCGCGATGCTGCTCGTGGTGCTCGGCCGCATCTTCTGGCGCAAGCTCAGAGGACTCTGGGCCAAGGCCCTGCAGGGCGGCGCGATCCTCGCGAGCCGGCGCGACTACGCGGTCCAGGTCGTCCTCCCCTCGTTCGTCGCGTGGCTGGCCAAGCTCGGCGTGATCGCCGTGTTCCTCGCCGGCTACGGCATCACGGTCACGTTCCACTCCGTGATGTCGGTGATGGGCGGCAACTCGATCGCCAACACCGTCTCGGTCACGCCCGGCGGCGTCGGCGTCAACCAGGCCACCAACGTCGCGGCGCTCAACGACGTCACCGACGCGGCGACGGCGACCGCGTACTCCCTCGGCCAGCAGCTCGCGGTGACGGCGTGGAACATCGCCTTCGCGATCGTCGTCGTCATCTGGGCGTTCGGCTGGACGGGCGGCAAGCTTCTCGTCGAGCAGTCCTACGCCGACGCCAAGGTCAAGGTCGAGGAGCAGCGGACACGCCGCCGGACGCCGGGCTCGTGACCACGGGCCGCTTGTGTGCGGGGCGGGGGGTCCGCATGCTTGCGCGCGTGCCGATCAGGGTGGTCTTGGGTGAGGACAGCTTTCTTGTGCGTGAGGGGTTGCGGCAGGTGTTGGCGGGTGCTGCTGGGGTGCGTTGGTGGCGGAGGCTGGTGATGCTGAGGGGTTGTTGGGTGCGGTGGTGGAGTTTGTGCCGGATGTGGTGTTGACGGATATTCGGATGCCGCCGACGTTGGCGGATGGCGAGGCTCAGCGCGCCTACCTCGTCGCCCGCCACCGCCCGGCGCCCGTCACGCGCTTCGAGGACGTCGTCGTCGAGGCGCTGGCACTGCGCGACGAGCCCGCCGCGCGCGAGCTGATCGCCGCGAGCTCGGCCCGCTCGCCGCCGACGACGCGCGGAGCGCGACGCTGCGACAGACGCTGCAGGCCTACTTCGAGACCTCGTCCAACGCGTCGGCGGCGGCGGGCCTGCTGGGGATCAACGACCGCACCGTCGCCTATCGCCTGCGCGGGATCGAGGACCTTCTCGGCTACCCCGTCAGCACGCGTTCGCTCGAGCTGCGCGTCGCCCTGCGGCTGCGCGCGCTGCTGGCGCACGACCACGAGGAGCACGATGACCACGACGACCACCGAGACGCTCGACGCCGCCGCCTTCGCGGCCGACGCGGAGCGGATCACCAACAACGTCCTGCTCGACGAGTGGCTCAGCCTCTACCACGAGGACGCCGTCGCCGAGTGGATCGCCGACGGCGCCTACGAGCGCCACGACGGGCGCGAGGCGATCGTCGCCGCCGCCACGGCGATGGCGGCGGTCTGGCGCGAGCAGCAGCTGCGCGTGACCAAGACCGTCGAGTGCGCCGACGCGCAGACGATCGTGCTCAGCTGGAAGGGTGGCTTTCGCGGCGCCGAGCGCCAGTTCGGCACCGAGATCTGGACGCTGCGCGACGGCCTCGTCGTGCGCCACCAGATGTATGCCTACCTCGACGTGCGCCCGAGCTCGTCGCTGCGGGCGCGGCTGCGGATCCTGCTCGCCGCGCCGCGCGTCGCGCTGTCGCTGCAGCGCCACCAGCGCAGCTGAGTTCTCAGCGCGGCTTCTTCTTCCCGGGCGTCGGCGCCGGCGCCGGCGGGGGTGGCGCCGCGGGCGCGGGCGCCCCCTGCTGGGCGATGTGGGAGCGCACGGCCTCGTATGCGGGCTTGGCGGTGAAGTTGGTGCGCAGCAGCCCGAGGTTGGCCAGCCAGTTGCCTGGATCTGAGCCGAGCCACGCGTCGTCGCGCAGGGCGTAGATGAGCTGCACCGGCACCCATGGGTAGCTGACGTCGACCTTGCGCATCGCGCGCACGAGGTAGTCGGCCTGCTTCGTCTCGCCCACACACCACGAGCACGTCCCGGTCGACCAGCCGAACTCGGTGATCCACACCGGCTTGGCGCTGTCGCCGTTGGCGTTCGCGACGCTGCGCACCTCCTCGATGCCGCACAGCCGCCGATGGCCTTGCGCGTCGTTCCCGGCTCCGTCCAGCAGGAGTGGGGTCGGCGGCCATCGTGTACGGATGGACGTTCAGGGCGTCGAAGTACGGACGCCCGCCTGCGGCGTACAGCTGCTCGAGGTAGCGCCAGTCGTTCGACGAGAGGCCGCCCATGAGGACGGTCGCGCCCGGGTCGGCGGCCTTGACGGCCTGGTAGCCGGCGCGCAGCAGCGGCACGTACGCGGCCGCGCTGGGTCCGACGGCCAGAATTGCGCGTAGTTGGGCTCGTTCCAGATCTCGAACGTGTGGACGCCCTTGACCTTGTAGCGGTTGACGACGTACGTCACGAAGGCGGCGTAGTCTTGGACGTTCGCCGGTTTCCAAGCGCGGTTCCAGCGCCAGTCCGTCCATGCCCCCGAGCAGCGCTTGTCGGGATCGGCGGAGGCCCAGCACGGCGTGCCGTCGATGATGAGGGCGACGTTCAGCCCGCGTGCCCGTGCCTTGTCGATCGCAGCGTCCCACTCCGGAAACCACCAGGAGTTGTATTGGCCCTTGCCGTCGAACTCGCCGTTGGCCCAGCTGATGCTCTGGCGGATCCAGCCCATGCCCGCGCCCTTGGTGGCATCGAGGGTCCGATCCATCTCCGCGCGGGCGATGCCCCACGTGACGTCTGTGTCGGCGCCGACGACCGCCGCGGGCGCAGCGGCGGCGCCGGCGAGGCCGCAGGCGACTGCGAGCACGGCAGCGGTGAGCAGGCGACGCGCGGGCACGCCAACCCGATCGGTCGTCCGCCACGAAAGCCGGAGCGCAGCGCGCCGATCTGGACACAATCGCGAGCTGCCGGTTCAGCGCCTCAGCGCGGGCGCTTCGTGCACGTCCGGTAGCGCCGGCGCGTCGCGACGCGCCGGCCGGCGCGCGTGACCGCGCGCACGACGACGGTGAACGCGGCCCTTGGGCCGCGTGGCCAGGCTGACGCGCACGCCGTTGCCCGCGACCCGCGTGACGCGGGCGCGCTTGCCGGCGACCGTCACGCGGAATGCGTGCAGGCCGCGCAGGCGCTTGTCGAGGTGGATGACGACCGTCCGGCGCGACGCACACGCGACGGGCGCCTTCTGCGGCCAGATCCGCTCGTCCAGGCGCACCGCGTAGAAGCCGCTGACGCGTCCGTGTACCAGACCTCGCGCCGGTCGGGCGCGAACGCCGGCTGCG
The DNA here is from genome assembly GCA_963759825.1 of Paraconexibacteraceae bacterium. GTDB lineage: Bacteria > Actinomycetota > Thermoleophilia > Solirubrobacterales > Solirubrobacteraceae > Paraconexibacter. The sequence goes on along the minus strand of CAVXAS010000003.1, from coordinate 77,250 downwards.
ACACCGCGAAGTTGCTCGGCATCGCGACGTTCGGACGCCCGCCTTCGGCGGCGCGACGAAGTAGCCGACCTCGCGCGGGTGCAGCGGGTCGCGGATGTCGAAGATCCGCAGCCCCGAGTTGATGAACGAGCAGGCGACGATCTCCGGGTCGACCTCGCGCGGGATCGCGCAGTAGTGCGCCGCATAGCTCTGGACCGGGCTCAGCGCGCCCGGGTCGGCGCCGAGGGCGGCGTGGCGGTCGGGCTGGTTGACCGCCAGGCGCAGGTTGGAGACGACCCGCGGGCGCTGCTCGTCGGCGATGTCGATGATCCGCGCGGCGCCGACCTGCTGAGGTCCTGCGGGCAGCGCATGAAGCGGAATGCCGAACTCGTCGAACTCGAGCAGCGTAGCGCTTGCCGCCGATCGGCATCGGCGCGCGTGTTCTGCGGGATCGACACCGTCTTCCAGGTCAGCCGGCTGACCTCGCGGACATGCGGGTCGGGCTTTCGCGCCTGGACCTCGCTCGACGTCGAGGATCACGAGCTGGCCGTCGATCGGGTCGGCGAGGTAGAGCGCGGTTGCCGTCGTCGCTGACGGCTGAGGCCGTGGGTCGAACTCGGCGCCCTCCCAGACCTTGCGCGGGAGGCTTCGGGTCGGTGACGTCGATCGCGGCGAGCCCGACGCCGCCGGCGATCCAGAAGGTCTTGCCGTCGGGCGCGAAGCCGCTCTCGTGGCCGAAGCGCGCGGCGAGCGTCGTCGACTGCAGGACGGGACGACGGCAGTCGGCGCTGACGTCGTAGATCGACATCAGGCCCGGCGCGGTCCCGCCGCTTCCCATCTTCGCGGCGAGCAGGCCGCGCTGGTGTTGAGGTTCAGCGACTCGTGCGGCATCTGCATCGGCAGCGACGTCCAGCAGGTCGGTCCGCACGGGGTGCTCGGGTCCGACATGTCGAGCACCGCGACGCCCGTCGCCGGCAGCCCCGGGACGGCGACGGCGAGCAGGTGCAGCAGCGCGGTGTCGTAGAACGCGCACTCGTGCCCGTTGCTGTCGATGTAGCGCCAGACGCGCCAGCCGCCGGCACCGCCGCGGTGGCCGACCGGCGTGAGGTTGCAGGTCCAGCCGTCGGCGCCTGCGCGCGAGTTGATCGCCGACGCCGGCACGCGGCCCTGCTCTCCCTCCAGCGGGCGCGACCCCGGCCCGCAGTCCGCGCGCGGGACGGGCTCCAGCCGCGGCTCGGGGTTGTTCTGCACGGGCGACAGGACGGGCGTCTCGATGCCGGGCAGCGCGAGCAGCGGGTTGAGGTCGTTCGCGGGCAGCACGATCTGCTGCGCGTGTGCGGGCGCGGCGGCGAGGCCGGCGACGAGCGTGGCGATGAGCACGGCCGCACCGCGCGGGACGGTCATGGCGCGATCCTGCCAGACGCGGCGGGCCGCTAGCTTCATCCGATGATCGCGTACGACCGCAGCGGCTCGGGGCCGGCGCTGGTGCTGCTGCATCCGCTGGGTGGCGATCGCCGCGTCTGGCGACCGGTGCTGTCGCACCTCGAGCCGCACCGCGACGTGCTGCGCGTCGACCTGCCGGGCTTCGGCGAGTCAGACGCCCTGCGCGACGGCTCACACCCGGCGGCGCTCGCCGCTGCGCTTGGCGAGCTCCTGCGCGAGCTCGGCCTCGACGGCGGGCGCGCGCACGTGGCCGGCAACTCGCTCGGCGGCTGGGTCGCACTCGAGGCCGCGCTGCGGGGCGGCGCCGCCAGCGTCACCGCGATCGCGCCGGCCGGGCTCTGGACGCGGCCGCTGGCGCCCAAACCCGAGTTTGCGCGCAACGCCGCGCGCGTCGCGCGCCCGGCGCTGGCGGCGCTGATGCGCACGGCCCGCGGGCGCCGCCTTGCGCTCGGTGGGGTGATGGTCCACCCCGAGCGCGTGCCGGCCGCCGACGCGGCGGCGCTCGTCAGCGCGTATGCCGACGCGCCGGGGTTCAGCGCCGCGAACCGCGCGATGCGCGCGGGGACGTTCACGCGTCTGCGCGAGATCGGCGTGCCGGTGACGCTCGTCTGGCCGCAGTTCGACCGGCTGGTGTCGCGCCCGCGCGGGGTACCCGACAGCGTGCGCGAGGTCGTCCTGCCCGGCTGCGGGCACGTCCCGATGTGGGACGCGCCTCAGGCCGTCGCCGAGGCGCTGCTCGCCGGCAGCGCCTCGCTTGCCGAGATCAGCTGACGATCGCCGCGGCGGTGCGGTGCGCCAGCGACATGATCGACACCATCGGGTTGACCCCGGGCGCCGTCGGGAACGCGCTGCCGTCGCCGATCCAGACGCCGGCGGTGTCGTGCAGCTGGCCGCGGCCGTCGGCGACGGACGTCGCCGGGTCAGAGCCCATCCGGCAGGAGCCCATCTGGTGCGCGGTGAAGCAGACGACGTCGTTCGGGGCGTAGCTTGCGCCCTCGAGGGTCGCGAGGTACGCGTCGAAGTCCTCGCCCTGGCGCCACGTGTGTTCGCGTGCATGCGCGGTCACGATCTCCACGGCGCCGGCGGCGTGCTGCAGGCGCGCAAGCTCGACGTGCGCGCGGATCGCCAGGCGCATGTCGACCTCGTCGTCGAAGTCCCAGCGCACGACCGGCCGGCCGATGTCGTCGAGCACGATCTCGCCGGAACCGTGGTCGCGCGCGACGGTGATGAACGGGGCCAGGTTCGGCGAACAGCCGCATCAGGCGCTTGTGCTGGGCGCCGGACTCCCACGGCAATGCCGGCGAGTTGAACGCCGGGTACACCCCGGCCGCCTCGATCAGGAAGCCGCAGCCGTCCTCGATCTCGAAGAAGTGATCTGACAGCGCAGACTGAGTCTGCCCGGTCCAGCCCTCGATCGGCTCGTCGTAGACGCCGAGCACGACGAAGGCGGGATGCAGCCGCAGGTGCTTGCCGGCGGCGGGCCCGCCGATGCCGCTGCGCAGCAGCAATGCGGGCGACTCGATCGCGCCGCACGCGACGACGACGGTCGGCGCGTCGACGGTCAGGTTCGTGATCGTGCCGTCGGCGTGGGTGACCGTTGCTTCGACGCCGGTCGCGCGGCCGTCCTGCGTGCGGATCTTGTCGGCGTGGCAGCCGACGACGACGCGCCCGCCGCCGTCGGAGGCGTCCTGCAGCCAGGTCTTCATCGCCGAGCGCTTGCAGCCGCGCTGGCAGCCGAGCAGGCAGTGCCCGCAGAACTCGGCGTCATCGTCGGGCGACGCGTTGCGCCAGATCGGGCGGTGGTCGTAGCCGAGCTCGTCGCAGCCCGCAATCAGCTTCTGGTGGGTGTTGTTCTGGCGCGTCTGCCTCGGTGTTGGCGCCGATCCGCTCCATCACCGCGTCCATGTGGTCGCTGACGAACGCGCCGTCGCTGAGGCCCTCGAGGCCGTGGCTCTCCCACTCGGCGAGGATCGCGTCCGGCGTGCGCACGCAGTTCATGTAGTTGACGACGGTGCCGCCGCCGAGCGTCTGGCCCGCGAGGATCCCGATCGAGCCCGACTCCGAGGTCGCCAGGCCGCCGCCGTAGTAGAGCTCGAAGTAGCCGGGGATCTCGAGGTTCGCGAAGTCGGCCTCGTTGCGGTAGCCGCCCATCTCGAGGACGAGGACGTTCTTGCCCGCCTTTGCGCACTCGGCGGCGATGACGCCGCCGCCGGCGCCCGACCCGACGACGCAGACGTCGCACGACAGCGTCGCGGTCTCACCCGAGACCTCGGCGACCGTGATCGTCTTGGGCGCCTGCTCGGCGCTGGGCGGCGGGGCCTTGGGGCCCGGGAAACCGATCGCCTCCCAGTTGGGGTTGCTGCCGTTCGCGTCGGGCAGGCCGTAGAAGAACAGCAGCGTCAGGCCCCTGAACGCGCGCAGGCCGTGCTTGGCCTCGGGGTCCTCACGCGAAGGCGTGGATCACGGCCGTGCGGGCGTCGACGTCGGCGCCGGCGAACCCCTCGGCGTCGAGCGCGTCGAGCAGCCCGGCGAACCCGGCGATCTCGTCGGGCATCATTACGTCGCCCATCAGGCCCTCGATCTGCGCGGCGACGCCGAGCTCGGAGGCCGCGCGCGCCATGAACTGGCGCTCGACCTCGTCTCCCGAGTCGCTGTCGACGGCCGGCGCAAACGTGTCGCAGAGGGCTTCGAGCGTGAGGCGCTGCGTATCGGTGAGCACGGAGCGAGCCTATCCGCGCCGTCCTACCGGCCTGACACCCCCTAGGGGTATCCTCCGCAAGCGATGCCCGAGACCTACCTCCCAGCGACAGGCCGAGTGCGCGTGACCGCCCTGTACGACCCGATCCTCGCGCTCACGATGCGCGAGCGCCGGTTTCGCCCCGCGGTCGTCGCGGCGGCGATGGCCGGCTCGCCCGACACGATCCTCGACATCGGCTGCGGCACCGGCACACAGGCGCTGGCGCTGTCGCGGGGTGCGACGGTCACCGGCGTCGACGCGGACTCCGAGATCCTCGCGCGCGCCCGCTCGAAGGCCCCGGGCGTGACGTTCATCGAAGGCACGGCCCAGGCGCTCCCGTTTGACGACGCCACGTTCGACTGCGCGGTGACGACGCTCGTGCTGCACCACCTCGGTCCCGACACCAAGCGCGATGCGCTCCGCGAAGCGGCGCGCGTGGTGCGCCCCGGCGGCCAGCTCGTGATCGCCGATTGGGGGCGCCCGCGCGACCCGCTGGCCGCCGCGGGCTTCTTCGCGCTGCGCGTGCTCGACGGCTTCGAGCCGACCCGCGACCACGCGGCCGGGCGGATCGCCGCGCTCGTCGGCGAGGCGGGCTTCGCCGGCGTCCGCACCGAGCAGCGCTGGCGCACGCCGTTCGGCGTGCTCGAGCTGATCAACGCGACGCGGTGACGTCGTCGGGCGAGCCGACGCGCTCGAAGTCCGACGCGACCGACTCGCCGGTGATCAGCCGCTGGGCGCGACCGTAGGTCAGGAAGCTGATCGTCCAGCGCAGGAACACGACCACGCGGTTGGACATCCCGACGAGGAACGTGATGTGGACGAAGAGCCACGTCAGCCAGGCGAACAGGCCCGCGAAGCGGATGCCCCTGATGTCGGCGACGGCGGCGCGGCGGCCGATCGTGGCGAGATTGCCCTTGTCGCGGTAGCGAAACGGCGTCGAGACGCGGCCGCCGTGCTCGAGCGCCTTGATCATCTTCGCGGCGTACTTGCCCTGCTGGATCGCCGGCTGGGCGACTCCCGGCCAGGGCTGCACGCCGCCCTCGCCGTCAGAGACGCGGTTCATGTCGCCGATCACGAAGACCTCGCGGTGGCCGGGCAGCGTGAGGTCGGGCTCCACGGTGATGCGCCCGGCGCGGTCGATCTCGGCGCCGCTGGCGTCGGCGAGCGCCTGCGCCAGCGGCGACGCCTGCACGCCCGCGGCCCAGATCTTCGTGCGCGCGGGCACGGTCTCGGTCTGCCCGTCGCCGTGCTTGATCGTGACGGTCTCCCAGTCCATCCCGACGACCATCGCGTTCGTCTTCGTCACGACGCCGAGGTGGTCCAGCGCCTTCTTGGCCTTCGCCGAGAGCTTGGGCACATAGGGCGGCAGCACGCGGTCGGCGCCCTCGACGAGCATGACGCGCGCCTCGCGCGGGTCGATCTGGCGGAAGTCGCGCTTGAGCGTGTGGTTTGCGATCTCGGCGACCTGGCCGGCGAGCTCGACGCCCGTCGCCCCGGCGCCGACGACGACGAAGTTCAACCACGCGCGGCGCCGCTCGGAGTCCTGCTCGAGCTCGGCGGCCTCGAAGGCGATCAGCATCCGCCGACGGATGCGCAGCGCCTGCTCGACGGTCTTCATGCCTGGCGCGAAGGCCTCCCACTCGTCGTGGCCGAAGTAGGAGTGGCGTGCGCCGGCCGCGACGATCAGCGAGTCGTAGGGCAGCTCGCCGGCCTCGGCCTGGTTGGCCTGGCGCCCGAGCAGCACCTTGCGTGCCTCGAGGTCGAAGCCGACGACCTCGGCCATCACGACCTCGAGGTTCTTCTGGCGCTTGAGAACACCGCGCAGCGGCGCCGCGATCTCCCCCGGCGACAGCGAGCCCGTTGCGACCTGATAGAGCAGCGGCTGGAAGAGGTGGAAGTTGCGGCGGTCGACGAGCGTGACCTCGACGTGTGCGCGCCGCAACGCGCGCGCGGCGTTGAGACCGCCGAAGCCGCCGCCGACGATCACCACGCGGTGGCTGCGCGGCGGAAGGTCGTGCGAGTCGGCGGTCACGGGTTCCAGGCTACCCGTCGCTTCTCATCCGCTCGGCTGAGGCGAGGTCCATCCTTGAGGCCGATGTGCATGGCGTTGGCGCGACCTAGCCTCGCGGCACGATGGAGCGCTGGGGCATTGAAGACGACGGGCGCCGGATCGAGGTCGAGCGCGAGGAATCGGGCATCAGCCAGCTACTGCGCCTCGTCGTCGACGGCGAGCGCGTCGCCGAGTGCACGACGAGCGACCGCAAGGCGCAGCTGGCGGGCGACGCCGTGGCGGTCGAGGTGCGTCTGAAATTGTTGGGCACGATCCGCGACGCCGCGATCCTCGACGCCGACGGCAGGACCGCGTTGCTGCTCGACCCGCCGGCGGGCACGCGCGCGGCGCGGCTCGCCGAGCTGCAGCGCGAGCGCCCGGTGCTGTTCGCGGCGCGTCATGTCGTCGTGGCCGTCGGCAGCGTCGTGATCCCGCTGCTGGGCATCGGCGCGCTGTTCACGTTGGCGCTGCCCAACCTGGACCTGCCCGACATGAGCCTGCCGCTGCCGCACATCGGCCTGCCGCTGCCACACGTGGACCTCGATCCGCCCGAGTGGCTGAAGTCGGTGGCGAAGGTCGCGAAGTTCGCCGGCCCCGTCCTGATCGCGATCGCGATCGCCGCGAACGAGGTCGAGCGCCAGAAGCGCAACCGCAAGCGCCGCACGCAGGACGGCTAGCCCGGCGCGTCCAGCGTCTGCTTGATCGCCGCGATCCCGAGGTCCATCATCGCGTCGGTCGGCTCGGCGGTGGCGTCGGGCAAGAGGTCGGCGGTCCAGACGAAGCGCGCGCCGTCGCCCTCGGCGCTGACCTGCGCGACGCCGTTGTGGTGGGTGTAGGGCCCTTCGCGCACCGACCAGCACAGACGCATCTGCTCCTCGTCGAGGCCGACGAGGATCTCGCGCACCTTCGCGCCGTTGAAGAACGTCACGATGCGATCGTCGCCATCGAGCTCGGTCGCCACGACGAACCCGGGCACGAGCCGCTCGTGCGGCACGCCCCAGTCGCGCAGCGCCGCCCAGACGTCCTGCGGCGACGCGTCGATGAGGGTCTCCTTGCGGATGGTGGCCATCTCTCGACTGTTGCAGAACTGCGAACGCTCGTGACAACTCCGTGCCAGAACAGCTCATAGAAGGCAACGCCCACCCGAAAGCCCGCGATCCCGCGATACGTCTGTGCATCCATGTCGAACAGTCGGACATCAGTGCACACACGTCTGCTGGGGGCGATCGCGCCGCTGATCGCCGCCCAGTTCGGGGTCATCTCCCGGCGCCAACTCAATGCTGCCGGTGTCCCGAACACCACGGTCGCGCGATGGGTAGACGACGGCCTGCTGCACCGCATCCACCCCGGCGTGTACGCGCTAGGCCACAGCACGCTCACGCGCCAGGCGCGCTGGATGGCCGCGCAACTCTGGGCCGGCGAGCAGGGAGCGCTGGGCTACTGGACCGCCGCGATGCTCCACGGTCTCACCACGTGGACGGACCACCGCCCGCACGTGATCGTCCCGCCCAAGCGCACAGCCAGAAACGACAAGCTGACGGTGCATCGTTCTTCGTTGAGAAAGCAAGACCTCGCGGAGATCGGCCCCTTCCGCGTCACCACGTGGGAACGCACGGTCACCGACTGCGCCGACATCACCACCGAACGCCGCGTCAAGGCGCTGCTGGACGCGACGATCGAGCATGAGCTGTTCGACAAACAGCTCATCGAGGAAGCAATCGACCACGCCCGCGGCCGTCACGGACTCAAGCGGCTCACCGTCGTGATGGCGACGCTCCAGGATCTGCCGGACACGTACCGCTCAATGACCGAGCGCCGCATGCGCGACGAGCTCATCCGTCTTGGCCTGCCGGCGCCCGAGGTGAACGCGACGATCCCGAAGGGCGACGGAACATACGTCGAGCTCGACCTGTACTGGCGGAAACAAGGAGTCAACGGCGAGCTCGACGGACCCCACCACGACTACCCGTTCCAGCAGGCTGCCGACGCCGAGCGCGATGCGTGGCTGCAGACGCAACGGATCCACGTCGAGCGCTTCCCCGTGAAAGGCCTGCGTGCAGCGAAGGTTGCTGCCGTGATCGCACCGCTGCTGATAGCGTCAACCCCGCCTTGACAGAGCGTCAATTTGACTACGACTGGCTTGTCGTCGGGTCTGGCTTCGGGGGAAGCGTCTCGGCACTGCGGCTGGGCGAGAAGGGCTACGGCGTCGGCGTCCTGGAGTGCGGGCGGCGCTTCGACGACGATCAGTTTGCGAAGAGCACCTGGGACCTGCGCAAGTACTTCTGGGCGCCCAAGCTGGGGATGCGCGGGATCCTGCGCCTGTCGATCTTCAAGGACGTCTTCATCGCCAGCGGTTGCGGCGTCGGCGGCGGCTCGCTGGGCTACGCCAACACCCTCTACGTCCCGCCCAAGGCGTTCTTCGAGGACCCCCAGTGGCGCGACTTCGCCGACTGGGAGTCAGACCTCGCGCCCCACTACGCCGAGGCCGAGCGGATGCTCGGGGTCGTCACCTACGACCAGGACGATCCGGCCGACCAGATCCTCAAGCGCCTCGGCGAGCACCTCGGCGTCCAGCAGACCTACGGCAAGACCCGCGTCGGCGTCTTCCTCGGAGCACCCGGCAAGACGGTGCCCGACCCGTTCTTCGGCGGCGAGGGTCCCGACCGCACCGGCTGCCTGCGCTGCGGGCGCTGCATGGTCGGCTGCCCGCACGGCGCCAAGAACACGCTGCGCAAGAACTACCTGTGGTTCGCCGAGAAGCTCGGCGTCAAGGTCCACCCCGAGCGCGAGGTCGTCGACATCCGCCCGCTGGGCGGCGCCGACGGCGCCGAGGGCTACGAGGTCGTCACCGAGCATCCCGGCGCGTGGATCCGCAAGCGCCGCAAGACGTTCACCGCCCGCGGCGTCGTCCTCTCCGCCGGGCCCCTGGGAACGAACAAGCTGCTGCAGCGCTGTCGCCTGCAGGGCGGGCTGCCGAACGTCTCGGCGCGCCTCGGCGAGGTCGTGCGCACGAACTCCGAGGCGGTGCCGAGCGTGCTCGTGCCGGCGGACTATCCCGACGACCTCACGCACCGCGTCGCGATCACGTCGAGCATCTACCCCGACGCGCACACGCACATCGAGACGGTGACCTACGGCCATGCCGCGGACTCGATGCACGCGATCACGACGCTGCTGACGCCTGAGGGCACGAGGGTCACGCGACCGCTGAAGTGGCTGTGGCAGTGCGTCCGCCACCCGGTCCGCCTGTGGCAGTCGGTCTATCCGGTCGGCACGTCGAAGCGCACGATCATCATCCTCGTGATGCAGACGCTCGACAGCGCGATCGCGCTGCGGCCCAAGCGCGGGCTGTTCGGCGGCATCCGGCTGCAGACCGAGCAGGACCCCGCCAAGCCCAACCCGACGTTCATCCCCGTCGCCAACGAGGCGGCCGAGTGGATCGCCAAGGAGACCGGCGGCGTCGCGCAGAGCGGCATCTTCGAGGCGCTGCGCAACGTGCCGACGACGGCGCACATCCTCGGCGGCGCGGTCATGGCCGCAGACGCCGACCACGGCGTCGTCGACCCGTCGCACCGCGTGTTCGGCTACGACAACCTGCTCGTCTGCGACGGCTCGGTCGTCCCCGCCAACGTCGGCGTGAACCCGTCGCTGACGATCACGGCAATGTCGGAGCGGGCGATGAGTCTCGTTCCTGCGAAGAGCTGAGCACGCGCGCGGCGACGACGCCGCCGACCGCCCCGAACAGGTGGCCCTGCCAGGAGATGCCCTCCTGCGGCTCGAGGCCACCCAGCAGCACGCCGCCCCAGACGACGCCGACGACGGCGCCGACCGCAAGCTGCATCAGGTCGCGGTTGAAGAAGCCGCGCGCCAGCAGGTATGTGGCGTAGCCGAAGACGACGCCGCTGGCGCCGATGTGGATCGTGTTCTCCGGAGCGATGATCCACGTCCCCATCCCGCTGACGACGGCGACGATCGCCGTGACCGCCGCGACCCGCACCGCGCCGCCGAGCGCGATCACGAACCCCATCAGCGCAAACGGGACCGTGTTGGCCGCGAGGTGTCCGAAGTCGGCGTGCAGGAACGGCGCGGCGACCACGCCCGAGAGACCGTCGGCGTCGCGCGGCTCGATTCCGTAGCGATCGAGGCGGTGGTCGAGGATCGTGTCGAGGATCTCCGCGCCCCACATCAGCGCGACGAGCGCGATCACGACCTGTAGACCCTCGGTGGAGCGCTCGTTCACGGGCGCATTGTGACCGATGACTTTTCTGTGAGGGTCCCGTCTTAGTCGCATGATTGGCACAAACGACGAGTTCGCCGCACTTGCCGAGCCCCACCGCTCCGAGCTCCAGGTCCACTGCTACCGGATGCTCGGCAACTTCCAGGAGTCCGAGGACATGGTCCAGGAGACCTTCCTGCGCGCCTGGCGCAAGCGCGAGACCTCCGCCGGCCGCGCCACGTTTCGCGCCTGGCTGTACAAGATCGCGACGAACGCCTGCCTCGACGCGATCGCCAAGCGCCCCCACATCGAGCGCGCTCCGGGCGCACCCGTCGAGATCCCCTGGCTGGAGCCGTTCCCTGATCAGCTGCTCGACGGCGTCGCCCCGCGCGAGGACGAGCCCGACGCCGTCGTCGTGGAGAAGGAGACGATCGAGCTGACGTTCATGGTGGCGATCCAGCTGCTGCCGCCCAACCAGCGGGCGGTTCTGATCCTGCGCGACGTCCTCGGCTGGCGGGCGAAGGAGACCGCGGAGCTGCTGGACACGAGCGTGGCGTCGGTCAACAGCGCGCTGCAGCGTGCGCGGGAGACGATGCGCGCAGGCCTGCCCGAGCGCCGCCTGGAGTGGCCGGCCGACGTCGACCCGACCGCCGCCGAGCGCGAGCTGCTCGCGAAGTACATCGACGCGACCGAGCGCGGCGAGGCGTGGGGGCTGGCCGAGGTCCTGCGCGAGGACGTCGTCTTCTCGATGCCGCCCGAGCCGGGCATGTGGACCGGCCGCGACACGGTCATCGCCGCGTGGATCGAGGGCGGCTTCGGAACCCCGGAATTCGGCTCGCTGCGCTGCACCGTCACGCACGGCAACCGCCAGCCGGTCGTCGCCAACTACTACATGAAGCCCGGCGACGACACGTACCGTGCGTTCGCGCTCGACGCGCTGCGCATCGAGGACGGCGCCGTCGCCGAGATCGTCACGTTCCACGCGCACCTGTTCGAGGCGTTCGGGCTACCGCAGACGCTGAACTGAGCGCGCGACGGCACCCACCGACGTGCGCGCCGCCAGCCACGCCAGGCCCGGATCCTCGCGCAGCGCCGACGCGGCCGCGCGAGCGCCGTGGGCGACCAGGCCGGGGTCGTGGCGCGCGCTGGACAGCCAGGCGCTGCCGGCCGCCCGCGCCAGCGCCGGGTCCGACAGCGTGACGGCGAGGGTCGCGCGGCGGATCTCGCCACGCAGCTCGTGGACGCCGAGCGCGCCCGCCGCTGTCGCGGCGACCGCCGAGGGCCCCAGGCGCGGGTCGACCGCAAAGCCGCGCAGGCCCAGCCGCGCCGGGACGGTGAACATGCGCGGGTAGCGCTCCAGCGCGTGCATGCCAAACCGCGTGGGCCGCGTGACCAGCATCGGGCGTCCGGCCACGGTGTCGAGCCCGATCCGCGTCGGCCGCGTGACGACCTGCGGGTTGTCGGCGACGACGTCGAGTGCACCGCGCGCGGGCAGCAGCAGCGTCCGGCGGCGACGCGCCGCCAGTGCGAGACCGGCTGCTGCGGAACCTGCTGCAAGCGCACCAACGCGATTCAGGTCCATCGTGTCCCATGTACCCGTCTCGGGGTAGGTAGTTTCTCGCAATGGACCTCGTCGGCCTGCTGGCAGAGCCCGCCCGTCGCGCGGCGCTGGAGACGCAATCGCTCGTCGCGCTCGTGCGCGCCGGCGTCGTCGGCGTCGAGCTGCCGCATCGCGTCCTGCAGATCGTCCAGGCGCTCAACGACTACGGCCCGTTCGGCGCCTCGCCGCGCATCGCCGCGATCCGCCACGGCGACCATCCCGCGATCATCGACCAGCACGGCGAGATCTCCTTCAAGGAGCTCGACGAGCGCGTCAACCGGTTGTCCAACGCCCTGCTGGCGAAGGGCGTCCCGCAAGGCGCCAGCGTGGGCATCCTCTGCCGCAACCATCGCCAGCCGCTGATCGCCGCGTTCGCCGCGTCTCGCGCGGGCCTCAGCGCCGTCTGGCTCAACACCGCGTTCTCGGCGCGCCAGGCGAAAGAGGTCACCGAGCGCGAAAAGGTCGACATCCTCATCCATGACGAAGAGTTCGCCGACGTCGTCACCGACATCACGAGCCCGGGTCACGGGCTGCTGACCTCCGGCGACGAGCTCGACGCGCTCATCGAGCAGGGCGACGCCAAGGCCCCGTCCGCGCCGAAGAAACCCGGCAAGATCGTCCTGCTCACCAGCGGCACGACGGGCACGCCCAAGGGCGCGCCGCGGGCCGAGCCGCGCTCGCTCGCGCTGCCGGGCGCGCTGCTCGAGCGGATGCCGATGAAGGCGCGCGAGACGACACTGATCGGCCCGCCGCTCTATCACGGCACCGGACTGATCATCGCGCTGCTGTCGATCGCGCTCGGGTCGACGCTCGTGCTGCGCCGCAAGTTCGACCCCGCGCAGTTCCTCGACGACACCGCCGACCACGGCGCCACCACCTGGTGCGTCGTGCCCGTGATGCTGCAGCGCGTCCTCGCGCTCGGCGACGAGGAGATCGCCAAGCGCGACCTCTCCTCGCTGCGGGTCGTCTTCTGCGCCGGCTCACAGCTGCCGGCAGAGGTCGCGACCAAGGCGATGGACCAGATCGGCGACGTGATCTACAACCTCTACGGCTCGACCGAGGTGTCCGTCGCGACGCTCGCCACGCCGGAGGACATCCGCGCCGCGCCCAGCTCCGTCGGCAAGCCGGCGCTGGGCTCCAAGGTGAAGATCCTCGATGACGACGGCAAGGAGCTGCCCCAGGGCGAGACCGGGCGCATCTTCGTCGGCACGACCTCGCCGTTCGAGGGCTACACCGGCGGCGGCAGCAAGGACATCGTCGACGGGCTGATGTCGACGGGCGACGTCGGCCACTTCGACGAGGACGGCCGGCTCTACATCGACGGCCGCGACGACGAGATGATCGTCTCCGGCGGTGAGAACGTCTTCCCGCGCGAGGTCGAGGAGCTGCTCGTCACGCACGAGGCGATCGGCGACGCCGCCGTGATCGGCGTCGAGGACGAGGACTTCGGCCAGCGCCTGCGTGCATTCGTCGTCCTGCGCGACGGCAAGGATGTCAGCGCCGAGGACGTCCAGGCCTTCGTCAAGGACAACCTCGCGCGCTACAAGGCGCCCCGCGACGTCGTCTTCATGGACGACCTGCCGCGCAACCCGACGGGCAAGATCCTCAAGCGCGAGCTCGCCGAGATCGAGGTCTGACCGGCAGCGGCCGGCCCGTCAGCAGCAGATGGGTGAGCTGCCCGACGCGCGCGACGTCGGGCTCCTCGCCGATGATCTGGTCGCGGTAGAGGAACGAGTCGCCGATCCGCACGATCACGTAGGCGAGGTCGGCGACCGGCACCGGCGGGTCCGCGATCTCCTGCTCGAGGATCTCGCGCACGACCTCCACGGAGCTGCGGTGAACCGTGCTCTGCGCGGACGTCAGCACGCGCAGCGCGTACTCGGTGTCGCGCGCGAGGAACGCGCGCATCGGCTCGAAGCCGTGGATCTGCTCGACGCAGCGCTGGATCACGCGCGCGACGTGCTCGGCGCCGCTGCCGCCGATCTGCGCGTGCGCCGCCAGCACCGCGCCGCGACCGAGCTCTGAGATCACGTCGCCGAGCAGCAGCTCCTTGCTGCCGACCCAGCGATAGAGCGTCACGCGGTTGACGCCGAGCTGCGTGGCGATCGCACCCATGTCCACGCGCTCGCCGGCGAGAAAGCCCTCGCGAGCGAGATCACGGGCGTCCTCGGCGGTCGGCACGCCAAGCAACATACACCCATTGTGTTGCACCGATGCAACAGAACTGCTATTTGTTGCAGCATGCGCTGTCGAGTCGCCGCCGCCGTCACCCTCGCGATGCTCGTTGCACCCGCCGCCGCTGACGCCGGCGGCTGCGGCGCGCCAGGCGCGCGCTGGGAGCAGCGGACGCCCGCGCAGGTGCAGATGGACGCCCGCAAGCTGCGCAACGCGCTGGACTGGGCGACGCTGCACACCAGCACCGGGATGGTCGTCGTCCGCCACGGCTGCCTCGTCGGGCAGTCGCGCCTCGACGCGCTGACCAGCAACCTGCCGATCGACGCCTGGAGCATGACCAAGAGCGTCACGGCGCTCGTCATCGGGCGCGCGGTGACGCTCGGCTACGTCAAGCTCGACGAGCCGATCCGCCGGCTCTTCCCCGAGGCCGACCCCGCCCACGCCGCGCTGACCCCGCGCGAGCTCATGGGCATGACGAGCGGCCTGCACCGCAACTGGGTGCGCGACATCTCACCGCAGCCCGACGGCGTCCGCGACGCGCTGGCGCTGCCGTTCGACCACGCGCCCGGCCTGCACTGGGAGTACGGGCAGTCGCCGGTGAACCTCGCCGTCGCGGCCGCACAGCGCGCGATCGGGCGCGACTTCCAGACGTTCGCGCAGCAAGAGCTGTTCGGCCCGCTCGGCATCCGCAAGTCCTGGATCTGGGAGCGCGACCGCAAGCAGCAGACCCAGGGCTGGGCGCATCTGCACATGAACGTGCGCGACTGGGCGCGCCTGGCACAGCTCGTGCTCGACGACGGCGTCTGGCGCGGCCGGCGCATCATCTCCAAGGCCTTCATGCGCGAGATGCTCAGCGCGACCCCGGCCAACCCGGCCTACGGGCTGCTGTTCTGGCTGAACTCGGGTGAGCGCTACGTGATGCCGTCGGTCTACGGCCCCGACAGCGGCGACGGGCCGGCGATGCCCGCGGGCCCGTCGGACATGGTGATGATGGTCGGGATGCTCGAGCAACGGGCGTGGATCATCCCATCGCGCGACCTCGTCATCGTCCGCCTCGGCGTCCCGGGATCGCGCGAGCTCGACACGCGGATCTCGCTCTTCGCAGGCCGCGCCGGCCAGCTCGACCACGAGATCCTGCGCCGCGTCCTGCGCGCCGTCAAAGACGTGCCCTACGACGACCCCGGCCGCTACCAGGGATCAGATCTCGTGCTGCCGAGCCTCGACGCGGGCATCCTCGCCGACGCCACCGACATCGGCCACGTCCTCACCGGCCTGGGAGGGCCGCGATGAGCGTCGCCCTCGTCACCGGCGCCGCCTCGGGCATCGGTCTCGCGACGGCGCAACGGCTGCGCGACGACGGCCATGACGTCATCGGCATCGACCGCGGGCAGTGCGACGTCTCAACCCCCGAGGGCAACGCGGCGATGGTCGCGGGCCTCGACGTGCTCGACGTGCTCGTGCTCAACGCGGGCATCACCCATGTCGGCGCCTTCGAGGACACGCGCCTGGCGACGCTCGACCGCATCCTCGCCGTCAACCTGCGCGGCGTCGCGCTCGGGCTGCAGGCGGCGCTGCCCGCGCTGTCACGCTCGGCGGCGCCGGCCGTCGTCACGATCGCCTCGATCTCGGGCATGGGCGGAGAGCCGCACATGACCGCGTACTCCGCCAGCAAGGGCGGCGTGATCGCGCTCACGCGCAGCGCCGCCGTCGAGCTCGGCGCCCGCGGCATCCGCATCAACTGCGTATGCCCCGGTCCGACCGCGACGGCGATGACGCAGGGCGCGCCGCCGCAGATCACCGCCGCCGTGTGCCGCCGCGTGCCGCTGAAGCGATTCGGGCGGCCCGAGGAGATCGCGAGCGTCATCGCCTTCCTCGCCTCGCCGGCCGCGTCGTTCGTGCACGGGGCCGTGATCCCCGTCGACGGTGGCGTGACCGCAAACGCCGGACAGCAGACACCACCCGACGAAAGGGCAGCATGAGAGCACTGATCATCGGCGGGACGGCAGGCATCGGCCTGGCCGTCGCGCGCGCGTATGTGGACGAGGGCATGGACGTCACGATCGGCGGGCGCCGCGCCGAGGGCGCCGGCGTCGCCGCCGCGGCAGGCTGCGCCTACGTGCATGTCGACATCGCCGACGAGCGCAGCGTCCAGGACGCCTACGCACAGGCCGGGCCGCAGGACGTGATCGTGCTCAACGCCGGCGTCGCGCAGCCGCCGGTCGGGCTCGCCGCGCTGGACTCCGACGCCGCGCGCGCGGTCGTCGAGACGAACCTGCTCGGCGCCTTCTGGGGGCTCAAGCACGCCGGCCCGACCCTGAACGACGGCGGGTCGATCATCATCACCTCGTCGATCTCGGCGCTCATGGGCACCCCCTTCGAAGGGCTCTACGGCGCGACGAAGGCCGGCGCCTCGTCGCTCGTGCGCAGCGCGGCGATCGACCTCGGCGCGCGCGGCATCCGCGTCAACGCGGTCCAGCCGGGCCCGACGTGGACGGACATGAACCCGATGCCCGAGGCGCTGATCGGGCTGATGACGCCGCTCGGGCGCAAGGCGCGCGTCGAGGACCTCGTCGGCCTCTACGTGTTCCTGGCATCCGCCGCCAGCACGCACATCACCGGCCAGGCGATCACCGTCGACGGCGGACTGACGGCCGGTGTCGGCCAGGACATGCTCGTGGCGCTCGCGACACAGGCGGCGGCGCCCGCATGATCCGCGGCCTGCACCACGTCGCGATCTCGACGCCCGACGCCCGACGCCTGATCGAGTTCTACAAGCGCCTGGGCTTCGCGGTCGCGTTCGACCAGTCCTGGCCACAGGGCACGGAGGTCGCCGACGCGATCACCGGCCTGCGCGGGTCGGCCGCACGCCAGGTGCTGCTGCGCGTGCCCGGCGCCTATGTCGAGCTCTTCCAGTACGCCGCGCCCGCGCCGCGCCCGGGCGACCCGCAGCGCCCGGTCAACGACCACGGCATCACGCACCTGTGCCTCGACGTCGAGGACCTCGACGCGCTGCATGCGGAGCTGACCGGCGCCGGCGTGCACTTCGAGTCCCCGCCGCAGGACATCGGCGCCGGCGTGCGCACGTGCTACGCCCGCGATCCCGACGGCAACGTCGTCGAGCTGCAGGAGCTGACGCCGAGGGCGCACCCATTCGCCCGCATGTGAGGACTCTGTGCAGATCGGCCGCCGGCGCGCGGCCGTTGCCTACGTTGCGGGTCATGCGGATCGTGATCTTCGCCCTGGCCGTCGGCTGCGCGCTCGGCGTCGTCAGCCGGATGGACGAGCTCGACGGCGGCACTCAGCAGATCAGCCAGAACGCGACCTGGGTGGCGGTCGCGCTGCTGCTCGGCGCCTGTGCCGCATCGCTGAGCACCGGTGTCACATCGGCGGTGATCGGCCTGACGACCGCGAACGTCGCCTACTACCTCTACCGCCTGCTCGACGACACGTCTTTCGCCCGCGTCGCGCATGCCGCGCCGCGCTGGATCGTGATCGGCGTCATCACCGGCCTCGTCTTCGGCGCGCTGGGGCGCGGCGCGCGCGTGGCCGCCGGGACCTAGGCGAACACCTCGGGCAGGCCGTCGGACACGCGGTCGGGGAACTGCGCCGGGCGCTTCTGCAGGAACGCGGTGACGCCCTCGATTGCGTCGGCGGACTGGCCGCGGGCGAAGATCGCGCGCGAGTCGGCGCGGTGGGCCTCCAGCGGATGCGCGGCGCCGAGCATCCGCCACAGGAGCTGGCGGCCGACCGCGACCGATACCGGCGCGCTGTGCTCGGTCAGCTCGAGCGCCAGCGCACGGGCGGCGGGCAGCAGCGCGTCGGGTGCATGCACGTCGCGCACGAGCCCTGCGGCGTGCGCCTCGCCGGCCTCGATCAGACGCCCGCTCGCGACCCATTCGACGGCGCGCGAGATCCCGACGATGCGCGGCAGGAACCAGCTCGAGCATGCCTCGGGCACGATCCCGCGGCGCGCGAAGACGAAGCCGATCCGCGCGCCCTCGGCGACCAGGCGGATGTCCATCGGCAGCGTCATCGTCGCCCCCACGCCGACCGCCGGGCCGTTGATCGCCGCAATCACCGGCTTGAGCGATTCGAAGATCCGCAGCACGACCTGACCGCCGCCGTCGCGGTGGCTCTCGGCGTCGTCGACGCGGCCGCTCGCATCGAACGTCTCGCCCCCGCCGGAGAGGTCGGCGCCTGCGCAGAACCCGCGCCCGGCGCCGGTCACGATCACGGCGCGGACCCCGTCGTCGGCGTCTGAGCGATCGAACGCGGCGATCAGTTCGCGCTGCATCGTCGGCGTGAAGGCGTTGAGCTTGTCGGGGCGATCGAGCGTGATCGTCTGGATGCCGTCGGCCACGTCCACCGAGATCTGTGTGAAATCCATGCGCCGACGATACGCTCGCGCCGATGCTCACTCCGCGTGAGGCGATCGACACCATCAACGCCCGCTTCGGCTCGCACGCCCGTCACCGCGCGCTACACGCGAAGGGCAGCTGGTGCGAGGGCACGTTCACGGCCACCCCTGCCGCCGCGCGCCTGAGCCGCGCCGTGCACCTGCAGGGCGAGCCGGTGCCGGTGCTCGCCCGCGTCTCCAACGGCGGCGGCGACCCCCGCATTCCCGACTACGCCCCCGACGTGCGCGGGCTGGCGGTGTCGCTGAAGCTGCCCGACGGCAGCGCCACCGACATGGTCGCTCAGAGCGCACCGCGCTTCTTCAGCTCGAGCCCCGAGGACTTCATCGGCTTCATCCGCGCCGGCCAGGGACTGCAGGCTGCCGTGCGCCTGCCGCTGTACCTCGCCACGCACCCGACGGCGGTGCGGTACCTCCCGGCGAACGCGCCCGCGCTGCGCCCGGTGCCGTCCTACGCGCAGTGCAGCTACTTCGGCGTGCACGCGTTTCGCTGGCGCGACGCCGGCGGCGGCGAGCGCCACGTGCGCTGGAGCTGGATCCCCGAGGCCGGCAACGAGCGCATCGGGTCGCGCGAGGCGAAGGCGGGCGGTCGCGACTACCTGCAGGAGGAGATCGCCGCGCGGCTGGCCGACGGCGTCGCGCGCTGGCGTCTGGAGGTGACCGTCGCGGCGCCCGGGGACCCGACGTCCGACCCCTCCAAGCACTGGCCCGACGACCGCGAGCGCGTCGACGCCGGCACGCTCGAGCTCACCACGGTCGTCGCCGATCCCGAAGCCGACGGCGGGCTCGTCGTCTTCGACCCGACGCGGATGACCGACGGCATCGAGCTGTCGGACGACACGACGCTCGCCTATCGCGCGGCCGCATACTCGGAGTCGGCCGCACGCCGCAGCGCCTGAACGCCGGACCGCTACCGTGGTCCGTCGCGAATGACCGACGCACTGCAGATCACCGACCTCGTCAAGCGCTATCCGACGGGCACCGAGGCGCTGAAGAGCGTCTCCCTGCAGATCGCCGACGGCGAGTTCTTCGGGTTGCTCGGGCCCAACGGCGCCGGCAAGTCGACGCTGATCCACTGCACGACCGGGCTCGCGGCGCCGACGTCCGGCGCGATCCGCGTCTTCGACCACGATGCCGTCGACCATTACCGCGAGGCCCGCCTGGCGGTCGGCCTCGCGCCGCAGGAGATCAACCTCGACTGGTTCCTGACGGTCGAGGAGACGCTCGACTACCACGGCGGCTACTTCGGCATGGCCAAGCGCGACCGCCGCGAGCGCACGAAGGAGCTGCTCGACGCGTTCTCCCTGACCGAGAAGCGCAACGACCGCACACGCACGCTGTCGGGCGGGATGAAGCGCCGGCTCGTGCTGGCGCGCGCGCTGATGCACCGCCCGCGGCTGCTGATCCTCGACGAGCCGACGGCAGGCGTCGACGTCGAGCTGCGCCTGGAGCTCTGGCACTACGTCCAGCGCATCAATGCCGAGGGCACGACGATCCTGCTGACGACGCACTACCTCGAGGAAGCCGAGCAGCTCTGCAGCCGCATCGCCTTCATCACGAACGGTGAGATCGTCGCGACCGGCAGCAGCGACGAGCTCGCCGACACCTACGGCGTGACGAGCCTCGAGGACGCCTACCTCGAGCTCGTCGGGCGCAAGGAGCTCTCGCGCGCGCACGTGACGGCGGACATCCCGTGACCGCCAACCAGATCCGCTTCTTCTCACTGCTGCGGAGAGAGGTCAACCGCTTCCTGAAGATCAAGCGCCAGACGCTCGGCGCGCCGCTGCTCGAGACGTTCCTCTACATCTCCGTGTTCGGCGCGGCGCTGGGCTCGCGCATCGACACGCTGCACGGCGTCGACTACGTCGTCTTCATCGTGCCCGGCCTCGTGCTGATGGCCTGGGCGATGAACGCGTTCTCCAACAACTCCTCCTCGATCCTGCAGCAGAAGTTCCAGCGCTCGATCGACGACCAGCTCTCCTCACCCGCCTCGCCGCTGGAGCTGCTGCTCGCGCTCTCCTTCGGCGGCTTCCTGCGCGGGATGATCGTCGCGACGCTCACCTACACCGCCGCCACGATCCTCGTCGGCGTGCCGATCGACCACCCCGAGGTGCTGTTGCCGTCCGTCTTCCTCGTCGGCTTCTTCTTCGCGCAGTTCGGCGTGCTGGTCGGCCTGCGGGCCGAGCAGTTCGACGACGTCGCGACCTACCAGCAGTTCGTGCTCCAGCCGCTGATCTTCCTCGGCGGCGTCTTCTACTCGGCGTCGCTGCTGCCCGAACCGTTCGAGACGCTCACGCACTTCGACCCCGTCTACTACATGATCAGCCTCGTCCGCTACGGCTTCCTCGGCTACTCCGAGGTCAGCATCGCGCTGTCGCTCGCCGCGCTGACCGTCGCCGCCGGGATCCTCTTCGCCGTGAACTACCGGCTGTTCGCCCGCGGCTACGGCCTGCGCGCCTAAGCGGTCCGCCGCTGCTCCTCGGTCGCGCGGGCGTCGAGCTCGCCGACGATCGCCGACATCTCGGCGTCGCGCTCCATCTGCCGGTCGATGAGCGGGTTGATGATCCCGCGCAGCACCGACATCACCGTCCAGCGCCGCGGCAGGATGATCCGCGGTTTGCGCGCCTCGATCCCGGCGACGATCCCCTCCCCCGCGACCTTCGGCTTCAATCGCTTGTGCAGGACCTTCGGAAGCCTCGCGAACATGCGGTCTGACAGCGGGTCCTCGTCGATGCCCTGGTGCACCATCTCGGTGTCGATGAAGCCGAAGTAGGCGACGCTCGCGCTCGCGCCGTGCGGCGTCAGCTCGACGCGCAACGCCCGGCCGAACTGCTCGACGCCCGCCTTGGCCATCGCGTAGGGCGCCGCCCCCACGCCGTTGGTGAACGCATAGATCGAGGCGACGACGACCACGTGCCCACGCCTCGCGACGACCTCGGGCAGGGCCGCGATGACCGTCCGGTAGACGCCGTTGAGGTTCACGTCGAGCACCCGCTCGAAGTTCTCCCCGGTCATCGACTGCACCGTCGCCGCCCGCGACGCGATGCCGGCGTTGGCGACCACGACGTCGAGCCCACCGAAGCGCTCGACGGCCGTCGCGACCGCCTGCTGCATCGCGCCGCGGTCCGTCACGTCGGCGCCGATACCGAACGCCTTGGTGTCGTGCAGCGACGCCGCGGCGCGCTGCGCGTCCTCCTCGTGCAGGTCGAGGACGACGACCGACGCGCCGCGCGCGATCAGCGCCGTCGCCGTGGCGAAGCCGATGCCGCGTGCGCCGCCGGTGACGAGCGCGACTTTGCCGGACAGGTCATAACGGGCCATGCGGCGAAGCCTCCCATGTCACGACTTCGCGACGACGTGCGACGACTACGCGACTGCTTCGTGCCGATTCTGTGTTGCCAGCGGCCGTTCGCGCGGCGCGCCCCGCCAGCCGCGCTACAAACGCCCGACACGAGACATGGCTCACCAGACATGGCTGTCGTTGTCCGACACGAACTCGGACAACGACAGCCAACTCGTGAGAGCACGACCCCGAACCGACGCTTTAGATATGCCCGACGACGAATCCCAGCCACCGTTTCCGATCAAGACATATCACCTCGGCGAGCCGATCCCCGACCTCGCGACGATGCCGGAGGCGGATCGGCTTCGCGCGTTGACGCTGCTGAGCCCGGCCGGGCAGGGCATGGCGGTTGACCTCGCGCGGGCACACCTTGATCCGGAGGCGCTCGGTGATCTCATCTTGAGCATGCCGCGCCGGACGCGGAGCGCAGCGCGTGCGTCGGCCCAGACCGGCGCCGGCATGCGCGACCTGGCCTCGCCTCCGATCCCCGGCGCCGCCGGCCGGCACGACCGGCGCCAGATCAACTTCCGGATCACGGAGGAGCAGCATCGAGAGCTCACGGAGGCCGGCCGAGAGCTCGGCGTGCGGCCGGCACAGCTCGCGCGGATGCTCGCGTTGAACGGCGCTCGGCGGATCCTTTACGACGCTCGAGCGGACGTCAGGCCTGAACGTTGACGCGCATCGCGCGCGCCAGCGCGCCGCCGACGGCGAGCTCGCAGCCAGGGAAACGCACCGTCAGCGGGCCGCCGAAGGGCTGGCGGGCGAGCACCTCGAGCGAGTCGCCGAGCGCGATGCCCTGGTCGGCGAGGTAGCGCAGCATCTCGGGGTCCTCGTCGGACACCCGGACGAGCATGCCGCGCGCGCCGGGCTCAAGCGCCGCGAGCGGCAGCGCGTCGCCCTCGTCGATGTGCAGGTCGGCGTCAGGGATCGGGTCGCCGTGGGGGTCGTGCGTGGGGTGGCCGAGCTTTGCGGCGATCCGCGCCTCGAGGTCCTCGGAGATCACGTGCTCCAGCGCCTCGGCCTCGTCGTGGACGCGGTCCCAGGGCACACCGAGGTGCTCGGCAAGGTAGAGCTCGAGCAGGCGGTGGTGGCGCATGACCTCGAGCGCGACGCGCTCGCCATCGCGCGTCAGCGCGACCCCCTTGTAGGGCTCGTGTGTGGCGAGGCCGAGCTCGGCGAGGCGCCGCACCATCGCCGATGCCGAGCCCGGCGTCACGCCGAGGCGCTCGGCGAGCTCGTTCGTGCCGACGCTGGGATTGACGCCGCGCTCCTGCAGCGCGTAGATCGCCTTGGCGTAGTTCTCGACGGCCTCGCCGTGTCGCGCGGACGTCGCCATCAGACCACAAGCCCGGTTGCGAACATCACCGCCATGCCGGTGAGCAGGCCACCGACGACACGTGGACTCAGCCCCGGCTCACCGTCGCGCAGGGTCGGCGCGAGCTGCACGATCACCTGGACGATCGCTCCGGCGCCGGCGCCGAACAGGAACGCCGCGAGGCTCGAGTTGAACGCCGACGCCCCGATCCAGGCGCCGAGGATCGCGGGCGCGCCAGCCAGCAGCCCGAGCAGCAGCAGCCGCCGCAGCGAGACGTTCATGCCGCTGATCGGCGCGACGATCGCCAGGCCCTCGGTCGTGTTGTGCAGCGCGAAGCCGACGACGAGGAACGTGCCGAGCGCGAGCGCGCCGGTCGCATAGGAGCTGCCGATCGCAAGCCCCTCGCCGAGGTTGTGCATGCCGATGCCGAAGGCGACGAGCGTCGCGAGCTGCATGCCGCTGGCGCCGGCCTCCTTGGCCCGCGCGCGGCGGCGGGTCAGCCAGCTACCCGCCGCGGTCAGCGCCAGGTAGGAGGCGATCGCCCCGAGGAAGACCAGCGACGCGCCGCCGAACGCCTGTGGGCCCGCGTTGGCCTGATCGATGCCCTCGAGCGTCGCGTCGACCGCCAGGAACGCGAGCAGGCCGACGGTCACGGCCATCACGAAGCGCATGACGTGCGGCTTGACGCGCCGCAGCCATGGCAGCCAGAGCATCCCGAGCGCGACCGGGATCACGCCGACGTAGAGCCCGAGCAGCGCCATCAGCCCGTAGAAGGAGATGTCGTTGTCGGGTGTCTCGGTGGCGACGTCGATCGCGTGCTCGACGACGCCACCTGTCGACGTCAGCAGCCCGACCGTGTACGCCTCCCCCTCGATCCACGGCTGACGGATCGTGAGCTTCTCGGACTGCAGCCGCCCGATCTCACCGTCACCGCCGGAGAACGCCACGTAGGCGTCGTTGACGACGACCTGCGCGATGCGCACCGCGTCGGGGCCGTCGTTGCGGACGGTGAGCTCGATCGTGCCGGGCTTGAGCACGGTCCGCTCGACGGCGACGTCCTCGATCGGGATGCCGTTGCGGTCGGCCACGCCGGGGCCGCCGAGCAGCGCGAAGGCGCCGATCAGTGCGGCGATCACGAGCAGCGGGATCACGCCCAGTGCCCAGCGCGGCAGGCCGGCGATCTGCGTGTCCGGGGTCGTCGCCTCCATCAGGGCGTCTCCGTCAGGTCGCAGATGAGCTTGCCGGCCGTGTCGCGCTCGCAGACCTCGAGGAAGCCCTGCCAGCCGAGCTCGGTGAACTCCGACTGGTGGGCGTGGAACATGTATTTGCCCGTATAGGGGAAGCGCGCCTCGGCGATCCCGCGCTGTCCCTGGCAGAGCATCACGGTGTCGGTGAGCTCGGAGGGTTCCTTGCGTGTGCCGGTCGGATACCAGTCGAAGAGGTTGCCGTGCAGGTGAAACGAGTTGATCAGGTCGAATTCGAGCACGTTGACGATGTACATCCGCACGAGCTCGTTCTTCGGGATCTGGATCGTCTTGTCCATGTAGGCGAAGCCGATCGTGTTGACCGCGTACAGCTCGTTGGCGGCATCGAAGTTCGTGTCGAAGCCGTTGAGCACCATCACGAGCTCGTCGGCCTCCTCCCGACCCTCCTTCGGGTCGATGATGAACGCGCCGTACAGGCCCTTGGCGATGTGCTCGGCCAGCGGGCGCACGTGGCAGTGGTAGAGATGCAGCCCCGCCGGCAGCGCGTCGAACTCGTAGACGACGCTGCCGCCCGGCCCGATCTGGCCGGCGCCGAGCCCGCCGACGCCGTCCTGCGACGCGGGATGGACGCCGTGGAAGTGGATCGTGTGCGGATGCGTCGTGGCGTTGTGCAGGGTGATCTTCAGGCGATCGCCCTCGCGGGCGCGGATCGTCGGGCCCGGGACGCGGCCGTTGTAGCTCCAGGCGGCGAACGTCACGCCGGGGGCGACCTCGATCTCATGCTCCTGGGCCGTCAGCGTCCACTCGCGCAGCGTGCGCCCGTCGGGAAGCTTGCTCTCCTTGCCCCAGTCGAAGTCGCGCACGAGCGCGTGCGGGTCGAACCCGTTGGCCTTGTGATCGACGGTGCCGCGAAACGACGCGTGCGTGTCGCTGTGACCGCTGTGCGCGCCCGTCGCCTCCTGGGTCATCGCGGGACCGTGCCCGGCGTGCTCGGCCGCGTCGGCGCGCGGGCGCAGCAGCGCGGCGCCGGCGACAGCCGTCGCGCCGGCCGCAGGGGCGGCCCGCGTCAAGAGCTTGCGTCGAGTCAGTGCGTCCACGACACAGAGTTTGGCATACCAAACTCTGTGTTGCCAAGCCCCGAACTCAGCGCGCTGCACGATTCGTTGCAATCCGCCGGATTTGCAGGGAAATAGCCGCCTGGTTGGTAGCGTGCCGCGCTCTGGTGTCTGTTCGTGCCCTCAGCGCGACGACTGCTGCCGTCTGCGCTCTGGTGGCTGTCTCCTTGCTCTTCGTCCTGCCCGCCAGCGGCCAGGACCGGCTCGCCACGCGCCAGAACAAGGCCGCGGCGCTGCGCGCGGCGGTCGCCACGGAGACGCGGCGCATCGAGGCGACCGACCGCGGGCTCAACGCCGCGCAGGCGCGGCTCGACGCGGTCGAGGCGCAGCTCAGCGAGCGTCGCCGGCGGCTGCTCGCCGTCGGCCGCGAGCTGATCGCCACGCGCGACCGCCTGTTGCGCCTGGAGAACCGGATGCGCGAGGCGACGGCGGCGCTCGCGGCGAACCTGCTGCACGACTACCAGACGCCCAAGCCCGATCTGGTGTCCGTCGTCTCGCAGGCCGACAGCTTCGCCGACCTCCTCGAGCTCCGCGACTTCCTCGCGCGCATCGCCCGCCGCGACGCCGACATCCTCGACAACGCGCGCTCGACGCGCGTGCAGGTCTCACACGAGGCCGACCGCCTCGTCGTCCTGCAGGAGCGCAACCGCAAGCTCGCCGAGGAGATCGTCCGGCGCCGCGACCATGCGGACGCCGTGAAAACCGCCATCGCCGGGATCCGTGCGCGCCAGCAGGCGCGCCGCAACGGCAAGGCCGCGCAGCTGCGCGCGGTCGAATCGCAGATCTCGGCGATCCGCCGGCGCCAGCTCGCCGAGGCACGGCGCGCCGCGCGCCTGGCGCGCGAGTCGGCCCCGGCCGGGATCCGCCTCGCCGTCGGAGGCACCGCCTCGGCGCCGCCCGGAGCACCCGACGCGGTCGTCAAGGTGATCGCCGCGGGCAACGCGATCGCCGGCCTGCCCTACTCCTACGGTGGCGGCCACGCCTCCTTCCAGGCGTCGGCCTACGACTGCTCGGGCTCGATCAGCTACGCGCTCGCCGCCGCCGGCCTGGTCAGCTCGCCGATGGCCTCGACCGGCTTCATGAGCTGGGGCGAAGCCGGCCCCGGCCGCTGGATCACGGTCTACGCCAACGCCGGCCACGCCTTCATGGTCGTCGGCGGCTGGCGCTTTGACACGTCGGCGCTGAGCAGCGGCGGGACGCGCTGGACGCGCGCGATGCGCCCCACGGGCGGCTTCGTCGCGCGACATCCGCCGGGGCTGTAGCCGAGCGCTAGGCCTGGGCCTTCGCGGCCATCCGCTCCCGCGACGGGCGGATCACATCCCACGCCAGGCCGGTCTTCTCGAGCAGGCGGATCGTCAGCGCCGAGAGGTCGACCTCGTACCACTTCTGGCCGTGGTTGGCCGAAGTCGGGAAGGCGTGGTGGTTGTTGTGCCAGGACTCGCCCATCGACGGCAGCGCGAGCCACGCGAGGTTCGTCGACTCGTCGTCGGTCGGATAGCGGCGGCGCCCGAAGAAGTGGCACAGCGAGTTGATCGAGTACGTCACGTGGTGCAGCAGCAGCATCCGCACCGCGCCGCCCCAGAGCAGGCCCGACAGCGCCGTGCGCCAGGTGCCGCCGATCAGCCAGCCCAGCCCGAAGGCCAGCGCCAGCCCGCCGACAGCCCAGAGCAGGAACGTCCTGTGCACCCACGAGACGACCGGATCGGCCTTCAGATCGGGTGCGTAGCGCTCGTGCGAGCCGCGCTGGGTGTGCAGGAACAGCCAGCCGACGTGCGCGTGCATCAGCCCGCGCAGCGCGCCGCGGAAGCCGTGGCCGTGATCGACATGCGGTGAGTGCGGGTCGCCGTCCTGGTCGGCGAAGGCGTGGTGCTTGCGATGGTCGGAGACCCAGGAGATGACCGGGCCCTCGATCGCCATCGAGCCGAGGATCGCGAAGACCGCGCGCACGCTCTTCTTCGTCTTGAAGCTGCGGTGCGTGAACAGGCGGTGGAAGCCGACCGTCACGCCGAGCGCGGTCGACGTGTAAAGGATGAACAGCACGACGAGGTCTGACACGTGCAGCCAGTCGTTCCACAGCTGCCAGCCGACGACGAACAGCGCGAGGATCGGCAGCGCCGTGACAAGCCCGGTTGCGATCCGGTCGACCGTCTCGTTGGAGACGGGCTGGATGTCGTCGCGGGCAGGGGCGACAGGAATGTTGGTTTCCGACACGGTCAGATGAGGTTAGACCGAAGCACGCGCCCGTGTTTCGTCACGAGAGCGCAAAGTTCGACCGGGAACCTCACCGCCTGGCCTACTTCGCCGGTGGCAGGCGCTCCAGGTGGGGGTAATAACGCTTGACGCCGCCGAACTCCCAGCCGGGATCGACGACGCAGGGGATGTTGCCCGTGCCGACGACCAAGGGCTTGTTGGCGTTCTTGGCGTTGTCGCAGTCCGATGCCGCCAGGCCTTCCCTGCCGACCGCGTTCAGCGCGGCGGGGCCGTAGTAGGCGTTGTGGCGGCTGATGCCCTGGCGCTCGGTGTCCCCGGTCAACCCCTCCTCGGTGATCGGGATGACCACGCGCAGCTGGCTGGCCGGCTTGCCGTTGCTCGCCAGCGGGCGGTTGTTCAGCGACGCACCGGTCGTCGCGAAGCTGCCCATCGCGTTGTCCTTGACAGCGACGAGGTAGTTGATGATCGGCACGAGCTCGCGCGCCAGCGGGTACAGCGACTCGGAGAACGGCGTGACCGCGTTGGTGATCGCGGCGACGGCCGGCAGCGCCTTCTCGGCCGACGGCACGAGCCGGTTGAAGTCGCGGAACAGGTTCGTCGCGCGCGGGGCGAGCTTTGACAGCTGGCGCAGCGCCCGCGGGGCATACCTGGCCGCCGGCCGCAGCGCCTGCAGCGTCGGGTCGGCGATCTGCGCCGTGCGATCCAGCGCGACGCCGGTGCTGCGCAGCTGGCGCGTCAGCCCGGGCAGCGCGCGGACCGTCTCGGTGAGGGCGCGGTTGCGCTGCGCGGTCTCAGCGAGCACCGCCTTGCTGTTGGTGACCAGGCCGGCGAGATCGTTGTCGCGATCGGAGATCGTGTTGAACACCGTCGCCGAGTCGCGGACCAGCGAGCGCACCGAGCCGCGCTGATGGTCGAGGATCGTGACGAGCTTCGTCAGCTCGGCGGTCGCGGGGTCGAGGTCGCCGAAGGCCGCGTTGAGATCCTCGCCGCGGCCACGCAGCGAGTCAGACGTGCCGGTCAGCATCGTCTGCAGGTTCTTGCGGGTCTTCTCGTCGAGCGCGTTGAGCAGGCGGTCGAGCGGCTGGCGCTCGCCGATGTTCTTCGCCGGCATCGTGCCGTTGTCGGGGATCGCGCCGGAGGTCTTGCTGCCCGGCGTCAGGCCGATGAACGTCTCACCGAGCAGCGTCTTCTGGCGCAGGATCGCGCGGGCGGTGTTCGAGAGCGGCGCGTACTGCTGGTCGAGCTCGATCGTCGCCTCGGTCCGCAGGCCGACCTGCTTGATCTTGACGACGTTGCCGACGTCGACGCCGGACATGCGCACGACCGCGTGGGTGTTGAGCTGGCTGGCGTCGGGGAACAGCGCCTTGAA
Organism: Paraconexibacteraceae bacterium; assembly: GCA_963759825.1. GTDB lineage: Bacteria > Actinomycetota > Thermoleophilia > Solirubrobacterales > Solirubrobacteraceae > Paraconexibacter. The sequence goes on along the minus strand of CAVXAS010000003.1, from coordinate 48,078 downwards.
GCGGTACCCCTTGGCCTGCAGCGGGACGTTGCCGCCGATCGTCGACCAGACGAACAGGATCAGGCAGATGCACGAGAGCGCGAACAGCGAGGTGACGAGGACGACGCCGCGGCTTGGTGCTTCGGTGACCATCTACTTCCCCAGCTCCGGAGGTTGGACGCAGAGCCCGCCGCCGCCGAGCAGCAGCTTCGCGGCGTCGCCGAGCGGACCCGGCTGCGAGACGCTCGAGCAGCCGGCCATGACGAGCCCGCGCGCGACGGTGCCCTTGGCGTCACGCGTCGACAGCGCCGAGTTGAGGTTGTGAAAGCCCCACGGGATCCAGAACAGGAAGCTCTTCGCGGGGCCCGGCGGGTCGTAGGCGAATTCGTTCACCGCATAGGTCAGCACGTTGAACATGTCCGTCAGCAGCGGCGTCTGCGTCGTCAGGTCGCGCACGATCGGTGGCACGGTCTTCGTCAGCGGCTGGGCCGCGGACACGAACGTGCGCAGCTCGCGCAGCGGCAGCAGCGCGCCGCCCTTGAACAGGGTCTCGGTGTCGCGCAGCGTCGCGGGCAGGTTGCGCGCGGTCGGCGTCAGCGCCTTCAGCGTCGGCGTCAGCTCGTCGGTCAGCTTCGTCGCGCGCGTGAGCGTGTCGCCGGTCAGGTCCAGCGCGCCGGGCAGTCGCGCAAGCGTCGTGCGCAGCGCCTGCTCCTGTGCAGCCAGCGCGCCGAGCGTCTGGTTGGACGCGGTGACGAGGCGGCCGAGCTTGCGGTCGCGGCTCGCACCGATCTTCGTGACCGCCGACAGGTCGTGCACGAGCTTTGGCAGCGTGTGCCGCCGCTCCGCGAGCAGCGCGCCGATCTCGCGCAGCTGCTCGGTCGTCGGGCCGAGCGTCTGCAGCGTCTTGCGCAGGTCGCCGCCGCGGCCGTTCAGACCGATCCCGACGTCGCGCAGCAGGCCGGTGAACCACAGCCGCGTGTCGGCGTCGAGCACCGCCAGCAGCTCGTCGAGGTCGATCGGCTGCTTGGTGTGGCGCGACGGGATCACCTCACCGTCACCGAGCTCGCCGGCCCTCGGCGTCCCCGGGACGAGGTTGATGCGCATGTCCTTCAGCAGCGTGTTCGGGATCAGCTGCGCGCGCGCATCGCGGTAGATCTTGGGAACCTTGTCGGGATCGACGAGCAGCGTCGCGACGGCCTTGCCGTTGACGAGGTCGACCTTGGAGATCTGGCCGACCGGCACGCCTGCGACGTTGACCGGGAGGCCGAGCCCCGGCGCCGTGCCGGTGAGGTTCACGAACTCCGCGCGGACCTTGTAGTCGTTGGCGAACGGCGACGCGAGGCGCTGCTTGGAGAGCACGTACAGCGCGCACACGGCCGCGATGATCCAGATCACGAGGATGATCGCGGCCCAGCGGGCGTAGCGCTGGATGGCGAGCTTCAGGCTCATGGCTTGGCTCCCAGCAGCTTGCCGAAGCGCTCAGCGGCGAACAGCTTCGTCAGCCCGCCGCGAGAGACGCGCTCGCGCCTGGCGCGCTGTGCCGGGCGCAGGCGGATCGTGCGCGTCTCGGACTCGAGGCTCGGCATCGGCTGGTCGGTGCACTTGGCCGCCGGGTTGAACTGCGGGTCGACGCCGTTGCCCAGCCAGACCGGGCGCGCCTGCACCGTCGACGGGCCGCTTGAGATGACGTCGCCGAGGATCGGGATGTTCTGCAACGAGAGGCCGGCCGTCGAGATGCCCGCGTCGTAGCGCGCGTACGGCCCGTTGGCGTCGAAGTTCTCGGAGATGCCGCTGAAGCCGACGACCGCGTGCGCGAACTCCTGCCACGTGGGCTGCCCGGTCGAGAGCTTGCCGTCGGGCACCTTGGAGTTGAGCATCGGCACGATCCGCGCGCCGAGGCAGTCGATCAGCGGACGCGTCACCGGGAACAGCCCGGCGAGGCGCTGCACGAGGTTGGGCAGGTCCTCGAACGTCGTCGACAGGGCGGCGATCGTCCGCGCGCGCTGCTTGGGCTCGACGACCTTGGCGAGCTCCTCTACGGCGGCGTTGATGGCGACGAGCTGACGCGGCGCGGCGGGCAGCGCCGGGCGCAGGATGCGGGAGAAGTTGCGCAGCGTCGGCAGCGCGGCGTCGACGCCGGTCAAGGCCGGCGGAGCGACCTTCAAGATGCGGTTGAAGGCCTCCACGGTGCGTCCGAGCGCCTGGTCGCCGGAGTCCAGCGCCTGTGCCGTGCGATCGAGGTTGACGATCGAGGCCGGAGAGGTCGGCGTCGTGCTCGGACAGCGCGCCCGTGATCTTCGCGGCGTTGGACACGAGCTGGGAGACGTCGTGGGGCGCGGTGCCGAGCGAGGCCTTCGAGACCCAGGCGAGGTCGCGCAGGACCGGCGCGAGGTTCGGCGCGATGCGCTTGAAGCTCTCGGCGCCGCCGCCGGAGACGGCGGTGTGGAACTCCTTGACGATGGTCGTGAAATCGCGGCGGTTGCCGCTGTCGAACGTCGAGAGGACGTCGTTGAGCTGGGTCGGGATCGCAGTCTGCGAGAGCGGGATGGTGCCGCCGTTCTTCATCTCCGGCGCGCTCGGGCTGCCGGCCTGCATGTCGACGTAGTAGCCGCCCTCGAGGAACAGCCGCGGGCGGATCTTCAGGCTCGCGTCGGTGTGCAGCGGCTTCGCGTTGTCCTTCAGCGTCATCTCGACTTTGGTGGTGTGGCCCGGCCCGCGCTTGATGTCGGTGACCTTGCCGACGTCGACGCCGGCGATCCGCACGGGCTGGCCGGTGATGATCTGGTTGGAGCTCTTGACGACCGCGTCGACCTTGTACTGGCTGCCGATCGTCGGGTGTCCGAAGGCGATGTACGTGACGAGCAGGACGAACCCGATGAGGATGAACGCCGCGATGTACGTGCCGGTGTCGCTGGACGTCTGGCGCTTCTGGGCGAGCGTCGTCATCGCGGCGCCTTCTCGAGCAGGCCGGCGGCGCGGGCGAGGCGTGTCGCGTTCTGCGGCGGCTTGGTGACCGGGTGGGCCTTGCCCTGGTTGCCCTCGACGTTGCCGAAGGACTGACCCGCCGCCCACGGCTCGTTGTTGGCCTCGCACTCGTTGGCGTTCTGGACCGGGTACGGGTTGAAGTGCAGGTTGCGGTCCGGAGTGGCGGAGTGCTGGGAGACGGAGCTGGCGAGGTCGAGGATCGGCTGCGTGCGCAGCCAGGCGCCCATCGCGTTGCCCTCGGAGAGCACGGAGGTGACGTTGCGCGCGTAGCTGCCGATCGTGTTGCAGTTGAGCTGCGCCTCGGCCAGCGTGCGGAAGATCGCGCCGAGGCCGAGCAGGGCGGACGCACCGGTCGTGCCCAGGTCGTTGGCGCCGAGCGCCTTGATCGCGTTCGTCGCGTCGCGGCTCGCGGCGAACCTGTTGACCGCGTCGAACGCTCGGTCCATCGCCGGTGCGAGCCGGCGCGCGTTGCGGGCGACGGGCACGGCGGCACGGAGCGTGCCGTCGAGCGCGCGCAGCGTGCCCGGCAGCAGGTCGGCGGTCGGCCGCAGCTCACGCGTGACGAGCGCGGCGGTGCGCAGCGTCGGGCGTAGGTGGCGCAGCGTGGTCGTGGTCTGCGACACCGCGCCAGGCAGCGCATCGAGGGTCTGCGCGAGCGCGGGGCTCGCGGCGTTGATCGCCCCGAACGTCGCGCCGCCGTCGCGCTGGGCGGCGAGGAAGTCGTCGGTCAGCGGCACGAACGTCTCGACCGTCGCCGCGGCCGCACCGATGAAGCCCCCGAGGTTCGTCGACGGATCGGCGAGCAGCCGCAGCACGCGCTCCACCCCGGGCGTGATCTTCGCGAGCTGCCGGATCGAGTTGTTGAACTGGACGCCGCGACCGGCGACGGCGTTGCCGAGCTCGGTCACGGTCTCCTGCAGGCCGCGCCGCACGCGCGGGCTGAACACGCGGAAGCCCTGGTCGAGGTCGACCGCGGTCTTCGCGCGGCTGAGCGGCAGGACCGCGCCCTCGGGCAGCTTCGCGGCGCCGTTGCCGGGCACGATGCCGACGTATTTGCCGCCGAGCGGGGAGGCGACGCGCATCTCGGTGATCGAGTTCATCGCCAGCGGCTCGAGATCGGGGTCGAGCGCGAGGTCCAGGCGCGCGTGCGCGGGCTGCGTCTCGCTGCGCGGGACGGCGTGCAGCTCGAGCACCTGACCCACGCGCGCGCCGCCGACGCGCACCTCGGCATGACGCACGAGCTGCCCGGCGTCCTGCACGTCGACGGAGACCTTGTAGGTCTTCACGAAAGGCAGGCCGTTGTTGGCGGTGTAGGAGACGTAGACCGCGCAGAGGATGATCGCGAGCGTCACCAGGCCGTTCCAGAACGGGCTGTCGAACAGCTTGCCGAGGCGGCTCTCTCGACGGCTGCGGCTCATCCGAGCAGGTACCTCAGCAGTCCGGTCTGGGCGTCTGACGTGCTGCGCTGCTTGCCGGGCAGCAGCTTCTTGAGCGGATCCTTGAGCGGGTCGAGCACCGGCCCGAGGACGCGGTCGAGCACGTCCTTGACGGCGGCGACCGGGTCGGAGGGCAACAGCGGCTTCTCACCGGCCTGACCCTGCGAGGGCTTCGGCGCGGGCGCCGTCTCGACCGTGACCGGCGCCGTCTTCTTCTTGGCCGTGCGCTTCTTGGCGGCGGTCTTCGTGCGCCCGCCGGTGATCGAGTTCGTGTACCGGGCGCTGCAGCCCAGGACGGTGACCGTCGTCGGGATCGAGCAGGTGTTGAGGATCGAGTAGGCCGGCACGATGTGTGACGTGTCGTCGAAGCGCGCCCCCCACGCCGCCGTGCGATAGAAGGTGCTCAGGAGGTTCTCGTTGAAGCCGGCGTCGCGCAGGCTCGTGAACACCGGCGCCGCGGTCTGCGCCGAGGACAGCGAGTTGTGCGCGTAGCTGCGCAGCAGGCGCGTCAGCGGCGCGGCCTTCTTCAGGGTGCCGGCGCCGGAGGTGAGGATCGGGCCGAGCTTCGCGAGCGTCGGGCGGATCTCGTCGGCGAACGGCCCGAGGTCCGTCGAGAGGCGGTTGAGCTCGGGCGCGGCGCGGCGCAGCTGCTTGACGACGGGCAGGCCGTCCTTGACGACGGCGTTGAGGTCGCGCATCGCCGGCTCGAGCTCGTCGAGCAGCGGCGGCAGCTGGCGCACCGTCTCGCCGAGCTGGCGCCGGCGCTGACCGGTGACCTGCGTCGTCTCGTCGGCCTCGTCGATGAACCGGCGGAAGGTCTGACCGTTGGCGGCGAGCTTGCCGAGGACCTCGTCGCTGCGGTCGAGGATCGTCGCGAGATCGGCCTTCTGGCGGCGCAGCAGCGCGATGACGCGGTTGGCCTGCTCGAGCGCCGGGTTGGCGCGGCGCAGGATCTTGTTGAAGTCCGCGCCGAGACCGGCAGTGCCGATGCCGACGGTGTTGAAGACGAGCCCCAGACGGTCGCGCACCGGCACGGTCCAGATGTCGAAGAGCTCCTGGACCGGGACCGGCTTGGTGACCCGCTCCTCGGGGACCGTCGGCGGGTTGCCGTCCTTGCCCTCCAGCGGCTTGCCGTCAGGGCTGCCGGGGTCGCAGTTGACGTAGTTCTCGGCGATCAGACCCTGCGGGCGGATGGTGCAGGCCGCGTCCTCCTTGAACGGCCCGAACTCGCCGTCGACCGACATCTTCACCCGGGCGCGGTAGAGGTCGCCGCGCTTGGTGAGCACGACCTCCTTGAGCGTGCCGACCTTGGCGCCGGCGATCTGGACGTTCTGGCCGGGGATGAGGCCGAACGCGTCGTCCATCACGACGTCGACGTTGTAGTCGTCGGCGCCCTGCGCGGGGCTGAACTGCAGGATCGCCGCGAGCGCGGCCATCACGAGCGTGGCTGCGAGCAGGCGCCTCACTTCTGCGTCTGCCCTTCGTCGCAGCTCTTGTCCTCGGGCACGTACGGGTTGGACTTGTCCGGTGCCGGCCGTGTGCCCGCGCCGGGGCAGCGGTTGGTCAGGCCCGTCTCCAGGCCGCCGCCGATGCCGCCGGGCAGCGGGGGGATCAGCCCCGGCAGGCCGGTGGAGCCGAACGCGAAGCCGATCCGCGCGTAGTGCCCGTTGGCGTCGTAGTAGCCGCTCGCCGCGCCGCCGAAGCCCTGCAGGAAGCCGGCGACGAGGTCGGGCGTGTACGGGCGCAGGCCGGCGGCGATCGGGATGACCGCGTCGACGCCCTTCTTGCCCTCGACGAGCGCGGGCACCGCGTCCTTCGCCAGGTCGGGGATCGGGTCCAGCGCCTTGCGCGCCCTCGGGAGCAGCCTCTGCACGGCGGCGAACGTCGGCAGCGCGTCGTCGACGACGGGGCCGAGCCGGCGCAGCAGCTGCGTCAGCCCTGGCGCGGCCGGGCGCAGGCCGCGCAGGACCGGGTCGACGACGGGCAGTGTCGTCTCGAGGTTGCGCAGCACGCGCGTGGTCTGGTTGAAGACCGCCGGCGCGCGCTCCAGGCTCTCGCCGAGCGTGTCGCGGCGGTCGGCCACCTGGCGCAGCGCGCGCGACGTGTTGGCGATCGAGCCGCCGAGTGCGTCGGGGTTGCGCGCCACCGCGCGCACCGTGTTCGACGCCGTCGCGACGAGCTGGTTGAGCGCGGCCTCGTCGAGCGTCAGCTCGCGCCCGAGCTCGGTCGTCTGAAACAGCGCCGGGTCGAGGTAGCGCAGACCCTTGTTGAGGTGGGTGGTCGTCGGCTTCTGCAAGCCCTTGGCGAGCTCGGCGATGATGCCCTGCAGGCGCTTGCGCTGCGTGTCGTCGAAGGTGTTGAGCAGCTGGTCGAGGTCGACGATGCCCTTGGTCTGCTCGAGCTCGAGCCTGCCGCCGTCGGGGATCTCGGCGCCGCTGGCACCCGGGTGCAGCTCGATGAACCGGTTGGCGACGCTGGCCAGGCCGACGGCGCGGATCTCCGCGCGCGTGCTCGTGCGCAGCGGCTTGACCTCGTCGTCGGTCAGGTTCATCACGATCTCGGCGACACCGTCGTCGCCGACCTTGATCTCCTTGATCTTCCCGACGTCCCGCCCGCCGACCTCGACGAGCCCACCCTTGACGACCTGGCCGGCCTCGGGGAAGCGCGCGGTGACCTCGTAGGAGCTGCCGTTGCCGCCGAGCAGGATCACGGCGATGAGCGTGATCGCGACGACGAGCCCGGCGACCGCTGCTATGCGCGACCTCTCCATCGGTCAGCCGCCGATCGGTGCCCGCGGGTTCGTGCCCCAGAAGAGCTGGGTCGTCAGCAGGCCGATCCCGTGGATCCCGAACATGTTCGCGATCATCGACTTCGCGGTTGCCTCGCCGACGGCGACCGGACCGCCACGCACGTGATAGCCGTAGTAGACGCCGACGCAGACCACGAAGGTCGACATCAGCATGCCCTTGATCAGGGAGAAGAAGAAGTCCAGGGGCGTCTGGAACTGCCAGAAGAGCTGCAGGTAGCCGCCGGCGGACACCTGGCCGAGCTGGATCACCACGGCGATGTAGGAGGCGGTGATCCCGACCACGATCGCGATCGCGTAGACGAACGGGAGCACGAGCCAGGCGCCGAACAGGCGCGTCGCGCCGAGGTAGGCGACGGAGTCCAGGCCCATGACCTCCATCGCGTCGATCTCGTCGGAGATCCGCATCGAGCCGAGCTCGGCCACGATGCCGGTGCCGACCTTGGCGGCCATCATGTAGCCGAAGGCGTAGGGGATGACCTCGCGCAGGTCGCAGAGCGCGGTGAAGACGCCGGCCGCGGACGTCGCGCCGACGGCGGCCGCGCCGTAGGCGCCCTGGATGCCGCACTGCAGGCCGAGCGCGAAGACGAGGCCGAAGATGATGATCATCGAGCCGGTGATCAGGACGCCGGCCTGGCGCAGGGACTCGCCGAAGTACTTGATCGACTTGCCCTGGGCGATCTTCCAGAAGATCTTGCCCGAGAACTTCGTCAGCTTGCCCATCTCGAGCAAGGACTCGTTGCGGAACCCGGCCATCAGCGCACCGTCGAGAGCTCGGGGTAGGTCGCAAGCACCGCTTGCGTGAAGACGTAGTCGATCGCGCCGATCATCAGGAACGAGATCACGATCGCCTGGTTGACCGCGCGGCCGACCCCTTCAGAGCCGCCGCTGGCGGTCAGCCCCTTGTAACAGCAGACCAGCGCGATCGTCGCCCCGAACAGCCCGGTCTTTATCAGCGAGGCCGCGAACTCGATCGTCGTGGCGTTCGTGAAGTACGTACTGAAGAACGGCCCCAGTGGCTCGCCGTTGGAGATCGTCACGAGCATCCCGCCGAACGTCCCGAACAGCAGCGCGTAGACGTTGAACAGGAGCGTCAGCAGCACCAGCGCGACGAACCGCGGGACGACGATGCTGCGGATCGGGTCGATTCCGAGCACCATCAGCGCGTCGAGCTCCTCGCGGATGCGCCGCGCGCCGAGGTCGGCGCAGATCGACGTGCCGACGACGCCGGCCATCACGATCGCGCACACCAGCGGCGCGAACTCGCGGATGACGATGAGCGCGAACAGGCCGCCGAGGCGGTCCAGCGAGCCGACGAGCTTGAGGAAGCTCGCCGCCTGGATGCCCGCCGGCCCGTAGGTGAACGCCAGCGACGCGACGATCATCGGGAACCAGGCGACCTTCATGCCGAACACGAACTGCGAGGCGAACTCCGGCCCCCAGTTGAACGGCGGGCGCACGAGCTTGACCAGCGTCTCGCGCAGCAGCAACACCATCTTGCCGACTTCCTCGATGCCGCTCTTCGGGCGTTCGAGGATGCGCCCGGCGTTCGGCAGCTGCGGACGTCGCGGTTGGCGTGCCGGGGCGTGCGGAGGATTGGCGATGCGCCCGGCGGCGTCTCCAGCGCTCATGCCAGGCAAATCCCTCGCAGCTCTCCCGGGCAGCGACCCATCCGCGGCGAGAACCTAACACGGTTCTCAGTGGCCGTGCTGCGGTTGTTTCCGCAGCCGTAGTTTGGCCGGACGACCAGTCTTTCGTCAGTTCGCCGAGGGCGGTTCGCCGTGCTGCTTGTCCTCTTCGGGCGCGCCGTGCGTCGGCAGGGCGTCGAACTCCGAGGTGTCCAGCGCCAGCGCGACGCGGCAGAAGTCGGCGCCGAACGGCGTGAGGTGGATGCTGCGGCGGACGATCTTCGCCATGCCCACCGACTTCATCGCCCCGAGCACCTCGGGCTGGGCCTCGACGACCTGGTACTCGTGCGGGTCGCGCAGCGTCTCCCGGGAGAACCAGATCAGCCCGAGGCGGTAGAGGTTGTTCAGGTAGGACGGGACGCGGTCGACGTAACGACAGCCCGCGCGCGCGCCGATCATGTTCAGCCCGGGCGCGATCAGGCGCGAGCTGAACATGCCGATCGGACCGCCGGTGCGCACGTCGACTGCGGGCTGCGGCCCGCTCTGCAGCAGCAGCCGCAGGATCCGGCCTTCGTCCGGCGCGAGCTCGGTCAGGATGCGCTCGTGCGCGGGGTGCGCGGGCTCCTCGTAACGCACGTCGCGAGAGCGGCGCATGAGCTCCTCGCCCTGGTCGTGCAGCGAGACCGGCTCGCTGCGCCGCGACTGGCGCGAGCCCGAGCCAGACATGCCCGGCATCGCGTCGGCCATCCGCTGCACGACGGGGTTCTGCGCCACGGGGCTGTCGGCCGCAGCGGCGCGCACGCGCTCGGCGCCCTCGTCGCCGAGGAGGCTGCGCGTGAGGTCACCGGCGGCGTGACGCAGGTCCTCGATCAGCTCGGGCGCGGTGTCGGGACGCAGCGCGACGCCGACGATCCGGCGGCTCGCGCCGACGTACGTGCGCACAGCCCAGCCGCTCGTGCGCCACATCGACGTCGCGGCGACGCGCGCGAGCCCGGGCAGCGCGTCGGCGCCCAGCGGCTCGGGGGTGCGATCGTCGTCGCTCATCCGCCCTGCACCCCGAAGATCAGGAGATGGATGACGCCGCCGGCGAAGCCCATGATCGCGCCGTGTGCGTAGAGCATCCACTCGTCCTCCTTGATCGCCGCACGCAGCATCTCGACGAAGTCGCGGTAGGGCATCTCCTTCGTGCGCTTGGCGATCAGGACGCGGATCTTCTCACTCTGCTTGCGGCTGAACTCGGGGTCCTTGAACGGCTTCATCGTGTGCCCGACGGACTCCGCGGCGACCTGGTCGCGGATGTCGTCGAACTCCTTCGTGCCGACGGCCACACGGACCGCCGCGCGCGCCGGGCCGGCGGCACGGTCGATCGCCGGGCCCATCGCGGTGCGCAGCATCTCGCGCGTGCGATCGCCGCGCGGTCCGTCGAGCAGGAAGTTGCCGATGTTCTCGAGCGTCACGACGTCGTCGGCGATGATCCCGGCGTAGACCTCGGCGACCTCCTGCTGGCGGCGCAGGAACAAGCCGTGCAGCTTGAACGGGCCGATCTGCTTGGGCTCGACGGGGTCGAAGATCAGCGACATGCCCAGCAGGTTCGTCGTCCAGCCGACGAGCACGCCGAGGAACGGCAGCAGCCACCACTGGCCGACCTGGTGGTCGAGGATCGCGACCGGGATCCCGAGCAGGAAGCCGAAGATGAAGCCGAAGTTGACCATCAGGTTCAGCTCGCGCTGGCCGACGTCGTGGAAGATCCGGTTGACCAGCGCCGGGTTCTTCGTGAAGTGGTCGATGACCATGATCTTCGGATCGAGCAGCTGGTCGATGTGCACGCCGATCTCGTCGGTGATGTCGCGCACGATCGTCGGCAGCTGCGCCTGGACGCGCGTGTAGACGCCTTCCTTGACGCGTGGCGGCAGGTTGTTCCAGAGCTCGGGCTGGTTCTCGAGCATCACCTCGTTGACGATCTTCGGGATCTCCGGGTGGAACATCGTCACGATGTGCTCGGCGATCTTGTCGGGCTCGAGCTGCTGGTAGAACTCGGCCGGCGTGCCGAGCTTGGCGATCGCCTTGTCGACGGCGATGCTGCCCATCTTCGCGGCGCGCGCGGGGACGATGCCCTGCCAGCCGATCCCCCCGTGCATGATCCCCGGGATCTCCTGGACCTTGCGCGGCAGCAGCCTGGCGACGTCGGCGAGCCCCGGGATCGTGAACCCGTGGAAGCGGACCGGGTTGAACAGCATGATCACGCCGCTCCAGTTGATCAGCCAGCCGATCACGCCCGTGAACACCGGGATCGACCAGAACGCGAACCAGTCGATGCCGTGCTCCTCCGCCCCGAGCACCATGAACGCCGTCTGCGACACGGCGCGACCCTACCGCGAAGCTACGCCTGCGTCTTACAGCAGCAGCTGCGCCTGCAGCTCGCCGACGATGAAGCCGAGGATCGCGCCGACGGCGACGACCGTCTTCTCGTCGTCGCGGAAGGCCGGGCGCAGCAGCTCCTCGTATTGCTCGGACGACATGAGCTTCATGCGCTCGACGATCAGGTCGTCGATCGCCATCGCCTCGAACGCGTAGTCCTCGACGTGCCGCGCTTCCGCCGGCATGCGCTCGATGACGAGCTCGGCGATGCGCTTCTTCATGTCCTGGTACTTGCGCCCGCCGATCGCGAGCGCGACGAACGGTCGCGCGATCCCCGTCTGCTGATCGACCGCGAGCTTGACCTCGTCCTCGATCATCTCGAAGAGCTTGTCGGACATCGGCCCGGTGAGCAGGGCGTCCATGATCATCTCGGGCGTGAGGATCTCCCTGGCAAGGAGCTTGCCGTAGTCCTCGGTGACCTCGTCGCGGAGCTTGTGGAAGAGGCCCTGCCAGGGGAAGACCCAGAGGATCCGCTTCCCCGGCTCGATCGGCCGGAAGATCATGCGCAGCGCGACCCAGTCGGTGAGGCCGCCGACGATCAGGCCGAAGATCGGCAGCACGAGGTGCGAGCCGGTGATGACGAAGACGACGACCTGGACCAGGCCGACGTAGAACGCGAAGATCGTGCCGGCCTTGACGATGAACGTCAACGCCTTGTGCGAGATGTCGCGGAACATTCGCACGAGCAGCTCTTTGTCGCGCACGAGGTTGGTGACGACCATGTGCTTGAGGTCGAAGACCTGGTCGACGTTGTCGCGCAGCATCGCGATGAGGCGCCTCGTCAGCTCGGGCATGCGACTGTCGATCCGCGAGACCAGGCGGCGGCGCACGATGTCGGGCATCGCCTCCCACAGGCCCGGGTTGTACTCCCGCATCACGTCCTCGGTGATCTCCTCGACGTTCTTGCGCAGCGGCTCCTCGACCTGCGCGTAGAGCTCGTCGGGGTCGAGGCGATCGAACAGCTCCTCGGGCTTGAGCAGCCCCGCCATCACGCTGTCGACGGCGATGCCGGCCATCTTCGCGGCGCGCCGCGGGACCATCCCCTGCCAGCCGATCGGGCCGATGCCCTTGAACTCGATCGGCAGGAAGATCATCTCGACGGCGAGCAGCTTCGTGATGTAGCCGACGAATGCCGCGATCAGCGGCATCGAGACGTAGATGTACCAGGGCTCGTGGAACTCGAAGAGCGCGAGCGGGGTCATGGCCGGCAGGTCCTCCAGAAGTCGCGGCCCACGTCAGAGATCTGCAGCGTCCGCTTCACGAAGCGGACCTTGTCGCCGCGTGCACGGCGGATCGTCTGATCCGTGAGCAGGATCGCGTACTCATCGGGGATCGACTTGTCCTCCGGTCCGATCTCGACCAGGCCCAGCGCCAGCAGGTGCGTGACGTACGCCGGGACGCGATCCGGCAGCGCAACCCCGGCAGCCCGGCCGACGCTCGACGCGTTTGCGAGCACCTGGTCGCCGCGCGACGTGACGTGCACAAGCGGATACGTCGAGCCGTCGGAGAGGGCGGAGATGATGCGCGCCTCGTCGGGAACGATCGACTGCAGCAGGACCTCCACGAGCGACGCGTTGCTCTCGTCGGGCGTCTGATGCATCGAGCGCCGCAACATCTGGTCGAGCTGCTCGGCAGGCGTCGGCTGATGGCCGTTCTCCGCCGGCGGCGGCGCGGCGTCCTCGATGCGCGCCGACAGCTCGCGCAGGGCGACGCGCTCGACACCGCGCAGCTGGCGCTCGGCGAAGCGCACGCCGGGCACCGCGCGGGCGAGCGCGGTGACGTCCCGGACGATCCCGCCGAGGCTGGGCATGGCGGTGTGAACCTACTCGGGCGTATACGGCGGGGCAACGCCCCAGCCCCAGCGCGGGACGGGCGCGTGCTCGTAGACCTCGGCGCCCGGGGCGGAGTTGTGCAGCGCCAGGCGCGAGCCCCACTCCGCATACCCCATGATCGCCGCGCGGAACTCGGGGTCGCCGGGCAGGCCGGCGTCGTCGGCGGCGTGGCTGAGCAGGGTGACGAAGCGCAGGCGCTGCTCGGGAGAGATCGCCAGGTCGCGGTGCTTGGCGAGCATGTGCTCGTAGCCGCCGTGATCCTCGGTGTAGGCGGGGGGCCCGCCCATCACCTCAGACCACCAGAACGCGACGTGCTCGCGATGCTCGGCAGACACCGTTCCGCCGAACACCGGGGCGAGCAGCGCGTCGTCCTCGACGAGGTCGTAGAACGTGTTCAGCCAGCGGACGAACGCCTCGTGGCCGCCCGCCCACTCGTAGATCGTCTGCGTCACGGGCGCGAGGCCCGCACCTGGTAGATGCTCGTGAAGCCGGTGCGAAAGCCGTTGCGCGCCGCACGCAGGTACAGGCGCCAGACACGCACGCGCTCGGGGCCGGCGAGGCGCAGCGCCTCGTCGAGGTTGGCGTCGAGGTTGGCGATCCAGTGCGTGAGCGTGCGGTCGTAGTCGTGGCGGAACCCCTCGACGTGGTGGGTCTCGAAGCCGGCGCGCTCGAGCGCCGTCTGGATCCGCGACAGGTGCAGCGGCGCGGCGTCGGGAAACACGTAGCGCTCGGAGAACGGGCCGGCCTCGGGATCGCCGACGCGCAGCCGCGCGATGCCGTGGTTGAGCAGGCGCCCGCCGGGCTTCAGCAGCGCGGCCAGGCGCTTTGCGTAGTCGTCGATCTGGACGTTGCCGACGTGCTCGACCATGCCGATCGAGGCGATCGCGTCGAACGGGCCGTCGGTGATCGCGCGGTAGTCCATCACACGGATGTCGACCTGCTCGGAGAGGCCCGCCTGGGCGGCGCGCTCGCGCGCGAGCTGCGCCTGGGGCGCAGACAGCGTGATGCCGACGACCTGCACGCCGTGGTTGGCGGCGGCGTGCAGCGCGAAGCTGCCCCAGCCGCAGCCGACGTCGAGGATCCGCTGGCCGGGCTGCAGCGCGAGCTTCGTGCAGACGAGCTCGAGCTTGTGCGCCTGCGCCTGCTCGAGCGTCGTGTCGTCGTCTTCGAACACCGCGCACGAGTACGCCAGCGACGGTCCGAGCATGAGCGCGAAGAACTCGTTGGAGACGTCGTAGTGGTGACGCACGGAGCGTGCGTCGCGCGCGGCGGAGTGGCGGCGCCCGCGCGGGCGCAGCTCCGCCTGCGGCGGCCTGGGCGGGACGACGGGGCCGACCGCCTTGAGCGCGTCGAGCGCGAGGCGGGCCTGCTTGGCGCGATCGATCGGCGCCGGTTTCCAGTGCTCGAGTACCTCCATCACGGCGTCGAGGTCGTCGACCTCGAGCATCCCGCTGACATAGGCGCGGCCGATCCCGAGCTGGCCGGGGGCGCGCAGGATGTGCGCGAGCGCGCGGCGGTCGCGCAGCGCGAACGTCGGGCCGCCGTTGCCGTTGCTCGAGGGCAGGACGCTGCCGTCCCAGAGCTGGACGGTGAACGGCCGGTCCGGCAGGGCGGTGGCGAGGTCGTCGAGCAGTGCTGCGGTACGAGGCACGCCTCCGAATCTAGCGAGTGGCGTCAGCCGGCTACGAGCGTCGCGCCGAGACGGCTCAACACGGGCGCGACCGGGGTGAAGCAGACGTTGCCGAAGAAGCCGACGCCCAGCGAGACGATGCCCAGCGCACGGACCGTGCCGTCCGGGCGCGGCGCGGTGTAGACGGGGCCGCCGCTGTCGCCGGTCGCGCCGCGGATCGTCGTGCAGTGCACGATCAGGCCGGTCTGTCGCCGCAGGCCGCGTTCGACGCCGCGGGCGCGCGGGCCGGCGAGGTGTCCGCAGCGGTCGATGCCGCTCGTGCGCCCGACGAAGCACACGGCGCGCTCGCCGAGCGGGCGTGCGACGCCCGCGACGATCCACGGCGGGCGGCGCGGGCCGCGGTTGACGATTGGCGGGTGGGTGCGGCCGGCGCCCCCAGGGGCGCGCAGCACCAGCGCGTCGTAGGGCGAGCGCCGATTGACCATCCGCAGGACGCGCCCGAGCACGAGACCCGCCTGCGGGGGCCGGCGCAGGCCGGCGTTGCGGCGCTGGGCCGTGCCGTCGCTGCGCAGGCCCGCGCAGTGTGCGGCGCTGAGCGCGGCGAACGCGCCGTTGAGGCGGATCAGGAACGCCGACGAGCAGATCGCCGCGCCGCGCGGAACGTTGCCGCCCTGGACGAGCGCGGGCCTGGCG
This sequence comes from Paraconexibacteraceae bacterium, assembly GCA_963759825.1. GTDB lineage: Bacteria > Actinomycetota > Thermoleophilia > Solirubrobacterales > Solirubrobacteraceae > Paraconexibacter. The sequence goes on along the minus strand of CAVXAS010000003.1, from coordinate 32,671 downwards.
AAGATCAGCTCGCGACCTGCCGTCAGCCCGTCGAGGTCGGGTGTCGCGCCGGCGCGACGCACGCGGACCACGGCGCGACCGCGCAGCGCGACGACGTCGTTCGTCCCCGCCGTCTCGGTGGTCGCGCGGACCGCGGTCCAGCCGGCGGCCGCCAGCGCGCGCTGCTCGCCGCCGCGCGGGGCGGCAGCCAGCGCGAGCGCCGCTGCCGAGCCTGAGGCGCAGCTCGTGCGCGCGACCTGCACGACCTGCGTGCCCGCGACGGCTTCGCAGCGCTCGTAGTCGCCGGGCCCGGCTGCGCGTGACGGGGCGGCGCCGAGCGTCAGGGTCGCGGCCAGCGCCGCCGTGAGAATGGATGCGATCCGTCGCACTCGCCCCTGAGGCTAGCGACGACGGGCAGGCCGGGAGTAGGCTCGGCTGGTACGGCCACAGCACGAAGGGAGCAGCGGATGTACACCAGCCTGCGGACCTACCGGATCAGCACGGGGTCTGTCGACGCGCTGATGCACCGCGTCGACCGCGACTTCGCCGAGGCCCTGTCGCAGGAGCCCGGGTTCCTCGCCTACCAGGCGATCGACACGGGCAACGACATGATCATGACGCTGAGCATGTTCCGCACCCGCGAGCAGGCGGAGGCGTCAAACGAGCTCGCGGCCGAGTGGGTCGCCGACGAGCTCGCGGACTTCGAGATCACGCGCGTCGGCGTGATCGCCGGAGAGACGATGGTCAGCCGCGCCGCGACCGAGCTACTGGAGCCCGCGCACCACTAATTGGCCACCCGCCAACAGGTTGTTGGCGGGCCGCCAATAGGCTTGCTAGGATTCGCCGCCGCATGGCGACGACCGCCCCACGCTGGCAGCGCCTCGAGCACGACGAGCGCCGCGAGCAGATCCTCAGCTGCGCACAGCTCCTGTTCTCCGAACGCTCGGCCCAGGCCGTCTCGATGACCGAGATCGCCCGCGCCGCCGGCGTCACCCGCGGGCTGCTGAACCACTACTTCGGCACGAAGCGCGAGCTCGAGCTCGCGGTCGTGCGCCAGATGGTCCACGTCCCCGACCCGCCCGCCCCCGAGGAGCTCGAAGGACGCGAGCTGCGCGACGTCATCGCCGAGTTCAACGACCGCTGGCTGACGATGGTCCAGCGCAACCGCGCGACCTGGTTCGCCGCACGGGGGTCCGGCGACGACCCCGAGCTGCGCGCGATCCTCGACGAGTCGCGCGAGCAAGCGGCCGCGCGGATCGTCGCCCCGATCGTCGCGCGCGACCCGGCGGCGTCCGCGAAGACGCTTCAGCCGCTGGTCCGCGCGTTCGCCGGCCTCGCCGAGCACGCGACGCACGAATGGCTCGTGTCCAAGCGCCTCACGCGCGCGCAGACCCACGTCTTCCTCACCGAATCGCTCCTGTCTCTCATCAACGACGTAGCACCCAAGGTGGCCAACACATGACCCTCACCCTCACCGACGAGCAGCAGGACTTCGTCGCCGCCGTCCGCGACTTCGCCCAGCGCGAGTGCGGCACCCGCGAGCAGCGCGACAAGCTCACCGACAACTTCGCCGAGCCCCACAACACCGACCTCTACAAGAGGGTTGCCGAGCTCGGCTGGCTCGGCGTCGCGATCCCCGAGGAGTACGGCGGCTCGGGCGGCGGCGCCGTCGACCTCTGCCTGTTCCTCGAGGAGATCTCCTACGGCCAGCTGCCGATCGGCGGCTTCTCCGTCACGGCGATCACGAGCGGCGCCTACGAGCGCTTCGGCACCGACGAGCAGAAGCAGGACGTGCTCGGCGGCATCGTCGGCGGCAACGTCGAGGCGATCGCGATGTCCGAGCCCGAGGCCGGCTCCGACGTCGGCGCGCTGCGCTGCAAGGCCGTCCGTGAGAACGGCCACTACGTGATCGAGGGCCAGAAGACGTGGATCTCCGAGGCCCACGTCGCCGAGCACATCCTGCTCGTCTGCCGCACCGACGCGTCCGGCAAGAAGCACGAGGGCCTGACGATGCTGCAGGTCCCCAAGGACGCCGAGGGCATGGAGATCCGCGGGATCGAGACGATGGGCGGGCGCGTCGTCAACGACGTCTTCTTCAGCGGCACCGAGGTCCCCGCCGAGAACCTGCTCGGCGTCGAGGGCCAGGCCTGGATGCAGCTGATGGCGGGCCTGAACTTCGAGCGCCTGATCATCGCCGCGCAGTCGCTGGGCATGGCGCGCCGGGCGTTCGACGACCTCCTGGGCTACGTCAAGGAGCGCAAGCAGTTCGGCAAGCCGATCGGCTCGTTCCAGGCGCTCAGCCACCGGATCGCCGACCTCGCGACCGAGCTCGAGGTCTGCAAGCTGCTCGTCTACGACGTCGCCCAGATGGTCGACGCCAACCCCGGCGCGCTGTATCCGCGCGAAGCCTCGATGGCCAAGCTCAAGGTCACCGAGACCGGCAAGAAGATCGCGCTGGAGGGGATGCAGATGATGGGCGGCTACGGCTACGCCACCGAGTACGACATGGAGCGCCACGTGCGCATGAACCTCGTCTCGACGATCTACGGCGGGACGAGCGAGATCCAGCGCGAGATCATCGCCAAGACCTACGGGCTCTGAGGCGTCGCTAGCGCGGCTCGAGGATGACGACCGGGATCGTCCGGCCGGCGGCCTGCGCATAGCGCTGGTAGACCTCGAAGCCGTGGAACGTCTTCACGAACGCCGGCCACAGCCGTTCGCGCTCCGCGTCGCTTGCGACGCGCGCGCGGACGGACCGGACCACGGCGCCGACCTGCACGGTCGTCTCGGGCTTCGCCATGAGGTTGCCGAACCACGCCGGGTTGGCCGGCTGGCCGGCGCGCGAGGCGGTGACGACGAGATCGGCGCCGTCCTGCACGTAGATCAGCGGCGTCGTGCGCGCGAGGCCGCTGTGCACACCGCGGTGGTCGAGCAGCAGCATCCGGATGGGCCGGCCGCCACGGCCGAGCGCGCGGGCGCCGAGCCGCCCGCCGCTGCGCCGGTAGACGGCGACGTGCAGCTTGCCGGCGCGGCGGCCGAGGTACAGCCCGCGCTCGGTGAGGATCTCCGTCGGGGTGCGCATCAGCTCGCGACCACCCGCACGGTCTCGCCGGCCGCGCTGACCTCGTCGCCGGCGACGAGCTGGCGCCCGCGGCGCGACTCGGGCTCTCCGTTGACGCTGACCTCGCCGGCGAGCAGCAGCTCCTTGGCCTCGCCACCGGAGTCCGCCAGGCCGGCGAGCTTGAGCAGCTGACCGAGGCGGATCATGTCGTCGCGGATCTTGACGTCTCTCAGAACACCACCGTCGTCCCTGCGTGCACGAGCACGCGGTCGTCGAGATGCAGGCGCACCGCGCGCGCGAGGACCGTGCGCTCGATGTCGCGACCGATCCGCGTGAGCGCGTCGACGTCGTCGCGGTGGGTCACGTGCGCGACGTCCTGGGCGATGATCGGCCCGGCGTCGAGGTCCTCCGTCACGTAGTGCGCGGTCGCGCCGATGATCTTCACCCCGCGCTCGCGCGCGCGTGCGTAGGGGTCGGCGCCGGCGAACGCCGGGAGGAAGGAGTGGTGGATGTTGATGATCGGCGCGCCGACGCGCTCGAGGAAGTCCCCGGAGAGGATCCGCATGTAGCGCGCGAGCACGATCAGGTCGACCTGCCCGGCGAGCGCCTCGATCATGCGTGGCTCGGCCGGCCATGGTGCGTGCTCGTAGGACACCCCGAACGCGGTCACGTCGGCCTCGTGGTCGGGGTGATTGGAGATGACCAGTGGCACGTCGACGTCGAGCTCGCCGCGGCGCCGGCGCCACAGCAGATCAAGCAGGCAGTGGTCCTCGCGCGAGACGAGGATCGCCATGCGCTTGCGCTCACCCGCGAGCGAGAGCTGCCACTCGGCGTCCAGCGGCTTGCCGACGGCGGCGTCGAACTCGCGCTGGAACGTCTCGCGCTCCAGGCCGTCCAGCCGGAACTCCATGCGCATGAAGAACGTGCCGCCCTCGGGGTCGGTCGAGTGCTGGTCGGAGGAGACGATGTTCGCGCCGGCCTCGAACAGGTGGCGGGAGACCACGGCGACGATCCCGTGGCGGTCGGGGCAGACGATGACCAGGCGGTGGGCCTGCATGCGGCTGCAAGCTAAGCGATCGCTTTCTACCTCACGGCACAAGCAAGCGATAATGTCCTATCCCTTTCTTAGACTGGAATAGGTAATGGCTGGTTCAGCACACCCGAGAGGCGGCGAGCTCGTCATCCAGCAGAGTGGTCCCGACGGGTTCTCTGCGTTCCTGCCGCGCCGGCTTCCGCCCAAGCCACAGCTCGTCATGAGCCCCGACTTGCAGGACCGCGTCGACCGCGCGAACCAGGCGCTTGGACGCCTGGATGGCATCACGCTCCTGCTTCCGGACCCTGCCATCTTCCTCTACCCCTACGTCCGCAAGGAAGCGGTCCTCTCGTCGCAGATCGAAGGGACGCAGTCATCGCTGTCAGACCTGTTGCTGTTCGAACACGACGCGGCGCCCGGCGTCCCTCGCGGCGACGTCGAGGAGGCATCGAACTACGTCTCGGCGGTGTATCGGGGTGTGGAGATGATCGCCGAGGGCCTGCCGGTCAGCGTGCGCATGCTCAAGGAGGTCCACGCGGTCCTGATGCGCGGCGGACGCGGGTCCGATCGCCAGCCAGGCGAGTTTCGTCGGATCCAGAACTGGCTCGGTGGTACCTCGCCCGCGACCGCGCGATTTGTCCCACCGCCCGCGCAGGCGGTCGCGGGCGCGATGGCGGACCTGGAGCGATTCGTCAACGACGTACCCGAGCGCACCCCCGTCCTCGTCAAGGCCGCGCTTGCGCACGCGCAGTTCGAGACGATCCACCCGTTCCTCGACGGCAACGGCCGGCTCGGCCGCGTGCTTGTCACGCTGCTGCTGATGGCCGACGGCGTGTTGCGACAGCCGCTCCTATACCTCAGCCTTTACCTCAAGCGCCACCGCGACACCTATTACGACCACCTGCAGCGCACCCGGACCGACGGCGACTGGGAAGGCTGGCTGGGGTTCTTCCTGGACGGCGTGACCGATGTCGCGACCTCGACGACAAAGACGACGTCGGACCTGATCGCGCTCGTCGAGAGCGACCGGGATCGCGTGCAGCAGCTCGGACGCGGCTCCGCCACCGCGGCACGCGTCCACGATCGTCTCGTTCGCGAGCTCGTCGGTCGCCCCGCCGAGGTCGCCCGAACGCTGCAACTCAGCGAACCTCCGGTGTATCAAGCCTTCGCACGCCTCGAGGCGCTCGGCATCGTGCGGGAGCTCACCGGCCGCAAGCGCGGACGGGTCTACGCGTATGACCATTACCTTGCTGTCCTCAATGCCGATACCGAGGCGTGATGTCGAGCGTTGATGCGCCGCAGGTGATCCTCGGCACGCTGAGCGACGACTCGATCGCGCCGGCGATCTTCGGCCTCGTGCGCGGCGGGGCCGCCGCGCGGCCCGAGCTGGCGGCGCAGATGCGCGGCTCGATCGTCCTGCGCTTCGCCGAGGACTACCCCGGCGTGCGGATCGACTTCCGCGGCGACGAGATCGAGGTCGGCGACGAGGTCGGCGACGAGGACCGCGCGATCGACCTGCTCGTCAGCGGGCGCATGGGCGACATCAACGCGCTGATCGCCGCGCCGCTGGCCGGCGGTCTGCCGCGGCCGACCTCACCGCGCGGACGCAAGGCGCTCGCCCGCCTGGCCGACGGGCGCGTCGACTTCGACGGGCCGCTGCTGCTCGGGCGCAAGCTGATCATGCTGCTGACGCTCGAGGACGCGCTGCCCACGCGGCGCGCCGCGCGCGCCGCGCGGGCCAGACGCGCCGAGACGACGTGAGGGGTGGTCTGCAGCGGAAGTGGCCAACAGGGGTTGGCCACTTCGCTCCGGCACAGGGGGTCGAGTCGGCGCGGGCGAGGGCGCGCTAGCACCCCAGCCCCGACCGGATCTCCTTCACGAGCGGGCGGCCGTGCCATGTGCCGTCGCCGCTGCGCATCGCGTCGGCGTAGTCCCAGAGCACCTCGGGGTAGTCGCCGTCGGCGTTCATCTCGCCGAGGATCTTCCAGTCGCGGGAGCCGTGCATCGCGGCGGCGGCGGCCGTCGCGGTGGCGTCGTCGCCGCGCTTGCGGGCGGCGTCCCAGCGCTCGATCCAGGCGCAGGCGACCGCGCCGGCGACCGCTGCGCCGAGCTGGTAGCGGTCCTTGAGCAGCTCGCCCTGCTCGAGCTTCTTGGCGTCGAAGCCGGGGGGCTGGTCGATGTCGGCGAGCATCTCGCGCACGACGGTCGCGCGGTCGGCGGTCTTGATCACGCTGGCGGGCATCGCCGAGAGCCAGGCATCGACGTCGACGCGCTTCAGCGACGCGAGCAGGCCCTCGAACGCCGCGAGGCTCGCGGCGTCGGTGCGGAACTCGAGCACGCGACCGTCGTCGTCAGCCCACAGCGCAGCGTAGTTCTGGGATTGCGCGTAGCGGATGACCTGCGCGCGATGGCCCATCACCGTGCGCGTGACGACGAGCGGCGCGCCGTTGGCGCGGTCCTTCTGCCAGCCGGCGAGGTCACCGGCGCGCCAGTGCAGGTCGGCGCTGCGCCCACTCGCGTCGGTGAACGTCATCTCGCCCTCGACGAGCTTCGCCCGCGCCTCGTCGTACTCGTCGGCGCGCGTGACCTTCCAGCCCGGCGCGTCGAGCAGCAGCAATGGCGAGTTGTTGGCGAGCTTCACGAGCGGCGCGGCCCAGGCGGTGCCGGCCTGCTCACCGTCGCGTGCGGCGAGCACGAAGACCGCGCCGACTGCCAGCGCCGCCGCCGCGAACGCGCCGGCGAGGGGACGGGCGATGCGCCGGCGGCGTCGGTGGGGCGGGTCGGGACGCAGCGCCTGGAGCGGCACGCGCCCCAGGTCCTCGTCCGCGACGGGCGCGGCGCGGGCGACGAGAGCGTCGAGTTCGGTGTCGGTCAGCATGCCTTGGTCGTCTCCATGGGGATGTAGCCGTCGGCCTCGAGCGCCGCGCGCAACCGCCCGCGCGCGCGGTGCAGCCGCGTGCGGGCGGTCACGTCCGGGATGGCGCAGACCTTTGCGATCTCGGCCGGCGTGAGGCCTTCCCAGCCGACGAGCAGCAGCACCTCGCGGTCCTGCTCGGGCAGCGTCGCGAGCGCGCGGCGCACACTGTCGGCGAGGTCGTCGGCATGCGGCGTCGCCGGCACGGCGGCGCGCAGCTCGTGGCGCAGGCGCTCGTCCAGCCGCGCGCGCCGGCGCCGGCCGCGGCGCTGGTTGGCGAGCACGCGCCGGGCGACGGCGAGCAGCCACGCCCGGGCATCGGCGCCTGCGGGCACGTCCTCGATGCGCCGCCAGGCGATCGCGAACGTCTCGGCCACCACGTCGGCGGCATCGTCGGGCTGGCGCACGCGCCGCAGCGCATAGCCGAGCACGGGACGCGCCTCGCGGTCGAAGAGCGCCCGGAAGCGCTGCTCGTGGTCTTCTGCGGCCATCACCAACCCCAGTGTCCGGCACCGGGGCAAGCGTTCGCGACGTTAGGTCTTCACCTCGCAGTTGCGGATCTTGTCGGCGCGATCGACGGCCACCTTGTCAAAGCCCGGGCCGCAGTCGATCGTGTCCGTGCCGCCGCCCGCGGCGGTGATGTCGTCGTTGCCGTCGCCGCCGTCGACCGTGTCGTTGCCAAGGCCGCCGTTCATGCGGTCGTCGCCGGCGCCGCCGACGAGGCGGTCGGAGCCCGCCCCGCCCTCGAGCTCGTCGAGGCCGTCGCCGCCGTCGAGCAGGTCGTCGCCGGCGTCGCCGAAGACAAGGTCGTTGCCGAGCTCGCCGAAGAGCTGGTCGTTGCCGTCGTCGCCGCGCAGCTCGTCGTCGCCGTCACCGCCGCGCACGGTGTCGTTTCCGTCCTGCCCGTTGATCGTGTCGCCCACGATGCTGCCGGTGAAGACGTCATCGCCGGAGGTGCCGTTGACCGCCGGGTTCTCGGCCTGCGCCGCGATCGCCTCGAGCGTCGCTAGGCCGACGGCGCCGCCGGTCGCCTTGCCCGCGTGCGGCGTGGCGCCGAGGCCGTCGAAGCGCTGGTCGGTCGCCGACGGGTCGCCGACGACGATGTTCTCGCAGGTGCCGGTGCTCGCCGCGACCGCCGCCTCGGCGTCGTTCTCGACGAACGCCGCGTCGGTGCCCGGCCCGCAGTTGTAGGTGTCGGTCAGCTCGTCGTTGGTCCCGCCGAAGAGCAGGTCGTCGCCGTCGCCGCCCTGCAGGCGATCGGAGGACGTGCCGCCGAGCAGGATGTCGTTGCCCGCGCCGCCGTCGACGGCGCCGTCCGCGGCATCCGAGCCGTTGGAGTTGACGCGCCCGTCGGGGGCCGAGCCGGTGCGGATGACGTCGTTGCCGTCGCCGCCGCGCACGATCGTGTCGCGTCCGCGGTTGGTGTGGATGTAGTCGTCGCCGGGGCCGCCGTCGACGAGCTTCTCGTTGCCGAAGCGCGCCTCGACGATGAAGTCGTTGCCGGCGCCGCCGAAGAGGCTGTCGTCGCCGTCGTTGCCGTCGATGCGGTCGTCGCCGTCCCCGCCCTCGACGGTGTCGTTGCCCGTGCCGCCCTGCAGCGCGTCGTTGCCGGCCGCGCCGCGGACGGTGTCGTTGGCCGAGTCGCCGCGCAGCGTGTCGTCGCCGTCGCCGCCGTCGATCGTGTCGCTGCTCGAGCCGCCGGTGATGTTGTCGGCGTCCAGCCCGCCTGCGAGCGCGTCGGCGCCGGTGCCGCCGGTGAGCACGTCGGTCCCTGGCCCGCCGTCGACGCCGTCGTCGCCGGTGGCGCCGTCGAGCACGTCGTTGCCGGCGTTGCCGCGGATCTTGTCGTTGTTGGTCCCGCCGAGCACGACGTCGTTGCCGGTGCCGGCGTCGATCGTGTCGACGCCGCCGGCGCCGTCGATCTGATCGTTGCCGGCGCGGCCGTCGAGGATGTCGTTGCCGGCCTGGCCGAAGATGCGGTCGCCGCCCGTGCCGCCGTCGATCGTGTCGGCGTTGCTGCCGCCGTCGAGGCTGTCGTTGCCGCCGCGACCGAAGATGCGGTCCTTGCCGCCCTTGCCGAAGATCTTGTCGGCGCTGTTGGTGCCGCGCAGCGTGTTGGCCTTGCTCGTGCCGTTGATCGTCTTCGCCAGCGCGGTGCTCGCGAAGATCCCGGCGCAGGCGATGAGCAGGACGAGCGCGGCGCGTCGCATGGCGTTATCCCAGCACGATCTCCGCCGCTTGTCGAAGCAGCGCGGCGTCACCGCTGATCATGATCGTCGTGACGAACGAGTCCTCCCAGGCCGCGAGGTCGTCGCGAATCCGGTCCGCCGGCCCGAGCAGCGACATCTTCTGGATCAGCTCGGAGGGGATCCGCGCGGCCGCCTCGTCCTTTTTGCCGTCGAGGTAGAGGTCCTGGATCGCGACGATGTCGGCCTCGTAGCCCATCCGGATCGCGACGTTTGCGTGGAAGTTCTTGCCGCCCTTGGCGCCCATGCCGCCGAAGTACAGCGCGTAGAACGGGCGCACCATGTCGACCGCGGCCTCGACGTCGTCGTGGACGATGAACGGGACCATCGTCGCGACCTCGAAGTCCTCGGCGCTGCGGCGCGCCCCCTCGCGCGCGAAGCCCTCGGCCAGCGCGTCGGCGTAGAACTGCTCGTGCGGGCTGAGCAGCATCGCGACCCAGCCGTCGCAGATCTCCGCGGCCATGGCGACATTCTTCGGGCCCTCGGCCGCGAGGAAGACCGGGATGTCCTCGCGCAGCGGGTGGATCGAGGACTTCAGCGGCTTGCCGAGGCCTGCGACGCCGTCACCCGCGGTCAGCGGCAGCGGGTAGTGCGGGCCGTCGTTGGTCACCGGGCCCTTGCGCGCCCAGATGTCACGCAGGATCCCGATGTACTCCCGCGTGCGCGCGAGCGGCTTCTCGAACGGCATGCCGTACCAGCCCTCGACGACCTGCGGGCCGGAGGCGCCGACGCCGAGGATGAAGCGCCCGCCGGAGAGGTGGTCGAGCGTCATCGCGGCCATCGCCGTCGCCGCCGGCTGGCGCGCGGAGAGCTGGACGATCGCGGTGCCGAGGCGCACGCGCTCGGTCTGGCTGCCCCACCAGGCCAGCGGGGTCAGGGCGTCGGAGCCGTAGGCCTCAGAGCACCAGACCGAGTCGAAGCCGAGCTTCTCGGCCTCGGCGATCGACTCGGTGACGCCGTGCGGCGGCCCGCCGGCCCAGTAGCCGGTGTTCAGCGCGAGCTTCATGACTGCTTGGCCCGGAAGGCCTCGAGCTGGCGGCCGGTCGTGCGCCGGATGAACGGCTTGAGCAGCGGCGTGCGGCCGAGCACCCCGCCCGTCGGCCCGATCGCCTGGCGCGCCCAGCGGCGCAGGTCGAAGTCGTCGCGATGCTCGGCGATCAGCCCGTCGCCGCCGAAGCGATAGCGCGCCTGGATGTCGTTGACGACGTGCTTGCCGGTGCGGAACGTGTAGGTCGCGACCCAGTGGGCGTGGCCGCTGTCGCCCTCGGAGCCGTGCTCGCGCAGGTCGACCTCGAGGTCGGTCGCGCCGGCGCAGAGCATCCGCCACATGTCCTTGACCTTGCCGTCGCGCAACTCGCCGAAGGCCGGGTCCTCGAAGACGGCGTCGTCGGTATAGCAGGCCGCCATCCCGTCGCCGTCGTGGGCGTTCATCGCGCCGTACAGGCGCTCGATCAGCTCGCTTGACATTTGTCGCGACCCTATCCGACAGGCCTATCCTCAACGGACAGTGCTTCTGCAATTCACACGCGTCTGGCTGCCGGCGATCGTCGTGTTCGCCGGCCTCTGCGTGATGGTCCTCGGCGGCGACGACATCGCCCTCGAGGGCGGTGGCGCGATCGTCGGAGCGGGCCTCTCGATCTGGCTGCTGAACGTCCTGCACCGCATGGGCGTCTCGGGCGAGCACACGCGTGACGAAGAAGCCGAGGCCCGCGAGTTCTTCGACCGCTGGGGCCACTGGCCCGACGAGTCGGGGCCCGGCAACGGTTCACCGCGCGGCGAGTCGCGCCGATAGACAGCACGAGGACCCGTGCTGCACTACGTCAACGAAGCAATCGACCGCGTCGGCCAGGCGCTGTCCCTGATCGCCGACAGCGTCGTTCACATCGACATCGTCTGGGTGGTCGTCGGCACGCTGCTGTCGGTGCTGTCGCAGATCGTGCGCGTGCGCGGCTGGCACACGATCATCCGCGCCGCCTACCCCGATGCCCACGACCTGCGCCAGCGCGACACCGCGCAGGCCTATCTCGCCGGCGCCGGGCTCAACGGCGTGATCCCCGCGCGTGGCGGCGATGTCGTGAAGCTCGCGCTCGTGCACCGCCGGATCCCCGAGTCCAGCTACGCGACGCTCGGTGCGACGTTCGTTCCCGAGACCGTGTTCGAGACCCTGTTCGGCACCGGCCTCGTGATCTGGGCGCTGTCGATGGGCTTCCTGCCGGTGCCGACGACGACCGGCGAGATCCCGTCGCTCGACGTCTCCTTCGTGCTCGCGCATCCGATCCTCTCGAGCATCGGCGCTGCCGTCATCGCCGTGTCGGGCTACATGCTCGTGCGCTGGATCCGCCGCGGCGCCGAGGAGTTCGCAGAGCGCTTCAAGCGCGGGCTCGTGATCCTCGGCACGCCGCGGAAGTTCATCACCGGCGTCGCCAGCTGGCAGGCGCTCTCGCGCGTCATCCGGCTGGGCTCGCTGGCGGCGTTCATGCACGCCTTCGGGCTGCCCGTGACGCTCGAGACCGTCGTGCTGGTGATGGCCGCGCAGGGCGGCGGGCGGATCATCCCGCTGGCGCCGGTCAGCGCCGGGCTGCGCCTGGCGATGCTCTCCTACGGCTTCGTCGAGGTGACCGGCCAGCGCGTCGACTTCGCCGCGATCACGACGTTCACGGTCGGCGTCGGCACCGTCCTGCTGGTCACTGGCCTGCTGATCTCGTTCGCGATCCTGCTGCGCGAGTTCGGCACGCTCGACCCGCGCGCGGCGCTGCGGCGCGCACGGGCGCTGGCGGGCGGCGCGCCTACCCGCGCCTGATCGGCACCGGTGGCTCAGGCACCGAGCAGTGCTGCCGGGACCACTGCGATCCCGTCGGCGCGCCGATAGGCCTCAGCACCGGTCGTGAGGACGACGGCGTCGAGCAGCTCGTCTCCGATCCGGTCCGACAGCCACTTGAGATGACGAACATCGGCGTCGCCGACGTCGCGGCGGAGCTTGACCTCGAACGCGACCACCCGACCGTCGGCCCGTTCGACGATGAGATCGACCTCGTGCTCACCGCCCGCCATCCGCAGATGCCTGACCGTCGCCTCGGCAGCTTGGGCGTAGACGCGGACCGACAGAGTCACGAGCGACTCGAAGAGCGCCCCGAGCATCACCCCGTCGCGCAGGAGCGCTTCCATGTCAACGCCGAGCAAGCGGGTTGCGAGCGCAGGGTCGACGAGCTGGTGCTTGGGCGACGACGCGAGCCGCGCCATGCGGTTCCGACTGGGCAGCCACGCGGGAACCGGTTCGAGGATCCACAGACGCTCGAGCACGTCCCGGTACGGAATCGTCGTTGTCTTCGCTGGCTTGTCACCCTGTCCGCCGGTCGCCGCGTCGCGGATCGACTCGAACGACGCGGTGGACGACGAAGCCGCCGCGTAGGCGTTCATCCAGCGACGCAGCGCCGCGGGATTGCGGACGTCGTGCCCGAGTTCTGGGAAGTCGCGGTCGACGATCCGCGCGAGATAGCCGTCCAGTTGGGCGCGCAATGCCCGGCCGGTCACCCCTCGAAGGCCGGGGAATCCGGACGCCAGGATCTCGTCGACGTAGCGTTCAAGTCGCCACTCACATGTCCCGGTCAGCTTCGGTCGATCACCCTCCAGCAGCGTCCCCAGGCTCACGCCGCCGGCGCTCGGATCGCGTTCGGCGATCGCGAGTGGTCGCAGTCTCACACTGACGATCCGCCCCGCGCCTGAGTGCGTCTCGAGCCCCGCCGGGAGCGCCGATCCGGTCAGCAGGAAGCGCCCGGGCGGCGCGCCGGCGTCGACGGCACGACGCACGAGATCCCACGTGTCCGGCACGTGCTGCCATTCGTCGATCAGGACCGGCGCCTCGCCCTCGAGGAGGCGCGCCGGATCTGCGACGGCGACCGCCCGTTGTGCGGGATCGTCGAGCGCGCGGACAGTGGCGGCGCGCTGCATGGCCGTCGCCGTCTTGCCGACCGCCTTGGCGCCCTCGATGACGAGCGCCGCGACTCCGGGCAGCAGCTGATCGAGTTCGTCATCGACGATCCGGCGTTGGTAGGTCGGGGCGGACACGCCCGTCTACACTACTGATTAGCAGCAAGAAACACTACTATTTTGCGGGGTCCTGCGATACCATCTTGCGCGGCTGCCCCGCTTGGCCTCAGAGGTTCAGGGCGCAGACCAGCGCGAGCCGCGCGTCGATCTGGCCGTTGCCGGCGCCGGCGAGCGCCCGCCCGAGCATCCGCGGGTTCGCCTGCGCCGCGGCGGGGACGAACGTCCGCGGGCGGTTGTCGGCCGCGGCGCGCAACAGCCGGCGCATCGCGAGGCGCAGGGCGTTGCGGTCGCGCGCCAGGCGCGAGGTCGTAACCGCCACCGCGCGGATGCGCCCCGCGCGCGTGCTGTAGACGAACGCGCGGTTCCCCGAGCGGCGGACGAGCAGCCCCTCGCCGGCGGACCGCGCGCTGCGCACGGCGCGCGTGCGGTCGCCGATGCCGGCGCCCAGCGCGTTGCGCCCGCGGGCCGTGGAGCCCACGAGCTCGACGGTCCCGGCCTGGCCGAGGACGGCGACGTCCGCGGCACGGCGGTTCTTGACGCCCTTCACGCACCAGCTCCACGCGCGGGAGCGCTGCTGGGGCTGGCCGGCCCGCTCGAGGACCTTGCGCCAGCCGTCGCCCAGGCGCAGCGGTCCACGGCCCGTGCGCTTGAGCCCGTCGCGGCTGGCGAAGCAGCGCTTGGACTCGATGCCGCTGGCGCGCTCCCACATCTCCAGGTAGGCCTCGGCGCCGGCCCACATGTCCTCGGCGAACTGCTGACCGCCCACGCGGCGCAGGTCCTCCAGCCAGTCGGCGTAGAGGCCGTAGTGGGCGGTGCCCTCCTTCGTGAAGTCGAAGGTGCGCGTCCCGGTCTTCTGGCGCTCGAAGGTGACCTTGCCGTCGTAGCTCTTGAAGGGGTAGGCGATCGCGCCGGCGGCGGACTTGTCGGGCTGGTTGGAGAGCCCGCCGAGGTCCGCGCCGTAGCCCCAGCCGAAGGCGAACGGCGTCTGGCGCGGGCGGTAGTCCTGCCATTCCTTGATGTAGGTGTCGGTGCCCGAGTGGCCGGGGAACACCATGCCCCCGAGCTTCCACAGCCGCGGCCAGTTGCCCGGGTCCATCCAGCCATGCGGCGAGATGACGCCCGAGTAGCGCCGCGATTCCAGCAGCGTCAGCGTGTCGTCGACGGCCGCCTGGCTCATGTGGTCGGGGTTGACGATCCAGCCGAGGTCCATCATCCGGCGGACGGCGTGGCGGCCGAGCTCGGTCAGCCCGCGCGTGTTGCAGTGCGGCGCCTTCGGGTAGGCGGGCAGCGCGCCGCTCGGGACGCCGAGGCCGCCGAAGACAGTGTCCAGCAGCGCGCCGGCGGTCGGCTCGCCGAAGTCGATCTGGTTGTCGGCGAGGTCACCGGTGCAGGTCTTCGCGCTCCAGAACGTGCCGGCGCTCTGGCGGTTGCCCACGTTGATCAGGTAGCTCGCGATGCCGGAGTCGAAACGCACGCCGGCCAACGGGTTGTCGTACTTGTTCAGCAGCAGCGACGACCGCACGCCGAGGTCGTGCATCTCTGCGATCTGGCGGTCGATCTGGGCCTTGTTGCAGGTCACCTGCTCCCACCCGCGGCAGTCAAACGGCTCGGAGGTCTCGATCTCCAGGACGACGGCCATGCGGCCCTGGTTGATGACCTCGCGGGCCTCGAACGGATCGGTGACGATCTGGAAGAAGCCCTTGCCCGGCCCGCCTGCCTGGGCGTCGACGTAGCCCTCGAGCGTGCGGATCGCGCGGAACCCCCGCCGGATCCCGTCCATCTCGTTGCACGTGCCCGTGTGCTCCAGCAGCAGCTCGCAGAGGACGCGGTTCTCGTTGACCCCCATCACCATCAACCGCAGGCCCGACTTCCAGACCCGCTCGACCCAGCGGTAGTACATGCCCTCGTAGGTGAGCTGGTCCTTGGACTGCGACGGGAGCGTCGGATACCCCGCCGTCTCGTGCGGCTGTGCGGGGTTGCCGTAGGTGAACGTGTTCTGCAGCGGCGCGGCGAGCCCCTGCGGTCCTTCGAGCTCTGCGCAGTCCGGCAGCGCGTAGGCGATGCCGTACGCGTGCCACGGGCTTCCGCAGCGAAACCGCCCGCCGAACGAGCCGAAGGCCATCCAGTGGTTGTGGCCCTCGACGATGCCGCCGACGCGGCCGTACTCCGTCGCGCCCTTGGACGGCGTCCCGGTCGCCTGGAGGTCGGCCTCGGGGAACGTCGCGCAGCCGTCGGCGGGCATGAACGTGACCGTCGCCACCGCCGTGCCCGTCGACTGCGGTGCCAGCGTGAACGCCTCGCCCTGCGCGGGCTCCACCGCGAAGTCGGCGGCCAGGCCCGGCGCCGGCGCCGGTCGCAACGTCCCGTCGGCCTGCGCGGTCAGGAACGTCCCATCCGCGCGGTAGAGCAGGTAGCGCCCGAGCGCGGTCGCCTTGAGGCGCACCTGCTCGGCGACGCGTTGGCCGCCGGAGTCGGTCGCCGTGAAGCAGCCGCCGGCGAGCGCGTAGCGATCGGCGCCCTGCGCAGCGGCAGGGGCGGCGACGGCCGCCGCGGCGAGGAACGTGATGACGGCCGCCCTGGTCATGGGACGACCGTACCGGTCTACCGAAACGTGGTGCGCTAACTGCGGACCGCAGGCCCGATCAGAGCTCGAGGAGCCTGCCGCCGGCTCGCGCCGCGTTCGCAAGTCCACGGTCGGTTGTCACGATGCGCGCGTCGAGTGCTCGGGCGACTGCGAGGTAGGCGGCGTCGTAGGCGGACAGCGTGTCGCGCAGCTGCCAGATGTCGCGGGCGAGCGGGGCGACGGAATGGCGCACGACGCGCAACTCGACCAACAGGTCGAGCGCGCGATCCGCATGCTCGGGAGCGAGGTCGCCGCGCCTCAGGAGACCGCGCAGTGCCGAGATCGCCTCGACGTGAAAGTGCTCGGGGACGTCGAGCTCGGCGACCGAGGAGAGCGCCGCACGGATCGCGGGCGCTCGGCGCGCGCCCGCCAGGAGGTCGACGATCGCGCTCGCGTCGGCGACCAGCCGCGTCACCGGCGACGTTCCTCGGCGATCACCTTCGCTGCGGGAGTGGGCGCGCGCGCGGGTGCCGACAGCGACGCCGTCGCATCAAGCCACTGCCGCATCGTCGGACGCCCCGCCGCGACCCGCAGCTCATCCAGCACGTAGTCCGAGAGCGTCCGCCCCTCCTCGGCAGCACGTGCCTTGAGCCGGCGGTGCAACTCGTCGGGCACGTTGCGCACCTGAATCGTCGACATGCGATCCAGCATACTTGCATGCAGATCGCATGTCTACGGTGCTGAAAGGCCCTGAACATGACCAAACGTCGCCGTTGTACCGGCGGGGCGGTCCGGCGCGGTACCGATCTGGCGGTACAGCTCAACGACTGGCCTCATCCTCGACGACCCGTCGGTCCGCCAGGGGGGAGGAGCGACGCAGCCATTCGTTGAAGAGCGGATCGACGATGTACCAGCTGCCGTCTCGTTCGTCGACCAGCCCACGTCCCTGCAGACGCACGACCGCCGGTCGCACACGCGAGTGGCTGGAAAATCCGTACAGGCTGGCCAACGGCCGGCTAGTGATCGTCTCTCCTCCCCGATCGGCCAGCAACTGCAACGCGCGAACTTCGTTGACCTCCCCCTCGTCACCGTTCATGAGGACGTTCAGGACCGACGCGAACTCCGACCGCTCGATGGTTTGGACGAGGCGGTCGTGGGCGCGGATCACCGCCTCCAGGGTCACCGCCTGGCCGGCGCCCGTGTCCGTCCATGTCTCCCATGCGAGTTGCTGGGTGCTGCGGGGGTGCGAGCGCGTCAGATTCAGCAGGTGCTCGAGGGCCTGCTCCTCGGCCGGCTTACCGGTCGCGTCGAACTGGAAGTCCAGGTATTCCATGAAGTCCGCTCTGTCGATGCCCGGCAGCTGCATGCGGGTCGCCTCACCGAAGATCGGCTGCTGCGAGTCCTCGAGCATCATCTTCAGCGCGTTGCGGATCGACCCCGTGAAGAGCAGCGAGACGTGGTTGGCGCCCGAGCTCATGAGCGCTGAGCGGATGACCGACAGCGGGTCGCCCGGGCAGTGCCTGAGTCGCTGGAACTCGTCGAAGACGACGACCAGGCGCGGCGAGAGCGAGCGGAGCGCCAGCAGCTGGGCGTGGAGCGTTTCAGCGTCGTGTTCGGGCGTGACGCGCGAGCGCTTCACCGAGCCCTTGATGACCTTGATGTCAAAGCCGATCTCCTTCTCCAGGGCATCGATGCGGCGCTGCGCGGCGCGTCGAAACTGCTTGACCGGGTGGCTCGTCATCGCATCGTGAACGCATCCGATGAACCCGGGGACACTGACCACGCGCTGAAGGTTGATCTTGACGACGTCGAACGCCGGAGCGTCGTCGCCATGGGCCTTCGCGAGCTCGAGCGCAAGCTGATTCGTGAACGTCGTCTTGCCCGTGTCGCGAGGACCGAACAGCGCAACGTTGGTTTGCGCCTTCAGCGTCAGGGCTACCTGGTTGGCGAAGGCCTCCATGCCGACGATCTTCGATGGATCGTCGAGCGGACGGTCCCAGATGAAGGGGTTGAGCGTCACCACGTGCTCGATTGTACCGCCTACCCGGTACCGACTTGTACCGGCCTTGCGGTACCGGAGTCGCTAGCCGTTGCGGATCAGCACGGGCGTCCCGACCGGCACGCGCCGGTAGAGGTCCTTCACATGCCAGACGTGCATGCGGATGCAGCCGTGCGAGGCGGCCGTGCCGATCGAGTAGTCCTGGCCGGTGCCGTGGATGCCGACGCCGTTGGCGATCCCCATCCAGCGGGCCTTCAGCGGGTTGGCGGCGCTGCCGCCGGAGACGCTCGTGCCGGCGAGCTCGCCCGCCCAGGGCGAGTTGGGCACCGACCACGTCGGGTTGATCTGCTTGTTCTGGATGTTGAAGTTGCCAACGGGCGTCGGGTACGCCGACTGGCCGACGGCGATCGGGTAGGACTTGCTGTGCTTCAGGCGCTTGAAGAGGCGCAGCTTGAAGTGCGACTTGTCGATCGTGATCAGCGTCCCGAACTGCTTGCGCAGGTCGTCCGCGTTGGTCTTCGGGTAGACCTTGCTCAGGCGCTTGTGCAGGACGCGCGGGGCGGCGCCGTCGTTCAGCGCGGCGCTGATGAGCTTCGTCGTGGCCGCGACGTCGAGGCCACGGCCCAGGCGCGCGCGCCGGATCTGCTGGCGCTTGAGGCCGAGCTTGACGCTCGCGTCGCGCGGCGCCTTGGCGACCTTCGCGTCGATGTCGTCGACGAACGTCTTGACGGCGTCCGCGGCGTGCTTGAGCACGAGCGGCACGTCGCCGGGCTTGGCGGCGAGCGCGTCCTGTGCGGTCTTCGTCTTGTTGAAGACGAGCTTGGCGTCGCGCATCGTGAGCTTCCACGGCTTGCCGGCAACGCCGAGCGTGAGGTCGCCGAGCAGCTTGGGCTCGACCTCGGCCTTGAGCTTGGCGATCGCCTGCTCGAGCGTCAGCCCGGAGAGGTCGGCGCCGCCGGCGGTGACGCCGGGCGCGATGGTCTGCGAGGCAGCGGGCTGGGGGTCCTGCGCACGGGATGGGACGGCGACGAGGACCGCCAGGAGGGCGCTCAGCAGCGCGATCCGGCGGACGGGCATCACCCCAGGGTACGGGGTCAGGCGGCGAGCGGCAGCGCCGGCGCCGCGTCCAGCAGGATCTCGGCGCAGCGCTCGGGCACCTCGATCTGCGGGCAGTGACCGACGCCGGCCAGCAGCTCGTAGCGCATGCCCGGCAGCGCGGCGACCAGATGGCGCGCGCCCTTGTGGCCGACCATGCGATCGCGATCGCCCCAGATCAGCGTGACCGGCACGTCGATGCGCGAGAGGTCGAAGGCCTTGCCGTTGGAGATCTCGGGGATCAGCGAGTTGCCTGTGCCCAGGAGCCGGCGCAGGTCACGCTGGGTGCGGTGGTGCGACGTGAACGCGTCGACGACATCGGAGGACATCGCGCGCGGGTGCGCGAAGGCGAGCTGGCGGTAGACGCCGCCGAGGGCCTCGCGCAGCGCGCGTTCGGGCAGCGGCACCGGAGACGCGAGCAGGAAGCGGATCGCGGGCTGCGACCTGATCGCGGTGAACCAGCGCGGATGGTCAAAGCCGGCGGGCGCGATCGGGATCACGCCGGCCAGCGGCAGGTCGCCGCGCATCGCCAGTCGCAGCGACGTCAGGCCGCCGAGCGAGTTGCCGGCAACGTGGACGTCGGCCTCGTGCTCGTTTGCGAGCAGGCGCACCGCGGCGGCGGCGACCTCCTCGAGCTGCTCGACGATCGGGCGCGAGCGGTCCAAGCGGTCGGCCTCGCCGAACCCCGGCAGGTCGATCGCCAGCGCGCGGCGGTTGGCGCGCGCGAGCTCGACGAGCAGCCGCCGCCACGTGTCGGCGCTGTCGGCGTAGCCGTGCAGCAGCAGCAGCGGCGGGCCCTCCCCCTCCAACTCGAGCGCACGGGTCCCCACCCCTGCCAGCTCGAGCCGGTGCTCGAACAGCGGCTCCATGTCGTGGATCCTACCGCTGTCCCCTGACGGACTGTCAAGTCGCTTCGGTCGCCGCCGCGCCGTGCGCCACGAAGTCGCGCGAGCGCACCAGCGCGAACGTCACCACCGCGCCGACCAGCGCGATGACGCCACCGATCACGAACAGCTCGTTGAGCGCGCTCGTGTAGCCGGCGAGGAACTGCGCCTCGTGCCCAGGCCCGAGCAGCGTGGGATTGCCTGACGCGAGCACGTCGCCGGGCGGCCCGCCGGGCAGCTTGCGCTCCAGCGCGCTCTGGAAGACCGCACCGAGGCCGGCGATCCCCGTCGCGATGCCGACCTGGCGAAACGTCGAGCTGATCCCCGACGCCGCGCCGCTGTGCTCGGGTGACACGACGCCGACCGCGGTCGAGGCAAGCGCCGGGTTGACGAGGCCGACGCCGATGCCTGCAAGCAGGAAGCCAGGCAGCAGCGCGGTCCACTCCGAGCCGGCGTCCAGCCCGCTCATCAACAGCAGCCCGATCCCGACGAGCGCGAGGCCGCCCCCCATCAGGACCCGCACCGGCACGCGGTTGCTGAGCTGGCCGCTGATCGGCGCGACGAAGAACGACAGCAGCGTGATCGGCAGGAAGCGCAGGCCCGCTTCCAGCGGCTGATAGCCCAGCGCGTTCTGAATGTAGAGCGTGAGGTACAGGAACATCGCGAACATCGACGCCGACATCGCGAAGGCCGCGATCGACGCGCCCGCGAACGCCGGCTTGCGGAACAGCCCGAGGTCGAACATCGGGTCGTCGACGCGCAGCTCGATCGCGACGAACGCCGCGAGTAGGACCACCGCGAGCACGAGGAAGCTCACGATCAGCGTGCTCTCCCAGCCCTCGGGATTGCCGCGCACGAGCGCGAAGATCAGGAAGGACAGCCCCGCGCTGAACGTCACGAGCCCGCCGATGTCCACGCGCCGCGCCGGGCCCCGCGACTCCGCGAGGTTGCGCAGCGTCGCCCAGACCGCCAGCGCGCCGATCGGAACGTTGATGAAGAAGATCGACTGCCACGAGACGTGGTCGACGAGCACACCGCCGACGAGCGGGCCGACGGCGACCGCGGCCCCGACGGTCGCGCCCCAGATGCCGAACGCCGTCCCGCGCGCGGGACCGTGGAAGACGTCGGCAAGCAGCGCCAGCGAGGTCGCGAACATCGCCGCGCCGCCGACGCCCTGCAACCCGCGCGCGAGGTTGAGCACCAGCGGCGAGCCCGATCGCGACATCCTGCAAGCACCGCCTGGGCGAGATCCACGACGCCTTCCAGAGCGGCGATCACGCAGCACGACTATCAGGGCAGCTACAGCTGCGTCTATCCGATCAAGGTCAACCAGCAGCGGCAGGTCGTCGAAGAGGTCCTCGACTTCGGCAGGCCGTACAACTTCGGCCTCGAAGCCGGCTCGAAGCCCGAGCTGCTGGCGGTGGTGGCGCTGGCCGACAACGACACGCCGATCATCTGCAACGGCTTCAAGGACGCCGAGTTCATCGAGATGGCGATGCTGGCCCAGAAGATCGGCCGCAACGATCATCCCGGTCGTCGAGAAGTACACCGAGCTGGAGCTGATCCTCGAGTACGCCGAGAAGGTCGGCGTCCGGCCGCAGATCGGCATGCGCGTCAAGCTGGCCGCGCGCGGCGGCGGCCGCTGGCAGTCGTCGGGCGGCTACCGCTCGAAGTTCGGCCTGACGGTCACCGAGATCCTGCGCGGCCTCGAAGAGCTGAAGGCGCGCGGCATGGCAGACTGCTTCAAGCTGCTGCACTTCCACCTCGGCAGCCAGATCACCAACATCCGCATCGTCAAGGGCGCGCTCAACGAAGCGGCCCGCGTCTACGTCGAGCTGCGCGCAAGGCGGCGCCGGCCTGCAGTACCTCGACGTCGGCGGCGGCCTCGGCGTCGACTACGACGGCTCGCAGACCAACTTCGAGTCGAGCATGAACTACACGCTGCAGGAGTACGCCAACGACGTCGTCTACCACATGCAGACGGTCTGCGACGAGGCCGGCGTGCGCGCATCCGACGATCATCACCGAGAGCGGCCGGGCCGTGGTCGCCTACCACAGCGTGCTGGTCTTCAACGTCCTCGGCGTCTCCGGCTTCGGCGACGAGCGCACGCCCGACAACGGCGACCGACGACATGGAGCAGCCGCTGGTCGATCTGCATCGAGACCTACCGCAACGTCAGCACGCGCAACGTGCTCGAGAGCTATCACGACGCGCAGCAGGCGCTCGACATGGCGATGAACCTGTTCACCGGCGGCTACCTGCCGCTCGAGCAGCGCTGCCTGGCCGAGAACCTGTTCTGGGCGATCTGCGTCAAGCTGCAGAAGCTGGTGCAGCAGATGGACTACGTGCCGGAGGAGCTGCAGGGCCTCGACGAGGCGCTGTCGGACACCTACTTCTGCAACTTCTCGCTGTTCCAGTCGATGCCCGACAGCTGGGCGATCAAGCAGCTGTTCCCGGTGATGCCGATCCACCGGCTGAACGAGCGGCCGACCCAGCACGCGGTGCTCGGCGACATCACCTGCGACTCGGACGGCAAGATCGACCAGTTCATCGACCGGCGCGACGTGAAGAAGACGCTGCCGCTGCACGCCTTCAACGGCGAGCCCTACTACCTCGGCGCGTTCCTGGTCGGCGCCTACCAGGAGATCCTCGGCGACCTGCACAACCTGTTCGGCGACACCAACGCCGTCCACGTCAGCCTCGACGACGCGGGCAAGTCGTCGCTCGACGAGGTGATCAAGGGCGACACGGTCCGCGAGGTGCTCGACTACGTCGAGTTCGACGCCGACGCGCTGGTCAGCAAGCTCCGCACCGACGTCGAGGCCGCCGTGCGCGAAGGCCGCGTCGACTACGAGGAGATCGGGCCGCTGCTGCGCTTCTACGAAGACGGCCTGCACGGCTACACCTACCTCGAAGAACCGCCGCACTAGGCGTCGGTACGCCGCAGCCCCAGCTGCACGAATGCCCATCGCCGACGTCCAACTCCCAGTCCGACGTCAGCCGGCTGGAGAGTTGGGCGTTGGCGTTGGAGCCTGGCAAGCTGGAAGTTGCCCGGACTCGCGGCTGACCGGGCGCGGATCGCGCGGAGCGATCGCCGATCCGGCCGCCGTCTCGCGCGCGCCCGGCCGTGACGCGCCATCCGCCGCCGGGCCGCCCGGCCGCGCCGATCGCCGCGCGGCCGTCGGGACGCCCGCCACCGCCGTCGCGCGGCGGCCCGCCCGGCCGCGGACCATCCGGCGGCGCGTGCCGCAGCTCGGGATGGCGATCGAAGAAGCGCCGCACGGCGTGTGGAACCGCGTCTCGAGCGCGGCCGCGGCCTCGCCGAAGGCCGGGCCCAGGTCACGCCACTGCTGCTGCGCGCGCCGCACCTTGTCGGCCGACGACCCGCAGCTTGGCGTCCTCGTTGACGCGGCCGCCGATCGTGTTGGCGGCCAGCGACTCGCTTGCAGCAGCGCAGCCAGCGTCGCCGCCGGCGAGACGCCAGCCTCGGACGGCTTGGACGGGCCGGCGACCGCGGTCTCGACTTCCTCGCACAGCGCCGTGCGGCGCGCGACCTGGGCGCCGACGTCGAAGCGCGTGCCGGCGAAGCGCCTCGCCCGCCGCGCCGACGATCGGCGTGCAGCGCCGCGTCGAAGCGGGCGCGCAGAGCGCTGCCGGTCTCGCCGGACAGGCCGGCGCCGCTCTGCCACTCGTCCACAGAGCCTGGACGGTGTCGGCGACGCCTTCCGGCAGCGTGCCGGCGGCGACGCCGGCGGCCAGCGCCTCGAGCTGCTGGACGACGCCCTCGCGCTGTTCGAGCGCGCTGCTGCTCGGCGATCTGGTGGCGCTGCCCGTAGCGCTCGAAGAAGCGATCGCAGGCGGCGCGGAAGCGCTTCCACAGCAGCTCGGCGCGGTTGCGCCGCACCGGCCCGACGGCCTTCCACTCCGCCTGGAGCTGCTTGATCCCGGTCAGCGCCACCTGCCAGTCGGTCGACTCGGCCAGCGCTTCGGCCTGGACGCACAGCGCTTCCTTCTTCGCGGCGTTCTCCGCCCAGCCTGCTTGAGCTGACGAGGTCGGTCTTGCGGCGGGTGAAGAACGTGTCGCAGGCGGTGCGGAAGCGGCGCGCCAGCTCGGCGACCTGGTCCGCGCGGCGCCGGTCCGGCCGCGGCCCACTGCGGTCTGCAGCTGCTTCAGCGTCTCCGCGGTCGCGACCCACTCGGTCGACTCGGCCAGGGCTTCGGCCGATTCGCACAGCGCCACGCGGGCGGCGAGATGCACGGCCTGCTCGGCCGCGACCAGCCGCGCCTGCTCGTCGCAGCGCGCCTGCAGTTCGTCGGCGGCGCTCTTGAAGCGCTGCCACAGCGCGCGCCGACTCGTCGCGCGGCCGGCGCTGACGGCCTTCCACTGGCGCCGCAGATCGCGCAGCTGGCGGGCGACGTTGGGCAGGTCCTTCGACGCCTTCAGCGCCTCGACCTGGGTGACCAGCGCTTCCTGGATGCCGGCGTTGGCCCAGCGGCGCCACTCCTCGGCGTCCCGCAGCTCGCGCACGCGCGTCGGCGAGCGCGGCCAGCGACGCGCGCAGCTCGGCGGCGACCGCCTCGGGCGGCGCGCCCCTGGCCGCGTCGTCCGCCGCGCTGCCGCCGCCTGCGGCTCGAGCACCGCCTTGAGGTCGCGCACCGCTGCTCGACGTCGCGGAGCGGCGCGTCGGGCTGGCCCGGCCACGGCCGCGGCCGTCGCCGCCAGCGCCTTCCATGTCTCGAGCCTGTCTTCCCGCACCTTGGCGGCATCGGCGTGCCGTGCCCGCCGGCGGTCGGCGAACGTCTCGGCGACGCGGGCGACCCGGTCGCTCAGCTCGGCGTCGAGCGCCAGCGGCGCCGTCAGGGTCTTCCACTCGCTCTCGAGCGCCGGCCAGGCGCGCTCCGATTCGTCGAGCGACGCGTCGGGCGCGACCAGGGCTTCGATGCGGCGACCAGGGCCACGACGTCGTCGTGGACGGCCGCGGCGCGGGCACGCGCCGCGGCGCGGCCGCGCGTCCGCTCGCCGGTGTCGGCGAAGCGGCGGGTCCAGCTGCCGTCGTCGCCGCCGGCGAGCGACGGCAGCGCGCTCCACTCGGCGAGCAGCCCGGCGAGATGCGCGTCGAGGTCGTCGGCGTCCTCGGCGGCGCGGGCGATCAGCGCTTCGCGCGCCGTCGATGCCGGCGGCGCGGGCGGCGCGCTCGGCGGCGGCAGCCGCCTCGGCCTGCTCGAGCGCGTCGAGCCGGGCGCGCTGCGCGGCGACGCGGGCGGCGAAGCGCGCCGCGTCCTCGGCGCTGCCGGCGTCACCGGCGGGCGCGCCGAACTCGGCTTCGAGCCGATCGAGCTCGGCGCGGGCCCGCGTCGGATCGGACGCGTGCTCGAGGGCGTCGACGCCTTCCGTCAGCAGCGTGCGGCGGCGGGCGCCGGCCTCGGCCTTGGCGCGCGCATCGGCGGCCCGCTGCTCGCGGACGCGCATGAAGGCGCGGGCGCGTCGAGCGACGACGGGGTTGCGCGCGCGTTCGGCGATGACGTCCATCGCCGCGCACTCGCCGAGGCGATCGACGGCGGCGACGCCGGTGTCGTTGAACTCGGTGTGATCGCGACGGCTTCGAGCTCGGCCGGATCGGTGAGGCGCTCGAGGGCGCGGGCCCGGACCGCCTCGTGCTGGAGTGCTTGGCGACGGCGCTGAACGCGCGCGCTTCGCTCAGGCGCTCGAGCGCGGCGAGGGCGATCTCGGCGTCCGGCGCCGACCTGGCCACCTGCACCAGGGCGCGTTCCTCGCGCAGGGCCCGCGCGGCGAGCGCGGCGCGCGGGATGTCGGTGCCGTCGAGGGCGAGCGTCAGCAGCCGGGCCAGCGCGTCGGCGCGCACCTGCGTGTCGACGTCGCCGCGGGCGATGGTGCCGAGCGCGTCGGCGTCGGTGAGCCGGGCGATCGCGGCGCGTCGCACGCGCGGGCGATTCATCGGTGCGGGCCAGGATCGCGATCACGCCGAGCTCGGACTCGGCCAGCGTGTCCAGTGACGCGAGACGCACGGCAGGATCGGCGTGCTTCCACGCGGGCTGCGGGCGAAGGCGATCGAGCAGAGCCATAGGACGGACTACCTCGCGAAGAGCAGTCGGCCGCGCGGGCGCGCGGCAACAAGGGATGCGGCGGAACGCGCGGACGAAGCACGTTGAGTGTACCCGAGATCTCACGTGCCTTCGCCAGCGATCTGGTGCATCACCACGGTGACGATTCGCGATCGCAAAATGTGGATGAAAATCCGAAAACGTGGATTGAGCACAGGGCTTCCTGTGTCTACAATGGCACCGCCCCGAATGGCTTCCCCGCCCCGAGCGCCCGCGTCTCCAGCAACGTTTCGATCGCCGCATCATCGAGGGGCCGCTCGACCGCCGCCGTCTGGCACCTGGCGTGGCCGGCGATGCTGCAGAACGCGATCGGCGGCGCGCAGGGCATCGTCGATCACGCGATGGTCGGCCAGGTCGTCGGCTTCACCGGCAATGCCGCCATCGGCGTGAGCTGGCAGATCTTCCTGATCGTGATCGTGTTCATCAGCTCGCTCTACACCGGCATGGGCGTGCTGGTCGCGCGCCACGCCGGCGCCGGCGACGCGACACGGTGAACCGCGTCGTCTACCAGGCGTTCCTCACCTCGATCTTCCTCTCGCTCGGCGTGCTCGCCCCGTCGGCTACGTCGCCGCGCCGTGGCTCCTGGACCTCGCCAACGCCGCGCCCGAGGTGCAGGCCGTGGCCCTGCCCTACCTGCGGCTGATGTTCGCGGGCAGCCTCGGCATGCTGCTGTTCTTCATGCTCGGCGGCGCGCTGCGCGCGGCCGGCGACTCGCGCACGCCGCTCTATCTGGGCATCGGCCTCACGCTGACGCATCTCGCCCTCAACATGGTGCTGATCACCGGCGTCGGCCCGTTCCCGCGCCTCGGCGTCGTCGGCGCCGCGGTGGGGGCCGTCGATCAGCAGCGTCGGCGGCCGGCATCGTCGGGCTGGGCCTGCTCTTCGCCAAGCGCACGCCGATCTGGTTCTCGCGGGGCATGCCGCTGGCGCCGGACTGGACGATCATCCGATCGCTGTTCCGCTTCGGCCTGCCGACCGGCCTGCAGGGCGTGGCCATGAACGTCGGCGGCCTGCTGCTCCTGCGCTTCATCGGCGGCCTCGAGCACAGCGCCGAGGCCCAGGCGGCCTTTGCCGTCGGCTACAACCAGCTGTTCTCGCTGATCACCTGGACCTCGGTCGGGCTGATGGGCGCCGCGGCGACGGTCGCCGGCCAGAACCTGGGCGCCGGCAAGCCCGATCGGGCCGTCGAAGGCGTGTGGGCGACGGCGCGGATCGGCCTGCTGCTCGCCGGCTCGGTCGGGTTCGTCTTCCTGCTGGTGCCGCGGGCGCTGCTGGCGTTCTTCGGCATGACGGACGGCCTCGTCCTCGACATGGGGACGCAACTGCTGCGCGTGCTGGCGGTGTCCGGGCCTCTTCGTCACGCTGGCGCTGGTCCACACCGGCGGCCTGCAGGGCACGGGCGACACGCGCAGCCCGTTCTTCATCTCGCTGGTGTCGCAGGTGGCCGTGCCGCTCGGCCTGTGCCTGGCGCTGCAGATGGCCGGCCTCGCTCGGTCCGCTCGGCATCTGGACCGCCATCCTCCTCGGCCACATCACCCGCGCGGTGCTGTCGATCCTCCGCTTCCGCCAGGGCAAGTGGCGCACGATCCAGGTCGGCGCCGCCGCCGCCGGCGCCAGCTGACCGCACTCCAGACCTTCGAAGGCTTCCGCTCGCCGTGAGCAAAGTTCCGCCGTCCGATCCGTCGCTCTTCGACTTCGACGAGGAGCGCTGCCGGCGAGGCTGCCGCGCCGCCGCCGCGGCCGCCCGCCGGGCGGCGGCGGGCCCGTCCGGCCGGCGGCGACGACGCCGTGCCGCTGCACGAGGCCGCCGCGATCGCGCTACCTGAACTACGCGCTGTCGGTCATCACGGCGCGGGCGCTGCCCGACGTGCGCGACGGCCTCAAGCCGGTGCAGCGCCGCATCCTCTTCTCGATGTGGCAGCAGGGCCTCGCGCCGACGCCAAGCACCGCAAGTCGCGCCACGGTCGTCGGCGACGTGCTCGGCAACTACCACCCGCACGGCGACGCCTCGGTCTACGACGCGCTGGTCCGCATGGCGCAGCCCTTCTCGCTGCGCTACCCGCTCGTCGACGGCTCGGGCAACTTCGGCTCGCTCGACGGCGACAACGCCGCCGCCTACCGCTACACCGAGTGCCGCCTCGCCCGGCTCGCCGACCAGCTGCTCGTCGAGCTCGATCAGGACACCGTCGCCGATGCGGCCGAACTTCGACGGCACCAAGGCCGAGCCGGTCGTGCTGCCGGCCCGCATCCCCAACCTGCTGATCAACGGCGCCACCGGCATCGCGGTCGGCATGGCGACCAACATCCCGCCGCACAACCTCGGCGAGGTCTGCACGGCGCTGCGTCAAGCTGCTCGACAACGAGGAGCTCACGAGGCGCAGCTGTGTCGCTGGGTCAAGGGCCCGGACTTCCCCACCGGCGGCCAGATCCTGAACACGCCGGACGAGCTGAAGGAGATCTACCGCACCGGCAGCGGCGCCGTGCCGCTGCGCGCGACCTGGGAGGCGGGGCCGGTCGGCCGCGCCACGAAGATCGTCTACGTCACCAGCATTCCCTACGCCGTCGACAAGTAGCGAGCTCGTCGAGCGCATCGGCGAGATCGTCCTCGGCCGCAAGCTGCCGCCGCTGCTCGACGTGCGCGACGTCTCGACCGACGACGTCCGCATCGAGCTCGAGCTGAAGAAGCGACGCCGACGAGAAGATGGTGCATGGCGTATCTGTTCAAGCACACGCCGCTGCAGACCAACTTCAACGTCAACCTGACCTGCCTGATCCCGACCGAGCAGGCCGAGGTCGGACGGCCCGAGCGCCTCGACCTGAAGGCGATGCTCTGGCACTTCCTGCACTTCCGCCTCGAGGTCGTCACCCGGCGGCTCGAGCACGAGCTCGCGCGCGCTCGTCGCGGCGGCATGCACCTGCTCGAAGGCTTCGCCAAGATCTTCGACGCGCTCGACGAGATCCTGCGCATCGTCCGCAAGTCGGAGGGCAAGGCCGACGCGGCGCAGCAGATCATCAGCGCTTCGGCCTCGACGCCGAGCAGACCGACGCCATCCTCGAGCTGAAGATCTATCGCCTGGCGCGGCTCGAGATCCAGGTGATCCAGGAGGAGCTGGCCGCGGCGCGCAAGCGCGGCCGCGAGCTCGCGCGCGCGCTCGCCGACGACGGCAGCCGCTGGGCGATGGTGCGCCAGGAGATCGAGGAGTGCGCACCGCGATCCGTCGATCGGCAAGGACGCGCGGCGCACGACGCATCGCCGCCGCCGAGGACGAGGTCGAGTACCTCGGCCGAGGACTTCATCGTCGAGGAGGACGACGTCGTCCTCGTCTCGCGCGACGGCTGGGTGAAGCGGCAGAAGGACGTGAAGGACCTCGCCGACCACGCGGCTGCGTGAAGGCGATGCGGTGCTGGCGGCGCTGGCCGGCAGCACGCGCGCCGACCGCGGTGTTCTTCACCAACTACGGCACCGCCTACACCTGCCGGTTCATCGACGTCCCGGCCTCGACCGGCTACGGCGAGCCGATCCAGCGGCTGTTCAAGTTCAAGGACGGCGAGCGCGTGGTCGCCGCGTTCAGCCTCGATCCGCGCGTGGCCGGGGCGCATCGCGGCGCCGACAACCCGAGGATGCCGCCGCCGACGCACGCCGTGGCGGTGACCAGCGACGGCTACAGCCTGCGCTTCAGCCTGGCCGCCTTCCTCGAGCCGAGCACGCGCGCCGGCCGCCGCTACGCCCGCCCGGCCGACGGCGCCGAGGTGGTCGGCGTGGCGCGGATCGACGGCAGCGAGACGCTGATCGCGGTGACGCGCGAGGCGCGGGCGATGCTCTGCCGCGGCCGACGAGGTCAACTTCCTGTCGGGCCCGGGACGCGGCGTCATCCTGATCAAGATCGACCCGAAGGAGGATCGGGTGCTCGGCTTCATCGCCTCGCGCGGCGAGCGCGACCTGCTGCTGGTCGAGACCAGCCGCGGCGCCGAACAGACGGTCAGCACCGCCAAGTACGAAGTGACCGGCCGCGGCGGCCGGGGCCGCGAGCTGCTGCAGCGCGGCCAGTTCACCCGGGTGATCACCGGCCGACGTGCCGGTTCTGCCGGAGCGAGCCGGCGTATCCGAGCCCGAGCCGCGCGATACCCTTACGCGCGCGCGTCTTCGAATGGGCCGCAATCCGCGCACGCGCTCGGAATGCGTTCGATTTGCAAATTCGATGGCCAGCGCCAGTCGCTCGCGGCTAATTTGCCAACTGTACCGCTGCGCCGTGCATAATGTGCGCCCGGGAGCGATCGTGCTCAGATTCAACGATACTCAGAGGCGGCGCCCGCGGCGCCGCGCGCAGACGAAAGGACAGTAATGGGCTCTGCGGCGTCTCGTGAAGCAATCAGCGCTATCAGGAACTGGGCGGTCACCGAGGGACGCAAGACCACGCCCACGGCCGCGCCACCGAGCTCTTCGGCAGCCTCGTGTTCAACGACGAGGTGCAGCAGGCGCGGCTGCCCAAGCAGGTCTACAAGGCGCTGCGGCGCACCATCAAGCAGCGGCGAGCCGCTCGACCCGTCCGCCGCCGACGCCGTCGCCACGGCGATGAAGGACTGGGCGATCGAGCAGGGCGCCACCCACTACACGCACTGGTTCCAGCCGATGACCGGCCTCACGGCCGAGAAGCACGACTCCTTCCTGTCGCCGACGCCCGAGGGCGGCGCGATCGCCGAGTTCAGCGGCAAGGAGCTGATCCAGGGCGAGCCCGACGCGTCGAGCTTCCCGTCCGGCGGCATGCGCTCCACCTTCGAGGCCCGCGGCTACACCGCGTGGGACCCGACCAGCCCGCCGTGCTCCTCGCCAACCCGAACGGCACGACGCTGGTCATCCCGACCGCGTTCGTGAGCTGGACCGGCGAGGCGCTCGACAAGAAGACGCCGCTGCTGCGCTCGATGGAGGCGCTGTCGAAGCAGGCGGTGCGCATCCTCAAGCTGTTCGGCTCGCGCGCCGAGCGCGTCTCCGCGACCTGCGGCCCCGAGCAGGAATACTTCCTGATCGACGCAACTTCTACTTCGCCCGGCCCGACCTGATCAACGCCGGCCGGACGCTGTTCGGCGCCAAGCCGCCGAAGGGCCAGGAGCTGGAGGACCAGTACTTCGGCTCCATCCCCGAGCGCGTCCTGGCCTGCATGGCCGAAGGCGAGGCCGAGCTGTACAAGCTCGGCGTGCCGGTCAAGACGCGGCACAACGAGGTCGCGCCGAGCCAGTACGAGATCGCGCCGATCTTCGAGAACGCCAACGTCGCCACCGACCACCAGATGATGATGATGGAGATGCTGCAAGCGCATCGCGCCGAAGTACGGCCTGGCCTGCCTGCTGCACGAGAAGCCGTTCGCCGGCGTCAACGGCTCGGGCAAGCACAACAACTGGTCGATGTCCGACGACCTCGGCAACAACCTGCTCAACCCCGGCGACACGCCGCACGACAACGTGCAGTTCCTGGTGTTCTGCGCCGCGGTCCTCCGCGCCGTCGACAAGTCGCAGGGCCTGCTGCGCGCCAGCATCGCCAGCGCCGGCAACGACCACCGCCTCGGCGCCAACGAGGCGCCGCCGGCGATCATCTCGGTCTTCCTCGGCGACCTGCTCACCGACATCTTCGAGCAGATCGAGAAGGGCGCCGCCAAGACCACCAAGCAGGGCGGCATCATCGAGATCGGCGTCAGCGTCGCTGCCGAAGCTGCCGCGCGACGCCGGCGACCGCAACCGCACCAGCCCGTTCGCCTTCACCGGCAACAAGTTCGAGTTCCGCGCGGTGTCGTCGGGCCAGAGCATCGCGTTGCCGAACATCGTGCTGAACACGTCGTGGCCGAGTCGCTCGACTACATCGCCACCGAGCTCGAGAAGGCGACCGCCGGCGGCAAGGAGCTCGACAAGGCGGTCGGCCAAGCTGCTGACCAAGATGATCAAGGAGAACAAGCAGATCATCTTCAACGGCAACGGCTACTCGGACGAGTGGCACAAGGAGGCCGGCAAGCGCGGGCTGCCGAACCTCAAGAACACCGTCGACGCGCTGCCGGAGCTGATCAAGCCCGAAGTCGATCAAGCTGTTCGAGAAGTACAAGGTCCTCAACGAGCGCGAGCTGCACGCGCGCTACGAGATCTTGCTCGAGAACTACATCAAGACGATCAACATCGAGGCGCAGCTGATGGTCCTGATGGCCAACCGCTACATCCTCCCGGCGGCGCTGCGTACCAGACCGCGGTTGGCGCAGAGCGTGGCGGCGGTCAAGGCGGCGGGCGGGTCGACGCGGCGAGGCGCAAGAAGCTGCTCGGCGACGTACACCAAGACCGTCGACGAGTTCCGCAGGGCGACCGACGTGCTCGCCGCGGCCCTCGAGCACGCGCGGCGGCTCGGCCGAGAAGCACGCGAAGTACATGCGCGACACGGTCGTCCCGGCGATGGCGCGCTGCGCGAGCTCGGCGACGAGCATCGAGACGACGGTGCCGCCGACACGTGGCCGCTGCCGACCTACCGCGAGATGCTGTTCGTCAAGTAGCGGGTCGCGATTTCGGGTTCGACCAGCGGGAGCCGGCCTCAGAGCCGGCTCTCGTGCGTACGGCGTCCTGTTCTACACTAGCCCGCGAGAACATGGCAGCGAGCTACACCGCAAAAGACATCACCGTCCTGGAGGGGCTCGAGCCCGTCCGCAAGCGCCCCGGCATGTACATCGGCGGCGTGGGCACGGCCGGCCTGCACCA
>CAVXAS010000002.1:0-357016 GCA_963759825.1 Paraconexibacteraceae bacterium | reverse complement strand
GAGGATCGCAAGGTGCTCGCCGTGCCCGTCGTCGTCATCGTCGTCATGCGCGGCGGCCGGAGCGGCCGCTGCGGCCGGGGTCTGCGCGCCGCCGTGCTCCCCCTCGGCGGCGGTCACGCGCACGACCGGCGCGGGCTCGTCGCTGTCTGGTGCGCCAATCCAGCGCACGACCTCTCCGTCGGAGTAGGTCTGCAGCGCCTTGAAGGTGAGGTCGTCGCCCGCCTTGCCGGGGATCTGCACCGACAGCGGGAAGTCCCGGAACTGCCCGGGCTGGATGGCGCGAGCATCGTCGGTCGCCGTCCAGGTCACGCGGCTGACCTCCTCGCTGATTTGCTCCCCGTGCGATTCGATTGGCGTCGTCAGCTTGCGCTTGGTGACCTTCGCGCGCCAGCCCGCGATTGGCTCGTAGGACGCCGAGACGAAGCCAGGCGGGAACTGCACGTCGACCTTCGTCGTCGCGGTGTCCGAGCGCTCGTTGGGGACGCGGACCCGCTCGACGGTGAACGCCTCGGCCGGCGCCTCGGACGGTTGCAGGGTGACGTGGGCATCGGCGGTGCCCGCCAGCAGCGCGAGCGCGGCGAGCCCCGTGGCAGTGAGTCGTGCGGTCATCTGATCGGGACCTCCAGGGTCGTGGTGTACTCGTCAAAGTCCGACACGCGGCCTGATCTCAAGCGTCCAGTCACCGGCCGGCAGCAGCTGGATCGCATCGCCTGTGTAGTGCCCGTCGCCGGAGCGGCGGAGCCTCAGCGGCAGCGGCCCGACGTCCTTGTCGGGCAGGCGTGCGGTCACGCGCAGCTCTTCGTGCCCGTAAACGGCGCGCCGCCCCTGGCGCGGAAGAGGTACAGGTGCAGCTCGTTGGCGCCGGCGCGCGCAGGGTCGATCGTGACCTCGAGGTCCAGCGGGCCGAGGCGCTTGGACGCGCTGAATGGACCGCCCGCAGCAGACACCGGCGGCACGCCGTCGACGAGCACGCCGCTGACGCCGAGCACGGCGAGCACGAGGGCGATCTCAGCGCGCAGCGTCGTTCGCAGCGTGCGCCCGGCGGCCCCTGGCGCGCCACCGTCGGCGGCGATCGCGCGCAGGCGCGGCAGCGTGCGCTGGCGATTGACCGCGCCGAGCCCGATCAGGGCGACGAGCAGGACGATCTTCGCCAGCAACTCGCGGCCATAGCCGGTGTCCCACAACTGCGAGATCGCGGTCAGGAGGCTGATCGCGGCGATCGTCCCGGTCACGGCGAGCGTGGCGACGCAGGCCAGGGCCAGCGGGCTGAAGCGCCCCAGCAGCGTCGCGAGCAGACGGCTGCGCTCGGGCGCATCGAGCGCGCGCGTCGCCGCCGGGACGACGACCAGGAGCGCCGCAAGCCCCCCGAGCCACACCGACATCGCCAGCACGTGGAGCGCGTCGAGAGGGATCAGCAGGGTGGTCGGGGAGATCGTCGTCGAATGCCCCTCGAGCGCCGGCGCCACGACGAGCGCGGCGCCCAGCAGCCCCGCGATCACCGTGACCGTGCGGCGCGAGGACGACGTACCTCCGCGCCACGCGACGAGCACAAGCGCGCCGAGCGCGACCCAGACCAGAGCCCGCACGCCCCAGACGCGCCCGAAGCGCGTCTCGAGCACGTCGCGGACGACGCCGGCGTCGAGCGCGTCCCAGAACGTCGTCCCGCCCGCTCCCGCGCCCGCGGCGACGATCCCGACCACGCTTGCGAACAGCCCGAGCGCAACGGCGACCAGCACGGTCATGCGCGCGCGCGCCGCCAATGCCGCCGTGGCGCCGTCCTCGGCGCGCGCCAGGCGCCAGCACAGCAACAGGAACGCGATCAGCCCGGCGGCGAGCGCCGTCGCCGCATACTGAAGACCCGCTGAGACACGCGTGGCGGCGGTGACAAGCGCGCTCCCACGGTCCTCTCCGATCAGCTCGTCAATGGTTTTCGCCGGGCCCGCTCCCGCCTTGCCGACCGAGAACACGAGACCGCCCGACACGGGGTGCCCGTCGGCGGAGATCACTCTGTAGGTGGCGGTGTAGGTGCCGTCGGGCAGCCCGGGCTTGAGGCCTACGGAGAGCTTCGCGGCGTCGCCGCCCGGGTGCTCGACGCGGTTGTCATCGACGCGCTCGGCGCTCGCGTCGAAGACACGCACGGCGCCGAACTTGCCCTCGACGGCCTCCGAGTAGGAGAAGACGACCTGGCGCGGCGCGGCCTGCAGCACCGCGCCGCGGGCGGGGCTCGTCGTCTCCAGCGTGGCGTGAGCGGATGCCGCCGCAGGAACGGCGGCGAGCGCGACGAGCGCACACGCGAGCGCACGCCTTACCACGCCTCGGCCGCCTCCTCACCCTCGCTACGCCGGCGCCGCCGGGTGACGACCACCAGCGCGGCGCCGCCGAGCAGCAGCACCGCGAAGCCGACGATCGCGCCGACCGGCGGTCCGCCCGTGTCGTCGGGGATCCAGAACAGCTGCCCGCGGATCGCGCCAGCGGTCGAGCCGATCCGCACCGGCACGTTCCAGTCGAAGACCTTCGTCTCGACGCCTTCGTCCTTGACCTGCGGCGGCGTGCCCTTGGCCATGTAGTGCATGCGGTGGTCGTGCCACTCGAAGCGCCCGGTCTTGTCGACGAGCTCCCAGCGCGGCGTGCCCTTGCCGTCGACGCCGGCCGGCACGCGCACGCCCTCCTGGTAGCGGTCTTCGTTCAGATACGCCGCCGGCGAGTCGCGGTTCACCTCGACCGTGCCATCAGGGAGGATCCGCGCGTAGGGATCGCGACCAGGTTCGTAGCCGTAGATGACAACCTGCTGGGTGCCGTGGTTGACGAGCTCGAGGCGGTCGTCGCCGTTGAGGACCTCGAGCGTGACGCCGTCGTCACGGGGCGAGACCGCGGTGACCTGGCTGCGGAAGTTCGGGTTGCCCTCGTGCGCGATGGCGACCGCCGGCAGCGACAGTGCGGCGAGCGCAGCCACGGCGAACCGCCTCATAGCGCGCCCGTCCTGCGCCGCAGCGCAACCGCCAGCGCGCCGGCGCCGAGCGCGAGGCCGGCGATGGCGAGGCCGAGTGTCAGCGCGTCACGATCGTCGTCGTCGCCGGACTGGACCGCCGGAGCAGAAGCGCGGTCTGCCTCGCTCGCAGCCGGCGCGACCGTGCCTGACTCGCCGCCGGCGTTCTGGCGTGCAGCCGCGCGGCGGACGTCCGTCGTCGCGGCCGGCTCCTCACTGTCGGGATCGCCGATCCAGCGCACGATCTTCCCGTCGGCGTACGTCTGAAGTGACTTCCACGAGAGCGTGCCCTCGCGCTCGGGCGTCGACGCGAGAAACGTGAAGCGCGCGAAGCCGTCGGCCGCGAGGCGGCCGCGCCAGGTGATCGTGTCGGTGCTGCCGTCGGCGGCGAGCTTGACGCTGCGCTTCCAGCCCGGTTGGTCATCGAAGGAGAAGGGGAGCACGTCCTTGGGCACCTTCAAGGTCACCGCGGTCGTGCGTTGCTCGCGCTCGTTGGGCACAAGCACCTCGAACAGGACGGCATCGTCGGGTGCCGCGACCGCGGGCGTCACCTGGACGTGCGCGGCCGCGGCCGGCGCGAGCACGAGCACGAGCGCGCCGCCGGCCACGGCGGCCTTCAGCGAACGCGGAATCGGAACGTCCCCTTCTGCGTATGCCCGTCGGGGACCTTTGCGGTCCACGCGACCGTGTACCGACCCGCCTTCAGCGGCGTGCGCAGCTCGACAAGCAACCGGCTGATCTTGCGCGGATCGCGACCACCGCTGCCGATCGAGACCTTCGTGCCGTCCGAGCGCTTGACGGTGACCGTCCCGCGCCGCACCGACTTGTTGAACGTAACGCTCACGGCCCCGAGCGAGCGCGAGGCGTACGCGTTCTTCTTCGGTGAGGTCTTCGTGACCTCGTTGTGCGCCAGCGCCGGGACCGCCGCGAGCGCGGCGATCCCGGTGACGGCGGCGACAGTGACCCAGCCGCGCATGGCTACGCCAGCTTGCCGTAGGCCGCGGTGACGCGATCGCCGGCGACTGCCTCGAGCTTCAGCGACGTGCCGCTCCTCAGCAAGCGCGACACGCTGAGCTTGAGCGTGTGCGCGGCCTTGCCGTCGGCGGCGGTCGTGGCCGTCCCCGAGCCGAGCACGCGCGACTTCAGCCCGAGCCTTTTCTGCGTCTTGGGACCCACGACGGCGCGAAGCTTCACACTGCGGGCGGCCGGGCCGGTGATCGTGACGTCGAGCACACTCGTCGTCGCCTTTGCCAGGACCGCCTTCAGCGGCGCCGCCTCAAGCTTCAGGCGGGCGATCTCGGCCCGCGCGACGTTGAGGTCGGTCGGCGTGCCGAGCTGCGCCTCGAGCTGGGCCTTCTCGGCCTTGAGCTTGACGATCTCCTCATCGAGCGGCGCAGTGGCGTGCTCCAGCGCGCCGGAGTTGAACGCTGCGTTCGTGCTCTGCGTGGCGTCCGCAGGCACGAGCGTGCCCCCGAGCCCCGAGCAGGCCGTCGTCAGGTTCGTGCTCGGCGTCAATGTCACGCCCGTTAGTGCCTTGACGTCATCCAGCCACATCGCGGGATCGTCCTCGAGCCCGGCCGTCGTCGCCTGGAACGGCACGTAGGTGTAGAACGGGTCGGTCCCCTGCCAGCCAAGGATCGCCGACTCGCTGGCGAGCGCGGGGACACCGCTGCACGTGGCGTGCGCCTGAGCACCCGTGTCGCCCTCGGCGAGCAACCGCGTCTTCGTGAAGCCCGGCTGGCCGCGATACGCCCCCGGCAGCTTCTTGTAGTCCATGACGCCGTGGCTCGCGAGTCCGTTGGACTCGCGAAGCACGTAGGTGAAGCCGTGGTTGGCAACGACGTAGCGCGTCTCGTTCTTCAGCGTGACCGGCGGGCCGTTGCTGTCGATGACCTTGCCGATGTCGGTGTAGACGGACGGGTGCGCGGACGCAGCCGCCGGCAGTGCGAGCAGCGCGCCGACAGCGACAGTGCCCAGGATCGGGTTGTGGTGCTTCATCGGATGACTCCTGTTTTCGAGGTTGACCGCTCGGCGCGATCGCCGGTCGGGACGAACACGACCTGGTAGCGACCAGGGCGCGGATGGCGCAAGCGCATGCGAAACGCGCCCTTGCGGGGCGTCACACGCTTGGTGGGAACCGGCGACGTCGTGCGCAGCAGCAACACGCGGCCCGGGAGGTTCGGGCGCACGCGCCCGGTGATGAGCGATCCGCCGCCGCGTAGGCCGCGCACCGTCATGGTCACGACCGATCTCACGGTCGTCGTCAGCGTCTGCGACGACAGGCCCTCGGCGACCGCACGCAGCCGCGTCGTCTCACCGATCGCGATACGCGCCGAAAAGCTGCCGTCGGCAGTCGTCGTCAACCGCCTCGTGGTCGTCCGGGCCGCGGTTGCCTGCAGGGCGACGGCCACGCCGCCGCGCGCCGGGAAGACACGTCCGGTCACCGTGCGGGTCCCACCGCCAGTGATCGTCTTGGGCGCGCTGAGCGCAACGGCCGTCGTTGTGATCGGCGGCAGGCCGGGGCTGGGATCTATGGGCCCCGGCCCGCCGCACGTTCCCACGACGAAGTCGGCCCCATACTCCGTGCCGTCGGGGGTCTCGCCGCCCGGGGCGCGATCGACCCAGTGCGGCTCGTTCGTCGGTGTGCCGTCATAGGTCAGCGCCAGCGGCCTTGCGAGCACCGTGCCCGCCGGGCCGCCCGCGGCAGCCGGAACGTCGATCGTCGCCGTGCCGCCGGCGCCGCTGATGAGCTCGGCGCTCGTCGTCCCAGCGCTGACGAACCCTGCGGCACGCGTCCAGGTGCCGTGGTCGAAGCGCACCTCGCCGCGTCCGGGTTTGGGCGCTTCGACGCGCACGTAACGGCGAACGCCGCCGACCTCCCAGGTCAGGGCATAGCCCGCGACCGCGGTGTCGTCGTCGTGCTGGGGCTCCCAGGCGCCGAAGGCGACCTCGATGACAGCCTGGAGCTTGCCGTTGGCCTCGGAGAACCACCCCGCGCGGAGATCGGTGCCGTTGTGGTGGCCGTCGTTGGTATCGGTGATCTGCTTGACACCGGCACAGGGCTGCGGTGCGGCGGCTGTCGCCGGCGTCGGCGTCGCCATCGCTGTGGCGAGCGCCAGCCCGGCGACGATGTGGACGAGGCGCATTGCGCCCTCCTTTGCGTCGAGTGACTGGGACGGGCGAGCACCCGGCCGAGTCGCCGACGCGCGCCGCTAGAGGTGA
The DNA here is from genome assembly GCA_963759825.1 of Paraconexibacteraceae bacterium. Taxonomy (GTDB): domain Bacteria; phylum Actinomycetota; class Thermoleophilia; order Solirubrobacterales; family Solirubrobacteraceae; genus Paraconexibacter. The sequence continues at coordinate 350,808 of CAVXAS010000002.1, read as the reverse complement.
AGCGTCCGGGCCGGGGGTCCACGCTCGGCGAGCGCGTCTGCGATCAGGCGCCCGCCACGGGCGACGAGCAGATGGGGTGCGCGCGGCAGATGCGCGACGAGGCGGCTGACGGCGCGACGCCGGCGCCACCAGACGAAGCCGGTCGCGAGCTTGGCCACCGTGTCCTCGCCGACGTAGCGACCGGCGAGCAGCGGCAGCGCGAGCATCAGCGCCGGCGCGAGATAGAGGAGACCGGTCTCGAGGCCGCTCAGCGGCGCGAACGTCTGCGTCAGCGCGACGAGCACGGCCAAGAGGCCGATGGCGAGCATGATGCGGCGGTCGCGGGCGGGCACCGACCGGCATCCTACGACAGCGGTGTTACGACCGTGTGTCATGTCAGGCCGGCGCAGGCTCGGGCTCGGGTGCGGCGAGGCCGTTGCGCCGGTACATGAGGCGCGCGAACGCTCCTGCCGTGACCCACATGAATATGCCATAGACCGCGCCTGGGATCGCGAGCTCGGTGTCGATCGACGTGGCGACGGCGATCGCGACGGTCGCGTTGTGAACGCCGAGCTCCATTGCGATTGCCGTCGACTGGCGGTCGTCCAGGCGGGCCAGACGCGCAACCGTGAAGCTGATCGTCATCGCGGCGAGGTTCAGCGCGATCGCCGCCGGCAGGACCTGACCGAGGCTCTCGGTGAGGCGGTCCCACTCGCTGGCGATCGCGCTGCCGATGACGAGCACGAGCAGGGCGAGCGCGATGCGCTTGGCGCGCGGCTCGAGCGCGATCGTGCGCTGCGGTCGCACGGCGCGGATACGCATGCCGATCGACAGCGGCAGGATCGTGATCGCGAAGACCTTGGCGACGGTGCCGAGCATCTCGACGTCATCGGCGGTGTCGGCGCCGAAGTGGTCGATCGCCAGCCCGAGGTACAGCGGCACGGTGACGACGGCGAGGACGCTCGAGATCGCGGTCATCGTCACCGAGAGTGCGGTCTCGCCGCGGGCCAGGTGGGTCAGCAGGTTGGCCATCGCGCCGCCCGGGGAGGCGCCGAGCAGCACGAGCCCGACCGCCAGCAGCGGGTCGAGGTCGAACAGCTCGGCGACGGCGAACGCCAGCAGCGGGGAGACGACGAGCAGGTTGGCCATCCCGATCGCGACCCCGCGCGGCGCGACGAGGATCCGGCGGAAGTCGGCGAGCGTCAACGACAGCCCGAGGCTCAACATGATCCCCGCGACCCCGAGCGGCAGCAGGACGTCGGTGAAGACGGTCCCCTCCTCCATGCGCGACGAGCCTAGCCGGTCGGCTCGACGCTCCGCGGCGGTGAGCGCGTACGCGCCAACTCCCCCGCCTCGGGGGGCGAACATCTATCTACTCGGCGCTATCGCGAGTAGATGGATGTTCGCGTCAGGAAACTGCTCACCGCGCAGGACGGCGTGGTCGCGTGGCGCCAGCTCGTCGCGCTCGGGCTGAGCAAGGACGTCGCCAGTCGCGTCGTGCGCGACTGGACGGAGCTGCACGATGGCGTCTGGTTTGCTGGTTTCTCAGAGCCGACGAAGGAGCAGCGCTGGCGCGCCGCCACGTTGTCAGCACCGCGCAGCGTTCTGAGCCACGCCAGCGCCGCCGACTTCTACGGGCTCCGCCAGCAGCCTGGCGGCGTGCCGACCATCACGCGCCCTGGCCGCAGCGGAAAGCAGCTGGTGGGGGCGCGTTCTGCGGGCCCACTGCTCGTGCACTACTCGACCACGCTCAACGGCAACGTCGTCAAACGGCACGGCTTCTGGGTGACGACCGTCGAGCGCACGATCATCGACCTCAGCCCGCACCTCGCCGACCACGAGCGCCGCAAGCTCCTGAGGGAGGCGCTACGGCTGAGGAAGGTGACGATCGCGAGCATGACGGCGGCGCTGGTCACACACGAAGGGCGCCGGGGCACAGTGGCTCTCAAAACGCTGGTCGCCCGCTACGCGCGGTTGCGGCTGGATCGCTGCCGCTCGGACGCCGAGGCCTACGCGCTCGAGATCCTCGACGAGGCGGGCCTTGCGCTGCCGGAGGTCAACGTCGACATCGCCGGCGAGGAACCCGACCTCAGCTGGGCTGAGCTGAACCTCATCATCGAGATCGACGGCCCCGGCTTCCACGTCCTCAAAGACGAGGACGCCCGCAAGACGAGCGTCTGGACGCAGGCAGGCCAGCGCGTGCGCCGGATCTCGAGTGACACGGTGTTCGCCACGCCGCGCGAGCTCGTCGAGCTCGCGCGGCGCAACGGTGTGACTACGGCTTGAACAGGTTGCCGAGCAGGCCGCCGAAGTTCGGCAGCAGCCCGGTGATGCTGTTGAGCAGGCCGCCGAACAGGCCGCCGCCGGACGTGCCGGGGACGGTCGTGGCGGGGTCGCTGCTGCCGCCACCGAGCCCGCCGAGCAGGCCCTTGACCATGTCGAGCACCTTGCCGACGATGCCGGCGACCGCGCCCGTCACCTGCTGGACCATCGGCAGGATCCCGGAGACGACGGAGCCGACCGTGTCGAGCACGCCCGTGAGCACGTCCTGCAGCCCGGCCGGGAGGTTCGGGATCAGGTTGCCGAGCTCAGACAGCCCGGTGTCGAGCGCTGCGGCCGCTGCCGCCAGGGCCGAGTTGAGGATGTCCGTCACCTGCGTCGGCAGGTCGGTCAGCGTGGCGGTCACGATCGACTGCAGGTCCGCGGGCGACTGCGCCTGCAGCGCGGCCAGCGCCTTCGCGGCCAGCTCCTGAACCTTGCCGCTGAGCTGACCGACGAGGTCCGTCAGCATCTGGACGAGCTGATCGCGTCCGGCGATGCTGCCCGGGATCGCGTTGGCGAGCAACTGCTGCACGGAGGCCGTGGCCTTCGGCACCAACGCGGCGAACTGCTGGATCGCGTCGCCGAGGTTGCCGGCGGCCGCGGTGAGCGACCAGACCGCGTCCTCGGCGGCCGCGTCGGACGCCGTGGCGTTGGCGGCCAGCGAGCGGGCCTTGCGTGAAGCGGCGGTCGCCTCGCGGCGTGCGGTCTTCAGCACGCGCTTGGCGGCCTTGGCGTCACCCCGCCGCACCAGTGTGGCGACACGAGCCTGCGCGCCTTGCGCCTTCTTGACGTGGGTGCCCACCTTTGCGGCGGGTGAGGATGCGGCCTGCGCGGAGGCTGCCGGGAGAGCAACGGCGGACAGGGCCAAGGCGGCCACGAGCAACCGGGTCGGACGGTTCATTCTGAGCTCCTCTCAGGGGGCAACTGGGCGGCCTGCGGTGCAGGCCCCTGGTTTTGCGTCCCCGCCTCGCGGCGGGTTTGCCTTTCTCGAAGGCTGGGAGGCACGAGGGCGGCGATTCGTGAGGGTCGACGTCGGAAGTTGGCGCGTCGGCGCTATCCGCTGGGGTTCAGCGCGGCCTGCAGGCGTTCGCGCAGCGCGGTGAGCGTCTGCTGCGTCCCGGTCAGCAGCGCCGACGTCGTCGCCTGGACGCCGGCGAGCGTCGACTTCACGTGCTCCTGGGTCGCGGCCAGCGATGCCTTCAGGCGCTCCTGCGTGGCAGCGAGCGAGGCCTGCAGTCGCTGCTGCGTGGTCGCCGTGCTCGCCGCGACGGCCGCGGGCTGCGTGCTGGTCGGCTCCGGCACGGCGGACGCCTGCTCGGTCGTCTGGGCCGGCGGCGGTTCAGGTGGGGCGACGGCAGCCGGCTGCGGCGTCGTGTGCGCGACCCGCACCTGGGTCACGGGCGCCGTGTGGCGCGCGTGCTCGCGAACGACACGCCGTCGGGTCGCTACGCGCGCCGGCTTGCGCGTACGCGCGGCCGCACGGGTGGCGACGACGAGCGGTGCGCGCGGCGCAGCAGACCGTGATGACGTGGGCGCAGGCAGCGACGGCGTCGCGCCCGCGGTCGCCGACAGCGGGCGCTTGTGCGGGCCCATGTGCGACGTCTCCAGCGCGGCGACCGAGCCACCGACGACCACCGCGGTCGCGCACAGCGCCGCGCACTTCGTCGCGACGGTCGCGCCGCCGAAGAGCGCCCATCCCGACCCCGAGCCCGCCGCGAGGATCCCCGGCACGGGAAAGAGCGCGCGCAGCGAGCGCCGGCGCGCGCGGATCTGCGTCGCGAACGCGTCGCAGAGCTGGCAGGACGTCAGGTGGGCGCGCAGATCGCGCGACCGCGCCGTGCGCCCGTCGCCGGCCGAGAGGCGGCGCTGGATGTCCTCGCAGGCGCTGTCGCGCCCGTCGCGCTGGGCCCAGAGCGCGCTGCGCGCCTCGAAGACGGCGGCGCGTGCAGCGTCGACAGACAGCGACAGCGCCGCGCCGACCTCGTCGTATGACAGGCCCTCGAGCTCGCGCAGCACCAGCGCGCTGCGCTGGCGCCCGGGAAGCGTCTGCAGGTCGTCGACGAGCTCGCGCAGGGCGGCGCGCGACTCGCGCAGATCGGGCGCGGCGACGGCCGTCGCCTCGTCGTCGAGCTCCACGACCGCCGGGCGCCGGCGTGCGACGCCGAGCGCCTCGTTGTGGGCGATCCGGTAGAGCCAGGGGCGCAGGCGCAGCGGTGTCGCGCGATCGGGCGAGCGCAGCGACCGCAGCGCGGCGGTCAGCGCGTTCTGCGCCGCGTCCTGCGCGTCGTCGGCGCCGAGCAGCATCGAGCGGCAGTAGCGCAGCAGCGGTGCGTGGTAGCGGTCGTAGAGCGCGGCGAACGCCGCGTCGTTGCCCCGGGCGACCGCGCGCGCGAGCGCGTCGTCGCTCGCCAGCCGCCAGGCCAGCGCCGCTCCGCGACCTCCGTGCGGGAGCTCGGATTCGGACAGTGCCGCCACCTCGCGTGTATCGGCGGGCCGCGAGAGCGCCTGAAGCTCGGGTTACTGCGAGACTTCGTGGCAATGGGCACGGAGCCGAAAGACGGCCGGCGGCGCCAGGCACGCGGGGAGGAACGACGCCAGGCGCTGCTGGAGGCGACGCTCGGCATCATCGAGCAGGACGGCCTGGAGGGCGTCACGCACCGCCGGGTGGCCGACGCCGCCGGCGTGCCGCTGGCTGCGACGACCTACTACTTCTCCTCCAAGGAAGACCTCATGCAGGCGGCGATGGAGGCGCTGATCGAGCGCGACAGCGCCAACCTCAAGGTCATCGTCGACCTCGTGGTCGATCGCGGCACGATGAGCGTCGAGGACGCCATCGAGGCGGTGATCTCGTGGCAGAGCGAGCTGCTGCGAAACCACCCGATGCAGCGCTTCGCCGAGTTCGAGCTGTACCTGCGCGTCGCGCGCACCGCGCCGCGCCCGGACGACCTGCCCGACTGGCCGCGCGCGTTTCACGAGCTGACGGTCGCCGTGCTGCAGGGGATCGGCGTCGCCGACCCCGAGCGTGAGGCCAAGGCCGCGGTCGCCCTGATCCACGGCCTCGTCCTGCACGGCCTCGTCTCCAAGGACCCGGACTACATCGACCACGTCTTCGCGCCCGTGCTGCGCGCCTATCTGCGCCAACTGGTGCCTGACGTGCGCCGCTCCGAAGTGGCGTAGCGCTCAGGCGCTCGCTTCGGTCCCCGCGCCCAGAGCGCTGAGCGCCGGGACCGACGGCACCCACAGGTACTCGCCGCCGCGCGTCCGGACGAACTCCGGCAGCCCGACGAGCAGTCGCGGCGGCGTCGCCGGGCGCCCGCCGCCGCCGAGCGGGGGCTTGTACGCGGGCTTGCCGTGCAGCACGAACTTGCCGTCGTCCTGCGGTCCGGCCGTCAGCGGGTCGCGGTCTGCGCCGAGGTCGAAGGCGCGGCCGTCGGAGAGCCACTCACCCTGCACGACCTCGTACTGGCGCGAGATGTTCGCGTTGAGGCAGACGAAGACCAGCCCGCGGTCGGCGTCGCGCTCCAGGGGTGAGGGGTCGTCGGAGAGCTCGGGGCCATAGGGCATCCCGCGGCGCACGATCCGGTGGCGGTAGGTGAGCTTGTGGCCGAAGGGCAGCCCGTCGCGCGGGTTGGCGCGGCGCACGTGCGCACCCAGCGGACAGGCGCTGCCGTGCGGGTCGGGCTTGTAGCGCACCGCGTTCAGGCGCTTGGCATCGGTGCAGGACTGCTCGTCGGAGCCGTCGGGATGCGTCGCGAGCGGCGTGCCGTTGGGCCAGCGTCCCACGATCTGCGCCCGGACCTTCGCGGCGTCCGCGGGATCGCCGCCCGCGGCCCCGAGCGTCCAGGCGCGAAACTCTGCGACGTCCTGGCTGAGGCGGCGCCAGACCATGTAGGTCGAGTCCGGGCCGAGGACGCCGGCCGGCATCTCGGGGTAGACGAGGTCCTCGTCGACATAGCCGAGGACGAGCTCGCCGAGGGCCAGGCGCCGCCAGCGCCCGAAGCGCAGCGGCACGCCGTTGCCCTTCGGCTGGCGCCCGCGGTAGCGCACGCGGCGAAACGACGGCTGGGAGAAGCCGTCGGTGAAGCCGAAGTGCTCGCGGGCGGGGTCGCGCCCCGCCGCCGCGTCGAGCTCGCCCGCACGCAGCACATGCACGATCGCAACGCCCTCCCCGTCGGCGTCGCGCACGAGCTCTGAGAGCGCGTCGTCGGTCTGCGCGAACAGCGACAGCAGCGCGTGCGGATCGCGGCCGCGCGCGGCGGCCTCCGCGTCGAACGGCGCGTCCCAGCGCTCGGGTGCGCTGGGCCCGAGGTCGCCGAGCGGCCGCTGCGCCCGCGCGCGCATCCCGGCGAGGAACTCGTCGGAGAACGTGGCCATCAGCTCGGGGTCGACGCCGAGCGCCTCGAGCCCGCGCGCCGTCAGCGCGACGTTGCGCGCGAAGGCGGGCTTGGCGTCCCACTCCTGCGCCGACGTGACGTCGAGCATCGCCAGCCAGCGCCGGCCCGCGGTCGCGTCGGCGAAGCGCAGCCACACGTAGGCCGCGCGCGGGTAGCGGTAGCCCTGCAGGATGTTGCCCTGGATCGCCGGCAGGCGCGGTTTCTGCAGCCGTGCGCGCAGCGGGTGGATCCGGGTCACGCGACGCGCTCCCGGAAGGCCGCGCGCAGCTCTGCGGCGTCCATGTGCGGCGCCTGGACGGCGAGCTCGATCAGCGCGCGGCGCCGGGCGAGCGCCCGCGAGATCTGCGGCAGCGTCGCGTCCGGGTAGGCCGCGAGGAAGTAGGCGACGGGCACGCGCCGCGCGCGCACCCAGCGCTCGAAGCCGTGGCGGTCGCGCGCCCCGGGCCAGTCCACGCAGTGGTGCAGGACGGCGTCGAGCTCCCCGGGCATGTGGCGCGCCAGCCCCGAGAGGAACCGTTCGAGCGTCCCGTCGAACGTCGCCGAGAACCAGACCGTCGCCACACCCGGCCGCGGCGTGTCGTTCATCAGCACCCAGCGCGCGAAGTGCACCGTCCCCAGGCGCGCGAACGGCGACTTGCCGGCGACCGGCACCGCCGCGATCGCCTCGAGCAGCTCCTCATCGGCGCCGGCGCGCACCGGCGCCGCCACGTTCAGGCCGGTCAGCTGGCCGAGGCGGTCGTCCTTCACAGCCGCCATTGGACCTCCGCGAGCAATGCGTCGAGGCGGTCGTCGAACCCCTCGGCGCCATGATCGGCGGCGACGAAGCGGTCGAGCGCCGCGTCGACCTCGAGCGCCGCGACGATCGTCTTCAGCGAGTTGTCCTCGTGCGCCGTGTAGTAGTAGGCGGGCGCCAGGTCGTGGTCCTCGATGTATCCGAGCAGGCCCGACGCCGGCAGCGGCCCCGGGAAGCCCTTCGTGCCGCTCCAGATCCCCAGCCACTGGGTCGGCATCACGCGCGCGAAGGCCTCGATGTACGGGCGCCAGGCGCCGTCGAAGTTCGTCTCGAACACGAGGAAGCCCTTGGGCTTCACGCGTTCCCACGTGCCCGGGTGATCGCGCGAGGGCAACTTCGTCACCACCGCCCAGCGCCCGGCATGGATGAACCCGAGCCTGACGAGCGGCGCCGCGAGGAACGGCGCAAAGCGCGGGGAGAACCAGAACAGGCCCCGCAGCCACACTGCCCAGCCGGGCCAGCGAAACGGCGTGACAGCGGTGACCGCACGCGCCTTGAGCGCGCGGTCGCGGATCCTGTCGGCCTGCTCCTCCCCCATGCAGCACGCGACGCTAGCGTCCGCCCGGATTCCGCACAACGGTCGTGGCAGACTTGCGACCCCGTGGCACCGACCGGTACCGGACCCGCGAGCAGCGCGGCGCTGCTCGACCGCCGCACTGAGCGCGCGCTGCTGCTCGGCGCGCTCGACGATGCGCGGGCCGGCCGCGGACGCACGGTCACCGTCGCCGGCGACGCCGGCATCGGCAAGACCCGGCTGCTGGACCTCGTCGCCGCCGAAGCGCGGACCTCGGGGATGCTCGTCGCCTGGGGACGCTGCTGGGAAGCCGGCGGCGCCCCCGGCTTCTGGCCCTGGACGCAGGTCCTGCGCGGCGTTCTGGAGGCGCCCGACGGGCCTTCGCTGATCGACGAGATCGGCCCGTCGGCGGCGGCCTGGCTGACCCAGCTCGTCCCCGACCAGATCGGCGGCGCGCCGCCCTCGCAGGTCGCGCTCGAGGGCGAGCAGGCGCGCTTCGAGCTGTTCGAGGCGGTGCGCGCGCTGCTGCACGCCAGCGCCCGCAGCGGCCCGCTGGTGATCCTGCTCGAGGATCTGCACGCGTCCGACGTGGGGTCACTGCGGCTGCTGGAGATGCTCGCCGCGACGCTCTCGGACACCGCGACGCTGATGATCGCGAGCTATCGCGAGCTCGAGCTGCGCGCGCGCCCCGACGCAGCGGCCGCGCTCTCGAGCGTCGGCAGCCTCGGCGAGGCGCTCGAGGTCGGCGGCCTGCCCGAGACCGACCTGGCGCAGCTCGTGGCCGAGCGCGCCGGGCGCGAGATCGGCGACGACGTCGTCGGCACGCTGCATCGCTTCACCGACGGCAACCCGATGTACGCCGAGGAGATCGTGCGGATGCTGGCCGCCGAAGGCGGCATCGAGCGCCTGCAGCTCGGCAACATGCCGCTGCCGCTCGGCGTCGGCGAGACGATCCGCCGCAGGCTCGGTCCGCTGACGGCGACGAGCACGCATGCGCTCTCCACGGCGGCGGTCATCGGCCGCGAATTTCGCCTGCGCACGCTCGAGCACGTCGTCGACACCGACCGCGCGACGCTCCTCTCCCAGCTGCAGGACGCGATCAGCGCCGGCGTCCTGGTCGCCGACCACAGCGAGATCGGCCGCTACCGCTTCGCCCACGCGCTGTTTCGCGAGGCGCTCTACGAGGACCTCGGCGAGGGTGAGCGCGCGCGCGTGCACGGGGAGGTCGCCGCCGCGCTGGAGGCGCTCTACGGAGACGCCGTCGAGCGCCGACTCTCCGAGCTCGCCCACCACTACCTCGCCGCGGGCCCCCAGGCCGGCATGGAGAAGGCGATCGAGTACGCCACGCGTGCCGGACACCGCGCGCTCGGGGCGATGGCCTACGAGGAGGCCGCGGAGCACTTCCACCGCGCGCTCGGGGCGCTCGGGCTCGTCGCCGCCGACGACACGCGCCGCGGCGCGCTGCTCCTGGCCCTCGGCGATGCGCGCGTCCGCGCCGGGGACACCGCCGGCTCGCGCGCGGCGTTCCTCGAGGCCGCCGAGCTCGCCCGCGCCACGGGCGACACCGAGGGGCTCGCCCGGGCGGCGCTCGGGCTCGTCGTCTGGGGCCTGGGCCCGACGACCGACGACGAGGGCATCGCGCTGATCGAGGAGGCGCTCGCAGCGCTCGGCGACGCGCACCCGGCCCTGCGTGCGCGGCTCCTCGCGCGGCTGTCGGCGGCGCTCGGCTGGTCGCCGGACGTCGGACGCCGGCGTGCTGCGGCCGACGAAGCGCTCGAGCTCTCGCGCGACGCCGACGAGGCCACGCGCGGCTTTGCGCTGATGCACGCGACGATCGGCCTGACCGGCCCCGACACGCTGGAGCGGCGCGTGACGAACACCGCCGAGCTGCAGGGCCTGGCACAGCGCACCGGTGAGCTCGAGTGGCTGACGTTCGCCGTCCTGCACCGGATCCCCGCAGCGCTCGAGGTCGGCGACGGCCCCGGCGTGATCACCGACGTCGACCTGCTCGAGCGTCTCGTCGGGCGCATCCACCAGCAGCGCATCACCTGGCTCGTGCCCTGCCACCGGGCGCTGCTTGCGGTGATCGAGGGTCGCTGGGACGACTTCGAGTCGCTCGCGGCCGAGGCGACGCGGATCGGGACCTCGGTGCCCGGCACGGTCGCGGGGCTCGTCTACCAGGCGCAGCTCATCACCGTGCGCTGGACCCAGGGCCGGATCGCGGAGTTCAGCGAGACGCTCGACAAGGTGACGGTGGCGTTCCCGGGCGTCGCGGCGTGGCGCGCGGCGCAGGCGCTGGCGTTCGCCGAGGCCGGACGCGAGGCCCGCGCGGTCTCGGCGCTCGGGATCCTCGCCGCCGACGACTTTGCCGCGCTGCCGCACGACCACACGCGCCTGATCTGCCTCGGCCTGCTGACCGAGACCTGCGTGCTGCTCGGCGACGTCGAGCGCGCGGCCGCCCTCGAGCCGCTGCTGGCGCCCTACGAGGGCCGTCACCTCGCCAGCGCGCAGGGCACCTACGGCGGCCCCGTCAACCGCCACCTCGGTCAGCTGGCGGCGCTGCGCGGGGACCTCGACGAGGCGCTCGACCGGTTTGCCGTCGCGCGGATCGAGGCCGAGCGGATGAGCGCCGCGCCCTACCTCGCGCGGATCGCGCTGGACGAGGGCGTCGCCCTCGCGCGCGCCGGCGACGGGCGCGCCGCCGACCGCCTCGCGCGTGCCGCACGCCTGGCCGACGAGCTCTCGATGCCGCAGATCGCGGCGCGGGCGCGCGAGCTGGCGGCCGTGCCCGCGCCCGCCGCAGCCGCCGCGCCCCTCGTCGCCGTCGCCGATCCGAGCCAGGCCTCGCTGCGCCGCGAAGGCGACGTCTGGAGCTTTGAGTACGGCGGCCGCACGACGCGCATCAAGGACGCCAAGGGGATGCGCCACATCGCGACGCTGCTGCGTGCGCCGGGGGCCGAGATCCACGCGCTCGAGCTCGTCGGGGGCGAGGGCACGACCGCCAGCGCGGCGGTCGCCGCCGACGCCGGCCTCTCCAGCGGCGGCAGCGGGGGCAGCGGGCCGCTGCTCGACGCGCAGGCCAAGCGCGAGTACCGCGAGCGCGTCACAGAGCTCGAGGCCGAGCTCGAGGAGGCGCGCGAGTTCAACGACCCCGAGCGTGTCGCCCGCGCGCGCGAGGAGCTCGACTTCATCGCGACCGAGCTGACCGGCGCCGTCGGCCTCGGCGGCCGCGACCGTGAGACGGGCTCCAACGCCGAGCGCGCGCGCGTGAACGCGACGCGCGCGATCCGCACGCAGGTCAAGCGGATCTCAGAGCTCAATCCCGAGCTCGGCCACGAGCTCGACGCGACCCTGCGCACCGGGACGTTCTGCGTCTACGAGCCCGACCCGCGGCGTCCGGTGACCTGGCGCGTCGACGATGCCTAGCGGCGACGACGTCGACGCGATCGTCGTCGGCTCGGGCTTCGGCGGGGCGGTCAGCGCCTGCCGCCTGGCGCAGGCGGGCAACGACGTGCTCGTGCTCGAGCGCGGCCGCGCGTGGCCGCCCGGCAGCTTCCCGCGCACGCCCGGCGACCTGAAGGAGCGCGGCTTCTGGGAGCCCGAGGACGGCGCGCTGGGGCTGATCGACGTCCAGGTCTTCGACGGCTTCACCGCGCTGACGTCCAGCGGCCTGGGCGGCGGGTCGCTGATCTACGCCAACGTCCTGCTGCGCAAGGACCCGCGGACGTTCGTGCACGAGCGTCTCGACGAGGGCGGGCGCGAGCGCTGGCCGCTAGGCGCCAGCGACCTGCTCGACGGCTACACCAAGGCCGAGACGATGCTACGCGCGACGCGTTACCCGGTCGAGTACCGCGCGACGACGCCGAAGACCGCGGCCTTCGCGCTGGCTGCGCGCACGCTGGGGCGTGGCAGCGTCGAGTACCCGCCGCTGGCGGTCGCGTTCGCCCCGACGCCCGACGGCACGCCCGCCCCGCGGATGCCGGTGCAACAGGACGCGCCGGGGCTGTTCGGCCTGCCGCGCACGACGTGCCGGCTCTGTGGCGAGTGTGACGTCGGCTGCAACGACGGCGCCAAGCAGACGCTCGACCACACCTACCTCGCGGCCGCTCAGGCCGCCGGCGCGCAGATCCGCTGCGGCTGTGAGGCGACCTCGTTGCGCCCGCTCGACGACGGCCGCTGGGAGGTCGTCTACACCCAGCGCGCCGACCTGCGCGACGAGCGCTTCCCCGCGCTGCACGATCCCGACGTGACGCGTGAGCGCGTGACCGTCCGTGCGCGCGTCCTGGTGCTCAGCGCCGGCGTGTTCGGCACGGCGCGGCTGCTGCTCGGCGCGCGCGGCGCGCTGCCTGGCCTGAGCCCGCGCCTCGGCAGCGCGGTGTCGGTCAACGGCGACATGCTCGCGTTCGCGTTCGACACGGCCAAGCCGATGCGCCCGTCGTTCGGGCCGGTGATCACGACCATGCTGCGCCTCGCCGACGACGAGTCGGACTCCGGTCGCGAGCTCGTGCTGCAGGACGCCGGATCGCCGGCGTTCGCGGAGTGGTTGTGGCAGCTGCGCGCGATGCCGCGCGACATCGCGGCGCTGATGGCAACGGAGATCCCGATCCGGATCTGGGAGCGCCTGCGTGGCCGCCGCGACACGCGCCTGGGAGCGGACGTGCGGGCGGCGTTCGCGAGCGCCGGCGCCTCGGAGAACATGCTGCCCCTGCTGGCGATGGGGCGCGACCTGCCAGACGGGCGCCTGCGTCTGCGCGACGGCGAGCTCGAGTGCACCTGGTCGCTTGAGCCCTCGCGCGCGCAGTACGACGAGATCGACCGCGTCGCCGGCGCGGTGTCGACGGCGCTGGGCGGTCGCTACGTCGGCGGGCGGTTGCTGGACAAGCTGCGCACGATGACCGTCCACCCGCTCGGCGGCGCGCCGATGGGCGAGTCCTGGACCGAGGGCGTCGTCGACTCCCACGGCGAGGTCTTCGGGCACCGCGGGCTGTTCGTCGCCGACGGCTCGGTGCTCCCCGGGCCGGTCGGCGTGAACCCGTCGCTGACGATCGCCGCCTGCGCCGAGCGCTTCAGCGAGCGGATGAAGGACCGCCTTGCCTGACGTCCGCTTCGACGAGGTGATGAGCGGCTGGGTGTCGTTCACCGAGACCGACCACACCCAGGCGCTCGCCGAGGGGCGGCGCGCGGGGCGGCGGATGACGCTGCGCCTGCACATGGAGGTCGACGACGTCGCGGCGCTCGAGCACGATCCGTCGCTGCCGCTGCGCGCCTCCGGACACGTCGAGCTGCCCGAGCTCGGACTGCCGATGGCGGTCGTGTCCGGCACGCTGCAGCTGTTCGACCCAGACCCCGACAGCCGGCACGCGCGCATGCGCTACCGCCTGCAGTGTCGCACGGCCGCCGGCGACCCGATCACGGTGGCCGGGGTCAAAATCATCGAGGACGACCCGGGCTTTGATGCGCGGACCGACCTCTCGACGCTGTTCGTGCGCGTGTTCAGCGGCTGGGTCGACGACGTCGCCGACGAGCGCATCGACGCGCTCATCGCGACGGGCGTGCTGACGCTCAGCCCGCTGGCGTTCGCACGGATGATGGGCCTGATGCGCGGGCGCCGCGTGCGCTTCTCCCACACCTTCGCGCGCGGTGTGCTGCGCGCCTACGCGGGCAAGGCGCCCGGGGACACGCGTCCGTCCTTCCCGGTGGACCCGCCGCGCTTCGGCGGCTACGACCCGTATGTCTGGCATCGCGTGCGCGAGCGCAACGAGCTCGAGCGCCGCCTCGTCCCGTACGCGACGAAGGACGGCCAGTCGCTGATGCTGCACCAGCTGCGCCGGCCCGGGACGATCGCCGATCGCGGCCCGCTCGTGCTCGTGCACGGCGCCGCTGCGCGGCCCAATCTGTTCTACGGCGCGCCGTTGCGCACGACGATCGCCGACGCGCTGCTGCAGCGCGGCTACGACGTCTGGGTGCAGGGCTGGCGCGCGAGCATCGACGACCCGCCGCGGCGCTGGTCGCTGGACGAGGCCGCGGCCTTCGACCACCCGGCGGCGATCGACACCGTCGTGCGAGAGAGCGGGCGCGAGGACGTGCGCGTGCTGGCTCACTGCCTTGGCTCGGCGTCGTATGCGATCGCGGTCGTCGCCGGGCTCGTGCCGCAGGTCCGCACGATCCTCTGCAGCGCGATCGCGCTGCATCCGGTCGTGCCGCGCATGGCTCAGCTGAAGACCGCGTTGCTGATGCCGGGCATGCGCCTGACGACGCCATGGCTCGACGCGCAGTGGGGCAACCGCGCGCCGCACGCCTACGCCAAGGGCGTCGCGCTGATGGCGCGGATGGTCCGCGGGCGCGACTGCGACGACCCCGCCTGCCAGCTCGCGAACTTCACCTATGGCGTCGGCAGGGACTTGCTCTGGCAGCACGCGCTGCTCGAGGACGACGTGCACCGCTTCATCTCGCGCGAGTTCGGCTACGCCCCGGTGCGCTTCTTCCGCCAGATCTACCGCTCCGAGAAGGCGGGGGTGCTCGTGCCCTTCGCCGGTCTCGACGAGCTGCCGGAGACCTACACCGGCGCGCCGCGTCAGCAGACGACGATGACGTTCGCCGGCGGCCTGAACAACCGCGTCTTCCTGCCGGCCGGCCAGAAACGCTCGTTCGACCACTTCAACGCGTTCGCCCCCGGCGTTCACGCCCAGCTCGAGTGGCCGCGCTACGGCCACATGGACCCCTGGCTCGGCCGCGACGCCGAGCGCGAGATCTACCCGAGCGCGATCGCGGCGCTGGAGCGCTAGACGCCGTCCACAGCCACGGCCGCCGCGCGAACGTTCATTTCACCTGCGATATCGCCGGCAGGATGACCGTTCGCCCCGGCGTCGTGATCACGCACTGGCGACACCCCGCGCACGGCGTCACGCGCGAGCAGAAGGTCGAACGTTCATTTGACCCCCAATAGCCGGGGCGGGATGAACGTTCGGTTCAACGCGAAAGCGGTAGTCCGGCAACGACTGAGCCTTGGGCTAGGAATGTTCCGCAACGCGCGCGAGGAACGGGTCGACGATGAGGACCAGCAAGACCAGCAGCGGGAACAGCAGTAGCCCCCAAACGCCGAGCCAGTAGATCAACGAGACCGTGCCCCCCGCGTAGACGACGACGCGTAGCCAGCCTCGCGCGAGGCCGACGGCACCCTGTCCGACCCCTTCATACGGGGAGAGCCAATCAGGGACGCGACGGCGTGCCACGTGTCAATCGTACGCGCACGTCACGGTCACGCTTCTGCTTCGAGGCAAGGGCGGTGGCGCCGGTGCGTCTCGCGGGCGCGGATGCCGGCCTACGGCCTGACGGCCTCGAAGGCGCTGCCGGGCACGCGCTTGAGCTCGTCGAGCTGATCGTCGTTCCAGCGGCGGTCGGCGGTACCGCTGATGAACCAGTCCGAGCCGTTGTCGGCGAGGATCATCCCGTAGGTCTTCAGCGCCTGGAGGATCACGCGGGCCTGCCCGTGGAAGCCGCTCAGCGAGAAGGACGCCTTCAGGCGGAAGCGCTGACCCATCGGCGGGACGCCGGGATCGGTGGTGCTGCCGGCCTGGTGGCGCGCCGGCGGCACGTAGGCCTTGCGCGTGCGGCTGAGGGTAGGGGCCCTTGTCGGACTCGTCGCCGTAGGCCGTGAAGCGGATCGGCACGTTCCTCTGTGTCCTGGGCGCCGTCTTGACGGGGATCCCGTAGTCGCCGTACCTGCCCGAGCCGAAATCCGGATGCAGGTGATCGCCGGCGCCGATCGAGCGGACGTAAGCATCGGAGCGCGGATCCAGGGGCGCCTTGCTGATGTCGCGGTTCCAGGCGTTGCTCGCCGGGAACACCGGACAGTCGGCAAAGCGCGGCCGCGCGCGGGCCCCGAAGCGAAGGCCGCAGCGACGAACGGCAGCACGAATCGCAGCACGCTGGCACCATACGCCCGATGCCTCGCCGCGCGCTCGCGCTTCTCGTGCTGGCTGCCGCCGCGCTCGCCGGCTGCGGCGCCGCGGAGGACGACGGCGACGCCGCGCGCATCAAGGACTGGCGTGGCGAGGTGCTCTACCTGCCGCCGCCGGCGCCGAGCGCGGCGAAGTCCCGGTCCGCTCAGCCCGAGGCCCAGACCCAGCCGGCCCAACCGACGACGTCAGATCCCGCCGCCGCGCGCGGGGCACCCAGCGACGCCGAGGTCGAGGCCGAGCTGAAGGAGGCGTTCAAGACCTCCGGCGGCGCCGGCGACATCGTCGACGCCGCCTCGCTGACGACGGCCGACCTCGCGACGATCCCGCCGAGCGCACCCCCGAAGGTCGCGGCGATGATCAATGCCGCCAACCAGGTCGCGCGCAAGCCCTATGTCTACGGCGGCGGCCACGGCGGCGGACCGGAGGGCGTCTTCACCGACAGCGCGTACGACTGCTCGGGCTCGGTCTCCTACGCGCTGGCGTCGGCGGGCTTCATCGACTCACCGATGGACTCCACGCTGCTGGCGAAGTTCGGCAAGCCCGGCCCCGGCAAGTGGGTCACGATCTACGCCAACGCCGGCCACGCGTTCATGGTCGTCGCCGGCCTGCGCTTCGACACCAGCGGCCGCGCCGAGCGCGGCTCGCGCTGGCAGGCCGCGCCGCGGCAGGTCAGCGGTTTCACGGTGCGCCACCCGCCGGGGCTCTAGCCGCAGCCACCGCCTCTGCGCACCGCGGCGCTGACCCGCGGGCGGGTAAGGTCGCGGCCATGCGCGAGGTCGCCGACGACGTCTGGCTGCTTGACGGTCTGCGGGGCCCGGTCAACGCCTACCTGATCGGCACCGTCCTCGTGGACGCCGGTGGGCCGTGGGACGCCGGCTACCTGCTGCGTGAGCTCGGTGACGTCGCCGTCGAGGGCCACGCGCTGACCCACGCCCACCCCGATCACATGGGCGCCAGCGCCGCGGTCTGCGACAAGCTCGGCGTGCCGTTCTGGGTCGGTCGCGAGGACGTCGCCGCCGCCGAGGACCCCGGCCTCATGGCAACGGACTTCGCGCCGCTGCCATTCGTCGGCCGGCTGCCGCGCAACCCGCTCGGCGACTTCCTGATGCGCGTCAGCTCCGGGCCCGGCCACACGGTCGACCACGCCCTCGAGGAGGGCGACCAGATCGACGGCTTCATGGTCCTCGACGTTCCGGGCCACACGGCCGGGCACGTCGCCTTCTGGCGAGCGGACGACGGCGTGCTGATCGGCGGCGACGTCGTCTGGAACTTCCCGCGGCTGATGGCGCCGCCGTCCGTCGTGAACGTCGACGACGAGGCACTGCGCGCATCGATCGCGAAGATCGCCGCGCTCGAGCCCAGCGTGGCGCTCTTCGGCCACGGCCCGCCACTACGCGACCCGGCCCGTCTCGCACGCCTGGCCGCCTGAGCGGCCCCGCACGAGCAGGCGCACGAGAACCCCAGGCGCGCGGCGCCAGCCGTTGGCCTTGACTGCCTGCCACGTGTCCTTGCCGGCAAGCGCCAGGCCGCTCCAGAACAGCACCTCGGCCGCCACGATCGCGCCTGCTGCGGCGCCGGCGATCGGCAGGCCGAGCAGCGGGGCCACCGCGAGCGCCAGCCAGGGCAGAAACGAGACGATGATGGCGACGACGCCGAGGCGAAACAGCATTGGCGACCTTTCTACAACGTTTGTTGTACAACGACTGTTGCTAAGGTAGCACAGTGCCGCGCGTCGTCGATCACGCCGAGCGCCGGGAGGCCGTGGCTCGCGCTGCGCGAGCGGTGATCGCGCGCGACGGCCTCGACGGCGCCAGCGTGCGCCGCGTTGCCGAGCAGCTCGGCAGCTCGACGACCGCTGTGACCCACTACTTCGGCTCTCGCGAGGAGCTGATCATGGCGGCGATCGACGACGCCTACGGCGCCGCCGCCGCGCGCATGACTGCGCACACAACCCGCGAGGGCGTCGAGCCGCTGGCGATGCTGCAGGCGACGCTCGAGGAGGCATTGCCGCTCGATGACGAGCGTCGCGACGAGGTTCGCGTCTGGCTCGCGTTCTGGGCGGGCGCAGCGGTGTCAGAGCCCCTGCGCGACGTCCAGCGCAAGGGCTACGCCGTCTGGCGAGACCTCGTCGCCGGGCTGCTGCGCGCCGGCGTCACATCCAACGACGTGCGCCCGGGAGTCGACGCGCGCCGAGAGGCCGAACGCCTGCTGCTGTTCGTCGACGGGATCGCGCTGCAGGCGACGCTCGAGCCCGAGCGGCTGACCCCGCGCCGCCAGCGCGCACTGCTACGAGCGGAGATCGCGCGCCTGGAGGAGGCGCGCTAGCCAGCCTCGCAGCGGCGCGGCCTCGCGCACCGCGAACGTCCTCGCGTCCACGAGCGCGGACGCCATGCCAAGCGAGCCGACGCTCAGCGTGCCGCCGCGCAACGCCATGCGCATCTCCCCGAGATCCTCGCGGCCCTCGAGCATCGGCAGGTCGATGCACGCGGCAGTCCGGCGCTCGGTGTCGAGCGCGTGGATGAACGGCTCGTGCCCCACACCGTCGTAGAGCGTGTAGGCCCAGCGCCCGTCGGGACTGACGAGGCGCGTCAGCGGCAGGCCGCCCATCTGCTCGTCGGGCTCGCGCGGGTCGACGACGTGCGCCTTCACCAGCCGCCGCTTGGCGAGGTCGTACGTGCGGACGTCGTAGTGGGTGAGGTCGCGCTGGGAGCGGTAGTGGACGAGGTACAGCCAGCGACCGTTGGGCGAGACCGCGTCGACGACCCAGTGTCCCGGCAGGCTGATCCGGTCGCGCACGCGCATCCGCGGCGTGTAGACCCGCGCCAGCCGCGTGTGCCTCACCGGATAGACGCGGCTCGGCTCGGCGAGCACGAGGGTGCGCCCGTCGGCCGACAACCCGGTCGTCGCGCCGTCGTAGCTGACGCCCGGGATGCCCCAGTGCCCGCGCAGCAGCGTGCTGCGCTGGACCTCGAGGCCGGGGCTCCAGATCTTCGCGAGGACCGTGTTCCTGCCGGCGCCGAGCGCGTGGAAGCTGTAGTCCCCGCCCGGGGCGGTCGCTCCTCTGCCGTACTGCTGCGGCGGGACCGGTCCGCCCGCCGCCTGGGCGCCCGCCGGGAGCGCGAGTCCGCAGATCACCACCGCGAGTAGCCGTCGCATGTCGTCTATACGTCACGCGCGCACTTAGAAGTTCCAAAGGCGGGTTTGTCATCCTGGGTGCACGATGCGCTCCACCTCGTTCGGTCGTGACCTCGGTCTGCAGACCCGCATGCTCGTCACGATGTTCCTCCTCGGCCTCGTGTACGCCGTGTTCGTCGGCGTGCTGTTCGCGGCGGGCGCAAGCGGCGGGATCATCCTCGTCGTCTGCGGTGCCCTGGTCGCCGTCCAGCTGTTCGCTTCCGAGAAGATCGGCCTGGCCTCGATGGGCGCGAAGGAGGTCTCGCCGCAGGAGTACCCCGATCTGCACGCGATGATCGAGCGCCTCTGCGTCCAGGCCGACATCCCCAAGCCCAAGGTCGCCGTCGCCGACACGCCGATGCCCAACGCGTTCGCGATCGGGCGCTCGCGCAAGCACGCGACGGTCTGCGCGACGACGGGGATCATGCAGCTGCTGTCGCCCGCGGAGCTCGAGGGCGTCATGGCGCACGAGCTCAGTCACATCGCAAACCGCGACGTGATGGTGATGACGCTCGCGAGCTTCTTCGCGTCGGTCGCCTCGATGATCGTGCAGTTCGGCTTCTTCTTCGGCGGTGGCGGCAGCCGCGACCGCGACGACAACGGCCCGAGCTTCTTCGTCGTGATCCTCGTCTCGATGGCCGTGTACGCGGTCTCGTTCCTGCTGATGCAGGCGCTGTCGCGCTACCGCGAGTTCGCCGCCGACCGCGGCGCCGCGGTGATCACCGGTCGGCCCAGCGCGCTGTCCTCGGCGCTGCTGAAGATCTCCGGCACGATGGAGCAGATCCCGGCGCAGGACCTGCGTGCATCCGAGCAGATGGCGGCGTTCTACATCGTCTCGCCGAAGCTCAAGAGCACGGTTGCCGGGCTGTTCTCCACGCACCCGCCGATGGAGAAGCGCATCGAGGCGCTCGCGCGCCTGGAGCGCCAGCTGCAGGGCACCGACCGCGCCGCGCTCGCCGTCTGACGCGGATGGGGTTCCTCGACAGCCTCCTCGGGCGCAGCAAGGTCAAGGGGCCGGCGCCCGACCGCATGTTCGCGATCACGACCGCGCAGGTCACGCTCTCCACGCAGCTGAACATCGCGTCGCGCGGCAAGGCCGCGATCGTGTTCCAGCCGCTGTCGACGGGCGACTTCGAGCGCGTCGCGACCGAGATCGAGGAGCTCGTGCGCGCGACCGGCGCGGAGACCGGCACGACCGTCGAGACGACCGCCGACAGCTTCGGCTACCGCTGGTTCGTGCTCGCCGACGAGGACGTCGAGGACCTCGCGGTCGGCGTCAACGCCGTCAGCGACGCGCTCGCCGTCGGCGGCTACTCCGACCGCGTGCTATGCGCGGTGTTCGCGTTCCAGGGCGCCGACGCCAAGCCCCTGTACTTCATCTACAACTACAAGCGCGGCACCTGGTACCCGTTCGTGCCGGCCGACGGCGAGCAGCAGCGCTCCTCCGAGCGCGAGCTGCAGCTGCAGGCCCAGCTCGGTTCCGAGCTGCCCTTCGAGGCCGACCTCGCGCGCTGGTTCCCGCTCTGGGGAATCCCTATCTGACGCGGAAGGACAGCGTCCGCGACGCCGAGCGGTTGCCGCGGGCGTCGGTGGCGCTGACGACGAGGCGGTAGCTGCCCTTGCGCAGGCGCTTGCTCGTGACCGTGACCGTGGTGCGCCCGCGCTTGAGCCTGCGGGTCGACGCGCGCACGGTGCGGTAGGTCCGCCCGGACTTGCGGCGCAGCGAGAGGCGCACGCTCGCCGGCTCGTCGAGCGTCAGCGCCAGGCGCACGCCACCGCGGCGCGGGCGGCTGACGCTGAGCTTGCTGAGCGCGGGTGCCCGCTTGTCCTGCACCGCGGGCGGCGGCGGTGGCGGTGGTAGCGGCGGGCCCGGCGGCTTGACGATGCCGCGGCGCTGCTGGAACAGCGTCACCGCGGCGGCCGCGTCGGCGATCCCGCCGCTGACGGACTTGCCCGCCCAGGCGGGCACCTTGCGGGCGCTGTCGATAATCGCCGAGCGCACCTCGGCTGCGGTCGCGGCCGGATCGATGCCGAGCAGGATCGTGGCGATGCCCGCCGCGGTCGGCGAGGCGTAGCTCGTCGCACAGCCGGTCGGGCCGAACGTGCCGCCGTTGAGCGTCGTGACGCTGTTCTGCGTCGGGACCGCGATGTCGACGCTCTTGGGGCCGTAGCCGCCGCAGTCCAGGCCGTCGTTGGGCGCCGAGGTCGACACGCAGAGGACGTTGGGCAGGTCCAGGCCGCAGGGCTGCGGGTCGTCGGCATCGGCGTCGTAGGCGCCGCCGTTGCCCGACGGGATCGTCACGAAGAGGACGTTGGAGAGATCGGTGATCGCCTGCTTGAGGTCGTCCTCGATCGGGCCCGAAAGCCAGCTCAGGCTGATCACGCGGACGCCGCGATCGGCGGCCCAGCGGAAGGCGTCGTCCTGGAGGTACTGGTAGCAGTTGTCGCCGTCCCAGCAGGTGCGCAGCGCGACGAAGCGCGCGTTGGGCGCGATGCCCGCCCCGCCCTGCCCGTTGTTGTGGGCGGCGCCGAGCACGCCGGCGACGGCGGTGCCGTGGCCGCTGCCGCCGACCGGGTCCGATGGATCGTCGTCGGGCGCGAGCGCGCCCGGGGCAAGCACCCCGAGCAGGTCCCAGCCGGGCTTGCCGGCGGCGACGGTGCCCGGGTCGCCGACGCCGTCGGGGTTGGGCGCGGGCACCGCGGCGGGCAGCGAGAACAGCCGCGAGGCGATGTCCGGGTGGTCGAGGTCGAGGCCCGTGTCGGCGACGAGCACCGGCACGTCGGCGAGCGGCCGCGCCGCGGCGTCGAGCGCGGCGGCGACGCGCAGGATCCGCAGCGGCTCCTGGGCGCCGGCCTGCGGGTCGGTCGGCGCCGCGGCGTGCGCCGGCCAGGCAAGGAGGACCGCCACACCCAACCCCCACAACGCTCGCTTCATGGCCGGAATCTACTCCGGCGGCCGCGTCAGCGACACCGTCTGCTGGAACGTCGGGCGGTTCTGGAACGGGTACGGACCGCCGCCGATCGGCGACGTCACGGTCGGGCGGTTGCGGTCAAAACAGGCCGGGTCGGGGTCTGCTGCGCAGGCGCCGCGGCCGTAGAGCTGCGCCGGCGTGACGGTCAGCGCGTCGGCCAGCGAGGCCTGCAGCGCGGCGCGGCACTTGGTGCGCGACCCGCCGCCGCAGTAGACGCGCGAGTAGCGCCCGCGCACGGGCCTGCGCGTCGGGAACAGCCGGCGCAGGTCCTTGCTGACGTAGCCCCACCAGCCGTCGGAGACGTCGGGCGGCGTCGGGCTGCCGCCGGGCACGAGGGCGCCGTCGACCGGCGCGATCGCGCGCAGCCGCGCGTCGGCGTCAGCCCCGAGCGCCTCGGAGATCACGGCCTTGGCGATGCGCGGCCACCACGCGTCCAGCAGCGTGATCGCCGCGCCGTCGTCCGCCTTGCCGTCGCGGTTGAGGTCGCGGCGGTGCGCGCCCGCCGCGGCCCATGCGGACAGCAGGTCCAGCGCCTCGCGCTGCTTGGCGTCGGCCGGCCTGCCGATCGCGCGGCGCAGGATCGGCATCAGCGCCGTGGCGCGCAGGTCCTGCGTCGCCGGCTCCTCCATCGCCTGCACGAGCTGCGCGAGCGTCGCCTTGCGCCCGCGCGCATACGACGCCTTCACGCGCGCGTCGATCAGCTGGGAGCGGTAGATCGGCCCGAAGGAGAACTTGTCGTCGGCGGCGGCCCAGCCGGGCGCCTGCTTGTTGTTCCAGCTGATGAGCGAGTCGGGATCGGTCGCGTTGGGAAGCCGCGACTGCGGCAGCGTCCTGAGGGTGCGCAGGTCGGGGTCATAGCCCTGCCAGTCGTAGGCGCCGGTGCCCATGACGGGAAAGTCCGGGGACGTGCGCTTCGCGCGCAGCGGGTAGGCGCCCGACAGCTGGTAGGCGATGTGGTTGCGATCGATGTAGGCCCAGTTGAAGGCGAAGTTGATCGCGCCGATCGCGCGGCGGAACGCCTTCGGGCCGTCGATGTAGCCGGGATCGTTGAGGCGGCTGAAGCCGATCGAGGAGTCGGCCTCGTGACCGTAGGTCGTGCGCGCGCTCGTGAACGCGACGGCGCGGCCGCCGACCTTGCCGTGCGCGTAGACGATGCCATGGACCGTGCGCCAGGCCGTCAGCGTCTCGAACCCGGCGGGCGTGGTGTCCTGGAGGTTGGGCTGCCAGGCGTTCGTGCGGTCCAGGCGCTCCATCGCCACGCACTTCTTCTTGTAGATGTAGTGCCTGTCGTCCCGGCAGAGCACCTCGGCGAACGTGTCGACGACGTCGGACGTCGCGGTCGTGGCGCTCCACGCGTAGTCGCGGCCGTGGCCGATCTGCACGTAGAGGTTGATGCCGGGGAACGCCGCGCCGCGGGCGTCGATCCCGGGACCGTGCAGGTCGATCTCCATCAGGATCTGGGGGACGTAGTAGCCGACCTGCGGGCCGAGCACGCCGAGCGGATGACCGGTCGCCGAGTGCTTCGCGGAGATCAGCTCCCAGTTGGAGGACAGCGCGTGCTCGCCGCGCATCCGCAGCAGCTCGGCGCCGATCGCGCCGTCGTCGGCGCGCGCCGCGGAGATCGGCGGGCCGACGTTCGTGAACGTCACGCTGCCGCGGTCCGGTAGCGCCAGGCCGCGCGTCGAGAACGCGTCCTCGGTCTGGTACGGGAAGCGCTTGGCAACGGTCGTCGGCGCCTCGGGGTCGTTCTTGGAGCGCAGGTCGCGCCAGGCGGCGCGACCGCGCCGGCGCCCGAAGCGCGCCTCGAGCGCGCGCATCAGCAGCGCGCTGCGCAGCTCCTGGCCGCCGCCCTTGCCGAAGATGCCGCCGATCAGCGACGCCGTCGCCAGCACGTCGGTGATCTTCCACGGGCGCAGCGTGGCGCCGAGCAGCGTGTACTCCGCCGGCAGCTTGGTCAGGTCGGTCTGCGCCTGGGCGATGTAGGCGTTGATGCCCGCGACGTAGGCCGTCACGTCGGCGACGGTGCGCGCGCCGTCGGCGCCGTAGACCTTCTCCGCGAGGTCGACTTGGCGCTGCAGATCCGCCTCGGTGTAGGGCGCCAGCGACCACTGCACTCGATCCATCGCGCGGTTGCTCGCCGAGCCGCCGGCAAAGCTCGACAGCTGCGCGCGGCCGGTGTGACGCAGCACATCCATCAGGAACAGCCGGTCCTGGGCGCCCGCGTAGCCGGCGCCGAACATCACGTCGGCGCGCGTGTCGCCGTAGACGTGGGGCACGCCGTAGTCGCTGTCGCGCAGGATCGACACACCGCGGCGCGGCGTGACGCTCGACTCGATCTTGCCGTCGGGCACGCCGAACGTCGCGTCCTTGAAGTACTTGGGGACGTCGGCGTCGGTCAGCGTCGGCGACGCGTAGAGCAGCCCGTCGTACAGCGGCTGCTGGTCGCCGGAGTGCAGCGGGCGCGTGCCGCCGAGCGTGAACGCCGCGAAGTCCAGCACGTTGCCGAAGCCGTTCTCGCCGGGCGGCAGGACGTTGCGAAACCCGCCCGCATCGTTTGCTCCATAGGGCTGGACGGTGCCCGACGCGGGAGCGGCGATGCTGAGCAGCACGACCGCCGCAACGACCCCGATTGCAGCGCGCATCGCGTGATCATGCCGCACGCGTCGGCTACGCTCGCCGAATGCCAGGGGTCGTCGCCGCCGTACTCGCGCTGTCGCTGCTGTTCGCGGCGCCCGCGCAGGCCGCCGAGCCCCCGCCGCAGCCGGGCCAGATCGTCCAGCGCGCGTTCACGAACGCGTCCGGCACGCGCACCTACCACCTGTTCGTCCCGACGACGGGGACGGTCGGCAAGCCGCTGATGGTCTGGCTCCACGGTTGCGGAGGGGCGCTGCCGATGCAGGCGGGGCACGCGCTGGCGAAGGTCGCGCAGGAGCGCGGCTTCGCGCTCGCCTACCCCGTGCAGAGCGCGTCTGCCAACGCGGGCTCCTGCTGGAACTGGTTTGACCAGGCGCACCTGCACCGCGGCGCCGGCGAGGCGTCGATCATCGCCGGCATCACGACATCGCTCGTCGCCGAGCTCGCCTCCGACGTCGCACGCGTCTACGTCGGTGGCTACTCCGCCGGCGGCGCGATGTCGACGGTCATGGGCGCGACCTACCCGGACGTCTACGCCGCGATCGCGCCATCGTCGGGCGGGCCCTACGCGATCGACGTGACCGGCCGGCAGGCCTACGCAGAGATGGGGCCGCGGGCACGGCCGGTGCCCGCGTTCCTCGTGCAGGGACTGCTCGACGAGCTCAGCAACTACGTCTTCGGGCGCTTCAACCTGCTGCAGTGGCTCGGCACCGACGACCACGCCGACGACGGCGCCAACAACAACACGGTCTCGCGCCTGCCCTCCGGCGGCGGCCTGAAGCTGCCGGGTCCGGGGTTGCCGATCCCGCTCGTGCTCGAGGACTACCGCTCGCGCGGGTGCCACCTGGCGCAGTTCGTCACCTCGCCGATGGAGCACCTGATCAACGGCTACCTGATCTCGGCGGACCTCGGCATCGGCCTGCAGCGGCTGATGATGGACTTCCTCCTCGCCCACCGCCTGGGCGGGCCGACGCAGGGGTGTGGCTGAGTGCGTCGCGCGGCGGCCGTCGCGATCGCCTGCTGCCTGGCGCTCGGCGCCTGCGGCAGCGACACGCTCGACGCCGAGAAGGGCGAGAAGCTGATCCGCGCGGAGATCGAGAAGGTCACCGGCATCAGCGGCGTGAAGGTCACCTGTCCCGACGACCGCGAGGTCAAGAAGGGCGATGTCTTCAACTGCGAGGCCGTCGGCGCCGACGGCACCAAGCAGACGGTGCAGGTGCGTCAGAAGGACGACGAGGGCAACGTGCACTTCTCCTCGCCCGTGCTGCACACCGGCGAGGCCGAGACCGCGATGCTGCCGATCGTCGCGGGGACCAAGAAGGGCGTGAAGATCGACTGCCCCGACCTCGTCATCCCGGTCAAGGACAAGACGATGAAGTGCGAGGCCTCAGCGACCGACGGCTCCCACGCCGACGTGACCGTGCGCTTCACCGGCCAGGCCGGCCGCTTCAACGTCGTCGACATCAAGGAGCGCTGAGCTCGCCGCTTGGCGGCCGTCGCGCGGAACCTCGTCAACCTCAAGTCGGTTGACAAGGGCTATGGCAGCCGCTCGGTGCTGCGCGACGTGACGCTCGGCATCGCGGCGGGGGAGCGGATCGGGGTCGTCGGGCGCAACGGCGATGGCAAGTCGACGCTGCTGCGGCTGATCGCGGGCGCCGAGACGCCCGACGCGGGCGCGATCACGCGCAGCGGCGACGTGGAGCTGGCGCTGCTCGGCCAGGGCGACGAGCTGGACGCCGCCGCCACCATCCGCGCCGAGCTCGTCGGCGGACGCGCCGACCACGAGTGGGCCGCGGACGCGCGCTTTCGCGCCGTGCTGGACGGCCTGCTCGGCGGCGTGGCCGTCACCCGGTTCCCGCAGGGCCTGGACACCCCGATCGCGCCGCTGTCGGGCGGTGAGCGGCGGCGCATCGCGCTGGCGCAGCTGCTGCTCGGCAGCCCCGAGCTGCTGCTGCTCGACGAGCCGACCAACCACCTCGACGTCGAGGGCGTCGACTGGCTGGCGCACCATCTCGCCGCGCGGCGCGGGTCGCTCGTCGTGATCACCCACGACCGCTGGTTCCTGGACGCCGTCTGCACGTCGACCTGGGAGGTCGCCGACGGCGCGGTGCACCAGTACGACGGCGGCTACGCGGCCTACGTGCTGGCGCGCGCCGAGCGCGACCGCCAGGCCTCGTCACGCGAGGACCGCCGCCAGCACCTGCTGCGCAAGGAGCTCGCATGGCTGCGCCGCGGGCCGCCGGCGCGCACGTCCAAGCCGAAGTTCCGGATCGAGGCCGCCAACGCGCTGATCGCCGACGAGCCCGCCGCGCGCGACAGCGTCGAGCTGCTGCGCTTCGCCAGCGCGCGCCTTGGTGACAAGGTGCTCGAGGCCGTCGACGTGTCGCTGGCGTTCGGCGAGAAGCGGGTGTTGGACGGCGTGACCTGGCGGCTGGGCCCCGGCGATCGCGTCGCGCTCGTCGGCGTCAACGGCTCGGGCAAGACGTCGTTGGTCAACGTGCTGGCCGGTGAGCTCACCCCGGCGGGCGGCAGCGTCGACCGTGGCACGACCGTGCGCCTGGCCCACCTCTCCCAGGACACCGCGGAGATCCCCGGCCACCTGCGCGTGCTCGAGTCGCTCGAGGAGGTCCGCGGCCGCACCGTCACGAGCGCCGGCGCCGAGCTGACGGCCGGCCAGCTCTGCGAGCGCTTCGGCTTTCGCGGCGATCGCGCCCGCACGCTCGTTCGCGACCTCTCCGGGGGCGAGCGCCGCCGCGTCCAGCTGATGCGCCTGCTGATGGACGAGCCCAACGTGCTGCTGCTCGACGAGCCGACCAACGACCTCGACATCGACACGCTCACGGCGCTGGAGGACCTGCTCGACGGCTGGCCCGGCACGCTCGTCGTCGTCAGCCACGACCGCTACTTCGTCGAGCGCGTCTGCGACAACGTCTACGCGCTGGAGGACGGCGGGACGCTGCGCCACCTGCCCGGCGGCATCGATCAGTACGTGCAACTGCGCCATGAGGCGGCCGACGCCGCGGCCCCCGCCGCGCCCGATGCCGCGGCCGCGCCGGCGGCGGGCGCGGTGCTGCGCGCCGCCCGCAAGGAGCTCGCGCGGCTGGAGCGGGCACTCGACAAGCTCACCGCTCGTGAGGCGGCGCTGCACGAGGAAATGGCCGCGAACGCCAGCGACCACGCGCGCCTGCACGAGCTGCAGGGCGAGCTCACGGCCGTCGCGGCAGACCGCGTGCGGCTCGAGACGGAGTGGCTCGAGGTGTCGGCGGCGCTGGAGGGCTGAGCGCGCCGGGCGACTCGACCCCTCGGTCCGGAGCGAAGTGGCCAACACGGGTTGGCCACTTTCTCAGCGGACAGGGGGTCGGGTCGCCTGCCGCGCTTGCACCGGCTCCGCCGAAAAGGAGGAGCATGCGACTTCATGCTCCGTTTTCTGGTCGTTGGTGTGCTCGTCGCGCTCGCCTTTCCGGCGTCGGCGTCCGCGACTCACTCAGGCGACCTGGACTGCTCGCACTTCCCGAACCAGGCCGCAGCCCAGCAGCACCTTGGCGCCCACCCCGGCGACCCCGACGGTCTGGACGGCGATCACGACGGCAAGGCGTGCGAGACCCTTCCTTGTCCGTGCGCGAGCGCCGGGGCCACGGCTCCGCCACCTCCCCCGCCGCCGCCTGCTGTGGCGCCGCCCGCACCGCCTCCGCCCGCGCCGATCGTTCCGTTCGTACCACCGCCGCCACTACCTCCGCCCCCGCCGCTGCGACGCGCGCGGACGTTCGGCGGCGCAGCCGTCATCTCGGTTGTCGACGGCGACACCCTGAAGGCACGACTGCGCACCGGATCCCGCCGGACCGTGCGCGTCATCGGGATCGACTCGCCCGAGCCGACCCGTCGCGAGTGCGGCGCGAAAGGCGCGACGAATTTCATGACGAGGCTGGCGATGCAGCGGCGCGGCGGCCGCCTCGTCGGGCGACCAGTGACACTCACGACCGACCCCACTCAGGCCGAGTACGACCGGTACGGGCGTCTACTCGCCTACGTGAAGATCGCCGGTGTCGACGTGGGCAAACGCATGATCGCCGCGGGCTGGGCGACACCATTCGTCTACGGCGGTGTGCCGTTCCAGCGTGCGGCCGCGTACTTCACCGCCGCACAGCAAGCGAAGAACAGTGGCGCCGGCGTTCACGGGGGATGCGGCGGCGTCTTCCACTCGACGGGTTGACGAAGCGGGAGCGACGGGACTCGAACCCGCGACCTCCGGCGTGACAGGCCGGCGCTCTAACCAACTGAGCTACGCCCCCGAGCGAATCGGGCCGCCAAGTATAGGGAGCAGGTGCGCAACTCCGCAGGCACGTCGTTGTTCTTGAATTTGCACGGACGCCCCGTCCGGTTGGCGGGCGCAAAGCCCCGGATCACCGAGCTCCTCGGGGTCGAGCGTCCGCCGGGAACGCACGAGGCCCCGCTGAGAAGCGGGGCCTCGGGCACGTCTGGGTGACGCGCGAGCGCTAGCGCTTCTTGCGAACGTTGACGACCAGCACCTTCGAGCCCGCGCCAGCGGTCTCGAAGTCACCGGCCCACTGAGCGACGAACGTGTTCGCACCCCGGCGGACGTTGAAGTTCGCCGAGAACGAGCCGTCCTCCGCCGTGTCGATCGTCTGGTGCTGCCAGAACGCCGAGCCCGGCGGCAGGTAGCTGATCGTCACGGCCTGGTTGCTGCCGCCGCGGCTGAGCGTGCCGGTGATGCCGAGCTTCGCCGGCTTCGTCGGCGCCTTCGGCTTCTTCAGCGAGATCGTCGCCGTGTTGCCGCGGTCGCCGCCCGTGGTCGACGCCAGCAGGGCGGTGTCGCCACCGAGCAGGTAGTCGGTGCCACCGCCGGCCGCGGCGATGCCGAACGGCTTGATCGGCGTGTTGACGACGAACTGCGGGTGCCAGGTCGCGCCGCCGTTGGTCGTGCGCAGCAGGAACCCGGCGTCGTTCGTGCGCCCGAAGTCCGGCGTCACGAGGTAGCCCGCGGTCGCGCTGGAGAACGCCATGCCCGCGATGTCCTCGGTGCCGGTGCCGAACAGCTGCGTCCACTTCTTGCCGCCGTTGGACGTCCGCCACATGATGCCCTTGGAGTCACGCAGGAAGCCCTGCTTGGCCGAGGTGAAGTCGACCTGGTCGACGACGCGGCGGTTGACGCGCCGCTTGCCGACCTTCTTGTACTTACCGGGCTTGAGGATCTGGCTCCAGCTGGTGCCGCCGTTCGTCGAGACGACGACGTTCTGCGAGCCCCAGGCGACGACCGCCGAGCCCGCGCGGTCGACGCCGGCGAGCGACGTGCGAGCGACGTCGGAGTCGTTGATCTGCTTCGGCGAGCCGCTCGCGACGCGGCGGATGCCGCGCGCGCCGATCACCAGGACGGTGTCGGGGTTGGACGAGTAGAGCGCGTTGAAGGTCGCCGGCGTGCCAACGTTGACCTTCGTCCAGGACTTCCCGCCGTCGGTCGTCTTGCGCACCGTGTTGGACACGTCGAGCGCGTAGCCCGTCGTGGCGGTCGGGAACGACACGTCCCGGACGTCCTCGGACGTCGCGACGTTGCCGCGCACCCAGTTCTTGCCGCCGTCGGTCGTCACCGCGAGCGAGCCGTTGTCACCGGGCGCGAACGCGCTGCCCTGCTGGCCGCCGGCGCGGATGCCGAAGTACTTGCCGGTCAGGCGCCCGCCGACCTTCGTGAAGTTGGCGCCGCCATCTGCCGAGACCACCGAGGAGCCGTTGGCCCCCGCGGCCGCGAGCTGCGTCGGCGACGCGAACGCCGCTGCATAGATCGGGTCAGTCGACGGCGTCAGCAGCGAGGCCGTCTCGCCGGCGTCCGGGGTGCGGACGAGCTGGTCGCCCTTCTCCGTGGAGATGATGCAGAGGTTGATGTCCGCGCAGCGCACCGAGGTGAGGTTCTGAGCGCCGGCACCGAGGTCCTTCGGCGTCCACGTCGCACCGCCGTCGGTCGTGCGCAAGAACAGGCCCGCGTTGCCGACCGCGAAGCCGTTCGTCGGCGTCACGAACGTGATGTCAGAGACCTTGCGCTTCGTGTCGGAGACGACCTTCCAGGACTCCGCGCCGTCGGTCGACTGGTAGATCTTGCCCTCGGAGGAGATGCCGAAGCCGGTGGTCGCGTTGATGAACGCGATGTCGGTCGGCGTGGCCGTGCCGCCCGCGGCGCCGGTGCCCGGCAGCGCGGTCTTCTGGCTGAAGCTGCCGCCGCCGTTGGCCGTCTGCGTGACGGTGCCGTCACCGAGCAGCAGCCAGCCGGCCTGCGCGTCGATGAAGGAGATACCGACGAGCTGCTCGGCGGGCTTGCAGCCGATCTCGCTGGAGGCGAAGTCGATGCGTGTGAACGACGCGCCACCGTTGTCCGAGCGCCGCGCGACACAACCACCGCCGGCGACGACCGTCGTCGGGCTCACGGCCTGGACGGTCCTGAAATTCTGAAAGGAGCCGACCGACAGGCCGGTCCAGCTCTTGCCACCGTCGATCGTCTTCAACAGCGTGCCGAAGTCGCCGGCCGCGTAGCCGGTCTGGCCGGCGAAGGCCATCGAACGGATGGTGTTGCCCTGCGGCAGCGGGTTGCCCCAGCTCCAGCCGGATGACCCGACCTGGACCTGGGCGCTCGCGGCGGCCGGCGCGGCAGCCGCGATCGCGGCTCCGGCGACCAGCGCGCGGAGCATGCGCTTGGACGTCATGTGAAGTCGTTCCCTCTCGTTGACTGTGGTGACGGCATCCGAACGGAAACCGGACCCATGGGGTTACGGAGTTTCTGCCGGGCGATCCTAAGCACCGCCACGGAGCCGCGGGTCTCATAGTGTTCTCAGCGTGTCCGCCGGGCAACGCGAGGCCGCCGACGTCGTCGTCCCGGTCGCGGGTTCGGCCGAGACCGTGCGCGCGGTGCTGGCGCGGCTGCGCGTCCTGGCGCTGCGCGAGGACGACACGCTGACGGTCGTCGACAACCGCGGCGTCGGCGTCGAGACGCCGGCGGTGATCGTCGCCACCGACCTGCACACGTCCTACTTCGCGCGCAACGTCGGCGCGGCGGCCGGGCGGGCGCCGTGGATCGTGTTCCTCGACGCCGACGTCGCCCCGGCCGCCGACCTGCTCGACCGCCTGCTGTCCCCGGCGCCCGCCGACGACGTCGGCGTGCTCGCGGGCGGCATCGTCGACGAGCCGCCCGGACCCGACGCGGGCGCGGCGGTGCGCTACGCCGCGCGCAAGGCGTCGCTGTCGGACGCGACGACGCGCGAGGGCCGCGGACGCTGGGCGTTCGCGCAGACCGCCAACGCCGCGGTGCGCCGCGAGGTCTTCGTCCAGCTCGGCGGCTTTCGCGCCGACGTGCGCTCGGGCGGGGACGCGGACTTCTGCTTCCGTGCCCGCGCTGCGGGCTGGCGCCTGGAGGCCCGGCCGGGGGCGGCGGTCGTGCATCGCTCGCGCACGACGGTGCCCGCGCTGCTTGCCAACCGCATTCGCCACGGCAGCGGCGCTGGTTGGCTGGAGCACGAGCACCCCGGCTCGATGCCTGCCCGGCGCTGGCCCGGGCTGGCGTGGTGGGCACTGCGGCGGACGGGGTCCGGCGTCGCGGCCGCGGCCCGCGGCGAGGGCGACGCGGCGATCGAGGCGCTGCTCGACGGACCTGCGGTGTGGGCGTTCGAGCTCGGTCGGCTCGTCCCGAACCGGCCGTTTCGTCAGCGCCGGTGAAGCGGGATGCGCCGACGCAGCCGCTCGCGGCGCAGCGCGCGGCGGTCGGCCGCGATCGCCCGCTGCGCCGTCGCCGCGTCGACGAGGCCCGCATGCAGCTCGTGCACGGTCAGCTGGTCCGCCGCGAGTCGCGCCACGTCGTGCGTGAGGCCGTCGGGGTGGCGGCGGTAGCGGATCCCCGGGCCGTCGACGCAGAGCGCGTCATGGCCGGCGGCGCAGAGGCGCAGCCACAGCTCCCAGTCCTCGGCGACGCGGACCGGGCCGGGGAAACCGCCGGCGTCGCGCAGCACGTCGGTGTGCAGCACGACCGACGACGTCGGGATCGGGTTGGACGCGTAGAGCGTCCCTGCACCGTGCAACCCCGGCGCCGGGCGGTCCCACTCCTCGCCCGTCGCACGCCCGTCGGGGCCGACGATCCGCGCGCGTGAGAACCCCCATGCCGCGTCGCCCAGCTGCATCGACGCGAGGTGCCCCGGCTCCCATGCATCGTCGGCATCGCAGAGCGCGACGAGGTCGACGTCGCCGAGCGCCTCGATTCCCGCCGCCCGCGCGACCGCCGGGCCGCCGGCGGTCTCGCGCCGCACCAACCCGACCCCGTCCGGCACGCTGATCGGCAGCGGCGAGCCATCGTCGACGACGACTACGGCGTCGGGCTCAGACGCCAGCACCGAGTCGAGCGCCTCGACGAGGTACGGCGCGAAGCCATGGACGGGGACGACGACGCCGATGCGCACTGCTCGGGGACGCTACATTCCGCGCGCCCGGGCGCGTAGCTCAGCTGGTCAGAGCGTCCGCCTTACAAGCGGAAGGTCCCCCGTTCGAACCGGGGCGCGCCCACTCGCAGCATGCCCTGCAAAATGGGCATTTTCGCGGCCGTTCTGCTGACGTCCGCTTGCTTCTGTTCTTGGATCGTGTTCTCTGGCGCTCCGAACAAGTGGCCCCATGCCACAAACAAAGCGGCCCCGGCGACCGCGCCAACGCTCCCGAGGCCATGACACCGAGGAGTGATCTCGATGGGGCAGAGCGTACCGGCGCCACCCGTGGCGACCAATCCGCCGCAACCCTCGTTACCTGCCGGGCCGACGCGCAGCGCTACCTCATGCGCGACGGCAACCTGGCGGTCCCATGCTCCCGTTACGGCCAGGACACGGCCGACTGTGTGGAGGCGGCCTACCTCGTTGCGCTGATCCTCGCGCTCGAAGACGGGCGCAAGACGCTGGACGTCAGCGAACTGGAGTACGCGATGGGCCTGGTCGTCAACGACCTGGGCGTCGTCGCCGACCAGCTGCGTACCTACTTCAGCTCGAGGTACACCGTCGTCTGGACGCCAGCCGCGTGATTGCGGCGACTCACGATTCACCGCCAGGAGCCCCGTCGGGATCCTCGCGCCAGCGAGGGACGAGGTCGATGATCGGCTGCGCGCGCTCGCGGCCCAGCCGGTGACGCAGGATCGCCGCGGCGGCCACGGGCGCGGGCGTCAGGCCGTGCAGCCAGCGACTCACCGCCGACGTAGCGGCACTGCGACGTCGCTAAGGCTGAGGCCGGCTGCGTGGATCGCCTTCGTCGCGGGGTGCGGCTCCCATGTGGAGCACGTCCCGCCGCACAAGCGCGTGACGTGGTCAGCATGGTCCTCACCGACCACCGCGGCGAGAACGTCGTGCAATCGGGATGGCGCGCCGCCACCAGCCCGGAGCCAGATGCGCAACGTGCCGACGGGCATGTCCATGTGCTCTGCGAGTCGCTGCGCCGAGACGTCGAGCAGCCCGAGGTAGAGAATCGCGGGGCTCGCGAGCGCTCGACCCGGCGGGCTGAGGTTGGGGGTCGAGACTTCTGAGATTGAGGCCATGTACGAAAGGTGGCCAAGGGCGCGAAAGCGCTTCGCGCACGCACACTCTTAAGCGGGTTCCGTGAGCGCCGCACCTAGTACACAGGCGCGCGGTCTCCGCCCTCCTGCGCTGGCGAACGGGTTGACGGCGCACCGGCACGAGCGGTTTAAGGTGGAGTGAGGCTCGCCGCTCACGCAGCCAGACGTTTGCGACGTCGCTAGATCGACGGCGATGAACGGGTTCCGTGGGCCGCACCGCGAGATGGCAGGCGTCGCCGCCCCGTCTAGGGCCAACGGTGCGAATCCTGCCCCCGCTACGGCGCAACTCGGCGGCCGTGGCCGTGCCAGAACCACACCCCGCTGCGGCAAGGCACCAGACTGGCTGGTCAGATCTCCTGCACCGCGTCCTTACGTTCGGGGGTCGTCGGCGGCTGCGAGGGACACGCTCAGTTCGCGTCGTGATCCGACACCGGCCTTCGCCAAGGCGTTGCCGACGTGCATCTCGACCGTCTTGAGGGTCACGAAGAGCTGCTGGGCGATCTCGCGATTTGTCAGGCCGGACGCTGCTAGCCGAGCGACCCGTAGCTCAGATGGGGTGAGGGACTCCACGCCCGTGACGTAGTCGCGTCGAACGCGTCCGCCAGTCGCCCGCAGTTCTTCGGTCGCGCGGGCGGCGAGCCGGTCGGCCCCGCAGCGCCGTGCCAAGTCGATCGCGTGGCGCAACGGGTCGCGGGCTGCGGCGCGCTGGTTGGCGCGGCGCAGCGACGAGCCAAGATCCGCGAGCGTCTGAGCGTGCACCAACCGGGCGTTGGAGGACTCGAGCACCGAAACGGCATCGCGGAGCATGGCGAGCCCCTCCTCGCCGCCACGAACAATCCCGGCGACGCGCAACGCGCTGCCAAGTGTTCCCGCGGCGCCGAAGCGCCGCGCGAGCCGCAGATCCGCGTCGGCGCGCGCCAGGGCACGCCCGCGGTCACCGAGCGCTGCTGCCGCCAGTGCGATGTCACCACCCCAGGGGAACATGTAGAACGGATGCTGCAGGCCCCTGATGTGGGCGGCCCGAAGTGCCGCTTGAAGGTCGGAAAACGCAGGTTCGGCACGGCCTGCGGCCAGGTGGATGCGACCGCGCGCTGCATGGAGCGCCATTCCGCCCAGCGTGGGTGAAGCAACGAGGCCTTCGAGAATCGCCTCGGCCTCGATCGGTCCCGAGCGCTCAAGCGCCACGATTGCCTGGCACGCGAGGACCAGCGCGCCGCCGACATCGTGGGCGAGTGAGCCCTGGGCCGATTCCACCGCGAGCTGGAGGTCGCTCTCGGCGTCCGCGAGTCGACCCGCGTAGATCCGCGCCATTGAGGCCTGGAGATACAGAAACGTGAGGCTGCGGAGGGCACCTGACGCGCGTTGACGCTCCAGCATGCGTTCGACTCCCGCGAGGGCCTCGTCCGGCCGATCCGCGAGATAGAGGGCGACCGCCGCGAAGCTGACCGCGGGGACGCCGTCGAGGCCCGCGGCGTCGAAGACCTCGGGGTCGTAAGCGTGCTGCGCCAATTCGATGGCGCGCGTTGCATCCTGGCACCCCCACGCGATCCAGTGGCTCTTGACCGCGGACATGGTGCGTTGATGGACGCCCACCGGGGACTCGGCGACTTCGAGCTCGCGCATTTCGTAGCTGAAGCGTTCGGTCAGATCGTCGTGGGTGAAGAGGACCCAGGCGCGATCGATCTCGCACTGCTCCCGAAGTGCCAATCCGGAGTCGTCGCAGGTGGCGATGGCCTCGTCGAGCAGGCGCACCGCCTCGACGTTCTCCATACCGAAGGCCAGGACCCTGGCGAGATCGCGCTGCACCGCCGCACGCGACGTGCCCGCTGGGGCCGCAGCCACCGCGGCCG
Source organism: Paraconexibacteraceae bacterium (assembly GCA_963759825.1). GTDB lineage: Bacteria > Actinomycetota > Thermoleophilia > Solirubrobacterales > Solirubrobacteraceae > Paraconexibacter. Next base: position 314,638 of record CAVXAS010000002.1, on the reverse strand, counting down.
TCAAGTCTTCAACAGCCGCCGGGTCGCCTATGAGCATGCGCGCGATTCCCCGACGGTGCAGCGCCGAGGATCGCTGGGCTTCCGGCACGGGCTCCGCCAAGGCGCGAGCGAGATATTCGACGGCTGCGTTGGGGGCCCCGGTCGCGACCGCCAGTTCGGCCGCGCGGAGGAGGTCGGCGAACGCCTCGGCATCGGAGCCGGCCTCCGTCGCGAGGAGATGCGTCGCGATCGTGGTGGGGATCGCCCCTTCGCCGCGGAGCAGGCGGGCTGCGGCGAGATGCATGAGCGCGCGCCGGCCGAGCGGGAGGTCCTCGTAGACCGCCGCTTGCATCATCGGATGCAAGAACGCAAGCGGACGACCGTGCGCCAGGATGGCTACCTCCGCGAGCTGGTCGACCGCCTGCGCCGCTTCGGCGTCGTCGAGCTCGGCCAGCGCGGCCGCGTGGCGAAACTCCGCGCCTCCCGGAAAGCACGCGACCGCACGCGCCATGCGGCCGGCGTCGGCGGAGAGCCGGGCGAGCCGCACGAGCATGCTCTGCGCCACCGATCGTGGTCCGACCTGCTCGACCGCTTCGGCGCCGGCCTGCGACGGCTCGATGTGCTCGTCCATCAAGCCTTCGACGAGCTCGCTCAGCAAGAACGGGTTGCCGCCGCTGGCCACGTGGCAGGCACGGCAGAGGTCTCCGGAGGCATCGCGGCCCAGCCGGTTGCGCACCACCGTCGATGTGGCTGCCGGCGAGAGCGGCGATGGCCGGTAGATCTCCGCGGCGTCGTCGTGCAGCAGGTGGTCGAGCGCGGCGCGCGTGATCCCGGGTTCCGATGGGCGCGCGGCGATCATCAGGACCAGTCGTAGCCCCGACAGCCGCGAGGCGAGGTACCCGAGGAACCGCAGCGAGGCCTCGTCGGCCCAATGGGCATCGTCGACGGCGAGGACGAGCGGGTGACGGTCGGTGAGGTTCACACACAGCCAATACAGACCGTGCAGCGCTGCGCTGACAGGGTCGCCGCTCCCGGCAGGAGGTTCCAGGCCGAGCACGGGCGCAGCCAGGGCAGCAGGTCCGTCGAGCAGTTCGGCACGCTGCGCCGCCGACGCATCGACGACGGCCGGCAGAAAGAGTTGCCCGACGACGCCCGAGGCGAGGCCGTGCTCGAGCTCGACCCCGCGGGCGGTCAGGACCGTTGCACGAGGACGCGCTTCGGCTGCGGCGGCTCGCAGCAACGCGGTCTTCCCGACGCCCGCGGGCGCCTCGAATGCCAGGACCATGCCCGCACCAGCGGCAGCGCGGTCCAATGCGCGCAACGTGGCCTCGTGCTCGACCCGTCGCTCACGCAGGTCGGCGAACGTCACGTCCGAGCGATGCAGCGACGGTCTCACGCACCGATCCTGAACGACCGGCGGCATATTCGCCACCAGGCTCAGCCTAGGATTCGCGAACGTTCGCTAATCCCAGGGTCGTCCCCGGTCGTCGTCGCAGCGCATCGGCCCTAGTTTCAGTGTCGTGACCGGCGACAAGCACCGTCTGCGCGCCGCCGCCGTCGCCGGTGCGCCGCCGTGCACCCGCCAACAGCCCGTCGTCGGCAACCACTGCTACCTCGAGCAGTCCACACACCCGGCCGTACGGGACGCCGCGCGCGAGACCGCTGCCGCCCGCGCTCAGGACGGTCCAACTCACCTCCGGTGTGCGATGCGCCACCGACCGCAGCAGGGTGGTCTGGCTGATTCCCGCAGGCCCGTGCAAGAGGACGGGGGCGGAGCTCGCAGTCAGCGGCGGCCGGCCCTCACACGTCGACGGATCGTGCTCGTGTGCTGATGGCGGACGTCGCCGAAGTCAGCCCACAGGAGCCGCCGGGATGGTCAGCGCGCGAGGACGCCGTGCACGTGCTCCCGGTCGGACGCCGCCGGCTTCCGGCGCGGCGTGCGCTGTTCGCCGTCGGCGAGCTGCTCGGCGACATCGGCGTCAGCACCGAGGCGGCGCCGTTGCGCACCGCAGTGCGCCGGGCGCTCGGCGACCCACTCGCGGACGTGGTCACCGCGAACGCCGACGGGGAGCTCCGCGATCTGGAGGGGCGCCCGCGTCCACGACTGGGCAGGGCGATTCATCGCCTGGACGAGGACACGCTGCTGATCTTCGATCCGGTCCTGCTGAACGACCCGGAGCTGGTCTCAGGGGTGGCGCGCACGGTCGCGCTTGGGCTCGCGAACCGCCGGTTGGAGGCGGATGTGAGTGAGCGACTGGCGCAGGCGCAGAACGCACGCGCACGGGTTCTCGAGGCCGGCGACGCGGCGCGGCGCCAGATCGAGCGCGATCTGCATGACGGACTCCAGCAGACGCTGGTGTCGCTGCGGTTGACACTGCGGATCATGCAGGACGAGGCGGGCTTGTCCGGCGAAGACGCCGCGCTGCTGGATGACGCGTGCGAGCTCGCACGCGTGGCGACGCAGGATCTCCGCTCGCTCGCCCAGGGCGTGTATCCGATGGTGCTCACGGCATCGGGACTTGTGGCGGCGCTACAGGAGTTGAGTGCCGCCGCGCCGGTCGCCGTCGCGCTGGAACTCGAGGCCGTGCGCCGGTCGACACCCGGCGCCGAGGCGGCCGCGTACTTCTGCTGTTGTGAGGCGGTCACGAACGTCGCCAAGCACGCCGGCACGGACCGTTGCGTGATCCGTGCCCGCGAGCACGCGGGCACGTTGTTCATCGAAGTCGCCGACGACGGCTGCGGCGGCGCCAGCATTTCCGGGGGCACCGGCCTTCGTGGTCTAGGCGACCGAGCGGCCGCCGTGGGCGGTCGTCTGCGCGTCGACAGCCCTGCCGGGGAGGCGACGATCGTGCGCATCGACGTCCCCTGGCCGCAAGACGGTTAGCCGGTCCTCACAGCAGCGCCCGCAGGGAGGCCGCGGACAGTTCGTCCTTCGATGAAGCCGCATGCCGTCGACGCGGCGAGGCGCGACCATCCGCTCGCCGGGCGCAGCTCCGCGAGATCCAGGCTTGCAGCAGCCCGAGCCCATCGCGCTGCTGCTCAGGTGCACTCGCGCCTGACCCGACCGGAAGAGAGTCCCGCGGATGAGGTACCTGATGATCAGGGCAGTTGGACGTTCTCGTAGTAGAGCGAGTAGTCCGCACCATCGTCCTTGAACCGCAGGCGATTGACAATGCCGGGGGTTTGCGCGCCAGAAGCGCTGATCGAGGCCGAGCCGAGGTCGTCGTCGGGGTCGGGGTCGACCTCGGTGACGTACGCGCGGACGCGTTCGATGAACGTCACCACGCCAGCGGTGCCGTAGCGCGTCTCGAGCGACTTCGCCTGGTCGGTGTCGAAATCGCCTAGGCTGAGCGTCTTGGTGGCGTGCTTGTCGGCTGACAGCTTGAGCTTGATCGTGTCGTCGCCCAGGTCGTCCTCTTGCTTGTCGCAACGCAGCCGCATCAGGCGCACCGCGCGCAGGTTCGTCGAGTAGCGGATCTGCGCCCTGCCGTCACCACTGGAGTTCAGCCGGATGAAGTAGGTGCCGCCGCTCGCTTTGATGCGCGTCTTCAGCACGGGGTTCTTGCCCCACTCCGATTTCTTCAGGACCGACTTTCCGGTCGATGACATCAGGTTGATCCGGAGGTCCGGGTGGTCGCCGCTGTCACCGCCGGCGGTGATCGTGATCGTCTGCTCCTTCTTGGAGGTCGTCGCGAGGGGCGTGAGGTGGAAGTAGCGCGTCTTCTCGTTGAAGCGGTTGTACTTGTTCGTCAGGTCGGTGATGAAGGAGACGCGCTCCGTCGAGCCCGGGACGAGGTGGACCTCCTCGCCCTCCAACGCATCCGCGCGGTAGAAATGGAGTTGCGCCGCCGGCTGCGCGGTGCTCGCGGTCGGGGCGACCCGGACGTAGACGGGCGAGCTCGACTGCACGACGACGATCTTCCGCGTGGTGGTCCCGGACCCAATCGGTGTCGATAGGTCGCGCCTGCTGAAGGCGGTGATGGCCATCTCCTGCGGGTAGCTGGTGATCGTCCAGGTCCCGGGCGTGTCGATCCGGTACCACAGCGAGCCACCGGGGTCGGCTGGCGTAGCGGTCACCGGCCCGGGCTGGGTGATCGCCTGTGCGCGGTACGGGGCGCAGTTGCCGGCGAGTGTCGTGCTGATCGTCGCCTCGAGCGGGAGGTGGTCGGAGAGGTCGGCGCGCGTCGAGTCCCGGAACAGCAGGCGCGGGATGCGCTGGTAACCGACGCACGCCTGCGCCTCGGCGCGCCGCAGGAGGATGTAGTCCAGCTTCTCGTACTGCCCCGTGCCCGTCGGGTCGGGCTGGCGGATGTTGCGCATGTCGACGGTGTAGCCGCTGTCGGACGACACGTGCTCGTAGGACCACAGCTCGCGGAACCCAAAGGCGTTGTCAAGGACACTGTCGGTCCCGAGCACCGGTCCCCACTCGGGGCTCTCGCGGATCACGTTGAGGTCGCCCATGAACAGCGCGTCGCGGCCGGCGGCCTGCGACTTCGGGATCCAGCGGTCCATGAAGGCGCGGATCTCCGCGAACTGCCTCACGCGCGTCGAGCTCGTGTTGATGCCCTTGTAGGCCGCCTGCATATGTGAGAACAGCACGTCGAGCGGGCGGCCGGTGATCGGGTTGTCGAGGCGCACCAGTGCAATGCCCTTGTTGGACTGGCAGTCCTTGATCACGGCGCCGCCGTTGTCGCACGCGTCGTACTTGTGGAACGCAACCAGACATTCCCCGCTCGTCAGCAGTTGGCGGCACTCGCCCGAAGGCATGGTGCTCGGGAGCGCCATCGGCAGCGGCTTGAAGCGCGACACGAGCATCAGGCCCGAGTCCTGGAAGTTGCCCGAGACGTCGACCTTCAGCACCCGCGTCGGGAAGGTGCTGCTCGGAAACTTGCTGCTGAGCCCGTCGCGCATGGAGTCGGCGAACACCTCGTTGAACGCCATCACGTCATAACCGGCGTCGGCCGCGCGCTTGCCGATCTCCGCGCCGCGGGTCTTGTGCGACTTGCCGTAGTCATCCTCGAGGCCGGTGACGAGGTTCGGCAGGCCCTGAACGTTGTAGGTGAGGACGCGGAATGTGCCCGCAGCCGACGCCGACGCGCTCAGCGCGGCGAACACCAGGACGCCGAGGACGGCGATGACGCGAGCGGAGCATGGCATGCGGCCAAGCATCGGCCACGCCAGGGTCCACGTCATCAGGGCCTGCACCCAGCCGGGCTCAGTTCAGGGGAGCAGCCGTTGCATGCGGCTCCACGCGCCGCGTGATCGCGACACGGCGCCGCGGCGGTCCTGCAGCCCGCGACGCGCCCGCCCAGCGCGCGAAGTCCGACGACCCCGGCGCGGACGCTGCGATCACGCCCGCGAGGGCAGCGCCGCAGCGCTCACGACGCAAGCTTCGCCAGTTGCGCGAGCTCCTTCTGGCCGCGGGCGGAGATCTTTAGCTCGGGCCGCGGAGCGCGGCGCGCGAGTACCGCCGACGTCGTCTTGCCCCGGCGACCGATCCCACTGACCGGGGTGACGGTAACCGTGACCTTGTCGTAGGTGCGCAGGGACACCGGTGCCTTCAACGCGTTGGTGCGCACGTTCTTGATGATCTGGCGACCATCGTCGAAGCGGAGGATCACGCGGTAGGACGTCGCCAGCGGGACCTTGGCCCAGCTCGCAAGGATCGTCTTCCCCGCTGGGTTGACCTTCAGGTTGCCCACCGACCGCGGGGCCGGAGGAGTCGGAGCTCTGTAGCGACTCACCGTCGTCGAGCCCACCGGAATGCCGTTGCGCTCGAAGAAGACGCGCAACTCGCGCGGCTCGCCCGACCGGGTGCCCGAGGAGGCGAACCTGATCGTGCGTTTGGCGACCTTGCCCTTGACCAGGGGGATGCTGGCGATTCGCTGCGCGCCGGTCGGCCCGTCGTCGAGGACTCGCGCGACGATCCCGGCGCGCGAGTCGGCGAGTGTCAGGGCAAAGCTCAGTCGGCCGTCGCTGCCGCGGGTAAACGTGCCGGCAGCCCGTGGCTTCTGCACGCCGTTGCTCCAGCGGATCGCCGAAACCGGCACCGAGTCTTGTGCGATCTCGAGCTTCCACGGGCCAGCGGGCACGACGGGGGCGAGACCCCTGACGTGCGTCGTGCCGCGGATCATGACGTTCGTGGTGCTGCTGGCCGGCGCCTTGAACACATGCGACTGCTCATCTGCCCGCGTGATCCGACGCTGTGCGTTGTCATCGACGGCGGTCGCCTCATAGCGCTTGCCGGTCGGGTCCACGACCGTGAAGTGCGCCAGCCCGCCGACGCCGCTGACCGACGCGACCACGCCAGGCACGGCTGATGCGACGCGGTACGGAACGACCTGACCGGGGGTGAACGGCTGACTGGCGGCAGCTCTGGCCTTCGCCTTGGCACCGGGGGCCGGGACGGCTGTCACCGTCACGTTGCCGCCATCCTTGATCTGCTCTTCGACGTCGCCGACGTCGCAGCCCTGGAAGTAGGGCGTGACCGCCCCGCCGTAGACCCAGGTGACGCCGGGCGTCCACTCACCGACGAACGTGTCGATGCCCAGGCAGGCGCCGATACCGCGTGACGACGCCAGCAGCGTGCCGCCGACGCACGAGTTGATCCCGTACTTCACGCAGACGTCGGCGTAGACGAGCGCGTTGTACTTGCCCTTCTCCTTGCCCTGGGTCCGGGCCTCGAGGTCGATCCCGCCGTTGGCCGTGATCTTGCCGCCATCGAACTTGAAATTGGCGTCAGCCGAGAGGTGCAGGTAGCCGTCGTTGTAGCTCTCAAACAGGATGTCCACGGGGATGCTCAAGAGGTCGAGCTTGCCGGTGACGCCGAACACCTTGGTGTTGTCGGGGTAGGTCCGGTACCCGATCGAGACGTCGCCGCCGAGGATCTTCGGGACGTTGAACTTCACGCGACCGCAGAGCTGGAAGTCGGGGTACTTGTAGTCGTACTCGAAGTCCGGGATGTGCTTGTTCACTGCCGCCGCGGACGACCCGTACGAGATCAGCATGTCGCGCAGGGCCTGCAGCGAGATCAGTTCCTTGCCCATGTGCGGGACGCAGGTCGTCGGCTTGGGGTCGGCGCGCTGCATCTCGAAGTCGACGAGGTTGAGGTTGACCCCGGTCCCCGTCGGAAAGCCGCTTCCGGAGAACGCGGCGGCGCCGTGGAGGCGCCCGAAGTCGCCGTCGATGATCGACCCTTCGGCGGTGATCTCGACAAGTTCGAAGTCCGCCTTGCCGCCGAACCTCCATGTGTCGTCGCCGTCGAACTCGATATACGCATCCTTCAGCGCCACGCCTCCGACATCGAGGTCGGTCTTGCCGTAGGAGAACGCTCCCGCGGGGGCGGCCCCCTTCGCCTTCGGCGCGGGCGTGATCGGAGTGAACGTCGTCGCCTCGGTGGGGGTCGACTTCTGGCCCTTGTTGAACACGGCCGGGGTCGCCGGCCGGAGCTTCACCGAGAACGTGCCGTTCTTCATCGTCGGGATGCCGTCGATGCCCGGGATCTCCAGTCCGCCGATCGTCGCGCCCTGGAACGACATGTCCTTAACGATGCCGTCGGTGACCTTCCACGCGAGCGCGCCCTGCTTGAGATACAAGCGCGCGCCCGTCGCATCGACGGCTGTCACCGACGCTTGGGAGGACTTGACGTAGGTCCGCCCGCTCGTCGGGAACCAGATGACCTTGGCCGCGCTGGCGGAGATCTCGAGGCCGTTGATGCTGAGCGTCCCATTGAGGAGGCGCATGATCTTGGCGTCGCCCGGGCCACCGGCGTCAGCAGGAGGGGTGAGGCAGCCGGTGAGTGACCACACGCGGACGTTGGGCGCGATTTCCTGCGGGTCTGCCGTGTCCGTGCACGGCAGCTTGACCGTTACCGGCAGCTCGGCGACGGACGTGGCCCCCTCGTCGTCCGTAACGCGCACGCGCAGGACCTTCGTGGTGTCCGCCGGGTCCCCGGTGAACGGCGGGACGTAACGCAGCTCGTCGGTCGCCCCCGCCTGCCTTTCGAAGTCGTTTGCCGTGTCGTCGACGTCGTAGGAGTAGTCGACGACTTCCCCGTCGGCGTCGTGGGCGTTCGCGAACACCGTCGTCGGGAACCCCTGCTCTGCCTTGAAGCCAGCGATGAGCGGTGGGCCGCCCACGCCGGCGCCCAGGATCTCGGGCGTGAACACGAAGGAGGTGCTGCCGGTGACGATGTCGGCGAGATGATCGTGATTGGCGTCGACCGTCTTCATGATTTTCTTGAAGCGGTCGAGGGACAGCATCGGCGGCTGGTTGAACTGGACCGGCGTCCGCAGGCTCGAGGTCGCCTTGTTGCCGTCGCTGTCCGTCACGGTCAGCCGTGCCGAGATGGACGTCGTCGTCGCGTCCGTCGGCACCTCGACGATGGGGCCCGATGCCTGCAGCGGGGCGCTTGCCCCCCCGATCTCCCGATCGATGGTCCAGTCCCAGGCGACGATCGTGCCGTCAACGTCATCGCTCGACTGTCCGGTCAGAGTGACGGTCATGCCCGGACGCGGGCGCGGCACCACCTTGCCGAGCTGGAATCGCCCGGGGGCGATCGGCACCTGCTGGCCCGTGGTGGCGACAGGCGACGGGTTGCCGACGGCGCGCGGCTGCGCGCCGGCGACGACGGCCCGCATCGCGCGCGTCCGGCTCCGCGACGGCAACGCGGCTGTCGGCAGGAACCGGAACTTTCGCTTGAGCGGGCTGACGCGCGGCCAACTGGCCTGCACCCGAGCAATCGGTGCGACACCCTTCGTCGGGCTCGGTAGATCTCGGGACTCCGTCCGGAAGGCTTCCTGCCCCGCGCGCTGGGAGGGCACGTACCCGGGCGTCACGGCGGCGTGTGCCGCGTCGCCTGCGACAAAGGCCAGCACGAGGACCAGGACGGGCAGGAGGCGAACTGGCTTCAGCATGCTCCCGAACCTACGGCCGCCGGCAGCGAGCGTCGTCAGGGCAGACACCGAAAGCGGCGATCTGCGAGTCGGCCCGAATAGCCGCGCCGAACTGGCGCGCGGCGGCACCACGAGGGGCGACGCCCGCCCTGGTCGCGAAACTCACCACGTAGCTGCCGTTAGGTAGCGCCCGGTGGACGACGCGGAACCGGCGCACATGACAGGCACCCGGGCGACATCGCCGACGACGGCTGCGGCGGCGCCAGCATTTCCGATGGCACGGGCCTTCGTGGTCTAGGCGACCGAGCGGCCGCCGTGGGCGGTCGTCTGCGCGTCGACAGCCCTGCCGGGGAGGCGACGATCGTGCGCATCGACGTCCCCTGGCCGCAGGACGGTTAGCCGGTCCTCACAGCAACGCCCGCAGGGAGGCCGCGGACAGTTCGTCCTTCGCGATGAAGCCACATGCCGTCGACGCGGCGAGGCGCGCCCCGAACTCAACCGACTTGCGCGCGGAGACGAGGACGACGGCCGGCGGGTCGGTCAGTTGCGCGATCGTCGCTGCGCAGTCGATGCCGTCGCCGTCGGGGAGTTGAACGTCGAGCACGACGAGGTCAGGGTGGATCTCCTCGATGGCCGACAGCGCCTCGGCGATCGTCGACGCCTCACCAACGACATCGAACCCCCCACTGCGCAGAATCGCCCTCGCGGTACCGCGGAACCGTCGATGGTCGTCGACGATGAGGACGCGGCTTGACGGGAGGGCGGCGGTAGGGACCACGGTGCGCTGGAAGGTATGCCCGGCGGGAGCCGCTGTCCTCAGTGCCTGCCCTGAGTCGCTACGACCGGGTCTCACGACTGAACTCGTCGTCGTCGAGTGCGTCGCTGCGTACGAGGCGCCGCCCTGACACTCACGGCACCAGCAGGTAGCCAAGCGTCCTCGGCGGTGTCCCTGCCTCCGGGCGGTCTGCGCCGCCACGCGGACCTGCATCGCCCGACCCTTCAACGCGGAAGCGATCATGAGTGGCAACGTGGTCGCCAACGTGGGGCCGTTGACTGGGGCCCGACCGCTGACGCCGGGAGAGATCCACACCGGTGCCCCCGCGCGGATCACGGTGTCCGAGCCAAGGACGACGACGCTCGAGGCCAAGATCGGCCGCGCCAAGGAATACGAGGTGGGACATCACGCGGAACGAGGGCCGGCATTTGTTCGCGACGACCAAGGCCACGAAGCTCGGGCGCAGGCTCGCGTTCGCGAAGACCAACGCCGTGAGCGTCAAGGTGCGCGCGGGCAGCCATCTCGGGCGGCGTGGCCCCAACGGCGCTGCGCGGGTGAAGGCGGGAGCGGCGAAGTCGACGTGAGGTGCTCAGCCGGCGATCAGCCGGCGTCCTGCAGGTACTTGAGTACTGCATGGACGCGACGGTGACCCTGATTATCGACGGGCAGGTCGAGCTTGCGAAAGATCGATCGCACGTGCGACTCGAGCGTCTTGGTGGTGACGTGGAGGTCGGTCGCGATCGCCCGGTTGGAGCGGCCTTCGGCCATCAGTGCGAGCACCCCGCGCTCACGGTCGCTGAGACCTTCAAGCGCGGCGCTCCTGTGCCGCAGCAGGCGTTCGACGATCGTGTCGTCGACGACACTGCCACCGCGCGCGACGGTGCGTAGCGCGCCGTCCAGAACGTCCAGGTCGGCGATCCGGTCCTTGAGCAAGTAGGCCGTCCCGCTGGTGCGGCGGTCCATGAGCTGCACCGCCCATGTCGCCTCGAGGTACTGGCTCAGCACGACAACGGCGACGCCGGGCGCGCGCGTGCCGATCGCTCCGGCGGCGCGCAGGCCCTCGTCGGTGAACGTCGGCGGCATGCGGATATCCAGCACGACGACGTCGGGGAGCAGCTGTGCGGCGAGCGTCGTGGCCTCGTCGCCGCTCTCCGCCTCCGCGACGACGCGGTGGCCGCGGGCGCGCAGCGCCGTCGCGATGTCGCGTCGCGTGCGCGCGTTGTCGTCGGCGACGACTGTGCTCAACCCGTTCAGAGCAGCGCCGCCACTCTCGACAGGTCGTCCTCCGCGGGGTCGTCGATCGGGACGGTTTGCATACACCCCAAAGCTACGCTCCAGGCAGGATGGCTGCGTCACTCTCAGGGTCTGCCCGGATGACAGAGCGGCCCTGGCAAACCAGCATCCGGTGGCGTGACCTACCAGACCGTCACGCGCGGGCTCATGCTCGTCGTGCTCGCCGGCGGCGCAGGGGCCGTGGCCGGCTGCGAGTCCAACTGTCCGTACGGCTCGGGCGTCGGGTCGGCGTGCAAGTCCCGTCCCGACCCTGACGCGCGAGAGCGTGCCGCGGTTCTGGACGGCTCCGCCGTGATGAACGCCGTCGCGGCATTCCGCCGGACCAAGGACGCCGGCCGCCGAGTGCTCGGCGTCGGCACCAACCGCTGGGGCGAGACGACGTTCTCGCTGCCGACCGGAGAGACGGCCTTCGGCGAGGCGCGCGAGCGCTACGTCACCTTCGATCGCGGGGGCGCCGCGCTATCCCAGGCGAACGCGGCCCAGCGCGGCTATCTGCTAGTCGCCGGCAACGACCGCTTCGCGATCACCGCAGTCCGTCCGGCAGCACTGGGCAGGGCGCTGCGCCGGGGCGGCCGTGACGCGGGCGCCCGGTTCGACCGCGCCGAGCTGTCGACGTCGGCCTTCGGGCGCGACGGGCTCGCATGGGAACTCGTCTACGTCGCTAAGGGCGGCGCGGCGAGGCTCACGATGGATCCCGACGGCTCGCGGCTGTGCGGCGCGCCGCCGCGGACGCTACGTGGCGTCCGGGCGTGTTAGAGGCAGGGTCCACCCACGCGGAGAGCTCTGCCAAGACGCCCTCCTTGGAGCTCCCGGGCGAAGCTGCCGCGTTCCTCGCTTGACAGGACGAGCGTGCCTGACCCATGCCGGAAGATGCCGGTGAGGACCCCGGGCACGCGCACGGGCCGCGTGAGCGAGCCGACGAAGTACGGGCGTGTCCAGTCGTTGTCACCACTCTCGGTCCAGCCCATGACGACGCCGGACCCGACGGGAGCGAGGATGCGCGGGGGGGCGGAGGAACGCGCCGCCCGCCGGTGTGCGAGGCGCTCGACGTGTCCCGTGCGGTCGATGCGCAGGAGCTCGACGCTGTCGCGGCCGCGGATGCGCCGGCTCTGCAGGATGTGGAGCCGGCCGCCGGCGACGACATGGGTGTAGCCGGTGATCCCGGAGTCGCCGTCCAGTTTGATTCGCCTGCGCTGCCGGCCGTCGGCGCCGATGACGCGCACGGAGACGTCGTGGTCGACGTTCCAGGCGCCGCCGTTGCCGTCAGCGTAGACCGTCGTCTCGGTGTCGTTCACGCGGGTTGACGTGGTCGTGCCGTCGCGGCCGACACGCACGAGCTTCTTGCCGATCGTGACCCACGCCGCCTTCTCGTCGGCGGCGAAGTCGTCGACGTTGTAGCCGGAGTTGGCGAAGTCCGTGGGCGGCACGGGCAGCGCGATCGAACGACCGAGCGCGCCGACGAAGCGGACCGCGAGCTGACCGACGCCGTTTGCGTCGTGGCCCGAGGGGGTGAGCCCGAGCACGGCACCGCGATCGACGTCCAGCGCAGTGCCGTGAAACCCGTGCCGTCGAACACCACGGCGGTCGATGACGACGAGCTCATTTTCGTTCGTCGTCGCCAGGCCCCTGCCGCCGCCGATGTCGAGCCCGTCGATGACCGAGCCCTTGAGCCCCAGGGATCTGAGACGGCGCGCGCGGCGCCCGTCGACGAGGATCGCCTCGTTGGCGACGATCACGGTCGCGTGCTGCCCGACGCTCACGCCGAAGCCCACAGGATCCGGAAGGCATCCCGCGCTCCCGTCGTCGCTCGCGCCGGCGGATGGCGCGGCGAGTGCAGCAGCGACGAGCAGGCCCGGGATGGCGATCCGGCGTGGAATGCTCATCGGGGCAGCCAGCCCTGCTGGGTCGCGACGTTCGTGGCCTCGCGGGCGACGAGCGCGACATGTTCGGCGCCGAAGCCCTCACCGCGGTGCATCCAGGCCGCCATGAGACCGTCCTTGACCGCGACGCTCAGCACCTCGGGCTCGGTCGTGATCGGCGCCGAGTGATCTCCGGCCGAGCCGTTCACCGGCATCAGGACGGCGCACGCCCCGGTGCCAAGCTGGCCCTCGGTATGCATTGCGATGCGGGCGGTGCTGCCGTCCTGCGCCTGGCGCATCACCGCGAAGGCATGCCCGGGGACGGGATTCTGTGGGAATGCCGCGTGATAAGCGAGCGGGTCCTCCAGCGGGGCGCCGCCGGCCAACGCCACGACCGTGCTGCGCCACGGCTCGGGCAGTGGCATGTCAAAACCCGCGGTGAACTGCGTGGCGATCGGACCGCTAGGGGTGACCATGGTTACCCCCGCGACCCGTCGCACCTCGGGACCCTCCGGTGGCGCCTCGTCGAGCCAAGCGGGTGCTGCCAGCTCGGTCTCGAATGGCAGTGGATGCGCAGCAGTCAGACACTCCGCGCGCATCGCCTGGGCGATCGCACACAGGGTCTGGCAATGGCTGTCGAGGTCGGCGCCGTCGAGGTAGTCGCGGTTGCGGGTTAGCGTCAGCGTCCCGAACTCGTAGCTCAGCTCGAAGGGCCCCGGATAGCTGTCGAGGAGCGTCCTCGTGACGCCGCTCAGCAACGCCGTCAGGACGTTGACGTCGACCGGGTTGGCGCAGGTCATCGTCATCTGGGCCAAGCCGACGAGCCCCGGGTCCAGGCGCTGGTCGGTCGGTCCCAACTCGTTGCGCTGCATCTCCGGGGTGTTCGTGATCGCAAAGCGGCGCAGCGGCGCGACCGCCTCGGGGACGCGGACCGCAACACGGGTCCGCCACCGCGTCGGGGCGTTGTTGCTGTTCGCGCGGAACTCATGGCCTGCGGCTCCGTGCTCACCACCGGGCAGCACCCCGAAGCAGACGTTCGACAGGCTGAGCCGGCGGGGCATGAACGCGACGCCCATGATCGGCGCCTCGTCGACGAACGTCAGGTCATGGGCCGCCGCCCACTCGCGCAACTCGAACCTGACCTCCCCGCGGGCGGTCGCCATCGCTGCTCGTGCCTTGTCGCGAAACCCCATGTTGTCAGCGCCGGGCGAGCGCGAGGCGCACCCAGCGGGCGTCGCATGCTTCGAGTGTGGCCGTCGTGCGGTTTCGGCACGGCTGCTGCTTGCTCACGCGGGGGAACGTAGCGCCCGTGGGCCCGCCCGCCATCAGGGCGGGCACTGAACGAGTGTCCGGTATCAGAGGACACTTGCGGCGCGCCGGGACGCGCGACGCGCTGCCCTAGATCAGAACGTTCGGTGGTAGCCCTGATGACCCGGCGACCGCGCGCGCCTACGGTCCCTGGCAATCGCGCCAATTCCGGTGCGTCAACGGGAGGTTGAGCAGCGATGCAACGGATACTGGGCGCCATAGTGATGAGCGTCGTCATACTGGCGACCGCGGGGTCGGCGCAGGCGGCATTTGTCGCGCATCCCGCGGATTTCACCTACGGGACGACGAAGACCGAGTGGGTCACGTCGTTCACCGACGAGCTTCGCAAGCCGACCCGGCAGGGAGTCGGCACGGCCACCTGGAAGGAGGCCGTGAGCGGGACGATCGACTTCGGCCAGGGTGAGGTCGCCCTCGAGGTGCCCGCACGCCCGGGGACCGACACGTCGGTCTTCCAAATCATCAAGGCAAGGTGGACATTCCCGGCTCCGCTCCAGACGGGAGCGAACCCGCCGATCAAGGCGAAGGTGCGCAACTGCTCCAAGCCGGTGCTCGTTCTCGCGGGCATGTACCTACCCCTCGGTCCCCCGACGTGCGGCGCTCCGTACGCGCTGGCGGACGTCGGAAACACCCGGGTCCTCGACGCGCCTCTGGGCGGTGCGGGGTTCCTGGCGGTCTTCAACCAGTTCAGCGTCGAGGACCAGCCTCTCGCCGGGACGCTCGCGCACTGGACGCTCGTCACTCAGTTCAACGGGCTCGGGAACATCCGGATCGACTGGGGCGACGGCACGACCCAGACGATCGACGGCCGCATGGGCGCAAGCCCGTTCGTGACGTACAACGGCCTCTCCAGCGCAGACGTCGCCGTCCCGCACGTCTACACCGATGGCGGCACCTACACGATCCGCGTCGGCGCCAGCCGCAGTGAGTGCACCAACTTCTCGTTCTGCATCTCCAACGAGAACTACGAAGGCGCGCGCGCCACCGCCACCGTCACCGATACCCCGCGCTTCCGCGCGGCTCCGATCACGGCCATCGAAGGCGACCAGTTCAATGGCAGGCTGGGCGACGTCGACATGCTCTGCACGGGCTGCACGTACTCCGCGCAGGTCGACTGGGGTGACGGCACGAAGAACGCCGCCACGATCACGCCAGTGACGAGCACGTTCCGCACCATCAGCGGCTCGCACACCTGGGCCGGGGAGGGCTCCTACGAGGTCGAGACGACGCTGACGATCCAGCGTGACGGCAACACGATCTACCGCGAGACCAAGTCCAGCACCGCGAGGGTCGACGACGCGCCGCTGTTCGCGACGGAGGACTTCGAGGTGGCACCGCCGAGCGGGAACTCGTTCACGATCGGGCACATGTCCGACGCGAACCCGGCTGCCCAGGCATCCGACTACATCGTCCAAATCGCCTGGGGCGACGGCACGACAGGGTTCGGGACAGCAGTTGCCGATCCCGCAGGCGGATTCCTGATTCGCGGGAACCACACCTACCCGACCCTGAGCGGGTTCTTCGACATCCGCTACAAGGTCACCAGCGATCGCGGCGCTTCGGCGACTGGCACCGCGTACTACACCTCAGGCCTCGACTGAGCCGACCCGCCGGTGGACCGACCCGCGATTGCGGGTCGGTCCATGTCGGTCTCGTCGTGACACTGCGTGATGCGGGAGGCGGTCAGCGACGCCTCGGTCACGAAACGGGCGCGGGCCGAAATGGTCCGCGAACGTCAACGGCTGTATGGGGCATTGCCGCGTCACCTCGTGTGACGTCGCGGGCCCCGCTCGGAGGCCCCTCTCGCCAGGTGGCTTCGTGTTGCTGGCGCTTCCGGTGTCCGGCCTCGCCCCTCCGCGTAGCGGAACGGGCGAACGGCGAGCCCAACAGCGAGTGTCGACGCGCCAACATGATGGGCGCCGGATGCGGCGCGGTGAGCGCTCACGAAGGATCCCCGGTGGCTGCGCCGACGAGACCGGTGCTGGCGGCCACCCGCATACGCGCCACATGAGCGGTCGACGTGATCTGTCTGCGCGCCGGCGTCGACCGGCGGTCGTTTGACGCGCGAACCGCGACGTACTCAGGTGGCCGGACCAGCAAAGCGGCCCGGCGGTGCTACCAACACCCCGGGCCCGACACCGAAGAAAAGAGGCCTTCGATGTACGCAAACCCTACGGCCCCGACCATGCGGGGCAGAACACGACGGGCGACCGCTTCGCCGCCTTCTCTGGAGCCCGCCGCATTTGGCGGGCCTCTCGTTTGTCCGCCCTGTCGTGATCGACCTGACCGCCACGACGTTCATCGACTCGACCGGCATTCAGGCGTTGGTTCAGGCGCACCGGCACGCCGAGCACCATCGCGCTCACGTCATGGGTGTCACTAGCGAACAGGCACCCCCGACTTTCCCCCCACCCCTGGGGTACCCCGGCACCTGGCGACGAGCCTGTCCCTGATCCTGTTCCTCAGATGGCCCTGTTCCCCGGCGTGTTCTCAGCTCGGGCGCGGCAAGTGGTCCGATGCGGCCTTTGATAGCGGGCTACGGGACGCAACGGCACCCAGCTTCACGTGATCGATGGCCCTTACAAGCGGAAGGTCCTCGGTTCGAGCCCGAGCGTGCCCACTCAACGGTCCAGGTCGAACGCCGCGCTGATCGCCGCCGCCAGCTCGAGCTCTTGATCGTCGAGCAGCACGCCGATCAGGCTCCCGAGCGCATCGGCAGGAATCGTGGTTACGTGATCGCACGCGACGACCGAGGACGCGTCCAACCCATTCGCCGCGCCCACCGCGACTTCGGTCGAGAGCCCGCGAACCGTCCGCGTGATCGGCGCCACCGTGACGGTGCTCATCACGGGCCGGACGACCTCACGGGTAAGGACCAACACCGGGCGCGGCTTGTCCAGCGCGGCGATGTGGATCGGGCGCATCAGAGCTCGCGGTCCAAGCCGAGCGCATGCTCGGCAAGACCAGCAAGCTCAGCGTCCGATCCGGCCTTCTTGAGGATGTCCGCGTCGCGCTGGGCGACCAGCCGCCGCCGCTCCCGCTCGAGGGCCTTGCCGACCACCGCCGCGCGACTGCGCTCGCGGCCGGTTCCGACGACCTCATCGACGAACGCGACGAGATCATCCGAGAGGCGCACCGCGATCTGTTTGCTCATGCCAAAACGGTACCACTATGGTATTCGCACCGGTAGTGCTGCAGCGCCACCGTGGCAGGCGCGGCGAGCTACTTAGTCGTTATGACTAAGCATGCTAGGCTGGTTGGATGACCGAGGTCGGTGTGCACGAAGCGAAGACGCGCCTATCCGAGTTGCTGCGCGAGGTCGCCGACGGCCACGAGGTCGTCGTGACCAAGAGCGGGCACCCCGTTGCACGCATCGTCGCGGCCGGGACGGAGACGCCGCGGGTCGATCGCTTCGGCGTGCTCGCGGGCGAGATCGGTGACCCTGGCGACTGGGAGGAGGACGACGGCGACGAGCACGGCGACCTGTTTGGGCTGCCGGCGGCGTGAGGCTCCTCCTCGACACACACGCGTTCCTGTGGCTGGTAGCAGGCGATGAACGCCTGCCCGCGACCGCGCGCGCGCTGATCGAAGAAGCGGACGCCGTCCTGCTCAGCGCGGCCTCCGTTTGGGAGGCCGAGATCAAACGCGCCGCCGGCAAGCTCGACGCGCCGCGACTCGACGAGGCCGCAGCGCGCGCCGCCGTGCCGGTGCTCGCGATCGACGCCGCTCATGCGACGGCGGCCGCCCACCTACCGCTGCACCACCGCGACCCGTTCGATCGCATGCTGGTCGCCCAGGCACGCGTCGAGCAGCTGGCGGTCATCTCCAAGGACGACGTGCTCCGCCGGTACGGGGTCCCCGTCGCCTGGTTACGCGCTCGGCGGTTAGCTCTCGCGGGGCGAGAGCTAACCGCTGCCGGCTTCGGGCACCAGCGCGCACAGTTCCTCCTGCGCGCGCCGCAAAGCCTCGGTCAACGACCAGACGTCGTCGACGAGGTCGCGGTCGGCGACGACGCCGAAGCACAGCTCACCGCAATAGCTCATGACCGTGATGTTGAGCCCGATCCCATGCAGGATCGTGGACACCGGGTAGAGCGACTCCAGCTTCGCGCCGGCGAGATAGAGCGGCGCCGGCGAGCCAGGCACGTTGGAGATCACGGTGTTCACCGGCGCCTCGCTCGGGTGGCGAGCGGCGACCCGCGTCGTGACGCGCGCGGCGCGCGCGAACAGCGCGGCGGGAACGATCGCGTTGGCGTCCTGCAGGACGGTGGCGGGCACCGCCTTGTGACGTTCCTTCGCCGAGCGCATCGACTCGTGCGCGGCGCGCAGCCGCTGCTCGGGGTCGACGACGTCAGTCGGGATCTGCGTCAGCATCGTCGCGACGCGATTGCCGAACGTGCCGTACTGCTCGGGCGTGCGCACCGAGAGCGGGATCATTGCCAGCAGCGGCTCGTCGGGCAGGTCTCCGCGCGCGTCCAGCCAGGAGCGCAGCGCGCCCGCGCAGATCGCCACGACGACGTCGTTGACGGTGACGCCGAAGTGCTCCTTGATCCGCTTGACGTCGGCGAGCGACTGCTGCGAGAGCGCGACGCGGCGGTGTGGGCCGATCTGGCGGTTGATCGACGTCATCGGCGCCTGCAGTCGGCGGCCCTCGAGCACACCGCCGTCGCGGGTCCGCGGGATGGCGCGGGCCACGCGCCGGCTGACTGCCGCGAGCGGCCTGACGCCCGGAAGGCTGCGCATCGTCGCGACCTGATCGAGATGCGGCAGCGCCTTCGGCAGCGACCGCAGGCTGCGCAGCGGCTGCAGCGGCAGCGCCGCGACGCCACGCCCGAGCATCGCCAGCTGGCCCGGCATCGTCCCGCTCGCAAACCCGGCGACCGGCGCCGCGACGTCGCGACCTTCACGCGACGGGTCGAGCAGCACGCTGAGGACCTCGCCGCCGGACATCCCGTCGACGGCGGCGTGGTGCATCTTGGTCAGCACGCCCACGCGCCCGTGCTCGAGCCCGTGGATGACGTAGAGCTCCCACAGTGGCCGCGCGCGATCCAGCGGTCGGGCGACGATCCGCGCGACCTGCTCGGCGAGCATGCGCTCGTCGCCGGGGGCCGGGAGGGCCAGCTCGCGGATGTGGAAGTCGAGGTCGAAGCCGGGGTCGTCGAACCAGTAGGGGTGGTCCAGCCCGAACGGGACCTCGGCCAGCCGCCAGCGAAACGGCGGCAGCAGGTGGATCCGTGCCGCCACGAGATCGCGTACCGCGTCGAGCGTCAGGCGCCCGCCGGGTGCGGTGCTGGGGTCATAGATCCCCAGCGCGCTGACATGCCCGTGCGTGCAGCCGTCCTCGATCGCCAGGAACTGCGCGTCGAGGCTCGTGAGCTGGCGCATCATGACGGCGCCACGTCGGCGTCGGCGTCGGCGACGACACGCTGGATCGCGGCGTTGCGCTCGGCGCGGCGGTCGAGCAGCGGGTTCAGCAGTCCGCGCAACAGCGACAGCGCCACCCAGCGACGCGGCGCGATCGTGCGCGCGGCGCGGCGCTCGATGCCGCGCACGACCGCCGCAGCGGCCACGTCGGGCCCGACGGGCTTGAGCAGCCAGCGCGGGAAGGTCGCCTTGAAGCGCTCGCCGAGGTCGTCGCCGAAGCCGTCCTGCGTCATCGGCGTGTCGATCATCCCGAAGTACGCCACGCCCGCCGAGGCGCCGTGGCGGGCGAGCTCGGCGCGCAGCGCGCGGCCGAGTTGCTCGACGCCGGCCTTCGCGACCGCGTAGGGCGCGAGCAGGACGCCGTTGGTGAAGGCGTAGATCGACGCCGTCAGGACGACGTGCCCGCCGCTCGCGACGATGTGTGGCAGCGCCGCGTGGACGGTGCGATGGACGCCGAGCACGTTGACTTCGATGACGCGGTCGAACGCCTCTGGCGACTGTGCGCGCACCGTGCCGAGCGTGCCGGCGATGCCGGCGTTGGCGATGACGATGTCGAGCCGGCCGAGCTGTGCGACCGTCTGCGCGACGACGTAGTGCATCGCGGGGAGGTCGGTGACGTCGGCGCCGAAGCCGATCGCTCGCTCGCCGACGGCGGCGGCTGCGCGCTCGCTCTCCGCGGCGTCGAGATCGACGATCGCGACGGATGCTCCGCGGCTATGCAGCGCGCGTGCGGTCTCGAGGCCGATTCCGCGTGCCCCGCCGGTGACGAGCGCCACCTTGCCGTTGAGGTCCATGTCAGGCCACCAGCGCGAGGTTGAGGGCGGCACGGTCGAAGCGCAGCGCCGGGTCGGTCACTGGGGCCTCGCGCAGCCGCGTGACGTCGGCGGCGTAGCTCATCTCCACCGTCCACGGGCCATGCGACCCCTGCGCCGGGAACGCGCTGACCGCGCGCTGCACGTAGCCGGCCTGGAAGTCCAGCAACGGGCGCCGGACGATCGTCGGGTCGTCGGCGACGGGCGCGACGGTGTCGTAGCCCTGCTCGTCCATGTGCGCGAGCAGCCGGCAGAGGTGCTCGCAGACGAGGTCGATCTTCAGCGTCCACGAGAAGTTCGTGTAGCCGATCGCGAACGCGAAGTTCGGGACCCCGCTCAGCATCATGCTCTTGTACGTCAGCGACTCGTTGACGGCGACCGGCTCCCCGTCGACCGCGAGCTGCATGCGGCCAAACGCGAGCATGTTGAGCCCGGTCGCGGTGACGATGATGTCGGCCTCGAGCTCGGCGCCGGACTCCAGCAGGATCCCGCGCTGCGTGAACCGGGCGATCTTGTCGGTGACGATCGACGCCTTGCCCGAGCTGATGGCCTTGAACAGGTCGCCGTCCGGGACCGCGCACATGCGCTGGTCCCACGGGTTGTACTGCGGCTTGAAATGCGTGTCGACGGGATAGCCGGCCGGCAGCTGGTGCTTGGTCATGGCGCGCAGCAGCGACTTGACGAGCGCCGGGTGACGCTTGCTGACGTTGTAGATGAGCCGCTGGCGGGCGACGTTGATTCGCCGCGTGAGCCGATAGGCGAGCTTCCCGGGGAGCAGCCGCCGCAGGCCGTTGGCGATCGGGTCCTTCGCCGGCAGCGTCATGACGTAGCTCGGCGAGCGCTGCAGCATCGTGATGTGCGCGGTCTCGTCGGCCATCGCCGGGATCAGCGTGACGGCGGTCGCCCCGCTGCCGATCACGACGACGCGCTTCCCCCTGTGGTCGAGGTCCTCGGGCCAGTGCTGGGGATGGACGATGCGGCCGGCGAAGTCCTCCTCGCCCGCAAAGTCGGGCCGGAAGCCGGACTCGTAGTCGTAGTAGCCCGTCGCCGAGAACAGGACCGAGCAGGTCAGCTCGCGCTCCTCGTCGCCATGCTGCACGCGCACGGTCCAGCGTGCGTCGCGCGACGACCAGTCGGCGCCGAGGACCTTGTGCCCGAAGCGGATATGGCGCTCGACGTCATGCTCGTCGACGGCCTCGCGGAGGTAATCGAGGATCTCGTGCGCCCCGGCGATCGCGTTCTCGCTCGTCCACGGCTTGAACGCGTAGCCGAACGTCTGCAGGTCGGAGTCCGAGCGGATTCCCGGGTAGCGGAACAGGTCCCAGGTCCCACCGATCGCGTCGCGTCCCTCGAGGATCGCGTAGGTCTTGCCGGGCAGCCGGGATGTCAGGTGACAGGCGGCGCCGATCCCGGAGATCCCGGCGCCCACGATCAGGACGTCGAAGTGGTTGGTCATGGTTTCCTCTCGCTCGAACATGGCGTGAAGGTACGCTCGCCCAGCGCCTCCGGCCATGGTGCCGCGCACGAAGTTGCATGAGACACATGTGCAGTGGCACACTCTGTGGATGGACGTCTTCGCGGTCATGGCCGAGATCGCCGATCGCGTCGAGGTAGACGTCGACGCGATCGTGGCCGCGATGGATGCGGCGGTCGTCGGCACCATGCCGATCCTTGGCGCCGACGCCGCGATCGCGGGCGAGACGAGCGCCAGCGACCGCGCCAACGTGCGCCGCTTCCTCGCAGTCGCGCGGCGCGCCGCCGACCCGCCGCCCACCGTCGTCCCGCCCGAGGCGCTCGACTTCGCGCGCACGCTCGTGCGCCGCGGCATCGAGGCCGACGCGGTCTACCAGGGCTATCGCCGCGGCCAACAGGTGCTGTGGCGCAGGTGGACGGCGGCTGCGCACGACGTCACGAGCTCGGGCGCCGAGCTGGCGGCGGTCCTCGATGCCTCGATGGAGCTGATGTTCACCTACGTCGACGAGGTCGTCGGACGCGTGATCGCCGAGATGCAACGCGAGCGCGAACAGGTCCTCGGCGGCGAACTGGCCCGCCGCGCCGAGACGATCAGGCTCGTCCTCGACGGCGCCCCGCTCGACACCGCAGCGGCGGGCCGGCGCCTGCGCTACGACCTCACCCGCCACCACACCGCGCTCGTCATCTGGGCCGACTCGCACGACGCAGCGCCGAGCGCGCTGGAGGCGGCCGGCTTGGCCGTCGCGCGGGCCGCCGGCGCGCGTCAGCCGCTCACGCTCGCCGCCGCCACGACAACCGTGTGGGCATGGATCGGCAGCGACCGGCCGCTCGAGGCCGCCGACCTCGCGCGCGCACTGTCGGAGGGCGATCCAGACGTCCGCGTCGCGCTCGGGCCCACCGGTCGCGGGGTCAGCGGCTTCCGCCGCAGCCACGAGGCCGCGCTCAGCATCCACAGACTGCTCGCCGCCAACCCCGACGGCGGGCGCGTCGCCACCTACGCGGAGCTGGAGATCACCGCGCTCGCGGCGCAGGACGAGCAGCGCGCCACGGAGTTCGTCCACGCAACGCTCGGACCCCTTGCCGCCGACAGCGCATCGGCGGCGCGGCTACGTGAGACGCTGCGCATCTTCCTCGACGAGGCCGAGAACGCGCCGCGCGCCGCCGCCCGCCTGCACACCCACCGCAACACCGTCCTCCAACGCGTCGCGCGGGCCAGTGACCTGCTCGGCTACCGGCCCGGCGAGCGCCGCCTCGCGTTGGCGCTGGCGCTCGAGCTCAGGCGCCGGCTCGGCCACCGTGAGCGGCCGAGTGCCTGAGCCGTTTGGCACGGATCGCGACGCTAGCCAAGCAGGGCGTCCATCTGTCCCACGGCCTGTTGCCAGCCCTCGACTGTGCCGGTGCCGACCACTTTCTCCATGTCCTCGCGGGACTCGAACGTCACACGCATCTCCATCCGCGTGCCGCCGTCGCGCTCGGTGATCCGGACCGTGACGCTGCTGACCGGCATGTCAGCGACCGGCGTCCCGTCCGTGTCGGCGAAGGAGTCGGTGAACTCCAGCGCGGCCGGCGGATCGACCGCCGTGACGCGCCACACGCCCCGCATGTCGCCGTCCGGGCCGGTCAAGACGTACGCGACCTCGCCGCCCGGGGTGAAGTCGTGCCTCTCGACGGTCGCCGGATAGGTCGGCGGACCCCACCAGCGCTCGAGCTTGCGCGGATCTGACCAGAGCTCCCACACGTCTTCGATCGGAGCGTCGAACTCGGCGATCAGGGTCACGGTCAGGTTGTCGTAGTCGGTGTCGACGCTTGTGACGCTCAAGGTGTCCTCTCGGCGAGCACGTCAGACATCCTTTCGACGCGGCCCCGCCAAGCTGACTCGAGCTCGTCGAGGGTCCGCCGCGCGCGGCTGACCGCGGCGGCGTCGCTGCGCACGAGCTGCTCGCGCCCGCGGCGTTCCTTGGTGACCAGGCCGGCCCGCTCCATCACAGCGACGTGCTTCTGCACCGCCGCGAAGCTCATCGGGTACGCCTGCGCGAGGCGCGACACCGAGGGCTCGCCGGTGGCGCAGCGCCGCAGGATGTCGCGACGGGTCGGGTCGGCCAAGGCACGGAACAGCTCGTCGATCGCCTGGTCCGTCATCCCACTTACAACCATGAGGTTGTAGGTTACACCACATGACCACGCCCGCCCCGACCGTTACCGACCACGACGACTTCGAGCGACGACTCCTGGAGTTGCGCAAGCGCGAGAAGGCCCACACCCGCGAGGGCGATGCGATCGCTGCGGCCCGGCGCAGGCTGCCCATGACCGAGGTGCAGCCCGACACCACCGTCGTCGGCCCCGACGGCCCGGTCCCGTTCGGGGATGTCTTCGACGGGCGCGACGAGCTGGTCGTGTACAGCCACATGTTCTACGCCGGGGAGCCATGGGAGTGGCAGTGCGAGGGCTGCACCAGGAACTCCTGGCCGATGCAGCACGCCGCCGACGCCGCCGGCCTCAACGCCTACGGGGTCACGTTCGCCATCCTCAGCGACGGACCGTACGAGGAGCTCGCGGCATTCTGCGACTTCATGGGCTACACGACGCCGTGGTACTCCAACGCCCACCTCCACGACCCCACGGTGGCCCACACCGGCCGGATCGCGTGCTACCTGCGGCGGGAGGACAAGATCTTCCTGACGTACTGGACGACCGGCCGTGGCGACGAGGTGATGAGTCCCCTGTTCGGCCTGCTCGACAGGACCGCGTACGGTCGGCGGGAGGAGTGGGAGGACTCGCCCGAAGGGTGGCCGCAGATCCCGACGCACTCCTTCTTGCGCACCGACGAGCACGGTGCGCCGATGGGGCCCAGGAACGGCGGTCGACCGGTACCCCAGTGGACGCGCCCGGGCGTTGCATCATGAGCGCGACGTACACGTTCGACGTCTTTTGCACCCTCGACGGCTACGGCTCGTACGACAGCAACGGCGACTGGGGCGGTTACTGGGGCAAGCAAGGTCCCGAGTTCCTCGATCGCCGCCTCGCCCTGTATGGCGAGGAGCAGCGGCTCGTCCTCGGGGCCAACACCTTTCGGCAGTTCATGGAGGTGCTGGGCCCCGAGGTCAGCGACCCAGTAAACACCCGCTTGAGGAACCTGCCGACGACGGTGGTGTCAGGGACACTGGAAGGACCGCTCGAGTGGCCGGACGCGACGCTCGTGCGCGGCGACGCCGTCGACGTCGTCGCCAAGCTCAAGCAGGAGTCCGGAGTGCCGTTGCTCTCGCACGGCAGCCTGTCGATGAACCGGGCGCTGATGGCCGCCGGCCTGGTCGACCTCGTAAAGCTGACGCTCTTCCCCGTCATCACCGGTCAGACCGGGACCGACCCGATCTTCGCGGGTGCGGCCGACTTCGACCTCGAGCTGATCGAGAGCCGGACGCTCGACGGCCACACCCAACAGCTCAGCTACCGGCCCACCCTGCATGCGTGAATCCGTCCCAGCAATCAGCCGCCGAGCAAGCTGCCGACCAGCGCGAGCGTGAAGCCCGTGGAGTCCGTCGAGATCGCGGTGTTGCCGGCCTCGTCGGTGGCCTGGACGCGGTAGTGGTAGACGCCGATCGGGACGAGCTTGCCGGCCGTGTTGCGCGCGTTCCAGGTCAGCGCGCCACCACCGTTTGCGGCGAAGGCACCGCCCGGCGTGACGTCGAACCGGCGTACGAGCGCGTCGTTGGCGTCCAGCACGACGATGCTGACGCGCGTCATCGGGGTCATAGCGTCGGTGGCGGCCCAGCGCATTACGACGCTGGGCGTCGCGATCACGAGCGGAGGCGCCGGCAGGCCGACGGTCGGCAGCGGCGCACGCAGGTCGATCTTCGAGCTCTGCGACACCGCAGGACTCACCAGACCGGCGCGGTCGCGCGCGGTCGCGCGGAACGTGTGCGGACCGTGACCGAGCGCGACCGTGCCCGTGTACGGCGCGAACGGCGCCGGCCCCAGCGGCGGGATCGCGATCTCGTAGGAGGCGCTGTCGCTGCCCGAGCCCGCACCGCCGAGCGCGTCGAGCGGGTCGAGCGCGCTGATCCAGTTCTGGCGCGGCTGACGGAAGTACCCGCGATCGTTCGCGCGTCGCGGGTAGGAGCCGACGTTGGCCTGCGGTTGCGTGCGGTCCAGGAAGACCACGCGCTCGGTGATCGCGGCCGCGTTCCCGGCGCGGTCGACAGCGCGGACGCGCACCTCGTGACGGCCGTTCTTGGTGATCTGGAACTGCGCCAGCGGCTTCCAGGCGTCGTCGTCGAGCTGGTACTCCGACTCGGCGGGATCGAGACCCGAGGCATCGACTCCCACGAGCGTCGGCAGCTCGCCAGCGGACGGATTCAGCGTCGGCGCCGACGTGTAGTAGGAGTTCGACCCGCCCGGCGCAGCCGGAGCGACGGTCAGCGACGTCTGCGGCGCAGTGGTGTCGACGAGGATCTCGTCGGAGCAGTGCGACGCCTCCCTGTTGCCCGCGACGTCGACGGAGTAGAAGCACACCGTGTGGGCGCCGTCGCCAAGCCGGTTGGCGGCGTCGTCGGCCGGGTCGTAGTCATGCCACGCGCCGTCGTCGACCTTGACCTGCGTCTGCGACAGCGGCAGCTCTGGCCCCGCGCCGGACCCGCCGGCGTTGTCGTAGACGCTGAGGGCGAAGAGCGGCGACGTGCGGTAGTAGCTCGCGTCCCCGTCCGGGTGCTTCGGCCCGATGAAGAAGTGCGTGTCCGGCGCGGCGGTGTCGACCTGCATCGTGCACGCATTCGGCGTCGCCGACCCTGCACATGTCCCGCGCACCGCGGAGCGATGGCCCATGCGATCGGTCGCGTAGGCCTTGAAGGTATGGCTGCCGGTGCTCGGCACGAACGCGCCGGTCGCGGACGCCTCACAGATCGTGACGGAGCCGCCGAACGCCGCCCCACAGGTGGTGCTTCCCTCGTCGATCAGAACCGTGATCGGCTTCTCGTCGTCATAGTCGAAGCCCGCACTCGCCGCGGGGTCGGACGCGTCGATGGTCAGCGTCGGCTTCTGCTTGTACCAGCCGTTGGTCTGCGGGCCGAGGTCCGTCAACTGGATCGTCGGTGCAGCGGGGGCCTTGTCGTCCACGAAGAACGTCATCTGCTTGTCAGGGCCGCCGACACCGCGGTTGCCGGCCTGGTCGTCGGCGCGCACGTCGACGACCTTGAGACCGTCGCCGCCGAGCGGCACGCTGACCTCGTCGCCGGGCCGGCAGGGGATGTTGTACGCGCTGAGGTTTCCGTTTGCCGGAGGGTCGACGGCGCAGCTCGTCTTCACGACGCCCGAGCCGCCCTGGTCGGACACGGTCATCGAGAAGATCGCCGTCGCGACGTCGAGGCACATCGGCTCGGGCAGACCGGGCGCACCGAGGCCTGTGCAGATGCCGCGCTGGTTCTTCGCGCTCGTGCTCTTGATGATGGGGGTCTGCGTGTCCGAGCCGACCTTGACGGGTGAGTACTTCGGCCGCAGCGGCTGCTGCGTGCTCGCCTGGTCACCGTCCTGGGCGAACGCCCAGAAACCGTGGTAGGCGTTGGTGAGGTTGCCCGAGCGCGGGTAGCGCACGTTCGCGGTGTAGGTCTCCCTGTCCGGGTCGTCCGTCGAAGCTGCGTCGGGCTCGCTGATGAAGTAGAAGTCGCACTCGTCGCCGGGGATCGGATCGGTGTCCGTCGGATCGTGCTCGACGGCCAGGCGCGACGTCGCGTGGCCTGGCGTCCTTGCGCTGCGGCCCGTGCCGGGCCCCGGGTCGAGGGCGGGATTGGTGAACGGGTCCGATGCGCCCCAGGCCAGCTTCTCGTGGCAGACCCAGATCTTGATCGGCCCGCCACCGTTCTGCATCGCCTGGATCTGCAGATTGACGTGGCCCGGAACCCACGGGTTCGTGGTGTCCTCGTTGATGGCGCCAGTCACGCGGATGACCGTCGCGGCGCGCACGACGTCGTGACCCAGGACCTGCCCGTTGCTGCCGGCGACGCCATCGGCGCAGGCACCCAGCGTGCCGGGGAGACCGCCGCGGGTGGCGAGGTGCGGCTCGAAGCTCGGTGTGGCGAGCCTCGCGGGGACCTTCTTGATCACCGCGTCGATGCGGACCTTGCCGCCGCCGCCACCGCCGCCACCGGTCGCGCCCGCGCCGCCGTCTCCGCCGAAGGCCTGGACGACGCGATCGTTAGCCACGGTCACGCGGTTGGCGATCATGCGGATCGATCCGCCCGAGCCGCCGCCTGCAGCGGTGAGCGTGCAATCGGCGCCGGCGTCTGCGCCCTTCTCGCCATCAGCGAGGATCGCGGACTTGTCGGCGCCGGGGGCGGCATCGATCTGGATCGACTTCAGGGCCGAGATCTCGATGAGTCCGCCACCAGCCCCGCCGGCGACGTCGCCGGATCCGCCGCGGCCCCGCGACCCGAACTCGGTCAGATCGGGGTCGCCGTATGTCCCGCCACCGCTCCCGCGGCCGCCACCCGCCGCGCCACCGGCGCCGACGTGGCCGGCGCCGCCGCCGAGCCCGGACGCGGGCGTGCCGCCGTTGTCGGTGATGCCCGCGGCGCCGCTTGCATCGATGCTGCCGGTGCCGGTGACGACGAGGTCCTCGACGTCGAGGATGAGCTTGCCGCAGTCCGCCGAGCCGCCGATCTGGCCGGGCCCGCCGGGGAATCCTCCGAGCAGGCGAGCCTTGGATCGATTCTGGACGAGTCCGCCGAACACGCCGACCGTGAGCTTCGCGGAGATCGTCAGCTTGCGCGCGACGATCGTCCCGCACGTGGTCAGCGGGCTGCTGATTGTCCGGTCCTGACGGCCGACGTCCTGCTCGACGAGCGCCTCACTCGGTGTTTCGCTCGGCTTCGCGCCGATGTCCGGGATCGGGTGCCCGGGCTCAGTCCAGCGCGGCGAGGGGTGGTTGACGTTGACCTGGTCGTGGTGCTCGAACCCGGCGATCGTGTCCGCGATGCACAGCACGTGCGTGACGACCAGGTCCACCAGTGCGATCACCGCGGAAGCCGGACTGATCTGGTTGAGCGCCGGATCCAGCCCAGCGACCGCGGTGCCGTCGCCGTTGGTCACGGTCATCACGTTCGTGGCGCCGATCGCATCGCCCGTGTCGCAGGCGAGGAACTTGAGGCCGATCGCGTTCTCGGGCGTGTCGTGGTGCGCCGTCACCGACAGCAGGCCGAACAGCGCCTCCGCGTGCAACAGCGTGCGGAAGTAACCGCGCAGGTCGGTGGCGACCTCGGTGCGGCCGCTGCCCGGGAGCGACGGGTCGCCGACGGACGTGGCGTGGATCGCCGTCGCCTTGACGCCGATCTTGCTCTGGCTCGTCGCATAGCCGGTGATGTGCGGGATCAGGTCGCCGAACATGGACAGCTCAGTCGACGCTGCGGCGAGGCCGCCGGGGGCGCCGATACCGAGCTTGAGCCCGACCTCCATGTCGCTCAGACGCAGCGACGCCTGAGGGGTGAACAGCGCAGGGACGCTCTTGTCGTTGACGTTGCGGAAGCCGCGCAGGTCGAAGCGCTGCTCCATCGTGTCGGCGACCGCCTCGATCGAGCGCGCCGGGTCACGGGCGGGACTCGGCCGGGCATTGACGTCGACGTTCATCCAGCGGGTGACCGGGTCGACCTGGATCAGGCAGGCGGTGAAGCCGAGGTTGTCCTCCGGCGTGATCCCCTGCTCGCAGCGCCGCTTGGGCACCTCACCCTCGCCGAGGACCTCGGCGCGCAGGCGGAAGCTCGGCAGCGCGAAGCTCTCGCCCGCGTACGGGGCACAAGCCGGCCGCCCGGCGCAGGGGACGTTGCGCGCGGTGATCTGCTGGTTGGGGACGACCTCACCATGGCGGTTCTCGCCCTTGGCGCCGTCCTGGTCGTTCTCGAGCAGGCGCACTGTGAGGTCGAGCGGGTGGTTGACGCGGCCGTCGACCTGCGCGAAGAGCTGCTGTCGCTTGGCGTGGCTGGACGACGCGATGTCGTAGTGGTTGCGCAGGAACACCGCGAGGTCGGTGTAGCCGGGGATCACGAGGCCGTCGTCGTACGGACCCGGCGGCGGCTGACGGCCGACCTCGGCGTCATAGGGCACCGAGCCCATCGTGCCCGGCGCGGGGGGCGCGCCCGTGAGCACGACCTCCGCCGCCTCGTCGTAGTCGTGCAACAGCAGGCTCAGGCGCCCGTCGGGCCCGATCGTGTCGAGGTCGCGCTCGCCGTGGCCGACGTTGGAGCCGACGAGCTTGATGCGGATGTCCTTCGCCTTGTAGCCGCGGTTGGTCTCGGCGCGGACCTCCGGCTCGTCGCAGTCGCCGCGGTCAGCCTCGCCGAGGTGCGCACACGTGTAGGAGGTGATCGGGTCGAGGTCGAGGAACTGCGGAACCTCGAGCTTGAGGTTTGCCAGCAGCGCCGTCTGCTCACCGCGCAGGCCGACCTTGATGCGTGCGCCGGGCACGTCCCAGGAGTCGTGCCCGAAGCCCACGTCGAAGTGCGCGCGCTTTGAAAGCACGTCCATCGGGCCTTGGGCGCCGAGCCGCTCGACGAGGTCCTTGGACCCCAGGGCCAGCCGTCCGCGCAGCAGCGGGTGCTGGAGCGGCCCGCGTGGCGCCTCCAACGACAGCAGCGGTGGGCGGCAGCCAGCCGGCAGCTTCGCGTCGGTGTGCTGGGCGCAGACCGGGCTGTCCTTGGCCGGCTCGGGCGACTTGGCAATCGACGCCATCAGGCCGTTCGCGCCCGCCGGCACGGTGCTGATGCCGGCGTCGTCGAGCGACAGGACCTCGCCGTCGGCGTCCTCCTTGCGCACGGTGATATCGAGCGACTTGCCTTGCGCAGCGATCGCGTTGACGCACGTGTACTCGGGGCGGTATGTCTCGGTGAAGTCGCTCGCCGGCGGGTAGCGCACGTCCGCGGCGTCACACATGGCCTTCGTCAGCTTGATCCGCTTGAGGTCTGGAACCGAGCCCTCGAACAGCGAGCTCGAGCGCGCCTTGATCACGCGCAGGTAGTTCGGAGACGCGATGACCGCGGACGCCGGGGTGCCGGCCAGCGGGTCACGCGGGAAGCCGGCCTTGAGCTTGCCGTTGAAGTCCTGCAGGTGAAACTCGATGCGGTCCGCGACCGTGGCGAGGGTGTCCGGCAAGATCCCGGTGCCCTTCTTGATGCCGTCGACCTGCAGGTCGGCGTCCTCGCCGGCGAGGACCTGGACGGCGTCGCCGAGGTTCTCGATCGCGAGCGCCGGGTCCGGGTTCGCCGGGTCGGGGCTCGGGATGCCGCGCAGGATCTCGGCGTTGCCGCCCTTGGTGAGCTCGAGACCGTCGACGCGAATGTCGGGCCGGCCGGTCGCGGCCGGCCGCACGAGCGCGATCTCGATCGCCTTCTTGTCGGCCGGAGCCGCGTCGCAGAAGCCAAAGCCGGGGCCGCTGCGCACACCTCCCGAATGGATCTTGGAGCGGATGCAGACGTTGATCGCCTGCGGCGCCTCGGCGATGATCGCGTCGAGCTTGAGCGTCTCCTTGCCGGTGTCGCGGTCGACATAGGCGCGGATCTTGTCGGACGCGTCACCGTTGCCGAACGCCGCGCCCAGCTTCGTCGTCGCACTCGGCGTGTTGTTGCTGAGCTTGCCCAGCGAGACGCGCTTGAACTTGCTGATCGTGGCGATCGCGCGGAACGTGTCGCCGCGCTCGACGAAGGAGAAGTTCTGGGTGACGGGGTGCGCCGCGTCGGCGGGAGCCGGGCTGGGCGGGACGAGAAACGGGTCCTGCGGGCCGTTGAGCTGGTCGCCGGCAAGGGCGTTGGTGGCCTTGAAGGAGATGCTCCTGACACCAGCGCACGACGCGAGCTGGTCGTCGCTGACCCCGGGGCACGCGTCGAACGAGAAGTTCGCGACGTCCGGCTCGCAGTCCTCGTCCTTGAGGTCGGGCTTGTCGTCGCCGTCATTGTCGTCGCCGTCGCTGCAGGTGTCGATCCACTCCTCCAGCGGGCCCGTCGAAGCGTTGGCGTCTTCGCCCTCGAGGTTGACGCTCTGCAGCTTGCCGACGATCTCGTCGGTGAGCTCCTCGACGCGTGCGTCGAGCACCATCGGGTCCTCGTCGGGGGACACCGAGGACAGGCGGAAGGGCAGCAGGCCGCCGACATCGGGGTTGATCGAGAGCTTCTCGCTGACACCCGCCGGGCGCCTGGAGGCCAGCCTGACGTCGGCCTTGACCGGGTCGGGGTCGTACTCGACGGTCATGTTCTGCGGTAGGTCGCGCAGTTCCCCGGACACGCACACGGCCTTGCGGTTGGCCCGCGGGTCCTCGCAGAAGGAGTCGGCACGGCGTGTCGCGAGCTCAAAGGCGATCGAGTCCACGATGTCGTCGCTCGCCGGTGTCGCCGGATTCCCGTCGTCGGCGTCGTAGGCGAACTCGAGCTTGCGCCCGGCCTCGCCGCCCTCGGGTGCGACCGGGGTGATCACGTCGGTTCGCAGCTTGCGCGGGACGTTCTTGACGGTGGCCTCCAGCTCGGTCGTCGCCTGGCGGTCGCCGTCCTCGCGGTCGGGCCGCGTCGACGCCACCTTTGCGCTCACCTGGGTGGGTGTGGCGGCGTCGTACACGACCGACAGCGGCGTCGACTGCAGGTCGTCGTCCGCTCTGTCGGGCTCGCGGTCATACCCGAGCACGTCAGTCCGGTCGCAGGCGGCCAGGAGCGTGTCGAGGAGCGGCGACCCCACCTCAGGCGCAGCGGGCGGCTTGCGGTTGTCGTTCGCGCGCACGCATGCGGTGAAGTGGCCGGGGAGCGTGGCGACGTTGACGTTGATGTTGCTCTTGGTCGCGCCGAGGTTGACGTCTTCGTCCTCGGGGTTCGCCATGAAGCCCGCCGTGTCGACGTCCGCGTCGAACGGCCCGCCTGCGGCGCCGACGTCGACCTCGACGCCGAGCGTGCCGTCGGCCTCGCCGTCGTCGTCGGTGTCGCGCTGGCGGAAGGCCACGGTGCGGACGTCGGAGACCCGGCCGGTGACCTCGAAGTGGTCGTCGTCGTCGCGCCCGAAGACCGGATCGCGCGAGATCACGCTGACGAAGTTCTCTGCGCCCTTGGGGCGCGGCGGCATCCCGACGCGGGTGGGCTGATCGCGCACGGTGAACGCGACGCGGCCGAGCGCGAACTGCCCGCCGACGCCACAGACGGCGTCTTCGAAGTCCCACGCACAGGCGTGGAACTCCGCGGCGCGCACGACGTCGTTGTCGGTGATGTCCAGGCGTCCGCGGACCTCCGCGGGAACGTCGTCGAGCGCGACCTTCGCGTACGAGCGGCCGTTGGGGTCGACGGGCGTGCGGTCGACCTCGACGCGGACGTCCGGCGGCGCCCCGGTGCCGGTGTGCGACAGCTTGAAGTCCGTGTCGTCCTTGCCGGGAACGCGCGCCTCGATGTGCGGCGGCAGATGCTCGATGCGCGCCTTCAGGCACGTCACCTCAGACTGGCCGCAGGCGTCGGTCGTGTCGCCCTCGGCGATCACGGCGTCGACATCGACATCGACGGTCTGCGGCGAGTCATAGATGAGCGTGGTCGCGCCGCCGCCGCGCGCCGGGTCGTAGTTGACGTGGATCGGCCCGCCGGGCAGCGGATCGACTGTCGTGTCGAGCGCGAGGCGCAAGCGCTTGGCGGGGTCGGACGGGCCGCCCGGGCCGCGGTTGTCGAGGTCGACGAGGGCGCGCAGCGGCTGCTCGCCGTCACCGAGGTCGGCGACGACGTCGATCTGCTGGTTGTCGGCGGCCTGGCGGTCGAGCTGGACGGCGCGCACACCGAGCAGCCGGCCGGCCGCGCGGAAGCGCGAGCTGCCGTCTGGCATCTGGCGCGTGGCCGCGGTGACCAGCTGGTCGGGCCCGAGCACGGGCTCAGGCATCGGCCCGGCGGGGCCGGTGTAGTTGCGCGCGAGGAACTCGAGCGACTCGATCTCGCCGCCGCCGAGCACCTTGAAGTCGAACTTGTCGATCGCCGCGCCGCCGTCGTCGTCGGGGATCATCTCGACGGCGCCGGTCATGTGGTTCGGCAGCCCGGCGACCTTGACGCCGGCGTCCATCACGATCGTGCCGTCTCCCTTCGTGTCGCGATAGCCGGCCTGCAGGTCGGGCCCCCGGGGCAGTGCTGACGTGTGGGAGTAGTCGATCAACGTGTGCTCGCCCACGGACGTGTGATGGAGGTCCAGCGACTGCGGCATCCGCTCGACGTGCGCGTCGACGTGACGCACGCGCTGGTCGCCGCGGTCGCGGATGTCCGCGGTCGCGTCGAGCTTGACGTCGGGGATCGAACCGTTGTGGTCGAGGTGGAAGTCCAGGCCGTCGTCGCGCGGGTCCTCGATCAGATGGATTCGCTCGGGCAGCGGATTGGCAGCGACGCTGAACTTGGCATCGAGCCCCGGGGTGACGACCTGGGCGTTGATCTTCAGCGGCGCCGAGTAGCCCGGCGTCTCGACCACGGCCTCGAGCGGGTCGATGAAGCCGCCGGCGAGCGGGCCGATCAGCTTGGTGCGGAAGTTCGGCGGGACCAGACCGCCCTCGGTCGTCTCGTAGCCGTACGTGATCGTCGCGAGGTTCGAGAACCCGGCGCCGGCGTCCAGCAGCTGCAGCGTCAGGTCGATCTTCAGCGGCGGCGCCGGGGCGTTGCGCGCGATCGCGAGCCCGTTGCGCTTGATCTGCACGACCGGCACGATCGGGCTGCCGGGCAGCTCCTCGAGGGCGAGCAGGCCGACGGAGACGTCGACGTCGGGCCACAGCAGGCCGAGCAGCTTCCGCTCATCGACGTCCAAGGCGACCGGAACGCCGCCGATCGGGATCAGGCGCTCGCGCACGATCCCGCCTGACTCCGTTCGCACCTTCACAAGCGGAACGGGGATCGGGATCGTCACCGCGCGCTCGGCCTCGATGATCGAGGTCACGCCGCCGATCGCGACGAGCGCTGCGACGACGGCGACCGCGACGGGCGTGATCCCCAGACGGTGCCAACGTCCACGAGGGTGCGGTCGGGCAGCCTGCTCGGTGCTGGTCATACCCCATCCCTTCCTCGAGGTTCTCCCGACCGGCACCATCCCCATGTCGTGTGCGGGTAGCGTGAATCTAGCGTGATTTCGGCACAGAAACCGAAATCTGGAGCAATACTTGGGCGGTCATCGCCCGTGTCCAGCCGTGTCGACGCGTTTGGTGCGAGTGGTAGCGTGGACGTAGAACCCCGACCGAGCGTGAGGAGCTTCTCGATGGATGAGCTTGAGCCGCCGGACCGCAGGGCGTGACATACGACATCAGTGTTGATTTCCGGCGGTACTGACCTGCCGCCAGGCGCCGCAAAGCGCGCCACCCAGATGCTGAAGGCCGGGCCGAGAGGCCCGGCCTTCGCCGTTCTCGCCGCGCTAGGTGCCGCGGACGCGCTGGAGGTACGCGACCGCCGCGGCGCGGCTCTCCGGGTCGGCGAGCGCGGCGATCAGCCCGTCGGCGTCAGACCAGGACCGGTCTGCCTGGCTCATGCCGTTGGCCACGGCGTTGACGTGGCGCTTGGTCGCCTGCACCGCGATGCGCGACTTGGCCGCGATCGACGCCGCGAGCTCGGCGACCATCTGGTCGAGCTCGCCGGGCGCCGCGACGCGCGCCAGGAATCCGAGCCGCAGTGCCTCGTCGGCCCCGAACGGGCGGCAGGTGATGACGAGGTCCTTCGTGGCCGCCGGCCCGATCTCGCGGACGAGCCGGGGGATGGCGCCCCACGTCAGCGGCAGCCCGAGATCGACCTCCGGGATCGAGAACCGCGCGTCGTCGGCGGCGACGCGTAGGTCGCATGCCGTCGCGAGGACCAGGCCGCCGCCCACGCACCAGCCGTGGAGCTTGGCGATCGTGATCGCGGCCATCCCCTCGACGGCCTCGGTCATGAGCCGCCCGGCGTCGGCGTCGGCGTGCACGTCGCGTCCGGCGTCGCCGAAGGCGGCGAGGTCGGCGCCGGCGCTGAACGCCCTGCCAGCGCCCGAGATGACGACGACGCGGACCGCTGATCGCTCCTCGTCGAACCAGCGGGCGGCCCGGGCGATCTCGCGCAGCGTGAGCGGGCTGAGCGGGTTGAGCTTGTCGGGCCGGTCGAGGACGAGCTCGCCGCGCGTGCCCTCGGCGGACACCCGGATCGTGTCGAACATGATGAGACTCTGACGCGTCACGAGCGACAGGTCCGTCGGCGACCCAAATCCCTGACACGACGCGTCGGTTCGGCGTAGGATCGGTCGTGGTAGGCGGCGGCCTCCGGGAGGGGTCGCAGCGGCCACAGGCAAGCCAACAGGCGACTACCGAGATCCGCCAGGTCTCGTGTCGGCGCTCCGCGGAGAATGCATCGGAGGTCGTCGTGCACCTGTCGTGCCCCGTCTGCCACCTCACCGTCCGCCGCTCACCCGACGACCCGCTCGGAGGCATGTGCCCGCGCTGCGGTGCGGTCGGCGTCTGGAGCCGTGCGCTCGCGCGTGGCGGCCCGCCGCTCGCCGCCCATCGGCCGGCGGTCCTGGCGACCGTCGCCGAGCCGTCGGAGCCACCGCATGCCTAGGGCCGCCGCCACACCTCCCGTGCTGCCGGGGACGTGCGGCGTCGAGCGCACGCTGCAGGGACGAACGCTGGTCGTCGTCGTCAGCGGCGAGATCGACATCGCCAGCGCCCGGGCGCTGCGGTCGGGGATGAGGATGCGTGGAGACGACCTCGACTCGCTGGTCGTCGACCTGTCGGGCGCGACGTTCATCGACTCGACCGGCATGCGCACGCTCGTCGAAGCGCAGAATCGCGCCAAGGTCGACGACGTCCACCTCGTGATCATCACCGCGCCGGGCAGCGCCGTCGACCGCGCGCTGGAGCTCTGCGCGCTGACGCACCACCTGACGATCGTCCACGACCGGCCTGATCACCCGATCCACGACAACGTGGTCTAAGCTCACCATCACGGGGATCGCACTGCGGTGCGCCCAGCCGTAGGACCCTGCCTCTTGCCCTGCGACCGTCAACCACCGGGGCCAGGAGCACGTCATGGATCAGTCCCCGGACGCTTCGCCGACGCAGGGCGACACGAGCACGCTGGCAGAGCTGTCGCGCGAGATGGTCCGCATCTACAAGGAGCAGTTCGGCCGCGGGCCGACGCGCGTGCGCTCGGAGTATGCGGGCTCAGACGTGGTGATCACGACGCTCGAGGACACCTTCACGCCGGCTGAGCGCAACATGGCCGCCGCCGGTGAGCACCAGCGGCTGCGCGACATCCGCACGTACTTCCAGCATGCCGCCGAGGACGAGTTCGTCCAGACGACCGAGCGCGTCACCGGGCGCAAGGTCCGCGCGTTCATCAGCGGCGTCGACACCCACAAGGACGTGGCTGCCGAGATGTTCGTGCTCGAGCCCGAGCGCTAGGTGACGTGCCCACGGACCTGCTGGACGGGTTTGGTGGGTTAGAGAAAGAGAGATGTCCGGCCTCCGGCGGAGGCTGAGAGGTGCGAGCCACCAACGCCCACCAGGAGGGCCGGACATGTCAGACGGTAGGTGCAAGTTCGGACTGCGCGCAAAGCGCGAGATGATCGAACGTCTTGAGCAGGGTGAGTCGGCCAGGTCGATCGCGAGGTCGATGGGTTGCTCACCGACGACTGTTTGCACGGCCAGATCGAGGTGGCTGGCGTGTTCGCCTAGCGATCGAGCAGCGGGCCAGTGGGCGCTGCCGATGCGGCCGATTCCGAGGTCGTGTCCATGGGCGCTGAGCGCCTCGGAGGAGCAACGGATCCTCGACGCGAGGGCCAAGACGAACTGGGGACCGATGCAGTTGCAAGTCCTCACTGGCCGCCACCGGTCGACGATCTGGAAGGTCCTTCATCGGCGCGGCGTCTCTCGCCGCCCGCCGGTTCCGCGGCGATCGTCTCGACGCTATGAGTGGGCCGAAGCCGGGGCGTTGTTGCACATCGATGCGCTTCAGGTGCCGAAGTTCGACCGCCCTGGGCACTGGGCCACCGGGCAGCGCGCCGAGCAGCACAAGTCCCGCCAGGCCGGCACCACCTACGTGATCGGGGTTATTGATGACCACACCCGCCTGGCCTACTGCGAGCTGCACAGCTCAGAGACGCCGCGACCGTCACCGCGACCTTGCGGCGCGCCAGCGCGTGGTTCATCGAGCAGGGCTGCGGCCCGGTGCAGGCGGTCATGTGCGACAACCGCTTCAATGCTACTCCAGAAGCTTCGAGTTCGCCGCGCTCCTCTCAGAGCTCGGCGCCCGCCAGATCCTCACGCCGCCCTACACCCCCCGCTGGAACGGGAAGATCTGTGTCTTAGCGTTGGCCACGCCGTCCGGCAGGGCGGCGAGGCTCCCCGCGCCTGCCGGTTTGACTCAGGCAAAAGGCGTGCCGAGAGAGAGTTGATCTGCACCGACGCTGGCGCAGAGTGTCTCTTTGGCCTGCGTTCGATTTGTCGACCGGCGGGATGCGGGCGGGCCGGCAATGCTGACTTGATAGGAGATTTCGCGCCGATGTGGCTGCATCGACACAGAAGCGTCGCTTGCCGGCCCGGCCTCGACTCTACCCACGAGCCAGGAGGTCACCTTGATCGTCGGCATCGACGTTCACAAGCACACCCACGCCGCCGCGCTGATCGATGAACGCGGCGGCCTGATCGCACACCTGACGCTGAGCAACAGCCCCAAGGGCTATCGCCAGCTGATCGACTGGCTGGTCGATCACCAGGCCGCGGACGCGGTCATCGGTGTTGAGAGCCCAGGCAGCTACGGGCGCTGCCTGGTGACCGCGCTGGCCGGCGCCGGCTTCGAAGTGCTGCAGGTTCCGGCATGGCGCACGCATCGCGAGCGCCACCGCCGCGGACCCGGCAAGACCGATCCCGGAGACGCGCTGTCGATCGCCAAGGTCGTGCTCACCGCTCGCGACGAGCTCGGGGCCGCACAGGAGCCCGAGATCGTCAGGGCACTCGGAATGCTCGAGTTGCAGCGCCGCCGTTTCGTGCGTGACCGCACCCAGGCGATTCAGCGGCTGCGCGCTGACTGGACCCAGCACGACCCGGTCGCCGAGGCCGGCACGATCCGCTGCGACCGTCAGCGCGAGCTACGAAAGCTCAAGCGCATCGATCTCGGCGACAGCCTCGTTCAGCGCACCGCCGCACGCTGCATCCGCGAGCTCGCCCGCGACATCGACGACCTCAACCAGCGCATCGCCGCCCTCGACACCGAGATCGCCGAACTCCTCCTCGAGCACGACAACCCACTCGAAGACCTCATGGGCGTCGGCAGCAACCTCGCCGCCACGATCATCGCCCAAGCCGGCGACGTCCGGCGCTTCCGCAACGCCGCCGCGTTCGCCAGGTTCTGCGGCGCCGCACCCATCCCCTGCGGCTCAGGCCAAACCTCACACCGCCACAGACTGCACCGCGGCGGCAACCGCCAACTCAACGCCGCGCTCTACCGCATCGCCATCGTCCAACAACGACACCACCCCCAAGCCAAAGCGTTCCTCGCCCGCAAGCTCAGCGAAGGAAAGACCCCGCGCGAGGCCCGCCGCGCCCTCAAACGCCACCTCGCCAACGTCCTCTACCGCCGCCTCGTCCTCTGGGCCAATCTCACTCC
Source organism: Paraconexibacteraceae bacterium (assembly GCA_963759825.1). Lineage (GTDB taxonomy): Bacteria > Actinomycetota > Thermoleophilia > Solirubrobacterales > Solirubrobacteraceae > Paraconexibacter. The sequence goes on along the minus strand of CAVXAS010000002.1, from coordinate 275,222 downwards.
CGCCATGAACGACTTGACATAGGAGAATCGAACGCTTCTTTCAGACCGCCAACACGCGAATGGGCCACGGCCGCGTCTGGCCCAACAGCACCACAGCGCGACCGCGCGCTGTCATCCTCACTTCGCTTCTATAACCGCCAGCGACCCCACTCAGCCGCCGGCGGCCGAGCACCTCTCACCCGCGTCCACTAACTCCGCGAGCAGGACAGCTAGGCCGTCGGCAGGTCGCTCGTCCGCGCCCAGCCGCGCCCGTGGGTGACGGCCGGCAGGTCGAGCTCGAACCAGAGGCGCCCGCCCGCGGCGTCGTCCGCACCCCAGTCCGCGGTGGCCTGCTCGAGGATCGTGCGGCGCAGATCGTGCGCGACCGACGCCGAGTCAGCGGGGCCGGCGTACGCGATCTCGATGTGCAGCCGGCGCTCGTCGCGATCGAAGCGCAGCTCGAGCACGCGCCGCGAGCTGCCGGCGCGCTCGACCGCCTCGGTCACGATCTCCGAGACAAGCAGCCGCAGCAGCGCCGCGTCCTCGCCGACGGCGATGTCGCTGAAGAAGTCCGCGGCGCGTTCGCGCGCCGCGGCTGGAGCATTGGGGCCGGCGACGAAGCGCTCGCGAGCAATTGCCACGGCACCTCGATACCCGATCCCGGCCCTACTTGACCGTGATCTTCAGCGTCATTCCCTCGTGGATGGTGCAGACCATGCGGTAGGTCCCCTTGCTCGTGAGCTTGCGCGAGACCGATCCGCTGCTGCGCGTCGCGATGGGCTTGATCTTGCGCGCCGACGTGGAGATCACGTTGTGCGGGTTGGCACCGCGCCAGACGAAGCGGACCACCGTGTTCTTCTTGACGGTCGTCGACTTGGGAGAGAAGACGTTGTCGCGGACGGAGATCGTCTTGGTCGCGGCGAACGCCGGGATCGCCGCGATCGAGACGCCGACGGCGGCGGCCACCGCGGCGACAGGAATGAGTTTGCGCATGATGCTGCTGACGCTACAGGGCCGGCGATCCTTCCCGTGCCAGCGGTATGTGTCCGCACAAGAACGCAAACAGCGGCAGCGAGATCAACGGGCCGGCGTCGTGCAGCCCGGCGAGCACGAGCACGAGGCTCGGGATTCCCGAGACGAGCGCTGCGCCGGTGACGCGATCGAGCGGCAGGTCGAGGATCCGTCCCGTCACGAGCGCGCAGCCGAGCCAGACCGCCGGGCCGGCGAGCCAGCCCCAGTCCTCGAAGAACGAGCTCGGCAGAGCGATCGCCAGCAGCGCGAACACCGGCGCGAGCGTCAGCAGCATCGTCACGCCGGCGCGCAGGGCGGTGTCGCGATCGATCGTCACGCCCGCAACGCCTCCTCGATCAGCGCCGGCCAGTCGTGCGTCGCCCCGAGCTTGGCGAGCGTCGCTCCTGCGCCACCGAACCCGCGCAGCGGCCAGAGGTCCTGCGGCGGGACCGTGATCGCCGGCGCGAGCGCGGCGAACGCCCGGCGTTGCGCCCAGGCGACGTCGGCGCGCGCGCCGAGTGCCGGCGCGTCGAGGCGCTGCGCGCCGCCGAGGAACGGGCCGATGAGCTCCTGGCCGAGCGCGAGGATCCGCTCGCCCGCACCGGGGTCGGGCAGCCAGCCGAGCGTCTGCAGCGCGCTGCCGAGCCTCTCCGCGTCGCCGGCGCGGAGGGCGGCCAGCGCGTCTGCTGCCTGGTCGACGCGCTCGGCGGGAACGCGGGCGCTGGCGCCGGCGTCGATCAGCGCGAGCGTGCCGTCGGAGCCGACGACGACGTTGCCGGGCTCGGGGTCGGCGTGCAGCGTGCCGGCGCGGGCGCCGGCGACGAGCGCGGCGATCAGGTTGCGCGCGGCGGCGTCGGGGTCCGCGACGATCGCGCCGTCGGCGAGCGTCGTGCCCTCGGCCCACCCGCGCACGAGCACACCGGGGTGGGTGAGGTCGGTGACCGGCGCGGGGGCGTTGACGCCGGTCGCGTTGCGCAGGGCGCGCGACAGCGCGCGCTGGGCGGCGCCCTCGTGCTCGAGGTCGAGCTCGTCGAGCACGCGCTCGGAGGCCTCGCGGATCAGCGCCTGGGGATCCGCGTTGGGCAGCGCGCTGCGCAGCGGCGCCGCGAGCGTCTCCAGCAGCTTGAGGTCCGCGCGCACGAGCTCGACGAGCCCGGGACGCAGGATCTTGACGGCGACGGCGCGGCCGTCGTGGGTCGCGCGGTGGATCTGGACGCCGACCGTCTGTGCGACCGGCTCGGGCTCGAAGTCGTCGAGGACCTTCGCCGGCTTCTCTCCCCAGGCGGAGCGCAGCAGCTTCTCGACCTCGCCCGTGCTCAGCGCGTCGGGCGTCTGCTTCCAGGTCGCGAGCTCCTTCGCGGCGATCTCGCGGATCTCTGCGGGCAGCAGCGCGGGATCGGCGATCTCCGCCACGCGGGCCAGGGCCATGCGCCCCGAGGACGCCTTGCGTGCGAGCGCAAGCCCGGCATTGGCGAGGGCGCGGATCGCGCCGAGCTCGTCGTCACTCACTCAGGGAAGCGTATGTCCTCGCAGTCGAAGACCCCGTCTTCCTCGTCGTCGACGAACGCCACGTCGTTGTCGCCGTCGCCGCAGTCGATCGTGTCCTGCTCGCCGTCGCGGGCGTCGATCGTGTCGTCGCCCGGGCCACCCTGGAGCTCGTCGAGGCCGTTGAAGCCGATCAGGTAGTCGTTGCCGTCCTGGCCGTCGATGTCGTCGGCGCCGGCGCCGCCGTTGAGGCGGTCGTTGCCCAGGCCGCCGCGCAGGTCGTCGTCGCCGGCGGCGCCGACGAGGCGGTCGTTGCCGCGACCGCCGCTGAGGCGATCGTTGCCGCCGCGGCCGTAGATGCGGTCGTTGCCCCCGTAGCCGGAGAGGTGGTCCGCGCGGGCGGTGCCGGCGATGCGGTCGGCCTTGGCGCCGCCGCGGACGGTCTTGGCCTCGGCGACCGCGGCGAACACCAGCAGCGCCAGGACGAGTGACGCGATCCTCATCGGACGAACGCCTGGCGGACCTTGGAGGGCTCGCGGAAGGTGGTGTCCGCAGACGCCGGGCGGTACGTGAAGCCAAGGCGGTCGAGGTAGCCGGAGGTCAGCATGTCGACGACGTCGTGGTCGTTGGGGCGGACGGCGTCGCCGTCGGCGTTGCCCGGGCACGGCTGCGACACGACGAACTCAGGGCGCGGCAGCGGCGGAGGCTCCAGGCGCGGCTTGCTCTCCCAGTCGAGCGAGCGCGCGATGTTGTTGGCGTACTTGACGCGCTTGTTGAGCGCCTTGAGGCCGAAGCGGTAGCAGATGAACTTCAGGATCGACTCGAATCCGTAGATCGAGTGCGACACGTGCCCGCGGCGGGCGTACGGGCTGAGGCAGAGCGTCGGCAGCCGGAAGCCCATCTGCCCGTAGTCCTTGTTGATGTCCCTCGAGTTGCGCTGGTCTGGGACGCGCGGGGGGCGCACGTGGTCGAAGAAGCCGCCCCACTCGTCGTAGGTGATGAACAGCGCGCCGGTCTTGAACTGCGGGGACTCCATGAACGCGTGCGCGACGTCGGCCATAAAGGCCTGCCCCGTGCGCACGTCGCCGTGCGGGTGCTCGTCGCCGGACAGCCCCGGCCCCTCGCCGACGGAGAGCGCGAAGTTCGGGTCGACGAACGACACGCGCGGGAGCGTGCCGGTTGCCGCCCGCGCGTAGAACTCGACGACGGGGCTGCTGCGCAGCAACCCGGGCACGCCCCACAGCGCGCCGATCGGCAGGTCGTTGAAGTAGTAGCGGTTGGACACGCCCGCCTTGTCGAGCGCGGCGAAGATCGTGTTGTCGGGGAAGCCGATCGTGTGCTCGGTCTGCGGCGGGAGGTCGTTGCTGATGTTGCCGTAGGACTCGCCCGCCCACATGTACTGGCGGTTGGGCAGCGTCGAGGCCATCAGCGACGTGAAGAAGCGGTCGTACGTCGTGAACGCCTTCGCGGCGTCCTGGATGAAACCGAGGTCGCCCTCCTGGTAGTAGGAGATCGAGAACTCGTCGTTGTCCCCGGAGCGCAGGAAGCCGTCGCACTTGCCGCCGTTGAGCTGGGTGCGCCCGCCGCGCCAGGAGTGATCGGGGTCGGGGTGCCCACAGCCCTGCCAGTCGGGCGCCAGGCGCCGCGTCTCGTGCTTGTTGCCCTGCTTGTCGGTGTAGGTCAAGCCGGCCTGACGCCCGTCGGCGTTGGGCAGCCAGCCGAGGTAGTGGTCGAACGAGCGGTTCTCCATCATCAACACGACGATCGTGTCGACGGGCATGTTCCGCGGGTCGGGCAGCTGGGTGCGGCGCTGCTTGCGAGCGGCCTCGGCGACGAGCGTGTCGGACGGCAGGACGGTCGCGAGGCTGGCCCCCAAGCCGGCCGTCAGCGCCGTCCGCTGCAGGAAGTCGCGGCGGCGCAGGTACTCGTCAGGCGCGTTGTGCTCGAGCCGCTCGGCCTCGCGCGGATCGTTGAGCTCCCCCATCGCTGCGACACGCTAACCGCTCCCGTGAGCCTTGTGTCGCGGTTGTGTGAACGCGCGCGTTCGGGGCTTCTGAAAGAAGCAGGCCCGGCGCCCGTCCGTGGTGGGTATGGGTAGGGACGGAACGCCGGGCCGTGCAGGGGCGGGAGGGCGGCCGGTCTGAAAGGGGCTGACCGGCCTATGTGTCTGTCAATGCCCGCAGCTTGGGAGAACCGCGGACACCGGTGCAGCTTGCCGGGTCAACCTAAGGACGCCCTCAATCCTGTGTTGAGGAGAGGTTGCGACTCGGATGCCACGTACACTGAGCGCTGCCTCCCGCCCCCATGGTGTAACGGTTAGCACGGCAGGTTTTCATCCTGTAAGCCGGGGTTCGACTCCCCGTGGGGGTATCTACCGAGGGTTCGAAATGCAGCCCGTCCGTCGGTGCCTCGTGCGAACATACGTTCGTGAAAACCGCGGAACGGGCTCTGGCCCGACAGCTCCGGCGCGAGCAGGGCTGCCCATCAAGGAGATCTCCCGCCGAGTCGGCGCCGCTGTCTCCTCGGTGAGCCTCTGGGTCCGCGACATCGAGTTGACGCCTGCGCAGAAGGCAGTTCTCCGCGACCTGAACCCGCGCTACAACTCCCGGCGACGCGGTCACGGCGGTCGTCGCGAGTCGTCGCGTCGGGGTCCGCGCGGCGGCCCAGGACCACGGTCGAGCGCTAGCCCGCATCGGGGATCCGCTGCACCGAACCGGCTGCCTGCTCCATTGGGCCGAAGGGAGCAAGAGCCGCAACGTCGTCAAGCTTACGAACAGCGATCCCCGATCTTCTGCGGATCTATCGGCGGTTCCTCCGCGAGTGCTACGAGGTCCCCGACGAGCGCATCGCGGTGACCGGCAACTTTCATCTCGGCAACGGGCTCACGGTCGTCGAGATCCACGCGTACTGGTTGCGGACGCTCAACCTCCCCGAGGCTTCGCTGCGCAAACCCAGCATCGTGCGGTCGTCGCCAGATCCGCTGAAGCGCCGGCGACTTCCCTATGGCACGGTGACGCTCTCCGTGTGCTCGGTGACGATCATCCAGAGCATCTACGGCGCCATCCAGGAGTACGGCGGCTTCGACCGCCCGGCGTGGCTCGACTAGCTGCCCGGCGGCGGCTCGGTCGTAGCTCATGCAACTGATCGCAGCTCGCGAGGCGACGGAGTCGCGTACGCTTGCAAGTGGGTCGCTAGCTCAATGGTAGAGCTGCGGGCTTCAGTCAATAGGAGCGCCAGAAAGGGAAACCACTGGTATGTCGGCGGCTGTTTGCTGGGACCCCCTTAGAGCCTCGGAGTACCCATCGCGGTGAAAATCTCCAGGATTGGGCAATCAGCAGGCAATCCCCACGGGGCGAGCCCTCAGAGGCCATACGCCGCCCACCCTAACGTCGAGTCGAGGGTGAAGAGATGGTCCAGACCGCAAACCCGTGCGCGACGCGGGCGGCCGGTGAGAGCCGGTGCGGCAGGTTAACCCGTAGGTTCCGGGTTCGAGTCCCGGGCGACCCATAGCAAAGCGAAGCCCCGCCCCGTGCGGGGCTTCGTGTTTCGGGCGGACGGATTCAGCGGCGACGGGAGGGTTTTGTCAGCTCGTCGAGGACGAGGGCGATCGAGCGCTCGAGCTGGTCGAGCGTCGCGTCGTCGACGCGCGTCACGCCGGTCGCGCGGTTCAGCCAGGCGTTGATGTCGCGCTGGGAGCGTCCGGAGCTGCGGCGCAGGTCTGACACCAGGCGGTGGCGGCGGTCGCGCAGGTGCTGGCGGCGCTCGAACGCGGCGAGGCCCGTGCCGGCGTCGTCGTCGCCCCCGGTGGGTGGCGGCGGGGGCGCGTAGCCCGCGCCGGGGGCCGGGGCGGCCGCCGGCGCCGGTGCGGGCCCGCCGCCGAACAGCGCGAGCTGCGGCGCGACGTCCGCACTCAACGGGACGAACTCCTCGACGTCCGCGCGCTCGGTCTCGCGGGCGGCGCGGGGCTCGTCGAGCAGGCCATCCTCGTCGTCGTCGCGTTTGAGCACGTGGCGCAGCTCGGACTCGACGTTGGCGGCGTGGTCGCGCAGCACGGGGTCGGCGGGGAGGTAGAGCCACGACGGCTCGACCGCGCGGCCGGGGATCGTGCGCACGAAGCGCCCGACGATCTGGCGGAAGACGAGCGGCGTCTTGGCGGCGGTCGCGTAGACGCCGACGCGCAGGCGCGGGATGTCGACGCCCTCGGAGACCATGTTGACGGCGACGATCCAGGGCTCGCGCGACGCGGTGAACTCCGTGAGCTTGCGTGCTGCGTTCGCCTCTGTGTGCAGGACGACGACGGGCGGCTTGCCCGTCGCCTCGCGCAGCAGCTTGGCGATCTTGCGGGCGTGCTCGGAGTCCGCGGCGATGACGAGGCCGCCGGCGTCGCGCTGGCGCTCTGAGCGCAGCCGCTGCAGCCGGGCGTCGGCCTCGCGCAGGATCCGCGGCAGGCCGTCGGGCAGGTCGGTGGAGATCGCAGTGCGGTAGCGGCGCGACGCCTCACGGCCGCTGAGGACCGTCTCGAATGACGACTCGATGACGTCGTCGCCCGAGCGCCATGACAACGTCCCGTCGAAGGTGATGAACGTCACCGGGCGGCAGATGCCCTCGCGCACGGCGTCGGCGTAGCTGTAGGAGACGTCGGGGACCGCGACGCCCTCGCGGTCGTAGACGACGCCGGGGATCGGCGTGGCGTCCGAGCGAAACGGCGTGCCCGACAGCAACAGCCGGCGCTTGGCGGAGGCGAACGCGGCGGCGAATCCCTCGCCCCAGGCGAGCTCCTCGCCGAGGTGATGCGCCTCGTCGGCGATCACGAGCGTGTCGGGGCCGACGAGCCGCGACCACTTCGCCGCACCTTGCGCGACGCGGGCGTACGTCACCGACACGCCGTGGAAGTCGCGCGGCGGGCGCGGAGAGGCGGCGTCGGGCTGCAAGTGCAGGCCGAGCTTGGCGGCGGCGCTCGCCCACTGGCGCGTCAGCGGCGACGTCGGGCAGACGAGGACGACGCGCTTGGCCTCCCCCGTCGCCAACATCCGGTTGGCGAGCTCGATCGCCGGCCGCGTCTTCCCGGCGCCCGGCGCCGCGGCGATCAGGAAGGGCCCGCCGCGCCAGGATTGCGCCGCCTGCAGCGCCTCCACCTGCCACGCGCGCAGGGCGTGGGTCTGTCGGCGGGCAGCGGTCGGCACGGACCGGGCAGGAAAGCGACCGTGCCGGACGGACGCGCAGAGCCCCAGTTCAAGGCCTCAGTCGGACATGGTGGCGTCCGCCACGAACGCCTCGGCCTCGATCTCGACGAGCATCTGCGGATCGATCAGCGCCGACACCTCGACCATCGAGGTCGCCGGCAGGACGTCGGCGAAGACCTCGCCGTGGGCGCGCCCGACGTCCTCCCAGCGCGAGATGTCGGTGACGAACATCCGCGTGCGGACGACGTCGGCCGGCGTCGCGCCGACCTGCTCGAGCGCGCTGACGAGGTTCGTGAGCGCCTGGTCCATCTGCTCGCCCGGCGTCTCGCCGACGACGGCGCCGTCGGAGCCGATGGCGGTGCAGCCGCTGACCCAGACGTGCGCGCCGGCGCGCACGACGCGTGCGTAGCCGACGATCGGCTCCCACGGCGCACCCGATCCGTGGCGCTCGATCGTCATGGGATCTCGCGCACCATGACGAGGCTCGTGGCGCCGGGCGTGCCCGTGCGGCGACCGGCGGTGAGGACGACGCTCGCGCCGCTGGCCACGCCGCCGAGATCGCGTGCGGCGATCAGCGCGCCTTCGACGAGGTCGTCGACCGAGTCGGCGACCGTCACGCCGATCGGGATCACGCCCCACTCGAGCGCCAGCTGGTTGCCGACCTGCTCCTCGTGCACGAGCGCGATGATCGGCCGGTCGGCGCGGTACTTCGCGCAGGCGCGCGCCCCGCCGCCGGTCGACGTCGGGATCACGAGCGCCGCGGCGTCCAGCGCCTCGCCGAGCTGGACCGCGGCGTACAGCACGGTCGCCGCCGAGGTCTGCGGGTGGACGCCGCGCGCGCGTCCGTGGATCACGGGCGACTCCTCGGCGGCGTGTGCGATCTCGGCCATCGCGCGGACCGCCTCAACGGGGTACTCGCCGATCCCGGTCTCGGCGGACAGCATCACGGCCGACGTCCCGTCGATGACGGCGTTGGCGACGTCCGCCGCCTCCGCGCGGGTGGGCTCGGGCGAGTGGATCATCGACTCGAGCATCTGCGTGGCGGTGATCACCGTCTTGCCGACCTGTGTCGCGCGGGCGATCGTGTCCTTCTGCATCAGCGGCACGCGGGCGACGCCCGCCTCGACGCCGTAGTCGCCGCGGGCGACCATGACCCCGTCGGCGATCTCGAGGATCTCGTCGAGGTGCTCGTAGGCCTCGATCTTCTCGATCTTCGCGATCGTGCGGGCTCGTGAGCCGGCGGCCCTGAGGCGGTCGCGCAGATCAATCACGTCGGCAGCCGAGCGCACGAACGACAGCGCGACGAAGTCCGCCCCGCATTCGGCGGCGAGCTGCAGGTCGGCCGCGTCCTTGTCGGTGATCGCCGGCAGGTTCGGGCGCGCGTAGGTGACGTTGATCCCCTTGCGCGCGGACAGCGGCCCGGGCGTGAGCGCGCGTGCGGTGACGCGCTGGGCCGTCACGGCATCGACGCCGAAGCGCGGGACGCCGTCGCCGATGACGAGCTCCGAGCGCTCGGTGACGAGCGCGCAGAAGTCCGCGAAGTCGACGACGCAGTCACCGTCCTGCGCGGCCTCTGCGGAGCCGGCGAAGCCGACCTGCTCACCGGCCTTGACGACGCGCGGCAGGGTGTCGGCCGAGAGCCGCAGCTTCGGGCCCTGCAGATCGAACAGGATGCCGAGCGCGCGCCCGGCGCGTGACGCCGCAGCGCGAGCGTCGGCGGCGCGGCGGCGTTGCTCGTCGGCCGTGCCGTGCGAGCAGTTGATGCGCACGCACTCCACACCCGCGGCGAGCAGGCGGTCGAGCATCTCGGGCGTCTCGCTCGCGGGTCCGAGCGTCGCGACGATCTTCGTGTGGCGCTGCACGTGCACGGCGGCAGTGTAGGTGCGCGACGCCGCCGGCTTCAGTGGCGACCGACGGACCAGCGCGGCTCGTACACCCGTGCGAGCAGGTGCCCGAGGTCGCCGAGCATCGCGCCGGCCGTGCTCAGCGCGTCGAGGCGGCCGGCGTCGACCGGGCCGGCGTGAAGGGCGAGGACCTCGAGCACGCCGTCGACGCCGTCGGGTCCGGCGATCGGCGCCAGCGCGCTGCGATGCAGGCCCGCTGCGAGCGCGGCGCGCAGGCGCGGGCAGTCCTGGCGTTCGCGGATGTCCTCGATCCACCCGGCTTCCGCGTCCTCGAACGCTGCAGCGTGCGGACCGCTGCTGTGCGACACGGCGCTCTGCCAGCTGGCCGTCTCGAATCGCGCGAGGTCGAGATCCGGATCCGTCCAGGCGGCGATGCAGGTCAGCGGGGCGTCCGGGCGCTCCTGGCGCCAGACGAACGCCGCGTCCCATCCGAGATGGTGCCCGAGCGGGCCCACCGCGTCGCGCACCGCGGTCTCGAAGTCCTCGGCGCCGGCGAGCGTCTGCGAGATCCCGCGCAGCGCCGGGACGACGCCGTCGGCCGGCGGGGCGCCGGCGGCCGGCACGGCCGCCCGGGCAGCGAGCAGGCCGCGCAGGTGGTCGGCCGTCGCGGTCGCGGCCGCAAGCTGCTCGGCGAGGTCGCCGGCGTTGCCGTCGCGGAGCCTGTCGGCAGCGGCCTCCGCCGACGCGCGTGCTGCGCGTTCACCGGCGAGCGCAGCGGCGAACTGATCTCGGTCGGCCTCCAATGCCGCGAGCTTGCGATTGGCTGCGGCGAGCTGGGCGCGCGCGATGTCGCGATCGGCGACGGCAGCGTCGCGCTGCGCGGCCGCGTGGTCTCGCCCTGCCACCGCGTCATCGGCCTGCGCCCCGCGCTCGTCGGCGCGGCGGATCGCGGCGAGCGCGGCGGCGGCCTGCGCTGCGACGCGCATTTCGAGGACGGCGAGCTCGTCAGCATGTGCGGCGAGCTGCTGCTCGGCCGCGGCAGCGCGGTGCTCGACGGAGGCGTCGGCAGTGCCGGCGGCGGCCAGACGCTGCTCGAGGTCGGCGCGGGCGGCATCGGCCTCGGCCAGCTGCTGCTCGGCCGCGGCGCGCGCGGCGTCGCTGGCGGCGGCGCGGTCGGTGAGGGCGGCGACGGCGGCTGCCCCCTCGGGGTCGGGGTCGGGGTCGGTGGTGGCGGTGGCGCCGCCGTCGAGCTCGAAGAGGCGCTCGCACTCGCGCAGCACGAGGCGCTCGTGGCCCGCGGCGGAGCTCACGCAACACACCGCGCGGGCGCGCCCGTGCTTGTCGCGGACTGCGAAGCGCGAGGTCGCGACGCGCCGGCGCCCGACGCGGTCGACGACCCACTCCTCGATCGAGACGACACCCGGCGAGCTCAGCGCGAGGCCGTCGTGCAGCCGGACCTCCGCGGCGACGTCGCTGGGGAACACGGCGGTCGCGGTGCTGCCGCGCAGCTCCTCGACGCCGAGGCCCACGAGCGCGGCGAACGGCCCGTTGACACGCACGAACGCGCCTTCGAGATCGCGGATCGAGACAGCGAGCGAGCTCGCGTCGAGCGCGTCGCCAGAGAGCAACTTACCTGCCATCTCTCTTCGTTGTCGGCGCGCATCGCCGCGTCAGGAGCCGACCCCGCGAAGACTCGACGGATGGTCAGTGCCGGAAGTGGCGGCGCCGGGTCATCACCATCGCGATGCCCGCTGCGTCCGCGGCCGCGACGACCTCGTCGTCACGGATCGAGCCGCCCGGCTGGATCACGGCGCTGATGCCGGCCTCGATCGCCAGCTCGGGGCCGTCGGCGAACGGGAAGAACGCGTCGGAGGCCAGCGCGGCGCCCTTGATCAGCTCGGCATCACGGCACTTCTCGATGCTCAGGCGCACCGAGTCCACGCGCGACATCTGGCCCGCGCCGACGCCGATCGTCGCGTGGCCCGCGACGAGCACGATCGCGTTGGACTTCACGTGCTTTGCGACACGCCAGGCGAACAGCAGGTCACCCCACTCGGCGTCGGTCGGCGCGCGCTGGGTGACGACCTCCATCGCGTCGCGCTCGTCGCGCGCGGAGTCGCGGTCCTGCACCAGCAGCCCGCCGAGGACCTGACGCACCTCGGGCTCTCCGAGCAGCGGCGCGCGGCGCTCCTGGTCCTCGAGGATGCGGATGTTCGGCTTCTGGGTGAGGATCGCCAGCGCGTCGTCGTCGTAGCCCGGCGCGAACAGCACCTCGACGAACTGCGCGTTCAGGCGCTCGGCGGTCGCCGCGTCGACGGGCCGGTTGAAGGAGATCACGCCGCCGAACGCGCTCAGCGGGTCACACGCGAAGGCGCGCTCGTACGCCTCGAGCGCGGTCTCTCCGAGCGACGACGCCGCAGGGGTTGTTGTGCTTGACGATCGCGCAGCACGGGACCTCGAAGTCGCGCGCCATCGCCGCGTCCGGACTCGAGGTCGAGCAGGTTGTTGAACGACAGCTCCTTGCCGTGGTGCTGCTTGACCATCGACAGCAGGTGCGTGCGTGCGCCGATCTGCTGGTAGTAGGCGGCGCGCTGGTGCGGGTTCTCACCGTAGGAGAGGTCGGTGACCTTCTCGAAGGCGCGCACGTACAGCGACGGGAAGTCGTCGCCCTTCTCTGCGAACCAGCGCGAGATCGCGGTGTCGTAACGCGCGGTGTAGGCGAAGGCGTCCGCCGCGAGCGCCTCGCGCGTCGGCAGCGACAGCGTGCCGTCGGCGTCGCGCAGCTCCTCGATCACGGCGTCGTAGGCCTCGGGGTTGACGACGACGGCAGCGAACGCGTGGTTCTTCGCGGCCGCGCGGATCATCGTCGGCCCGCCGATGTCGATGTTCTCGATCACCTCGGCCTCGCTCACACCGCGGCGCGCGGCGGTGCGCTCGAACGGGTAGAGGTTCACGCAGACGAGGTCGACGTACTCGATGTCGTTCTCCGCTGCCGCCTGCAGGTGGTCGGGGTTGTCGCGGACGGCGAGCAGCCCGGCGTAGAGCTTGGGATGCAGCGTCTTGACGCGGCCGTCCATGATCTCGGGGAAGCCGGTGAAGTCGTCGATCGCGCGGACGTCGAGGCCGCTGCTGGTCAGCTCGCGCGCCGTGCCGCCGGTCGAGACCAGCTCCACGCCGAGCTCGGCGAGGCCGCGAGCGAAGTCGACGATCCCGCGCTTGTCGGAGACCGAGAGCAGCGCGCGCCGTATCCGCACCTCCCCGGGAGGGGTCAGCGCGGGCGTCGGCGGGGTCTGCTCGGCCCCCGGGGTGCCGGAGCCGGCCGGATCTCGGTCGGCGGAGGTGGGTCCCCGTGTCGGCATCTTCGCAGCATATTCCGGGATGCCCCGGGAACCCTCCGTCCATGTCCACACCGGAGCGCGACCCCGAGCAGAGCCTGCAGCAGACGACCGACGAGCTCGACGAGCGCCTGGAGGCGCTTGACGAGCACATCGAGGAGGCCGAGAAGAAGGCCCCGAACGCGACCCTCGGCGACGACGAGCCCGAGGGGGGCGAGCAGAGCTGAAGAGCTGCGCCCGCCAGCGGGGGCTGGCGGGCGCAAACCTGTAGACCCTCTCGATGCACCAAAGGTTGGTGAGTTGCGGCGATTACGCCTTGGCCTTCGCCGAGACGCACTTTCCGAAAGCGTTGCTCTTGGTCTTGTTCGTGCCGTACTTGGCCTTGAACGCGGCGGGGTCGGCTGCGCGCTCGGTCTTGCAGGCCTTCGCGGCATTGACGTTGGCCGTGGTCTTCGCGGCGACCGCTTCCTTGGCCTTGGCGGAGACGCACTTGCCGTAGGCGTTCTTCTTGTTCTTGTTCGTGCCGTACTTGTTGGCGAACGCGGTGGCATCGGCCGCCTGCTCGGCCTTGCAGGCCTTTGCGGCGTTCGCGGCCGCGGCCTTCACGCCGGCGGCGCGCTTGGACACGCACTTGCCGAACGCGTTGCTCTTGTTCTTGTTCGTGCCGTAGGTGGCCTTGAACGTCGCGTCGCCCATCGCGGTGCGCTCGGCACGACACGCGTCAGACGCGCTCGGCGTGGTGTCAGCAGCACTGGCGGCGGCGGGCGCGCACAGCGCGACCAAGGCGAGCGCGCTCAGCGCGCGGGTACGGGTTTTCAGCATGGGACGACTCCTCCTTGAGGCATGGGTGTCTGGTCCGTAAGACCCACCGCCGTCCCGAAAGGTTGGCGCGACGCGACCGTCAGTCGACGAGGACCCGCCGCGGGTGCGCGGGGTCGCGGCGGATCCGGCCGGCCGCGAAGCGGCGGACGGCCTCGCACACGAGCGCGTGCTCGACGACGTGCAGGTGCTCTTGCAGGTCGGCGGCGTCGGCGGCGCCGGACACCTCGAGCGCGCGCTGGAACACGACCGGCCCGGTGTCGACGCCCTCGTCGACGAAGTGCACCGTCACGCCGACCACCTTGACGCCGTAGGCGACGGCCTGCTCGACCGACGCGATCCCCGGGAAGGCAGGCAGCAGCGACGGGTGGACGTTCAGCAGCCGGCCCTCGAAGCGGCGCACGAAGCCGGCGTCGAGCAGGGCCATGTAGCCGAGCAGGAACACCAGGCCCACGTCCTGCTCCTCCAGCCAGTCGGCGATCGCAGCGTCGCGGGTCCCGCGATCGGGGTGGTCGCCGGACGCGAAGACCGCGGTCGGCACGCCGGCCTCCTGCGCGCGCTCGAGCGCTCGCGCGCCAGGTTTGTCCGACGCGACCGCGACGACGTCGGCCTCGCGGCCGTGAACCTCGTCGAGCAGCGCCTGCAGGTTGCTGCCTTGGCCCGACGCGAGCACGCCGACGCGCAGCCGCGAGCCCGGCGCCGCGCTCACGCCGCGAGCGTTCCCTGCGCGCCGGCCACGACCTTGAGCTTCGGGTAGGCCCCGCCGGTGGACTCCAGCCGGCCCCCGTCCAGCAGCGCGTCGACGCGCTCGAGCACCTCGGCGCCCGTCAAGTGGTCGAAGGTGCCGTAGCCCGGCAGCCCGTCGTAGGCGTACTTGACGATGACCTTCGAGCGCCCGCCGCGCAGGATCTCGACGGCGCGGGTGCGTCCGACGGAGGGATCGGCCGTGCCGACGACACGCAGGATCGCGGAGTCGAGGTCCTCGCCGACCGGCGCGGTGCCCCGCGCGGCACCGCGGCCCGGACCCGCGGCGCGGCCCGAGGTGCGCACCGCGGCAGGCACGGCGGCCTCCGCGTCGCAGACATCGCAGCACGCGACGTCGGGGTCGGTCTGGGGGGCGGACTGGTCGCCGAAGTGGCGCAGGATCGTCGCGCGCCGGCAGCGCGCGCCCTCGGCGTACTCCCAGACGGAGCGGTACTGGCTCCAGCGCGCCTTCGTCGCCTCGCTGGCGAACGTGCGGCAGACCGCCGCCGCGCGTCCGTCAAACGGCGCGGCGAGGCGCCCGCGCACGCGATCGACCGGTGCCGGCGCCGGCTGGATCACGCCTGCCCGCGCGAGCGAGCCGAGCACCGCGCGGACCTGATCCTCCTCGCTCGGCCCGTCGGCGAGGTCGCGCAGCGCGAGGTCGTAGCGGGGCCCGCCGGCCGCGGCGCGCTCGAGCATCCGCGCGACGCGCTCGACATCGGCATCGTCGAAGCCCGCGCGCTCGATGAAGAAGATGTGCAGGCCCTTGTCCTTGCCCGCGGCGAGCAGCAGTGCACGTGCCGGCTTGCCGTCGCGCCCCGCGCGCCCGGCCTCCTGGTAGTAGGCCTCGAGCGACGCGGGCACCGACTCGTGCACCACCGTCCGCACGTCGGCCTTGTCGACGCCCATACCGAAGGCGTTGGTCGCGACGACGACGTCGACCTGCCCGGACATGAAGCGCTGCTGTGCCCGCGCGCGCTCGTCGCGCGGCAGGCCGGCGTGGTAGGCGAGGACCTCGCAGCCGAGCTCCTCGGCCAGGCGCGACGCGGTCTGCTCGGTCTGCGCGCGCGTGCCCGAGTAGACGATCGCGGGCGTCGCGCCGGGCTCTTTGAGCGCGGCGACCATCTGGCGCGCCTTCACCGCGGGCGTCTTCGCCGGCACGACGGCGAACGTCAGGTTCGGGCGATCGAAGCCCGTCGCCACGCGGGCGCAGTCCTCGCGGAGGTCCAGGCGGGCGACGATGTCCGCCGCCACGCGCGGCGTCGCGGTCGCCGTCGAGGCGACGATCGCCGTCGCGCCGAGCCAGCGGGCGGCGTCGCCGAGGCGGAAGTAGTCGGGACGGAAGTCGTGTCCCCATTGCGAGACGCAGTGCGCCTCGTCGACGACGAAGAGACCGATCGGCACGCCCGAGATGCCCTCGATGAACGCGGGCGAGGAGAAGCGCTCGGGCGCCACGTAGAGCAGCCGCAGCTCTCCGAGCCGCGCGCGCTCGAGGACCTCGCGGTTGGTGCCGGCGTCCTGCTGGGCGTTGATCAGCCCGACGCGTCCCGGTGCACGTTTCTCCAGCGCCTGGACCTGGTCCTGCATCAGGGACACGAGCGGTGAGACGACGATCGAGAGGTCCGCGCGCATCAGCGCCGGCAGCTGGTAGCAGAGCGACTTGCCCGCGCCGGTGGGCATCACCACGAGCACGTCGCGTCCGCTGACGGCAGCGTCGACCGCGTCGCGCTGGCCAGGGCGAAACGCGTCGAAGCCGAAGTGCTGGTGCAGGGCGTCGAGGGAGTCCATGGACGGCGGCTGACCATAGCCGCGTGATCGGTCGGGACCGAACGACACCCCCGCGGCTGTGACGAAGTCGTCGCAAAGCGCGCGGAAGTCGTGACATCTCAGGCCGTGCGCGACTCCCACAGGTCGGCCGCCCCGTAGTCGGCGTAGCCCATGCGCGCGTACACCGGATAGCCCAGTGCGCTGGACTCGAGCGTCGTCGTGACGGCGCCATCGGCCTGGGCGCGCAGCAGTGCGAGGCTCATCAGCCGGCGCGCGAGGCCCCGCCCGCGGGCCTCGGGCAGGACGGCGACCAGGCCGATGAAGGCGTCGCCCTCGCCCAGCGTCCACGTGACGCAGCCGACCGGTTGCCCGTCGCGAACGGCGACGAGGCGGCGCAACGCCTGGCCGGCCTCCGCGGTGAAGGCGGACGCGAAGCCGGCGTCGGGGGACAGCCCGTACGCCGCGTCGTTGAGCGCGAAGACCGGCGCGACGGGCCCGTCCTCGACGACCTCGCAGTCGAGCGTCGCGTCGAGCTCGAGCGCAGCGATCGGCGCGTGCATCAGGACCGGCGCGCCGTCGAACTGGAGACCCGCGTCCTCACAGACGGCGCGCAGCTCGTCGCGGCCGGGGCCGACCCAGACAGTCCACGCCGCCACGCCGGCGTCGGCGTAGAGCTCGCGGATCGCAGGCAGCGCGGCCGTGAGCGCGCCGGCGTCCCGCACCAAGACCGAGTTGGGCAACGAGCGCTGCGGTGCCGTCGGCACGATCGCGCAGGCGACGCCTGGTCCCGGCTCGACGATGCGCGCGCCCGGTGCAGCCGTGAGCATCGCTCCCCAGAAGGCGTGATGGCCGCGGTCCCAGGCCTCCAGCGCCGCCGCAACGCCGTCGGTCACGTCGCGACCGGCGTGGGCACGACCGGCAGCTCGAGCGCGTACTTGCCGTTCGCGTCGTCGGTCCCGGCGAGCGGGTACTCACCTGAGAAGCAGGCGTCGCAGTGGCGTCCGCGGTCGCCGCGGACGGCCTCGTAGACGCCGGCCAGCGACAGGTAGGCCAGCGAGTCCGCGCCGATCGCGGCGCCGACCTCGTCCACCGTGCGCTCGTGGGCGATCATCTCCTCGCGCGTGGACATGTCGATGCCGTAGTGGCAGGGATGCTTGATCGGGGGGGCGCTGATGCGCAGGTGGACCTCGCGCGCGCCCGCGTCACGCAGCATCTGCACGATCTGGCGGGTGGTGTTGCCGCGGACGATCGAATCGTCGACGACGACGAGCGACTTGCCGCCGACGATCTCGGGCAGCGGGTTGAACTTCAGGCGCAGGCCGTGCTTGCGCAGCTCCTGCCCGGGCTGGATGAACGTGCGCGCGACGTAGCGGTTCTTGATCAGCCCGTCGTCCTGCGGCAGGCCGGCGGCGCGCGCGTAGCCGCGGGCCGCGGGGTTGCCGGAGTCGGGCACGGCGATCACCAGGTCGGCGTCCGGCGCCGGTGCCTCGCGGTGCAGGATCTCCCCCATGCGCCCGCGCGCGGCCTGCAGCACGTCGCCGTTCATGCGCGAGTCCGGGCGCGCGAAGTAGATGTACTCGAAGACGCAGAACGCCTCGCGCGGAGAGGTCGAGACGACCCGTGTCTTCACGCCCTCGGCCGACATCGAGACCATCTCGCCCGGCTGCACGTCGCGCCAGTAGGTCGCGCCGATGATGTCCAGCGCGCAGGACTCCGAGGCGACGCAGTAGCGGTCGCCGAGCTTGCCGAGGACGAGCGGGCGCAGGCCGGCCGGGTCGCGGAAGGCGACGACGCGGTCGTTGGTCATGATCACTGTCGAGAACGCGCCCTGCAGCCGTGGCAGCACGTCGGCGACCGCGTCCTCGATCTGCTCGGCGGGGTGCGACGCGAGCGCTGCGGCGATGATCTCCGAGTCGCTCGTGCCGGCGAACGAGACGCCCGCCTCGAGCAGCTCGGTGTGCAGCTCGACGGCGTTGATGAGGTTGCCGTTGTGGGCGAGCGCGAGCTCGCGGCGGTTGCCGCCGGCGCCGGCGCTGCGGTGCACCGGCTGGGAGTTCTCCCACTCGTTCGAGCCGGTCGTCGAGTAGCGCACGTGGCCGATCGCGAGGTCGCCGGCAAGCGCGCGCAGGTCGTGCTCCTTGAAGACCTGGTTGACGAGGCCGAGCGCACGCTGAGTGATGATGTAGCCGCCGTTGTCGGCAGCGGCGATCCCCGCGGACTCCTGGCCGCGGTGCTGCAGCGCGTACAACGCGAAGTACGCGAGGCGCGAGACCTCGTGCTCGGGGGCGTAGATCCCGAACACACCGCACTCGTCGCGCGGTCCCTCGCGCGTGTCGAGGACTGGGAGCTGATGACTCATCGGCGGCGTGCCGTCAGCAGGGTGACGAC
Organism: Paraconexibacteraceae bacterium; assembly: GCA_963759825.1. Classification (GTDB taxonomy): domain Bacteria; phylum Actinomycetota; class Thermoleophilia; order Solirubrobacterales; family Solirubrobacteraceae; genus Paraconexibacter. Next base: position 256,667 of record CAVXAS010000002.1, on the reverse strand, counting down.
GCGCCCCACGGTAGCAGCGAGCGCGGCGGCGCCGCCGCCAGCACAACCGGGGTCAGATCTTGCAATCCAGCACTTTCCGGGTTTAAACCCGAGCGATGCTCGATTGCAAGATCTGACCCTCTTATCTCGTGATGTGGCGGGTGACCCAGCCGTTCTCGTCGAAGCCCAGCGTGCGGTACAGGGCCGCGCCCTCGGGTGACGCGAAGAGCCCCGCGACCTCGGCCCCGGACTGCTGGAGCGGATAGACCGTCAGCAGCGCGCCGATGCCGCGCCGGCGCGCGACGGCCGCCGTGCCGACGCCGTAGAGCGTGGCGACGGCGCCGTCCGTGAAGACCATCGACGTGCCGACGGGAACGCCGTCGATCCGCGCCACCCAGCAGCGCCACGGCAGATCCTCGCCGCCGGTGAGCTCCGCGGGCGTCGTCCAGCCCGTCACGGCGGCAGGCGGGAAGTCGTAGATCTCGCCCATCGTGCGCGCCCACTCGCGGTGGCCCTCCAGGCCGCCGACATCCTCGATCGTCACGCCATCCGGAACCTGCGCCTCGGGCAGGCCGGCGATCGGCGCCTGCATCCACGGCTCGCGCCCGGCGAACGACTGCGCGCCCACGGCCGTCGCCGCGGCGATCACCCCCGGCGGCGTGTCCGCGAGCTCCCAGACGAAGAAGGGACGCGGCAGCGTCGTCAGCGCGTCCTCGACGACCGCCGGATCGGCGTCGGGGCCGGCGAGCAGGCCGTTGAAGAACGGCCACGCGATCGGCGTGGCGCAGCGCGCGACATCGCCGTCGGTCGCGAACGTCGCGCCAGGCAGCGAGCCGAATGCCTCGAGCAGGGCGGTGAGGGCCGGGCGGATCACTCCTGAAGCACCGCGACGGATTCTTCCAAGCCAGACCTGCCGCCCCCGGGTACAACCGGCGTCATGAGCTACGCGAAGGCGAACATCGACGCCGCTGAGGACATCGCACCGAAGTACGGGATGGACTCCCAAGGCGAGACGCGCATCCTGCGCAGCGACCTCGGCGCGCAGGGCATCGGCATGAGCTACTACCGCTGGAAGCCCGGCAAGCGCACGAGCTTCGGGCACACCCACGAGAAGAGCGAGGAGATGTACCTCGTCCTCAAGGGCAGCGGGCGGATGAAGGTCGACGACGACATCGTCGACTTCGCCGCGCACGACGTGCTCTACGTGTCACCGGGCGCGATGCGCGAGTGGGAGGCCGGCCCCGACGGCACCGAGATCGTCGCCTTCGGGCATCACAACGAGGGCGACTCGACGATGACGCCCGGCTGGTGGACCGACTGAGCCCGCAGCGGCCGCAAGGCCAGCGCCACGACGCCTGAGGCGAGCGCGGCGACGATCCCGAGCAGGTACGCGCGGTCGGATGCGTCCAGCGCCGCTTGCAGCGTCGTCGGGTTGCCGACGATCGCGATCAGCAGCGCCGTGCCGAGCACGGCGCCGAACTGGCGGAAGGCCGAGCCGACGGCGCTGGCGGAGCCATAGCGCTCGGGGGGCACGTCGGCGACCGTCGCGGCACCGAGCGCCGGGAACGCCAGGCCGATGCCGATGCCGATCAGCGACTGCCCCGGCAGCCACGTCCCGATGTAGTCGGGCTCGGCGCCCGCGCTGCGCAGGATCAGCATCCCGGCCGCATAGAAGGCGACTCCGGGGATGATCACCGCGCGGTGACCGAAGCGGTCGGCGATCCGCCCTGCGGGGATCGCGAAGATCGTCGTCATCAGCGGCCCGGGGACGACCGCGAGGCCGGCGCTGAGCACGCTGTACTCCCACACGGACGTCAGGAAGAGGATGTTCCCGAGGATCTGCGAGAAGAACGCGATCGCGAACAGGAACGTCCCGAGGTTGCCGATGCGGAAGCTGCGGATGCGCATCAGCGCCGGGTCGACGACGGGCCGCGCATGCGTCAGGCAGCGGCGCACAAGCCACGACAGCAGGACGGCTGCCGCGGCGACGCTGCCCAGCACGCGAGGGCTGCCCCAGCCCCAGCTCTCGCCCTCGACGATCGCGAGCGCCAGCAGGCCGAGGCCCGCGACGGTCAGCGCCGCGCCGAGCAGGTCGGGCAGCCCGGTCGCCTGCTCGTCGACGCTCTCGCGCAGGCCGCGGCGCCCGGCCGCGAGGATCAGCAGGCAAAGCGGGATGTTGACGATGAAGATCCAGCGCCAGTCGGCGACCTCGACGAGCAGCCCGCCGAGCGGCGGCCCCGACGCCGCGGCCAGGGCGGCCGCGGCGCTCCAGATCCCGACGGCCGCGGCGCGGCGCTCGGGCGGGAACTCCGGCAGCAGCAGCGCCAGCGACACCGGCGCGAGGATCGCCGCGGCGACGCCCTGCAGCGCGCGGGCGGCGACGAGCAGCTCCCACGTCGGCGCGACCGCGCAGCCGACCGAGGTGACGAGGAACGCGCCCGCGCCGACCAGGAACAGGCGCTTGCGCCCGAGCCGGTCGGCGATCCCGCCCGCGGGCACCAGCAGCGCGGCGATCACGATGAAGTAGGCGTCGAGCACCCAGCTGAGGTCTGCGCGCGAGGCCTCCGGGAAGGACGCGGCGATGCTCGGGAAGCTCGTGTTGACGATCGTCGTGTCGAGGAACGCGATGAAGGCCGAGGCGCAGATCGCAAGCAGCGCCAGGGAACGTCGTTGCAACATGCAACGACACGCTATGTCGCGTCGTTGCGTTTTGCAACTGTGAGTACCATCACAGTCTGATGAAGCACGACGACCTGCTCGCAGCCAACTGCGCGATCGCCCGCACCGGCGCGGTGCTCGGAGAGCGCTGGGTGATCGCGATCCTCCGCGCCGCCTACTTCAAGGCACGCACCTTCGAGGACTACCAGCGCGCCACCGGCATCGCGCGCAACATCCTCAGCGATCGCCTACAGCGCCTCGTGGACTTCGGGATCCTCGAGCGCAGCACGTACGCCGAAGGCGCCAAGCGGACGCTCAGCGAGTACCGCCTGACCGAGGCCGGCCTCGACCTCTACCCGGTGATCGCGACGATCCTCGCCTGGGGTGAGAAGCACACCGGGCTGATCAACGGCCCGCCGACGCAACTCGTCCACCGCACCTGCGGCGAGGTCACCCACGCGCGCGTCGTCTGCGACCGCTGCGGCGAGGACCTCGACCCCCACGACGTCGAGGTCCGGCCCGGGCCGGGTGCCAAGAAGCGTGCACCCGCATGGGCGCCGGCGGGCTAGTCTGGCCCATGGCCGAGGACGAGCTCCCTGCGCCGCCAGCGCCGCCGTCGCGCGAGGAGCTCAAGATCGCGCTGCGCGCGCTGGCGCCGTGGCGCGCGCTGACGCGCCCACACGTCGTCGGCATCGAGCACATCCCCGACCACGGTCGCGTGCTGCTCGTCGGCAACCACACGATCTACGGGCTGCTCGACGTGCCGCTGCTGATGCGCGAGCTGTTCGTCGCGCGCGACCTCGTCGTCCGCGCGCTCGGCGACCGCGCGCACTTCAAGGTGCCGTTCTGGGGCGACCTGCTCGGGCGCCTGGGCGCCGTCGAGGGCACGCGCGAGACCTGCGCCGCGCTCATGCGCGAGGGCGAGCCGATCCTCGTCTTCCCCGGAGGCGGGCGAGAGGTCGCCAAGCGCAAGGGCGAGGCCTACCAGCTGCTGTGGCAGGCGCGGCTGGGCTTCGCGCGCCTGGCCTACGAGCACAACTACGCGATCGTCCCGGTCGCATCCGTCGGCGCCGAGGAGTCCTACGACATCGTCATCGACGCCAACGACCGCCTGATGGCGCCGATCCGCGGGCTCGTCAAGCGCGCGACCGGCCGCGACGACATCGTCATGCCGCTCAGCCGCGGCGTCGCGATCACGCCGCTGCCCAAGCCCCAGCGCTTCTACTTCGGCTTCGCGCCGCCGATCGACCCCGTCGCCTGGGCGGGCCCCCGCCGCGGCGAGGCCGCCTGGCGCGTGATCCGCGACCGGACCCGCGCGGACATCGAGAGCCTGATCGTCGAGCTCGAGGCGATCCGCTCCGACGACCCGCAGCGCGCGCTACTGCCGCGCCTCGCCGGCACCGCCGCGGAGGCCGCCGACCGCGTGCGGGCGGACGTCACGAAGCTCATCGACCGCTGAGGGCCACCACGCGCGGTCCCCGAAGAGCGCCAGCAGGCTCGGGATCAGCACGCTGCGCACGACGAGCGCGTCGACGAGGACGCCCATGCACAGCAGCAGGGCGAGCTCACGAAACGGGCGAATCGGCACGAGCGCCAGCAGGGCGAAGCTCGCCGCCAGCGTGGCGGCGGCCACCGTGATCGCGCGCGAGGCCTGCGGCACCGCGACCGCGATCGCGTCGCGCGGGCCGCGCCGTTCGGACTCCGCGCGCACGCGCCCGGCGACCAGCACGTTGTAGTCCGAGCCGAGCGCCAGCACGAGGACGCCGGCGACGAGCGGGACGAAGTACGTGATCTCGTGGTCGCCTGTGACGGCATGGACGATCAGGGATGTCAGGCCGAGCGCCCCGAGGAAGCCCAGCGCGCCGGCCGCGAGCACCAGCAGCGGCGCCGCGATCGCGCGCAGGAACACGGCAAGCAGCAAGAACGTCACCACCGCGATCGCGACGGCGACGCGCACGAGGTCGTCGCGCACGGCATCGACGGTCTCGGCGCCGAGCGCCGACTCGCCGGCGTAGGAGATCTCTGTCGCCGCCGGCAGGCCGGCCTCCCGGACGAGCGCCGGCAGCGTGTCGCGCAGGTCGCGGAAGTCCTGCAGGCCGCGCGCGCTCGTGGCGTCGTGGTCGAAGAGGACGACGATCCGCGCGGCGTCGCCGGTACGCGACACCATCGGGTCGCCAGCGCCCGCCGCGGCGAGCGCCTGTCCCGCGACGGCGCCGACTCCGGCGACGACCGCGCCGCGGCGCGCCACCGCCGCGCGCAGACGCTCGAGCGTCGCCGTGTCCCGCCCGATGCCGCGCGTCTGGAGGATCACCTCGGTCGGCGCGAGCACGCCGGGCGCGAAGCCGCGCTGCGCGTCGGCGCCCGCGCGGCGGACCTCGTCGCTCTTGGGCAGCGCGCGGATCGTGTCGACGCCGAGGTCGATGTCGCGGGCCTGGCTCGCGGCGACGCCGAGGCCGCCGATGACAACCACGGAGAGCAGCAGCGCCATCGGCCGCGCGGTCAGCAGGCGCGCGATCCTCGGCGCGCGCGGCTGCGCGGGCTCGTGGCCGCCGAACAGCCGCTCGCCGAAGATCGCCAGCAGCGCCGGAACGAGCGTCGCGGCGACGAGCGTCACGACCAGCGCGCAGAACGCCATGCCCGGGCCGAAGATGCGGAAGAAGTCCAGCCGCCCCGCGAGCAGCGCAGCGGAGCAGGCCGCGACGATCGTGCCCGCTGTGAGCACGAGCGGACCGATGCGCGCCGTCGCGGCGCGCACGGCGTCGAGGCGCGGCTCGCCCTCACGCATGCGACGGCGCGCCTCGGCCATGAAGAAAACGCAGTAGTCGGTCGTCAGCCCGAGCAGCAGGACGACGAGCAGCGGCTCGATCTCGCGCGGCACGTGCACATCCGCCTCCTGCGACAGCCATGCCGCGCCGCGCACCGCGACGACATAGGCGATCCCCGCCGTGCCGAGCGTCACGAGCGGGGCGCCGAGCGTGCGGAAGTACACCGCGGTCATCAGCACGATCACGGCGACCGTGGCGGCGGTGATCCACGGCAGCAGGTCCTCGATGTGCTCGAACTGCGCGAGACGAGCGGGCGCGACGCCGGTGACGCCGACGCGCGCGCCGGGAGCGACGTGCAGCGCGCGGACGTGCTCGCGCCCGGCGGCGCGGCGTTCCTGCAGGCTGCGGTCGGGATCGACGAAGAGGAAGTCCAGCGCGGTCGTGCGTTGCTCTCCCCAGCGCACGCCCGGCAGCGGCTCGTTGACGATCGGAAGCGCGCCGCGCGCGGCCGCGCGGGCGTGAGCGGCGACGTCGTCCTGCGTCAGCCCACCCGCGCGCCGCTGGACGACGACGACGTCCGAGCCGGCGGGCACCCCGAACAGCTGAGCGGCGCGCGCCTGCGCCGCGAGCGCGGTCGAGTCGGCGGGGATGATGTCGTCGACCGGCGGCGATCCGGTCTCCAGGCTCGGCAGGAACGCGAGCGCGGCCGCAGCCGCCGCGAGCCACGCGACGACGATCGGCCAGCGCGCCGCGACGACGATCCGTGTCACTCGCCGTGTATGCCCGGAGCGGCGCTACGGGAACAACGGCGCGAGCGCGCCGTGGGCGGCGCGCAGCTCGTCGAGCGTGACGGAGAACACGCCCGTGACGTCCAGCGCGTCGCCGCCGACGGTGCCGAAGATGTCGGTCGGGGCCTGCTCGCCGAGGCGCTCGAGCGCCTCGCGCGGACCGGAGACGATGAAGGCGCCGGCGATCTCGCCGAAGAGGATCTCCCAGGGGATCGCGCCGTCGTCGGGCCACTCGGTGTCAAAGCGCGCGCCGATCCCACCGGCCAGGCAGGCCTCGGCCAGCGCGACGAGGAAGCCCCCCTCGGCCATGTCGTGGGCGCTCGACAGCTCGCCGTCGCGCACGGCCTCGCGAACCGCGCGCTGGGCCTGCAGCACCTGCGGCACGTCGACCGGTGGCAGGCCGTCGGGCAGCGCCTCCCCGCGCAGCTTGGAGAGCTCCGACGCAGCTAGCGACGGCGACGTGTTGGGTCCGCAGAAGCCCCAGGCGTCGCCCTCGCGCAGGAAGCCCAGGCGCCCGGCGCGCGTGACGTCGGGCAACGCGCCGACCATCCCGACGACCGGCGTCGGGTAGATCGGGCCGGCCTCGCCCTCGTTGTAGAGCGAGACGTTGCCGCCGACGATCGGCGCGTCCAGCGCGCGGCAGGCGTCGCCGAGCCCCCGCACGGCCTCGGTCAGCTGCCAGGCGATGTGCGGCTTCTCGGGGTTGCCGAAGTTCAGGTTGTTCGTCGTCCCCAGCGGCTGCGCGCCGACGCACGCGAGGTTCGACGCGCACTCCATCGCCGCCTCGACCGTCCCGGTGTAAGGGTCGGCCGCGACGCGGCGCCCGTTGCAGTCGATCGAGACGCCGAGGCCGCTGCCGTCGGGCAGCGCGAGCACCGCAGCGTCGGTCTGCTCGGGCCGGCGCACCGTGCGCGACTGCACGATGCAGTCGTACTGCTCGAACAGCGGCCGGCGCGAGGCGATGTTCGGCGACGCCAGCAGCGCGAGCAGCACGTCGCGCGGCGGAGCATCGGCGCTGAGCGTGCCCGCAGGCGCGGGATACAGCGGCGTCGCGGGCTTCTCCGGCGCGAGCTCGTACAGCGGCGCGTCGTCGACGAGCGCGGCGACCGGCATCTCGCCGACGAGCTCCGCGCCACGGAAGATCCGCATCGCGCGCGTGTCGGTGACCGTCCCGATCGCGACGCCGTGGACGTCCCACTTGTCGGTCAGCGCGACGACGGCGTCGACGTTCTCCGGCGTGCAGACGCAGAGCATCCGCTCCTGCGACTCGGAGACCATGATCTCGAAGGGCTCCATGTCGGCTTCGCGCAGCGGGACCTTCGCGACGTCGATGTCGATGCCGACCTCGCCCTTGGAGGCCATCTCGCTCGCCGATGACGTCAGCCCCGCGGCGCCGAGGTCCTGCAGCGCGACGAGCAGCCCGGCGTCGAGCAGCTCCAGCGAGCACTCCAGCAGCTTGGACTCCTCGAACGGATCGCCGACCTGCACCGTCGGACGCTTGTCGGCGTCGTCCTCGCCGAGCTCGGCGCTGGCGAGCACGGAGGCGCCGCCGATCCCGTCGCGCCCGGTCGACGCGCCGAACAGGACGACGACGTTGCCCACGCCGGTGGCGGCGCTGCGCACCATCCTGGACGTCTGCGCGAGGCCCAGCGCCATCGCGTTGACGAGGCAGTTGGTCTCATACGGCGCCTCGAAGTAGACCTCGCCGCCGATCGTCGGCACGCCGATCGAGTTGCCGTAGTGGCCGATGCCCGCGACCGCGCGGTCGAGCAGGTAGCGCGAGCGCCCACTCGTCGGCTCGCCGAAGCGCAGCGAGTCGAGTACCGCGATCGGCCGCGCACCGAGCGCGAAGATGTCGCGCAGGATCCCGCCGACGCCCGGTGGCCGCACCCTGGAAGGGCTCGACGGCGCTGGGGTGGTTGTGCGACTCGACCTTAAAGGCGCAGGCCATCCCGTTGCCGACGTCGACGGCGCCGGCGTTCTCCCCCGGGCCCATGACCACCGCCGGACCCTCGGTCGGCAGCGTGCGCAGCAGCTTCTTGGAGTGCTTGTAGGCGCAGTGCTCGCTCCACAGCAGCGAGAACATCGCCAGCTCGACCTGGTTGGGCGCGCGGCCGAGCTTCTCGACGACCAGCGCGTACTCGTCGCGCGTGAGGCCAAGCGCGACCGCGTCCTCGACGGTGGGCAGCGTCTCGGCCGGAGCGGTCACGTGGCCGGATGCTACTTGGACGCCCGGCTGATCCTGATATGTCGCACTCGTGCTACGGTGTGCGACATGGGCGATGTCTCGATCCGTGATCTGCGAAACGACACCGGTGGTGTCCTGCGCCGCGTCGAGAACGGGGAGACGCTGACGGTGCACAGCAACCGCCGGCCGGTGGCGCAGATCGTGCCGCTCACCGAGCGCCCGATGTGGATGCCCGCGGACCGCTTCTTCGCCGAGGTCCTGGCGCACCCCGCGGACCCGGGCCTGCTGGAGGAGCTCAAGGAGCTCCTGCCCGACACGATCGATGACCTGTGGGACGACGAGCAATAGCTGACACGTCGATCTTCGTCGCGCAGGAGGCCGGCCGACCACTCGCCGCCATCCCGAGCGACGTCGAGATCGGCGTGTCGATGATGACTATCGCCGAGCTTGAGCTCGGCATTCACAGCGCGGCCACTCCGACTGAGCGCGGCCGACGGCTGCGCACGTTGCGAGACGTCGAGCGACTGACCGCCTTGCCGTTCGACCGCGTGGTCGCGGAGGCATTCGCGGCCGTGGTCGCGGACATGCGTCACCACGGCAAGAAGCGGCTGGGCATCCCGGACGCAATCATCGCCGCCACCGCGATCGCCCACGAGGCGGACCTGCTGACGCAGGACGCCGACTTCGACGACGTGCCCTACATCAAGGTGATCCGGCTGTAGGCGTTACGCACGCGTTACGGAGCTTGAACAGCCCCGCGGGACAGTGCCGTCCATGTTCAAGCACACACGCAAATCACTCGCAGGACTCACCGCCGTCGCCGCCCTCGCCGGCAGCCTCGGCGCAAACGCGGCGGCCCCGGCCGTCGCCGACGCCTCGCCCGCATGCACGCAGTGGAGCATGCCCTCGACGTTCACGATCCAGCAGACCAACCGCTGGACGATCTACTCCACGAAGAAGCGTTCGAGCACGAGCTGGGCCGTGTCCGGGTACACCAAGGGCGCGAACATGCGCGGCACGATGAAGCTGAGCCGTTTCGACGTGTCCGGCACCAACGCCCAGGTGCGGTTCACGATCACCTGGACCAACGGCACCGGCGGCGTCTACGCGGGCACGATCGACGACGACGGCTTCCTGTCCGGCCTCTCGACCGACCGCTTCAACAAGCGCTCGAAGGCGAGCTTCCGCTTCCAGGACACCATCGACTGCGCGTAGCGACGCGCGCCCACATCCCACACAAACCCGAGGGGCGGCCAGTGGCCGCCCCTCGCTGCGTTGTCACGCCCCGCGCACCCTGGTCTACTGGCGGGCGTGGGGCCTCTCGAGCAGGGATCGGTCGTCGGTAGCTACCGCGTCGAGCGCGTCCTCGGCCAGGGCGGCATGGGCGTCGTCTACGAGGCGCTGGATCGCCGCCTCGACCGCCGCGTCGCGCTGAAGCTGCTGTCCAGCAAGACCGCCCAGGACGTCCAGTTCCGCGAGCGCTTCCTGCGCGAATCGCGAATCGCGGCGTCGATCGATCACCCCAACGTGCTGCCCGTCTACGAGGCCGGCGAGGTCGGTGGCCAGCTCTACATCGCGATGCGCGTGGTCGAGGGCGAGGACCTCGGCGCGCTCCTGCGCCGCGACGGTGCCCTCGAGCCCGCGCGCGGCGTCGCGCTGATCGCCCAGGTCGCCGACGCGCTCGACGCGGTTCACCAGCGCGGCCTGGTCCACCGCGACATCAAGCCGGGCAACATCCTGATCCACACCGCCGGCGCCCGGGAGCACCCCTACGTCGCGGACTTCGGCATCACCAAGGTCCTCGGCGAGGGCACGGCGCTGACGAACACCGGCGCTTTCGTCGGCACGATCGACTACTGCGCGCCAGAGGTCATCCGTGGCGACGCGCTGGACGGGCGCGCCGACGTCTACGCACTCGGTTGCGTGCTCTTCGAGTGCCTGACCGGTGAGAAGCCGTACCCGCGCAACTCGGACCTCGCTGTGATCTACGCCCACCTCGAGGACGCGCCGCCGGCCGCGAGCGACCGCCGCCCCGAGCTGCCCGCGGCGCTCGACGCCGTCGTCGCCCGGGCAATGGCGAAGGAGGCGGACGATCGCTTCGCGACCGCGGGCGAGCTCGCCGACGCCGCACTCGCGGCGCTCGCAGCGACGCCGGCCGCTACCGCGACGACGGCTGAGCGCGAGCGCCCGCGGCTCGGTGGGCGCGCCCGGGCAGCCGGGGCGGCGCTGCTCGCCCTGTGTGTCGCCGGCGCTGCCGTCGCCGCAGTGATGTCGGGCGGTGGCGGAGAGGGCGACGACGACGACGAGACGAGCGCAAGCGACGACAGCGACGTCCTCGCGGCACGGGTGCCCGCGCGCGAGGGCCGGTCGATCATCGGCAGCGACCTGTCGCTCACCCCTGGCGAGGCGGGCTACTGCAGCGGCGACGGCGACTCGGCGTGCACGGTCGTGCAGCTGACGCTCGGCGGCACCGACCAGGCCGCGCGCGCCGACGGCGTTATCACGCGCTGGTCGGTGCGCGGCGGCAAGGGTCCACTCGCGCTGCGCGTCGTCGTCGGCAAGCCCGGCCAACAGCGGACCGTCGCAGGGGGACCGACGGTGAGGGCCACCGGCCGGGGCGTCGAGGCGTTCTCCGTGCGCATCCCGATCGACACCGGTCAGCGCATCGGCGTCGAGCAGGGGCTCGCCGGCTTCCTGCCGTTCCGCTATCGCGACGAGGAGACGACCGCCGTCTTCTACGACCCACCGCTCTCGACCACCCCGGCGGCTTCGTACACCGAGGGCCCGAACCTGCCCGACTACGAGTATCTCTACAACGCGACGATCGAGCCCGACGACGACCGCGACGGCCGCGGCGACCTGACCCAGGACCCCGACCACGGCGGCGTTGGCGCCAGCTGCCCGCGCAGCGACGTGCTCGCGCGCGGCGCCGGCTCGAGCGTCATCCGCCGCGGCAAGCGACTGTTCGGCTGCCGCGGCGGTGTGCAGACGCGCATCGGCACGCCAGGCGCAGGTGTGCGCTTCGAGCGTTTCGAGTTCCGCGGCGATCAGCTCGCGCTCGTGCGCATCGCCGGTGGGCGATCGTCGATCCTCATCTTCGACCTCGGGGACCGCCACCGGACGTTCGCGACGTCGCAGACCGCCGCCGACGACCGTCCCCGCGACTGGACCGTCCGCGACCTCGTCGTCGCCCGCAGCGGCAGTGCAGCCTGGCTGGCGTCGCCGCGCGGGGCGCCCGACCGCGCGGCCCTGTGGGTGCGCGGGCCGCGTGGCGTGAAGGCGGTCGACTCGGGGAGCCTGAAGCCCGGTTCGCTGCAGGTCAACGCCGCCGGGGATGGCGTCAAGTACACCGACCTCGAAGGTCGCTCGCGCGACACGGGGTTCTAGCCGCCGATCCGCGACCACGTGAAGCGCGTCAGCGCCTCGGGCGGCGCCAGGCCGCTCGGGCTGACGCCGCGGCGCACGAACAGGACGGGGCAATGCGCGCCACGCGCCAGCTCGGCGCGCTCCCGCCCGAGCCCTTCCTTCGGCCAGCGGCTCGAGATGCTCGCCACGATGAAGCCGGCGTCCGCGCCGGCGGCGATGACGCCGGCCGCGCCGGGGTCGGCGAGGACACTCTCGCTGGAGACACGGGCGCCGCGCTGCAGCGCCAGCGACGCGCTCGCCAGCAGGCGGCTGGCGTCACGACGTCCGGCGCCCGGCGTCGCGCGCGTCCCGACGAGGCGCAGCGTGACGCCGCGCCCGCGCGCCAGCCAGGCACCCGTCTCGAGCGCCGCCCAGTCGTGGTCGTGACCGGCGAACGGGACGACGACGGGCCCGTCGGCTGCCGCGCCGGAGCGCTCGCCGCCGACGAGGATCACGACGTCGGCAGCGACGTCGCGCAAGACGGTGGCCAGCGACGCCTCGAAGCCACCGTCGCCGCCGGCGGGCGCGTCGAGCAGCAGCAGCGCGACGTCGTGCTCGCTCGCCAGCCGCGTCGTGTCACGCCCGACGTCGTCGCTGGTGAACGCGGCGACACGCACTTCCACCGCGTCCTCGCGCAGCGCGTTGAGCGCTGCCGTCGCGCCCGCCAGCGCCTGCTCGTCAGGGACGAGCGCGCCGATGACCAGCTCGGCGTCCCCCTCGCGGGCGAACGTCACGCCGACCGCGGCGAGCGGCACGAGTGCCGGCGCGGCGGTCGTGACCGCGAGCACCGCGCGTGCCGGGCGCGCGATGCGCACCGCGCCGTCGAGTGCCGGATCCTGGTTGAGGATCTGCGCCTCGAGCGCGCGCAGCTCCGCACCCGGCTCGATCCCGATCTCCTCGCTCAGGGTGCGGCGCGCGGTGCGATAGCACTCCAGCGCCTCGGCCTGGCGGCCGTCGCGATACAGCGCGAGGATCAGATGCGCCCACAGGCGCTCGCGCAGCGGGTACTCGGCGACGAGCTCGCGGAGGTCACCGAGCAGGCGGCCGTGACGACCGAGCGTCAGCTCGGCGGCGATGAGCTGCTCGCGCGCAGCCATCCGCAGCTCCTCCAGGCGCTGGATCGGGCCTTGGGCGAACGGCTCGTACGGAAAATCGGCGAGCGGCGCCCCGCGCCACAGCGCGAGCGCTGCGCCGAGCAGGTCCACCGCTGCTTCGGGCTCGCCACGCGTGAGCGCCTGGTCGCCCTCCTGCGTGAGGCGCTCGAAGCGCCGCATGTCGAGCTGCGTCGCGTCGATCGCGATCAGGTAGCCGGGGGCGCGGGTCACGATGAGGCTGCCGTCGGGACCCATCGCCTTGCGCAGTTGCGACACCCGCACCCGCAGCGCGGTCGAGCCGGCGCGTGGCGGTTCGTCGCCCCAGACGTCGTCGAGCAGGCGATCGGCCGGGACGACCTCGCCGGCGCGCAGCAGCAGCACGGCCAGCAGCGCGCGCTGGCGGGCGCCCGGCAGCTCGACTGGCTCGTCCGTCCCGCCGTACCTCCAGCGTCCCGAGGATCCCGAACTCCATCGCTGCGGCGACGTTACCGCGGCGATGGGCGCGTGGCTCAGCGCGCGGGCGTCGAGCGCCAGCGAGGAGAACAGCGACAGCCCGTCGGTCGAGCCGGTCAGCGCGTCGACGGCGTGCTCGGGGTGGGGCATCAGGCCCATGACGTTGCCGGCGTCGTTCGTGACGCCGGCGATGTCGTCGAGCGAGCCGTTGGGGTTCTGGCCCGGCGCGTAGCGCAGGACGACGTTGACCGCCGCGGGATCGGGAGCGTAGAAGCGCCCGGTCGTGTGCTTGACGGGGATCGACAGCGTCCCGTCCGGGCAGTCGCGCGTGAAGATCGTGTTGCGGTCTGAGACCTCGAGGTCGACCTGGCGGCAGACGAAGCGCAGGCCGTCGTTGGGCAGCAGCGCACCGGGCAGCAGGCCGGCCTCGCAGAGCACTTGAAAGCCGTTGCAGATCCCGAGGACCGGGCCGCCGTCGTCGGCGAACGCGATCACCGACTCCATCGCCGGGCTGAAGCGGGCGATCGCGCCGACGCGCAGGTAGTCGCCGTACGAGAAGCCGCCGGGGACGACGATCGCGTCGACGCCGCGCAGGTCGGGGTCGCGGTGCCACAGCAGCTCGGCGCTCGCGCCGTCCACGCGCTCGCACGCGAGCACCGCGTCGCGCTCGTCGCAGCTGCCGGGGAACTGGAGCACCCCAAAGCGCACGGGGTTACCTCCGCGGGTCCTCCGGACCCGCGGTCTGATGCAGGGGCTGGGCATCCGGCCCAGCTATTTCGTAGTCCTCGATCAGCGGGTTGCTCAGCAGCTTCTGGCAGATCTCGTCGAGCTGGGCGGCGTCCTCGATGTCGAGCTCGACCATCCGCCCGACGTGGACGTTGGACACGCCGCTGAACCCGAGCGCCGGCAGCGACTCCTCCACCGCCTTGCCCTGGGGGTCGAGGATCCCGGCCTTCGGGCGGATCAACACCCGCGCGCGCATCAAGCGGCCGTCCGCGCCAGCCAGCCACTGAACGGCTGCCCGGTGATGCGCTCGTAGGCCTCGACGTAGCGCGCCTGCGTGCCGGCGACGACGTCCTCGGGCAGCTCCGGCGCCGGCGGCGTCTTGTCCCAGCCGCTGCCCGCCGCCCAGTCGCGCACGTACTGCTTGTCGAAGCTCTGCTGCCCGCGCCCTACCTCGTAGTCGTCGGCCGGCCAGTAGCGCGAGGAGTCCGGCGTCAGGACCTCGTCGCCGACGACGAGCTCTCCGGCCGGGTCGAGCCCGAACTCGAACTTCGTGTCGGCGAGGATCACGCCGTTGGCGCGCGCGTGGTCGCGCGCGTGCGCGTAGAGCTCCAGCGACGCGTCGGCGACGCGCTGCATCAGCGCGCGGTCACCGACGAGCGCGACCGCCTGCTCGAAGTCGATCGCCTCGTCGTGGCCGACGTCGGCCTTCGTCGACGGCGTGAACAGCGGCTCGGGCAGCTGCTCGGACTCCTGCAGCCCGGCCGGCAGCTCGATCCCCGAGACCTTGCCGGTCGCCTGGTAGTCCTTCCAGCCAGACCCGGTGATGTAGCCGCGCACGACGCACTCGACGGGCAGCATCTCCAGCCGGCGAACCTTCACCGCGCGCCCGCGCACGGCGTCGGGCACGTCCTCGGTGTAGCTCAGGACGTGGTTGGCGACGATGTCCTGCGTCCGGTCGAACCAGAAGGCGCTGAGGCCCGTGAGGACCTTGCCCTTGTCCGGGATCGGGTTGGGGTGGACGACGTCGTAGGTCGAGATCCGGTCTGACGCGACCATCAGGATTGCGTCACCGAGGTCGTACATCTCACGGACCTTGCCGCGTGCGATGAGCGGCAGGTCCAACGTGGCGGCGGTCACTACTCGCAGGCTACAACGCGAGGCGGCGAGAGTCGGTGCCGGCGGTGACGTGGATCGCACCCGGCTCGCGCACCCAGGCGATCAGGTTCAGCACCTGCAGGCGGTCGAGCACGAACTGGAACGCGAGCGCCTGGCGGCGGCTGGCGTAGTCGCGCCCGATGTCGAACGCGTAGCCCGTCGTGTGCTGGCTGAAGTTGCGCGTCGCCTCGCTGTTGCGCGCCACGAGCGCGCGCTGGTACTGCGCGTCGCGCGCGGTCGACGTCAGCCGCAGCGTCCCGTCCCCGCTCGGCGATCGCGCGCACCGCGTTGCCGATGTAGGAGAGCGCGGCCAGCGCCTCGGGGCGCAGCGCGCGATACAGCCCGGGGGACTGCGAGACGCGCCCGGCGAGCTCACCCATCCGCGGGTCGACGCGCACGCCGACACGCGCGAGCGCCGAGAGCGGCCGCAGCGTGCCGCCGGCGCGGGCGCGGCCGAGCGCGAACGGGTCGGCGAAGGACGGCGTCTCGTCGGGCGGGTGCAGCAGGTCCTCGGCCGAGCCCTTCTGCGTCTGCAGCTGCTGCTCGCGCGCGAGCCGGTCGGGGTCGCTGCGGTACAGGCGCATGATCCGCTCGGCCGCGAGCACGCGCCAGTAGTACGTCGCGCTGTCGTCGCCCAGCCCGCTGAGCACGTCCCACGCCTGCGCGTGGCGCAGCGGGCCCGAGTCGAAGTACAGCTGCGCATAGGGGACGTCGGCATCGCCATAGGCGCGCAGCGCGCGCTGCAGGTTGCCGATGCCCATGTGGTAGCTGACGACGGCGAGGTCGTCGCGCCCGAGCGTCCGCCGCGCGATGCCCAGGTAGCGGACGGTCGCCGCGAGCGCCTTGCCCGGATCGAAGCGCTCGTCGGCGCGCCGCCGCGCCGCGCGGCGCCGCGCGACGCGCCGCCCGCGGTCGATCCCGCGCGTCAGCCGCTCCGAGGCGTCGACGTCGATGCGCATCCCGAGGAGGTCGCGCCCGGTCTGGGCGAGGATCTGCGTCAGCCCCGCGGCGCCCTCGAGGTCGCTGGACGCCTGGGCGTCCGCCCGCCCGGCCGACTCGAGGAAGACGATCGCCTCGAGCACGTCTGGGTCGACCTCGTCGCCCGCCGCACGCTCGACGCGCACACGCAGCCGAGCCACGCGCTCGGCGGTGGCGATCGCGCCGCCGGGAGACTTCGCGAACAGGACGTGGGAGAGCCCCTCGGCGGCACGCGCCTCGAACGCCTCGCGCTGTGTGGCGCGGTAGCGCAGCGGGTCGTCGCGCTGGCCCGGCGCGCCGCCGGCGCGCGGCGCGCCGGCGGTCGGATCGTCGCCCTCGCCGGCGCGCAGCAGCAGCACGGCGGCAGCGACTCCAGCGAGCACGGCGAGGACGAGTAGGGCGATCGCGCGACGGCGCGCGTGGGTCCGGGTCATGCCCTTTCACCGTGGCACAAAGCGCGTCACCATCGCCGCGCCGGATACGTTGCAAACGTCATGAAGTCCGCCGTTCTCGCCGTCGCAGGGCGCAGACGGCGTCACGCTCGCCCAGCTCGACGGCAACCGCAAGCGCCTGTTGCGACGCGCGGCGCCCGGTCTCCTGTTCAGCGCCCAGATCACGCGCTATCGCGTCGGCTGGCTCGAGCGCCGCGACGGCGCCGTCATCGCCAGGATGACCGATCGGATCAACCCGTCGGACACGATGCCGACGGTCCGCAGCGCCAGGCGCGCGCTGCCGGCGAGCACGCCGTCGGCCGCGATCTCCAACGACCGCTTCTTCGACGTCTACGCCGACGCCGAGGGCATCAAGCGTCCCTCGCCGGCGCTCTTCACCGGCGCCTGAGCGTTCTCGGTCACGCGCACGCGCACGCCGTGCTTCGGCGCGACGGTGATGCCGCGCAGGATCACCGGGTCGGGCGTGGCGCTCACCGGCGTCAGGCGCACACGCGGCACGATCACGCGCAGCGCCTCGGCCATCTCGGCCTGCGCGAGCGCGGCGCCGATGCAGCGGCGGATCCCGCCGCCGAACGGCAGCCACGAGTAGGACTCGGCGCCCTCGAGGAAGCGCTCGGGGCGGAACTGCTGCGCGTTGGGATAGAGGTCCTCGCGGTAGTGCACGAGCGCGATCCCGGGGTAGACCTTCATGCCCGCCGGCAGGTCGTAGCCGGCGACCGTGCGCGGCGCGAGCAGCGTGCGCTGCACGGCGTCGATGATCGGGCGCAGGCGCAGTGTCTCCTTGCCGACGGCCTCGAGGTAGCGATCGTCGCCGGAGGCGATCTCCTCACGCAGGCGCTCGTACTCGCCGGGCGTGCGCAGCATCAGCTCGAACGCGAACGCCAGCGCCGTCGCCGTCGTCTCGTGGCCGGCGCCGAGCATCGTGAAGAGCTCGTCGCGCAGCTCGGCATCGGTCATCGGCCGGCCCTCGTCGTCGCGCGCGCGCAGCAGCAGCGACAGGACGTCGGTGCGCTCGTCGAGGTCGGGCTCGCGGCGACGCTGGGCGATCTCCTCGTACAGCAGCGCGTCGGCGACGCGCAGGCGGCGGGCGAGCCTGCCGCCGGGGCTCCACGGGCCGAGATCCTTACGCAGCGCCGAGGACAGCATGAACACGGCGCCGGTGTCGATGACGGCGACGAGGGCGTCGCGCAGCTGCGCCACGCGGGCCGCGTCGGTGACGCCGAAGACCGCGCGGCAGATCACGTCGAACGTCAACGCGCGCATACGGTCGCGCAGCACGATCTCCTGGCCGACGCCCCAGGTCGCCACCTCGCGCTCGGCGGCCTCGCGCGTGACCTCGCGGAACGCCGCGACGCGCGACCCCTGAAACGGCGGCAGCAGCAGCTTGCGCTGGCGCAGATGCTCGGGCCCGTCGAGGATCAGCACGGACTTCGGGCCGAGGATCGGCTCGAGGATCGCGTTGGCCTCACCCGCGCGCATGTCCGACTGGTCGCCGGTGAAGAGCGCCTGGATCGCGTCGGGTTCGCCGACGTAGACGCCTGGGCCGAAGCCCGCGAAGTTGACCTTGAAGACGTTGCCGTAGCGCGCCTGCCAGGTCTGCAGCATGTCGAGCGGGCGCCGCGCGAAGCGCGCGATGTTGTACAGGCTCGGCGTCGATGGTCCGGGCGGCAGCACGGCCAGCGAGTCTACGCGCCGCGCAACGGCTCGGCGAAGCGCTTGCGGTAGGCCGTGCGGCCGTCCTCGCGCACGAGCGCGAGCTCGAGCACGGCCTTCGCGCCCTCGGCATGAACGTCCACGAACGCGACGTGGCTGATGGTGTCGTCGGCATAGACGACGCCCGGGACCACACGCAGGTCGCGGGCGGCGGTCGGGCGGCTGAGCGTGATGTCGTGCGGCACGGGGATGCCGAGCGGGCACGGCCGTGCCTCGAAGACGCCGTCGCGCTCGTAGACCATCGTGAAGTGCGTGTCGCCGCTGAGAAACAGCGTCCGGCCGCCGACCCGCCGCGCGACGTGGTCGAGGACGAGGTCGCGCTCGGCCGCGTAGCCGTCGGCCCAGCTCCCGTCGCGGGCGTTGCCCTGGCCGTCGGGCTGCAGCGTGCACGGTGAGCAGATGAGCTTGAACGGCGCCCGCGAGCGTGCGGTCGTGCGCAGCAGCCACTCGCGTTGCGTCGCGCCCAGCAGCGTCTTGGCGAGGGTGTCGGGCGCCGCCGGGTCGCTCTTGAAGCGGCGCTGGTCGAGCACCCACACCGCGACGAGACCGGCGCCGAAACGCAGATAGGTGCGGTCGTTCATCAACGCATCCCACGGGCCGAGCCCCCATGGCACGAGGTTCGACGCATTCGCGTCCTGGACGCCGTAGTCGTGGTCGTCGCGCTGCGCCACGAAGCAGGCGCGCTCGAGGATCGGCGCCATCCGCGGGTTTGCGAGGAACTCGCGCCAGATGCCGGCGTAGCCGCTCTGTGTCTGGGCCAACGGGCCCATCGTGTCGGCGTAGTTGAGGTCGCCCTGCCAGACGAACGCGTCCGGTTCACGCGCGGCGATCTCGTCGAAGCAGCGACCGAACTGCTGTGCGCAGGACCCGATCGCCAGCCGGACACGGCGGCGCTCCCCCGTCGCCGGAAGGACGCGGAAGCTGCGCGCCGGCCCGGTGGTCGTCACCCGCCGGCGGCGCACGCGCGCCCGCCAGTAGACGCGCCGTCCGGGCGGCAGTCCCGTCGCCGCGACCGTGACGGCGTCGAACGCGCCGGTGAAACCGGCCTTGATCACCCGCGGGTGCTCGAAGCCCGGCGTCGTCGACAGCTCGATCGTCACGCGCGAGCGCGCGTCGGTCGCGACGTGCAGCCGCGCGCCACCCGCGACCGGGGCACCGGTCGTCGCGGCAACCACGGACGCGACCGTCGGTTCCCGCACGGCGGCGTCGATGTCGATCCGCTGGAACGCGACGGTCGAGCGCTCGGCGATCGCACGGATCAGCGCCTGACCGGCGGGCGTGGCGAGCACGGCTTGCCCCTCCTGCGTGCCGTACGGCAGCGCGCGCAGGTTGCCCAGCGCGGGGAACAGCGACGGCCCCGCGCTGGGCAACAGCGTCCGCGCCGTCGCGAGCACGCCGGGGTCGCCTGCGGCGGGCCTGTCGTCGCGAGCGCTGACCGTGGCCGTCACGCCGATCGCATCTGTGAGCGTCGCGCGCAGTTGCGCGCCCGCCGCCCGCAGCTCGAGCACGATCGGGAAGATCAGCGGCAGCACGACAGCGCGGGCGAGCTCCACACGCGCGAGGCCCGTCCGCCTCACGAGCACGAGCAGGTGGCGCTCGGCGTCGTACATCGCCGCGAGGTAGCGGTCGTGCGCGCGCCGCCGCACCACGACACCGGCACCGGCGCCCGCGGCAGCGATGACCGCCCGGACCGTGCCGTCGGCGAAGCGCCGGTCGAGGGCGAATGCGACCGGCTGCGGGTCGCTCGGGAAGACGTCGGTCGCCGCCTCGAGCAGCATCGCGCCGCCGGCGCGACGGAGGTTCGCAGCGCCGGTGGTCGTCCAGCCGTCGTCCCAGCCCGGGCCCTCGGCGGCTGCGGCGGGGCGTCTGGGCAGCAGCGCTGACCCGGCGGCCGCGAAGGTGCCGAGAAGCAGCTCGCGCCTGCGCGTCGTCCCCCACTGCACGCGCCGATCATCGCGCATAGGCTCGGGCCCATGTCCGAGCCGACCACACTGACCTACACCGTCGAGGATCGCGTCGCGCGCATCACGCTCGACCGCCCCGAGCGCGGCAACGGGTTGACGCCGACGTTGATCGCAGAGCTCGCGGCGAGCGTCGAGCGGGCAGACCTCTCCCCGGACGTGCACGTGCTGCTGCTGTCGGGCAACGGCAAGGGCTTCTGCGGTGGCTATGACCTCGTCGCCAGCGCGGAAGGGATGGGCGAGGGCGGCGGCCTCGGCGACGGCGCCGCGCCCCCGGGCTCGCCGCTTGACCCGGCGGTGATCGGCGCCAACCACGATCCCTCGGGCACGTGGGACCCGATGGTCGACTACGGGATGATGAGCCGCAACGTCCGCGCGTTCATGACGCTGTTTGACTGCAGCAAGCCGGTCGTCTGCAAGGTCCACGGCTTCTGCGTCGCCGGCGGCACGGACCTCGCGCTGTGCAGCGACCTGCTCGTGATCGCCGCGGACGCCAAGATCGGCTACCCGCCCGCGCGCGTGTGGGGCTCGCCGACGACCTCGATGTGGGCGTACCGCCTCGGGCCGCAGCGCGCCAAGCGCCTGCTGTTCACCGGCGACTGCCTGTCAGGCGTGGAAGCGCTGGAGTGGGGCCTGGCGATCGAGGCCCCGTCGCCGGCCGAGCTCGACGCCCGCACCGACGTGCTCGTCGGGCGCATCGCGCAGATGCCGCTGAACCAGCTGCAGATGATGAAGCTGCTCGTCAACCAGTCGCTCCACGCGCAGGGCCTGCACGCGACGCAGGTGATCGGCACCGTGTTCGACGGGATCACCCGCCACACGAAGGAGGGCTACGCCTTCCAGCAGCAGGCGGCGGCCGAGGGCTTCCGAGCGGCGGTCCGCGCCCGCGACGAGCCGTTCGGCGACCCGGGATCCTCGACCTTCAAGGGTTAGTCGTGCACGCCGAAGCGCGCGTGGAAGCGCGCCAGCGGCTTCGGCGCCCACCAGTTCCACTCGCCGAACAGCCGCATCAGCGACGGCACGAGCAGCGCGCGCACGATCGTCGCGTCGATCAGCACGCCGAAGGCCTGGCCGACGGCCGCCTGCTTGAGGAAGAAGACCTTGCTCACGCCGAAGGCCATGAAGACGACGGCGATCATCACCGCCGCCGCGGTGATCACGCGCCCCGTGCGCGCGATGCCGATCGCGACGGCCTCCTCGTTGGACATGCCGAGGTCGTGCTGCTCCTTGATGCGCGCCATCACCAGCACCGCGTAGTCGGTCGCAAGGCCGAAGATCACCGCGAACAGGAACACGAGCGTCGTGACCTCGACGGCCTCCGGACCGGTGTAGCTCAGCACGTCGGTCAGCAGGCCCTCCTGGAACGAGAGCACGATCACGCCCAGCGTCGCCGCCAGTGTCAGCCCGTTCATCAGCAACGTCTTGATCGGCAGCACGATCGACCCGGTCAGCAGGAACAGCAGCAGCAGCGTCGTCCCGCCGACGACGGCGACGATCAGCGGCAGGTGGTCGAGCAGGCTCTGCTTCTCGTCCATGAAGCGCGCCGTGTTGCCGGACACGAGCACCTCCGCGCCCGGCGGCGAGATCGCGCGGATCTCGTCCACGGCGTCCTGCGACCGTTGCAGCAACGCCTTCTGCTCCGGCGCGAAGTTCGCGAACGCCGTATCCGCCGACGCGCGCACGAACGGCGTCCCGCCAGCGATCCCGCCGATCCGGCGAATCTGGCGGTCGAGCGCAGCCAGATCGGTCCTGCCGTGGACGGCGACCGTGATCGCCTCGGACACCTCGCGCCCGAAGTGACTCTCGACGTATGCATTGACCGCGAAGGAGGGCTTGGACGGCGGCACCGCCTGGGCGCTCGGGCCGGTGAGCGTCGTGCTCAGCAGCGGCGCGGCCGCGGCCAGCAGCACGCCGGTGCTGAGCAGCGCGACGAGGACGGGACGGCGCATGACCCCGCGTGCGATGCGATACCAGCCGTCGGACTGCTCGGACACCGAGTGGCCGCGACGCACCGACAACGCGTTGATCCGCGTGCCCAGCAACGCGAGCATCGCGGGGACGACGAGCACCGCGATCACCGCCGACAGCACGCCGACCGCGATGCCCGCCGCGGCGATCGAGTAGAGGAAGCGCTGCGGCATCAGCAGCAGCCCTGACATCGACGCCGCAACGGTCAGGCCGGAGAAGAAGGCCGTGCGCCCGGCGGTCATAACGGTCCGGCGGTGCGCCTCGCGCGTCGCCTCCCCGCCGGTCTGCTCGAGCTCCTCGCGGTAGCGGGATATCAGCAGCAGCGCGTAGTCGACGGCGAGGCCGAGGCTCAGGCCGGTCGAGATGTTCAGCGCGAACAGCGAGGTGTCGGTGAAGGCGGACATCGTCCGCAGCACGAGCCACGTGCCGAGGATCGAGATCACGCCGATCAGCAGCGGGATGCTCGCGGCGACGACGCCGCGGAACACGACGAGCAGGAGGATCGCCAGCAGCGGGAAGGCGATGATCTCGGCCTTCGTGAGGTCCTCGCGGCTCTGCGACTCGACCTCGTTGAAGCTCGGCGCGAAGCCGCCGAACGAGATGTCGAGCAGCTGCGAGCGCAGCTGCTTCTTCGCGTCGTTGGCCGCGTCGCCGCCGTCGCTTTCGATGTCCTGCGTGGAGAGGTGGCCGGCGAGCACCGCCGAGCGCCCGTCGCGGGCGGCCAGCGGCGGATCGACGCGGCCGACGAACCTGATCGCGTCGAGCTCGCGCCGCAGACGCGTGACCTCGCGCGCGACGTCCGGGCGCTTGAGGTCCAGCCGCCCGCCGTCGCGTGCGCGCACGAGGACGACGAGGCCGGGGTTGGGGTCATAGCCCAGCTCGGAGCGCAGCAGCTTCGTCGCGCGCTCGCTCTCGGATGCGCTGTCGGTGAAGCCGGCCGGCGTGAGGTGGTGCTCGACGTTGTAGCCGAACGCGCCCGCGAGGACGACGAACACGCCGACGAGCGCAAGCACCAGTTTCGGGCGCGTCCAGGTGAGATCGGCGATCCGGCCGAGCATTCGATGATGCAACCTACTGGGCGCGGGGTACGCTCGGTAGGTCATGAGCGCCACAGCACAAGCGACCGGGACCACGCTCGCCGAGCCGACCGGGTCCAAGCACATCGACAGCGCACGCCTCGCAGAACTGGCCGCGCGTGTCACCACGACCGCAGAGCGCGAGAGCATGTGGATCGACAAGCCGTTCAGCGGCGCCCTGCTCGGGCGCGTGCCCAAGTGCACGCCCGACGACGTCGCCGCCGCGCTGGAGCGCGCGCGCAGCGTCCAGCCCGCCTGGGCGGCATCGAGCTTCGCCGAGCGCAAGCGGATCCTGCTGCGCTACCACGACCTCGTGCTCGCCCGCCAGGACGAGATCCTCGACCTGCTTCAGCTCGAGGCGGGCAAGGCGCGCAAGCACGCCTTCGAGGAGGTCCTCGACGCCGGCCTCGCGGCGCGCTACTACGCCAACACCGCCGAGAGGCATCTGCGCAGCGTGCGCCGCCGCGGCGCGCTCCCCGTGCTGACCGCGACCTACGACCACCACCACCCGATCGGCCTGGTCGGCGTGATCGCGCCCTGGAACTACCCGCTCGCGCTGAGCATCTCCGACAGCATCCCCGCGCTCGCCGCCGGCAACGCCGTGATCATCAAGCCCGACAGCCAGACGCCGTTCGCGGCGCTGTGGGGGCTCGCGCTGCTCGAGGAGGCGGGCCTGCCGCCGGGCGTCCTGCAGGTCGTCACCGGTTCGGGGTCAGCGCTCGGCCCGCACCTGATCGACGGCGTCGGGTACATGATGTTCACGGGCTCGACGGCCACCGGGAAGACGGTCGCCAAGCAGTGCGCAGAGCGGCTGATCCCGTGCTCGATGGAGCTCGGCGGCAAGAACGCGATGCTCGTCCTGCAGGACGCCGACGTCGATCGCGCGGTGGAGGGCGCCGAGCGCGCGATGTTCTCCAACGCCGGGCAGCTCTGCATCTCGATCGAGCGGCTGATGGTCCACGAGTCCGTCGCCGACGAGTTCACCCGCAAGCTCGCCGAGCGCACGAGCGCGATGAAGCTCGCCACGGGCCTGGACTACAAGGCCGACATGGGCTCGCTGATCTCCCAGTCGCAGCTGGACACGGTCCGCACGCATGTCGAGGACGCGGTCGGCAAGGGCGCGACCGTGCTCGCCGGCGGCGGCGCGCGGCCGGACATCGGCCCGTACTTCCACGAGCCGACGCTGCTGCAGGGCGTGCGCGAGGGCATGACCTGCTTCGCCGACGAGACGTTCGGCCCGGTCGTCGCCGTTTCGCATTTCAGCAGCGAGGACGACGCCGTCGCCCGCGCCAACGCGTCTGACTACGGGCTCAACGCGTCGATCTGGACGCGCGACGACAAGCGCGGCAAGCAGCTCGCCACGCGCGTGCAGGCGGGCACCGTCAACGTCAACGAGGGCTACTCGCCCGCCTGGGGTTCGATGGATGCGCCGATGGGCGGGATGAAGACCTCGGGCCTCGGCCGCCGCCACGGCGCGCCCGGGATCCTCAAGTACACCGAGCAGCAGACCGTGGCGGTCCAGCGGCTGCTGCCGATCGCGCCGGCCTACGGTCTCAGCCAGGGCCTGTGGGCGCGCGTGATGGTCCTCGGGCTGAAGCTGCTGCGCCGCGTGCCCGGCGTGCGCTGAGCGCGCGGCCCCGCGCGCCGCTGTGGGAGGCTGCGCGTCATGAGCACGACCGCCGCAACGACGACGCGCCTCTTCAACCCGACCGCCTTCGACGCGAGCGCGTTCGACCCCGCCACCCAGCGGCTGCTGCGCGCGACGATCGAGTGGTTCGAGGCGAAGGGCAAGTCACAGCTGCTCGCCGAGACGCTCAGCGACGAGTGGTACGCGGACTTCATCGACTTCCTCGCGCGCGAGCGCGCGTTCGCGATCCTGCTGACGCCCGCGCGCAACGCCGGCGACGACCCCGACAAGCGCTGGGACACCCGCCGCAACGCGGCCTTCAACGAGATCCTCGGCTTCTACGGACTGCCCTACTGGTATGCCTGGCAGGTCACGATCCTCGGCCTCGGCCCGATCTGGCAGAGCGACAACGACGCCGCGCGCGAGCGCGCCGCACGGCTGCTCGACGAGGGCGCGGTCTTCGCGTTCGGCCTGTCCGAGCGCGACCACGGGGCCGACATCTACTCGACGGACATGGTGCTGACGCCCGATGGGGACGGCTTCCGGGCGACGGGCGGCAAGTACTACATCGGCAACGGCAACGTCGCCGGGATGGTCTCGGTGTTCGGGCGCCGCAGCGACGTCGAAGGGCCCGAGGGCTACGTCTTCTTCGCCGCCGACAGCACCCACCCCGCCTACAAGCTGCGCAAGAACGTCGTGCACGCCCAGATGTACGTGAGCGCCTTTGACCTCGAGGACTACCCGGTCACGCCCGACGACGTCCTGCACACCGGCGTCGAGGCGTTCGAGGCCGCGCTGAACACGATCAACGTCGGCAAGTTCAACCTCGGTTTCTGCGCCATCGGGATGTCCGAGCACTGCTTCTACGAGACGCTCACGCAGGCCGAGGACCGCGTGCTGTTCGGCAAGCGCGTCACCGAGTTCGGGCAGGTCCGCCGGATCCTCACCGAGGCCTACGCGCGGCTGCTCGCCACGAAGCTCTACGGCGCGCGGGCCGTCGACTACGTGCGCAGCGCGTCGCTGGAGGACCGCCGCTACCTGCTGTTCACGCCGATCAACAAGATGCGCGTGACGATGGAGGCGGAGCGCATCATCAGCCTGCTCGGCGAGGTGATCTCGGCCAAGGGCTTCGAGCGCGACTCCTACTTCGAGACCGCCAAGAACATCGTCGGCGGGCTGCCCAAGCTCGAGGGCACGGTCCACGTCAACCTCGCGCTGGCGCTGAAGTTCATGCCGCGCTACCTCTATGGGGAGGAGCCGCTCGACGCGCCCTCGGCACAGGTCGCCGCCGCCGACGACGCGTTCCTGTTCGCGCAGGGCCCGACGCGCGGCCTGGGCCGCATCGGCTTCCCCGACTGGCGCCCGGTGTTCGACGCGTTCGCCGCCGTGCCCAACGTCGCGCGCTTCCGCGAGCAGGCCGACGCGCTCGTCGCCCTGCCACAGGCCGCGCCGCTGACGCCCGCGCAGATGACCGACGACCTCGACTTCCAGCAGTGCCTGGCGCAGCTCTTCACGCTCGTGCCCTACGGCCAG
Organism: Paraconexibacteraceae bacterium; assembly: GCA_963759825.1. GTDB lineage: Bacteria > Actinomycetota > Thermoleophilia > Solirubrobacterales > Solirubrobacteraceae > Paraconexibacter. Next base: position 230,148 of record CAVXAS010000002.1, on the reverse strand, counting down.
CTGATCCTCGAGCAGGCCCAGCTCGACGACACGCCCGCAGACGTCGTCGACCTCGTCTTCGAGTGGCTCGTGCGCGACTTCACGGCCGGCGCGATCGAGCTGCACGGCAAGGCGTCCTCGACCGACGAGCAGCAGGCGTGGGTGCTTGCCAGCGTGCGCAAGCCGGTCGTCGACGCCGCCCGCGACGAGCGCGTCTACGCCGAGGTGCGCGCGCTCGCCGGCGCCTACGTCATGCCCGAATGACGACGCTCGCGGACAGCGACCCGCTCGCGGTCGCCGTCACCGTCGCGATCCACACGGGTGACGTCGATGCGCTCCGGGCGCTGCTCGGCGAGCACCCCGAGCTGGCCACGGCGCAGATCGCCGAGAGCGGCTGTGACAACACGCGCTCGTTGCTGATGTGGCGACCGACTGCTCGACGCCGGCGCCGACATCGCGGCGCGCGGGGCGATCATCGCCGGGGGCACCGCATTGGACGACGCCGTCGCCTTCGGGCAGTGGCGGGCGGCCCGCAGGCTCGTGCAGGCGGGGCAGCGCCCGCGTTCCGCGACGCCGCGGCGCTCGGGCGCCTCGCTGCGCCTCGCGTCGCCACTGGCTGCGTGAGCAGGGCGCTACCGCGTAGCGCAGACCAGGTAGGTCCGCGTCGCCTTGCGGGCGCGACCGCTGACGCGCACGCGCACCGTCGCGCCGGCGCGACGGCGCAGGTCGACGACGGCGACGCGCCGGCCGTTGCGGCGGGCGATCCGCAGTCGCTTGCCGCCGACCGTGACCCTGGTGACGCGGAAGCCGAAGCGGTCAAGCCGCAGCGACACGCGCTGCGGCTTCGTGCAGACCCTCGGCTTCGGCGGCGCCGCGGCGGCCGGCTGCGCCGGGCAGCCGGCGTCGGTCGTGTAGCACGCCAGCGGCGGCTCGGTGGTGATGCGCGTCGCGCCGATCAGCTGCGTGACGACGCGGGTGCCGGCGTCGCCGAGGCTGACCAGGCCGGTGCCGGCATCGACGCCCGGCATCGAGCGCTGGTTGCACACGTCGCGGTCGATGCGCGCCGGATCGGCCGGCCCGTCGTGGCCGAGCGCGTCGGTCACGAGCGCGCTGGCGACCGGGTCGGTCGTGCCGACCATCAGGTGCTCGGAGAGGGCGAGCGGGCAGATGTCCTGGATCGCGACGTTGGTGATCCGGCCCGGGCCGGCGCGCAGCGACGACGTGCCGCTGCTGTTCAGGTTCGGCTGCACGAACTCGTCGTTGTGGGAGTAGATCTCGGTGTAGCTGATGCCCGCGAACGTCTCCTGCCCGGAGTTCAGCGCCTTGTAGAACTGCGCGTCGTCGCGCTGCTGCCACAGCGACGCCGCGCAACTCGGGATGCACAGCGCCGGGACCACCGAGGACCCGTGGTTCGTGCCGGCCATGCCGACGACGTCGTCGACCATCTCCCGGGTGTCCGGCCAGAAGCGCAGCGCCCAGCGCATGACCATGCCGCCCTGGCTATGCCCGAGGATCGCGATGCGCCGGTGCGAGCGCGCGAACATCTGGCGGATCGCGTAGGCGATGTAGTCGCCGCGCAGCTGGATGTCGCCCATGTTCTGCGCCCGGTCTCCGGGCAGGTCGGTCGTGCAGTAGGGGATCCCGAGCTGGCGGAAGTAGGGCATGTAGTTCCAGCCGAAGTTCTCACGGCTGTTGACCGTCGTCGCGGGCACCAGCAGCACCGGCGTCTTCGTCGCGTCGTCGAGGTTGGCGGTGCAGGCGAGGCTCGCCTTGAGATCGGCCTCGGATGCGACCGGCGCCGGCCCGGGACGATCGAGTGGTGCGAAGCCGCAGAGCGTCAGCACCAGCATGGCCGCGAGGGTGATGCGTTTCATCGTGCCTCCAGGAGACGCAGGAAGAGCGGGCGGGCGCGTTGCACATCGACGTCGCGCCCGGCGATGACATCGGAGTAGCAGTAGGCCTCGGCGAGGCGCAGCAGCGAGTAGGCGAGGTCGTCGACCGCGAGGTCGGGGCCGACGGCATCGGGACACTCGCTGAGGATCAGCCGCTGCAGGCGCGCGGCCATCCCTGTCGCGACGACGCTGCCGCGGCCGGTGAGCACCGATATCGCCCGCTGCGGGTCGGTCTCGAGATAGACGCGCATCGCGGGGTGCCCGGAGATGTCGCAGAGCATCTGGACGACCGCCTCGACGACGCCGGGCGCGCCGCGCGGCCGCGGGCGCGCGATCGCGGCGTCGAGCGTGTCCTGCGCGAGCGAGAGGAGCACGTGGCCGACGAGCGCGTCGCGGTCGCCCAGCCAGCGGTACAGCGTCGCCCGCGCGATCCCGAGCTCCTCGGCGATCGCGACGAGGTCGATCCGCTCGCTGCGCAGGAACCGGCGACGCGCCTCGCCGATCACGTCCGCGCGCGTCACCTCACCCGATCTGCCTGCGACCCCTGCGACTCCCATCGCCGGAGACATTACCATCCAAATGTCTCAACGGCGATAGCGCGCGCTGATCTCCTCCCAGCGCGGCGGCGGGCCGGGCAGTGGCGGTGCCTGGGCGTTCTGCAGGCTGTCGAGCAGCAGCGTCAGGTAGCGGCGGCGCAGCTGCGCCGAGCGGTAGTCGTCGACGATCGCGACGGACTGCAGCTGCTCGAACAGCAGCGACAGGTCGGCGACGCCGATGTCGTCGCGCAGCGTGCCGGTGGCCTTCGTGCGCGCCAGCAACTCCTCGGTGAGCTGACCGGCGCGGTAGCCGTCGGCCTGCATCGCCTCGGTCGCCGTGAACTGGCCGGCCAGGCGCTGCGTCAGCGAGCTCGTGCCGGCGTCCACGCAGCGGTGCATGAACTGCGCGAATGCCGTCCACGCGTCGCCGTCGTCGGCGAGCGCCGCCTCGACCTCCTCGACGTAGCGCTCGAGGCCGTCGTGGGCGAGGCGCTGGAGCAGCAGCTGCTTGCTCGCGTAGCGCCGGTAGACCGCCGACATCCCGACGCCGGCCCGCTGGGCGACCGCCGACATCGGCGCCGCCGGATCGGCCAGAAAGACCTCGCGCGCGGCGCTCAGGATGCGGTCTTCGGGCCCGGAATCAGACATTCCGCCATCGTAAGGCATCGGCTGGCAGAAGTAAGGGGTAAGCGTCGGAAACTGACTGCTAATACCCGATTTCAGGCCGTCTAGCGGAGCGTAGGCTTGCGGAATGAACAATTCCGAATCAACGCCGTATCGCTTTCGCTGGATCGCCTTCGCGGCGGTCCTCGCGGCCAGCGTGATGGATCTGCTGGACTCGACCGTCGCGAGCGTCGCGGCGCCCGCGATCCGCGAGGATCTCGGTGGTTCGTACTCCTCGCTGCAGTGGATCGCGGCCGGCTACACGCTGGCGATGGCCGTGATGCTGCTGACCGGTGCGCGCCTTGGCGACCTGTTCGGGCGCCGCCGCACGCTGCTGATCGGGATCGCCGGCTTCACCGCCGCGTCGATCAGCTGCGCGCTCGCCCAGTCGCCGGAGATGCTGATCGTCTCCCGCGTCCTGCAGGGCGGCATCGGCGCGATCATGGTGCCGCAGGGCTTCGGGCTGATCCGCGACCTCTTCCCGCCCGCCGAGATGGCGAAGGCGTTCATGGTCTTCGGCCCGGTCATGGGCCTCTCCGCGGTCGTCGGGCCGCTGCTGGCCGGCGTGCTCGTCGACGCCGACATCCTCGGCACCGGCTGGCGCATGATCTTCCTGATCAACGTCCCGGTCGGCATCGCCGCGTTCGCCATCGGCGCGAAGTTCATCCCCGCCGACGCGGTCACCGAGCGCGGGCGCCTGGACGTCACCGGCGTCGGGCTGGCGGGCGCGGCGATGTTCGGGCTGGTCTACGGCCTCGTGCAGGGCCGTGAGCTGGGCTGGCCGGCGTGGATCACCGTGCTACTCGCCGGCTCGGTCGTCGTCTTCGGTCTGTTCGCCGTCCACCAGCTGCGCCGCAAGCGCGCCGGCGGCACGCCGCTCGTCGAGCCGAGCGTCTTCGCAAAGCGCTCCTACAGCTCGGGCGTCCTGTTCGCGATGGTGTTCTGCGGCGTCATGGGCGGGATGTTCCTGATCCCCGGCGTGCTGCTGCAGGTCGGCCTCGAGTACGACCCGCTGCGCGCGAGCATCGCGATGATGGCGATCCCGATCGGCGCCTTCGTCGGCTCGGCCTGGAGCGGCATGGCGATGGAGAAGCTCGGCCGCACGATCCTGCACATCGGCCTCGTGCTGATGGGGACGGGCCTTGCCGGGATGTACGCGATGCTCGACAAGTACGGCGTGCAGGTCGGCGGCTGGGAGCTGGCCGCGCCGTTCGCGCTGTACGGCGTCGGCATGGGCGCGATCTTCGTGCCGCTCTACGACATCATCCTCGCGGACGTCGAGGGCCACGAGGTCGGCTCGGCCTCGGGCGTGCTGCAGGCCACGCAGCAGCTCGGGATGTCGCTGGGCATCGCCGTCATCGGCACCGTCTACTTCGGCATCGTCGGCAGCCACGGCGGCGACGCGGCGGCGTTCGTCGACGCGGCGAAGACGACGACGCTGATCGTCGGCGTGCTCGTCGTCGCCGCCTACGTCGTCGCCTTCCTGCTGCCGCGCAACGCGCGGATGCAGCCGGCGCTGGCCTAAGCCGTGATGATCAGCGCGTAGAACACCGCGCCGAGTAGTGCCGCCAGGGCGAGCCGAGTTGCATACTCGCGCTCGCCTTCGGCGTATCGCAGCCCGGCGAGGATCAGCCCGGCCAGCGGCAGCGCCGCCGACAGGACGAACGGGAAGACGGCGGCGGCGCGCTCACGCACGGGGCGTCACATAGATCGTGATGAAGGCACCGAAGACCTCGGTGCCGTCGTCGTCGGTGACGCTCACCGCGACGGGCACCTCCTGCTTGTCGCCGAGCGCCTCGGGCAGCGCGAGCGTCGCGACGGCGTGCATCGTGCCCTTGGCGCGGGCCTTGTACTCCACGCTCATCGCCGCCGGGATCCAGCGGTGCGTGCGCGGGACGGTGGCCTCGGCCAGCGCGCCCATCGTCAGCTCGGCGAGGTTGCACAGCGCGATCGCATGTACGCCGCCGAGGTGGTTGCGCACCCACGGCATGTGCGACATGCGCGCGGTGACGCGTCCGGGCTCGACGGACTCGATGCGCGCCGGGATCGTGCGGAAGTACGGGGCGGCGAACCGGAAGCCCTGGGAGAAGATCTCGCGGCCGAGCGGCAGCCGCTCGAGCTGGCGGTAGACCGTCAGCAGTCGCGAGGGGCCGACGGCAGGAAGGGTGTCGGGCACGGCCCGGAGTCTGGCAGTCTGCCGCGACGCACGACGCGCCGCCGAGCGCTAGACCAGGGCCTCGACGCGCGCGGGGACGTGCTTGTGCCACGGCGTGGCGGCGATCGCGTCGCGCCAGTCGCCGGACGTCAGCTCGTTGGGCGCGACGCCCGTGACGACGCCGTCGTGGTCCAGGCCGAGCCCGTTGGGCAGCGAGATGTGGCCGGGCAGCATCGCCTCGGAGACCTCGACGAGCGTCTCCGCCGATCCCGCCGCCGTGGTCACGCGCGCACGGCCGCCGTCGGCGAGGCCGAGGCGCGCGGCGTCGCCGGGACTGACACGCAGGGCGCCGCCGGCGTCGCGCTTGCGCCACGTCGGGTCGCGGATGATCGTGTTGGCGGTCGAGTGGCGGCGCTCGCCCGCGGCGAGCACGAGCGGGAACTCGTCAGACGTCCAGCGCGGCTGCTCGCCGGCCAGCGCGGCCAGCTCGCCCAGCAACTCGGGGATCTCGAGGTGCATGCGCTTGTCGGGGTGGGCGACGTAGGCCCAGCCGTCCTCGTGCTCGTCGAGCGTGAACATCAAGCCCGAGCGCTCGCGCAGGATCGCCTCGAACAGCGCCTCGCCATCGGCGTGCCCGGCGCGGCGCACGGCGTCGGGGTAGGTCATCGCGCAGCGGTGCGCAAGGCCCCAGAGCGCGGCGGCGGATGCGGCGCCCTCGGGCAGCGTCGGCCCGAGCGTCTCATAGAGGACGTACGGCGCGAGCCCTGCGAGGCGCGGGTCCTCGGCGACCGCCTGGCCGAACGCGGCGGCGTAGGCCGCGCGGCTCTCGGCCGCCGCCGCGTGCAGCGGCGCGAGCTGCTGCTCGGGCACGACGTCCAGCGCACGCATCAGCCGCGCGTGGATCTCGGGCTCGGCCAGGGTGCCGGGCAGGGGCTCCAGCAGCGGCGCGCGCAGGTGGAAGGTGTTGGCCGGGAACTCGAGGTTGAAGAACGTCGCCTCGTACTTCTCGAACTGGCTGGCGGCGGGCAGCACGTAGTCGGCCTGCCGCGCGGTCTCGGTCATCGCGACGTCGATCACGACGACGAGGTCCAGCGCCTGCAGCGCTTCGCGGAAGCGCTTGGACTCGGCGAGCGAGTGCGCCGGGTTGGAGCTCTCGACGAGCATCGCGCGCAGCCGCGCGGGATGGTCGGTGAGGATCTCGTCGGCGATCACGTTGCACGGGACGAGCCCGCCGAGGACCTGCGTGTTCGTCACCGGCGTGCGGACGTCGCGCAGGTCAAAGCGCGCCAGCGGCGCCATCCACGAGTGGATGCCCATCGCGCCCGGCTTGGCGAAGTTGCCCGTCAGCAGCCACAGCAGCTTGTTGAGGTAGGAGCTGAGTGTGCTGTGCGGCGACTGCTGGATGCCGAGGTCCTCGAAGGTGGAGACGCTCAGGGCGGTGCCGATGCGCCGTGCCGCGCCGCGGATCAACTCGGCATCGACGCCACAGCGCTCGGCGTACTCGGCGACCGGCACCTCGGCAAGCGCCGTGAGCACCGGCTCGGCGCCGGTCGCGTGGTCGGTGAGGAACTCGTGGTCGACGAGGTCCTCCTGGACGAGCACGCCGAGCAGCGCGGACAGGCACCAGGCGTCGGTCCCGGGCTTGACGCGCAGGTGAAAGTCGGCGAGCTCGGCCGTCTCGGTGCGGACCGGATCGATGACGATCATCGAGCGCTCGGGGTCCTTGGCGATCTCGCGCAGCGTCGCGCGCGCCCGCGGGAAGCTCTGCGACTGCCACGGGTTCTTGCCGACGAAGACGGCGACCTCGGCGTGCTCGAACTCGCCGCGCGTGTGCCCGCCGTAGAGGTGCGCGTCGACCCAGAACTCGCCCATCTTCTCCTGAGCCAGCGCGCTGGAGCGATAGCGCGCCCCGAGCGCGCGCAGCAGCGCACCGCTGTAGGCGCCGCCGAGGTGGTTGCCCTGGCCGCCGCCGCCGTAGTAGAAGATCGTCTCGCCGCCGTGCTCGTCGCGGACCGCGGCGAACCGCTCGGCGACCTCGGCGATCGCCGTGTCCCAGTCGATCTCCTCGTACGTCCCGTCCGCGCGCCGGCGCAGCGGCGACGTCACCCGGTGGCCGCCGTTCTGGTAGTGGTCCAAGCGCATGGCCTTGTTGCAGGTGTAGCCCTGGGAGGCCGGGTGCGCCCTGTCCCCGCGGATCTTCGCGAGGCGGCGGCCGTCGAGCTGGACCTCGATGCCGCAGTTGCACTCGCAGAGGATGCAGGCGGTCGGCTGCCAGTCAGACGTCGCGTCGAGTAGCGGCATGCAACGGACCCTACTATGATGCACGTCATAGTCAATGGCTGATCCTCGGGACAAGATGATCGTGAGCGCCGCGCTGCTGATGCGCGAGCGGGGCGTTGAGGCGACGTCGTTCAGCGACGTGCTCGAGCGCTCGGGCGCGCCGCGCGGCTCGATCTACCACCACTTCCCGGGCGGCAAGGCACAGCTCGTGGAGGAAGCGACGCGCTACGCCGGCGATTACACCGCCGCCGGCCTCGAGGCAGCGCTGGAGCACGGCGACGTCGGCGCGGCGCTCGACCTCCTCGCCGCGTTCTGGCGCCAGACGCTCCAAGACAGCGACTTCGCCGCCGGTTGCCCCGTCGTCGCGGCGACAGTCGACGGCTACCGCAGCGCCGGCGCCCGCGACGCCGCCGCCGCGGCCTTCGCGAAGTGGGAGGACCTGCTCGCCGGCGCGCTGCGTCGCGCCGGCGCGACGCCGCCGGACGCCCGCGCCCGTGCGACTTTCGTCGTCGCCGCGTTCGAGGGCGCCGTCGTGCTCTCGCGCGCCCAGCGCTCGGTGCAGCCGCTGGACCGCGTCGCGCGCGAGCTGCGCGCGGTCGTCGCCGCGGCCTGACACGAGGGGGTGCTCTGAGCGGAAGTGGCCAACCGGTGTTGGCCACTTCCCCGCGGCACCCCCCCCCACGCCAGCCGCCGGGCCGGGATGGCGGCGGCGGGCAGGCCGCGCGTCGGGGCAGACCCCGACGCCGGCCGCCGCGCGCCGATCTACCATCGCGCGGGGATGGGAGTTCGCGGGATGGGTGCGTTCGCGGTGATCGCGGTGGTTTCCGCCGCGACGCCGTCTACCGCCGGTGCGCAGGCGGTCCCCAACCCGGTGATCTCGTTCGTCACGGTCCACCGCCAGGCCGACGGGCGCGAGCTGCGGCGCGAGACGCCGGCGCTCGTCGAGCTGCCGGCGCTGCTGCGCGTCGACGGCGACCTGCTCCCCGACCTCGCCGCCCAGGTCGACGTGCTGACGCCGCGGCGGATCAATATCGTCATCGACCGGCTGCCGTGGGCGACCAGGGCGGCGCTGCCGGCGTCGGTCGAGGTCGTCGCGCGCGACCCGACGGGCGGCGAGCTCGGGCGCCAGCGCATCGCCGCCGGCTACGACGCGCGCGGCGGCCGCGCGCCGCGGCGGTTTCGCGCCGCACTGCAGCTGCGGGTCGGCGGCGATCCGCGCCACATCGCCGTCCAGCAGGACGTCTCCGGCGTCGGCGATCAGCTGGCGACGACGGCCACGCTGTTCGATCCCGGGCCGCGCGGAGCGCGCCTGCGCCAGCAACGGATCGCGGTCGGCCTCGCGCCGGTGCCGTCGACGCTCCGCGTCGATGCGACGCTCGCGCGACCGCGGATCGACGCGCGGGTGACGGCGTCGCGAACGACGACGGCCACGATCGACGGCGGCATCGACGACGGCCGCGACGAGCAGACGCTGCACGCTGTGGCCGACCGCCTCCCGGCGAGCCTCGGCGTCACCTACGACGAGGACGCCGCGGGCAATCCGGCGGTCACCTATGACGCGGCGGAGCCGATCGCCCGCATCACCGCGCAGGCGCAGCGCCGGCGCGACGGGCGCCTCGAGCGTGCGCTCACCGCCGCGGTCGACGACCTGCCCGAGCACCTGCGCTTCGCGATGACGGGGCCGCGCGCGGGCACGCTGACCGCCAGCGCGCCGATCGGCCAGGTCGAGGTCGCGGCCGCGCGCAACCGTGAACCGCGCGCGCTCGACGTGCCTGGCCCCGGCGTGCGCGCGCTCCTGCAGGGCGACCAGGCGTCGTTTGCGCTGCGTCTGCGCGGGCTGCGCTCGGCGCGCGTCGACGCGCACGGGCCGATCGCGCTGGACGCGGAGATCGCCCCGCAGCCGTTTCGCATCGCCGTCGCGGGCAACGGCCGCAGCATCCGCGGCACGATCGCCGATCTGCCGGCTCGGGTGAGCCTGCGTGCCGACGTCCCCGGCGGCGCGATCGACTACGACGGGCACGGGGCGGCGATCGGCCGGATCGCGATGTCCGCGCGCGGGCGCTTCGGGCCGGTGCGGCGCATCGCCGTGACGATCGCCGGCCTGCCCAAGAGTCGCGTCCGCTTCGCGCGCGAGCGGGTTGCGTTCAGCGCGTCGCGGCCGCTCGGCACCGTCGACGTCGTCGCGACCGACGGCTCGCGTGCACCGGCGCTGCGAGCGGGCCGCGACGGCGTCGCGCTGGTCAAGCGGCGCGAACGGTTTGCGTCGCGCGTGCGGGTGAGCGGCGTGCGGCGGGTGGCGGTGGGCCTGCCGCGCGCGGGCCCGATCACGCTGTCGCTGCGCCGCGCGAGCGCGCTGCCGATTGACGTCGACGTGCGTGCAGCCGCCGGGCGCGGCGCCCCGCTCGCGCTCGTCGGGAGCCTGCGCGGCCTGCCCGACGCGGTCGACCTGCGCCTCGAGCGCGCTCGCGGGCTGCGAGTCGCCTACGACGCGTCGTCAGCGCTCGGCGCGATCAGCCTGCGCGCGCGTGGCGGTGGCCTCGGCCGCGTCGTACGCCTCGACGCCCGCGGCCTGCCGCGGCGGCTACGCATCGAGGCACCGCCGTCCGGCGGCTCGTTCCGCGCGTCGGCAGCGGGCGGCGCCGTGGGCTCGCTGTCGGTCGCCGTCGCCCCGCGCGGCACGCCGCGCCCCGTCGCCGGTGGGCGCTCGGGGATCCGCGTCGTCGGGTCCTCGCAGCTCGCCGTGCGCGTGCGCGGCCTGCAGCGCATCGCCGCAACCGTGCGCGCCCCGTTCCGGCTCGACGCGACGCTCGCGCGACAGCCGTTCGACATCACCGTCGACCAGCCCGGGCGCAAGCTGACCGGGCGGATCGCCGACCTGCCACGGAGGATCGGGCTGGGCGTCGACCTCGCGCGCGGGATCGTCAACTACAACGGCCACGGACAGCGGATCGCCCGCATCGTCCTGGCTGCGCGCCTGCGCGCGCGTCGCGTCGCGCTGCGCGTCAGCGACTTCCCGTCGGCGCGGGTGCGCCTGGCCCGCGGCGGAGGTGGCGTGGACTTCCGCGCGTCGCGCCCGCTCGGTGTCGTCGACGCGACCGTGACCGACGGCGCGCCGGTGACGGCACCCGCCACGCGCGGGCACGACCTCGTCCACTTCCGCGACGGCGCCGTTCGCGTCCGGCTGACGGGCATGCAACGCGTCGCGTTCCGCCGCAGCCCGGCGAGCCTGACGCTCGTGCGCGCCGACCGTCGCCGCATCGACGTCGACGCGCGGTCGGGGTCGCTGGCGCTGCGCGGCCACATCGACGGGCTCGCGCGGGCGACGAACCTGACGCTGCTGCCTGGGCCGCGCGTCGACTACCGCGCCGGCGACGTCCTGCGCGGGCTGCACCTCACCGCCAGCGGCGGTCCGCTGCGCGGGCGCACGCTGCGCCTGGACGCCAGCGACCTTCCGCGCCGGCTGCACATCGACGCCGCGCGCGCGCAGCGCATCGTCACCGCCGAGGCCGATCGCGCGATCGGCTCGCTGTCGGTCGCCATCGCCGAGAACGGCGAGCCGCGGCCGATCGCCGGCGGGCGCCCGGGGCTGCGCGTCGGGCGCAACGGGGACGCCGCGCTGCGCGTGCGCGGCCTGCGGCGGGTCGTCGCGCGCACCGCGGCGCCGTTCTCGCTCGACGCGACGCTCGCGCGCCAGCCCTTCGACATCACGGTCGATCAGCCCGGGCGCAGGCTCACAGCGAGGCTCGCGCACCTGCCGCGGCGCATCGGGCTGCGCCTCGACCTGCCTGCCGGCGCGATCGACTACGACGGCCACGGCGAGCGGCTCTCGCGCATCCGCGTGGATGCGACGCTGCGCCCGACCGGGCGCCTGCGCCTGCGGCGCCTCGGGCTGACGGTCAACGACATGCCCTCGGCCAGTGTGCGCCTGCGCCGCGGCAGCGGCGGCTTCAGCTTCGCGGCGTCCCAGCCGCTCGGCGCGGTCGACCTGGAAGCGACCGACGGCTCACCGCTGCCCCCGGCCCGCGCCGACCGCGACCGCGTGTACTACCGCGACGTGCGCGACCGCTTCGCCGTCGGCGTGCGTCTCGACGGGCTGCAGCGCGTCGCCTACGCCTCACGACCGATCGCCATCGCGTTCCAGCGCGCGAGCACGCGTCGCGTCGACGTCGACGCGCGCACACGGCTTCCAGGCGCGCCGGACCTGACGGTCCGCGGGCACGTCGACGGCCTGCCGGGAACAGCGCGCGTGACGGTGGCGCGCGACGGGGCGCGCACACGCGTCGGCTACACCGCCAGCCACCGCTTGCGCGGGCTGCACCTCGCGGCCGCCGGCGGCCCGCTGGGCGCCCGCGCCGTGCGCCTGGACCTGCGCGACCTCCCACGCCGCGTCGACATCGAGGCGTCCCGGACGATCGCCGCGCGCGCAGACGAGCCGATCGGGTCGCTCGCGGTCGCGATTGCCGACGGCGGAACGCCGCGACCGATCGCCGGCGCCGGGTCGGGCCTGCGGCTGGTCGGCGACGACGTCGCGCTGCGGGTACGCGGGCTGCAGCAGGTCGTCGTCGCCCGTGGTGCACCGCTGGCGCTCGACGCGACGCTCGCCCGCCAGCCGTTCGCCTTCAGCGTTCGCCGCGACGGGCACACGCTGCGCGGGCGGATCGCCGACCTGCCGCGCCGTATCGGCCTGACGATCGCGCCGGAGCGCATTCGCTACGACGGCCACGGCGAGCGCATCGGCCGGCTGGAGCTCGACGCGACGCTGCGCCGCCGCGCCCAGCGGCCACTGCGCGTGCGCGGCACGATCACCGACGTGCCGTCGGTGACGCTGCGACTAGGTCGCGGCCTGCAGCGCGTCGCGTTCGCCGCCGACGCGCCGATCGGCCGGATCGACCTCGTCGCGACGGAGCGCGCGCGACCGCCCGCCGCGCGCGCCGCCCGCGATCGCCTCGTCTACGACGACCGCCCGGGGCGCTACCTCGTCGTGGCGCGGATCGCCGGCCTGCAGCGCATCGTCCTGGACGGGCTGCGCGGGCCGCGCAAGACGCTCAGCGCCACTGTCGCGCGGTCCAGCCCGCGCCCGCTCGACGTCGACGCCCACGTCGGGCGCCTCGCCGTCCGCGGCGCGCTGGAAGGGCTCCCCGACGAGCTCGCGCTGCACGTCGACACGCGCGGTGGCCTGCAGGCGCGCTACGCGGCGTCCGGCGCGCTGCGCCGGCTGCGGCTCAGCGCGAGCGGCCCGCCGCTGCCCGCGCACCTGCGCACCGCCGTGCTCGACGTCCGCGGCGCCCCCCGGCGGCTCGACGTCGAGATCCCCGACGGCTGCCAGCGCAGGCTGAGCACCACCGCCAGCGGGCGCGTCCGGTCGATCATGCTCGACGCCCGCGCGGCCAAGCCGATCTTCGCCGACGCGACGCGCGTGCGCGCGAGCCTTCGCGACCTGCCGGCGCGCCTGCGCCTGACGTCGGGTGAGAACGCCTTTGAGTTCGATGCCTCCGCGCCGGTCGGCGAGCTGCGCGTCGATGCGACCGATCGTGGCGTGACGGGCCGCGCGTTCCGCGACGGCGCGGACGGCGTCTACTACCGCGATCTGCCCACGCGATACGCGCTGCGCGCGCAGGTGACGAACCTCGAGCGCGTGCGCTTCGGCGGGCATCCGCTCGTGCTCGGCGTCGAGCGCCCCGGCGGACAGCCGATCCGCTTCGACGTCCGCACCGAGCCGCGCCCGGCGCAGGTCGCCGCCGCCGAGCCGAGCGAGGCCGGTGCATGCGCCAAGCCCGAGCGTGAGCAGCCGGCGCCCAAGCGCGCGGCCCAGCCGATCACGCTGATCGGCCGCCTCGACGGCCTGCCCGATCGCCTGCGCCTCGACGTCGGCACGAGCGACGGCGTCACCGCCGACTACGAGGCGTCGGGGCCGCTGCGCGAGCTCGCGCTCGTCGCCCATGCCGGCATCGGCGGCGTGCGCGGCAAGCTGTCGATGCGCGCCCAGGACATGCCCGCGAAGGTGCACGTCGCCGTTGTCGAGCCGCCGTGCGACGGCCCGGTCCGCTCGTGCGGGACGCTCGTCGACGCGAACGCCAGCGCGCCGATCGGGCTGCTCGAGCTCGGCGTCGGCACCGAGCAGTTCGTGCCGCTCGCCGACAACGAGAACCACAACAAGCTCGTCGCCAGCCTGATGAAGAACGGCGACCTGAGCCTCGACGCGCGCATCGAGCGGCTGCAGACGCTGAGCGCCCGCCTCTCGCAGACGCCGCTCGAGCTCGTGCTCGAGACCGACGCGCGCACGACCAGCCCGCCGCTGCGCCTCGAGACGACCGTCGGCAAGCGCGGGTCGCGCTGGCGCGCCCAGACGCAGCTGACGCTCGAGCAGCTGCCGCCGTTCGTGCACTTCTGCCTGGACCGCGGCCCGGCCTGCCGGCGAGCCGGACCGCGCGACGCGACGAGCAGCGCGTTGCTCGAGACGTTCGGCGCGCCGCTGCGCGTCAGCGGTGAGGTCTGCTTCCGCCGCGAGCGCGTGGAGTGCGTCGGCAAGAAGGCCGCGCGGCTCGTCGTCGGCGTCGGCCTGAGCCACCTCGAGTTCGGCATCCGCCCGACGCTGCGCAAGGGCTTCCTGTTCCTCGACACCGACGGCGAGCCGCTCGAGGGCCGCCTCGGCTACGTCTCGGGCGGCAAGCAGCGCGCCTGCTTCAAGCCGGCGCCCGGCTTTGCGTTCGAGCGCCGGCTGTTCGGGCGCCGCCCGCCCGGCAGGCCGCGGCCCGTCCGGATCAAGCACTCGATCACGCTCTTCGGCCAGCGGCCGAGCGTGCGCTGCTAGGCGGGGTCTTCGATCACCGCGAGGATCGCGCCGGCCTCGACCTGCGCGCCCTCGCTGACCCGCAGCTCCGACAGCGCGCCGTCGGCGGGCGCGGAGATCTCGTGCTCCATCTTCATCGCCTCGAGCACCAGCAGCGGCTGGCCCTTGATCACCGAGTCGCCGGCCGCGGCAAGCACCCGCACGACGAGGCCCGGCATCGGCGAGGTCAGGGAGCCGGTCGGCGCCTGGTCGGCGGCGTCGGCAAAGCGCGGGCGCTCGTGCAGGTCGACCTGGCCGTCGGCGCTGTTGACGGCGCCCGGCGCGACGCGGAACCGCTGGCGCACGCCGGCGACCTCGAGGTCGACCACATCGGGCGCACAGCGCACGAGCACGACATCGGCGAGCGGCGCATCGTCGACGCGGACCTCGGCGAGCGCGCCGTCGCGCGCGAAGCGGTAGCCGACGCGCAGCTCCTCGCCGCCGATGTCGAAGACGGTCTCCTGCAGCTGCGAGGGGTTGTTGCGCCAGCCGCTTGGCAGCGTCGCGAGCACCGACGCATGCGCCCGCCGTGCGGCCTGGGCAGCGAGCGCGGCGGCGACCGCGGCGAGCCGCTGCCCGTCGGCCCCGACGAGCGGGGCGGCCAGAGCGGCCGCCGGATGGCGCTCGAGGAACCCGGTGTCGGCCTCGCCGGCGAGGAACTCCTCGTGGCGCAGCACGCGCACGAGGAAGTCGCGGTTGGTGGTGAGCCCGTGCAGCTCGGCGCGCGCGAGCGCGTCGGCGAGCTTGCGTGCTGCGGCCGCGCGCGTCGGCGCGTGCGCGAGCACCTTGGCCACCATCGGGTCGTAGTAGGGGCTGATCACCGAGCCGTCGGCGACGCCGGTGTCGACGCGCACGTCGTCGGGCAGGACGAAGCGTGCGAGCGTGCCCGTCTGCGGCAGGAAGTCGTTGGCCGGGTCCTCGGCGTAGAGGCGCGCCTCGATCGCGTGGCCCCGCAGCGGCGGGCAATCGGGCACGTGCCCGCCCTCGGCGACGCGCAGCTGCAGCTCGACGAGGTCGACGCCGTAGGCGAGCTCGGTGACCGGGTGCTCGACCTGCAGGCGCGTGTTGACCTCGAGGAAGAAGAACTCGCCCTCGGCCGTCAGCAGGAACTCGACGGTGCCCGCGCCGGCGTAGCCGATCGCCTCGCCGGCAGCGACGGCCGCAGCGCTCATGCGCTCACGCAGATCGCTGTCGACGGCAGGCGACGGAGCCTCCTCGATGACCTTCTGGTGGCGGCGCTGGACCGAGCAGTCGCGCTCGCCGTAGGCGACGACACGCCCGTGGCTGTCGCCGACGATCTGGATCTCGACGTGGCGCGCGCGCTGCGCGAAGCGCTCGAGGAAGACGGTGTCGTCGCCGAACGCGCTGCCGGCCTCGCGCCGCGCGGACGCGACGGCGGCCTCGAGGTCCTCGGCGCGCTCGACCAGGCGCATGCCCTTGCCGCCGCCACCGGCGCTCGCCTTGACCAGCAACGGATAGCCGACGTCGCCGGCCTGCGCCGGATCGTTGGCGCCGGGCAGCACCGGCACGCCCGCGGCCTCCATCCGCGCGCGAGCCTCGGTCTTCGAGCCCATCGCGGCGATCGCCTCGGGCGAGGGCCCGATCCAGATCAGCCCGGCATCGAGCACGGCCTGCGCAAAGCCCGCGTTCTCGGCGAGGAAGCCGTAGCCGGGATGGATCGCGTCGGCTCCGGTGCGCGCCGCCGCGGCGATGACCGCATCGCCGCGCAGGTAGGACTCCGCCGGCGTCGCCCCCCGAGCCGCACGGCCATGTCGGCGTCGGCGACGAACGGCGCGTTCGCGTCGGCGTCGGAGAACACCGCGACGGTGCCGATGCCAAGCCGCCGGCAGCTCGCAAAGACGCGGCGGGCGATCTCTCCGCGGTTGGCGACGAGGAGCCGCTGCATCACATGCGAAAGACGCCGTAGCCATCGGCGCCCCGGACGTCGTTGTTGTGGACCGCCGACAGCGCGAGGCCGAGCACCGTGCGCGTGTCGCGCGGGTCGATGATCCCGTCGTCGTAGCCGCGCCCGGAGTTGGCGAGCGCGGTCTGCTCGGCCTCGATCTGCGCCTCGACCGCGGAACGCAGCTTCTCACCGGCGTCCTCGTCGAAGTCCAGCCCGCGCGCCTCCGCACCCGCGCGCGCGACGATGTCCAGCACACCGGCGAGCTGCGCCGGGCCCATCACCGCGATCCGCGCGCTCGGCCAGGAGAACAGGAAGCGCGGGTCGTATGCGCGCCCGGACATCGCGTAGTTCGCCGCCCCGTAGGACCCGCCGACGATCACGCCCAGATGCGGGACCGTCGAGTTGGAGACGGCGTTGATCATCTTTGCGCCGTCCTTGATGATCCCGCCCTGCTCGTAGTCCTTGCCGACCATGAAACCGGTCGTGTTGTGGACGAACAGCAGCGGCACGTCCTTCTGGTTGGCGAGCTGGATGAACTGCGCCGCCTTCTGCGCCTCCTCGGAGAAGAGGATCCCGCGGACGTTGGCGAGCACACCGATCGGGTAGCCGTGGATCGAGCCCCAGCCGGTCGAGAGCGCGCTGCCGTACAGCGGCTTGAACTCGTCATAGCGCGAGCCGTCGAGCACCCGCGCGAGCAGCTCGCGCGGGTCGAACGGGACCTTCGGGTCCTCGGGCATCAACCCGACGAGGTCCTCGGCGTCGAAGCGCGGCCGGTCGGCGGGGACCGTCGCCCCCGGCCCGAGCTTGCGCCAGTTCAGCTGCGCGACGATCTCGCGGCCGATCCGCAGTGCGTCATGCTCGTCGGCGGCGAGATAGTCCGACAGGCCCGACACCCGCGAGTGCATCTCCGCGCCGCCGAGCGACTCGTCGTCGGACTCCTCGCCGGTCGCCATCTTCACCAGCGGCGGGCCGCCGAGGAAGACCTTCGCGCGCTCCTTGACGAAGACGGTGTAGTCGCACATCCCCGGCACGTAGGCGCCGCCGGCGGTCGAGTTGCCGAAGACCAGCGCGATCGTCGGGATCCCGGCCGCGGACAGCTGCGTGAGGTTCTTGAACCCCGCCCCGCCCGGGACGAAGATCTCCGCCTGCGTCGGCAGGTCCGCGCCGCCGGACTCGACGAGGCTGACGTACGGAAGGCGGTTGAGGCGCGCGATCTCCATCGCGCGACCGACCTTGCGCGAGGTGTAGGG
This sequence comes from Paraconexibacteraceae bacterium, assembly GCA_963759825.1. GTDB lineage: Bacteria > Actinomycetota > Thermoleophilia > Solirubrobacterales > Solirubrobacteraceae > Paraconexibacter. The sequence continues at coordinate 212,658 of CAVXAS010000002.1, read as the reverse complement.
GTTGCTCGTGCCGCCACGGACCGTCGGGTCGTTGCCCGTGATCACGCACTCGACGCCTTCGATCACGCCGATGCCGCAGACGACGCTGCCGCCGACCGGGAACTGCGTCCCGTGCGCGATGTAGGGCTGCAGCTCGAGGAACGGCGCGTCGCGGTCGATCAGCAGCTCGATGCGCTCGCGGACGAGCAGCTTGCCGCGCTTGCGATGGCGCTCGACGTACTTCTCGCCGCCCCCGCCGCGGAATGTCGCCAGCAGCTCGTCGAGCTCGGCGACGCGCGCGAGCATCGCCTCGCGGTTGGCGCGAGCCCCCTGCGATGCGGGGTCCAGCGTGCTGGCGAGCGCAACCACGGCCGGGACGGTACATGAACCGGATTCACCGGCCGGTCCTAGGACCAATTGCCCCTGCCGCGCGCGCCGCCCGAGGCGGACGATGGGCGGCATGTCTCCCAACGCAAGCCAGCAGATCACCGACGCGGTCACATCCTGGCCGGGCGTGCAGGCGGGCACCGGGCGCCGCGGCGAGTACGGCTTCACCGTCGGGCGCCGCGAGATCGGCCACCTCCACGGCGACCACGCCGCGCACTTCGGCTTCCCCAAGGACGTCTTCCACGAGCTCCACGACGCGGGGCGCGTCGACTTTCACCCGGTCTTCCCCGGCAAGCCCGGCTTCGCCGCCCGCCAGATCGAGACCGAGGACGACGTCCGCGACGTGATCGCGCTGCTGCGCCTGAACTACGAGCGCGCCATCAACCGTGGGTCCGGTAAAGCCGGATCGTGAGCGGCGCGAAGACGAGTGTCAGCGCCGCCGCGATCGCCACCACGAGCAGCACGTCGCCGCCTTGCACGTTGCCGTTCATGAACCCGCGGTTGGCGTCGACCAGCAGTGACACCGGGTTGACGTCGACGAACTCCTTCAGGCCGCGCGGCAGCGTGTCCGGCGGGACGAACGCGTTGGACAGGAACGTCAGCGGAAACAGCGCCATGAAGCCCGTGTTCATGACCGCGTTGGGCGCGCGCATGATCAGGCCGACGACCGTCATCACCCAGGACAGGCCGAACGCGAACACGACGGTGACCGCGAGCGCGCCGAGCAGGCCCTCGACGCCGCCCGGCGGCGAGTAGCCGAGGACGACGCCGACGAGCATCACGACGCTGCCGGCGACGACGTAGCGAATCGCGTCGCCGGCGACGGCGCCCGCCAGCGGCGAGCCGTACCAGATCGGCAGCGAGCGAAAGCGGTCGACGACGCCCTTGGTCATGTCCGTGTTCAGCGCGACGCCCGAGTAGACGGTCGTGAACAGGACCGACATCGCGAGGATTCCGGGCAGGATGAACTCGAGGTACTCGCCGGTCGAGCCCGAGATCGCGCCGCCGTACATGTAGGTGAACATCAGCGTGAACAGGACCGGCGTCATCGTCGCGTCGATCAGCTGCTCGGGGACGTGCTTGATCTTCAGCATGCCGCGCCAGCCGAAGGCGGTCACCGCCGACAGAGCGTTCGCGCGCGGCGGCCGCGGCCCGGCGGCGATCGCCTTGCGGACGGCTTCGGTGTCGGCCTCGGCGCGGGTCGTCATCGGGGTGCTCATACCGCCTGCTCCTCTTCGATCGTCTCGTCCTGGTCTTCTGCGGGATGGCCGGTCAGCGCGAGGAAGACCTCGTCAAGGCTCGGCTGGCCGAGCGAGAAGTCGCCGATGCGCACGCCCGCGCGCGTGAGCTCGGCGAGCGCCTCGGCCGCGCGATCGGCGTCGGCACAGGACGCCGACAGCGACGCGGGATCGCGCTCGAGCGTGACGCCGCCGAGCGAGCGCGCGAGCACCTGCTCGGCGTCGGCGCGCTGTGCGGGGTCCAGGAGCCGCACATGCAGCGCGCCGGACCCCACGGACGCCTTCAGCTGCGCGGGCGTGCCCTCGGCGATCACCTTGCCGTGGTCGATCACGGCGATGCCGTCGGCGAGCTGGTCGGCCTCGTCGAGGTACTGCGTGCAAAGCAGGATCGTCGTTCCTTCGGCCTGCAGGGCGCGGACGATGTCCCAGACCTGGTTGCGCGAGCGCGGGTCGAGCCCCGTCGTCGGCTCGTCGAGGAACATCAGCGGCGGCGTCACGACGATGCTGGCTGCGATGTCCAGGCGCCGGCGCATGCCGCCGGAGTAGTTCTTGACGAGCTTGCCGGCAGCCTCGGTCAGCCCGAACGCGTCGAGCAGCTCGTCGGCGCGAGCCTTGGCCGCGGCGCGCTTGTAGCCGAGCAGCAGGCCGAGGAGGATCAGGTTCTCCCGCCCGTTGAGGTCCTCGTCGACGGACGCGAGCTGGCCGGTGAGGCTGACCTTACTGCGCACGCCGTCGGCGTCGCTGACGATGTCGTGGCCGAGCACGCGGGCGCTGCCCGCGTCGGGCTTGAGCAGCGTCGCGAGCATCCGGATCGTGGTCGTCTTGCCGGCGCCGTTGGGACCGAGGACGCCGTAGACCGAGCCCGTGCGGACGGCCAGATCGACGCCGTCGACCGCGCGCGTGTCGCCGAAGCACTTGACGAGCCCCGACGCCTCGATCGCCAGCGCGGAAGGGTCAGAAGTCATTGTCATCAACCGTACGACTGCAAGCGATCTGGAAAATCATCGATGAGTCCGCCGATCCGTCACAGTCTTCATAGGCATGTTCACCAACACGAAGGCATTCAGCGGCTTTGCCGTGCCCGACATCCCCAAGGCACAAACGTTCTATGGCGAGACGCTCGGGCTGCGCACCTCGCTCGAGGAGAACGACCAGCTGCTCAACCTGCACATCGCGGGCGACCGCGACACGTTCGTCTACGCGAAGCCCGACCACGAGCCCGCGACCTACACGGTCCTGAACTTCCCGGTCGACGACATCGACGCGGCAGTCGACGAGCTGGCCTCGCGCGGCGTGGAGTTCCTGAAGTACGACGGCTTCGGCCAGGACGAGAAGGGCATCGCGCGCGACCCTCAGGGACCGCCGATCGCCTGGTTCACCGACCCTGCCGGCAACATCCTCTCGGTGCTCGAGGTGTAGGTGACGAGTCCCGAACGGATCGCAGAGCTCCACGAGCAGGCACGCTACGCCCGCGAGCGCTACGACCTCTACCGCGCGAAGGTCTACGGGTCGCGGCCGACGTCGATGACCCGGCTGCGCGAGCTCGAGCACGCGCACCGCAGCGCCGAGGACCGCCTCGCCGCTGCGCTGCGCGAGCGTGGTAGTGTCCCGCCCGCTGAATGAACATTCAATCGGAGGCTGATCGACGATGAGCTGGACCGCTGCCGACATCCCCGACCAGGGCGGCCGCGTCGCGGTCGTGACCGGTGCCAACGGCGGCCTCGGCCTGGAGACCGCGCGCGCCCTCGCCGCGAAGGGCGCCCACGTCGTGATGGCGGTCCGCAACCAGGAGAAGGCCGCCGCAGCCGTCGAGGACATCCGCGCGAGCGTGCCGCAGGCATCGCTGGAGCTCGTCGCGCTGGACCTCGGATCGCAGGCCTCGGTGCGCGAGGCGTCCGAGCAGATCCTCGGCGCCCACGAGCGCATCGACCTGCTGATCAACAACGCCGGAGTGATGGGCATCCCCGAGCGCAAGACCGTCGACGGCTTCGAGATGCAGCTCGGCGTCGACCACCTCGGCCACTGGACGCTGACGGCGCTGCTGCTGCCCGCGGTCCTGCGCGCCGAGGGCGCCCGGGTCGTCACGGTGACGAGCACCGCACACCACATGGGCCGCGCGGTGAACGTCGACAACCCGCATCTCGACGGGCGCTACGGACCGTGGCGCGCGTACGGCCAGGCGAAGCTCGCCAACTTCCACTTCGGCCTCGGCCTGCAGCGCGAGCTCGACAAGGCCGGCGCGGGTGCGGCCAGCCTGGTCGCCCACCCCGGCCTCTCGAACACCGAGCTGCAGGTCGTCAGCGTCGAGGAGTCCGGAGGGCGCCCGGTCGCGCGCTTCTTCCGGATGCTCGCCGCGCGCAGCGGGATGTCGCCGGCCACCGGCGCGCTGTCGCAGCTGCGGGCTGCGACCGACCCGGCCGCCAAGGGCGGCGAGTTCTACGGGCCGCGGTGGGTCAACAACGGGCCGCCCGTGCGCAAGCCGATCTTCCGCAAGCTCGGGATGAACACGGCGATCGCCCGGCTGTGGGAGGTCTCCGCGCGCGAGACCGGCGTGGCGCTCGACGCGCGCACGCCCGCGGCGGCGTGACGGCGCCCGCACTCGACCGCGCCGCCGCCGTGCGCGGCGCGCTCCGCGCGCTCGTCGCACAGCGCGGCTTTCACGGCGCCTCGATGAGCGCCGTCGCGACCGAGGCCGGCGTCGCGACCGGGACGGCCTACACCCACTACGCCTCGAAAGACGCGCTCGTGCTCGCGGCCTACCTCGAGACGAAGGCGCTGCTGTCGCAGGCGGCGACAGCTGAGCTCGACACCGCCGCGCCGCCCGCGGCGCGGTTCCGCGCCATCTGGGTGGCGACCTATCGTCACCTCGCGGCCAACCGCGATCACGCGCGCTTCCTGCTGCAGGTCGACTCCTCGCCGTTTCGCGCCGCGGCGCACGAGGCCGCCGTCGCCGGCGGCGACGCGCTGCTCGAGCAGGCGTCGACGCCGGACATCGCGGCGCAGCTGGAGGCACTGCCGCTCGAGGTCATCTACGAACTCGGACTGGGGCCGGCCGTCCGGCTGGCCGCAAGCGAGACCCAGCTCGGCGACGCGGAGCTCGAGCGCGTCGCCGAGGCCTGCTGGCGGGCGATCTCCCGGCCCTAGCTGCGCGAGTCGCTGCGGCCGGCGCGCGCGGTGGTGCGCTTGGCGGCGCCGCGCGTGCGCGGGGCCGTCGCCGGCTTGCGGCTCGTCGAGCGGCGCTTGCGCCCGCCGTTGGCGCGCTGGTCGACCGGCACCTGATCCCTGACGACGGCCTTGACGAGCCGCTTGAGCTCGGCGTCGAGGAAGCGCGCCATCTTCTCCTCGTCGCGGCGGATCGCGCGGGCGAGCTGGGCGGTCTCGCGATCGCCGACCTCGGTTGCGAGCGTCTCGACACGCGTGTAGATCGCGATCTCGACGTGCTCCTCGCGCAGCTCCTCCTGCGCGTTTCGCATGTGCGTCTCGTGCTGATTGGTGATCGCGGCGCGCGCGGTGCCGACCTGGCCCTTGACCGCGGCGACGGCCTTCCCGGCGACCTCGCCGACGGCCTCGGGCACGCCGGGGACGTTCGGCAGCGGGCCCGTCGTCGCGGTGCCGCCGAGCTTCTTGATCCGGGAGGCGACCTTGCGCTTGTGGTCGCGCGTCTCCTTGAGGTGCTGCTGCAGCCGCTTCTTGTAGGACGGGCGCTCGGTCAGCGCGATGTGCGCCGTCAGGTCGGCCTCGAGCTCGGCCTCCTTGGCGTGGGCTTCGTTGAGCCACTGGACGAGTTTCGCGTCACGGGCGTTCAGGTCGGACATGCAAGCGGGCCTACCCGGGGCGCAATACTGCAATCTCATGGCGTTCGTCCCCCCAGCCCGCCACCTGCTGCGCGCCAAGGACCTCGCCGACGCGCGCTACTTCGAGCCCATCGCCGTCTCAGATCTGGCCGCGGCGGCGCGGCTGTCGCCCGCGCACTTCAGCCGCGAGTTCCGCGCGGCGTTCGGCGAGTCGCCGCACCAGTACCTGCTGACGCGCCGGCTCGAGCGCGCCGCCGCGCTGCTGCGCACGACCGACAACTCGGTCGCGGAGATCTGCTTCTCGGTCGGCCTGCGCAGCGTCGGCTCGTTCACGACGAGCTTCGGACGCGTCTTCGGCAAGTCGCCGACGGCGTATCGCGCGGCGTTCCCGCCAGCCGCCGCGAGCGTCCAGATCCCCACGTGCGTCGCGAAGTTCTACGGCCGTCCCGGCAACCGCATGTTTCGAGAAGACAGGCCGGCCGACGCGGATTAGCGTGGCGGCCATGATCAACATCGCAAACGCACAGCTCTGGGTCCACGATCAGGACGAGGCCCTCGCCTTCTACACGCAGAAGCTCGGCTTCGAGGTCAAGCGCGACGTCACGGTCGCCGAGTTGGGCAACTTCCGTTGGCTCAGCGTCGGCCCGGCCGGGCAGGACGTCGCGATCGTCCTCATGGCGATCCCCGGCGAGCCCGTCATGGACGAGGCCACGCAGGAGGAGGTCCGCCAGCTCATGGCCAAGGGATTCGCCGGCACCCTCTTCCTCACGACGGACGACGTCTACGCCGACTACGAGGCGCTCACGAGCCGCGGCGTCGAGTTCATCGACGCGCCGTTCGAGCAGCCCTACGGCATCGACTCCTCGTTCCGCGACCCGTCCGGCAACCACTTCCGCCTGGCCCAGCTCAAGGAGATGCCGGCCGCCTGAGCTGCTTCCCCACACGCGGCCGCGGGTCAGACCGCTTCGCCCGGCCAGATCGACGCGAGCGCCTCGACGAACGCGTCGTCGCCGGTCTCCGGCGCCGCGAGGTGCTCGGTGACGCAGCGCTCGGTGCTCCAGATCAGCACGAACGTCTGGGCGTCGACTGCGGCCTCGGGGACCCCGTTGTCGAGCAGGCGTCCGCGCAGCTGCAGGCGGAAGCGGTTGTGCAGCCCGCGCCACAGCGCGGCGGCCTCGTCGTCGTAGGTCGCGGCCTCGACGAGCGCGCGGACGGTGCCGGTGTGCGCGGAGAACGTGGCGAGGACCGCGCGCAGGGTCCCGCGCACGTCGACGTCCTCGCCGCGCAGGAACGGGCCCGCGGTCTCCTCGAGATCCGCCCCGAAGCGCTCGCCGAGGGCGAGGACGAGCGCGCGCTTGTCGGTGAAGTAGGCGTAGAACGTCGCGCGAGAGAACCCGGCGCGCTTGGCGATCGCGTCCACCGAGAGGTCGCCGAACGCCGCGCCCTCGGCGACGAGCGCCTCGGCGGCCGCGAGCAGTGCCGCCTCGCCGCGCTGGCGCTGTTCGAGCGCTCGTGTGGTGCGCCGGGAGAGCTGGGCCACGCAGCCATTGTACTTGACGTCATGGCTAGACCACTAGACTTGACACGCTGTCAAGTCTACGTCAGGATCGCCCGATGACCGCGACGGAGACGCTCCCCGACCTGTCCTCGATCGACCTCGGCGACCACGCCCTCTGGCATCCCCAGCCGCCCTACGAGCTGTTCGCGCGCATGCGCCGCGAGGCGCCGGCACATTTCAGCCGCAACGAGCGCTACCCCGACGAAGGCGGGTTCTGGTCGCTGACGCGCGCGGCCGACGTCCACACCGCCACCCGCGACTTCGCGACGTTCTCCTCGGAGAAGCGCGGCATCATGCTCGTCGACGACATGGGCATCCCGCTGGACATCCAGCGCCTGCAGATGATCTCGATGGACCCGCCGCGCCACGACCGCCTCAAGCAGCTCGTCGGCAAGGCGTTCACCCCCAAGCGCATCGCCGAGCACGAGACCCACGTGCGCGCGATCGTCCAGCGCGTGCTCGACGGCGTCGGCGACGCCGAGCGCTGCGACCTGATCAAGGACATCGCACGGCCGATCCCGGCGCGCGTGATCGGCTCGCTGCTCGGCACGCCGGAGTCCGACGACCCCAAGCTGATCCACTGGACCAACGTCGGCACGGCGTTCGAGGACCCCGACATCCGCGCCGGCTGGGACGACAGCATGAACGAGATCACCGACGTCGTGAACTACATCAACGCGGTGCGCGAGGCGCGCGCCGAGCACCCCGGCGACGACCTGATCAGCGCGCTGCTCTCCGCCGAGGTCGAGGGCGACAAGCTCGACGAGCTCGAGATCGCGACGTTCTTCGTCCTGCTGCTGGCCGCCGGCAACGACAGCACCCGCGCCACCTACAGCGCGACGATGCGCGCGCTGATGCTCGACCCCGAGCAGCGCCAGCTGCTGCTCGACGACCCGTCGCTGATCCCGGCCGCCGTCGAGGAGGGCCTGAGGATGTTCCCCGCGTTCGCGATGATGGGACGCGCGACGACACGCGACGTGGAGATCGGCGGGACGACGATCCCCGAAGGCGACCGCGTGCTGCTCTGGTACATCGCGTCCAACCGCGACCCCGAGCTGTTCGACGACCCCGAGCGCTTTGACCTGACCCGCGAGGACCTCGACAAGCATCAGGCGTTCGGGGCGCGCGGCCGGCACTTCTGCCTCGGCGCATCACTCGCGCGCATGGAGCTGCGGATCTGGATCGAGGAGACGCTCGCGCGCTGGCCCGACATGCAGCTCGACGGCGACCCGCAGCGCGTGAAGGCGCTGTTCCTCAACCAGTACCTGTCGATCCCCGTCCGCCTGCGCTGACGGGCGCGCCTAGGCGCGCTCGTAGATCAGGATCGCGACGCCGTCGCCGACGATCTGCGAGCTCGTCAGGTTCAGCGCGGTCTTGTCGTCGGTCTCGCCGAACAGCTTCTTGCCCGTGCCGAGCACGACGGGGAACAGCATCAGGTTGAGCTGATCGACGAGGCCGTGCTGCATCAGACCCTGGACGAGCTGGGCGCTGCCGTGGACCACGATGTCGCCGTCGATCGCCTCGCGCAGCTTCGTGACCTCCTCGACGAGGTCGCCGCCGAGGACCGTGGTGTTCGTCCACTCGGGGTTCTCGAGCGTCGACGAGACGACGTACTTCGGCATCGCGTTGAACTTGTCGGCGAAGTCGTTCTTCATCGACGGCCAGGACGCGGCGAAGCCCTCGTAGGTCTTGCGGCCGAGCAGCTGCGCCGCGGAGCCCATCGTCTCCTCGAACTTGAACCGCTCGCCCTCGTCGCCGCGGTTGATCTTGAACGTCCAGCCCGCGTGCTGGTACTCCTCGCCTCCTCCGGGCGCCTGGATGACGCCGTCGAGCGACATGAATTCGGTTACGACGATTTTTCCCATAACATTCAAGCTATCACTTGAACGTTGACTCCCTCAGCACGACGTTTGCCGCGCTCGCCGACCCGACGCGCCGGGCGATCCTCGATCGCCTGGCCGACGGCGACGCGACCGTCTCAGAGCTCGCCGAGCCGTTTCCGATGAGCATCCAGGCGATCTCCCAGCACCTCAAGGTGCTCGAGGAGGCGGGCCTCATCACCCGCACTCGGGTCGGCCGGATGCGGCCCTCGCACCTGCACGCGCGGCGTCTCCAGGACGCCGACGACTGGCTCGGGCACTACCGTCGCTTCTGGCAGGCGAGCTTCGACCGGCTCGAACGCCGACTGCGCGATGACTGAGCCAGAGCCCCCCGTCGCAATCACGATCGTGCGCATCTTCGACGCGCCGCGTGAGCGCATCTGGGAGGAGTGGACCGATCCCGCGAGCTTTGCCGACTGGTTCGGCGGCGAGGACGGCGAAGTCCCCGTCGAGACGGTGTCGATGGACGTCCGCGTCGGCGGGGCGTTGGCGCTGACGATGTTCGCCGGCGGCCGCGAGATCGCCTGGCACGGCGAGTACCGCGAGGTCGTTGAGCCCGAGCGCCTGGTGTTCGCGATCTCCGACCAACCCGGCGACCAGCGCTTCGAGCTGATCGTCGTCGAGCTGACCGACCTCGGCGACGGGCGCACCGAGATGCGCATGCAGCAGCGCGGCGACAGCATGCCCCCGGCGGGCTACGAGCGCGCCAAGTCGGGCTGGAGCGCGTTCTTTGACCGCATGGATACGCGACTGGCCTGAGGCCGTCAGCGGCGCGCGCGCACGATGACGCGCGCGCCGCGCGCGGGGATCATCGTGACGTTGCGGTGCTGCACGTGCTCGGGGTCGGGGCGGTCGGGCTCGAGATCCAGGCGGCGGACCATCGCCTCCATCACGACGCGCTGCTCGGCCATCGCCAGCGCCGCGCCGAGGCAGCGCCGCGTGCCGCCGCCGAACGGGATCCACTCATAGGTCCCGGGCTTGCTGCCGTCCAGCCAGCGCTCGGGCCGGTAGGCGAACGGCTCGGGATAGAGGTCCTCGCGGTGGTGGACGAGCAGGATGCTCATCGCCACAGGGGTGCCGGCCGCGACGACGTAGTCGCCGAGTCGCCAGGGCACCGTGACGCGCCGGCCGACCATCGGGATCACCGGACGCGAGCGCATCGCCTCGACGATCGCCGCTTCGATGTGGTCCTCGGCACGGTCGTCGCCGCGGACGGCGTCGCGCAGCGCGTCGTAGGCACGCGGCGTGCGCACGAGCCGCTCCCAGGCCCAGGCGAGCGAGTTCGCGGTCGTCTCAAAGCCGGCCAGCACGAGCGTGAGCAGCTCGTCGCGCAGCTCCTGAAAGTCGACCTTGCCGTTCTACCCGGGAAGGCGGCAAGTGCCACCCCGGATCCCATCAGTGCCAGCCCGCACAGCGCCAGATCAGCGCCAGGAGCGCCCGAGTCCTCACATCGCTTGAAGTCGTCATGCCGCGAGCGTGCCGCTGGCGACTAACGCGGCGCTTACGCGAGGCGGCTGGTGGTGAGCACGGTTTCGTTGTGGTTCTCGATGAGCCCGGTCCCGTCGGGGACCTCAACGACGGCACCGTGATTCGGCGCCCTCACGCAGTCGCCCTGATTCGAGTAGCCGGTGCCGCCGACGCTCTGCCAGCCGCCATCTCTGCAGTCGGCCTTCGTGAGCGGCCGAGTTGCCGCCCCGGCGGGCGGTGCTATCAACGCGAACGTCGCGGTCGCCGCGGCTACTTGCTCCGGCGAGCTTGCTGTTGCGCATGTCGTGTTCCCTTCGTTGTGTCGCGACGCGGTCAGCGTGGCCAGATTCGTTTCGGCGGCGAGGCGGACGGGATGGTCGGCGCCGACGAGCGGTTCGAGGATCGCCAGCGATCGCCGCCATAGAGCCTCGGCCTCGCCCGGGCGACCCTGGGCGAACGCGAGGACGCCGAGGTTGGTCAGCGTCGTCGCGACCTCAGGGTGTGCGCGGCCCAGCGTCTTCTCCTTGATCGCCAGAGCGCGTCGCCAGAGGGTGTCCGCCTCGGCGTGGCGGCCACGGCGGTACTCGATGGCGGCCAGGTTGTTGGCGTTGACGGCGATCTCGTAGTGCTCTGGCCCCCACCGGGCCTCGAAGACCGCCAGCCCGGTAGAGGATTCACGCGCCTCGCGTCGCGACCCAGCGTCGAGGATCGATCCGAGCGCGGCGGCGTCCGCGGCCACCGCTGGGTGGCCCGCCCCGAGCGCCCTGCGCCTGATCTCCATCCCCCGCCGGGCGAAGACCTCGCCGTCGGCAAAGTGGCCGCGGGAGTGCGCGAGCCCGCCGAGGTTGTGCCAGATGCCGGCCGTCTCGGGGTGGTCGGCGCCATGGGCATCCTCGATGATGGACAGGGCTCGGCGGTAGAGCCTCTCCGCCTCGTCGAACCGGGCGGTGTACTTGTAGAGCACCGCGAGGTTGCTGGCCGCGACCGCCACGCCGATCGCGTCGGGACCGAGTTCGGCCTCGGCAAGGGCGAGTGCCTCGCGAAGCGAACGCTCGGCCTCGCCGTACCGGCCCTCGCGACGCTGCGCCTCCCCCAGCCGGCCAAGAACCTTGCTTCGAGACAGCGCCAGGGAGGACATGCCTCACCGTCCGCTCTCGACGACGACCAACACGGTCTCGTTGTGGTTGTCGATGATCCCGGTGCCGTCCGGGCTCTCGACCACGGCCCCGTGGTTGGACGCGCTCACACAATCGCCGTGATTCTTGTAGGCGGCGACGTACTGGCCGCCGCCCTTGCAGTCGGCCTTGGTCAGCGGCCGGTTCTCCGCGCCGGCGGGGCCGGCCAGCATCGCGCCCGTCGCCACGGCGACGATCGCCGCTGCGGTCAGCTTTGTCCTGGTCATGTCGCGTCCCTACTTGAGCTCGAAGCGCGCATCGCCCACGACCGCGCCGTTGGTCAGGATCTCCGCCAAGTAGCTGCCCGGGCCAAGCGGGCGGACGTGGAGGTTGTAGTGGTACTGGCAGTCCGTGATCCGGAACGCCGTGCCGCTGTCGGCAGCGCTGGTGTAGACGCTCTCGTCGATCGGGCCCGAGGAGGTGGCGCCGGTGCGGGTGAGCCGCAGCGTGGCCGACGGCAGGTCGCAGGTCGCGATCCCGTTCTCCGTCAGCGTGAACTTGAGCGGCACGACACCGCGCTTCGCGTTGAACGTGCTCGTGCCGTCGGCGTCGATCGGGGCCTGGACCGTCGCGGCGAAGGTGGAGCCGGGCGGCTGGAGCTTTGGACCCCAGTCGGGCTGCGAGTCCATCGCCGGGTCGGTGGTCAGGCGGGTCTGGCCCGTGCCGTCGGCGTTCATCACGTAGATGTCGTCGGTGGGGATGGCGAGGCTGGCGCTCGCGAAGGCGATCCTGGTGCCGCCGGGCGAGAAGACTGGAGCGACGTCGACCGCCGTGGGGTTGTTGGTCAGGCGGGTTTGGCCCGTTCCGTCTGCGTTCATCGCGTAGATCTCGTGGTAGCCGAAGTCGAAGTCGTCCCCGTCGCGGTTGCTGATGAACGCGATCTTGGTGCCATCGGGCGAAAAGGCTGGATGGGCGTCGACCGCGAGATTGCTCGTCAGGCGGGTCACGTTCGTGCCGTCGACCTTGATCACGTAGATCTCGTTGTGGTGCTCGTCGCGAATGCTCGAGAAGGCAATCTTGGTGCCGTCGGGCGAGAACACCGGCCCATGGTCAGCCGCCGCGTCGGTGGTCAGGCGGCTCAGGCCCGTGCCATCGACATTGACCACGTAGTCTCGACGCATGATCGCGGAGGCTGCTGACGAAGGCGATCTTGGTGCCGTCGGGCGAGAAGACCGGGTCGCCCTCGATCGCAGGGTCATTGGTCACATTGGTCTGGCCCGACCCGTCCGCGTTCATCACGTAGATCTCGGAGAAGCCGTCGCGGTCGCTTTCGAACGCGACCTTGGTGCCGTCGGGCGAAAACGCCGGGTCGACGTCGTTCGCCGGGCTGGTGGTCAGGCGGGTCTGATCCGACCCGTCGGCGTTCATCACGTAGATCTCGTAGTTGCCGTCGCGGTGGCTGGTGAACGCGATCTTCTCGTCCGGGAACGCTGCAAACGCGGGCACGGCGTACGCCGTGCCGGTGAACGCGAGGAGGAACGCGATAGCGAGATTTCTCATGGCGCCGAGCCTGCCGGGCGGCGCTAACGCGGCGCTTACGCGAGGCTCATCGCACGCGCGAGGTACCCCGGGGCCTCGACCGCGCGATAGAACGCCTCGGCCCGTGCCCGCTGTGGCTCCGCGCGCGCTGTGAGGCCAGCGGCGGTCAGGCGCTCGGCGGCGAGGAGCCGCGCGAACGCCTCGTCCGCACGCGCACCCATGCCGGCGAGCAGGTCGGCGGCGGCGCCGAACTCTCCGCGCGCCAACAGCACCGCTGGTTCGGCCCACCGCGTGCGGTCGGCGTAGCGGCTGATGAGCTCGGCGACGTCATCCGCCCGTTTGCCCGCGACGAGGCCTAGCTGGGGCAGCAGCCAGGCTTCGCCGACATAGGGACGATCGGCCAGCCCGCCCAGCAACTCCTCGACAACACTGTCCGCCTCGCCCGGTCTCGTCGCCTCGTGCAGACAGCGCGCCCGGATGGCGAGTGCGGGGTGGATGATGATCGGGTCTCGCACCTCGCGCGCGAGATCGACGGCGGCAGCGGAGTCATCGAGCGCTGCGGGGATGTCGGCGTCCGCCAGCCGCAGCAGTGCGCGCACCGAACGGCAGAGGGCCTCCATGAAGGACGACTTGATCGCCGCATCGGCGATGTACGCATCGAGGTCTTGACGCGCGTCTGGCCACGCACCGGTGATGTAGCGGCGCAGCGCGCGCTCCTCGCCGAGCCAGCGCACGTGGTTGGCGGTGCCGACACGCTGGCCGAGCTCGAGCGCGCGGTCGATGAACGTCATCGAGCGCGTCAGGTCTCCCACGCTCAGGTGGTGGACCGCGACGTTCCCGTAGACACCGACGGCGCTCGGCGACTCGGGATCGAGCTCGAGGCTCAGTTGGCAATCACGCAGCGCGCCATCGAGATCGCCGACCGCAAGCCGGGCGTTCGCGGTGCAGCGCAGTGCCCTGGCCTCCAGCGCCGGCACCTGTAGCTCCCGAGCAAGCGCCAGCGCGCGTTCACCGTAGGCCAGCCCATCCGGATCGCCGTCAGCCCGAGCCGCGACGCGAGCTGGCTGAGCGCCTCGACCTGCGCCGCGCTCGCGGGCGGCCCTCGACGAGCTCGACCGCACGGCGCAGGTGCAGCACGCGCGGTCGCGCTCACCGCTGTCCCACAGGTCCTCCTCGAGACTCACCTCCGCCTCTGCGGCACCTTCCAGGTCACCCGCTGCCATGAGCGCGTCGCGGGCCACGGCGATGCGCTCGGTAGCGCCCGCGGTGCCCGCGTTAGTCCCGCTCTGCGCGGCCGCGAGCTGGAGCGCAAGCCGAGCTGGATCGTCGGTCGGCCACAGCGAGAGCGCCGACGTGTAGAACGAGTCGGCCGTCGCGAAAGCGCCCAACGACGATGCGCGATCGCCGGCCGCCTCGAGCGCGCCGCGGGCGCGGGCCGACTGCGCCTCGGTCGGGAGCCCCGCGGCCTGCGCCAGCTCCAGCGCGCGCATCGAGTGGTGGGCGAGCATCTCGGCGTGGTCCTGTGATCGGCCGAGCGACTCGATCCAGCCGGCGGCGAGCGCATGCTTCTCGCTGCGCCGCGCACGCGGTATCGCGCCGTATGCGACGTCGCGGATCAGCACGTGGTGAAACGCGTACTCCGTCTGCCCCTCGACCGTCGAGCGACGGACACGGCGCACGAACTCCTTGCGCTCGAGCGCCCGCAGCAACGGATCGATCGCGGCTGCCGGCCGATCCGCAACGGTGGCGATTGCATCGAGCCATGCGACCTCGCCGATCACCGCGGCGTCCTGCACGAGCCCCTTCTCGGCCGGCGGCAGCGCGTCGAGCCGCGCCGCGATCAGACCGTGGAGCGTCGCCGGCGTCTCCAACCCGCTCTGCGCGCCGCGGTCGGTGAGAAGTCGTGCGTACTCCTCGGCATAGAGCGGATTGCCCGCGGCGCGATCGATGACCTCGCCCGCGACGCCTTCGGCCGCGCCATCCTCCGGGAGCAGGGCGGCCACGAGGCCAGCCATGTCTGCGGCGGAGAGCGGTGAGAGCGAGAGCATCGCCGTTTGCGTCGTAGCCGTCGCCCACCCGGGACGTCGCTCGAGCAGCTCCGGGCGCGCCGTCGCGAGAACGACCAGCGGCACGCCGGTGGCGCGATCCAGCAGCTCGTCGACAAAGTCCAGCAGCCCCTCGTCGGCCCAGTGCAGGTCTTCGAACACGAGCGTCAGCGGCGTGTGCGCGGCGAGCCCCTCGAGGAACAGGCGCCAGGCGGTGAAGGCCTGTCCGCCGGGGGCAGCACCCCCGGTGAGTCCGACGAGCGGACGCAGATGGCTCGTGACCCAGCGCGCCTCGCCCGGTTCGCTGAGCACCCGCGCGACGGCGCGCTCGAGCTTCTCCTCGGCCGTCGAGGCCGCATCGGTCGCGGCGATCCCGGCCTCGGCCTTGACGATCTCGCCCAGCGCCCAGAACGTGACGCCGTCGCCGTACGGAAGGGACCGCCCCTGGCGCCAGACGTGCTGTCCGTCCTCGGCGCGCCGGGAGACTTCGCGCACAAGCCGGCTCTTGCCGATCCCCGGAACGCCGACCACGGTGATCCGCTGCGGCCGACGCTCCGCGCGCACCCGCGCGAGAACGTCGACGAGCAGCTCCAGCTCGCGGGCGCGGCCTACGAGCGGAGCGTCCAGCGGCCGCTCGGCGCCGACGGGGGTGCTGGCGGCGACCGCCTCCCACGCCACCGGCGGGTCTCCTCGGGCTCTCGCGAAGTCGATCGCCCGGCGCGTCGCGCGCTGTGTCGAGTCGCCGACAAGGATCTCGCCGTCCGCCGCTGTCTGGAGCAGGCGTGACACGGCGTTGACGACCTCGCCGACGACGGCGGGCCGCTGGTCGGCGCCGTCGAGCGCGACGAGCGCCTCGCCGGTGTGGACGGCCACGCGCACGGTGAACGCCGCGCCGCCGTCGTCGAACTCGGCGACCGCATCACGGACGGCGAGCGCCGCGCGCACGGCGCGCTCCGGGTCGTCCTCGTGGGCTGCCGGCGCGCCGAAGGCCGCCATGACGTTCTGCCCAACCGCGTGCTGCACCGTCCCGCCCCGGCCCTCGAGCTCTGCGCGCACGCGCCCGGCGCAGCGCTGCATCAGCTCGTCGGCGTCCTCGGGATCGAGCGGCTGCGGACGCGCGCGGGCGTCGAGGACGTCGCAGAGGAGCAGCGTCACGCGCTTGCGTTCCTCGCGCGGGCGCGGCGGAGCCGATCCGGGGCTCGGGGCCGATACCGGAGTGAGCGCCGGGTCCTGATTGAGGATCCGTCGCTCGAGCTCCCGGACGGCCGGCCCCGGCTCGATCCCGAGGTGCTCGTCGAGGTGTCGGCGCCCCGACTGGTAGACCTGCAACGCGTCGGCCTGGCGACCGCTGCGGTAGAGGGCGAGCATCAACTGCTCGCGCAGCCGCTCGTGCAGCGGATGCACCGCCACCAGCCGCTCGAGCTCCGGGACGACGTCGTTGTGGAGCCCTACCTCGAGGTCCGCCTCGATTCGGTCCTCGAGCACCGCGAGACGCACCTCGTCAAGCCGCCGCGCCTCGTCACCGGCGAACTCCTCGTAGCGGAAGTCCGCGAGCGGCTCGCCACGGAACAACGCCAGCGCATCGCGCAGCGTCTGCGCGCGAAAGCCTGGATCGTCCGCGCCGCGAGCAACGCCGAGCAACGCCTCGAAGCGCCCGAGGTCGGTCTCCTCGGGCGCCAGCTCGAGCACGTAGCCGGGGCGACGGGTGGCGATCGCCTCGGCGCCGAGCAGTTTGCGCAGCGCCGAGACATGCCCTTGGAGCGCGGTGTTCGCGGTGTCCGGTGGGCGCTCGCCCCACAGAGCCTGGACGAGCTCGTCCGTGGAGACGACCTGGTTGGCGCGCAGCAGCAGGCAGGCGAGCAGCGCGCGCTGCTTCGGCCGGGCAAGGACAACGTCGCTCCCGCCGACGGAGACCTCCAACGGACCGAGGATCCGAATCTCCACTGCTCCAGTGTCCCACCGAAACGCGGAGTGTTAGTCGCGCGTTAGCGGGCTGCCCGACGCTCCGCGCGGTTGGTTCCCAGACCCAGGAGGCAGTCATGCGAATGCGTGCAGCACTCATCGTCCTGATCGTAATCGCCGGCGCCGCGGCGACGGCCCTCGCGCGATCGACGTCGCTCCACGGCGTGAGCGGGACGGTCTTCGTCACCGAGCGGGCCGGCGGGTCGGTCACGGCCTTCGACGCCCGCTCCGGCACCGTGGCTTGGACCAGAGCAGTGGGGGCGTCGCCGATCGGCGTTGTGCAGCCGCATGGGACCGGCAAGGTCTACACGTCGGACGAGGGCGCGGCACGCATGTCCGTCCTGGACCGCGCGACAGGCGACCTGCTCCGCACGATCCCCACCGGCCCGCTGCCTCACCACCTCATGGCCACGCGGAACGGGAGGCGCATCTTCGTCGGCGAGTTCGGCCACAACCGGGTCGGGGTCATCGACACCACGACGGACGAGCGCAGCTCCTACCAGGCCAGCCCGCTCACGGAGTCCCGGACCCACGCGGTCTTCGTCACGCGCGACGACCGCGACCTGTACGCGACCAACACCCGCGCGGATCGCAGCCAGCCCGGCGACGTGGCCAAGCTCGACGCCCGCACCGGCGAGCTGCTGTGCAACACACCCGTTGGCACCGACCCCAGCGAGATCCTGGTGACCCCTAACGGTCGCGTCGGGTATGTCTCGGTCCGCCGCGAGAACAAGGTCAAGGAGCTCGACCTCAGCGGGCCATGCCCCGTCCTGACCGGCCGCGAGGCGCTCGTCGGAACGCAGCCCGACACGCTACAGCTGACAAACGACGGCCAGGTCCTGGTGGTCACCCTGCGCGGCACGCCGGCCGAGATCTCGCTGATGGACACCGAGACCTTCGCCGTGCGTCCGGTCCCGATCCGGGGGCACGTCACAACCGGTCACCACTGGCTGTCGGCGAACAGCAGGTACACGTTCGTCGCGGTCGAGACGCCGGCCGGGCTCGTCGTCGTCGACAACGAAACCGCCGAAGTCGTCGCCGAGCACCGCTACCCCGTCGGCGCGCGCGCCCACGGGGTCTACTACCAGCCGCAGGTGCTCACGGCGCGATGACGGGTGCCCGTCGTGACCGGTACCCGTGGGTAACGTGCTCAGGCTCCGCCGACCGCGTGCGGGTAGGCGTCCGCGCGGTGCTGGAAGGAGAGGATGCGCGGATTCTGGATGACGCCCTCGCGGATCTCGATCGCACGGCGGAT
Organism: Paraconexibacteraceae bacterium; assembly: GCA_963759825.1. Taxonomy (GTDB): domain Bacteria; phylum Actinomycetota; class Thermoleophilia; order Solirubrobacterales; family Solirubrobacteraceae; genus Paraconexibacter. Next base: position 194,439 of record CAVXAS010000002.1, on the reverse strand, counting down.
CGTCTCCTGCGCGTCCCACCCGGCGGGACCGGCCATGACGGCCGGCAGGTATTCGAGCAACGCGTCGCTGTTCTCCCACGTCGCCGAGTTCCACAGGAACGACGGGCTGTGGTCGACCGCGTAGTAGTGGAGACCGTGCCCGACCTCCAGCAGCGGCTCGGCAAACGACGTCGGGCGCGCCCACTCGAAGGCCATGCCCTCGTCGCACGAGACGTCGACGAACAGCGTGCCCGGATCGAACAGGGGCAGGTCGTCGTCCATCACGAACATCAGCGGCTGGTCGGTGTCCTGGAGGATGCAGTTGACGATCACGTCGTAGCCCGCCAGCACCTCGGCGAGCGGGCCCGGCTCGGGGTCCTTCAGGACCAGCGTGCGGCTGGGGTTCGCCGGGTCGCGCTCGATGTGCTGGAGCACCACCGACGCAAACGGCGAGGCGACGGCCGCAGTGCTGCGCTGCGTCAGCACGGTCACGTCGCTGACCCCGAGCGCGGAGAGCGCCCGGACCGCGCCGCGCGCGGTGGCACCGAAGCTGATCACCGCGGCGCGCAGGCGCCGGCCGTAGTCGCCCGTCGCCCCGCGCAGGCCGAGCGCATGCAGCACCGAGCAGTAGCCGGCCAGCTCGTTGTTCTTGTGGAAGACGTGCACGCTGAAGTTGCCGTCACGCGTCCAGTGGTTCATCGCCTCCCAGGCGATCAGCGTCAGGCCGCGGTCGATCGCGACCTGGGTCATGCGCTCGTCCTGCACGCAGTGCGGCCAGCCCCAGACCACCTGCCCGCGGCGCAGGGTCTCGAGGTCCTCGGCCAAGGGCTTTGGCAGCACGATCACGTCGCACTGCGCGAGCAGCTCCTCCCGCGGCAGCAGTCCGGCCACCAGCGGCGACAGGTCGTCGTCGCGGAGGCCGAACCGCTCGCCGTACCCGTGCTCGAGGAACAGCCGCTCGCGCAGGGCTGCATCGATGCGATCGAGGTGGGCCGGGTGGATCGCGAGCCGGCGCTCATCGGGCTTGCGCGACGTCGCCACCACACCCGCGGTCAGGTTGTCCACCGCTCGAGTCTATGAGTGCCCGAGCGCTACGCGGCCACCCCGGCGGCCAGCGCCTTGACGTCCTCGGTCGCGAGCGCCTTGCCGCCGATGCCCCAGTCGCCGCTGAGGACCTCCTCGACGACGACCCAGGTCACCGCACGCATGTTCTCGCCTTCGATCTCGACCATCGTCTCGGTCAGGCGCTCGATGATCTCGCGCTTCTGGCCGGCGTCGAAGACGCCCTCGATGAGCTTGACATTGATGAACGGCATGTCGCTTCCTTCCCGTGCCTAGGCGGCACGTTGGTGGTTGTGCTGGACGATTGAGTGGCGCCGCAGGAACTTCGCCATCCCTCGAGCGACCGGCCCGGGGCGCTGGACGTGCAGGAGATGGCCGGCGTCGTCGACCGTGAGCTCCTCGACCTGTGGCAACGCGGCGCGCAAGAAGGCGGCGACCTCCACCCACAACGGCGCGGTCTCAGAGCCCAGGACCGAGAGGACCGGACGCTCGATCGCCGCCGCCTGCTCGCGACCGAACTCCCACTCCGTCAGCGCCGGCAGCTCGACGCCGAAGAACGTGTCCGCGTCCGCGAGGGTCTGCGCCAGCGCTCCGGGGACACGCTCTTCGAGCAGCGCGCGGCACACGGACCATTCGAGGCCGCTGACCGCGGTCATGAACATGGCGATCGCGCCCTCGTGATCGCCGCCCGCGTACGCCTCGAAAACCGGACCAGCCTGCTCGAGGAACGCCGCACCGGCAGGCACCGACAGCAGCGACAGCTCCAGCAGGAGCAGCGTGTGCACGCGCTCGGGATCGTCGAGCGCCAGCTGCGCCGCAACCGCCGCGCCGCTGGAGTGACCGGCGACGTGGGCGCGCGGGATGCCGAGATGGTCGAGCAGCGCCGCGGCGTCGGCAGCGTGGTCGGCGATGCTCACCGGTCCCGGAGCATGTGTGCTGCCCACCCAGCCGCGCTTGTGGTACCGGATCAGCCGGTGGCGGCCGGCCAGCGCGGGCTCGGACATGAGCGGCAGGAAGCCGTCTGCGAGCACGGGGCTGATCAGCAGCACCGGTTCGCCCGATCCGATCGCCTCGTATTCCAGGACGACGCCGTTGAGGTCTACGCTCTGCATGAGTCCTCCTCGATTCGAGGAGTCGGGTGACTCCTCAACCCATATGCGTGAGCCAGAGCGATACGGCCGTACCCTTCGTGGTTACGGCGACGCGCGATGAGCGTCGAGCGCGCGCGCGAGGCCGCGACGCAGGGCGCCTGGGAGGAGGCCTACGACCTGCTCGTCACGGCCGACGCGGACGGCGACCTGCCACCGACCGACCTGCCGTTCCTGGGCGAGGTCGCCTACGCGGCCGGCCATCTCGATGCGACGATCGACGCGTGGGAGCGCGCGCACGCGGTGTGCCTTGAGGCCGGCGACGACGTCGCGGCCGCGGGTGCCGCCGTCCGCGTCGCGATGCACCTGCTCCTGGACACCGCGCTGATGGCACCCGTGCGCGGCTGGCTCGGCCGTGCCGAGCGTCTCCTCGAGGGTCAGGACGAGACGCCGCCGCACGCGTGGCTGGCAGTCGTCCGGACCTACGAGCGCATGCTCACCGGCGACGCCGACGGGGCCCGGCCGTGGGCTGAGCGCGCGATCGCGGTCGGCGCGAGGTGCGAGCCCGCGGCGTGCGCGGTCGGACGGGTCGCGGCGGCCCGGCTGCGCATCCTCGGCGGCGACATCGAGGAAGGGCTCGCGCTGCTCGACGAGGCCGGCGTGGCAGCGGTCTCCGGAGATCTCGATCCGCTCTCGACCGGGATGGTCTATTGCGAGCTCGTCTGCGCCCTGCAGGGGCTGGCGCAGTACGACGCCGCCGAGGAATGGACCGAGGCGATGGAGCGGTGGTGTCAGACGAATGCCATCGGCAGCCTTCACGGGCGCTGCCGCGTGCACCGCGCAGAGATCCTGCGGCTGCGTGGAGCGTGCGAGGCGGCGGAGCACGAGGCGCTGGCGGCCTGTGAGGAGCTGGCGCCGTACCTGCGACGCGAGATGGGGTGGCCGCTGAGCGAGCTCGGGCGGATCCGGCTTCGCCGGGGAAACCTCGACGGCGCCGAGGAGGCCCTGCTGGCCGCGCACCGCGCGGGCTGGGATCCTCAGCCGGGCCTGGCGCTCGTGCGCCTCGCCCAGGGAGACGTCGCGGAGGCCGCGGCCTCCGTGCGCGATGCACTCGACCGGCCGGCGCGCGTGCCGTCGAAGGAGCGGCCGCCGACCACGGAGTTGCAGCGAGCGCCGCTGCTCGAGGCGCAGGTCGAGATCGAGATCGCGGCCGGTGACGTCGAGCGCGCCCGCGCAGCGGCCGACGAGCTGGAGCGAATCGCCGGGCGGTTTCGCAGCAAGGCGCTGGTCGCCGGCGCGAGCCTCGCCCGGGGGCGGGTGCACCTCGCAGACGGCGAGGTCGCCGCCGCGGAGCGATGCAGCTCGGAGGCCGTGCGGCTGTGGAACGAGATCGGTGCGCCCTATGAGGCGGCGCTGTCGCGCATGGTTCTCGCCGAGGCGCTCCGAGCCGCCGGCCGCGAGCGGCAGGCCACGCTCGAGCTCGCGGCGGCCCGCGCGAGCCTCGAGCAGATCGAAGCCGCGGTGAGCACGACCGCCGACAGCAACGTCTTTCGCCGTGAGGGCGACTACTGGTCGGTCGTGTTCGAGGGTCGAACCGTTCGCGTCCGCGACCTCAAAGGCGTCCGCTACCTCGCCCAGCTCCTCGCCCACCCGGGCCGCGAGTTCCATGTACTCGACCTCGTCGCAGCCGACACCGGGCAGCGGATCGCATCCGGCGACGCCGGCGTGATGCTCGACGAGCAGGCCAAGACCGCCTATCGCCGCCGCCTCGCCGAGATCGAGGACGACCTCGAGCAGGCGCGCGTCCTCGAAGACACCGGGCGCGAGGCGCAGGCCGACGCCGAGCGCGACTTCCTCGTCGCAGAGCTCACGCGCGCGGTCGGGCTGGGCGGACGCGACCGCCGGGCCTCGTCGGACTCCGAGCGCGCCCGGTCCGGCGTGACGCGCGCGGTCCGCCAGGGGATCGCAGGACTTCGCGAGCACGATCCCGACCTCGGCGACCACCTCACCCGCGCCGTTCGCACCGGCACGTACTGCGCGTACGTGCCCGACCCCGGCACCAGCGCGACCTGGACCTCGTGATCGACCCGGTGTAGCGTCGCGCCAATGCGTGGAGCGGTCGCCGGGGTGCTCGTCGCGGTCTTCGGACTCGCGTGTGTCGCCGACGCCGGTGCCCAGCGGGCCCCGAGCTACAACTCGCCCGGCTACAAGGGCACGCGCACCGCGCCGGCGACGCAACCGCCGGCGGCGCCCAAGCCGATCCCGCTGTCGGCTTCGGGTCGCGCCCCTCAGGTCGTGGTCGACGCGGCCGGGACGTCGCACATCGTCTGGGCCGAGGACGAGGGCGACAACGCGGACGTCGTGCGCTACTGCCGCATCAAGCGCGGCGCGACGACGTGCGACAACCCGGCCGAGACCCAGCGGCTCCTCTGGAACAAGGAGTACGGCACCGGCGACGCGCCGCAGTTCAACGTCTCCAGCGGACCGAAGCTCGCGGTGATCGGCGACCAGCTTGCGATCGTCGACTACCGCTACCCGACGACTCAGACCAAGCCCGACGGCTCGTGCGCGTCGTGCACGACGCTGCTGTGGGTCACCGACAACGGCGGCAACAGCTTCACCGGCCCTGCCGTCGTCGGCAACCAGGACATCAACGGCGGGATCGTCGCCTTCGGCGCCGACGACGACCCGGTGATCGGGACGATCACCGACACCGTCACGGGCGGGACGTTCTTCCAGGCGATCCACCCCGGGCGCTACACGAGCACGCAGGCGCGGATCGGCAACACCGGCGCCAACGAGGCGTACTACGGCTCGCTCACGAAGGTCGGCCCCCAGGTCTACATGGCCGACGGCGACCCGGTCAGCAACGTCTTCGTCAAGCGCCTGGACAGCGGCGACGGCAGCGACATCGCGCAGTGGTCGGCGAGCACGTCGTTCCCCGGAACCGAGCCGACGATCGCCGGCGGGCCGTCGGGCGTGTTCGTGCTCGCCAAGCCTGCGTTCGGCCAGGCCTACGGCGTGCGCAAGATCGGCGCCGACATGGCGCCCGGGGCGCCGACGTCGCTCAGCGGCAAGGACGACGCGGTCCTCGGCGAGCTCACCCAGGACCCCTCCGGCCGGCTGATCGCGGCATGGGTCAACCGCGCCGCCGGCGCCAACGCAGGCGTGCGGCTGCGCCAAGCGACCAACGCGGCGAACTGGTCGGACGTGCGCCCGCTGCTGCCGGGCGCCACCGGCGCCGGGCAGCTCAGCGTCGGCGCAGCAGCGGACGGCGGCGGCTTCGCGGTGATGAACAAGACCGGCGGCATCCTCAGCCCCGGCGAGATCGTCGCCACCGCGTTCGGCACGGCCAAGGCCACCGGCGTTCCGGGGCTCGGCAACCTCGCCGGCGGCGCCGGCGACCCGAGCGTCGAGACGACCTGCCAGAAGATCGGCTTCGGCTCGGTCGTCATCAACACCGCGGAGGGGTGCTTCCTCAACGGCACGGGCGCCAACGCGCGCGTGAAGGTGACCTCGGGAACGTTCCGCCTCAACGGCCTTGAGATCGTCCCGGACACCGACGTCAAGATCCTGATCGACCCGCAGAAGCGCACGCTGAACACGACCGGCAAGGTCAAGGTGATCCTGCGCGCCCCCGGGATCCCGGAGATCACGCTCTGGCACGGCGAGCTGCACGTCGACGTATCGGGCACCAGCGGATCGACGCTGTTCGACTTCGACACCTCGAAGTTCGCGTCGTTCTTCGAGGGCTTCCCGATCAGCGGCAAGATCCAGGTCAAGCTCGAGGGCGACGGCGTCGTGATCCCCGTCGAGCTCAAGCTGCCGCCGTACTTCGGCGGGCTGACGGCCAACGCCGTCGCGCGCGCCGACCAGAAGACCGGCCTGCGCCTGGACTCGCTGCGCATCAAGCTCGACAACGCGTTCATCGGGCCGCTGCAGCTGCGCAACCTCGACATCTCCTACGAGCGCGTCGGGTCGATCTGGGACGGCGGCGCCGAGCTGCGGATCCCCGGCCCGCAGGCACCGACGCTGAAGGCGCACGTGCGCTTCGAGGACGGCGCCTTCAAGCAGGGCGATGTCGCGCTGGGCCTGTTCCCCGGCATCCCGGTGTTCTCCGGCGTCTACTGGCACGAGCTGCGCCTCGGAGTGGCACTGGACCCGCTGAAGATCAGCGGCGGCGTCAGCGTCGGCGCCGTACCGATTCCACCGAGCTCGTGGACCGTCGACGTCCTCGGCGACATGTCGATCCAGTTCGGCACGCCGACGATCGTCAAGTTCGACGGCCAGGGCATCGTGCTCGGCATCAAGCTCGCAACCGCCGGATTCACCTACAGCTCCGACGGCTACGCGTTCTTCAAGGCTGGCATCGACTTCGGCGGCGAGTTCCTCGGCATCAAGGCCGAGGGCACGATCTACGTCAACCCGCCCCACTTCGGCGGGAAGGGGTCCGGGCGGATCTGCGTCGCGGGCATCTGCGGCAGCGCGTCGGGCGCGATCAGCGACAAGGGGATCGCCGCCTGCGTCAGCGAGACGAGCGGCCCGGGCGCCGTCTATCGCTGGGGCGACAGCCCGTTCGACATCGACGGCTCGCTGACCAGCTGTTACATCTCGGAGATCGTCACCCTGCCGCCCGGCGCGCGCCGGCGTCAGACGGGCGCCGCGCCGGGGACGCGCACGTTCACCGTCGGCCCGAACGAGCCAGGGCAGACGCTCAAGGTCGTCGGCGACGGCGCCGCGCCTGCCGTGACGCTCACCGACCCGGCCGGCACGGTCGTCACTCCCGCGCCGGCGACCGACGCGACCGCGCCGGTGATCGCCGCGGCAGATCCCGCGTCGCCGGTCACGCTCGTCGGACTGCGCAAGCCGAAGCCGGGGACGTGGACGATCCAGGCCGCGGCAGGCTCGCCGGCGATCGCGAGCATCGGTCAGGGCCGCGCGCTGAGCCCGCCGAAGATCACGGCACGCCCGGGCGGCAAGGGGCGCGCGCGCACGCTGCGCTACACCGTCAGCGGCCCGCCCGGGACCACCGTGACGTTCGCCGAGGTCGCGGCCGGTGGCGAGCACCCGATCGGCACCGCAACCCGCCCGTCGGGCACGCTGCGCTTCACGCCCAGCGGCGGGCGCGGGGGCAAGCGCGCGATCGTCGCCGACATCGCCGTCAACGGCGTCGGCTTCGCGCGCCGCACCGTCGGCAGCTACGTCGCGCCGAGCCCCCGCCGGCCGGGCAAGCCGCGCGGGCGCGTGAGCATCACGCGCCGCGGGACGTCGGTCACCGTCCGCTTCGGGCGCTCCACCGGCGCGACGGGCTACGCGGTGACGCTGACGTCGTCTGACCGCACCAAGCGCCTGCGGATCCTCGCCGCGAGGACCCGCAGCATCCGCTTCACCAACGTCCACGCCGGCACGCGCCTGAGCGTGCGCGTGCAGGGCGTCGGCCCCGACGGGCGCCGCGGGACGGCCGCGACCGCGACGCGGCGCTGATTCAAGTCCGCGCCGCCCCCTGCCGATGGGGGCGGTATGGGTGGACGGATATATGAGTGCGGCATCGATCCGCGAGGAGCCGTACCGTGTTCTGGTTCGTGATGGGGGCAAAGATGAAGCGGCTCGTGCCGTGGGCGGCGGTCGCGCTCACGTTGATCCTGGTGGCAGCACTACGGCTTCCCGCGAGCGCCCCAGCCGAGACGCAGCCCCTGCTGGGCGTCAACGTCGCCCGCGGGTTCATCGACGTCGCGATGCTCGCGCCGAGGAACTCGGAGGTGACCTTCTACGAGGAGATCGCCGGCGCGCGGCAGGAGATCGGAAAGGGCAGCGCGGTCTCGAGGAACGTCGAGGACGAGATCGGGCTCGCCTCCATCCCCGCGCTTCCGTGGCGCTGTGACCGGACCGTCCGCCGGTTCATCGGCGTGGCCGCCGTGCCCGACGGGAGCCTGATCGAGGCCTTCAACGACGTCCGCACGCCGGATTGCCGCGACCGCATCGCGCTGTCCGCGCCGACGCGCGTCGCGCTCGGCTCGCGCGTGCCGATCACGCTCAAGGACCGCTGGCAGACCGGAGACGTGACCGCGCGCCTGTGCATCTCGCGCACCGGCGAGGAGCGCCGCTGCTCGCGCGTGACCTTCAAGGCCGGGCAGAAGACGCTGTCGCTGAGCCGCAACGCCGGCAAGCGCGTCGCGCTCCTCGATCTCGACCTGATCGTCGGCGGCACCCACCGCCACCTCAAGATCGGCGTCGGCCGCGCGGCGCCGGCGCTCCCGCGCCCGGTCGCGATCGTCACGGGCGACTCGATGATGCAGGGGATCGACACGATCCTCGCCCAGCAGCTCAAGAAGAAGTACCGCGTGATCGGGCAGACCCGGCCCGGGACGGGCGTGAGCAAGAAGCTCGACACCCCGTGGACGACGTTCGCCCGCCAGCAGGTCACCAAGCACAAGCCCGCGGTCACGATCGTGCTGCTCGGCGGCAACGACGGCTACCCGATGACCACCGCCGCCGGCAACGAGGTCAAGTGCTGCGGCGAGCCGTGGCGCCTGGAGTACCTCGAGCGCCTCAAGCAGATGGCCACCGCCTACCTGCGCGACGGGCGCGGCACGCTCGTCTGGTCGCTCTTGCCGCCGCCGCGGCGCAGCGACCTCGCTGAGCAGATGGCTGCGGTCAACGACGCGATCCGGCGGATGGCCGCCACGATGCCGAGCGTCCAGCTCGTCCAGCTCGACCGCATCTTCGGCCCGTCCTACAAGGACGACATCGGCGGCCGCCGGGTCCGCGATCCCGACGGCCTGCACTTCTCCCTCGCCGGTCAGCGCATGGCCGCGCAGGCGATCATCGACGCGCTCCGCAAGGCCGCTCCGGTCGCGGGCGCCCCCGCTTGAAGTCCACCCCGACCCACCACCCACGGAGAGTCATGAGATCCCACCTGAAGTCCGCCGCGCTCGCGGTCGCCATCCTCGCCGGCGCGGCCCTCGTGCCCGCGACCGCCAGCGCCGCCACGTGCAAGCTGACGTCCGACGAGGAGTACCACCGCGCCAACAACAAGGCGCCCACCTACACGCGCTCGCTGAAGGTCAGCGGCGGCGCGACGTGCGCCACCGGCCACAAGATGATCCGGGCCTACTACAAGTGCCGCGTCGCGTCACCGTCGCCCGGCAAGAGGGGCCGCTGCACGTCCAAGGTGCTCGGCTACTCGTGCTCGGAGAAGCGCTCGAATGTCATCAAGACGCAGTTCGACGCCCGCGTGACCTGCAAGAAGGGCCGCGCGCGGATCATCACCGACTACACGCAGTTCACCTAGCCGCAGGCGCAGTCGCGTGGTCTTCCCGACCATCACCTTCGCGATCTTCTTCGCGATCGTCCTCCCGGTGTCATGGGCGCTGATGCGGCGCCGGGAGGCATGGAAGGGGTTCGTCCTCGCGGCGAGCTACGTGTTCTACGCGACCGCGGATTGGCGCTTCGCGTTCATGCTGGCCGCCATCACGGTCGGCAACCACGTCTTCGCGCGGGCGATCCACGCCTCGCAGGACGACCGCCGGCGCAAGCTCCTCGTCACCACCGCCGTGGTGCTGGACCTGCTGACGCTCGGCGTCTTCAAGTACTACGGGTTCTTCGTCGAGCAGGCGGCCGGCGCACTGGACACCGTCGGGCTCGGCGCCCCGTTCCCGGTGCTGGCGATCGCCCTGCCGATCGGCATCTCGTTCATCACGTTCCACGCGATCAGCTATGTGGTCGACGTCCACCGCCGCCAGCTCGAGCCGCCGTCGCTGGTCGACCTGGGGATCTACATCAGCTTCTTCCCGCACCTCGTCGCCGGCCCGATCGTGCGCGCGTCGGAGTTCCTGCCGCAGTTGCGCGAGCCGCGCGACCCGCGCAAGGTGGCCGTGGGCGCGGCGACGATCCTGATCGTGCTCGGGCTGTTCAAGAAGGTCGTCGTCGCCGACACGCTCTCGCGCGAGGTCGTCGATCCGGTCTTCTCGGTGCCCGAGGCGTTCGCGTCACCCGACATCCTGCTGGCGTTCTTCGCCTATGCCGTCCAGGTGTACTGCGACTTCTCGGGCTATACCGACATCGCGATCGGGGTCGCGCTGCTGATGGGGCTGACGTTCCCGCAGAACTTCAACCGGCCGTTCGGCGCGCGCAGCCTCAACGACTTCTGGCGCCGCTGGCACATCACGCTCTCGCGCTTCGTGCGCGACTACGTGTACTTCCCGCTGGGCGGCGGCCGCAAGGGCCACGCCAGGGCCGCGCTGAACCTCTGGCTGATGATGGTGATCGTCGGCCTCTGGCACGGGGCGACCTGGGGGTTCGTCGTCTTCGGTGCGATGCACGGCACTTGGATGGTCATCGAGCGCGAGTGGACCCGGCGCTTCGATTGGCGCCCGTCGAGCTGGGCGGCGACGACCCTGGTGGTGAGCTTCTTCGCGCTCTCGGCGGTGCCGTTCCGCGTCCCCGACTTCGACAAGCAGTGGGCGATGATCGAACAGCTCTTCACCCCCGGCCCGGCGACGCTGTGGGCCCCGCTCGCCGTGCTGATGACCTTCGGCGTGATCCTCAGCCACTCGCTCCCGGCGGCCCGGCTCCAGGGTCTGCGCCTGCGGATCGCCGCCCTCCCCGTCCCGGCCCTGAGCACCGGCCTGGCCGCGTCGATCCTCGTGATCGCGGCGACGATCCCGGCGCAGGGCGTCCCACCGTTCATCTACTTCCAGTTCTGATTGAGGGACCATGTCGACCATCGCCCCGCCCCCCGAGTCCTCTGCGCCGAAGCCGCCTCCTCAGGCCAAGGTCCCCACGGCCGACGACCACCTGCCCGGCAGCCGCCGCATGACCGCGCGCCAGGCGATCACCGCGGTGCTCTCCGCGCTCGCGCTGCTGGTCGTCTGCGACGGCGACGGCATCCGCCGCCAGGGCGAGAAGATGGATGACGGCCTCGAGCGCAGCGTGGTGCTCGCGATCGGGCACCCGGCGGGCTGGATCGCCGACCAGCTGCCGTTCTCTCCGGCGGTCGACGAGATGACCGGGTGGCTGTCGCCTGACGAGGACCTCGGGTCAAGCGACGGCCAGTTCACGGCCGCGGCGACGGGCGGCGCGACGCGCGTCGACCCGAGCGCGATCGACCCCCGGGCGATCGGCGCCAAGCCGGCGCCCAAACCGGTGCTGCGCTCGCTGCTCGTCACGGGCGACTCGATGTCCCAGCCGATGGACTCCGAGCTGGCGCGGGCGCTCACGCCCGCCGGCGTGAAGACCAAGCGCGACCCGAAGTTCGGCACCGGCATCTCCAAGTCCGACCTGCTCGACTGGGGCCGCTACGCGCAGATCCAGTCGCGGCGCGACAAGGCCGACGCGACCGTGGTGTTCCTCGGCACCAACGAGGGCTTCCCGATGAAGACCGCGAGCGGAACCGTGAAGTGCTGCGACGTCCGCTGGGCCGCCGAGTACGCCACGCGCGTGCGCTCGATGATGCAGGCCTATGCGCGCGCGGGCCGCGGGCGGGTCTACTGGCTGCTGCTCCCGACGAGCAGCGACAGCACCCGCAACAGCATCATCCGCGTCGTCAACGCGACGATCACGGTCGCCGCCGGGGCCTTCGGCCAGCAGGTGCGCGTGGTCGACCTTCCCGCCGTCCTGACGCCGGGCGGGCGCTACCGCTCGGCGATGGATGTCGGTGGGCGCAAGCAGATCGTCCGCGACCCGGACGGCGCGCACCTCAACGAGGTGGGCGGACGCCTTGCCGCGGACACCGTGCGCAAGCTGCTGGCGCGGGACTTCAACCTCAACGCGAGTTGAGGCGCCGCGCCGCCAGCGCCGTCGCGGGCGTCGTGATCGCGGCGGCGTCCGCGACCGCTGCCCAGGCGGCCGTGGCCGCGCCCAGCTGCACGGCGCGCCACTGGGTCGGCGTGTGGTCGGCCCCGCCGACGAACGCCTCGCGGGGAACCGGGCTCGGCGACCGCGTCGACGGGTCCTTCAACAAGAAGTCGGCCGCACGCGACGACACGACCAGGGCGATCCTGACGCCGACGCGCGGCGGCTCCACGCTGCGCGTGCGCCTAAGCAACCGCTTCGGCGACCGTCCGGTCACGTTCGGGCGCGTGACGGTGGCGCGCCGCCAGGCCGGCGCCGTGCTCGTGGCCGGGGCGACCGCCGAGCTGCGCTTCCGCGGCCGCCCAGCGGTCACCGTCCCCGCGGGGCGCGACGTCGTCAGCGACGCGGCCCGGCTGCCGTTCGATGCCTTCGAGGCGCTGGCGGTCGACGTGTACGTCCCGGGCGACGCCGGCCGGCCGACCGAGCACTTCAGCGCGCGCCAGACGTCGTACATGACGCCCGACGGGACGGGCGACCGCGCCGGGGAGCTGTCGGGCAACTCGTTCACCGAGCGGACCACGGGCCGGCCGTTCGTCACGGGGATCGACGTGCGTGCGCCCGCCCGCACCGGCGCCGTGGTGGCGCTCGGCGACTCGATCACCGACGGCTACGACGGGTCGCCGATCGGCGTGCCCGAGACGAAGGACGGGATCGATGCCGACGGCCGCTACACCGACGTGCTCGCCCGGCGCCTGCGCGCCGCGCGCCGCCCGCTGACGGTCCTGAACATGGGCATCACCGGCAACCACGTCCTGCGCAGCGGGACCGGCGCCTTCGGACCGTCGGCGCTGCGGCGGCTGCGCGCCGACGTGCTGCGCCAGGCGGGCGTCACCACCGTCATCTGGCTCGAGGGCCTCAACGACATCGGCCAGCGGCCGTCGGCCGGCGTGGACGACCTGATCGCGGGCTGGCGACGGGGCATCGCCCGCATGCGCGCCGCCGGGCTGCGCGTCCTGCTCGGGACGCTGCCGCCCACCGGCTCCACGGACCGCCGCCCAGAGGGCCTGGAGGGCAAGCGGCGGCGGCTCAACGGCTGGATCCGCAAGACCAAGGCCGCGCACGGGTTCATCGACTTCGCCAAGGCCGTCAGCGACCCGGCCCGCGGCTACCGCGTGGCGCCCGAGTACCAGGGCGATGACCGCCTGCACCTCAACCTCGCCGGCAACCGCGCGCTGGCGCGTGCCGTGCCGCTGCGGCGCTTGCGCTTGCCGCGTTGCGTTCGTCCCTGACGCTAGGCGAATGCTCTCGGCCGGCTGGCGGGGTGCTCGACGTCCGCGTACAGCGGGTGCAACCCGAACCACTTCGGGAACCCCGGGGCGCGATGAGGTGATCGCAACCAACGAGGAGGAAGTCATGTACGTCGTCGCAATCCACTCGATCTCCGATCCGGACGCGTTCTGGGGCGGACAGCTGGACCTGCCGGACGGAACCGAGCTGCCGATCTTCGTCCCGAGCGCCGACGGCACCCGCGGCGTCTGCGTGTTCAGGTCTGACTCCGTCGACACGGTCAGAGACCTCGTCGACGGCGCGACCTCGGCCGTCAGCAGCAACGAGTACCACGCCATCAACGAGGGCAGCGCACAGGGGCTGCCCGTCTAACCCCCGGTGTGCCGAGGGTAGGCTCGCGGGATGCGGTGGGTCGCGGGAGCAGCGGTCGTGTGGGCGCTGGCGGGCGCGGGGTTCCCGGACGGGTTCGGCGCGCCGCAGGACCGCGCGCTCGGTGCGCCCGTCCTCGGGTTCGGCGCGGGCGGCGCCGTGGCGCGAGTGCCCGTCGTGCTGGTGCACGGCAACAACGACACGCCGCAGCCCACGAGCTGCAACGCCGACTACGGGAAGATGGCCGCATTGGCCGGCTTCCTGCACGAGCGCGGCTGGGCGAGCAGCGAGCTGTGGAGCCTGGGCTGGCAGGGCGACCAGTGCGACCTGTCGGCGAACCCGCCCGCCCGCTCCGGCGCCGCCCACACCGTCGAGGCCAACGTCACAGAGACCGGCGAGTTCGTGCGCGAGGTGTTGCGGTTCACCGGCGCGGGGCGCGTCGACGTCGTCGCGCACTCCCTCGGCGCGCCGCTCGTGCGGGAGTGGCTGCGACGCGACGGCGCGTGGGCGCTGGTCCGCCGCTTCGTCTCGATCGACGGCTCCAACCACGGGATCATCAACTGCTCGCCTGACCTCCTGAACTACTACGCGCTCCCGCCGCTGGGCGGCTTCTCACCCAACGCGCCGCTGTGCCGTGAGCTCGGGTCGGTCCGCACGCCGCTGCTCGCCGCCCTGAACGCCGGTGACGAGACCCCCGGTCCGACCACGTGGACGACGATCGACAACGCCGACACGAGCTTCGTCTACTTCTCCAAGCAGGACGGGATCTTCCCGCCGGTGCCGGCGCAGGACCGTGACGGCCGGCCGCACGACTTCAGCGCCAGCGCGCGGCTCGACGGCGCCGCGTACCACGGGCTGACCGGCCAGGCGCGCTACCAAGGCCCGACCGGCTCGGCGCACACCGGGATCCTCGCGTCACCCGAGACGCACGCGATCGTCGCCTCCGTGCTCGGAGCACCCGAACCGCCGGTGCGCGTGTCGGTCGCGACGTCGCGCCGCGGTCGCGTCCTGAGCATCCGCGGCGGCGGGACGCCGTGCAGCGGCACCGTCGCCCTGCGCGTGCGCGCGCGGCGGTTCACGACGACCCGCCGCGCCGCGCTGGGCCGCTGTCGCTACCGCGCCACCGTCCGCCTGCCGCGCGGCACCCGCCACGTCAGCGTCACCGCCAGCTTCGGCGATGCGGTCGCGACGACCCGGCGCTGAGCTCAGGTCAACGGCGAACCACGATGTAGGGTGCCACCCTGTCGCTACGGTCGCCTTGGTCTGCGACCGTCGCGCTCATGCGACGGGGTCTTGCGGCGGTCATCACGACGGTGGGGATCTGGGCGCTGGTGCCGACAAGCGCGGAGGCGCAGACGGGCGCGTCGATGGTGCTCGAGAGCGCGTCCGTGGACCGGACGGGGATGCTGATCGCCGACGCCTGGACGGTCCCCGACCCCAGCTCGGCCGGGACGACGACGGCCACGTGGAAGCCGGCTTGGGGGGATCTCACCTTCTCGATCACGGTGCCCCAGACGGTCCCGCCTGGAGGGGCGGATCTGGTCATGGGTATGCAGATCGTCGCGCGCCAGCGCACCGCCGGGGGGATGACCGCGAGCGGCGAGATCGCGCCGGGGAACTCCTCCGATCGCCAGCTCCTCCTCGACGTCGCGGCCGGCAGCGAGAACTCGGCGACGAAGAACGTGAGGCTCGTCCCGACTCCCTCGAGCACGCGCACCACGCTGGTGGTGGGGCTCCAGGACGGCCCGCGCTACTCGTTCGTGTACCTGCGCCAGGCGGCGCCGCCTCCGCCGGCCCCGCCACCCGGGCCGCCGCCTCCGCCTGCGCCGCCGCCGGGCACGGGCGGTGGCACCACGACGAGCATCAACAACCGCAGCACCGTCAACGTGATCAACAACACGACGATCACGAACACCAACATCCTTGCGACGCAGGCCTTCGTCCTCCCGTCGGCGCGCCGCTGCGTGAGCCGCCGGGACTTCATCATCCGCCTGCAGCGGCCGCCGCGCGTCACGTATCTCCTCGCGCGCGTCAGCGTCAACGGCAAGCCGACGCCGGTGGTCGTCGAGCAAGAGCGCTACAAGACGATCAAGGGTCGCGTCCTGACCCGGCGCCGGATGACTGCGCGCGTCGATCTGCGCGGCCTGGGGAGGGGCACGTTCGGCGTCACCATCCGGGCGATCACCAAGACGTTCAAGACGGTGAAGATGTCGCGCCGCTACCGGACCTGCGAGCCGAGACGTGGCTGATCGGCGCACGATCGCGAGCGTGCTCGCCGTCGTCGTCGCGCTCGCGCTGTCGCCCGCGGCCGGCCGCGGGCAGGGGCCGGGAGAGACGACGGTGCTCGCGCCGACGGCGGTCCAGGTCGACACCCTCGGCGTCGAGACACCGCCGCTCGTGACGGGGCGCCAGTACCGGCTGGACGTGAGCGGAACCTTTCAGCGGTTCAGCGCCGGCCTGACCTTCGAGCACGACGCGTCCTACTGCTTCGCTGGGAGCTGCTCGTCGGCGCCGAGCACCAACGTCGGCTTGTTCGTCCGCTACGTCGGTTCCGACGGCCAGCACTTCAACGTGTTCCGCGGTGGCGGCCCGGGTTACTCCGCCTCGCATGCGTACTCCGCGACGTTCACCGCGGCGCAGAACGCCGCGCTGCGGCTGTCGGCCGGCGGGACCAGCCTCGAGGACGAGTTCAGCGGCTTCCTGACCGTGTCGGTCGTGCAGCTGCCGGCGTCCTCGCCGCCACCCCCGCCGCCTCCGCCACCGCCCGGGCCGCCGCCGCCGCCCGGGACCCCGCCGCCGCCGCCGGCCACGGAGTGCGCCGGGTTCGCCGCGCCGACCGCGCGGGCGGCCGCGGACGACTGCGTCACGTACCCGCTGACGCCGCGATCGATCATCACGCCGAATCGCGGTGTGAAGTCCTACCTCGCGCCGCTGCGCGGCCGGCTGTACGAGTACGCCGGCGTGAACGTGCCCCCCGGCGACAACGAGGGCACGCTCGACCTCGTGACCGCGCGCTCGAGCGGAGCCCGGATCAACGACGACCACGGTCTCATCGTCATTTCCGACGAGAACGCCGCGCGCTCCGCGCGGATCTGCTCGATGAT
The DNA here is from genome assembly GCA_963759825.1 of Paraconexibacteraceae bacterium. Lineage (GTDB taxonomy): Bacteria > Actinomycetota > Thermoleophilia > Solirubrobacterales > Solirubrobacteraceae > Paraconexibacter. Next base: position 177,758 of record CAVXAS010000002.1, on the reverse strand, counting down.
GTTGCTCGCGGACCTCGCGTACGGCGACGAACCGGCCGTCATTCGGGAGTGGGGGGCGAGCGGCATCTATTACCAGGGCGTCGGTCGTTTCGAGCGGTGCACCACGATCGTGGCGCGCGTGCTGGCCCGCGCCCAACACTGCAACCGGGACCCCCGACCGTCGGATTGCGGCCCCGCGGCAACCGCGCGCGCCGCCCAGGCCGCGTCCCGCGCGTGCCCGCTTCGCGCCATGCGCCGAAAGGGACCCCAGCGTCGGGCGACGCTCACGGTCACCTGTACGCGCACGGCGACGGGCATCCGCGTCGTGGTGCGCCCGCGGGATCGTCGCCGCTCGCTCCGCAGCGCCGTGGGTCGCGTGATGCCGCTGACCTTCGCGCGCGATCCGCGCGGTCCGGCGGCGCAGCCCGGCGACCGCCTCAACGTGCGTTGGCGAACGCGCACGCGCTAGACAAGATGGAGCTGAGGGGACTCGAACCCCTGACCTCCTGGGTGCGATCCAGGCGCTCTTCCAACTGAGCTACAGCCCCGGGCGGGGACGGGAAGTGTGGCACAACCCGCGTCAGCCGAGCAGCGCGCGCACGCGAGGCGCGACCTCCTCGCCGAGGCGGTAGATGAAGCCGGCGGGATCGTCGTCGGGGACGGCGACGAGCAGCGTCGTGAAGCGCAGGTCGCTGACGATGCGGGCGAGCGCGTCGGGGTCGGCGTCCGCGGACATGACGTTGACGGCGCGCTCGATCTCCGCGGGATCGCGGCCGGCGGCACGGGCGGCCTCGTCGATGGCGGCCTGGCGCGCCGGGACGTCCTCTGCGCGCAGCATGCTCGAGCCGAGGCTCGGCAGCCAGCCGTCGGCGAGCTCGCCGGTGAGGCGCAGCATGCGCGGGCCGTAGGCGCCGAGCCAGATCCCGATCGCGTGGGCGGGAGCGGGCCCTGGGTGCAGGCCGGAGACCGAGTAGTGCTCGCCGTCGAAGCTGATGCTGCGCTCTCCCGACCAGGACGCGCGCAGGATCGCGATCGCCTCGACGAGCGCGTCGACGGACTCCTTGCCCGAGCGCCGCGGCCCGCCCATCGCTGCGATCGCGTCCCAGAAGCCGCCCGCGCCGAGGCCGAGCTCCAGTCGCCCGTCGCTGAGCACGTCCAGCGAGGCCGCGGCCTTGGCGAGCATCGCCGGCGGGCGCAACGGCAGGTTCGTGACGTCGGGCACCAGCCGCACGCGCTCGGTGCGGGCGGCGAGATAGGCCATCAGCGTCCACGTGTCGAAGAACCGGCGCTGGTAGGGATGGTCCTGCAGCGCGACGATGTCCAGGCCCGCGGACTCGGCCGCCAGTGCCTGCTCGATCGTGGCCGATGGGTCCGTCGCGTCGGGCACGACGAAGACGCCGAGTGCATGCAAGGGCGTTGTCATCGGACATCAAGCGTTGCAGGCGGCGGCGATCGTGCCGATAGGCGGGATACGCTGCCTGCGCTCACGCGCGTCGCGGCGTGCCAACCGAATGAGCTTTCGCAGCCGCCTCACCCTGTTCTTCGTGCTCATCGTCATCGTGCCGATGGTCTCGCTGACGGTCGTGCTCTTCCGGTTGCTCGCCGACAACGAGAACGGCAAGGCCGACGCACGCGTGGCTGCCCGTCAGGACGCGGCGATCAAGCTGCACAAGGACTTCGAGGACCGCGCCGACCGGATCGCGGTGGACATCATCGGCGACGCGCGCCTGGCGACCGCGCTGCGCGACAACGACCGGCAGGCCGCGGAGCGCCGCGCGCTCGTGCTGCTCCGCGCGCTCGACGCCAAGCGCATCGTGATCACGCGCCGGCGCCAGACGCTCGTCGACGTCGGCGCCGGAAACGCCGCGTTCCCGACGGAGCGCCCGCTGGTCGACCGCGACCAGAAGCCCTTCGGCGCGCTCTACGTGTCCGTCACCGGCCCGCGCGCGTTCACCGATCTCATCCAGAAGATCACCGGGATGGACGTCGTGCTGCGTCGCGGCGGCAAGGTCGTCGCGAGCACGCTGCCCGAGGCCTCCAGCGTCACGATCCCGACCGGCACGAGTCGGATCACGATCGGCGGGCGCAAATACCGCACCGCCGCCTTCACGGCGGGGGGCTTCCCCGGCGGCGGGGGCGTCCAGATCGCCGTGCTCGATCGCGCTGCGCCGACCGACGAGGACGTGCGCTCCAGCCGCGTCGTGGCCGCGATCATCCTGCTCGGGTTCTTCGTGCTGGCGTTCACGTTCGCGGTGCTCGTGTCGCGCTCGCTGCAGCGCCAGATCGACGGCTTCCTGCAGGCCGCGCGGCGGCTGGGCCGCGGCGACTTCACGGCGACGGTCCCGACGGTGGGCAGCGACGAGTTCGCCGCCCTCGGCGAGGAGTTCAACGCGATGTCCGCGCAGCTCGAGCAGCGCCTGGACCAGCTGCGCGCCGAGCAGGCGCGCCTCGCCGACGCGATGCGGCGGATCGGCGAGACGTTCGCCTCCAACCTCGATCGCGACGCGCTGCTGGAGATCGTCCTGCGCACGGCCCTGGACGGCGTCGGGGCGAAGGGCGGGCGCGCGACGCTGCGCACGCGACCTGACGCGCAGCTGCACCAGATCGCGCAGGCGGGGACGCTCGACGGGCTGGTGCCCGCCCTGAACGCGGCCGAGTCCGCGGTGCTCGAGTCCGGCGAGCCGAACGCCGCGAGCGTCGGCGGCGTGCACGCGCTGGCCCACCCGCTGCGCGCGGCCACACAGCCCGACGACGACGGCCCTCCGCGGATCACCGGACTGGTCGCGGTCGCCCGCGAGGAGCGTGCGTTCAGCGAGTCCGAGAACGAGCTCTTCCACTACCTCGCCGGCCAGGCCTCGGTCTCGGTCGAGAACGTCGGCCTACACGAGACCGTCGAGCGCCAAGCGGTCACCGACGAGCTGACCGGGCTGTCGAACCGGCGGCGCTTCCAGGACTCGCTCAACAGCGAGGTCGAGCGCTCGCGGCGCTTCGGCCAGCACGTCGGGCTCGTGATGCTCGACATCGACGACTTCAAGACCGTCAACGACACCTACGGCCACCAGGCGGGCGATGTCGTCCTGCGCGAGATCGCGCGGGTGCTGCGGGCATCCTCGCGTGAGATCGACGAGCCGGCGCGCTACGGCGGCGAGGAGCTCGCAGTCGTCCTCCCCGGCACCGACCTCGAGGGCGCCTACAACCTTGCCGAGCGCGTTCGCGTGGGCATCGAGCGCCTCGAGCTGCCGGTCTTCCGCGGCGACGGGTCACGCCTGCAGGTGACCGCGAGCTTCGGCGCCGCAACACTGCCGTTGTCAGCGCACGACGCCCGCGGGCTGGTCGCCGCGGCCGACGCGGCGCTCTACGAAGCCAAGCGTGCGGGCAAGAACCGCACGGTGCGCGCCAGCGAGGCCCCGACGGCGTAGCGTCCGCATCCGGGGTATCGTTCTCGCCGATGGGACTGCTCGACGACGCCATCCGCGAGCACCTCGAGCTCAAACGCCGCCGAGGCGAGGACGCAGCGGAGATCGCCCGCCTCGAGCACGACGCGTTCGGGCCGATCCGCGGGCGCGACGACAACGGCGAGGACGCCGAGGAGCACGCGCCGCAAGCGGCCGCGCACGAGTCGCCGGTCGCGACCGAGCCCGAGTCCTCGCACGAGCCGGTCGCCGAGGACGAGCCGGTGGTGGACGACGCGCCGCACGCCGAGGACGAGACGCGCGTCGTCGTCGAGCACGACCCGATCGCCGAGCCCGACCTCGAGCCCGAGTCGCCGCGCGTCCGCGCGACGGCCGAGCCGCTGGCCCCGGTTCCCGAGCCCGAGCCGCTCCTGCCCGACCCCGAGCCGCTGCCCCCCGAGCCGGCGCCGTTGCCCGAGCCTACGCCGCTGCCCGACGAGGAGCCCCCTGCCGAAGAGCCGGGCCCGCTGCCCGACGCGCCCGAGCCGCCGGCCGGCGAGGACCCGCAGGCGACCGTCGCGTTCTCGCTCGACGAGGAGGAGGCCGTCGGGTCGCCCGACGCGACCGACGAGCCGCCCGACCCCGACACCGTCGCCGCCGACGAGGAGCACGACGAGCTCGAGGAGACGCCCGAGTTCCTGCAGGAGACGCCGGAGCACGACCGGCTCTGGTTCGAGCAGAAGCCGCCCCGCGACTTCGACTTTTGAGTCATCCCCTCACCTGGCTCGACGTCTTCAGCGCCGTTCCACTGGCGGGCAACCAGCTTGCCGTCGTGCACGACGCCGACGATCTCGACGACGCGACGATGCTCGCGTTCGCGCGCGAGACGCGGCTCTCGGAGACCACGTTCGTCCAGCGCGCCACCGACCCAGCGGCCGACTATCGCAACCGCATCTGGTTCCCGCGCGGGGAGATGCCGTTCGCCGGCCACCCGTCGCTGGGGACGGCGGTGGCGATGGCCGAGGCCGCGATCGCCAGCGAAGCGCGCTACGTCCAGCAGACCCCTGCCGGGCTGCAGCCGATCGAGGTCGAGCGCGTCGGCAGCACCTGGCGGGCGTCGATGCTGCAGGCGCCCGGCGTCGTCGGCGCCGAGCTCGACCCGGCGGAGATCCTCGGCGCCATCGGCCTGACGGCCGCCGACGCACACCCCGAGCTGCCGCCGCAGCTGATGTCCACGGGCCTGCCCCAGGTCGTCGCCCCGGTCGGCGATCGCGCCGCGCTGGAGCGTGTGCGCGCCGACGGCGCGGCGATGGAGCGCGTGCTCGAGCCGCTGGGCGTCGACATGATCATCGTGTCGGCGATCGAGGGCGAGCGTGCATACAGCCGCGCGCTGTACCTCGACTTCGGCTCCACCGGAGAGGACCCCGCGACCGGCTCGGCCGCGGGCTCGCTCGTGACCTACCTGCACGCGCGTGGCGTCGCCTCGAAGCTCGTCATCGAGCAGGGCGCCCAGATCGCGCGCCCGAGCATCCTGCACGCCGCGATCGAGGACGGCCGCGCGCGGGTCAGCGGCGACTGCGTGATCGTCGCGACCGGCACGCTGGCGATCTGACCTGGCCCGACGGGCCATGGTGTCGCGCGGGCCCGCGCACGACGCTGTCGACAGACGATGTCGACGAACAACGGGTCGAGGCCGCGAATCGCGATCGTGCTTCCGGGGGGCGGCGCGCGCGGGGCCTACGAGGCAGGGGCGCTGTCGGTGCTGCTGCCCGCGCTGGAGGCGCGCGGAGAGCGCCCGACCGTCGTCTGCGGAACGAGCGTCGGCGCGATCAACACCGCGTTCCTGGGCTCGGTCGCGCACCTCAGCCAGTCCGAGCAGGCGGAGTCGGTGCTCGCCACGTGGCGCGGCATGCGCAAGGGCGACGTGATCGAGCCGATCCTCGGGCCGAGCCTGCCGCTCACCGCGCTGCGCTTCCTCGGCGAGATCTTCGAGGTGCCGGGCGTGCGGCTGGCGTCACTGATGGACCCCTCGCCGCTGGAGGGCTCGCTCGAGCGCTGGATCGACTGGGTCGCGCTGCAGCGCAACGTCCGCAACCGCACGCTCGACGCGCTCTGCGTCGTCGCGACCGGGCTGACCCGCGGCGGACCAGTCGGCTTCGTCCACAGCGCCGGCGCCGTGCCGAAGTCCCGGCCCTCCGATGACCTGCGGTACGTGCGCGTGAATGCACTGGCACCGGAGCACGTGCGCGCGAGCGCCGCGATCCCGCTGCTCTTCCCGCCGGTCGAGGTCACCTCTCCGCGCAGCGCTGCCGACTTCTACATCGACGGCGGCACGCGGCTGAACTCGCCGATCGCGCCGGCGCTTGCGCTCGGCGCCGAGCGCGTGATCGTGATCGGCTTCGAGCCGTTCGGCGGGCGGCTCAACATGCCGGCCAAGCCGCCGCTGCCGCGGCTGGCCGACGTGGCGGCGAACGTCCTCGACGGGCTGCTCGTCGACCAGGTCGCCGACGACCTGCACCGCCTCGCGGCGATCAACTCGTTCTATGTCGAAGGCCCGGCCGGGGCGGGCGTCTCGGGCGCCGCCCGCGCGTACCGCACCACGCAGGGCAAGAAGCCCTACAAGCGGATCTCCTACGCGCTCGTCGCACCGCGCCGGCGCGGGGAGCTCGGCGCGATGGCCGAGCGCGTGTTCCAGGAGCGCTATGCGGGCTGGCGCGGCTGGCTGAGCCCGGACTACCCGGTGCTCTCGCGCGTGCTCGGGGGCGGGCGCACGCGCTCGCGCGGGGAGCTCCTCAGCTTCCTGCTGTTCGACGAGCGGTACGTCGAGCTGCTGCTCGACGCCGGCGCGAACGACGCGCGACGCTGGCTGGAGCGCCATCCGCGCTTCTGGTGCGCCGACGCCGCGCACGACTTGCACGTCTCTGCGACCGGTGAGCAGGCGGCACGTGAGGAGGCCGCGCTCGACGAGTGGCGCTCGCTGCGACGGCGCTGACTACGCGGCGGAGCGACCGCGCGGCACGCACAGCGCGTGCACGTTGCCGCCGGCGTCCTCGACGGGCTCAGGGCCGTCGAGGTTGATGACGGCATAGCCGGCCCGCCGCATCGCGTCGCAGAACTCGCGGTTCTTGCCGTGCATCTCGCAGACGACGACGGGCTGGGCGTCGGCGAGCAGGCGCTGCATGCCCGCGATGACGTCGAGCTCGGCGCCCTCGACGTCGATCTTGACGAGCGCCGGCCGCGGCGCCTGCAGGTCGTCGAGCGCGACGCCGGGGACGGTCCGGCGCTCGGTCTCGAGCTCGTGCTCGCCGACGGACGCCAGGCGCGTCCAGAGCCGGTCTGCGACGACGACGAGCTCGACGTCGCCGCTGGCCGCGGTCGCCGCGACCTCGTGCACGTCGATCCAGTCGATCGCGTTGCGCGCGGCGTTGGCAGCGATCGCCGCGGCGCTCTGGGCGTCGGGCTCGAGCGCCACGACGCGCCCGCCCGGGCCGACGAGCCGCGCCGCGACGAGGCTCAGCGCGCCGATGTTCGCGCCGACGTCCCAGACGACGTCGCCGGGCCCGACGCTGCGGCGCAGCGCCTCCTGCACCTGGCGCTCGTGCTCACCGTTGAGCACGCCGTAGGACTGCGCGCCCCAGAACGCGAACGTCGCCGCGTCGAGGCGCAGGTTGACGCCCGGCCCGCCGAGCACCTGCAGCTCGCCGCGCTGCAGCAGCGGGCGCAGCGGCCTGAAGCGGCCGCGGGCCTGCCATCGCGTCAGGCGCTCGTGGGGGACGGCGCGCATGAGCATCCACAGCAGCCGCGTGCGCAGGACGGTCATCATCGCCCGAAGCGTCTCAGTTACCGTCGGTCGCATGGATGCCGAGCTGAGAGCGCGCCGCGAGGCGATCGTCGTCGAGCACATGGAGTCCGAGAACGTCCACGACTTCGACACGACGATGGGGACGTTTCACCACCCGCGCTACGAGATCATCCCGACGGGCGACGTGTTCGACGGGCAGGCCGAGGTCGCCGCCTACTTCGAGGAGACGCGCGTCGCCTTCCCCGATCAGCGCAACGAGCTGATCACGATGCACCACGCCGACGACGCGGTGATCATCGAGTTCTGGCTGCGCGGGACCCACCGCGGGCCGCTGCGCGGCCTGCCGGCCACCAACCGCGCGTTCGAGTGCCGCACGCTTGCGGTCTTCGTCTTCGAGGACGACCGGCTCGTCTGCGAGCGCGCGTACTTCGACTTCGCGACGATCCTGCGCCAGCTCGGCGTCGCCAACGATCCGATGTCGCTGCGCGGCCGTGTCTCGACGGTCCTGAACCATCCGCTGACGATCGGCACGGCCGTCCTGCGCGCCCGCCTGAAGCGGAGAAGCTGAGCAGAAAATCGGCGCGTCATAGCGTCGCGCCATGTCCCACACCACCACCCCACTCGACCGGCGCGCGCTGCTCACCGCAGCAGGCGTCGGTGCCGCTGCGACTGCGCTGGCTCCCTCGCGCGCGAACGCGGACAGCACGAAGAAGGGCCTGCAGGTCAAGGAGCAGCTGCTCTTCGTCGACCGCGGCGGACGCCAGCGCTTCCTCTGGCAGAGCACGAAGCCGCCCGTGTTCGTCCAGGGCCGCGAGTTCCCCGCCGAGGCCCGCGGCGGACCGCCCGACGGCAGCTACTTCATCTTCAACGACGAGGACAAGAACGAGAAGGGCGGGATCACCGTCTCCCGCAACGGCGCGGCGGTGTCGCTCGACTACCCCAACGTGCAGGCGATCACGCTCGGCACGTCGTTCCTCGGCAAGGACGGCGCGTCGCAGCTGTCGATGGTCGAGATGCCCGACCCCGACATCCCGGTCGAGGAGCTGACGCGCGAGGACGTCCCGATCCGCGTCCTGCTGGGGACGAGCAACGTCGGCGACGGCTCGCTGCTGTTCCTCTACGACCACCAGGGCCGGCCGCGGATCACGCTGCAGGTCGACGGTGAAGACGTCCCGCGCATCCAGATCCTCGACGGCGACGGCAACGTCGTCGCGCAACTGCCGCCCGAGACGCCGGCCGCGCCGGCAGCCGCCGCGGCGAAGGGCAGGTTCCTGCCGTTCGCGCCGCTGGGGCGCTGGTTCGGGCGGTGATGGAGCCAGCCGGGATCGAACCGGCGACCTCGAATTTGCAAAACTCGCGCTCTCCCAACTGAGCTATGGCCCCGCAGGCCTACAAGTTTAGATAGTCGGCGGCGAGTCGGATACCTCGCCGCCGTCCGCTCCGGGCCGGAGTGATCCGGAGGCTGAGCATCGACCTGCCGTCACCGAGTTGCGATGCCGGGACGTAGTAGCACGTGGCCGTGGTCGCGTCGTATACCGCGAGCCACTCGATGTCCGCTGCCGTGTACTTGTGGCGCCTACTGGCCTTGCCGCCGATGACGGTCATCGAGTAGCAGCGGACGGTCACCACGTGGCCGTCTGAAGCGGTGTGCTTGACCTGCACGCGCTCGAGCTTGTCGCCGCGCTCGATGATCAGGTCGTAGGCGCTGGCCTCGCCGAACGGGAAGGCGACGCCGTAGCCGCGACGGCGTAGGTCGAGGGCGACAGCGAGCTCTGCGAGGTCCCCTTTGCGCTTCAGCTCCGACATCGCCCCAGCGTGACCAGGGCGTCGGAAGGTGTTACGGAACGTTCGGTGGCCCTAAGCCGCGACGCGGAACGCCACCTCGTCCTCGTAGCACCACAGCCAGTCCTCGCCGGGCTCCAGGGAGCGCACGATCGGGTGGGTGGTGGCGTTGCGATGCGCGGTTGCGTGCCTGTTCGGGCTCGAGTCGCAGCAGGCGACGTGGCCGCATGTCATGCACATGCGCAGGTGCACCCAGGTGCCGCCGATCGCCAGGCAGTCCGAGCAGCCTTCCGTGGAGTCGGGTGAGACCTCGGTATCGATCTGGTCGAGGTGTGAGCAGGTGGCGGCCATGTATGTGGTCTACCAAAACGGCGACGCCCTACCGTGTCCGCCATGACGCTGCTGTCGGTGCTCGACCTCTCCCCGGTGCCGGACGGGGTGCCGGCCTCACAGGCGCTGCTCAACACGATCGATCTCGCGCGGACGGTCGACGAGCTCGGCTACAAGCGCTACTGGCTCGCCGAGCACCACAGCATCCCGAGCGTCGCCTCGTCGGCGCCGGAGGTGCTGATCGGGCACGTCGCGGCGGCGACCAAGCACATGCGGATCGGGTCGGGCGGGATCATGCTGCCCAATCACGCGCCGCTGCGCATCGCCGAGGAGTTCAAGGTGCTCGCGGCGCTGCATCCCGGCCGGATCGACCTCGGGATCGGCCGCGCTCCGGGCACCGACCAGCTGACGGCATATGCGCTGCGGCGCTCTCGCGAGGCGCTGGTCGCCGACGACTTCGGCCAGCAGCTCGCCGAGCTGCTCGCGTTCGGCGGCGTCACCGAGTGGCCCGAGAAGCACCCGTTCGCGCAGATCCGTGCGATCCCCGAGGACGTGCCGCTGCCGCCGGTCCACCTGCTCGGCTCCAGCGACTACTCCGCGCAGGCGGCGGCCGCCACCGGCCTGGGCTTCGCGTTCGCCGCCCACATCAACCCCGGCGGCGCGGCCGACGCGCTGCGCCTCTATCGCGAGACGTTCACGGGCGAGCGCCCGCACGCGATCGTCGCCGTCGCCGCGGTCGTCGGCGAGGACGACGAGCACGGGCAGGCGCTGGGCGCCTCGGCGAAGCTCGCGTTCGTCAAGCTGCGCTCGGGCACCCCGATCCCGCTGCCGAGCGTCGAGGACGCGCTCGCCTACGAGTACTCGCCGCAGGAGCAGGTGCTGCTGCGCAGCGTCGAGCGCGCGCTGATCGCCGGCGGCCCCGCGACGGTTGCCGCACGGCTGGAGGAGGTCGCCGCGGCCGGCGTCGCCGACGAGGTGATGGTCACCGCCCACGTGCACGACCACGAGGAGCGCAAGCGCTCCTACGCGCGGCTCGCCGAGGCGCTGGACCTCGCGCGGCCGTCATCCTTGGTGGCGTGACCGCGCCGCCCATCGGCCCCGCGCGGCTCGTACGCGAGTCGTTGCAGTGCGCCGCCGAACCGCTGAACGCCGCCCGCTGGCTGCGCGGCGAGCCGCGCGCGGTCGCGCTCAGCGGCGCGTGGACCGGCGGCGGCGTGCTGCTGGCGTCACATCCCGTCGCGGTCGCAGCGCCCGGTGACGACCCGTTCGCGCTGCTGGACGCGCAGCCGGACGTCGCGGCGGATGCGGACGCGGTCGGCGGCGGCTGGCTGGGCTGGCTGGGCTTCGGCCTCGGACGCGCGCTCGAGCCGGTGCCGCCACCGCCGCCGCGACCGCAGCCGCTGCCGGCGTTCGGCCTCGCGTTCTACGACCACGTCGTGCGTTGCGACGCCGACGGGCGCTGGTGGTTCGAGGCGCTGCACACCGACGCACGCGCCGCGGCGCTCGCCGAGCGAGTGGACACCTGGCGCACGCGGCTGGCAGGCGACCCGCCGCAGCACCAGCCGTTCGCGGCCGGGCCGCTCACGCTCGCCGCACCCGGAGCGCCGGGCCACGCGACCGCCGTGGCCGAGGGCGTCGAGCGGATCGCCGCCGGCGAGGTCTTCCAGGTCAACCTCTGCCTGCGCCTCGACGGCGCGCTCCACGGCGACCTGCTGGACCTCTGGATCCAAGCGGCCGGAGAGCTGCATCCCGCCTACGCGGCATACGTCGGCGGCGAGGACCACGCGATCGCGAGCCTCTCGCCCGAGCTCTTCCTCAGCCGCCGCGGCCGGATCGTCGTCAGCGAGCCGATCAAGGGCACCGCACCCGCGGCGAGCGACCCCCACGAGCTCGCCGTCAGCGCGAAGGACCGCGCCGAGAACGTGATGATCGTCGACCTCATGCGCAACGACCTCGGGCGCGTGTGCGAGTACGGCAGCGTCACCGTTCCCGAGCTCTACGAGGTGCGCCCGGCGGCGGGCGTCTGGCACCTCGTCTCGACCGTGGAGGGCACCCTGCGCGCCGACGCGACCGATCAGGCGCTCCTGCGCGCGACGTTCCCGCCGGGCTCGGTCACGGGTGCGCCGAAGGTCCGGGCGCTGCGCGTGATCTCAGAGCTCGAGGCCACCGCCCGCGAGGCCTACTGCGGCGCGATCGGGATCTGCTCGCCGCTCAGCGGCCTCGAGCTGAACGTCGCGATCCGCACGTTCGAGGCCCGCGACGGCCGGCTTTGGCTGGGCGCCGGCGGCGCCGTGGTGGCCGACTCCGATCCCGCGGCCGAGGTCGAGGAGGCGCTTGCGAAGGCGCGCGGCGTGACGGCGGCGGCGGGCCTGCCGCTGGACGTGGCGGCGGTCGCGCCGCGCGGCGTGGCCGCGCCGGTGGTCACGCACGCGCGCCCGGACCCGGCGCGCGGCGTGCTCGAGACGCTGCTCGTGCTCGACGGCTGCGCCCTGGACGCCGGCGCGCACCTCGCGCGCCTGCGCACGAGCTGCAGCGTCCTGGGACTCGCGCTCGCCAGCGGCGTGGGCGGGACGGTCGCAGCCGCCGCGGCGGCCGTGGCCCACGGGCGCCTGCGCGTCGTCGTCGACGCCAACGGCACGCACGTCTCCACCGGTCCGCTGCCCCGGCCCGGCGCGGTCGCGCTGAACCCGGTGACCCTCCCCGGCGGGCTCGGCGCGCACAAGTGGGCGGACCGCACGCTGATCGAGGCGCTGTCGGGACCGGCGACGACACCCCTGTTCTGCGACCTCGACGGCCACGTGCTCGAGGCCGGCTATGCCGCGATCGCGATCGTCGAGGGCGACCTCCTGATCGTCCCGCCGCTCGACGGCCGCCAGCTGCCATCGCTGTCGCGCGGGCGCATGCTCGCTGCCGCGCCCGCCGCCGGACTGCGCGTCCGCACCGAGACGGTGACCCTCGAGCGCGCGCAGCGCGCCGCTGCCGTGCTGCTGACGTCGACGCTGCGCGGCCCGCACCCCGGGGCCCTGCCCCATGGCCCGCCGCCGGACGCGGCGACGCCGTTCGCCGAGCGCCTCGGCATTGCCAGCCGCGTCCCGGGGTAGGCTCCCCGGCGCGATGTACGACTTCCTGATCTTCGTGCACGTGCTCTCCGCGTTCGCGCTGATGGTGACGGTGGTGATGTACACCGCCTTCGCGCTCGGCACGCCGGCCTCGGCGTTGCAGCTGCGGGTCGCCGAGGCGCTGTGGAACGTCGGCGGGGTCGGCACGCTCGTGTTCGGCATCTGGCTGGCGATCGACGTCGACGGCTACGAGGTCTGGGACGGCTGGATCCTCGGCGCGATCGCGCTCTGGGCCGCCTCGGCCGAGACCCACCGCCGCGCCGCGGTCGCGATCGGACAGGCGCCACCGGGCCGCGGGGGTGTCGCGCTGGCACCCGACCCCGAGGCGATGGTGCGCTGGCACGCCCTGCGCGCGGCGATCGTCCTCGCGCTGCTGATCGTGATGATCTACAAGCCGGGAGCCTGACCGTGGCCGCGATCCGCCCCGACGCCTGGAACCTCCCTCTGCTCCTTCACGTGCTCGGCGCGATGGTCGCCATGGGCGGCCTGGTGCTTGCGCTCACCGCGCTGGCGGCCACGCGCGGCGCCGACGCCGTCGCGTCGGTGCGCCTCGGCTACCGCGCGCTGCTGCTCGGCACGCTGCCGGCCTACGTCGTCATGCGCGCCAGCGCGGAGTGGATCGCCGACAAGGAGGGCATCAACGACCTCGACGAGCCTCCGTCATGGGTGGACATCGGCTACATGGTCGCCGAGCCAGGGTTGGTGCTGATCATCGTCGCCACCGTGCTGACCGGCCTCGCCGCGCGGCGCGCCAGCGCCGAGGGCAACGGGGTCAAGGTCGCCACCGCGCTCGTCGCGCTGACCGTGCTCGCCTACCTCGTCGCGATCTGGGCGATGACGACCAAGCCCACCTAGCCGATCCCGGCCGCCTTGCAGGCGGCGGCGTAGCGCGACGTGCAGATCTCGGCGGCCTTGTGGAAGCCGTCGGCGACGATCGTGTCCTTGATGTTGTCCTTCGTGACGGCGGTCGGCGCGAGCAGCACGGTCGGCACCTGGCCGGCCTTGTTGTCGGTCTTCGCCGTGACGAGCCCGGCCGGCGGCTGCTCGCCGCGAACGAGGCTCACCGCGAGCTGGGCCGCGCTCTCGGCCTGCGTCTTGATCGCCAGGTAGATCGTCATCGACTGCTCGCCCACGAGGATCCGCTGGATCGCCGCGACCTCTGAGTCCTGGCCGGTGGTGGGGATCTCCTTCGGGTCGAGGCCGGCGCTCTTCATCGCCGCGATCGCGCCGCCGATCATGCCGTCGTTGGCCGAGTAGACCCCGGCGACCTTGTCGCGGCCGAGCGCCGTGATCGCCTGCTCCATCTGGCGCTGCGCCTTGTCGGGGCTCCAGTCAGGCGTGTCGTACTCCTTGGCGATCGTCACGCCGCTCTTGTCGAGCACCTGGTGCGCGCCGGACTTGTAGTCGCCGGCGCTCGGGTCCGTCGGGGAGCCGTTGAGCATCACGACGGACTTGCCGTCGGCGCTGCCGATCGCGTCGAGCAGGCTCTGCGCCTGGATCCGCCCGACGCGCACGTTGTCGAAGGACACGTAGTAGTCGACCGGCGCGCCGGAGATCAGGCGGTCGTAGGCGATCACCGGCACCTTCGCCTGGCGCGCGCGGTTGACCGTCGCGACGGCGGCCTCCGCGTCGACGGCATCGAGCACCAGCACCTTCGCGCCGGACGTGATCGCGGCCTCGGCCTGCTGTTGCTGGCGCGCCGGGTCCTGGTTGGCGTTGGAGTAGAGGACCTTGCAGTCCGGGCACAGCGCGCGGACCTTGGCCTCGAAGCGCGGGCGGTCCTGCTCCTCGTAGCGCGTCGTCTTCGTCTCGGGCAGGAGCAGCGCGATCGTGCCGGCCTTCGCCGTGCCCCCGCCGCCACCGCCATCAGAGTCGTCATCGCCACAGCCGCTGAGGCCGCCGAAACCGGCCCACATCAGGAACGCGACACACGCGTAGGTCTTCATATTTTGTAAAGCCTCCTAACGAACAGGAACCTAGACGCCGGTTTAGAAGCTGTCAAGGTCCGGATCGTTCGGTAGGCTGCCTTCCTTGTCCGACGTTCTGCGAGAGCTGAGCGAGCAGTCGATCCTCGAGGCGATCTTTCGGGACGGGCCGATCACGCGCCCGGAGATCGCCGCGCGGACGGGCATCTCCAAGCCCACGGTGTCGGCGGTGGTCAACCGGCTCGTGCAGGCCGAGCTCGTCCAGCCCGCGGGCGAGCGCCCGTCGGGACGTGGCCGCACGCCGCTGGCGTTCGTCGTCAACGAGGCTGCCGGCATCGTCGTCGGCGTCGACGTCGGCAGCACGACGCTGCGCGTCGCCGCGACCGACATCTTCGGCGAGCGCCTCGCCGAGCAGGAGCACGCCACCGCGCCGGCGGGCGGGAAGGCGGTGGCCGACCAGATCACCGCGGTGGTGCGCGAGATCGTCGGCCGTCTCGGACCCGCGCACGGCGAGCTGCTGGCGATCGGCCTGTCGACGCCGGGCGTCGTCGACCCCGTCACCCGGCGCGTCACGTCCCTCGCCTACCGGCTGTCGGCCAGCGGCGGCTTCGAGGCGCTCTCCGTCCTCGAGGAGCGCTTCGGCGTGCCGGTGCTCGTCGACAACGACATCAACCTCGCGGCCGTCGGAGAGAAGTGGCGCGGGCTCGCCGCGGGCTCCTCGACGTTCGTGTTCATCGGCATCGGCGCGGGCGTCGGCATGGGGATCGTGATCAACGACGAGCTCTACCGCGGCTTTCACGGCGCCGCCGGGGAGATCGGCTACTTCCCGCTCGCGGCCGACCCGTTCGCCGAGCAGCACCGCAAGCTCGGGGGCCTCGAGGACGAGATCGGCGCCGACGGCCTCGTCAGCGCCTACAACGCCGGCGGCGCGGGCGACGTCACCGCGGCGCGCGAGGTGTTCGAGCGCGCGGGGGCGGGCGACGAGCGGGCACGCGCGGTCATCGAGGCCGTCGGCCAGCGCCTCGGCCTGGCGATCGCCACGGTCTGCGCGGTGCTCGACCCTGCGCTCGTCACGCTCGGGGGGCGCATCGGCAGCGCGCCGGACCTGCTGCCGCCCGTGCGCGCGACGGTCGCGCGCCTGTTCCCGCTGCCGATCCGCATCGAGACCAGCCTGCTCGCCGAGCGCGCCGCGCTCGAGGGCGCGCTGGCGATGGGATTGCAGGCCGCGCGCGAGCGCTTCTTCTCTCGCGACCGTCGCGGCCCTAGGCGGCTCGACGCGACGTAGGCGCTACGCGGCGCTTCCCAGCAGCTGACCGGCCACGCGGTCGGTCGCGTCGTGCGTGCCGCCGGCCAGCCGCCGCGACAGCTGCGCGCGACGGAAGTACAGCGGCGCGTCGTGCTCCCAGGTCGCGCCGATGCCGCCGTGGACGTTGATCAGCGCGCGCGAGGCGAAGTCCAGCGCGTGGCCCGCGGCCGAGCGCGCCGCGCTGGCGGCCAGCGGGAACTCCTCGGGGCGATCCTCGCGCGCCCAGCCCGCGTAGTACTGCAGCGAGCGCGTGTTCTCCATCTGGCGCAGGATCTCGGTGAGCTCGTGCTTGATCGCCTGGTAGGAGCCGATCGCGCGGCCGAACGTGAAGCGCTCCTTCGCGTACTCCACGGCCATGTCCAGGCAGGTCTGCACCGTGCCGAGCGACTCACCGGCGATCAGCGCCTGCGTCAGATACCAGGCGTCGGTGAGGACGCCGGCGTCGACATCCAGGCGCCGGCCGGTGGCGCCGTCGAGCGTCACGTGACCGAGCGCGCGCGTCGCGTCGTAGCGCGTGACCGGCTCGACGGACACGGCGGAGGCCTCGACCGCGGCGGCGACGGGCTCGCCCGCGTCGGTCACGCCGACGACGACGAACAGGTCGGCACCGACGGCGTCGGACACCCACGCCGCAGAACCGCTGAGCGTGACGCTGTCGCCGTCGACCACGGCGCTCGGCGCCGCGCCGCGACCGAGGCCGGCAGCCGCGTCGACAGTCCAGGCGTCGTCGAGGTCACCGGGCGGGCGCGTCGGGATGTAGACCGGGCGCCGCTCACCGGATGCGACCGCGGCCAGCGACGAATCGCCAGCGGCGTCGAGCACCGCCGTCGCGGGCAGCAGCCCGAGCAGCGGGACGCCCGCCAGCACGCGACCGCACTCCTCGGCGACGAGCAGCGCGTCGAAGGCGCCGAGGCCGGCGCCGCCGTGCTCCTCGGAGATCAGCAGGCCGGGCCAGCCGGCCTCGACCGCGGTGGGCCAGAGATCGGGCAGCGCGTCGGGCTTCTCCAGCGCCTCGCGCGCGGCCTCGACGGTCTTGAAACGCGCGAGCGCGCCGCGCGCGGCCTCGCGCAGGAACTCCTGCTCGTCGGACAGTGCGAAGTTCATGACGCCACCGCTTCCTTCTCCTTGGCGCGGAGCTCGGAGAACGGGATCCCCTTGTCCAGCCGTGGCTCGGGCGGCAGCCCGAGCACGCGCTCGCCGATCGTGTTGCGCAGGATCTGCTCGGTGCCCCCGGCGGACTTCAGCCCGGGCAGGAACGAGATCATGTAGGACCACTCGCTCTCGGGATCGAGCGCGTCGGGGCCGAGGACGTCGGCGATCAGCTCGCCCGCGGCGATCGCCGCGTTGACGGTCGTGACCTTCGCCAGGCCGGCCTCCGGTCCGGGGATCTGGCCCTTGGAGAGCGCCGTCAGCGCGCGATAGCCGGTGAAGCGCACGGCCAGGAGCTCTGTCGCGAGGTTGCCGAGGCGCTGGCGCACCTCGGCGTCGGCGCGCGCGGCGGCGTCGCCGGCGATCGCCCCGGCGAAGCGCTCGGTGCGGTAGCCGATGCCCTCGCTGCCGCCGCCGATCGAGAAGCGCTCGTACATCAGCACGGTCAGCGCTGTTGCCCAGCCGTTGCCGACGCCGCCGACGACGCTGTCGGCGTCGAGCTTGCAGTCGTCGAAGAAGACCTCGTTGAACTCGGCCTCCCCGGAGATCTGGCGCAGCCCGCGGATCGTCACGCCCTCCGCGTCCATCGGGACGATGAACATCGTCAGGCCCTTGTGCTTGGGCACGTCGGCATCGGTGCGCGCGAGCAGCAGCCCGAACGACGCGAACTGCGCGTTGGTCGTCCAGACCTTCTGGCCGTTGAGCACCCAGGAGCCGTCGTCCTGCTGGCGTGCTCGCGCCTGCACCGCGGCGAGGTCGGAGCCCGCGGCCGGCTCGGAGAACAGCTGGCACCAGACCTCGTCACCGTGCAGCATCGCGCCGAGATAGCGCGACTTCTGCTCGTCGGTGCCGTGGGCGATGATGCACGGGCCGAGCATCCCGATGCCGATGAAGTCGAGGATCCCGGGGACGCCGGCGTTACCGATCTCCTGCGTGGTGATGACCTGCTCGATGGGCCCGAGGCCCTGACCGCCGTACTCCTTCGGCCACGTCAGCCCCGCGAGGCCGGCCTCGGCGAGCTTGCGCTGCCAGGCACGGCGGCTGTCGATGTAGGCCGTGTCGTCGGACGCGCCGGAGCGCGGCGGAGCGTCGGCCTTGTTCGCATCGAGCCACTCGCGGACCTGCGTGCGGTAGGCCGCCTGCTCGGGCGTGTCGTTCAGATCCATGCGCGGACGATACTGAAACGGTTTCAGTCCTGATGCGCGAGACTCCGCGGTCGTGGAGAGCATCACGCCGGGCCCGAAGGCCGTGACGGGAAGCGAGTTGAAGGCCGAGCTCGAGGCCGAGCGCGCGGGGCTGCCGTTTCTCGTCCATCGCGACGGCGACGGCGACCACCGGATCGTCTCGCTCGGCACGGGCGAGCGACCGTTCTGGGTCGGCCGCCGCCCATCGGCCGACGTCTGCCTGGGATGGGACGGCGAGGTCTCCGGCGTGCATGCCCAGCTCGAGCCCGGCGGTGGCGAGTGGACGCTCGTCGACGACGGCCTCTCCAGCAACGGCTCGTTCGTCAACGGCGAGCGCGTGGCCGGGCGCCGCCGGCTGCGCGACGGCGACATCCTGCGCTTCGGGGCGACGCTCGTGCTCTTCCGCGAGCCCGGCGAGGAGCCCGAGGCGACCGTGATGGCCAGCAACGCGCTGACCACAGCCAGCCTGTCGGACACCCAGAAGCGCGTGCTGATCGCGCTGTGCCGGCCCTTCAAGGACGCGGGCAAGCACGCGACCCCGGCGACGAACAAGCAGATCGCCGAGGAGGTGTTCCTCGGTGTCGACGCCGTCAAGGTGCACCTGCGCGCGCTGTTCGCGAAGTTCGCGGTCGAGGACCTGCCGCAGAACAGCAAGCGCGCGGCGCTCGTCGAGCGCGCGCTGCAGAGCGGGCTGATCTCGCGCCGCGACCTGTAGCGCTCCAGGAAAGGCAAACGCCCCGGCCGATGGCCGGGGCGCGTTTGGGTCATGGGGTCCGCCGCGGTCGGTCCGGGGGCCGGGCCGATGAGCGAGAGCGTGCGGTGCCCATGTGGTCGCCTTGTGTCGTTCCTTCGTGGGACCGTCATGTTCGGGCAGCCCGGCGCCCCGCGACAGCCACCCTAGGGGTAATACTCATCCCCTATGCGTGAGCTTCCGCGCATCGGAGGAGAGGTAGCGAGCTACCGGCTCGAGTCGGTGATCTCGCGCGGCGGGATGGCCGTCGTCTACCTCGCCGAGGACATGCGCCTCGGGCGCAAGGTCGCGCTGAAGATCCTCGCCGTCGAGCTGGCGGAGGACGACCGCTTCCGGGAGCGCTTCCTGCGCGAGTCGCGCGTCGCCGCCAGCATCGATCACCCGAACGTGATCCCGATCTTCGACGCGGGCGAGTCCGACAGCCTGCTCTACATCGCGATGCGCCACGTCGAGGATCCCGACCTGCGCCAGCTGCTGCGTGCCGAAGCGCCTCTGGACATCGAGCGCTGCGTGGCGATCGCGATCCAGGTCGCCGGGGCGCTCGGCGCAGCGCACAAGCACGACCTCGTCCACCGCGACGTCAAGCCCGCCAACGTCCTGCTGATCCATCGCTCCTCGCCGCGCGCGGCCGACCACGCCTACCTCTCGGACTTCGGGATCGCCAAGCACGCGAGCTCGGTGAGCGGCCTGACCGCCACCGGCCAGCTCGTCGGCACGCTGAGCTACGTCTCACCCGAGCAGATCGAGGACCGCCCGGTCGACGGGCGCACCGACATCTACTCGCTGGGCTGTGTCCTGTTCGAGTGCCTCACGGGCCGGCCCGCGTTCAAGAAGGAAGCCGACGTCGCAGTCCTGATGGCGCACATCAACGAGGAGGCACCCGCCGTCACGACCTGGCGGACGGGCTGCCCCGCCGACCTCTCCGAGGTCGTCGCGAAGATGCTCGAGAAGGATCCCGGGGATCGCTACCAGACGTGCGACGAGCTGCTGGAGGACCTCCGTGCGCTGGGAACCACGCCGCCTCCGCCGGAGCCCGAGATCACGAGGACGCGCACGAGCGTGCCGATCGACCGAGCGCCGAGCGGCACGCTCGACCCGCCGCCGCCCGCCGATCCACCGCCGGCGGCCGACCCTGCGCCGGCGCCCGAGCCGACGGGCGGCGATCTGCTGCCGCGGCGACCCCGGATCGGCCGTGGCGCGATCGCGGGCGCCGCCGCCGTCGCCGCGATCGCCGCCGCACTCGTCCTGCTGCTCGCGGGCGGCGACGACGACAGGGACGACCCGGCGCGCCGCGCCGCGACCGTCGGCACCGCGCCGACGACGACGACCGGCGCGCCGCCGCGGGTCAGTGACACCTGGCGATCGATGCCGCCGCCGTCGATACCGCGCCAGCAGGCTGCCGCTGCCGCGGTCGGCGGGCGCGTCTGCCTGGCCGGGGGCCTGACCGGCGGCGAGGGCGTCGCCACGACGGCGACGCGATCCGTCGAGGCCTACGACCCGGCGATCAACTCGTGGACACCGGCCCCCGACCTGCCGCGGGCGCTGCACCATCACGCGGCCGTGTCATATCGCGACGAGTTCGTCGTCATCGGCGGCTTCGAGCCCGAAGGGCAGAACCTCAGCGCGACGGTCTCCGACAAGGTCTACGCGCTGCGCGACGGGAAGTGGGTCGCGCTGCCGGCCCTGCGCCACGCGCGCTCCGCCGCCGCCGCCGCGGTCGTCGACGACAAGATCGTCGTCGTCGGCGGCCAGAACTCCGGCAAGCTCGTCGCGCAGACCGAGGTCTTCGACGGCAAGCGCTGGCACGACGGCGCCCCGCTCCCGACGCCGCGGGAGCACCTCGCCGCCGCCGCCACGCGGCGCTACGTCTACGTCGTCGGCGGGCGCGAGCTGTCGTCGGCCAAGAACACCGGCGCGCTCGAGCGCTATGACGCGCGCAACGACCGCTGGACGAAGCTCGCGGCGATGCCGACGCCGGCCGGCAGCCTCGGCGCGGCGGTCGTCAACGGGCAGCTCGTGGCGGTGGGCGGCGAGGCGCCCCGAGACGTCATCAACGCCGTCCAGAGCTACAACCTGACGACGAAGATCTGGGCGACCCTCGCGCCGCTGCCGGTCGCGCGCCACGGGCTCGCCGTGGTCGGCCTCGGGCACACGCTCTACGCGGTCGGCGGCGCCCAGGCGCCCGCGCACGCCGCGTCGACGGACGACGCCGACGCGCTGGACTTCGGCGACGACACCTAGCGCGGCGCTCGCCCCTAAGCCGAACATGACCCCTGAATGAGGCGGAGGCCCACCTATTGGCAGACCTCGGCCATCGGAAGATCAGGCTGGTGTGCTCGGGGGACGTTCATCTGCTGAAGGTCTCAGCCCTGCGGTCGCCATCGCTGTCCGACCCGATGGAGAGTACTCGGTCGACGCAACATTCCGAGCGGGTGGCCGAAAGCCCGCGGTCCTCGCCAGCAACGCACCGCTGCGCGCGGCTCGCCCATCACCCCGAAGCAGAAGCGGGATCGGGTGTGTCGCCACGATCAAGGTGAAACGTCGCCGGTGTACGCGACATGAAGACCAATGCCCTGATGGACGAGCGCTCCTCGCATGTCCCCCGAGCCTGAAGCGTTCGCGAACGCGCCGCTGCCACCGGTCACGCTCCACGTGCCGCTCAGTTTCCCGCTGCCGCAGAGCAGACCCTGCGTTGTGACCACGAGCGAGCCCGACGGCGTCGTCCATGTCTCGTTCGCAGCGCGGGTCTGACAGCCGCCGGCGAGGGGCGTCGCCACCGCCGAGCTCGTGATCTCGATCGGGCCGAGCTGCGCAGAGTGGCCGCTCCCAGCCAGGGTCAAGAAGCGCTGCTCGCCCACGACCTCGTTCGACGTCACGTCGTACTTGGTCATGACACGCGTGCCGCGGTCGCCCGCAGACGCGCCACCGGCGGCGATGACCAACAGCGCCACCGTGATCGTCGCGATCACTCCGGTCGCCCTGCGCTTCATCGCGGTTCCTCCCTTGCTCGGTGTCCCCGCGGCCCACGGTACACCGCAGATCGTCGCCGTCAATGCGCTTGGTCGACCATGACAATCGTTGGCGCGAGACGGCCCCCGTGCCGGCAGTCGAGCCCAACCTGCAGTGCACGCTTCTGTTGAGATTGGGGCGGTGACGTCCGAGTTGCAGCGGACGGACCGTTGCTGCCCGACCGCGGCCGCCATCGCGGCGTGTCGCAGTCGAGGCGTCTTGCGCGATCAGTCCCCTGCCGGCGGCGCGGCCGCTGTGCGCAGGATCGCCTGCGCGACCGCGCGGGCGCCGGGGCCGAGCACGATCGTGTAGTGGTTGGTGTCCGGCACGAAGACGACGCTGCGCTGCGAGGGCGCGGCGGCCGCCCAGGCCGCGGCCGGCTCGAGGGGCTGCATCGGCTCCGGGGTGTCCTGCAGGCCGCGCGGCGCGACGACCAGGACCGCCGGCACCGTGAGCCGTCCCGCCGCTTCGCCCAGCGAGTGGAGCTCCGCGGCGTCCCCGCGCACCGCTCGCTCGGCGACGGTCGAGCGCAGCTCCGGCGGCTCGCCGGTCAGGTCGTGCCGCGCGAACGCGGCGAGGTCGTCCTCGTCGATCTGCTTGCCGGCGAACGCCGGGTGCGCATGCCAGAACTCCATGTACTCCTCCAGCGACCCGAAGCGCATCGCCAGCCGAGCGAGCGTGGGGCCGAGGAACGCCTCGAGGAACGCCTGGGGCTCAGCGTTCTCGATGCCCGGGATCGGGAGGCCCCCGTCGACGAGCACGGCGCCGACCACGCGCTCTGGGTGCTCGACCGCGAGGTGGGCCACGATGTAGGCGCCGAGCGAGTGCCCGGCGAACACCGCCTGATCGGCGCCCAGGTGGTCGAGCAGCGCCAGCAGGTCGGCGGCGTGGGCCGCGTGGCCGAAGGGCTCGGGAAGGCCGCGGCTCTCGCCGCGCCCGCGCAGGTCGGCTGCGACGAGCCGGACGCCGTCATCGAGCTCACGCGCGACGCTGAGCCAGTAGTGGCTGTTGCCGGTGATCCCGTGCGCCGCGATGACGAGCTTCGCGTCGTCCGACGACGAGCCGAGCTCGTAGGCCGCCAGCGCGCCGCCGTTGACGGGGACGTCGTGGCGGGTGATGTCCATCGCCAGACCGTACAGCGGCGACCTAACGCGGCCGCAGCGCCTTGAAGCCCTTGTCGAACAGTCGGCGCGACTGGCGCAGGATGTTCGGCGAGTGCAGCAGGACGACGCCGAGCGTGTGCCCGCGGCGGCGCACGGCGGCGACGAGCGAGTGCCCGGCCGCGTCGGTGTAGCCCGTCTTGACGCCGAGCGTGCCCGGGTAGTTGATCTTCAGCAGCGGGTTGTGGTTGTAGAGGTAGAGCTTGCCGCCCTTGATCGGGAACGGCAGCACGACCTCGCGGCGTCGCACGATCCGCCGCAGCCGCTCGTTCTTCAGGACCGCCGCGGCGAGCGCGGCGAGGTCGTACGGGCAGGAGTGGTTGCCCTCGTCCTGCAGGCCGTCGGGGCGCGTGAAGCGCGTGCAGCTGAGGTTCATGTCCCGCGCCTTGGCGTTCATCTGCGCGACGAACCCCTTCAGCGTCCCCGACACGCGCTGCGACAGCGCGATCGCCGCGTCGTTGCCCGACGCGAGCATCAGCCCGTAGAGCATCGTCTGCAGCCCGATGCGCTTGCCGCGCGGCAGCAGGCCGACCCCAGAGCCCTGGTACCTCAGCGCCTCCTTGGTGATCCGGACGGTCGTGTGCTGGGGCAGGCGCTCGGCCACCAGCAGCGCGGTCATCATCTTCGTGATCGAGGCGATCGGCAGGCGGCGCGTCGGGTTGCGCGACCACAGCACCTCTCCCGTGTCGAAGTCGAACAGCATCCCGGCGCGCGGCTGGCGGCCGAACCCCGGGTCGATCCGGTTGGGCTCGCCGAGCTGCACCGCCAGCGGGACCGGCGGCGGCCCGAGCTGCGGACCGTTGGCGGACTGCCGCGGGGTCAGCGGCAGCGCGGCCGGCGTCGTCGCCACTGCGGTCGCGTCGCGGGCGCCGTCACCGCCGCCGCCTCCACATCCCGAGCATGCGAGCGCGACCCCCACGGCCACGCACGCCGGCAGCGCTCTCATTCGTCCGGCGGCTCCCTCAACGCACCGACCATCCCGAACCCGAAGAGCGCGAGGACCAGCAGCGAGAAGACGGTGAGCACATCGGGGCCGCCGGCGACGATCGCCCCGATCGTCAGCCCCGCGAACGCGACGATGAACACCAGGACGACGATGAGCAGGATCTGGCGGGGTACCACGTCGGTCACGTCGCCAGCGGCTCGTTGCGGTGGGTCGCGAACAGGCGTATCGCGAGTGCCCCGAAGATGAAGCCACCGATGTGGGCGAAGTAGGCGACGCCGCCGGAGGCGCCGGTCGGGTCGGTCATCTCCAGGGAGACGAACAGGAGCTGCTGGGCGATCCAGACGACCAGGAAGATCATCGCCGGCACCTGGATGATCGTCACGAAGAAGACGATGAAGATCAGCGTCAGCACCTTCGCCCGCGGATAGAGCACGAGGTAGGCGCCGAGCACCCCGGCGATCGCGCCCGACGCGCCGACGGTCGGCGCGGTCGACGAGGGGTCTGCCGCGATCTGCGCGGCCAGCGCCGCGAGCCCGCCGAGCAGGTAGAAGACGATGAAGCGCGGACGGCCCATGGCGTCCTCGATGTTGTTGCCGAAGATCCACAGGAACAGCATGTTGCCGCCGAGGTGCAGCCAGCCGCCGTGCATGAACATCGACGTGAACAGCGTCAGCACCCAGGGCTGCGACTGCGACGGGCAGGCGCTGCCCGATCCGGTGACGTCACACGGCAGCGCGCCGTAGTCGACGTACTGCTGATCACCGGCGTTGCCGGCTTCCTGGAAGAACAGCCAGACGAGGACGTTCGCCAGGATCAGGGCGACCGTGAGGTACGGGAATCCCCGGGTGGGGATGTTGTCCTTCAGCGGGAACACCGGCCGCCGGAGGGTAGCCGTGGCCGCGGCTGGCGCGCGTCTATCCCCTCGGGATCCGGGCGCGATAGCGCCCCACGATCGGTGCGCGGAACGGATTGGCCGACTCGAAAGGCAGCGGCCGGCCGCGATCCGACGCGGGTTCGAAGCGCACCTCGCCCGCGATGCTGCCGCGACAGTCCTCCGGGACATAGAACGTCCTGCTCACGCGCTCGCCCGCACGCACGTCGCGAGCGATCGGCGCCATCGCCATGCCGCCGAAACGGCACGAGCCCATCGGGGTGACCTTCTGGGTGACGAAATAGAAGCTGCGCGGACCGGCCGCGACGCGTGCGGTGAACGAGACGTGGACACGCCAGCTCTTCGGACCTTGCGCTTCGCCGCTCGGACCACCCACGACGAGCGGCTTCGACGAGAACCGCACGCTCACGCGCGCCGCGAGCTGCCTGGGGCTCGGTGTGTTCGAGCGCGGCACGACGTACCCGACGCGCGGGCACAGCTTCGCGCCGCCGAGCGCGCGCGGGCTGCGGATCCGGCACGTGTGGCCGTCGCGATAGGTGACCGCCACGAGGCCGCTGCCCGGGCTGGCGGTCGGCACGTAGTAGCCCTGCGCGCGGTGCTTGCGATCGGGTCGGACGACGACCAGGTAGGCGCCCCACGGGCCCGACGTGGCAGCCGTCTTCCGCACGCCGCGATCCTTGTAGGTGACGCTCTGCGCCTGAGGCCCGAGCGTGCCGTAGTAGAGGATGCGCATGTCCTCGCGCGGGCACAGCGGGATCGCCGCGTGTCGGCGTCGCACGGCCTTCGGCAGCGTCCGCAGGAACCTCGGAGGCATGCGATCGACGGCGCACTTGCCGCCCTCCGCGCTCGCCGGCAGCCCCTGCACGGACATCGCGATGAAGAGCTTGCCGGCGCCGTCGAGCAGCGCGCAGTCGCGACCTCGTTGCACCTCGGGGGCGAGTTCGTGGAAGCGACCGTCGTCGCCGAACGACCCGTCCTGACCGAGCACGCCGACGCGCCCGTCGCGGACGCGACCGACCTGGACGCAGCCCTGCTCACGCGTCGTCCTCAGCGTGCGCAGCCCCCAGGGCGGCCCGCCGGCGGGGTCGGGCACGCGCAGCGCAGTCAGCGTGACCGTGTTCGCGCGCACGACGCCGGCGGCGACGTGGGGCTGCGGCTTCGGGGTGCCTGGCGGGTCCTTGACCGGCTCGCCGGTGAGCGCGCCGCTGGCGGCAAGCGCAACGGCGCTGGCCGACAGGCCGCCGACGGACGCGAACAGCGCGGTTCGCCGCGGCAGCCAGCGCCGCCGGCGCTCGCGAGCGACGCGCTCGAACTCCTCGCCGAGGCGCTCGAGACTCTTCAGCGGGTCGTTCATGTCGTGCCCTCCGTGATCGCCCTCGTGTCGAGCGCGCCCTGCAGCGCGCGCAGCCCGCGCGAGACCCGCGCGCGCACCGTCGTCTCGTTGACGCCGAGCATGTCGGCGATCTGCTCGTATGAGCGCTCCTCGACGACGCGCAAGCGCAACGCCTCGCGCTGGTCGTCTCCGAGCTGCTCCAGCGCCGCGCCCACCGCGCTGCGCAGCGCCGGCAGTCCGGCGCGGCGTTCGATCTCCTCGGCCTCACCGGGGTCCAGCCGCGGCACCTGGATGCCAAGCCGCTGCACCGCGCGGCGGTCGCGCGCGCCGCGATGCAGGTAGCGCGCGATCTGGCGCCGCGCGATCGTCAGCAGCCAGGCGCGGGCCTCGACCTCCGTGCTTCCCCGAAACCGCCGCCGGCCGCGAAACGCCTGCGCGAACGTCTCGGCGGTCAGGTCGAGCGCGGCCTCGGCGTCGAGCACCCGCCGCGCACAGAACCTCAGCACCAGCTCGGACTCGCGGCGATAGAGCGCGACGAACCCCTCGGGATCAGTCAGCGCGGCGGTCAGCCGCGGGCTGTTCGGGAGACCCTCCACCGACCTGAAGTGTCGAGCAGGGCGATCTTGTGACCGCGACGCTAGGCGCTGGCGGCGGCGAGCGGGCCGACGCCGGGCTCGTCCTGGGCGACGTGCTGGTCGGCGTGGTAGCTCGAGCGCACGAGCGGGCCGCAGGCCATGTGCTCGAAGCCGAGCTCATACCCGGCCTGCTCGAGCGCCTTGAACTCGTCGGGATGCCAGTAGCGGACGACCGGGAGGTGATCGACGGTCGGGCGCAGGTACTGCCCGACCGTGATGATCTGGACGCCGCGCGCGCGGATCTGGCCGAGCGCGTCGACGACCTCGTCGTGGGTCTCGCCGAGCCCGACCATCAGGCCCGACTTCGTCTGGACCTCATCTCCGACGAGCTGCTTGGCGTTCTCCAGCACGCGGCCGGAGCGCTCCCATGTCGAGCCGCGGCGGGCGATCGGGTAGAGGCGCGGCACGACCTCGAGGTTGTGGTTGAAGACGTGCGGGCGCTCGGCCAGGACCTTGGCCAGCGGCATCTCCTGGCCGCGGAAGTCGGGCGTGAGGACCTCGACCTTCGTGCGCGGCGCGGCGCGCTTGACCTGGCGGATCGTCTGCGCCCAGATGCCCGAGCCGTAGTCGGGCAGGTCGTCGCGGTCGACGCTCGTGATCACCGCGTGGCGCAGGCCCATCCGCGCGATCGTGCGCGCGACGCGCGCGGGCTCGAGCGGGTCGTTCCAGGTCGGCACGCCGGTCTGCACGTTGCAGAACCCGCAGCGCCGGGTGCAGGTGTCGCCGAGGATCATGAACGTCGCGGTGCCGCGCTCCCAGCACTCGCCGATGTTCGGGCAGGCCGCCTCCTGGCAGACCGTGTGCAGGCCCTCGCTCTTGATCAGCGCGTTGAGCTCGCGGTACTTCGCGCCGCCCGGCGCCGGGACCTTGAACCAGGGCGGCTTGCGCCCGCGGATCGGCTGGCCCTCGTCGCCGAGGAACTGGACGACGTCGATGCCACCGGGGTTCGCGCGTGATCGCGTGGCCACGTCTTCCAGCGTATAGCGTCCGGATATGCCCACCTCTCCTGGATCCTCGCTCGTCATCCTGCGTCTCGTCATCGGCGTGAGCGTCTGGCTGATGCCCAACGTCACCGCGAAGCTGTTCGGGCTGGACCCGAAGGGCAACCCGCAGGGCTCCTATCTCGGACGGCTCTTCGGCATCCGCGACGTCGCGCTCGCCGGCTTCGTCACGCAGTCGGCGGGGCCGTCGAAGAAGCTTGCGTGGCAGCTCGGCATCCTCTGCGACCTGTTCGACGCCGCTGCCGCCGGGCTCGCCGGCCGCAACGGCACGCTGCCCAAGCACTCCGCCGTGATGGTCGGCACGACCGCGCTGGCCGCCGCCGGCCTGGGCGTCGCCGCGCTTCAGGCCGAGGAGTAGGCGGGCGTCAGCGCGCGCTCCAGGCGCGCCGGCGTGACGATCCGCTGGCGCAGGCCGTGGATCTCGGCGAACCGGTGCGCCGCGCGCTTGCGAAAGCAGTCCAGCGATGCGTCGCCGCGCTCGCGCGCGATCGACGTCATCTGCACCGCGGGGAGGCCGCAGGCCACGACCCATCCAAACGGCGCGAGATCGTTGTCGACGTTGACCGCGAAGCCGTGCGTCGTGATGCCCTTCTGCACGTGCACGCCGATCGAGGCGATCTTGCGGTCCTCGGCCCAGACGCCGGTGTAGTCCGGGCCGTCGTCGGGGCGCGCGTGTGCCGCGACGCCCTCGTCGGCGAGCGCGGCCACGAGCGCGCGCTCCATCGTGCGCACGAAACCGACGACGTCGGTCGTCGCCATGATCGCGTAGCCGGTGAGCTGGCCCGGGCCGTGGTAGGTGACGCGCCCGCCGCGGTCGGCCTTGACGATGTCGACGCCCTGCCCGCGATACCAGGCCTCGCCCCGCGGCAGGTCCGCCGGGCCGGTGCGGCGCGTGGTCGTGTAGACCGGCGGATGCTCGAGCAGCAGCAGCGTGTCGGGGATCGCACCCGCCTGACGCGCGGCGCGGGCGCGCTCCTGCAGCGCGTAGGCCTCGCGGTATTCGACCAGTCCCAGCCACGATGTCCAGAGGTCGGTGATCAGGCCAGCGTACCCTGACGGAGGTGGAGCTTTCCGAGCGCCTGACCCGCCTGCGCTGGCGCCGGCGCGGCGCCTGGCAATGGCCGGCGCTGTGGCTGCTGACGCTCGCCGACGCGCTGGTGCTGCACTGCCTGCCGTTCAGCGGCGAGGACGGCTCAGCGCTGCTCGCAGGCTTCCTGTTCGCCGGGTTCGCGAACCTCGCGATCGTCGCCGTGCTCGGGCCGGCGCTCGGCGCCGCGCTGCGGCGGCGGCGCACCGACCTGCCCGCGACCGTCGCCGCCGACCGCGCCGCCACCGCGGTGATGGCCGGGCTGCTGGCGCTGTTGCTCGCCACGGGCCTGGCCCACCGCCCGGTGGTGCGCAGCGCCGAGCGTGACGCCACGCGCCAGCGCGCTGCGGCGCGGACGTGGTTCGAACGCCACGCCCCACCCGAGTTCCGCGCCGGGATCGGCCACGAGGACGTGTTCACCCACGACCCCGACCTGTACCGGACGTGCATCCCGGGCGCGGATCCCGACAAGCACCTCTGTGTGTTCGTCGACACGTCCGGGCAGGTCACGACGGTCCGCAGGGACCCGGACGCGCGCCCCAACGCGGTCGTCTACGGACCCGGCAATCCGGGACGCCGATAAATCGCGCTCAAGCTGGACGGATGTTCTGCCGATATCGCGGGTGGTGCATGCAACGCGGGCATTCGTGGCGTCTCTCGGAGCTTCTCTGTCGCTCCTCGTCGCCGGGTCGCTCGCGCTGATGACGGTCAGCACGGTCGTCGCCTTCCAGGGCTGGCCGGGAATCGAGTCCGGACAGTCCTTCGCGCAGGCCGGAACGCTCGTCGCGGCGGCGCCCGACCGCGACGCCGCCGGCGCCAAGAAGCGCGCCGCGATCGTGCTCCCGCGTCCCGCGCCGGTCCGGCGCGCCGCCAAGCGCCAGCCCGCGCCGAAGGTCGCGACCACCGCCCCCGCCACCGCCCGCGCAACGCCCGCCACCGCCACCGCTCCGCGCGTCCACACACGCCCAGCCACGGTGGCGCAGGCCAAGCCCGCCGCGGAGACCGCGGCCGCGCCGAAGCCCAAGCCGACGGCCGGCGACCCGGTGCGCAAGGTCGGCACCGATCTCGGCACCGCCGTCCAGGCGACCGGCACCAAGCTCGGCGGCGTGCTCGACAACGTCAGCCCGGGCCTCGGCAGGGTCGTCGAGAGCGTGACGAACCTCGTCGCCGGCGTCGTCGACGGCACCAGCCAGGTGCTGGGCAGGGCGCTCGACGCGCTGACCCGGCCGCGCCACCAGTAGCGGCGCTACAGCGCGGCGGGCTGCTCGAGCAGCTCGCGCACGCGCGCGAGGAACGACGCGGCGCGCGCGCCGTAGACGATGCGGTGGTCGCAGACCAGCGTCAGCTCGATCGCCGGCGCGGCCACCACCGCGCCGTCGCGGACGAGCGCCCGTGGCTGCACCGCGCCGACGCCCAGCGCGATCGCGTGTGGCGGCGTCAGCGGCGGGACGATCCGGCGCACCTCGTCGACGGCAACCACAGAGCACGTGGCGCCCGCGCTGCGCGGCGCGGCGAGCTGGCCGGCCGCGGTGGTGAGCTCGGCGATCTCGGCAGCGATCGCGTCCAGCGTCTTCGTGTCGGCGTCGGCGATCGTCGGCAGCACGATCGCGCCGCCGGTGTCGATCGCCAGCGCGACGTTCACGCGCGCGTAGCGCTCGAAGCGCCCGTCGCGGTAGGCGGCGTTGACGTCGGCGAACTCGCGCAGCGTGAGCGCGAGCGCACGCACGACCAGCTCGCGCGGCCCGGCGCCGAGCCCCAGCGCCGCCTCGACGTCGACGTCGGTGGCGAGCGTCAGGTCGGGCACCGTCGCGCGCGACTCGGCGACGCGCCGGGCGAGCTGCTGCTGGGCGCGGCTGGGCTCGACGACCTCGGTCGTCCCCTTCGCGGTCTCGGGCGGCGTGCTCATCGGTCGCCCAGCATCACACGTCCGCGGGGCTGCTGACCGCCGACCAGCGCGCGACGAAGTCGTCGGCCTCGGCGCCGGCGAGCTCGGCGCGCATCGCGCCGACGAAGTGGCGCGCGTCGCGGGTGGGGACGTCCCAGAAGAGGACCACCTCGTTGCTGGCGATGTCGACGATCTCGACCGTGTCGACGTCGTCGGGGCCGGCGAACAGCCGCGGTCCGCCGCGCGCGTGGTTGAGGCGGTAGGCGCGGTTGGCTTTCAAAGGGTCACCCCCGCGGGGCATCCAGCCCCGCGTCCTGATGGGGACGGTCGGCCTCCGGCCGCCCGAGATCGCCCGCCGCCGCAGCCTCGTCGAGCGCGGCCTCGCCGTGGAAGACACGGCCATCGGGCAGCCAGATCGCGGGGACGTCGCGCACGCCACGCGCGATCGCCGTCTCGGTGGCACGATCGAGCGCCGTGCGGACGCCGCGCGTCTCCACGCCCTTGAGCGTCGCGGCCGGATGCATCTCGCAGGCCGAGCCTGCGATGACGACGTTGTCGGGATCGGCGAGGTCGCGCCCGCCGGCGAACGCCTGGCGGAAGGCGGCGAGGACGAACTGCACGACCCGCCCGGCGCCCTTGGCGTAGGTGGCGGCGCGCAGCGCGAGGTCGTCGTCGAGCGGGAACGGCTCGGGCCAGCGCAGCGGCTGCAGCCCGAGCTCTGCGGCGCGGGCGGCGATCCGCTCGCGAAACGCCTCGGCGTCCGCGGCGCAGCGAAAGCCCTCGAGCGAGTCGGCGCCGGGCAAGGCGCGCGAGTCGACGGGGATCCACTCGGCGGGGAAGCTCAGCACCTGCAGGACGCGCTCGGCCGCCAGATAGGACTCTGGCGAGCGCAGGTCGAGATAGAAAGCCGCTGTCATCGACGTCGCTGGCAAGGACGCAGCCCCGAAGGCGTGCTCGGCACGTCGAGGGGCGAGGACGCAGCCAGCGGCGTCGAGGGCGCGGCTTCAGCCGTGGATGAGCCAGCCATCGGCGGCACGGGCGGCCTCCATCACGGCCTCGGAGAGCGTCGGATGGCCGTGGACCATCCGCGCGACCTCGGCGTAGCCGCCCTCGAGGGAGCGGACGTTGACGAGCTCCTGGATCATCTCGGTCGACTTGCTGCCGATGATGTGGCCGCCGAGCAGCTCGCCGTACTTCGTCTCTCCGACGATCTTGACGAGGCCGGTGCGATCGCCGTAGGTCGTGCCGCCGCCGACGGCGCCATAGGGCACCTTGCCGACGACGACGTCATGCCCCGCGTCCTTGGCCTGCTGCTCGGTCAGGCCGAACGACGCGACGTTC
The DNA here is from genome assembly GCA_963759825.1 of Paraconexibacteraceae bacterium. Classification (GTDB taxonomy): domain Bacteria; phylum Actinomycetota; class Thermoleophilia; order Solirubrobacterales; family Solirubrobacteraceae; genus Paraconexibacter. The sequence continues at coordinate 145,750 of CAVXAS010000002.1, read as the reverse complement.
GGCGTGCAGAACGTCGAGCGCGGGATGTCGGCGTAGCTGATCGGGTGGGTCTTGCGGCCGGCGATCGCCTCGGCGGCGATCACGCCCTCGTCTGATGCCTTGTGCGCGAGCGCGGGACCGGGGACGAGGTCGCCGATCGCGTAGACCTTCGGATTGGATGTCTGCTGCGTCCCGTCGACGGCGACGAGCCCGTCCTCGCCGAGCTTGACGCCGGCGCCGTCGAGGTTGAGCGCCTCGACGTCGGGGCCGCGGCCGGCGGCGATGACGACCCAGTCGGCCTCCTGGCTCTCGTAGAACGTCTTCGTCTTGACCTCGATGCCCTGCTTCTTGAACGAGCGCTCGGCGAGCTTTGAGATGTCCGGGTCCTCGGTCGGCAGCACGCGATCCAGGCCCTCGTAGAGCGTGACCTTCGAGCCCAGCCGCGCGTAGCCCGACGCGATCTCCGTGCCCGACGCGCCGGCGCCGATCACGACCAGCGTCTCGGGCAGCTTCTCCAGCGCCCAGGCCTCCTCGGTGCCGATGACGTTGCCGCCGTAGTCCAGGCCCGGCAGCGGCTTGCGCACCGACCCGGTCGCGAGGATGACGCCCTTGGCGGCCTTCAGCAGGTCGTCGCCGACCTGCACGTCGCCGTCGGCGGTGAGCACGCCGGTGCCCTCGACGTAGTCGATCTCGTTCTTCTTCAGCAGCCCGGCGACGCCGCCGGTCAGCGTCTTGACGACCTTCGCGCGGCGCGCCTGGACGCCGTCCCAGTTGACGGTGATCTCGCCGACGTCGATCCCGAAGTCCTTGGCCTCGCGCGCCTCGCTGAGGATGTCGGCCGATCGCAGCACCGCCTTGGCCGGGATGCAGGCGACGTTCGGGCAGCGCCCGCCCATGAACTGGTTCTCCACGACGGCGGTCTTCAATCCCAGCTGCGCAGCTCGGACGGCGGCGACGTAGCCGCCGGGACCCGAGCCGATCACGACGCAGTCATACGTCTTTTCGGCCATGCAATCGAGTCTATTCAGGCGAACGGGTTGTCCGGCGTCTTCATCCGCGAGAGGACGCGGACGAGCTTCCAGAACAGCCCGCCGCCGAGCGCGAGCAGGACGAGGCACAGCGCGACGGCGGCGAGGTTGGACGCGACCAGCAGCGACAGCCCCGCGACGATCACCGTCAGCAGCAGCAGCGCCTGGAACCCGAGCACCGCCCAGTAGCGCTGCTGCCACATGCCCCACGCGGCGACCAGCATCACCGCCGCGAACACGAACGCGCTGCCCGCGGTGCCCTTGCCGCCTTCGCGGATCTCATAGCCGGCGGCGACGAGGACGACGTTGGAGATCGCGATGAACAGCGCCACCCCGATCGCCGCGAGCAACGCCGGCGGTCGCTCGCCGGGTTGCAGCGGCGTCAGGCCGGCGCGGACCTGCTCGTTCTTGACCTCGCTGCGGGCGGGCCCGCCCGCGGCGGCGGTCCGCCGGGGCGCAGGCGGCTTCGGCGCGGCCGTGCGCCCGCGCTTGCGGCTACGCGCTCCCAACGGGAACCTCCAGAGCGCTCCGTAGCGCCCGGGCGGCAGCCTCGGGATCGGCTGCCTCGGTGATCGCGCGGACCACGGCGATCCGCGTCGCGCCCGCGGCAACGACGGCGCCGGCGTTCGACGCGTCGATGCCGCCGATCGCGAACCACGGGAGTCCCGCGTGCGCGGCGGCGTGACGAACGTAGTCCAGGCCGACGGCGGCCCTGCCGGGCTTTGTCGGCGTGACATGGACCGGGCCGACGCCGGCGTAGTCGGCGCCCGCCGCGCCGGCGAGATCGGCCGGGGCGTGCGTGGAGATGCCGATGATGCGGCCCGCGCCGAGGAGCGCGCGCGCCTGGGCGATCGGCATGTCCTCCTGACCGAGGTGGACGCCGTCGGCGCCGGCCGCCTCGACGAGCTCGGGGCGGTCGTTGAGCAGGAACAGCGCACCGCTCTCGGCGCACGCGGCGCGCACGTCCTCGGCCGCGCGCAGGACCTCGTCGCCGGGCGCGTCCTTGATGCGCAGCTGCACGATGTCGACGCCGCCGCGCAGCGCCGCGCGCAGGCGTGCACCGTCGAGCGCCGGGCAGACGAGGTACAGGCGTGCGCTCGCGAGGCGATCCACGGTGCGGACAGTAGTACGGTGGAGGCAGAACGGGAGCCCCGCCGAGCCGGGGCTGAGAGGGCGTAACGCCGACCGTCAGCAGCTGATCCGGGTCATGCCGGCGAAGCGAGGAAGCAGCAAGTTGTCACCAGCACCACAGAGCTACGATGTGGCCGTTGTCGGCGGCGGCGTGATCGGGCTGGCCGCGGCCTGGCGCGCGGCGCAGTCGGGCCTGCGCGTCGTGGTGCACGAGCGCGACACGCTCGGCGCGGGCGCGTCGCACGTCGCGGCGGGGATGCTCGCCCCGGTCTCAGAGGCCGACGCGCGCGAGCCCGAGCTGCTGGAGCTGGGCCTGCGCAGCGCAGCCGCGTGGCCGGCGTTCGCGGCCGAGCTGGGCATCGCGCTGCGCACCGAGGGCACGCTCGTCGTCGCCCGCGACCGCGACGAGGCGGAGTGGCTGGAACGCGAGCTGGCGCTGCGCGAGCGCCTCGGGCTGCGCGTCGAGCGCCTGCTGCCGAGCGCCGCACGGGCGCTCGAGTCGGGCCTCGCGCCGACGCTGCGCGCCGCGTTCCTCGCGCCCGACGACCACTCCGTCGACCCGCGCGCGCTGCTGGCTGCGCTGGCAGGCGCTGCACGCGGCGCGGGCGTGGAGATCCGCGAGCACTCGGAGATCGCCGACCTCGCGACGCTCGACGCCGGCACCGTCGTGCTCGCGGCGGGCGCCTGGTCGGGCGAGCTCGCCGACCTGCCGGTGCGTCCGGTCAAGGGCCAGATCATCCGCCTGCGCCCGCGCCGCGGCGACCCGCCGGCACTGACGCACACGGTCCGCTTCAGCGACGGCTACCTCGTCCCGCGCGCGGATGGGCGCGTCGTGCTGGGCGCGACGATGGAGGAGCGCGGCTTTGACACCGCGGTGACCGCCGGCGCCGTCCACGAGCTGCTGCGCGACGCGTCCGAGCTCGTGCCGGGTGTGCTGGAGCTGGAGATCGAGGAGCTGCAGGCCGGCCTGCGCCCGGCGACCCCGGACAACCTGCCCATCACCAGACGCCTGGACGCCCGCACGATCGCCGCGACCGGCCATCACCGCAACGGGATCCTGCTGGCGCCGCTGACGGCCGATCTCGTCGTGGAGCACGTGAGCGGGGTGACCGCGTGATCACGATCAACGGCGAAGACCGCGACGACCTGTCCGGCCCGCTGACCGTGCGCGCGCTGCTCGACGCGATCGACATCGACGCCGACGCCCGTGGCGTCGCGGTCGCGGTCGACGCATCGGTCGTCCCGCGCGCCGAATGGTCGGAATCGGTGGTGCCCGACGGCGCGCGCGTCGAGGTCCTCGTCGCGGTGCAGGGAGGCTGACGTGGCGACGACGCACACGGACCCGCTGCAGCTCGGCGCGCGCACCTACGGCTCGCGGTTGCTGCTCGGCACCGGCGGCTTCACGCGCCTGGAGACGCTCGAGGCCGCGATCGGCGCGAGCCAGACCGAGCTGGTCACGGTCGCGCTGCGCCGGATCGACGCCGCGGCCCGCGGCTCGCTCGTCGAGGTGCTCGAGCGCTGCGGTGTCGAGCTGCTGCCCAACACCGCCGGCTGCTTCACCGCGCGCGACGCCGTGCTGACCGCGCAGATGGCGCGCGAGGCGTTCCAGACCGACCTCGTCAAGCTCGAGGTGATCGGCGACGAGCGCACCCTGCTGCCCGACGCGCCGGAGCTGCTGATCGCCGCCGAGCAGCTCGTCGCCGACGGCTTCACCGTGCTGCCGTACACGACCGATGACCCGGTGCTCGCCCGCCGCCTGGAGGGCGTCGGCTGCGCCGCGGTGATGCCGCTGGGCTCGCCGATCGGCAGCGGCATGGGCATCCGCAACCCCTACAACCTCAGCCTGATCGTCGAGCAGGCGGGCGTCCCGGTCGTGATGGACGCGGGCGTCGGGACCGCATCGGACGCTGCGCTGGCGATGGAGCTCGGCTGCGACGCCGTGCTCTGCGCGAGCGCGATCTCGCGCGCGGAGGACCCCGTCGCGATGGCCGTGGCGATCCGCCACGGCGTCGAGGGCGGGCGCCTGGCGCGCGGTGCCGGGCGGATCCCGCGGCGGCTGTACGCCGAGGCCTCGACGCCCGACGCCGGGCTGCCAGAGTTCGGGGCGTGAGCAGCGACGCGCTGATCGACGGGCTGCAGGACGCCTTCAGCGGGCGCGACCCCGACGCGTTCGCGGCCGTCTGCGCCGCCGACGTCCACTACGAGGACCCGCTGACGGCGCGACCGCTGGAGTCCCCGGCGCAGCTCGGCGAGCACGCACAGCGGCTGTGGACGGCGTTCCCCGACGCGCGCGTCGAGGGCACGGGCGCGCGCCTGAGCTCGGCCGACGGGCGCTTCGTCGCCGCGCCGGTGAAGCTCGTGGCGACGCACCGCGGCGAGCTGCACGACTCGCTGCCCCCGACCAACCGCTTCGTCGTGCTGCACGCGATCTTCTACTGCGAGCTGTCGGAGGACCACGGACGGCTTTGGCGCATCCGCGGCTTCTACGATGTCTACGATGCCGCGATGCAGCTGGGCATCGTTCCGAAGCCCGGCACGATCGGAGAGAAGGCGCTGCTGATGCTGCGGGGGTTCGGCGTTCGTGCGGGTCGCTCGTAGGGCAGCGGTCGCGACGCTGCTCGCCGCCGGCCTGCTCGTCGCGGCGGCGCCGGCTCAGCAGATCGGGACGGAGCTCAAGCCCCAGCAGGGGCTCGTCGCCGACGCTCCCGGCACGCCGCGCCAGGTGTTCCGCTCCGAGCCGCTGCCGACGCCGACGCCGCGCGCGGACTGCGGGCCGGGGTCGCGCCCTGAGCCGGGGATGCAGGGCCGCGTGCCGGGCGGATCTGTCTCGAAGGACGGCTTTACCTGCAACATGACGCGGATCGGCAACGAGGGCCCGACCGGCGGGCTGAAGGTCGAGCGCTACGTCGACAAGGCCGGGCGCGAGTGCGCGTACTACGACACGCAACTGATGCTCGGCGTGAACATCGTCAGCGCCGTTCAGAGCGGCAAGCCGATCGGCACCGCGGTGCTCGACATGTCCGACCCGACCAAGCCGGTGCGCACGGCGACGCTGCAGACGCCGGCGATGCTCTCACCCCACGAGTCGCTGCTCGTGCACCACGGACGCGGCCTGCTCGGCGCGGTGATGGGCAACGTCGCGACGCTGCCGGGCTTCGTCGACCTCTACGACATCTCGGCGGACTGCCGCCACCCGCAGCTGCTGTCCAGCACGCTCACCGGCTTCCTCGGCCACGAGAGCGGCTGGAGCGCCGACGGCAACACGTTCTACGCGACGTCGCTGTTCAACGGCAGCGTCACTGCCGTCGATGTGCGCGATCCGCGCGCGCCCGTGACGCTCTGGGTCGGCCTCTACCCGTCCCACGGGATGACGCTGTCGGCCGACGGCAACCGCGGCTACCTCGCGTCGCTCGAGATCGGCCTGCAGATCGTCGACACGTCCGAGGTCCAGGCGCGCAAGCCCAACCCGCAGGTGCGCGAGATCAGCCGCCTGAGCTGGCTCCAGCGCTCGATCCCGCAGGTCGCGCTGCCGATGACGATCAAGGGCAAGCGCTACCTGCTCGAGGTCGACGAGTTCTCCGCCGACCGGGCGCTGGTGGTCGCGGCGCACGGCAAGAAGGTCGGCGCCGCGCGGATCATCGACATCTCCGACGAGCACGCGCCGAGGGTCGTCTCGAACATCCGCCTCGCCGTGCACGAGCCCGAGAACCGCGGCGCGATCGCGCGCGACCCGGGCGCCCGCTTCGTCGGCCAGGGCTACGCGGCGCACTACTGCAACATCCCGCGGGAGGTCGATCCCGGCATCGTCGCCTGCTCGATGATCGCGTCCGGGCTGCGGCTGTTCGACATCCGCGACCCCGAGCACCCCAAGGAGATCGCCTACTACGTCACGCCGCCCGGCCCGTTCTTCGGCCAGCCGCTGGAGTTCGAGCGCGCCAACTGGGCGATGGCGCGGCCGACGTTCGTCCCCGAGCGCGGCGAGGTCTGGTACTCCGACGCCAACACCGGCTTCCACGCGCTGCGCGTGACCAACGGCGTGTGGCCGTTCAAGGACAAGCAGTGCACGAGCCGGCGCGTGTTCGCGATCCGCGTCCCCGCGCGCACGACACGGGTGACCGTCGGCGGCAAGCGCGTCCGCGTCCGCGGCCGGCGCGCTCGCGTCGACCTGCGCGGCCTGGGCAAGCGCACCGTCACCGTGCGGATCGTGGCGCGGACGGCACGCGGGCGCACCGTCACGCAGACGCGCCGCTATCGCACCTGCACGCGCCGCTGACCTACTCGACCGTCAGCGTCGCCTTCATGTTCGAGTGCAGCGTGCAGACGTACTCGATCGTCCCGGCCTTGTCGGCCGTGTACTCATAGCTGCCGCCCTTGCCGAAGTTCTCGGACTTGAAGTCGGCGCCGCTGGTCGCGACCGCGTTGTGGTCGGCGGTGTCGTCGTTGACCCACTTGACCGTCTGACCGACCTTCACCGTCTGGCTGGTCGGATCGAACTGGAAGTCCTTCATCCGGATCTCGACCGTGCCGCCGCTGGCGGCGGCGGGCGTCGTGGCGGCCGGCGTCGTCGTCGCGGCGCCGCCGCCGCCATCGTCGTCGTCGTCGCCACAGCCGGCGAGTGCGAGCGCGCCGACGGCGAGCAGCAAGCAAAGAGTGCGCATGGTGGTCCTGACGCTATCGCGTCGCGATTCCTTCCTCGGGATCGACGAGCTCGACCACGACCGGTCGGTGATCGGACAGCCGCCCGCGCCGCAGCACGACCACCTCGCCCTTGCGGGCGAGGCCCCGGGCCATGATGAAGTCGACGTCGTGACCGCCGGCGACCGCCAGGCCCGGGGCGTTGGGGCGGCGCGTGTTCGTGTCGCCCCCCAGGACCGCCGGCGCGCCGGGCCCCGCCCAGCCCAGCAGCGCCGCCGCGGCGCGGCGCAGGTCGGCCTGCGCGCGCGACTCGCGGTGGACCTGTGCGTGGAGGTTGCCGATCCAGAGCGCGCCGAGGCGGACGGCGTGCAGCGTTCGGCGCTCGGGCCAGAGCCGCAGCGTGAGCTTGCGGTGTTCGTCGATCGGCCGGCCGCGCACGAGGATCGCGTTGGCTCCGCCGCCGTTGGACTTGACGATGTCCGGGAAGCGGATCGCGATCGGCCGGCGCAGGCAGGGCAGCAGGTTGCGCGACGTGAGCGCCATCCGCGCGCCGGCCCCGCTGGCCTGCGCCAGCGGCGTCGGCCACCACGGCGGCACCTCCTGCAGCAGCGCGACGTCCCAGTCCCAGCCGGCGAGCGCGGCCTGGAACTCGGGCAGCAGGTCGCGCCCCGCGTTGGGCAGGGCGCGGCCGTGGAAGAGGTTCCAGGTCAGGACTCTCACCGGCGGCGTATCGTGCCACGGCCCATGGCCCGCCACTTCCTGACCGGCGAGGAGCTCAGCGGTGACGAGCTGCGCGCACTGATCGCCCGCGCGAGCGAGCTGAAGGCGGCGCCGCGCAGCTCACGCGCGCTGGAGGGCCGCACGATCGCGCTGCTGTTCGAGAAGCCCTCGACGCGCACGCGGCTGAGCTTCGAGGTCGGCGTCGTCGAGCTCGGTGGGCATCCGCTGATCCTGCGTCCCGGTGAGATGCAGCTCTCGCGCGGGGAGTCGGTCAAGGACACGGCGCTCGTGCTGAGCCGCCAGGTCGATGCGGTGGGCGTGCGCACCGGGCCCGACAGCCTGCTCGAGGAGCTCGCGGCCGCGGGCACGATCCCGGTCTTCAACATGCTCACCGCCGGCCACCACCCGTGCCAGGCGCTCGCGGACTACCTGACGCTGCGCGAGCGCTTCGGGGAGCTCGAGGGCCAGAAGCTCGCCTACGTCGGCGACGGCAACAACGTCGCGCGCTCGCTGGCGATCGTCGGCGAGCGCCTCGGCGTCGAGGTCGCGGTGGCTGCGCCCGACGGCTACCAGCTCGAGCCCGTCGCCGGCGCGCAGCTGACCGACGACCCCCGCGAGGCGGTCGCCGGCGCCAACGCCGTCTACACCGACGTCTGGGTGTCGATGGGCGACGAGGACACTGCCGACGCGCGGCGCGCGGCGCTCGCGCCCTACCGCATCGACGACGAGCTGCTGAGCGCCGCCGCGCCGGGCGCCGTGGCGCTGCACTGCCTGCCGGCGCACCCGGGCGAGGAGATCACCGCCGAGGTGCTCTACGGCGAGCGCCAGGCGATCTGGGACCAAGCGGAGAACCGCCGCCATGCCCAGAAGGCGCTGCTCGAGCTGCTGCTCGGCTGAGCCCTCCGACCCGGCCCGGACAATGTCCGCATGATCGCACGCGTGTTTCTCGGCTCGGCTTGCGTCGCGGCGGCGCTCGCCGCTCCAGCCGGCGCCGTCGTCGCCACTGCACCCGTCTCGCTCGTCCGGGCCGATGGCGAGACCCGCGAGGTCGACGGGGCGGCGATCAAGTTCGACCTGCCGAGCTCGTTCGCGCGCCAGGCGGCCGGCAAGTACGTGCGCACCAAAGGTGACTGCCGCGTGCGCATCGACGCCGAAGGGGTCTCCGTGCTCGAGCGGCCGGTGCTCGACGACGCGACGATGCCCTACGGCGGCGGCCGGTTCGTGGTCGCCCGCGCGGGGTCCCTGAAGATCCGGGGCGGGGAGATCACGAAGCTGCGCTGGTACCTGGGCAGCAGTGCGAAGGAAGACCACCTGGCGTATTCCTGGCGCCGCGGCGGCCGCGGGTTCATCCGCGTTCACATCCGCTTGGGACAGGTGGGCACGCCGGACCCCGCCTGCAACGCCGAGGTCGCGAAGGATCGCAGCACGATCGTCCGCGCAGTCCGCGCGTTCACCTACCGCAATCGCTAGCCCTTTCCCCAGAAACGACGAAGACCGCCCGGAGGCGGCCTTCGAAGACGGGTTGTGAAGCTCGACTAGCGGTGGTTGACCGAGTCCTTGAGCGCCTTCGCGGCGGTGAACTTCGGCGCCTTGGAGGCAGCGATCTGGATCTTCTGACCTGTCGCCGGATTGACACCCTGACGTGCCGCTCTGTCGCTCACGCTGAACTTCCCGAAGCCGGCGATGGCGACCTCACCACCGCGCGTTAGCGTTTCGGTGAGGATGTCGGCGATGCCATCGACGGCCTTCTTGGCGTCGCCAGAACTGATGCCGGCCTTGTCGGAAAGGTTCTGAGCCAGCTCGGACTTGTTCACGACGTATCCCTCCTACGTTGACGTTGGGCGCAGCCTAGCCGCCCTTCCGGCGGAAAAACGCCCGAAAAGCCCCGGAACATGCGGGTTCCTTGCGGCTGAGACGGCCACGCGGCGCGGGAACGTACTCCATCCGCCGGACCGCACGGCCCCTCAGCGGGCGCGCTGGACGCGCACGGTCGCCGCGCGAGAGAGGTTGCCGGCGTCATCGACGGCACGCACCGCGACGCTTCGGCGGGCCTCGGGGAGGGGCAATCGCTGCGTGGCGCCGGCCGCTGCAGGACGGGCGTTGCCGGCCGTCACCCACGTCCCCGCGTCCAGCCGGAATTGGTAGCGCGCGGCGCGGCCGCAGAGCAGGTCGTCGCCCGGAGCGCGGAAGACGAGGGCATCGTCCTGCACGCGCAGGTCGCGCGGCACACCCGGCGCGACGGCGTCGCGACGCAGGTCGCCGGAGTTCGCGTTGTCGTGGTGAAAGCGCGGCCACGACGCGGGCGCGCAGGCGCCCGCCGCGGTCACGTATGCGAACACGTTCCCGGCACGTGTCGCGGCGACGACGATGCGCCTGGCGCCGGGGTCGTCGTCGAGTGAGCCCCACGAGCCGAGCAGCGGGTTGGCGACGACCCAGTCGCTGGTGAGCTTGGGCCAGTTGTCGGCCTGCAGGCCGGCGAGGCCGAACGCGTTGAGGTCGAGGTGCGCGCTGGCCGCGACGACCTCCTCGCCGGGCGCCCCACCGACGTCGCCGACCGACGGCCCCGAGAGGAAGGAGAGGTCGTTCTGGCGCGCCGGGAATCCGAGGCGCAGCTGACCGCTCGCCGGGTCCCAGGCGCTGACGGAGTCCTCGCCGCCTTGGTACTCGTTGACGGTCAGGTCCAGCGCGCGCAGCAGGCCTGTGGTCGGCGCCAGGAGCGAGGTTCCCCCGCCGACGTTGCCGAACGCGGGGTGGCCGACGGCGGGCAGCGTCAGCAGGTCGGCGCGCAGCGGGTTGCCGGTCGGGATGTCCGACTGCATCCCGATCGGCTTGCCCTGCAGCTCGCCGAGGCACGAGCTGCCGTCGGGGTTGAGCACCAGCGCCGGGCCGCCGTCAGGGATCACGCCCACCTTCGGGCCGCGGCCGCCACGCGGGCAGCTCAGCGACGCGATTACCGGTGAGCCGGTGATGCCCTCCCCGACCACCGGCAGCAACTCGGCGAAGACCTTGCCGATCTTCACCGGCCAGCCCTTCAGGAACGTTCCGTCACTCTTGATCGCGTAGAGCCGCGAGTTGGCGAAGTCGAGGACCCCGAGCGGCTCGACGAGGCTCAGCGCAGCGTTGTTCAGCGGCGCGACGTTCAGCCCGCCGTCCTTGCCGGCCTCGTACTCCTCGTTCGTGCCGACGACGATCTCCGGGCGCCCGTCGCCGGTGAGGTCGCCGACCGCCGGTGTGTCGACGATGGCGCCCTGGTTGAGGTCGTCGCCGATGCCGTCCTTGAACGTCACGCGGTGCGAGCGGGGGTTGACCGCCGCGACCTTCGCCGGGTCGACGACGAGGACGGGGAAGCCCTCGACCGGCTTGCCGTCGGCGTCCCACGCGTAGACGTGGCGGTCCATGTTGGCGGCGATGACCTCGAGCCGGTCGTCGCCGTCGAGGTCGGCGAGCACCGGCGAGCCGATGAAGCCGTGCTGGGTGCGGTTGCGATGGCCGCGGCGCTGCGGCCTGAACGGCGACAGCGGGCGCCCGGAGTAGGCGCGGTTGGCCTCGACGACGAAGCGCCGCTTGCCGCGCGCGCTCCATGCGTAGACCTTGCCCTCGAGGTCGGCGGCGACGACCTCGGGCGCGCCGTCTTGGTCGAGGTCGGCCGCGGCAAGCGAGGCGAGGATCGCGCCACGCGCGAGCGGGACCTCCTTGTCCTTGAACGCGCGCCCGCCACGGTGCAGCGCCAGGCGGTCGGTACGGACCGGCCACCCCGGCATCTCGTCGCCGACGCTGCGATCCAGCACGTGGACGACGCCGTCGGACCCCGCGATCAGCAGCTCGTTGCGGTTGTCACCGTCGAGGTCGACGAACAGCGGCGATGACGCGACGTCGCCCGACACCGAGCTGCCGTCGAGCGACCGCGGGAAGCCTTCCAACAGGTCCTTGTCGCGATGCAGGTAGAGGTTGCGGCGGTCGGCGCCGCGCACGCCCTGGGTGGTGACAGCCTCGACCTTCACCGTGAAGCCGTAGGGCTCGACGTTCGGGCGCCCGGCGGCGGTCTGTGCGAGCGCACCGGGCTCGCGGCCATCGAAGCTGCCCGCGGTCGCCGGGAAGCGCGCCTTCAGCCGCGCGAGGTCGAGCGCCGCGACGATGCCGTCGAACCCGACGTGCGGCGTTGTGCCGTCGCAGTGGGACGAGGGCACCGCTTCGAAGTCCCGCTCGCCGGGATATGACCCGGGCGCGACGAGGATGCGGCAGGTGTACGGCTGCCCGCGTGCGAACAGACGGGCGCCGATCGGGACGATCGGCTGCCGCGGGTCGACCTGCTCGAACCACTGCGGCCGCGTGATTGCGACCGACGGCGGGATGCGCCCGGCGGCGACCTGGTCGACGGCGGCGTTGACGTTCACGCGACCGTGCCCGTAGAACTGGTCAAAGCCCTTGCGTGCCGGATAGCGCCGCGTCGTCGCGAGCGGGGACACGACGAGCGAGTTGAACACCGCCGAGAGCTGCGGGTCGGTGCACGTCGGCAGCGCCACCGGCCGGCAGGAGGACTCGGCGATCGCGAAGTTGACGTCGTCGGCCGTCGTCTCCAGCAGCTGGCGCACCTCGTTGGGCGTCAGCGCGATGCCACGGTCCCGCGCCGCGCTGTAGAGCAGGCCGGCCATGCCGCTGGCGCGGCCGGTCGCATCCGACGAGCACGACACGCTCGGGATCGCGACCGAGAGCTTGGCGCCGAAGTTCGTGCAGCCGGTGAACTGCAGGTAGGAGCGCGGGATCGGGGTGAACGTCGGGTCGTACTTCGTGACCGAGTTGACGAGCACGACGCCCGGGTAGGACGCCGGCCAGTGGTGGTGCTGCGCCGCCTCGTCCGCGGCCGACGCGATCACGGTGACACGGCGGCGTTCGGCGTAGGCGACGGCGTCGCGCGCGAAGCGCGAGTTGTTCAGCGCGCCGAGCGCCTCCTGCACGACGCTCGCGCCGTTGTCGGTGGAGTAGACGACGCCCTGGGCGAAGCGGTTGACGTCGGCGACGAAGGAATCGCCGACGCGGATGTGCATGAGCTGGCAGTTGGGGCAGGTGCCGGCGCCGCTTTGCGCGGCACCCTTCGATGCCGCCTCGCCGTTGTCGGGCCCGGCCTCGGCGGCCGAGTCCTGCGCCTCGCCGGTGCCGTGGCCGTACTGCACATCGTCGTAGGGGTCGTTGTCGTCGTCGAGGAAGTCCCAGCCGACGATGTCATCGGCGAAGCCGTTGCGGTCGTCGTCCTTGCGATCGGAGAACGCGATCAGCACGTCCTGCGGGTCGAGCAGCTCGTCGACGCCGTTGCCGCGCGGCTGGCCGCGCTTGACGCGCCGCGCGCCGTCGCGCTCGACGCGCGCGTCGCAGGCGAAGTCGACGACGTTGACGACGCCGTCGCGGTTGGCGTCGTTGGCGTTGCGAAAGCGCTTGCAGTCCTGGCCGGGCTCAAGCGACGCGCGGCGCGTGTGGCGCGGCCTCGGCAGCTCGCGCAGGTTGAGGTGCGTCGTGCGCCGCACGTTGCGCATCGCGCCGGCGTTGTCCCACTCGATCCCCGAGTCGTGGACGGCGATGACGACGTCGGGCCGGCCGGTCGTCGTGCGCCAGGCGCTGTCGACGCCCGGCACGTCGGCGAGCGACGCGCCGCGGATCCCGTGCAGCTCCATCGCCTGCGAGTTGACCGGCTCGTTGCCGGGCTCGGGCGTCGCCGCGTACATCCACCGTTCCTTCTCGGAGAGATCGGCGGGCAGGTCGCGCTGCAGCTGGAACGGCACGTCGGCGCGAGCGGTGGTCACGAGCACCGCCGTCACCGACCCGACGAGCAGCCAGATGCGAAAGCCCGCGTTCACCCCTCCGCGACGTTAGCCCAGTCCAGTACGCTCGCGCGCAGTTCACTGATCGTTCCCATCAGGAGGGGAGTCCGCGTGCCGCAGCCCAAGGCATCCCGGAGCACAACCAAGAGGAAGCCGGCGGCCAAGCCGGCCGCCCGGAAGACCACGACCCGCGCGGCTGCGAAGCCCGCAGCCAGGAAGACGGCGGCGAAGAAGCCCGCCGCGCGCAAGACCGCCGCGAAGCCCGCGGCCAAGAAGACCACGACGCGCGCAGCAGCAAAGCCCGCGGCGCGGAAGACGGCGGCAAAGAAGCCCGCCGCGCGCAAGACCGCCGCGAAGCCCGCGGCCAAGAAGACCACGACGCGCGCAGCAGCAAAGCCCGCGGCGCGGAAGACCGCCGCGAAGCCCGCGGCGCGGAAGACCGCCGCGAAGCCCGCGGCCAAGCGGGCAGCAGCCAAGCCCGCCGCACGCAAGACCGCCGCGAAGCCCGCGGCCAAGCGGGCAGCAGCCAAGCCCGCCGCACGCAAGACCGCCGCGAAGCCCGCGGCCCGCAAGACGGCGGCCAAGAAGCCCGCCGCGCGCAAGCCGGCGGCACGGCGCCCGGCGGCGAAGCGCACGACGGCGAGGAGGTCGGCGAAACCCGCCGGTGGCAGTGCCACCGCCTCCGCGGCGGCACGCGACAGGGAGCTGCGGGAGAACCTGCGGACGCTGCGCGAGCTGCTCGCCGGAGGCATCGTGCTCAGCGCCCAGGGCATTCAGGAGGCGCTCGACAGTGCAGTCGAGCGCGGGCGGATGTTGCGCAAGGACGCAGAAGAGCTCGGACGCGGGCTGCTCGAGGCGGGACGGCGGCAGAAGTCGCTGATGGCGGACCTCGAGCAGCTTCTGCGCAGCGACGAGTCCAAGTCGCGGCGCTGAAGTTGCCACCATGGCGGGGTGAGCACCCCCGCCGCAACGCGCCCCCAGGTCGGCGACGTCCTCGTCCTGCAGATCGACAGCCTTGCCCACGGCGGCAACGGCGTCGCGCGCACCGAAGGCGGCTACGTCCTGTTCGTGTCCGGCGCGATCCCCGGCGACCGTGTCAGCGCCGTCGTCACGAAGCGCAAGCGCGCCTACGGCGAGGCCCGCACCGAGGAGGTGCTCGAACCGTCGCCCGATCGCGTGCCCGCGCGCGCCGACCACCCGGGCGCCCCGTGGCAGGTGCTGCCCTACGAGCGCCAGCTTCAGATCAAGGCCGAGCAGGTCGACGACGCGCTGCGCCGGATCGGCAAGCTCGACGGCTTCGAGCTCGAGCCGATCGTGCCGGCGGTCGAGCAGTGGCGCTACCGGAACAAGCTCGAGTTCAGCTTCGGCACCGACGAGCAGGGGGCGCTGGTCTGCGGCTTTCACGCCCCGGGCTCGTGGCACACGATCGTCGACCTCGAGGACTCGCTGCTCGGGTCCGAGCGACTCAGCGCCGCCCGCGCGCAGGTGATGGACTTCTGCCGCGCGCAGGGCCTCGGCGCGTATGACCGCCGCGCGCAGACGGGGCTGCTGCGCAACCTCGTCGTCCGCGAGGGCCGGCGCACCGGCCAGCTGCAGGTGCGCCTGGTCACCGGGCCCGGGACGCTCGACACCGACGCGCTCGCCGCGGCCGTCGACGCCGACTCGCTGCTGCGATCGGAGATCGAGTCGCTCGGGGAGACGACGGTCGGCGGGCGCACGACGCTGCTCTCCGGGCCGGCGACGATCGAGGAGGAGCTGTCGGGCCTGCGCTTCGCGATCAGTCCCGAGGCGTTCTTCCAGACGAACACCGACATGGCCGAGCAGCTCTACGCGCTCGCCGGCGACTACGCGGGCCTGCAAGGCTGGGAGCGCGTCTTCGACCTCTTCTGCGGGATCGGGACGATCGGCCTGACGCTCGCGCCGCGCGCGGGCGAGGTCTACGGGCTGGAGATCGTCGAGGACGCCGTCGGCGACGCGATCCGCAACGCCGCGCGCAACGAGATCGCAAACGCGCGCTTCTTCGCCGGCGACGTGCGCCTGGCGATGCGCGAGCTCGTCGAGACCGCCGGGCGCCCCGACGTGCTCGTCGTCGACCCGCCGCGCGCCGGGCTCTCCCAGAAGGTCGTGCGCCGCGTCATCGAGGCGGGCGCCCAAGCGGATCGTCTACGTGTCGTGCAACCCGACGACGCTCGCGCCGAACGCCGCGCAGCTCGTCGAGGCCGGGTACGCGCTGCGCAAGGTCCGCCCCGTCGACATGTTCCCGCAGACGCCGCACGTCGAGTGCGTCGCGCTGCTGGAACGGGCGTCTAGGCTTCACGGCGTGAGCAACCTCGAACCGCGCGGCAAGCGCACCGACCGTGCCTTCAACTACCTCGCCGTCAGCGGCGCCTCCGGTGTCGCTGCCGTGGTGATGCTGTTCGTCTCGGGCTTCGGCCTGTTCCTGCTCCTGGCGGTGATCGCCGGCGTCTTCGGGTACCTGTTCAAGCGCACCGTGAGCTGATGGCGCCGAACCTCGTCGCCACCGGCAGCGTCTTCGGGCTGCTGGCGATCGTCACGTTCGTGCTCGGCGTCGCCGGCGTCACGAGCTTCACGTGGTTCGTCGGCTTCCTCATCGGCGCGATCGTCAGCCTCCTGCTGTTTCGACGACGCGTGAGCTGACGGCCGCAATGGCAGGGTGGGTCCCTGTCGCTGGATCGCGCGCGATCCGCGACGATCGGACGATGCGGACCCGTGACGCTGTCCTCCTTGCCGTGTCGATGCTGGCGGTCGCGGCCGCGTCGGCGCCCGCGGCGCACGCCGCGAACACGTGGGCGGGTGTCTGGAACAGCGACTTCGGCCGGCTGACGATGGATGCCGGAGGCGCCGGCAGCTACGAGGGGTTCAGCCCCGGCACCGTCAGCGGCGGCGTCGACGGGAACGTCAACAAGGGCACCTGGCAGCAGCCGGGGACCCCACCCAAGGGCGGCACGTACACGTTCACGCTCTCGGGCGACGGGCGTTCGTTCACCGGCACCTGGGCCTACGACGCGGGCGGCTGTGGGACGGCCTGCGGCTGGAACGGGACGTGCATCGAGGGCGCGTGCCTGAAGAACGGCGTGACGGCCACGCCGCCGCCGCCACCGCCACCGCCACCGCCCGCGCCGCAGCCCTCCGGGGTGACCTGCCAGCCTGCCGGGCTGCGCGCGTTTGCTGCGGCGAACTGCGTGGCGGGCAAGCTTCCCTACGGCCTCGACGTCTTCATGCCGGTCCCGAAGAGCGGTGCGGCGGCGAACATCAGCCCAGCACCGATACCGATCGACACCAAGCAGCTCGGCATCGATCTCGCCGACGCGTTCGCGGAGGTGCAGGCCGAGCAGCTCGCCGCCGCGATCGCGGTCAAGCTGAACAAGGATCCGCACCTCAAGGACGCGTTCACCGGCTGCATCATGTTCGCCATGGACGTCGAGGACGAGCTCGTGATCACCAAGGACGGGGTCTATACCCGCTACGGCACCGAGTTCGCGGGGCCCGCGGCGCTCGCCGCCTGCGAGAAGATCCTGCTCGGCACGAGGACGACCGCTCCGCGCGCGCATGCCGCGGCCGCGAGCTGCCGCGTGCTCTTCGTCCCGTCGTTCCGGAAGGGCCGCAAGGTCACCAAGCGCATGCGGACGCGCGCGGTCGCGGCCGCGAAGAGCCAGCTCTCCGCGACCTGCACGAAGAGGGCGGGCGGCGGGGTCACAGCCACCGTGCGTGCCCGCCGCACGGGTTCGACGCTCAACAAGGTCGTCCGCGGCCGGGTGCTCGCGGCCGCAAGGCGGCGGCTGCCCGCCGGCGCGCAGGACGCGGCGGGGGCGCGGCTCAAGCTGCGCTGGACGGCGAAGCGGCGCTAGCTGCGCTTGAGCCACTCGGCGAGCTGCTTGCCGGCGGCCTCGATCGACTCGCCGGCGTCCTTGAACGTCTCCTTGAAGCGCTCGGAGTAGTGCGAGACCGCGTCTGAAGCTTCCTCGCGCGGCGGCCGGGGCGGGTCGTCGCGCGCGGGATAGTCGCCGCCGACGATGCGGTCGTAGTCGCCAGAGCGCACCCAGGCCATCAACTCGTGCACGCGCTTGACCGGCATCGCGTGCGTGACGTTGAGGTCCATGAACAGCCGCGTGATCCGCTCCAGGCCCGAGCCCTTCTCGGTGTAGTCCTGGCCCTGGCGCATGAACACGTCGAGGTCGAGGTCCTCGGCGGCCGCCCCGGCGGCGATCGTCATCAGCGTGCGACAGACGACGAGCGGGTCGCGCGTCACGAGCGCCGCGGCGCGGTCGCAGGACAGCTCCGAGGCGCGGCTCCATTCCAGCAGCGCCGCGCGCACCGGGCCGAGCGGCAGCGGGATCCGCGCCGTCTGGGTCAGGCGCACGAGGATCGCGGTCGCCGTGCGGTAGAGCTGGTGGTCGGAGAGGATGTGCGCCGCCTCGTGCGCGAAGACGGCGCGCTGCATCGGCGCGTCGAGCAGCTGCACGAGTTCTGACTGCACGACGACGATCGGCTTGGCGGCGCCGATCGCCATCGCGTTGGCCATCGGGAACTGCGTGAGGTAGAGGTCGGGGACGTCGGCCATGTCGAGCGTCGCGTAGGCGACGTTGTGCTCTCGCCAGACATCGCCGAGCTGGTCCTCGCCGAGGCGCACGGCCGAGCCGAGGTAGGCCTGTCGCAGCGCGCGCTCGTAGCCGAGCTCGATCAGCTTGCGCACGACCGTGTCGAGGTAGGGGATCGACCCCAGCCCGGCGCTCGCCGCGCGGTCGGCAGGGTGCTCGTAGGCCTTCGGCGAGATGCCGGTGAGCCGGTAGCCCTCCGCCGGGAGCGTCACGAGGCGGCGGCGACGCCGACCGGGCAGGACACGCCGGTGCCGCCCAGGCCGCAGTAGCCGCCCGGCACCTTGTGCAGGTACTGCTGGTGGTAGTCCTCGGCGTAGTAGAACGGCCCGGCCGGCGCGATCTCGGTCGAGATCTCGGCGCGGTGGCCCGACGCGGCGAGCGCCTGCTGGTAGCGCTCGGCCGAGGCCTGCGCGGTCTGCGCCTGCGCCTCGGATGCCGTGTAGATCGCGCTGCGGTACTGCGTGCCGACGTCGTTGCCCTGGCGCATGCCCTGGGTCGGGTCGTGGCCCTCCCAGAAGACCTTCAGCAGCTGCTCGTAGGAGAGCTTGGCCGGGTCGAACGCGACGAGCACCGCCTCCGTGTGGCCGGTGCGCCCGCTGCAGACCTCGTCATACGTCGGGTTGGGCGTGTGGCCGCCCTGGTAGCCGACCGCGGTCGTGTAGACGCCGTCGGTCTGCCAGAAGGCACGCTCTGCGCCCCAGAAGCAGCCCAGGCCGAAGTAGGCGACCTCGATCCCTTCCGGGAACGGCGGCGTCAGCGGGGTGCCGAGGACGGCGTGGCGGCCGTCGGCGGCGATCGGGGTGTCACGTCCGGGGAGCGCCTCCTCGGGCGCGATCAGCTCGGACTTGCGGCGCAGGAACATGGTCATCTCACTGTATTCCGTCCCCGCTCGTGCGGCGACGTTTCACCAGTGGCGACTGACGCCGTACGCGTCGAGCGCCGCGTCTGCGCTCACGAGCTCGAGCTCCTCGCAGAGGGCCTGCGCCACGATCAGCCGGTCGAACGGGTCGCGGTGATGCAACGGCAGTTCACGAACCTTCCACGCGTGCGGTGCGCTGACCGCGAGCACGGCAAAGCCCTCCTCCTCGAGGACCGCGAGGAGCTCCTCGTCGACCTCGAGCTTGCCGAGGCTTTGCTTCATCGCGGCCTCCCAGATGCTGGCGGCGCTGACGTACAGTGCGTTGCCTGGGTCCGCGAGCCGGCTGCGGGCGTCGTCGCTCAGCCGCCGGTCATCGCCGAGCCACCAGAGGACGGCCATCGTGTCGACCAGCAAGGCGGCCATCAGGCGACGTAGTCGTCGAAGTCCTCTGGGATCGCGTCGAAGTCGTCGGCGATGCGGATTCTGCCCCGTAGCGCGCCCGGCTTCCGCACCACCGGCTCGTAGCGAACGAGCTTGGCCACCGGCTGTCCGCCACGCCGCACGACGATCTCCTCGCCCGCCTCCGCGCGCGAGACCAGCTTCGAGAAATGCGTCTTAGCCTCATGGATGCCGACCGACTTCATGTGACGGACTCTGGCGGACTAAGTCTGATTAGTCGATCAAGGACTCCGTAGGCTGCCGCGCATGCGCGCAGCAACGATCTCCGACGGTGCCGTCAGCGTCGCCGAGCACCCCGATCCGCAGCCCGGCGCGGGCGAGGTGCTCGTCCGCGTGGTGAGCGCCGGGATCAACGGCGCGGACATCCTGCAGCGCAAGGGCGCCTACCCCGCGCCGCCGGGCTCGCCGGCGGACATCCCCGGGCTGGAGCTCGCGGGCGAGGTCGTCGCGGTCGGCCCGGGCGCCGCGCGTTTCTCCGAGGGCGACGCGGTGATGGCGATCGCCGGTGGCGGCGGACAGGCGCAGCTCGCGGTCGTCCACGAGCGCCAGCTGATGGCGGTCCCCGACGGCGTCGACCTCGCGGTCGCCGGTGGCATCCCCGAGGCCTTCACGACCGCGCACGACGCGCTCTTCACGCAGGGCGGCCTGCGCCCCGGTGAGCGCCTGCTCGTCCACGGCGGCGCCGGCGGTGTCGGCAGCGCCGCCGTCCAGCTCGGCCATGCGGCCGGCGCGCACGTCACCGCGACCGTTCGCAACGCCGACCTGCGCGACGCCGTCGGCGCGCTCGGGGCGGACGAGGTCGTCGATCCCGAGGGGTTCGCCGAGCACGGGCCGTTCGACGTCGTCCTCGAGCTGATCGGCGCGCCGAACATCCCCGACGATCTGAGCGCCCTGCGCCTCGACGGGCGCATCGTCGTGATCGGCGTCGGCGCCGGCTTCAAGGCCGAGCTCAACCTGCTCGCGCTGATGGGCAAGCGCGCGACGCTGCGCGCCTCGACGCTGCGCGCGCGGCCGCTCGAAGAGAAAGCGCTGACCGCGCGCGCCATGGAGCGCGAGGTGCTGCCGTTGTTCGCGACCGGCGCGCTACGCGTGCCGGTCGCCGAGTCCTACCCGCTTGACGCCGTCCACGACGCGTACGAGCGCTTCGTGGCCGGCGGCAAGCTCGGGAAGATCATCCTGACGCCGTAGCGTCCTCGTCGTCGTCGGCGTCCTCGGCGCGGAGCGGGACCGCGACCGCGGCCTGACTGAAGACGAGACCGTGCTCGTGGGCGTCGTCGGTGGCGTCGGCGGGCTCGTACTCGGGCTCCAGCAGTGACTGGTCGGTGACCATCCGAACTCCTCTCCTTTGATCGGGGTTCGAACGTAGCGCTACCCACGAGCCGCAGCGGTTAACGCGCGGTGTTCGCCGCTGACGTGTCACCCGCGGCCAGCGCATCGCCCGCGCGGTCGGCGTTGACGACGAGGTATGCGGCGATGATCACGGCGATCCCCGGCAGCACGAGGACGACGGCGAGCACCGCCGCCTCGAGCATGATCACGTTGGTCCACGGGCTGCGGAAACGCAGGCTCCAGCCCCACGCCGCCAGCGCGCCGAGCACGCCGGCCTCCAGCGCCGGCAGCACCGCCGCCTGCCCGCCGCCCCAGGCCGGAAGCTCGAGCGTCAGCGGGTCGCCCGCGCGGGCGAAGTCGTCGAGCACCGCGGTCCCCCCGGTGACCCCGCCGACATCCAGCCCCGCAAGCAGCAGCGGCACCGCGATCGCCAGGCCGGGGCCGGAGAAGGCGCGCGCGAACAGCAGCCCGCCCGCACACCATGCCAGCGCCTCGGGGACGGTCGCGCCGGCCCGCGCGCCGACCTGGTCGAAGGCGGCCATCAGCAACCCGCTGCCGAGCGCGAGCAGGATCGTCGCCGGCAGCGTCTCGGCCAGCGGTGCGACGGCCAGCACCGCCGCCACGACGAGCGCCGTGCCGACCGCGGCGTCGAGTCGCAGGCCCACAGAGCCGCTCGCGGGCAGCGACGGCGCGAGCGACAGGTAGGCGATCGCCAGCGCCGGCAGGAGGACCGCGAGTACCCCGGGGCGGGTCAGTACGGAGGCAGATCGGCGTACCACTCGCCGAGCATCCTGAACGCCGACCAGAAGTCGCGCTTTGCGGCCTCCTCGTCGAGTGCCTCGTCGATGTTCGGTGTGTACAGCGCGACGACCGACGGCGTGAGCTGCTGGATCACACCGGGCTGGGGCTCGATCGGGCGCGCGAGCGGGACGTCGAGGTCGTTGAGCACCGCCAGGGCGTCCTCGCCCATCACGACCACGATGCGCGGCTGGACGATCGCCAGCTCCTCGATCACGCGGGCCTGGCAGCCCGGGTCCGACAGCGTCGTATCCGACACCGGGCACTTCACGCAGAGCGTCCCGTAGACGGCGAGCGCGTCGATCTGCAGGCGCTTGAGCGCCTTCATGAGCGCCATGCCCGCGCGCCCGTAGAACGCGACGCCCTCCTCGATCTCCGAGACCAGCGGCGCGTACTTCAGCAGGAAGATGTCGGCCTGCGGGTGGCCCGAGCCGAGGACGGGCATGAGCCCGCCGCGGGGGCACAGCTCGCAGGCCTGGAGGTCCCGCGTGAACGTGTTGAGCTCGCGGATCGCGCGCTCGAGGTACTTCTCGCGGATCTCATCGTCGGTCTGAGGCATGCGCGCTCCGAGGTTCGACGCTCGTGCGGCACGCCCCTCGTCGTGCATCAGGCCTTGCGCGTCGCCCGGCGGACCCTGCGGTCGCGGCGCGCGCGGCGCGCGGCTGGCGGGGTCGCCTTGGTCTCGAGGAACTTCAGCGCCTGCACGTACAGCAGCGACGAGGGGCCGCGGTTGATCTCCGCGATGCGCAGGCCCTCCAGGAACTCCTCGGGCCCCTCGAAATCGGGCATCGAGATCCGCACCGAGCCCAGGCCCTGGGCGACATGCGAGTCCGACCCGGCGCCCGCGACGATCCGGTACTTGGCCGCGAAGCGCTCCGCTTCCTCGTTGAACGAGCCGATCGCCACGCGCGGGTTGTAGATCTCGATCGCGTCGACGTCGTCGAGGATCTCGAGCAGGTGCTCGTAGTCGGGGACGGCATGCATGCGATCGAACGGGTGGGGGACGTAGACGAGCCCACCCTGGCGCTTGATCTCGGCCACGGTCTCGGCCATCGTCAGCCCGCGCGGGATCTTCTCGGTCAGGAACAGCCCGATGACCTCGCCCTGCGAGGCGGTCTTGACCTCCTCCCCGACGATCACCTTGATCCCGAACTGCGCGGCCTTCGACGCCGCCTCCAGCGCTCCGGAGATCTCGTTGTGGTCGGTGACGGCGATCGCCCCGAGCCCGCGGTCGCGCGCGGTCGCCAGCAGCACCTCGACCGGCGTCGCGCAGTCGTGTGAGTGATCGGTGTGCATGTGCAGGTCGACGTCGATCCGCGGGCGAGACGCCAGGCGCTTGCGCACCGCCGCGCTGCCGCGGCCGTCGTGGCGGCGCCCGACCAACCCGGCGTAGACGTCCTCGGTCTCGTCGACGAGGCGCTCCCAGGACAGCGTCTTGCGCAGCGGCTCGGCGGCGGCGCGCAGCCGTGCCCGCAGCGGCGCGTCGGCGATCAGCCGCTGCAGCTGCGCGGCGCACGTGTCCACGTCGCGTGGCGCGAACAGCAGACCGTGGTCGCCTTCGCCCGTGATCTCCTCGTAGACGGCGAGGCTCGTCGCCAGCGGCACGGCGCCTGCGGCGACCGCCCGCAGCCCCAGCGCCGGTGCCGGCGCCACGCCGTCGGACGCCAGCACGCAGACGTCGGCGTCGGCCAGCAGCTCGGCCTCGGCGACGTCGTCGAAGAACAGGACGCGGTTGCGCAGCTCGTGGCGCAGCGGCGTCGTCGCCGCCTGCGCGCGCGGCGACTTCACGAACGCCTCCCAGTCGGCGCCGTCGTCGAGCCGGCGCAGCGCGCGCAGGAACACGCGCAGCGCCGCGCGCTCCTCCTCCTCGACGAAGGCGATCCGAACGGGCGCGCCGTCACGCTCGCGCGCGACGACGTCCGCCCCCGGCGTGATGACGCGGTAGTCGGCCGGGAAGAAGCGCTTGAGCAGGTCGGCGGTGGCCTGAAAGCTCGCCAGGCGCGCATCGAGGCGCCCGAAGACGAGGTCGACGATCTTGCGCGCGACCTGCGTGGACACGACCCGCTCGACCGGCGCGTGGAACGTCCCGACGTTCAGCGCACGCGAGTGACGCAGGGCGACGCTCGCGACGGACGGCGCGTAGGGCTCGTGGACGTGGCAGATGTCCAGCGCCGCGCCGGCGAGCAGCGCCTCGACGCTGCGCGAGACGTCGACCGGCAGCGCCGCACGGCGGCGGGCGCCGACCGGCGCCGGGATCGCCTCGCCGACCGCGAGCACACGGGGTGCTCCGTCGGCGTCGAAGAGGTCGCCACCGGCGCGGATCGCCGTACGGGCCGCCCGCACGGCCTTCGTGTCGGTCGAGGGCGCGATGATCAGCACGCGGTGGCCGCGCTGCGCCAACCCCTCCGCGGTGCGTGCGATCTGGACGTTGACCTCGTGCCCGCTGTCCCAGGCGTAGGGGGTGACATGGGCGATCGCAAGGCGCGGAGGCACGAAAAACAATCCTATGGCTCCGCGTAAGTCGATCGGCACGGCGCCGTTGCGATGACATGACGCGTACGCTTCTGCGACCGATGCGTGGAACGCTGGGCCAGCGGCTGGCATGGAGGGACGAGGCACGATTCGTCGGTCGAGAGGCAGAGCTCGCACTGTTCGACGAGGTCCTCGCCACCGACCCGTCGGCATCGATCGTCTTCGTCCACGGCCCAGGCGGGGTCGGGAAGTCCACGCTGCTGCGCGAGATCGCGCGGCGCGGTGAGAAGCGCGGCTTCCTGCCGTGTGTCGTCGAGGGCCGCGACCTCGCGCCGGTCCCCGGCGAGCTCGAGACCGCATTGCAGGGCTTCGACGACCACGAGCGCCCGCTGATCCTGTTCGACACCTACGAGCGCATGGCCGCGGCCGGCGGCTGGCTGCGCCAGTCGCTGCTGCCAGCGCTGCCCGAGGGCGCGGTCGTCGTGATCGCCGGGCGCCGCCCGCCCGAGCCCGGGTGGACCCAGGACGGCTGGGAGCGCCTGACGCTGCAGGTCGAGCTCAAGCCGCTGCTCGACGAGGAGGCCGCCGCGCTCGTGACGCGCCACGGCGTCGACGACACCGCGCTGGTGGGGCGGATCGTGCGCTGGGCCCAGGGCTCGCCGCTGGCGCTCGCGCTCGGCGCCGACGCCGCCGCGCAGCGCGGCTCAGACCTGCACCTCGCCGAGCTCGACGAGGACCCCGACCTCGCGCGCACGCTGCTGCAGCGCCTCGCGCACACCGAGCTCGACGGCGCGGACCTCGACGTCCTCTCCGTCGCCGCGATCGCCCGCGTGACGAACGCCGCGCTGCTGCGCGACACGCTTCCCGACGTCGACCCGGAAGAGGCCTACGCGTTCCTGCGCGGGCTCTCGTTCACGGAGGTCCGCGGTGGCGGCGTGGCGCTGCACGAGCGCGTGCGCCGCGCCCTGCGCATCGATGTGCGCGACCGCTCGCGTGAGCGTGAGCGCGAGCTGCGCCGGCGCGTAGCCGACCACCTGCACCGCCGCGCGGTCGCCGGAGAGCCGAGCCTTTGCGTCGACCTCGCCGCGCTGTCGGAGAACTCGGCCGTGCGCTGGGGCTTTGGCGCCGAGGGCTCGGTCACCCACCGCGTCGACGACCTGCGCGACGCCGACGTCGTCACGCTGCAGGGCCTGATGCTGCGCCGCTACGGCGGCCCGGAGTACTGGACGGCGATGCAGGAGCTGCTCGAGGCCGCCGTCGAGCGCGTCGTCGTCGTCCGCGACCGCGACGACCGCCTCGCCGGGCTGAGCATCTCGGTCACGCCCGACAACGCCCCGCCGGTCGCCGACGACGACATCATCCTCGGGCGCTGGCTGGCCCATGCGCGCGCCAACATCCCGGGCGGCGACGTGCTGATCTGGCGCGACGCGCTGGACTTCACCGCCGGCCTGGAGGGCGACATCAGCTCGCCGGTGCTGGCGATGCTCAACACCGCCAGCACGCTGCGCTCGGGGCTCGTCAACGCGCGTTACAACTACATCCCGATCGACCCGGACAACGAGGCTGCGGTCGCGTTCGCCCAGGCCGTCGGCGCGACGCACATCCCCGAGCTCGACATCGACTTCGGGCCGCGGCGGATCCACTGCCACGTGCTCGATCATGGCGCCGGCGGGATCCTCGGCAACCAGCGCGACCAGATCTATCGCGAGCTCGGGCTGACGCCGCCGCGCGCCGGCTCCCAGCCGGCGCCGCCGCGCCCGATCGACATCGAGGACGTGCGCGACGCGCTGCGCGACCTGCACCAGCCACTCGCGCTCGCCGCGTCGCCGCTGGCTCGTGGCGACAGCGTCGACGAGCGTGCCGAGTCCGTGCGGGCGCTGCTGCGCACGGCGATCGACGCGGCCTTCGGCCAGTCCTACGACGAGGACCTGCAGCGCAGGATCATCGAGCGCGGCTACTTCGACCCGCAGGGCGGCCATGAGCGCGCGGCGATGGAGCTCAACGTCTCCCGCGCGACGTACTTCCGGCGCCTGCGCCGTGCGTCTGAGCGCGTCGCCGACTGGGTCATCGCGAAGGGCCCGCAGTAACGTCTCCGGACGTGCCTGAAGATCACGTCAGCGTGCTGATCGTCGGGGCCGGCCTGTCGGGCATCGGCGCCGCGCACCACCTCCAGGACGAGCTGCCGGGCGAGAGCTACGCGATTCTCGAGGCCCGCGACGCGATCGGCGGGACGTGGGACCTGTTCCGCTACCCCGGGATCCGCTCGGACTCCGACATGCACACCCTGGGCTATCGCTTCCGGCCGTGGGTCGACCGCAAGGCGATCGCCGACGGGCCGGCGATCCTCGAGTACGTGCGCGACACCGCGCGCGAGGCCGACATCGAGCGCCACGTCCGCTTCGGTCACCGCGTCGTCCGCGCGGAGTGGTCGACCGAGCGTGCGCGCTGGACGGTCCACGCCGAGCGCGATCGTGACGACGTCGTGCTCGAGTGTGACTTCCTCTTCTTTTGCAGCGGCTACTACCGCTACGACGAGGGCTTCACGCCGCGCTTCGAGGGCGTCGAGCGCTTCGGCGGCGAGATCGTCCACCCGCAGTTCTGGCCCGAGGACCTCGACTACACGGGCAAACGCGTCGTGGTGATCGGCAGCGGCGCGACCGCGGTCACGCTCGTCCCGGCGATGGCCGACCGCGCCGCGCACGTGACGATGCTCCAGCGCTCTCCCACCTACATCATCTCGCTGCCGGACGAGGACCCGATCGCGATCGGGCTGCGGCGCATCTTCCCGGACAAGGCCGCCTACTTCCTGACGCGCTGGAAGAACGTCGGCATGCAGGCGCTGACCTACCGGCTCAGCCGGCGCCGCCCGCGCTTCGTGCGCGGACTGCTGCGCCGGCTCGCCGTGCGCTCGCTGCCGGCGGGCTACGACGTCGACACGCACTTCAAGCCGGCGTACGACCCGTGGGACCAGCGCATGTGCCTGATCCCCAACGGCGACCTCTTCGAGGCGATCAGCAGCGGCGACGCCGCGATCGTCACCGACCACATCGAGACGTTCACCGAGCGCGGCCTTCAGCTCGCGTCCGGCGAGGAGCTCGCGGCCGACATCATCGTCACCGCGACGGGGCTCAACATGCTCGCGCTCGGCGGCATCAAGCTGGTGGTCGACGGTGACGACGTCATCGTGCCGGAGACGATGGCCTACAAGGCGATCATGCTGGGCGGGGTCCCCAACTTCGCGTTCACGATGGGCTACACGAACGCGTCGTGGACGCTGAAGGCCGATCTCGTGTCCGAGTACGTCTGCCGGTTGCTGCGCCACATGGACCGCAACGGCCACAGGCAGGTCGTCCCGCAGCCCGATCCGTCCGTCGAGGCGCACCCGTTCATCGAGGGGTTCTCCAGCGGCTACGTCCAGCGCGCGATCGACCAGTGGCCACGGCAGGGGTCCGTTGCGCCGTGGCGGCTGAAGATGAGCTACGCCCGTGACCTCGTCGGGATCCGCCACGGCGCGATCGACGACGGGACGCTCGCGTTCTCCTCGCCGGCGGCGCGCCGCCGCGACGAGGGTGAAAAGCTTGCCCCCTTGGGTGCGTAGCCCGGCGTCACGGGCCGCGCGAGAGTGCGGCCATGCGCAGCTTCCGCCGCATCGCCACCGCCGTCGCCGCAGCCGCCCTCGCCGGGCTGGCGGTCACCGCCTCCGCGCAGGCCGGAGTTCAGACCACGACGAAGTGGTTCACGATCGACGTCAAGCCTGCGACTCCGTCGTCGCCAGCGCTGTTCCTCGCGACGCATGACCGCTTCTCCGACGCGAGGATCGAGACCAAGCGCTACCAGTCGGGTGACCCCGACATGCAGTGGACGATCGTCGGGACGAGCTACCCCGCCGCGCCGGACCTCGAGGGCGCGCCCAACTTCGCCAGCATCCTCATCGACGCCTTCACCTGCGGCCACGACGGCGGCATCGGGTGCGACTTCCAGGGCAGCGCGACCGCGCGGGTCAAGCTCGTCAACCGGGGGTCGGGGCACTGCATCTCGGTCCCGGCCACGTGGACGCGCAACGGCAACGCGACGCCGCTCATCGCCGCGGACTGCTGGCGCGAGCGCGAGCGCCAGATCTGGACCGTCGCCCCCGCCTACGCAGCCGACTACATGCCGCTCTCGCGATCGCGCACGCAGAACCCGGGCGTCCAGTTCTGCGCGGACGTCAACAAGGGCAACGCGCGCGACCACCGTCGCTACGTCAACTCGCGCCTGCAGATGTGGCGCTGCAATACGCCGGCGGACGCCAATCAGCGCTTCCGCTTCCTGCAGGCCGGCAGCGCCACCTGCACGACGCAGACGTACTACGAGATCTGCGGCGTCCGCGACCGCCGGCGCTAGCCTCCGGCGCCATGGGAGTCCGGCAGGCGACCCTCGACGACTGCGACGCGATCGGTCGCCTGCTGCACGACTTCAACCGCGAGTTCGGCGAGCCGACGCCTGAGCCGCACGAGCTCGCCACGCGCTTCGCGACGCTGCTCGGCGGCGACGACACGATCGTCCTGCTGGCCGGCGACGGGCCGGACGGCGTCGCGGTGCTGCGGCTTCGCCTCTCGATCTGGTCGTCCGCGAAGGAGTGCTACCTCGCCGAGCTCTACGTCGTCCCCGACCGGCGCGGCAACGGCCTCGGCCGCGGGCTGATGGAGGCGGCGATGGACACCGCCCGCGCCGCCGGCGCCGACTACATGGACCTCGGCACGAGCGAGGACGACGCCGCCGCCCGCGGCCTGTACGAGAGCCTCGGGTTCAGCAACCGCGAGGGCAAGCCCGACGGCCCGGTGCAGCTGTACTACGAGCGCGAGCTGTAGGCCGCACGACGGCGAGCTCGACGTCAGCGCCGCCGTCAGCCGAGGCCGGGAAGGCCGGAGACAGCGACCTCCTTGAGGGCGCAGGGACAATCGGCGTCGCGGTCCACGGTCACCTGTCGTCCGAACAGTGCATAGATCCGCCTCCCCGAGCGAACGACCTGGGAGATACCGCCCTTGAGGCGGTTGCCCGGGATGCGCGCGGCGGCCGAGGCGAACGGGTCGACGCGGGTTCTGACGAGCTTCACAAGCGAGTTGGAGCAGCGTTGTGCGTCAGTCGCGAAGAACACCGCGCCGCCATCGACGGTCGGCGGACCGAGCGACAAGGTCGTCACCGAGTCGACCTCGTCGCAGGCCTCGTAGACCCAGCCGTCGGCGAGCTTGAACGTGCGCCGGCCGTCCAGCGTGCTGGCGCGCATCTCCGAAGCCGAGTGGCCGACGATCCTCGTGCCGGACACCGTCCAGCGAAACGCGACCAGGCGGCTGCCCAAATCCAGGGCCGACACGTGCCCGACACCTCCGACCTTGGTGCACGGTTCATCGTCGTTCCAGTCGCAGACGTCCGGCGGGACAGCGCCGCGCTTGAGACGCCTCAGCCGCCGCGTCGTCGGATCCCAGAGGAGCACCTGGTCAACGTCGCTGCCTTTGACGCTGCGACCAAACGCCACGCGCCCGCGCCACATCGACGGCATCGTGTCCGACGCATTGGCCGGTCGCGGGATGCCTGCGCTGCGCTCGACCCCGGTGAGCAGATCGAGCACACGGACGTGACAGCCGCGGTGCGGCGAACCGATGAAGTCCGCGGGGAGCTGCGCCGTCTTCGTGCAGCGCGAGTAGGTCGCAACCACCCGCCCGTTCGCGTCGCTGCCAAGGTCGAGGTCGAATGGGTGCTTGCGCACCGGCGCTGGTGGCTCGACGATCGCGCCGTCGTGGAGAGCGCTGAGCCTCCACCTCCCGCGCTCGGGAGACCAGACGCTCCACGCCACCCATCCGCCATATGCGCCGATCGGCGCGTTGCGGGGGACCTCCGCCAAGGTCCGAGTCGCCGCGGGCGCAACGCCCGGCGACAATGCCGCCCCGACCTGCCAAACGATCACTGCCAGACAGATCGAGGAGAGGACAATCCGCTCGAACATCACCCCCACGAACGTCCCGAGCACGCCCGAGTCGCGCCACGAGACCGATCGCGTCGCCAGCTTCCCCGCGTGCCTCGACGCAGAAGCAGCGGGCAGTCGCTGCGTCGAGACGTGGGGCACGTCAGTCACCGATCTCGTGACCGAGGTGGCCCACGTACCCACGCGGCACCGCGGCGGTTGGGTGGCACGGCGGTGGTGCTGCGGGCGAACGTTCATCCTGCCGGCGATATCGCAGGTGAAATGAACGTTCGGCGGGCGTCCGCCCCGGAGCGGCATCGTCGGCCACGGCGCGGGACGCGAGAGCACCCCCAGAACCACGAAGGCCCGCACTGGGAGGCGGGCCTTCGGGACGGACGGGAAAGACAGAGGGGAGCTTACGCCTTCGCGGCGGCCTTCCGCTTGGCCGGCGCCTTCTTGGCGACGGCAGCCTTCTTCGGCGCGGTGCGGCCCTTGGGCTGCGTGCCGGGCTTGCGGGCGTACTTCGAGGTGAAGGCCTCGGTCGCCAGGCGCGCGGCGTCGTCGGGCTGCTGGTTCTTCGGCGACTTCATGAGGTAGGACGACGGGCCGTCGATCTGGCCGCCGAGACCGTGGTTCAGCGCGAGCTTGCAGCAGCGCGTGGCGTCGATGACGATGCCGGCCGAGTTCGGGGAGTCCCAGACCTCGAGCTTCGTCTCGATGTTCAGCGGCACGCCGCCGAACGCCTCGCCCTCCATGCGGATGTGCGCCCACTTGCGGTCCGTGAGCCACGGCACGTAGTCCGACGGGCCGATGTAGACGTCGTCAGCCGGGAGCTCGTGGCCCATGATCGAGGTGACGGCCTGGGTCTTGGAGACCTTCTTGGACTCCAGGCGCTCGCGCTCGAGCATGTTGAAGAAGTCCATGTTGCCGCCGACGTTCAGCTGCGACGTGCGGACCATCTTCACGCCACGGTCGTGCATCAGGCGGGCGAGCGTGCGGTGCACGATCGTCGCGCCGACCTGGCTCTTGATGTCGTCGCCGACGATCGGCAGGCCGGCCTTCTTGAAGCGCTTGTCCCAGTAGTCCGACGAGGCGATGAAGACGGGGATGCAGTTGACGAAGCCACAGCCGGCCTCGATGACCTGCTCGACGTACCACTTGGTCGCCTGCTCGGAACCGACGGGGAGGTAGGACACGACGACGTCGGTGTGCGTCTCCTTGAGGACCTTGACGATGTCGACCGTCTCGCCCTTGGCCTTCTTGATCCGCGTCTTGGGGTACTTGCCGAGACCGTCGTGGGTCATCCCGCGGTAGACCTTGGCGCCGATCTTCTTCGGCACCTTGTCGGTGAACGGGATCGTGTTGTTCGGGTCGGCCCAGATCGCCTCGGCGAGGTCCTTGCCGACCTTCGTCTCGTTGATGTCGAAGGCAGCGGTGAACTCGATGTCCTTGACGTGGTAGCCGCCGAGGTCGACGTTCATCAGCCCGGGCACCTCGGTGCCCTTCTTGGCGTTGGCGTAGTGGTACACGCCCTGGACGAAGGAGTTGGCGCAGTTGCCGACGCCGATGATCGCCACCCGGACCTTCTCGGACTGGTAGCGGGACTTGCCGTTCGTGGAGGCAGCATTCGTAAGCGCCTTGCCACGCGTGTTCGTGCTCATGAAGTTCGGGGGTCCTTGCTCGGAAGAGTTGACTGGGGAATCAGACCCCGGAACGCGCGGCCGGTTACAGATCGGTCACACGCGCAAACGCGTTGCGCACGTGCCAGATCCGCTGCAGCGTGGTGATGAACGCCATCACCGCCAGGACGTAGACGGACGGCTCGAGCAGCTCGACATCGCCCGGCCCGGTCGCGAACAGCAGGCCGATCGAGAGGATCACGACGCGCACCGCGCGCGACCCGATCCCGACCTTGCATTCGACGCCGAGCGCCTCGGCGCGGGCGCGCGTGTAGGACACCATCAGGCTGAACAGCACCGCGGCGACACAGGCGGCGACAGCGCCGCTCTTGCCCGCCTCGGCGAACTGGAAGCCGACGGCGATCAGCACGATGCCCTCTTCCATGCGGTCCAGCGTGGAGTCCAGGAACGCGCCGAACGGCGAGCCCTTGCCGCTCATCCGCGAGTAGCGCCCGTCGAGCGTGTCGCAGATCGAGCCGACGATGAACGCGACACCGCCCCAGAAGAAGTAGTCCTGCCAGATCAGGACCGCCGCGAGCACGTTGAGCACGAGCCCCGTGATCGAGATCGTGTTCGGCGTCAGCCGCGACTCGATCAGTGCGTTGCGCATGAACTCGCGCCGCTCCCCCTGGCCGATCGGGCCCGTCGGGAATTGGGGCCGCTGGCGGGTGTCGCTCATCGCGCGGCATGTTGACAGGAGCCGCCGCGCGACCTACATTGGAAACGTATGTTTCCTGATGACGGGTACTTCCCGCGCGACAGCTCGATGCTGCGCCGCGTCCAGGAGGAGAAGGCCGTCGGCCTTTTCTACGGCCAGCGCGCGCTCTGCATCGGCGCGCTCAAGCCGCCGAACTACGTCGGCACCGCCGAGCACACCCACCAGCCGGAGATGCCGTTCAAGCGCCTGGCCCACACCGGGACGATGTTCGAGCGCGTGATGTTCGGCAGCAGGGCCGAGGCCGACGCGACGCTCAATGCGGTCGCCGGCATGCACAAGCGCGTCGTCGGCGAGCTGCCCGAGGACGCCGGCCCGCACTTCCCCGCCGGCACGCCCTACAACGCGTACGACCCGGAGGCCATGTGGTGGACGGTGGCCGTCATGGTCGACTCGGGGATGTGGTTCTACGACCACCTCGTGCGCCGCATGTCCGACGCCGAGCGCGAGCACTACTACGCCGACTACGTGCGGTTTGCCGAGCTCTTCGGCATGCCGCGCGACGCCGCGCCGCGCGACTACCGCGCCTTCCGCGCCTGGTATGACGCCGAGCTGCGCGGTGAGCGCCTGTTCCTCACCGAGGAGGCGCGCTTCGTCGGGCACGCGGTCGCGTTCGAGATCCCGATGCCCGCCAGCCGCCAGCCGGCCAAGCGCGTGCACGACCTGCTGATGCTCTACTCGCTGCCCGCGCGCGTCCGCAAGTTCTACGGACTGCGCCTGACGGCGCCACAGGCGCTCGCCGCACGCGGCGTGATCGAGGCGCTGCGCCGCAGCCAGCCGGTGGTGCCGGGGGCGATCAAGCGCGGGTCGTGCATCCCCGAGTTCGAGATGGTCGCGGCGACCGAGCGCAAGCGGATCGCGCGCGGCGACTACACGCCGCAGGTCCGCGACGAGATCGTGCGGCGCGCCGCGGCCTAACGACGGAACTGGTTCGGCGTGAACTCGACGCTGGCGGCGTCGGCGTTGGCGATGTCACCGGTGTCGGCGTCGTACTCGTAGAGGCGCACGGTGATCTTGTACGGATCGGCCACCCAGCCGGTCCTCACGACGACGTCCTTGGCGCCGGCCGGGCACCCGCGCACGTCCTTCGCATCGCCCGACGAGTAGGCCACCGACGAGCTGCTCGGGTAGTAGGCGCGAACCTGCAGGTAGGCGCCGTAGGAGTCCGCCGGGCAGATGTCGTTGAGCCGCGCCTTGACGACAGCGCGCCGCAGGCCGCGGTGGTTCTGCTGCAGCTGCACGGTCCCGGCCGCACGCGCCCGGCCCTTCGTCTCCTCGCCCTTGGCGCGCAGATCGACCTTCAACTTCGGTGGACCGGCGGACGAGCTGACCGTCACACCGACGACCAGCGAACCTGCGAGCAGCCATACGACGAGGGCTTTGCGGACCATCCGCGGCCTGTACCCGACCGCGCGCGCGGGATAACGCGCGCTAGGCGACAGCGCGCTCGGTGGCGGCGGTCACCGGGACGGCCGGCGGCGTGAACGCCCAGACCGCCGGGCGTGCCCGCGCCAGCCAGCGCGCCGCGTAGGCCGCGATGCCAGCGGCCATCGCGCCGAGCACGGCGTCGGCGATCCAGTGGTTCGCGGTCGCGACGATCACGAAGCAGACCAGCAGCGGGTAGATCGACCAGAAGATCTTCAGCGCGCGCCACTTGACCATGCGCGACAGCGGGATGCCGATCATCAGCGCAAAGCAGACGTGCATCGACGGCACGGCGGCGTAGGGGTTGAACAGCGTGTTGACCTTGTCGGTGTGGTCGACGCCGGCGAACGCCGAGACCGAGTCGAAGAAGCCCCACTCCGGGAAGAAGCGCGGCGGCGCGGTCGGGTAGAGCACGTAGCCCACGAGCGCGATGCCCATCGCAACCATGAACATGTTGCGCACGAAGTAGAAGCGCTCGTTGTGGAAGAGGTAGATGTAGACCAGCGACCCGACCGTGACCGAGGTCTGGGCGTTGATGTACAGCCAGCTCGCCGTGTCGTGGATGAACGTGCTCGACGCCGCCCACGACTGCACGCTGGGCTCGATGAAGACGTGCAGCCCGCGCTCGATGCCGATCAGGTCGCGAGCGTTCTGGAACGCGACCGCGGCACCCTGTGGATCGTCGATGAATCCGCGCACGTAGCGATAGCCGTAGTAGGCCAAGGCAAACAGCGCCACCTGCCGGAGCACGTCCAACGGACCGTGGGGAAACAGGCGCGCCAGGAAGGGTTTCAGGCGGGCCGGGGACATTCGTGAGCGGTAGGGATGCTACCGACCGGTGAATCCGGCTCAAGTGCGGCCAGCCGCACCACCATCCGTCACCACAGCCGCGCGCTGACCGTCACATCGCCGGCGCCGCGCACGATCGTGCGGTCGTCGGAGCTGCGGCGCAGCGCCGCGTGGCCGCCCGTGACCGTCCACCAGCGCGACCAGCGGATGTTCACGTGAGCCTCTCCGCCGCCCGGCGGCAGGCGCACGGTGAAGCTGTCGGTGCCCAGCCTCGTCAGCGTTCCCCCGCGCGCGAGCGATCGTGCGCCGCGCACGGCGTAGACGCGCCAGTGCGCGTCGCGCCAGACCTCGCGCAGCACCGGCACGCGACCTGCCTGGATCAAGCGGCGCTCGGCGATCGCGGAGTGGTCGAGCTCGGCGTCGGGCACCGCGACGTAGGAGACGCTGTTCTCGTGCAGCCAGGCCGTGTAGCGCCCTGGCGTGAGCTCGCCCTCGTAGAAGACCTCGTTGCGCCCGGTGTCGAGCTGGCGCTGCCAGCCGCGCGCGAGCGCGACGTCCTTTGCGACCCAGCGAGCGTCCCAGTGGATGCGCGTGAAGGGGATCTCCACGCGCAGCGGGCCGCGGGCGCGCTGCTGCGCGCGCAGGTAGCCGCGCACGCCGGTGTAGTAGCCGGCCTCGATGCTCGGGTCGCCGCTCGCGCGCGTCCAGTCGCGGACGGGGGCGTTCCACTGCCAGTACAGCAGCGGCAGCGCCAGCAGCGCGAGCGCCCGCGGATGGCGACGCCACAGCAGGCAGGCCAGCACCGGGCCGCCGAACAGCGCGCCGAGACGGGTGACGTTGCCACCCATCGGCGTGTCGAGCACGAAGCTCGCGATCGTCGCCAGCGCGTAGAGCACGACGGCGGTGCGCAGCACACCCTCCTCGCGCGGAAGCGCGAAGAGGATCCAGACCAGCGCCAGCAGCGCCGGCCAGAACGCCGACGCGACGAACGGCTCGATGCCGCCCTCGGGGAACGCGACCGTGAGCACGAGCGCAGGCGCGACCGCCGCGACGCCGAACACCGCCGCCGCGCTGCGGCGCGGGCCGCAGACAAACCAGGCCGCGGCGCCGAGCCCGGCGAACAGCCCGGCGACGGGGCTCGCGAGCGTCGTCAGCGCCGCCAACGCGGCCGCCGCCCACGAGCGCCGGTGCGTGGCCGCAAGCAGCGCCGCGAGCCCGAGCGCGCAGCCCAGCGCGAAGGTCAGCCGCCCGGTGACGAGGTTCACGGCGGTGGCGGCGGCGAACCACCACGCGCCGACGCGGGCGCGCTCGCCGAAGTGCTCGGCGGCCAGGCGCTCGAACAGCCACGCGGCTGCGACGGCGCTCAGCGCGCCGACCAGGCGCGGCCCCAGCCACCCGGCCAGCGGCGGGAACAGCACGCTGTAGCCGGGCATGTGGTGACCGCCGTACCAGGCGTTGTCCCACAGCACGAGCCCCTCGCGGTCGAACAGCTCGGCGCGGTAGGTCTGCGCGGCGAGGTCGGCCGACGGCGGGTCGATCAGCAGGTAGGCGACCGCCAGGACGGCGCTCAGGACCCAGGGTGGCGTGCGGCGGAGCACCGCAGCACCCTATGCGCCGAGGAAGTCCGCGACCGTGTCGACCACGTCGGGCCGGTCATGCCACGGCCAGTGGCCGGCGTCGGGAAGGTGCACCACTTCGGGGTCGCTGCCCAGCGCGGCGGCGTAGGCATCGGCGAAGCGCGGCTTGACGTAGGGGTCGCGATCGCCCCAGATCACCAGCGCGGGGCACGTGAGCGTGCCGAGATCGGCGCCGGCCTGCTCGAGGACTGCGGGCGGCGAGCTGCGGTAGAGCTTGAGGATCGAGCGCTGCGTGCCGCCGTCGAGGAACCGCACGATGTCGTCGACGAACTGCGGCGGCACCTTGCCGGCGAACCCGAGCCGCAGCAACGTGCGCAGCACCGGCGCGGTCAGCGCGCCGACCGCGACCTCGCCGACCCCGCGCGTGCGCCACAGGCGCGCGATCCAATGCCAGCGATAGTCCGGCAACAGCGGGACGGCGTCCATCACGACGAGCCGCTCGACGCGGTCCACGAGCCGCTGCGCGGCCGCGAGGCCGACGGCCCCCCAGTCGTGGACGAGCAGGGAGAAGCGATCGACCCCCTGCTGGTCGAGGAAGCGCTCCAGCCAGGCGCCGTAGAACTCGATCGTGCACGGCAGGTCGCCGCGCTTGCCCGCGCGCCCGAAGCCGGGCAGGTCGGGCGCGAGGCCGCCGGTGCGCGCGAGGAACGGGCGCCAGTCCTCGCTGCTGGTCGGCACGCCGTGGACGTAGACGACCGGCGCGGCGCCGACCGGCGGCGCCTGCAGCCAGAACGTCGGCTGGTCGTCGAGCGTCCCGCGGTGCTCTGAGATCTCGGCCATGCGGCGGCGCACGTTATCGTCGCCCGCGATGCGCACGCTCCTGCTCGGCGAGTGCCTCGTCGACCTCGTCTGCGAGCGCCCTGCCTCTTCGCTCGCCGACGCCCCCGCGTTCGTCCCGCACTTCGGCGGCGCCGTCGCGAACGTCGCGGTCGTCGCGGCACGCGGCGGCGCCGACGTCGCCCTGGCCGGCGGCGCCGGCGACGACGCCTGGGGCGCGTGGTTGCGCGATCGACTCGAGGCCGAGGGCGTCGACCTGCGCTGGTTTCGCCTCGTCGACGGCGTGCAGACGCCGCTGTCGACGGTGATCGTCGACGCCGACGCCCAGCCGACGTTCGCGATCTACGGCGACTCGATCGGCACCGTGATCGAGGCGCTCTGGCCGGTGATCGGCGACGCCGTCGAGGCGTCCGACGCGCTGTTCCTCGCCTCCAACACGCTCGTCGGCGATGCCGAGCGCGAGCTGAGCAAGGGCGCCCGCGAGCGCGCGCTCGCACTGGACCAGCCTGTGATCTTCGACGCCAACCTGCGCCTGCATCGCTGGCCGGCGCCCGCGCGGGCGGCGAGCGTCGCGCGCGAGT
This sequence comes from Paraconexibacteraceae bacterium, assembly GCA_963759825.1. Classification (GTDB taxonomy): domain Bacteria; phylum Actinomycetota; class Thermoleophilia; order Solirubrobacterales; family Solirubrobacteraceae; genus Paraconexibacter. The sequence goes on along the minus strand of CAVXAS010000002.1, from coordinate 108,364 downwards.
TCGTGCCCGGCGCCTTCCTCGTCAAGGCCAACGCCGAGGAGGCGCGGCTGCTGACCGGGGAGCGCGACCCCGCGCTCGCGGCCGAGTCGCTGCTGGCAGCGGGCGCGCGCCATGCGCTGATCACCCGCGGGGCCGACGGCGCGCTGCTGCGCGGCGAGGGCCAGCCGCTGGAGGTGCCCGGCGTCGCGGCGGCGGCGGTCGACACGACCGGCGCCGGCGACACGTTCAGCGGCGTCGTGCTCGCACGCCTGGCCGCGACCGGCTACTACCCGCCCGCGGTCGGCGCCGCGCTCGGCGAGGCGGTCGAGGCCGCTGCGCGCGCGACCGAGCACTGGGGCGCGATCGGGCCGTGAGCGCGCGGACGGGCAAGCCGCGCACCTCCGCCGCCCGCGCCGGCTGGCGGCCGCCCGCCGGGCGCCGCATCACGACGCTGCGCGCGCGGCTGCGCGACGTCTATGGCGTCCCCGTGATGGCGCCGCACGAGGACCCGCTCGCCGAGCTCGTGCTCACGGTTCTGTCGCAGTCGACCAACGACCGCAACCGCGACGTCGCGTTCCTGCGCCTGCGCGAGCGCTTCGCGTCCTGGCACGAGGTCCGCGACGCGCCGCTCGAGGAGGTCGAGGAGGCGATCCAGCCCGGCGGCCTGCACGTGCAGAAGTCGCGGCGCATCCAGGAGATGCTGCGCGCGCTGCCCGAGGACCTCGACCTCTCCTACCTGCGCGAGCTGCCGGTGCCCGACGCGCAGGCGCAACTGATCGCGCTGCCCGGCGTCGGGCGCAAGACCGCGGCATGCGTGCTGCTGTTCAGCTACGGGCTGCGCGACGTGCCCGTCGACACCCACGTCTCACGCGTCGGCACGCGCCTGGGCCTGCTGCGCCCCAGGGCGGCGCTGGACCCCGAGCTGCACGACGCGATGCTCGCGCTGACGCCGCCCGGCGCCGAGCTCGAGTTCCACGTCAACCTGCTGCGCCACGGCCGCCGCACGTGCCATGCGCGTCGGCCCGCCTGCGAGGCCTGCGCGCTGCGGCGGATGTGCCCGCGCGTGGGGGTCGACGCGTGAGGATCGGCCTCGCCACCTGCGCCGAGATGCCGGCGGGCGACGAGGACGAGCAGGAGCTCGTCGCCGCGCTGCGCGCCGCCGGCCACGAGCCCGTCTGGGCGACCTGGGACGACGCCGGCGTCGACTGGGACGCCTTCGACGTGACGATCGTGCGCAGCACCTGGGACTACCAGTCGCGCCGCGACGACTACGTCGCGTGGGCGCGGCGCGTCCCGCGCCTGCACAACCCGGCCGCGGTGCTCGAGTGGAACACCGACAAGCGCTACCTCACCGAGCTCCGCGACGCCGGCCTGCCGGTCGTGCCGACGATCTTCTGCCCGCCCGGCACGCTGCTGCCGCTGCTGGAGGCCGAGGTCGTCGTCAAGCCGACGATCTCCGCGGGCTCGCGCGACACCGCGCGCTTCAAGGCCGACGACGAGCGCTCGGCGGAGATGCTGCTGAAGTCGATCCACCGGTCCGGCCGCACGGGCATGGTCCAGCCCTACGTCCCGTCGGTCGACGAACGCGGCGAGACCGCGCTGCTGTACTTCGGCGGCGCGTTCTCACACGCGATCCAGAAGGCGCCGCTGCTGCGCCACGGCGCCGGACCGACCGGCGAGTTCTTCGCGCCGGAGACGATCGCCGCGCGCGAGCCAACCGACCGCGAGCGCGCCGTCGCCGACCGCGTCGCCGCCTGGACCGCCGAGCGCTTCGGTGCACCGCTCGCTTACGTCAGGGTCGACCTGGTCGAAGGCCCCGGCGGCGGCCCGCTCGTGCTCGAGCTCGAGCTCACCGAGCCGTCGCTGTTCTTCCTGCACGCGCCGGGGGCGGCAGGGCGTTTCGTCAAGGAACTGACGAAGCCACACGCCTCGCGCGCCTAGTTTGAACAAAGAGTTGACAAAACCTGCGCGGGCGAAGAGGATCGCCCCAAGGAGATGGAAGGGTCAAGTGCAAACAGCTTGCGCCAGTTGCGCGAGCGGCACCGGGTGCACGTGCTCGATCTGCTGCGCGAGCGCGGCACGGCGAGCCGAGCCGAGCTGGCGCGGGCGACCGGCCTCTCGCGCACGACGATCTCGACGCTGATCCAAGATCTGCTCGACGCCGAGCTCGTCATCGAGCGCAGTGGCGACCAGTCCGTACGCCGCACGGGCGGGCGCCCGGGCGTGCTGCTGTCGCTGTCCTCCTCCGCCGGCGCGGCGCTGGCGATCGACTTCGGTCACACGCACCTGCGCGTCGCGGTCGCCGACATGGCGTCGAAGATCCTCGCCGAGGACGAGGTCGAGGTCGACGTCGACCGCTCCGCCGAGGAGTCGCTCGACCTCGCGGCCGACCTCGCCGAGCGCGTCCTGCGCGAGGCCGACGTCAGCTGGGAGCGCGTGCTCGGTGCGGCGATGGGCCTGCCCGGCCCGATCGACCGCGAGACCGGCGTCGTCGGCTCCTCGGTGATCCTGCCCGACTGGGCGGGACTCGCCCCGGCCGCCGAGATCGGCCGGCGCATCGGCCTCGACGTCGCGGTCGACAACGACGCCAACCTGGCGCTGCTCGGCGAGGCCCGCTTCGGCGCGGCCCGAGGCGCAGCGGCGGTCGTCTACGTGAAGGTATCGTCGGGCATCGGCGCCGCGCTCTCCTTCGACGGACGCCTGCACCGCGGCGTCAGTGGCTCAGCCGGCGAGCTCGGCCACGTGCTCGTCGACCCGGAAGGCCCGGTCTGCCGCTGCGGCAACCGCGGCTGCCTGGAGACCGTCGCCGGCAGCGGCACGCTCGTCGAGCTGCTGCGCCGCTCCTACGGGCCCGACCTGACGCCGCGCGACATCGTCGCGCTCGCCGCGGAGGGCGACGTCGGCTGCCGGCGCGTGCTCGTCGACGCCGGCCGCGCTGTCGGCACGGCGCTGGCCAACCTCAGCAACGTGATCAACCCCGAGCGGATCGTCATCGGTGGCGAGCTCGGTGGGGCGGACACCCCGCTGGTCGAGGGAGTCTGCGAATCGCTGGAGCGCTACGCGCTGCCGGCTGCCATGAAGGCGCTGACCGTCCGCGGCGGCGAGCTCGGACCACGTGCCGAGGTGCTCGGCGCGCTGTCCCTCGTCATCGGCGACACGGAGCAACTCAGCTCCGCGCAGCTTGGAGCAGCGCGGGCATGATGTCTCACACAACACAGGAGGAGTCGTACCCATGAGGTTCAACACGAAGTGGTCGGCAGCACTGCTGGCCGCGTCGGCGGCACTCGCCATCGGCGCCTGCGGAGACGATGACGACGATGGTGGCGGCGGCAGCGCATCCACCACCAACGGCGACGCCGGCAAGTCCGGCAAGATCGCGCTGCTGCTGCCCGAGTCCAAGACGACGCGCTACGAGTCCCAGGACAAGCCGAGCTTCACGAACAAGCTCACCGAGCTCTGCCCGGATTGCGAGCTCGTCTACTCCAATGCCGATCAGGACGCAGCCAAGCAGCAGCAGCAGGCTGAAGCCGCGATCACCGCGGGCGCCAAGGTGCTCGTGCTCGATCCGGTCGACTCGGCGTCGGCGGCCAGCATCGTCACGCGGGCCAAGCAGTCCGACATCCCCGTCATCTCCTATGACCGCCTGATCCTCGACGCGCCCGTCGACTACTACGTGTCGTTCGACAACGTCGAGGTCGGCCGCCTGCAGGGGACCGACATGGTCAAGCAGCTCGGCGGCAGCGGCGACGGCAAGAAGATCGTGATGATCAACGGCGCCCCGACCGACAACAACGCCAAGCTCTTCAAGCAGGGCGCACACGAGGTGCTCGACAAGTCCGGCGTCGACATCGCCAAGGAGTACGACACGCCCGACTGGTCGCCCGACAAGGCGCAGTCGCAGATGGAGCAGGCGCTGACCAGCGTCGGCAAGGACATCGACGGCGTCTACTCGGCCAACGACGGCATGGCCGGCGGCATCATCGCCGCGCTCAAGGGCGCAGGCGTGACGCCGGGCAAGCTCGCGATCACCGGCCAGGACGCCGAGCTCGCCGGGATCCAGCGGATCATCGCCGGTGAGCAAGGCATGACCGTCTACAAGGCGATCAAGCCCGAGGCCGAGGCCGCCGCCGAGCTCGCCGTCGCGCTGCTGCGCGGTGAGGAGCCGCCGGCCGGGATGGTCAACGGCGAGACCGACAACGGCCAGGGCGCGGTGCCCTCGGTGCTGCTCAAGCCGATCGCGGTGAACAAGGAGAACGTCGCCGACACCGTGATCAAGGACGGGTTCCTGAAGGCTGCGGACGTCTGCAAGGGCGAGTACGCCAAGGCCTGCACGGACGCCGGGATCTCCTAGCCACCATGACAACCGAGACGCAGGCCGGCGCCACCACGGCGCCGGCCGGCGCCGGCCCGCTGCTCGAGCTGCGCGGAGCGAGCAAGAGCTTCGGGGCCGTGCGCGCACTGGACGGCGCTGACTTCACGGTCCATTCCGGCGAGGTCGTCGCCCTGGTCGGCGACAACGGCGCCGGCAAGTCGACGCTGATCAAGACGATCTCCGGCGCCGGGCCCGCCGACGGCGGGGAGATCTTCTTCGACGGTGAGCCGGTCACGATCCGCAACCCCGTCGACTCGGCGGCGCTCGGCATCGCCGTCGTCTACCAGGACCTTGCGCTGTGCGACAACCTCGACGTCGTCGAGAACCTGTTCCTCGGCCGCGAGCGCACCGGGCGCGGACCCGGTGTGCTCGCGCCGATGGACGAGGTATCGATGGAGCAGGAGACGCTGAAGCTGCTCGCGTCGCTGAGCGTGACGACGCTGAGCTCGGTGCGCGCGGAGGTCGGGATGCTCTCCGGCGGCCAGCGCCAGTCGATCGCGATCGCGCGCTCGCTGATCGGCGAGCCGCGGCTCGTCATCCTCGACGAGCCGACCGCGGCGCTCGGCGTCGCCCAGACCGCGCAGGTGCTCGACCTGATCAAGCGCCTGAAGGACCGCGGCCTAGCAGTCGTGCTGATCTCCCACAACCTGTCCGACGTCTTCGCGGTCTGCGACCGCATCACGGTGCTGCGCCTCGGACGCAACGGCGGCGAGTACGCCGCCACGCCCGACCAGCACCAGGCCGTCCTCGCCGCGATCACCGGCGTGGGCAACGGGAAGGTGGCCTCATGACCGACGTGACCACGGACGCCGAACCGCAGGACGCAGAGGAGTCGCCGGTGCGCAACGCGCTGCGGCGCCTGCTCGAGGGCGACCTCGGCTCCCTGCGCGTGATCGTCGTGCTGGCGATCATCTGGACGATCTTCGCGATCGCCAACGACCGCTTCCTGACGGCGATCAACCTCACCAACCTGACCCTCCAGATCGCGGCCGTCGGCACGATCTCGATCGGCGTCGTGCTCGTGCTGCTGCTCGGCGAGATCGACCTCTCCGTCGGCGCCGTCAGCGGTCTCGCCGCGGCCTGCGTCGCGACGCTGAACGTCAAGCACGGCTGGAACCCGTACCTCGCGATGGCGGCGGGGATCGGCGTCGGTGCCGCGATCGGCGCCTTCCAGGGCACCGTCGCGACACGCCTGGCGATCCCGACGTTCGTCGTCACGCTGGCCGGGTTGCTCGCCTGGCAGGGCGCACACCTCGAGGTCCTCGGCAGCACCGGCACGATCAACATCAACGACCCGGCGATCACGAACATCGCCAATGTCTTCCTCGCGGACTGGCTCTCCTGGGCGCTGGCGATCGCGTGCATCGCGATCCTCCTGCTCGCCGAGCTGGCCGCACGGCGCAAGCGCGGCAAAGCCGAGCTGGAGCAGGCGCCGCTCGTCGGCGCGGTGGCGCGGCTCGGCGCCGCGGCGGTGGCGATCGCCGTCGCCGTCGCCGTCGTCAACAGCGACCGCGGCGTGCCGCTGGCGCTCGTGATCCTCGTCGGGATGGTCGTCGCCGTGCACCTGTTGCTGACGCGCACGACGTTCGGCCGCCACGTCTATGCGGTCGGCGGCAACGCCGAGGCCGCGCGGCGCGCGGGCATCTCGGTCGTGCGCGTGCGCACGATCGTGTTCGCGATGGCGTCGATGTTCGCGGCTTTCGGCGGGATCGTCGCGATGTCGCGGCTGCTCGCCGTCAACCAGGGCTCGGGCGGCAGCGACCTGCTGCTGCTCGCGATCGCCGGCCCGGTGATCGCGGGAGTGTCGCTGTTCGGCGGCCGCGGCAACGTCTGGGCGGCGCTGCTCGGCGCGCTGGTGATCGGCTCGATCTCCAACGGCATGGACCTGCTGGCGTTCGAGAGCTCGACGAAGTACATGGTCACCGGCGGCGTGCTGCTCGGTGCCGTCTCACTCGATGCGATCGGCTCCAAGCGGCGTCAGCAGACGCGTCGATGACACGCGGGCTGGCCCTCGCCGGCATCGTGCTGGCCTTCGCAGCACCGGCGGCCGCGCATGCCGCCGGACGCTGCGGCGACCCGGCGCAGCGGCCGTGGTGCGACACGGCGCTCAACCCCGACGCGCGCGCCGAGCTGCTGCTCGGCGCGATGACGCCGACCGAGCGCGTGAGCCTGCTGGCCGGCGACGAGCTCACCGGCGTGGCCGGCCGCGAGGGCTCGCACACCGGCACGAGCAACGGCGTGCCGCGCCTCGGGATCCCGGCGATCTACTTCAGCGACGGGCCCGTGGGCACGCGCCAGGGCAAGGCGACGGGGATGCCCTCGCCGATGTCGCTGGCCGCGAGCTTTGACCCCGGCAACGCCGCGACGCACGCGGCCGTCGTCGGCGACGAGGTCAAGAAGAAGGGCAACGACGTCGTCTACGCGCCGGCGATGAACATGCTGCGCACGCCGCTGAACGGCCGCACGTTCGAGTACTTCGGCGAGGACCCGTTCCTCGCCGGGCGCATCGCGGTCGGCTGGACGAAGGGCGTCCAGGGCACGGGCGTGATCGCCAACGCCAAGCACTTCGCCGTCAACAACCAGGAGGGCGCCGCGCTGCCGGTGCCGCTGCCGCCGGGCCTGCCGCTCGGCGCGGGCGGTGAGGGCAACCGCCTGCTCGTCGACGCGAAGGTCGACGAGCGCGCGCTGCGCGAGATCTACCTGCCGCAGTTCGAGGCCGCGGTGAAGGAGGGCGGGGCGGGCTCGATCATGTGCTCCTACCCGCGCGTCAACGGGCAGTTCGCGTGTGAGAACAGCCACCTGCTCGAGGACATCCTCAAGCGCGACTGGGGCTTTAAGGGCTTCGTCCTCACCGACTACCTCGCGGCCAAGAACACGATCGCCTCGCTGAACAACGGGCTCGACCTCGACATCTGGCCGACCGTCGTCTACACGCCGCTGCTGGTGGACGCGGCGCTGGCGACCGGCCTCGCGAGCATGGCGTCCGTCGACGAGCACGTGCGCCGCCAGCTGCGCACGCTGTTCGCCTTCGGCTTCTTCGACCGCGACGCGCACGTCGACGACACGACGAGGATCGACCAGGAGGCCCATCACGCGGCCGCCGCGGACATCGAGCAGCAGGGCATCGTGCTCCTGCGCAACGAGGACGGCATCCTGCCGCTGGACGCCGGCAAGGTCGGCAAGGTCGCGCTGATCGGGCCCGAGGCCGACAAGCTCAAGGACGGCGGCGGCTCCTCGGCGATCAACGAGTTCAAGCTCACGACGCCGCGCCAGGCGATCGCCGCGAAGCTCGGCGCCGAGCGCGTGACGTTCGCCGACGGCTCGAACACCGCAGCCGCGGTCGCCGCCGCGAGGGGCGCGGACGTCGCGATCGTCATCGCCGGCGACTCGATGACCGAGGGCGTCGACAAGCCCTGCATGGGCCTGAACTGCGGGCAGTCCGACAGCGTCGACCGCGACGCGCTGATCAACGCGGTCACCGCCGCGCAGCCCGACACCGTCGTCGTGCTGCAGAGCGGCGGCCCGACGCTGACGCCGTGGCGAGAGCGCGTGCGCGGCCTCGTCGAGGCGTGGTTCCCCGGCCAGAACGGCGGCACCGCGATGGCGCGCGTGCTGTTCGGCGACGCCGAGCCGATGGGCCGGCTGCCCGCGACGTTCCCGGTACGCGAGGCCGACGAGCCCGTCGCGGGCGATCCCGAGGCCTATCCCGGCCGGCTGTTGACCGTGCGCTACAAGGAGGGCGTCTTCATCGGCTACCGCTGGTTCGACGAGCGCAAGCTCGACGTCGCCTACCCGTTCGGGTTCGGCCTCAGCTACACGACGTTCGGCTTCAGCGGATTGCGCCTGGAGCCGGCCCCCGGCCCCGACGACGTCAAGGTCTCGGCGGTCGTGCGCAACACCGGCAAGCGCGGCGGGACCGCGGTGCCCCAGCTCTACGTCGGCATGCCCGAGTCGCGGCCTGGGCTCAAGCAGCCGCCGTTCCAGCTCAAGGGCTTTGACAAGGTCCACCTGGCGCCCGGAAAGGGCAAGCGCGTGACGTTCACGCTGGACCAGCGGGCGTTCTCCTACTGGGCGGGCGGTGGCTGGGACGTCGCACCGGGGTGCTACCGGATCGCGGTCGGCGCGTCCTCGCGCGACCTGCCGCTGCAGGGAACGGTCGGCCGCGGCGTCTCCTCGTGCGACGGCGCACTGGAGCTGCCGCGCACGAAGAAGTCGTGCACGTCGAAGCGCACGTTCGTGATCCGGCTGCCGCGCGCGATGCGCCGGGCGACCGTGACCGTCGCGGGCAAGCGCGTCGCGGTGAAGCGCCGCGGCGGGCGCCTGACCGCTCGCGTCGACCTCCGCGGGCGGAAGGCCTCGCGGGTCACGGTGCGCGTCATCGGACGCTCGCGCCGCGGCAAGGCCGTGCGCCAGACACGCGTGTACCGCGTGTGCGCGCGGCGCTGACGGCGCCGCTAGGCCAGCGCGATGCGCCCGCCCCGCGAGGGGGCGAACGTGATCGCGCGGCGCGTCGTCGACTCGTCGCGGCCGCGCCCGGCGCGCAGCGTCGTCTCCGACAGGATCGTCTCGAGCACGACCTTCATCTCCAGCAGCGCGAACGACGCGCCGAGGCAGCGGCGCGTGCCGCCGCCGAACGGGATCCACTCGTAGGTGCCGGGCTTGCGGTCGAGGAAGCGCTCGGGGCGGAACGCCGCCGGGTCGGGATAGAGGTCCGGGCGGCGATGCAGCAGGTAGATCGACGGCGCGACGTGCATCCCCGCCGGGATCTCCCAGGGGCCGAGCTGCAGCGGCGCGGTGAGCCGGCGCACGACGGCCGGGACGACGGGCCGCAGGCGCAGCGTCTCGGTGATCACGGCGTCGAGATAGTCCCCGCTCTCGCGCGCCTGCGCGAGCACGGCGGGGTGGCGGACGAGCCGCTCGAGCGTCCACGCCAGCGCCGTGGCCGTCGTCTCGTGCCCGGCGACCAGCAGCGTCATCAGCTCGTCGACGAGGTCGTCGTCGCTGAGCGCGGCGCCGTCCTCGTCGCGCGCGCTGAGCAGCAGCGAGAGGACGTCGTCGCCGGCGGCCCCCGCGGCGCGGTGCGCGTCGATCTCCTCGCGGAGCAGCCGGTGGGCGTCCGCGCGCGCCGCCAGGAACCGCCCCCACGGGCTGCGCGGGCCCTCGAAGCGCTCGGCGGTCAGCAGCAGCGCGAGCACGCGCGGGCGCGACCCGACGCCGTCGAGCACGCGCCGCAGCGCGCGGCCGAGCCGGTCGCGCCGCCCGCGATCCTCGACGCCGAAGACGATCCGCATGATCACCTCGAGCGTGATCGCCTGGGTCGAGCCGATCACGCTGAACGCCCGGCCCCGCGGCCAGCCCGCGACGTGGCGCTCGGCGACCTCGCGCATCGTGTCGGTGTGCGCGCGCATGCGCTCGCCGTGAAACGGCGGCAGCAGCATCCGCCGGTGGCGCAGGTGCTCGGCACCGTCGAGCAGCAGCGTGCTGCCCGGGCCGAGCAGCGGCGACAGCACGACGTTGGCCTCGCCGGCGCGCAACTGCTCGGGGTCGCCCGTGAAGATCGTGCGCACCGCCTCGGGGTCGGCCGTGAAGACGACCTCGCGGCCGGGCGCGGGCCGCAGCGTGAAGTAATCGCCGCAGCGCTCGTGGCACTGGTCGAGGAACTGCGTCGGTCGCAGGATGAACCCGACCGCCATCGTCGCGCGGCCGAGATCGGGGCGGGGCGGGATCGTCACCGCGCCGAGGCTAGCGATGAACCAAACGCGGCGCGGGCGCGCATGCACCACACATGCACCGAATCTCGAAGCTCCTCAACGCCCCAACCCTGCTGGCGCTCGCAGCAGTCTTCATCGCCGTCGGCGGGCCCGCGGACGCGGCGTCGCTGATCACCGGCAGCCAGGTCAAGAACAGCTCCCTCAGCGGTAGCGACGTCAGGAACAACTCGCTCACCGGGATCGACATCAAGAACCTGCGCAAAGGCGACTTCGCCCCCGGCCAGCTGCCTGCGGGCGCCAAGGGCGACGCCGGCCCCAAGGGCGACAAGGGCGACGCCGGTCCCGAGGGCCCGTCACGCTGGGTGCTCGTCAACCGCGCCGGCATCATCGAGGCGCAGTCCGGCGGCTTCCGGATCGCCAACGCCTACCCGCGCAACTCCGCCGGTGAGGGCAACGTCTACATCGACTCCGGCGACACCGACCTCTCCGACAACGGGATCGTCGCGACGATCGCGCTCGAGAACCAGTACGACCTCGACACGCTCGACGCGATCCGCAACGGCCGCGCGCCGGGCGCCGACGCCAACCCCGAGTTCTCCGGCGAGATCACCGCCAGCAAGTGCGCGATCGCGAGCATCGTCGCGTGCGCGCCACTCGACCTCGTCGCCAACGGCGGCAGCGGCGCCACGACGAACACGAACCGCCATTTCGTCGTCTCACCGCGCAACAGCGACGGCTCCTTCACGACGAACGACGACCTCGCGACCGCGGGCGTCAACGAGGACAGCCACAAGCGCTTCTACGTGGTCCTGTCGGGCCCGCGCACGACGCCGTAGCACCGCTTGAGACTGCGTTGCGATTGTCCCACCGCCCCGGCGGTGGGACAGTTGCGGCGTGGGCATGTTCAAGAACCTCAAGACGATGAAGGACGCGATGGCCGCGGGGATGAGCGGCGCGGGCCCCAGCGAGGAGGCGCTCGCCTCGCTGACACCCGAGCAGCGGGCCGCCTACGACGCGCAGATCGCGCGGGCCGCGCAGGCCACGGCCGACGCTGCGGCGGCTGCGCAGGCCAGCCGGCCCACCCAAGCACTCGGCGGCGCGGCCGGCGCGCACGTCCACGGGCCGCCGATCGAACAGCCTTCGCCGGAGCAGATGGCGCAGATGAGCCCCAACGAGATGCTCCAGTGGTCGATGCAGCAGAGCAAGGCGCAGCTCAAGGACGTGCTGCAGAACCCCTTCGGGCGCGACACGCACCCCGACGGCAAGGACGCACCACCGCAGCTGGAGGGCGCGGCGCGCGACCAGCGGGCCGCCGCGGAGCGCGCCGCGCGCGATGAAGCGCGCGACCCGTATCTCTCACCGGACCGTGCGCCGCTCGGGTTCGCACGCCTTGCCGCCCGCGGCAAGACCCAGGCCGAGGAGGTCGCCGCGTACCTGGCCTCCAGCGGACTCGCCGGGCGCCCCGACCTCGTCTACGGCGTCTACCGCGTGCCCGATCGCATCAGCCCGACGAACATGCGCAAGGAGAAGAGCTCGGTCGTCGAGTGGGACATCGTCCACGCCGCGACCGAGACGCTGGCGCCGGCCGCGGCGCCCGCCGCGATGGCGAGCTTCGGCGCGCGCGAGACCTGGGTCGCGCGCAAGGTCGGTGAGCCGTCCGTGCTCGACGAGGACCTCGCGCTGGCCTACCTCGCCTACGCCGGCATTGCGCCGGAGCAGTGCCTGGGCATCGCCCGCCACCTCGAGATCAACCAGCACAGCGCCGGTGAGGACAGCGGCAGCTGGACGATCAGCCAGGTCATGGGCGTGCACGTCTTCCACGCGGCGGGACTGGGCGACGACGTCTACAAGCGAATGGACGGCGGCAAGCCGCTGACGCTCGAGGCGGCGACGCCGGCCGGCTTCCACGTCGAGCTGCTCAACTGGGGCGCGATCGCGTCGGCGGTGCACCCGCAGTCGCACAAGCGCTTCATGGTGCCCTCGCCGTTCCCGCACCTCCCGAGCACCGGTCAGGAACTGCTGCGCGCGTACCTGGAGATCGTCGGCATCAAGCCGGCGGACTGCTACTCGGCGCAGGTGACGGAGGGGCCCGCCCGCGACATCCAGGGCTCGGGCAAGAAGGGCTTCATGTCCTTCACCACGAACGTCGGCGAGGAGCAGCCCTGCGCCGACGGCAAGGAACGGAGGCGCTTGACCGGCGGCTCGCGCGTCGTCGCCGTCTATCGCGACCAGCCCGCCTACGCCGAGGGCCGCGAGCGTTGGAAGCGCTACGAGCGCGAGGTGCTGGAGGCCGACCTCTCGGCCGGCGTCGGCTTCCGCCGGCCCGTCGAGGACCGCGACTGGGTCGACAAGCTGCCGGGCGGGCTGCGCGGCCTCACGAAGACCGCGGGCGCGATCGCGGAGTTCGTCGACGGCGACGGCAACGACCCGTGGGAGAAGATCCCGCCGCACCGCTACTGCTGGCCACCGCAGAAGCGTTGAGCGGACCCGACATCCAGCACGTCGGCTATGGGGCCACCGACGGCCCCAACGCGCTCGTGCGCCGGTACCGCAACCCGTTCTGGCTGGCGCTGTGTGTCCTGCTCGCCGGCGCGGGCATCGCCGGGATCGTCGCGTTCATCGTCGGGATGACGAGCACCGACGTCGACGGCGACGCCGTCGCGCACGGTCAGGTCGCAGCGCTCGACGGCCCGGCGACCGAGAGCGTGCGCTTCGCCAGCGCGCACGGCGGCGACTTCACCGTCTGGTTGAAGACCGAGGGCATCCGCAACTCGGTGACGCGCGAGACGATCGTCGCGGCGACGAACTGCGAGGCGGTCTTCGCCAACGGCAGCGGCACGCGCTTCCGCGGCGCGAGGCAGGGCAGCAACGTGACGCTCGGCAACCGCTCCACCGTGGGGACGTTCACGGCGCCGGCGGGCACGATGAACGTCAGCTGCCATCAGGAGCCCTTCGGCCGCCGGCGCGGTCATGACCGCCTGCGTGAGCAGCGTCCGTTCCTCGTCGCGCGCGGCAAGCCGCCGGGCGACCTGCTGGGCTGGATCGGGCTGTTCGGCGGCATCGGGGCACTGGCGCTCGCGGTCCTGCCCGGCTCGCGGTGGCTGCGCGGCGCGCTGCGTCCTGTTTGAGATCTACTACACTCGGGCTTAGATTTCACTAGCCCCGATCTATTCAGGAGATACACCCCACATGGGCAAGACCATCGGCATCGACCTCGGCACGACGAACTCGTGCATGGCCGTGCTCGAGGGCGGCGAGCCGACGGTGATCGAGAACGCCGAGGGCGGTCGGACGACCCCGTCGGTGGTCGCGTTCACCGCCGGCGGAGAGCGCCTCGTCGGCACGGTCGCCAAGCGCCAGGCCGTCACCAACCCCACCAACACGATCTTCTCCATCAAGCGCTTCATGGGCCGCAAAGAGGCCGAGGTGAAGGAGGAGGAGTCGATCGTCCCCTACAAGGTGATCGCCGGCTCCAACGGCGACGCCCGCGTCGAGGCGCAGGGCAAGCAGTACACCCCGCCGGAGATCTCGGCGATGATCCTCGCCAAGCTCAAGGCGGATGCCGAGGCCTACCTCGGCGACACCGTCGACGGCGCGGTCATCACCGTCCCGGCGTACTTCAACGACGACCAGCGCCAGGCGACCAAGGACGCCGGCAAGGTCGCCGGGCTCGACGTCAAGCGCATCATCAACGAGCCGACCGCGGCGTCGCTCGCCTACGGGCTCGACAAGGAGTCCGACCAGACGATCCTCGTCTTCGACCTCGGCGGCGGCACGTTCGACGTGTCGGTGCTCGAGATCGGCGACGGCGTCTTCGAGGTGAAGTCGACCGCCGGTGACAACCACCTCGGCGGCGACAACTTCGACAAGGCTGTCGTCGACTGGCTCGCGGCCGAGTTCAAGCGCGACCAGGCGATCGACCTGACCCAGGACCCGATGGCGCTGCAGCGCCTGTACGAGGCGGCCGAGAAGGCGAAGATCGAGCTGTCGACGGCGCAGGAGTCGCAGATCAACCTGCCGTTCATCACCGCCGACCAGGCCGGCCCCAAGCACCTCGACGTGCGCCTCACGCGCGCCAAGCTCAACGAGCTGACCGCGCCGCTGGTCGACCGCATCGTCGCCCCGGTGCGCCAGGCCCTGGACGACGCCAAGGACAAGGGCGCGACCAACATCGACCACGTCGTGCTCGTCGGCGGCATGACGCGGATGCCCGCCGTGCAGGAGAAGGTCAAGGAGCTCACGGGCAAGGAGCCGCACCGCGGCGTCAACCCCGATGAGGTGGTGGCGATCGGCGCCGCGATCCAGGCCGGCGTGCTGTCGGGCGACGTCAAGGACGTCCTGCTGCTCGACGTGACCCCGCTGACCCTCGGCATCGAGACCAAGGGCGGCGTCATGACGAAGCTGATCGAGCGCAACACCACGATCCCGACGCGCAAGGGCGAGATCTTCTCGACGGCCGAGGACAACCAGCCGTCGGTCGAGATCCACGTCCTACAGGGCGAGCGCGAGATGGCCGCCTACAACAAGTCGCTGGGCAAGTTCCAGCTGACCGGCATCCCGCCGGCGCCGCGCGGCATCCCGCAGATCGAGGTCGCCTTCGACATCGACGCCAACGGCATCCTGTCCGTGTCGGCGAAGGATCTCGGCACCGGCAAGGAGCAGAAGATCGAGATCAAGGCCGGTGGCGGACTCTCCGAGGACGAGATCAAGCGCATGGTCACCGACGCCGAGACGCACGCCGACGAGGACCGCAAGGCGCGCGAGCTCGCCGAGGCACGCAACGTCGGTGAGAACGCGGCCTACCAGAACGAGCGCCAGCTCAAGGAGCTCGGCGACGCCGTCGACGAGGCCTCGCGGACCGAGATCGAAGAGCGCATCAAGGACGTGCGCGAGGCGCTGACGTCCGAGGACGCCGAGGAGATCAAGGCCAAGACCGAGGCGATGCAGCAGGCCTTCCACAAGGTCTCCGAGGCGATGTACGAGAAGGCCCAGGCCGAGCAGGCCGCGGCCGCCGGCAACGGCGCCCCGGGCGGCGACGGCGCCGAGCCGGCCGCCGAGGCCGAGGAGGATGTCGTCGACGCCGAGGTCGTCGACGAGGGCAAGTAGGCATGGAGCGTCCCGAGGACATCGAGGAGGCGGTGGCCGAGGAGGCCGCCGCCCCCGCGGCGGCGGCGGCTGCGGCCGGGCCGCAGGAGCCGGTCGAGCCGCAGCCTGCGACCGAGCCGCAGCCCGGCGCGACGGCCGACGCCGAGCGCGAGGCTGCCGAGCAGCCCGAGGCTTCCGAGGCCGAGCCCGCGGTGGAGCCCGACTGGCAGGACAAATACCTGCGCGCGGTCGCCGAGCTCGACAACGTCCGCAAGCGCGCGCGGCGCGACGTCGCCGCCGCCGAGGCGCGCGGCATCGCCAAGCTCGCGCGCGAGCTGCTGCCCGCGATCGACGACCTCGACCGCGCGCTCGCGCACGCCGAGGCGCAAGAGGGCGACGAGGACCACCACCTCACCGCGGGCATCCGCGCGGTGCAGCAGCAGCTGATGCAGGCGCTGGCGCGGATCGGGATCACGAGCGACTCGCCCAAGGGCCAGCCGTTCGATCCGCATCGCCACGAGGCCGTCACCCAGCAGCCCGCGCCCGACGGCGTGGAGCCCGGCATCGTGCTCGAGGTCTTCCAGCCCGGCTATCTCTACGCCGACACCGTCCTGCGGGCGGCGAAGGTGGTCGTCGCGGCGTAGCCATGGCCCGGGACGACCTCTACAAAGTCCTCGGCGTCGACAAGAAGGCGTCGGCGGACGAGATCAAGAAGGCCTACCGCAAGCTCGCGCGGCAGTACCACCCTGACCGCAATCCCGGCGACGACGCAGCCGAGACGCGCTTCAAGCAGATCTCCGCCGCCTACGACGTCCTGTCAGACCCCGACAAGCGCAAGCAGTACGACCGCGGCGGGCTGTTCGGCGGCGGCCAGCCCGGGCAGGGCGGCGGGCCCGGAGGCTTCGGCGCGGGCGACTTCGGCGACCTGCGCGACATCTTCTCCAACATCTTCAACACCGGCGGCGGGCGCGCCGAGCCCGGGCCGCGTACGCGCCGCCCCGAGCGCGGGCGCGACCTCGAGGCCGAGGTCTCGATCACCTTCGCGCAGGCGATGGAGGGCGCGCAGATCCCGCTGACGGTCCCCACCGCGCAGACCTGCCCGACGTGTCGCGGGACCGGCGCCAAGCCCGGCACGCAGCCGAAGATCTGCCCGAAGTGCCAGGGTCGCGGGATCGAGTCCCAAGGGCAGGGACTGTTCTCGATCTCCCAGCCGTGCTCGCAGTGCGGCGGCGCGGGCACCGTCATCGAGGAGCCGTGCGCGACCTGCCAGGGCTCAGGCCAGACGCGGACCGTCAAGAAGTACCGCGTCAACATCCCCGCCGGCGTCCGCGAGGGCTCGAAGGTGCGGCTGCCCGGCAAGGGCGAGCCCGGCGCCGGCAACGGCCCCGCCGGCGACCTCTACGTCATCACGCACGTCTCGCCGTCGCCGGTCTTCACGCGTAAGGGCGACCACCTCGAGGTCGAGGTCCCGATCACGTTCCCCGAGGCCGCGCGCGGCGCGGAGGTCGAGGTCCCGACGCTCAACGGCACGAAGAAGCTGCGGATCCCGCCCGGGACGCGCTCGGGCACCGTCCAGCGCCTGCGCGGCGAGGGTCCGCCGCGGCTCGGCGGCAAGGGCCGCGGCGACATCCACTACCGCTTCGTGATCGACGTGCCGGCCGCGCTGTCAGACGAGCAGTCCGACGCCGTCGACAAGCTCTCCGAGGTCATGAACGGCAACCCGCGCGATTCGCTGCTTGGGAAGCGCTGATGCCCGCGCCGCGGCGTACGCGCACGACGAAGGTCACGATCTCCAACGATCGCGGCGTGTTCATGATCTCCGTCGCGGCCGAGCTCGCCGACATGCATCCGCAGACGCTGCGGATGTACGAGCAGCGCGGGCTGATCGAGCCACAGCGCTCGCCGAAGGGCACGCGCCTGTACTCGCAGGCCGACGTCGAGAAGCTGCGGCGCATCCAGGAGATGACCTCCGAGCTCGGGCTGAACCTCGCCGGCGTCGAGAAGGTCCTCGAGATGGAGCAGCAGCTCGCCCGCGCCCAGCGCCGCGTCGAGCTGCTCGAGCGCCGCGCCGCCGAGCTGCAGGCCGAGATCGCCGACCTCGAGCAGCGCCGCGAAGCCGTCCGTGCAGACCTCGTCCGCTACGAGGCGCAGCCCGGCAGCACGATCGTGCGCGCCGAGGACGTCCGCGCCCCGCGCCGGACGATCCGCATCGAGCGCGACTGACTCACACACGCGCCCGCGTAGGGTTTCGCGGATGCGGATCCTCCTCGCCGGCGCCACGGGCGCGATCGGACAGCCCCTGCTGCGCAAGCTCGTGGCCGCCGGCCACGACGTCGTCGCGACGTCGCGCGACGCGGCGCGCGCCGCGCAGCTGACGACGCAAGGCGCGACCGGCATCGTGCTCGACGCCTTCGACGCCGGCGCGGTCCACCAGTCGATCGCCGACACGCAGCCCGAGGTCGTCATCCACCAGCTGACGGCGTTGCCGAAGTCACCCTCGCCGCGGTCGATCAAGAGCGCCGTGGCGCAGACGACGCGGCTACGGCGCGAGACCGTGCCGGTGTTCGCGTCCGCCGCGCGCGACGCGGGCGCGCGGCGGATCGTCGTGCAGTCGATCTCGTTCGTGACCGCGCCGAGCGGGCCGGCGGTCGTCGACGAGACGCATCCGCTGTACCTCGATGCGCCACCGGACTTCCGCGACGCGGTCGAGGGCGTGCGCGACATGGAGCAGGCGACGCGCAACACCGACGGCCTCGAGGGCATCGTCCTGCGCTACGGCTTCTTCTACGGCCCGGGCACGTGGTACGCGCGCGACGGCGCGATGGGCCAGATGCTCGCCAAGCGCCGGTTGCCGCTGGTCGGCGACGGCGAGGGGCGCTACTCGTGGATCCATGTCGACGACGCGGCCGACGTCACGATCGCGGCGATGGACCGCGGCGCGCCCGGGGTCTACAACGTCTGCGACTCCGAGCCCGCTGCGTCGCACGAGTGGATGCCGGTGGCCGCGCAGGCGCTCGGCGCCAAGCGGCCGCGCAAGCTGCCGGCGTGGCTCGTGCGCCGCCTCGCCGGGGACACCGTCGTCTACTACGGCACGACGCTGCGCGGCGCGTCGAACGCGAAGATGCTCGAGACCTTCGGCGTCACGCCACGCTCGTGGCGAACCGGCCTGCCTGAGGCGATCGCGAGCTAAGGTCTCCCGATGCGGATCACCGCCGTGCTTGCACTCGCCGCCGTCTGCGCGTTGGCCGGCGCGGCCGTCGCGGACGCGATCAGCTCGAAGCAGTTCGCAGCGCGCGCGAGCAAGATCTGCAAGAAGACGCAGGCCGATCTGCGCAAGGTGCCGCAGCCGCGCCAGGCGTCTGAGATCGGGCGCTACCTGAAGCAGAGCATCAACGTCACGCGACCGGCGCAGCGCAGGCTCGAGGCGATCCCGCTGCCCAAGGACAAGCGCTCGACGGCACGCAGCGCCGTGCGCACGGCGCGCGACGCGATGAACGTGTTGATCACCGTCAGCCGGCGCATCGACCGCGGCGGCAACCCGGAGCGCGAGCTCGCGAAGGTCCAGTCGCAGATCGACAGGCTCGTGGCGCGTCAGAGCAGGCTCTGGCGCACGCTGGGCGCGGCTGGTTGCGCCTGATCCGCGGGGCTAGGCGTTCCCCGAGGTCGCCTCGCCGCCCTCGTCCTCGGTGAGCTCCTCGACCGGCCGGCGGTTGGGGCTGTCCTTGGGCACGTCGTGCGGTGAGATCGTGCCGTGGATGTCGCCGGCGACCTCGTCGTCGACGGCCTTGTCGGTGTCCTCTTGCTCGCTCATCGTCTCCGCGGGTACCCGGAGATCGCATGAAGCAAAATCTAAGTGAGCTACACTTAGATCCTGATGAATCCCGACCGTTTCACGATCAAGTCTTCAGAGGCGCTCCAGGCCGCCCAGCGGCTTGCTGACGAGCGTCGCAACCCGCAGGTGACGCCCGAGCACCTGCTCGCCGTGCTGCTCGAGCAGGACGGCGGGATCGTCGGCCCCGTGCTGGCCAAGCTCGGCATCGACGCGTCCGCGATCCGCGCGCCGCTGAGCGCCGCGCTCGAGGCGCTGCCGACGCTGGGCGATGGTGGCGAGGCCTCCAGCGCCGCGTCCGAGCTCGTCCAAGTGCTGCGCGCCGCCGAGAAGGAGATGCGCGAGCTCAAGGACGAGTACGTCTCCACCGAGCACCTGCTGCTCGCGCTGGCCGCCCACGGCTCGAAGGCCGGAGAGGCGCTGCGCGCTGCCGGCGCACGTCGCGAGGCGCTGCTCGAGGCGCTGCAGCAGGTCCGCGGCTCGCACCGCGTCACCGACGCCAACCCCGAGGACAAGCTGCAGGCGCTGGAGAAGTTCGGCGTCGACCTGACCGAGCGCGCGGAGGCCGGTGAGCTCGACCCCGTCATCGGGCGGGACGACGAGATCCGCCGCGTCATCCAGGTGCTCAGCCGCCGCACGAAAAACAACCCCGTCCTGATCGGTGAGCCCGGCGTCGGCAAGACCGCGATCGTCGAGGGCCTCGCCCAGCGGATCGTCAGCGGCGACATCCCCGAGTCGCTGCGCGATCGTCGTGTCGTCGCGCTGGACATCGGCGCGCTGATCGCCGGGGCGAAGTACCGGGGTGAGTTCGAGGATCGGCTGAAGGCCGTCCTCAAGGAGGTCGCCGAGGCCCGCGGCAGCGTGATCCTCTTCCTCGACGAGCTGCACACGATCGTCGGCGCGGGCGCCGCCGAGGGCGCCGTGGATGCCGCCAACCTCCTGAAGCCGATGCTCGCGCGCGGCGAGCTGCGCGCGGTCGGCGCGACGACGCTCGACGAGTACCGCAAGCACATCGAGAAGGACGCCGCGCTGGAGCGGCGCTTCCAGCCCGTGTTGGTCGGCGAGCCGTCCGTCGAGGATGCGATCGCGATCCTGCGCGGGTTGAAGGAGCGCTACGAGAACCACCACAAGGTCCGCATCCAGGACGCCGCGCTGATCGCGGCGGCGACGCTCAGCGACCGCTACATCGCCGACCGCTTCCTGCCCGACAAGGCGATCGACCTCGTCGACGAGTCGGCGTCGCGGCTGCGCATCGAGATCGACTCGGTGCCCGAGGAAATCGACGAGGTCCAGCGGCGCATCCTGCAGCTGGAGATCGAGGAGACCTCGCTGGCCAAGGAGAAGGACGACGCCTCGCGCGAGCGGCTGGCCGCGCTGCAGCGCGAGCTCGCCGAGCTGCGCGAGCAGGCCAACGCGATGAAGGCCGAGTGGCAGGCCGAGAAGTCCGCCATCGAGGGTGTCGCGACGATCAAGGGGCGGCTCGAGCAGCTGCACCGCGAGCTCGAGCGCGCCGAGCGCGAGGCCGACCTCGAGGCGGCGGCGCGCCTGCGCCATGGCGAGATCCCCCAGCTCGAGGCCGAGCTCGCGGCGGCCGAGGCGGCCGAGGGCGGCGCCTCTGACGAGGTGCGCTACCTCAAGGAGGAGGTCACGCCCGAGGACGTCGCCGAGATCGTCGGGCGCTGGACCGGCATCCCGGTCAGCCGCCTGCTGGAGGGCGAGATCGAGAAGCTCGTGCACATGGAGGAGCGCCTGCACCAGCGTGTCATCGGCCAGGACGAGGCCGTCACCGCGGTGTCCGCGGCGCTGCGCCGCTCGCGCGCCGGGCTGCAGGACCCCGACCGCCCGATCGGGTCGTTCCTGTTCATGGGCCCGACCGGCGTCGGCAAGACCGAGCTGGCGCGTGCGCTGGCGGAGTTCATGTTCGACTCCGAGGACGCGATGGTCCGCATCGACATGTCCGAGTACATGGAGAAGCACGCGGTCGCGCGGCTGATCGGCGCGCCCCCCGGCTACATCGGCTACGAGGAGGGCGGCCAGCTCACGGAGGCCGTGCGCCGGCGACCGTACTCGGTGATCCTGCTCGACGAGATCGAGAAGGCGCACCCCGACGTCTTCAACACGCTGCTGCAGGTGATGGACGACGGGCGCCTGACCGACGGTCAGGGGCGCACGGTCGACTTCAAGAACGCCGTGCTGATCATGACCACGAACGCCAAGGACATCGAGGCGACGTTCAAGCCGGAGTTCATCAACCGCCTGGACGACATCGTCGAGTTCCACGCGCTGGACCGCGAGCACATCGCGCGCATCGTCGACATCCAGGTCGAGCGCCTGGTGGGCCGCGTGCGCGAGCGCGGGATCGAGATCGAGCTGACCGACAACGCGCGCATGCTGCTCGGCAACCTCGGCTACGACCCGGTCTACGGCGCGCGCCCGCTCAAGCGCGTGATCCAGAAGCGCCTGGTCGACCCGCTGGCGCTGGCGATCCTGGAGGGCGACTTCCGCGAGGGCGACACCGTCCGGGTGGACGCGGGCGACGGCGACCTCGTGCTCAGCCGCGCCGAAGACCGAGCCCCAGCCGCCGCCTGACGGCGGGGGTCAGATCTTGAAATCGAGCGTCTGTTGGGTTTAGTGCCAGAGCTTGCGCAAGCTCTGGCACTAAACCTGAGAAATGCTTGATTGCAAGATCTGACCCCTTGTTGGTGGTGGGGTCAGCGGACGCTGACGGGCACGCGGTAGAACAGGAACGCCGAGGTCGGCGTCGGTCGCACGTACTTCTTGGCGGTGTCGAACTGCAGCGTCCAGCGGCCGCGGCCCGCGCGGAATCCGAACAGGCGCCGGCGGCTGCTGCGCAGCGATCCGCACTGGCCCACGCCGGTGCCGAGCCGGACGGACGACCGCACGCGGCCGTTCGGCCGGACGTAGTGGACGTAGATCGGCGGCTTCTGCGCGCCCGACAGGCCGAAGCCGTGGAGGCTGAAGCGCACCCGCAGCGTGCGCGGATTGCCCGATGCCGGGCTGAACGTCGCGCGCAGCTTGGAGACCGTGAACGTCGTCGTCGGCTCATTCGCGCCCTCGAAGACACCCAGCGTGAACGTGTGCTGCATCGTCCCGCGCTCAAGCGACGGTGCGGCGAAGCTCCCGGCGGCCGCGCCGCCGGCGTCGGCGTTGCCCGTGCCACCACCGCCCGGCAGCGCCGCACCGTCCAGCGTCGGCTGGAACAGCCCGCCGGGGGTGAAGCCCGAGCCGGTCCAGCTGACGGTGTCCTTGCGGATCGTCGGATCGGCGTAACAGGCGCGATCCGTGCGGATCTCGGCGGCGCCGGCGGGCGTTGCGAGGAGACCCGGAGCGAGTGCGGCGAGCGCCAGCAGACCACGGTTCATCGCCTTCACAGTCCACACCATCTCACCGATCGGGTAGAACGACGACATGCCCACGTACATCATGCTGTCGACGTTGACCCCTGAAGGCGTGCAGACGGTCAAGAACAACCCGCAGCGAATCCGCGAGGTCAACAAAGAGGTCGAACAGCTCGGCGCCATCGTCAAGGCGCAGTGGTCGACGCTCGGCCGCTTCGATTTCATCAGCGTCGTCGAGGCGCCCGACGAGTCGACGATGGCCCGCGTCTCGCTGGAGCTCGGCTCGCGCGGGACCGCCAAGTACGAGACGCTCGTCGCGATTCCCGTCGACGAGTTCATCGCCAGCCTTTGAAGGTCCTCGTCGTCGGTGCGGGCGGTCGCGAGCACGCGATCGTCCGCGCCCTGCGCCGTTCGCCGCAGGTCCCGGAGATCATCGCCACGCCCGGCAACCCGGGGATCGCACAGGACGCGCGGCTCGCCGGTGTCGGCGTCATGGACATCGACGGCCTCGTGGCGCTCGCGCGCGACGAAGCCGTCGACCTCGTCGTGCCCGGGCCCGAGGCCCCGCTGGTCGCCGGCCTCGCCGACGCCCTCGACGCCGCCGGGATCGCGGTCGCCGGCCCGATCAGCGCCGCGGCCCGGCTCGAGGGCTCCAAGGCCTTCGCCAAGGAGGTCATGCGCGCGGCCGGGGTGCCGACGGCCGACTTCGCGGTCGTCGACAGCGTCGACTCCGGCCTCGAGGCGATCGGCGGGAGCTATCCCGCGGTCGTGAAGTTCGACGGCCTCGCGGCCGGCAAGGGCGTCGTCATCGCCGACGACGAGGACGCAGCCCGCGACGCACTCCACGAGTTCCTCGTCCAGCGCAAGCACGGCGCCGGCGACGTCGTGATCGAGCAGCACCTGACCGGCGAGGAGCTCAGCCTGCTCGCGCTCTGTGACGGCGAGCGCGCGGTCCCGCTCGCGCCCGCCCAGGACTACAAGCGGATCTTCGACGGCGACGAGGGCCCGAACACCGGCGGCATGGGCTCCTACTCGCCGGTCGGTGGTGTCGACGACCACGCGGCGATCTCCGCGCTCGTGCACCAGCCGATCGTCGACGAGCTCAAGCGCCGCGGCACGCCGTTTCGCGGCATCCTCTACGCCGGCCTGATGCTGACGGACGAGGGCCCGAAGGTCATCGAGTACAACGTCCGCTTCGGCGACCCCGAGACACAGGCCGTGCTGCCGCGGCTGACCAGCGACCTGCTCGACCTGCTGATGCGGACGGCGACGCCCGGCGGCCTCGCCGGCGCCGAGCTGGCGTTCGACGACGGCTGGGCGGTCACGCTCGTGCTGGCCAGCGGCGGCTACCCCGAGACCTCCTCGCACGGCGACGTCATCAGCGGGATCGAGGCCGTCGCCGGCGACGTCGAGGTCACCCACGCCGGCACGGCGCGCAACGCCGACGGCGCCCTCGTCACGGCCGGGGGCCGCGTACTCAACGTCACCGGCCTGGGCCCCGACCCAGCCGCCGCGCGCGACGCCGCCTATGCTGCCGCGGACCAGATCACCTTCGATGGCCGCCAGCTGCGTCGCGACATCGCGCAGCGCGCCGTCGAACGACACGCGAGCCCCAGATCATGAGCGAGCAACAGACCTACACCGAGACGAGCACCCAGACATACGCCGAGCCCTCGCCGAGCGGCCCGCTCGTCGGGATCATCATGGGCTCGCAGTCCGACATGGAGCTGATGCAGAAGGCCGGCAAGGTCCTGCAGGACGCCGAGGTCCCCTACGAGATCGAGGTCATGTCCGCGCATCGCGACCCGGCGCGCGTCGTCGAGTACTGCAGCGGCGCACGCGGACGCGGGCTGCGCGTGATCATCGCCGGCGCGGGACTGTCCGCCGCGCTGCCCGGGCGTCGCCGCCGCCCACACCGACCTGCCGGTGATCGGCGTGCCGCTGTCCTCGAGCCTCTCGGCCGCCGGCGGGCTCGACGCGCTGCTGTCGGTCGTGCAGATGCCGCCGGGCGTGCCGGTCGCGGCCGTCGGGCTGGACAACTCGCGCAACGCCGCGCACCTCGCGGTGCGCATCCTCACCGCGTGATCTGAACGCGGAAGCGCCGGTACTGCGGCTTTCGGTCCGACAGCACCGCGATCGACACCGTGTAGGTCCCGGGCGCGTTGCCGCGCGTGTCGAGCAGCAGGCGTTTGGGCTGTCCGGTGCAGCCGTGCAGCAGCGTGCCGACGACGTGCTTGCCGCGCTTGACGACCGCCCGGATGACGACGCGCTGCGCCGGCCGCACCGTTGCGACGTAGGCGCGGCGTCCGCGGCGGATACGACGCGTGCCGTACGCGACCGAGCGCAGCAGCTTGCCCGATCGGGCCGGCACGGTGATCGCCTTCGTCGTCTCCTCGAAGCCCGACGTCAGCGACAGCCAGGTGCGCCCCGGACAGCGCGCGGCGAAGCTCCCACCGATCGTCTGCGTCGCCGCATCGCGGCGTGCGTCGTCGTTCTCGACGGCCCGCGGCGCCAGCACGTGCGGGTTCGCGCTCGTCCATATCCGCGCCGGCGTCGGCAGCGCGCTCTTGGGCGTGCTCGTCGGGAGCTCCTGCTGGGCGATCGCGACCGCTCCGGCCCCGCTGATCACGACATAGCCGGTCAGCGCTGCGAGCGCCGTGCGCGGACCGCGCTGCAGCAGTCGCGCCTTCGCTGCGACCAGCGCGAACAGGCCGGTGATGCCCAGCGGCAGCAGCCAGATCAGCCAGCCCATCAGGCGCCGGTTCGCGGCCCTGGCCTTCGGCGCGGGATCCCGCAGCTCCAGGTGTGGCACCTTGGCCGGGTCCTTGAACACCGGCTGCTTGCCGAAGCCCTGGAAGCTCGCCGACTGCCCGATCGCGACGCTGTCGGGCCCCTCGATCGTGATGCCGTCTTCGACGAAGATCGGCACGGTGTCGGTCGTCACCTTGGCGTCGTCGACGCGTACGAGCCGGAAGCCGTGCCAGTAGCCGTGGTCAGTCCCGACGGGACCGGTCGTGTAGAGCTCGCCGCCAGCGCCGCCGTCGATGAAGTAGGGGACGTCGCCACGGCCGCGGTAGAGGAACTGGCCCTTGATGTGCCCGACGAAGACGCCGTCGACGCCGGACTCCTGGGCGACCTGCTCGAAGGCGCCGTTGTCCGCCGCCCGCAGTGGGAGGCCCTTGCCCATGATGTGGTTCTGGGCGGTCGCGTCCGTGTAGCTCTGGTCGCGCGGGTCCTGCGTCGGGATGTGCATCACGACGAAGACGACCTTGCCCTGCTGCGTCGCCTCGGTGGCTGCGCTGCGCAGGAAGTCGAGCTGGCGATCGGTGTGGTCGTCGGCGCGCACCTGGAAGTTGTCGCAGGCGCTCAGCGACCAGCACGAGTTGTCGAGGAAGATCCAGCGCACGTTGCCGACGTCGGCGCTGTAGATCGCGGCCGCGCCGGAGGGATCGGTGGTGGGGCGCTGCGCCAGGCCGATGCCTGGATAGGGCGCGCCGTCGCCCCACGGGTACGGGCGCTTGGCGAAGTGCGCGCGGTAGACGTCGAACGAGTCCGGCAGCGTCAGCTCGAACAGCCCCGCGGTCCCCTCCAGGCCGGGCGGCAGCGGCGACGTGCGGTCGTGATTGCCGACGCCCGGCGAGCAACGGGACGCCGGCGTCGTCGAGCGCCTTCATCGCCTTGTCCCAGTCGGCGAACTGCTCCTCGACGCCGTCGGTGGCCTTGTCGCCGGACGTCGTCACGAGCGCGGGCTTGTAGCGGGCCGCCTCGCCCGCGACCTTCGGCAGCAGCGTCGGCCCGTCCTCGTCGCGGATGTGCTCCTCGCCGAAGTGGACGAAGAGCTGGCCCGGACCTGTTGCCGGCGGCCACGGCTTCTTGGCGACGCGCGCAGACGCACTCGGCGCGACCAGCGCAAAGACCCCCAGCACCACGAGCACCCACCGCACGCGGCGAGTCTAGCCCTCGACAGCCGCCCCGGTGCCGAGCAGGATGTAAACGAGCCCCGAGCCCCGCTCGATCCGCTGGCGTACCCGCGGGCGCCGGCGCAGGCGATCGCCGAGCGTGCCGGCCAGCAGCGCGTACGTGCCGTCGCTGATCACCGCGATCGTCAGGAACACGAAGCCGAGCACGAGCAGCTGCGGCGCGACCGGTCCGGCGGAGCGGTCGGCGAACTGCGGCAGGAACGCGAGGAAGAAGATCGCGGTCTTGGGGTTGAGCACGTTGACGATCGCGCCTTGGCGAAACAGGCGGGCGTAGGACGCCGGGCGCGGCACCTGCTCCTCGGGCTCGAACCCCTTGCGCAGCAGGCGCGACAGCCCGAGCCAGATCAGGTAGGCGGCGCCGGCGTACTTCACGATGCTGAACGCGGTCGCCGAGGACGCCAGCAGCGCCGACAGGCCAACCGTCGCGAAGGCCACATGGACGAGCCCGCCGGCCTGCACGCCGAGCATCGAGACGAGCCCCGAACGGCGCCCGTGCTCGAGGCTGCGGGTGACGATGAACAGCACCGCGGGGCCCGGGATCACGAGCATCACGAGGCTCGCGCCGGCGAACAGCAGGAAGGTCGAGGCATCCGGCATGCGCTCAAGGTACCGGCGCCGATAGCGTCCGTGGCCGTGATCGCCCGCTACACGCGGCCCGAACTGGGCGCCATCTGGACCGACGAGGCCAAGCTCGAGGCATGGCGGCAGGTCGAGGTCGCCGCCTGCGAGGAGATGGACGGCCCGACAGCGGAGGACCTCGCGGCGATCCGCGCGGCGACGTTCACGGTCGCTGCCGTGCAGGAGCGCGAGCAGGTCACCGACCACGACGTCGCGGCGTTCGTGGACGTGTTGAGCGCCAGCGCGGGTGAGAGCGGGCGCTGGATCCACTACGGGCTGACGTCCTCGGACGTCCTCGACACGGCGCTGGCGCTGCAGCTCAAGCAGGCGGGCACGATCGTCGTCGCGCAGGCGCACGAGCTCGCGGCGGCGCTGGCGGAGCAGGCGCGCGCGCACATCGACACCGTCTGCGTCGGGCGAACACACGGCGTGCACGCCGAGCCGACGACGTTCGGCATCAAGCTCGCGGGCTTCGCGATGGAGGCGACGCGCAACGCCGCGCGGCTGGAGCGCGCCTTCGGCCAGGCGGCGACCGGCGCGATCTCCGGCGCCGTCGGCACCTACTCCGCGACCTCCCCGGAGTTCGAGCGGCGCGTGCTCGCGCGGCTGGAGCTGGAGCCCGAGGACGTCTCCACGCAGGTCGTCCCGCGCGACCGCCACGCCGAGCTGCTCGGTGCGATCGCGCTCGCCGGCGCCGGCCTCGAGCGCTTCGCGACGGAGATCCGCCACCTCCAGCGCACCGAGGTCCGCGAGGTCGAGGAGCCGTTTCGCACGGGCCAGCAGAAGGGCTCCAGCGCGATGCCCCACAAGCGCAACCCGATCAACACCGAGCGCATCACGGGTCTCGCGCGGGTGCTGCGCGGGTACGCCCAGGTCGGTCTGGAGAACGTCGCGCTGTGGCACGAGCGCGACATCTCGCACTCCGGCGCCGAGCGCGTCGTCCTGCCCGACGCGACGATCCTCCTGCACTACGCGACACACGTCGCGCTGCGGATCGTGCGCGGGATGGTCGTCCACCCCGACCGGATGCTCGCAAACCTCGAGCTGACCCACGGCGCGCTGTTCAGCCAGCGCCTGCTGCTCGCGCTCGTCGCCGGCGGCCTGCAGCGCGACGACGCCTACCGCATCGCCCAGGAGCTCGCGCAGGAGGCCTGGGACAGCGCGACGCCGCTGCGTGAGCTCGCCGCCGCCGACGAGCGCTGCGCGGGGCTGGACCTCGACGACGTCTTCGACCTCGGTCACTACACGCGCCACGCCGCCGAGATCGTGGGGAGGCTCTCGGCATGAGCGGCCCGTTCCTGCCGCTGTCCAAGGAGCAGATCGCGACGATCGTCCGCACGCTCGACGAGGCGACCGAGCCCGGCGCGGACGCCGGCGGGGGCTCGGAGAAGCTGCCGCGGATTCCCGAGAAGACCGTCGTCGCGCTGGTGCGCGTGCTGCTCGACGAGCGCGCCAACGAGCTGCCTGGCGACGCCAAGCAGGACACGAAGACGGCGCGCAAGCGCGCGCGGCGGATGGGTGCGCTGACCGGGCTCGCGGGCCTCGTCGGCCAGCTGCCGGCCGAGGGCGTGCAGCTCATCGAAGAGGCGCGCGCAGCGATCGACATCGCCGCGGTCAAGGCGCCGTCGCGGACGGACACGCAGATCGCCGCGGACCTGCTCGTGCTGTGGGGGCTGGTCGACGACGTCGCCGCAGCCGAGGCGCTGACCGCGGGGACGTCGGACGGCTCGCTGCTTGACCGGCTCTACGCGACCAACGCCGAGAAGGTGCGCGACGCGATCCCCGAGAAGTGGACGCCGATCGCGACGCTGAAGTTCCTCTGGAAGATGCGCGAACTTCGCGACGTGGCAGATCTCATGCCCGGCGGCATCGTCCGCAACATTCCCGTGGTCGGCGCGCTGCCGACCGCGCTGGGCGCGGGGCGCGAGATGAAGCACTTCCAGAAGGACCTCGAGCGCCACTACGGGACGCTCGGGCAGGCGCCCCTGACTTGACGCGGTGTCGAGGCGGCGGGAGCATCGGCCCGCCATGTTCGACTACATCATCGTCGGCGCCGGGTCCGCCGGCTGTGTGCTCGCCAACCGCCTGAGCGCGGATCCGGAGTGCCAGGTGCTGCTGATCGAGGCCGGGCCGCCGGACAGCAACGACTTCATCCACATCCCCGCGGGCGTCGCGGCGATCATCCGCAGCGACGTCGACTGGGACCACGCGACGTGCTGGGAGCCGCAGTTGCACAACCGCCGCCTCGTCCTGCCGCGCGGCAAGACGCTCGGCGGCTCCTCCTCGACGAACGCGATGGTGTACATCCGCGGTGCGCACTCCGACTACGACGAGTGGCGTGACCTCGGCTGCGAGGGCTGGGGCTGGGACGAGATGCTCGGCTACTTCAAGAAGGCCGAGGACAACGCCCGCGGCGCATCGGAGTACCACGGCGCCGGCGGGCCGCTGCGCGTCGAGGAGGGCCGCGCGCGCACACCGATCATCCAGACGATGCTCGACGCCGCGCGTGCCGCAGGCATGCCCGACAACGAGGACTTCAACGGCGCGGCGCAGGACGGCATGGGCTGGTACCAGGTCACCCATCGCGACGGGCGCCGCGGCAGCACGGCCGCGTGCTACCTGCACCCGGTGGCCGACCGCGCGAACCTCACCGTCGAGACGAACGTCCACGCGACGGCGGTTCTGTTCGAGGGGACGCGCGCCGTCGGCGTCGCGGGGCGGCGCCCGAACCAGGAGGCGGTCGAGTTCCGCACCGGCGGCGAGGTCATCGTCTGCGGCGGCACCTACAACTCGCCGCAGCTGCTGATGCTGTCGGGGATCGGGCGACCCGAGGAGCTCGAGTTGCTGCAGATCCCCGTCGTCGCGGAGTCGCCGGGTATCGGGACGAACCTCTCCGACCACGTCAACGCGACGGTCTGCTGGGAGATCAACGGCGAGGACTCGCTGTTCATGGCGATGAACGACGACACGCTGGCGGAGTGGACCGACGACGGCACCGGGCCGCTGACGTCCAACCTCGCCGAGGCCGGCGGGTTCATCCGCACCGACCCGGCGCTGGCCGACGCCGACGTGCAGCTGCATTTCATCCCCGGCGCGCTGCGTGCGGAGGGCCTCGTCCCCGGTGACCGTCACGGGACGTCGGGGCTGGCGTGCGTGCTCAAGCCGGAGAGCCGCGGATTCGTCGCCCTCGTCTCGCCCGAGCCGACCTGCAAGCCGCTGATCCAGCACAACTACCTCGAGGCCGAGGCCGACCGGCGCTCGCTGATCGCCGGTGTCCAGACCCTGCTGGAGATCGCCGAGCAGGAGCCGCTGCGCGGCGCGGTCGCGGAGGTGATGCAGGGCCCCGCATCCGGCAGCGACGAGGACGTGCTCGCCTACGCGCGGCTGACCGTGCACACGCTCTACCACCCCGTCGGCACGTGCAAGATGGGGACGGACGAGCTCGCTGTCGTCGACCCCCAGTGCCGTGTGCGGGGGACCGAGGGCCTGCGCGTCGTCGACGCCTCGATCATGCCGACGGTGCCGCGCGGCAACACCAACGCGCCGGTGATCGCGGTCGCCGAGAAGGCCGCTGACCTGATCCTCGGCGCGGCCACGGCGACGACCGTCACGGCGGAGCCCGCCACGGCCTGAGTGGCGCCGATGGGCACCTGGGATCGGCCGATGCGCAGGCTCGTGCGCAGCTGCCAGCCGTTCTGTGGCGAGCCGTTGCTCGTCGCGATGCCGGTCCGCCCGGAGCAGGGAACCGTCGGGTTGCCGCAACAGATCGTTGTCGCCCTCAGCGCCGGCACGATCTTCCTCGTCGAGATGTCTGTCGATCGCGTCAACGAGGAGCCGGTCGGCCTCGTCGGAGCTTGGTCGCGCGACGACGTGCGCGTCACCATCGACCGCGTCCCGCGCCCGTTCGGTCCGTTCAGGCTCGGCCATGTCACCGTCTACCGCTTCGCGTTCCCGGATCGGCCCGAGGCGCTGCTCGCGCCGTTCGCACATCTCGACGACGTGCGCGAGATGCTGCTGGACCGCGCGGCGCTGCCGTGGGCGCGGATCGCGCGCGGCGCGGGCGTCGAGGTCGACGCCCGCGGCGTCACGTACCGCCGCGGCGACGGCGTCATCGAGGCCGTGCGCTGGGAGGACCTCGGCGAGGTGCGGGTCATGACGACCGCGGACGGCCCGGTCGCCGAGGACGTCTTCTACGTGCTGATCGCGCGCGGCGAGTCGCACGGCGTCGCGCTGCCGCAGTCGCGCGTGTCGGGCGACCTGCTGGCCCGCCTGCAGGCGCTGCCGGGCTTCGACAACGAAGCGATGATCACGGCGATGGGCAGCACCAGCGAGGCCGCCTTCACGTGCTGGCGCGCCCCCTAACCCCGGGGGGTCAGATCTTGCAATCGAGCATTTCGCGGGTTTCGGGTCAGAGCTTCCGCGCTCACGCGGCGTCCTCCTGTTCGAACCGGCGCAGCGCGCGGCTGACCGTGGAGACATGGAGTCCCAGCTCGACCGCGATCGCGCTCAACGGGTAGCCGTGCCTGCGATATGCCGTGGCGATGGCCTGGCCTCGGTCGTCGCGATCGAGCAGGCCGCGCAGGAGCGGCCGACCGCGCGTCCAGTCGCGGCGAGCGATCTCGCTCGACGGCCGGTCATCGGGCAGGACCGCCTGGGCGAACTCCGTGTCACCGTAAGTGGCTCCGTCGTGATCGAGCTCGTCCCGCGGATGACCTGCGTCGACGAAGGCGAGGTAGACCGCGCGCGAACCGCCGAACCACGAGAGGACCTCCGACACGGCCAGGAACGGCGCTGCGACGACCCTGCCGACCATCGCTGGGTGACTGCTCCACGCCCACGACTCCGGGACGCGCACGACACCGCCACGCACAGGATTGAGCGCGATGTACCGCATCACCTCGAGCACATGGCTGTCGCGCTGGATCAGCGGCCCGTGATAACGCCCCTGAAAAAGCGGGCCGATACGGCCATGCCGGCGGTTGAAGGCCTGGGCATGCCCCGAATTCAACTGCTGCATGCCGCGGTCGAGGTTGCCGTGGGGCGTGCGCACGAGCAGGTGGTAGTGGTTGTCCATCAGGCAATACGCAAGGACGACCCACTCCAGCCGTGAGGCGACGCGCGCGAGGAGCCGGAGAAAGACCTGCCGATCACTGTCGTCGCGGAACAGCGAGCCTTGGTCGATGCCGCGCGCGACGGCGTGGTAGGTCCCGTCGGGGACGAGGAGACGAAGAGGTCGGGTCATGCCCTTGATAGCGCGCGACCGACTGGTTCTCGCCCCCCTGAAACCCGAGAGATGCTCGAATTCAAGATCTGACCCCCGGGCTGTTGACCCCCGGGCTGTTAGGGGATGAGGGTGCCCTCGACGTCCTCGGGGGGTGGTGGGTACCTCGGGTTCATCTCGCGCAGCGTGCCCACGAGGACGTTCAGGACGGCCCAGTCGCGGTACCAGTTGCGGTCGGCGGGGATCACGTACCACGGTGCGTGGTCGGTCGACGTCTTCGTCAGCGCGTCCTTGTAGGCGCGCTGGTAGTCGTCCCAGAGCTTGCGTTCCTCGAGATCGCCCGGGTTGAACTTCCAGCGCTTCTCGGGGAGGTCGATGCGCTCCTGCAGGCGTGCGCGCTGCTCGTCCTTGGAGATGTGCAGGAAGAGCTTGACGATCCGCGTGCGCGCGGCGGCGAGGTCGGCCTCGAACGCGTTGATGTGCGCGTAGCGCTGCGACCAGACCGCCTTGGGCACCAGCTCGTGCACGCGCACGACGAGCACGTCCTCGTAGTGGCTGCGGTTGAAGATCCCGATGTCCCCCAGGCGCGGCGCGTGCGGATGGATGCGCCAGAGGAAATCGTGCGCGCGCTCCTCCTCGGTCGGCACCTTGAACGACGTGACCTTCACGCCCTGCGGGTTGACGCCGGCGAAGACCGAGCGGATCGTGCCGTCCTTGCCGCCGGCGTCCATCGCCTGCAGGACGATCAACAGCGCCTGCCCGTGCTCGGCGTAGAGGCGCCCCTGCAGCGCGTCGAGCTCCTCGCGCAGCGCGGCGCTCGCCTCCTTCGTCTTCTTCTTGTCACCCGGCGCGCCGTCGGTGGAGTCCGTCGCGATCCGCGCCAGCGACAGCCGCGACCCCGGCTTGACGCGCCAGCGCTCGTGACTCAAAGCAGGTCCTTGACCTTCGCCGCCACCGCCTCGGACGTGATGCCGAGCTTCTCGAGCACCTCGGGCCCCGGCGCGCTCGCGCCGAAGCGCTCGATCGACACCGAGGCGTCGACCCACGCCGACCAGCCCTGGGAGATCCCGGCCTCGACGGAGACCTTCGGCAGCCCCGCCGGCAGGACGGACTCGCGGTAGGCGTCGTCCTGCTTGGCGAACAGCTCCCACGACGGCATCGACACGACGGTCACCGCGATCCCGTCGGCGCTCAGCAGTTCAGCCGCGCCGATCGCCGTGCCGAGCTCCGCGCCGGTGCCGACGACGACGGCCTGGGCGCCCGCAACCTCGCGCAGCACATAGGCGCCGCGGCCGACACCCGGCCCGGCGTCCGCGAGCACCGCGAGGTCCTGGCGCGAGAGGACCAGCGCCGCCGGGCCCTCGAGCTCCTCGAGGATCACGCGCCAGGCCTCGGCGGTCTCGTTCGGGTCGCCCGGGCGCAGCACCGTCAGCTGCGGGATCGCGCGCAGCGCGGCGAGGTGCTCGACGGGCTGGTGCGTCGGCCCGTCCTCGCCCAGCGCAACCGAGTCGTGCGTGAAGACCCACGCCGTCGGCAGGTTCTGCAGCGCACCGAGCCGGATCGACCCGCGCATGTAGTCGGCGAACTGCATGAACGTCGAGCCGTACGGCCGCACGATGCCGCCATGCGCGGCCATGCCGTTGACGACGCCGCCCATGCCGTGCTCGCGCACGCCGTAGTAGATGTTGCGCCCCGGCCGGGTCGCGTCGTGGTAGCGCTCGTCCTCGACCGGCGGGAACTCCGTCTTCGTCGACTCGCTGAGGTCCGCCGCGCCGCCGACCATCGTCGGCACGAACGCCGCGAACGCGGCCATCGCCTTCTGGCCGGCGACGCGCGTGGCGAGCTTGTCCTTGCCCCAATCCGGCGGCAACGCGTCGCCCAGGCCGGGCAGCGCCTTGCCCTGCCAGGCGAGGTCCCACTCGCTCGCGCGGTCGCCGTCAGCCGCGCGCCAGTCGTCAAAGCGCGCCTGCCACTCGGCGCGCAGGCCGGCGCCGCGCTGCGGGTCGAACGACTCGTAGACGCCGTCGGGGACGAGGAACGTCGCGTCGGGATCCCAGCCGAGGACCTCCTTCGTGGCGCGGACCTCGTCCTCGCCGAGCGGCGCGCCGTGCGCCTTGGACGTGTTCTGCTTGTTCGGCGAGGGGTAGCCGATGATCGACTTCACGCGGATCAGGGTCGGGCGCGTCGTCTCCGCCTGACCGGCCCTGATCGCCGCCTCGAGCGCGGGCAGGTCGTTGGCGTCGTGAACCGACAGCACATGCCAGCCGTAGCCCTCGAAGCGCTTGGTGACGTCCTCGGAGTCAAAGCTCAGCTCGGTCGGGCCGTCCAGCGAGATCGAGTTGTCGTCGTAGAGATAGACGAGCTTGCCGAGCTTGAGCTTGCCCGCAAGCGACGCCGCCTCCGACGCGACGCCCTCCATCAGGTCGCCGTCGGAGCAGATCGCGTAGACGTGGTGGTCGACGACCTCGGCGCCGTAGTGGTCGCGCAGGAACGCCTCGGCGACCGCCATGCCCACGCCGTTGGCAAAGCCCTGGCCGAGCGGGCCGGTCGTGACCTCGACGCCCGGCGTCAGCCAGCCGTCGCCGTGGCGCTCGCGCTCGGGGTGACCCGGCGTGCGTGAGCCCCACTGGCGAAACCGCTTGAGCTCCTCCAGCGGAAGGTCATAGCCGGCGAGATGCAGCGCCGAGTAGAGCAGCATCGACCCGTGTCCCGCAGACAGCACGAAGCGGTCGCGGTCGGGCCAGTCGGGATCCGCCGGGTCGTGTCGCAGCAGCTTCGCGTAGAGCAGGTAGGCCGCCGGCGCCATCGCCATCGGCATCCCCGGATGTCCCGAGTTGGCCTGCTGGACGGCGTCCATGCTGAGCGTCCGGATCGTGTCGATGGCAAGCTGGTCGCGGGAGTCGGTCATCGCCGCGACAACCTACCCGAGGACGTACAGTTCACTCGTATGGGGAAGGGCGCGAGCGTCGCCGCGCTCGCCGCGGCCTGGATGGTGACCGCGGTCGCGCCGGCGCATGCAGCTACAGCCGGTCAGATCGTCGCGTTGCTCAACGCCGAGCGCGCGATCGCCGGCCTGCCCGCAGACGTCACGGAGAACCCTCCCTGGTCGCTGGCCTGTGCCAAGCACGACGCCTACCAGCAGGCCCACGGGCGCACGCTCAGCCACGGCGAGCCCGACACCGCGCACCCGACGTACTCCCCGGAGGGCGACGCCGTCTCCCGCGGCGCGGTGCTGTCGATCGGCGACGGCTGGGACCGCGGCAACCCGTTCGCCGACGCGCCGATCCACCTGCACCAGCTGCTCGTCCCGCGGCTCAGCACGATGGGCGCCGCCGAGCGCGACGGCCTCATCTGCGCGACGACGTTCGGCCCGCCCCCGGGCGCGCCCGGGTACGCGCGACCGGCGCCCCTGGCCCCGATCGTCCACACCGTCCCGCGCGACCGCGCCACCGGCTTCGACGGCAGCGAGATCGCGCGCGAGGGGCCGTTCACCGCGGGCGAGCTGCTCGGCATCCCGCAGGGGACGGAGACCGGCCGCTACCTGATGGTCTTCGTCGACGGGCCCTGGCCGACGCCATTGCCGGCAATCGACGTGACCGCCGCGACCCTGCGCCCCGCGGGCGGGCAAGCGGTCGAGCTGAAGATCGCCGATCGCGACGTGGCGACGCCCGACGGGCACAGCCTTGGCGACTACCTGCCCGAGGGAGCGCACCTGATCCCCGTCAGACCGCTGACGCCCGGCACGACCTACGAGGCATCCGTGGCGCTGACCGCGCAGGAGATCCCGCTGACGAAGACGTGGACGTTCACGACCGCGCCGCTGCCACCGCAGGCGCTGGCGATGACGACCGCGAGCCCGGCCAAGCTGCCGCGGCTGACGATCGACCGCGCCCGCTACCGCGACGGGCGTCTGCGCTTCACGGTGCGCGCGGGCAAGCTGCTCGTCGGGCGCCGGGCGACCGTCACGATCACGGTCCGCGGCCGCAAGCAACAACGCCGCTCGCTGCACCTCGCGGCCTCGCGCACGCTGACCGTCCGCGCGCGCCGCGCGACGGTGACGCTGCGAGTCGCGGCCTTCACCGCGAGCGGCACGCGCTACGGCCCGATCCGCGTGTCGCGCAGCGGCGCGGCGACGCCGGCCCGCTAGCCGCGCTTGGGCTTGAAGCCCTGGACCGTCACGTTGACCCGCGTGCCCGACGCGACCTTCGAGCCGGGCTTGATGCGCTGCGTCACGACGCGGTTGGTCCGGTAGCGCACGGTCACGCGCCGGTTGCCCTTCTTCACGCGCCGCGGCTTGTAGTACCTGCGCGTCACCTTGCCCAGCGTGCAGCCCTTCGCCCGCAGCCGCCGCGACGCTGACGTGCGCGTCCGCCCCACCACCTTCGGGACGACGCAGCGCACCGGGGTGCCGTAGGACACGGTGATCTGCGCCTGCGTGCGGTTGCCCTGCGTATCGGCGGCCTCGGCGGTGATCTTGTTCGCACCGCGCTTGAGCGACACCGCCCGCGACCACGCGCCGGCGGCGCCGACCGCCACGCCCACGCCGTTGACCGTCAGCGAGCGCACGCTGCCGTTGTCGGTCGCCGTGCCCGTGACCTGCACCCGCGATCGCGGAGCCCGCGAGTTCGGCCTGGGCGAGGTGATCGCGACCGCCGGGCCCGCCATCGCGTCCTGGATGCGCCCGGCGATGACGCGCACCACGTCCAGCGACGTGCCGGTCGTGTAGCTGTGCTGCAGCAGCAGCTCACCGGTCGCCGGCACCGTGCGCACGTAGTGCAGCTGGCCGAAGCGAGAGACGGGGTTGCCGTCGTCGTAGAACTCGATGCTGTTGGGCGCGCTGGCGAACGTGATCGCGCCGACCGGCGCTGCGAACCCGTCGGGCCTGGTCGTGTCCGAGCGCACGAAGATCGACCCCGGCGCCGCCGGCGGGCCGCTGATCGACGCTGTTCCCGGATAAGCCGCGAAGCCCGGGCCGACCCACGGGATCTCCCAGCCGTAGGTCGGCGCGTCCATGTCCATCTCCAGCACGAGGTCCAGCGCGTGCGCCGCGCCGTCGGTCGAGCTCCAGCGATCGGTCACCGTCACCACGCGCCCGTCGTCAGACGTCTGCGAGGAGCGCGCGTAACGCACCCCGGCGCCGACGAGCGACCCGCACGCGCCCGCGGCAGCGGCATCGGGCGGCGGGAAGGTCGACAGCGCGCCGGCGCAGCGCACGACCGTGCTCGCCTCGTCGACCTTCAGCGACCCCGTCGCGGGGTCATAGCCGCGCTGCGCCGAGAGGCCCGGCATCCCGGGGACGTGGGTCATCGTCCCGCCGCTGCTCTGCAGCATCCCCGCGGTGAACGCGTTGCGCCCGTCGACGAGGATGTCCGAGCGCGACTGCGGCGTCCCGTCGGCGGTGAGATCGGTCCAGCCTGCGCAGTTGAAGACGTCGAGGCCGCCGGCGCTGGGGTCGGCCGCGGGATCGAGCGGGCGCGCGAAGTACACGCCGCAGCCGCCGAGCGCCCCGAGCGCCAGCGTGCTCGTGCGCCCCGGCGTGACGACGCGGTCGAAGACGTCGTAGAGCGTGCCGGCGTTGGGCGAGTCCAGCGCCCCGACGCGCGCATCGGAGAGCACCGACGCGTACATGCGCGGCCCCTTGTAGCCCGAGAGATCCTGCGGCTGGGAGTCCGCGGCCGGCGGGACGGCGCGCAGCAGGCACGGCTGCTGCAGGCCGCGCGGCTCGATCCAGCCCGAGAAGCCGTTGGACCCGTTGGCGACCGGCAGCGTCGCGAGCACCGGGCCGACCCCGTCGGGCCCGTAGCAGCGGATGTCGACGGTCGCATCCAGCGTCGACGAGGTCGCGCTGCCGGCGACATGGATGCCGTAGGGGCCCTGGCCCGCGGTGAGGTCGAAGAACCCCTGGTACGGGTCGGCCGGCGCCGTGATCTGCGAGGACGTGACAACAGCCTGCGCCGGGGCGACGAGGACAAGCGTCAGCAGCGCGATGAGGCGGAGTACGGCGCGCGTCACTGGCGCGAGTGTCGCACGTCGGGGTGCCGGAGCGCGCACGTCGACGCGTCGTCGGCCGCAGGCACGCGAGCGCGCGCAGGCGGGTCCCCGTTCTCGTAGGGTGCTGCGGATGCCGGACCTGGACATCTTTCGCACCCCTGACGAGCGCTTCGCCGACATCCCCGGCCCCGAGCCCTCCTACCACGAGACCAGCGACGGGCTGCGGATCGCCTACAGCGCCAGCGGCCCCGAGGACGGCCCGGCCGTCTGGTTCTTCCACGGCGAGCCGACCTGGTCGCATCTGTGGCGCGACGTGATCGCTCCGGTCCGCGACGCCGGCCACCGCTGCATCGCGCCCGACCTCGTCGGCTTCGGGCGCTCGGACAAGCCGACCGACATGCGCTGGTACTCCTACGACCAGCACGTCGCGGCGATGGCCTCGCTGATCACCGAGCTCGCGCCGCGCGACGCGACGCTCGTCGTGCACGACTGGGGCGGGCCGATCGGCCTGCGCCTCGCCGTCGAGCAGCCCGAGGCGTTCGGGCGCATCGTGATCCTCGACACCGGGCTGACGACCGGCCACCAGAAGATGCCCGACGCCTGGTTCGCGTTCCGCGACTTCGTCGAGCGCACCGAGGATCTGCCGATCGGGATGCTCGTGCAGGGCGCCTGCAAGCGCGAGCTGTCCGACGCCGAGGTCGCCGCCTACGAGGCGCCGTTCCCGACGCCGGCGTCCAAGGCCGGCGCACGCGCCTTCCCGCTGCTGATGCCCCACGAGCCGGACGCGCCGGGCGCGGCGGAGGGCCGCGCCGTGCTCGAGGCGCTGAAGGCCGACACGCGCCCGATGCTGATGCTGTGGGGCGCCGAGGACCCCGTCGTCCCGCTGAAGACCGGCCGGCGCTTCGCCGAGGTGCTCGGGCGCCCCGAGCCCGAGGTCATCGAGGACGCCTCGCACTTCCTCCAGGAGGATCAGGGCGCGCTGATCGGCGCCCGGATCGTCGAGTGGCTCAGCTCGATTCAGTGAGCTGCTTCTGCGCGTCGCCGGGCTCCAGGCCCGGCTCGGAGTTCGACGCGCGCAGCTCGTAGGCGCGGCGCGAGCTGTCGTCGATCTCCAGCAGCACGCGATCGGCCTTCAGTGCACGCGCGATGCCCTCGCGCCCGCGGCGCGGCAGAGCCGCCATCGCCTGGTTGATCGGTCCGACCTTGCGCGGGACGAAGACGTCGAAGCGCGGCACCTGCAGCGCGTCGACGATCTCGTTGGCGACGTCCTCGGGGTTGACGTTCTTCAGCCCGCGCGCCGCCTGCAGGCCCGAGGCGAGCTCGGTGTTGACGATGATCGGCATCACGCAGCTGACCTCGATCGGCGTCTCCCGCGTTTCCGCGCGCACCGCCTCCGACACGCCGACGACGAAGTGCTTCGTGCCGCAGTAGACCGCGCCGCCGGGGAAGCCGCCCTTGCCGGCCGTCGAGGCGACGTTGACGAGGTGGCCGCTGTAGCGCTCCTGAAAGCGCGGCAGGATCGCGCGCATCCCGTGCAGCACGCCGAAGACGTTGATGTCGACCTGGCGCTGGTCGGTCTTGGCGTCCTGGGCGAGGAACAGCCCGAGCTGCATGATCCCGGCGTTGTTGACGTAGACGTCGATCGGCCCGAGGTCCTTCTCGGCGGCTTCGATGAAGGCCTCGTGGGACTCGAACTCGGTGACGTTCAGCGGGTAGGCCTTGATCTCCCCGAGGCTGGAGAGCTCCTGCGCGGTCTGCTCAGCCGTGGTGGCGTCGAGATCGCCGATCGCGACCTTCATGCCTTGGTCGAGGAACGCCTTGGCGGTCGCGCGGCCGATGCCGCGAGCGCCGCCGGTGATCGCGGCGACCTGGCCGCGCAATACCCGGGGAGTTTTGGCCATCGGGCCAGACTAGCGATCCGCTTGACAGCCTGTCAGCAGGGAGCGAGGCGGGCGCGCGAGCGACGGTATACCGTTCCCCAGCGTGAGCAGCCGCCAAGAGGAGAAGGCACAGCGCAAGGCCGAGCGCGAGGCGCTGGAGGCGAAGGCCGCAGCGCAGGCGGCGAACACACGGCGCCTGCAGATCGTCGGCGGCGTCCTGCTGGGGCTCGCGGCGGTCGCCGCCGTGGTCTTCGTGCTGGCGTCCGGCGGCGGCGACGACAACGGCGGCGACGCCAAGCCCGCCGACAGCGCCGAGAACTCCGTCCCGATCCCCGCGGTCAAGGAGACCGACCTCGCGAAGGCGGCGAAGGCCGCCGGCTGCGTGGTCACCAACCCGGAGAACGAGGGCTCGACGCACGTCACGACGCCCGTGACGTACAAGAACTCCAACCCGCCGGCGTCGGGCAACCACAACCCGGTCGCGGCGGAGGCCGGCATCTATGAGGCCGGCAACGAGCCCGCCCCGGAGAACTGGGTCCACTCACTCGAGCACGGGCGCATCGAGATCCAGTACAAGCCGGGCACGCCCGCACGCGCGGTCTCCCAGCTCGAGACGCTCGGCTCAGAGGCGTTCAACGGCTCCCCGGGCTACCAGATCATGGTGTTCCAGAACAACACGAAGATGACCCCCGCGGTGGCGGCGGTCGCCTGGACGCACGTGCTCTCCTGCAAGACCATGAACGACGGCGTCTTCGACGCGATCCGCGCGTTCCGCAAGCAGTGGACCGACAAGGCGCCGGAGCTCATCCCGTAGTGGTCCGTCTCGTGACGTCCACCCGGAAATCCCGGGTGCTGGCGCCGTCAGGCAAGGACGCAGACCCGAAGGAATCCCGGAGGGATTTCGAGGGTCGAGGACGCCGCCTGGCGGTGATCGGCGCCCGGGATTTGCGGTGAGACGTTGCGAGATGGGCCACTAGTCCGGGCGTGCCGCGCGCTCGCCGACTCGCCGCGCTTCGACGTGGCGATGCTCGGCGTGATCACGCTGAACGCGATCGTCCTCGGCGCGGAGACCTACGAGAACGTCGAGCAGCGCCACGGCGACCTGCTCGGCACGCTCAACGACGTCTTCCTCGGCGTCTTCGTCGTCGAGCTGGCCATCCGGCTGACGGCGCACTGGCCGCGGCCGGGTCAGTTCTTCCGCTCGGGCTGGAACGTCTTCGACTTCGTCGTCGTCGCCGGCAGCTTCCTGCCAGGGCTGCGGGAGAACGCGACGCTGCTGCGGCTGCTGCGCCTCGGGCGGGTCGCGCGCATCGTGCGCTTCCTGCCCGACCTGCGCGTGATCATCTCGGCGGTCGCGCGCTCGGTGCCCGGCGTCTCCTCGCTGGCCGTCGCGACGCTGCTGCTCGTCTACCTCTACGGGATGGTCGGCTGGCTGATCTTCGACGACCACGACCCCGAGCACTTCGGCAACGTCGGGCAGGCGATGATCACGATGTTCGTGCTGCTGACGCTCGAGAACCTGCCGGTCTACATCGAGACCGGGCAGGACCTCAGCCAGTGGACGATCATCTTCTTCGTCTCCTACGTGCTGGTCGCGTCGTTCTTGATCTTCAACCTCTTCATCGGGATCGTCCTCAACTCGATGGAGGGCGCGCGCGAGGAAGAGGCCCGGCGCGAGCGCCTGCGCGAGCACGAGGCCGCCGCCGCCAGCGGCAGCACCGAGGACGACGCGGTGCTGGCGCTCGAGGACCGCATCGACGAGGTGCGAAAAGCCCTCGACACGCTCTATGACGAGCTCAAGGCGCGCTCGC
Source organism: Paraconexibacteraceae bacterium (assembly GCA_963759825.1). GTDB lineage: Bacteria > Actinomycetota > Thermoleophilia > Solirubrobacterales > Solirubrobacteraceae > Paraconexibacter. The sequence goes on along the minus strand of CAVXAS010000002.1, from coordinate 66,528 downwards.
GGCAGTTCTGATCTCCGTGCGCGTCCACATCGTCGACCCGCCCGCGTACACGCCGCCCTACGACCACGCGCTGAGCGCCGCCCTGGCCGAGGCCGGCCTGGACGTGACGCTCGTCAGCGCGCGCTTCGCACACGGCGACGTGCCGGCGCCGCGGGGCTATCGCGTCGACGAGCGCTTCTACGGCGGCACCGGGCGCCTGCCGGCTCGCGCGCGGGCCGCGGCGCGCCTGGCGCGCCATGTGCCCGACATGCTGCGCTACCGGCGCGCGGCGCGGGCCGCCGACGTCGTGCACTTCCAGTGGCTGAGCGTGCCACAGCTCGACCGCCGGCTGCTGCCGGCGCGCCCGGTCGTCCTGACCGCGCACGACGTCCTCGCGCGCGAGCCGCGACCCGGGCAGCGGGCGGCGCAGACCGCGCTGCTGCGCCAGGCCGACGGCGTCGTCGTGCACTCCGAGCACGGGCGCGGCCGGCTCGCCGAGCTCGGCGTCGACGCGACGGTCATCCCCCACGGGGTGCTGCCGATCGCCGCCGTCCCGGCCCGCCCGCCCGAGCTCGCGCAGCCGTCACGGCCGGTGGTGCTGTTCTTCGGTCTGATCCGCCCGTACAAGGGCCTGGACGTGCTCTATGACGCCTGGCGCACGCTGGCGCCCGAGGCCGAGCTGTGGGTCGTCGGGCAGCCGCGGATGGAGCCCCCGCCGGCGCCGCCCGGCGCCCAGGTCGTGGCGCGCTACGTCTCCGACGCCGAAGCGGCCTGGTGCTTTGCGCACGCGGACATCGTCGTGCTGCCCTACCGCGAGATCGACCAGTCGGGCGTGCTGTTCACGGCGCTGGCGTCCGGGCGGGCGTTGGTCCTCTCCGACGTCGGCGGGTTTCCCGAGGTCGAGGCCGCGGCGCACGTGCCCGCAGGCGATGCTGCGGCGCTTGCGGGAGCGCTCGACCGGCTGCTCGGCGACCCCGGCGAGCGCGAGCGGCTGGCCGCCGCCGCGCGTGAGGCGGCGGCGACGACGTACGCGTGGCCGGCGATCGCGCAGGCGCATGCCACCCTGTACGACCGCCTTACGTCCTGATGCTCTGGCTTCCCGCACTCCTGCTCGCCTGGACCCAGGCGCTCTACGGCGCCGCCCTGCGGCTGCTGCCGGCGCGCCCTGTGCGCGCCGAGGCGATCACGCCGCGCGTCTCGCTGATCGTCGCCGCCTACGCCGAGGAGGCGGTGATCGCGACGAAGGTCGCCAATGCGCTGGCGCTCGACTACCCGCGCGAGCAGCTGGAGGTCATCGTCGCCTGCGACGGGTCGCCGGACGCCACGGCCGAGCTCGCACGGCGCGCGGGTGCCGACGTCGTGCTCGAGCTGCCGCGCGGCGGCAAGATCCGCGCCCAGGACCAGGCCGTCGAGGTCGCCGCCGGCGAGATCGTCGCGTTCAGCGACGCCAACGCCCTGTGGGCACCCGACGCACTCGGCGAGCTCGTCAAGCCGTTCGCCGATCCCGGCGTCGGCTACGTCTGCGGGCAGGTCAGCTTCGTCGGCGGGGAGGGCCCTGATGGCGGCAACCAGGAGGGCCTGTACTGGCGCTATGAGATGGCGCTGCGCACGCTGGAGTCCTCGCGCTGGTCGGTGACCGCGGGCAACGGCGCGATCTACGCGACGCGGCGCTCGGAGTACCTCGTCGTCGACGAGGTCATGGGCCACGACCTCAGCTTCCCGTTCAACTTCGTCAAGCGCGGGCGCCGCGCCGTCTACGCGCCCGCTGCACGCGCGACCGAGCGGATGGTGCCGACGGTCGAGGGCGAGTTCGCGCGCAAGCGGCGGATGATGAGCCACGCCTGGCCGATCGTCGCGACGGGCGGGCTCGCCGATCTGCGCGGCTACCCGCCGCGTCTACGCGCTGATGATCGTCAGCCACCGGCTGCTGCGCTACGGGTCGCCGCTGCTGCACGTCTGGCTGCTGCTGGCGTCGCTGGCGCTCGCGCCGGTCAGCCGCAGCGCACGGCTGCTGCTCGCCGCCCAGCTCGCCGTCTTCTTCGCCGCGGCCGCGGGACGCAGCGCCGGCCGCGCCGGGCTGATCGCCCGGTATTACGTGCTGACGACCGCGTCGATCGCGATGGGGTTGCTGGACTGGCTGCGCCATGGCACCCCGGCGGGCTGGGAACCGCCGGAGGGGACGCGATGAGGCGCCTCGTCGACATCGTCGTCAGCGCCGCGGCGCTCGCGGTCGTCGGCGTGCCGCTGCTGCTCGTGATGGCCGCGATCCGCCTGGAGTCCCCCGGGCACCCGATCTACCGTCAGCGGCGCGTCGGCAAGGACGGCGTCGAGTTCGACGTCCTCAAGCTGCGCACGATGGTCGCGGGCGCCGAGACGCTCGGCTCGGGGATGGCCGTCGACGAGGGCGACTCGCGGATCACGCGCATCGGCGCCGTCCTGCGCCAGACCGCGATCGACGAGCTGCCCCAGCTCGTCAACGTGCTGCGCGGCGACATGTCGCTGATCGGGCCGCGACCGACGATCCCGGTGCAGGTCGCCCAGTACGACGAGCGCCAGCGCGGGCGCCTGGCGGTCAAGCCCGGCCTCACCGGCTGGGCCCAGGTCAACGGGCGCGCGGCGCTGCCCTGGAGCGAGCGCATCGAGCTCGACCTCTGGTACATCGAGCACCGCTCGGCGGCGCTGGACGTGAAGATCCTCGCCCGCACCGTCGGCGTGCTGCTGCGACGCGACGGCACCTACCGCGGTGAGACCGGCGGCTGGCGATGATCGAGCTCAGCTTCTGCGTCGTGAACACCGAGCAGCGCGAGCTGCTCGTGCGCTGCCTGGACGCCGTCGCCGCCGAGCGCGCGACGCTGCCGTTCGAGACCGAGGTGCTGGTGCTCGACAACGCCTCGCGCGACGGCTCGGCCGGGGCGGCGCGCAAGCACGACACGACCGATCTCGTGATCGTCAACGACCGGCGCCTGGGCAAGGGGGAGAACGACACGACGCTGCTGCAGCGCGCCCGCGGGCGCTACGCGCTGCTGCTCAACGAGGACTCAGAGCTGCTGCCGGGCGCGGTCGCCGCGCTGCACGCGGCGCTCGAGGCACGGACCGATGCCGGCGCCGCCGGCGCCGCGCTGCTGCGCCCCGACGGCACGCGTCAGCCCTCGGCGTGGCGCTTTCCCACCCCGGTGACCGCGTTCTGGGGCGCCCTCTTCCTGCACCGCCACTTCACGGTCCAGTCCGTCGGCGAGGAGACCCGCGATGTCGAGTGGGCGCAGTCCGCGGCGCTGCTCGTGCGCGTGGACCTCGCGCGCGAGATCGGCTGGTTCGACCCGCTGTTCTTCGTCTACTCCGACGAGGTCGACTTCTGCAAGCGCCTGCACGACGCGGGGCATCCGACCCTCTACGTGCCCGCGGCGCGCTGCATCCACCACGAGCAGCTGTCGACGGGCGCAGTGCCCGAGCGGCGGATCGTCGAGCTGTCGCGCAACCGCGACCGCTACATGCACAAGCACCACAGCCGCGCCGCTGCGGCGACGGTGCGCTGGCTGACGGCCTGGACCTACGCGCTGCGCGCGGTCGCGGCGATCGTCGTCCCCGGCCACAAGCCCAAGCGCTACTGGCGCCACGTCACCGCGACGCTGCACCCCGAGCGCGGCGAGGGCCTGCGCGAGGCGGCGGCCGACCACAACCTCGGGCCGCGGCTCTGAGGCGTATGAAGGCACCGGTGCGCCGACCTGTCAGGCCGACGCACCGGGTGTCCCCACGGACGGATGCGCGGTGCCGCCGTCCTGGCGTACCTCCGCGCTCTATTGACGCTTCCCCCGGATCAGACCCGTCAAACGCGCGCGCTCGGTCGGGCTGAGAAAACCGCCGGTGAGCAGGGCGATCGGGATCAGGCCGAGCGCCGCGCTGCGGGCGGCCAGACCCGCCAGGCCGGACGTCGGCAGCAGCAGCTCGCCGCCGACGCTCACGACTGCCAGCAGCCCGACCAGGGCGCTGAGGCGCCGCCATTCGAACGGCACGGTGAACAGCCGCCGGGTGAGCAGGTGGATCACGATCAGCATCACGACGTAGGCGCCGCAGAGGGCGATGCCGGCGCCGGCGATGCCCAGCGGGTCGACGAGCGTGACGAGCGATCAGCGCGTTGACCGACGAGGCCGGCGACCGCCGCCGGGAAGTTGCGCGTCGTGACCTTCGCGCGGCCGGCGATGGTGACGAAGACGAGGTTCAGCCCGTACAGCGCCCAGCCCAGCGCCACCCACGGCAGCGCCTCGTGCGCCGCGAAGTAGCTCGGTCGTCGGCGAGCAGGCGCACGAGCCAGCGGCCGAGCAGCGTGATCGCCGCGACGACGAGCCCGGTGACCAGCGACGTAGGCGGTCGTCACGAACGCGTACAGGCGCCCGGCCTCGGCGTCGTCGGCGACCGAGTAGGCCAGCGGCGGCCACGCGGCCTGGAAGCCGCGGACGGCGACGATCACGCCGTCGCGAGCTTGACCGCGACCGCGTAGACGCCGGCCGCGGCCGCCGACTGCGCGCGCAGCAGGTAGGCGCGGTCGATGACGTTGAGCGCGAAGACGGTCGCGTCGGCGGGCACCGTCGGCGCGCCGAAGCGCAGCAGCGGCGCCGAGCGCGCGCGGGGCAGCGCACGGCATCACGCGGTCGCGCAGCAGTCCACCAGAGCACGAGCAGCACCGCGGCGGACGCCGCGTAGTTGCCCAGCGACGTAGCCGCGCGCGCCGCGCGTCGAAGCCGACGACGAGCGACGACGGTCAGCGTCGACGGTCAGCAGCACGTTGGCTGACGCCGGCGATCACGTAGGCGCGGCGGCGCTCCTCCACGCGCAGCAGCGCGTAGGCGATCTCGAGGTTCGTGAACGCCCACAGCCCGAGCAGGCCGTAGGCCATCAGCGGCGCGTCGCGCGTGCCGAGCAGCAGCTCCGACAGCGGCCCGGCGAGCGCGACGCCGACCAGCAGCCGCGACGCTGCTCGGCGATCGCGACGAACGTCACGTCGTCGTGCGCGCGAGCGCGATCCGCCGCGCATGGTCCTCGTCGTCGAACCAGAAGCGCACGAGCGCCTCGCCGATCCCGAAGCGCAGGACGATCGAGGTGAAGATGATGAACGTCAGCAGCGTCTCGGCGTAGCCGTAGTCGGCTGGGCGTGAGGTGGCGCGTGTAGAGCGGCAGCGTGAACGACGCCAAGCGCCGGCGCTCAACAGGCTGGCGCGCCTGGTAGGCGGCGCTCGAGGCGAGCAGCCGCTTGAGGTAGCCGGTCATGCGTGCGGCGGACGCTAGCGCCGGTGGCGGGCGCTAGCCTGCGCGCGATGCCCCTGGCTCCAAGCTTGCGCGGCGCCGCACGCGCGGCCGACGCCGTCGCCAAGGCGACGACGGCCGACGCCCGGCGGCCGCTCTGCCTGCTGCTGCTGCCGCGCCCGCTGGAGGGCTTCATCCTGCGCGACCAGGCCGAGGATCTGCTGCGCGCCGCCCGGCGTGCGTCGCCGTCGACCCGCCGCGCATGCGCTACGGCGCGCTCGGGCGGCTGCCGCGAGCCGCTCGCCGACCGCATCGGCGCAACCCAGGCGGCGCCGGCTCGTGCGCTCGATCCACCGCCACGGCGGACGCATCGCGGCGGTCGTGATCTTCCACCCGCTGCAGTACCCGCTGGCGCGCGCGATGCTCGCCTACGAGGACGGCTGCGAGCTCTGGTACGGGCGCTGGGATCGCTACGAGCACGCCTACGACGCCGGCCCGAAGCTGCGCGAGCGCCTGGCCGAGCTGCACGAGCGGGCCGCGCAGCGCAGCGCGCTGACGTTCGTCTGCTCGACCGAGCTCGCGCGCCTGGAGCACGAGGCCGGGCGCGAGGCGACGCTCGTCCCGCTGGCGGCGGACTCGTTCCCGGCGCCCGACCCGGCCGCAGCCGGTCGTCGCCGTCTCGCTCGGGCACCTCGGCTGGCGCACCGACTGGGCGCTGCTGCGCGCGGTCGCCGAGCGCATGCCCGAGCTGGTGCTGCTGCTCGTCGGCGCCTGGCACGACGACGAGTGCCCGACGACGCCGACTACGCCGGCGTGCCGTGCCGCGCCCAACCTCGTCTGGCTCGGCGCGCGCAGCGACGAGGAGGCGGCGCGCCTGATCCTCTGCGCCGACGTCGGGATCGTGCCGTTCAAGGTCGAGCCGTTCAACGACGCCGGCCTGCCCTACCGGATCCTCAAGTACGCCCGCCTCGGGCGCCGCACGGTCGCGCCGACGCTGGCCGGCGTGACGACCTGGGAGCAGGCGGTGACGACCGCCGACGGACCGGAGGCGTTCGTCGCGGCGCTGCGCGCGAGCGCCGGCGCGCGCGACGCGACCGGACGCGCGCGCTGCGCGAGTGGGCGCTCGCCCAGACCGCCGAGACGCAGAACGCGCCGCTCTGGGAGCGCCTGCGCGCGCTCGGGGTCGACACGCGTGCCTGACGTCGTCATCGAGCAGCTCAACCCGGCGGCGATCGAGGTCGTACGCCCGCTGTGGCTGGCGATGCGCGCGCACCACGGCAGCCTGACGCCGGACTGGGGACCCGTCCGCGACGACGACGACAGCTGGACGCGGCGGCGCACCGACTACATCAAGTGGCTCGGCGAGCCCGACGCCTTCTGCCTCGTCGCCTGGCGCGGCGACGCCGCCGTGGGCTATGCCCTCGTGACCGTCAACGAGGGCTCGGCGACCTGGCCGGTCGGCCGCTTCGGGTACATCGAGAGCATCAGCGTGCTGCCCGAGGAGCGCGGCGGCGGCGATCGGCACGACGCTGCTGCACGCCGTCGACGATCACCTCGCGACGCTCGGCGTCTTCCACGTCGAGCTGACCGCGGTCGCCGCGAACACGGCCGCGCGGCGCTTCTACGAGCGCGAGGGCTACGAGGTCGCGTTCGTCACGATGCAGCGGCGCACGCCGCGTGGCTGATCACCGCACCGGGAACGTCGACCGCGAGAGCTGCACGAGCTCATATCCCTCGTGGTCAGGTAGAAGTGCGTCGCCGTGACCGCGAGACCGAGCGGCGCGAGGTACCGCCGCGACAGATCCAGCGAGTGGCGCCGGTCACGGCGCAGGTCGTAGCCCATCACGCAGTTGCACTGCGGGATGTACGGCCCGCTGCCGCTCTCATGCCAGGACGACCAGTAGACGTTGCGCGCCGTGAGCGCCGGACTGCGGAAGAACTGGATCCCCTCGCCGCCCGCGTCGCCGAAGTCGATCGCGATCCGCCGGCGCTGCGTCGGGCCGCTGTCGAGATAGATCTCGGTCTCGAGCTGGCCGCCGCGGCGCCACTCGTAGACGAGCCGCCTGCCGCGCAGGTCCAGCTCGCGGCCGGCGGCCGGGCCTTGCGCACGTAGTTCGATGACTGCAGGTGCTTCGCCGGCCCGGCGCGCCAGGCGCGGTAGGGCCCGCCGAGGCGCCCGGCCATGATCGCGTCCGGACGGCCGCGGCGGCGCACGACGAACGCGATGCGGTCACGCCAGATCGTCGGCCACGCCGCAACGATCCCGCGCGGCTGACGAATCGCTCGCTCGCGTGTGCCGGCGCGCAGCGCGATCATTCGCAGATGCCCGCCACGGGTGTAGATCACGGTCGGCGTACCGTCGGGGCCCGGACCGACGTCGAGGTCGAACTCGCGGATCGTAGCGACACGCCGCGCTTCGTGTACGTGCGCCCGCCGACTCGGACCCGCAGCTGCAACGGGCCAACGGTAGACGCGTGGCTCCACACCAGCGTCCGCCCGTAACCGCTGATCGTCCCCTCCGAGAAGTCGTCGTCGAGCACGCGGTCCGCACGTGCGGCGGACGGCGCGACTGCGGTCGCGAGCACGGCGGCGACGAGTGATCGCCGTCCTCACGGAGCGCACGCGGCGTACGCCCTGAGCATCCCGTGCGCCGCGGCCGGGGTGAAGCCCGGGGGCGCGACGTTCGTCCCGCGCGGGACGCCGTCGGCCTTGCCGAAGCGGCGCACCGGCTTGTCGCCGACGAGCACGAGCGCGACGCCGCCGGTCGGCTGCTGCACGGCGCGCGAGGCGACGGCGTCGCTGTCGAGCTCGAAGCGGATGTCGGGGACGAGGCGGTAGGTCGGCAGCGTGATCGGTCCGCAGCGCCGCGCGCGGCGCACGGCGGGGTCCTCGACCGTCGCGACAACATCGGCGTGCGTGTCGCCGATGAAGCGCAGCTCGTTGCGCAGCTTCGTGAACGAGGGGATGCGGATCGCGACGAACGCGAGGCCGAGGACGAGCGCGACCAGCGCGCCACGCGTCCACCACACGCGCAGCTCACCCGCGCCGACGCGCTCGAAGCCGCCGACCGCGTAGCCGGCGAACAGGCAGATCGCGATCGCCGGCACCGTGAGGTAGCGCGGCAGGATCGACAGCCCGAGCAGCCCGCTGCCGGCGAACGCGAGCGTGCCGGCGCCGAGCAGCGCGAGCGGCACGTGCAGCGCGCGCAGCTGGTCGCGCCGCCACCAGGCCAGGCCGATGCCGAGCAGGCCCGCGAGGAACACCGGCGCGCGCGTCGTGTCGGAGAGGAACGAGACGAACTTGCCCGGGACGTGCTCGATGCCGCGCTCGCGCCCGAGGTCCTCCGCCAGCGCCGACGTGGAGTGCACGCTGAACAGCGGGTCGCCGGTGACGATCAGGTCGGTGAGGCACCACAGCACGGGCGCGGCGGCGGCGAGCGCGAGCAGCCGCAGGTCGCGGTTGCACCACAGCCAGTACGCCCCCGCGAGCAGCCATGCCTCCGGGCGCAGCAGGCCGGCGAGCGCCAGCAGCACCGCGACGGGCAGTCCACGGCGCGGGCGCTCGGCCTCGAGCGCCGCGGCCCACAGCACGAGCGCCAGGAACGGCACGTCGACGTAGCCGCGCGCGGCGTAGAGCAGGAACGCGAAGGACGACCCGACGCAGAGCGCCGCGACGGCCCCGGACAGCGGAGAGAAGCACGCGCGACCGACGCGGAACGTCGCCCACACCAGCGCCACGAACGCGACGACGCAGGTCAGCACGAGCGCGCGGTCGGCGGCGCCACCGAACAGCAGGTCCAGCACCGCGCAGTAGGCGATCCACAGCGGGTGCTCGGTCGGCGCGGCGTAGGCCTCGAAACTCGGCGTCAGCCCGTCGAGCAGCTCGCGACCCCAGACCAGATGCCAGTAGGAGTCGTAGTTCGGGTAGGTCGGGACCAGCAGCGCCACGATCAGCGCCAGCGCGCCGAGGCCGCCGAAGACGCGGCGCTCGGTCATGCCGGAGCGGTCGCGGGCGCGCGCTCGGCCGGGCGCCGCGCGAACGCGACGCCGGCGCCGAGCAGCGCCCACGTCAGCGGGTCCTCGAGGAACGCCGCGTACATCATCGTGTGCACGACGACCGCGCTGAACATCGCCGCGATCGCCAGGCGCGGCAAGACGGCGCGCGCGCCGCCGAACAGCCGCCAGAACGCCAGCACGAGCAGCGCGAGATAGACGAGCAGCCCGGGCACGCCCTGCTCCGCCGCGACCGTCACCGGGATCGTGTGCGAGGCCGACGCCGCGCGCTGGCTCGAGGACTTCTGGTCGCGCCGGTAGACCCGTGCGAACGCCCCCGAGCCCTGGCCGGCCAGCGGCTTGTCGGTGAACAGCTCGACGCCGCCCTTGATCAGGTCATAGCGCCCGCTCGTCGCGCTGTCGGCCGACTTCGAGTCGCCGATGTCGAGATGGATCGCGTCGGGCGCGAGCGCCACGAACGCCACGCCGGCGGCCAGCAGCGCTGCCGCCGCGCCGGCCGCGGCGCGCGGGCTCCAGCGCATGCCGCCGAGGATCGCGAGGCCGACCAGCAGCGCCACGAACGAGGATTGCGAGAACGTGAAGACGAGGCCTGCCCAGAGCACGGCGAGCACGACCGCCCCGAGCACGCTGTCGCGCGCGCGCTGCGCCCACAGCACGAACGCCGTGATCCCGATCATCACGACCGCGAGGAAGCGCCCGTAGATGTTCGGATCGAAGAACAGCGAGTTGACGCGGAAGTAGGACTCGAACTCGTTGGCGGCGATCACCTTCGGGTTGAGCAGCAGGTGGCGCGTCGCGTACTCCACGAAGCCGATCCCGGCGAACGCGAGCGCCAGCACGCTCAGCACCGCCAGGCACGCGCCCGCCAGGCGCGCCGTCCACTGCACGCGCCCGAGCAGGACGAACAGCAGCGCGAACGGGACGTAGAAGAACGTGAGGTTCTCCAGGGCGTGGTCGAAATCGTCGGAGTACGTGGCCTGGACCGCGTACAGCACGATCGCCAGCGCGAGCACGCGCTCCAGCCAGCCCGCGCGGTGCTCCTCCAGGCGCGCGACGGGCGCGACGTCGGACGGCTGCTCTTCGGACAGCGGCACGCCCGCGGTCTCGTCCTCCCCGCGCAGGCGCGGCACGACGTAGGCGAGCGCGCCGGCGCCGATCACGATGTACAGCGGGACGAGCAGGTTCGACGTCGTGCCCCCGCTCTCGATCGGGATCCGGAACGGCAGCGCCGCGACCGCCGCCAAGGGGAAGGCCCAGGGACGCCGGTCGATCACCAAGGCGCCGACGACGAGCACGACGAGCCCGCCGGCGATCGCGGCGGCGAGCAACGGCGGGCGGTCGGTCAGCGGGTCCAGCGCGGGGTTGTCGGCGACGTGCCACGCGAGCACCGTCACGCTGACGACGAGCGCGCCGAGCATCGCCCAAGCGCGCCCGCGGGCGCCGGGCAGCACGAGCGTGCCTGCGGCGAGCAGCGCGCAGACGATCAGTGGGCCAGGAGCGTCCATGTCCTCTCGACCAGCTCTTGCGTGTTGCGGTCGTCGTCGAGGCGCAGCGGCAGCTCGGGCAGGCCGGTGCGCAGCACGAGGCCGCGCCCGAAGCGCGCGCCGACGACGACCGGCTTGGGATCGACGTCGGTGACGGCGGCGGCCACCTGGTCGAGCGCGCGGTCCAGGCGCTGGGTCGGCTCGTACTGCGTGTAGCCGGTGAGCTCGCCGGTGCCGCCGGCGAACAACTGCAGCTCGTCGACGAGCGACGTCAGCGTCGTCTCGCGGTTGCGCACGAGCGGCCCGATGCGCGCGCCGAAGAGGTCGTCGGGCTCGAGCGCGGTCGGCTCGAACAACCGGTTGTGCTCGGAGACGGTGGCCTGCGCGCGCAGCGACCGCGTCCCGAACGACGCCAGCGTGCCGCCGCCGCGCACGAAGCGGCGCAGGCGCGCGCCGACGCGCGCGGGCAGCCAGCGCGTGTCGCCGGCGAGCAGCACGCCCTTGTAGTCGTCGAGGCGACGCGGCGGGCCGCCCCGGTAGAGCGCCCAGTCGGTCGTCAGGTCGTAGCGGTGGTGCTGGCGGTCGAGGTAGGCCAGCAGCTTGGCCTCGTGCGTGCCGACGCCGACCGGAAGCCCCGTGCCGTCGCCCACCATGACGCGGTCGATGCCCGCGGACACCCCGCGGTCGAGCGTGTTGATCGCGCCGTCGCCGTCGTCGTCGGCGGGGTTGCGCCCGGCCCAGGTGAGCGCCGGGAGGACGACGAGCACGCGGTGGGGCGTCGAGGCGCGCACGGGCAGGATGACCTGCTGCTTGCGGGTGCCGGCGCGGACCGTGAGCACGAACAGGCCCGACTCGCCGCGCGGGATCGGCACGCGCACGTCGGGCGTGTCGACCTTGCCGCCGCTGCGGCGCGCCGGGCGCGGGCCGGCGCCCGCGCGGCGCAGCGACCACTGCACCTGCTTGCCGCGTGCGTCGACGAAGATCGAGTGCGAGCGCCCCGCCGCCAGCGGCGTGCTCGGCGGCTGGACGCCCGAGGTAGCGGACGGTGATGCCGCCCTGCCCCGGCAGCCGGCGGCCGAAGTCGATTCGCGGCAGCCGCGCACGGCCGGGGCGCAGCGGCACCGAGGTGCCGACGGTCTGGCCCTGGTCGCGCGCCTCGACGACCGCGAGGTAGGTGCCCGGCCGGACGCGGCGGCCGTTGTCGCGCGTGCCCTCCCAGTCGTACGTCTCCTCGCCCTCGGGCAGCGCGACCGGGCCCAGCACCGGCTCGACCGGGCCGGGATAGGTGCGGAAGATCGTCAGCTTGCGCATGCTGCGCGCTCGGTCTGGCGCCTGGAAGCGGATCGTCACCGGCTTGCCGTCGCGTGTCGGCAAGAGCTCGGGCCCCGCCTCCCGGCTCGGGGCGATCGCCGTGACGCGCACCACCGGCGGCTTGGTGTCCTTCACGAAGGACTTCTGGATCACGACGCTGCGGCCCTCGCGGCGCAGCGTGATGCGCGTGCGGTACGTGCCGTCGGCCGCGGAGCGGCCCTCGTCGGTGGTGCCGTCCCATTTCAGGAACAGGCCCGTGTAGGCCTTCAGCCGGCGGTTGTCGGCCAGGCGCTTGATGCGATCGCCCTTCGTGTCGACGACGTCGACGGTGACGTCGTCCTCCTTCTTGATCAGGAAGTTGATGTTCAGCCGGTCCAGGCGCCCGTCCTTGTTCGGCGAGAACACCGGGTTGCGGTTGAACTTCTGCACCAGCGTCGGGCCGTTCTTGAGCCGCTGCGCCACGAAGAACGCGCCGAACGTCGCGGCGACGAGGACGGCGAAGACGATCTGCGCGATGCGGTTCACGCCGGCTCCAGCGCGCCGTTGGGGACGTCCCAGGACATGAACGTCCGCAGACCGTGGCGGTGTGACCGGACGCACCGGATCACGCCGCGGTGGCAGATCACGAGCGCGGGCAGATCCGCGGCCGCCCTGACGGCCTCGAGGCCGTCGAGCACGCGCGCGGTCTGCTGTGTCAGCGACTCGCCGCCGGGGAACGCGAAGTCGGGAGCGGTCGCGTGGTAGGCGGCGTAGCGCTCGGGGTCGTCGCGCTCGACGTCGGCGAACAGCCGGCCCGTCCAGTCGCCGGTGTCGGTCTCCATGAAGCGCGCGTCGGGGCGCGGCGTCAGGCCCAGCGCGGCGCCGACGATCGCGGCGGTCTCGGATGCGCGCGGCAGCGGTGAGGTGTAGAGCGCCGCGATCTCGTGACCGTCCGCGTTGTCGGCGAGCTGCGACGCCTGCTCGCGCCCGCGCGCGTTGAGCCCGACGTCGCCCTGGCCCTGAAAGCGGCGCTCGCGGTTGTAGTCCGTCTCGCCATGGCGAGCGAGATAGATGACGGCGGTCACGGGCTGCGCGCCGCTAGCTCTGCGCCGCGTCGGCTCCGAGGGTGACGACGACTTCCGGCTTGGTCCCCGCGGGCTTGGCGTGGGGCTGGGCGACGACCTCCGTGCCGGCGTCGAGCGCCCCGACGGCGCCGAGCCGCAGCAGCCGGACGATGTCGCGCGCCGCGCGCTCGTTGCCCGGCGCGTAGAGGACGGCGGTCTTCGTGACCGTCGCATCGCCGCGGTTGCCCGCGGCGGCGAGCCGGTAGCCGTCGCGCCCGAGCTTGTCGGAGGCCTCGCGCGCGAGGTTCGGGACGCCGGTGCCGTTGAGCACCACGACCGACACGCCGGCGCGGTTCAGCGGGGTGCCGGTGGTGCCGTTCGTGCTCGTGGTCGGCTCGGGCGCCGTCGGCACGATCACGTTGCGGGCGGGATCGTCGCCGTCGTCGCCGCCGATGACGCCGGTGACGACGAGCACGATCGCCACGAGGATCGCGCCGACCGCGGCGATGATCGCGATCGTCGCGCCCGCGGGCGAGGACGAGGACGAGGCAACGCCTCTGCCGTGGCCGAGGCCGTGGGCGCGGCGCGCGATGCGCGATCCGAGCGCAGCGGGACCGCCGGCGCGGGCCGGGCTGCCGGTGCGGGCGCGCGACCGCCGGCGGACGTCGCCGGGCCGGTGGGCGTGGCCTGGGGGCTGGTCGGCGGCGACGCGGGCTTGCCCGGGGCTGCCGGGGTGGCGCCGGCCTGGGCGGGCGGCCGCGCAGCGGCCGGCGGAGGCGGGGCGCCCGCGGCGGCGGCGAGCGTGGCGGCGTCGTCGTTGGGCACCGCGGGCTGCAGCACCGTCGGCTGGTCGGTGCCGGCGGCCGGCTTGGCCTCCGTGGCCTGACCTTCGACCGGCGGCACGCGCCCGGCGACGGTCGGCGCGCCGACGGGTGGGGTCTTGGCCGCGGCGGGCGCGCCTGCAGGGGTGGCCGCAGGCGCGGCCGGGGTGCCCGCAGGGGTCGTGCCGGGCGGGGCCGCGGCTGCCGCGCCGGCGGCAGCACCAGCCGCGCCGGCGGCCGCACCAGCCGCGCCGGCGGCAGCACCGGCGGCGGCAGCACCGGGCGCGCCCGCGCCGGCCGGTGTCGCACCGGCGGGCCGTGCAGCAGCGGCCGCGGCGCCGGGCGTCGCGGGCTGCGCCGCAGGCGGGCGCGCGGGCGTGACGGGCTGGGCGACGACGCGGCGCGAGGCGTCGGTCGCCACGCGGTCCTGCATCTCGGCCGCGCGCTCGGGTGCACGGCCGGCCCACTCGCGCAGGCGCTTGACCTCGCGCGCCTGACCGAAGTACAGGACGGAGAGCACCGCAAGACCGAGGATCGCGGCGAAGCCGGCGAAGGCGCCGACCGTCTGGATCTTGTCCGAGACCTCGAGGGCCGCGACGACGAAAGCCATAAAGCGGGCAGTCTAGGCGGCAGGGCCGATGTCGGGCGTCGCCCTCACCGCCGACAGCTCGGCGACCTTCGCCGCCAGCCCCGCCGCGTCGCCCTCCAGCACGAGCAGCGTGATCTGGTCGAACATCTCGTCGACCGTGTCGGGGTCGAGGCTCTCGCGCTGGGCGCGCATGATCTTCTGCGCCGGCGTCGGGAGGACGTGCTCGTAGGGGTTGAACAGCTCCTCGTCGAGCTTCTCACCCGGCCGCCGGCCGACGACCTCGATCGCGATGTCCTTGTCGGGATCGAGGCCGGAGAGCTCGATCATCGCCTTCGCCAGGTCGATGATCTTCACCGGCTCGCCCATGTCGAGCACGTAGATCGCGCCGCTGTCGGTGCTCACGCGCGCCCGCGCGGATGACGAGCTGGACGGCCTCGGGGATCGTCATGAAGTAGCGGCGCATGCGCTCGTCGGTGACGGTCACCGGCCCGCCGAGGGCGATCTGGCGGCGGAAGATCGGGACGACCGAGCCGCTCGAGCCGAGCACGTTGCCGAAGCGCACGCTCGAGTAGTGCGTGCCGGGCCAGCGCTGCGCCGACGCCTCGACGGCCAGCTCGGCCAGCGCCTTGGACGCTCCCATCACCGTCGCCGGGGACACCGCCTTGTCCGTCGACACGAGCACGAAGCGCTTGACGCCCGACTCGCCCGCGACGCGGGCCATCAGCCGCGTCCCCACCGCGTTGTTGCGCACGGCCTCGACGGGGTTGAGCTCCATCAGCCCGACGTGCTTGTAGGCCGCGGCATGGAAGACGACCGTCGGGCGGTGCGCCGCGAAGACCTCGCGCATGCGCTCGCCCTCCTTGCAGTCCGCCAGCACCGTCCCGATGACGTCGGGGTGGACGTGGCGGTCGTCGAGCAGCTCGCGCTGGATCGCAAAGAGGTTGTCCTCGGCGTGATCGAGCAGGATCAGCCGGCGCGGCCCGACCCGCGCGATCTGGCGGCAGAGCTCCGACCCGATCGAGCCGCCGGCGCCGGTGACCATCACGACCTCGCCGGCGAGGTAGCGCCCGGCGACGTCGACGTCGACCAGGACGGGCTCGCGCCCGAGGACGTCCTCGACCTGCACCTCGCGGACCTGGCGCACCGCGCCGCCGCCGGTCTGCAGCAGCTCGAAGACCGTCGGCAGGGTGCGCACCGGGATGCCGCGCTTGCGACAGGCCGACACCACGCGCGCGCGCAGCGTCCCCGGCGCCGAGGGGATCGCGATCGTGACCTCGTCGGGCTCGGCCTCGTCGAGCACGCGCGCGAAGTCCTTGCCGGTGCTGCCGAGCACCCGTACGCCGTTGATCCGCTGCCCGCGCTTGGTCGGGTCGTCGTCGACGAAGCCGATCGGGTTCAGCCGCAGGCCGGGGTTGCGCATGATCTCGCGCAGCACGAGCTGGCCGCCGTCGCCGGCGCCGACGATCAGCACGGTGCGCGCGTCGCGGCGGGCCCGGAAGCCGGTCAGCGGGCGCTCGTACGCGGCACGCGCGATGAAGCGCACGCCGCCGACGCTGAACAGCGTCAGCATGAAGAAGGCGGCGAGCACGCCCTTCGGCACGCCGACCGCGATCTCGCCGACTGCCCGACGGCACCGTGACCGGGTGCGTGACGGCGACGATCCCGGCCAGCAGCAGCGTCGCGACGGCGACCGCCTGGATGATCTGCAGGTAGTCGCGCTGCTGCGTGTAGCGCCACCACTTCTGGTACATCCGGAACAGCACGAACACGACGACGCTGCCGAGCACCGCCCACGGGACCGTGCTCTCGAACAGGTCCTCGTAGCGCTGCGGGATCCCCGCATCGAACCGCACCCGGAACGCCAGGTAGTAGGAGACCGCGACCAGCACCCCGTCCATCGCGAGCTGCGGGAGCGAATGGCGATGCAGGGGGAACGCGGCCGAGCGCAGGCTGCGGCCCATGGGCGCGATTGTACGGGGGCGGACGCAGCTACGCGGTCAGCGGGCTGCAGAGCAGCTCGACGAGCAGCGCAGGATCGCGGCGCACGCGCTCGGCGTCGCCGGCGTGGCTGCGCTTCTCCAGCACGAGCTCGTCGGCCGCCACGAGCTTGCGCAGGCGCCCATCGGCGATCAGCTGCTCGTCGACGCCCCCGAGCTTGCCCTCGAACGTCGTCCAGACCGGCGTGCCGAGCGCGACGGCCTCGCGGTTCATCGTCCCGCCGGCGGACACGACGACGTCGGCGAAGGCGATCAGCGACTGCGCGTCGATCGCGCGCTCGGGCACGATGAAGCCGTCGAGCGCCGCACGCTGCTCGGGCGTGCGCGGCAGGACGACGGTCTGCGTGCCGCGCAGGCGCTCCAGCACGCGCGCCGAAGACGTCGTTCTCGAGGCGGTGATAGAGCGCGAGCTCCGGCGGCGTGCGCACGACGGCGATCGGCTCGCCGGGGTCGAGCCCCAGCTCGCCGAGGATCGCGGCGTCGGGCTCGAAGTCCGAGAGGTAGTACTCCTCCTTGAGCCCCGGATAGCGGCGCAGCTTGCGCCGCGCGCCGTAGCGGTCCAGGCGCTCGGGCGGGATCGCCTCGGGCACGACGACGGCGTTGCCAAGGCGGCAGTTGACCGTGTGCTGCACGGTCGCCCACTCGTAGTCGAACATCGTCGAGCGCGGGATCCGCAGCAGCGCCGCGGCGACGGTCACGTCGTTTGACCCATGGCCGAGCGCGAGGTCGAACCGCGGGCGCCGGCGCGCCCAGCGATACAGCGCGGCCGAGCGGTCGAACAGGCCGGCGGCCTTCGCGGCGAGCCCGCCGCCGCGGTGACGGCCGATCACGGTGTGCTCGATCCCGAAGCGCTCGCAGAGGCCCAGCGTCTGGGCGAAGTCGCGCGCGGTGACCTCGACCTCGGCGCCCTGCGCGCGCAGCGCATCGATCACCGGGCGCATGACCAGCACGTGCGGGGAGTTCGTGAGGTCGATCCAGACGCGCATCACAGCGCGGCGGCGACCGCGCCGGCGACCTCGTCGACCTGCGCGCGCGTCAGCGCCGCGGAGATCGGCAGCGCGAGGTGGGTGCGCGCGGCCTCGTCGGTGCCGGGCAGCGACGCGTCCGACCATCCGCGCGCGACGCCGACGGGCTGCTGATGGACGGGCACGCGGTAGTAGCCGCGGCTCTCGACGCCGGCGGCGCGCAGGCTCTCGGCCAGCGCGTCGGGCTCGGGTGTGCGCACGACGTAGAGATGCCACGCGACGCGCGCACCGGGCGTGGCGACCGGCAGGGCGACGTGTGCGCCGAGGCCCGCGGCCTCATACCAGGCCGCCGCCTGGGCGCGATGCGCCGCCCAGCCGTCCAGATGCGGCAGCTGCACCCGCAGGATCGCGGCCTGCAGCTCGTCCAGGCGCGAGTTCCAGCCGACGTGCGTGTAGGTGACCTTGTCCTCGGAGCCGTGGAAGCGCAGCGTGCGCATCAGCGCGGCGAGCGCGTCGTCGCTCGTCGTGACCGCGCCGCCGTCCCCGAACGCGCCGAGGTTCTTCGAGGGGTAGAACGAGAACGTCCCGACCGCGCCGGCCGCGCCCGGGCGCCCGTCCGGGCCGCTGCTGCCCGCGGCCTGGGCGGAGTCCTCGACGACCGGCAGGCCCGCGGCGGCGGCGATCTCGCGCACCGGCGCGATGTTGCCGAAGAGATGGACCGCGATGACCGCCTTCGTCCGCGGCGTCAGCGCCGCCCGCACGCTGTCGGGCGTGGCGAGGAACGTCGCCGGATCGACGTCGCAGAAGACCGGGGTGGCGCCGAGCAGGGCGATCGGCTCGACGCTCGCGTAGAACGTGAACGACGGCACCACGACCTCGTCACCGGGCCCGACGCCGAGCGCCGCGAGCGCCAGCACGATCGCGTCCGTGCCGTTGGCGCAGCCGATCGCGTGCGACGTCCCGGTGTAGGCGGCGAACTCCTCGTCGAACGCCGCGACCTGCGGTCCGAGGATGTAGCGCCCGTCCTCCAGCACGCCGTCGACGGCCGCACGCAGCTCGCCGCGCAGAGGCGCGAGGGGCGTCGTCGGATCGAACAGCGGGACTGGCACGTGGGCGCGAACGCTAACGCCCGGCCGGTACCCTCCGCCGTCGCGTGCTGCTCACCACCACCCTCATCCTCGCCTCGATCACCGACACGCTCGCCGACTGGGTCACCGAAGTCGTCTCGGACATGGGCCTGCCCGGGATCTTCATCCTGATGGCGCCCGAGTCGGCCTGCATCCCGATCCCGTCGGAGCCGACGATGCTGTTCGCCGGCTTCGCCGCGTCCGAGGGCGAGTACTCGGTGCTCGCGGCCGCGATGACGGCAACCGTCGCCAACGTCGTCGGCTCGGTCGTCGCCTGGTACGCCGGCTACCGCGGGCGCACCGATCTGCTGGAGAAGCAGAAGCTCGTGCACATCAGCCCCAAGCACCTCGAGTGGGCCGACACGATGTTCGCGAAGTACGGCTATCCGGCGGTCTTCTTCAGCCGCATGCTGCCGATCGTCCGCACGTTCATCTCGCTGCCTGCGGGCGTGGCGCGGATGAGGTTCACCCCGTTCGTGATCCTGACGTTCCTCGGCGCGTTCCCGTGGAACCTCGGGCTCGTGCTGGCCGGCAAGGCCGCGCGCGACGACTGGACGGACATCAAGGACAAGCTGCACTACATCGACTACGCCGTCGCCGCGATCATCGTGCTGACGGCCGTGTACCTGGCGCAGCGTTGGTGGCGCAACCGCGGACGCGGCAAGCCGGCGCCCGATGCCGGCTGATCACGAGTCGCTGCCGGTCCATCACGCCCTGGCGCTCGGTGCGCTGCACGGGCCGGCGGAGCTGCTGCCGGTCTCCTCCTCGGGCCACATGACGCTGATCCCGTGGCTGCTGGACTGGCCCTACGGGAACCTCGACCCCGAGCTGCGCAAGGCCTTCGAGGTCGCCCTGCACGCCGGCACTGCGGCGGCGCTGCTCGTCGCCCTGCGCGACGAGGTCGCCGACGCCGCGACCGGTTTCGACCGGCGCCGGGCGACGCTCGTGGCGCTGTCGTTCGCGCCGCCGGCGATCGCGGGGCTGCTGCTCGAGCGGCCGATCGAGCGGCGCCTTGGCACCGCCCCGACGATCGCCGTCGGGCTGCTCCTCGGGTCCGCGGCGATGGCGCTGGCCGACCGCTTCGGGGCGACCGGGCGCTCACGCGAGGAGGCCGGCGCCGCGGACGCCATCTGGCTCGGTGCGGCCCAGGCGTGCGCGCTCATGCCCGGCGTCTCTCGCAACGGGATGACCCTCGCCGCGGCGCGCTGGCGGGGCTTTGACCGCGAGGACGCCAACGCCCTCTCCCGCCACGTGGCGCTGCCGATCATCGTCGGCGCGACCGCGCTCAAGGGCACGCGCCTGGCCCGCCGCGGGCTCCCGAAGGGCATGACCACCCGCTTCGCGGTCGGTGTCGCCGCCTCGTTCGCGTCGACGCTCGGCTCCACGTGGCTCATCCGCCAGGTCGAGCGCGACCGCTCGCTCGCCCCCTACGCCGCCTACCGCACGGCCCTGGCGCTGGTCGTGCTGACGCGCGGGCGCCGACGGGGATGAGACGCGTCGCCGTCCTCAGCGACGTGCACGGCAACCTGCCGGCGCTCGAGGCCGTGCTCGCCGAGGTCGAGGCGCTCGGTGTCGACGCCGTCGTCAGCGCCGGCGACGTCGTCAGCGGCCCGCCGTCGCCGCGCGGGTGCCTGGCGGCGCTGCAGGCGCTCGCCGTGCCGGTGCTCTGGGTGATGGGCAACGCCGACCGCGGCGCGCTTGACGGCGGCCCGCATCCCGACGACACCGCCGTGGCGAAGCTGCTGACCGAGGACGACCGCGCGGCGCTGCGCTCGTTCGCGCCGACCGCCGGCATCGTCGTCGACGGGCTCGGGGCTGTGCTCGTCTGCCACGGCTCTCCGCGCAGCGACGAGGAGATCCTGACGCCGCAGACGCCCGCCGAGCAGCTGCGCGAGGCGCTCGCCGGGGTCGCCGAGCCCGTGGTGGTCGGCGGGCACGTCCATCGCCAGCACGACATCGACGTCGACGGCCGGCGACTCGTGAACGCCGGCTCGATCGGCATGCCCGACGAGGAGCTTCCCGGCGCGTACTGGGCGCTCCTGGGGCCCGATATCGAGCTGCGCCGCACGGAGTACGACGCCCCCGCCCCGAGGTTTGACAGCATCCCTGCAGATGAGTGACGCCTACGCCGCCGCCGGCGTGGACACCGATCAGGCCGACGAGGCCGTCTCTGCGCTGGTCGGGGTCCTGAAGCGAATCGAGCTCGACCGCCCGAGCGCGTCGGTGATCCCCAGCGGCCACTACGCCAGCGTGCTGCGGGTCGCGCCGAACCTCGGCGTCGCGCTGTCGACCGACGGCGTGGGCTCAAAGCTCGTCGTCGCCGAGCAGGCCGATCGCCTCGAGACCGTCGGCATCGACTGCATCGCGATGAACGTCAACGACATCATCTGCGTCGGCGCCGAGCCGATCGCGATGGTCGACTACCTCGCCGTCGAGCAGGCCGACCCGGTGGCGCTGGCGCGGATCGGCGAGGGCCTGCGCATCGGCGCGACACAGGCGAACATCGAGATCCCCGGCGGCGAGCTCGCGGTGCTGCCCGAGCTCATCCGCGGCCACCCCTCGCCTCACGGCTTCGACCTCTGCGGGACGGCGTTCGGCACGGTCGCGCTCGACGCGATCGTGACGGGCGCCGACGCGCGACCGGGCGACGCGCTGATCGGACTGCCGTCCTCGGGCCCGCACTCCAACGGCTACACGCTCGCGCGGCGCGCGCTGCTGCACGACGGCGGCCTGGACCTCAACGACACGCCGGCTGAGCTCGGCGGCGCCTCGGTCGCCGACGCGTTGATCGAGCCGACGGTGATCTACGTCCGCGCGATCGTCGAGCTGCTGGCGTCTGACGTCCCCGTCCACGGCCTCGCGCACCTCACGGGCGGTGGCGTCACCAACCTGCTGCGCCTGGCCGGTGACCGCCTCGGGTGGGCGATCGAGCAGCCGCTGCCGGTGCTGGCGGTCTTCGATCTGATCGCGCGCCTCGGCGACGTCCCGCCCGCGGAGATGTGGGAGGTCTTCAACATGGGCTGCGGCTTCGTCGTCGCCGTCCCGGAGGACCGCGTCGAGGACGCCGTCGCGCTGCTTGCGGAGAAGCACCCCGGCAGCGCGCGGATCGGCACCGTGACCGATGCCGGCGGCAGCGTCAGCGTCGTGCCGCACGGCCTGCGCTACGGGCGCTCGGACTGATGCGGCGCCGGGCCCTGCTGACGGCGCTCGCGGCGATTGCCGTCAGCGCCCCGCTCAGCGCTGTGGCCGCGGACGACGACGCCCTGCCGCCGCTGACGCCGCGCGGGTTCGGTGCGATCAAGGTCGGGATGACGATCGCCGAGGCGCAGCGTGCCGGCGGGCGCACGATCACCGCCTTCCCGACGCTGCCCGGCTCGCCCTGCCGGTTCGGGCGGATCGCCCACGGCTCACGCGTGCACGCCCTGCGCACCATCCGCCGCGGCGACAAGGAGGCCGACGTGCGCGGCACGGTCACCGACATCTACGCCGGTCGCAGCGCCGAGATCCGCTACGTGGAAGGCTGCTCCTAGCCATGCAGATCACACGGCTGCTGATTGCCGCCCGCGATGCGCGCCTGCTGGACAAGGACAAGAGCCTCGATCCCGACGAGCCCCAGGACAAGATCCGCGGCGGCGTGCCGGGCACGATGACCAAGCCCACGGCGACGTTCTCGCCCGGCGAGCGCATCGGCTCGCTCGAGGTGATCGCCGCGCCCGGTCACACGCCCGGCCACGTCGCGTTCCTCGACCCGCGCGACAACACTCTCTACTGCGGCGACACGTTCACGACGATCGGGGGAGTCGAGACGACGGCGAAGCTCCCGCTGCGCTTCCCCTTCGCCACGATGGCGACCTGGAGCAAGACGGTCGAGATCGCGTCGGCCAAGGCGCTGCGCGCCATCGATCCCGCCGCGCTGGCCCCCGGTGACGGCAAGGTCGTCGAGAACCCGGGCGCCGCGATGGACCGCGCGATCGCCAAGGTCGCGTGAGGCGCGCGACCGCCATCGCGGTCGCGCTCGCGGTCGCCCTGCTCGCCGCTGTCCCGGCCGCCGCCGCGCCGCCCAGCAAGCCGGCGATCGTCAAGCGCTTCATCCCGTTCCCGCAGAAGCGCAAGAACGAGATGGCAGCGTATTCCAAGCGCCACTACGGCCAGGCCGCCTACCGGCTGACGAACCCGAACGTCATCGTCGAGCACTTCACGGTCAACGACAGCATCGACGCGACCTACAACACGTTCGCGCCCGACCGCCGCGACGCCGAGCTCGGCGAGCTGCCCGGCGTCTGCTCGCACTTCGTCATCGGCCGCGACGGGACGATCGTGCAGTTCGTCGCGCTGCTGTTGCGCTGCCGCCACACCGTCGGCCTGAACTGGACGGCGTTCGGCATCGAGCACGTCGGCTTCTCCGACCGCGAGATCCTCTCCAACCGGCGCCAGCTGAGCGCCTCGCTGCGCCTGACGGCGTGGCTGCGCTGCCGCCACCGGATCGGCGTCAACAACGTGATCGGCCACAACGAGAACCGCTCGAGCCCCTACCACCGCGAGTTCGTCACCCGCCTGAAGACCCAGACGCACGGTGACTGGACGAAGGCCAGCATGGACGTCTACCGCGCGAAGCTCCGCCGGCGCCCGCACTGCCTCAAGTAGCGCCGAACGTTCCGCGCCGGAGCAGCAGCGGGTCGAACATCCATTTACGCGCGATATGTACGGGTAGATGGATGTTCGCCTCACTGCCGTTCCCACGGAAGCAGAAGCGCCGACGACGTGGAGGACAAGCAGCTCGTCTCGGTGTGGAACGCTCGAGCGATGCTGATCCCGTCGGACGACCTGCCGGACGCGCGAAGCGCGCTCGCCGCCTCGATCTCCCCGGGCTGTCGCATCTCGGCAGCGGTGGCGTTCGTCACCCAATCGGGGGTGCGTCTGCTCGGCGAGCTAGTAGAGGCAGCGCCGGGCACAACCCTGGAGCTGACCGCGCGCGCCGAGGGCGTCACCGACCCTGTCGCGTTGCTGGCCCTCCGCGATGAGCTCGGTGCGGAGGTGTGGGTGGTCATCGGCCGCGACGCCCAGGCGTTCCACCCGAAGCTGTGGCTC
Organism: Paraconexibacteraceae bacterium; assembly: GCA_963759825.1. Lineage (GTDB taxonomy): Bacteria > Actinomycetota > Thermoleophilia > Solirubrobacterales > Solirubrobacteraceae > Paraconexibacter. Next base: position 42,873 of record CAVXAS010000002.1, on the reverse strand, counting down.
ATCGAAAACACCGGTGGGATGCGCGTTCTTTCGGGCTCAGGGAACCTCACCGAAGCTGGCATGACCAGCAACCAGGAGCAGTTCGAGCTGCTCGCCCATCCACCGGACTCACCGGAGGTCGAGGCGGAATACACCCGCCTACAGACGCTCGCTGGCAATGGGGTGCTGCTCGACGAGCGCCTGCAGCAGGGCTATGCGTGGCGGGAGTTCGTAAGCGTCTACCGCGCACAGCAGCGGTTGAGGCGCGGCCTCGACAACGTCCGACGCCACCTCGACGCTGCCGACCCCGGAGCCGATCAGCAGGCGGCCAAGCAACAACTGCTGGAGGCGGTCAGACAACGCTACGAGGACATCGTGGCGGCGCACCTGCCGACCGAAACCGGCGAGGACTACGTCCCGCGGCGTCTTGCCCAGGCCATCGCACTCGCGGACCGTGGCGAGCTGGAGGTCGTCAGGCTGATCGCCGGCCACATCCGCGGCAGCGGCCAAGGAGCCGAGCGCCTGCTGGACGCCAACCGCCCTGAGCTGACCCTTGAGCACCTCGTTCTAGACGAGACAACGCCCGGGCGCGAGTTGCTAAGCCGCGCGCTGCTCGAGCGGGCGGCAGCGAGGCTCGCCGCCGTCGGCGCGTTGCCAGATTCGACCGCCATGCCCGCGGGGCCGCCCGGGGAGCCGATGACCGCAGCCGAGATCGGTCAGCATCTCGAGGGGCTCCTGGAGGCCAACGGGTGGCAGCCCGTAGCGCTACCCCTGGTCCACAACGCCCAGGCGATCCTGCTGCGCATCGGCGAGGGCAAGGCGCACTGCCGCCGCGAGTCGGGGTCCAACGGCTCGGTGGATCTGCGCCTCCTCGCCGCGCGTCGTGAGCAACTGCGCACCGACTCCACCTACCGCCCCTTGCAGAGCGACCTACGCGAGGACTCGGAGCGGATCACTGCGCTGATCGGGCCGCTCCTGCTCTCGCTTCCAGGCGTCGGCGTCGAGGACGACGGGCACTTCCTCTTCGCGTAGCCGCAGGTGCAACGACTACCGCGCGTCACGGAGCCAAACGGTGCGTTCACGGCCATATCGACCCGGTGCGTCGCACGGGCGCTCCCGGCACGCGGAAGCAGAAGTGAGGCGCGCGTCCTTCGTGTGTCGCTAGGGCGACGACAGACGGACGCCTACGCGGCCGCGGCGTTGGTGGATTGGCATCGTGGGTCGCCGGTGAGGGGCGGGCGTCGCGGCTTCGCAGAAGAACAGCGCTCTGAGGGGCCGAGGGTGTGGCGGGCGTCGTCGCTTCTGCTGGGCTCTTGTGGTCACGCCTCGCGTCCACACCTGCAAGGGCGCCGGCGCTAACCGGGCGCGAGGCGGTCGCGACCCCCTGTCCAAAACGGAGTGCTAGCGGCGGCTAGCAATTTCGGGAGCGGCGGCTAGCACTCACATTCCGACAGGGGGTCGTGCACGCATCCGCCCGGTCAACGCACCGCCGCACCCGGCGCGCGACAGGCGCGCTGCACACCCTGCGTCCTCAAAGCGGCCTTTCCTGCGAAGCCCAACCGCTTGACCCGAGCCGGCGCCCACGATGCCAATCCAACAGCGTCCTACGACTTCTGCTTCCGCGTGGGAGCGAGCGTCGGGGCCGGCCGCACCTACACGTGCTGCGCCGACCCGTGCAGCGCCCGGCCCGGGAGGGTCAGGCGGAACTCCGCGCCGCCGCCCGCGGCGTTCGTCGCGGTGACGCTGCCGCCGTGCGCCTCGGCGACCTGGCGCACGATCGCCAGGCCCAGGCCCGTCCCCTGCTCGCCGCGCACGCGCACGCCGCGGTAGAAGCGGTCGAAGAGGTGCGGCAGGTCCTCGGCGTCGATGCCGGCGCCGTGGTCGCGGACGACGACGCCGTGCGGGCCGGCGCTGACCTCCACGACGCTGCCCGGCGGCGCGTGGCGCACGGCGTTGTCGAGGAGGTTGTTGATTGCGCGTCCGAGGCGCTCGGGCACACCGGCCAGCGTCGCCGGCTCGGCGTCCAGCGCGATCTCGACGTCGCCCGGCGCGTGGCGGCGCGCGCGCAGCACGGCCTCGCTGGCGAGCTCGTCGATGCGCAGGTCCTGCGGATCGGGCGCCTGGGCGTCACCGCGGGCGAGCTCGATGACGTCGGCGACGAGCGCGGACAGCTCCTCGCTCTGCTCGCGCATGTCGTCGAGCAGCTGCGCGCGCGAGGTGTCGTCAAGGCCCTCGTCGTCGAGCAGCACCTCGACGTTCGTACGCAGGCTCGTCACAGGCGTGCGCAGCTCGTGCGACGCGTCGGCCACGAGCTGGCGCTGCGCGCGCAGCGAGGAGTCCAGCGCCGCGTTGCTGCGCTCGAGGTCGCCGAGCACCTCGGAGAACTGCCCGCCGACGCGGCGCGCGAGGAAGACCGCGAGCCCGACGCCCCCGAGCAGCACGAACATCAGCACCAGGCGCAGCTGGCTGAGCACGTCGTCGGTGGCGTCTAGCGGCCGCGCGATCTGCAGCGCGCCACCGGTCGGCAGCTCGACGACGGCCATCCGCAGCCGCGTGTCGCCGACCTTCACGGTCTGCGGTGGCGACGCGCCGCCCTCGAACGCGACCGCGCGCGTCTGCTCGTCGACGGGCAGCTCCAGGCCGCCACGCAGCGGCACGCTGCCGCCGTCGGGGGTCACCAGCTGCAGGTAGGCGGCCGGCCCGCCCTGGCGCGGGCCGGGGTCGCGCAGGCGCCCGAGCAGGCGCTCGCGCAGCAGGACGGGATCGGCCTCGTCGAGCATGCCGATCGGTGCCGGAACCGCGAGGCGCGGGCTCACGAGCTGGTCGTCGATCTGGGAGTACAGCTCGTCGCGGACCGCCACGTAGGCGACCGCGCAGGCGAGCAGCACGGCGAGCCCGACGCACGCGGCGGTCAGCCCGGTGAGGCGGCGCTGGATCTCCATTGCGTCAGATTGTCCGCAGTGCCTCCGTCGGGGACAAGCGCGAGGCTCGCAGCGACGGATAGAGCCCGGCCAGCGCACCGATCAGAAGCGCCGCGATCACGCCGCCGGCGAGCGCCTCGGGCGGGACGACGATCGCCTGATCCTGGGCGGTCGAGGAGACCGCGGTCGTCAGCGCGCCGAGCGCGGCTCCGGCGATCCCGCCGGCCAGCGCCAGCAGCAGCGACTCCGTGAGGAACTGCGCGGAGATGTGCCGGCGCGTCGCGCCCAGCGCGCGGCGCAGGCCGATCTCCGAGCGTCGTTCGAGCACGGAGATCACCATCACGTTGGCGATGCCGACGCCGCCGACCAGCAGTGCGACGGCGCCGAGCCCGAGCAGCAGCGACGTGAACGCGCCCTCCGCCGCCGCCTTGGCCTCCAGCGCGTCGGACGGGCGGCTGATCTCGACCTCCTCGGGGTGCTCGGGGTTCGCCGTCGGGCCGAGCAGCTCGCGCACGCCGTTGACGTTGCCGTCGTCGGCGCGGACGTAGGTCTTGCCGGGGTTGGCGGTCGCGTCGAACAGCTTCGTCGCGATCGGCAGGCCGATCAGCGCGGCGCGGTCGATCGCCCCGTCGAGCGTGACGGTGTCGAGGATCCCGACGACCGTCCAATAGCGGTCGCCGATCCAGACCTGCGGCGACCCCTCGACGTTGGAGATCCCCAGCCGCTGGGCGGCGACCCGGCCCAGCACGACCGCTGGGAACTGCGCGCTGGCGCCGGTGAGGTAGGAGCCCGAGAGCAGCTTGGCGCCGAGCGTCTCGGGCAGCTTCAAGTCCGACGCCAGCACGTTGATGCCGCTCGTCTCCTGCTCGTCGACGAGGCGGTTGCGCCGGACCGTGGCGCCGCTGACGGCGTACGTCGAGGCCGACGCGTCGACGTCTGGCATCGAGGCGACGCGGGCACGCGATGTCTTCGGGAGCGTCGCCTCGTCGCCGAAGAACGACTGCCCCGGCGTGACCGTCAGCAGGTTCGTGCCGAGGCGGTCGATCGTCGCCAGGAGATCGGCCTGGGAGGACGCGCTGATGCCGAGCACGGCGACCATCGACGCGATGCCGATCGCGATCCCAAGCGCGCTGAGCGCGGCCCGCATCCGGCGCGTGCGCAGGCCGATCGAGCCGACGGCGAGGACGTCGCGCGGGCGCAGGCGGCTCGCGGCAAGATCGCTCACAGGGTTACCTCCGCGGGGCATCCAGCCCCGCGGTCTGATGGCGGGGCCCGGCCTCCGGCCGCGCTATTGGCAGCGCGCCGTCGCCGACGATCTCGCCGTCGCGCATCTCCACGCGCCGCGGCAGCGAGCCGGCGATCGCGATGTCGTGGGTGATCACGACGATCGTCGTGCCGTTGAGGTTGAGCTCGCGCAGGAGGTCCACGATCGCGCCGCCGGTCTTGGTGTCCAGCGCACCGGTGGGCTCGTCGGCGAAGACGACCGTCGGGTCGCCGACGAGCGCCCTGGCGATCGCGGTGCGCTGCTTCTCTCCGCCGGAGAGCTCGCCGGGACGGTGCTCGATGCGGTGGCCGAGGCCGACGCGCTCGAGCGCGTCGCGGGCGCGGTCGCGGCGCTCCTGCTGGGTCAGCCCGCAGTACAGGAGCCCGTTGGCGACGTTGTCGAGCGCCCGCAGACCGTCGAGCAGGTAGAACTGCTGGAAGACGAAGCCCAGACGCCGGGCGCGCAGCGCGCTGAGCTCGTCGTCGCTGGCGCGCGAGATGTCGATCCCGGCGACCTCGACGTCGCCGGCCGTCGGGCGATCCAGCGTGCCCATGATCTGCAGCAGCGTCGTCTTGCCCGACCCCGACGGCCCGACGATCGCCAGCAGCTCGCCGGAGGCGATGTCGAGATCGACGTCACGAAGCGCGTGGACGTCGCCGGGGTACTCCTTGCTGACGCCGCGCAGGCGCAGGACGGCGTCCATCAGATGCCGGCGTTCGTGACGCGCTGGCCCGGGCGCAGGCCCGCACCGTCGACCTCGACGTAGCCGGACGCGTAGAGGCCCGTCGTGACCGCCACGAGGCGGCGATCGGAGCCCTCCCGCAGCTCGACGGCGAACGTCCCGCCCGGTCGCGCCAGCAGCGCGGTGACGGGCACGGTGAGGACGTCCTTGGCGCGCGACTGCTCGAAGTTCACCGTCACCGGCGCCTGGTCGAGGGCGGTGATGTGCTTGAACGGCTTGATCGTCACCTTCAGCGTCGAGCCGGCGTCCTCCTGGCCCTCGCCGGAGCTCGGGGCCGTCGCGACCTTGCCGACGCGCACGATGCGCCCGCCGGCCGTGTCGCCGGCGGGCAGCTCGATGCTGACGCGCGCGTCGCGCTTGGCGATCGACTGCTTGGCGGCGTCGAGGTTCACGGTGATGAGCTGGTGCGTCGAGGTCGTCGTCATCAGCTCGGACGCAGTGCCCGAGCCAGAGCCCGAGTCCGCGTCGCCGGTGTCGCCGCCACCGCCGGCGCCACCCGTGGCCGTCGGCCCGCCGCCACCACCACCGCCGCCGCGCGCCGGCGTGTCCTTGCTCGGCGTCGTCGCGGTCGGCGTGGTCTTGGCCGGTGTCGTCGTCGTCGGCGTGGTCTCCGCCGGCGTGGTCGTGGCCGGCGCCGTCGTCGTCGGCGTGGGCGTCGTCGGCGTCGTGGTCGTCGGCGTGGTCGTCGTGGGTGTCGTCGTCGCCGGCGTGGTCTCGGTCCCGACGCCGATCTGCATCGCGTGCGCGACGCCGGAGACGATCCCGCCGATCACGCCGGCGGCGCCGCTGCCGCCGTCGGTGTCTGCCTGGCCGCTGCCCGCAGCGCCGCCGAGGGAGACGTCGAGCTTTGCGATCCGCCGCGAGCCGGGTGCGAACACGACGCGCCCGGCCTCGATCGTCCCGGTCTCCTCGAGGCCCTTGGCGTCCTGCCAGCGCTTGACCGCGGCGGTCGTCCCGCTGTCCCACGAGCCGTCGACGGCCATCGCCTGCCCGCTGTCATAGCCGAGCTTGCGCAGGTTGCGCTCGAGCGTGCGGACGTCGTCGCCGTCCTCGGTCGACGGGCCGAGCGCCCGGTAGGCCGGCGTCGCGCCGTCGAGCAGGTAGACGGCCTTGCCGTCGACCTCGTAGAGCTTGCGGTTCGTCCGCACGACGTCACCGACCTTCGGCAGCCAGGTGACGGTCCCGGACAGGCGGTTGATCACCGTTCGCGCGTCGGAGTAGCCGAGCGTGCCGTCCTCGGCCTGGGCCTCGACGAGGTCGCGGCGGCTGACCTCGGCGACCTTCGTCGCGGTCGAGCCGCCGGCGCCCTCGGCCTCGTTGCCGTCGCCGGACACCCCGATCAGGACCCCGGCCGTCGCCGCGCCGGCCGCGATCAGCGCTCCGCCGGCGCCGAGGACCGTGCGCCGGCGGCTCACGACGGCGCTCCGCCGCCGAGGCGACGCTCGCCGAATCCGCCGCCCCGGCCCTCGGGCAGCTTGTCCTGGCACTTCTCCATCGCGGCCTTGAACTTGGCGCTGTTGCGGTTGATGCGCGCGACACCGGCGGGCGGGCCCTGTCCCGGGGTGACGTTGGGGATGTCGATCCCCTCCGCGCGCATGCAGGACGCGAACTTGGCGAAGGCGTCCTGGAACTCCTGGCGCTGCTCCTCGGACATGGTGCCGAAGGCGCCCTGGGCGAACTCCTTGCACGGGCCCTGGATCGCCTTCTGCAGCTTCGCGCGCTCCGCGGCGCTCGGCGGCGAGCCCTGGCCGCCGCCACCGCCCGGACCTCGTTCGATGCCCTGCTTGCGCAGGCACTCCTGGAGCTTCAGGCGCGCGGTGTCGCGGTCGGTGTCGGAGGAGGCGGCATTCGCGGAGCCCCCGCCGTCGTCTGAGCCGGAGCCGCAGGCCGCGAGCGCGAGCACGCTCAGCAGGGCCGCGGCGAGGACGGAAAGCGTCTTCATCGCCCGGCATTGAGCCCAGCGCACGTGAGATCCGTGGTAGAGCCGTCGAAGAGTCGCTTAAGAAGCTTCGCGCAGCACGTAGCCGACGCCGCGCACCGTATGGACGAGGCGGGCCTCGCCGCCCTCCTCGGTCTTGCGGCGCAGATAGCCGATGTAGACGCCCAGCGCGTTGGACGTCGCGCCGAAGTCATACCCCCAGACCCGCTCGAAGATCTGCGAGCGCGTGAGCACCTGGCGCGGGTGCTCGAGGAACAGCTGCAGCAGCCCGAACTCGGTGCGGGTCAGCTCGATGCGCCGCTCCCCGCGCCGGACCTCGTAGCGCAGCGGATCGAGCGACAGGTCGGCGTAGCGCAGGACGGTGTCGTTGCCCTCGTCCTCGCTGCGGCGCAGCAGCGCGCGCAGCCGCGCCTTCAGCTCGCGCAGCGCGAAAGGCTTGACGAGGTAGTCGTCGGCGCCGGCGTCGAGGCCGTCGACGCGGTCGTCGATCGCGTCCTTGGCCGTCAGCATCAGCACCGGCGTGCGATCGCCGGCCGCCCGCAGGCGCCGGCAGACCTCGAAGCCGTCGAGCCGCGGCATCGCGATGTCCAGGACGACGACGTCGTGCTGACCGGTTGCCAGCAGATCCAGCGCCTCCTGCCCGTCGGCCGCGAGGCCGACGTCGTAGCGCTCCAGGCGCAGCGCGCGCTCGAGCGCGTGGCGCACGGCAGGCTCGTCGTCGACGACGAGGACGCGGGGCATTGCTGCAGTGTCGAAGGCGTACATGAGTGCCGCGTAAGCGTGCGACACAATAGGACCGTGAGCTCGCAGCTCGGCACCCTGCTCGACGGCCGCTACCGGCTCGATGCGCAGATCGGAACCGGCGGCATGTCCACGGTCTATCGCGCCTTCGACACGACCCTGGAGCGTCAGGTCGCGATCAAGCTCATGCACCGCGAGATCGCCTCGCAGTCCGACCAGCTCGAGCGCTTCCGGCGCGAGGCGCGCGCGGTCGCACAGCTCAACCACCAGCACGTCGTCGGTGTGATCGACGCCGGCGAGGCCGGTGAGGAGGGCGGTCCGGCGACGCCGTACATCGTCTTCGAGTACATCCAGGGCGAGACGCTGAAGGAGCGCATCCGCCGCCACGGCCGCCTGCCGATGCCCGAGGCCGTCGCCTACGCGATCGAGATCGCCCGCGCGCTCGGCGCCGCGCACGAGCGCGGGATCGTCCACCGCGACGTCAAGCCCCAGAACGTCCTCGTCGACGGCGAGGGGCTCGCGAAGGTCACCGACTTCGGGATCGCGCGGACGCTCGAGCAGGACGGGCTGACCGCCGACGGCCGCGTCCTCGGCACCACCGACTACGTCTCCCCCGAGCAGGCGCTCGGGCACGCGGTGACCGGGCAGTCCGACCTCTACTCGCTGGGCATCGTGCTCTTCGAGATGCTGACCGGCGACGTCCCGTTCAGCGGGGAGAACCAGGTCGCCGTCGCCATGAAGCACGTCCGCGAGGAGCTGCCCGACGTCCAGGTGCGCCGCCCGGAGGTGTCCAGCGCGCTGGCTCGCGTCGTCGACGTCGCGACCGCGAAGGACCTGCCCGCCCGCTACGCGAGCGCCGACGCGATGATCGCCGACCTCGAGGAGGTGCTCGCCGTCGAGGCCTCGCGCGCCGGCGAGACGCACGGCCAGGCGACCGCCGTGATCCGCACGCTGCCGTCCAAGACCCAGCGCCGGATCCCGGGGCGCGTGCTGCACCCCAAGCGGATCTTCGCGCTGGTGGCGATCGCCGCCGTCGTCGCCGGCGTGCTCCTGGTGCTCGCCCGCGACAACACCACCAAGGGCACCGGCAAGACGCCGAACGTCCGGCCGCCGGCCGGCACCACCGAGGTCTCGCTCGCCGCGACGCGGGCCCACGACTTCGATCCCGGCGGCGACGACGCCGAGCACAGCGCCGAGGCGCGCTTTGCGCTGGACCGCGACCCCAGCAGCGCGTGGAGCACCGAGACCTACCAGGACGGCATCGAGGGCGCCGGCAAGACGGGTGTCGGCATCTACGTCGACGCCCGGCCGGGCGTGGCGGCGCGCTCGATCGTCGTCCAGACGCCGACGCCGGGCTTCACAGCGACGATCTACGCCGCCAGCGCACCGCGCCCGACGAGCCCGCCCCCGAGCGGCTGGGAGAACCTCGGCGAGCTCAACGCGACGAAGTCCAAGAACGAGGTGACGCTCGACACGGGCAGCCAGCGCTACCGCTACTACCTCGTGTGGATCACGAAGCTGCCCGACGGACGAGCAGTCCGCGGAGATCTCCGAGATCTCGCTGCTGCGCGACAAGTAGCGCTCAGAAGCGAAACGCGCGCTCGGCGTCGAAGCGCGCGACGCCGATCTCGCAGAGGCGCTCGAGCACCTGCGCGTACGGCAGGCCCGACGCGTCCCAGAGCTTGCCGTAGACGCTCGTCGGCGTCTGGCCGGGCATCGTGTTGAGCTCGTTGAGCAGCACCGTCTCGCCGTCGACGAAGAAGTCCGCGCGCGCGAGGCCCGAGCAGCCGGCGAGCGTGAACGCCTGCGCAGCGAGCTCGCGCACGCGCTCGCGCGCGGCGTCGGAGATCCGCGCCGGCACCTGCAGGCGCATCCCGCCGTCTGAGTACTTGGCCTCGTAGTCGTACCAGCCCTCGCCCTTGAGCAGCACGATCTCACCGGGCACCGAGACATCGGGCGCATCCGTCGGCCCGAGCACCGAGCACTCGACCTCCAGGCCGCGCGCCGACGCCTCCACGATCACCCGCGGGTCGTGCGCGAACGCGGTCGCAAGCGCGTCGGGCAGCTCCTGCGCCGACGCGACGCGCACGATCCCGACGCTGGAGCCCAGCCGCGCCGGCTTGACCCAGCAGGGGAAGCCCAGGCGCGCGATGTTCGGCTGCTCGCGCCCCGCGTAGACCGCGGCGTAGTCGACCTGCGCGACGCCGTTGGCGGCCATCAGGTCCTTGAAGGCGATCTTGTCCATGCACGCCGCGCTGGCCAGCACGCCCGAGCCGACGTAGGCGACGTCGAGCAGCTCGAGCAGCCCCTGCACCGTGCCGTCCTCCCCGAACGGCCCGTGCAGGACCGGGAAGGCCACGTCGGCGTCGAGCAGCCCGCCGCCCGCGCGCAGCGCCAGCTCGGCGCCGTCGCACGACCAGGTGCCGTCGCGCGCGAGCTGGACGTCGAGCACGTCATGCCCGCGCTCGGCCAGCGCGTCGCGCACGGCGGTGCCCGAGGTCAGCGAGACCTCGTGCTCGGATGAGCGCCCGCCGGACAGCACGGCGACCCTCACGGCACCTCGGGCGTCGTCGTCGGGCGGCGGTGGCGGCTCCGGCGGCGGTGGAGGCGCCGTCGTGCTCGGTCTCCAGGCGCCCGACTGTGATCGTGACCTCGGTCCCGGGCTTGCCCTTCTTCCCGCCGCCCGGCTTCTGGGACAGCACGATGCCGTCCTGCGCGGGATCGTCGACCGCTGTGCGCACCGTGTGCACCCTGAAGCCCTCGCCCGACAGCGTCTCGGCCGCCTCGTCCCCGGGATCACCGACGACGTCGGGGATGTCGACGCTCTCGGGCGCCTTCGCGACGGTCAGCGTGACGGTCGAGCCCTTGCCGAGCTGCGAACTCGCCCGCGGGATCCTGCGCGAGCACCGTCCCGGGGTCCTGGTCCTCGGACTCCTGCTCGCGCGTGCGGACCTTGAAGCCGGCGTCCTCGAGCGTCGACTTGCGCCTCGTCGACGTCCTGCCCGACGACGCCCGGCACCGGCGCGATCTCTGGCCCCGTCGAGACGAACACGCGCACCTTCGAGCCCCTCTCGAGCGACGCGTTCGGTTCTGGCGATGTGCGGATCACGCGGTTCTTGCGCACGCTGTCGGACGCCTCCTCGGTCTCCTCGACCTCGAAGCCGGCGTCCTGCAACGCCTTGCGCGCCGCGTTGCGGCCGTCCCCGATCACGTCGGGCACCTGCGCCTCGCCCGGCCCGCTCGAGACGAACAGCGTCACGGTCGAGCCCTCCTTGACCTTGGTTCCGGCCTCGGGGTCCTGGCCGAAGACGGTGTCCTTGGGCACGCTGTCGCTCGTCCTGTCGACGGTCTCCACCGACAGCCCGACCTTGCGCAGCGCCAGCTGGGCGTCGGACGACGGCGAGCCGGTCACCGCCGGCACGGTCACCTTCTCACTGCCGAACACCAGCAGCCCGCCGACGATCGCGGCCGCGACGAGCAGCCCGACGATCAGTGCGACCCACCAGCGCCCGTCGCGCTCGCCGTCGTCGGGGTCAGGCGGCAGCGGGCCCGCCGGGTAGGCGTAGGGCTCGGCGGGGTAGGCGCCGGTCGGCGGCTCGAGCGGCGGCGGCGGGGTCGCGGCGACCGGGGCCATCGCCACAGCCGTCGCGCCCGTCGCGACCGCCGACAGCGGCTGGGCGCGCTCGGCGGCCTCCAGCGCGTCGATGAACTCGTCGGCGTCGGCGAAGCGGCGCGCGGGCTCCTTCTCCAGCGCCCGCAGCACGACGTTGTCGAGCGCCTTGCCGACCGCCGGGTTGAGCTGTGAGGGCGGCACCGGCGCCTCGTTGACCTGCTTCAGGGCGATCGCGACGGCGCTCTCGCCCTCGAACGGCACGCGCCCGGTCAGCAGCTCGTAGAGCAGGATCCCGACCGAGTAGAGGTCAGACGCCGCGCTGACCTGCAGGCCCTGCGCCTGCTCAGGTGAGAGGTACTGCGCCGTCCCCATGATCGACCCGGTCTGCGTCATCTCCGACGCGCCCGCCTTGGCGATCCCGAAGTCGGTGACCTTCGCGCGTCCGTCGGCGTCGACCATGACGTTGTGGGGCTTGAGGTCGCGGTGGATGACCCCGCGCTTGTGCGCGAAGCGCGCCGCACGCAGCACCTGGATCGTCAGCTCGCCGGCGCGCGGCGGATCCAGCGGCGCCTCCTGCTGGATGAGCTGCTTGAGCGTGCGGCCGTCGATGAACTCCATCGCGATGTAGGACGTCCCGTCCCACTCGCCGCGGTCGTAGATCGAGACGACGTTGGGGTGCTGCAGGCCTGCCGCGCTCGACGCCTCACGGCGGAAGCGCTCGACGAACTCGGCGTCCTCGGCGAAACGGCGGTACAACAGCTTCAGCGCGATCATCCGTCCGAGCTGCAGGTCCTCGGCGCAGTACACGTCGGCCATGCCGCCCGAGCCGAGCCGGTGGCTGACCTTGTAGCGGCCGTCGACGATCGTCCCGGCGTCGAGGCGTTCTGTCACGGGGTCTCTCTTAGCAGGGTCTGCATCACGGTCTTGGCGATCGGGGCAGCGATGGTGCCGCCGAAGCCGCCCACAGTGCGTTCAACGGTCACGGCGATCGCAACTCGCGGATTGTCGATCGGGGCGAAGGCGATGAACCACGGCTGCGTGAGGTCCTCTGCCGGGTTCGCGCCGCGCTCGGCGGTGCCGGTCTTGCCGGCGACCCTGATCCCCTCGAGCGCGCCCGCGGTGCCGGTGCCCTCCTCGACGACGTGGCCCATCATCTCTGTGATCTTGGCGGCGGTGTCGGCGCTCATGACGCGCGAGTACTCCTGCTCGTCGATCGTCTCCTTCGTGCGCCCGTCTGGGTCGACGACCTTGGCGGCGAGATGCGGCTCCATCAGCTTGCCGCCGTTGGCGACCGCGGCGGCCACCATCGCCATCTGCAGCGGGGACACCGCGAGCCGTTCCTGCCCGATCGCCATGCGCCCGAGGTCGACGTTGCCGTTCGTCGCGGAGACGCACTCGCGGTCGATCCGCACGCCGCTGGCCAGGATCTGGCGGCCGGGATAGTCGAGCGGCAGCTGCTTGCAGAACCCCAGGCGGTCCATGTAGCGCTTCATCGTCTCCCCGCCGACCTTCTCGCCGACCTGCGCGAAGACGGTGTTGACGGAGTGCGTCATCGCATCGGTGAAGCTGATCACGGGAAATTGCTCGCCGGCGTCGTTGGCGAGCGGCCGGCCGGAGACCGTGATCGGCGACTTGCCGTCGATCATCGAGTCGGGGGAGTACTTGCCCGAGTCGATCGCCGCGATCGCCGTCACGACCTTGAACGTCGAGCCCGGTGGGTAGCCGCCCTGCGTCGCGCGGTTGAGCAGCGGCGCGTTGTCGGAGTCCGCGTTGAGCCGGTCGAAGGTGCGCTTGCGGCCGACGTCGTTGGGATCGAAGCTCGGCACGGAGACCATCACCTTGACGGCTCCGGTGCGCGGGTCGAGCGCGACGACGGAGCCCTTGCGCCCGCCGAGCGCGTCGATCGCCGCCCGCTGCGCCGTTGGATCGAGGTGCGTGAGCAGGCGGTCGCCGTCGCTGGACTCCCCGCGCAGCTCGTCGACGAGCGTCTGGGCGTCGGAGCGCTTGCCGCGCAGCTCGTCGTCGTACTCGGCCTCCAGGCCGGCCTGGCCGACCGACAGGAAGGAGTAGCCGATCGCGTGGGCGAACAGCCCGCCGTCGGGGTAACGGCGCGTGTAGGTGTCGTCACTCTTCTTGGTCGAGCCCGCGAGCACCGAGTTGTCGTCGGCGCGGATCGCGCCGCGCTTCACCGTGAGCCCGCGCACCAGCGCGCGCTTGTTCTGGCTGAGGTGATCGTGGTTGAGCGCGTCGGCGTCGAAGATCGTCCAGCGCGTCGTCGAGACGACGAGCGCCGCGAACATCACCAGCACGACGACGAACAGGCGGCTGATCGGCGTGTTCACGCTTCCCGCCTCGCACGTTCGGAGACGAGCAGCAGCAGCGCGAGCAGGACGAAGTTGGCGACCAGCGAGGAGCCGCCGTAGGAGACGAACGGCAGCGTCACGCCGGTCAGCGGGATCAGCTTCGTGACGCCGCCGACGATCACGAAGACCTGCAGCGCGAACACCGCGGTCAGCCCCGCCGCCAGCAGCTTGGAGAACGAGTCGCGCGCGAGCATCGCGATCTTGAAGCCGCGCTCGATCACGAACAGGTAGATCGTCAGCAGCGCGATCGCGCCGACGAGCCCGAGCTCGTTGACGATGACCGCGTAGATGAAGTCCGTGTGCGGCGCGGGCAGCAGGTTGCACTGCGTGACGCCCTCGGGACACAGCGAGCGCGGCAGGTCCAGCACCGCCTGCCCGAAGCCCGCGCCGACCATGCCGCCGTCGGCCTGGGCGAAGAGCGACTGCGCGAGCTGGTAGCTGCCGCCCGCGGGCGTCATACAACGACGGGTCGAACGGATCGCGCCAGGCGTCGATGCGGTCGGAGATGTGGCCGATCTGGCCGGCCACCAGCGACGCGCCCGCGGCGAACATCCCCAGGCCGATGACGACGAACGAGATGCGGTTGGTCGCGATGTAGATCATCGCCAGGAACGCGCCGAAGAACATCACCGACGAGCCGATGTCGCGGATGTAGAACAGCAGCAGCATCGCCGTGCCCCAGACGATCAGCAGCGGCCCGAAGTGCTTCAGCGGCGGCATCGTGACGCCGAGCACCCGCCGCGCCCCCTGCAGCATCACCTGCCGCGTGTCGCGCAGATAGCTCGCGAGGAAGATGACGACGGCGATCTTCGCCAGCTCGGCGGGCTGGATCGAGATGCTGCCGATGCGGATCGCCAGGTAGGCGCCGTTGACCGGCGCGAACAGCCGCGGCAGCAGCAGCAGCGCGATGCCGGCGACGGCGATCATGTAGCGGTAGCGCTCGAGCTTGCGGTAGTCGCGCAGCGCGACGATCGTCGCCGCGAACGCGCCCAGGCCGATCACGAACCACTGCGCCTGCTGGCGCGCGAGCGTGTCGTCGATGCGGTAGATCTCGACGAGGCCGAAGCACGCCAGCAGCGCGACGAGCGGGAACAGGTACGGATCGGCGTGCGGCAGCGTGATCCGGATCACGATGTGCGCGGCGACGCAGAGGCCGAGGAAGATCCCGCCGTAGGTGATCGAGACGTCGGAGATCTCGTTGCGCCCGCCGAGGCCCGAGACCAGGTCCTCGCGCGACAGGAAGATCGCCGCGAAGCCGGCCGCCAGCAGGACCGCTGCGGGAACCAGTGCGAACAGCTCACGGGTGCGGGCGCTCACGACGTCACTGCTGCCCTGCGAGCTTGCCCTGCTCGATCTGCGCGACGAGGTCGGCCGCATCGCGGCGCGAGCGCATCTTGTGCTCGGTGACGGTGTCCTTCGTGCGGTCGGCGAGCGTCGGCAGCGGGACGCCTGACGTGTAGTTGCGGCTGTAGAGCTCGAGGCCGAACGGCAGCTCGTAGGGCACGCCGCGGTAGAGCGTCACGAAGCCCTCGTCGTCAGCGCCGACGAAGTAGACCGACTGCGTCGCGATCCAGCCGCCGCCGATGATCGCGGCGAAGAGCACGCCGATGACGACGAGCGGGCCGAGCGCCTTGCGCGTGCGCCGCAGCCGCCGGCGCTTCTCGGGCTCCGCGGCGACCGGCGCGCGCGGCAGCCGGCGCTCGACGCCCGAGGGCGTCGCCACCGCCGCCGGGGCCGCCGCGGCCGGCTCCGCGGGCGGCGCGACCGGTGCGGGCGCCGCTGCGCCGACCAGCGTCTGCCCGCCGGCATCGCCGACGTCGACCTCCGCCACGCGCACGAGGACGACGGTGATGTTGTCGCGCCCGCCGGCGTCGTTGGCCGCGGCGACGAGGCTGCGCGCCGTCTCCGCCAGCGACTGCCCGGCCGCGAGCATCTGGGCGACGTCCTTCTCGGAGACCATCGACGTCAGCCCGTCCGAGCAGAGCAGGAACAGGTCGCCGTCGCGCGCGTGGAAGGTCTGGCTGTCGACCGCGACGTTGTGCTCGGGCCCGAGCGCGCGCGTGATGATCGACCGCTGCGGATGCTCGTCGGCCTCCTCGGGCGTCAGCCGGCCCTCCTCGACGAGCTCCTCGACGAGCGAGTGGTCGCGCGTCAGCTTCGTCAGCTCGGAGTCGCGCCACACGTACAGGCGCGAGTCGCCGACGTGGGCGATCGCGACGTCGTCCTCGCCGACGTACAACGCCGTCAGCGTCGTCCCCATCCCGGCGTGCTCGGCGTCGGCGACGGAGAGGTCGTGGATCTGCTCGTTGGCGTCGCCGACCATCGACACGAGTCGCTCCTCGGGACTGCCGGGCGCGTCGGGCAGGCCGCGCTCGAAGACCGAGACCGCGATGCCCGACGCGATCTCGCCGGCCTGCGCGCCGCCCATCCCGTCGGCGACGACGAACAGCGGCTTGCGCGCGAAGAACGAGTCCTCGTTGGCCCGGCGCTGGCGGCCGGTGTCGGTCAGGCGGGCGAAGTCTTCGACGACGAGCACGTCAGGCCTCCGAGGTAGGTGAACTCGCTGTCGCCGATGCGCACGCGATCGCCGGGATGCAGCGGCGCGGGCCCGCCGAGGAGCTCCTCGTTGAGGTAGGTGCCGTTGGTCGAGCCGAGGTCCTCGAGCACGACGACGCTCGCCCTGCAGCGTCAGCCGCGCGTGGCGCGAGGACGCGAACGGGTCGTCCAGGCGGATCTCGGCCTGGTCACCGCGTCCGAGCACCGCGCCGCCGCCGACCTCGTACTCCATGCCCGGGGTATGCCCGGGCGCGCGCTCGACGACCAGCCGCGGGTCGCTGCCCCGTGCGGCGCCCTGGTGGATGCCCGTCGCGTCGGGGGCGTGCCCCGGCGCGGCCGCGGCCGATCCCGGCGCCTGCGTCTCGCGCACGCGCCGCAGGTCCTTCAGCACGCTGCGCGCGACCCACAGCAGGAACAGGTACAGGACGATCAGGAAGCCGTACTTCAGGAGCACGGCGAGCGGCTCGACGGCAGCCACTATTCGACCTCGAAGGACGCCTGCATCGTCCCGATGTCGATGTGGTCGCCGCCCTGCAGCTGATGTCCCGCGCCGCCGACCGCCACGCCGTTGACGCGCACGCCGTTGGTCGAGCCGAGGTCGGCGATCGCCCAGCCGCTGCCGATCGGGCGGATCTCGGCGTGGCGGCGCGACACGTTGGCGTCGCCGAGCACGATGTCGCATTCGCGGCTGCGCCCGATCACGGCGCCGTCCGCGGCGACCGGCATGCGCTTGCCCTCCGCGACGAAGAACGCCCGCGTCGTCCGGCGCTGCGCCGACGACGTGCAGCGGCTCCTGGACGCGCTGCGCGGTCGAGTAGACCATCGTGTGCCCGTGGTCGGCCTGCTCGACCGGCGCCGGCAGATCGGCCGGGCCGCGCGCCCTGAGGGGCGCGAACCAGCCGCGCCTGCACGCCGAACTCGCCGAGGCCGAGGCGTCGTCGGTGCGAAACTCGATCTTCGGCCTGGAGACGAGGGCGACGCGCTCGCGGCGCGCGTGCTCGAGCAGGTAGACGGCGAGCTCGTCGGCGACCTCGTGCTCGACGCCGTCGTAGCGTGCGCGATCGGGCTCGGACAGCCACACGACGTACTCGTTGGGGACGTAGGTGCGCGACACCGAGACGGTGCGATGCTCGTCCATCTCCTTCGCCAGCGCGCGGGCGATCTCGACCGGACGGACCTCGGTGCGGAAGACCCGGCCGAATGTCCCCTCGACGAGGCCGGCGATCTTGCTCTCGAGGTTGCGCAGAACGCTCACAGGCTCACGGGAAGGCTACGGATCAGAATGCCGATAGGTGGCCCGGCACACCGGCCGGAGCTGCCGGCGCGGCTCGCCACCCAAAACGCGTAGCGACGAGCGACGGTCACGCCGGGCCGCGCCACGCGCGGGCGCCGACGGCGAGCGCACCGGCGAGCACGGCGCTTGCGACCAGACCGCGCGGCTGCGGCGCCCACCCGAGCGACTCCGCGATCGCCTGGCTGCAGGAGGCCAGACCGGCGGCCCAGATCCCGGCCATCACGATGTCCAGCGCGGCCGCGCGGCCGCGAACCAGCAAGGGCAGCAGCACCGCCGCGAGCGCCCACAGGGCCGCGAGCGCGAGCGCTCCGCCGCTGAGCATCGGCCAAAGCGCGTGCTCGGAGGCCTCGCGCGCGGAGGCCTCCCAGCTGGTCCGCGTGTCGGGCGCGGCGCCGAGCAGCAGCGTCCGCCCGCTCAGCAGCTCGGCGAGCAGCAGCCACCACAGCCCCGAGCGCGCCGAGGGCCGCGCGCGTGACGACCGAGCGCGCCTGTCCGGCGAGCACCGGGAAGACACCGGCGAGCCCGAGCACGCCGAGCAGCGGCGCGAGCGCCGGCGTCGACCACCACGCGCCGCTCGCGCGCCACAGCGCCGCGGCCGTCGGCAGCGCGGCGACGAGGACGATCAGCGCGAGGCCGCCGTTGCCCTGGGCAAGGCCGCCGCCGCCGTCGCCGACCGTGCCCTCCGGCACCACGAGCAGCCAGGCGACCAGCGCCGTCGCGAGCAGCACCCAGCCAAGACGCGGGAGCACCGCCGCCGCCGCCGCGGCCAACATGCCGCCGGCGAGCGGCGCGAGCGGCGGCTCGGGCCCGAGCCACGCCAGCGCCGCGGCGCACAGCAGGCCGGCGCCGAGCGCGGCGACGAAACGGGCGCTCGGCGGTGCGGCGCGGGCGTCGGGGTCGTCGAACCACGGCTCCCCGGTCGCCTCGTCGTCGAGGCGCACGCGCCGGCGCGAGCCGACCGCCATCTGCGCCACGCGCGTGGCCGACTCCAGCGCGCCGGCCTCGACGGTCCCGGGCTCGTCGTCGACGTCGGCGATGCCGGCACGCAGCGCGGCGCGCAGGTCCTTGAGCTTGCCGCGGTCCTCGGGGCGCGGCGCAGACGGCGCGGTCCAGCGCCTGGCAGACGTCGAGCGGCAGGTCGCGGCGCAGGCGCCCCAGCGGCGGCAGGCGCACCCCGACGCGCCGCGCCGTCGAGCCGGGCGTGCGGCCGCGGACCGGGTTGACGCCGGCCAGCGCCTCGTAGATGCACAGCGCCAGCGCGTAGAGGTCCGCGGGCGCGCCGGCGTCCTTGCCCTCGGCCTGCTCGGGCGCCATGTAGGCGAGCGTGCCGACGATGTCGCCGGTGCGCGTGAGCACGTCCTCGCCGAGCAGCCGCGCGATGCCGAAGTCGGTCAGCTTCGCCACGCCCGCACCACGCTCGGGCGCCTCGGGGACGATCACGTTCTGCGGGCTTGACGTCGCGGTGCACGACGCCGCGCCGGTGGGCGTGGGCGAGCGCGTCGCAGAGCGCCGCGCCGATCTCGCACGCGTCGCGGTCCGACAGCCCGCCCTCGGCCATCAGCTGGGCGAGCGTCTGCCCGCGCACGAGCTCGGAGACGAGGTAGACGGCCTCCTCGTCGCGGCCGGCCTCGTAGAGGGCGACGATCGCCGGGTGCGACAGGCGCGCGGCGGCCTTGGCCTCGCGCTCGGCGCGCTTGGCGACCGACTCGTCGCCGACGCCGATCCGCTTGACCGCGACCGTGCGGTCCAGCTGCTCGTCGTGGGCCAGCCAGACGGTGCCGAAACCGCCCGATCCGAGCCGCCGCGCCAAGCGGTAGCGGCCCAGCACACGTGGGCCCGTCGCGCTGCTGGCGGTGGCGTCGGCCTGGGTCACCGCCTCCCCGTTCGCCGTCGATGTTCCGCCCCCTCTCCGCGCGGGCAGGGGAGGGGTTGCTGACGGCGAAGTTGCAATGCGCCGGTATGCCCGATGGGCATACTGGAGACCAGCAACCCGCCATTTGCGGGGATTTGAGCCTGACCATGTCGTTTTTCGAAGACGGCGACGAGCCGCCCACACGAGCCCAGCCGCGACCGCGGCGACCTGTGCCCCCGCGCCGCGCCGGCGGGTCGGGTCCGCGCGGGCCGGGCAGCGCGCCGCCCGCCGACGAGCTGATGCGCCGGCGGCTGATCGCGGCCGGCATCCTCGTCCTGTTCGTCGTCCTGATCTTCCTCGGGCTGCGCAGCTGTGCCGACAGCCGCAAGGAGCGCGCGCTGAAGGACTACAACCGCGACGTCACGCAGGTCGCATCCGACTCGGTCGAGACCGTGATGAAGCCGTTCTTCGAGCTGCTCAACCAGGGCGGCAGCGTCGAGGACCTGCAGAGCCGCATCAACCAGCTGCGCCTCACCTCCGAGGAGCAGGTCAAGACGGTCAAGGGCCTGGACGTCCCCGGGGACATGAAGCGCGCGCAGTCCGCGCTGGAGCTGACGATGAACCTGCGCACGACGGCGCTGGGCAAGATCGCCGCGCTCGTCGACGACGCCGCCTCTGACAACGGCCAGACCGCCGAGGCCGCGGTCGACCGCATCGCCGGGCAGATGCAGGCGCTGCTGGCCTCAGACGTCATCTACTCCCAGCGCGTGCAGGCCAACATCGCAGCGGCGCTCGGGGACGCCGACATCGGCGGCCAGCGGATCGTCGGCAGCCGCTCGCTGCCCGACATCGCCTGGCTGAACAAGAACAACGTCGCCGAGGTGCTCGACGCCAAGCGCGCCGGCGGTGGCACGGGCGCGAGCTCCGCGCCGGCGGCCGGCACCCACGGCCACGGGCTGACGAGCGTCTCGGTCGGCCAGCTCACGCTGAACACCGAGGGCACGAACAACATCCCCGCCGGCAGCAACACGACGTTCAACGTCAAGTTCCAGAACCAGGGCGAGAACGACGAGGAGGGCGTCACCGTACGCGTGACGCTCAAGCCGCAGGGCGGCAAGGCGATCGTCGTGCCCAAGAAGCTCAACGAGACCAAGGCCGGCACGCCGGCCGAGATCAACATCGCGCTCGGCCAGGCCCCGCCGATCGGCACGCCGACGACGATCACCGTCGAGGTCGTGAAGGTTCCCGGCGAGAAGCTCGTCGAGAACAACAAGGCCACCTACACGGCGATCTTCCGGCGCTGACGCCACGCGGCCGCGGCCGGGACGACGTACGATCCTCCCGATGGACGACCTGACCTCGACCACGGGGCTCGTGGCGCTGGGCGCGTGCGCCGTCGCGCTCATCGCGCTCATCGTCGCGACGGTCGCGATCGTGCGCCTGCGGCGGCTGCGCGCCGACCAGTCCGCGCTGCTGCTGGGCAACACACCGACCGACCTCGTCGGCCACAGCGCCGAGCTGCAGCGCGGCTACGAGACCCTGCACGCCTACGTCGAGGACGTGGCCCGGCGCCTGGACGATCGCCTCAACACCGCGGAGTTCCGCCTCGACGAGGCGATCGCCTACCACGGGCTCGTGCGCTACGACGCCTACAACGAGATGTCCGGACGCCAGTCGACGACGATCGCCCTGCTCGACAAGTCGCGCTCCGGCGTCGTGCTCTCGTCGATCCATCACCGCGACCAGGCGCGCCTGTATGCGAAGCAGGTCCGCGAGGGCCGCGGCGAGCTCGAGCTCTCCCCCGAGGAGGAGGAGGCGATCCGCGTCGCCACGTCCGGCGAGCCGCCGGCGTAGGGGTGCCGGAGGCCGCTGCCATGCCCGTCGTCGACTCACTGCCACGCGCGCGGCCGCAGGCGGGCCCCCAGGCTGTTTCTTGATGAAGATCGGTTACCTCGGCCCCGAAGGGACGTTCTCCCACGAGGTCGCCGCCGCGGGCGCGGCCGACGCCGACGAGCTTGTCGCGCTGCCGACCAACCACGAGGTGGTCGTCGCCGTCCAGGCCGGTGCGGTCGACCGCGCGGTGGCGCCGGTGGAGAACATGATCGACGGCGCCGTCACGGCGGTGCTCGACGCGCTGGCGTTCGAGGCGCCCGACGTCTCGATCGTCGGCGAGGACGTCGCGCTCGTGCGCCATGTGCTCGTCGCCGCAGGGTCGCTCGCGCTGGCCGACGTGCGCGCGGTGTCCTCACATCCCGTCGCGCTCGCCCAGTGCGGCGTGTTCCTGCGCGAGCGCCTCGCCCACGCCGAGCTGCGCGCCGCCTCGAGCACCGCAGAAGCCGTTCGATCCGTCGCGCGCGGTGATGCGCCGCCGGGCAGCGCCGCGATCGGCACCGCCACCGCCGCCACGCGCTATGACGCGCACGTGCTGGCCGAGGGCATCGAGGACGACGCCGACAACCGCACGCGCTTCGCCTGGCTGGCGCGCGACGCCGCGCCGATCGCCGACGCCCCGGGCGTCAAGACGTCGGTCCTGTTCCATGGCGCCGGCGACGGCTCGCCGGGCTGGCTCGTGCGCTGCCTGTCGGAGTTCGCGTTCCGCGGCGTCAACCTCTCGCGGATCGAATCGCGACCGCTGCGCTCACGGCTCGGGCACTACATCTTCCACGTCGATTGCGACGGCCATGCCGCCTCGGAGGCCGTCAGCGGAGCGATCGACGCGCTGCGCCGGCACTGCGAGCACGTGCGGGTGCTCGGCACCTACGCCGCGGCGACCGCTACCATCCGCGATGGCCATGGGGGTAATCACTCCACCTGACCCACGGGGGTTCACGCCGCTCGACGAGCATCAGCGGCGTGAACGTAGTGGTGGCCGGGTGCTCGTCCTCAACGCGTCGTTCGAGCCGATCAACGTCTGCACGGTGCGCCGCGCGACGGTCCTGCTGCTCAAGTCGAAGGCCGAGGTCGTCGAGCACGGCGCCTATCTGCTGCGCTCCGAGCACACGCAGATGCCGCGCCCGGTGGTCATCCGCCTGGTGACCTACGTCAACGTCCCGCGCGACACGCACCGTCGCAAGATCACGCGGCGCGCGGTCTTCGCCCGCGACAACTGGACCTGCCAGTACTGCGGGTCGCGCGCCCAGCTGACGGTCGACCACGTGATCCCGCGCTCCAAGGGCGGCAGCTCGGACTGGACGAACATCGTCGCCTCGTGCGCGCCGTGCAACCGCCGCAAGGGCGACCACCTGCCGGCGCAGGCGAACATGATCCCCGCGCGCACACCGCGCGCGCCGAGCCCGCACGTCTTCATCCACGTCGCCTCGCCGCGGATCCCGGCGGCCTGGCGCCAGTGGCTGCCCGACAGCGGCCACATCGCCGACGCCGCGTAGGTCAGAGGGCGCTCAGCAGCGTCCGCGCGGACGCCGCGACGTCCTCGTCGAGCCACGGCGGAAGCTGCCTGGCGGTGCTGTGCCGGCGCAGCGCGGCGTAGGGGAGGTCGACGACGGCGCGGATCACGGCGTCGACCGAGCGCGCATCGGCCCGGCCGATGAGGTCGCGGGCGAGCGCGCGCACGGCGTCCATCAGCGGCGCGTTCATCTCGGTCAGCCGCCGCGCCAGGTCCGCACCCGGCGCGGCGTCGAGCAGGTCGTCGCGCCGCAGCGCCAGCAGCAGGCGCGCGTCGTCGGGGTGCTCGCGCGCGAACGTCAGCGACGCCCCGGCGAGGGCGACACCGCGCTCCAGCGGGTCCTCGTGCCCGGCGGCGGCGCCAAGCGCGATCGATTGGAAGCGGTCCAGCGCCCGCAGCCAGGTCTCGGTCAGCAGGCCGTCGCGGCTGCCGAAGCGGTGATACAGCGTCCCGACGGGGGCG
This sequence comes from Paraconexibacteraceae bacterium, assembly GCA_963759825.1. Taxonomy (GTDB): domain Bacteria; phylum Actinomycetota; class Thermoleophilia; order Solirubrobacterales; family Solirubrobacteraceae; genus Paraconexibacter. Next base: position 19,744 of record CAVXAS010000002.1, on the reverse strand, counting down.
CCGCTGGCGCGCGCGATCGCCTTGACCGACGCCGCACGCGGGCCCTCGCGCAGCACGAGGGAGCGCGCGGCATCGAGAATCGGGTCGGTCGGGTGTTTGCGGGGTGGTGCCAATCTAGTACGATTGCTCTATATGGAACGGCTGCCCTATATCGATGAGCATCGCACACAGGTCGGCGTGACGCCCGAGCGTGCCTGGGCGGCGGTCCGCGAGGTGGCCCGGCCGTTCGTCACCGGCAGCGCGCCGCGCCTGTTCGCCGCCGCGTGGCGGCTCGAGCCCGCCAGCGGCTTCGCGGTGGCCGAGGAGACGCCGCCGCGGCGGCTCGCGCTGCGCGGGCGTCACCGCTTCTCTCGCTACGAGCTCGCCTTCGAGGTGGACCCCACGCCCGGGGGCGCCACGGTGCGGGCGCGCACGTCGGCGGTCTTCCCCGGCGTCGCCGGCCGCGCCTACCGCGCGCTCGTGATCGGCACGGGCGGGCATCGCCTCGCGGTGCGGCGGATCCTGCGCCAGATCGAGCAGCGCGCGACATGACGCTCGGCGCCGACTGGGGTGCGACCGCCGGGGACCGCGCGCTGCCGCTCGCGTGCGACGAGCTGCTGCCGGACGCCGGCCTCGTCGCCCATCGGGCGATCGCGATCGACGCCACGCCGGGCACCGTCTTTCGCTGGCTGTGCCAGCTGCGGGCGGCGCCCTACAGCTACGACCTGCTCGACAACCGCGGGCGGCGCAGCCCGCGCGAGCTGACGCCGGGCCTCGAGGAGCTCGCCGTCGGCCAGCGCTTCATGTCGATCTTCACGCTGAGGTCGTTCTCGCGCGACGACCACATCACGCTGCGCAGCCGGCGGGTGGCCGTCAGCTACGCCGTGCGGGCCGACGGCTCCGGCAGCCGGCTCGTCGTGCGCATCCGCGCCGCGCTGCCGCTGGGCCGCCTGCTCGCGGCGCCGCTCGCGCTCGGCGACCTCGTGATGATGCGCAAGCAGCTGCTCACGCTCAAGGCGCTCGCCGAGCGCACGGGCGCGCCGGCCTAGGAACTGGCCTTCCGCGCGATGTGGACGTTGCGCGAGTAGGTCCGCTGGTTGCCGGCCGCGTCTGCCAGCGTGAGCCGCAGCCTCGCGGCGCCAGCCTTCGTCGACGTCGGGATCGTGACCCTGACGTTCCTGGTGCCGGCGGTGAGCTTGACCGTACGCGAGGCGATCGTCTTGCCGCCGCGGGTGAGCCTGGCGGTGACCGCGATCGTCTCCTTCGTCTTGATCTTGATCCGCGCCTGGCGCGTGCCGAGGGCGGTGCGCACCATCGTCGTGCCGCGATAGGCCGCCCGCAGCGCGGAGTCCGATGCCGGGGTGGTCGTGTCGCCGCCGCTGCCGGAGCCCTTGCTGACGCCGACCGAGAAGTCGGCGACGTTGCCGCCGTTGCCGTCGGACGTGGGCTGCAGCGTGAGCGTCGCCGCGTCGGAGCCGAGGATGTTGTCCTGGCCGTCGAGGACGTTCGGCGTCGGCCGGCTGCTGTAGGGCGCGTTGGCGGCGTAGACCGCGGCGTTCATCGCGTCGGTGAAGAACATCTGCGACGTGAACTCCAGCGACTGCGCCGGCAGGCGCACCTTGAAGTGGATGTGCACCGCGCGACCGCTGTACCAGCCGGGGTAGATCGTCGTGAACGTGACCAGGCCGTTGGCGTCGGTCGTCTGGTAGCCGCGCAGCCAGTTCTGACCGACGGTGCCGTTCTGGGAGACGTCGGAGTAGGCGCCCGCGGCGTTGCAATGCCAGATGTCGACCGTCGCGCCCTTCACGGGAGCGCAGTCGTTGCTCGCGTCGAACACGTACATCTTCAGCGTCAGCGGGACGCCCGCCTGGACGCCGCCGTTGCTCGTGTTGGCGCGGATGTCCGAGCGGTTGAGCGTCTCGTCGACGAAGTACGGGCCCTCGGTCTTGGCAGGCGTCATCACGCAGGTCGCCGCGGCGGCCTCGGCGATGTCGGGGCCGAGCGCGTCCAGCAGGCCGGCGGCCGGGCCGGACTTGATGCCGGCGAACAGCAGCGCGACGCCGGCTGTGCCGAGCGCGGTGCGACGCGTGAGCGCCCCGTGCCCGCCGTCGAGGGTTGAGGTGTTGTGGTCGTCGCACATGAGCCGAGCATCGACGCGGAGGCTGTGAGAACTCTGAGGCTCCCTGGGAAGCAGTGAGGGCGCCCTCGACTGGGACGCCCTCACCGGACACTTCAACTGGATAGATCGAACGAAACGTGGTGCTCGACTGAGCGCCACCGGTGGGACCAGTCCGGCATTCGTCCGACGGTGGCCCGGGTTGGATTCCGCTAAGCGGGTCCAGCCATCCGACCTAGCGGCCGGTCACCTCCAGGGTCCCGAAAGAACTGTGACTACAGATACGGACCACCTCCTTTCTCTGGTGATCCGACTGTACCAAGGGCGCCGACGGAACTATTCCGGTTCCGCTTCGTCGTCGACCGACTCGGCCTCGTCGGACCCGGGATCGGCCTCGTCGACTGCCGGTTCGGCCGTGAGATCCTCCGCGAGGTCGGCCTCCGACACGACGACCGGCGAGCCCGACTCATCGAGCTCGACGACGTCCGCCTCGCCCTCGACGACGAGCGCGACGGCCGACACACGGTCCTCGGGCTTCATGTTCATCACCCGCACCCCCGTCGCCCCGCGGCCCTGCTGGGAGATGCCGCGCACGGCCGTGCGCTGGACCATGCCGGTCTCCGAGATGAACACGAGCTCCTGGTGCTCGCGCACGACGAGCGCCGCGGTCAGCCCGCCCTTGGCGTCGGTGAGCTTGATCGTGATCACGCCCTGCGCGCCGCGCTTGGTCTCCCGGTACTGGTCGATCTTCGTGCGCTTGCCGTAGCCGCTCTCGGTGATCACGAGCAGCTCGGCGTCGTCCTGCGCGACGTCCATCGCGATGACCTCGCCCTTGTCGCCGACGTTCATGCCGCGCACGCCGCTCGTGTCGCGGCCCATCGAGCGCGCGTCGTCCTCCTTGAAGCGCACGGTCTTGCCGGCGCGCGAGACCATGATCACCTCGTCGCCGGGATCGACGCGGCGCACGGACATCAGCTCGTCGTCTTCGCGGATCTTGATCGCGATGATGCCGTCGGCCTTGATCGGGGTGTTGTAGGCGAGGAAGTCCGTCTTCTTCACCGTGCCCGACTTCGTCGCGAAGATCAGGTACTTGGACTCCGTGAAGTCGCGCGTGGCGACGACCGACTGGATCCGCTCGCCCTCGCGCAGGGGCAGGATGTTCACGAGCGCGCGGCCCTTGGCCGTACGCGACGCCTCGGGCAGCTCGTAGACCTTCGAGCGGTAGACCTTGCCGCGGTTGCTGAAGAACAGCAGGAAGTCATGCGAGGACGTGACGAAGAGGTGCTCGATGTAGTCACCGTCCTTCATGTCCATCCCGGTGACCCCGCGCCCGCCGCGCTGCTGGGCGCGGTAGGTCGCCAGCGGCAGCGACTTGATGTAGCCCGACTGCGTGATCGCGATGACCATCTGCTGGTCGGCGATCATGTCCTCGAGCTCGACCTCGTCCTCGGAGTAGGTCAGCTCCGTGCGCCGCTCGTCGGCGAAGCGCTCGGCGATCTCCGACAGCTCGTCCTTGATGATCCCGAGGATCCGGCTCTCGTCGCCGAGGATCTCGCGCAGCTCCTTGATGCGCTCGACGCGGTCGGCGTGCTCGCGCGCGATGTCGTCGGACTCCAGCGCCGTCAGCTGCGACAGGCGCAGGTCGAGGATCGCGGTCGCCTGGATCACGCTGAGCTCGAAGCGCGCGATCAGCTGCTCGCGCGCGCTGTCGCGGTCGCGCGAGGCACGGATCAGCTCGATCACCGCGTCGAGGTTCTCGATCGCGATCAGCAGGCCCTCGAGGACGTGGACCCGCGCCTCCTGCTGGGCGAGCTCGAACTTCGTGCGCCGGATGACCACCTCTCGCTGGTGGCCGACGTAGGCGCTGATGATCTCGCGCAGCGAGAGCGTCCGCGGGACGCCGTCGACGAGCGCGACGGCGTTGACGCCGAACGTCGTCTGCATCGACGTGTGCTTGTAGAGCTTGGACAGCACGACCTTCGGGATCGCGTCGCGCTTGAGCTCGATGACCAGGCGCATCCCGCGGCGGTCCGACTCGTCGCGCAGGTCGGAGATCTCGGGGATCTTCTTGTCGTTGACGAGCTCGGCGATCTTCGTGACCAGCCCGCCGTCGCCGCCCTTCTTCACCTGGTAGGGCAGCTCGGTGACGATCAGCGCCTCCTTGCCGCGCCCGATGTCCTCGACCGAGACCTTCGCGCGCACGCGCACGCGCCCGCGTCCTGTCTCGTAGGCATCGCGGATGCCGCCGACGCCGAGGATGATCCCGCCCGTCGGGAAGTCCGGGCCCTTGACGTGCTGCATCAGGCCCTCGACGGTGATCGCCGGGTTGTCGATGAAGGCGATCGTGGCATCGACGATCTCGCGCAGGTTGTGCGGCGGGATGTTCGTCGCCATGCCAACGGCGATGCCCGACGAGCCGTTGACGAGCAGGTTCGGGTAGCGCGCCGGCAGCACCAGCGGCTCCTGGCGCGAGCCGTCGTAGTTGGGCCCGAAGTCGACCGTGTCCTGGTCGATGTCGCGCAGCATCTCCGTGGCCATGCGAGCCAGGCGTGCCTCGGTGTTGTGGCTCACGAACCCGTTCGTCAGGAACGAGTGGTCATCGGTCTCGACCTTGAGCGAGTAGACGTCCTGCACACCGGCGTCCTCGACCGCCACGACCTCGGCGTAGTAGTGGTCGGGCGCCACGAGCGGCGCGATGACCGCGCGCACCTCGTCCGAGGCGATGCGCTCCATGATCGCTGTTGCCTCGCGGTCCCAGCGCTCGACGCGATCGATGTCGTGGCGACGCAGCCAGTCGCGGTCCTCCCACGAGCCGCCGCCCTCACCACGCACGTACGCGGCGACACCGGGCACGTGATCGGAGCTCAGCGCGCGGCTCGTCTCCGGGATCGTCGCGAGGTCCCGGGCGAGCTTGGCCTGCTTGTCGCCGAGGAACCCGACACGCTGCGAGAACAACCGCGCGTCGCGGCGGTTCGTGATGACGAGCTTGTGCTCGCCACGCGGCGACGGCCCGCAAAGCCGGCTGACGACGCCGAATTCCAGCAGCAGTTGCTGGATGTCCTCGACGAGACCGCGGCTCCGGCTCGAGTAGGAGACCTGGATGGTGTTGGGCGGGAGCAGCGAGGACGAACCGTCGCCGTTGAACAACGCCTGCAGAAACGTCTGCTTGAAGCGCGCGCTGCCGCCCCAGACCTGCTCGGGCACGCGCTTGGCCTCACTTCGTACGCCGACGAGGAAGGACAGCCAACTGTCGCGCAACGACGTGAGATCGTGGACGTCGAGCTCGCGCAGGAGGCTGCCCGACTCGATGCGGTGCGCTGAGACGTACCGCGGGCCGCCGATGTGCTCGTCATAGGCGGCGAGGACCTCGCCGAAGAACGCGGCGTCGACGTTGTTGAAGCCGGCGCGGTTCGGTGATGCCCAGCCCTCGGACACGAACGCGCCGAGCAGGATCGCGAGCGAGCGCGAGCGGTCCGACAGCGGCTTGCCAAGCGGGCGCGGGGTGCGATTGATGACGACGCGGTCGCCGGGCTTGATCTCGTCGAGGCGCTTCCACAGCAGCATCGGCACGCCGACGACGTCGACGAGGCACAACAGCGGGTGGTTGAGCGAGCCGGCGACCGCGTAGCCCTCGCGCGTGCGGACGCGGAGCGTCGGATGCGCGCCGGAGTGGAAGACCTTCGACGCGCGGACGCTGCGCCCGCGACGGTCGCGGACCGAGAGGCGAGCGGCGCGCTCGCTCTCCGGTGCCGTGCCCTGCGCGATCGCGTCGATCCGCTTCGTGCGACTCGCCAGTGACACCCGGGTGTCGCCCGTAATGCAGTACCTCATCGCCGCAGCCGGGTCATCGTCGATCGAGCCGAAGTTGCCCTGGCCGTCGACGAGCGGGTAGCGCATCGAGAAGTCCTGCGCCATCCGCACGAGCGTGTCGTAGATCGCGGAGTCGCCGTGCGGGTGATAGTTGCCCATCACCTCGCCGACGATCTTGGCGCACTTGGAGTAGGGGCGGTTGGGGAGCAGACCGAGGTCGCTCATCCCGAACAGCACGCGGCGGTGCACGGGCTTGAGGCCGTCGCGCACGTCGGGCAGCGCGCGGCCGACGATGACCGACATGGCGTAGTCCAGGTACGCCGTCTTCATCTCGTCTTCGAGTGCGCGCGGCTCGATGTTGCCGCCTGAGATCGTGTCCATGGTCGACATAGCGACTCCTTCCTAGACGTCGACGGTCGCGGCGAGCGCGTTCGTCTCGATGAACGCGCGGCGGAACTCGACCGCGTCCCCCATCAGCTGGGAGAAGATGCGGTCGGCTTCGGCCGCGTCCTCGATGCTGACCTGCTGGAGCGTGCGCGTCGCCGGATCCATCGTCGTCTTGTTGAGCTGGTCGGCGTTCATCTCGCCGAGACCCTTGAAGCGGTTGAGCTGGACGCCGCGGCGCGCGAGCCCGAGCACGGTCTCTCGAAGCGCGGCGAACGACGTCGCCGTCTCGGTGCGGTCGGCGAGTGAGACGGTGAACGGGGACGTCCCCGCGAGTTCCACGAGCGCGCCGTCGGCGCGGAGGAACTCGCGGTACTCACGCGACTCGAACAGCGCCCGCGTGATCACGTGCGTCCGGGCCAGGCCGGTCGTGCGCTCCAGCGCGCGGACGCGGATCTCCGTCTCTCCCTCCTCGAGCACCTCGGTCGTCAGGACGCTGTCGGGAAGGTCGTCGCCCTTGAGCAGCTTGATCGCCTCGTCCGCGCTCTCGACGCGCGCCGCCATCAGCCCGCCCTCCTCGAGGAACTCGATCGCCTCGTGGCCGTGCACGGCGCGCAGCGTCGACGCCCAGCCCTCGTGCTGGCGCAGCAGCTTGGTCATCCGCTGCCAGCGCGCCTCGGTGAGCTTGAACTGCTTGGCGTAGCGGTCGAAGACCTGCAGCTTCTCGAACTTGTCGCCGAGCAGGATCTCCTCGAGCTCTGACTCCTTCTCGATGTAACGCTCGGTCCGGCCCTGCTTGAGCTTGTACAGCGGCGGCTTCGCGATGTAGATGAAACCCGCCTCGAACAGCTCGGGCATCTCACGGAAAAGGAGCGTGAGAATAAGAGTGCGAATGTGCGCGCCGTCGACGTCAGCGTCGGTCATCAGCACGATTTTGTGGTAACGCGCGTTCTCCAGTGAGAACTCGTCGCGCACGCCGGTGCCGATCGCGGTGATGAGGGCCTGCACCTCGTTGTTCTGCAGGACCTTGTCGATCCGCGCGCGCTCGACGTTGAGGATCTTGCCGCGCAGCGGCAGCACCGCTTGGGTGTGGCGGTCGCGCCCCTGCTTGGCCGAGCCGCCGGCGGAGTCACCCTCGACGACGAAGATCTCCGACAGCGACGGGTCGCGCACCGAGCAATCCGCGAGCTTTCCAGGGAGTTTCGAGTTCTCCAGCGCGCTCTTGCGGCGCGTCAGGTCGCGCGCCTTGCGCGCGGCCGCACGCGCCTGGGACGCCTGCACCGCCTTGCGGATGACGGCGCGGGCCTCCTTGGGGTTCTCCTCGAGGAACTCGGCGAGCTTCTCGTTGACGACGCTCGCGACGAATCCCTCCATGCCGGGGTTGCCGAGCTTCGTCTTGGTCTGCCCCTCGAACTGCGGGTCCTGCAGCTTCACTGAAATGACGGCGGTCAGGCCCTCGCGCACGTCCTCGCCGGAGAGGTTCTCGTCCTTCTCCTTGAGCTCACCCTTCTCACGTGCGTACTTGTTGATGGTGCGCGTCAGTGCCGAGCGGAAGCCCGACATGTGCGAGCCGCCCTCGTGGGTGTTGATGTTGTTGGCAAACGAGAAGCAGGACTCCTGGTAGGAGCCGTTCCACTGCATCGCGACCTCGACGACGCCCTCGTCGCCGTCGCGCTCGAAGTACACGACCTTCTCTCCGACGGCCTCCTTGCCCTCGTTGAGGTAGCGCACGAAGTCCGAGATGCCGCCCTCGTAGTGGAAGTCCGCGCGCTTGCCCTCGCCGCGCTCGTCGACGAGCGCGATGCGCAGGCCGCGCGTCAGGAACGCCGTCTCGCGCAGGCGCTGCTCGAGGACCGAGAAGTCGAACTCCGTGGTCTCGAAGATGTCGGCGTCCGGCCGGAACTTGATCGACGTGCCGGTGTCCTTCGTCGCCGCGCCCTTCGTCATCTCCCCCTGCGGGGCGCCGCGGGCGTAGTCCTGGGCCCAGACGTGGCCGTCGCGGCTGATCTCGACGTGCAGCTCCTCAGAGAGGGCGTTGACGACCGAGACGCCGACGCCGTGGAGGCCGCCGGAGACCTTGTAGCCGTCGCCGTCGCCGAACTTGCCGCCGGCGTGCAGGACCGTGAGCACGACCTCCAGCGCGGACTTGTCCTCCTTCTCCATCTTCGCGACAGGGATGCCGCGCCCGTCGTCGACGACCGTGCAGGAGTTGTCGGGATGGATCGTGACGTCGACCTGCGTCGCGAAGCCGGCGAGCGCCTCGTCGACGCAATTGTCGACGACCTCGTAGACGAGGTGGTGCAGACCACGGATCCCGGTCGAGCCGATGTACATCCCCGGGCGCTTGCGCACCGCCTCGAGGCCCTCGAGCACGGTGATGTCCTGCGCGTCGTAGCTCGACGATCCCTGGTTGCTGCCCTTCTGGTCCGACATGGTCCTCCAATGAACGCGAAAAACCCCGACCGCGGCGACCGACTCCGAGCCGGGGGAGCACCTTCTAGTTCACAGAAGTATAGCACTCTGCAGCGTTATCCAGACGCTCGTACCTGTTACAAAAGTGCTGCAAAACGGCACAAAATGCGTACTTCTTCAGCGGCGCCGGGACCACCCCGGTCCGGCGGCCGCGCCGCAGCGAACGGAGAGCACCCGATCATCCCCGAGCACCCGGTTCAAACGGGTCACCAACTCGGGCCCCATCAGGGTCAGCTCCTGGGCCCAGACGGCGCTCTCGCAGGTCAACGTGACCACCCCCGCGTGCGCCGCGGTGGGCGCCGCGCGTGCGACCAGCGCCGGCCCGGCGGCCTCCGGCCAGGCGCGCTGGACGTCGGCCAGCAGCGACGCCGGCGCGACGCGCTGCGTCAGCGACTCCAGCGCGCTCGCGGCGCTGCGCGGCATGCGGCGATGCTTCACGCAGCCACCTCTTCGACAACTGCCCCGTCACGCACGCTGAGGCGCACGACGCCCGGCTCCTCGGCCGTCGGGACGTGTGCGAGGTCGGTCGTCGTCACGAGCGTCTGCCCGGTGGCCGTCACGCGGGCGATGAGCAGGCCGCGCCGGTCGGCGTCGAGCTCGGACATCACGTCGTCGAGCAAGAGCAGCGGCGCGGCGCCCCGCTCCTCGGTCAGCGCATCGCGCTCGGCGAGCAGCAGCGCCAGCAACGCCAGCCGCTGCTCTCCCTGTGAGCCGTACACGCGCAGCTCACGCGCGTCGCGCAGCAGCGCGACGTCGTCGCGGTGCGGGCCGTGCTGCGTGAAGCCGCGCTCGAGGTCTGAGTCCAGGCGCTCGGCGAGCTCGGCGGCGAACTCCTCGGCCGACGCGGCCCGGGTACGGGGGCGGTAGCGCAGCTCGGCGACACCGGTCAGCCCGAGCTCCTGCGCTGCGCCGACGAAGCGCTCGGCGATCAGCGCGACCGCGGCCTCGCGGTTGCCCCGCAGCGCCAGTCCGTGGCGCGCGAGCTCGAGGTCCCAGGCCGCCATGCCACCGCGCCCGGCGACGCCGGCGCGGATACGCCCGAGCAGGGCGTTGCGCTGCGCGAGCGCCTGCGCGTAGGCGCGCCGCGTCGACGCGCGAGCGGGCCACAGCCCCGTCACCAGCGCGTCGAGGTGCGAGCGACGCAGCGCCGGCGGGCCCTTGACGAGCTCCAGGCGGTCGGGCAGGAAGACGCTGACCAACGGGCGGTGCGGAGCGTCGAGCAGGCGTTCGACCGGCGCGCCGTCGACCTTGATCCGTTTGTTCTCCCCCGGCTGGAAGCCGACGCTGAGCGTGTGCTCGCCGTCGCGATCGCGGCCGTCGACCTCCACCCTGGTGGCACCGGCATCGAAGCGCACGAGCTCGCGCTCGTTGCTCGTGCGGCAGGAGCGCGCCGTGCAGCCGAAGTACAGCGCCTCGAGCATGTTCGTCTTGCCGGCGCCGTTCGGCCCGTGGACGACCGTGAGGCCCGGCCCCAGCGCGACATCCGCGCTGGCATAGGTGCGGAAGTCCCGCAGCCGCAGCCGGGTGACCACCATCAGGACACCGCCTGGGGGCCCGCCTCCGGCAGCACGCGTGCCGGCTGGCTCCGCATCCGCTTGGAAGCTGCCTCCGGCACCCCTGGGCTAGACGTTCAGCCGGATCGGCATGATCAGGTAGAGGAACCCGCTGCCGTCGCCGGACTCGATCAGGCCCGGGCGCAGCGGGCTGATCAGCTTGAGGACGACGTCGCCCGAGCCGACGCTCTGCAGGCCGTCCTTGAGGAACTCGGGATTGAAGCCGATCTCGAAGCGCTCCCCGCTGAACGGCAGCGGCAGCGGCTCGGAGGCCTCGCCGACGTCCGGCGTCTGGGCGCTCACGGTCAGCTGGCCCTCCTCGAAGGACATGCGCAGCGGCGCGTTCTTCTGCGCCATGAGGCTGATCCGCCGCACGACGGCGCCGAGCTCCTCGCCGTCGACGTGGAGCTCGTGCTCGTAGGTCTCGGGCAGCAGCTGGCGATAGTTCGGGAATTGACCATCGATGAGGCGCGACGACAGCTTGACCTCGCCGATCTCGAAGACGATCTGGTTGGCGCGCACGCCGATCCGGATCCGCTCCTCGGAGACCGCGGCGGCGATGCGCTCGAGCTCCTGCAGCGCGCGGGCCGGCACGTTGGCCTCGAAGCCACCCGCCAGCGGCGCCTCGAGCTTGGTCTCCTTGACGCTGAGGCGATAGGAGTCGGTGGCGACCATCCGCAGCTCGCTGCCGCTGGCGGAGACGAGGATGCCGGTGAGGATCGGGCGGGTCTCGTCACGCGAGGCGGAGACCGCGACCTTGGCGATCGTCTCGACGAAGGCCACCGCGGGCATGTCGACGACCTCGTCGCCGCCGGGCTCGGGGAGCGTCGGGAAGTCCTCGGAGCGCAGCGTGCGGATGTGGAACTTCGCAGGGCCGGCGATGACCTCGACGTCCTGCTCCGCGGGGCGCAGCTCGAGCGAGACCGGTCCCTCGGGAAGCTGGCGAGCGACGTCGAGCAGCAGACGGGCAGGGAGGACGACCGTGCCGTCGCGCTCGACCTGGGCGGTCAGGGGGACACGCAGGCCGATCTCCATGTCGGTCGCGCGGAGCTCGACGCGTCCATCGCCGGCGTCGATCTGCACGCCGGAGAGGGCCTGCACGGCGCTGCGGGTGGACGCGACGCGAGTCGCGGTCTGCAGCTCGGCAAGCAGCTCGGCGCTGTTCGTGGAGAGCTTCACGATGAAGACCTCTTAGAGAAAGAAGGAGTCATAGGGGCTGTGGAGAAGTGCACAGATCGGGGTGTTCCCCGCGTGTTGCGGGGATCTCGTGCACAAAGGACAGGATCGATCGGTGCATGAGTCTGTCAGTCGCAGCGGTCGGGGACGTCGCGCAGGCGGGCTGCGATGCGGGCAACCGTGTCGAAGGCGTCGCGATCGCTGGCGACGCGCTCGGCTGTCCGGCGCACGGCGTGCATGACGGTCGTGTGGTTGCGGCCACCGAACTGACGCCCGATCGCTGGGAGCGTCTCGTCGGTGTGCTCGCGTGCGAGGTACATCGCAACCTGGCGAGGCCAGGCGACACGGGCAGCGCGGCTGTCGGACAGCAGCTCGTCTCGCGTGATCGCAAAGGCCTCGCAGGTGGCGTCCTGGATCGCGGTGAGGCTGATGCGCGCCGCCGGCGCCGGGCGTGAGCTGTAGAGACCGTCGAGAACCTCACGCGCGAGCGCGACGTCGACGTCGCGGCTCGTGAGCGACGCGAACGCCACGATCCGTATCAGCGCACCTTCGAGCGCGCGGACGTTGGTCGGGATGCGCTCGGCGATCAGCTCGAGCGCATCGGGGTCGGCGATCGCCAGCCCGTCGTGCTGCACGCGCTTGCGCAGGACGGCGACGCGCGTGGCGATGTCCGGGGCGCGGATGTCGGTCACGAGCCCGGCCTCGAAGCGCTCGCGCAGGCGGTCCTCGAGCGCCAGCAGGTCGCCGGGCACGCGGTCGGACGTCAGCACGAGCTGAGCGCCCATGTCGTGCAGCGCGTTGAACGTGTGGAAGAACTCCTCCTCGGTCTTCGCCTTGGACTCGAGGAACTGGACGTCGTCGATCAGTAGCACGTCGACGCCGCGGTAGCGGTCCTTGAAGCGCTCCATCGCGTCGCCGCCGGCGTGGATCGAGGAGATGAAGTCGTTCGTGAAGTGCTCGACCGTCGTGTAGCGGACGGTCATCCCGTCGATGTAGCGGCGCACGTAGTTGCCGATCGAGTGCAGCAGGTGCGTCTTGCCGACACCTGGCGGGCCGTAGATGAACAGCGGGTTGTAGGCCTGGCCGGGCAGCTCGGCGACCGCGAGCGCGGCGGCGTGGGCGAAGCGGTTGGTGTCGCCGATGACGAACTGGCCGAACGTGAACTTGGCATTGAGGTCCGGCGTGGCCACGCGCGGGGGCGCGATCGGGGACGTCGGCGCCGCCTGCGCGTCGTCGGGCGAGGTCACCCGCACGCGCGCGCCGGCGCCCATCGCGGCATCGGCTGCGGCCTGCAACGCGTCGCTGTAGCGGTCGACGATCCAGCCGCGCAGCTCCGCCGGCGCGGTCAGCACGAGCTCCCCGCCCGCGAGCGAGTGCGGCTGCAGGCGCGCCAGCCAGATCTCGTAGGTCGTCGGGTTGATGGCGCCCTGGAGCTCGGCTCGGACCTTGTGCCAGATGTGCTCGAGCTCGGGGTTCACAGCAGGGGTCGACGACTCCTCGCAGGGGCGCGTAAAGACGGTGGAGAGGGGCTGCCGCACCGCTCCCAATGGGCTCCGGCGGCGGCGGTCGGGCGAACATATCAGAGGGGTCTTGACGCTCACGAGCCGTCCGTTCGAGACCCCGCAAATCGCGCGGAAAACCCCGTCCGGCCTTGCGCGGGGCTTGTGCGCGCCGTGTGCGCGGGATGTGCATGACCGTGTGCACAGCAGACCACGCGGCGGTGCGGCACGGAGCCGCGCTACACTCGACCGCCGGTCGGGCGCCGTGCCCGGCCAGAGACCCTCCCTCGTCAGATGAAGCGCACCTACCAGCCGAAGAAGCGCAAGCGCGCGCGTACCCATGGATTCCGCGAGCGGATGTCAACTCGCGGTGGTCGCGCGGTGCTCAAGCGCCGCCGCGACAAGGGTCGCAAGCGGCTGAGCGCCTGACGTGCCCGGCGGGGCGCCCGCTGGCGGTCCGGCTCGCCGCCCCCAGAAGAAGGGTCGCCTCTCCCGCTCCGCCGAGTTCGACCGCGTCTTTCGCCAAGGTCGCTCGCACGCCAACCGCTTTCTCGTGCTCTACGCGTTCCCGCGCGCGGACGCCAGCGCGACGCCCGAGCTCGACGACGCCCCGCGCGTCGGCCTGTCGGTCTCGCGCAAGGTCGGTGGCGCCGTCGAGCGCAACAAGCTCAAGCGCCTGCTGCGCGAGGCGTTCGCGGCCGAGGGCTCCGGCGTCCCCGCCGAGCAGGACGTCGTGATCGTCGCGCGGCCCGAGCTGCTCGACCTCGCCGAGCGCGACGGACTCGCCGGCGTGCGGGTGGCGCTTGCCGAGCTGGTGGCCAAGCTCGACGCGAAGGCGACGACGTGAAGCGCGTCGTCCTCGCACCGATCCGCCTCTACCGGCGTGTCTGGTCGTCGGGCACGGCGCGGCGTTGCAAGTACGAGCCGACGTGCTCGGCCTACGCGGAGCAGGCGATCGAGCGCTACGGCATACTGCGCGGTCTCGTTCTGGCCGGATGGCGGCTCCTGCGCTGCAATCCGTTCAGCCACGGGGGCTTTGACCCCGTCGACGAGCAGCGGCTGTTCCGGCCGCGCCCCGACCACCCCCACGCTTCATGCCACTAGCGGTTTTCGAGCCCCTTCAGACGATCGTCGACGTTTTCGAGGAGTTGCTCCTCGCGATCCACGGCATCGGCGTGGGCTGGGGCTTCGCGATCATCCTGATGACGATCGTCATCAGGATCATCCTGTTCCCGCTGACCTACAAGCAGTTCAAGTCGATGAGGGCGCTGCAGACGCTTGCGCCCGAGATGAAGAAGCTCCAGGAGAAGTACAAGGACGATCGTCAGCGCCTGAACCAGGAGATGATGAAGTTCTACCAGGAGAACAAGGTCAACCCTTTCGGGTCGTGCCTGCCGCTCCTGATGCAGATGCCGGTCTTCATCGCACTGTTCTACATGCTGCGCGAGGACCTCAAGCACGACATCTGCGGGCCCGCCGCGGAGCTCGACCGGTACGCCGCCGAAATCGGCAAGAAGCTGTCGGACATCGGCTGCGACAAGGTGCCGGGGCACGAGGGCTCGGCGCAGTTCCTGTTCATCCCGGACCTGACCGCTGCCGCCACCGGCGGTGTGCTGGTCACGCTGCTCGTCCTCTACGTCGTCTCGCAGCTGCTGTCGTCGTTGCTGATGTCGACGACGGTCGACAAGAACCAGCGATACATCATGCTGGCGCTGCCGTTCGTCTTCGTGCTGTTCGTCCAGGGCTTCCCCGCCGGCCTGCTCGTCTACTGGATCACGACGAACCTCTGGACGGTCGGCCAGAGCTATCTGATGCGCCGCAACGCGCCGCCACCGCCGACGATCGTCAGCAGCGGCGGGAAGGACGCGCCGTCCAAACCGGCGCGCGGAAAGCCCCCGTCTCCGGCGCCGGCTGCAGCCGGCGCCGCAGCTGGTGGTGGCTCGACGACGGCGCCGCCGCGGTCGCCGCGCAAGAAGAAGAAGCGCTCCGGGCGACGACGGTAGGCTGGCCGCGATGAGCGAGGAGCGCACCGCGACGGACGTCGTCCAGGATCTGTTGGACGAGCTCAACGACAGCCTCGCGCTGGGCGCGGAGGTCGAGGTCGTCGAAAGCGACGAGGAGATCCGCGGCACGCTGCACGGCGAGGACCTCGGGCTGTTCATCGGGCGTCACGGGCAGACGATCGAAGCCGTCCAGCACCTGGCGGTGCGGATGGTCCTGCACGGGCTTGGAGAGCGCCGGCGCATCGTGATCGACGCCGAGGGCTACCGCGCGCGCCGGCAGGAGGCGCTCGAGCGCCAGGCCGACGAGGCCGCCGACGAGGCGCTGCGCTACGAGCGGCCGGTGGCGCTCGACGCGATGACCGCCAGCGAGCGGCGACTGGTGCACGAGTACCTGCGCGAGCGCGGTGGGGTCGAGACGTACTCCGAAGGCGAGGAGCCCGACCGGCACCTCGTCGTCGCACCGCTGAAGGACTGACGTTTCACGTTTTACGGTCGGCTCCCTGCGGCGTTCCCCGAGCAGATGGCGATCGTGCTCGAGCTGCTCGCCGACGAGCCCGCCGCTGTCAGCGCGGTCCGTGAGCCCGCCGCCGCGATGCGCGTGCACGTGGAGGACTCACTCGACGGTCTGCTGGTGCCCGCCGTTCGCGACGCCGCGCGGATCGCAGACATCGGCGCCGGCGCCGGATTCCCCGGGCTGGTGCTGGCTGCAGCGCTGCCTGGCGCGCACGTGACCCTGATCGAGAGCGTCGGGCGCAAGTGCGCGTTCATCGACCGCGCCGCGGCGGCCGCGGGGCTGGACAACACCGAGGTCGTCAACGCCCGGGCAGAGGACTGGCGCGGGGTCGCGGACATCGTCACAGCGCGGGCGCTGGCGCCGTTGACCGTGCTCGTGGAGTACGCGGCGCCGTTGCTCGTCGCCGGCGGACGACTCGTCGCGTGGAAGGGCCGGCCCGATGAGCAGGAGGAGGCCGACGGTGCGGCGGCCGCTGCCGCGACGGGCCTCGAGTTGGCCGAGATCGTGGACGTGGAGCCGCGCGCGGGGGCCGACGAGCACAGGCTCTACGTCTACTCGAAGGTCAGTGAGACGCCGTCGCGCTTCCCCCGCCGGGTGGGAATGGCCCGCAAACGGCCAATTCGGGCCTGAAGGTCGAGGTCGAGTGTTCGTTCGGTCCCGAAAGTTCGGGGCCGTCTGACCGGCCGCGACGGTACCGTGCAGCGCGAATGGCCACGGTTTACGCGTTTGCGAACCAGAAGGGCGGCGTCGGGAAGACGACGACCACCGTCAACGTCGCCGCGTGCATCGCCGAGGCCGGCTACGAGACGCTGCTCATCGACATCGACCCGCAGGCCAATGCCACGGTGGGCCTCGGGCTGCCGAAGGAGGCACGCCCGAACATCTACGACGTGCTCTCCGGCGAGGCCACCGCCGAGCAGGCGCTGGTCGCCAGCGCGATCGAGCGGCTGACGGTGTTGCCCGCGCACCCGGATCTCGCCGGCGCCAACGTCGAGCTGCCGCGCCAGCCCGGGTCCGAAGCGCGACTGCGCGACGCACTTGCGCCGATTCGCGACCGCTTTGCCTACGTGCTGCTGGACTGCCCGCCGTCGCTCGGCCCGCTGACGGTCAACGCCCTGGTGGCGGCCGACCGCGTGATCGTCCCCGTCCAGACCGAGTACTTCGCGCTCGAGGGGCTCGCCGGCCTGCTCGACACGCTGGCGCTGATCCAGCGAGAGCTCAACCCGCGCCTCGCGGTCGCGGGGATGCTGCTGACGATGCACGACGGGCGCACGCGCCTGGCCCGCGACGTGGAGCGCGAGGTCCGCCAGCACTTCCCCGAGCTCGTCTTCGACACCGTCATCCCGCGCAACGTCCGGATCGGGGAGGCGCCGAGCTACGGCGTGCCCGTCATCCACCACGATCCGCACTGCGCCGGGTCCGACGCCTACTTCGAGCTTGCCAAGGAGGTCGCTGCGCGTGGCTAGGAACACCGGCATGGGTCGCGGCCTCTCGGCGATCCTCAGCGTCTCGGCGCCCGCTGAGAACGGCGGCTCGCCGGCCGACGAGCTGCGCGAGATCGCCGTCGAGCTGATCCGCCCCAACCCGCGTCAGCCGCGCAAGCGCTTCGAGGACGAGGCGCTGGCTGCGCTGGCCGACTCGCTGGGCGAGCGCGGCGTGCTGCAGCCGGTGCTTCTGCGCCCGCTGGCCGGCGGCAGCTACGAGATCGTCGCCGGAGAGCGCCGCTGGCGCGCCGCGCAACTGGCCGGGCTGGAGACGATCCCCGCGATCGTCCGCGACCGCGACGACGCCGAGTCGCTCGAGGTCGCCCTGATCGAGAACGTCGCGCGGGAGAACCTCAACCCGGTAGAAGAGTCACGCGCGATCGCCGCGCTCGTCGAGGAGCTCGGGCTGACGCGCGAGGCCGTCGGCAAGCGCATCGGCCGCAGCCGGGTCGCGGTGTCCAACCTGCTGCGGATCCTCGACTTGCCCGACGAGGCGCTCGCACTGCTGGAGTCCGGCGCGCTGTCGGAGGGCCACGGCCGCGCACTGCTGCTCGCCGAGGACCACGCCGACCGCCGCGCGCTCGCGCGCACGGCGGCCGAGCAGGGCTGGTCGGTCCGCGTCACCGAGCAGAAGGCGCGCGAGGCCGTCGCCGGCCGCCCGCGCGCCGCGACCCGCGGCCGCGCCGCGATCCACCCCGACCAGGAGGCCGCGATGGCCGAGATCGCCGACATCCTCGGCGCCGCCCTCGGCCACGACGTCCGCGTCCGCCCACGGGGCACCGGCTACAAGGTCGAGCTCGCGTTCGACAGCCCGGACGCCGCCGCCGCGCTCGCCGCGCGCCTGCGCACGCGCTCGGCCGCCTGACCCCGTTTGCCCGGCCGCAAGGCCCCGCGCCGCCTCGCTACACTGCCCCGCCGAGGGCGATTAGCTCAGCCGGTTAGAGCGCTTCTCTGATAAGGAAGAGGTCCCAGGTTCGAGTCCTGGATCGCCCACTCTGAAAGGTCCCGCACGCGGGGCCTTTTGTCGTTGGTGGGCGATCCCGCCGAATCGTCCGACGCGGGTCGTGGGCCGGAAATGGGCCGGATCGCGCGGCGGGCTTTGAGGATGTGCTCGTCTGCGGGGATCCGCTCGGCGCCGCGGAGTTCCTCGATCACGTGCGCGTAGGTGTTGAGCGTCATCGTCGGCGAGTGACCGAGGTAGCTCGCGATCTCGACGACGGACGCCTTGCCCTCATGGATGAGCAGCGAGGCGAACGAGTGGCGCAGGTCGTAGGGGACGGCGCCCTTGAGGTCGAGCGCCCGCACAGCGGCGCTGAAGGTCCGGCGTCGCCAGTTCTGCCAGTCGTGCAGCGGCCACGGGCCGCCCGAGATCGTCGGGAAGATCAGCTGGTCGTCGCCGGGGCGGCCGACCGCGGTCCACAGCTCGGCGACGTCGGACCGCAGCGGCGCCAGCAGTCGGACCGTCCGCGGCGGGCGCTCGTTCTTCTGGCCCTTCAGCTCGCCGTAGGAGACCGCCTCCTCGACGAGCACCGTCCGCTCGCCGATCGATGCCCAGCGCAGGGCGAGCGCCTCCTGCGGGCGCACTCCGGAGTAGGCGAGGACGCAGACGAGCGCCGCATCGCGCGGCTCGCGGTGGTCGAGCATCCACGCGCGCACGCGCTCGACGGCGCGCGGCGCGAGCGGACGGACGGCACGCCGGCGCTTCGCCGATGGCTTGCGCACGGCCTGGACCGGGTTCGACGGGATCCGCTGCCACTCGACCGCGCACCGCAGCATCGACTGCAGCGTGACGAGTGTCTTGCGCTGCGTCGGCGCGCCGACGCCGTCCGCGTCCATCTGGCGGCGGAACTCCGCGACGACGGCAGGGGAGAGGTCGCGCAGTCGCAGCGAGCCCAGCCGCGGCAGCGCGTGCTTGTTCCAGACCGCGGCGTAGTTCGCGAGCGTCGCCGCCTGCAGGTTGGGCCGCGCGTGGAGCTCCCACCACTCCTCGGCGAAGTCCGCAAGCAACTGTCGACCGGCGTCGATGGAGACGAGGTCGCCGGCGCGCCTCGCGACGCGCACCTTCGCCTCGAAGGTCTCGGCGTCCGCCTTCGTGTCGAACGTCCGGTTGCGCTCGGCGCCGGTCGCGTCGTGCCAGCGAACCCGCCACACGACGTACCGCGCCCCGTCCCGTCGCCGGCGCTCGCGCTTCTGGATCACGCGACCAGCCAGCCTCTTCTCACTGGCGGCGCCGGCCGGGGCGGCGTGCAACGCGCGTCGATCCACGCGGTGACGTCATCCTCACTCACTCGGAGAGCGCCCGACGTGCCGAGTCGCGCGGCGCGGAGCTCACCGCGCGCGATCGCGCGCCTGACCGTCTTGGGATGCACCTGACAGACGCTTGCCACCTCAGACACCTTCATCAGCCGTTCCATCTCTACTACCCATATAGCCAGGAGCCCCAAGCACCCCCCTCAAACCTTCGCCTCGTCCCGAGCATCCCGTCGCGGCGAACCCTGCCTCCGGACACTCGGAGCGCTCGGTAGCGCCGACCCCCAGACCGGGCACAGACTTGCACGCTCCCCGTGCGGGCATCCGACCGCAGGCGTGGGTAGGACTCCTGCGTGGCTCGAATGCAGTGTGTCTACTACCGCCCGACGAAGGGCCGCGAGCCGGTCGACCTGTTCATCGATGCGCTCCCGCCAGAGCACCAGGCGGTGCTCGACCTGCAGATTGGTCGCCTCAACGGGCTACCGCCGAACGCGCCGCCGCTGC
>CAVXAS010000001.1:0-369795 GCA_963759825.1 Paraconexibacteraceae bacterium | reverse complement strand
ATCTGCCTGGCTTCGGTCGCTCCAGCGGCTACGCCGGCACCGTGACGATGTCGCGCTACGCCGACACCCTCGTCGAGCTGCTCGACGAGCTCGCGATCGCCGCGGCGACATTCGTCGGCAACTCGATGGGCGGGCTGCTGACGATCGAGACCGCCGCCCGCTACCCCGAGCGCGTCACTCGGCGGTGCTCGTCTGCGCCGGCGGCCTGCCCCTTACGATCGCTGCGCCACCGCCTTCTGACGCTCCCGCTCGGCCGCCGTTCAACCGCGCTGCGAGCGCGTCCGCGCGGCTCGCGCTGCATCGGCCAACCCTGGGCCCGCCACGCGCTCGCCGCGCGAGCATCTTCCACGACCCGCGCGCGATCGAGGACGGGCCGCCTCGATGACCTGTTGGACGGGCTCGGCGCGCCCGGATTCGGGCCCGCGCGTTCGGCCGGCCGCGCTACGACGCCCGCACCCGCGCGCCTAGCGGTGCGCTGCCCGACCCTGATTCTCTGGGGTCGCAAGGACCGCCTGCTGCCGCGTCCGATGGGTCAGCGCCTACGAGCGGCTGATCCCTGGCTCCGCGCCTCTCGTCTGGGACGACACCGGCCACTGCCCGATGATCGAGCACCCCGAGCGCTTCGACGCGCTCGTGACCGACTTCGTCGCTGGCCGATCGTTGGGTGAACCTCTGTCGTCCGCCGGATAGGCGGCCGCGATGCCGTCGGGCACGCTTGACGCATGAACGAGTCCAACGGAAACCTCTCGCTGGTGTCGCTCCTGATTTGCCTCTTGGCGACCCAGGTCTTCTTCTTCTCCCAGGTCGCGACGTACGTCTAGGAGCCCGATGACCGTGCCGGCGACCACACCCAGCCTCGACATGCCGCCGGCGACCGTCGGTACGGTCGCCGCCGCCGCGCGTACCGCGCAGCCCGAGTGGGAGGCGATCGGCCCGCGCGAGCGCGGTGCCTGGCTGCGGCGGTACGCCGAGTGGCTCGAGGAGCACGAGGAGGAGCTCGCGACGCTGCTGCAAACCGAGACCGGCAAGCCATGGGCAGAGGCGACGTTCGAGGTGCCCTTCGCGCTGGACCTGATCGGCTACTGCGCGCGCACCGCCCCTCGCGCGCTCGCCGACTCGCACCCGCGACCGCACGGCCTGCTCACCACCGCCAAGCGGCTGTCCGTGAGCCTGCGCCCCTACCCGGTCGTCGGCGTGATCTGCCCGTGGAACTTCCCCCTGCTGATCGCGCTGGCCGACAGCATCCCGGCGCTCGCCGCCGGGGCGGCGGTCGTCGTCAAGCCCTCCGAGCTGACGCCGGCCGCGACGCGCCGGGCGATCGACGGCTGGCGCGAGATCGGCGCTCCCGACGTGTTCCACTGCGTCACCGGCGCGGGCGAGACCGGTGCCGCGCTCGTCGCCGAGGTCGACTACATCCAGTTCACCGGGTCCACGCGGACCGGCCGCGCGATCGCGCACCGCGCCGCCGAGCGCCTCGTGCCGTGCAGCCTCGAGCTCGGCGGCAAGGATGCCGCGATCGTCCTCGCCGACGCCGACCTCGAGCGCGCCGCCAACGGCGTCGTGTGGGGCTCGCCTTCAACGCCGGCCAGGCCTGCGTCTCGATCGAGCGCGTCTATGTCGAGGAGGCGATCTACGACGATTTCGTCGCGCGCGTCGTCGAGAACGTCGAGGCGCTGCGCGAGGGCGAAGACCTCGGTCGCCTGGCCTCGGACGCGCAGCTCGAGATCGTCGAGCGCCAGGTCGCAGACGCGCTCTCCAACGGCGCCCGCGCGCTCACCGGCGGGCGGCGAGCGCGCGCGGCGGGGCGTTCTTCGAGCCCACCGTGCTCGTCGACGTCGACCACACGATGGAGATCATGCGCGAGGAGACCTTCGGCCCGACAGTGCCGATCATGCGCGTCGCCGACGCCGACGCGGCGATCCGCCTCGCCAACGACTCCAGCTACGGCCTGTCAGCCACAGTCTGGACGGGCGACGGCGCCCGCGGCCGCGCGCTGGCCCGCCGGATCGACGCCGGCGCCGTGAACGTCAACGACGCGTTCACCAACCTCTTCGCCTTCCCGGTTCCACACTCGGGTTGGAAGCAATCCGGGATCGGCGCGCGCCTGGGCGGCGTGTACTGCATGCGCAAGTACTGCCGCTCGCAGGCGGTCACCGAGGCGCGCGTGCGGCCGTCCTCTGAGCTCCTCTGGTACCCGTACACCGCGCGCCGGGGCAAGCTTGTCTCGGTCCTCATGCGGTTCGCTCGTGCAGTCGACCGGCGCACACGCCGCCGCTAAAGGACCCAAGATGCAGCAGCTCAACGCCCACGACGCGATGTTCGTGCACTTCGACAACGACGAGTGGGCCACGCACGGCGGCATCGTCGGGATCTATGACCCCTCGACCGCCGCCGGCGGCGAGGTCCGCTTCAAGGACATCCTCGCCCACGTCGAGCGCCGGCTCGGCTGCTCCCCGATCTTCCGCCGCCGGCTCGTGCGGGTCCCGCTGGACCTCGACCATCCCTACTGGGTCGAGGACGAGCACTTCGACCTCGAGTTCCACGTGCGCCACATCCGCCTGCCGCACCCGGCCGACTGGCGGCAGCTGTGCATCACGATCGCCCGGCTGCAGTCGCGTCCGATCGACCTCAACCGCCCGCCATGGGAGATGCACGTCATCGAGGGCCTCGACCACGTCGACGGGATCCCGCCCGGATCGTTCGCGCTGTTCACCAAGCTCCACCACGCCGCCGTCGACGGTCACTCGATGCGCGACATCGTCAGCGGGATCCACGACCTGACGCCGGTCGCCGAGGTCACCACGACGCAGAACGGGTGGACGGCAGAGCCGCGCCCGAGCGCCGTGGGGCTGCTGCGCCGGGCGCTGACCAACAACGTCGTGCGCGGGCCGCTGCGCACGGCGCGCGCCGCGGCATCGCTGCTGCCCGCAGCGCCGCGCGTCAGCCGCGCGCTCGTCGAGCGCGGGCCGGGCGACGCAGGCCTGCTCGTCGGCCGGCCGATCCCACGCACCCGCTTCCAGGGCAAGGTCACGCCCCACCGCGTCATCGACGGCTGCGCGTTCCCGCTCGAAGAGGTCCGGCGAATGCGCGCGCTCGCCGACGGCGCCACCGTCAACGACGTCGTCGTGACGATCGTCGGCGGCGGCGTGCGCCGCTACCTCGAGGCCAAGGGCGAGACCCCGACCGGAGACACCGTCGCCGGCGCCCCGGTGGACCTGCGCAAGGACGAGGAGTCGCTGGGCGGCAATGACATCTCGCTGATCTCGATCGCCCTGGGCGCCGAAATCTCCGATCCCGTCCGCCGCCTGCAGCACGTCCGCGCGAGCACCGCCGGCGCTAAGGAGATGCCGCGCGCGATCGGCGCGCGCGAGCTCTCGGACCTGAGCGCCTCATTCCCGGGCGCACTCAGCGCGCTGGGGTTCAAGTCCCTGACCGCGGCGGGACTGGTCTTCGGCGAGCGACGGCCGGTCTGGAACGTCGGCGTCTCCAACGTGCCGGGCCCACAGGTCCCGCTGTACCTCGACGGTGCGCGCGCCGAGCGCTTCTTCGGTGTTGCGCCGATCTTCCACGGCACCGGGCTCGTCTTCGGCGTCTTCAGCTACCGCGGTCAGATCGACCTGACCTTCGTCAGCTGCCGCCGACTCGTACCCGATCCCGAGTTCCTTGCCGACTGCGTGCGCGCGTCCTACGACGAGCTGCGCGCGGCCCTCGACCGGGACGGGGCGACCGTCGATGCGCGCTGAGGCGCCGCGGCTGGTCGGCCGCTTGAGCGCGCACGCGCGCACGTTCCTCCTGGTCTTCGCGGGCGTCACGACGGTCGTTGCGGCCGTGCCGATCTACCTCTTCCCCCTCGACTGGGCCGAGGCGCTCGGCTGGGACGTGCCACAGAACAGCGACCTGGTCGTGTACTACGCCCGCGGCGGCGGTTCCTTCCTGCTGATCGCCGAGTTCCTCATGCTGCGCGCGGCGATGACGGGCAGGAACCTGCGGCTGGGCTACGAGGTGCTGATGCTTGCCGGCGGCGCGATGGTCGTCCTGCACGTCTGGGGTGCGCTGCGCGAAGCCCAGCCGCTGTCGGAGACGCTCGAGATCATCTTCTACAGCGCGATCGTCGCGGCCGGCGTGCTGTTCTTCCCGAAGGGGGAATCGAGTTGAGCACAGGCGCGATCACGACAACCGAGCCGACGGCGGCCGTCGCTGAGGTCCCCGCCGGCCCGGTCGTATGGCGGCCCGGCCCGGCTCGCCGGCTGCTGCACGCCGGCGGCCTGTTTGCGCGTGCCGCCGTCGCGGCGCACCGGCGCCGGGCGCCGTACGACCCCACCGGCGACGCCCGCGCCGCCGAGGATCTGCTCAACCGACTGCTGGCCCTCCCACCCGGAACCGTCCGCGAGTGCCGGCTGGTCGCGGTGCCCTGCGACCAGCCCCCGTTCCTGGACACGGGCATCGACGTCGCCGAGGGCGACCGCGTCAGCACGTTCGCCTCGGGCCGGACGTGGCTGTCCGAGCGCCTCGACGTCTGGGTCGGCGCGGACTTCCAGCTCTGGGCGCGCATCGGCGACGGCCCCGTGTTCCGCGGGGCCCGCGCGACGAACACGTTCACCGCCGACCGCACGGGCCGGTTGCGGCTCGGTACCTGCTTTCCCGCTGCGTGGGCGGACCGCGAGGGGCAATTGGCCACGCCGGCTGGCGACTTCGCGCGCGCTGCGGGCACGATCTGGGCGGTCGTGGTCGTCTGGGCACAGGACGTCGACCCGCGCATCGCGCTGGCGGCGATGGCGGACGCCCGCCAAGCGGCGTCCCCGATCGCCGCCGAGCTCGAGCGGATCGACAACCAGGTCCGTGTTCCGCGGGGCTGGGAGTACAAGTGGCAGCTCGGCGAGTCCGAGATCTTCGCCGACGCCCCCGCGAGCGATGAGCACGGCGGCATCTGCTGTCACACCCACCGCGACGTCGGCGTCGCGGAGCGCAGGATCGACCTGCCGCTCCTCCCGGAGACACGCCTGCGCTGGCGCTGGCGGTTCGACCAGCTTCCGTCGTCGCTGGCCGAGGACAGCGTGCTCACGCACGACTACCTGAGCATCGCCGTCGAGTTCGACAACGGCCAGGACCTCAGCTACTACTGGAGCGCGAGCCTCCCGGAGGGCTACGCCTACCGCTGTCCGCTGCCCCAGTGGAAGCACATGGAGACCCACGTCGTCCTGCGCTCGGGCACGGAACTGCTGGGCCAGTGGCTCGGCGAGGGTCGTGCGATCCGCGAGGACTACCGGCGCGCGGTCGGGCCGCCGCCCGAGCGGATCGTCGCGGTCTGGCTGATCGGCAACAGCATGTTCCAGCGCGCCAGCGGCAGCTGCCGCTTCGCCGACATCGAACTCAGCGACGGCCAGCGGACGATTCGCCTTTAGCGTAGGCGGCCAGCGGCGGCTCGGCGTCCACGAGCGGCGCCCCCGCGACGCCCTGCGCGATGCCGGCCAGCGCCTTGGCGAGCTCGAACGGGAACGCACGTGGATCGACGCCCGGCATCAGCACCGCTGCACAGGCGCTGCGATCGATGGCCTCAAGGTTGACCGGCGCGGTGTGCGTGAGCACGTGGCGGACCAGCGCGAACACCGCTGCGTCGTAGACCTCGGCGACGTGGTCGACGACACGCCCCGGGCAGAGGTCCTGCACCGCAACGTTGTCGGCGCCGGGCACGACGCCGACGGGGTCGGGCCCGATGTTCGGCCCGGCGATCTCGTCGGTCAGCGAGTAGATCGACGTGTAGCGCGTGGGGCCGTCGGTCATCCCGCCGGCACGCAGCGCGGCGAGGAATCGCGAGCCGCGGCGCAGCTGCCAGAAGGCGGGCGGGCAGAGGCGGCCGAGCTCGCAGACCGGCGCGACGTAGTCGAGCCCGTAGCCGCCCGTCCCGATCCCGATCCAGCGGCGCACGTCGCGCCGGACCTCGGGCCACCACTTCAGCGCCCAGAGCGGCTGAAGGCCGCCCTGGCTGTGACCGACGACGTCGATCGACCGGTGGGCGCGACGCGCCATCCGACGAACTGCCCATACGACGTACTCGCTCGTGAGCTGCGCGTCGATCATCGACCGGCCCGGCAGGTCGATCGTGCACGCGGGCCGTCCGATCGCCGGCAGCGCGCGCAGGTAGTTCCAGCCCCACGACTCGGCGCCGGTCGAACCGGTGCCGTGCACGAGCAGCACGGGGCGGCCGACGCGCGGCCCGCGGAGCGGCCCAGTGCAGCGAAGCGCCGCTGCCGCAGCGGCAGGGTCGATGTGCAGCGGCGGATCGCTCTTGCGCTCGCGCGCGAGCGCCGGGTGCGCCGCAAGGACAGCGGCGCCGATCGCCAGCATGACGCGGCTCGCGCGATTCATCGCGGTGACGGTCGCAGCGCGGGTCATCGCCGCCAACTGGACGAACGGCAGAGGTCTCCCTGCCGATCGGCGGAGTCCCTGCCCGGTGCGATGGACGATCGGCGCGCAGATACCTGCTGAACGGCCAATAGGCGGCAAGCCGGCCGGTCCGTACGGTCGCGGCACTGTCCAACCCGCCGTTCTGGGAGTCACAAGATGAGAAAGATCCACATGCTGATCGGCGCCGTGATCCTCGGCCTGATCGTCCTGGCCGAGCAGTTCGCGCTCGTGTCGTCCGCCTCGGCCGCGCAACAGCGACCGAACGTCGTGCTCGTCGTGACCGACGACCAGCGCACCGAGGAGATGCAGTACATGCCACTTGCGAGCTCCTTGCTCAGCGACCGCGGCACGACGTTCAGCAACTTCTTCTGCAGCTACCCGCTGTGCGCCCCGTCGCGGGCCTCGATGCTGACCGGGCAGTACATGCACAACCACGGCAACCGCACGCTGTCGGCACCCGACGGCGGCTATGACCAGTTCGACTGGAGCAACCACCTCGGCGTCTGGCTGCAGCGCGCGGGCTACCGCACCGCGCACATCGGCAAGCCGATCAACGGCTACGGCGTGCGCTACGTGCCGACACCCGACCAGCTGCGGATCAACGAGGTCCCCAAGGGCTACGACGACTGGTTCGCATCGCTCGACCCGACGACCTACGAGATGTACGGGACGGTGTACAACGACAACGGCCTCCTCCTTCCCGGACTCGACTACCAGACCGACACGATCGCCAATCGCGCCGTCTCCGACATCCGCAAATGGGCGCCGGGCGACAAGCCGTTCTTCATGCAGGTCAGCACGTCGGCGCCCCACTCGTCGCTGCACGACGGCGACGGCGGCCCGCAGGCTGCCCCGCGCCACGAGGGCAGCTCCGCCGGGATGGCGTTCCAGCCCGATCCGAGCTTCAACGAGGAGGACGTCTCGGACAAGACCTCGATCGTGCGCCAGTTCCGTCGCTTCAGCCCCCAGGAGCAGGACGTCATCGTCCAGCGCCAGCGCGACCGCGTCGAGTCGCTGCAGGCCATCGACGAGATGGTCGGGCGCATCGTCGCGACGCTCAAGCACACCGGCGAGCTCGACAACACCGTGATCATGTACGTGTCCGACAACGGCTGGTACAACGGCGAGCACCGCTGGTTCTCGGAGAAGATCGACTCCTTCGAGCCGGCCATCAGCGTGCCCTTCGTCGTGCGCGGCCCCGGCTTCCCGGCCGGCGCGACGCGGACGCAGCTGGCGTCCAACATCGACATCGCGCCGACGATCGTCGAGCTGGCGGGCGCGACCCCCGGCCGGACGATGGACGGCGAGTCGCTGCTGCCGTTCGCGGCAAAGAAGAGCTACCGCCACGACCGCGCGCTCAACATCGAAGCGGCGTGGCCCGGGACGTCGGGGGTGACCGCGATCTTCCGCTCTCGCTATAACGGCGTGCAGGTCATGTACGAAGGCGTGCGCACGCGGCGGTACAAGTACGTCGAGTACTACAAGGACGTGCATGGAATGCCGGCGCGCGAGGAGCAGCTCTACGACCTGCGCACGGACCCGCACGAGCTGAACAGCCTCCACAAGGATCCGGCGCACGCGGGTCTCAAGGTCCGCCTGCGCGCGACGCTCGAGCGCCTGCGCAAGTGCAAAGGCGACGCCTGCCACCAGAGCTTCGCGACCAAGGTCGCCAAGCCGAAGGCCAAGGCGAAGGCCAAGCGCAAGCACGTCACGAAGCGGCGCGGCCGTCGATGACCACGCCGGGCGCAAAGCACAGTGGGTGCTGCGCGCCCGGACGCGGCGAGCGCAGCGGCAGCACCCCCTGCCGCCAGCGCCGCGCCGCGACAACGCCGAGCGACGCGACGCCGGGGCGATGGTCCAGATCCCCGGCGGGCGCTTCCGGATGGGCAGCTCCGGCCGTGACATCAACCGCAAGGACCGCGAGGCGCCGGTGCGCAACGTGGAGGTCGCGTCCTTCCGCATCGCGGCAACGACCGTCTCCAACCGCCAGTTCCAGCACTTCGTCGCCGACACCGGCTACGTGACGGAGGCCGAGCGCTACGGCTGGTCGTTCGTGTTCTTCGGCTTCCTGCCCAAGAAGAAGGCGGAACGCCTGCAGCGGGTGCCCGACGCGCCCTGGTGGCGCGCCGTGCCGGGGGCCGACTGGTGCCATCCGCTGGGCCCCGGGTCCGGACTCGAGAAGATCCTGGACCACCCCGTCGTCCACGTCTCGCTCGCCGATGCGCTCGCGTTCTGCGACTGGGCAGGATGCCGGCTGCCGACCGAGCGCGAGTGGGAGCGCGCCGCCCGCGGCGGCCTGGATCAGAAGCGCTACCCCTGGGGCGACGAGCTCCAGCCCGACGGCGAGTGGCGCTGCAACATCTGGCAGGGCGTCTTCCCCGACCGCGACGACACCGAGGACGGGTACGCCGGAACCGCGCCGGTCGACGCCTTCGCGCCCAACGGCTACGGCCTGCACAACACCAGCGGCAACGTCTGGGAGTGGACGTCCGACTGGTACGCCCCCAAGGCGATGTCGGCGATCCGCGGCGGCTCCTACCTCTGCCACGCCTCCTACTGCAACCGCTACCGCGTCGCGGCGCGAACCGGGATCACGCCCGACAGCTCGACCGGACATCTCTCGTTCCGCTGCGTGGCGGCGACCGCCGCGTAACAGACGACTCCTTGCGACGAAACGCCCACGCGACCGCCCTCAAACGCAGCCATGCGCTCGTCCCTGACGAGATCCGCCTCGCGCGAGTGACCCTGCAGGATCAGGCTGGATACTCGTTTTGGGCACCGCTGCCCAAATCGCGCGAGAACGGTCGCAAAAAGCAAGAATTCGCGAGCGGTCGCTCAAGCAGCGGGAAGGCCCGAATCACCAGAGCCGAAGCTGGTTTTCGGACGCCTCGCCCTCATCGTCGTCGCTCTACTTCTGTGCCGTGGTGCCGCCCTGCTTGCTCGAGCTCTTCCCCGAGCCGCCCTTGTGCGCCTGCTTGCCGCCACGGCTCGACGAGCCCTCGGAGTTCGCGATCGCCGCCGCGCGGCTCTTGCTCATCCCCTTCTTCTTCAGGCCCTCGTACTGCTTGTCGTCCTTCACGCTGGAACCGTGATTCTTCGCCATGGCGGGTAGGTACCCGGCTCAGTCGTCGTCCGATCCGCCGTGCTGGCCGCCGCCGCCGGAGCGCTCGACCTCGCTTGCGACCCAGCGGCCGCCGGAGCGGCGGACGGTTGACTCGATGTTGCGCATGCCGGCGCGCAGCGCGGCGAAGCCGCGGATCCGCTCGAAGCGCGTCGAGCGCGTGACGCGGATGGTGATCGTGCCGCGCTCGGCGTCACGCAGCTTGAAGGTCTTGGCCGCGCGGTTCACGGAGACCACGGTGCCCTCGAACTCCGCCGCATGAGCGGCGGCGGGAGCCGCGGCGAATGCCGCGACGATGAGAACTGCGAGTCGTTTCTTCATGTCCGCCACCACACCAGGTCGGTCCGAAACAGCCCGCCAATTGACGGCAAAGACTCCGCAAAGCCTCAGCCCGAGCGTGCGGCGGATGGGCGCAGCGTCGCGGCGACGCTCTCGGCCATCAGCGCCACGACGTAGACCGCGGCGGCGGCGACGTGGAAGATCGCGTCGGCGCGCTGGTCGGGCAGCGACAGGAACCCGAGCGGGTTCGTGTCGAGCAGCCCCCAGATGGCGGTGCTCAGCAGCCCGAACACGACCGCGAGCGCGTAGAGCCGCGCCCAGTCGGCTCGCCGCCACAGGTACAGGCCCGGGCCGAACACGAAGAACCCGAGCACCGCGTGCCAGCCGTTGTAATCGACCCACAGCACCTTCTCCGTGTGGGCGGCGGCGCCGACGGCGAAGCTCGGGTTGATCGCGAGGGCGACGATGTCGTGGACGATGATCACGACCGACATCGCGAGAACGGTGATCCGCAGCGTCATGTGCCCGTGCCGCACATGCGCACATTGCGCGTCGTATGTCGCGCCCGCCCGCGCAGGCGTCCGCTGATCCGGACCGTGACCTTGCGTGCGCGGCGTGCGGGGCGGATCCGCACGGACCGCCCGGTCACCTTCAGACGGCGCCCGTTGGCCACGACGCGCAGCCGCTGCCAGCGCGGCAGCGTCAGTCGCCGCGCCGCGCAGGCGCGCGTCGCCGCCGCGTCCGCCGGCAGGCGCGTGCCGAGGATGAGCTGCGTCGGGTGCGTAGCGTCGTGGAAGACGAGGTTGCGCCCGGCGGCCAGCAACGGCTCGTGCGTCGGCGTGTCCGACGAGCTGAGCCACAGCCGCAGGCGGTGCCCGGCCGGCAGCGTGTAGGCGATGTCCCACAGATCGAGGCGGTACTCGGTGATCAGGCCGATCGTGACCGGCATGACGCGGTCGTCGGGCAGGTAGGGCGCGCCGTCGCGCGAGCGCGCCGGATCGACGTAGCGGTAGGACGCGCGCAGCCACGCCTGCGTGATCGGCATCGTCGAGCCATCCGGTGCGACGTCGAGCAGCCGCGCGACCCACGCCATGTCGTTCGCCTCGGTCAGCGCGTAGAGGCGCAGCTCCGACGGCCCCGCCAGCGGCAACGCGCTCTTCAGCGGCGGCGACGTCCAGGTCAGGCCGAACGGCTGGTCGACGTGGGAGTCGAGCGTGATGTACGGCAGGAAGCCATCGGGCCCGTCCTTGCCGGCAGGCACGCTGATCCCCGCGAGCGGGTTGTAGAGGTACAGCTCCTGGTAGGACGCGCGCCCGGTCGGCACGGCGTCGCCCAGCGTCCCGTCGTTGGGCGAGAACGATGCCGTCCCCGAGCGCGCACCTGACGGGTAGAGGCGCACGTTGCGTGTCGTGACGCCGCGCCACGACGGCGCGCTGTGCCACGTGCGATCCCCCATGTCGAAGTAGCGGATGCGCGGCAGTCGCTCGATGCCGTTCGCCTCGCCGCGCACGAAGTGCGTCAGCCAGCGGATGTCCTCGTCGTCCGGCGGCTCGGCGCTGAGCGCGATCGCGTCGGCCCCGGTGCCGTACGGCGCGCCGACGTGACCGAGGTGTCCGGTGCCGTGATGCGTCGACGCGTCGATCCACAGCGCCTTGTCCTTCGACGCGATGCGGTCGATGAGCTCGAGATCCCCGCGTGAGTACATGTCCTCCCAGCCGGCGAAGACGTAGACCGGCACGGTGATGCGATCGGCCTTTGCGAGAACCGAGCGCTCCTCGTACAGCGGCCCGTAGAGCGGCACCTGGCGCGTCTGCACCGCGAACTCCTGCTGTACGCGATCGAGGATCTGCGGCTGGTCGCCGAGGCCGAGCGCCTGCGTCAGCGTCTGGCCCGCGAACCACTGGTAGACGAAGCCGAGGTCGAACAGGCCGTGATGCCAGACGACGTCGCGGTAGGGGTCGGTCGGCGGATGCCCGACGACGACCGCATCGAGGTGCGGCGGCTGCTTGGCCGCGCCGAGCAGCGCGGTGATCGCGCTGTAGGAGTAGCCGTAGAGCGCGACTTGCCCGTTGCTCCACGGCTGGCGGGCGACCCATTCGACGACGTCGTAGACGTCCTGCTGCTCGCGGTCGCAGAGCAGGCACAGCGCGCCCCCGCTCTTGCCGCTGCCGCGGACGTCGGCGTTGATCCGCGCGAAGCCCTGCGCGACGAAGCGGTTGCTCGACGCGCGGCCGTAGGGCTCGAGATCGACGACCGCCGGATGGCGCCCGCTGCCATCGCCGGGCAGGATCACGTCCCCGACGATGTTCACGCCGTCTGACACCGGGATCGTGCGGTCGGCGAGCGTCGTCTCGGCCGACGCAGGCGCCGCCGCCACCAGCGCCGCCCCCACGGCCCACAGCAAGACCCTGACCCTCACGCGGTGAGCTTCTCAGAACCGGACGGTCCGAGTGGCCCGGTGATCGCAGCGACGACCGCGTCGGGGACCTCGCGTCTGAGCCGGGTCGCCGACCATCCGCAATCCAGCGTCAGCTGCTCGCAGACGGCGACGGAGGCGTACGCCCACGCCAGTTCCGCGGCCGACCTGGCGTCAAGGCCCGGACGCAGGCGTCCGGTCGCCTCGAGCCGCTCCGTCGCGTGGCGGTAGCCCGATCGCAGCTCGGTCATGCGGTCGTCCCACGCCGCCCACGCGTCGGTATCGGTCCCACGCGCGGCGCCGAGCACCGTGGCGATGGGCTGCACCGTGGCGGCAAAGGCAAGCCAGACCTTCACGTACGCGCGCAGCGCATCCACGGGGTCGGGCGCTGCGAGCGCGCGGACACAGCGCGCGCGGATGTCCGCCTCGTCGTCCATCTGATGCACGAGCGCCATGAACAGTCGTGCGCGCGACGCGAAGTGCAGGTAGACGGCCTGGCGCGAGACCCCCGCCGCGCGTGCGACATCCGACATCGATACGGCCGCGCCGCGCTCGGCGATGAGACCGCGGGCCTCGGCGAGGATCCTCGGCGCTGAGCTTGACACGTGTAAAGCATAGGGCTGTACGCCGTGACGCCGGCGGGTCAGATCGCGACCGTCCGCGGGTACTTCGACGTCGCACGCCTGCTCGAAGAGCTCACCGCGACCCGCTCTTCCGCGAGCCGGCGATAGTCCGGCACGCCGAACGCCCAGTCGATCAGGCGCACCTGCGCCCACGTCGACGGGTGCACCCACAGCTGCTGCACGAGGTCGGGATGCGCCGTCGCGGTGAGCTGGCGCGCCCACGCGGGCATCAGGCTCATCCCCGCGTGCAGCGCCAGGCGGTTTTGCAGGCGCCCGGCCGCAGACGTCCCCTCGGGACCGTCGACGAGGAAGCCGATGAAGGACGTCGTCTGCTCGCTCACCGCGAGCTTCGGGCGCATCGCCTCGACGTAGGCATCGAGCTCTGCCGCCGTCTCGGGGATGTCGGTCGCGCCGCCGAGGCGCCCGATCACCGCCTGCTCTGAGAGGTAGCGCGCCTTCTCGGCGTCGGTGAGCGGCCCGCGGTAGCGCTCGTAGGCGGCGATCATCGCCCACGGGATCGCGGTGTGCACCCAGCCGATCAGCTCCGGGTCCAGCGCGCGGTACTCGACGCCGTCGGGGCGCGTGCCGTTGACGTGCTCGTGGATCCGGCGCACGCGCGCGATCACCCGCTCGGCCGCGGGCGTGTTGCCGAACGTCGTGATCACGACGTAGCCGAAGGTGTTGCGCGCGCGGCGGAAGGTCTGCGTGCGGTAGCTGGACTGCGACTCGACGCCGGCGACGACGCTGGGATGCAGGATCTCCATGACGATCGCGGCGAGGCCCGCCGCCGCGATCGTCCCGACGGCGCCGTGCAGGCGCCAGGACATGCTCTCCGGGCCACCGCACAACCCGAGGTCGTCGG
This sequence comes from Paraconexibacteraceae bacterium, assembly GCA_963759825.1. GTDB lineage: Bacteria > Actinomycetota > Thermoleophilia > Solirubrobacterales > Solirubrobacteraceae > Paraconexibacter. The sequence continues at coordinate 356,089 of CAVXAS010000001.1, read as the reverse complement.
GCGACCCGCCGTAGATCTCCGGCTCGTCGTGGACGCCGGTGGCCTCGACGACGTTCTTGACGACCAGCTCGCGGATCATGCCGCTCCCGCCTCCTCCATCGCGCGATCGACAACCTCGTCCATCGCGATCTTGAACTGGGTGACGACGGTGTCGAGCACCATCGGCCGCAGTGCCTGCGCGAGCGTCGCGACCTGCGACGGGTCGCCGCCACCGCCATCCTCGAACGGCGCCCACAGGCGCTCGCGGAAGAAGTCGGCGAACACGTCCGCGACACCGGTGAGCTGCGGTCGCAGCCGGCGCGTCAGCGCGACCATGTCGGCAAGGCCGAGGCCCAGGCCGACCATCGCGTCGCCGACGCGCGCCAGCCGCGGGCTCGGGATCGCCAGCGCGCCGTCGCGCGCGCGCAGGATGATGCCGAGCGCGACGGCCTCGTCGAGCGTCGCGTCGTCGAAGGCGCCGAAGCGCTCGGCCAGCTGCACGCGCGTGACCGGCTGGGGCTCCTCGTCCTGAAACGGCGCCAGCAGCGTCTGCGTCAGCTGCTCGAGACCGGCGTCGGCGGGCTCGTCGATGACGCGGCGGATCAGGTCGAGCGTGAAGCCCTCGTCGCGCAGCGTGCGGATCCGCGCGCCGCGCTCGAGGTGCTCGGCGCCGTAGTAGCCGGTGCGCCCGCGTTTGACCGGCGGCGGCAGCAGCCCGAGCACCTGGTACTCGCGGATGTTGCGCGCCGTCATGCCAAGGCGCCTCGCGAGATCGTCGATCGTCATCTCATCCGCTGCGACCTGCATCTTGACAGAGATTACCGTAACAGTTTTTACTGGCAAGGTATGCGAGCGCTCTTCCCCGCTGCCGCAGTCGCCACGACGGCGCTCGCCGTCGTTGCGCCGGCGCCGTCGAGCGCGCGCGTCACGCCGCTCTCGGCGGAGCTGCTCGTGCAGCGGATGATCGATCCCGCGTCAGCGCTCGCGCCGCTGCCGTTCAGCACGCGCATGGTCATGCCGTCCAGCCATGACCGCAACGGCGGCAACCAGGACGGCGGCTCGACGACCGGCCCGTTCACCGCGATCGGCATCCTCCCGCCGACGTTCGTGCGCAAGGAGGACGGCGGCTTCGTCCTCATGGAGTTCCACCAGCCGGGCTGCCTGCTGCGCGTCTTCATGTCGAGCTTCCTGCTCCCCGACCCGGTGCCGACCGAGTTCGGGCGCCTGCAGGTCTTCGTCGACGGCGAGAGCAGACCGAGCTACGACCGCTCGGTCACGAGCCTGTTCGCCGGCAACGACCCGCGCTATCCGCGTCCACTCGTCGGCAACGTCGCGACCTCCAGCGGCGGGAACTTCGCGATGGTGCCGTTCTGCTTCGCACGCTCGCTGAAGGTGCGCACGACGCAGGTCCCACTCGACCTCGTGGGCTACTGGCAGGCCAACGTGCTGCTCGCCGCGCCGGGCACGCCGGTCGTCCCGTACACGCCGACGCTGGACCTCCGCGACGAAGCGTCGCGCCTCGCGCGCGCCGCGTACGCGCCCGCCGGGGCGCCGGCCTTCTCCGCCGAGGACGACGTGTCCCCCGACGCGCCGCTGCGCATCCCGCGCCGCGGCGGGCGCGGGACGTTGCGCTACCTGCGTTTCGCGGTGCGCCCGTTCGACATCGCGACGCTGCAGGCACTGCGCCTGCGCGTGACCGCCGACGGCGCGCCGACGCCACAGATCGACGTCCCGCTCGGCAGCCTGTTCGGCGATGGCATCGAGGTCCGCCCGATCGTCTCGAAGGCGTTCGGCATGGATCCCGCGCGCGGGACGGGCTACCTCGCGCTGCCGGTCCCGTTCACGCGCGGCGCAACGATCGCGGTGACGGCCGCGCGTCGCGCACACGTCCGCCTCGACGGCTGGCGCGGACCGCGCGCACCGGCACGCGCCGGGCTGCTGTACGGCGAGCATCACGTCGAGCGCGCGGCCGAGGGGCTCGACACGCGCATCCTCGACGCCGGCGGCTCGGGCCGGATCGCGAGCGTCGTCGAGGACGACCTCGACGGCGGGCCCGTCAGCTCGTTGGCGCCGCTGCAGCGCTTCCTCGAGGGCGACGACCGTGTGCACGTCGACGGCCTGCGCTCTCCCGACCAGTACGGCACCGGGCACGAGGAGGTCGGCAACGGCGGGTACTACTACGTCCTCGGTCCGTACGCGCACCTCTTCGGCGGCGCCGGACCGCTCGGATCGACGACGGGCCTCGCCGGCACGCAGAGCCAGTACCGCGTCTTCACCGACGACGCCGTCCGCTGGTCGACCGGCGTGCGCTACGGGATGGAGCACGGCGGCGGCGACGAGCAGCCGACGACGGCGGCGATCACGACGTTCTCCTACCGCGCCGCGGCGACCGCGCGCCAGACCGACGCGATCGCGATCGGCGACGCGACCTCCGAAGCGGCGCACCGGCTCACCGGCGCGTTCAGCCGCGACCGCCTCACGGCCTACTTCGAGGGCGAGCACGACGGCAACAGCACGCTGTCGACGGTCATCGCGGGCGGCACGTACTACCCCGCGCCCGCGCCGGAGGCCTCGCCCGAGGCCGTGACGACGGCCGGTATCCGGTTCGGCGGCCCGGTCGCGATGACGCTGCGGATCGCCAAGGGCAACCGCGGCGTCGTGCTGCAGGGGCTCTTCGACCAGGCGCCGCCGCTGACGACCATGCGCGTCCTCGTCGACGGCAGGCCCGCGGGCGTGTGGGCCAGCCCGTGGGCGATCGCGAACCCCAGCAAGCGCTGGCTCGAGGACAGCTACATGCTCCCGGCGGCGCTGACGCGCGACAAGCGCCGCATCCGCGTGACGCTCTCCCCCGCGCCGCCGTTCGATCGCGCGAACCTGTTCGGCCTGAAGGTCCTGTCGCGGAGCACGCCGTGACCCAACCGACCGCCGGCGGTCCTGACGCTACGGCGGCGGCAGCGGGTTGAAGGTCAGCGTCCACCTGCCGCGGGCCTTGACCTTCACGTTGCGGTAGGTGCCCTTGGCGGCGAAGCTCTGCCCCGAGCGCCGGCGCCCCGAGATGTTCAGCTTCTTGCTCCCCGCGGTGACCGCGAAGCGCTTGCCGGTGCTGGTCCAGCGGACGACGCTGGTGCGCTTGAGGACGACGGTCCCGAGCGACCTGTCGCCCCGACCGGAGAACTTCAGCGGCTTGCTCGGGCTTGTCGCGCCCTCGCTCCAGGTCACCGGGAACGCGAGGACGGCGCCCGCTGCGAGCGCCGTGCAGACGACCGTTCGCAAACGCCTCGGAGGCTTCTGGGCACCCACCGCCTCCGAGCTTAGACAGCTGTTCTGAATCGCGCGCCGCCCGCCGGCGACGATGACGAGGCGATCGTGATGAGCGCGATCAGCGTCGGAGAGCTTCATGCCGGCGTCGAGTTGGCCCGCGACGACGCGACTCGCAGTGCCCGCTTGGGGCGGCTGACGGCGCTCAGTGCATCCGTCCCGATGCTCCCCGCCGACGGTGCCGTCGCCGCGCGCTACAGCGAGCTGCGACGGGCGTCTGGACGTGCTCCGTCACACGACCTCTGGATCGCCGCGACGGCGCTCGCCCACGACCTGACGCTCCTCACCCGCGACGATCGGCTTGCCGCACTCCCGCTGATCCGAGTACGTCACACCAGAGCCTGACCGGCGCCGCGCCGTTACAGGACCACCGGCGCGCAGCGCGAATCAGGTGGCGTGTTCCTCACCGTCGGCCTGCTCACCGCCGCCGCGATCTGCCTCTGCGCCGGCGGGATGATCAAGATCTTCCGCGTCCTCGAGCTCGACCCGATGCAGATGCTGCTCTGGGTCGGGCTCGCCGAGGAGCCCGTCCCGCGCGTGGGGCCGCGACCGCGGCCGGGCGGCTCGACGGTCACAGGCGCAGGTTCCACCGGCTGATCGCGACGATCGCCGCCAAAAACAGGGCGCACGCGGCGAGCGTCGCGACAGCGCCGTGCGACGTGCCGGGACCGAGCGAGAACGGGACGAGGAACGCAGACGCGCTCGAGTGAGCCGGGTCCCAGGTCTGCAGCGACAACAGCGATGGCACGACCATGGCACTGAAGATCCCAGTCGCCGCCCGCGGTCGCCAGAGGGCGATGTCACCGGGCGCAGTTGACAAATGTCACCGGTTCGTTCGCGCCGCGGCCGTGGATGGCACGATGTGTCGTGGTGATCACAGCGCACGACGAGCCTGGCCGGTTGCCGCGGCTTGCCGCCGATGCGGTGCTGGCCTTCAGCATCGTGCTGGCGGGCGTGGAGATCGGGCGGATCGCGGTCGTCGGCTCGCACCGCGACGTCGCGATCGCCGTGATCGCAACGGCGATCTTCCTGCCGCTGCACACGTGGCACCTGCGCTACGGCCTGCGCGGCGCTCGCCCGCCGCGATCGGGGTACACGTTCGCCGTCGTCGCCGCCGCGCAGCTCACGGCGCTCGCGCTGATCGGCCCGGCCTGGTCGTTCATGCTCGCCGCGCTCGCCACGTCGGGACTGATCGTGCTGCGACCGCGCTGGTCGCTTGCCGTGTTGGCGCTCTGCGCCGCCGCGCCCGCGCTCATCCATCTCGTCCGGCCCGACCTGCCGATCCCCCTGGGCGTCTCGCTCTTCTACCTGGGGTTCTCGGTCGTCTTCCGCGCGTCGATCCAGTTCACGCTGGTCTGGCTGGTTGCGGCGACACACCAGCTCGCGCAGTCACGCGAAGCGCTCGCGCAAGAGGCGGTCGAGATCGAGCGCGCACGCGTGGAGGCCGACGTGCGGGCGTCGCTGGAGCGCGGGATGGGCGTGCTGGCCGACGCCGGCCGCCACGCGCGCGCCGCAGCAGCGATGCCGGGCGATGCTCCGGCGTTGGTGGCGATCGATCGCCTGCTGGAGATGGCGCGCGACGCACACGCCGACCTGCGGCGGATGGTGTCCGATGCCCGCCGCCCGCGCCGCCGCCGTGCGGCGTTCGCGCTGGCCGGCAGGGTCCGCGACGCGCGCACGCCGGTCGGTCGGGGCCTGGCGCTGCGACCGGCGTGGCTGGCGTTCGCGGCCGTCCACGCCATCGTGCTGTCGTTCCTGCTGCTCAGCCCGCTGGGCGTCATGCATCCGGACGCCGATGCGGAGCCCGCGCTCGCCGTCCCGTTCTGGACGGTGCTGGCGGCACTGCAGCTGAGTCTGGCTCTGGACCGGGCCCGCGGCCTTCAGCCGCGCCACGCGCTGGCGCGCTGGCTGCTGATCGCCGTGCTTGCGATCGGCGGCCTGCCGCTGATGGGAGAGGACTGGCTCTACGCGCCGTGGCTCGTGACGGCCGGCGCGCTGCTGGCGTTCGGCCGCCGCGGGCTGGTCGTGGCGGCGATCGCCGGCACGAGCCACATCGTGCTCGACGTCATCTGGACGATCGTGGTCTACCCCGAGGGCACGGTCCTGTTCCAGGTCTGGAACGCGCTCTACGCCTCGGCACTGACGGCGCTGACCGTGTTCGGGCTGTACGGGTCGGCGCAGTTCGTCAAGCTCCTGCGCGAGCTCGACGCGACGCGCGACGCGCTCGCCGAGCAGGCGATGCAGACCGAGCGACGCCGGCTATCGGGAGACCTCCACGACGTCCTCGGTCAGACGCTCACCGCGATCTCGCTCAAGGCCGACCTCGCCCGCCGGACGCTCGCGCGCGACCGCGAGAGCGCGCTTGCAGAGCTCGACGGTGTGGTCGCCCTCGCCAGCGGGCAGGCCGGCGAGCTCGAAGCCGTCGCGCGCGGCGAGCGCGAGACGTCGTTCGACGCCGAGGTCACCAGCGCGATCGACCTGCTGCGCGCGACCGGCGTCGCGGTCGATGCCGAGATCGCCCCGCGACCGCTCGACGCGCCGACCAGCACGCTGCTGGGCTTCGCGGTGCGCGAGGGCGTCACGAACATCCTGCGTCACGCCGATGCCCGGCACTGCACGATCCGCCTGGCCCACCGCGACGACGGCATCGAGTTCGAGCTGCGCAACGACGGCGCAAGCGGTGACCGCGGAGATGGCTCCGGACTTCACACTCTCGCCGACCGTGTCGCGACGCACGGCGGGACTGCCGACGCCGAGCTCGCCGCGGGAGAGTTCGCGCTGCGGGTGACCCTTCCGCTGCAACGGACGTACGCGTGATCCGCGTCCTCGTCGCAGAGGACGAGCACCTGATCCGGGGGGCGCTGCTGGCGCTGATCGCGCTCGAGGACGATCTCGAGGTCGTCGCCGAGGTCGATCGCGGCGACGCGATCGTCGAAGCCGCCGAGCGCGTGCGCCCCGACGTCGCCGTGCTCGACATCGGCCTGCCGGGCATCGACGGCCTCACCGCGGCGATGACGCTACGCGAGGAGCTCCCCGAGACGCGCGTGCTGATCCTCACCGGCCTCGGGCATCCCGGCCACCTGCGCCGCGCCCTCGACGCCCACGTCGGCGGCTTCATGCGCAAGAACGCCCCCTCCGAGGAGCTTGCCGACGCGATCCGGCGAGTCGCCAAGGGCCAGCGCTTCCTCGACCCGGCGCTCGTCGAGCACGCGCTGGAGGTCGGCGTCAACCCGCTCACGGCTCGTGAGACCGACGTCCTGCGCGCGGCTGCCGACGGCGGCTCGACCGAGGAGATCGGCAGCACGCTGTTCCTGTCACCGGCGACAGTGCGCAACTACCTCTCGAACGCGATCACCAAGCTCGACGCGCGCAACCGCATCGACGCGATCCGGATCGCGCGCGAGTCCGGCTGGCTCTGACAGGCTCCGCGCATGCCTGCATCGAGCATGCCGTACACAAATCTCGGCGAGGCGCTGGCGACCGACTACTTCTTCGTGCGCGAGCAGTTCAGCGACGCCGAGTGGGACCGCTTCCTCGAGACCCGCCGCTTCGTCGACCAGGAGGTGCTGCCGGTCATCAACGACTACTGGGAGCGCGCCGAGTTCCCCTGGCCGCTGATCCCCCGGCTCGCCGAGCTCGGCATCGTCGGCGAGGACATCGAGGGCTACGGCTGCCCGGCGATGAGCCCGCTCGCCTGCGGCCTGGTGCACATGGAGCTGCACCGCGGCGACGGCAGCCTCGGCACGTTCGTGGGCGTGCAGGCCGGCCTGGCGATGAAGTCGATCGCGATGCTCGGCTCCGAGGAGCAGAAGCAGCGCTGGCTGCCGGCGATGGCGCGCTGCGAGAAGATCGGGGCGTTCGCACTGACCGAGCCGATGCACGGCTCGGACTCCGTGTCGCTGGAGACGACCGCACGGCGCGACGGCGACGACTGGATCCTCGACGGCGCCAAGCGCTGGATCGGCAACGGCACGATCGCTGACGTCGTCGTCGTCTGGGCGCGGTCAGACGACGACGGCCAGGTCAAGGGCTTCCTCGTCGAGACCGACACGCCCGGCTACGAGGCGACCGTCATGACCGGCAAGGCGTGCGCGCGAGCGGTGTGGCAGGCCGACATCCGCCTCGACGCGGTGCGCGTGCCCGAAGCGAGCCGCCTGCCGGAGGCCAACTCGTTCAAGGACACCGGTCGCGTGCTCGTCACGACGCGCAGCACGATCGCCTGGGGCGCGCTCGGCCACGCCGTCGCGGCCTATGACACCGCGCTGACCTACGCCAGGCAGCGCGAGCAGTTCGGCAAGCCGCTGTGCAGCTTCCAGATCGTCCAGGACCGGCTGGTCAAGATGCTCGCCGAGGTCACAGGCATGCAGCTGTACTGCATGCAGATCGCGCGCCTGGCCGACGCGGGGCGTCTCAGCGACACGATCGCCGGCCTGGCAAAGCTCAACAACACCCGCCGTGCCCGCCAGGTCATCGCCGAGGCGCGCGATCTGCTCGGCGGCAACGGCATCCTGCTCGAGAACCACGTCATCCGCCACATGACCGACATCGAGGTCCTCCACACCTACGAGGGCACCGAGACGATCCAGACGCTCATCGTCGGACGCGACATCACCGGCGTCGGCGCATTCGCCTGACACCGTGCCGACCGACGTCCTCGTCGCGCTCGCGGTGATCGTCGCGGCCGCGCTGCAGTCTGTCAGCGGCTTCGGCTTCGCGCTCGTGGCGGCGCCCGCGCTCGTCGCCGCGTACGGCGCGCAGGGCTCCGTGTCGGCGGTCTCCGTGCTCGGCGCGCTGGTATGCCTCCTGGCGCTGACGACCGAGGGCCGACGACCGGCGATCGATGCGCGCGCCGCATGGGCGCTCGGGCTCTGGGCGCTGCCGGGACTGGCCGCCGGCGTGCTGTTGCTCGACCGGTTGCCCGAGCGGGGCATCGAGGCCGCCGTCGGCGTAGCGGTGCTCGCGGCGGTCGCCGTGCGCCGGCGCGACGCGCGGCGCGCCACCGCGCCCGACCGCGTCACGCCACGCGACGCTCACACGATCGCGGCGGGGCTGGCGAGTGGCGCACTGACGACGACCGTGGGCATCAACGGCCCGCCGGTCGTGCTGCGCCTGCTGCGGGCGGGTGCGCCCCCGGTCGTCGCACGCGACACACTCGCCGCGCTCTTCCTCGGGCTCGGCGCGGTCGGGCTCGGCTCGCTGGCGGTCGGCGGGCTGCTCGACCTGCCCGGCTCGACGCCGGTGCTGGCGCTGGCCGCGGTGGCCGGCCAGGTCGCCGGGCGGCCGCTGCTGGCGCGGTTGCACCCCGAGCAGCACGAATGCCTGGTCACAGCGCTGCTCGTGCTCGCCGGCATCGGCGCGCTCGCCAGCGCGGTCCTCTGAAGCTTCAGGCGACGAGGACGTCCGCGAGCACGGCGACGGCCGCGTCGAGGTGTTCGTCGGAGAGGTACGGGGCGGGCCCGAGGCGCAGATGATCGGCGCGGCTGTCGGTGAGGACGCCGCGCCGCGCCAGCGCCGCCTGCAGCTCCTGCGCCCGTGGCGTGCGCAGCGCCAGGAAGCCGCCGAGCGACGACAGCGGGACGGCGCGGTCGCGGGCGATCACCTGCTCGTCGGCGTCCAGCTCGTCGAAGCGCTGCGCCAGGCGGCCGACCTGGTGCTGGGCGACCTCGCGCAGCAGTCGGGACGAGAGGCCCTGCTGCGCGAAGAACGCGAAGACCCGCGCCGCGCGGTAGTGGCTCGTCGGGTCGTAGGTCGCGCCGGCGAAGCGCGTCGCCCCGGCGCCGTAGAGGACCGCGCCCGGGCGGCGCGCGTCGGCGAGCGCGTCGAACTCCGCGAACCAGCCGGTGACGACCGGCCGCAGGGAGTCGGCGTGTGGCGGGACACGCATGAAGCAGTTGCCCTCGCCGAGCTGCAGGTACTTGTAGCCGCCACCGACGACCCACGCGCTGTCGAGACCGTCGCCCGGCAGCGACAGCGGCACCGGCCCGAGCGCGTGGTAGGCGTCGACGAGCAGCTCGACCTCGCCGGCCGCGCAGGTCGCAGCGAGGCCGCCGAGGTGCGGGACGATCCGGGCGGTCTCGAACATCACCGCCGAGGCGAACACCGCGCTCGTGCGCTCGTCGACCGCGGCGGCGAGCCGCTCGGCGAGGGTCTCGACCGGCTCGGCCGGGATGCGCACGAGCTCGACGCCTTCCTCGGCGAGGCGGTGGAGCTGGCGGCGCAGCGTGTGGAACTCGCCGTCGGTCGTCACGAGCCGCGGGCGGCGCCGGAGGTCCAGCCCCGACAGGAACCGCACGACGAGCTCGTGGGTGCTCGCGCCGAGCGCGACCTCGCCGCCCGGCTCGCCGAGCAGGCGCCGGAAGCCGTCGCGGACCTCGTCCGCCTTGGCTCCGGCGCGCGCCCACTTCTCGTCGACGTGGCGGGCGGCGTCCTCGAACGCCTCGAGCTGGCCGTCGAGCGCGACGTCCGGCCACGCCTGGTGCGAGTGCCCGGTGAGCAGCAGCCGATCCTGCACCGCAAAGCGGCGGTAGTGCGCTGCCAGCGCGTTGGGCGAGCGGCGCAGGTCGGCGAGCTGGAGCATCCCGTCAGGCTGTCACGCCGGAGGTCGCGGGTTCGAGTCCCGTCGCTCCCGCTTCAAGGAGACCCTGCTTGCGGCGGAATTTTCGTGTTTCTGGGGGCAGAACGAAGCCTCGAAATTCGCCGCGGTTACCACTCGCGGGTACCAAACGTCGCAGTTCAGTGCTGGTCGTGGCGCAGCTCGTCGAGCGGGTGGATGACGTCGGAGCGGACGAAGCGGCGATGGCGGCCGAGCTTGAGCGAGGGCAGCACGCCGCGGCGCGCGTAGTCCTGGACTGTGGATTTGCGCATCCCCAGGAGTTCGGCGAGCTGGTCGGCTGTGAGCAGCTCGTCGAGCGTGCTGTGGGTGCCGTTGCCGTTGCCGTGATCGTCGGGCTCGGCGCTCATCGGCCGAAGAGGTCGGGACCGAGATCTGGTGTGGGAGGGTCCCTCAGGAGTTCCCATGCATGGTCGTGGTGTTCGAGGCCGCGGTCGAGGGGCTGGTCGGCTTCGAACGCGTCGAGCTGGCGAACGGCCTTCGCGTCGATGCGGTCGCGGTCGCGCAGCTCGTTGTGGATGGCGATGAAGCGATTCGCCTCGGGCCTGTGGCGAGCGGCCCAGTCTTGGTCGTGAGCGTTGTCTCGCTCGTACGCTGCGCCGACCTCGCGGTGGTCCTTGACGAGGTGGTCGTAGCTGGCGTACGCGTGATCGAGCGTCACGTCCAGGTCGCGACGCTCACTGCGCTTGAACAGCCCGAGGCTCTCGCGCTGCTCCACCAACCGCTTGATCTGCCGATCGCACTCGTCCAGGCGCGTGGTGACGTCGTCGCGCTGCCAGTCCTCCATCCGCAGGTTGCGTTGGCGCGGGCGGTCTTCGTTGAGCGCGCGGTGCAGCTCGTCGTGTTCGCGCTCGAGCTCTTCGCGGGTCTTGTCGCGCAGCCGTGGTGTCGCGAGGTCCTGTGCGCGCGAGCGGCGCAGCAGCCTCGAGATCTCCTCGACGTCGGCGCCATGGCGATACGGAAGGTCGCGCTCGTTGCCGTCACGAGATCGCGGCGCGAGACGTAGAAGCGCGCTTCCTCGCGATGGCGCGACAGAGCGGTGTAGCCCCACTCGCGATACAGCTCCTCCGAGCCGAGCACGAGCGTCTTGTCGACGGTCGCACCCTGCGCGCGATGCGCGGTGATCGCGTAGGCGTGATCGAGAGGACGCTCCCCGACGTACCCCGTGCCGAGCTGGGTGCGTTTGCCGCTGTCCAGCTCGACGTGAAGCGCCGACTGCTGGGCGTCGATCTCGCGGACCGTGCCGCGCTGTCCGTTGAGGATCCCGGCGTGGCGGTCGTTGCGCGTGCCGATCACGCGGTCGCCGAATGCGAAGGGGCGGTCAGCGACGGTCAGCTCGTCAGGCCCGAGGCGCCCGGCCTCCTGCAGCAGCTCGCGAGCACGCTGGTTGAGATCGCGCACGTCGTCGCGCCTTGCGGCGACCATCAGCGCGTCGCCTTCGGCGCGCGACCAGTCGTTGACGAGCGCGGCCCGGGTCTTGGCGGCGCCGTCGCCGATCGTGATCTGTCCGTGGTCGCGGTAGGCGCGCGCCCAGCGCTCGACCTGGCCGTGCCGTAGCTCAAGCAGCGCCTGGCGGTCCCACTCCTGGGTTTGACGGCGCACCTCGCGCAGTTCGATCGCGTCTTGGCGGTTGGCAAGTTCGCGAAACGCGCCGCCGGCGTCGATCTCTGGCAGCTGGCGATCATCGCCGACGAGCACGAGCTTGCTCTGCGACCACTCCGCCGCCGCGGCGAGCTCAGCGAGATCACGGGTGCCGACCATCCCGGCCTCGTCGACAACGCGCACCGAGCGTCCGGGCAGATGGTCGCCGTGGGCGAGGTCCTCGCGCAACTTGCGCACAGTCGTCGCGTCGATCGTCGCCTGGTCGGCTAGCTTCAGCGCCGCGCGCGCTGACAGAGCGCAGCCGAACACCGGCGTCCCGTCGGCCTGCCAAGCCTCGCGGGCGGCGTCCAAGGCGAACGTCTTGCCCGCGCCGGCCGGCGCGCGGACCACGGCGACGCCGTCGCCGCGCCCGCACAGATCGCGGACCATCGTCTCTTGATCGCGGCTCAGGCCACGGCCGCGGAGTGCCTCCTCGACCGACGTGTCGCGCGCGACGGCGACTCGCGACTTCTTCCGCGCCTCGACGCTGTTGAGTAGCTCGCGCTCGGCCTCGAGCAGCCCGCGTGTCGTGTAGCGGTGTTCAAGCACCCCAGGCTGCTTCTCGCCGGGCTTGAGCTCGACGACCTCTCGCTTGTCTAGGAGCTCAGCCGCGGCGCGGTGCAGCTCGTCCAGGTGTGCGCCGTCGCGCCGGGCGGCGGCGACGGCTTGCATCGCCTCCGGCCGCCCGAAGCTGCTCGCGTCCGCTCAGTCAGCCCCTCGGCGTCGACGCCGGCGACCGGCGAGGCGTCGCGCCAATGCCCGAGCGCGTGCTCGACGTCCATCGAGTCCAGGCCGTGCTCTCCGCCCGCGCGCGCCACAGCTCGCGCAGCCGATCGGCTGGAGGCTCGCTCTTCGCGCGCCGCGTCTCGAGCGCCGCGACCTGCGCGGCCTTGGCCGAGTGCGCGCCGTGCTGGGCCCTGCGCTCGAGGATCTCGCGCCGACGAGTCGAGAAGTGCTCGATGACCTCTCGCGGAATCCCCGCGATGTCCGCGACACCGTTCTGCACAGGCAGCCACTGCACGCCCAGGCGCTCGGTGAGCTCGGCGCGCAGCACGGCCTGGTAGAGGTAGCCCGCCGTCTTCGCGTGTCGATAGAGGTGGCGCGCATCAAGCGCAGTCCAACGCTCGTCCGGGCCCTTGGTGAGATTGCCGACGACGACGTGCGTGTCCAGCAACGGGTCACCCGCGCGCGACGCGCGATGAAGAAACGCTGCCGCCGCGAACCCCTCGCCCTGCACCGGGACGCAGCCGTCCTTCCCGCGCCGCGCCCAGCACGCCGAACGCTCCAGATACCCAAGGGCCTCGGCGACCGCCGCCTCGTACCCAGCCTGCAACTGAGAGACGACCACGGGGTGCCGACGCCCCACAGCACGCTGACCGACTTCGGCGCCCGGAACGTCAGATCAAACCCAGCGACCGCGTCACGGCGCGGCGCTCGCCGCGCACCCGCGCCGGCGAGCAGCTCCTCGAACCGCCTCGTATCGACCTCGCCACCGAGGCCAAGCGCCGTCGCACCGGTGCCCACCTACCGACCGGTGGCCTCGCCGGCACCGGTGTAGTAGTCGTCACGACCGAGCGCGACCTGATCGGTGTAGTAGCGCGCCGCTTGTGGCCCCGCCGAGATCTTGCCGATCGACAGCATCGGCTACCGCGACGACCGGCGAGAAATTGCCGTCATGCCCCACATGTCGCCTAGGCCCCCAATTCACCCCCCGGCAAAATTCCGGTGCGCCGGGCGGGATCGAGGCCATGGAAATCTGTGCGCGGCAGTTGGAGGACCGAGGGAAGGACGAGTCAGAGAGAAGAGGACATGGCGCAAGCCCATTGGGAGGAGACGCGACGAAGCGAGCGGAGACAGAGAAGAGAACCAGGCGGCGTGGAGCGGAAACCAGCGAGGGGACGACGCAAACCGATCCCCACCGGACGCAGACCAAGCCGTCGGTCAGCCGTCGTGTTGCATCCGTTGTTCGTCTGTTGCGTCCGTCCGTGTCACCCAGCGACACTCAGAGGTCTGTCTCGAACGCAGGCGGCTCGGCGGCGGGCCAAACCATGGGCCGAGACCGCGGTGGCCCGGCGGCAACCCCATGCCGCCGGGCCTGTGCGCCGCACGTGTCCCGCGGTGCGGTCAGCAGGTCGTCGTCAGATGGAAGGCGCGGTCGGCCTGTGCCCCTGCGTCGGCCTGCCGCGTGTGGACTCGCAGGTTCTTGGCATCGATCGACTCGACCCATCCGAACCCGCCTGCAGCGGCCGCGCCGACGACCGTCACGCTGTGCGCGCACTTCGAGACATCGGCCTCGAATGTCACCGTGTACGTCCCCGTCGCAGTGCGCGTCGCGCTCGCGACGCCGCGCTTGTCGCCGAGCTTTCCGTCCGCGGCGACCGCGGCGAACGGCGTCGACGTGAGCATCGCCGAAACGGCGGTCTTGATGGCCTCGTCGCGGATCTCGTCAGCCGACTTGCTGTCGAGGCGATCGGCGTTCAGCCCCGTTGCGACCCCCGTCGCGTTCGTGGTGAACGGTTTGGCGTTCGGACGTGTGGACTCGATCCGTCCCACCTCGTCGCCTTGGCCGCTGACGAACTCGAAGGCGCGGCCGTTGGCGAGGTTGTTCGCGCGGATGCACGGCTCGTTGCCGGTCGGCGTCCCGCCGACTCCGGACCGGCAGCCGTAGATAGCGCCGCCGCCGTTGGATGACTTGTTGGACTGGCGCGTGCCGTAGCTTGCGTTGTCGGCGATGATCTCGGTCTCGCGGCTGTATGACTGCGTCTCGTCAGCCGACGGGTTTCGCGCACCGCCGTCAAGCGGCACGTTCTCGCCGGCACCGAGGGCGAGCGGCGCGGCGACCATGGCAGCGACCCCGATGACTACGGCGAGGCTGAGCTTGCGTGTTCGGGACATATCGTTCCTTTCGTAGGAGGACTTCTGCTGTTGTGACTCCTCGCGGTGGCGATCGTTGCTGGTGGATTTCCACCAACAGGCCGCTCCGACGACCCCCATCGCCGACACGCATTCCTGGCGTGACGATGGATGGATGCCGCACGGCAGCCCAATGGGTGCGGGCCCCCATCGCCGCGAGCGGCTCGTTGCGGCAGTGTGGTCGGCGTGCCTAATGCCGCGTCGGTGAGAGTTCTCGTCGCAGACGACCACGCCGCCGTCAGAGCCGGGGTTGCAGCCCTCGTCGACGCCGAGCCAGGGCTCACCGCCGTCGGCGCGGTGGCCGACGCCTTCGCCGTCGCACCGGCGATCCAGCGCAGCCGCCCTGACATCGTGGTGCTCGATTTTCAGCTCCCGGGTATCGACGGCGTGACGCTATGCCGCCAGCTCGCAAGGACTGGGAGGCCACCCGCCGCGATTATCTACTCGGCGTTCGTCAGCGACGACATGCTTGTCCCCGCATACCTTGCCGGAGCGCGCGCCGTCATCGACAAGACGGCCGAGCCACGCGAGCTCATGGCGGCCGTCCACCGCGTGGCGCTGGGAGAAACTCTGCTCGCGCCTCCGACTGACCCGGTGATCCACGCGGCCGCGCAGCGGCTCGCCGCCCCGGACCGGGCGATCCTGCTGATGCTGCTGGACGCGTGCGACACGCGTACCGTGGCGGACGCCGTGGGCATCGCGCCCGCCGACATCGAGGAACGGGTCGACGCCATCCTCGCGCGGCTTGTCGTTGGTTGCTGGGTGGTGTGACGTGGACCCGGCGGCCGACCGGCCCGTACCGGGCCCGCGACGCGCGCGCACCCCCCGATACTCCTTGCTTTGGCTGGTCGTCGGTGCGAACGCGCTCGTGCTCGCTGCGGCACTGGTCGGGCTGGCCTCGACACCGTTGACGGTGAGCTGGCCGGCCAACCTGCGCGAAGCCGTGGTCCTGTCGCTCGCCGTTGGCGGCACCGTGGTGGTTCAGGCATTGCTCGTGCGCCGCGTGCTCGCCCCACTCGATGCGCTTTGGCAGCACATGCAGGCGGTCGATCCGCTGCGGCCGGGCCAGCGCATTGAGGTGGATGCGCAATCCATCGAGGTGGCCGACCTCGTCAGCGCATTCAACGCGATGCTCGATCGCTTGGAACAGGAGCGCCGCGACAGCGCCCGTCGCGCGCAGGCCGCCCAGGATGCCGAGCGTCGCTGGCTCTCGCTGGAGCTGCACGACCAGATCGGCCAGGATCTGACCGCCGTGCTGCTAGGTGTCGACGTCGCCAGGCGCGTCGATGGGCCGCGCCAGACGGAGGCGCTGGACGCAGCGCTGGAAACTGCGAAGGACTGCTTGGATCGGGTGCGCTCGATCGTGCACCGTTTGCGTCCGGCAGCGCTTGACGAGCTCGGTCTCGCCAGCGCGCTGGTGCACGTCTGCGATCGTGTGGGCGCGAGCAGCGGCATGCGAGTATCGCCGCGCTTCGCCCCGGATGTTCCGCGGCTGTCGCCTGACGCGCAGCTCGGCGTGTTCCGGATCGCGCAGGAAAGCCTCGCCAACGCCGCGCGGCACGCCGCGGCCACGCACGTGGAGGTCGCCCTGGCGCCCCACGACGGGGGTCTACGCCTTACGGTCACCGACGACGGCGTGGGGATAGGCAGGCTCGAGTCCGTCAGCGCCGGCTCCGGCATCCGCGGTATGCGAGAGCGTGCGCTGCTGCTGGGAGCGACGCTGCACGTCGGTCCGTCGTCACCGCGGGGCACCCAAGTTCGCCTCGACGTTCCCGCCGTCGAGGTCGTCCGGGCCTGACGTGTCCCGTTCTCGTCAAGTCGCAGTCGGCGACCGCGACGGCCGTGCTCGCGGATCAGCTGCCGGACGGCCGGAGCTACGGCTCAGGCACGCGCGGCCGAGCCGCGTGGCGCATCGTCAACTCCGGCCGGGGGGCGCTGCGCGGTGCATACGTGCGCCCGACACGTCTCGCCGATACGTGGATCGTCGTGAGAGTCGCCACCACGACGCACCGAAGTTGCCACACCGGTGGGTACCGCGAGGCTGTCGCGTACCCGCTCGCAGACGCACTTGCGACGACATCCGCCTCCGGCTACTGAACTGAAATGACGCGCCAGACGATTCGCGACGTCGGAGCTCGTCCTCAACCACTCACGGCTCGGTCTCGTCCGGCGTGCTTGGCGACCTACAGCGCTTGATCGGCGGGCGCCATCAGCGATTGCGCCGCGTCATCTCCGCGCAGCACGGTCGGGCCGCTGAGCAGGTCACGCCCTCGGGCATGCTGCCGCGGATGGGCTCGACC
Organism: Paraconexibacteraceae bacterium; assembly: GCA_963759825.1. Lineage (GTDB taxonomy): Bacteria > Actinomycetota > Thermoleophilia > Solirubrobacterales > Solirubrobacteraceae > Paraconexibacter. The sequence goes on along the minus strand of CAVXAS010000001.1, from coordinate 339,328 downwards.
ACCTGATGCGCGTCTCCCAGTTCGGTCGCAGGCATCAGCAGGACGAACTCCTAACCGCCGTACCGGGCGAGCAGGTCGGACGGACGGAGCCCGGCGCTTCAGCGGACGGCCACGTCGCGCAACAGCCGATCGCCTCCGGCGTGCCCTCGACATGCTCATCACGCCGCCGCTGACGCCGCGCATCGCAGCGACTCTGCCTGGCTACGGGAGCGGGCTCCCGGGGGGTGGGCGCCGTGGCGTCGCAACCGCAGCTCCGGTCAGGTTCAGGTCGCGAGCTGCCTGGATGACGGCGCCGCGGTTGTAGAAGTCGACCGCGATCAGGTTGGGGACTCGGCCGCGACGCTCGCGGCAGGCGGTCACCCGGCGCATGATCGCATCCTTGCTGCCGGCGGCGCGATTCTCGGCCGGCGGTGGGGGAAAGCGATCGATCCAGTGGTTCATCATGAGCAACGGGCTCTCGGGTGTGCCGCGGTTCGGCTCGCATGCGGTCGCGCTGCGCAGCAGCGAGCTCACCGGGGTGTCCTGCACGAACGCGAAGCCGGCGTGATGCCAGGAGGCGTCGCTGCCGTCGCCCTCGTCTAGGACGACGAGCCGACGGCCGGACTCGATCAGCTGACGCAGCGTCGGAAGGGGACGCTCCTCGCTCAGGGCCGCCAGGTACGGGACGAGGTCGGCCTTCTCGAACTCCCGCTCGATCTCACCGGGATCGACGCTTGATTCGAGGAACACGACGAGCACCTCGAACTGGTTGCGCTCGAGGAAGCCGCGGATCTCGTCGAGCGCTGAGCTCATGCGCTCGGCCCCGAGCGCACACAGCGTGTGGCACAGGAAGATCTTGCGGTCGCCCTCTGCGGGAAGGAGGTCGAGGCTGCCGGCGAGACGTTCGGCGGCGCGGACCGCCTCGGGTCCGAGCCGGCGAGCGACCCGGTTGCGGTCCGTGCCCTCGGCGCGCAGGTCCGTCCGCACGCGACCATTCGAGTCGACGATCCCGTAGTGGGGGTCGATCATGAACAGCCTGATCCCGTCCCGTAGCTGCCGCGGGATCGCCCGGGCTTGGTTTGCGAAGAACCAGCCGGGCCGGTTCGCGGCAGACATCGAGTTGTGCGTGCCGGGGAAGACGACTTGGTCCAACCGGCGATCGCACAGTTCTCTTAGCCCGTTGCACGCCTGGATGCTCTCTCGGCTCGGTCGCGCCGGATCGCCGCGCGAGTCGAGCAGCAGCAGCGCCGCCCCGCCGACCGCCGCGAACGCTGCGGCGGCGACGGCCACGACACGACGTCGACTCGCCCGGCCGGGACGCCGATCCCGCACACGATCAGCTGTCGACAGGACTTCGGCGAGACCGAGGATGACGAGGGATCCCCCGACGATGCCGGCGACGGCCGCGAAGACGGGCTCGGCTCGAACCAGGACGAGGGCGCCGACGGCCGCCAGCGCGAGGCCGCGCAGCCACCGCAATGCGTGCGGGAGACTCCCGCCGGCCACAAGGTCTGCGACGTGGCGCAGCGCCCGTGCATGGTCGACGCGAGCTTCAGCCAGCACGGCGCCTGCTGCGATCGCGGCCCCGGCGATCGCCACGGCGACGAACCAGGTCTCGAGACCGCCCGCGAGCACCTCCCACGTCGCCGCGGCGGCGGCACGCGCCTCATCGTCTGAAAGGACGCCGATCGGCTCGGTGTGCGACAGCACTTGCTCGCGCAATCCGGCCATCGCGACCAGACCGGCGCCCGCTGCCGCGGTCATCGCGATGCCGGCGGTCGCCAGGGCGCGCAGACGGTCCGGGGCGATCACGATCCCCAGCGCGAAGGCCGCCAACGCACCGACGAGCAACGGGAGTGCGGCGAGACGCGCACCGTCGGCAACACGCACCGACCACGTGGCGACGTCGCTCGTCCGAATCTCGGCGATGCGCGGGTTCAGGTCGCGAGGTATCCGCCGCGCGACCTGAGGGGAAGCCGCCTCGACGGCCGGGACCAGGATCTGCGCCGCGTCTTCCAGTTCCACGACGACATCCCGGTCACCGCGCAACAGGAGCCCGTGAGTTGCCACAGCGGCCCTGCGGAAGACCCGAGCGAACTCATCGGTCTCGAGAACCGCCTCGATGGCTGTCAGCACCAGCGGTCGCGAGGCGACGAGCTGGGGTGATCCGCCTTCGATCACCTGCACGGCCACCTGCTCGGCGATGGCCTGCTGAACCGCCGTGGAGTGCAACGCGTCGAGCGCGCGATCGGCAAACGGCTCGGGCTCGGACAGCTCGAGCCGCACGTACCCGGCGACGAGCGCGGCGAGGAGGAGAGCCATCGCCAGTGCCATCAGAGTGTGGCTGCGTCGCGCCGTGACCGATTGCGGAGCTATGGCGAGAGTCTAGGTCGGTACGTGACTTGCGACCGGCGGTCGTGGGCATCCACAACTACTCAAGCTAGGCGAGCCGCTATCGCCGCAGCGGCGTCACGCGCGTCTACTCGTACCGGAAGTCGCGGGGCGCTAGGTAGGTTGCGGCCCAATGGTTCTCGCGGCTTCAACGGGCGTCGCCGACGTGCTCGTCGCGCTGTTCGTGGTGCTCCTTGCCGCAAAGCTTGGCGACGAGCTGTTCAAGCGCCTGGGCCAGCCCGCGATCGTGGGCGAGATCCTCGCCGGCGTGCTGATCGGCCCTTCGGTCCTCGGGCTGGTCGACGAGAGCGAGGCGCTGGAGGTGTTCGCCGAGCTCGGCGTCGTCTTCCTGCTGTTCTGGGTCGGGCTCGAGACGCGCCTCTCGGACATGCGAGCCGTTGGTCGCACCGCAGCCAAGGTCGGCGTGGCCGGCGTGGTCGTGCCGTTCGCGGCCGGCTACGGCGCGGGACTGCTCGTCGGCGAAAGCGGCGAGACGAGTGTGTTCATCGGTGCCGCGCTCGTCGCAACCAGCGTTGGCATCACGTCGGCCGTGCTGATCGAGCTCGGGGCGCTCACGGGCAGGCCGGCCCGCACGATCCTCGGCGCGGCGGTCATCGACGACATCCTCGCGATGGTTTTGCTCGCCGTAGCGGTGGGCGTCGCAGAACAGGGCGGGGTCGACCTTATGTCGATCATCGTCGTGATCGGGATCGCCTGCGCGTTCGTGGTGTTCGTGGCAGTGGGAGGGACGCGACTGGTCGCCCGGTTCCCCGACGTGTTCCACGCGCCGAGGTTCTCGGAGTCACCGCTGTTGCCGGCGGTGATCCTTTGCCTCGGCCTCGCAGCGTTCGCCGCTCAGATCGGGCTGGCGGCGATCATCGGAGCATTCCTCGCCGGGATGGTGGTCGCCGAGACGAAGGACCGCCACGCCTTCGAGGAAGAGGTCGCGCCGCTGTACGCGTTCTTTCCTCCGTTCTTCTTTGCCTTCATCGGGATCCAAGTCGACCTCGGATCGCTCGCGGACGGCGGCACGCTGGCGGCGCTGGCCGGCGTCACTGCGCTCGCCATCGCCACCAAGTTCGTCGCCGCCCGCCTCGCGGCCAGGTCGATGGGACCGAGGGACGCCCTTGTGGTGGCGGTCGGCATGGTGCCGCGGGGAGAGGTCGGGATCATCGTCGCGGGGATCGGAGCGACGAGCGGCGTGGTCGAGGCCGACCTCTTCGCGGTCATCGTGGGCATGTCGATCGTGACCACGCTTGTCGTGCCGCCGATCCTGAGGCGGCTACTCCGCGATGTTGACGCATGACGATCACACGGCACGCGCGGTGTGCCGGCTGCGTCGTCGATCTCGATCCGTAGCCTGGGATCGAGACGCCTAGCGTGGACGTCGACGATCAGGGCACCGCCAGACGCGTAACCCGTGGGCGACGAGAGCGGGGCCATCGAGGAGTCCGTCTACCTCCGGGAGTTGCGCTTGGCGGCGGCGGATGGTGGCTGGCCACCATTGCCCGAGACCCCGTGGCCCGACAGGCTGGAGCTGGATGCCGGCCGGTGACGAAGTGCTCTGTGCTGTTCGCGACGCCGAAAGCGGCGCGCAGATCGCGCAGCTCGGTGCGGCGGTCGCCTCCACGCTCGGGCTGCGACTCGTGCTGGTGCATGCGCGCGAGTCGACACCCGCCCCACGGCCGACCGAGGCCGCGTGCAGCGCCACGGCCGGCATTGCGGCCTTGGCCCAGGCCCATGGTGCGGAGGTCCGCGTCCACGACGGCAGGGCACTGGCCGTGCTCCAAGGCCTCGGGCGCGCGCTCGGCACGGCCTGGATGGTCGTAGGTGACGGTCGCGTCGCTACCGCACCGCGCGCTCCCGTCGGCGAGACCACCCGTCGATTGCTCGACACGCGCGGCTGCCCGTTGCTCGTGGTCTCCGCTGCCCGCGAGGTCGCTCGCGACGGACCGGTGATATGCGTGATCGGCAACGGGTTCTCGACACGCACGTGCGACCTCGCCGCGCGGCTGGCGCAGGCCCTCAGCACCTCGGTCCTTGCCGTCCATCCGGTCCATGACCAGGACGAGGCGACCGAACGACGGGCATGGGCGGCGCTCGCCCGATGCGCCGAGAGCGCTGTACCGGCCGGCGACGGGGTCGCGGTCCGTACGACGGTCGCGCACGAGCCGTGGATCGAGGCGCTGCTCGCGGCGGTCCGTACCGAGCAGGGGCGCGCATTGGTCATCACGAGCCACCCGCGCAGCACGTCCAGCAGTGCCGCGACGAGCATGGACGCCACGGCCTTGCTCGACGCCGCCAGCGAGGTCCTGGTGATACGCCAGCCGGCGCTCGATCGTGATGGTTGCGACGCCCATCGCGTCAACCTGAGCCGCGGGCTCGCGGAGCGGCGTTGGTAGCGTCAGGCACGTGAGCATGTGCTACTGCTGAGATTCGACCCGTGATGGCATGACACGCACGCGGGTGCTGCTCGCCGACGACCACGCGCTCGTCCGCCATGGCCTGCGCCTGACGCTCGAGTCCGAGCCGGACTTCATGATCGCCGCTGAAGCGGCAGACGGCGCCGACGCCGTGCAGGTGTGCCTGCGCGAGCCGATCGATCTCGCCGTGCTCGACGTCGCGATGCCGCGCCTGACCGGGATCCAGGCAGCGCGCCAACTGGCCGAACATCGGCCGGATCTGAAGGTTCTGATCCTCTCGATGCACGACAACGAGCAGTTCTTCTTCGAGGCGCTTCGCGCGGGCGCCTCAGGCTACGTCCTGAAGTCCGCAGCGCACGAGGACCTCGTCGCTGCGTGCCGGGCGGCGCTGCGCGGCGAACCTTTCCTCTATCCCCGTGGTGTGGCGGCGCTGGTACGGGAGTTTCTCGAGCGCGGCCCGGACGCGCAGCTCGACGACCCACTGTCGCCGCGCGAATCCGAGGTCGTCAAGCTCATCGCCGAGGGGCTCACGAGCCGCGAGATCGGGGAGGTGCTCCACATCAGCGACAAGACCGTCGAACGCCATCGCAGCAACGTGCTGGACAAGCTCGGGCTGCGTGACCGCGTCGCGCTCACCCGGTACGCGATCCGTCGTGGGCTCGTCGAGCCCTAGTCCGGACTACATGACCCGCTGGGGCCGACGTGGGCGTCAGCCCCCATGGTCATCTGCCGCCAGATCCGCGACCCTGGACGGCGCGCGCACTTGACACTGTGCCCTCTGGAGGATCGAGGGCGCGCTAGCCCTTCTCGACGGCCTCCTCTGATGCTCTGGAAAATTCTCCTCGCCGCACTGACAGCCACCGTGCTTCTCGTCTCGTCTGCCGACGCGCGAGTTCCGATTCGCGTGGGCATCTCCGACCAGAGCGCGGCGATGTTCGACCACCCCGCCTTCCAGACCGCGAAGTTCAAGCGCGTCCGCTATTTCGTGCGCTGGGACGTGATGCGCCACGAGCGCGATCGCCTGCGGGTACGCGAGTACGTCCAACGCGCCCGCCGTGACGGCATCGCCGTCTTCCTTCACCTGTCGACCGACGACTTCCGCATCAAGCGCGGACACCTGCCGACGGTCAGTGAGTACCGGGCGCAGGTGCGGCGACTTGTGCCGTACTTCCGCAAGCTTGGCGTCCGCGAGTTCGGCGCCTGGAACGAGGTCAACCACGCCAGCCAGCCGACGTACCGCAGCGCGACGCGGGCTGCGGACTTCTTCCGCGAGATGTACCGCGCGGTCAAGGGTCGGTGCCGGACGTGCGCAGTGGTCGGGCTCGACGTGCTCGACCAGCCCGGCGTCGAGCGCTACATGCGTTCGTTCTTCCGGCATCTGTCATCGACCTACCGGCGGCGACTGACGATCGTCGGCCTGCACAACTACGGCGACGTCAACCGGCGGCGCACGACGTACACGCGCTCAGTCATCCGCCAGGCACACGTGTACAACCGACGGGCACGCGTGTGGTTGACGGAGACCGGCGGCATCGTGAAGTTCGGGCGCAGCTTTCCGTACAGTCCGGCGCGAGCGGCCAATCGGCTGTCGACGATGTTCAGCCTCGCCAACCGTTACAGGCGCAGCGGGATCGAGCGGCTGTACATCTACAACTGGACGGGCGCCGCGCGCGACGCGCGCTTCGACGCCGGCCTGACCGCGCCCGACGGGACACCACGCGCCGGCTATCGCTACCTGCGCCGCAAGCTTCCGAACTACCTGCGGTGAACCGTTCGGCGGTCGTGCCCGCGTCGACCTGAGCCCGATAGCCGCCGCCGCGCGGCCGGTCGCGATCCATGTGAGGATGCGCCCATGCTGCTGATGTCATCGGCATGGGCGAGCAATCCTCTGTCCTCTATCGGCAGGCCTTCCGGCGGGCCGGCGTGACCTGAGGCTGGGTGTCGTTGCTCTGGCGCGTGTTCGCAGTCAACGTCGTCGTGGTCGCGGCGGGCGCGGTAGCGCTCGTGGCGACACCGGCGACAGTCAGTCATCCCGTCGCCGAGGCGGAGGCCATCGTCGTAGCGGTCGGGATCGCGACAATCCTGGCGATGAACCTGCTGCTGTTGCGCCGCGTGTTGGGACCCTTGGGCCGGCTGACGCGCTTCGTCCGCGGCGTGCGACCGCTGGAACCTGGGGGGCGCGCTGAGGTCGGACGCGCCGATAGCGACGTCCGGACGCTGGCAACAGCGGTCAACGAGATGCTCGACCGGCTCGAGGGTGAGCGTCGCGAGAGCGCGCGGCGCGCGCTGGCGGCCCAGGAGGCGGAACGTCGGCGCGTTGCCCGTGAGTTGCATGACGAGGTCGGTCAGGCGCTGACCGCGGCGATGCTGACCTTGGGCCGTGCCGGGCGCGACCTTCCTGCGCAAGCGGCCGAAGACCTCGCCGACGCGCGTGAGCGCGTACGCGAGAGCCTTCACGATGTGCGCGCGATCGCGACGCGGTTGCGACCTGACGTGCTCGAGGACCTGGGGCTGGTGAGCGCGCTCCGCGCGCTCACGGTCGACCTCGAACGCGGCAGCGATCTCAGCGTGCAGCGCACCTTCAGCTGGGAGCCCGAGGCGTCCTCACCCGAGGTCGAACTGGTGATCTACCGCGTCGCGCAGGAGGCGCTGACGAACGTCGCCCGACACGCCGATGCGACGCGGGTCTGGATCGACCTCGATCGACAGGCCGGCGAAGCGCTGCTGCGGATCCGCGACGACGGACGCGGCGCGAGCCACGGGCTTGACGGGACCGGGATCCGCGGGATGCGCGAACGTGCGCTGCTCGTCGGCGGGCAGTTGCAGGTCACGTCCGGCGATGGCGTCGAGTTGATCTTGCGAGTGCCGCTGCGATGAGCGTCCCGCTCGTGACCAAGATCCTGCTGGCAGACGATCACGCGCTGGTCAGGCGAGGGTTGCGAATGGTGCTTGACGCCGAGCCCGACCTCGAGGTCGTCGCCGAGGCGGGCGATGGTGCCGAGGCAGTCACGCTCGGACTCGATCCGGAGATCGACCTGGCGGTTCTCGACGTGGCGATGCCGAGGCGAACCGGCCTCGCCGCTGCAGCCGACCTCACGAGCCGCAGGCCCGAGCTGCGAGTGCTGATGCTGTCGATGCACGAGAACGAGCAGTACCTCTATGAGGCATTGAAGGCGGGAGCGTGCGGGTACGTGCTGAAGTCCGGCGCCGATCGCGACCTCGTCGAGGCGTGCCGTGCGGCGATGCGCGGCGAGCCGTTTCTCTATCCCGCTGCGGTGACAACGCTGATTCAGGATTTCCTGCGCCGCGTGCGCTCGGGCGAGGAGCCACCGCGCGACGCCTTGACCCCGCGCGAACTGGAGGTCGTCAAGCTCGTCGCCGAGGCGCACACAAGTGAGGAGATCGCCGGGATTCTCGGGATCAGCCCGCGCACGGTCGATCGTCACCGCGAGAACGTCCTCGGCAAACTCGGACTGCGCGACCGCGTCGAGCTGACGCGCTACGCGATCCGGCGTGGACTGATCGAGCCCTAGCGGGGAGCATCACCCACGCGGAAATGGGAGCCCCGTCCCATGGTCGGCTCGAGGCTCGGAGGCGAACCTCCCAGTGTGCGCCAAATCGTCCTTCTCTGCGCGCTGCCCGCGAAGCTTTCGCACGAGGTCGCTCACGACTGGCTGATGGGGGAACTCGCGAGCGTGGCGGACATGCCCGCCGTCCGCGACGCCTGCCTGGCGACGCTGGGCGGCTCCCAGCAGGCCCCTAGGTCATGGCCGTGGATGGTCAGGGTAGATCTCGACGACGCGACAGACTTCGACACCGTTCTGCGGCGCGGCCCGATCGCCGACCTGATCGGCGACCTGCGCCTGATCGGCATGCGGCCCGAGATCCTGCTCGTGCCCGTCGAGGTCGAGTGGGTACGGCCATGACCTTCGCCGTCGTCGTCTTCGTGATCACGCTCGCGGTCATCGCGAGTGAGCGCATGGACCGCACGAAGGCCGCCCTCGTCGGCGCGACGCTGGTCGTGCTGACGCAGACGATCGAGCAGGAACAGGCGATCGACGCGATCGACTTCAACACCATCGGGCTGCTCGCCGGGATGATGCTGATGGTCAAGCTGACCGAACCGACCGGCGCCTACACCTGGCTCGCGATCCGAGCAGGCCAGCTCTCGCGCGGGCGGCCGCTCGCCGTCGTCTTCGCGCTAGCGATCACGACCGCGGTGCTGTCGGCGTTCCTGGACAACCTCACGACCGTCTTGCTGATCGTGCCGATGACGTTGCTGCTGGCCGATGCGCTGGATATCGACCCGCTGCCGCTGATGATCATCGAGGTGATCGCCTCGAACATCGGCGGTACGGCCACCTTGATCGGCGATCCGCCCAACATCATGATCGCGGGTGCGACCGACCTCAGCTTCGCCGCGTTCTTGTTCAACCTCGCGCCGCTGGCGGTGGTGACGTTCTTCGTCGTCACGAGCGGCCTCTACCTCTTCTATCGCGGCCGGCTGCAAGTCCGCCCCGAAGCGCGCGATCGCGTGATGGAGCTTGACGCGGCCAAGGCGATCGAAGACGCCGACGAGCTGCGGCGCACCCTGCCGATCCTCGTCCTCACGATCCTCGTGTTCTTCGTGCACAAGCCGCTGCACCTCGAGCCTGCGACGGTCGCGCTCTCGGGCGCCACCGGGATGCTCCTGCTCACGCGTCAACCGTTGGAGAAGGCGCTTGGTGGCATCGAGTGGCCGACATTGTTCTTCTTCCTGGCGCTGTTCGTGATGGTCGGTGCGCTGGAGCACACCGGCGCGATCGACGAGGTCGCCACCGGCATCGCCGACGTCACCGGCGGCGACCGCTCTGCCGAGCTGCTCGGGATCCTCTGGGCTTCGGCGATCGGGTCGGGCATCGTCGACAACATCCCGTTCACGGCGGCGATGATCCCAGTGGTCGAGCAGCTTCAGACCGACGCGGGCGACGACGCCTACTGGTGGGCGCTGGCCATCGGTGCATGCTTCGGCGGCAACGCCACGCTGATCGCGGCAGCCGCCAATGTGGCTGCCGCCGGACTCGCCGCTCGCGCCGGCCACCCGATCGGCTTCGTCACTTTCCTGAAAGTCGGGCTTCCCGTGACGTTCGTCTCGCTCATCATCGCGACGGGATACGTCGCTGTCCGCTACCTCTAGGAGCGTCAAGATGTCCCCCCAGAGCATCATGCACGAACTTCTACGCGAGGTCCCGCTGCTGCAGATGGACACATCGATCGACGCGGCCGTCGAGCGCATACTTGCGGCCGAGGTCCCAGCGCTCCCCGTTGTCAGCGATGACGGCGGCTTCGCCGGAGTGTTCGGAGAGCGTGAGTTCATGGCCGCGTTGTTCCCCGGCTACGTCTCAGAGCTCAAGAGCGCCGCGTTTGTGCGTGCCTCTCTCGACGACGCGATCGAACGACGCGCCGCCTGCCGGACCGAGGCCGTCGGACGCTATGCCCACACCGAACATGTCGAGGTCAGCAGCGACGCCTCCGACGTCCAGATCGCCGAGACGTTCCTGCACCACCGCGTGCTCATCGTCCCGGTCTGCGACAACAGCCGCGTCATCGGCATCGTCACCCGTAGCGCGTTTTTCCGTGCCTTGGCCACGCGTCTACTTGACAGTCCGTAACGACCGCGCCCAGCCGGCATCAAGGGCGCCGTGTGGAGCGCTTGGACTTCGTCGTCGTGCCCACCGCCTCGGCGCCTCAGGGCTGGAGCCGCCCCCAGGACGGCGAGTGCGGCGAGCGCCAGGAGCCACGCAGGGAGCGTCACGTCTCCGACCAGCAACGCGAGCGCTAACGGTCCCCCGGCCAGCACGCCTACGGTGAGCAGCCCACCTAAAGCGTTGTCGGCAACGCGGCCCGGCAACCCTGGAGCCATTCACCCACAGCCGATGCTACGTGGCGCTTGGGACAGGTCCGACGCTTGTGGTCTCGCCGCCCGCGAACGCCCTGGTCAGACGCAGTGCGTCGGTCCGCCGCGAGCGCGCGTGGAGGTAGCGCTCGGTCGTGGTGATCTTCGCGTGGCCCATGAAGTCCTTGACTGCGACGGGATCGAACGCGCGGATGACGAGGCTGCCGAAGCTGTGGCGCAGGTCGTGGAAGCGCAGCGGTCGCAGGCTGGCGGCTACCTGTGCGCGGCGGTAGCGCCGGCGCACGGCTGACGGGTCGAGGTACTCGCCGGCGACGCTGCAGAAGACGAGATCGTCGCGTCCGGCGAAGCGCTCGCGCTCGGCAAGGCGCGCGAGCGCGGCCGCGGGCTGGTCGGCCACCGGGACCGCGCGCCACTTGCGTGACTTCGGCGAGGTCAGCTGACCGGCCGACCAGCTCGCCTCGACGATGAGCTGGGCGTCGGTGAAGTGCACGTTGCGCCAGCGCAGGGCGAGTAGCTCGCCGAGGCGCAACCCGGTGAACGCCGCGACGACGTAGAGCGCGGCGTCCTGCTCGTCGGCGCGGGCGCGCTCGGCCTGTTCCTCGGGCGTGACGGCCGCGCGGCGCGGGTCGCGGTGAAGGCCGCCGCACGCGGCGCGCGCCAGCGCCATCACCTCTTCGGGCTCGTAGAACTCGATCGGCTTGTCGTCGGGCTCCCGGCGCTTGTCCGTCGCGCGCGCCGGGTTGACCGTCAACCCGATCGACTCGTCGCGCAGCGCGTGCTCGAAGACGGCGGCGAGGACCTGGCGATGCTTGTTGACGGTGCGCGGGCCCATCGTCGGCTCGGCGTCCAGGCGCGCAAGGAAGCGGTCGATGTCGCTCGTCGTGATCGCCGTGAGCGGACGCTGGCCGAACGCGCGCATGATCCGCGCAGCGGGCTTGCGGCCGCGCTTGCGTGGCTCGGCGTCGGCGGGCGCGAGGTAGTAGCGGTAGTCGGCGAGCGTCGAGGGCTTGGCGCCCTCGACGTGCTCGAGGTGATGCAGCCAGCGCTCGGCCGCGTCGGCGAAGGTGCGCATGCGGTCGACGGGCGCGACGTCGCATTGGGACTCGTGGTCGGTGATCGCGGCCGCAAGCTCGACGATCGCGGCGTGCTCGTCCAACGTGCCGTCCGGCACGCGGCCACGGCGACGCTTCCAGCCATCACCGTCGGCGACGACCCACGCCGGCGAGCGCGCGCTTGACGTGCCGGCCGGTGCGGTCGCGCCACTTGCCGTCGTAAACCGGCCCGCTGTCGCGCACGACGACGAACACGGCGCCAGACGAGGGCCGAGGCGGGGTGTTCATGGACGACAAGGCAGGCCGCCGATCGGACGCCACGGGTACCACACGGGTACCAAATCAACCTGATCGAGCCCGATCCTGCCGTCCGAAAGCCCGCAAAATGGGTGCAGAACGCGGCGAAATTCTCGTGACCCGTTTATCTGTCACGCCTGCGGCCGGTAGTTCATGTAGACGACCCCGTTGGGGTAGGAGTCCGACCCCGCGAGCGACAGCGTGCTCGCTGCGGCGCCCTCGGGGAACAGGCGCGGTCCTTCGCCGCGCGTGAGCGGGTAGACGAACAGGTGCAGCTCGTCGATCAGGCCGTCGGCGAGCATCGCCCGGACCAGCGTGATGCTGCCGCTGACGTAGAGGTCGCCGTCGACCTCGTCCTTGAGCTTGCGGATCGCGTCGGGGTCGTACGCGCCGATGATCTGCGAGTTGCGCCACGTCGCCTCCGTGAGCGTCCCGGAGACGACGTACTTGGTGGTGTCGTTGAAGAACGGCGCGCCGGGGTCGTCCTCGACGGTCCGCGTCGACCACGCCGGCTCGAACATCTCGTAGGTCTCGCGCCCGAGCAGGATGCCCGTGCAGCGCTCGGTGACGGCGCCGAGCACGGCGGCCATCTCGTCCGCAAAGCCGTACTCGAACGTCCACGTCGGCGCGTCGATGACGCCGTCGAGGGTCATGAACTCGTGCACGTGAATTGATCCCATGGTCCTGCCTCCTGAGTCGATGTTTGGCGGTACAGACCGCGCCGCCGACACGAACTCATCGGTGACGATGCCAACTCGACGTCAGGACCTGCTGTGGGCGCGGCGCGCCCCGCTAGAGCTTCGGAACGCCGCCCTTGAGCTTCGGCGCACAGGTGCGGTAGCGCCGCGAGCCGCTCAGGCGCTTGCCCTTGCGGGTCCGCACCGTGATCTTCACGACGTAGCGGCCCTTCGGCAGACCCTTGAGGACGACCTTCGCGCGCAGGCGCTTGCCGCGCAGGACGCGGACCTGCTTGCCATTGACGAAGACGCGGCCCTCGACGAGCCGGTCGCCCTTCGGCGCGCGCAGGCGGATCCCGAAGCTACGGCGGCTGAGGCACTTCTTGTTGCTGGCCAGGTTGGCGACCTGCGTCACGGGGACGACCACGAGCGCGGCCGGCGGCGGCGGCGGCGGCGGCGCGGGCGGGACGACGGCCAGCGGCGGCGGTGGTGGTGGCGGGGGCGGCGGCGGCGTGATGACACCGCCGTACTGGCGCGCCGCAGCCGTCGGTTCGCCGGTCCCGGACGGATCACCCGTGAGGGCGATCGCCCCCGTCGTGATCGCGAGTGCGCATCCGGCGCAAATGACCAGTAGCCGTACCATCCCGGAAAGTAGGCTACTGCGCCCTCCAAGCCCTGTCCATCGGGGTCACTGAACGCGTTGAGCCGCGATGTCGGCGATCTGGCGGACGACGGCGTCGAGATCGACCCGCCCGCGACGTGCCTGGGCGATCGCCGATTGAGTCGGTGGATCGCTGGGAGCCAGCGCCAGTGCGGCGCGCAGCAGCCGCGTCGCCTCGCGTGACCGGCCCTCGTGCGACGCGATCGCGCCGAGCAGCAACGTCGCCTCGAGGTTGCGCGGATCGCGCCGCCGCGCCTGCTCGAGGTAGTGGCGGGCGCGGTCGACCTGCTTGAGATTCAAGGCGAGCGTGCCCGCAACGACCCCCGGCTGCTCGCTCAGCGGATTGAGCCGCGCGGCCCGGTCGAGCTTGCGGAACGCTCCCTCGACGTCCGCGGTCTGCGATCCGCCGGCACTGCGCACCTCGCGGTCGGCGATCCACGGAAGCATCATCGACACGACCGCCGCGACCCCGGCGACGATCGCGACGGCCGCGGCCGGGCCGGCGGCTCGGGGCGCCATCAGCGGCCCGCCGAACCAGCGTGGCCCCGACTCGTCCGGCCGCTCGCCGCGGCCGACGGCGCCGGCGAGCGCCAGCAGCCCCAGCGCCGGCACGGCCATCGCCGGGAACTCCCACAGCCAGTCGACCGAGCCCTGCACGATCCAGAACCCGCACGCGAGGATGCCTCCGGCGCCGACCGCGCGCGCGAGCCCCGGCAGCGCCAGCGCGCGCCACGCGGCGAGCAGCGCCGCCCCCATCGCGACGGCGAACAGCACGGCGCCGACCAGTCCGCCCTGCGCGAGCACCCGGAGCTCGAGGCTGTGGGGAGACGTGGGCCGCTCTCCGACCTTGTCCTGCGCGGCGTAGTCCTGGGCGAAGTTGCCGGCGCCGATGCCTGTCAGCGGCTGGTCCTCGAAGACGTCGACAGCGACGCGGTAGTAGTCATAGCGCGCGGCTGCGAAGCCGGCCGGCTCGGCGGTACCGGACGCCGGCGGGGCACCCGTCTCCTCGAAGTCGTTCCAGGCGTCGCGCACACCGTCGACGGGATCGCCGACCGCGACCAGGCCGGCGCCCGCACCCGCGATCGCGAGCACGATGCCGGCGATCCCCACGACCCGGCTGACGCGGCGCTGCGTCGCCGCGGCGAAGCCGCGACGAACCTCGGCCGTCGCGACAGCGGCGACGACGACACCGACGACGAGCGCGGCCAGCAGCACCGGCGCCGCCGCTTTGCCGAGATCGTCGACGGCGGCCGGGTCGCGCTCCGCCGCGTTGATGAGATCCAGCACGTAGGGCGCGGTGGCCGCGATCCCGGCAGCCGGCGCAAGCAGCGTCAGCAGCGTGCGCACACGCCCGGGCACAGCGAGCAGCAGCAGCCCGAGGACGATCGCCGCCGCCACGAGCGCGCCGCGGCTGTCGCTGAGCACCGCGGTGTCGGCGAGCACGACGACCGCACCCGCCAAGGCGCCGCGCAACCACGGCGGGATCTCGCGACAGGCGGCGAGCATCAGCGCCGGCCAGGCCGCCATCACCCACGCCGCGGCATTGGCGTTGGTGTAGCCGAACGGCTCCTCCAGCCCACCGCGGAAGCGCCCGGCCCCGCCGCCGACGACGCCCGGCAGCTTCAGCAGGACGAGCGCGGCAAGCGCCGTCATCGCCAGCGTCCAGCAGCCGACGACGAGCGCGGCGCTGCCGGGGCTGTGCGACCAGCGGCTGAGCAGGATGAAGACGACGACGTAGAGCAGCGTCTGGTTGGCGGCGTCCCAGGCCACGCCCTTGGAGTCGGCCCAGGTGATGCTCAGATACGTCCACGCCGCGTAGGCCAGGAACGCCCCGATCGCGACGCGCGTGATCCGCGGAAGCGCCAGGAACGCGCCCGCGTCGGTGCTCGCGGCAATCGCGAGAACGGCGATCACCAGCAGCGCGCCGGGGTACCACGCGCGCGGGAAATAGCCGCCCTGGTCGGTCGCCCAGACGACGGCGACGCCGAGCGCGGCGAGCGCCGGCAGCGCGTCGGCGAGCTCAGCGCGCCCGAGCCGGATCATCGCGCGGCCGGGAGCGGTGATGAACTACCGGCAATGCGGCCGGCCGACGCGACCCCCAGCGATCCGCCGATACGTGTGCTGCGGATCATCGCGCGGCTGAATATAGGTGGCCCGGCCATCCAAGCGATAGCGCTGACCGCGCTGCTGCGCGACCGCGGGTACGCCACGCGCCTCGTCCGCGGCAGCGAGGCGCCCGACGAAGGGTCGATGGATCACCTGGCCGCACGGATGGAGGTGCGCCCGACGCTGCTGGCGAGCATGCGGCGCAACCCGGGCGCCGGCGACGCGCGCGCGCTGGCCCAGCTCGTGGCCACGCTGCGCCGCGACCGCCCGCAGCTCGTGCACACCCACGCCGCGAAGGCCGGGACGCTCGGCCGGACCGCCGTGCTGCTGGCGTACCCACGCCGCAGCCGGCGCCCGGTCGTGCTCCACACGTTCCACGGCCACTCGCTCAGCGGGTACTTCTCAGCGCGGCGTGCGCGGATCTACCGCGACATCGAGCGCTTCCTCGCCCGTCGCTGCGACGTCCTCGTCGCGGTGTCGCCGGAGGTGCGCGAGGACCTCGTCGCACTCGGCGTCGCGCCGCGCGAGCAGATCGTCGTCGTCCCGCTGGGCCTCGACCTGTCGGGCTTCCTCGCCGACAAGGAGCGCCCGGCCCGGCGCGCGGCGCTCCGTGCGGAGTGGGGCATCGCCGGGGACGCCGAGGTCGTCACGCTCGTCGCGCGCCTCGTGCCGATCAAGCGCGTCGACCGCTTCCTCGAAGCCGCCGCGCTGCTCGCCGAACGCCCGCGCGTCCGGTTCGTGGTCGTCGGCGACGGCGAGCTGCGCGACGAGCTCGCCGCGTCGCCCGCCGCACAGGCGCTCGGCGAGCGCCTGGTGTGGGCGGGCTTTCGCCGCGACGTCGCCGACGTCTGCTTCGCCAGCGACGTCGTGATGCTGACGTCCGACAACGAGGGCACGCCGGTCAGCCTGATCGAGGCGCAGGCCGCGGCGGTGCCGGTGGTCAGCACGGCCGTCGGCGGCGTCGCCTCGGCCGTGCGCGACGGCGAGACGGGGCTGCTCGCCCCGAGCCGCGACCCCGCGGCGCTCGCGAGCGCCGCCGCCGCGCTGCTCGACGACCCCAACCACGCGGCCGCGATGGGGCGCGCCGGGCGCGAGCACGTGCGCGAGGCGTTCGCGATCGAGCGCCTCGTCGCCGACATCGACGCCCTCTACCGACGATTGCTGGCCGACCGGTGAGCGTCGCGGTCGTCATCCCGGTCTGGGACGAGTACACGCGCTTCCTGCCCGAGGCCGTGGCGAGCGTCGCCGCGCAGGGCGACGCGGTCACGCAGCTCGTCGTCGTCGACAACGCCTCGACGGTGCCGCTCCCTCAACTCGACGGCGCCGTGGTCGTGCGCGCCGAGCAACGGCTGACGACGGGCGCGGCGCGCAACCTCGGCCTCGCCGCCGTGACCGCGCCGCTGGTCGTGTTCCTCGACGCGGACGACCTGCTGCTGCCCGGGGCCGTGGCGGCGCTGGCAGCCGGCCTGCAAGCGCAGCCGCAGGCCACGCTGTTGGCGCTCGCGATCGTCGACGGCGACACCGGGCGTCGCCACCGCTCCCCTCGTGGGCTCGCGCGCCGCCTGGCCGCGTGGCCGTTCGCGTTCGCGCTGGCCAACTCGGTGTGGTCGCTGCTGCCGACGCAGGGGGCGACGATCATGCGCACCGAAGACGTACGAGACGCCAGGGGCTATGCCGACCGCTCACAGGGCGAGGACTGGGCGCTCGCCGTCAGCCTCGCGTGGCGCGGGCGCGTCGGCGTTCGCCGACGCAGCCGGCACTCGTCTACCGCTGGCGCGACGACTCGCCCGGCCAGGCCGGAACGCGCGCCGTCCTGCTCGACAGCGCGCGCTGCGTGCGCGGGCGCCTGGACGACGCCCCGGTGGTCGCACGTGTGGTCGTGCCGCCGTTGCAGTGGCTCGCGATCACCGTCGTGCGCCCGGCATGGCGCGCGCTGCGGGCGCTCAGGCCCGGGTGAGGAAGCCGCGCGCTATCAGTTCGCTGATCGCGTCGAGGCACACGGACGGCGATGCGGCCACCCCCGTGCGCGCGATCAACTCACCGATCGCTGCCGTGCCGTCGCATCCGACGACGACCGGCGCCGCGCGCGCGTCGATGCGAGCCGAGACGTTCAGCCCCGGCTGACGCAGGACCAGGTCGCCGAGCGAGTAGCCGTCCTCGCCGAAGGTCGCCGGCTGCTCGAGCCGTAGCCCGTCGACCGCCGTCCAGCGCGAGGCGAGCAACGCCGCGCGCGAATCCGGTGAGGCAAGAAAGTCGCCGCCCGCGAACATCCGCTCGAGCTGCGCTCCTCCGGGACCGTTCGGGTACTGGTCGGCGCCGACCGCGCGGACCCAGTTGACACCGTCGCCGCGTCGGCGCAGGACGACGATGCCGAGCGCGATCCGCTCGATCCCTTCAGCGGCGTAGTACCTCATCCAGCGCTCGACGCTCGCGGCCATCGCCTCGCGATCAGCCACCAGGCGCCCACCGACGTGCGTCATCGCGTGTGACAGGGGGCCGTCGCTGCCGAGGTGGATCAGAACGGCGTCACAACCGAGGTCCCGCACCCATTCGCGCGGTCGCTCCTCCCATGCGTCGCCGTCGTGCGCCCACGCGCACAGCACGGTGGCGAACCCACCCTCCTCGAGCAGGCCGGCGCTCTCGGCGACCATCCGCCGCCCGATCGCCTCACCGCCGACCTCGCTGTCGCGCGCGAGCATCGCGACGTCCGGCGAGATCGCAAGCGGCGGGTTACAGACCACGAGGCCAAAGCGGCGCCCGCGCACCGGCGCCTCCCAGTCCCCCTCCACCCACTCGACGTTCGCGACGCGCGACAACCGTCCGCCCAGTCGCGCGAGCTCGAGTGCGTGAGGGTTCAGGTCGATCGCGACCACCTGCTCGGCATGGCGTGCCGCGAGCAGAGCGAGGATGCCCGAGCCGGTGCCCAGATCGAGCGCGACGGCGACCGGTCGTTGAACGGTTGCGTATGCCGTGACGAGCCCCGCCGGCGAGACTCCCGCCACGAAGTCCGCGCGCCCCCACTCCGCGTCCGGGTCGCCGGCGACGACGGCGTTGCCGGCGGCGGCGAGCAGGAACGACGCACGCACCCCGTCGACATCGATCCCGAGCAACCCCGCCTCGGCGAGCTCGTCGACCGAGTCCGGCGGCAACGCGTCGACGGCTCGAGCGAGCGCGACGGGCTCGCCACTGCAGAACAACGCGAGCAGCGTCGAAAGTCGCGCGTCCTCGGGACGACCGACCGCGTCGAGCAGGGCACTCGACGGCGATCCGCCCGGGAACGACGCGAGTGCGACATGCCGCTCGCCGCCGAAGCCCAGCTCTAGCAACAGGCCGCCGAGCCGTGCGACGGCGTCCACCGCTACGCCTCCTCGCGAACGAGCAGGCCGCGCGCGATCAGCTCGCGGATCGCGCCGAGACACAGCCCGCGCAGCTCGGGGGACTCCACGCCGCCGAGCACCTGCGCGAGCGTGCGCCGACCGTCGCACGCGAGGACCGCCGGCACGACACGCGGGTCCAGCCGCGCGGCCAGACCCATGCCCGGGTCGCGCCTCAGGCTCCCCCCGACAGACGCAAAGCCGCCGTCGCGGTTGACGAGAACCTGGTCGAGCAGATCGCCCGGCAGGGGCCGCCAGACGCCGGACATCAGCCATGCCAAGCCGTCAGCTCCCGGACGGGCGGCCAGCGCGTCGCCGATCGCGAACACCTGCTCGAGCTGGACACCGCCGGTCGGTCCGTACCGCTTGTCGACCTGGAACGCACGCACCCAGTTCGCGGCCGCACTGCGGCGCCGCAGCACGACGGCGCCAGTCGCGATGCGCTCGACGCCGGCCGCAGCGTAGTGCGCCATCCAGCGCTCGACGGATGTGGCCGCCGCCGTGCCATCGCCGACGTGATGGAGCGCATAGCTCAGCGGGTCGTAGCTGTCGAAGTGCAGCAGCACCGCGTCGCACCCCAGGCCGCCGGCCCACTCGGCCAGTGCGTCGGACCAGCGGTCCTGGGCGTGAGTCCAGTGACAGCAGATCGTGGCGAACCCGCCTTCGCGCAGGTGCTGAGCGCAGCCGGTGACGAGTCGCCGCGACAGCTCCTCACCTCCGAGCGGGCTGTCGCGCCACAGGAGCTCGGCGTCCGGCGAGACGATGACGGCGGGGTTGGCGATCACGAGATCGAAAGCCTCGCCGCGGACCGGCTCGAGCCAGTCCCCCTCGAGCCAGTCGACGTTCTCGACGCCGTTCAGGCGCGCGCTCCACGCGGCCATCTCGAGCGCGCGCCGGTTCACGTCGACGGCCAGCACGCGCTCGGCATGTCGCGCTGCCAGCAGCGCCTGGATGCCGGAGCCGGTGCCGAGGTCGAGCACCTTCGCGACCGGGCGACGGACGATGAGGCTCGCCATCCGCACACTCGCCGACGACAGCGCGACGACGTAGTCGCGGCTCTCGGCCGCGCGCAGCGCGTCACCGGCGACGATGACGTCGTCGAACATCAGCAGCCGCGTCGTCGCGCGGACGTCGTCGCCGTCGCGCTCGAGCAGCCCACAGCAGACCAGCTCGTCGACGGTCAGCGGCTGCAACGCCGCGGCCGCGTCGTCGGTCGCGAGCGTCTCCTCGCCGTCGAACAGCGCGGCAAGCGTGACAAGCCGCGCATCCGCGTCGCGCCCCAGACCGTCGAGCACGCCCGCGGGCGGCAGGCCCTGCTCGATCAGGGCCACATGGCGCGGTCCCGAGTAGTCCATGTCCCGCAGCAGCTGTCCCAGCCGCGCGACCGGGTCCACGCTCAGGCCGCCCGCGCCTCGAGCTCGGCGAGGATCAGCGGCGCGACCTCGTCCGCGTCGCCGCGGTCGCTCTCGATCACGCGCGCGCCGTCGATTGCACGCGCGATCGCACGCGTGACCTCGGCTGGGCGCTCCTGCGCCGGGATGGCCTGCGCGAGCAGGGCTAGCGCGCCGGCGCCGCTGCCGAGCTCGCGCGGCGTCCAGATCGCGCCCGGCCGGTGCATCGTCTTGACGACGAGCCCGACGCGCAGGGGCTGATTGCCTGCGCGTCCGCCGAGCGTCTCGACGGCGTGGTTGCGCTGCAGTTGGTCCTCGTCGCGCAACGACAACGGCTTGGCATAAGGGTCGACGAGCCCGTTCTCGTCCAAGGGGGCGAACTCGTCGGAGTAGTACGTGGCTCCGGCGCGCACGAGCGCTGCAACGAGAGTCGTCTTCCCGGCGAAACTCCTGCCGGGCAGCAGGATCGCACGTCCGCGGTGGGCGACGGCGCCGGCATGGATGAAGATCCGCGTCACGGCGTTCTGCGCGATCCGCGCGTGCATGATGCTCTCCAGCACCTCGAGCGCGAGGTCGATCGGGACCGAGCGCGCCAGCGCCGCGCCGTCGACGTTCACCTCGTACGTGCCGTGGTCGTTGCCGATGATCGCCATGCGATGGTCGGCGTCGAGCACCGGCGAGGGCGTCGCCCCCGGCGGCAGGAGAGACGGCAGACGCTCGTTGACCTCGGGACGATTCCCAGCGAGGTACATCTTCACGCCGAACGACTCGAACCCAGTGACCTCCGACGTATCGGCCCGGTACGTCACATCCTGATTCGGCTCCACCACCGCGCAGATGTTCTCAGGAAACCAGAGCGTCGCGTAGCATGAGCAGATGGACTCCGCGATCCTCGGCGGGCAACTGCTGCTGGCGATCGTGTTCGCGGCAGCTGGGGTCGGCAAGCTGCGCGACCCGGCCGGCTCGCGCACCGCACTCGAAGGCTTTGGCATCCCGCAGGCGCTCGCGGCACCGGGCGCAAGGGCACTGCCGCTCGCCGAGCTTGCGGCGGCGCTGGCGCTCGCGGCTCCCGCCTCCGCCCGCTGGGGCGCGATCGCGGCGCTCGTCCTGCTGCTTGCGTTCATCGGCGGTATCGCCCGTTCGATGGCGCGCGGCGAGGCGCCCGATTGCCATTGCTTCGGCCAGCTGCACTCCGAGCCCGCCGGGCGTGGCACGCTCGTGCGCAACGCGGTTCTGGCCGCGCTTGCGATCGCCGTCGTGATCCACGGCGGCGGACCGGCCTACGCCGATCGCGACGGCACCGAGCTGGTGGCCACGGGTCTCGGGGTGCTGGCGGCCGCGCTTGGCGCGATCGCGGCGCTGCTCTGGCGTGACCGCCGTGACCTGCGACAGGAGCTTGCCGAAGCGCGGGAGACGGTCGCGATCTTCCCCGCCGGCCTTCCCGTCGGCGCGACCGCGCCGGAGTTCGCGCTGCCCGAGCTCGACGGGGCGAAGCGCACGCTCGCGTCGTTGCTCGAGCCGGGGCTGCCGCTCGCGCTCGTCTTCGTCAGTCCCGGCTGCGGGCCGTGCTCGGCGCTCCTGCCAGACGTCGGGCACTGGCAGGCGACGCTCGCCGAGCGGCTGACGATCGGCGTGATCAGCACGGGCAGCTCGCTCGAGAACCAGATGGCCAAGGACCAGCACGGGCTGCGCAACGTCCTGCTTCAGGAGGACGCTGAAGTCATGGCGGCCTACCGCGTGGACGGCACGCCGGGCGCGGTGATGGTCACGCCGGAGGGCCGGATCGCAAGCGTGGCCGTCGAAGGCGTCTTTGGGATCGAGCCGCTCATCCGCCTGAGCTTGCACGACGGCCACGACCGGCACCCACCTGCCGAATGGCCCGACGACGCGTGGCATGACGCCGGAGTCGAGCAGCAGACCGCCGGCTGAGGCGGCGCTGCGCGACTTCGCGGCGCGCTCGCGCGACCGCGCTGCGCTGAGGCGCCTCGACGCCGCTGCGGCCGACGCGCTCGCGGCGTTCGCGGCCGCGGGCATCGACGCGCTCCTGTTGAAAGGCCCCGCGCTGGCGCAGGCGCTGTACGCCCCCGAGCACCGCTCCTACTCGGACGTCGATCTGCTCGTCGCACCGGACCGTGTCGATGGCGCTCAGGGCGTGCTGGCCGCCCTCGGCTACCGCAGCACGAGCGACGGGCTAGGCATCGACGACGTCGGCGGCAGCGCGGTCGCCGACGCGTGGGCGCGCCCCGGGACCGGCGAGGACGCCGGCTTGATGATCGACCTGCACTGGCGCCTTCCGGGGACGAACGCGCCCGCTGAGGCCGCCTGGGCTGCGCTCATCGCGCGCCGAGCGTGGATCGACGTCGCCGGCGCGCGCACGCCGACGCTCGACGCCGTCGGGCTCGCAGTCCATGTCGTGCTGCACGCCGCGCAGCACGGCGGGCGCGAAGGCAAGCCGATCGTAGACCTGGAGCGTGCGACGACTCACTGGCCGGCGCCGGTCTGGCGCGATGCGGCGCAGCTCGCGACGCAGCTCGACGCGAGCGAGACGTTCGCGGCCGGGCTGCGGCTCACCGCGAGCGGTGCGGCGCTGGCAGACGACCTCGCGTTGCCGGCGTCGGCCGCGGCGACGTGGGCAATCGCGCGCCGCTACGACCGTCCGCGCGGGACGTTTCACCTCGACGCGCTTGCGAGCGCGCCGACATGGCGCGTCCGTGTCTCGATCCTGCGGCGCTCGGTCCTGCCTACACGCACATGGATCCGCTGGCAATACCCGTGGGCACGGCACGACGCCATCCGCCTCGCGCTCGCCTACGCCCTGCATGTCCTGCGCACGCCGCTGTGGGCGCTGCGCGCGTGGCGGTTTCGCCGCGCGCGCCGACGCGCCGGAGGCTAAGGGCAGGAACCGCCGCCGGTGCAGTTGCCCTTGAAGATCGGCCCGCACTGGGCGATCGGCAGGCAGCACATCGTGGCCATGCCGCTGTCGCAGAGCGACGGCACGTTGGCGATCGGAATCGACTGGCAGCAGCAGCAGCAGGAGCGGGCGTTGCAGTCGATGCCGCAGCCGTGCGAGGCGCCGCCGTTGGTGCAGAACTCGACGGTCGGGGTCAGCACCGCGAGCGCCGGTGGTGCGGTCAGCGAGAGGATCAGCGGCGCGGCGGCGATGGTCCCGCCGACCTTCGCGATCTTGATACCGAGCTCACGACGAGTGGCGCCGAGCGCCGGCCCCGTGTCGAGCAGGTCGCAGGAGTCGAGCTCGTCGAGCGCACGCGTCACCGTCGCAGCATCGATGCCAAGGTCCGCGGCAACCGACGCGACGTGCGTCTTGCCGTCGCAGCGCTGCCAGACCTGGGCCGCAGTCGTGCTCAGGGAGTGCGCGCGGTTGACCCTCAGGTCGTAGACCAGCCGCTCGTCGCCGATCTCCTCAACGACAAGCTCCTCAGCACGCGCCAACGGCGTGGCCGAAGACGACTGCGCGTAGTTCCCCGTTTTGCGGTCCATCCCCACTCTCATCCAGATTGCGGTGTACAGCGATGTTAGGGCAACGGCAGGCGCCCCGCCACCGGCGGCGCGCGCCGTGGTGCGGTCTAGCATCCACGCGGCGAGCGGATGACGCAGAACTCCTCGAACAGCGCACTCCTGAACGCCGAGACCGCAATCGTCGCGGTGCTCCTCGTGGGCTTCGTTCTGTGGTCCGCCTTGCGGCAACTGCAACGGACCCGGCCGGAGTTCATGGTCGGCCGCCAGCTCACGGCGGCCTTCGTGATCCGCGTCCTGGTGATCGCGGGCGTCGCGTCGACGGGGCTCAACGAGACGTTGCGCGGGGGCGACGAGAACACGTTCCTGTACTACGCGAGGATCCTCTCCGACACGCCGATCGGACAGGGCTTCCTTCCCCATGACCAGTTCCGATTGCACACGGTTGTCTTCGCGACCGAGCTGAAGTTCGGCGACTTCAGCATCGGCGCGATGCGAGTGATGCAGGTCGGCATCGCGTTGCTCGGCGTGCTCCTGATCCTCGCCGCGGTCCACGACCTGGCGGGCGCGCACGCCGCGCGCGTCGCCGCCTGGGTCCTGGCCTTCGAGCCCGGCAGCATGTTCTTCAACAGCGCCTTGCACAAAGAGCCGCTGATGGTGCTCGCCAGCGGACTCGTCGTATACGGAGGGACGAGACTGTGGCGCACCCTCGACTGGCGGGGTATCCCGTTCGCCGCGCTCGGCGGGCTCATTGCTGTCGAGACCAGACCGTACGCGGGATGGTTCCTGGTCAGCGGGTGCGTGCTCGTGCTGCTGCACGCGGCTCTGCGCCAGCTCGACCGTCCCCTCCGCGCGATGCCGCTGGTGTACGCCGTGGCGATCGCTGGGTTCATCGCGGCGCCCGCGATCATCCAGGAGTCCTCGGAGGAGAACCTGAAGGTCCTGCAGGTCTCGCAGGACGCCAACACGGCCCTCGGCGTCAAGCAGGCCAGCAGTGGCCCGAACTCGAACAACCTGGCGCTCGAGCGCGTCGACTACTCCACGCGGGGCGCCGTCTTCGAGAACCTTCCGCGGCGAATGTATGACGTCGTCGCGCGCCCGTATCCCTGGCAGCTGCAGAACGCCAGCCAGCAGCTCGGCGCAGCCGGGACCCTCGTAGCGCTCGCGGTGCTGTTCCTGCTCCTCCGCACAGCTGTGCGACGCCGTGGGGAGGTGCTCTCGAGATGCGGGCCGATTCTCTATCCGATGGTGTTCCTGCTGATGGCCTACGCGCTGAGCGCGGGCAACGCGGGCACCGGCTTCCGCTACCGCACGCACATCGTCACCCTCGGCGTCGCGATGCTGTTCGTGCTGCGCGAACCGATAACCGCCGCAGTACGAGGTGGTACCTTGGCTCGCCCCCGGGCCCAGGGGCAGGCGGTCGACCTCCTCATGGCGCCCCGCGGACGCACGGCATGACGCCTCGCCACCAAGAACAGCAGGACGTCCGCGCGTTCCTGCGCAGCCTATGGCGCTGGAAATTCCTCGTCCTGGGTCTGCTCATCGTCGTGCCCGCCGCGTCCTACGGCCTGGAGTCGCGAAAGACGGAGGCAGTACCGCTCGAGCACGCTCGTGCAAGCGCAGGGCGTCAGCATCGATCCAGAGCTCTTCCAGCAGCCGCAATCAGGCAACCAGGGGATCCTCATGGTGGCGCGACTGGTGCAGACGCGTTCGATCGCGGAGGCCGCCGGGAGGCTGATGCGCCCGCCTGAGCCGGGCGCCCCGCTGCTCGGCGCGATCAGCGTCGCGCCGGACACCGACACGGGGTTCCTGTCGATCTCCGCGAGCGCCACCGAGCCCCAGCGCGCGGCGAACATCGCAAACGCGTTCGGCCTGGCGATCTCGGCCAACCGGACCGCGACGGTCGTCGGTCAGCTGAACTTCACGATCGGCGGGGTCAAGCGCCAGCTCGAGAACCTGGGTCCCAAGACCGCGGTGGAACGCCGGCAGCTCAACGGTCAGCTTCAGCGCCTGCGCGCGGCGCGCACGGCACTGCGCCCCGACGCCGCGATCGTCGAGCGCGCGGTTGCGTCGTCGACCCCGGTCGGGCGCAACACCCGCCGGGCGATCGAGCTTGGCATCGTGATCGCGCTGCTGCTGGCGGTCGGCGCCGTCGCCCTGGCGGAGAACAGCGATCGCCGCGTGCGCAGCCCCGACGAGCTCGAGGAGCTCACCGGCCTGCCGCTGCTCAGCACGATCCCCGCGTCGGCGTTCGGATCGACCGACAGCGACGAGGAGGCGTTCCAGATGCTCCGCGGCGCGCTGACCTACTTCAACGTCGACCGCCGCCTCGCCAGCGTCGTCGTCTCCAGCGCGGCACAGCAGGACGGCAAGACCACGGTGGCACTGCGCCTGGCGTTCTCCCTGGCACGCGCCGGCAAGACCGTCATCCTCGTCGACGGCGACCTGCGCCACCCGAACATCGGGCCGCAACTGGGCATCGACGCCACCGACGGGCTCGCCTCCGTCGTGATCGGCGAGCGCCAGCTGTTCGAGGTGCTGGTGACCGTCGACGCACCCACCGGCGGCGACGGATTCTCCGGGAGCGGCTCGCTGCGCGTGCTCCCGGCGGGCGCCGCGCCGCCGAATCCTGCAGAGCTGCTCAGCTCGCCGGCGGTACGCCAGCTGCTGACCGACCTCGAGGCCCGCGCCGACATAGTCATCGTCGACACCGCTGCCGCGCTGGCGGTCAGCGATGCGCTCCCCCTCCTGCAAGCCGCCTCCGGCGTCGTCTTCGTCGTCCGCATCAACCGCAGCACCAGGGCCGCGATCCGCCGGCTGATGTCGATCGTCACGTCGGCGAACGGCACGCCGCTCGGCGTCGTCGCGACCGGCACGAACCCGCGCCAGCACGGCTACGGCTACGGCTACGACTACGCCGCAACGACGCGGCGCGGCCGGCGCCAGGCGCGCAAGGCCCGCAAGGCGCACGACGCCGGCGCTCAGCAGGCGGCGGCGCCCGAGCCCCGCGACACGGTCGACGTCTAGCGCCTGTGTCCAGCCTCGCGCGCACCGATCGCTCGTTCGAAGACCTGATGGCGACGCGCGACGCGCGCATCGGCGTCGTCGGGCTCGGCTATGCGGGCCTGCCGCTCGCGATGGCGTTCGCCGAGGCCGGGTTCTCGGTCGTCGGCATCGACATCGACCGCGATCGCGTCGACGCGATCGGCGCGCGTCGCTCCTATCTCGTCGACGTGCCCGCCGCGCGCTACGCCGACGCCGGCGACCGGCTCACGGCGACCACCGACTTCGCCGCCGTGCGCGAGCTCGACGCGCTGACCATCTGCGTCCCGACGCCACTGTCGAAGACGCGATCGCCGGACATGTCCTACATCGTCGCCGCCTGCGAGGCGATCGCCGAGCACCTGCAGCCGGGGCAGCTCGTCGTCCTGCAGTCGACCACGTACCCGGGCACGACCGAGGAGGTCGTGCAGCCGATCCTCGCCGGCGGCGGCGGGGTCGCGGGTCGCGACTTCCACCTCGGCTACGCGCCCGAGCGGATCGACCCGGGCAACGCGCACTACACGATCAAGAACACACCGAAGCTCGTGTCCGGCGTGACCGAGGAGTGCCTGCGGCGGACGACGCTGCTCTACGAGAGCGTGATCGACACCGTCATCCCGACCACGAGCACGATGGTCGCCGAGACCGCAAAGCTCCACGAGAACACGTTCCGCGCGGTGAACATCGCGCTCGCCAACGAGCTTGCGCTGATGTGCGACCGCATGGGGATCTCGGCGTGGGAGGTCATCGACGCGGCGTCGTCCAAGCCGTTCGGGTTCATGACCCACCACCCGGGCCCCGGCCTCGGCGGGGACTGCATCCCGGTCGTGCCGCACTTCCTCGCCTCACGCCTGCGCGAGTACGGCTACAGCGCGCGCCTGATCGACGCGGCGCACGAGATCAACGCGCAGATGCCGGTCTTCGTGCTGCAACGCATCGCCGACGCGCTCAACGAGGCGCAGCGCTCGATCAACGGATCGCGGCTGCTGCTCCTCGGCGTCGCCTACAAGGCAGGCGTCGGCGACATCCGCGAGTCGCCGAGCCTCGAGGTGATGCGCCAGCTGATCCTCCGCGGCGCCGATGTGCGCTACTGCGATCCGCACGTCGACGCGTTCGACCTCGACGGGACGCGCCACCAGACGACGGACTGGACGGCCGAGGCGGTCGAGTGGGCGGACTGCGTCGTCGTCCTGACAGCGCACTCCGAGTTCGTCGAGCGCCCGCTCTGGGATCGCGCGGCACTCGTCGTCGACGCTCGCAACGTGGCTCCGCCGGGCCCGCACGTGCGGCACATCTGACGACGGACGATGGGGCGGCGCCCGGGTTGACCGGGACGCTCGTACAGCTATCATGCCGGAATTCAGCATGGTGGCTTGGCCGTTCGGGGGATCGGGATGGCCACCGTGAAAATGTTGAGGGAGAAGGCTCACGGATGGCGCGCGCGCTGGTCACCGGTGGATCGGGGTTCATCGGATCTCACGTAGCAACGCGACTGCTCACAAGCGGGTGGGATGTCGTCGTGCTCGACAGCTTCGCGACGGGCCGGCGGTCTAACCTCGACGCGATCGCCGCGGACATCGAGGTCATCGAAGGCGACGTCGCCTCACTCGACCACATCCGCGCCGCGGTCCATGACTGCGAGGCCGTCTTCCACCAGGCCGCGCTGCCGTCCGTCCCGCGCTCGATCGCCGATCCGGTCGCCACGCACGAGGCCAACGCGACCGGCACGCTGAACGTGCTCGTCGCCGCGCGCGAGGCGCAGGCCCGCCGCGTCGTGATGGCGTCGTCGTCGTCTGTCTATGGCTCGGTCCCCGACCTGCCCAAGCGCGAGAGCATGCCGACGCTTCCGATCTCGCCCTACGCGGTGTCCAAGCTGGCGGCCGAGAGCTACTGCCGCGCCTGGTTCGATCTCTACGGGCTCGAGACGGTCGCGCTGCGCTACTTCAACGTCTTCGGGCCGCGCCAGGATCCGCTGTCGGAGTACGCCGCGGTCGTGCCGCGCTTCATCGCCGCGTTGCGCAACGGCACCGCGCCGGTGATCTATGGCGACGGCGAGCAGTCGCGCGACTTCACGTTCGTGCAGAACGTCGTCGACGCGAACATGGCCGCGCTTGACGCTTCCGCAGCGCCAGGTGGCGTCTACAACATCGCCTGCGGCAGCAGCGTCACGCTCAACGAGCTGGTCGCGGAGCTGCGCACGCAGATGGACGTGCCGGTGGACGCGATCCACGGCGAGCCTCGCGCCGGCGAGGTGCTGCACTCGCTGGCCGACATCTCGCGCGCCCGGGCCGATCTCGGCTACGCGCCGAGCGTCGGGCTCGCCGAGGGCCTGCGCGCGACGATCGAGGCCTTCGCCAGCGAAGACGTCGCGGTGGCCGCATGAGGTACCTGATCACCGGTGGCGCCGGGTTCATCGGGTCGCACCTCACCGATGCCCTGGTCGGCGCCGGGCACGACGTCCTTGTGCTCGACGACCTCAGCACCGGGCGTCTCGGCAACCTCGAGCACACCTTCGACAACGACCACGTGCGCGTCGTCGAAGGGTCCGTCACGGACGCCGGCCTCGTCGACGACTGCATCGGCGACACCGACGTCTGCCTGCATCTCGCCTCGACCGTCGGCGTGCAGCTCGTCGTCGACAGTCCGCTCGAGACGCTGCTCGACCACGTGCGCGGGACCGACGTCGTGATGGCCGCGGCCGCGCGGCGCAAGCGGCGCGTGCTGTTCACCTCGACGTCTGAGGTGTACGGCAAGCAGAGCCGCGAGGCGCTCACCGAGGACGCCGACCTCGTCATCGGCTCACCGGCGAAGTCGCGCTGGTCGTACGCGATCGCGAAGTGCTTCGGCGAGGCCGTCGCCCACGCCTACCACTCCGAGCAGGGCGCCGAGGTCGTCGTCGTGCGGCTGTTCAACACGATCGGCGCGCGCCAGACCGGCCGCTACGGGATGGTGCTGCCGCGCTTCGTGCGCCAGGCGCTCGAGGACGACAGCCTCACCGTCTACGGCGACGGCACCCAGACGCGCTGCTTCACGCATGTGGCCGACACGGTCCGCGCGATCACGCTGCTCTGCGACGCCGAGGGCGCCGTCGGCAACGCCTACAACATCGGCAGCTCCACGCCGGTCGCGATCTCACAGCTCGCGCGGCTGGTGATCGACCGCTGCGGCTCGCGCAGCGACATCGTGCAGATCCCTTACGACGAGGCCTACGCCGAGGGGTTCGAGGAGCTCGGTACGAGAACGCCCGACACCTCGGCGCTCCACGGGCTGACGGGCTGGCAGCCGCTCCGGACGATCGAGCAGGCGATCGACGACGTCATCGAGCACGAGCGCAGGCACCTCGAGCAGGGCCTGTCGGTGCATGCAGCCTGAGCTGAGGATCACGCTGGCCTTCGGGCTCGCCGCGCTGGTCACCTGGGCGGCGACGCCGGTCCTCGTGCGCGTCGCGTACGCGACCGGCTTCCTGGACCGCCCGGTCGGCTACAAGGGCCACGGCAGCTCGACGCCCTACCTCGGCGGCGCCGCGATCATGCTCGGCGTGCTCGCCGCCGCCGTCGCCTTCGGCGGCGGCACGGGCACGTACGCCGCGATCATCGCGTGCGCGGCCGGCATGTGGGTCGTTGGCACGCTCGACGACCGCGTCAACCTGTCGCCGTTCCTGCGCCTCGCCATCGAGGCCGGCGTCGGGTACGTGCTGTGGGAGACCGGTCATGGTTGGGCGGTGCTGGGCAGCGCTCCGCTAGACCTGCTGCTCACCTGCGCCTGGGTCATCGCCATCGTCAACGCGGTCAACCTGATGGACAACATGGACGGCGCGGCAGCGACGGTGACCGCCGTCTCGGCCGCCGGGATCGGGCTGCTCGCGGCGTTCGACGACGTCCCGGTGCTGGCAGCCCTCTGCTTCGCGGTCGCCGGTGCCTGCGCCGGCTTCCTGCCGCACAACCTCGCGCGTCCGGCACGGATCTTCATGGGCGACGGCGGCAGCATGCCGCTCGGGCTTCTACTGGCCTGCGTCTCGCTCGCTGCCGCGTCGCACGCCGTCGCCGGCGTCAACGCGGTCGCGACCGCGGCGCTACTCGTCGGCCTCGTGATCCTCGACACGAGCCTCGTGATGTTCTCCCGCAAGCGCGCCGGGCGTCCGCTGATGACGGGCGGGCGCGACCACCTCACCCACCGGTTGCGCTCGCGGCTCCGGAGTGCACACGCTGTCGTCGCACTACTTGCCTGCACCCAGGTCGCCCTGTGTACCGCCGCGGCAGGCCTGGCCCTCACCGCACCTGGAGCCGCGCTCGGGCTCGCACTCGTGGCGGCGGTCTGCGGCGCCTGGGTCATCCGGCGGCTGGACGATCCGGCCTGGTCCGGCAAGGCACCGGCCGCTGCACCGGCGATCGACGTTCTACGCACGCCGGAGCCCGCGGCCGCGCGGGCCGGGCAGTCCTAGCCCGCGCGACGCTCGAAGCGCGCCTTCAGCGTGTCGCCGGCACGCACCGCACCGAGTGCGGCGTTGGCGAGCCGCTTTGCGGTCTTCAGCGCGGCGGATCGCTCGATCGCCGCACGCACACGCTCGTCGACCTCGTTGGCCACCGGCGGCGGCGGGCTCGCTCCGTCGCCGCGCCGCAGGCTCTGCACCACCCGCCGCGGGCTGACGCCGGTGGTCGTCAGGTCCACGCGTGAGAAGCCGGCCGCGATGAGCCACCGCGACAGTGTCGCCACGGTGAAGTAGCTCAGGTGCTCGGGGTACTCGATCACACTCCACTTCGCTCTCAGCAGGCGGCGACTCGCCGAGTCGAAGTTCGGCGTCGTCACGTACAGGAGACCCTGGGGCCGGATCACCTCGGCGAACGTCGCCGCCTCGGCAACAGGGTCGGTCAGGTGCTCGACGACCTCGAAAGCCGTCACGACGTCGAACGCGCCCGATGGAAGGTCACCAGCACTCGGCGGCGCGAGCGTCATGTCGACGCCTCGCGCGCGGTTGCGCTCGACGGCACCTTGGGTCGACTCCGTGCCATGCACCGTCCACCCCCGCCCGGCGGCGGCCACGAGGAAGGCACCCTCCCCGCAGCCAACGTCGAGGATCAGCCCGGTCTGCCGGTAGGCCTCGAACTCGTCGAGCAGTTCCTCGTAGCGCAGCCGCGTCACCGCCGACTCGCCGTTGGACAATCCATAGCCGTCGTACTGTAGGCGGACGTCCTCGATGCTCGGGCGACGCCCCGCGAACACGAAGCCGCAGTCGCGGCAGCGTCGAAGATGTGCTGCCGCGTAGCCACTGAGGGCAGGGATGCGCTCCGACCCACACATCAGGCAAGCGCTCAGGACGTCCACCGCTACCGCCTGGACCGCGCGACGCAGTCGAGATGTGCGGCTAGCCCCTCCTCGAGCCGAACGCTAGGCGCGAAGCCGAGCACATCGCGTGCGCGGGTCGTGTCCGCGGCGGTGTCGCGCACGTCCCCGTGCTCCGAGTCAGCCCGCCGCACCTTCAGGCCCCGACCGGCGACCTCCTGCAGCAGCGTTACGACCCGGTTGAGCGTCGCCGGCGATCCGCCGCCGACGTTGAAGACCCCATGCGATTGCAACGGCGTGGTCGCTGCCGCACGCGTCACGGCCACGACGTCGTCGACGTAGGTGAAATCCCGGCTCTGCTCACCGTCACCGAACATGACGAACTCGTCGCCGTCGAGCAGTGCCCGGCACAGCCGATGAAATGCCATGTCGGGTCTCTGGCGGGGCCCGTAGACGGTGAAGTAGCGCAGCCCGACGACGTCCAGGCCGTACGTGTCGCGGTAGACCTCGCAGACCTGCTCCATGGCGGCCTTCGTCTGGCCGTACGGCGACCGCGGACGCAATGGCGCCGTTTCCGCCGTTGGGCGCACGGCTGCGTCTCCGTAGACAGAGGACGACGACGCGTACACCAAGCGACCGCACCCTTCCCGCCGCGCCGACTCGAGGAGGTGCTGGGAAGCCAAGAGGTTGTTGCGCAGGTACTGCTCGTATCGCGACCAACTCGCACGCACCCCAGGCTCCGCCGCGAGGTGATAGATGATGTCCGATCCGCGCACCAAGTCGTCGAGATCACCACGCGCGAGGTCGACCGGAACGAAGTCGAACGCGTCCCAGGACCGCAGCCGCCGAAGGTTGTCGAGCTTCTCGCATCGCGCATAGTTGTTGTTGAAGCAGTCGACCCCGAGCACGGTCTCACCGTCGCGCAGCAGCGACTCCGCAAGGTGCGAGCCGATAAAGCCGGCACAACCCGTCACGAGCGCGCGTATCGCCACGAGAGCGATCCTACGAACCGATCAGCCGCGCATACAGCGCGGCATAGCGACGTGCGCCCGATGCGACGTCGAAGCGCTCGGCTGCTAGGCGCCGGCAGCGTTTGCGCGTGACGGGATCGGCGGCCAGCTCCCGCAGGCCGGCGGCTGCCTCTTGCAGGGAGTCGTCGTCGTCGTGATGCAGCACCACCCCGACGCCGTGGTCCGAGACGAGCGCGTCGAGGTCGCCGATCCCGGGCGTCACCGCGACAGGCATCCCGGCGGCGAGGTACTCCGCGATGCGCGTGGGCGCCGTTGCTCGTTTCGAAGAACCCGCGAGGACGAAGTACAGGCCGACGTCGCCAGCGTGGAGCGCAGTAGGCATGGCTCCAGGGGGGATCGTCCGTACGTCCGCCGGGCGCCCCGCGAGCGCGTCGCGCGCTTCATCCACCTGCCGTGTCAGCACGGTGAACGGCATGTCGAGCGCGGCGGCTAGCCGCTGCGCGAGGTCGAGGCGATACCACGTCCCGACAGATCCACTCCACACGGCGTGGGGACCGTCCGCCCGCTCACGCGTGTGCGCGAACGCCGTGTGGTCGGCGCATGTCGGAATCACCTCGACAGGCATGTCGTGGCCGCCGCTCCACTCGCGGATCTGCGCGACGGACGCATCGGTCAGCGTCACCACGGCGGCCGCCTCGGCGTAGAAGCGCTGCTCCCACCGGCGCGCCACCCGGTGAAGCAGGCCGCCTGACCGCCAAATGCCACCCTCGACGCGCTCGTCTGCCCAGAAGCCGCGGATGTCGAACAGCATTGGTGCGCGGGTGCGGCGGCGGGCCAGATGGGCGATCAGCGCGGGCACGTCGCTGCGCACGTGCACGACGTCTGGCCGGCCGTGACGGGCGATGCGAACGACCTCACGCCGGCCGCGCATGACGTCCAGCGCGGTGCTCAGGACGGGTGGACGGCGGTGGTAGTCAAGCGGCCGCCAGTCGATGCCAGCAGCGGCAAGCTCGGCGCGCAGCTGCGCTTCCCCCGCGCGGTCCTTCTCGAAGGAGACGAGCGTGATGCGGTGCTCGCCTGCCAGCCGCATGAGGTACTCGAGCACCTGCGAGCGACCAAGCGGCTCGCCGGCGCCGTCGTAGGACACGTAGAGGATGTGCGGCTTCAACGGCCCAGTAGATCGCCGAGGTGATCGAGATAGCTCTGCTTCTGCGACTCAACGGAGTAACGACGCACGACCGTCTGCCGAGCGGCCTCGCCTAGCGCATGGCGCCGGGCGGGCGACTCGACGAGCTCGGCGATCCGTGCAAACCAGTCGCTCTCGGATGCCGCCAGATAGCCGTTCTCGCCGTCGGCGACGATCTCCTTGTTGACCCCCACCGGCGACATGATCGCCGGAATACGCAACGCCATGTACTGCAGGCCCTTAAAGCCGCACTTTCCCCTTGCCCAATCATCATCGGGGAGTGGCATCAAGCCGATGTCGAGCTCGGAGAGATCTTCCACAGCGGTCTCAGCACGCCACGCGTGTCCGCGGATACCGAGCTCGTCGTTGCGATAGCCGCCGTCCCCGATCACCTTGAAGTACACGCGGTCTCCGAACCGTTCCCGGATCGCGCGGAGCGCCGGGAGGGCGAGCTCGAAGTGCTTCAGCGTCGTGACACTGCCGGTCCAGCCGATGCAGACCCGGCCGTCGTTCTTCGCGACCGGGCGCGCGTCGTACTCCGTCGTATCGAGCGTCGTCGGCACAACGCGCACGTCGCGGTTGAACTGCCGTGCGTACTGCGCGAGGTAGGCGTTGCCGGCGAAGACCATGTCCGAGGCCGCGATGATCCGGGCGGTCTTCTGCGGCCGCTTGAGCCAGTCGAAGCGGCGATTGACGGGAGACGTGTCGCGGATCCAGATCGCGTCGTCGAAGTCGTAGACGAGCTTGGCCGGCGCGCGCGCGAGGATCCGCTCGAAGATTGCCGTGCCAAGCTGCACTGCCTCGCGGTGCACAATCACGAGGTCGTAGCGCCCGGCCGGCCGTGCCTCCCGCAGACGCCGACCCAGGGCACGGGCGAGGATCGCGCCCTTGCCGACGACCGCGCCGGGCCCGGACATCAGGGAATACTCGGCGTCGCGCATGGCCGGGGAGAACGTCGTGGCGTAGCCGTGCTCGGCGAGGAAATCGACGTACTGCTCAAAGCGGAAGCGCTGGCTCGCGACCCGGTCGTGGGGATACGGCGAGACGAACAGGATGCGCCGCGGCTCGCCCATCGCGCCGAGATGGTCTCATACGCGTCGTGTGCGGCATCGCCGGCGAGTTCAGTTGGACCGGCGCGACCCGCGTCGATGCCGCCCTGCTGCTCGCGACGGTTCGGCACCGTGGGCCTGA
Organism: Paraconexibacteraceae bacterium; assembly: GCA_963759825.1. Classification (GTDB taxonomy): domain Bacteria; phylum Actinomycetota; class Thermoleophilia; order Solirubrobacterales; family Solirubrobacteraceae; genus Paraconexibacter. The sequence goes on along the minus strand of CAVXAS010000001.1, from coordinate 303,937 downwards.
TGCGGAAGGCGAGTTCGCGCGGGGCGGCGGCTGGGTGGGCCAGACGCGCCTCGCAATCATCGACGTGCCGGGTGGCGATCCGCCGATCGCCAACGAGGATGGCACGATCGGCGTCGCAAGTAACGGCGAGATCTACAACTTCCGCGAGCTGCGCACCGAGCTCCGCCGGCGCGGGCACGTCTTCGCCACGCAGGGCGACACCGAGGTCGTGGCGCATCTCGCCGAAGAGCTCGGCCCCGCCGCGATGGCAGCGCGCCTCGACGGGATGTTCGGCATCGCCGTGTGGGATGCGCGGCACGAGCGGCTGACGCTCGCGCGCGATCGGTTCGGCAAGAAGCCGCTGTATTACTGGCACGACGACGAGCGGCTTGTGTTCGGAAGCGAGATCAAGACCGTGCTCGCCCACCCGGCGGTGCCCGGCCGGCTGCGCGAAGCCGCCATCCCCGACTACCTGACGTTCGGCTACGTGCCGACGCCGAACACGTTCTACGAAGGCATCCTCAGCGTCCCACCGGCGCATGTGCTCGTGTGCGAGCCCGGCAGCCCGCCGCGACTCGAGCGCTATTGGGAACTCGAGCTTGTCGGTGCTGGGGGGGGCGCGGCGCGGCTAGACCTCACACTCGAGGAGGCAGGCGTCGAGGTGCGCCGGGGCCTGCGCACCGCGGTCGAGCGCCGGATGATCGCCGACGTGCCGCTCGGCGCGTTCCTCAGTGGCGGGATCGACTCGTCAGCCGTCGTCGCACTAATGGCCGAAGCGGGCCACGGCCGCGTCGCGACGTTCACGATCGGTTTCGAGGACGACGAGGGATTCGACGAGCGGCCCTACGCGCGTGCGCTCGCGCAGCGGTACGACACCGATCACACCGAGTTCGTCGTGCAACCTGACGCGGCCGAGCTGGTCGAGCGCCTGGTCTGGCATCACGATCAGCCGTTCGGGGACTCGAGCGCCCTACCCACATTCATGCTCTCCGAGCTCACCGGCCGCCACGTCAAGGTCGCGCTCTGCGGCGACGGCGGGGACGAGCTGTTCGGGGGATACGAGCGGCTCGCGACAGCGCTCGCGCTCGCGCGCTACGGGGCCGTGCCGCGCCCGCTGCGCGCGGCGGTGCGGCGCGCAGCGCAGGCAGCCGCACCGTGGGCGCGCGGCACGGGCGCCGCCGCGAAGGCGTGCCGGGCGCTCGTACGCTCCGATCGCGATCCGGCCGACGCACTCATGGCCTGGATCAGCTACGTCCCCGAGGAGAGCAAGCGCGCGCTGATCGGCAGCGAGGAGAGCCCTGGAATGGCCGGCTACCGGGAGCTATGGGACACCACCGAGGGCGCGCACCCGCTCGACCGCCTGCTGCACCTGAACATCGCGACATACCTGCTCGACGACCTGCTGCCGAAGGTCGATCGCATGAGCATGGCCCACGGCCTCGAGGTGCGCGCGCCGTTCCTCGACCGCGAACTGGCGGAGCTCGCGTTCCGGCTGCCGCCGAGCGTCCGGCTGCGCGGCTTCGCGCTGAAGCGCGTGCTCAAGACGGCTGTCGCCGACCTGCTGCCGCCGGAGCTGTTGGCGCGCCCGAAGCGCGGTTTTGGCGTACCCCTGGACCGCTGGTTTCGCGACGACCTCGCCGGGCTCGTCGCCTCGACATTGGGTGCACCGGACAGTCGCGTCGGCGATCACGTGTCGCGCGAAGCGCTGGCGGCGATGATCGGCGCACACGGTGATGGCAAGGCGCGGCACGGCCATGCGCTGTGGACGCTGCTCACGCTCGAGTTGTTCCTCAGGGGCCGCGTCCCCGCCTAGCCCGAAGCGCCGTGCTCGTGCTCATACGCGGCGAGCACCGCGGCAGTGGGGCCGAACTCGCGCACGGCGCCGCGCTCCAGCCACATGACCCGTTCGCAGATCTGCGCAACCTGCTCTTGGCTGTGGCTGACGAAGACGACGGTGCTACCCGAGGCGTGGAGCCGCTGGATCTCACCGATGCAGCGCTGCTGATATTCGGCATCGACGACCGCGAGCACCTCGTCGAAGACATAGATGTCGGCCGGAAACTGGACGGCGATCGCAAACGACAGCCGGGACACCATTCCGCTCGAGAAACGCTTTACAGGCGTATCGATGTGCCGCTCGAGCTCCGCGAATGCGGTGACCGCGTCCATCCGCGCAGAGATGACCTTCGTCGGGATGCCGAGCGAGGCCCCGAACAGCGTGACGTTCTCCCGCCCCGTCAGCTCTGGGTGAAATCCATGGCCAACGGCGAGGAGCGGCAGCACGTTCCCGTGGACGCGCATGACGCCACGCGTGGGCAGCGTCGTGCCGGCGAGGATCTGCAGCAGCGTGGACTTGCCCGACCCGTTGGAACCCACGATCCCGATCGCCTCGCCGCGGTTCACGGTGAAGTCAACGCCGGAGAGCGCCTCGAGGCCCGGGGGGGCGGCATCCGCGCGCCGCATCAGGCGTCTGACGGTTTGCGGCAGGCTTGTGACCTCGCCGAGGCGGTAGTGCTTGCCGAGACCGCTGGCGGTCACGGCCTCCGGCGCGCCGTTCGCAGGCGTCCCGCGTACGTCAGATCTCATCGGCCACGGTCGTCTCGAGGCGGGTGAACACGAGCCAGCCCACCACTGCGATCACCGTGGTGGCGAGAAGTGAGTAGAGGATCGGCTCGGTGATGGGTTTGTAGCCCGAGAGCATCATCCACCGGAGCGCCTCGATGACTCCGGTCAGCGGGTTGGCTTCGACGACGTAACGCAGCGTCTCGGAAAGTCCGGCGAGCGAGTATCCGACCGGCGCAAGGAACGTGCCGAGCTGCAGCAGGAAGGGCAGCGCGCTGTTGACGTCGCGGTATCTGACGCACACGGCGGAGAGCACGCCGACGACGCCGGCGGTGAGCACGAGCAGCCATACCAGCGCCGCCGGCAGCAGCAGTACTCGGATCGACAGATGGCCGGTGGCGGCAGCGGCGACAATCGCTGCCGCCGCGGTGATGGCGAACGACGGCAGCGAGGCGATGATCGCCGCCAGCGGAAATGCCAGCCGCGGACATGGCGTAAACCGCACGAAGTTCGCGTTCGTGATCAGCGACGCGGTGCCGATCGTCAGTGCGGCTTGGACGAACGCCCACACCGACAGCCCGGCGAGCGCAAAGACGGCGTACGGGACGCCCGAGCTGCCGACATTGCCCAGGCCGCGGAAGGCGACGAGGAACGCGAGCAGCAGCGCGAGTGGTTGGAACACCAGCCACAGCGGACCGAGCAGCGATTGCTTGTACTTGACCTTGAAGTCCCGCGTGGCAAGCACGCGGATCACGGGCGCGTTCCGGGGGAGGTCACGCAGTCGAAGCCGGCGCTTCGCGGGCGCAATGACGCGCACGACCGATTCGCCGGGCGCGAGCGCGCGGGGTCCGCTTTCAGTGAGCGCGTCGGGACTTGCCGGCATCTAGGTCATCGGGTCCGTGATTGCCCACAGACGACGGCCACAGTCTACGGGTCACATGCTCGCCGGGCGGCGCCTCCGGCGGCCGGTCGGCCAGAATGCCTGGCGTGATCGCGTTTGGCATCTGCGTGTCATCGGCCGAGCGCTACACGACGCTCGCTGAGCCGGGCATCCGCTCCGCCGCCGGCGAGCACGCGACGATCCTCATACGCCACGACGCCCGCTCGATCTTCAAGGCCTACAACTCGATTCTCGACGAGGCCCGCGCATTGCCCGATCTCGAGGCGCTGGTCCTCCTACACGATGACTTGGTCATCCGTGATCCGCGGGTGCTCGACACGCTGCGCCGCGTGTTCGCGGATGAGTCGATCGGACTGGTCGGCGCGCACGGGGCGCGCGACGTGGAGTCGCTGTGGTGGTGGCACGGCGAGCGCCGCGGGCACATCTCCGACATCGGTGACAACGGGATCCAAGATTTCCGGCGCTTCGATGCGCACCCCGAGGACGTCGAGGTCGTCGACGGTTGCTTCATGGCGCTCTCCCGATGGGCGGTGCATACCGTTCGCTTCGACGAACGCTTCTATCGGGGCTTCCACGCTTACGACGTCGACTTCTGTTTCACGGTACGGAGCCTCGGCAAGCGAGTCGTCGTGGCCGACCTCGACGTCCACCACGACAACCGGATCACCGAAACGATCCCCAACGAGCGGGTGTTTCTGTCCAACAACCGGCGCTGGAGGGCGAAGTGGGGCTTCGAAGCGCGGAGCGCGCTGCCGGCTCGACTGCTCAAGCTGCGAATCGCCGATCACTGGCCTCTGGTCGACCGGCTGAACCTGCGGTTCCTCCGCCGGTCTTCGACACGCGATCGAGACTAGAGTCGACGTCGATTCTCCGTTCTTGACCGCGGCTCGATTCCGAACTAGCTTGTCCGCCCCGTGCCTCTGGTTGACACTCCGACGCCGGATCGCCTGACGATCCTGGCGCGCAGCCTGTCGGCGACGTACCAAAGTGCCAGCCCATTCCCGCACGTCGTCATGGACGATTTCCTGCCGGCGGCAACGGCCGAGGCGCTGCTCGACGAGTTCCCGCGGCCCGGCGACATCGAGTGGGGAGCCAGCTACGCCGACGAGCGGCAACTGAAGCTCGCGTGCGACGACGAGACCCTCATGGGTCCTTCGACGCGCCAGATGATCATGTACCTGAACTCTGGGTCGTTCTTGGAGTTCCTCGAACAGCTCACGGGAATCGGTCAGCTCATCCCCGATCCCCACCTGCGAGGCGGCGGCCTGCATCAGATCAAGCCCGGCGGCTTCCTGAACGTCCATGCCGACTTCAATTTCTACGAACGACTCAATCTGCACCGCCGCCTCAATCTCCTCCTCTATCTGAACACGGATTGGGACGAGGATTACGGCGGCCACCTCGAGCTGTGGGACAAGGACATGAGCACGTGCGAGCAGCGGATCCTCCCGGCCTTCAACCGCTGCGTGGTCTTCAGCACGACCGACGACTCCTTCCACGGCAACCCGGAACCGCTGCGCTGCCCATCCGATCGCACCCGCAAGTCCCTAGCCCTCTACTACTACACGACCGAACGACCGACTGAAGAGCAGTCGGCGCCTCACACGACGCTGTTCGTGGAGCGTCCGGGCGGTGCGGACCGCGCGGACTCAGACGTCCAGCGTGCCATTCGCCGCGAGCGCCGCCAGCAACAGCTGCGGAGGTTCGTACCTCCCATCGCGTGGGACCTGCTTGCGGCGGTCAAGCGCCGCCGCTCGCGCGGCTGACGCTATCGGCTGATCGTCGTGACGCGGTCGAGCAACCCGGCGAGCGCTTTCGCCCGCGTGCGCCTGCTGAACGCCGACGCGTCGCGTGCGTGGCGGGCGCCCGCCGCGGCGGCCTGGAGTGCCCGAGTCATGACCGCAGAGTCGGCAGGCGAGGCGACAGTCGCCCCATCCTGTAGGGCAAGAAGTCGAGCAGCATCAGTCTCGACCGATCCCACGTAGAGGATCGGTAGGTCCGTCGCGAGGTACTCCCACGTTTTCGCGACCACGTGACCCGCGAGGATGCCGGGCTCGTCAGTGGGCCCGGCGATCACAGCGACCGAGGCCGACGCGAGTTCGGCCATCGCCGACGCGTACGGGAGGAACCCGGTGACGCGCGTTCGCTCCACGAGGCCGGCGGCGTCAAGCTCGGCGTGCATTGCCGGGTGCAACTCACCGACGATGCGAATCTCGTCGACACCCACCTCGCGCGCAGCCGCCCACACCGGGGCGAGCGATGCCTGCGTCTCGGCGTAGTAGGTCCCGAGGTACGCCAGCACCAGGCCCGGCGGACGCACCTCGGAGGGCGCCTGGGCGTGGTCGTGGCCGTTCGGGATCACCTCGACAGGCCGCCGCCAAAGCTCGGCGTGGCGTTGGGCCCAGGTCGGCGACGTCATGACCAGGGCGTCCGCGTCGCGCGCAAGTGATCGCTCCAACCGCGCGGCGCGTGTTCGCTGAACCCCGTGCGGGAGCATCTCGCTCCACGGGTCGCGGAACTCCGCAATCCATGGGACACGCGCTCGTCGCGCGAGCCTCCGCGCCACCACATGCGCGGTGACCGGGAACGAGGACGAGATGATCGCGTCGACGGGGCGACCTCGGAGTGCACGCCGCCCCGCGGCGAGCGCGAACGGTGCCCACCCGACTTGCGCGTCGGGGAAGTACAGGGCGTGCCTCGCCACGAAGCGCGCCGCACCCCGGACACGGCCGACCTCGGCGGAACGGACGTCGTCCCCGCCTGTGCGCAGCGCCCGCTTGCCGACGCGACTGAGCTCGAGCGAACCCGTGCGCACCACGCGTTCCTCCGGGAATCGCAGCTGCTCGTCACGGTGGTACGCGCCGGTGCGCGGTGCAACGACGACGGTCTCCCAGCCGTGGTCAGGCAGATAGCTCGCGTGACCCAGCGCACGCAGACTGCCGATCCCACCGAGCGGTGGGAAGTAGTACGCGACGATCAGGACGCGCGCCATCAGGCTGCCTCCAGCGCGCGCTGGTAGAACGATCCGAGCTCGGCGCGGAAGCGCTCCAACGTGAACCTCTCGAGGAAGTCCGTACGGGCGGCGGCGCCCATCCTCCGGGCGCGCTCCGCATCGGTTGCGAGCTCGAGCAGAACGTCCGTCAGCCCATCGACGTCGCCCGGGGCGACCAGCCGCCCGGTGGTGCCGTCGGTGACGATCTCTTCGGCGGGTCCCACGGTCGACGTAACGACAGGGAGTCCGAACGACATCGCCTCGACATTCGTGAATCCGAATCCCTCGGCGTGCGTCGGCATGACGAACGCATCCGCGGCCGGGTAGACGTCGGCGGACAGGGCCTCGCGCGTCACCCATTTCAGGCGCCGCAATGAGCCATCGCGCTCGAGCGCCGCGATGGTCTCCAGACCCTGCGCCCGGCGCCGCTCGCCGACCCATTCGTGAACGAGGCGGTCAGGGTTGCGCTCGGCGGGATCAGACCCCGCGAGGATCAGCCGCAGGGTCGGCTCCTCGCGAACGGCGCGAGCGAACGCCTCGACCACCTCGAAGCCTCCTTTGCGCTCGAAGTCGCCGCCGACGAACACGAACGTGAAGCCTTCGCGCCCTGCGCGATCGACTCCGGGGGGCGTCGGAAAGCCGGGCGCGATGACCTCGAGCTTCGCCGGATCGGCGCCCCAGCGCACGTTGATCTGGCGGGCCCAGTCCGAAAACACATAGGCCGCGCTCGCGCGCTCTAGCGTCAGGAGCCGGTCGACGATCCCCAGTGCCCGGTACATCCCTCGCGCACGGCGCAGGCCCCGGGCGAGCCGGGCGTCGTCCCAGCCGAGGTACTCGCCGACGTAGACCGCGGCGCTCGATCCCTCGCTCAGCACGACCGGCGTGCCGCGAAGCCCGCGCAGCAGGGCTGGCTGGCCGTGGACATGGACGAGGTCGAAGGACTCCGTCAGCCGCAGCGCCCGGAACCCCCGCTCGGGAAACGCAAGCGGGCGCACCATGCGGTTGAGTAGCACCTCACGGGTCATGTCGCAGCGAACGCCCGGTGCCCCCGCATGAAAATCGCCGGCAAGGACGTACTCGACCCCTTCCGGAGCGTGCTCGACGAGCGTCCGCAGGTACACGCCCTCCCCGCCGGTGTCGGCAGGCCCTACGAGGAGCGTTCGGGCGCTCACGTCGCGCGCCGCGCGACGACGACGTACTGATATGTGAGCAGATCGCGAAACGGCCAACGCGCGACGGTGCCGACAACGAGGCGCGTCGCGATCGCGCCCACCCGGCCGATCTCGCTCTGATCGTCGAGCAGACGGCGGTTGCGCCTCATCGTCTCCACCTCGAGCCCGTGCGCATCGAGCATCGACTCCAGGCTGCGGCGCGTGAAGACACGTAGGTGCGTGCGGTCGCGCACGCCATGGTCGGCGTATTCCCACCGATCGGCGATCAGCCGCAGGAGCACCAACCAGAAGCGCATGTTCGGCACGCTCACGACGACTCGCCCGCCCTCGGCGAGCAGCGGGAGACAACGGCGCAGGGCGGCGTCCGGGTCCGCGAGGTGCTCGAGAACGTCGGCGAAGATCAACAGGTCGAAGTCGCCGGGCCGGAAGGGCAGTTCGGAGTCCACCACGCTGCCTTCGATCACGACGTCCAGCCGCGTCCTTGCCGCGGCCGCGGCGGCTGCATCAAGCTCGATCCCCGCGGCATGTGAGGCGCCCGCGGCCTTCAGCGCGCCGGACAGCGCGCCGCCGCCACAGCCAACGTCGAGGCACCGCTTGCCGCCTGGGTCGATCAGCGCCTGGACGTCCTCGCGGGGATCCTCGTAGTACTCCCAGGTCATCGGCGTCGCAAGGCGAGGGACACCAGCGTGCGGAACGTGGACCGCAACTGCGGGGTCATTTCCCGGTACCCGGCCGCGCCCTCGCCGCCGGCCTTGCCGCGCACTGTGTAGTAGCCGGCGCGGAGCCCACCGCCGATGACCTTGATGGTCATGTACGCCGCGCCAGCGGCGCGACCGTGACGCTCGAGGTAGAGGTCGCGCTGGCGCTGCAGGCAAAGCGCCACGCGCGCGTCGCCGAACCGGATCTCCGAGCTCGAGTGATCGAGGTGGATGACCGAGGCCTGGGGGTAGTACCTGATCCTCCAGCCCGCCTCGTGGATGCGCTGGCACCATTCGAGATCCTCGCCGTACATGAACAGGCGTTCGTCGAAGCCACCCGTGCGGTCGAAGACCTCGCGGGGCAGCAGCATGAACGCACCCGCAACCCAGTCGACGTCGCGCTCGGAGTCGTGCTCCCAATAGCCACCGAGCAGAGCCGCGCTGGCTCGCCGCTTGCCGAGCAGCTTGTAGAGGCCCAGGTCCTCGAGCGCCGCGACACGCAACCCGGGAAACCGGTATGTCGTGTACTGCAGCCGGCCGTCGGCGAACGTCAACCGGCAGGCGGCGACGCCGATCCTCGGCTCCGCGCGTACGTGACGCAGCAGGCCCACGACCGAATCGTCGACGAGCAGCGTGTCGCTGTTGAGCAGAAGCAGCCATCCTCCGCGCGACATGCGCATTGCCTGATTGTTCGCGACCCCAAAGCCGCGGTTCTCGACGTTGCGCACCAGCCGGACCGACGGGAAGTCCTCGGCGACCATCTCGGCGCTTCCGTCCGAGGACGCATTGTCGACGACCACGACCTCGTGCTCGACGCCGGCCAGGTGCTCGGCAACCGACGCCAAGCAGTTGCGGAGGATCTCACGCGTGTTCCAGTTGACGATCACGACCGAGAGCTCAGGCGCGCGTTGGGTCGTGGTGAACTCAGGTACTCGCGCGCACGCCGGAGCCGACTCCGCCGGCGCGTCGAGCCAGCGCTGGGCCCAGGTCTCGAACGCGTAGAGCATCATCGTCGGTGGGACCATGCGCGCGTCGCCTGCGAGCGCGCCGGCGAACACGCGCTGCGCCGACTGCGGGTCGAACACGCCACGGCGGCGAACGGCGGGCTCCGACAGGGCGTCACGGACCTGCTCGCGGAGCGCCTCGCGCAGCCACGTTCCGACCGGCGGCGAGAATCCCCGCTTGCGCGACGCCGTGGGGGTGGTGAGCGTCCGCGCAGCGACCTCGCGCAGGACGAGCTTGCCCTCACGCAGCCGCATCTTGTGCCGCGCCGGCATCCGCATCGCTGCTTCGACGAGGCGATAGTCGAGGAACGGCGTGCGGATCTCCAGCGAGGACCACATGCTCATGGCGTCCGTCGCGCGCAGCAACTCGTCGACGAGGTAGGACTTTAGGTAGACGTAGAGCAGCGCGTTGAGCGGGTCCTGCGACTGCGCGCGCGCGTAGTGCTCCTCCAGATGCCGTCGAGGCCCGTCGAGATCGAGCCCCGCGCGCAGTTCGGGCGCGAGTAGCTGTGTCCGGAGCGCCGCCGGCGTCTGATGCAGGAGCTCGCGCGAGACACGAGCGCCGGGATTCAGCGCCGCGAGTTCGGCGAACCGCCGCAGCCGACGCACCGGCGCCGCTCGACCCGCAGCGAGAACACCTGAGCGCAGCGCGGACGGCAGGCCGTCGAACCGACCAAGGAGGTTGACGACGACATGAGTCGGATACGAGGAAAACAGCTCGTCGCCTCCGACCCCTGACAGCGCGACCGTGACGCGGCGGCGCGCGAACCGAGAGATCACATGGTTCTGCAACAGCGACTCGCCGGGCTCGTCGTACGCCGCGATCAGCGCAGGCAGGTCGGCGGCGGCCGCGCGCGCATCGAGCACGTCCTCGTGGTGTCGCGCACCGATAGCCGCGGCCGCAGCCCTCGCTGGGGCGCGCTCGTCCGCGCCGGCCACGTCAAAGCCCAGCGTGAACGTCATCAAGTCGGTTCCTGCCTCGCGCGCGGCCATCGCGGCGATTGTCTGCGAGTCGACCCCGCCAGACAGCAGCACGCCGAGCGGCACGTCGCTGACGAGGCGCCGCCGGACGGCGTCCTCGAGGAGCGCGCCGACCTCCTCGGCGTATGCGTCGGCCCCGCGGTCCTCCTCCTCGGGTAGCGCGCAGTCCCAGTACTCGTACTCGCGCACGCCGTCGGCATCGGCAAGCAGCGCGTGTCCGGCGCGCAGCCGCCGCACACCCGCGACGAGCGAGTACGGCTCGGGCACCGCAAACGCGGACAAGAAATGGGGCAGCGCCGTCGGGTCCAACTCGCGCGCGACCAGCCCCGACGCGACGAGCGCCTTTATCTCCGAGCCAAAGACGAGCCCGCCGGGCCTATCCGCGTATACGAGCGGCTTGACGCCGAGCCGGTCGCGGGCGAGGAACAGCCGACGGCGCGGCCGGTCCCAGACGGCAAACGCCCACATCCCGTTCAATCGGTGAAGCACCTCGGCCCCCACTCCGCGTACCCGCGGACCACGACTTCCGTGTCGCAGCGCGTTCGGAACCTGTGACCGGCCCGCTCGAGTTCGCGACGCACCTCCTGCGCGTTGAACAGCTCGCCGTTGTAGACGATCGTGAACGCACCATCCTCGACCGCCATCGGCTGGGCACCGCCCTCGATGTCGATGACGGCGAGGCGCCGGCTGACGAGACCGACCGCCGGCCGGCCGTCGTCCGTCATGAAGCCCTCGCCGTCCGGACCCCGGTGGGCGATCGAGTCCCCCATGCGCTGCAGGACGGCGTTATCTACCGGCCGCCCGTCGCGGGTCAGGATGCCGGCGATGCCGCACACACACAGAGCCTATGCGGGACCGGACTGCGCAGCCGCCACATGCGACGGTTACTCAACGTCTGGCTGCGGGCGCCCACGACCGAGGGCGTCACCGAGCGCACGTACGACTGACGTCAACCAGATGTAGCCAACGAGAAGCAAGAGCCTCTGTCGACGGCGCCGGGTAGCTCTCCACGCGAACCACGCTGCACGGCGCCATTGCCAGCGCCTCACCCACCAGGCCATCCAGAACAGCGCATCGGAATCGAGACGTCGTCGCCCAGCCTCAGCTCCGACGATTCGACGTAGCTCCGGGGAACTCTCCAACGCGTCGTCGCGCAGCGTGAACGTCTCGCGCTCCATCGCCCGCCCACGCGCCTTGATCATTTGATCAGGGGTGTGCCGATAGCAGCCCAGCGGCTCTTGCAGCCATCGAATCGGCAGGTGCCCGCCGATCGTCAGCCACATCGCCATGTCGTTGCAGCCACCGTCCGGGCGCTCATATGGCTGGACCAGATCGAGTGCCTGACGTGTCGCCACGACGGACGAGAGGCACGGACGGTTCCAGTGCCAGAAGATCTGCCATGCAGGGCGCGCCACATCCAGGGCGCCGTAAATGTCCGAGAAGAGCTGTCCAGTCGGGTTGCCGTGTTCGTCGATGATCATGGCCTCAGTCGCCACCAGGCCGACGCCGTCGTCTCGTTCGAGGACTCGGACCTGGGCATCGAGCTTCTCTGGATGCCAGGTGGCGTCGTCGTTGAGGAACGCGACGTGCCGCGCGCCCTTCAATAGCGCGAGAACAGAGTTGATCGGGTCGACGTAGCCGCGCCGCGCGGGCTTGATGAGCACGGCGAGCCGGCCTGCGGCGCGCCGTTGGTAGGTGTCCAGCAACTCGGCCGTACCGTCGTCCGACGCGTCATCAATGACCACGAGGTGCAGGTCCTCGAATGTCTGTGCGAGCACGCTGTCGAGTGCTGTCTCAAGGAAACCCCGCCGGTTGTACGACGTGACGAGCACGTGAACGTGGCGTTCGGAAGGGCGGACAGGCCCGGGAGTCTGGCAACGGCGTCATCCGCCGGATCAAATGGCAGCGCTTACGATGAGTCGCGCGATGCGTCGAAGCGTTCGGTATCCGCTCGACCGCTGGTTCCGGGAGGATCTGGCGGCGATGGTGGACGACGCGCATGCTCGCGGCTTCGCGAGTCACGGTCACGCGCTGTGGACGCTCTTGACACTGGAATGGTTCCTCCGCGGGTCGTGACGGTCTGCGCGCGACATTCGGCGAGGGTTCGGTGATCGCGCTCGGGATGTGCGTCGGTTCCGACGATCGCGTCGCGCGCTGGGTCCTCCCGACGATCACGCGCAACGTCGGCGGTGACACACCGATCCTGCAACGGCGAGACGCGACCTCCATCACCTCGGCCTACAACTCGATCCTGGACGAGGCATCCCGCCTCGACGCTCTTGAGGCACTCGTCCTCATCCACGATGACGTCGAGATCCGGGACGAGCGCTTCGTCGAAAAGTTGAGACAGGTCCTTGCCGATAGGTCGGTTGGCCTAGTCGGCGTGCTGGGCGCCCGCAACGTCACGTCGATCGCCTATTGGGAAGGGCACATGCTGGGCCGGCTTGGCGTGGACACACCGAACGGCGAACGCATCGACGACTTCGGAGCCGAGACCGCCGACGTGGATGCCGTCGATGGATGCTTTCTGGCGCTTTCGCCGCAGGTCGTGCGCGAGGTCCGCTTCGATGAGCGCCGCTTCCCTGCGTTTCACGGCTACGACATCGACTTCAGCTTCTCGGTGCGCGATCACGGACAGCGCGTTGTCGTCGCCGACCTGCACGTCCATCACCACCGTCGTGACGGATTTCCGGATCGGCTGGGATGGCGCAAGGCCGACATTCAGTGGCGCACCAAGTGGGGTCTGGAGCCGCGAGCGACGATGCCGGTCCGGTTGGGGCTTCTACATGCCGAGTCGAACTGGGCGAGTGCGCGCCGACGACTGGCGCGTGTGACGAGGCAACCCGATCGAGAGGCCTGACGTGGGCTATTCGCCGGCCGCGGCGTGCCCTGCGTGCGGCTCCACCCGGCATGCTCCGAAACCCCGAAGCGCCGAGGGCGACGACGTCGTTTCTTGCCCTGCCTGTGGCACTGGCTACCTGGACCCGTTGCCGTCGCCAGCGACTCTCGCCGAGCTGTACCCGGACGACTATCACGCGTACGACCCACCTCCACCGATCTCGCTGTACGGCCGTCACGACCCGGTGGCGCGCACTTGGTACGCCCTTCGCAGAGGCGTCCTGAGACGGCGATACGGCTACGAATCGCTGGGTGGTTCGACGGCGTTGGCTGAGACACTCGGGAGATTGCCGCGTGTGCGCCGGCTGGCCACCTACCTTTACGACGTTGAGATGCATCCGTGGGTCGACGGAGGGAAGCTGCTTGACGTCGGGTGCGGGTCCGGTCGCTACCTACAGCTCATGCGCGCGCTCGGTTGGGAGATCACCGGAGTGGAGTACAGCGAGCACGCCGTCCGGGTGGCACGAGAAGCGGTCGGACCGGAAGTCCACCGCGGTGACGTCCGCGACGTGGCTTTCAGTCCGGACAGCTTCGACGCCATCACGCTCAACCACGTGCTCGAGCATCTGGCCGACCCAGGGGATGCCTTGGCCGAACTGCGGCGGATCGCGAGCCCGGGGGCGAGGCTCGCAATCGTCGTGCCGAACAAGCAGGGTCTGGGCGCGCGTTGGTTTGGGCGCGATTGGGTCGGCTGGGATCCCCGCCATTTCACCTACTTCAGTCCCGACGGCCTGCGGATCGCGCTCGAGCGAGCCGGGTGGTGCGTCGAGCAAGTGACGACGTCATCGCGAGGGGCACACCTGTTCTTGGCCGCCAGCGCCATCGTCCGCGAGGGAAACGATGTCCAGTTCGCGATCGACAGGGCCCGTGAGGACAGCCTGCCGGGGCTGGAGCGGCGCAAGGTGCGTGGGCTGGTTATGGCCGAGCGGGTCGCTCGGCTGCTTAGGCGCCCGGTCGGCGAAGAGCTGTTCGCCGTTGCGCTGCGCCGCGACTGAAGTCGCCGCGTGCGAACCATGGAGTCATCCGGCCCCGCCCGAACGTCGAGCCGTGTATTCGAGTGGCACTGGTAGGGTCGATCGACCTCGTCGGCCGGGGGATGATCGGCAAGGCGCCAGGAATGGGGTGCGCATGACAGTCGGTACCGGGAACGACATAAACGTCTGTCGGTTCTGCGCAGCTCGGCTTGACCACGTGTTCGCGGACCTCGGCGTTTCGCCCTTCGCCAACTCGTACATCCCACCGGAGCGGGTCAACCGCATGGAGCCGTTCTATCCGCTCCGTGCTCTCGTGTGCGGACGGTGCTTCCTGGTTCAGGTCGAGGAATTCGAGACACCGCACGAGATCTTCAGCGACTACGCCTACTTCTCTTCCTACTCGACCACTTGGCTCGACCACTCCCGGACGTATGTCGAGGGCGTCGTGGAGCGTTTCGGGCTCGACGAGTCAAGCCACGTCGTCGAAGTCGCGTCGAATGACGGCTACCTGCTTCAGTACTTCCACGAGCGCAGGATCCCGGTGCTCGGTATCGAGCCCGCGGCGAACGTCGCCAAAGTCGCGCTTCAGAAAGGCATTCCGACGCTCGTTGCGTTCTTCGGCCGGAACGCGGCGCGATCGTTGACTCCGGAATCTCAGGCCGACCTGCTTGTCGCCAACAACGTCCTCGCCCACGTCCCTGACATCAATGACTTCGTCGGGGGGCTGAAGATCCTGCTCAAGCCCGGCGGCGTCATCACCATCGAGTTCCAGCATCTCGAGCAACTCGTAGCCCAGCGCCAGTGGGACACGATCTACCACGAGCACTTCTCCTACCTCTCGCTCGTAACGGCCCAGCGCGTGTTCGAGGCACATGGATTGAGGTTGTTCGATGTGGATGAGCTGCCGACTCACGGCGGCTCACTGCGCGTCTACTGCTGCCACGACGACGACAACTCCAAGCGGAACAGTGAGGCAGTCGAGATCATCGCCAACCGTGAGCGGTCAGCCGGTTTCGAAGCGCTGGGGTTCTACACCGATTTCAACCAGCAGGCGCAGCGCGACAAACGGGAGATCGTGCGCTTCCTCATCGATCTCAAGGAGAGCGGCAAGCAGATCGTCGGCTACGGCGCGCCGGCCAAGGGAAACACGCTCCTGAACTTCTGCGGAATCGGTCGAGACTTCCTGGACTACACCTGCGATCTCAACCCTCGCAAGCAAGGGCATTACCTCCCGGGCTCCCGTGTCCCCATCCGATCCCCGGATGCGATCCTCGAGGATCGGCCAGACATCGTTCTCATCCTCCCGTGGAACCTGAAGGACGAGGTCATCAGTCAGCTCATCCACATCCGCGAATGGGGCGGCATGTTCGCGGTCCGGGCGCCAGAGCTGAAGCTGCTTTGAGCTGTCGATGAGGGTTCTTGTCACTGGCGCCGGCGGATTCGTCGGCTCGCACACAGTTCGGTCGTTGCTGATGCGGGGCCACGACGTGCATGCCGTGATACGGCCTGGGGGCGATCTCGAGCGACTTCGAGACTGCGTCGACGACATCGTACTCTGGCGGGTCGACCTTGGCGACGAATCCGCCCTCACCGATGCTGTTCGAGAGGCGGCTCCGGGCGCCGCCGTACATCTCGCGTGGTACAGCGGACGCGACCGCCTGTGGGATGTCGCTGAGAATCTCGCCTCGCTGGAGAACAGCGTGCGACTGGTCGGCCTCCTGCACGTCCACGGGTGCGCTCGTTTGGTACTGGCAGGCACCTGCCTCGAAGCGAGTCCGGACCTCCACGTGCGGCGTCTGCCCTACACGGCGGCCAAGCGGGCGATCCACGAGGCGGTCGTCGACGTGCTCGGCCAGGAGATCTCGACGGTGTGTGCACACGTCTTCCAGGTGTTCGGCCCGTTCGAGGACGAGAGGCGCGCGATCCCTCAGGTCGTTCGTTCGGTCCTCGCTGGAAAGCCTTACTCCGTCTCGTCGGGATCTCAGCTGCGAGATCTTCTCCACGTGCACGATGTTGCGTCCGCGCTCGCCTTCCTGGTGGACTCTCCGGTCGTCGGGGGACTCGACGTTTGCGCCGGGGTACCTCGGAGGATGCGAGACGTGCTTCGTGCGTTCGAGGCCGCCGCCGGCGGCTCCGGGATCCTGCAGTTCGGAGAGGCGATACTCCGGCCCGAGGAAGCTTTCGACAGCGTGGGCTCTCCGGAGGGCTTGAAGCGCCTGGGATGGGAGCCGTCTCTCGCGTTCGACGAGGCTGTCCACCAGACCGTCCGATGGTGGCGGGAGCACGGTGATACCCGCGGGAAGGCACACGCCGGGTGACGAGGCTCACCGTCCTGTGCCACTTCTACAACGAGGAGTTCCTCCTCCCATATTGGCTGCGGCATCACACGCGATTGTTCGACCACGGGGTGCTCGTCAACCGGGGCTCGACCGACAATTCCGAGGAGATCGTGCGCCGGCTTGCGCCGGGCTGGGAGGTCGTTCCGTCGCGGAGCGAATCCCTCGATGCGGCTGAATGCGACCGGGAGATGATGGACCTCGAACGACAGCACGACGGGTGGAAAGTCGTCCTGAACGCGACCGAGTTCCTTTTCCACGACGATCTCCGCGGATACCTAGCGTCGCTCCGCCGCACACAGCCGTCCGCCTCGGTGGTGGGCATGCGCGGAATCACGATGGTCGATCGCGTCGAGGACCGCGCGATGCCGGTGAGTGACGACGACCTCTTCTTCCAGCGCTTTCACGGATACTTCGGCGAGGCGCACTTTCGCCGGTTCATTCGGTACGTGCATCGAGAGGCCGACGGCGCGTACACCATTGGACGACATGGCACCGACCATCCGTCGATCACAGACCCGAACGTACTGGTGCTCAAGTTCGCGTGGTGCCCCTACGAGCAGATCAGGGCTCGGAAGCTCCAGATCCAGGCGTCTGTTCCGGCTTCCGACGTATCGCAGGGCTATAGCTGGCACCACCTGGTCACCCCCGACGAACTGGACGCTCAGTTCCTGGAACAGTCCAGGTGGGCGATCGATCTCAGATCCGACCCGCTCTACCGTTCGACGCTCGAGCGGCTTCATGCACGCTACGGTTCACGGCGCCGATCGCTCGACACCCGGCCGCTTCCTCCGCAAACACCCGCAGCGGTGGACGAGGATGCCGGCAAGACGCTCGTCGTCTCGAGCGCCGCATATCGGCTCCGCTATCGCTCAGCCACCGAGACGAAATGGAAGTACGACGATCTCCTCGCCGCGTACGAAGAGCTCGAACAGTTCAAGAATCTTGCCTCACGTGGCATGCACCGAGCGGTTGCGCGACGTTTGCGTCGGCAGCAGGCAAGGACGTACGTCTCGAAGATGCCGTTCGTAGGCCCGGCCGCCCGCAAGCTCGCATCGGCGGTCCGGAGGATCCGCTGACGGCCGCGGCCGAAGAGTCGATGTGAGGTCGGAAATGGGCGTCAGAATCCTTGTGACGCAGCCCCGCCTGGCCCGGCGCTGACCTACGCTACGCAGCCCGCGGGTTCTCGAGCACCAGCGCGACGCCCTGCCCCGAGCCGACACACACCCCGAGCACGCCGTAGCGCGCCTCGCGCACGCGCAGCTCGGTCGCCAGCGTCAGCACGTACCGGGTCCCCGAGGACCCGAACGGGTGGCCGATGGCGACGGCGCCGCCGTTTGGGTTGAGCCTCTCGTCGGGGACGGTGAAGCCGTCGAGCTGGTTGGGCAACTCGCGCAGCACGCCCAGCGCCTGGGCGGAGAACGCCTCATGCACCTCCCAGACATCGATCTGCTCCGGCGTCAGGCCGGCGCGCTGGATCGCCTTCGGGATCGCCCACGCGGGCGCGATGCCCATCACTGCCGGGTCGAGCGCGTAGGTCGCCGAGGAGACGACGCGGGCCAGCGGCTCGAGGCCCAGCTCGCGCGCGGCGTCGTCGCTGGCGAGCACGACCGCGCTGGCGCCGTCGTTGAGCGGCGCGGCGTTGCCCGCGGTCATCTGCGTCGTGTTCGGCTGCGCGGGCAGCGCCGCGAGCGCCTCGGTGCTCGTCTCGCGGATGCCCTCGTCGTGCTCGAACGTCCAGGCGGGCTGCTTGCGCGTGGCCGCGATCTCGACCGGATGGATCTCCTGGGCCAGGCGGCCCGAGTCGCGGGCAGCCGCCGCGTGGCTCTGCGATCGCAGCGCGAACGCGTCGATCTCCTCGCGCGTCAGCCCGTAGCGGTCGGCGACGTTCTGCGCGGTCTTGATCATCTCGACGTACGCGTCGCGGGCGAGCAGCTTGGGGTTCGGTGGCCCGCCAGCGCCCGACCACATCGTGTCGAGCATGAAGACCGGCCCGCGTGGCATGAACGGCGCCTCGCCCTTCATGAACGCCCAGCCCGAGCGCGACATCGATTCCACGCCGCCCGCCAGGCCGACGCCGAGCTCGCCGGCGCGGATCGCGTGGGCGATCTGAATCGTGCAGGTCACCGACGACGCGCAGAAGCGGTTGACGGTCGCCGCGGGAACGGAGTCGGGGAACCCGGCCGCCAGCGCCGCCCAGCGCGCGATATCCCCCATGCCTTCGTGGGCGGGGTTGACGCAGCCGGCCGCGATGTCCTCGATCCGGTCGAGGTCGACGCCCGCGCGCTCACACGCCGCGACCATCGTCGAGCCGAGCAGGTCGTCCGTGCGCAGGTGAGACAGCGCGCCCGCGTACTTGCCAACCGGCGTCCGCACGCCGCCGAGAATCAACGCATCGGTCATGACAGCGACGCTACCGGTCGCGCGCGCCGGTCAAGCCCTGATGAAGACGGGCGCACCGAGCGGAACCCGGCGCATCAGCTTGCGCAATGGCGCCGCGTGGGCGCGCATGCAACCCAGCGACGCGGCCTGGCCGATCGACGCGGGAACGGGCGTGCCGTGGATCGCGAGGCGGTCGCCGCCCGGCCAGCCCGGGTCGAGCTTGGTCTGGTGCCCGGTCAGCGCAACCGCGCAGCAGCCGTAGGGCGATCCCGGCTTGGTCGTGCGCAACTTGTCGGTGATCGCAAAGCGCCCGAGCGGCGTCTCGTTGCCCGGCCGCCCGACGGCGACGCGGAAGCGCATCAGGACGCGGCCGTTCTGCCTGAACGTCGCGCGCCGCGCGGAGCGGTCGACCTGGATGTCGTAGTTCGTGCCGCGCACGGTCGCGTCGGCTGCACGGATCCAGCCGCGCCGCCCGTTGGGCAGGACAGCGCTGGCGACGCGCAGCCAGCCGCGCCTGCGCCCGACGATCGCGAGCGCGGACGGAGAGCCGAACTCGGTCGTCGTCCGCAGCCGCTTGATGACGCGCCCGCCGGGCGCGGCACGCAGGCGCGTGCTGCGCGTGAGCCACGCGACCTCGTAGCGCCAGGACGGGCGCTGCGGCTCGGCCGCGGCGGCCGTCGCCTGGGGAACGAACGGCCGCGACTGCATCGCCTTGACGGCGGCGCTGACGTCTCCCGCCGACGATCCGCCGCACCCCGACAGCACGACGCCCGCGGGCACCAGCGCCAGGCAGACGACATGCGACAAGTGACTCGACCGGCGGGACATCGGCACCCGAGGATGCCACGCGGCCGCGGCGCTCAGTTCTGGTAGGCCGCCACGGACTTGCGCTTGGCACACTGACCGCCGCCCGAGCCCGAGGTGCATTTCCAGCCGGGATAGCGCTTCAGCAGCACGTAGCCCGACGCGCCCGTCCCGCCGTTGCGGATGATCTTGCGGCTGCGCGGCCCGAGCCAGTACTCGCGCTGGATGCGCTTGGCCTTCGCGCACGTGATCTTCTTGGCGAACACGCCGATGCGGTACTCGGCCTTGAACGAGCCGCAGTAGCGGAAGCTCGGCCCGTAGGCGTCGGGGTCGATCGCGGCCGAGGACGTCGCGGCCCCAAACGCCACGAGCACGGCGGCGACGACTGCGAGGACGGCGCTGATCGACCAGAGCGGACGCACCGAGGCAACCTAGCAAGCCGATTTCCTCGCCCTGCGACGCTTGCACGATGAGCACCGCGCCGAGCACGCCCGCCCCCGACCCCGACGTGATCCACCCCGTCACCGGGCAGGAGCGCGTCGTGTTCCTGCGCCCGCTGGTCCAGGCGCCGAACATCGAGGTCGGCGCCTACAGCTACTACGACCACCCGGAGCGCGCCCTGGACTTCGAACGCGACGCCGTGCTGTACGGGTTCGGTCCTGAGCGCCTCGTCATCGGCAAGTTCTGCGCGATCGCAGCCGGAGTGAGGTTCCTCATGGGCGGCGCCAACCACGCCGATCGCGGACCGTCGACCTATCCGTTCGGCATCTTCGGCGCGCCCTGGGACCACACGATGGACATCGTCATGAGCGCCCCCAGCCGCGGCGACACCGTGATCGGCCACGACGTCTGGCTCGGCTACGAGGCGCTGGTCCTGCCTGGGGTCAGCATCGGCCACGGCGCGGTCGTCGCGGCGGCCAGCGTCGTCTCGTCCGACGTGCCGCCCTACGCGGTCGTCGCCGGGAACCCGGCGCGGATCGTGCGCCGGCGCTACGACGACCGCGACGTCGAGCGCCTGCTCAACGCCGCCTGGTGGGACTGGCCGGTCGCGGCGATCACCGAGCACGCCCGCGTCATCCTCGCCGGGACGCCGCTCGAGCTCGAGCAGATCGCGGCCGGGCTGACGTGAAGCGTCAGCGCTCTTAGGCGGCGAGCTGGGACGCACGCGTGCGCAGGAGCGCGGCGACATCGCCCGTCAGCCTGAACGGGTCCGCAACCTGGCGGCCGTCGTGCAGCGACACCGCGGCGACGCACGCGCCGTCGAGCTCACCGACGAGCACGGGATGGGTCAGGGGGCGGGCGGAGTCGAGCTCGGCGAGGCGCTGAAGCTCGTGACGATCCTCGTCGGAGGCGACGCGGACGGTCAGGTTGTCTGTGGAAGCGAACATGGGCTCATCCTGCGCCAGCGGACCCCGTCGCACATCAGGGGCTCACCCTGATTCGCGCCCCTGATCTGCGACTCGCAAGCGAGGGGTGGCCGGTGTACTGAGCACGGCGCAGCAGGATCGCAACCAGCATGCTTCCGAACATCGCGACGTGCTGGATGGTCATCAGCGTGTCGCTGTCGACGACCGTGCCGCTGGGCGAGCAACGCGACGGTCGCGGACGTCGGCAGGAACATCGCCGTGCTCATCTCCGAGCACGGCCCCCAGCCGTGGCCGCGACAGCATCGCGACGACCATCTCGGCGTAGTGGCGGACGAAGGTGCGGACCGGTGTCGACATGCGCGGCTGCCCGGGTATGTGAACAGGATGGACGAGCTGTATCAAGCCGAATGGTGCCCATACTCGCGTCGCGTCCGCGAGCGCTACACGGAGCTCGGCGTGTCCTTCATCGCACGCCAGGTCCCGGCCGAGCCGGCGGACCGCGAGGAGATGCGCCGCAAGACCGGGACGGACGAGATTCCCGCACTGCTGCGCGAGGACGGCACGGCGATCGCCGGCGACGCGGACGAGATCATCAAGTACCTGGACGACCAGTACAGCGAGCGCCAGGACGCCGACGCGCACCGCGAGCGCGCGTCTGAGCACGCCTGAACCGCCGGCATGCCGCCCGCGAACCGGCGGCGTTTCGCTGCAGGGCAGCGGGGTACGCGTCGATGATGCTCACCCTCACCCCCGCCGCTGCCACGGCCGTCGACATGGTGCTCCATCAGCCGGGCGTCCCCGACGGCGCCAGCGTCAGGCTTGCCCGCGCCACCGATGGCGATGGCGAGCCGGCGATTGCGATCTCCGTCGTCAGCGGACCCGAGCCCGACGACCAGCCGATCGACGCGGCCGGCGAAAGCGAACTGCTGGTGGCCGGCGACGTCGCAGAGTTGCTGGACGACCGCGTGCTCGACGCGGAGTTCCGCGACGAGGACGTCGCGTTCATGATCATCGCGCAGCCGCTGAACGGCGACCGGCCGCCGGAGTAGCTCAGGCCGGGATGCGCGGGCCGACGGTCGGCGGCGGGCCAGCGAGACCGCCCTTCGTCGCACCCGTGACGGTGCACTGCACCGAGCGCCCGCGGTCTGCCGCGCGCACGACATAGGCGTTCGACGGGCCCGACTGGCGCGTCGGGTTGCCCTGCTGGTAGCGGTACGCGCTCCAGGTGAAGCGGACGGTGTCGGGTGGCGTCGTCCACGGCGGCGGCGTGCAGGTGAGCGTGGCGCCGACGCGAGCCTCGCCGGTGATGACCACCGCACCCGGTCCGGCGACCGGCGCCCAGACGGGCTCGGCGGCCGTCACGAACGCGCGGTAGGCGGTGACCTGGGTGAAGACCGTCGGGTCGCGCTCGGCACCGCAGCGCTCACCCCAGCTGACGACCCCGGCAAGGCGCCGAGACGCGCCCGTTCCGGCGACGAGCGGCCCGCCGCTGTCGCGCACGCACGCCGAGCGCTGCGGCCGGCGCGCGCGGTCGGGGTCGGCGGCGCAGAGCATCGTCGGCGCGTGGAAGGCCTTGCGGTAGATCTTCGGGGCGTTCGCATAGAACGCGCGGCACGTGGCGTCGCCGGCGATCTTCAGCTGCGCCTGGCGCAGGTTCGACGGTGCGGCGGCGGCGCGCGCGCGTCGCTTCGGCGGTGGTGACGTCAGGCCGCGCCCGAGGACGTCGACGCGCTTGCCAGCGGTGACCTGCGCGGCGCTGGCGAGCACCAGCGGGGCGATCTTCACCGGCGCGTCGAGCTGCACGATCGCGATGTCGTCGCGCGGCGCCTCGAGATTGCCCGTGCCGTCCAGCGCGCGCTGCACGTAGGCGGGATGGACGGCGACACGCGCACCCTTGCGTGCCGTGCCGTCGCCGAAGACGATGTTCTGCAGGTCCTCCGGGCCGAGCCCGTTGACGCAGTGCGCCGCGGTCAGCACGCGGTCGGGCGCGACGAGCGTCGCCCCGCAGTCGGGCAACGTGGCCATCCACGGCGACGCACTCGGCTTGACCGCGCGCCCGCCGACGACTGCCTCGGCCGCGGCGGTGCAGCCGGCGGCAGCGACACAGGCCAGGGCGAGGACGCGTCTCACAGCATCGACTCGACCTCGGCCTTGGCCGTCGCGAGGTCCTTTCCGGTCTCCTCGCGGTGCAGGCGGATCGCCTCGATCAGGTTGCCGCTGAGCGCCGCCTGGCGCACACCGTCCGACAGCCCCGACGCACGCGCCGGCTCGCTGATCCCCAGGTGCGCGTAGAGGTTCTCGACGAGCTGCTCGAGGCGCCCGATCCGCGCCATCGTGTCGGCATCCGTGGACATGGGCCCACGCTACCTGCTCAGCTGAAGGTCTGGAACACGAGCAGCTGGCGCATCGCGTCGTCGCCGAAGCTGCTGCGGCAGTTCTCCCCCTGGGTCTGGAACTCGCCGCGGTTCGGCAGGTCGCCGTAGGACCGGCCGTCGAAGTGGTAGACGACGGTGTAGGCGAGCTGCCGCGCCTCGAGCAGTGCGCCGGGCACCCGCGCGCGGAACGATGCTGCGCCGGCGGCGTCGGCGTAGAACGACGCCGCGTCGGGCTGCGAGGCGGTCGGGTGATGTGCGGTCAGCGCCAGCGAGCGCTCGACGCCGGGGCAGAGCGGGTTCTCGGAGTCCGGCCCGATCGTCAGGTAGAAGAGCGAGTAGAGCCCGCCCGGCACGAGCCCGTCGAGCTCGACGCGGACGTCGGTCTGCGGGCTGTTGGCGCCGCCGATCTGCTTGGCGGTGGCGCTCGCGGTCGCCGCGCCGAACTGCCCCCACGTCAGCCCCAGGTTCACGCCGGCGACGTTGAACAGCGGCGCGTCGGGTGCGGTCTCCGCCGTCGGGTTGCGCAGCGTGCTGCCGACGATCTCGTAGACGTCGCGGTCGTACACCTCGGTGAAGTCGGACTGGTCGGGACGCGCCATCGCGGGCGCGGCGAACGTGAGCATCAACATCGCCAGCGCGCAGCCGGCGACGACGCCTCGAAAAGCGGTCATCGACATTTCCTCCCCTGTGATCGCGTCCCCGCGTCGCGGTGCGGGACGCCTGATACGCCTGCAGTCCGGCGTCGTGCGAGGGCGTTACGCCCGCGTCAGCAGCGCGCCGGCGCCGCCGCCAGCCCCGCGCCCGCGTCCAGCCTCCCGCCGACCGCCAGCGTGCGCGCGAGCCCGGGCGCGCCGGGCGCGCCCCACCAGTTGCCGCGCGCGCGGACGTCATAGCCGACGAGCAGCGCCGCGAGCACGCCGCCGCCGAGGCAGTTGGCGCCGGCAGAGCCCAGCGGCCCGCCACCGAGGTCGATCACCGCGTCACGCGTCGTGCCGAGGTTCTCGACCGTCAGGTTCGCCGGTGAGGACCCGGCGCCGCGGCTGTCGGCGAGGTCGGTGCGCTGCACCTTGGCGCGCAAGCGGTTCAGGCCGCCGATGTTGCCGATGCGCAGGTTGGCGCCGTGGTTGTGGGCGATCGTCGAGTCGGCGATGTCGAGTGTGATCTCACTCGACGGCCCGCTGCCGTTGGCGACCGACGAGCCGAACGTGAGGCCGTTGTTGGCGCAGTGGGCCAGCGTGCTGCGGCGGATCACGAGGTCGACGGTGTTGCCCGCACCGCCGCTGGCGGCGACCAGGCAGTCGCTGTTGTTGCCCGGGATCACGACCGTGTCGCCGTAGGCCGTGCCGGCGAAGCCCGTCGACTTCGTCGCGACGACGCGATCCAGGCGCAGGCGCAGGCGCCCGTTCGTGCCCAGGGCGAGCTGCTCGAGGACGTCGCCCGGCGTGCCGGAGAAGCTGCTGTCGCGCACGTCGACGAGCGCCCGCGAGCCGTTGCCCATCGACACGAACTCCAGGCCGTTGGCCGAGAAGCCGCCGCGGCCGGCGGTGTGGGTGTAGGTGTTGCGCGTGACCGTGACGCGCATGCTCGAGGGGCCGGTGGGGTTGATGAAGATGCCCTCGGAGTCCGCGCCGGTCGGCCCGGCACCGAGGTCCTCGTCGTTGCCGAGGCCGGCCTGGCTGTTGGCGTCGAGGCGCGCAACGAGGCGGGCGCTGTCGCGCGTCTGCAACCCGAACGCCAGGATCGACTCGAAGTCGGGACCCTCGCGCAGCTCGCGCACGTCGTTGCCGGCGATCGTCGCGCGGACGCTCGCGGTGCCCGAGGCGCGGATGTCGATGCCGTCGCCGCACTCGGCGTCGTGCACGCGGTTGTTGTGAATGCCGAGCCTGGACGTGCCGCGCTTGACGTCGACCATGATCCCGGCCCAGCCGTTGTGCAGGCCCGCCGAGATCGGGATGCCGACCGCGGGCACGAGCGTCGGGACGTTGAACGGGGGGATGTGAAAGCCGCGGGTGCACGACGTGTTGTGCCCGGACACGTCGTTGCCGGTGATCGTCGCGCGCGCGACGTCCTCGCCGTAGATGCCGCCGCGCAGCGGCGCGACGATTTGCAGGTTGCGCACGGTCGTGCCGTCGGCCAGGCGGACGGCGTCGCCGCTCAGCCGTGCGCGGTCGGTGTTGGTGATGCGTGGCGCCGCGTCCTTGGTCGCTGCCGCCCCGATCAGGCGCTGGCGCGGCTTCAGCGCGATGCCGCCGTCGAGCGCCTTGGCGGCCGCGAGCACGACGATCCGGTCACCGGGCCGAGACACCTGCTCGGCCCGCACGAGCGACTCCAGCGCCGCGTCGGCGCGCGTGCCGGCGGCGCCCGGCGCCGCGTCGGCGCTGACGTACCACGTGCGCGCGCTCGCCTCTCCAGGCCCGAGCGCGGCCATCGCCACCAGCACGAAGGCCGCGCCCGAGATCCGCATCAGGGCCGGGGGTTCGCCTGGAAGAACGCCCACATGCGGTTGCGCTGATCCTCGGCCTGGGCGCCGAAGGGCCAGTTGTGCGACGTGAAGCTCACAACGCGGGAGACGACCTTGGTCCCGGCCGCACAGCTGTAGGTCTTCGTCGACCCGTAGCTGTCGCTCGTCGACACCGGCGTCGCCCCGCAGCCGTCGACCGCGCGCCACTCCGTCGTGTTCTGTCCGAGCCCGGCGTAGGTGAAGTCGAACTGGCCGGCGAACAGCCCGACCGAGATCGGCCGGCTGGGGCTGCAGCCGGTGGCGAAGCCTGCAAGCGTCGGCGTGCCGCCGCCATAGGAGGTCACGGACGCGAACGTATCGGCTGCCGCGCAGGCCAGGCGCTGACTCATCACCGCGCCGTTTGACCAGCCGTCGGCGTGGACGCGCTGCGGGTCGACGCACCACGTCGCCGAGATGTCGGCAACGACCTGGCGCAGGTAGCTGACGTCCGCGGAGTTCGCGGTGTAGGGATCCCATGCGCCGCTGTACTCCGAGGGGCGGCCCTGCGGGTAGGCGACGATGAACTTCTTCGCCGCGGCGAACGGCGTCCAGCCGGTGAACGACTCGTCCTGGGAGCCGGAGCTGCCGAACCCGTGCAGGCTGAGCAGCAGCGGCACGTGCGTGCCGGTCAGCCCGGCGGGCACGTTGACCAGGTACGTGCGGTCGCCGAGCGTGCGCGTGATCGTGCCGCCGGTCGGCGTGAACGTGCAGCCGGGCTCGGCGGCAGCGGCGGGTGATGCGCCGAACGCGGCCGGCGCGACGACGGCGGCGGCGACCGCCGCGACGACGGCTCGACGACGGATCCGCGTCATCCGGGGTGGGTGTCCCTGCATGTGTCTAGCTCTCCTCCTGCTTGATGGTCAGCCGCCTGACCAGACGGCGCGGCGGCACGTTACCACGGGTCAGGTCCAGTTGACAAGCGTTCTGACCAGATAGCCGCGAGGCCTGTTACCGTGGCGCCCCGTGAGCAGCGGCACGGACACCAGCGGGCGCGTCTACCGCGACAAGACGGCCGACCAGCGGCGCGCCGACCGCCGCGCGCGGCTGCTCGCCACCGCGCTCGACGCGTTCGGCACGAACGGCTACGGCGTGACGTCGATCGAGCAGCTCTGCGCCGACGCCGGGATCTCGACGCGCAACTTCTACGAGGAGTTCAAGAGCCGCGAGGCGCTGCTGCTCGCGTTGCACGACGAGCTCAACGCGCGCGCGCTGGAAGCGGTCGTCGGCGCGCTCGCCGAGATCGATCCGGACGACTTCGACGCCCGTGCGCTGGCCGGCGTGCGCGCGTACTTCGACGTGATGACGTCCGACCGCCGCTGGGCGCGGATCGCGCTCGTCGAGTCCGTCGGCATCAGCCCGACCGCCGAGGCCCACCGGCGCGCCGCGATCGACCGCTTCGCCCAGCTGATCCGCGCCGAGGCGACGCGCCTGGCGGGCGACGGGCTGCTGCCCGAGCGCGACTACGAGCTGACCGCGATCGCGCTGGTGGGCGCGATCAACGGGCTGGCCAACACGTGGACCGCCGAGGGCGACTGGGAGTCGCGCCTGGACGACGTCGTCGCGACGGCCGCGCGCCTGATCCTCGTGGCCACCCGCGACGAGGGCTAGGCCATGATTAGGTTTGCGGAGTGCTCGATGCGCTGATCGCAGCCGTCGGAGTGGGCCCCGCGCCCGATCAGGACTACCTGCTCGAGGCGCGTCAGATGCAGGCGCTGTCGCTGGGCGTGCACATCCCGCTCGTCTGCTTCGGCGTCGCTTTCCCGGCGATCGTGCTGTTCGTCGAGGGGCTGTACCTGCGGACCGGCGACCCGATCTACCGCGCGCTCGCCCACCGCTGGTCGAAGGTGATGCTGATGCTGTTCGCCGTCGGGGTCGTGACCGGCACGATCCTGTCGTTCGAGCTCGGGTTGCTGTGGCCGAACTTCATGGCGACGTTCGGAGAGGTCTTCGGCGTCGCCTTCGCGCTGGAGGGCGTGTCGTTCTTCATCGAGGCGATCTTCGTGACGCTCTACGTCTACGGCTGGGGGCGCTTCTCCGACCGCACGCACTTCCTGCTGGGGATCCCGATCGTGCTGTCGGGCTTCATCGGCGCGATGTGGGTGATCGGCGTCAACAGCTGGATGAACAACCCAACGGGCTTCGCGCTGGCCGGCGGCGAGGTCGTCGACGTCAAGCCGTTCGCGGCGATCTTCAACGACCACATCTGGCACGAGATGATCCACATGTACCTCGCGGCCTACATGGTCGCGGGCTTCGCCGTCGCCGGCGTCTACGCGTGGGGCCGGCTGCGCGGCGATCGCAGCCGCTACAACCGGATCGGGCTGGTCGTGCCGCTGACCTTCGCGGCGCTGGCGGCGCCGATGCAGCCGATCGTCGGCGACTGGGCCGCGCGCACGGTGGCCGAGAGCCAGCCGGTCAAGCTCGCGGCCTTCGAGGGCCTCGACGAGACGACGAAGGGCGCGCCGCTGACGGTCGGCGGCATCGTGGAGTTGCCGAACATGCTCTCGATCCTCGCCTTCCATGACCCCGACGCGACGGTCCAAGGGCTCGACAGCGTCCCCGAGGCCGACCGCCCGCCCGTCGGCGTCGTGCAGGTGGCGTTCCAGACGATGGTCGGGCTGGGGACGGCGCTCGCGGGGCTCGGCGTGCTCTACCTGCTGACGTGGTGGCGGCGGCGGCGGCTGCCGCGGTCCACGTGGTTCTACCGAGCGGTGGTCGCTGCCGGGCCGCTGGCGTTCGTGGCGCTGATCGCCGGCTGGATCACGACCGAGGTCGGGCGCCAGCCGTGGATCGTCTACGAGACGATGCGCACCTCGCAGGCCGTCACGGGGGCGGGCGGGATCGCGATCGGCTACGCGGTGCTCGTCGCCGTCTACATCGGGCTGCTCGCGCTCGTGATCTGGTTGCTGCGGCGCCTGGCGAGCCGTCCTGTGAATTGGCAGGACGCCTGATGCTGCCCGAGGTCTGCGCCGCGCTGATCCTGCTCGGGCTCGTCGCCTACGCGGTGCTCGCCAGCGCCGACTTCGGTGCGGGCCTCTGGGACCTGACCGCCGGTGGCGCGCAGCGCGGCGCGCGGGTGCGGGGCATGATCAAGCGCTCGATGGGGCCGGTCTGGGAGGCCAACCACGTCTGGATGATCTTCGTGCTCGTGATCTTCTGGACGGCGTTCCCGGTGGCGTTCGGCTCGGTGATGTCGACGCTGACGATCCCGTTCTTCCTCGCCGCGATCGGGATCATCTTCCGCGGCGCCGCGTTCGCGGTCCGCGGCGAGGCCGCGACGATCGCCGAGGCGCGCACGCTCGGCGCGACCTTCGCGCTGTCCTCGGTGCTGATCCCGTTCTTCCTCGGCGCCGCGCTCGGCGGCATCGCCTCGGGCCGCGTGCCGATCGGCAACGCGTCGGGCGACCTCGTCGACAGCTGGCTGAACCCGACGTCGGTGCTGACGGGGACGCTGGCCGTCGTCACCGGCGCGCATCTCGCGGCGGTCTACCTCGCCGGCGACGCGCGCCGCGCCGGGCTGCCCGACCTCGTGGCTGCGTTCCGCATGCGGGCGCTGGCCTCGGGCGCGCTGGCCGGCGTGCTCGCGATCGGCGGCCTGCTCGTCGTCCGCGATGACGCGCGCGAGCTGTACGACGGGCTGACGTCCGGCGGCGGGCTGGCGATGGTGGGCGTATCGGCCCTCGCCGGCACGCTGACCCTGGCGCTGGTCTGGCGCGAGCGCTACGGCGCCGCGCGACTCGGCGCGGCGGCAGCCGTGGCGGCGATCGTCGTCGGCTGGGCGCTGGCGCAGGACCCCTACCTGCTCCCCGGCCAGGTGACCGTCGACGCCGCAGCCGCAGGCCACAGCACGCTCGTCGCGCTGGTCGCGAGCATCGGCGTGGGCGCGCTCGCGCTCGTCCCCGCGCTCTGGCTGCTCTATGCGTCCGTGCTGCGCGGGCGCCTGGACGCCGAGTTCCACCCGCTCACCGCCGGCGACGACCGGACGGAGGCATGAGCATGCCGCGGCTGCTGCCCGCCACGCTCGTCGCGGCCGGCATCGCCACCGTCGCGATGCTGCTGTTCGACTCCACGGCGACACGGATCGTCGGCGTCCTGGGGATCTTCGCCTTCATCGTCCTGGGCGTCTTCATGATCGCGACGCCCGAGCATCTGTCGGGCGACGAGGACGACTAGCGCCCGCACGCCGCGCGCTACGGTCGGCCACCGCGCGGGGCGACGGTTCGAACGTTCACATGACCCCGAAATAGCGGGGCAGGATGAACGTTCGATCGCCGCGGTTCGGCGCCGAACGTTCATTTCACCTGCGATATCGCCGGTGGGATGAACGTTCGGCGCGGCTGCCTCCTACGTCAGCCCCATGTTCGGCTCGCCGTTAGCGTTCACGCCGCCCGTCGAGCGGCAGACGCCGCCGCGCACCGCGCCGCCGTTGTATGCCAGGCGCAGGCAGTTGCGCATCGCCTTCTGACCCCAGTAGTTGGCGTGGCCGTCCTCCTGGAGCTGGTAGGGCCCACCGATCGTCGACGTCGTGCGGATCTGCTGCGCCCACTCGCTCTTGTCGGCGGCGCCAACGCTCGTCCACGAGCTGAGGCCCTTCTCCTCGAGCAGGCCGACGGTGTTCTCGCAGAGGCGGTGGCCGTTCAACGACTGCGACAAGTCGAGCGTCTTGATGTTCGGCAGCCCGGACTGCGCGGCACCGTTCTTGACCGAGTTGCCCATCGCCGTCACGACCGTGTCGTTGGCCCAGTCGGCGTCACGGTTCCACGTGCCACAGCCCCCGACGGACTGGCGTGTCCAGCCGCTCTCGGGGTAGCGGAAGCCCGACCCGCGCGGGATCGGCGACCAGTAGGTCTGCGCGAGGATCGTGTACTGCGAGCTGGAGTAGCCCGCGTTGGTCATCGCCTGCGCGACGCGCTGGAAGGCGCCCTTGACCTTCGTCGTGACCGCCGCCTGGTTGGCCGCGGTGAAGCGCGACGAGATGCTGCTGTCGTCGTAGCAGTAGTTCTTCCACCACGACGGCGACGTGATCCAGTTGATGACGCACTGCTCGACGATCGCGGCGAAGCCGTAGTCGTTGGCGCCGATCATCAGCACCACGGCCTTGACGTTGTGCGTGGCGGCATAGGCCTGCAGACGCTTGGCCTGACCCTGGTGCCCCGCGCCGTCGTCATAGAAGTCGATGCCCGGCTTGAAGTCCTCGTCGGGGTTGTACGCCGTGGTCGACGACTTCGCGCCCGAGCATGCGAGGTTCGCGCCCACGATGCCGCCGCCGATGAAAGCCTGCGCGGCCTTCGAGCGGTGGCAGCCGGGGATCGCCTCGCCGCTTGCGGTGTCCCAGTACGCCGTCGAGCCGAGCGCGTCGGTGCGCCAGGACTCGTTGTTCGTGTTGCCAGCCCAGCGGCCGGCCTCACCGGAGATCGCCGAGTCGCCGAGGGTGACGACGTTCGGCGCGCCGACCCCCGGTCCGTCGGCGTTTGCGGGCGCGGCAGCCGCGAGTGCGGCGCACATGCCCAAGACGATCGCGATCCCGTATCTGCGCATTGCGCGACCCTCCCATAGAGACGGACGTGCGTGTGATTTTTCAGTCGCGCGCGAGCAGCTCCGGGCCGAGGTCGCCCGGGCGGGTGTAGCCGCTCAACCCGATCGTCAGGTCCAGCTCGGCAAGCGCCGCGCGCAGCACCGAGAGCACGCCGGCCTCGCCGTCCAGCGCGAGCCCCCACAGGTAGGGCCGCCCGAGCATCACCGCGTCGGCGCCGAGCGCAAGCGCCTTGACCGCATCGGCGCCGGAGCGCACGCCGCTGTCGAGCAGCACGGTCATGTCGTCGCCGACGGCCTCGGCGATCGCCGGCAGGGCGTCGAGCGACGCGATCGCACCGTCGACCTGTCGGCCGCCGTGGTTGGACACGACGATCCCGTCGATCCCGTGCTCTCGCGCCGCGAGCGCGTCGTCGGCGTGGAGGATCCCCTTCAGCAGGATCGGCAACTCGGTGAGCGAGCGTAGCCACTCGACGTCCTCCCACGTCAGCCCGGGGTTGGAGAACTGGGCGAAGAAGTGCAGCGCCGTGGCCTGCGGGTCGTCTTCGGGCGGCTTGTCGAGCATCGCCAGGAACACCGGGTCAGACGTGTAGTTCGCCAGGCCGATGCCGTGCAGGAACGGCTGCCAGGCACCCTGCAGGTCGCGCGGCTTCCACCCCGGCAGGAACGTATCGAGCGTGATGACGATCGCCTGGTAGCCGGCGGCCTGCGCGCGGCTGACGAGGCTCGCGGCCAGCTCGCGGTCGCGCGGGCAGTAGAGCTGGAACCACTTCGGCGCGTCGCCCGCCGCAGCGATCTCCTCGAGCGTCGGCCCGGTGACCGTGCTGACGCACATCGTCAGCCCGACCGCGGCCGCCGCACGGGCGACCGCGAGTTCGCCGTCGGGATACGCCATCGACTGGACGCCGATCGGCGCGAGCGCGATCGGCGCCGGCATCGGCGTCCCCGCGACCGTCACCGAAAGGTCGCGTGCGGACACGTCGCGCAACATCCGCGGCACGATCCGCCAGCGCCGGAACGCGTCGAGGTTGGCGCGCATCGTGTCCTCGCTGCCCGCGCCCCCGAAGATGTAGTCGGCGACGCGTGGCTCGGCGTGCTCGGCAGCGGCCCGTTCAAGCGCCGACCAGGCGATGGGATGCGCCGGCGTCTCTCCCGCCATCCCGCGCAGGAAGATCTCCGCCTGATAGGCGGCGTATGGCGGGCCATGGACGGGCGGCTGGTCGGACATGCCGCCAAACCTAACCGGCCCTCGATAGCGTGCGCCGCCGCCCATGCCCGCTCCCCTGCTGCTCACGCTCGCGGCGCTCGCCGCTCCAGCCGATCCGTGCGCGCAGCCGACGCTGGTGTGCCCCAACCTCGTCATGCGCAAGCCGTCGCAGCTGCATCTGATCAAGACGCGCAAGCGCCGGCTGCTGGCGTCGGCGAACACGATCGTCAACCACGGCCCGGGCCCGCTGCGGATCCGCGCCACGCGCGTCGGTGACAGCCGCGACCTGCGCGCGAGGCAGGTGATCCGCGGGGTCGCGCCGCGGCGCGACGTCGTGCTCGATCCCAGCGGCGAGGTCTACTACTTCAACACGCGCACGCGGGGGCAGTACTGGAAGTTCGAGGACGCGGCGGGCTTTGAGCTCTGGCGGCTGGACGGCGCCGGCAACCCGGTCCGCCTGCGCCGGCGCGGCCCGAAGGTCTACTACTGCTTTCGCGACCTCTTCCGCGTCCGGCGCCTGGACACCGGCGCGTCGTACAGGAACTCGCCGCGCAGGCGCACATACCCGGCCTGCTCGACGCGCCGCGGGATCGCGCGGGTCACGCTCGGCACGAGCGTCGGCTGGGTCGACCACTACCCCTGGAGCTACCCGCAGAACTACATCAACGTCACGGGGTTGCGCGGCTGCTACCTCTACGTGCAGCGCGCCGATCCCAAGAACCACCTGCGCGAGACCATCGAGGACGACAACGCCAGCGGCCGCGTCGTGCGCCTGCCCTGGCGCGGGCGCGGCCGCCGCGGCTGCCCGGCGCCGACGCGCCTGCCCTAGCCCCCGTGGCGATAGCCGCAGTGCCGGCAAACCCGCGCGCGGCGGTCGACGCGAGAGCGACAGTCCGGGCAGCGCCGGTAGGCACGCAGCGTCACCACGCGCAGCGCGAACATCGCCACGCCCCACGCCGCCAGCACCCGCCCGACGACGACGCGCGCCACCCGCATGGTCGCGTAGACCGCCACCCCGGCGGCCAGCGCGCCGCCCGCGATGGCGCCCCGGCGCACCAGTTCCTGACGCTCGCTGCTCATAGCCGGACGCTATACGCTTGACGCTGTGTCAAGTACGTGTCGGACGCCACGGGTCGCGATCATCGGCGCGGGCATGTCGGGCATCGGCATGTCCGCCAAGCTGCGAATGGCGGGGATCGACTCGTTCGACCTCTATGAGCAGTGGGACGGCCTCGGCGGCACCTGGCACGCCAACACCTACCCCGGCCTGTCGTGCGACGTCCCCTCGCGCTACTACCAGTACACGTTCGCGCCGAACCCCGACTGGTCGTCGGTGTTCTCGCCGGGGCGCGAGATCTGGGAGTACCTCAACCGCGTCGCCGACGACTACGGCGTGCGCGAGCAGACGTCCTTCTCCACGCGCGTGACCGAATGCGAGTGGGAGGACGGCGCATGGCGTCTGCGCACCGACAAGGGTCACGACGAGCGCTACGACTTCGTCATCACCGCCGCCGGCGGGCTCGTGAACACGCGCAAGCCCGACATCCCCGGTCTCGACAATTTCGGCGGGGCGAGCTTCCACTCCGCCGAATGGGATCACTCGGTCCCCCTGCACGGCCGCCGCATCGCCGTCATCGGCACCGGCTCGACGGGCGTGCAGATCACGCGCGGCCTCGCGCCGGTCGCCGCCAGGTTCGAGCTCTACCAGCGCACGCCGCAGTGGATCGCCCCGGCCGGCAACCGCCGCTATTCACGCCTGACCCGCTGGGCGCACCGCCGGTTCGGAGTCCTCAACCAGTGGAGCTACCGCTTCTGGCAGCAGATGATGGAGCACACGTTCGCGCAGGCCGTCATCAGGCCGGGATGGCAGCGCACGTTGATCAGCGCCGCCTGCCGCCTGCATCTGCGCAAGATCAAGGATCCCGACCTGCGGCGGCGCTTCACCCCGCCCGACCAGCCGATGTGCAAGCGCCTGATCGCGGCCACCGGCTTCTACGAGCTCTTCGAGCAACCGCACGTCGAGCTCGTCGACACCGGCATCGACCACATCCAGGAGCGCGGCATCGTCACCGCCGACGGCGTGCTGCACGAGCTCGACGTGATCGTGCTGGCGACCGGCTTCGATGCGCACGCGTTCGTACGCCCGATGGAGCTGATCGGGCCGGGCGGGCGCAAGCTCTCGGAGGTCTGGACGGAGCGCGAGCCCTACGGATATCGCACCGTCGCGCTGCCGGGCTTCCCCAACGTGCTGATGCTGATCGGCCCGCACTCGCCGTTCGGCAACCAATCGCTGTTCATGATCTCCGAGACCCAGCAGGACTTCGCGATGGGGCTGATCGAGCGCTGGCGCCGCGGCGAGGTGGAGACGATGATGCCCACGAGCGAGGCCACCGAGCGCTTCAACGACGAGCTGCGCGCGGCGATGCCCGACACGATCTGGACCAGCGGCTGCAAGAGCTGGTACCTCGGCAAGGACGGCCTCCCCCACGCCTGGCCGTGGTCACCCGACCGCCACCGCGAGATGCTGCGCGCGCCCGAACTCGGCGACTGGGAGATTCAGAGGACCGCGGCCAGCGCGGCATCCAGCGGTGTGTCGCCGGAGTTGACGTAGACCGTCAGCCCGACGCTGCGCGGCTCGTGCAGCACCGCGCCGACGACGGCGGCGACGTCGTCGCGCGGGACCTCCCCGCGGCGCGGGTCGGTCGTCAGCGCGAGGAGACCCGTTCCCTCCTGGTCGGTCAGGCGACCGGGACGCAGGATCGTCCACTCGCGGTCGCTCGCGGCGACCGCCCGGTCGGCCTCGGCCTTCGCGCGCAGGTAGATGCTGAAGACCTCCTCGCCGGACGGCGGGTTCTCCGCGCCGACGGCGCTGACCATGACGTAGCGCGCGACGCCGGCCGCCCCTGCGGCGTCGAGCAGCAGGATCGCGCCGTCGCGGTCCATCGAGAACTTGCGCGCCGCGCCGCTGCCGGCCCCGGCGCCGGCCGTGAAGACGACGGCATCGGCGCCCGCGATCGCGTCGGCGACCTCCTCCACGGCGGCCTGCTCGAGGTCACAGAGCACCGCGCGCGCACCATCGGCCTCGACGTCTGCGCTGTGATCGGGGTTGCGGATCAGGCCGCGCACGTCGTCGCCGCGCGCGGCGAGCAGGCGGGTGAGGCGGCGGCCGATCTGGCCGTGGGCTCCGGCGATGACGACGTCCATCCTCCGAGGATTGCAAATCGTATGACGCGCCCCGCACTACGATGCTGGCGTGGAGCTGCGTCAGCTGCGCTACTTCGTGGCGGTCGCCGAGGAGCTGCACTTCCGGCGCGCGGCCGAGCGCCTGCACATGTCCCAGCCGCCGCTGAGCCAGGCGATCCGCCAGCTCGAGACGAGCATCGGGGTCGAGCTCCTGTCGCGCAATCGCCGGCGCGTCGAGCTGACGCCGGCGGGGGCGGCGTTCCTCGAGGAGGCGCGCGCGATCCTCGCGGCCACCGACAGCGCGGCGGAGACAGCGCGGCGCACGGCGCGCGGCGAGGTCGGGCGGCTGTCGATCGGCTTCGTCGGATCGGCGATGTACGGGCGCCTGCCCGAGGTGCTGCGCGACTTCCGCGCCGCCCACCCCGACGTCGACCTGCGGCTGCGCGAGCTGACGACACCGCGCCAGGTCGAGGCGCTCGTGCAGCGGCGCATCGATCTAGGGGTGCTGCGCTTGGGGCACGCCGACGAGGCGCTCGAGCTGCAGACGCTGTCGCGCGAGCGCGTCGTCGTGGCGCTGCCGACGGGTCACCCGCTGGCGCGCAAGCGCACGCTGGCACTCTCGGCGCTGGCGCACGAGCCCTTCGTGCTGCTGTCGCGACGGGCGGCACCGGGACTTCGCGACGCGATCGCGCTGGCGATCGCCGCGGCGGGCGGCAGCGGGCACGTCGTGCAGGAGGTCTCTGAGATGCAGACGGTGATCGGGCTCGTCGCGGCCGGCCTGGGCGTCTCGTTCGTGCCCGACTCGGTGGCTGCGGCAGGCCGCCATGACGTGACGTTCCGCGAGCTGCAAGGCGAGGCCCCGACGGTCGAGCTCGAGCTGGCGTGGCGGCGCGGGGAGCGCAGTCCGTTGCTGCAGGCGTTCCTCGACACGGCAACGACCTGACCCCGGAAACGGCAACGCCCCCGGAATATGTAGCGGGGGCGCTGACGGAGGGAGGAGAGGTGCTTCACCAAGCAAGATACGATGCCCGGGTGAGTGCGTCCAATACCAGTGTTGGGTCCCTGTGATAGGTGAACCAGATCACTCGGCGGCCGTCTCCTACGGCGCGTATCTCGCCCTCGACGAGCTGCTGAGCGCCCAGCGCCCGCGCTCCGACGAGCACGACGAGCTCCTGTTCATCGTGATCCACCAGGTCTATGAGCTGTGGTTCAAGCAGCTTCTGCACGAGCTGCGGATGCTCCAGTCGCGCCTCCAGGACGGCGACGGGCCGCACGCGCTGCACACGCTGCGCCGCGTCCTGGCGATCCTCAAGACGGTCGTCGCGCAGGTCGACGTGCTCGAGACGATGACGCCGCGCGAGTTCTCGGGCTTCCGCGCGCGCCTGGCGACCGCCAGCGGGTTTCAGTCGGCGCAGTTTCGCGAGTTGGAGGCGCTGCTCGGCCGGCGTGACGAGCGCGCGCTGCGGCCGTACGCCGAGGATTCGCCGGAGCGCGCGCGGATCGCGGCGGCGATGGCAGCCCCGGCGCTGATCGACTCGCTGCTGCGCTACCTCGTCGCGTCGGGGTTCGCGATACCGACGCGTCTGCTGGAGCGCGACGTGTCCGGCGCGTGGGCGCCCGACGGCGAGCTCCAGGACGTGCTCGTCGTGGTCTACGAGGCAGACGGCGAGGGCGCGCAGGTGCTCGAGCGCCTCGTCGACCTCGACGAGGGCCTGCAGGAGTGGCGCTACCGCCACGTGAAGATGGTCGAGCGCACGATCGGCGACCAGCCCGGCACCGGCGGCTCGCCTGGCGCGGCGTACCTGCGCTCCACGCTGTTCGCCCCTGTGTTCGAAGACCTCTGGGCGATCCGCTCGCGCTTGTGACGCGGCCGCGCGTCAGCGCGCGTCGGCGAGGTCCTGCTGTGCGCGCTCGTGCTCGGCGAGCGCCTCCTCCGCCTCCTCGCGGGCGTCGGCCAGCTCGGCCTCGGCCTCGTCGAACGCCTGCCGCGCGCGGGCGTGGCGCTGCTCGGCGGACTTCAGGGCGCGGGCAGCGCGCTCGGTGCGCCGCCGCGCGGCGGTCTCGGCGCCGCGGGCGGCCTTGAGCGCGGCCGCGCGCTCCTCCTCGACGCGTTGCTGCTCGGCGCGTTCGGCGGCGACACGCTCGCGCTCGGCGGCGCGCTCGGCGGCGGCGTGCTCGCGCATGGTCGCGGCATCGGCCTTGCCGGCGGCCTTGGCGCCCTTGCCGGCGGCCTTGGCGCCCTTGCCGGCGGCCGTGGCGCCCTTGCCGGCCTTCGCCGCCCCCTTCCCACCCGCGGCGGGCGCCTTCGACGGCGCCGCCGGCGCGGCGGGCGTGCGCGGCTTGGCCTTCGGCGGGCCGGCGGCGAGCACGCCGTCGCCGAAGCCGAGGCCGGCATGGCGCAGCTCGCGCTCGAGGCGCCCGCCGCGAACCTGCTCGCGCGCGGCGTCGTCGAGGGCGGCGGCGTGCAGCGTCTCGTCCACGCGCTCGAGCACCGCGGAGCTGAGCTCGTCGCCTTCGGCGGTCAGGAGGCCGCGGGCGGTCTCGACGACGCGCTCGCGCGCGCCGCGCTCGCGTTCGTTTGCGCTGCGCAGCGCGCGGGCGTCACCGCGCCCGGCGATGAGCTCGTCCTGCGCCTTGCGCAGCTCGTCGCCGGCCGCGAGCAGCGCCGCGACCGCCTTGCGCTGGGAGCGCACGAGCTGGTTGACCGCCCAGGCAGCGACCGTGGGCTTGCGCAGCCCGGCGACCGCGGCGGCCTCGTCACGCTTGCCGGCCGCGCGCAGTTCCTTCGCGAGCGCCGTGCGCTCGGGGATGAACTGCTCGAGCGGCAGGCCGTAGAGCTCGTCAGCGTCCACGAAAGGGGTCAGATCTTGAAATCAAGCATTTCGCGGGTTTTAAACCCGACGAGTGCTTGATTGCAAGATCTGACCCTCGTTCTTTGGTGGTTCTGGATGACGCAGGTCGTCGATGAAGTCGTCATGAACGACGGGCTCCATGCGGCGGGTGATTTCCTTGACAGTGGGAGTGCTCATGCTCTTAAGACGGCCGAGCACGCCGAAAATCATCCCCCCGCGAAAGATTTTTCGCCCCGAGAACGCGAAAGCCCCGCTTGCTGGGCGGGGCTGTCGTCGTCTTGTCGTGCCGTACGGCTTGTTGGCTTAGCGGGCGGTGAGCGCTCCGCCGCAGTGCGGGCATGTGGCCCGGTCTACGACGCGCTCAGCGGCCCAGAGCCGCAGGCATTTCGAGCAGAGGAACCTCATATGGGTCCTCCTTTCTCTTTCCTTTGATCACGTAGGAGTGTATTCGACGGCGCAAGCGCAAATCCTTAGCGCCACGAAACGTTCACGACGCCGTCAGCACCGCCATCGCGGCGCTTCGCCCTGGCACCCCGCTGACGCCACCGCCGCGCCGCGCGCCGGCGCCGCAGACGAGGATCTGCGGGTCGTCGGTCTCGACGCCCCAGGTGCCGACCTCGGACTCCTCCTCGGCGAACGGCCAGGACAGATCGCGGTGGAAGATGTTGCCGCCGGGCAGCCCGAGCTCGTCCTCGAGCTGTTGTGGCGTGCGCGCCTCGATGCACGGCTCGCCGCGGGCGTCGCGCCAGATGCAGTCCGCCAGCGGCTCGGCCAGC
This sequence comes from Paraconexibacteraceae bacterium, assembly GCA_963759825.1. Taxonomy (GTDB): domain Bacteria; phylum Actinomycetota; class Thermoleophilia; order Solirubrobacterales; family Solirubrobacteraceae; genus Paraconexibacter. The sequence continues at coordinate 264,462 of CAVXAS010000001.1, read as the reverse complement.
ACGGCGTCGATCGAGCGCAGCGTCGCCGCCAGCGCACGGTCGCGCGCGGCGTCGTGATCGGCAGCGAACAGGCGCGCCGGCATGTGCAGCGCGAAGCACGTCAGCGTCTGCGCGCCGGCGGCCCGCAGGTCGGGCCCGAGGATCGTCGGATCGGAGAGCGAGTGGCAGTAGAGCTCGCACGGGACGACGTCGGGGATCGCGCCGTCGGCGGCCTGCCCGCGGGCCGTCTCCAGCTGGGCGTAGCCCTCGTTGACGTGGAACGTCCCGGCGAACGCGTCGCGCGGATCGACACGCGCGTCGCGCAGGCGCGGCAGTCGTGAGAGCAGCAGGTTGACCTTCAGCTGGGCGCCCTCGGGCGCCTCGGCGGCGTCGCGCCCGCGCAGGCGCTCGACCACCGAGGGCGCGACGTTCGCGAGCACGTGTCCCCCGCGCGCGACACCGCCGCCCGCGACGCGCACCGCGCCCGGCTCGACGGCGACGACCTCGCTGTCGCAGCGGATCTCCGCGCCCGCGTCGCGCGCCGCCCGCTCCAGCGCCGCGCTGACTGCGCCCATCCCGCCCGCGGGCACGTCCCACGGCGCGAGCACGTGGTAGAGGAAGCAGCGGTTCTGGCGCAGGTCGGCGTCATGGGCGCCGGCGAAGGTCCCGATCAGCGCGTCGGTCAGCGCGATCCCGCGCAGCGTGTCGTCGTCGAGGCAGTCCTCGATCAGCTCGCCGATGGGGCGCTCGATCAGCGCATCCCAGGCGGCGTCGTCGCCGACGTCCGCGCGCAGGTCGTCACGGGCGCGCAGCGGCTGCAGCAGCGCCGGGGAGATCGCGCGGGCGACACGCGCGCAGGTGTCATACAGGCGCGTCCAGCCGGGATTCGGCGCCGGCCCGACGAGTACGCCGCGAGCGGGGTCGCCCGGCACCGGCGTGTAGGACGAGATCGCGCGCCGGTGCAGCGCGATGCCCAGCCCGAGCTCCTCGACGATCTGGCCGGGCAGCAGGCTGACGAGATAGGCGTAGCGCGACAGCCGCGCATCGACGCCGGCGAACGGGCGCTCGGAGACGGCGGCGCCGCCGACATGGCCGCGGCGCTCGAGCACGAGCACCGACCGCCCGGCCCGTGCGAGGTAGCTCGCGGCGACGAGCCCGTTGTGGCCGCCGCCGACGATGACGACGTCGTGACTGCTGTCGACCGGCATCTCCCGCCAGACTACGGCGCGATGCTGGGGAACTTCGCGCGCACCGAGCACCCGGACGCGCGGGAGATCGTCCCCAGCGCGCATTGCATCCAGCGTTTCCGCGAGCGCATGCCCGTGCGCGAGCCCGGCCGCGAGGAGGTGCTGCGGGCGCTGATCGCCGCGCTCGAGGACTGCGACGTCAGCGCCTGGCCGCCCGGCTGGGCCGTCTCAGACCAGCCGGCGCCGCTGTGGGCGGCGAGCGCCGGCCTCGCGTTCCCGCTGCAGCCGACCGATCGCGCGGGGCGCTATCTCGCGGTGACGTGTCTGGCGCGGACGCGCTGAGGTTAAGCCCACGGTCAGGTCGTGCCGACAGTGGGAGGATGGAAGGCATGTCGTCCCAGCAGCACCGCCAAGAGCGGATCCTGATCGAGACCGATCGCCACCGCATCGAGGGCCTGCTGACGTTGTCGCGCGACGGCTACCGCTCGCGCATCTCCGATGTCCTGAACGCGAGCGAGCGCGACTTCATCTCGCTGACGGACGTGACCGTCGAGCTGCTCGGTCACGACGGACCCGGCACGCACCACGAGTTCCTGGCCGTCTCCCGCCAGCACATCGTGATCGCGATCAGCTCCGACGCCCCCGCCACGCTGCGGCCCGTGGACTGACTGACGGTCCGGTCCCACGCGCATGCGAACATACGTTCGCATGCTGCACGACGCCACGATCCTCCACGCAGATCTCGACGCGTTCTTCGCGTCGGTCGAGCAGCGTGACGATCCGCGCCTGCAGGGACGCCCGGTCATTGTCGGCGGTGGCGTCGTGCTGGCCGCCAGCTACGAGGCGCGCGCGTTCGGCGTGCGCTCGGCGATGGGTGGTCGGCAGGCGCGGCGGCTGTGCCCGCAGGCGATCGTCGTGCGGCCGCGATTCGAGGCCTACACCGCGGCCAGCGAGGCGGTGTTCGCGATCTTCGAGGACACCACCCCGCTGGTCGAGGGGATCTCGATCGACGAGGCGTTCCTCGACGTCCGCGGGATGCTGCGGATCGCCGGAACGCCGGTCGAGATGGCCAGGCGCCTGCGCCGCGCGGTGCACGAGCAGGTCGGCCTGCCGATCACCGTCGGCGTCGCGCGCACGAAGTTCCTGGCGAAGGTGGCCAGCGCGGTCGCCAAGCCCGACGGCCTGCTGCTCGTACCGCCGGGCGCCGAGCTCAAGTTCCTGCACGCGCTGCCGGTGCAGCGCCTCTGGGGCGTCGGCCCGGTCACCGCCACGACGCTGCGCGCCCGCGGCATCACGACCGTCGCGCAGGTCGCAGCGCTCAGCGAGCCCGCGCTCGTCGAGCTCGTCGGGCGTGCCGCCGGGCGCAAGCTGCACGCGCTCGCGCACAACCGCGACCCGCGGCGCGTGCAGCCGCGCCGGCGCAGGCGCTCGATCGGCTCGCAGCGCGCATTGGGGCGCGGGCCGCGGTCGATGGCGGAGATCGATGCGGTGCTCGTGGGGATCGTCGACCGCGTCGCGCGGCGGATGCGCGCGGCGCGGCGAGCCGCCCGCACGGTCGTCCTGCGCCTGCGCTTCGACGACTTCACACGCGCGACGCGCTCGCTGACGCTGCCGCGCGCCACGACGCAGACGCCCGCGATCCTCGCGACCGCACGCGTCCTGCTGACCGACGCCCAGCCGCTGATCGAGCGCCAGGGCATCACGCTGCTCGGCCTGTCGCTGTCCAACCTCGAGGACAGCAACCCCGCGCAGCTGATGCTGCCCGTCGAGGACGCGCGGGCGCGGGCGCTCGACGCGACGCTTGACGCCGTGCGCGACCGCTACGGCACGCAGTCGATCACGCGCGCGGTGCTACTCGGGCGCGACCCCGGCTGGTCGATGCCCCAGCTGCCCGACTGAATCACTCGTCGTCGAGCAGCTCGAGCACGCGCTCGACGGGACGCGCGAGCACGGCACGGTCGCCGCGCACGACGATCGGGCGCTGGACGAGCGCAGGGTGGGCGACCATCTCGGCGATCAGCGCGTCGTCGCCGAGGGCGTCCGCATCCAGGCCGATGGCCGTCGCCTCGGGCGCGCGCAGGAAGTCCTGCGGCCGCGCGCCCGCCTTGGCCAGCAGGCCGCGCAGCTCGTCCTCGGTGAGGCCGGTCACGTGGTAGTCGACGGCGTCGAAGGCGATCCCGCGCTCCTGCAGCAGCAGCGCGAGGTTCTTGCACGTCGTGCAGGCGTTCTTCTCGTAGACCGTCAGCTCGGGCACGACCCGACAGGCTACGGCTCAGCGCGAGCGCTTGGCCGGCAGGCGAAAGCGCATGACGCGCGTGCGCGCCTCGAGCGGCACGAGCGCGATGTTGTTGTCGCCGACCCGCGGCAACGCCGGGTCCGCGACGTAGGCGGCCAGGCGCTGCAACTGCTTGACCGGGTCGAGCGGGAGCGGGACGCGCAGGGAGTCGACGACTCGCTGCTCGGTCCAGAACAGGTAGCGGTTCTTCGGGTCCCACGTGAACTCGGGGATGATCCAGCCGTCATCGCCGGTGGTGGTGAGGCGGCGGACGGCGCGCGTGGACAGGTCGAGCAGGTAGAGGTCGGTCGCCTCCTGGGCGACGGGCTGGAGGAAGCCGACCCACCAGCAGTGCCACCCGCCCCCGGAGGCCTCCCATGGCCACGAGTGTAAGCCGGATCACGCCCCCGCGTGGACCCGCTGGACGCCGGCCGCGAGGACGTCGCGGGCGGCGCGTTCGCCGGAGCTGATGGCGCCGTCCATGTAGCCGTTCCAGACCTCGGCGGTCTCGGTGCCCGCCCAGTGGATGCGCCCGCACGGGCGTCGCAGCGCGACGCCCAGCGAGGTCCACGTTCCAGGCGGGAGGTAGCCGCCGTAGCAGCCGCGGCTGTAGATCTCCTCGGCCCACGCGCGCTCGACGTACTCGATCGGCTGCCGGGCGCGGGGGCCGAAGAAGCGGACGAAGCAGGCGACGACGGCGGCGCGCCGCTCGTCGAGCGGCACGCGTCCCAGCGCGCGGGCCTGTTCGCCTTCGAGGAACCCGAGGAGCACGCCGACGCCGCCGCTGGATGGCGTGTTGTCGAAGACGACCTTGACCGGCCCGTCGGTGCTGGTGACCTGGCCGGAGAACCCGTCAGCGCGCCAGAAGGGCTCGTCGTAGACGGCCATGCATTTGATGACCGAGCCCTGCGGCACCCGCTGGGTCAGTTGGTCGCGATCCCCGGGCAGGCTCGGCTCGTATGCGAGGCGCCCGGCGAGGGTCGGCGGGAGCGCGACGATCACATGTGCGCCCCGCGCCTGAACGCCGTCGCCGAAGACGGCCAGCGACTCGCTGTCGCCGGCGATCTTGCTGACCGGGGCGTTGAGCACAACCCGGTCGCCGAGCCGCTCGGCGGCGCGCTGCGCGATCAGCTGTGAGCCACCGACGATGCGATGCTGCTGGCCGCCGCCGTCGGTGGAGATCAGCGTGTCGATGCCACCGCCGGAGTTGACGTAGAACAGGAAGTGCAGCAGCGACAGGTCTGCTGGCTCGGCGGCAAACACCGCCTCGCAGAGCAGCTGGAAGAACCCGCGGGCGCCGCCCGTGTGGGTGTGGCGAGACAGCCACGTCGCGACCGTCTGCGAATCCCACCTGGCGGCCTTCGGTGCGCGCCAGGGTTCGTCGAGGGGCACCTGCTTGGCCATGCGATCCAGGCGTGCCTGGGCTTGGGCGACATCAGCGAGGACGACCGGGTTGAGCTTGGGGATCGCGCCGCGGTATCGCGAGAGCCGGCCGCGGTACTCGAACTGGTTGAAGCCCTCGTCGTAGGTCTCGAAGAGCTCGAGGCCGAGCTCGCGGATCCAGGCGTTGACCCGCAACTGCGTCGGGCCGACCCACTGGCCACCGACCTCGACGATCCCGCCACCTGCCAGCTCGTGGTTGAGCAACCGCCCGCCCACCCGATCACGTGCCTCGAGGACGGTCACCGACAGGCCGGCGTCGGTCAGGGTCTGCGCCGCCGCCAAGCCGGCCAGACCGGCTCCGACGACGACGACGTCAGCTTCGCGGGTGCTCATGGCCATCGAGATCGACGAGCGGGAGCTTCTCCCTGGCGACGTAGGCGTAGAAGTCTTCGACGGGGTCGCCCAGGCGGCCGCGCCGGTCCATGCGCTTCTTGACGGTCTTGTCTGTCAGCGACCACATCTCGCGCGCGTTCCCCTCGGGGACATGTGTCCCGACGCCGTCACGCAGCAGGAACGCGTTGGTGCCGCCCGGCGTCGTCGCCACCAGCCGGTACCCGAGTCGACGGCCGATCGTCACAACCGCCGCGAGCGAGGCGCCGTAGTAGCTCAGGCGGCGCTCGTGGCGGTCGAAATCGGGCGCATACGGAACCGCGACCGCGCGGTCCGGGCCCATCTGGGTGTTGAACTCGATGACGACGATCCGTGGATCGACCGCGCGCAGAGCCGCCTCCCAGATCCACACGTCGTTGCCGTCGAGGTCGATGCTCAGGACGTCGATCTCGCCCTCGTGCCCCTGCTCCTTGATGAGCTCCGCGATGTTCTCGGCGGTCACCCAGGCGTGCACGACGTCCACGCGTGCGCGCCTGAACGTCGCGGCAGCGACCTCGACACGAGCGTCGTCCCCGTCGACCATCAGGCCGGAGAACGCGAGCTCCAGCGCGAGCAGCCCGCTGTTGCCTCCGGTGCTCCCGCAGCCGATCTCGACGAAGCGGCGCGGCCCCGTCCCGACCTCGCGCAGCAGCGCGACGACGATCCCGTCCTCGTCGCTCTGCGACGCGATGCGCATGCGGTGGGCCGTGAGACGCTCGGGGAACGGCAGCTCCGTGACGTCGAGCCAGAGCAGGCGCTTCATCACGTTCAGCTCGCGAAGCAACTTGTCGCCGACGACTCCGGACCACTGCTCGAGCTTCGCCACCCGCGCGGCGAGCTCCTCGAGGCTGACCGGTGCGGACGCCGCGGCGCCTTCTTGCTTGGCCCGCGTCTGCTCCGCGCGCCGGGTTGCCCGCTCCGCGCGGCGACGTTCGACGTCCTTCGGAACAGCCACGCGCGCAAGTGAATCACAGGCGCGCGCGACCTACGCGACCTCCCACCGCAAGGGAAGCGCGAGCAAGCCATAGACGCCGAGCGGCGTGTCGTAGCGGGGCGCGCCATCGAGTGCGAGGCCCGGCATGCGCGGCGCGAGGAACGTCAGCGCCTCGGCGAGCTCGGCGCGTGCGAGGCTCGCGCCGAGGCAGAAGTGCGGACCGGCGCCGAACGTCAGCGAGCGCTCGCGCGAGCGCTCTGCGCGGATGTCGAAGCCGCCATCGTCCTGGTTGGCCGTGATCGCGGCGGCGAGGACGATCGTGCCGGCAGGGAAGCGGACGTCTCGGAAGGTCAGTTCCTCGCGCGTGATCCTGGCGGTCAGCGGGGTGATCGGCTCGAAGCGCAACACCTCCTCGACCGCCGCCGCGGCCAGCCCCGGGTCAGCGGCCAGCGCCGCCCATTGGTCCGGATGCTGCGCGAACAAGCGCAGCGCATGAGCGAGCTGGGCCTGCGTCGTGTCGACGCCGCCGACGAGCACGGCGCTGACGAGGTCGATGACCTCCGTCTCGCTGAGGCGGTCCCCCTCGGCCTCCAGGGCCAGCAGCGCGGAGATCAGATCCTCCCCCGGCGCGCCGCGCCGCTGCGCGAGCAGATCCCACGCGTAGGTCTGGGACTCCGCGGCCGCACGCTCGAGCTCAGCCCGCTGCGTCGCCACCTTCACCGGATCGAACTGCCCCTGGATCAGGGTCGCCCACGCCGCGAGCCGTGGAGCATCGGCCGCCGGCGCACCCATCACGGCCGCGATCATCCGCGCCGGATAGGGCTGGGCGATCGCGCCGACGAAGTCGCAGCGCCCGGCGGCGGCGACCGGCTCCCACAGCTCCTCCAGCACCTCACGCATGGCCGGGCGCCGCGCATCGGCGGCCGCCGGCGTGAAGGCCGGCTGTACCAGGCGGCGCAAGCGCCGGTGGTGATCGCCGTCGAGGTCCAGGAGCAGGTTCGTGAGCCGGTCGTACAGCGGGCCTTCGGTGACGCCCTGGACCTCGAGCATCAGCCGCCCGGGAAACCGCGCCTCGGGCGTGCGCAGGAAAAAGGTGACGGCCTCGCGATCGAGCACGACCACGCCGACCTCGCCGACCCGGGCGATCCAGGTGGCGCTCGCAAGCTCCTCCATGGCCCCCCGGAAGCCGTCCCCCGTCAGATCAGGGTCGCCGAACGGCGCCTCCGGAATGTCGAGTGCGGCCAGGTCGCGAACCTCGGTCTGCATCGCGGCCAACAGTAACCGGCCTGCTCGTCCGTCTAGGCGTGATGCGCCGTCGCGACGCGACGGCGGCACTCGTGGCGGTCGCCGTGCTGGGCCCGGTCACGGTGCGGGTGACCGGATCAGCGATGGCCGCTGACTGCGGCCGCAGACAACTCCGACTGTGAGGCGTCCGTCGGTGTCGCCGGCCACGCGGTTGTGGCTGTCGAGTTCGCCGTCGGGCGCCCCGAAGCAGTCACGAGCGAGCGTGCGTCTCTGCGGTGGCCGGGGAGACGCGAGGTGGATCGTGCTCGCGTGCACGCGCGTCGGGCCGCCGGTCACCCATACCACCCGTGCCCGGTCGCGGCGATCAGCGATGACGCCCTCCAGGTACCCCTTGCCGATCGTCACCGCCCGGGACGCGCCGGACTTTGCGATGACGAGCGCCCGCACGGTCCCCGGTCCGAACGGGCCATCGAGCGGAGCGTAGGCGACGATCGCCGCACCGCTCGGCGCGACCGCCAGCGCAAGCATCGCAGCACCGACCCGGCCTCCGGCGCGGGGCTTCGACCACGCGCCACCGGGCGCCCGCCGGGTTGTCATCACGCGGCCACCGTGGATGAACGCCGCAACCTGGCTGCCGTCGGCTGCCGTGCCAACGTCGAGGTAGTACAGGGCGCGGTTGAGGTCCTGCTCGACTGCCGGCGCGAACACGCCCAGCGCGTCAGCGTCGGCTCGCCCAAGCACCGTGTCGCCGATGTCGTACCCACGGTCGGACTGCCAGGACACGTGAAACCCGCCGGCCAGGTCTGTGCTGACCGCGATGTCGTTGCGGTTGTCGTCGGTGATCGCGGCGACCTCAATCAGACGCGCGGGCTCGCCAGGGCGCGCGAGAAAGCCACTGACGCCCGTGGGATCGAAGTCGGGCGCATCCTTGAAGGCGTCGAGCACGACGCCCCGGTCGTTGACGGCGATCGCGTGGAAGACGATGCCGCGCCCGCGCAGCCGCTCGATCTGGACCGGGCCGCCGTGGAGACTGGCGCGCGCGAGGACGAGCGTCTCGTTACTGAGCCACGCCGCCGCGACGTGATTGCCCGCGAGCGCAACGTCCAGCGAATCCGACGCGTCGCCAGTCCCGAGCGTGCGCAGCCCGCGCGGCCGGCCGTAGCGGTCAAGACGGGCGAGCCGGATCTTCCCGCCGCGCTCGCCGACCACGACGGCGTTCCCGCGATCGGCGGCAACGACCGCTCCCTGCAGGTTCGTGGCGTGCGGCGACGCGAGCACCGCACCAGGAAGCGACCAGCAAACGGCAATCCCTGCCACCAGCAGCATCCCACGCACGCGACGACCCTACCCGCGTGGGATCACGATAGGTTGCGCCCGCACCTTCGCGCGTCTCATCGAGGCTCGCGCCAGAGGGCCAGCGTCAGGCGAGACCGGCGGTTGGGTCCCTGCCACGCCGCGACGAGGTGGCGGCCGCTGGCGGTGAGCGTGGGGATACCCGGGGTGCGTGTCGCGATTTCGTGCAGTCGTCCAAAACGTCGCCGACCGGGACGGCGTATCCGGAACGCAATCGACTCGGGGTCGCCGTGTGTTCTCTCGGTCCAGATCGCAACTGTCGTGTCGCCGACCGCGGCGATCGATGGGTGTTCGCCGAGACGTCCGCGCGTCGACAGCCGTTGCTCAGTTCCGAAACCGCCCCCGCGGGAGGCGCTCGCGACCATGATCCGGGCGGCAACGATGTCGTCGTCGTTGTCGCCGCTCAGCGCGGTGTGGACCTCCCACACCGCGCTGAGCGATCGGTCGGGTGGTAGGGCGATGATCGGACCGACGGTGGCGCGCACCAGCGAGGGTGTCTCGCCGAGCCAGCGCCCCACGCGCCGTGATGGGAGCAGGCTGCCCGCCGCGGAAAGTGGCATCACGTGAAGGTCTGTGCCGTCGTTGCCGGCGATGGCGATGCCGCCGGATCCCCCGAAGGCCGCGCCCTCCACGAGCGGGATGGTGTGCTGGGCACGAGATTGGTCGGGTTGGATGACGACCGCGTTGAACGTCGCGGTTTCGTAGGTGAGGATCTGCACGCCGTCCGCCGTCGTCGCGAGTGACGCGGCGCCATACGAGTGGACGCGCCGCGGCACGATCGGGAGGGGACGGTATTGATCGCCGTGACCGGTCACGACGTGGACTGCGCCGCCGGCAAAGCCGGTTTGCCACGCAGCCGTGACGCGACCATCGGACGCAACGACGAGGCCGGCGAGCTGTATGCCGTGCCCAACGCCGATCGTGACCGGGCGGGCGAACGTCGCGGCCGCCGGCGCTTTGAGCGCGAGCCGGAGCTGTGGGACTCGTGCACCGCGCTCGATCCAGAGCACAGCGACGGTCCCGTCCGCGCCGATGGCCGATGCAACCCCCGGTCCTTGCGATCCGGGCAGCGCGGACCCGCCGAGCGACACCGTCGGTCCGAATCGTCCGTCCATCCCCCCGATCCGCACCTGCGTGCGATACCCACGCTGCCCCCCGCCGCTCGCGACGGACGCTGTCCACGCGGCGACGATCCGCCCAGCGCTGTTCACCGCGACCGACGCCTCGTCCTTGATGTCCACGCCCTGTGGGCTGACCGCGACCGGCTGCCCGAACGTCCCGCTGCCCGCCTCGCCAAGGGGATGCACCGACGTCGTCGGCACTGCGGCTCGAGCGGTCGGCGGAGCGTCCCGCCCGCCACCTTCGCCGCAGCCGGCGATGACGACCCCCAGGGACGAAGCCAACGCCAACGCCGCGCGCGCATTCCGCATGCGCACCGAACGTACTGACGCGACCACGGCAAAGCGCCAATCAGCGGCGGTACTGCCTTGGCGCATCACCGCCGACGCCGGCCGGCACTGGACCGGCCTGTCGCGTGGTAAAGCCCGAGACGGAGAGGTCGGGACGACGTGCGAACCCTAAGCCCGACCTGGAGACTCTGGTCGCAAGCCTGCTGGAGCGGTAGCTGCAACGTGCACTGACGTCCATATCCGGCGCTCGGCTAAGGCCCGTCGGGGACATGCCGCCGCGCGAACTCGGTCACGAGTCGAGCCACGCCGCCGGGATCCTCGAGCGGCATGAGGTGGCTTGCTCCGGGGAGCACACTGGTCTCGGCGTACGGAACGAGCTCCGCGAGGAGTCGCACCGACTCGGGCGGGATCGTCGACACCGTTGCGGTCTCGCCACCCTCGACGAGGAGCATCGGCTGCTCGATCCGCGCAGCCTCGTCCGGACCGAAGGTCCACTCCTGGGCTGCGTGTACCTCGTCGCCGAAGAAGAAGGCCGACTCCTGTAGCGCACGCTCGTAACCGTCCGGGCCGAGCGCGGCGTCGAGCACCGACCGGTAGTGCGCACCGCCGACGGCGCGCAGGAAGAGGTCGAACGCGCTGGCGAGTTCGCCGCCTGCGGCCGCGACCATGACCGGCCCCAGGGCCGCGGGAACCGCGGATTGGCATTGCGGCCCGACCAGCGCTGAAACCGGCGCGGGCTCGAGCAGCACGAGGCTCTGCACGGCGTCGGGCCGGGAGAGGGCGAGTTCGAGCGCGATCAATGCGCCGCTCGAGTGACCGCAGACGTGGGCGGTGTCGATCTCGAGCTCGCCCAGCAACCGGGCGCAGTGCGCAGCGTGGTCCGCGAGCGTCAGATGCGCAGAGGGCACGCTCCCCTGTCCGTAGCCGGCGCGGCGCATGCGGATGACGCGGAAGTCGTCCATCTCCGGGCGCGCGGCAACCGGCACGAACCAGTCGCTGAACACGCCGCCGTGCACGAGCAGGATCGCATCGCCGCGCCCGCGCTCGACGAATTCGAAGTCGGTTGTCATGAGCGTTCCAGCGCCCGCGGCAGATCGTGCCGCGAGCGGATGTCGAGCTTGGCGTAGGCATTGGACAGGTGCATCTCCACGGTGCGCAACGTCACGAACAGGGCCTGGGCGATCTCCTTGTTGCTCATCCCGTCGGCGGCCAGGCGCGCCACGCGCCGCTCGCTCGGCGTGAGCGAGGCGGCGCCGGTGACCGCGATCCGCCGCGGCCGCGCGCCCGCCGAGAGCAGCTCCTCGTGAGCCCGCTCCACCAGCGCGGTCGCTCCGCAAGAGTGCGCGACGGCCATTCCCTCCGCGAGCGGGCCGCGAGCGTCGCCGTTGCTGCCACTGCGTCGCAGCGCCGCGCCGAGGTCCACCAGCGCGCGGGCGTACTCGAGCCGCGCCTCCGACGCGTCGAGGATCGATACTGCCTCGGAGAGCAGCTCGATCCCGAGGGTGCCCCCTTCGACCAACCCGAGCGCTCGGAGGGCGACGCCGACCGGTCGCGGCGACCCCCAGACGCGGGCAAGGTCGAGCTCCTCTGCCGCCAGCGCCCGCGCCTCAACATGCTCGGCTCCGCCGGCGAGCGCGACCGCGAGCGTCGAGCGGTACGGAAAGTTTGCCGGGTCACGGTCGACCCAGCCCTTGGCCCGGTCCGCGAGGAGGCGAAGGTCGGCAACGCCTCGCGCGAGCTCACCGCGAGCCAGCTCGAGCTGGGCGCGCGCGAGCAGCAGGCGGCTGGACATGACGTTGGGTGGCAGCTCCCCGACGGCCCCCAGCCCCCGGAGAACGGATTGCGCCTCGTCGAGCTCGTCGCGCTCGACGAGCACATGGATCAGATACGCGCCGGCGGCGCTAGTCGGGGCGCCGAGCGCGGTCGCCTCGAGGACGCCGCGGGCATCGTCCTCGGCTTGCAGCACGCGACCGCGGCGGTACTCCAACATCGATCGGAAGACCAGGGCGAGCATGCTGTCGGCGAGCGAGCCTGCCGCGCGTGCCTTGGCGAGCAACGCCTCGAGGTGGTGCTCGGCGAGAGCGAACTCCTCGGCGGCGATCAGGGCCAGAACCGGCTCGGCGAACTGCTGTGAGATGTCGCGGCCCGCCAAGTCGCCGCCGAGCGCGCGAGCCGCCAACGAGGCAGCCTCGGTTGCCGTGCCACCCTCGATCGTCTGTCGCAGCGCGAGGTTGGCAAGCACCCCTCGCTCGGCGGCCGTTCCGCCAGCCACGTCTGCGACCACGCGGCTGAGGCGGTCACCGTAGAGGCGGTAGGTCATCGGGGAGAGCGAGGCGAGCCAGGCCAGTCGCGACTCGAGCGCAAGCCGCAGCTCGTGCTGCAAACCGGGCTGCTCGGCGATCGCGGCGCTGAGGATGGACCCCGCCTCGTCGAGTCGCCCGTCGTGGACCAGCGCTTGCGAGAGGACGAGCGCGATCTCACCGCGATGTGTCGGATCGCGCGCGGTGTCGATCGCGTCGCGCAGCCGCCTGATCCCACCGACGGCGGCACTGCGGCACTCGGCCTCGCCGAGGACGTGGAGCACGTGCGCGCGCACATCGTTCGTGAGGTTCTCGAGCAACGCTCGCCGCAGGTAGCGAGCAGCGGCCTCCGGGGCGCCACGGGCGAGCGCTGCGTCCGCGGCCTCGCGCAGGGTCGCGAGGGTCGCCGCTTCGCCGTCCGGATCGCACGCGAGCAGGTGTGTTGCGACGACCTCCGGTTCGGCACCCTCGGCGGACAGCAGCCGCGCGGCGCGGGCGTGCAGCGATTGCCGCTCCCCGGCCGCGATGTCCTCATAGATCGCAGAGCGCACGATGGGGTGAACGAAGTGCAACGGCTCGCCCTCCGCGAAGACCACAGCGTCGGTCAGGGCGCTCGACAGCGAGCGGGCCTCGCCGACCTCGACCCCGGCTAGACGGGCCGCTCGGGTGACGCTCGCGACGGGGCCCAGCACCGCAACCGCGCGGGCGAGCGCCGGAGCGTGATGTCCGAGACGTCCGACGCGGAGGAGAAGCGACGCCGACACCCGCTCCGGAACCCTCCGCCGGATCGCCGCGGCGTCGATTCCGGCCGACGCTCGATCGAAGCTCAGATCGGCAAGTAGCTCGGACAGCAGGAAGGGGTTGCCGCCGGTCGCGTCCGCACAAGCGGCGCAGAGCTCGTCGGCGGCATCGTCGCCGAGACCGTTCCGCACCAGCGTCGCAACCCCCTCATCGCTGAGCGGTCCAGGACGCAGCACCGGCGCGGGGGCCTCGAGCTCGAGCGCCTGAACGAGCTCGGGCGCGGCCGCGGGCTCGGCGGTGCGGGTGGCAACCGCAAGCACCACCGGCAGCCCCTCGAGCCGCCGCGCCAGGTAGACCAGAAAGCGCATCGACGGGCCGTCGGCCCAGTGCAGGTCGTCGATGGCAAGCAGCAGCGACGAGCGCTCGGCGAGGTTGGCGACAAGCCAATACAGGCCATGCAGGACCGAGCCCGCGGTGTCGGCCCCGGCGACCGCGCTGCGCGGCGAGCGCGAGAGAACCGTCTCTGCGAGTTCCGCGGCGCCGGCGAGGAGCTCGGCGCGCAGGCTCGGGTCGGCACGCGCGAGCGGTGCCTCGAGCAGCTGGCGGACGATCCCGAAGCCATACTCGCGTTCGAGCTCGCCGCCGCGGGCCGCGAGCACATCGAAGCCAAGGCCGGTGGCGAGCGCGCAGGTCTCGCCGAGCAGGCGCGTCTTGCCGATCCCGGCGGGTCCCTGGATCAGCACGACCCGCCCGCTGCCGCGCGCGGCGTCGCGCAGCAGTGTGGCCAGCTCATCGAGCTCGCGCTCTCGCTCAAGCAGCAGCGCGGCTCGTGCGGGTCCTCCTCGGACGGATATTCCTTCGGTCAAGTCTTCGGTCGCTCCCCGTTGTGACGGTGCGAGCGCCTGGCTGATCATGGCGCATATGACGATCAGGGCTCTGACATTCGGCATGACCGCACTCGTTCTGGCGTTCTGCGCGCCGGCTTCGGCAGATGCCGCATGCACCGACACGACCTTCTCGGTCCGCGCCAGCTTGCTGTCGGCGCCGTACAAAGTCGCCGGCACGCTCTGCCGGAAGGCCGACCCGAGCAACGACCACACGCTGCTGATAACGGCCCACGGTGCGACCTACAACCGCCTCTATTGGGACTGGCCGCAGGACCCGGGGACGTACTCATTCGTCAGGAACCTGGCCGGCGATGCGTCGATCCTGAACGTCGACCTGCTCGGCTCCGGCAAGAGCAGCCGGCCGCTTTCGGTGCTCGTGTCTCAGCACACGCAGGCAGCGGTGCTCCACCAGCTCGTCCAGACGATGCGGGCACGCGGCTTCAGGCGCGTGATCCTCGTCGGCCACTCGGCGGGCTCCGGCGCGGTCACGCTCGAGGCCGCCACCTACCACGACGTGGATGGCGTCGTGGTCACCGGCTTCACACACCGCCTGGCACTCAAGGGGCTCGCCGTCCCACTGTCGATGTATCCGGCGGTACTCGACCCGGCGTTCGCGCGTCTCGGCCTCGACCCCGGATACATGACGACCCGCCCCGGGACCCGCAGCACGAACGGCTTCTACAACACCGCCGTGGCCGACCCGAGCGTGATCGCCTACGACGAGTCGCACAAGGACACCGTCGGCGCGCTCTACGCGGCGGGGTTCCCCCTGATCATCCATGACCCGAGCCTCTCCAAGAAGGTCAACGTGCCGGTGCTGTCGCTCGTCGGCAACTACGACTACGGGTTCTGCGACACCCCCGCATGTCCCCAGGCAGCGGACGAGGGCGCCGCCTGGAGCCCGGCCGCCCAGCTCGAGCTCCACGTGATCGCCGACGCGGGCCATGACATCCACCTGCACGGCGCCCCCTATGCGCAGGCGGAGTACGCCCACATCCGAAGCTGGCTTCAGCGCCACTTCGCCAACTAGGAACCGCACACATGACGAACAAGGCTCTGTCATTCGGCATGGCCGCCCTCGCGCTGGCGCTCTGCGCGCCGGCGACCGCCTCGACGCTCGAGACGCTCACCGTGTCGAGCACGTGCGCGGACCCGCAGCGCGTGACGATGTCCGACCCGCCGGCCGGGAAGCCGCGCCGGTCCCCAGGGCGGATGTGGGACCTGCGCTTCAGGTTCGCGACTCCCCCGGACGTGCTGGAGACGTTCGTCCGCGACGGCGATCGCCTTCGCGGCGAGGGGAAGGGCGACGTCGTCCTGCGCACCGCCGATGGCTGCCAGCTCGACGCCACACTCCCATTCGATCTCGACGTGCGGACCACGCGATGTGCTCGCCGATGACCGACTCACACGGAGGCGGCCGGCTCACGCGAGCCACCCTCGAGATGGAAACCGACGGCAAAGCGCCCGGCGGCACGGTGATCACCGCGGACGGTCACCGGTTCGCGTTCGCGGGCTGGGCGGAGCTCGCGGCCGCCATCGAGGACTGGCGCGCAACCGAACGTCCCCGCCCGATTCCCCGCGACAAGAACTGAGCTCGGGAAACGAGGACGACGCATGTCCGCAACCCGCAGGCTCGGCGAGCGCCGGAGGAGCAGCAAACACGCCGCCAGCTCCGCACCGACGGCGTGAACATCGCCGGAACCATCACCCTGCATCAGGTCACGTCCATCCACTAGGCCCCCGCACGCGGGTGTCGGGGGCGGCGAACCGCTGGCACTTCGGCCAACGTGCGCCTAGGACGGGTGACCGTCCGGCGGGGCGTCAACCCGGGGGTTCGCACGACGCTCCTTCGCTCTCCATGAGCGACCCGACACCCAAACCGGTCGATTTTCAGGAGCGACGCGAGCGTAAGCAGCGCGAGCGGAGAGAGGGGGATTCGAACCCCCGAATGAGTTTCCCCATTACACGATTTCCAGTCGTGCCCGTTCAACCACTCCGGCACCTCTCCTGGATTTGTCCGCTCGCAGGGTAGCGAGCGCCCGCTACGCTCGTCTGCATGACATCGATGGATTGGAACGCACAGGGCGGCAGCGGGCCCGCGGTCTACGAAGACTTCCTCGTCCCGGCGATGTTCAGGCCGTTCGCGGAGCTACTCGTCGCCGATGCGGGCGTTGCTGAGGGCGACCACGTGCTGGACATCGCCTGCGGCACCGGGATCGTCGCGCGCTTGGCCGCACATGCCGCAGGACCGACCGGCGCGGTCACCGGCGTCGACCTCGGCCCGCCAATGCTCGCGGTCGCGCGTGAGCAGGCCGGCCCCGAGGGGAGCGCACCGATCGAGTATCTCGAGGGCAGCGCGGATGCGCTGCCGGTGCCCGACGCCGCCTTCGATGTCGCCACGATCCACCATGGCCTGCAGTTCTTCCCCGACCGCGCCGCGGCGCTTCGCGACGCGCGCCGCGCGCTGAAGCCGGGCGGCGGGATCGCGATCGGCTGCTGGGCCAGCTCCGTAGGCTTCCAGATCCTCGACGACGCGCTCGAACGCCACATCAGCCTCGAGGCCGCGGAGATGATGCGCTCGCCGTTCAGCGTCTCGCGCGAGGACCTCGAGCGGCTGCTCGGCGAAGCCGGGTTCTCCGACATCCGGACCTCTGCGCCGACGCTGACGACGACCTTTGACGAGCACGCCGAGTTCGCGCCGCGAGCGTTGGCCGCCGGGCCGATCGCGCCGATGTTCGCGGCGGCATCGGACGAGGCGCGCGCTGCTGTCACAACCGAGGTCGCCGCAGCGCTCGAGCCGTACGCCAGTGACGGGCGCGTCTCCTATGAGATGACGTCGAACGTCGCGATCGCAACGGCCTAGATCTGCCAGGACCCGCCGCGCAGCACCGGCACGCGGGTGCCGTCGGCCTCGATGCCGTCGACGTCGACGTCGTTGCCGCCGATCATGAAGTCGACGTGGATCTGCGAGCTGTTCAGGCGCGCGTGGTCCTGCTCGCCGGCGGTGAACTTGTAGGCCTGGCCGAGCGCGATGTGCGAGGCCGCGTTCTCGTCGAGCAGCGTGTCGAAGAAGACGGTGTCCAGCGCGCCGATGCGGCCCTCACGGTCGACGAGCGCGACCTCGCCGAGGCGTGACGCCCCGTCGTCGCGGGCGGCGTAGCCGCGCAGCACCTCGGCGCCCTCGTCGGCGTCGAGGCGCACCGCGACGCCGTCGCGGAACTCTGCCTCGAGGCCGCGGATGATCGACCCCGAGAGCACGAGCGGCTTCGTCGCGCGCACCACGCCGTCCACGCGCTTGGGATCGGGCGCGCTGAAGATCTCCTCGCTGGGGAGGTTGGGCATGTGCTCGATGCCGTCGAGCGTCTCGAACTTCGCCGCCATCCAGTTCGACGTCGGCAGCAGCCCGACGCGCAGGTCGGTCCCCGGGCCGTTGAAGTGCAGCGCGTCGAAGCGCCGCTCGTCCATCCGCCCGGCGGCGCCGACCAGCGTCTCCCAGCGCTCGCGCCAGGCGGCGATCGGGTCGTCGGTGTCCAGCCGGCAGACGTGGATGATCTGCTCGCCGAGCGCGTCCCAGGCGGCGTCGGGGTCGAGGTCGGGGTGCACGAGCTGCGCCCACGCACGCGTCGGGCAGGGCACCGCGGCCCAGTTGGTCGTGCGGTCGTTGACGACCTTGCCGCCCTCCTTCAGCGCGGGCAGCTGGTCGCGCCCGACGCGCGCGGGATCGAGGTCGTCGAGCAGGCCGGGCGCGGCCGGACCGGTCAGGCCGATGCGGGCGGCGTGCAGCTCGCCGAGCTTCAGCACGCGCTCGCCGAGCCACGGCGGCACGTAGTCGAGCGTGTCCTCGGCGGCGTGCAGCAGCCGCGCGCGCTTGACGTGGACGTCGAAGTAGGTGACGTCGACGTACTTGGCGCCGTGGCGGTAGGCGCTGTCGGCGAGCGCCCGGGTCAGCGGCTCCTTGCCGATCTCCGAGCCGATCGCGACCACCTGGCCGGGCTGGACGTTGGCCGCGAAGGCGACCACGAGGTCGGCGAAGCGGGTGAGGACGGCGGGATCGTCAAAGGCGCTCATCGGCGCCAGACGCTACAACGGGCCCGAGCTCAGGCGTAGCGTGCGATGACGTCCGCGGCGCGTGCGCCGTAGCCGCCGCCGAACAGCACGGCGTGCACGAGCAGCGGCGTGAGCTGGTGCAGCGCGACGCGCTCGGCGTGGCCGGCGGCGAGTGGATAGGCCTCGGCGTACGCGTCGAAGCAGCGCTGCGAGGGGCCGCCGAAGAGTCGCAGCATCGCGAGGTCGACCTCGCGATGGCCGCCGTGGGCGGCGGGGTCGATCAGCACCGGCGTGCCGTCTGCGCGCGCGAGCACGTTGCCCGCCCACAGGTCACCGTGCAGCCGCGCCGGAGGCTCGGGCGGCCCGAGCAGCTCGGCCGCCGCTGCGCAGAGCCGGTCGAGCGCCGGCAGCGCAGCGCCCGGCAGCGCACCGCGGTCGGCCGCCGCTCGCGCCAGCGGCTGCCAGCGCTGCTCCACGATCCACGTCGCGGCGTCGTCGACGGGGTCGGCGGCAAGCGTGAGCGGTCCCAACCGCAGGGGTGGTTCGGGTTGTGCGCGACTATCGCTCATAAGCCGAACCACCCCCTCGCGGGACGCGGCGCGGCCGGGCGCCGGCGTGCCCGGCGCGGCGACGCCGAACGCCGGCGCGCCGGCGCGGTGCAGCGCTGCGAGCGTGCGGCCGAGCTCCTCCTCGCCGGCTGCAGAGAGGCGCCCCTCGTCGATCCACTCCAGCGCCAGGAAGTCGCCCGCGGCGAGCACCCGCGGCACCGCGACGGCCTCGCCAAGCCAGCGCAGGCCGGCCGCCTCGGCGGCGAACGCACCGGGGGCGGCATCGTCGGCGGTCTTGACGAACACGCGCGTGCCGTCCTCCAGCCGCGCGCAGAACGCCGCGTTGAGGTCGCCGCCGGCGACGGACGCAACAGACGCGACCGGGGCGCCGAGCGCCGCGCTCAGCTGATCTCGTCCAACAGCCCCGCGCATGCCGCCTCGACCAGATCGAGCACGTGGTCAAAGCCGTCGGCCCCGCCGTAGTAGGGATCGGGCACGTCGAGGTCCCCGCCCGCGGCGGGGTCGAACTCGCGCAGCAGGCGGATCTTCGCCGCGGCCTCGGCGTCGGGGGCCAGCCGGCGCAAGTCGCGGACGTTGGACGCATCCGCGCAGAGCAACAGGTCGAAGTCCTCGAAGTCCGCCGCGCGCACCTGGCGCGCAGCGCCCTCGAGCGTGATGCCGCGCCGCGCCGCGACCTGCGTCGATCGCGAGTCCGGCGCGTCGCCGACGTGCCAGCTGCCGATCCCGGCGCTGTCGATGACGACCTCGTGCTCGAGGCCGCGCTCGGCCACGAGACGGCGCATCACGCCCTCGGCGGTCGGGGAACGGCAGATGTTCCCCATGCAGACGAACAGCAGGCGCGTCATCGGGGCTCCGCAAGCTACCGCCTACGGAACCCCGGCGAAGCTATGCCCCGCAGATGTCCGGGACCTTGACGACGATGATCGGCGTGAGGTCGATCGTCAGGCCGTCGAGGCCGTCCAGGTTCAGCGCGCCGCAGAGGCCGAGCAGGCCAGCGGGGTTCTTCGTGGCCTTCTTGACCTTGGCGCTCTTGGCCTTGGACTTGGCCTTCGCCATGCCGGTGGCCGGAGCGACGCCTCCGAATCCGAGCGCGGTGACCGTGATCAGTGCGGCCAGGGACTTCTTACGCATGCTTCCCCCCATGTGCTGATTTTTCCCGGACCCCCTGCCCGGGTGGATGCGACAGCCTAACTTGTCAGACGGGGGACACGTCAACCGTCGTCCTGGCGAAACGCCCAGCGGACCTCGTCGATCGTCAGCCCGGCGGCCAGGCAGGCGAGCAACTTCATCCGCGCAGCCTGGGGTGAGAGGAAGCCGGCCGGGATGATCGCCGTGTCGCGCAGGTCGCGCTCCGAGCCGGCGTAGCCGTACGTCGCGTTGAGGATCACGCCCCGCTCGGGACGGCAGTAGGCGACCACCGGGATCCGCTCGGACGCCTCGCGGTACAGCTCGAGGACCGGCAGCGGGAGATGTCCCGCGCCGAGCGTGCCGACGATCAGCCCGTCGGGGTTCGTGTCGAGCGCTGCCCGCGCGAGCGTGCCGTCGTCGCCGGCGTAGGACGGCAGCACGTGCACCTGCTTGTCGAGGTCGGGCGGGTCCAGCGGCGGGTTGCGCGGGATCCGCGACCAGATCGTCGGGTGGCCCTCGGTGACGCGCCCGAGCGGACCGGTCTGCGGAGAAGAGAACGCGACGAGCGACGTCGTGTCGGTCTTGCGGGTGCAGCGCGCGTGGTGGATCTCGCCACCGAAGACGACCAGCACGCCGAGCCCCGACGCCGCCTGCGAGGCCGCCACGCTGACGGCGTCGACGAGGTTGGCGGGACCGTCGGCGCCGGCGGCGCTGGCCGGCCGGATCGCCCCGGTGAAGACGATCGGCGCCTCGGCGTCGTGCAGCACGTCGCAGAGCATCGCCGTCTCCTCGAGCGCGTCGGTGCCGTGCGTCACGACGACGCCGACGCCGCGGCGCGCGACATCGCGCGCCTGGCGGCAGATCTCGAGCTGATCGGCCAGCGTGAGGTGCGCGCTTGGCTTGTTGACGATCGAGCGCGCCTCGAGCGTCGGATGGTTGGCGAGCCCGGGGATGCTGTCGATCAGGGCCTGGGCATCGAGCTCGGGCGTCGCCGACGGCCCCGTCATCGCGATCGTGCCGCCGGCGGCAAGCACCACCACACGGCGCGTCAGGTTCTGCTCGGGGGCAACCGCCATCTGCAGCGAGGGTATCCCCTCACGGCTTGCGGACCACACGCAGCGTGGCCCGCATCCCGCGCGCCTCGTGCCCGGGCAGCGTGCAGATCAGGCGATAGCTCCCGCGCATGCGCAGCCTGATCTTCAGCGTGCCGCGCTCGCTGGGCAGCAGCACCGGAAGCCGCTTCAGCACGCGCCCGCCGGGGCTGCGGATCGCCAGGTCGTGTGGGTCCTCGCCGAGGTTGCGCGCGTTGAAGCGGATCACGCCGGGCTTGACCCGCGTGCGGTAGAGCGCGACGTTGAACTCGTCAAGGCCGACGCCGACCGGCGTCGACGCGGCGGCCGCGGCGACGGCGACGGCCAGGAAGCTCATCGCACGAGCCCGACCCGCGTCAGCTCACCCGCACGCGGGATCACCGCCGCGGCGTCGGACGCGAGCCACTGCTCGATCAGGCTGGCGTAGACCTGGCGGAAGTCGACGGTCACCTTGAGGTTGCCGAGGCTGTCGAGGTCGTTGAGCTGCGGGTAGTCGGTGAGGACACCGCTGCGCGCCTGCGTGCCCTGGACCCACGCGATGCCGCCAGCCCCGTGATCGGTGCCGGCGCTGGCGTTGCCCTTGAGCCGGCGACCGAACTCACTCCAGACGAAGACGAGGACGCGGTCGGCCAGCCCGCGCTGCTCGATGTCCAGCTGGAACGCCGACAGCGCGAACGACAGCTCGGTCAGAAGCGGCTCGAGCACCGGCGCCTGGTTCTCGTGCGTGTCGAACTGACCGCGCGCGTCGACGGCCGCGAGGCGCGTCCCGAGCGGCTGGGAGAGCATGAACGCGAGCGTCTTGAGACGGTCGCCGAGCAGCCCGCCGGGATACGCCGGAGCGTTGTTGCTCGGCGTCGGCGGCGGCAGCAGCGAGCTGAGCGGATTGGAGCCCGGGTCCTGCGACGGCTGGGGGGCGCTGGCTTCGTAGGGTGCGAGTTCGTCGGCGACGCGCTTCGTCAGCCGCGCCGCACGGTTGACGGCGTCGCGCCCCGGGCGCTTTGAGCCGACCTGGCCGAGGCGCGCGTAGGACTCGGTCGCCATCGCGAGCACGTCAGGCTCCAGCGCGCCGAGCAGACGCGCGGCCTTCGGCGTCTCGATCGCTGCGACGGGCGCGCCCGCGGTCCGGAGCACCGGCGCCATCTGCGGGCCGAGTCCGAGCGCCTGGAACGGGTTGTCCTTGGACCCGAAGTTGTCGGCCCAGCGCCCGAGCCAGCCGGTCGCGAGCTCGCGCGTGACGAGGCCGGTCTCCCAGAACGCGCGCGAGGTGAAGTGCGACAGGTTCGGGTTGGCGTAGTCGATGCCCGGCAGCAGGCCGATCTTTCCCTGGTCGAAGAGCCCCTTGATGCCGCCGCGGTTTCCGCGCGCCAGCGCGTCATGCACACCGAGCCCGGAGGTCCCGAGCCGCGGGCTGGATCCCGGACGCGCGAAGGCGCCGCGCGCATCACGGTATCGCCCGTACTGGTTCAGCGGCACGATCGAGTCGAGCAGGTCGAGGCCACCCGGCAGGAAGACCGAGACGAGCACGCGCGCACCGGGGTCGCCTGCGGCGGCCTCGGCGGTCGACTCGAGCGCGCGCTGGACCGGCGTCCCCGGCGCGAGGTACAAGGCGACCCCGGCGCCGAGACCAAGGCCGAGGACCTCGCGGCGCGTCAGCGGCGCGACGAGGTGGCGCCGGCGATGATCCTCCGCGGAGCGGTGGAAGTCGTCGCAGCCGGTGTATGGGGAGCGCCGCGCCATCAGCAGAGCTGGTTGTCGGGGCCGGCGATCAGCAGTGTGCGCAGCGCGCGCTGGCACGCTTCGGCGTTGCGCTGCCTGCTCGGCTCGTTCGTCGCGGGCCTGGCGAGCACGCGTGTCGCCAGCGCGCGCAGCTCGGCGTCG
Source organism: Paraconexibacteraceae bacterium (assembly GCA_963759825.1). Classification (GTDB taxonomy): domain Bacteria; phylum Actinomycetota; class Thermoleophilia; order Solirubrobacterales; family Solirubrobacteraceae; genus Paraconexibacter. Next base: position 241,627 of record CAVXAS010000001.1, on the reverse strand, counting down.
GTGCGCGAGGTCGTGAACGGCTCGGCCAGCGCACGCTTGGCGAGCGCGAGGTGCTCGCCGGGGGAGAGCCCGGAATCGATCGACCCGACCCGCACCGGGGCGAGCCCCCGCGTGAACCCGAGCACCTCCGCGGCGGCGAGGTAGCGCGCGCGAAAGCCCGTCGTCGAGCACCACGCCGCTCCGCCGTCCCACCCGGCGACGCTCGGCGGGCTGAACGGGCGCTGTCCGGCCAGCGTCAGATAGCCGACCCAGTTGCGGCGGTCCACGCGCCAACCGTTGGTCCGCAGCAGCCCGGCGACGAACACGACCGGCGACTTGACGCAGTCGGGGCGCGTGAGCTGGTCGTACAGCTGGGGCGCACGCAGCATCGCCGCGACGAGCGTCCTGATGTTGCGTCCGGAGCGCTGGAACTGCTTGACGAGGCTGCGCCGCGTCTTGACGGCCAGCGGCGTCCCCACGATCTCTGCCCAGAGCTTCGTCGTGATGTGCTCGGCCACGCCCTTGCGCGCGATCGTCAGGCGCAGGACGTCCTGCCAGTCCCAGTTGCCGGTCTGGCCGAAGATCGTCTTGGGACCGGCGTCATGGCGGGACGCGTCGAAGCGCACGCCCGTGACACGCGACCCCGAGCGCACCGCCACCCAGCCGGTCAGCGCGCGCGCTGCCTCGCGGATGTCCTGCTCGGTGTAGTTGACGCCCGCGCCGAGCGTGTACAGCTCGAAGAGCTCGCGCGCGAAGTTCTCGTTCGGGTCGTCCTTGTGCGAGCCGGCGATCGAGAGGTGGACCTGCATGGCGGGATCCAGGAAGACGGCGCGCAGCAGGTCGTCGAACCGGCCGAGCGCATAGCGGCGCAGCGTCTCGTTCTGGGCGATCATCAGCGGCGGGTCGAGGCCGCCGGTCGCGAAGTGGTCGTGCCAGAAGAGCGTCATCCGCTCCTGCAGCGGATGGTTCGAGCGGACCATGCGGTCCAGCCACCAGAGCACGTCGTGGTCGAACTCGTTGAACGGGTCGAGCTTGGCGCCGTTGATCGTTGGTCCAGGCCCCTCCAGGCGCACAGGCCCGTCGGGCGAGAGCAGCGCGGAGATCGTCGCCGACTTGCCGGCCTTCGCGAGCTTCGACGCCTCCTGCGGCGTCGCGCCGAAACCGGCGCGCCAATACAGGCGCCGCACGTGCGCCTCGGTCCACGGCTTGGGTTTCGGCCGCTTCCCCGACTTCTTGCGTGTGGCGGTCCCTGCCGGCAAGTGCCCGAGGGTACCGGCTCAGGGCTGCGCCGTCACGGCGCCACCGTCGACGCCGAGGGCGACGCCTGAGATGTACGCGGCTTCGTCTGAGAGCAGGAAGACGGCCGCACGTGCGAACTCCGCCGGCTCGCCGTAGCGGCCGAGGGGGACCGCGTTCGCCGCCTGTCCGCGCAGCTCCTCGACGGGTCGCCCCGTCGCGGTCGCACGCAGGTCGTCGAGCTCACGCACGCGGTCGGTGTCAAAGCGCCCGGGGCCGATCGAGTTCACGCGGATCCCGCGCGGCCCGAGCTGGATCGCAAGCGTCTTGGCGAGCGCAGCGACGCCAGGACGCAGGACGTTGGAGGTGTCCAGCCCAGCGATCGGCTGGCGCACGGTCGAGGAGGTGACGAAGAGGATCGAGCTCTGCTCGGCGAGGCGCGGCGTCAGCAGCCGCAGCAGCCGCAGCGGGCCTGCGATCAGCAGCTCGTAGGCGCCGCGCCAGGTCTCGTCGTCGAGATCGAGCGCGGGGCCTACCGGCGGGCCGCCGCCGTTGATCACGATGCCATGCAGGGTGTCGCCGAACGCCGCCTGCGCGGCGTGGGCGATCTGCTGGGCGCCGTCGGCAGCGCCGAGGTCCGCCGGGCAGGCGCGCGCGTGGTCGCTGCCCAGGTCTGAGACGACGTCCTCGAGCGCCGCGGCATCGCGTGCGACGAGCAGGACGCGCCCGCTGCGCTCGACGATCTCGGCGGCGATCGCGCGGCCGAGGCCTCGCGATGCACCGCCGACGACGAAGGAGCGGCCTGCGAGATCGCCGGTGGTCACTCGCGAGACGCTACTTGAACGTCAGCCAGCGGACCGCGCATTCCATCCTGCAACCGCGCCACGGCGCGGCCTCTACCCTGGGAGGTCGCCGCCGGCGGCCATGAGGGCCGCAGACGGCGCTCCTCGACTCGTGCTTCGCGCTCGCTTTCTCATCGGCTTCCTCGTCGTCCTCGTCCCGCTCGTGGTGCTCGGGTCGCTGGCGTGGGCCGGCAACCGCGACCTCGGCAAGCTCCCCGACGACGCCCGGATCGGCGGCGTCGCGGTCGGCGGGCTGAACCGCGACCAGGCGCTCATCCGCCTCAAGCGCGTGATCGCCCGGCCCGCCGGGCGTGACGTCACGCTCACCGTCGGCGAGCGCGAGTTCACGCTCACCGCCGACAAGGCCGGCGTCTCGCTGGACCTCCCCGCCGCGGTCCAGCGCGCCTACGACGCCGTCCATCACGGCACGTTCATCCAGCGCGGCTTCCGCCGGATCACGGGCCAGAAGACCCACGTCGACGAGCCGATCACCGTCCGCACCGACCCCGCCGCCGTCCGCGCGTTCGTCGGCACGGTCCACGCCGCCGTCTCACGCAAGCCCAAGGACGCGACGCTGTCGATGAGCCTGACCAGCGTGACGACGACGCCCGCCGAGGCCGGCGCGCGGCTCGCTGGGCGCGACGACCTGGTGGAGCAGATCAGCGAGGCGCTGACGCACCCCACCGGCGAGCGCAGCTTCAGCGCGCACACCACGCGCGTCTCGCCGAAGGTGCAGGACGACGACCTCTGGGGCGCGTCGCCGCTCGCGATCACCGTCTCGAAGCGAGAGAAGCGCGTGCGCGTCTTCGATCGCGGCAAGCTCGAGACGACCTACCGCGTCGCCGTCGGGATGCGCGACTACCCCACCCCGGACGGGCGCTTCGCGATCCAGTCGGTCGAGAAGAACCCGGTCTGGACGGTGCCGAACTCCGACTGGGCGGGCGACCTCGCCGGCAAGGTCATCCCGGGCGGCGACCCGCAGAACCCGCTGAAGGCCTACTTCGTGCGCTTCAACGGGCCGGTCGGCTTCCACGGCACCTCGAGCCTCGGCTCGCTCGGCACCGCCGCGTCACACGGCTGCATCCGCATGCGCGTCCGTGACGTCACCGATCTCGCCAAGCGCGTCTCGGTCGGCACCCCGGTCCTCGTCGGCTGAGCTCGCATGCAAGCATCCGGGCATGGCTCGGATCGGGATCCTCACGGGCGGTGGCGACTGCCCCGGACTCAACGCGGTGATCCGCGGGATCGTGCGTAAGGGCGTCGTGCATCACGGCCACGAGATCATCGGCTTCCGCTACGGCTGGGCGGGCGTCCTCGAGGGCACGGCGATGGAGCTCACGCCGGACTCGACGGCGGGCATCCTGCACCGCGGCGGCACGATGCTCGGAAGCTCGCGCACCAACCCCTACAAGGACGGCGCCGACGGCACGGCCGCAGTCCGCGCGACGATGGAGGCGCTCTCACTCGACGCGCTGATCCCGATCGGCGGCGAGGACACGCTCGGCGTCGCGGGCAGGCTCGCTCACGACGGCGTGCCCGTCGTCGGCGTGCCCAAGACGATCGACAACGACCTCGCAGGCACCGACTTCACGTTCGGCTTCAACACCGCGGTCCAGATCGCGACAGATGCGATCGACCGCCTGCACACCACCGCCGAATCGCACAACCGCGTGATCGTCGTCGAGGTGATGGGACGTCATGCCGGCTGGATCGCCGCCTACTCCGGCCTGGCCGGCGGCGCCGACGTGATCCTCGTCCCCGAGCGGCCGTTCGAGATCGACGCGGTCTGCGAGTCGATCAAGCGCCGCCACGCCAACGGCCGCACGTTCTCGATCGTGGTCGTCAGCGAGGGCGCCGTCCCCGCCGACGGCAGCGGCCTGACGACGGTCACGCACGGCGTCGACGCGTTCGGACACGCGCGCCTCGGCGGCCTCGCGGTCGAGCTCGAGCGCGAGATCGAGTCGCGCACCGGCTATGAGACGCGGATGACGATCCTCGGGCACGTCCAGCGCGGCGGCACGCCGACGGCCTATGACCGCGTGCTCGCGACACGCTTCGGCGTCGGCGCCGTCGACGCGGTGTCGGAAGGCAACTTCGGCACGATGGTCGCGCTGCGCGGGACGGACATCGTGCTCGCGGGGCTCGAGGAGGCCGTGGCCGAGCCCAAGCTGCTCGACGAGGAGTTCTACGCGACCGCCGAGGTCTTCTTCGGCTAGGTTCCGGGGCAATGCCAGCCCCCCGCATCAGCGTCACGCAGGATTTCAAGCAGCCCGTCGACCGGATCTTCGACTTCCTCGCCGAGCACGAGAACCTCTCGACGATCTTCCCGGGCAAGGTCACGCGCGTACGCGACGGCAACGACGGCACGCGCAACGGCGTCGGCTCGGTGCGCAAGATCGCCGCCGGGCCCGGGCCGAAGCTGATCGAGGAGAACACCGTCGTCATCCCCAACGAGCGCATCGAGTACAAGCTGACCGGCGGCGTGCCCGTCAAGCACCACCACGGCACGATGCAGTTCTCGTCGCTGCCCGACGGCGGGTCGCGGCTGACGTACGACATCGAGCTGGAGCTGCCGATCCCCGGCGCCGCCCCGGTCGTCGCCGCGGTGCTGCAGGGCACGATCCGGCGCGGGCTGAAGAAGGTCGCGACCCGCGCCTAGGGGTCCGTCAGCGCACGTCGTAGATTGACGAGGGCGAGGGCTCGCCGCGCTTCGATCTCGGCGTGTCCGGCCCGGTCGGTTTCGTCGACCATGCCGCCGATCAGCACTCCCGCGGCGGCCAGCACGGCGAGCAGGAACGCCCATTGCGACGCCGGTGCCAACAGGTCGGGCGTCACCGCCAGCAGGACCGCGTGCGTGGCACCGATCGCCGCGAGGAGGACGAATGCAAGCTTCCGTGTCAGCAGCCAGAAACCGAAGATGATCGGCATCGCGTATGTGGCGCTGCCGATGGCGAACCCGGCGAACCAGCACCAAGAAGAGCAGGGCGACCGTGGCGATGATCAGGCCGGAGGCGAGGTATGGCGCCCGGTGGGCGACGGCGTCGCCGGCGCTGGCCCACAACTGGGTGACGCTGGCGCCACAGGTCAGGTAGATGAGCGCGAAGACCCGACCGAACCGCCGCACCTCAGGCGGGGTCAGCGGGCGCAAGGCCGAACCGACGCTCGCCCTCGTAGATGCTCTGCGCGACAGCAGGCGCTCCCTCGCGTTCAACCAGATCCGGCTGAGGCATCGCCATTCCCCTCCTCGTTCCCTGCTCCAGGCCCCAATGCAGGGGAGTGGTGTCAAGGCAAGGTATCCGCGCCGAAGGTCGGCACGGGCCGTGCAGCCGCCGAGTGACGGCGCTCAGCGGGCCGCGGCGGCGGCGTCCTCGAGGCGGTCGTCACCCCAGAACAGCTCGTCGCCGACGGCGACGGTCGGCACTCCGGTGATCCCGCGCGCGAGCGCCCGCGCGGTCGCCGCGCGCAGGCGGTCCTTCACCCCGCGGTCCGCGATTCCCGCGCGGACCACCGCGGGGTGAAGGCCGGCCGCACGTGCCGCGTCGTCGATCGCGTCGAGGTCGCCGGGCTGACGGCCGTCGGCGAAGACGCCGTGGAAGTGCGCGAGGGAGAACTCGCGCAGCACGCCGGCGTCCTGGGCGACGAGCGCGGCGCGCAGCGGCGCGAGCGAGTAGCACTCGCGCGGCCAGCCCTCCGGACAGCGGACCTCCGGCACGCCGCGCTCCTGCGCGCGCCCGGCGATCTCGACCCAGCCGGCCTCCCGCTGCGCCGGCACGAAGGACCACGGCACCTTGCCCGTCTCCTTGACGATGACGCCGAAGGCGATCGGCTGCCAGACCGGGCGGACCGGGAGGAGGTCGTCGACGCGCAGCGCCGCAAGGTAGGCGTAGGGCGAGTTGAAGTCGTAGAAGAACTCGGGCGCCGCCATCACGACGCCAGCGGGATCACCCAGAACGCGATCACGGCGTAGTGCGCGGCGGCCGCCGCGATCGTGCACGCGTGGAAGATCTCGTGGTAGCCGAAGATGCGCGGCGACGGGTCGGGGCGCTTCAGCGCGTAGATGACGGCGCCGGCGGTGTAGAGCACGCCGCCGAGGCCGATCAGCAGCGTCGGTGTCCAGCCCAGCCTGTCGAGCAGCGTCGGCGTCGCCAGCGCGGCCACCCAGCCCAGCGTGATGTAGAGCACGACGCCGATCACGCGCGGCGTCGGGCGCGGCAGCAGCTGCAGGAAGACGCCGACGCCGGCGCCGCCCCAGATGATCGCGAGCATCACCGTGCCGAGCGTGTCGGGCAGGACGAGCACGCAGACCGGCGTGTAGGTGCCGGCGATCAGCACGAAGATCATCGAGTGGTCGATGCGCTGCAGCAGCGCGCGAACGCGCGGGCGCCAGCGTCCGCGGTGATAGAGCGCGCTGGCGCCGAACAGCCCGCACACGGCGAACGCGTAGATCGCCGACGAGGCCACGGCCGACCCGCCTTCGGCGACGACGATCAGCGCGATCCCGAGGCCGACGGCGACGACGAACGCGCCCAGGTGCAGCCAGCCGCGCAGCCGCGGGCGCGGCAGCCCGTCGGGCAGCAGATAGTCGGCAGCGGTCGGCATCGCTGCCTTCAGGGTACGCGACTTCGGGCGACCTTGGCCGCGGCTTCGGCGGTCGCCGAGAACATCGCGACGCAGTCCTCGACGAGCTCCTCGCGGGTGTGCGGCAGGCGCCCGTCGACCCAGGCGATCAGCAGCTCGGCCATCCCGCCGGCGAGCATCTTCGACGCAAGCTGGACGAACGGATCCGCCGATGGCGGCGGGTGGAAGGTCTCACGGGCCTCGGCCGCCGCGATCTGCGCGAAGACGTCGAGCATCTCGAGCCGCCTGCGGGCGAGCCGCTCGCTGCCCAGCGCCTCGACGAAGGTGATCCGCGCGCGCCGCGGATCCTCGGTCAGCTCCCTGATCAAGACCTCGAGACCGACGCGCATCCGCGCCTGCGGATCGGCCGGCGCCGCGTCCAGCGCCGTCAGGAAGCGTGCCGTCGCGGCGCCGACGATCTCGTCGAAGACCGCGACCGCGAGCGCGTCGAGGTCGGCGAAGCTCTCGTAGAAGAAGCGCGGCGTGAGCTTCGCCCGCGCGCAGACCCCTCGCACCGTCGTCGCCGACCAGCCCTCCTCGCCCATCAGCTCGTAGGCGGCGTCCATCAGCCGGCGGCGCCGCGAGGCGCGCCGCTCATCCGCCGACACGCCGCCGTAGACGCCCACGCCGTCCAGTGTGCCAGCCGCCGCAACCGCCCGCCATGAACGCGCGAGGCCCCGGGCGCCTCGCGGCGACCGGGGCCGTTGCGCAGCAGCCGCCGCGGTCAGGCGGCTACTTCCTGGGCACCCCCAGCTTGTGGCTGCGCGTCCAGCGCACGGCGTTGCCCGCGGCGTCGGTGCTCGTCAGCGCGCTGCGCAGCGTGAGCTTGCCGTTCTTCGCGAGGCGCGCCGCGCCGGCGGCGAGCTTGATCTTCAGCGTGCGCGTCTGCCCGGCCTTCAGCGTCAGCCTGCCGCCGCCGAGGTTGCGGTTGGCGCTCGTGAGGCTGACACGCACCTTGCAGCCACCGGCCTGCGTCGCGGCGCAGGTCAGCGGGATCCACGCCGTCAGGCGCGAGCCCTCGCGGCCGAGCTTCACCCTGCCGACTTTCGGCTGCTGCGGCTTGCCGGCCCGCTCGGGCAGCGCGTCGACGGACTCCACGGCGTCGACCGCGTCGACGTTCTTACGGTCGGTGTGCGCCTTGTCGCTGCCGGCGCCGCCGCGGATGAGGTCGCCGGCGCCGTCGCGGGCGGACAGCGCGTCGTCGCCGTCCTGGCCGTCGAGCAGGTCGGCCCCGCCGCCGCCCGTGAGCGCGTCGTTGCCGCTGCCGCCGAGCAGCGTGTCGATCTCGTTGGCGCCGCCGAGCGTGTCGTTGCCCGCGCCGCCGTCGGCGATGATCGCGAGCGCCAGGCCGTCCGACGCCGCGAGCGTGTCGTCGCCGCCGAGGCCGTTGACCTCGAGCTGCTCGGCGTCGATGTCCAGCGCGAACGGCACGAGGTTCGTGCGCTTGAACTCGCTCCTGGCGCCATTCGGCGCGATCGTGAACGCGTCGCCGGCGCCGGCGCCGTTGACCTCGACGCGGTCGATCCCGTCGCCGCCGGTGTGGACGTCGGAGCCATCGCCGTTGTTCCAGACGAGGACGTCGTCGGCGGCGCCGCCGCGCAGCGTGTCGCTGCCGCGGTCGCCGATCACGCGGTCGGCGCCGCCGGCGCCGTCGAGCGTGTCGTTGTCGTCACCGCCGGTGATCAGGTCGGCGCCGTCGCCACCCGTGACGGCGTCCGCACCGCTCGCGCCGTTCAGCGTCAGGAGCGTGCGCGGCGCGAGGTCGTCGGCGCCGGTCATCGTGTCGTCGCCGCCGAGACCGTTGACGGTGAGGCGCTCGGCCGACACGTCGATCCCGAAGGTGCCGAAGTTCGTGCGATCGAACTGGACGCGGCCGGCTGCGGCGCCTGGCTTGATCGTGAAGACGTCGCCCGCGGTCGGGGAGCCGTTGACCTCGACCTCGTCGGCGCCGTCGCCGCCGGTGTCGACGTCGGTGCCGTCGCCGTTGTTCCAGACCAGCACGTCGTTGCCGGCGTTGCCGACGAGCGTGTCGTTGCCGGTGTCGCCGAGGATCCGGTCGTGGCCGGCGCCACCGCTGAGCGTGTCGACGTCGGCGCCGCCGCGCAGGACGGACTGGCGGTAGCTGGCGCTGGTCAGCGTGCTGAGGTCGACGGTGTCGGTGCCTGCGCCGGCGTCCACGTTGATGCTGCGCGCTGGATCGGCGGTCACCGTCGTGGCCGTGCCGTTGACGACGAGGACGCCGTTGGCGGCGGTGATCGCGATCGCGTCGTTGCCGGCATCGCCGACGACGTTGAGGTTGCCCTGGCCGTCGGCGTTTGCCGTCACGGCGGCGCTCGCCGAGGCGGGCAGGGCAGCAAGGGACAACGCGGCGGCGCAGAGCGCCGCGCGGGTGCGCAACACGGACATGTGGAAGACCTCCTGGGGTCGTTCGAGAGGAAGGCCCGCCCGCTCCGGGTGGGTGGTGCGGGTGGCGTTGGGAACTAGGACGCCGCCCGCGGCGATTCCTTCCCGCGGCCCCGCCGCAGCAGCAGCGGCCGCGGCAGCGGCAGCGGCAGATGGGGCCTGCTGCGCGGCCGACAAGAGGGGTCTTGCGCGCGACCGGGCCGCAGCCGGGGCGGCGCGTAGAGGCGTCCTGCGACACCCCTTGCTTGAAGCGAAGTGCTAGCCAGGGCGAGCAAATTGCTAGCCCTGGCTAGCAGCCTTCGTTGGCACCCCGTCACGCCCGCACCCCAGTAACGCCGGCCCCTCAAGCCCAGCACAAACACCCTTCCCCCTCTAAGCGGCTGTTCGCGAAGCCACGACGCTCGCCCTCGCAGGCGCCAACGATGCCAATCCACGAGCCTGAGCCCGCCGAAGATGAACACCGAGGACTACGGCTAGCGCACGCCGGCGAGCTTCAGCTCACGGCTGAGCTCGCGCGAGTCGCGCGCGACCGCCGCGCTCGCCAGCGCGACCCAGCGGACCTTCCCGGCGGAGACGCCGAAGAGGTAGCGCTTGCCGCGGCCGGCGCTGCGGTAGAGCACGCCCGTCCGCAGGCGCCGCGCGCCGCGCAGCTTCGCGGTCGCCGAGCCCTTGCCGATGCCTGCGACACGATGGCGCGGCGCCGTCGAGACGATCAGCCCCGACGACCCGGCCTTGGTGTAGACGACGCTCACGCGACCGCCGGCCTTGCCGGAGACGCAGTAGCGCCACAGGCGGTTGACGCGCGTGCGCGGCTGGCCGGCGCCGCGCAGCAGCTCCTCGGCGGGCGTCGCGATCTTCAGCAGCCCGATGCCCGACGCGGTCAGGCGCAGCCGCGCCGCGCGGCAGCGGTCGGAAGCGCCGACGCCGACCGCCCGCTCCCACATCTGCAGGTAGGCCTCCGACCCGCGCATCAGGTCCTCGACGATCTGGTCGCCGGCCTGCATCCGCAGGTCCTCGATCCAGTCGGGATAGAGGCCGTAATGCGCGACGCCGTCGGTGTTGATGTCGAACGTGCGATCGCCGGTCTTCTGACGGTCGAACGTGACCGTGCCGTCGGCGGACTTGAACGGGTACTTCACCGGGTTGGCCCCGTTGCGCGGCGGCCCCTGGTTGCCGAAGCCGTTCATGTCGGCGCCGTAGCCGAAGCCGAAGTAGAAGCGCGGATCGCGCTCGGCGCGCAGCTTCTTCCACTTGGCCACGAAGCCGGCCGAGCCGCCGGCGTACGGCGTGACGACGCCGCCGAGCTTGAAGATCCGTGGATAGGTGTCCTTCGTGCTCCACGAGTGGCTCGAGACGACGCCCGAGTAGTCGCGCGACTCGACGAGCGACATCAGCTGCGCGCGCGCGAGGACCGAGAGGTGGTCGGGGTCGACGAGGATGCGCTTGTCCATCATCTTGCGCACGAGGTGCTCGCCGAGCTGGGTGAGGCCCATCGTGTTGCAGTGCGGGCCGGCCCCGTAGACCGGGAGCAGGCCCGGCGGCAGCGCGTCGGCGGCCGGCGACAGCAGCGCACCGATGCCGTACTGCGTGTGGTCGGAGTTCTCCGGGTCGCTCTTGCAGGGCTTCATGTCCCACCAGCGCCCGGTCTCGGCGAAGTTGCCGACGTTGACGATCACGCCTTGCGTCGTGCCGTCGCCGGCGACGCCGCCGAAGCCGTTGTTGAACTTGTTGATGAGCTCCATCTGGCGGACGCCGAGCTCGTTGTAGACCTCGTCGAGCCGCTTGTCGACGATCTCCGGCGTGCAGTTGGAGACGCCGTTGCGCAGGCCGCAGTCGAAGAGGTCTGAGACCTCGATGCCCGGGACGATCGCCATCTTGCCGCTGTTGATGACGCGCCGCGCCTGGAACGGGTCGGAGACGATCCGGAACCAGCCCTTGCCGGGCCCGCCGTACTGGGCGTCGACGTAGTCCTGGAGGTTGCGCAGCTCGCGCGCCTGGCGGCGCACGCTCTCCATCTCGTTGCAGTTGTAGCCCGTCGTCTTGTGCGGGTAGAGCGAGCACAGCGCGTGGTTCTCGACGAAGAGGTTCACGAACAGGCGCTGCCCACCGCGCCAGGAGCGCTCGAGCCACTTGTAGTAGCTCTGCTCGTGGGCGAGCGCGTTCCAGCGCGGCCACTGCTTGAACGACGGCCAGCCGACGGGATCGGTCGCCGCCTCGCCCGACAGCACGGCCTCGACGACCGGGTTACCGACCTCGAGGCGGTCACAGCCCTTCAGCGCGACGGTGACGCCGTAGGCGTTCCAGGGCTCCCCGCAGTGCACCTCTCCGCCGAGGAAGTGGAAGGCCATCATGTGCATGTGGGCGTCGATGTAGCCCCGCGTCTCCCCGTAGGGCGTCGGGCCTTCGTAGACCGGGCCCTCGGCGTTGATCTCGGCCTCGGGGAACGCCACGCAGCCGTCGGCCTTGGTGATCGTGTGCTCGCGGCCGTCGAGCGTGAAGCGGTCGCCGCCGACGTGGTCGAAGGTCAGGTCCGCCGCCGGGCCGGGCGTCGCGGTCGTGCCGTCGGCGGTGAGCAGGCGGTTGTCCTTGCCGAGCAGCATGAAGCGCCCGAGCGTCACGGCCTTGAACCGGTAGGACCCCTGCCCGTCGACGGCGTAGCAGCCGTTGGCGAGGCCGTACACGGCGTCGTCCTGCGCAGCACGCGCGACCGACGTCATGCCCAGCAGCACCACTGCGGCCAGCACCCACCCGAGAGCCCTCACACGGCGATTACATCAGCTACTGGGACGATCGTGCCGCAACACTCGCCGGGGCGCCGACGAGCTCGTCGAGGTAGGGGCCGAGGATGCGCGTCACGGCGTGCGCGGTCTGCTCGGGCGTCCCGCCGGGGAGGGCCGCGTGGCTGAGCGCCAGGCGCACGAGCGTGTCCGCGACGACGTGCGCCTCGGCGCGGTCGATCTGGGGCCAGGTCGCGACGAAGTACTCGCCGAGCTGGTCGGCGGCGGTCGACACGACGGGTTCTCCGTGGATCGTCAGCAGCAGCAGGTCGTCGGTGCCCTCGCGACCCGCGATCGCCCGCAGCAGCGGGTGGTGCGACGCCGCCGAGAGGAAGTGGTCAAACGCCGCGTCGAGCGCCGCACGCGGGTCATCGGCGTGCTCGCCGACGGCGACCTTCGCGGCCTCGATGAACCAGACCGCCTCGCGCAGCACGTAGGCCTGGGCGATCCCCTCGCGCCCGCCGAACTCGTTGTAGACGGTCTGGCGTGAGACGCCGGCGTCGGCGGCGATCTCGGCCATCGTCACGTCGGTCCACGGGCGCTGGCGCACGAGGTGGTCGACCGCGTCGAGCAGGCGATCGCGCAGCAGCGTGCGCGCCGCCTCGGGGTATGTCTGGCGCTCCGCGCTCACCCGGCCGGCTCGAAGTCGACCTTCTCCCGCACGCCGCAGTCCGGGCAGGCCCAGTCGTCGGGGACGTCCGACCATGCGGTGCCGGCGGGAAAGCCCTCTCGCGGCGCTCCGGTCTCCTCGTCGTAGACGTACTCGCAGACAGGGCAGCGGTAGGCGCTCACGCGACGGCACCGTACTTGCGCAGGACCTTGTCCCGCTTGGGCGGGTAGATGTTCGCCCGGGTCACGTCGCCCTCGTAGTGCGCGAGCACGCGCTTGTCCATCACCCGCCGCCACACGGGCGGGACCCAGGCCAGCACGATCATCGTCGCGTAGCCCGACGGCAGCTCCGGCGCCTCCTCGAAATGGCGCAGCGCCTGGTAGCGGCGGACCGGGTTGGCATGGTGGTCGGAGTGGCGCTGCAGGTGGTAGAGGAAGACGTTGGACGCGACGTTGTCGGAGTTCCAGGAGTGGTGCGGCGCACAGCGCTCGTAGCGCCCGTCCTCGCGCTTTTGGCGCAGCAGCCCGTAGTGCTCGAGGTAGTTGACGACCTCGAGCAGGGAGAAGCCGATGACCGCCTGCAGCAGCAGGTAGGGCGCGACCTCGATGCCGAAGGCGCCGATCAGCGAGCCGAACAGGACGACGGTCATCGCCCACGCGTTGAGGACGTCGTTGGAGATCGAGAAGAACGACTTGCCGAGGCGGTCGAGGCGCTCCTTCTCGAGATGGATCGCAGACGTCAGCGAGCCGGAGACCGTGCGCGGCAGGAAGCGCCAGAAGCTCTCGCCCAGGCGCGAGCTCGCGGGGTCTTCGGGCGTGGCGACGCGGACGTGGTGGCCGCGGTTGTGCTCGATGAAGAAGTGGCCGTAGCCGGTCTGCGCGAGCGCGACCTTCGCCAGCCAGCGCTCGGCCTGCTTGCGCTTGTGGCCGAGCTCGTGCGCGGTGTTGATCGCGATGCCGGCGACCATCCCCACCGTCACCGCGAGGCCGAGCGACTCGATGACCGAGAGGTCGCCGCTGCCCCACAGGTAGCAGGCGAAGATCAGCGCGGCGTACTGCAGCGGCAGGAACGCGTACGTGCACCAGCGGTAGTAGCGGTCCTGCTCGAGCCACTTGATCGCGCTGTCGGGCGGGTTCTCGGCGTCCTTGCCGATCGCCGTGTCGAGGAACGGGATGACGGCGTAGACGATGAACGGCCCCGTCCACCAGAAGACGCCCAGGCCGGTCGCCTCCACGAGCGCGAACGCCATCAGCGGCATCAGCGGGACGACCAGCCCGAGCAGCCAGAGGTAGCGCTTGGGGTCGGCCCACGTCGCGGCGTTGAGCTCCTCGCCGCTTTCGCTTGACACGATCGTTGCCATATGTCCGGCGACTTTACATGGCAGGGTATCTATGTCAAGTAGCCAAAAGCGTGCCTGGCACCCTCTAGGGTTGCCCCATGTCCGACGCCGAAGTCCGGATCGAGCGCGACGGCGGCGTCGCCGTCCTGATCCTCGACGCGCAGGAGCGCCGCAACGCGCTGACCGTCGAGATGGCCCGCGCAGTCGTCAGCGCATGCGACGAACTGGACGCCGACGCGTCGGTCGGCGCCGTCGTCGTCACGGGCGCCGGCCCCTACTTCTGCGCGGGCGGCGACCGCCCGACGCTCGCGGCGGCGGGCGACGCCCCGGCCGACCCCGAGGTCTACGCGGGCATGAGCGCGATCTACCGCGCGTTCACGCGTGTGGGCGAACTCGAGGCGCCGACGGTCGCCGCGATTCGCGGCGGGGCGGTCGGCGCCGGGATGAACCTCGCGCTGGCCACCGACCTGCGGGTCGTCGCGCAGGACGCGGTGCTCGCCTCGGGCTTCCTGCCGATCGGGCTGCATCCGGGTGGCGGGCACACGGCGTTGCTCGCGCGCACGGGCGCGCGCGAGGCCGCGGTGGCGCTGGCGCTGTTCGGCCAGCGCATCGACGGCACCCGCGCCGCCGAGCTCGGCCTGGCGTGGGCAGCCGTCCCGGCCGAGGACGTCGACGCGACCGCCCGCGAGCTCGCGGCGGTGCCCGGCGCCGACCCCGAGCTCGCCCGCCGCACCGCGCGCTCGCTGCGCCTGAACGCCGGTCCGCCCGCACTGCCGTGGGCCGCGGCGCACGACCTCGAGCGCGCCGCGCAGATGTGGTCGATGCGTCGCGGGGCACTGGCACGCGAGGCACAGGCGTGACCCGGGTTGCGTTCAACCACGTCCGCCGTGGCACCGGTCCACCGCTCGTCCTGATCCACGGGATCGGCCACCACCTGCAGGGCTGGCACCCCGTCGCGCGGTTGCTGGAGGACAGCTTCGAGGTGATCGCCGTCGACTCGCCCGGCTTCGGACGCTCGGCCCCGATCGCGGGCCGCACGATCGGCGACTACACCGACGCCTTCGCCGCGTGGTTCGACGAGCTGGGCCTCGAGCGCCCGCACGTCGCTGGCAACTCGATGGGCGGCGGCATCAGCCTCGAGCTCGCACGGCGCGGCGTCGTGCGCTCGGCCTGCGCGATCTCCCCGGTCGGGTTCTGGAGTGCGGGAGAGCGACGCTTCAGCCAGGTGTCGCTGAAGGCGCTCGCCGGGATGCCCGGCCCACTCAAACCGGTCCTGCTGCGCCTGGGCGCGACGACCCTCGGGCGCACCGCGCTGTCGGCACAGCTGTTCGCGCGGCCGTGGCGGATGCCGGGCACCGAGTTCCAGTCGGTGCTGCGCGACGCCTGGGGCGCGGACGTGATGCTCGACGTGCTTGCGGCCTTCGAGGCGTACGACTTCCACGACGGCGAGCAGCTCGACGGCGTCCCGGTCACGGTCGCCTGGGGCGACAAGGACCGGCTGCTGCTGTTCAAGCCCCAGTCGGCGCGGGCCCGCGCGGCGCTGCCGCGCGCGCGCCACGTCACGCTTCCCGGCCTCGGCCACACGCCGTTCTTCGACGACCCCGGGATGGTCGCGAGCGTGATCCGCAGCAGCGCGCGTGCAACCCTGTAGGCATGTGTCGCAACATCCGCACCCTGCACAACTTCGAGCCGCCCGCGACCGCCGAGGAGGTCCACGCGTCGGCGCTGCAGTACGTCCGCAAGATCAGCGGGACGACGAAGCCGTCCAAGGCCAACGAGGCCGTCTTCGAGCGCGCCGTCGCCGAGGTCACGGAGATCACGACGCGCCTGCTTGACGACCTCGTCACCGCCGCGCCGCCGCGCGACCGCGAGGTCGAGGCCGAGAAGGCACGTGCCCGCGCACAGAAGCGCTACGCCGCGTAGCCTGCCGTAGATGCGCCGCCTCCTCCCCGTGCTGCTGTGCCTTGCCGTCGCACCGGTCACCGCCGGCTGCGGCAGCGACGACGTCAAGGACCTCGCCGGTGGCGACATCGCCAAGGCCGCCGAGCGCACCGCCGCGCAGAAGACGGCGCGGATGACGATGACGATGCAGATGAGCGGCATGGGGCTGCCGGGCACCGTCGAGCTGAAGGCGACCGGTGTGATGGACCTGACGAAGCCGCGCGGGACGATCGCGCTCGATCTCCCCGAGGGGCTGCTGGGCGAGAACGCCAGTGTCGAGCTGCTCGTCGACGGTGGCGACCTTTACGCGCACCTTCCCGAAGCGTTGACGAGCTTCTCGGGCGGCAAGCGCTGGGTCTCGCTCGACCTCGTTGCGATCGCCAAGCAGCTCGGCATCGATGTCGAGGGCCTATCGGCCGCGATGAACCCGTCACCGTCGGCGCAGCTGAAGATCTTCGAGTCGCTGAAGGGCCTCAAAGAGGTCGGCACCGAGAAGATCGACGGTGTCGACACCCGCCACTTCAAGGGCACCTACACGCTGCGCGAGTTCGCCCGCGCGCTGCCGGCCGACAAGCGTGAGGCGGCCGAGAAGGCGCTGGAGCAGTTCGACGCGCTTCCCGGTGAGAAGGTGCTCGACACGAAGAGCTCGACGGAGATCTGGATCGACGGTGACGGCGTCGCTCGGCAGATGCACCTGGACATGGCCGGGATGAAGGTGTCGATGAAGCTGTCGGACTTCGGCGCCGACCTGAAGCTCGACCCGCCGAGCGCGGACGAGACGTTCGAGGTCACCGGCGACATGGTCAGCAAGCTGCTGACGTCAGGCCTCACATCCTGAAGACGCCGTAGCCGAGCTCGCCGAGCGGCGCGCCGGCGCACGCGGCGAGGGCGCTTGCGAGCACGTTGCGCGTCTGGCGCGGGTCGATCACGCCGTCGTCCCAGATGCGCGCCGTCGAGTACACGGGCCGGCCCTGGTGCTCGTACTGCTCGCGCAGCTGCGCGCCGACCTCGGGCTGGCCGACCTCGGTCATGACGACGCCCGCCTGCTCCCCGCCCATCACGCTGATGCGGGCGTTGGGCCACATGAACAGGAAGCGCGGCGAGTAGGCGCGCCCGCACATGCCGTAGTTGCCGGCGCCGAAGGACCCGCCGACGATCAGCGTCAGCTTCGGCACGCGCGCGCAGGCCACCGCGGTGACGAGCTTTGCGCCGTCCTTTGCGATGCCGCCGGCCTCGTAGTCCTTGCCGACCATGAAGCCGGTGATGTTCTGCACGAACAGCAGCGGGATCCCGCGGCGGTCGCAGAGCTCGATGAAGTGCGCGGCCTTCAGCGAGGACTCCGAGAAGAGGATGCCGTTGTTGGCGATGATCCCGACGTTGTGGCCGTCGAGGTGGGCGAAGGCGCAGACGACCGTCGTGCCGTAGAGCTCCTTGAACTCGCGCAGCTCGCCGCCGTCGACGATGTGGCGCAGCATGTCGCGCACGTCGTAGGGCGTGCGGCTGTCCAACGGCACGAGGTCGAGCAGGTCGTCCGGGCTGCCGAGCGGCGCGCGCGGCGCGATCCGCTCCCACGGCGGCTGCGTCGTCGCCGGTGTCGTCGCGACGATCTCGCGGACGATCTGCAGCGCGTGGTGGTCGTCGTCGGCGAGGTGGTCGACGACGCCGGAGGTGCGCGCGTGGACGTCGCCGCCACCGAGCTCCTCGGCGGTCACCTCCTCGCCGGTCGCGGCCTTCACCAGCGGCGGGCCGCCGAGGAAGATCGTGCCCTGCTCCTTGACGATGACGGTCTCGTCGCTCATCGCCGGGACGTAGGCGCCGCCGGCGGTGCAGGAGCCCATGACGCAGGCGATCTGCGGGATCTGCGCCTTGGACATCGTCGCCTGGTTGAAGAAGATCCGCCCGAAGTGCTCGCGGTCGGGGAAGACGTCGTCCTGCAACGGCAGGAACGCGCCGCCGGAGTCGACGAGGTAGACGCACGCCAAGCGGTTCTGCAGCGCCACCTCCTGCGCACGCAGATGCTTCTTGACGGTGATCGGGTAGTACGTGCCGCCCTTGACGGTGGCGTCGTTGGCGACGATCACGCACCGCCGGCCGCTGATCGTCCCCACGCCCGTGACGATCCCCGCGCTGGGCGCGGCGCCGTCGTAGAGCTCCTCGGCGGCAAGGGCGCTGAGCTCGAGGAACGGCGCGCCCGCGTCGCACAGCCGCTCGATGCGCTCGCGCGCGACGAGCTTGCCGCGATCGTGGTGACGCGCCACCGCCTTCTCCCCGCCGCCGGCGCGGACGCGCGCAAGCCGCTGCTCGAGGTCTGCGATCAGCTCGAGGTGCGCATCGCGAAAGCTCATGCGACCACCGCCAGCGTCTGCTTGAGCGCGACCTTCTCCCCTGCCGCGACGTGCACCTCCACCGTGCCGTCGCGCGGCGCCGCGATCGAGAGCTCCATCTTCATCGACTCCAGCACGAGCAGCACATCCCCTTCTGCGACCTCGTCGCCATCGGCGACGTTGACCATCAGCACGGTCCCGGGCATCGGCGCCTCGAGCGACCCCTCGGTCGCCGCGGCGCCGGACCCGCGCGCCACGAGCGTCGGCAGCTCGAGCGCGTACCCGTCACGAGCAACCCAGATGACATCGGGCGAGACGTCGACCACATACCGCCGCGAAACCCCGTCCAGCACGATCTGCGAGCCGGCCGCGCTTGCCTGCCAGCTGCGCTCGCCGACTCGCACGACAGCGTCCGCGGGCGTCCCGGTGACCGACAGCTCTTGCTTCTCGGAGGACAACGCCACGGAGCGCCGCCACGTGCCGGGGACTCCGTCAGCGCGCCAGCCGAGCGGGACGGTGCTGCGGGCAGCCTGCGCCTCCCACTCGGCAGCGAACGCCGCGAGCGCGGCGGCAGCGGGCAGGTCGTCGGGCGGCTGCAGCGCAAGCTCGGGCAGCACGCGCTCCAGCAAACCCGTGTCCATCTCCCCCGCGCGCACCTCCGGCAGCGCGAGCAACGCCCGCGTGAACGCCGCGTTCGTCGACACCCCCACGACGGCCAGGTCGGCAAGCGCGCGATCGAGGCGATCAAGGGCGTCGGTGCGGTCGCGACCGTGGGCGATCACCTTGGCGAGCATCGGGTCATACGAGGTCGAGACCTCGCTCCCCTCTCGCACGCCGCTGTCCACGCGCACGCCTGGCGGCGCCGAGAACGCCCGCAGCACGCCCGTCGCCGGCAGGAACCCGGCGGCCGGATCCTCGGCGTAGAGGCGCGCCTCGACCGCCCAGCCGCGCGGCTCGCGCTCGGCCAGCGCCGCGTCGAGCGGATCACCGGCCGCGATCCGCAGCTGCTGCTCGACGAGGTCGACGCCGTAGACGAGCTCGGTGACGGGATGCTCGACCTGCAGTCGCGTGTTCATCTCGAGAAAGAAGAACTCGCCCGGCGCATCTGCGCCCGGCACGATGAACTCGACCGTGCCCGCACCCTCATAGCCGCAGGCTCGCGACAGCGCGACGGCCGCCTCGCCCATCGCCGCCCGCATCGCCGGATCGACGACCGGCGACGGCGCCTCCTCCACGACCTTCTGATGGCGGCGCTGCAGCGAGCACTCGCGCTCGCCGAGATGGATCACGCCGCCGTGCTTGTCCGCGAGCACCTGGATCTCGATGTGGCGCGGGCGCTCGAGGTAGCGCTCGATCAGCAGACGGTCGTCGCCGAACGCGGCCCGCGCTTCCCGAGCCGCGGCTTCGCGGGCCGCCGGCAGCTCGTCGGCCGACCGGACCACACGCATCCCCTTGCCACCGCCACCCGCGACGGCCTTCACCATCACGGGAAACCCACCATCGGCCCCGTCAGGCACGACGGGAACACCAGCCGCTTCCGCCGCTTGCTTTGCCTGGCCTTTGTCCCCCATCAAAGAGATGGCGGAGACCGGCGGACCAACCCAGACGAGACCCGCGGAGATGACGGCGGACGCGAACTCGGCGTTCTCAGAGAGGAAGCCGTAGCCGGGGTGAACCGCGTCGGCGCCGGCAAGCCGCGCGGCGGCCAGCAGGGCGTCGGCATCGAGGTAGGACGCCACAGGCACCGCAACGTCACAGACGTCGCGGTGCAGCGACGCGGCGTCGACCGACGTGTAGACCGCGACCGAGCGCAGACCCATCTCCCGGCAGGTCCGCGCGACGCGTACCGCGATCTCGCCACGGTTTGCGATGAGAATGCTACGCATGCCAGTCGACCGGACCTGCGACGAGCGTGTGCGACCCGAGCGGGCGACCGAGCACCTCGCGCACCGCGCGCGCCGCGTCGAGCAGCGCGTCGAGCGACACGCCGGTCTCGATCCCCATCTCGTGGAGCATCGAGACGAGGTCCTCGGACGCGATGTTGCCGGTTGCGCCCGCCGGGACCGGGCAGCCTCCGAGCTCACCGAACGAGGACTCGAACGACGTCACGCCCGCCTCCAGCGCCGCCAGCGCGTTCGCGAGCCCCTGCCCGCGCGTGTTGTGGAAGTGCGCGGTGAGCTCGACGTCGCCGAGCGTCGCGAGCGCATCCGCGAAGAACGACCGCACCTGCAGCGGGTTGGCCATCCCGGTCGTGTCGCCGAACCCGACCTCAGCGCAGCCGAAGTCGCGCAGCGCCGCCGCGATCTCGAGCACTCGCGCCGGCTCGATCGCGCCCTCGTAGGGACACCCGAAGGAGGTCGAGATGACGCCCTCGCAGCGCAGCCCCGCCTCCCGCGCCCGCGCGACCACCCGCTCCAGCCCGTCCAGCGACTCGGCCACCGAGCGGTTGACGTTCTTGCGGTTGTGCGTCTCGGACGCCGACAGGAAGACGTTGATCTCGTGGAAGCGGTCGCGCAGCTCCAGCGCATTGTCCAGCCCGCGCTCGTTGGGGATCAGCACCGACAGGCTCACGTCGTCGGGCGCGTCGATCCCGGCCAGGACCTCGGCAGCATCGGCGAGCTGGGGGATGACGTCCGCGCGCACGAACGAGGTCACCTCGAGGCGCTTGACGCCGGTGCGCGCGAGGCTGTCGATCAGCGCGATCTTGTCGGCCGTGGCGATCACCTCGGGCTCGTTCTGGAACCCGTCGCGAGGACCGACCTCGCGGATGCGGACCTGACTTGGCATGTCGGCCATGCTCAGGAGAATACCTAGCGATCGTTAGAACTTCTAGCATTCGTTCGGTATTCTGTCGCGATCGTGGCCGCGGCACCGCCAACCCGCCCCGCCCTGCGCGCCCGCTATGACCAGCGCCGCCACGACGTCATCGCGCGCGCGGCGGAGGTGATCGCACAGCGCGGGTTCCACGCGACGTCGGTTCCGGACCTCGTCGAGGCGACGGGCCTCACCTCCGGCGGCCTGTACCACTACATCGGCTCCAAGGACGAGCTGCTCGGCGAGATCTGCGAGCAGCTCATGACGCCCCTGCTCGACGAGGCCCGCACGATCGACGGACCACCCGAGCAGCGACTCCGCGAGATCGTCCGCGTCTGGCTGCGCCATGTCGAGCGCCACCGCCACCACGTGCTCGTCTTCCAGCAGGAGCGCCACGTGCTCGAGCAGGGCCCGCAGTGGCGTCAGGTGCGCCGCCAGCGCAAGCAATTCGAGTCGCTGCTGCGCGAGCTCCTGGCCAACGACGCCTTCGCCTTCGCCGACCGCGACCTCGCGCTGCGCGCGCTGCTGGGCATGGTCAACCACACCGCGCTGTGGCTGCGCCCGCGCGGGCGCCTGAGCGCCGAGCAGGTCGCCGACGGCTACGTCGACCTGCTGCTGGGCTCGAGCACGTAGACCGGCGGCTCGCGCCGGACGATCGCGAGTGTCGCCGCGATCTGACCGAACTGGCCGACGAACGCCTGCCACAGCGCGTCGGCTTCCGCGCCCGCGGCCCGGCGTGCCAGCACGGCGACGCGCTCGCCCGCGACCTGCACCTCGGCGCGCGGGTCGGCCTCGAGGTTCAGCGCCCACGCCGGGTCGCGATCGCTGCCGAGGTTCAGCGCCCCGACGGCATACGCGTCGCCCACCGCCACGTAGGCGACGACGGTGGAGCGCCGGGCGCCGCTGCGTCGCCCGGTCGTCGTCAGGGCGAGCACCGGCTGGCCGCCTGCGAGCACCGAGCGCCGGCCGCCGGCGCGTCCCAGGACACGAGCGTGGAGCCGCCCGACGTGCGGCTGCAGCCGCGTGCGGGTCAGCAGTCGCATGCCGCGGGCGAGGAGCCGCTGCGTGCCGCTCGCCGCTAGCCGCTGCGCGCCGCCCGCCCCTCGCCGCTGTGCGCCCCCGCCCCTCGCCGCTGCGCGCCGCCCGCCCCTCGCCGCTGCGCGCCGCGCCTCGCTTTCCGGCCGCCCGCTGCCGCGCGATCGCCTCTTGAGATGCTCACAAGGCCGATCCTCCCGCGTTCTTGAGAGACTGTCAAGACCGTGCCCCGCAATCGCACCGAGATGAGCCGCGACGACAAGCTCGAGGAGATCCTCTCCGTCAGCGAGCAGCGGCTGCGCGCGCAGGGGTACGACGGGCTGTCGGTGGCCGCGATCGCGCGCGAGCTCGGCCTCGCGCAGAACGCGATCTACTGGTTCTTCGGGTCCAAGGACGAGCTCTTCGTCGCGACGCTCGAGCGGATGCTCCGCGAGATCGCCGCGCGCAAACCCAAGGGCGGCGACGAGACCGCACGGATTCTGTGGTGGGTCGACGAGTTCGAGCCGATCTCCGCGATGCGCCCGGCGATCAGCGAGCGTGCGCGCCAGGCGCCGGTCGTCGCCGCGTTCGCGGCAGAGCTCGAGGCGCTGCTCTCGCGGATGCTCGCCAACGCGCTGCGCGGCCGCGTCGCCGAGGACGAGCTCGCCCAGGTCGTCGCCACGCTGCGCGCGACGATCGAGGGCACGTTCGCGAACGGCCTCCCGCGCAAGGAGCGCCGGGAGCTCTTGACGTACGCGCTCAACCGGCTGGCCTAGCGACCCCGGACTCGTAGGCGAGGATCACCGCGTGCACGCGGTCGCGCGCGCCGAGCTTCATCAGCACGCGCTTGACGTGGCTCTTGACCGTCGTCTCCTCGACGATCAGCTCGGCGGCGATCTCGCGGTTGGACAGGCCGCGCGCGATCAGCTCGAAGACCTCGCGCTCTCGTGGGGTGAGCTCGTCCAGCGCGACGTCGGTGCGCTCGCCCGCCAGCGGCTGGCGCGCGACGCGGTCGATCACGCGCCGCGTCACCGACGGCGACAGCAGCGCCTCCCCGGCGGCGATCGTGAGGATCGCGGCGACGAGCTCCTCCGGGGAGCTGCGCTTGAGCAGGAATCCGCTCGCGCCCGCGCGCAGCGCCCCGACGATGTAGTCGTCGGTCTCGAAGGTCGTGAGGATCAGGACGCGCGCATCGCTGCGCTCGGCCAGCAGCTCGCGCGTCGCGGCGATGCCGTCGAGCTCGGGCATCCGCACGTCCATCAGCACGACGTCCGGGCGCGCGTGGCGCGCGCGCTGGATCGCCTGGCGCCCGTCGCCGGCCTCCTCGACGACCTCGACGCGATCGTCGCTGGAGAGCACGGCCGAGAGGCCCTTGCGCATCAGCTCGTCGTCGTCGACGAGCATCACCCGTACCGGCACGATCACTGCTCCCGATCGTAGGGGAGCACCGCGCGGACCCGGAAGCGCCCGTCCTCCAGCCCGGCGTCGAGCGTCCCGCCGAGCAGCACGGTGCGCTCGCGCATCCCGGTGATCCCGCGCCCGCCGCCGGGGCGCTCGGCCGGCGCTCCGGCGACGGGGTTGACGACGGTGAGCACGAGCGCGTCGGGGCCGCGCTCGATCGTCATCTCGACGCGTCCGCTGCCGTGCTTGGCCGCGTTGGTCAGCGTCTCCTGGGCGATCCGGTACGCGGCGCGCCCCGCGGTGTGCGAGACCACCGCGGTGCCGGAGTCGTGCACGGCCACGTCCACGCCGCCGGCGCGCTGGCGCGCGACGAGCTCTGCGATCTCCTCGACGCCCGCGGCGGGCGCCAGCTCGGCCGGCTCGTCGCCGCGCAGCGCGCCGACGATGCGGTCGATATCGGCGGCCGTCTCCCGCGCGACCTGCTCGATCGTCTCGATCGCCTCGCGCGAGCGCTCGGGGTCGCGGTCGCGCAGCACCCGCGCCGCGCCGGCGTGGACGCGGATCGTGTTGATCGCGTGTCCCGCGGAGTCGTGCAGCTCGCGCGCGATCCGCGCGCGCTCCTCCGCGACCGCAAGCTCCTGCTCGCGCTCGGCGCGGTCGCGCTGCTCGACGGCACGGATGTTGGCGATCCGCCGGCGGTCGCCGATCAGGCACGCGGCGATCCAGAACGCCGCGGGCAGGATGTACTCCTCGATCGACAGGGGAAGCACCGACGCGGCGATCGAGACCGTCGCGACGTAGCCCGCGACGGCGAGCGCGATCAGCGGCCGCACGGATCCGCGCCGCGGCGCCGCGAAGAACGTGTAGAGCGCCACCGCCGACGCGACGTGCACGTGCACCGCGTAGCCGAGCGCGACGAGCGCGATGCTCGGCGCGAGCGTCCACGCGAACAGTGCGAACGGCGCGCGGCGCCGCCAGAACAGCGGCAGCACCGCGAGCAGGATCAGCCCGAAGCCGAGCCCGTCGGGATGCGTCGCGACGTCCTCGTACTCGCCGAAGCCATGGCTGCCGAACTGCGCCAGCGTGAACCACAGCACGAAGACCACCGCGGCCACGTCGGCGAGCACTGCGCGCAATCGAGGTGAGACGTCCATCCGGCGATCAGGGTACGGCGCGCCGCGGCCGTCCGGAACGCCCGGCGGGAGGACGCCGTGTCCTCCCGTGGGAGGAGCACGAGGTTCCTCCCACGGGGCGTTTTCGCAGCGCCGGAGCGGACCTAGCGTGCCGGCCATGTCGCTCAACGCCCTGACTCGCTTCGTCCTGGCCCACAAGCGCGCCGTCGCGGCGCTCTGGATCCTGCTCACGTTCGCCGGCTTCTATGGAGCAAGCCAGGTCACCGATTCACTCGAGGACCAGTTCTCGATGCCCTCGAGCAAGGCGTTCGCCGCCAACGAGGAGATCGAGAAGCGCTTCGGCACGGGCGGCGTCGCTCCACCCGTCGTGGCCGTCGCCCAACTCCCGCGCGGCGTCAAGGCGAGCGACCCCGCCGTACGCGCCGACCTGCGCGCGCTCGAGCGCCGCATGGCCGATGCGCTGCCCGGCGCCCGCACCGCCTCCTACGGCTCGACCGGCGAGCGCGCCTATGTCTCCGACGACGGGCGCACCACATTCGCGGTCGTGCACCCCGAGGTCAGCGACGAGGGCGGCCCCGGCGGCGACGAGCTCACGCCCGAGACGATCGCCGCCGCGCGCAAGGCTGCCGCGACGGCCGAGATCGGCGGCTCGCAGGTCATGCTCACCGGCCAGTCGCTGCTCCTCGATGAAGCCGAGAGCGACAACGGCCCACCCTCCTTCCTGTCGGAGACGCTCGTCGCCGGCGTCGGCGCGCTCGCCGTCCTGGTCTTCGTCTTCGCCTCGGCGCTGGCGGTCGTTCCGCTGCTGATGGCGATCGTCGCGATCCCTGTGTCGCTGCTCGCCGTGCTCGGCCTCACGCAGGTCGTCGACGTCTCGTTCATCGTGATCTTCCTCGTCTCCCTGATCGGGCTGGGGATCGCGATCGACTACGCGCTGATCGTGGTGATGCGCTGGCGCGAGGAGCGCGAGCGCGGCCTCGACAACGAGGAGGCGATCGTCGCTTCGGTCGGCAGCGCCGGCCGGGCCGTCGTCTTCAGCGGCACGACGGTCGCGATCGGGTTGCTGGCGGCGCTCGTGCTGCCGATCCCGTTCCTGCGCTCGATGGCCTATGGCGGGCTGATCATCCCGATGGTCTCCGTCGCGGTGGCGCTGACGCTGCTGCCCGTGGTGCTGGCGACCGTCGGCCCGCGCGCCGACCGCCGACGGGTGCGGCGCACCGACCGCGCCGACCGCCACTGGGCCGCGTGGGCGCGCCTCGTCGTGCGCCACCGCGTCGTCGCGGTCGTGACGGGCGCGGCGATCCTGGTCGCGCTCTGCGGCGTCGCGAGCGGGATGGTGCTCGGCGCTTCGGAGGCTGACAAGCTCGGCGGCAGCGGTCAGGCCGCGCGTGCACTGCAGGCGCTGGAGCGCTCGGGCATCGGCGCGTCGCCGCTGGCGCCCGTCGAGGTCATCACGCCGGCCGCCGAGGCGAAGTCGACCGCCGCCGCGCTCGCGCAGGTCGACGGCGTCCGCGCCGCCAGCGCGCCGGACTGGACGGCCGACGGCCGGGCGGTGACCGAGGTCTTCACAGCCGCGGACACGAACTCCAACGAGGGCCGCAGCGCAGTCGACGGCATCGTCGACGCCGCAAGCACGATCCCGCAGACCGCGGTCGGCGGCCAGACGGCGCTGATCAACGACTGGGTCGACAGCGTCTACGGCTCGTTCCCGCTGATGCTGGGGCTGATCTCGCTGATCACGTTCGTGCTGCTGGCGCGCGCGTTCCGCTCGATCGTCCTGCCGCTGAAGGCGATCGTGATGAACCTGCTGTCGGTGTTCGCGACATGGGGCGTGATGACGCTCGTCTGGCAGGAGGGCTTCGGCACCGAGGCGCTGTTCAACGCCGAGCCGACCGGCAGCGTCGCGTTCTGGGCGCCGATGATCGTGTTCGCGTTCATCTACGGCCTGTCGATGGACTACGAGGTGTTCATCCTCGCCCGCATGCGCGAGGAGTACGACCGCACCGGGTCCACCGACGCGGCCGTGATCAAGGGCATCGGCAGCACGGGCCGGCTCGTGACGAGCGCCGCGCTGATCGTGTTCCTGGCGTTCGCGTCGATGAGCACGGCACCGGAGATCGACGTGAAGATGCTCGCGACCGGGCTGGGCGCCGGCGTACTGCTCGACGCCCTGGTCGTGCGCTCGCTGCTCGTGCCGGCGACCGTCTCCTGGCTGGGGCGCTGGAACTGGTGGATGCCCGAACCGGCGCGACGCATGCTGCGCCTGCGCCCGGCGGCGGTAGGCTCGCCTGTGTGAATCCGCTCAAGCCGTTCGTCGATCTCGCGACCAAGCCCGTCGAGACCGTGCAGCACGCGCTCAACCGCCCGATGTCGCGGCCGACGCCCGATGGCATCGTCAGCTTCCTGCGCGGGCCCCGCGACCTGCGTCCCGCGGTGCGCGACAAGGTCGTGCTGATCACCGGCGCGTCGTCGGGCATCGGCGAGGCCGCCGCGCTGGCGATCGGCGCCGCGCGCGGCACCGTCGTCCTCGTCGCCCGCACGCCCGAGAAGCTCGAGGCGACCGCCGAACAGGTCCGGGCCGCCGGCGGCACCGCCTACGTGCATCCGTGCGACCTGTCCGACCTCGAGGCGATCGACGCGATGGTCGCCGACGTGCTCGACCAGCACGGCCGCGTCGACATCCTCGTCAACAACGCGGGCCGCTCGATCCGGCGCTCGCTCGAGCTGTCCTACGACCGCTTCCATGACTACGAGCGCACGATGCAGCTCAACTACTTCGCGCCGGTGCGGCTGATGCTCGGCCTGCTCCCCGGGATGCGTGAGCGGCGCTTCGGCCAGGTGATCAACATCTCCTCGATCGGCGTGCAGACGCGCGTGCCGCGCTTTGCCGCCTACATCGCGTCGAAGGCGGCGCTCGACACGCTCTCAGACGCCTGGCAGGCGGAGACCGCCGACCAGGGCGTGCGCTTCACGACGATCCACATGCCGCTCGTGCGCACCGCGATGATCGCGCCGACCAAGCTCTACGACCGCTTCCCCGCGCTCTCGCCCGAGCAGGCGGGCGAGGTCATCGCCGAGGCGATCGTCGACCGCCCGCGGCGCGTGAGCCCGGCGTTTGGGCGCGTCGCCTCGTTCGCGGACTCGATCAGCCCGCAGCTGATGGACGTCGTGCGCAACCGCGGCTACAAGATGTTCCCCGACTCCAAGGCGGCCAAGGGCGGTCTGAAGGGCACGCCTGAAGACGAGCCGATCTCGCGCACCGGCCAGGCCTTCGCCGAGATCACGCGCGGCGTGCACTGGTAGTGGACCCGCGCGAAGCGCGCCCGCGCCTGCTGCTCGAGCTCGAGCGCATGGAGAGCGCGCTCGTGCGCGCCGACCTCGCTGCGCCCGACGAGCTGCCGGCCGCCGAGCGCCGGCGCCTGCGCTACGTGCTGGGCTTCGCGCGGCTGACGTACGTCGGCTCCACCGCGGTCGCGCGCGACGTCGACGGCCTGCGCACGCTCGTCGCGCAGACGCTGCGCCCGACGCTGCTCGACGAGGATGACCCGCGCGAGCGCCTGCGCGGCGCGCGCGCCGCGTTGACCGAGCTCGCGCCGCTGATCGACGAGCGCCGCACACAGCTGCTCGACCGCGTCGCACAGGACGCGCTCGACCGCGAGGCCGGGACGCGCGTGCTCGTCAACGTCGCCGGTGGCGGGGGCGGCGCGGGCTACGTCTACATCGGCGCCTATGAGCGGATGCAGCAGGCGGGCTTCGTCCCGGGGTACGTCATCGGCGCGTCGATGGGCGCGCTCGTCGGGATGTTCCGCGCCCGCGCGCGGACACCCGACTGGAACGAGTACCGGGCGGTCGCGCTGAGCCTCGACCGGCGCGAGCTGTTCGCACCGCTGTCCTCGCTGCCCGTGCGCCGCCGCCACGGGCTGCCGGGGCTGCTGACACTGCGCCTGACGGGTGCCGTGTCGGAGATGCTGCGCGGCGCCGACGGCAGGCTGCTGCACCTCGACGAGCTCGAGATCCCCTACGAGGCGGTCGTGGCCGGCGTGCGCCTCGGCGCCTTCGAGCGCTTGCCGAAGCGCTTTCGCACCGAGGCCGCCACCACCGCGCGCGCGGCGCCGGCGACCAAGCGCTCGACGCGCACGCTCACGCCCGGCGCGGTCACCCGGCTGTGGCAGGTCGCCGCGTTCTTCGACCCGCGCGTCGTCAAGCCGATCGTGCTCGGCGGCGACAAGCTGACAGCAGGCCTCAACGCCGTCGACGCTGCCGGCTTCGCGGCCGCGATCCCGGGCGTCCTGCACTACGACGCCGACCCCGCCGACGTCCGCAGCCAGCGCCTGCTCGACCGCCTGCTCGAGCGCGAGGAGGTCGCGGCGCTCGTCGACGGTGGCGTCGCCGCGAACGTGCCGATCGAGCTCGCCTGGCGGCGCATCCAGGCGGGCCGCATCGGCACGCGCAACGCCGTCTATCTCGCCTTCGACTGCTTTCACCCGCAGTGGGATCCGCGCCACCTCTGGCTGCAGCCGATCACGCAGGCGGTGCAGCTGCAGATGACGCGCAACGCCCCGTTCGCCGACTGGATCGTGCGCTTCGAGCCGACGCTCTCGCCGATCGACCTCGTGCCGGACCCCGAGCGCCTCGAGCGCGCGATCGAGTGGGGCCGCGCGTCGATCGAGCCGGTGCTGCCGCTGCTCGAGCGGCTGCTGGAGCCCGTCACCTGGGGGTGACGTTCACCAGACGGTCACCGTGTTAGGGCCGCCTCGCGGGCATGCGTGCCCCCATGGCCATTTCTGAAGACGTCCGCGGCATCTCGCGCCGCACCGCACTGAAGACCTCTGCCGCCGGTGTCGGCGTCGCGCTGACCGGCAGCCTCAACGGACTCCTCGGCACGAGCAGCGCCGCCGCGCTGGGCCGCGGCAAGCCGACAACCGCGGCCGGCTACGGCCCGCTGATCGCCGACCCGGCCGGGCTGCTGGCGCTACCGGAGGGCTTCAGCTACAAGCTCATCGCGCAGACCGGCGTCACCACGCTCGAGAGCGGGCAGCCGAGCCCGTCGGATCCCGACGGCGCGGCGGCGTTCGTGCGCCACGGCGGCGCGGGCAGCGTGCTCATCATGAACCACGAGGTCTCGGGCTCTGAGCCCTACCCCGTGCCGAAGCTGCCCGGCCTGACCTACGACCCGGCCGTCGGCGGCGGGACGACCAACCTCGTCGTCGGCAAGGACGGCAACCGTGTGAAGCAGTACGTGAGCCTCGCCGGCACGCTGAACAACTGCGCTGGCGGGCGCTCGCCGTGGGGCACGTGGCTCACGTGCGAGGAGTCCGAGGGCGCCAGCGGGCAGACCAAGCGCCACGGCTACGTCTTCGAGGTCGACCCCTACGACCAGGAGCGCAACCTCGACCCCAAGCCGATCAAGGCACTCGGCCGCTACGCGCACGAGTCGCTCGTGATCGACCCGGACGCCGGCGTGATCTACCTCACCGAGGACGCGGGCAGCCCCAACGGCCTGCTGTTCCGCTGGACGCCGCCGGCGTCGGCGCTGCCGCTGGAGCGCGGGACGCTGCGCGAGCTGCCCGACGTCGCGGGCACGCTCGAGGCGCTCAAGGCGTTCACGCTGGGTGGCGCCCACGTGCCCGACCTCTCCGTCGCCGTCGAGCCGGGTACGACCTACCGCGCGCAGTGGGTCAACGTCCCCGACCGCGACGCGGCGACGGTCTCGGTGCGCAAGCAGTTCAGCGCCGGGCAGGTCACGCGCAGCCGCAAGCTCGAGGGCATGTGGTGGGGTGACGGCGGCGCCTACTTCGTCGCCTCGTTTGCGCGAACCTCGGACGGCAGCGCCGGACAGCACGACGGCCAGGTCTGGTTCCTGGACCCACTCGCGCAGACGATCGAGCTCAAGCTGTGGTTCGCCTACACGCCGTCCGACCAGGACTCAGACCCCGACGGGCCCGACAACATCACGGTCTCGCCCTACGGCGGCGTGATCCTCGCCGAGGACGGCGACGGCAAGAGCCACCTCGTCGGCTCGACCGACAGCGGCGAGGCGTTCTTCTTCGCGCGCAACGAGCACCCCGACGACTCGGAGTTCGCGGGCGTGACGTTCTCCCAGAACAAGAAGATCCTGTTCGCCAACGTGCAGGTCCCCGGGTTCACGTACG
Organism: Paraconexibacteraceae bacterium; assembly: GCA_963759825.1. GTDB lineage: Bacteria > Actinomycetota > Thermoleophilia > Solirubrobacterales > Solirubrobacteraceae > Paraconexibacter. The sequence continues at coordinate 211,045 of CAVXAS010000001.1, read as the reverse complement.
CGATCCAGGGGCCGTTCACGAAGCAGCGCTGACGGCCGGCTCGTTGGCGGCGAACGCAAACGGCGCGAGCAGCGCGCGCTGCACACGCAGCGACATCAGCGGCGCGTGGGCCTCGCGGTCGTAGCGGCGCGCGAGCATCGCCAGGCGCAAGCGGATTGCGCGGCAGGCCGCGGCGGGTCATCCGCCCGGCCTGCGCCATCGCGATGACCTCGCCGAACATCTGCTCCATCTTCAGCGCCGGGCGGACCTCGACGCGCAGTCGCGCCTCCTCGTCGCCGGCGTTGGCGAAGGAGTGCGCGACGCCCGGCTGCACCTCCACGACGTCGCCGGGGCCCGCCATCACGGTCTTCCAGCCGACCATGAAGCGCATCTGTCCGGCGACGACCTCGAAGCGCTCGGTCTGGATCGGGTGGACGTGCGGCATCGGGACGGAGCCGCCCGGCCGCAGTGCGAAGTCGAAGGCCAGCAGCTCGCCACCGGTGCTGGCTGCCGTGTGGGTGAAGGTGAAGCGCTCGCCGGTGACGGGGTTCTCGAGCGTGGTGCCTGGCGTGATCTCGGTCATGCCGAGTATGAAAGATCACCGAAGCGAGCGCGTGAATGGCTGTCACGCGCTATTTCATACGCGATCGTCTCGCGCTTTCGCCTGCGGGACGGTCCGCGTCAACGCGTATCATTTGTTGCGAGATGAGCGAGAAACCGGCCGACAAGGCACCGAAGGGGCCGCAGCAGACCCGCCAGGAAGCTGCGCGGGAAACCAAGCTCGAAGAGATGCGCGAGCAGATCGAGGGCGGCACGCTCAAGATCCGCAAGATGACGGCCGCAGATCGCAAGCGCTATCCGGCGCCGCCGCCGAAGCCGAACGCCAAGCCGCGGCGCAAGCCGCGCTAGCGGCTTCCTAGGGCTCGATGACGTTGTCGGGGTCGGGCCGCAGCTCCGGCGGCGCCTGGCTGTAGTCGCCGAACGGCCCGTCGCGGTCGCTGACGACCGCACGCACACCCTCGCGCTCGGCGCGCTCGATGAACGCCAGCGCGTCGGGCGTGTTGCGCATCAGCCCGTCGATGATCGGCCCCAGCGTCTGGCTGGAGGCCAGGCCCATGTTCTCGTAGGCCTGGTTGACCATCAGCTTCATCGCCGCCAGCTGCGACGACGGGATCTGCGCCAGCTCGCCCGCCAGCGTCGCGACGGTCTGCTCGAGCTGTGCGAACGGGACGGCCTGGTTGATCAGCTCGATGTCGGCGGCCTGGCGACCGCTCAGCGGACGCCCGGTCAGCGCGTGGTACTTCGCCCGCGCCAGCCCCAGCCGATAGATCCACATGCCCGACAGGTAGGCGCCCCACATCCGGCTGTAGGGCGTGCCGATGACGGCGTCCTCGCTGGCGATCACGAGGTCGGCGCAGAGCGCGAAGTCGCTGCCGCCGCCGACGCACCAGCCGTGGACCTGCGCGATCACGGGCTTCGGGGTGCGCCAGATGCTCATGAACTTCTGCGTCGGTGCGAGCTGCGGCGCGGTCGCCATCGCGAAGTCCTTGCCGGGGTCCCACCTGCCGTCGGTCATCATCGCGTCGCCCCAGTGCTTGAAGCCGCCGCCGAAGTCGTAGCCGGCGCAGAATGCGCGGCCGACGCCGCGGACGACGATGACCTTGACCTCGGCGTCGCGCGTCGCGACGGCCACCGCGTCCTGCACCTCGTCGGGCATCGGCGGCACGATCGTGTTCAGGGCCTGCGCCCGGTTCAGCGTGATCGTCGCGACCGGGCCGTCGACGTCGTAGAGGATCGTCTCGTAGCTGTCCACGGCGGGCAGGCTACCCGTCGGCAGGCAGGAGCTTGCCGGGGTTGAGGATGCCCTCGGGATCGAGCTCGCGCTTGACCGCGCGCAGCGCGGCGATGCCGAGCGCGCCGATCTCGTCGCGCATCCACGGCGCGTGATCGGCGCCGACGGCGTGGTGGTGGGTGATCGACGCGCCGCACGCGACGATCGCGTCGCTCGCAGCGCGCTTGGCGCTCAGCCAGCGCGCCAGCGGGTCGTCGCCCAGCGGCGCCGCGACCGTGAAGTACAGCGACGCGCCGCTCGGATAGACGTGGGAGATATGACACCAGACCAGCGGGTTGCCGACCCCGGCAAGTGCCTCGCCGACCGCGGTCTTGACCGCCTCGTAGAGGACGGGGACATTCGACCACGAGGTCACCGTCTCGAGCGTCTCGGTCAGCACGCCGGCGTCGAACAGCGGGTCGCGCGTGTACGGGGCGTCGAAGCGGTGTGTCAGCCAGCCCTCGCCGAGCCCGGTGCCCAGCGCGGTCGCGCCCGCCTCCTCGAGGATCGCCGACGCCAGCGCGCGTCGCATCGCCACGGCCGCGGCGGTGCCCTCGTAGCCCGTCAGCAGCAGGCAGCCGCTGACCGCAGGCGGCCCGTCCAGGCCGGTGCCGGCCTCCTGGGACTGCCCGCCGGTGATGAGCGTCTCGAGCTCGTCCGACAGCCGGACGACCGTCGGCGCGGCGCCCTCGTGGACGAGCCGCCGCAGCGCCGCGTGGCCGGTCGCGAAGTCCGGCAGCGACCAGGCCTCGTAGACACGGCTGTCCGGGATCCGCGGCACGCGCATCGTGACCTCGGTGATCACGCCGAGCACGCCCTCAGACCCCAGGAACAGTTGGCGCAGATCGGGCCCGGCCGCGTTCGCGGGAGAGCGCCCGAGCTCGAGCGTCCCGGTGGGGGTCGCGACCTTGAGCGCGACGACCATCGCGTCGAAGCGCCCGTAACCGGCGGATGCCTGGCCGGACGAGCGCGTCGCGGCGAAGCCGCCGATCGTGGCGTAGGGGAAGCTCTGGGGGTAGTGGCCGAGCATCAGGCCGTGCTCGGCGAGCAGCGCCTCGGCCTCCGGTCCGCGCAGCCCCGCCTGCAGCGTCGCGGTCAGCGAGACGTCGTCGACGGACACGACGCGATCCAGGTAGCGCAGGTCCAGCGAGATCAGCGAGGCGAACCGGCCGCGCAGCGGCTCGAGGCCGCCGACGACGCTGGACCCGCCGCCGAACGGGACGACCGCGACGCCGAGCCGCGAGCAGGCCTCCAGCACCACGACGACCTCGTCGTGCGAGCCGGGCAGCACGATCGCGTCGGGCGCATCGTGCGTCTCACCGCCGCGCAGGCGCAGGAGGTCGGGCGTGCTCTTGCCGAAGGCGTGCAGCAGGCGCGTCTCGTGGTCGTCGAGCACCGACTCCGCTCCGACGATCGCAGCGAGCGCTTCGCGCGCGGCCGCCGGCAGCTGCGCCGGCGTCAGCTCGACGTCGCCCGTCGCCGGCACCGGCGGCCCGTCGCGCTCGACGCCCAGCGCCTGGCGCACGAGGTCGCGGCGGGCGTCGGACAGCGGCTGCTCCTCACCGGCCGCCCCCCAGCCAGACCAGCGCATGTAGGGGACGCGTTCACGCAGCGACATGGTTCCTCCCGGTGATCAGCGCCTCCGCGGCGCCCAATGCGCGCGCCCGCTCGTCGGGCACGAGCCCGAGTCGCGTGCGGCGGTCCAGCAGGTCCTCGGTGGTCAGCGCCAGCTCGCTGCCGAGCGCGAAGGCCAGCTCGACGCCGAGAACCGGCAGCCCCGCGGCGATCGGCTCGAGCAGCTCGGGCGTCTCCGCTGCGAGCGCGGCGACCACGGGCGCCTCGGCGCCATAGCGGCGCACGAGGCGCCCGGGCACATGCCCCGGCCCCCCGGTCTGAGTCGCCTGCGCGCCGACCAGCGCCAGCTGCGCCGTCCGGCACTCCGTCGCCTGCACACCGGGCCGCTGCGCGACCCGGTCGACGACGTCCTCTGCCATCTGTCGATACGTCGTGAGCTTGCCGCCGACGATCGTGAGCATGCCGTTCGCGGCGTCCTCGATCACGCTGTGGCGGCGCGAGAGGTCGGACGTCGGGCCGTCGCCCTTATCCAGCAGCGGGCGCAATCCGGCGTAGCGGCCGATCACGTCGGCGCTCGTCAGCGGCTCCTCCAGCGCGGTCGAGATCGTCTCGAGCAGGAAGCGCTCCTCCTCGGCGCTGACCGGCGGCTCGTCGGGGATCGGCCCTTCGAACGCGTCGTCGGTGAGACCGATCACGACGCGGTCGTCGGAGACCGGCAGCGCGAACACGTACTTGGCGCCGTCGCCCTCCGCCGGCACGGTCAGCCCGCCGCGCGGGTGCCCGAGGCGCTCGGCGGCGACGATGACGTGCGCGCCCTTGCTCGGGCGCAGCTTGACGTCCGGCGCGAGCTCTCCCGCCCATACGCCGGTCGCGTTGATGACGTGGCCGGCGACGATCTCGAAGGCCGCGCCGGTCAGCTCGTCGCGGGCGTGGACGCGACCCTGCTCGACCGCGGTCACGGCGCAGCGCGTCAGGATCCGCGCGCCGTGCGCGGCGGCGGTGCGGGCGACCGCGACGACGAGGCGCGCGTCGTCCTCGAGCTGGCCGTCCCACCCCACGAGCGCGCCGCGCAGACCCTCGCGGCGAAGCGCCGGCACGAGCGCCAGCGCCTCGGGCGCGTTGACGCGCCGCGGGCGCGGCAGCTGGCGACGGCTCGTCCCCGCCCCCATCCGCAGCAGGTTGCCGGCGCTGTAGCCGGCGGTCAGCACGACACCGGCGCTGCGCGGCACGCGGGCGTTGAGCGGGATCACGCTGCCCAGCGGGCGGCAGAGGTGCGGGGCGACACGCGTCATCAGCACGTGGCGCTCACGCGCCGACTCCGCGGCCACGCCGACCTGCCCCTGCGCGAGGTAGCGCAGGCCGCCGTGGACGAGCTTGGAGCTGAAGCGGCTGGTGCCGTTGGCGAGGTCGGCGCGCTCGAGCAGCGCGACGGAGAGGCCGCGGCTGACCGCGTCGAGCGCGACGCCGGCGCCGGTGATGCCGCCGCCGATGACGACGACGTCGACGGCCGTGCCGGTCGCCAGCTGCTCGAGCTCGCGCGCGCGGCGCGCGGCGTTGAGGTGCGGAGATCCGGTCATGTGTCCTCCGGGCGCAGGAGGCCGTCGAGCATCCGGCCGAAGTCCTCGAAGGCGAGGCGCCGCTGCGCGCCCATGCGGCTGTCGCGTGCCGCGAAGGCGAAGCCGCGCGCGGCCAGGATCATCGAGCGTGCGAGCCGCTCGGGGTCGTCGTGGCGGACGTCGCCGGTGTCCATCGCTGCCTGCAGCGGACCCGCCCAGGCCTCCGCGACCGCATCCTGGAAGCGCCCGGGACGCTGCGTCACGTAGGGCAGCAGCAACTCGGGATCGACGTCGAGCAGGCGCAGGAAGAGCTCGTTGGTGCTCAGCAGCTCCAGCCCGCGCACGGCGCCGGCGACGAGCTGGCGGCGCCCCCCGGCGGCCAGCTCCTCGCCCGACAGCTGCACGATCCAGGAGAACTCGCGCCACATCAGCCCCTGCAGCACGCTGGTGACATCCGGGAAACGCCGGTACACCGTCATCCGGCTCAGGCCCGCCCGCTCGGCGACGTCGGTGAGCGTCGTGCGGCTGAACCCGACCGCCATCACCTGCGAGTACGCGGCGTCGAGGATCCGCGTCTCGGTCGCGTCCGCCTTCGCCGCGGCCGTGTGCTTTTGTGACATTTCGCGTCAAAATGTATCACGGCTCCTGGCGCGCGGTTGCCGTTCCGGTCACGCGCCGGCGCGGCTCTGACTTCTGGAACGCCCGCGGATCGGTCTGCCCACCGCGCAGCGCCGCCGTGAAGTCCGTTGCACCGGCCCACTTCATGCCGTTGGCGATCAGCTTGAAGTCGCGCTCGTCGCCGCCGCCGGCCGCCGGGCTGCAGTGAAAGAACGCGCGCTCGCGGTCGTCGACGGCGAGCCGCAGCCGCAGCTGCTCGCCGGACTTCGCTCCCGTGACCGTGACGTCGAACTGGTCGCGCTTGCTCGTGAAGCGGTGGTTGCAGTTGCCCGCGCCGGGGTTGGTGGCCGCCTGGGTGAGCTGCCCGTTGCGACTGCTGTCCGGGCACGGTGTCGTGCGCCCGCCAGTCCGGCTCTGCGCGCCGGGCAGGAGCAGATCGCCGCACTGCCGGCGCCCCGCCGGCGTGATCACTCCGGTTGTCGTGTCCAGCCAGAACGGCGCCGCGATCTTCGCCCGGGCCGAGACGCCGAGGTGATGCGTGACAGTGCTGCCGCTGTCCTCGCGCCAGGCGTCGATCACGCTCGACCACGACGGGATCTCGAGCAGCCAGCGGTCACACGCGGCGCTTGGCTCGAGGAGCGAGTCCAGGTGGCGCTGGAGCATCCCACCCCAGCGCCCGTCGCCGAGAAACGACGTCGGATCGGTCGGCGTCGTGCGCCCGTTGGCCTCGCGGACATACTCGTCGGGCAGCCCGAAGGTGTGCGCGGTCTCGTGCGCGATCACCCGCGGGCCGAGCTCGGGATCGGTGACCTGGTTGGTCCACAAGCGCCCGCGCTGGAACTGGTGGTTGACGTAGGAGGTGCGGTACGAGGGGTCGTTGGGATTGCTCGATTGCGTCTCGTCGACGTCGAGCTGCCAGACCCCGAGCGTCGGGGCATCCCCGCGCTCGCGCACCTCGATCTCGAAGCGAATGGGCGTGCAGCGCCCGGTGCGGCCGGGCCCGTTGAGGAAGCGCACGGCAGCCGCGAAGTTGCGCAGGATCGCGCGGCGCTGCGCACTCGAGATGTCGGTATTGAAGGCGATCTCGTAGGTCTGCTTGAGGACGAGCGGATCGCTCGCGGCCGCCGCGCGGGCGATCGGCGCGCTCCGGGCCGCGGCGCTCGCGCGCGCCGGGCGGCCGGGCCAGCGGTACTCGCGCGCGTTGCGGTCCCAGCGGATCGTGCGGCGCACGCGCTGCCACCAGCCGCGCCAGCGCGCGATGCCGCGCGACCGGGCGCGTGCGTCGGTCGAGCGGAAGCCGAAGTCGGCGCGCGTGACGAGCGTCAGCCGGTGGTCGATTGCGTCGGCCAGCGGCTCGGGCGGCTCGCCGTTGGCGAGGTACGAGCGGCTGCTCAGCAGCGAGATCAGGCGCGGGATCGCGGCCGTCTCGCCGTTGCGCAGCAGCCCCAGCAGGACGAGCGTGCGCACGCTCGGGTCGCTGTCGGCCTGTCCGCTGCGCAGCACGCCGAGGTCGGCGGGCGTGCGCGCGGCGACGTGAGCGACGTAGGCGGCAGCCCAGCGCCGCTGGGGCGGGCCCTCGCGCAGGCGCGTGCGCACGGCGGTGACGAGGATCCCGCCCTCGTCGATGACGCGCTCGAGCTCCAGCGCGGTCGCCTGGTCGAGCGGGTTGAAGCGATCGATCGCAGCGAGCGCCGAGGACGTGTCGGCGACCGCACGGTCGGCGGCGTGCGCGGCGAGCGCAAGCGCGCAGCCGACCGCGGCGGCGAGCCTAGAAGTCGCTCTGCCAGCGATGGCGCACCTTCTTCTTGTCGCCGCTGCGCTGTGTGGAGACGACGACGCTCACGCTGTAGGACGCGCTGCGCTGGTGCTTGCCGAGGCCGTGGTAGGAGTGCGTCGGCAGGTTCACCCCGTGCGTGCGCTTGCCGGCCGGCAGGGTGCACGTCCAGACGCAGATGTTCTCCAGGCCGCCGCCGGGGTAGGCGCTGTCGGCGCTGGCGTCAGGTGACCCACAGCCCGTCGGATGATTGTTCCCGGCGAGGACGGTGTAGCGGTAGCCGGGGCGCGGCGGGCCGACGTAGTCGCCGTTGTACACGCGGCGCTGGGTCGTGGTCTGCGTCCCGCCGCCGTCGGGACAGGTTCGCGTGCGCTGCCCGGTGCCGCTGCGATAGCCCACGTCGGTGGTCTCGCTTAGCGTCGAGGAGTACTCGACGACGGTCCGATCGGCGTACTCACCGCGAGCCTTCGAGCGGCGATAGGTCGTCGTCTCGGTCGTCGTCCAGCTCCAGCTCGCGCGGTAGTTGCCGAACGGGCCGATGGCGATCGTCTCGGGCGGCGGCTCGGGCTCGTAGGCGAGACTGAGGCTGCCCGAGAGCGCGACGCGAACCTCGACGGTCCGCGACAGCTTGTCGCGCGCGGCCGCGGGCGTCGCGATCCACGCCGTCGCGACGGCGAACCCCACGGCGGTCAGCCACGGGACCCTCATGGGATGACGCTACCTCAACCGGGGTCAGCAGTCAGCTTCGACGCGCGGGTACTTGTAGCCGGACGCGGCGAGCGCCTTGGGTCCGGAGATCGCGGGCTTGCCGGCCGCACTGGCCTCCGCGGTGCCGATGACGCCGGGCTTGGGCAGCGGATTCCAGGTCAGCGGCGACGCCTTGGCGAGCAGGCCGGAGCGCAGCAGCTTGTAGGCAGCCTGGGTGACCTCGTCGGGCAGGCCGGCGAGCGAGTTCTCACCGACGATCGGCGAGAGGCGAATGAGGTGGCCGACCGCGTCGTAGGAGTTCGACGCCGAGCCGAGCCCGACGATCGAGGCGATCGCGTCGTCGGTGTAGGGCTTGGTGTAGCGGATGACCGGCGCGGCTTCGCAGACCGTCTTCTCCAGGCTCGGCAGCGCACGCGCCAGCGGACCCGAGGCCGCCTTCAGCCGGTCGAGCGTCGTGCCGAGCGCCGGCGCGGCGCCGCGCAGCTCACCGACGGCGTTGCGCGCCTGCTGGGCGGCGGGTCGCAGGTCGCCAACCGGCGCACGCAGGTCACGGACGACCGCGGCGAGCTGGGAGACGACGGGCGTGGCGCCCAGCGCGGTGCTGCGCAGCAGCCCGGAGGTCGAGCGCGCCTGGTTCAGCGTCGCGGGCAGCTCGCGCAGCGTCGCCGCCAGCTGCGAGTCGCGGGCGCCGAGGGCGCGCAGCGCCACGAGCCCGCGCTGCGCGGTCACGCGCACCGCCTCGCCGCGATCGCCGACGGCCGCGCTGACGCGACCGAGGCGGTCGACGAGATCGGCGACCTGGCGGCGGTCCTCGGCGAGCAGCCCGAAGAGGCTCCCGCCTTCCTGCACGACCGTGGACGCGGCGCCGAGCACGCGATTGAGGTTCTTGCCCTGGCCGTCGACTCCGGCGCCGGCGGAGCGGATGACCCGGCGCGCGTCGGCGCGCGACCGCCCGCTGAGCACCGAGAGGATCTGGTCGACGTCGACGTACTCGTCGGCCTGCGTGATCGGGAGGACGTCGTCCTTGCCGAGCGAACGGGACGAGCTGCCGGGTGAGATCTCGACGTAGTTCTCGCCGATCGGCGTGCGCTGGCGCAGCGTCACGCGCGAGTCAGACGGCAGCGGCAGCACACTGTCCTCGCCGATCCGCATCACGATCAGGGTGCCATTGCCGCGCCGCTCGATCTGGGAGACCTTGCCGACGGGCGCGCCCGCCATCGTCACGCGCGCGCCGCTGGCGAGCGCCGAGGACGTCGGTACGATCGCGCGCACCGTCGTCTCCTTGCCGTGCACGAGCGCGCCGCCGAGTTGCAGGAACCCGAAGAACGTCGCCCCCGCGACGAGCAGCACCACGGCGGCAGTGATCGCGTGCCCGCGGAAGCTCTCGCTGCGTCGCTCGTTCATGTCAGTGCTTGTCCTTGGCGAGCGGTACGCGGCCGCCGATGACCTTGCCCGGCGTGCAGGCCTTCGGCGCGTACTCGTTGGGGTCGTTGAACAGCGAGCTGGACTGCGCGCCGACGACGACGTTGCCGCGCGGGATCGGCCCGCGCGAGTCGCCGAACTTCGCCATCGACGCGTTCCACTGGAAGAAGCCCTGCACGCCGGTCTTGCAGTCGGCCAGATCGCGCGCGACCTTGTTGACGGTGTCGGCCTGCGGGCGCAGCGCGTCCACGAGCGCGTCGGCGTCGGCCGCCAGCGGCCTCAGGACGCCCGCCAGCGGGATCAGCTTCGAGACGGGCGTGCGCAGCGCTCGCAGCGGCGGTCGCAGATCCTCGGCCAGCGCGCGCAGGCCGCTCAGCGACTCCGGCAGCTCGTCGGCGACCGGGTCGAGCGCGCGTACGGCGCGATCGACGTCGGGGAGGATGGCGCGCGCGGCGCCAAAGCTCGTGTCGACGGCGGCGAGCACCTGCGGCAGCTCGGCGAGCGTCGCGTCGAGATCTGCCGAGCCCTCCTTGAGCGTGTCGAGCGTCGTCGCACCGTCGCGCATCAGGGTGCGCAGCAGCGTCTCGCGGCGGCCGAGCTCGCGCGTGAGGACCGCGGTGTTGTGGATCAGGCGCCGCACCTGCGGGCGGCGCGCCGCGAGCTGGCGGGCGATGCGCCCGGCGGCGTCGACGAACGGCACGGTCGTGACGAAGACCTGGCGCAGCGACCGCCCGCGGTCGGCCATCCCGTTGCCCAGCTCGTCGAGTGTCGTGCGCAGGCGCACGCGCTGGCTCGGGCCGAGCATGTTCAGGACGTCCGACACGTTGACGGGCGCGTCGGTGCGCCCTTGCGCGAGCGGATGCTCGGCGTCGGCGACGCCGGCGCGCTCGTGCCCGCGGTCGACGATGTCGAGGTACATGTCCTGCAGCGCGGTGTTCGGGCGCAGCTGTGCGTGGGCGTCGCGGTAGATGCGGCCGTACTTCTTGCGGATGTCGGCCTCGATCACGGGCTGGTCGCCCTCGTTGTCGACCTTCGTGATCGTGCCGACCGGGACGCCCTTGAAGCGGACCTCGTTGATGCCCGGCTGCATGCCGGTGACGTCCTTCACCGCGAAGCGCACCGTGTGCGTCCCCGACAGCGAGTTCGGGCTGACGTGGGAGAGCGTGTAGAGCGCCAGCGCGACGCCGAGCACGAGGAACGCGAACACGACGATCGCGGGACGGACGGCACGCCGCAGCTCGAGCTCTGCGCGAGCGCGGTTGAGCGCGGTGCTGCGGCGATCGCGTGGGTCGATCATGGCGACTCCGTCCCGGGCGTCGGGCCGAGCGGCTGGTAGGCGAGGCTCGAGGCGAGGATCTGCTTGACCGTCTGGCAGGCGATCAGCTGCTTGGCGTCGGGGTTGGCGATGTAGATCTGGCAGGGCAGCGAGTTGAAGTTCGAGCTGCCGACCGTCGCCGGGAAGCGGATGAAGTGGCCGTTGGCGTCCATCTGGCCGCCGGCGCCCGCGCCGAGGGCGGCGAACGTGCCGCCGATCATCACGGCGGTCGACTTGCCGGTGCCCGGATCCTTCTCGGCGAGGTACGGGAGGATCGTCTTGTCGAGGCGGTCGAACGTGGGCTGCAGGTCTTCGAGCAGCGGCAGCGCACCGCGGGCGGTGCTGCCGAGCGAGCGCACTGCCGGCCGCAGCCGCTGCAGCAGCGGCACGGCCCGGCGCACGAGCGAGTCCGCCGCGGTCACCTGCGGCTGCAGGGCGCTGAACGTCGCGCGCACCTGACCGGCGGGCTCCTGGAGCTTGGCCAGCAGCGGGTTGGCCGCGCCCAGCGTGCCGCGCAGCGCCGTCACGGTCGTGTCGACCTCCTGCAGCGTCGCCGGCGCGCCCGCCTGGAAGGCGCGGACGTCGTCGCCGCGCGCAGCGATCGTCTCGAGCGTCGTCGCCGCGCCGCCGACAACGCGGCGCAGCGCGTCCTGCGGTGCGTCAAGTGCGTGGACGGTCGCCGCTGCCGAGGACACGAGCACGCGCAGGTCCTTGTCGAGGTCGGTGCCGCGGGCGGCGCGCAGGCCGCGCTGCGCGTCGGGCGCGATCTCAGCGACCTTGTCGAGCAGCCGTGCCGGCGCCTGCGGGTCGGCAAGCGCGTCGGACAGCTCTCCGGGAAGCGTCTGCAGCCCGCGCCGCGCGTCGCCGCTGATCACGCTCGCGACGTCGTCGAGCTCGGTCTGGCGCGCGGTGCGCGACAGCGGGATCGTGCCCTGCAGCTTGCCGCGCGCGGGGCTGCCGCGCTGCAGGTCGACGTAGAAGTGCCCGCCGAGGACCGTGTGCCAGCGGACGATGGCGCCGGCGTCGGCGTAGAGCGAGCCGACGTCGTCCTTGACGTCCATCGTGACGATCGAGCTGCGGCGGTCGGGGCCGAGCTCGGTCTTGCGGACCTTGCCCGCCTCGAGGCCCTGGATGCGCACGTGGTCGCCCGCGCGCAGCTGCTGGCTGTCGGCGACGATCGCGCGGACGGTGCGGGTGTCCTCCCCGCCGAACAACCCGGACAGGACGCCGGTGAGGCTGAAGACGACAAGCGCGGCGGCGACGGCGAGGCTGATCAGACCGAGGCGGGCGTCCGCCACGCGCGTGCGCATCAGCGACCGCCTCCGGACAGCGCGACCGGGCGCTGGATGATCGGATAGGGCTCAGACATGTACTTGCACGGCGTCGGATAGCCCTCGCGCTTGACCAGCCCCGTGGTGTCGACGAGGCTCAGCGCCTCCGTCGGGATCGGCGCGACCGCCTGCAGGCGGAACTGCATCGCCGGGCCGTTCGGACCGCCGCCGCTGTCGCCACCTGCCTGCGTGCCGAGGCCCGTCATGCTGCGGAAGACCGCGCCGAAGTTCTCGAGGTCGCAGCCGTAGGGCGCCAGCTTGTTCGCGACGGTGACGAGGTCGTCGAGCATCTTCGCGAGCGGCTGCGCGATCGGCCGCGCCGCGCCCAAGGCGTTCAGCGCAGCGGGCACCGTGCCCGGCACGCGTCGCAGCAGCGCATCGGTGCGCACGAGCGGCGTGCGCGCCTCGCGCAGCAGCGCGGCAGCGGCGCGCAGCCCGCTGGGCGCGGCGGGCAGCGTCCGGCGCGCCTGCGTCGAGAGCTCGGTCGCGGCGCGCAGCAACGGGCGCGCAGCCGAGAGGCCAGCGTCCGCGGCCGTCAGCGCCGTTGGTGCGACGGTCAGCGTGTCGCGGACGGCCTCGCGCTCGGTGACGAACGGACGCAGGGCGCGATCGCCGGCCGCGATCACGCCGGTCAGCGCGTCGCGGTTGTCGTCGAGCGGCCGCAGGCCGGCGTCAAGCGACGGGAACAGCGCGCGCAGGGCGTCGCCGCGCGTGTTGAGCGTGCCGAAGAGCTGCGTCGTCGGGCCGATCTCGCGGGCGCCGACGCGCACGAGGTCGTTGACGTTGCGGCCCTGGCCGGCCAGCCCGGTCCCGAGCTCGCCGAGCAGCGGCCGCAGCGCGCCGCGCGTCTCGCGGTCAAACGTGTCCAGCGCGTCGGTCGCTCCCGCGGTCAGCGAGGCGTCATCGCCCGTGATGACCTGGCCGGGCCGGATCTGCGCTGGGCTCTTGCCGGGGACGATCTCCACGAAGCGCGCGCCGAGCAGGCCGTTGGCGCGGATCAGGATCCTCGAGTCGGCCGGCACGCGCGTGTCTGGCTCGAACTGCAGGCGCAGCATCGTCTGACCGTCGCCGGTGAGATCGATCGAGCGGACCTGGCCGACGCGCACGCCGCCGAGGCGCACCGGATCGTGGCGCAGCAGGCTGCCGATGCGCGGGACCTTGGCGTCGACGAAGTCGTAGTCGCGTCCGGGCACGCCGTTGTAGAACGTCGCCGCCAGCCAGGCGAAGCCGCCGATCATCACCGCGACGACGAGGCCGCGCGCGAGCGCGCGGACGGGCGGGGCGCCGTCGAAGCGACGCCGGGACGACCGCGATCTGAGGGGCGTGCGGCTCATGGCGTGAGCAGGTAGTCGAGGAGCCCCGCGGTGTTGTCCAGCACCTTCTCGACCTCGGCGACCGCGGGCGAGAGGCCGAGGGCGTCGAGGACCTTCTTGACGGGCGCGGGCAGCGGCAGCTTCGCCGCGGGCTTGTCGGCCTTCGGCGCCGGCGCGGCCGGCGCGGGCGGCGCGGCGGGCGCGTGCTTGGCCTTCGGCGCCTGCTTGCGCTTGGGAGCGCCGCTGGTGAGGCGGTTGACCATCGTGAGGATGAGGTCGGGGCTGAAGGACGCCTCACCGCGGAAGACATGGCCCATCTGGTCGCGGAACTGGATCGCGCGCGACCAGTTCTCGAGGATCGCGATGACGTTGTCGGCGCTGTTGTCCAGCGCCTTGCTCACCGGCGGCAGCGCCTTGGCCAGCGTCGCGCCGCTCTGCAGCGTCGGCAGCAGCTCGCGCAGGACCGGCGTCGCCTGTGCGCCGAGCTTCGTGAGGCTCGGCGCCACGCGCGTGGCCGTGCGCAGCGTCGGCGCGGCGGCGCTGCGCACGTCGTCGACCTCGGCGAGCGTGTCGCGCAACGGGGCGGCAGCGGCGGTGATCTGCTTCGCGGCCGGGCCGAGGTCGCGCGTGGTCGCGCGCAGGTCGTCGAGGAAGCCGCGCAGCGTCCGCAGCGTGCGCGGGGCGCCGGCGAGCGTGCGGCGCAGCTCGGCGCGCTTGGCTGCGACCGTCGTGCTCGTCTGCCCGAGCGTGTCGACCAGCCGGGTGAGGGTGCGGCGCTCGGAGGTGACCTCGGCGACGAAGCGGTCGCTGCGCGTCACGAGGTCGGTCATCGTGGCGTCGTCGGTGGCGAGCTGCTGCAGCACCGGACCCGCCTGCTCCATGCCGACCGGCAACTCCTTCAGCAGCCGCGCGACGTCGACCTTGCGCCCGACGACGGCCTCGCCGGCCTCGTTGAGCAGGATCTTCGCGCGGGTGCGCGTGTCCGCGTCGAAGACGCCGAGCACCTGGTCGAGGTCGGTCGGCGTCGTCAGCCGGCTTGCCGGCAGCGTGTAGCCGCTGGGGGCCGGGTTGGCCGTGGCGTTGCCGGGCGTCAGCTCGACGCGCTTGATGCCGAGGAAGTTGGCGGCCACGATCGCGACCTTCGCGTCCTTGCCGACCTTGCCGACGGACTCGTCGAGCTTGAGCTCGAGGACGACGCGGTCGCGGTCGTCGATGTTCAGCTTGACCTTGCCGCGGTCCAGCCCACCGATCTTCACGGCGCTGCCGTCGCGCAGGCCGCTGGCGTTCGGAACCGGCACCAAGACGCGGTAGCCGTCGTCGTCGCCGCCGGTGATCAGCAGCGCACCGACGACGACCGCGACGGCGGCCAGCGCGGCGACGGCGAGGTTGCGCGCGCTCATCGTCCGGCCTTCGGCAGCGGCACGATCGGCGCGAGCCGCGGCAGGTCGAAGACCTTTGCCGACTCGCGGATCTCGGTGTCCTTGTGCGGGTCGAGCGCGTCGGGCCCGGCCCCGCACTCGGGCAGGAACCACGGCTGGCCGGCGACCGTGCCGGGCGGGCGCGGGAAGCCGTACTCCAGGCCCGAGAACAGGTCGGAGGCCTGGCCGGCGTTGATCGGCATGAGGTTGCTGAACGCGGGCCCGTAGCTCTGGACCTGCGCGCGGATCATCTTGTCGTTGCCGTCCGTGCCCGAGTGGAAGTCACCCCAGTTGGAGAAGAACGCGTTGGCCTCGGGCGTGTAGGGCCGGATGCACTTGAGGTTGTCGACGGCCTGGCGGCCGATCGAGCCCAGCTGCGGGCTCAGCGTCGTCAGCCGTGAGAGCAGCGGGTTCAGCGACGGCGTCGCGGCGCGGGCGTTCGCGAGCGTCGCCGTCGCGGTCGGGCCGACGCGGCGCACCGTCGCGAGCAGGCTGCCGAGCGGCGCCACGGTGCGGCGCACCGCCGGCACGCCCGGCGCGATGCGGTCGACGACGACGTTCGCACGCGCGAGCGTCGTGTCGGCCAGCGCCAGCAGCGACCGCGTGCGGCGGAGCGTCTGCGGCGTCATCGACAGCGCCTGCTGCAGGCGCACGGACTCGTCGGCGACGGCGTCGAAGGTGGCGGCCGATCCTTCCAGCAGCCGGCGCACGCCGGGCTGGGAGCCGTCGACGGCGGCGAGCACGTTGTCGGCGGAGCGCACGAGCGTGCGCACGGCGCGCTGGTCGGCGGAGATGTCCGAGACGACTGCGGCCGCCTCGTCGAGCGCCGGTGCGCCGAGCTGGAGTGTTCCCCGCAGTCCGGGCCGCGCGATGTCGAGCGCCGGCGCCGAGGTCTTCAGCAGCCGCGCGAGGTCGCGCCGCGTGCGCGCGGGGAACGCCGTCAGCAGCTCGTCGTACTCGACCGGGATGTCGAACGCGCGCGTCGGCAGCACGCCACCGTCGGCGACGACGCTGCCACTGCCCGACCCGCGCACGATCGCGATGTAGCGGTTGCCGAAGTTCGCGGTGCCGCCCCAGCGCAGCTGCAGCCGTGTCCCGCCGGGCAGCGGCCAGGCGTTGTCGTCGATCTCGAGCTCCAGGCGCGCGTCGCGCCCGCGGTTGGCCGGCTCGATCGACACCACGCGCCCGACGCGATCGCCGCTCTGGCGGATCGACTGGCCGGCGACGACGTTGGTCGCCTCGCCGACGTCGACCGTGAAGCGGTGGGCGTCGCCGTTGCCGCCCGTCGCGACCACCACGACGACGACGACCGCGACGACGAGACCAAGCGCTGCCAGGGCCCGTGCCACCGTCAACCGCCGATCGGGAGGTTGGCGTTCGTGCCGTACACGAAGACCGCGCCGCAGGCGGCGATCAGGTGCAGCAGGACGAGGTTGACGACGATCGAGCGCGCGACCGAGCCGCCGACGGCAGCCGGACCGCCCGTGGTGCGCAAGCCGTAGAAGCAGGCGACGATCGCGGTGATCAGCGCGATCAGCGTGCAGATCGCCACGACGAAGAGCGAGTCGCCGAAGCTCTGCACGCTCCAGTGCACCGTCGTCAGCGTGTTCTCCGACAGGCCGCCGAGCACGAGGACGACGATCACGTACGCCCCGACGAGCGTCCCGATCAAGCTGACGAACGCCGCGACCGGCGCGAAGAACAGCGTCGCCAGCAGGCGCGTGCCGACGAGGTAGCGGCGGGGATCGACGCCGACGGACTCCAACGCGTCGATCTCCTGCTGGATCTTCATCGCGCCGAGCTCGGCGGCCATGCCACAGCAGACGCGCGCGGTGAAGACGTAGCCGAACAT
Organism: Paraconexibacteraceae bacterium; assembly: GCA_963759825.1. GTDB lineage: Bacteria > Actinomycetota > Thermoleophilia > Solirubrobacterales > Solirubrobacteraceae > Paraconexibacter. The sequence continues at coordinate 194,353 of CAVXAS010000001.1, read as the reverse complement.
CGTCGCGGCCGTCTGGCGCGGCCCGACGACGCCGGTCGTCAGCCCGAAGTAGTCGGCGGCGCCGATGCCGCGCAGCAGGAAGAACGCGAAGGTCCCGATGACCGCGCCCTGGAAGACCTGCATGACGAACATCATCGGGATCGCCCCGCGCAACATCATCGACGTCTGGCGCAGCGCCTCCGACGTGTAGAGGAACGTCTTCGGCAGCGCGGCGAGCGCCTGCCCCGCAAAGCGCGTGAGCTCGCCGGCCTCGGCCAGCAGCGATCCGCTGCGCGATGGCGCCGCGGGCGCCGCCGCGGGCAGCGGCCCGGGCTCGGATGCGCTGGTCGGGGCGTGCGTGACAGCCATCAGCCGCGCAGCACCGAGACGTCGGGGAAGGCCGTGAAGTAGGCCAGGTTGAAGATGTCGTTGAAGAGCCAGATCCAGAAGAACGTGATGACGACGGTCTGGTTGACCGCGCGCCCGACGCCCTCGGCACCCGGCTCGCACGAGAGGCCCTTGTAACACGCGACGATCGCGACGAAGACGCCGATGATCATGTTCTTCAGCAGCGTCGTCAGCAGCAGATCGGACGGCCGGATGATGTTCGACAGCGAGTCGAAGTAGACGCCGGTGGAGAACCCGAAGCGCGCCGGCGAGAGGATGAAGTTGACGATGTTGACGCCGAGCAGGGCGGCGAGCGCCAGCGCCGGCAGCGCGATGCTCATCGCGACCACACGCGGCACGACGAGCGTGCGGATCTGGTCGACGCCGAGGACGCTCATCGCGTCGAGCTCCTCGCGGATCTTGCGCGCGCCGAGGTCGGCGGTTACGGCGCTGCCGACGACGCCGGCGAAGATCATCGCCGTGATCCAGGTCGCGATCTCCCGGCTCCAGATCAGGAACACCGTGCCGCCGATGCGGTCGGAGATCCCGAGGCTGATCAGGATGTTGCCGAAGAGGATGATCCCGAAGCCGATGAGGTAGACGCCGTGCGACAGGACCAGCGGGATCGCGCAGCGGCGCGCGATGACGCTGATCTCCGTGACCGACTCGCGGATCCACGGGAACGGCGGCGTGAACGTCTGACGCGCGACGCGGACGAGCAGGCTGCCCATCTCGCCGGCCGCCTTGAGGCGGCTGCCCGGGCGCGTGCGCAGGGCCGCTGCTGCGGCACCCCGTGAATACGGGTTCCCGCTTCGCCCCTCCAGCGTGCTCATGACGACCCTCGACCCATCTCGGACACTGACGCTAGACAGCCTGTCCGAGCAAAGCAAGACCCAGACGGGTGACCCGGCGCGCCGAACGGGCCGTCATGCGTCCATCCCCAGCGGGCCGGCGACCGCGCCGGCCAGGAACTGGCGCACGAACGGCGTCTCCGACGCGAAGACATCCGCCGCCAGCCCCGACTCGAGCACCTCGCCGCGCCACACGAGCGAGACGTGATCGGCGAGCAGCCGCGCCAGCATCACGTTGTGGGTGACGACGAGCATCGTGCCGCCATAGCGCGCGTGCTGCTCGACGAGCAGGTCGCCGAGCAGCGCGGTGCGGACGGGGTCAAGGCCGGAGTCCGGCTCGTCACACAGGACGATGCCGGGCTGCATCACGAGCGCGCGCGCGAGGCCGGCGCGCTTGCGCATCCCGCCCGAGAGCTGGTTGGGCATCCGCGTCGCGGCGTCGGCCAGGCCGACGCTGTGGAGGTGCTCCTCGACGACCTCGCGGACCTCGTCGTCGGAGAGATCGGTGTGCTGGCGCAGCGGAAAGGCGACGTTGTCGTAGACGTTCATCGCGCTGAACAGCGCGCCGTCCTGGAACATCACGCCGATCTCCGAGCGCAGGTCCAGCAGCTCGGCGCGGCTCATCCTGCTCAGCGCATGCCCGCGGATCAGGACCTCACCGGCGTCCGGGCGCAGCAGGCCGATGATGTGCTGCAGCAGGACGCTCTTGCCGGTGCCCGACGGGCCGAGCACGACGGAGATCACGCCGGCGGGGATGCGGACGTTCAGCCCGTTGAGCACCTGGTTGGCACCGAACGCCTTGTGCAGCTCGCGCGTCTCGATCGCCAGCAGCTCGGGGTCCAGGCGCGCGGAGGCGTCCAGCGGCGTGTGCCGGACGGGCGCAAGCCCCGCGACGCCACCGGACTCCAGCAGGCGCCGCACGATCGGGTCGACCTCGAGGTAGCGGAGCACGGGGCCGCTCGCCGCGACGTCGCCGCTGGCGACGGCGGCGGGCATCGGCAGGCGACCCTCGGCAAAGGCGAGCGCATGCTCGCGGCCGAGCTCGAGCGTGATCTCGGCGGGCTCGTCCAGGTGCACCTCGGGACGGGCGCGATCGAGCAGCAGCGTGACGCTGCGGCCCTCGTCGAGCAGTGCGAAGGCGACGCTCGTGTCGGCGTGCTTGAGCCGGTCGCGCAGCGTGGCGTCGTCGCGAAGCCCGGCCTCCAGCGCAGCATGCAGACGCTCGGCGACACCGCCACTGCCCGAGCCTGCGATGCGATCACGCACGGTTACCCCCTGGTCAGCCATTGGCCCCCGCTCGTCATCGTCAGGTAGCGCGATACGGCTTCGGCGCGATTGGCTGCGCCGAGCTTGCGCAGGATCCGCGCGACGTTGCCCTTGACCGTGTCGGGCGCAAGCACGAGGTCCTCGGCGATCTCGCGGTTCGAGCGCCCGGCGACGAGCCGCTCGCAGACCGCGATCTCACGCTCGCTGAGGAGCCCGTCGGCCGCGGGCGGGTCGCCGGTCAGCGCCTCCCACGGGAAGACGGCGCTCGGCCCGGCGTTGGAGGGCAGCGCCAGCGGCGCGTGCTCGAGCTCGCCGAGCAGCGCCTGCGCCGAGGCCATCAGGTGGCGCAACTCGCTCGAGACGACGTCGGCGACGCGGCGGCGCAGGATCGCGTGCTCGAGGGCGATGCCGAACACGGCCGCGAGGCCGGTGGCGGCCGCTGCGTCGTCGCCGGGATCGGCGTCGTCGTCGCGATCGCAGACGAGCACGGCGAGCGGCTCGGCGCGTGGCGCGAGCACGCCCGTCGCCGGCGCGCGCAGGTCGAGGGCCGCAGCCACGAGCGCGGTCAGCGCGGAGGTGTCGCGAAGGTCGGGACCGAGCGTCCCCGCGGGCAGGTGGATCGGCTCGGCGAGGACGCGCCGGCGCAGCACGTCGCTGGCATGGTCTGCGAGCGCGCCGCTGTCGGTCGCCGTCAGGCGCCCGGAGGCGACGCTCAGCACGAGGGCGCGGGAGACCCCGAGCTCATCGCGCGCGAGCTCGGCGGCGGTGGCCAGGAAGCCGGGGACGTCGTCGCTGACGCTTAGACGCCGAAGCAGCGCGACCGCGTCCGCTGCGGCAGCCCACCCGCCGCGTTGGGTCTCGACCGACATGCAGACATTATGCCCGGACAGACTGTTCGATGCAACAACAGGCTGTTCGATTCGCCTCATCTCATCGCACCGGCTCGGCGATCGACCGCTGCGTGAGGCCGTCGCTGTTGTTCGCGCGCAGCGCAGTCGCGATCGGCCGCGTCCCGCCGCGGGGGTTGGTGGACACCTCCAGGTCGCAGAAGCCGATGCGGCCCTCGCGCTCCAGCGAGCAGATCGCGTCGACGACGCCGACGTTGTGGTGCTCGGAGATCGTCGCGTCGTAGGGCACGGCGTCGATCGTCAGCTCCTCGCCGCCGGGTAGCACCCAGCGTGACGACCCGGCGCGGTAGGTGGTGCCATCGGGCTCCATCGTCACGGCGATGTCGACCTCGTCGGCGATCGTGACCTCACCGTCGCGGACGATGTAGCCGAACTGGCGCAGCGAGCCGTCGACGCCGTTCCAGGCGATCGACCCGAACGACAGGTCGGGCCCGAAGGTTCCGGGCATCCAACGGTGGTTGAGCAGGGTGTCCCAGCGTCGTGGGCCCCAGCTGTGATCGCGATGGCAGAGGCCGTCGACCTCGTACTCACGATCGCCGAGGCGGACCAGGCCGGTGATCCGCCCCGAGCACTCGTAGTGCGCGCTGGCGAAGTCCTCGCTGACGGTGCCCGCGTCGGGCGGGAAGAAGTCCGTGCGCGGGTAGAAGTCCTCGACCGCGAGCTCGACGTGCACGTCGTCGTCGTCGACGAGGTAGCGCATCTGCCCGTCGAAGGTCTGGCGGTAGCGGCCGTCGAGCGCGCCGAAGCCGTCGGCGAGACGGTCGGCGTCCGTCAGCGTGAACGCGCCGTTGCGCCGGTAGCGCGCACCGTCGCGCGTGACGAGGCCGAACCACAGCGCGGCCTGACCGCCACGGTGGTTGGGCTCGTGGCCGATGCGGAACATCCCGCCGATGCCGGCGTCGTGCGCGTTCCAGGCGACGAAGACGCTGTCCTGCCACCACTCCTCGGCGGCGTCGGGGCGCTGACGGCCCTCGGAGGCCTCGCTGTGCTGGGTGTAGCCGCTCATCGCGCCGCCAGCCGGCGGACGGCGCCACCCGTGCGGGCGCGGCGCATCAGGGTCTGGGCGGCGAGCTTGCCGGGCAGCGCGCAGACACCGCCGCTCGGGTGCGTGCTCGCGCCCGAGAGATAGAGCCCGTCGACGGGCGTCAGGTAGGAGCCGAAGCCGAGCGCCGGCTTCAGCGGGCCGAAGCGCGTCGGCAGCGGATCGACGTGGTAGACGTTGCCCGCGGGCGCGTTGAAGCGCGCCTCGAGGTCGGGGCCGCCGAGCACGTCGCGCGCGATCTCGAGGCTGTCGAGGCCGTCGTAGTAGCGCGCGGCGTCGGCGAGCACGCGGTCGCCGACATCGTCCTTGACCTCGGCCCAGGGGATCCGCGGGTGGACCGGGATCACGCCCGACCAGTACCAGAACGTGTCCTGGCCCTCGGGCGCCTGCGTCGGGTCGACGTGGGTCGGGGAGATGCAGCAGGACACCGGGATCGGGTCGGGCCAGTCGCCGCGACAGGTGGCGTCCCAAGCGCGGGACTGCTCCTCGAGCGTGTGCCAGGAGACGAGCACGCCGGCGGGGTCGAGATCGTCGCTGCGCAGCTCAGCGTGCCGCGGCATCGCGAGCTTGCCGTTGAGCGCGACGTTGATCTTCAGCGACGTCGCCTGCGTCTTGGTGATCGGGATGTCCTCGGCGCGGACGCGCATCTCGCGCGCGAGCGTGTCCTCGGGGAGCAGGTCGAGCAGCGTGATGCGGGCGTTGCAGGTCGTCATCACGCCATGGCGCGCGCGGATCGTCTCGCCGCTCTCCAGGCGCACGCCGCTCGCGCGGCGCCCCTGGACGACGATCTCCTCGACGCGCGCCGACGTCCGCACGCGTCCCCCGTGTGACTGCAGGCAGCGCGCGAGCGCCTTGGGCAGCTCGCCGGTGCCGCCGATCGGCATCGCGTTGGAGATGCGCTGGATGACGCCGAGGTAGATGATCGCGACGGCGGCCGTCATGTCGGCGCCCATGCGCTGGAAGGCCGCCATCGCCGCAAGCGCGCCCTTGGGCAGCTCGGTCTCGAAGAGCTCGTCGAGGATCTCGGTGTGCGAGGCGGTCATGAAATGCGCGATCGGCCGCAGCCTGCCGGGCCTCCGCGCGGTCCCCGCGAGCGCCTTGAGCATGTCCGGCGTGAACGCGCGCGTCGGGTGCCCGCGCATGTAGGTGAGGATCGGCGGCATCACGCTGTCGAGCGTCGTCGACAGGTCGCGCCACGCACGCGCGTCGTTGCGGGAAAAGCGCCCGAGCTCTGCGATCGTGCGCTCGCGGTCCTTCCAGATCCCCAGCGAGCTGCCGTCGGGGCCCAGCTGAAGGTGCGCCGGCTCGACCGGGATCTCGCGCAGGCCGTGGCGCGGCAGGTCGAGCTCCTGGGAGATCTGCGACAGGCGGAAGATGCCGGTGAGCTGGATCGCGCCCTCGTTGAAGCGATGCTCGGGCGCCGCGGCGAGCGTCGCGTTGGTCGCCGTCATGCCGCCGATCTGGTCCGCCGCCTCGACGACGAGGACGTCCATGCCCGCCTTCGCCATGTAGCACGCCGCGGTCAGGCCGTTGTGCCCCGCGCCGACGACGACGACGTCGACTTCACGTCCGTCGAAGGCCTGCTCACCATGAGCAGGTGCGGGTGGATTGCGTGTAGAAGTGGCCATTGCTCCTCGACTGCGGTCGGTGACGGGGGCAGCCTAACTGAAATCGATCAACTGTTCAAGAATGAGATAGCATTCAAATGTGCTCATGTCACGCGTAGCCCGCAAGCAGGAGGCCGCACGCCGGCGCTTGATCGACGCGGCGATGGATGTGATCGCCGAGCGTGGCGTCGAGGGCCTGCGAATCCGCGAGATCACCGACGCGGCGGACGTCGGCTTCGGCTCCTTCTACAGCCACTTCGCGACCAAGGAGGAGCTCGCCGAGGCCGTCGTCGTCGAGTACCTCGGCGCGCTCACGACGGACATCATGGAGCGGGCCGCCGGCCGCGACGACCCGGCCGAGGTGGCCGTCGTCGCGCACCGGCTGTTCATCCGCCTGGCGATCGAGAACCCGCGGCTCGCGTGGCTCATCGTGCGCCTCGACCGCGGCGACGCGCTGTTCGAGATCGCCTCCGCCCCGCGGCTCGGGCCCGTGCTCGAAGCCGGCGTCGAGGCCGGGCGCTTCACCACCCTCGACATCGGCGTGATGATCAGCTTCATCACCGGCGGCACGATCTCGGTGATGCGCGGGATCCTCGAAGGCCGCTTGGATGCGGACGCCGACATCCAGACCGCGCGCACGATGCTGCGCGCATGCGGCCTCGGCGACGACGAGGCCGCCGAGCTGGCCGCGATCGACCTCGGCTAGGCGCGAAAGATCACCGGCAGCGACTCGACGACGGCGGTCGCGAGGCTCGGGCGAAACACGCCCTCCCCCGCCGGCTCGGTGTTCGGGAAGTGCGCCAGAAGCTCTTCGAAGGCGATCGTGCTCTCCAGGCGCGCGACCGACATCCCGACGCAGCGATGCGGGCCGTAGGAGAACGAGAGCGCGTCGTTGGGGTTGCGATCGATGTCGAAGGCGAGCGGGTCGTCGAACATCTCCGGGTCGAAGTTGGCAACCGTGAAGTTCATGACCACCGCGTCGCCCTTGGCGATCGCGTGGCCGCCGAGCTCGGTGTCGGCGGTCGCCGTGCGGCGGATGTAGCGCCCCGGGGTGACGATGCGCAGCATCTCGGCGACCGCCGGCCGGATCAGGCCCGGATCGGCGACGGCGCGATCGCGCTGCTCGGGGTTGCGCAGCAGCAGGTGCAGGCCGGCGGCGATCAGGTTGCCGGTCGTCTCCAGGCCGGCCACGAGCAGCAGCCAGCACCACATCACGACCTCCTCGTCGCTCAGCGTGGTCTGCGTCAGCGCCGTGATCAGGTCGTCGCGCGGATGCTCCCTGCGCGCCGCCGCCTCGGCGGAGAAGAACGCGACCATCTCGCCGAGCGCGGCGAAGTCCGGCTGCGCGCCGGGCTCGAAGGACTCGAGCACGACGTTCGCCCAGGTCTCGAAGTCGTGCTCGCGCTCGGTGCTCACGCCGAGCAGCCGCGTCGTGACGAGCAGCGGCACGCGCGTGGCGAACGCGGGCACGAAGTCCGTCGGAACGCCGGTCTCGAGGCCCGCGAGGATGCCGCGGATCTCCGCTCGCGTCCCGTCGTGGAGCTTCGCGACGTTGTCGTGACGGAAGTGCGGGTTCAGCGGGCCGCGCAGCCGGCGGTGGTTGCCCGCGTCCATGATGTTCGCCGGGCGCAGGGCGACGGGCAGCTCCGCTGCGGCGTCGCCCCTGACCGTGAACGCAGCGGCGTTCAGGTGGACGCCGAACTCGGTCGTGAAGAGGTCGACGTTCTTGCCGACCTCGCGGATCAGGTCATGGCGACAGACGTTCCAGAACGGCTGCGTGTGCTCGGCCTGGACCCAGTAGACGGGGTCGTCGGCGTGGATCTGCAGGTAGGCCGGGCGATTGGCCTCGGTGTAGAAGCGCGGGTCGCTCGCGTCGAGCGTCAGATCGTCGGGCCTGACCGCAACGGGCATCGCTCAGCGATTTCCGATGAAGCTCTGCGCCGCGCCGGTCGGCGCCTCGGCGCCGATCAGCTTCGCCAGCAGCTGGCTGGCGGGGTTGTTGAACTTCATCGGCGCGTCGGGCGGCAGCATCCCGCCGGCGATCATCAGGTTGCCGGCACGGTGCATCAGGATCGACAACCGCAGCGCAGCGAGCGCCTCGTAGAAGTCGATGTCGCTGACGGTGTGGCCGCTGAGCTCCTCGTAGCGCGCGATCGTCTGCTCGCGCGTCGGGCAGCCCTCGGGCAGCTCCATGCCGATCCCCTCGGTGTGGTGGCGGACCATGAACAGCCACCACGCGAGGTCGAGCTCGCGCGTGCCGAGGGTCACCATCTCCCAGTCGAGGATGCCGTTGATCGTCAGGTCGTCGGCGACGAGCATGTTGCCCAGGCGCGCGTCACCCCAGACGAGCACCGTCTCCCCGTCGTCCTCGGGCCGGTGCTCCTCGATCCACGCAAAGCCCGCTTCGATCGTCGGGTTGACCTCGCCCTCGGCAGCCCACGCGTACGTGTCGCGCCAGTACGTGAGCTCCTGGTCCAGCGGCGTCGCGCCACGCTCGGGCTTGTCGAGGAAATCCAGTCCGAGCGCGCCGACGTCGGCCTTGTGGACCTCGACGAGCGCGGCGAGGGCGTTGTCGCACATCTGCGCGCGCTGCTCGGGGGTCAGCTCGAGCACCCAGCCGGCCGCCGTGTACGGCGGGTCGTCGGCGGCGATGCGGCCGTCGAGGCGCTCCATCACGAGGAACTGCGCGCCGAGCACCGACGTGTCGGTCTCGACCCAGGGCGCCGACGGGACCGGCGCAGCCGTCTGCTCGGCGAGCGCGTGCATCACGCGCTGCTCGGTCACGAGGTCATAGCTCGGGAAGACGGCCGGGCCCTGCGGCGCGACGCGCGCGACGTAGCGGCCGCTGCGCGGCTGCCCGTCCTCGGTCCAGGACGCGGTGAACAGCAGCGTCTCGTTGGACAGGCCGCTGGCCTGCGGCGTCTCGACGTCTGAGACCACGACGTCGGTGGCGCCGTCGAGCTTCGTCGCCAGCCAGCTCGTGAGCTGGGCGGCGGACTCCTGCGGATCACGGGTGTTGGCGAGTGCCATGGTGGTGTCTCCTCCTAGACCAGCGCACCGCGCTGGGCGCGCGCCTTCATGGCACGCTGGTAGCGGTCGAACCAGATCTCCTGATAGGTCGCGTGGGCGACCCGGCCCTGCTCGTCCTCCCAGCGGTAGACGCTGTCGTGGAAGGACACGTTCGGCCATGCGGGAATCGGCGCGGTTGCGATCGCCTCGCCGGTGAAGCGGTGCACCCGCCCGTCCTCGTCCTCGGCCTCGATCTCCTGGCGCAGCGACGCGAACGTCTGCGGCTGGACCTCGAGCACGTTGCGGCGCACGCGCACGATCCCCTTCGTCGCATCGCCCTCCTGCAACCAGGCGAAGTGATGCGTCGCGCGGTCGGCGGGCATCTCATAGACGCCGGTCCAGGTCGGATCGGTGTCCGGTGCCTCGTAGCTGATCTGGTTGAAGATCAGGTCCTCGCCGAAGTACATCGGCGACCAGCCGACGGGTGGCACGGGCACGCCGCCGCGGGTCTCCTTGCGCACCTGACGCCAGGAGCGGTCGCGCGGGGTGTGGCAGTCGATCGCGAACTGCTCGCTGTTGAGCGTCAGCTCGCCGACGCAGTGCATGAACTGCTCGCTGCCGCCGGGCACGCGACCGGGATCGTCGTGGTGGTCCTCCTCGCCGGGCATGATGTGCCCGCGCACGAGCAGCGGCGTGACGGCGGTCTGGGTGACGTCGAAGCTCGTGCCCTCGCCGCTGTCGTAGGTGACGCGCGCGACGCGGCCGGGCTCGAGGAACTCGATGCGCAGGCCGTTGGCGGTCTGGATCGTGCTGCCGTCGACCTGCGGCCACGGCATCGTCATCTCGTAGTTGAGGTGATCGATGTCGATCGGCGTCAGGTTGTCGGTCCCGCGGAAGATCGCGACGCCGCCCTGGCACAGCGAGAAGGACGGCTGGTAGCGGATGTAGAGGAACGCGCCGATCTGCGCCTCGGGGATCGAGAACCCGAAGTAGTGGGTGTGGATCGTGTGCGGGTCCCAGTCGTCCCCGGCGCCGGGCAGCGGCAGGATCAGGTCGGTCTCGGGTGGGTGCGTGGCGTGTGCCATGTCTCTCCTAGGCGGTGGCGGTGGGGGTCGCGGCAAGCAGCTCGAGCGCCGCCCGCGGGTCGAAGATCTCCCGCCAGGCGGCGATCTTGCCGCCGGCGTCCAGCTCGAGCGCCCCCATCACCGGGAACGAGGCGATGAGCGTGCCGTCCTCGCGGCGCAGGTGATCGACGCGCTCGGTCAGCACCGTGTTGCCGGCCTGCGCGATGTGGCGCATCTCGACGTCGATGGTCTCCAGGCCGATCGCGGCGCGGAAGCCCTGCAGCAGCTCGATCGCGCCGGCCTTCGACGTCGTCGTCGGCAGTGCCGACTGCTCCCAGCGCGCGTCGTCGGCCAGGTGCTCGTCAAAGGCGGCGATCACCGTGTCGAAGTTCTCACCCCAGGCGGCGAAGAAGCGCTCGACGCTGGTCATCGCGCCGATCCCACCGGCTCGCGGACCGGCGCGGGCGCGGGATCCGGCGGCAACGCCGGCGCCGGCTCGTCCGGCGAGACGATCAGCGCCTTGAGCTTCTGCAGCAGCGTCTCGTCAGGCAGCTCGTGCGCCGGCCGGGCAACCGCCAGCGAGATGATCCACACGCTGAAAAGCGCGAGCCCGAGCGTGACGAAGCCTGCGAGGTAGGTCCACACGTACGACACGTCGGTCTGGTTCAGCGCGATCCACATCGGCCACGCCGACGCCGCGTTGGCGATGCCGTCGGCCATCGGGATCAGCGGGATCACCGCGAGCAGCTGCCAGCTCTTGGTCAGGTGCGGCTTGATCTTGTAGATCAGCGCGCCGGCGAGCATCGGCATCACAGGGTTGACGAAGCCCCACCACAGCGGGAAGCCCCAGATGTCGAACGGCTGCTTGCCGTAGTACAGATACGTGCCGGCGAGGATGCCGGGCGACTCCAGCGCGATGTCGACGACGAAGTCCAGCGCCCACAGGGCGAACATGCCGCGCACCGTGATGCCGCGCTCGAAGAGCTTGTAGGCGAGGTAGCCGAGGCCGCCGACGTACCACGGGTAGACGAAGCAGATGTACAGCGGCATCGTGCGGTCGAGGACCGTGAACGTGCCCAGTGCGTCCTCCTCCTTGAGGTAGACGAGGCCGAGGACGTCGACGATCGGCTCGTAGAACGCCGCGAGGCCGCCGCCGATGATGCAGGCGAGCAGCAGCGGGCCCTTGCCGCCGAGCAGGTGGCGCACCGCGATCGCCAGCGCGATGCCGAGCGGGATGAAGATGAAGATGTTGAAGATCGTCTCGGCGGTCTTCGGCATCTCCTCGTGGACCGGCGGCTGCGGGACCGCCGCGAGCAGAGAGGACAGCATGGCGCAAGCAAACCAGACTTTGAAAATCTTTTCAAGTTTGATTTGCCATTCATAGTTGAAGAGTGCAACCATGCGAACCGTGGCCGAGACCGAGGAAGCCGCCGTACCCACCCGCACCGACCGCCGGCGCGAGAAGACGCGGGCGCGGCTGATTGCAGCAGCGCGCGCGCTGATCACCGAGAAGGCCGTCAGCGGGCTGCGCATCAACGAGATCACCGAGCGCGCGGACGTCGCCCTCGGCTCGTTCTACAACTACTTCGAGTCCAAGGAGGACATCGTCGACGCCGTCGTCGCCGACAGCCTCGGCTCGCTCACCGAGGCGCTCGCCACGCCGGCGACCGAGGACCAGGACCCGGCCGAGGTCGTCGGGAACGCCGTGCGCTCGTTCGTGGCCCTGGCCTACGAGGACCCCGACTTCGCGCGCCTGGTCGTCCACCTCGAGCACGCGGACGTGCTGATCGCCGCGTCCGTCCACCCGCCGGCCCGGCGCGCGCTCGAGCGCGGGATCGCCGAGGGCCGCTTCGACGTCGCCGACGTCGAGGTCGTCGTCACGGGGATCGTGGGTGGCGCGCTCTCGCTGATGCGCGCGATCGTCGACGGGCGCGTCGGCAAGGGCGCCGACGAGGAGTACGCGCGGACCGCGCTGCGCGCCCTCGGCATCCCGGCCAAGCAGGCCGAGCGCCTGGCGCGCAACCCGGGCTAGCCCGCTACCGCCACGGTCCCTGCTTGCACGAGGCGGCCGATCTCGGCGTCGGAGAGGCCGAGCAGCTCGTGCAGGACGGCGTCGGTGTGCTCGCCCAGCAGCGGCGCGCGGCGCACCGGCGCGCGCTCGATCCCGGAGAAGTCCAGCGGCGTGCCGGGCATCAGGTAGCGCCCGACGCCCGGGTGCTCGGCCACCTCCCACATCGGGTTCTCGGGCGAGCAGCGCGGGTCGTCGTGGACGAGCTGGCTGAACGTCTGGTAGGGACCCCAGGAGACGCCGGTGCCGGTGAACGCCTCACGGATCTCGTCGAGGTCGCGATCGGCGAACCACGGGCGCAGGACCGCGGCGATCAGGTCGCGGCCCTCGTAGCGGCCCGATGCCGTGTCGAGGTCCAGGCCGGTGGCGTCGGCGATGCGCTGGACCGCGGCGCCCAGCCCCGTGACCTTCTGCAGCGCGACCCATTGGCGGTCGGTCAGCGCGACGACCATCACGCGGCGGTCGTCGCGCGTGGCGAAGTCGTGGCCGAAGGAGCCGTACAGGTAGTTGCCGTCCTTGGGCTGGTCGCGACCGCCGAGCTGGGCCTCGGCGACGCGGCCGAGGTGGCCGACCATCGCAAACGCGACGTCTGACAGCGCGAGGCCGATGAACTGGCCCTCGCCGGTCCGCGTGCGGTGGCGATCGGCGGCCAGCAGGCCGGTCGCCGCGAGGCCGCCCATCACGGCGTCCCACGCCGGCAGGACGGAGTTCGCCGGCTCGGCCAGGTTGCGCGGCCCGGTCGCCAGCGGAAAGCCGGTCGCCGGGTTGACCGTGTAGTCGACCTCGCTCGTGCCGTCGCGGTTGCCCGTCAGCCCGACCATCACGAGGTCCTCGCGGCGGGCGCGCATCGCGTCGTAGGAGAGCCAGCCGCGCGCCGGGAAGTTCGTGAGGAAGTTGCCGGCCGTCGCAACCATGGACGTGACGAGCTCGCGCCCCTCGTCGGACCCGAGGTCGACCGAGATCGAGCGCTTGCCCTTGTTCAGGCCGGCCCAGAACAGGCTCTCGCCGCCGGGCGCCAGCGGCCAGCGCTCGTGGTCGAGGCCGCCGCCGATGTTGTCGAAGCGGATGACGTCGGCGCCGAGCTGCGCCAGCGTCATCCCGCCGAGCGGCGCCGCGACGAACGCCGAGCCCTCGATCACCTGCAGGCCGTCGAGGATGCCGGTCATGGCATCAGCCCCACGGCGCGCCAGTCGAGCACGTCGCGCGGCGCGCCCTCGGCGCCGGCCTGCGCGCTGGTCTGCGCGCGGAAGTGGACGAGGCCGCCGTCGTCCAGCGCCTCGAGCTCGGAGATCGTCACGGTCGTGTGCAAGAGGTCACCTTCGAACGTCGGACCGAGGTGGTCGCAGGAGTGCCAGGCGAGGATCGTCGCGAGGTCGGGCAGCACGCGGTTGACGTGCGCGGCGGCGATGCCGATGACCTGGCCGCCGTAGACCAGGCGCCTGCCGTGCGCCCCGGCGGTCGCGTCGGTGTGGGTCATCGCGAGGTTCAGCGTCATCCGCGCGAGCTCCGTCGCGCTCGTCACCGTCTCCCCCTCCTCCAGGCGCTGCGCGCCTGTCGTGAGCTCGGCGAACAGCGCGCCCAGCGGCTCGCGACGCAGCGGCTCCAGCGTCCATGCCGTGGGCACGAGGTCGTGCACGTCGACGGGATGGCCGACGGCGTCGAGGTCGTCCTCGTGCTTCTCACCGTCCTCGCTGCGTGCCGGCAGCAGCGGGCAGCGCCAGAAGTCGAGCACCGGCCGGCCGTCGTCGTCGACGGTCGTGACGCGCAGCGCCGCGACGCCGCGACCGCGCGAGGCGCTGCGCAGCGCGACGACCTCGGTGCGCGTGCGCAGCGTCGTGCCGATCGCGACCGGGCGGCAGGCCAGGCCGCGGTAGAAGAGGTTGCCGAGCACGCGGCCGCTGGGCGCCGTCGACTGCCCGATCGCCACGTCGCAGACGAGCTGGGGGTGGGCCAGCAGTCCGGGCTGCCCCGTGACGGCCGCGAACAGCGGCGCGTCCAGCGCCAGGCGCAGGCGGTCGCCGATGACGGCCTGGTGCAGCGCCTGGTGCCCGTCGGTCAGCGTCAGCCCGGGCGCGCCGAAGACGTCGCCACGCGACAAGTCGTCGAAGTACGGCGGGCCCTTCGGTGTGACATCGGGGTCGACATCGGGCTCCGGTCGTGCCGGCAGCTCGCCGAGCCGTCGCGCCCGGCGCACCATCGCCTCGTCGACCATCGCGCCGTCCAGGCGCACGACGGCCGAGCCGTCCTCGCCCGCGGCGCGGACGGCGTCCTGCACCGCGGCCGCCCATGCGCGCTCGGCGGCGCTCGCGGCGAAGCCGTCGTTGATCGGACCGACCTGCTCGGGGTGGATCGCCCACTTGCCGTCGTAGCCGAGCTCGCGGATCGCGCGGACCGCATCCTGCAGGCCGGTGGCGTCGCCGAGCTGGAAGTGCGGCCCGTCGATCGCCTCGATGCCGGCGCTGCGCGCCGCGGCCAGCAGCAGTTCCTGCGCGACGAGCCAGCGCGCGGCGTCGGTCTCGGCCCCGCGGCGTCCGAGCGCGGCGGCGAGGTCGGCGTAGCCGAGGATCAGCGAAGCGACGCCGTCGGCTGCGGCGATCTCGCGCGCGGCCAGCACGCCGGCCGGCGTCTCGATCAGCGCCTGGATCGGCGTGCCCGGCAGCGCGTCGCGGACGGCGGCGATGGTGGCGGCATCCTCGACCTTCGGGACGACGACCGAGAGCCCGTCGCGGCTCAGCGCCGCACAGGCGGCGGCGTCGGCTTGGAACTGCGGGGTGTCGACGGCGTTGACGCGGACGGCGACGCGGCGATCGCCGGCGCTCGCGAGCGTCGCGGCCACCTGCCGGCGGGCGTCGTCCTTGGCCTCGGGCGCGACCGCATCCTCGAGATCGAAGACGACCTCGTCGGCGGCGCTGGCCAGCGCCTTGGGGTGCATCCGCGCCGCATGGCCGGGGACGACGAGACAGGACCTGCGCACTCAGCGACCGTATACGGCCTTGACCACTTTCCCCAGTAGCTTCGAACGCCAAGGGGCGTAGGGAAACATGTTGAGATCCTTCTTCGGGGCGAAGCGCTGGGACATGATCGTCTGCGTCTTGCAGTACTTGCGGATGCCGTTGGCGCCGTGGCGTGAGCCGACGCCCGAGCTCTTCCAGCCGCCCATCGGCGCGCCCATCGCGGTGTAGTTGAGCAGCGCGTCGTTGACGACGACCGCGCCGGCCTCGACACGCCGCGCCAGCGCCTGCCCCTTGGCGACGTCCTTCGTCCAGACGCTCGCTTGCAGGCCGTACTCGGAGTCGTTGGCCATGCGGATCGCCTCGTCTGAGTCGGCGACCTTCATCACCGGGATCGTCGGGCCGAACGTCTCCTCGCGCATGCAGCGCATCTGGTGGTTGACGTTGGTCAGGACGGTCGGCTCGTAGAAGCGCCCGGGGCCGGCGCCGCGGTGGCCGCCGATCTCGACCTTCGCGCCCTGGTCGACGGCGTCCTTGACGTGCGCCTCGACGAGGTCGATCTGCGGCGCGAACGTCAGCGCGCCGACCTCGACCGTGCCGGGCCCGCCGGGCGCGCCCTGGCGCAGCCCGCGGACGTTGTCGACGAGCTTTGCCACGAACTCGTCGTGCACCGACTCCTCGACGTAGACGCGCTCGATCGAGATGCAGACCTGCCCGGAGTTCAGCAGGCCGTAGTAGGCGGCGGCGTTTGCGGCGCGATCGATATCTGCGTCGGCGCAGACGATCATCGGGTCCTTGCCGCCGAGCTCCAGCGACACCGGCGTCAGCGTGTCGGCGGCGCGCTTCATCACCGCGCGCCCCGTCTTCGTCGAGCCGGTGAACATGACGTAGTCGGCGGCGTCGACGAGCGCGCCGCCGGTCTCGCCGTCGCCGGTCGCGACGTTGAAGACGTCGGTGGGCATGCCCGCGTGCTGGAGCATCTCGGCGGTGAGCAGCGCCGTCAGCGGCGTCACCTCGGAGGGCTTGAGGATCACCGAGTTGCCGGCCATCAGGGCCGGGACGCAGTCACAGAACGCGTTGACCAGCGGGTAGTTCCACGGGCCGATGACGCCGACGAGGCCGATCGGCTCGTAGCGGACCATGACCTTCTTGCCGAGCGTGAACGGCGTCAGCGCCGAGACCGCCTCGTCGGCGAGGTACTGCTCCGATGACTTCGCCCAGAACGCGAAGCTCAGCGCGGCGACGCTGATCTCCAGCTGCGCGTCCTCATGGGTCTTGCCCGTCTCGCTGCAGATCGTGTCGGTCATGCGCTCGTTGTTGTCCATCAGCCAGCGGCGGGCGCGGTCGAAGACCTTGGCGCGCGCGTCGAATCCCGACGCGGCCCAGCCGAGCTGTGCCATGCGCCCCCGCGCGGCGAGCTCCTGCACGGCGCGCTCGTCGAGCACGGGAACCGAGCCGATCGTGGTGCCGCGAGCCGGGTCCTCGACGTCGATTGTCCGCGTGGTTGTGGGCTGCGACACGTCGGTCATGGGGTCAGGCTCCTCGATTTGGTGACTCGAGCAGGCGCTGCTCGAGGTCGTTCAAGACAGCGGGCGACAAGCCATTATCCGCCAACCAGCCGCGCGCGCCACGCGGCCGGCTTGCCAGCGCGTCGAGCACGACGGCGATCGCCGCCTCGGGCGTGCCCATCAGGTGGTCGGGCGCGCTGATCGCCATGCGCGCGACGATCCCGGGGACCGCCGACGCTGAGCGCGCGTAGTCGCGGACGATGTCCTCACGCGCGACGCCGGCGGCGGCCAGCAGCACCGCGACGACGACGCCGGTGCGGTCCTTGCCCGCCGTGCAGTGCACGAGGACCGGACCAACGCTGCCGGCGACGAGGCCGGCGACCTCGGCGATCACGGCGGCGCCGTCCTGCAGCAGATCGGCGTACAGCCCGGTCAGCGTCAGCGCCGCGATCTCTTCGGCGCTCGGGCTCGCGAGCATGTTCAGCCGCGGGTACAGCGGCCGGGCCGACACCGTGGTGGCGGGTGTCGACAGCGGATGGCCGTCGATCGACTCGCCGACGGAGCGCAGGTCGACCACGTGCTGCGGCGGCCAGGGATCCAGCCGTGGAGGCGCATCGCCGGCGAGCGGCGCGTCGCTGCGGTAGAGCACGCCGTGGCGTACACGACGCCCGTCCGGCGTCGCCAGTCCACCGACGTCGCGAGCGTTCTGCAGCGCGGCCGCCAAGGCGCGCTACGCCCCGCCGATCTCGAGGCTGGGGTTGTCGATCGTGCTGAGGCGGTCCATCAGGCGCGTCCACTGCAGCGGCTTGACGACGGTGACGGCCTCGGGGTGGAAGCCGACGTGGATGTGGTCGGCGTGATCGGGGAGGCTGATCGCGTTGTCGGCGCCCTGGAAGGTCATCAGGCTGATGATCTGGTGGGGCTTGAGCGTGCCCTGCAGGGTGAGCAGGCGGCGGACGGTGATGTCGGTGATGCTCCCCGCGCCCTGGTGGCCGACGATCGGGATGCCGTTGATCTTCGCGATGTCCACAGCGTTGCCGGAAGCGTGCTCAGAGACGTTGCCCGATGCGGTGTAGAGGCCGTGGTTGCCCTTCAGCGAGGACACGGTCGGCTTCAGGCCGGAGGCCGAGAGGAACTCGAGCGTGGCGAGGACGCGGCGGTCGATCTGCCCGGCCTTGATGTCCTGGCGCCCGCCGTCATACAGCTCGATGCGCGGGTCGGAGAGCACGCGGCGCTGCAGCTGCGCCTTGCTCATCAGCAGCACCTGGCCGATCGACGGATTCGTCGCGTCCGGGCCGAACAGCGCGTTCTTGCCCGTCGCGCGATAGATCGCGGTGGACTCCAGGAGCTTCCAGCCGTCGAGGATCGGCTTCGGGTCGATTCGCGGCGCGGGGTGGGCGGGATCTGATCCCGGGCGGATCTCGAACCTGAGGCGAGCCGCGGCGCTCGTCGTGTCACCGATCCGGCCCAGCACCGTCCCCGCAGGGACGCGCGCGCCGACGCGCAGACGCTTGGCGGCGGCGGGCGCGACCTGCGCGACGTGCTCGGCGCCGCGCAGGCGGCGGCCGACGAGCTCGCGCCGGGGTGCGAGCGGTGCGACGCCCCGCGTCGCGACCTTCGCGAGGTTGGCGTAGGTGTAGGTGTTGCCGTAGACGTCGCGGGCCTTCACGAACCGGCCCAGCCGCGCCGTCTTGCCGATGCGGACGACCTTCACGTCCTGCACGGCGACGACGGCCGCGCCGTCGCGCGCGTAGATGTGCAGCCCGTTGTCCGAACCGCGCACGTAGCGGGCGCGCGCGGCGACCGGGAAGCGGCCCTCGGTCAGGCCCGTCAGCGAGCCGACGAGCTCGGCGGGCATCCCGCCGATCAGGCGGGCGCGCAACAGCACGCTGTCGACGTACCAGTCGGCGTGGTTGTAGGCGAAGACCGCCTTCTTGATGTCCGTCTGCGCGCCGCTGGCCTTGAGGTAGCGCGCGGCGGCGAAGATCGCGTCGACCGGGTTGTAGGGGTCCTTCTGCTTGTCGTTGTTGGCGTCGACGCCGTAGCTGCGCCACGTCGCGGGCATGAACTGCATCCAGCCCAGCGCGCCGGCGCTCGAGACGTTGACGTTGCGCCCGTAGTCGGTCTCGATCTCGTTGATCGCGGCGAGGATCTCCCAGCGCACGCCGTACTGGATCCCCGCGGCCTGGTAGATCGGCAACAGGAACGGGGGGATGCGGAACTTGTCGATGAAGAAGTTCGGCACGCCGACGGGCGCCGGGCCGGGGATCGCGTAGGAGAACGTCGGATCGGCCGAGGTCGGCGCTACGACCGTCCGCACCGCGCGCTTGCGCCTGGGCTGCGCCGCCGTCTGCGCGGCTGCGGCGGCTGAGTGATCGGCGGCCGCCTGCCGGCGCGCCGCGTTGCGCTGCGCGCGCCGGGCCTTCGCGGAGGACTTGACCTTCGGTGCCTTCGCCGCGGGCGCTGCGCCTGCGGCAGGCGCGGGCGCGGGCGCCGGCGCCGGCGCGGCCGGCCCGCCGTCGCGGACAGAGAGGATCGGCGTGTTGATCGGCGGCAGCTTGATCTGATCGAGCGGCGTGCCGGGCGGGACGTCGACGGTGATCGTGATCGGCTGGCCGCCCAGGAGCGTCACCGTGATCGTGCGCGGCTCTGCGCCGGCCGGGGCGGCAACCGCCAGCCCTGCTGCCGACACTGCGCCTGCGAGACCCAGCGACCCTGTCCGCCACATAGTCCGGCTATTATGTCCGGACACTATGTCTGAGTCAAGCGACGCCCTCGCTCCGGGCGAGATCTCCAAGGCCGACGGAGTTGCCGAGCTGCAGCGCCGGCGCGAGCTGGCGCTGGCGATGGGCGGGGCCGAGCGCGTGGACGCTCGCCACGCCGTAGGGCGGCTGACGGCGCGCGAGCGCGTCGCGCTGCTGGTCGACGAGGGCTCGTTCGTGGAGCTCGGGATGCTCGCCCACTCCGACCGCCCCGAGGTCGGCGAACGCGCCGCCGCCGACGCCGCCGTCACCGGCGTCGGGACGATCGACGGGCGCAAGGTCGGCGTGATCGCCAACGACGCGACCGTGCTCGCCGGCACGACCGGCAAGGTCGGCTCGCGCAAGCAGGGACAGATCATGAGCCTCGCGGCGCGCAAGGGCTATCCCCTGGTGATGCTCGGCGACGCCAACGGTGGGCGGCTGCCCGACCTGCTCGGGTCGGACTTCGCGGCCTCGGCCGGCGGGGACGAGGGGGAGCACTTCCTCGGCATCCGCGTCACCGCAGACCGGATCCCGCGGGTCACCGCGATCCTCGGCAACGCGTACGGCGACCCGGCGTTCTGGGCGGGCTCGTCGGACTTCGTCGTGATGGCCGAGGGATGCTCGATCGCGCTGTCGGGCCCGTCGCTGGTCGGCTCGTCCACCGGCGCGGCGACGACCCACGACGACCTCGGCGGCGCTGACGTGAGCGTGCGTACGACCGGTCTCGTCAGCCGCCTGGAGGCCACGGAGGGCGACGCGATCGCGGCGATCCGCACGTATCTCTCCTATCTCCCGTCCAACGCCTCGCGGCCCGTGCCGGTCGCAGCGCCGGCGCCGCCGGCGACTCATGGCGAGCAGCTGCACGACATCGTCCCCGACCGCGGGCGTCGCGGCTACGACGTGCGCCGCGTGATCGACGCGGTGGTCGACGCGGGCTCGTTCTTCGAGATCCATCCCGAGTTCGCGCGCAGCGTCGTCGTCGGCCTCGCGCGCGTCGCGGGCCAGCCCGTCGGCGTGATCGCCAACCAGCCGAAGTTCCGCGGCGGCGTGCTCGACGCCCCGGCCGTGACGAAGGTCCACCGGCTCGTCGACGTCTGCAGCGGCTTCGGCCTGCCGCTCGTCTTCCTGCAGGACATGCCGGGCGTGATGATCGGCCTGGACTCCGAGCGCCTTGGCATCGGCCAGAAGCTGATCGGCCTCTACACCGCGATCGCGCGCTCACCCGTGCCGAAGGTCACCGTGATCCTGCGCAAGGCCTTCGGCTTCGGCTACATGACACTCGGCGGGCCGAACATGGGCACCGACTACGTCGTCGCCTGGCCCAACGCCGAGATCGGCTTCATGTCGGCCGACAACGCGGTGCAGGTCGTCCACCACAAGCGCCTCGTGCAGACGCGCGCCGATCAGGGCGAGGACGCCGCGCGCGAGCTCGCCGCCGCACTCGAGATCGACATGCACAACGCGTTCGCCCCCTGGCAGGCCGCGACGCAGTCCTTCATCCACGACGTGATCCGTCCCGAGGACACGCGCCAGGCGGTCCTCGACGGGCTGTTCATCGGCAGCGGCTACCGCTGAGCGTCAGCGCGGCGCGACGAACAGCGTCTGCACGCTCTGGCCGATCGGCCCGCGCTCGTCGTAGATCGTGGCGCTGGCGAGGCCGACGCCGGCGGCGTCGATCCGCGTGACGGCGTCGAGCAGAACCCATGGCGTCACCGGGTCGCGCAGCAGCGAGACGGTCAGGTCGCAGTTGATGAACAGCCATTCGTCCCAGTCCAGCACGCTGCTGACGCCGTTGGCGAAGTCCGCGGCGGCCGCCACGCGCGCCGCGGGCGCCAGCGGCTCGCCGGCGACGAGCTCGCGCTCGAGCGCGAACCACGCCTGCCCCGGCCCGGGCTGCGCGAAGCTCGTCCCGTTGGCGAAGCGCAGCGTCATGCCCGTCGTGTGAAAGCCGTCGCGCGGCGCCGGGGTCGGCGTGTGCGACGGATCGCCCGGCGGGGCGGCAGGCGCGGCGACGGTCCACAGCCCCTCGGCGGGGACCTCGATGTCCGCGCGCCGCAGCAGCGTCGCGCTGGCCCGCATCGCGGCGCGATCGCCGGCGCTGACCGAGGCCGACGCGAGCTGCAGCCGCCCGCCGGGCTTGTCGATCTGCGCGTTCACCGTCAGCTCGGCCGCCGGCACCGCCCCGAGGAACTCGTACGTCACGCGCGCGAGCTGCATCTCCGGGGCCAGGCGCTGGATGGCGTCGGCCATGAGCGCCGCCGGCCCGCCACCGTGCAGCTGACCCGGGTCCCAGGGACCGACGGCGTGTGCGGTCGGCATGTAGCGATCGCCGGCGCGCGTGAAGATCGGAGCGTCTGGCACGCCCCAAGCCTACGAAGGCGCAGTCAGACGCCGACGTTGAGCTTGAGCGTGACCGCGCCGGCGGCGCCACCGGACGCGGTGGCGAGCTGGCCGGCGTAGCCGTCGCTGAAGACGTTGTCTGTGTCCAGCGAGGTCTGGCTGAGGTTCTGGACGCTCTGCTCGTAGCCCTCGGTCGCGTAGACCGCTTCGCAGATCTCGGCCGGGATCGCGAGCTGTGACGTCTTGAGCTTCCCGCTCGCCGACGTCGCTGCTTCGAGGCTCTCGTAGACCTCGAAGTGGATGTGCGGCCAGCGGCCCTGGTAGGCCGCCGGGAAGATGCTCTTGAACGTGAGCTTGCCGTCCTTGTCGCTCTCCTGCACGCCGCGCAGGTAGTTCTCGCTTGCTGCATCGCCGTCGTACATCGAGTAGGAGCCGGCGCGGTCGCAGTGCCAGATGTAGACGGCCGCGCCGGCCAGCGGCCTGCCGCCGCCGGCCACGTCGATCAGCGTCAGCTCGATGGTCGTCGGCACGCCGTCGGCGGTGCCCGACGCGTCGCCGATGCTCTTGGTGATGTCGCTGCGGACGACGCCGCTCTCGGCGAGGATATTCGGGCCGTTGGACCCGTCCCCGGGGAACGGGCCCGCCGTCTCCTCGGCGATCTCGGCCGGAGCGTTGCCGGTCGTCGTCGTCGTCGCGGCGGCGCCGTCGTCGCCGTTCGAGCCGCACGCGGCCAGCGCGACCGAGCCGACGCCGCCGGCGAGCAGCGTCACCGCGCGGCGGCGGGTGATGAGCTTGGGCAGGTCGAACGCGAGGCCGCGGTCGTGATCGTCGTCATGCATGATGGAGTCGATTCTCGTCACCGCGCTTGGCAGTTTGCTGAGAAGCACCTGGGGGCGCGTCGCCGTCGACACGTCGGCCTTGCGCGATTCGCCGGATCTGCGCGCGCTGATCGCCGGCAACCTCGTCACGGGCCTGGGGACGCAGGCGGCGCTGGTCGCCCTGCCCTACCAGCTCTACACGCAGACGGGCTCGGCCTTCCTCGGACGCTGCTGCTCGACCAGATCGCGCTCGTGATCGTGGCGCTTGCGCTCGGCGTCCTCGCGGCGAGCGGCGAGCCACCGATCGTCGTCCTCTACGCGATGGTCGCGGGTCTGCTGGCGATGTCGCCGCAGCCGCCGCTCCGTAAGGAGGGCGTCGCCCAACTCTCGATCCGCGCCTCGATCGCCGAGGGCCTGCGCTTCGTGCGCGGTGAGCAGGCGCTCAAGGGCTCGTTTGCGATCGACCTCGCGGCTATGACCTTCGGCATGCCGCGAGCGCTGTTCGCGGTTCTCGCGATCAGCGTCTATGACGCAGGCGCCGAGGGCACCGGCCTGCTCTACGCCGCTGTCGCCGCGGGCGCGACCGTTGCCGCCCTGACGACGTCGCTCTGGTTCGCCGCCGGCTGCCTCGCGCTGGCCGGCACGGCCGACAGCGTCAGCGCCGTCTGCCGCTCGACGATCAACCAGACGGTCACGCCCGACGCGATGCGCGGGCGCATGTCCTCGGTGTTCAGCCTCGTCGTGACGAGCGGGCCGCGCCTCGGCGACGTCGAGTCCGGCGCCGTCGCGGCATTGACGAGCGCGCGCTTCAGCGTCGTCAGCGGCGGCGTCGCGACGATCGCCGCCGTCGGGCTGATCGTGCTCGCGTTCCCAGCGCTCGCGGCCTACGACGAAGAGCCCGGTGAAGCGCCGACTGCGCCGGGTACCTCTGCCCCATGACATCCGACCATCGCATCGATGAAGCCAAGGGCCGCGTCAAGGAAGCCGCGGGCGATCTCACCGACGACCAGGACCTGAAGAACGAGGGCAAGGTGGACCGCGCCACATCGTCGGTCAAGGAAGGGATCGAGAAGGTGCAGGACGCCGTCGAGAACGTGTCGGACCGCGCGAAGGACGCCATCCGCCGCGACTAGCGGATCGCCGACACGGCGCGGTGCCGTGCGGCAGTGCTCTCGGACGAAGTGGCCAACCCCGGTTGGCCACTTCCCGGAGACCACCCCCGCGTCGCAGCCGGTTAACGCGGCACCATCCGCCCGGGCGGCGGCATCCGCCCGGGCGGCGGCATCCGCCCGACGGCGCCCAGCGCGGCGGCGCCCAGCAGCGCAGCATCGTTGCCGAGCGCGCTCACCTCGACGCGCAGCGACCGCTCGCTGAGCTCCTGCGCCGACGCCCGCGCAGCGTCGGCGTAGACGTCGCCGCCGGCGTCGACGAGGCCGCCGCCGAGGGTGACGGCGTCGGTCCCCAGCTTGTTCGTGACGTCGGCGATCGCGTGCCCGAGCCAGCGACCCGCGGTCGCAAACGCCGCGGCCGCAGCACCGTCGCCGTCGCGCAGGCGCGCCGACAGCCCGCGAATCGTCGCTCCGCCACCCGCGTGGTGGACGACACCGCGCGTCGCGCAGACCGACTCGACGCAGTGGCCCTGCCCGCAGCCGCACGTGGTCGGATCGTCGCTCGCCACGGCGACGTGGCCGAAGTTGCCCGCGAAGCCATGCGGATCGCGCAGGAGCACCCCGTCGACGACGGCGCCGCCGCCGAGCCCCGTGCCGAGCACGAAGTGCGCCAGCGACGCGTGCGCGCGGCCGTGGCCCGCGACGAACTCGCCCCACGCGGCACAGCGGCCGTCGTTGGCGACCGCGACGGCGTCGAAGCGGCCCGGGAACGCCGCCTCGATCAGCTGCGCCCAGGACGTCCCGGCATAACCGCGGACGAACCCGCTGTGCATGACGATCCCGTCCGCGTCGATCTCGCCGGTGGTGCTGACGGCGACGCGGTCGGCGTCCGGCCGGGCGCGGATCGTGTCCAGCACGACGCGCTCGAGCTCCTCCACGGGCCCGGTCTCGAGCGCGGCGAGCCGCTCGACGATGCGCAGCCCGTCGTCGACGACCGCGACCTTGATGCTCGAGCCGCCGATGTCGAAGACCAGCGTCACGCAGTCGCCGTGACCTTCGACAGCCCCGCCGGGACGTCGGCATCCAGGCCGCGGTGGCGCGCGAGCGCGAGCGCGAGCTGCTGCGCGCGCACGGTCGCCGGGATCGCGGCGAGCGCCTCGGGCAGCGCGTCGCCGAGGGTCAGGTCGGCATCAGGGGTGTCGGCAACCGTGTACACGCGCCCGCCGCGCGCGCGGATCGCCTGTGCCGTCTCGGCGACGTCCGCTGCGCACGGGCCCGCAGCCGACAGCGCCAGCACGGGAAGACCGGGGACCGCGACGGCGATCGGCCCGTGGCGGAAGTCGGCGGCCGAGTAACCCTCGGCCAGCAGCGACGTGGTCTCCTTGAGCTTCAGCGCGGCCTCCAGTGCGACGCCGAACAGGTAGCCGCGGGCGAGCACGATCAGCCCGGGGGCGTCACCGATCTCGGCCGCGACGCGCGACGCGGGGGCGGGGTCGGCGAGAGCCGTCTCGACGCTCGGCGCCAGCGCCGCCCAGTCGCCGGGCTGCCACGGGACAGGGCCGATCGCCTCGGCCAGCAGCGCGAAGATCGCAAGCTGTGCGGTGAACGTCTTGGTCGCCGGGATCGCGCGCTCCTCCCCGGCCCCGAGGCCGATCGCGAGCTGCGCCGCCTGCGCGAGCGGGCTCGCGGCGTCGTTGGTGACCGCCAGCGTCGTCGCGCCGTGCGCGCGCATCGCCTCGAGCACGTCGACGATCTCGGGCGTGTGCCCCGACTGGCTGACGGCGATCGCGAGGTGGCCGCGGTAGTCGGTTTGCACCCCGTAGCGCGTGTGCAGGCTCGGCGCCGCCAGCGCGACCGGCGTGCGCGCGGCATGCTCGAGCAGATAGCGGCCGAAGGTCGCGGCGTGGTCGGAGGACCCGCGCGCGACGATCACGACGCGCACCGGCGCCGGCGGCAGGATCGCGCGCACGCGCTCGCTCAGCTCCTCGCGCTCGTCGACCAGGCGCTGCAGGACAGCCGGCTGCTCGGCCATCTCGGCCGCCATCAGCACGCCCGCGCTCATCCCCGCCCCTGCGACAGGCGCACCTCGTAGCGGTCGCCGCGAAACAGCGACCAGGCAAAGCAGACGGGACGATCGTCGCCGTCGCGCACGGTGGAGTGAAACAACAGCCCCGGGTCGCCGGCGCTGACGCCGAGCAGGGCAGCGTCGGCCGCGCCGATCGTCACCGCGACGACGCGCTGGTCGGCGCCCGCGAGCGCGACGTTCCAAGCGCTCCTCCAGCAGCGCGAACAGCGAGCCATGTTCGAGGTCGGCCCGCTCGAGCCCGGCGAAGCGGACGGCCGGCAGGAACGCCTCCTCGACCGCCAGCGGCTCGGCGTCGGCCGTGCGCACGCGGTGGACACGGACCACCGGGGTGCCCTCGGCAACCTCGAGCCGCCCGGCGACCGCGCCCGTCGCGAGCACGACGTCGCGCGCGAGGATCTGCGAGCCGGGCTCAAGGCCGCGCTCGCGCATGTCCTCCGAGAACGAGCTGAGCGTCATCGCCTGCGTCACGCGCGGCTCGGCGACGAACGTCCCGCGCCCCTGCATCCGGTAGACGAAGCCCTCGGTGACGAGGCGGTCCAGCTCCGTGCGGACGGTCATCCGCGCGACGCCATAGCGCTCGGCCAGCTCGCGCTCGGACGGCAGCGCCGTCCCGGGCTCGAGCGAGCCGATCAGCTCGGCCATGATCTCCCGCAGCTGCTCGCCCTTCGGAGAGCGCTTGGACAGCCGCCGCGGGAGCGCCTGCGTCGCCGGCCGGCGGCTCACTTGATGCCGGCCTCCGTGCACGCCTTCGCGTACTCCTGCGTGCAGATCTGCGCCGCGGTCAGGAACCCGCCGTCGATCAGCTCGTTGATGTTCTTGTTGTTCACGGCGACCGTGTCCAGGAGCACCGACGGCACCTGCTTGGACCCGTTGTCGACGCGCGCCTTGGCGATCGCCGGCGGGGTCTTGCCCTGCGCCAGCGGGACGGCGAGCTCGGCCGCAGCCTTCGCGATCTCGGCGATCGGCTGGTACACGGTCATCAGCTGCTCACCCGCGAGGATCCGCTGGACGCCGGCGAGCTCTGCGTCCTGACCCGTGATCGGCCGCGTCGACGGGTCGATGCCCGCGCCCTTGAGCGCGGCGATCACGCCGCCGGCCATGCCGTCGTTGGCGACGTAGACGGCGTCGAAGCCGTTCTTGCCGACCGCGGTGATCGTCTGCTCCATCTGCGACTGCGCCTTGTCCGGGCTCCAGTCGGGCGTGTCGAACTCCTTGACGACCTTGACGCCGGCGGCGTCGAGCACGTTGTGCGCACCCTTCTTGTACGGGGCCGAGTTGCTGTCGGTTGGGGAGCCGTTGATCATCACGACGCGCTTGCCCTCGCCGCCGCCGAGCGCCTCGAGGAGCACGCGCGCCTGCTGCTGGCCGACACGGTAGGGGTCGATCGAGACGTAGTAGTCGAGGTCGGCGTCGGACACCAGGCGCCCATAGCTGACGACGGGGATGTTCGCCTGCTTGGCGCGCGCGACGATGCCGGCCGCGGACTTCACGTCGACCGCGTCGAGCACGAGCGCCTTGACGCCGTCGGTGATCGCCGCCTCGGCCTGCTGCTGCTGGCGCGCCGGATCCTGCGCGGCGTTCTGGTAGACGACGGTGCAGCTCGCGCAGAGCTTCTTGACGGCCGCGACGAAGCTCGGCTTGTCCTGCTCCTCGTAGCGCGTCGTCTTGTTCTCGGGGAGCAGGAACGCGATCTTCGCGCCGTCTCCGCCGGACGACGACTTGCCGGAGTCGTCGTTGTCGTCGCCGCATCCCGCCGCGCCGAGCGCGAGCACGGCAACGCCGCCTGCGACCGCCAAATACCTCATGTCCATCTCCTCATCTCGAAGGTCAAGCATGGCCAACGTAGCCGACTGGTCTAGACCTGTCAACCTGCTATGGTCTAGACCGGTGAGGGTCCTTGATGTCCGTGCTGCGCTGGTCGACGGAACGCTCGTCGCGGGTGACGTCCGCATCGACGACGGCCGCGTCGTCGAGGTCGGCGTCGAGCCCGGCTCCGGCGCCCGCGGTACCGCTGTACCCGGATTCATCGACCTCCACATCAACGGGTTCGCGGGCGTCGACTTCTTCACCGCCGGGGCCGCCGACTACGCGCGCGTCGGGCCGGCGCTCGCCGCGACCGGCGTCACCGCCTACCTGCCGACGTTCGTCAGCGCGCCGGAGGCCGCCTACGCGCCCGCGCTCGAGGCCGTCGCGGGTGCCCGCGACGGCGCGGGGTCGCGCCTGCTCGGCGCCCACCTCGAGGGTCCGTTCATCGCCGAGCGCTGGGTGGGCGCGCACGACCCCGCCCACATCCGCGCGCCCGACGCGGGCCTCGCTGCGCGGCTATGCGACGCCGGCCCCGTCCGGCTCGTGACGCTGGCGCCCGAGCTGCCCGGGGCGTTGGCGCTCATCGACCAGCTCGGCGAGCGCGGCGTCGTCGTGTCCTGCGGTCACAGCGACGCCGACGCGCAGACCGCGCACCGCGCCTTCGACCGCGGCGCGCGGGCGATCACCCACATCTACAACGCCCATCGCCGCTGGCAGCCGCGCGATCCCGGGCTCGCCGGCGCCGCGCTCGTCCGCGACGACGTCACCGTCCAGGCGATCGTCGACGACGTGCACCTCGCGCCGGAGACCGCCTACGCCGCGTTCCGCACGGCGCGCGAGCGCTTCTGCCTGGTCTCCGACGCGATCGCCGCCGCCGGCATCGCCACGGGCGAGAGCCGCTTGGCCGGCCAGACCCTGCGCATCGAGGACGGCGCCGCGCGCCTGCCCGACGGCACCCTCGCCGGCAGCCTGCTCACGATGGACGGCGCCGTCGCCAACCTCGTGGCCAAGGGCGCCTCGCTCGCCGACGCCGTCCACGCCGCCTCGCGCGCGCCGGCGCTGCTGATCGGCCGTCCCGATCTCGGGCGGATCGCCCCGGGCAACGCCGCCGACATCGCCGTGCTCGACGACGACCTGCGCGTCACGCGCACGGTCGTCGGCGGCATCGAGGTCGCCGGCGCACCCGTGCAGTAGCGTCGCCGCCGTGCAACCACGCGTGGCATTCGTGACCTCGCCCGACCGTCGGCGTGGTCTGCCTGACCGGCACCGGCGAGCGCGCCTTCTCCACCGGCGGCGACCAGAAGCAGCGCGCCGAGACGGGCGACTACGGCCCGTCGGAATCGGGGCTCTTCGAGGTCGAGTCGCTGCACCGCATCATCCGCGACGTCCCCAAGCCGGTGATCGCCGCGGTCAACGGCTACGCGATCGGCGGCGGGCATGTCCTGCACCTGCTGTGCGATCTCTCGATCGCCGCCGACACCGCGCGCTTCGGCCAGACCGGTCCGCGCGTCGGCTCCTTCGACGCCGGCTTCGGCACCAGCTACCTCGCCCGCGTCGTCGGTGAGAGGCGCGCGCGGGAGATCTGGTTCCTCTGCCGCCAGTACGACGCCGACACGGCCGAGCGCTGGGGCCTCGTCAACCGCGTCGTGCCCGCGGGCGAGCTGCGCGCCGAGGTCCGCCGCTACGCCGACGAGATCCTCGCGCTCTCCCCCACCGCGCTGCGCTTTCTCAAGCAGTCGTTCAACACCGAGTCCGAGCACCTCGCGGCGACCGGGCAGCTCGCATTCACCGGCCTGCACGGGTTCGCCGACAGCGACGAGGCGCGCGAGGGGGTGGCCGCGTTCGCGGAGAAGCGCCCGCCGGACTCCTCGCCCTATCGCGGGCGCGTCTCGGTGTAGACCGGCGCGGCGCGATAGACTTGACACCGTGTCAAGTCAAGCCGCGTCCCCCGTCACCGTCACGCGCATCCCCGACCCGGCCGAGCCTGCGCCGGCGGTCGCCTGGCCGACTGTCACGCTGATGGTCGCGGGCATCGCGCTGTTCGCCGGCTTCGTCGCCCTCGGCGTGTCGGGCACGTTGCCCGCGCTCGTCTGCGTGCCGGTCATCGCCGTCGCCGCGTATCTGGAGTTCACGGTCTCCCACGACGCCGCGCACCACTCGGCGTCCTCGCGCGACGGGCTCAACCGCCTGCTCGGGCAGATCTCCACGCCGTTCTTCGCGCCGCAGGCGTCGTTCTCGGTCTGGCGCTTCATCCACATGCAGCACCACCGCTTCACCAACCACGACGACGGCTCGGACCCCGACGGCTACACGATGGGCGGGCCGGCGTGGCAGCGACCGCTGCGCTGGACGACGATCGACCTCTACTACGTCGTCTTCTACCTGCGGCGGATCGGCTCGCGGCCGACCGCCGAGAAGGTCGGCTATGCCGCGCAGGCGGTCCTCGTCGTCGGCGCCGCGGCGGCGACGATCGCCACCGGCCACGCCGGGGACCTGCTGCTGTTCGTGCTGCTGCCCCAGCGCCTGGCGATCGTCTGGCTGGCGTTCGCCTTCGACTACCTGCCCCACCACGGGCTGCACCTGCGCCCCAGCGAGGACAAGCTCAAGACGACGCGCAACCGCGTCGGCGGAGAGCGCTGGCTCTCACCGGTGATGCTCTACCAGAACTACCACCTCGTCCATCACCTGCACCCGCTGGTGCCCTTCTACCGCTACATCGCCGTCTGGCGGCGCAACGAGGACGCCTACCTCGAGGGTGAGCCGGCGCTGTCGACCGTGCGCGGGCGTGAGCTCACGGCCGAGGAGTACCGCCGCCTGCGGGCGCTCGCCGAGCACTGACGCGCTTCGCGGCTCAGGTCTGCGTCGGGAAGCCGTAGTCCACGCCGTGGGCGCGCTCGGGCCAGCGCTCGGTGACGACCTTGCCGCGCGTGTAGAACAGGACCCCCTCGCGGCCGTGGATGTGCAGGTCGCCGAACAGGCTGTCCTTCCAGCCGCCGAATGAGAAGTAGGCCATCGGGACCGGGATCGGGACGTTGATGCCGACCATCCCGGCGTCCACGCGATTGCGAAACTCGCGGGCGGCGCCGCCGTCGGCGGTGAAGATCGCCGCGCCGTTTGCGTAGCGGTTGGCGTTGACCAGGTCGAGCGCTTCTTCGAAGCTCGCGGCGCGCAGCAGCACGAGCAGCGGGCCGAAGACCTCGTCGCGGTAGACGTCCATCTCGGGCGTGACGTGGTCGATGACCGTCGGCCCGACGAAGAAGCCGTCGCCGTCGACGCGCAGCTCGCGGCCGTCGAGCGCCAGCGTCGCGCCCGCGTCCGCGCCGCGCGCGATGTAGTCGCTCACACGGTCGCGCGCCTCGGCGCTGATCAGCGGGCCCATCTCACTGCCCGCCGCGTCGCCGGGCCCGACGGTCAGCGCGCGGGCGCGCTGCACCACCGCCGCAGCCAGCGCCGTCGCCGTCTCCTCGCCGACGCTGACGACCGCGCTGATCGCCATGCAGCGCTGGCCGGCCGAGCCGAACGCGGCCGAGGCGATCGCATCGGCGGCGACGTCGAGGTTCGCGTCGGCCAGGACGACCGCGTGGTTCTTCGCGCCGCCGAGCGCCTGCACGCGCTTGCCGTGGGCGGTGCCGGTCTCGTAGACGTGCTTGGCGATCGCCGTGGACCCGACGAAGGACACCGCGTCGACCTCCGGATGGGTCAGCAGCGCGTCGACGGCGACCTTGTCGCCCTGGACGACGTTGAAGACGCCGTCGGGCAGTCCGGCCTCGGCGAGCAGCCGGCCCAGGATCAGCGAGGCGGACGGGTCCTTCTCGCTCGGCTTCAGGACGAACGCGTTGCCGCAGGCGATCGCGATGGGGAACATCCACATCGGCACCATCGAGGGGAAGTTGAACGGCGTGATCCCGGCGACGACGCCGAGCGGCTGGCGATGGCTCGTGGAGTCCACACGCGTGGAGATCTGCTCGGCGGCCTCGCCTTTCATCAGATGCGCGATGCCGCAGGCGAACTCGACGACCTCGAGGCCGCGCTGCAGCTCGCCGCGCGCGTCCTGGAGCGTCTTGCCGTGCTCGGCGGTGACGGTCGCGGCGACCTCGGCGGCGCCAGCCGCCAGCAGCTCGCGAAACGCGAACAGCACGGAGCTGCGTTTGGCCAGCGACGTCTGGCTCCACTCGGCGAACGCCGCACGCGCCGCAAGCACCACGCGATCGACGTCGGCCTCGGAGGCCAGCGCGACCTGGCGTGCGACCTGTCCGGTCGCCGGGTCATAGACCGGCGCGACGCGCGATCCGGACGGCAGCTCCAGCGCGCCGTCGATCCAGTGGCAGACGACCGGCGCGGCGGCATCCGCGGCCGGGGCCGGCGCCGGCTCGCTTGCGGTGACGTGGTGCATGGCCACATGACGCTACTCCTGTACGTTCGCCCCGACATGGACCGGGCGGCACTGAAGGGACGCGATCTCGGCCGGGTCACCTTCCCGATCGAACACGGCAAGCTGCGCGAGTTCGCACGCTCGCTGCACGACGACGACCCGGTCTGGCACGACCCCGAGGCCGCGGCGGCAGCGGGGTTCGACGGCGTGCCGACGCCGCCGACGATCACGATGATCTCGGCGCATTGGCGTGAGGGCGGGCTGATCGGCCACGCGCTGGCCCTCGGCCTGGATGTGCGCCGCCTGCTGCACGGCGAGGCGTCGTGGACGTACGAGCGCCCCGTGCGCGCCGGCGACGAGCTGACGGCGTCGACCCAGGTCGCCGACGTCGCCAGCCGCGAGGGCAAGCGCGGCGGCACGATGACGCTGCTGACGCTCGAGACGACGTTCGTCAACCAGCATGGCCAGCGCGTCGCGCAGCTGCGCGACACGATGATCGAGACCGGCGGCTGAGGGTGGCGGTGCCCAGCACCCCCATCGCGCTGCGCGCCGGGGACATGCTGCCCGAGCGCCGGGTCGGGCCGCTGACGCGGACGGACTTCGTGCGCTACGCCGGGTCCGGTGGCGACTTCAACCCGATCCACCACGACGAGCCGATGGCCCAGGCGGCCGGGATGCCGACGGTCTTCGGGATGGGGCTGCTGCACGCGGGCATGCTCGGCATCCAGCTCGCGCGGTGGGTCGGCCCGGAGAGCATCCGCTCCTTCAGCGTGCGCTTCACCGGCCAGGTCTGGCCGGGCGACGTCCTGACGTTCAGCGGCGCGGTCACCGCAGTCGAGGCAGACGTGGCCGACGTCGCGCTCGAGGTCAGCAACCAAACAGGCGACGTCGTCGCGCGCGCCGTCGCGACCGCAGCCGCCGCCTGAACCCCGCGACGCCGCTGAGCCGGCGTGCCAGTATTGGCGCTCCCATGCTGCTCGCCGACCCCCGTGAGAACCTGCTGCTGCATTTCGCTCGCAACGGCGACAGCGCCCCGCTGCTGGTGCTCGAGCGCGGCGCTGGTCCATACGTCTTCGACACCGAGGGCAACGCCTACCTCGACGGGCTCTCGAGCCTGTTCTGCGCACAGCTCGGCTACTCCTTCGGCGAGGAGATGGGCGAGGTCGCCGCCGGGCAGCTGCAGCAGCTCGCCTTCGCGACGGTCTGGGGCGCGGCGCACCCGCCCGCCGTCGCGCTCGCGCAGAAGCTCGCGGACCTGCTGCCCGGCGACCTGAACCACGTGTTCTTCACCAACGGCGGCTCGGAGTCCGTCGAGTCGGCCTGGAAGCTCGTGCGCCAGTACCACGTCGCCCGCGGCGAGCCGCAGCGGACGAAGGCGATCGCACGCGACGTCGCCTACCACGGCGTCACGCTCGGGGCGCTCGCGCTGACCGGGGTGCCGCGCTACAAGGAGCAGTTCGGATCGCCGGCGATCCCGACGATCCACGTGTCGAACACCAACGCCTTCCGCGCACCCGACGGTGACGACGAAGCCGCGTTCTGCGCACGGCTGCTGCGCGAGCTCGAGGACGTCGTCCAGGCCGAGGGCCCGGACACGATCGCGATGCTGATCGCCGAGCCGGTCCAGAACGCCGGTGGCTGCCTCGTGCCCCCCGCCGGGTACTGGCAGGGGCTGCGCGAGCTCTGTGACCGTCACGGGATCCTGCTCGTCAGCGACGAGGTGATCTGCGGCTTCGGGCGCGTGGGCGAGTGGCTCGGGGTGCAGCGCTACGGCGTCATCCCCGACATCGTCACGACGGCGAAGGGCCTGACCTCCGCCTACGCGCCGATGGGCGCCGTCGTCGTCAACGATCGCGTCGCCGAGCCGCTGTATGACGCCGGGCGCACGCTGCTGCACGGCATCACCTTCGCCGGCCATCCGCTGTGCGCAGCGATCGCGCTGCGCAACCTCGAGATCTTCGAGCGCGAGGGCATCCTGCACCACGTCCGTGAGACCGAGCCCCACCTGCGCGACGGCCTCGACAGCCTGCGCGCGCTGCCGATCGTCGGCGACGTCCGCGGCGCCGGCTTCTTCTGGGCTCTGGAGCTCGTCGGCGACGACGAGAACACGCCGCTGGACGCCGAAACGCGCGAGGCGCTGCTGCGCGGCTACATGCCCGGGCGCCTGCTCGAGGCCGGGCTGATCGCGCGCCCGGACGATCGCGGTGACGCGGTCCTGCACATCGCCCCACCGCTGATCTGCGACCGCGATGACATCGACACCCTGGTGGCGAAGATCGGCGAGGTGCTCGCCGACTGCGGCACCGAACTGACGAGAAGGAGAGGTGCGGCATGAGCGAGACGACGCTGCTGCAGGGCGGCCGGGTGGTCGCCGCCGATGGGGAGTACGACGCCGACGTGCTGATCGTCGGGGAGAAGATCGCCGCCGTCGGCGCGGTCGAGGCGCCGGCCGGCGCCGAGGTCGTCGACGCATCGGGCTGCCTGCTGCTGCCTGGCCTGATCGACAACCACACGCACCTCTCGATGCCGTTCATGGGCATGCACACCGCCGACGACTACGACACCGGCACGCAGGCCGCGGCGGCCGGCGGCGTCACGTGCCTCGTCGACTTCGCGATCCAGAACGAGCCCGAGTCGCTGGCCTCGGCGCTCGAGGAGTGGCAGGGGCGGGCCGCCGGCACGGCGCACATCGACTACGGCTTTCACATGGCGATCACAAGCGCGACGGACGCGGCGATCGAGGACATGGGCGCGATGGTCGACGCGGGCGTCGCGTCGTTCAAGCTGTTCATGGCCTACAAGGGCGCGCTGATGGTGCGCGACGATGAGCTCGCCCTGGCGATGGAGCGCGCCCGCGATCTCGGCGCGCTGACGATGGTGCACGCCGAGAACGGCGACCTCGTCGACCAGTTCGTCACGCGCGCGCTGCGCGAGGGCAACACGTCGGCGATCAACCACGCGCTCACGCGCCCGGAGATGGTCGAGGCCGAGGCGACCGGCCGCGCAGCGCGGATCGCCGAGTACACCGGCGCGTCGCTGTTCGTCGTGCACGTCACCTGCGCCGCGGCGGCCGCGGAGATCGAGGCCGCCAAGCAGCGTGGCGCGCAGGTCACCGGTGAGACCTGCACCCAGTACCTCGTCAACACGATCGACGACCTGCGCCGCCCCGGCGTCGAGGGCTGCCGCTACATCTGCTCGCCACCGCTGCGCGACGCCTCCAACCACGAGCCGCTGTGGGACTACGTGCGCCGCGGCGTGCTCGAGAGCGTCTCGACCGACCACGCGCCGTTCAACGACGAGCAGAAGTCGCGCGGCCTTGACGACTTCTCACTCGTGCCCAACGGCCTGCCGGTCATCCAGCACCGCCTGGCTAAGCTCTGGGACGAGGGCGTCGTGCCCGGGCGGATCACGCCGTCGCAGCTCGTCGACCGCACGAGCACGACCGTCGCGCGGCGCTTCGGGCTTGACGCCAAGGGCGCGATCGCGCCGGGCAAGGACGCCGACATCGCCGTCTTCGACCCCGCGGCGCCGCGCGCCTACGGCGTGGCGAACTCGCTGATGAACGTCGACTACGACCTCTACGAGGGAGAGACGGCGAGCGCCAGCGTGCGCCACACCTACGTCCGCGGCACGCTGGTCTACGACCGGGGCGAGATCCGCACCGCGCCCGGCCACGGGCGCTACGTGCCGCGCGCGGTCACGCGGGTGGCGGTGCCGGCATGACGATCGAGATCGACGTCGACGCGGTGATCGCCGATCTCGACGAGCTCGCCGCCGCCAGCGGCGGGCGCTTCGCCGGCGCCAAGCGCCTGGCCTGGTCACGGGACTGGCGCGACGCGCGCGCCTGGCTGCGCGGCAAGCTCGCCGAGCTGCCGGTGACCGTCGAGGAGGACGAGGCCGGCAACCTCTGGGCGCACCTGTCCGGCGAGCGCGACGAGTTCGTGATCGTCGGCTCCCACATCGACGCGGTGCCCTCGGGCGGCTGGCTCGACGGTGTGCTCGGCCTGACGTCCGCGCTCGGCGTGCTGCGCGCGCTGGCGGCGGCGGAGGGCCCGCCACCCGTCTCGGTCCGGCTCGTCGACTGGGCCGACGAGGAGGGCGCGCGCTTCGGGCGCTCGCTGCTGGCGTCCTCCGCCGTCGCCGGGACGCTCGACGCCGACGACGTGCGCGACCTGCTCGACGCCGGCGGCACCCGCCTGCAGGACGCGCTGGCCGAGTGCGGCGTCGACCTCGACAACGCGTCCGCGGCAACGAGCCGCCTGGACGGCGCGCTCGCGTACTTCGAGCTGCACATCGAGCAGGGCCCGGTGCTGCTGGACAGCGGCCGGCCGGCGTCGGCGGTGTCGGGCACGTTCGGCGACGAGCGCTACCTGATCGACTTCACGGGCCAGTCCGCGCACGCCGGCTCGACGCCGATGCACCTGCGCCGCGACACGCTCGCCGCCGCGGCGACGGCGGCGCTGGAGATCCGCGAGGTCGGCCTGCGCCACGGCGGCGTCACGACGGTCGGCTCGATCCGCTCGGAGCCGGCCGTGGTCACAGCCGTCGCCGGCGCCAGCGAGATGATGCTCGACCTGCGCCACCTCGATGCCGAGACGCTGGCGACGATGCTGCAGGAGTGCCTCGATGCCTGCACGGCGGCGGCGAAGGCCTTCGACTGCGACGTTCAGCCGCGGCGGATCTTCGGCGCGACCCCGACGCCGTTTCACCCGAAGCTCGTCGAGCTCGCGCGCGCGGCGGTCGCCGAGGCCGGCGGTGGCGACGGGCCGCCGATACCCAGCGGGCCGCTGCACGACGCGACGGAGATCGGGCGGCTCGTGCCGACGGTGATGATCTTCGCGCAGTCCGACCCGCCGCTCTCGCACACCGAGATCGAGGACTCGCCCGAGGACGCGCTGCGGATCGCGATCGCCGCCTACGGCCGCACGGTCGGCGCGGCGCTGCCGCTCGTCGCCGCCGGAGACCTCGACAGGGCGAGCGTCTGACCATGGACTTCGGCGTCGTCCTGCAGACCGACCCGCCCGCGGCGCGCGTGATCGACCTCGCCAAGCGCGCGGAGACCTACGGCTTCACGTACGCCTGGACGTTCGACTCGCACCTGCTGTGGGAGGAGCCGTTCGTCATTTACAGCCGGATCCTCAACGAGACCCACAAGCTCCACGTCGGCCCGATGGTCACGAACTCGGCGACGCGCGACTGGACGGTCACGGCCTCGCTGTTCGCGACGCTCAACGAGATGTACGGCAACCGGACCGTCTGCGGGATCGGGCGCGGCGACTCGGCGGTGCGCGTAATCAACGGCAAGCCGGTCACGATCGCCGCGCTGCGCGAGGCGATCGGCGTCATCCGCGCGCTCGCCAACGGCGAGGCCGCCGAGTACAAGGGCAGCACGCTGCGGCTGAACTGGAACCCGGGTTCGCGGCTGCCGATCTGGGTCGCCGCCTACGGCCCGAAGGCACTGGCGCTCGCCGGCGAGGTCGGCGACGGCTTCATCCTCCAGCTCGCCGACCCGCAGATCACCGCCTGGTCGGTCGCGGCGGTCAGGCGCGCTGCCGAGGAGGCCGGGCGCGACCCCGAGGCGATCACGATCTGCGTCGCCGCGCCGGCCTACGTGACCGACGACCTCGCCCACGGTCGCGACCAGTGCCGCTGGTTCGGCGGGATGGTCGGCAACCACGTCGCCGACATCGTCGCGCGCTACGGCGCCGACGGCTCCGGCGTGCCGACGGCGCTGACGGACTACATCGCCGGCCGGAAGGGCTATGACTACAACGAGCACGGCCGCGCCGACAACGTGCACACGGAGTTCGTGCCCGACGAGATCGTCGACCGCTTCTGCCTGATCGGGCCGGCCGATGCGCAGATCGCGCGGCTTCAGGAGCTGCGCGAGCTCGGCGTCGACCAGTTCGCGCTCTACCTCCAGCACGACGCCAAGGACGCCACGCTGCAGGCCTACGGCGAGCACGTGATCGGAGTCGTCAACCAGCGCGACGCTGCGAAGGAGTGACGCCGGGCGGGTGCTACCGCCCGGCCAGCCGGCGCAGGTCCTCGGGGGTGTCGACGTCCTCGGGTGAGCCCGCGTCGTCGCAGGCGACCAGCGCGACCCGATCGCGGTTCTGAAGCAGCGAGCGCCCGCCGGCGTCACCCCGCAGGTCGCCGATCGCGAGGAACTGCCCGCGTTCGAACAGCACCGGGTGAGCGTGGACATCGCCGTAGGTGGCGACCGCAGCGTCGTAGGCGGCCGGCCGGCGCACCGCGACCACCCGGCGGATCGCCTCAGACGTGACGAGCGGCTGGTCGCCGAGCGTGATGACCACCGCATCGGCCCAAGCATCGACCGCGGCGGCGACGCCGGCGCGCAGCGCTGCCGACTGGCCGTCGGCCCAGCCGGCCGCAGCGACGACCCGCGCGCGGCCCGTCGGGACCGCTTGGACGATCGCGTCGGCGTTGGCGCCGAGCACGAGGAAGACCTCGTCGAGCTCCTTGACCGCGTTCATCGCGTCGACGGCTCGCGTCAGCAGCGGCGCGCCGCCGAAGTCGGCGAGCTGCTTGGGCGACCCGAAGCGCTTCGAGTCCCCGGCTGCGAGGACGATGCCGGCGACCATCGGCGGATCGTATGTCACGCCGACACGGGGACCACCGGGATCCGGAACCGCTTGCGGTAGGCCCCCGGGGTCAGGCCCGTGAGGCGCTTGAAGAGACGCCGGAACGATGCCGGGTCCTCGTAGCCGACCGCCCAGCTGATCTCCTCGATCGCCTTGTTGCTGGTCTCGAGCAGGCGCTTTGCCCGCTCGATGCGAACCCGCTGGACGTAGGCGATCGGCGTGACGCTCGTCGCCGTCGTGAAGCGGCGCTTGAACGTGCGGGGCGCGAGGCCCGACCACCGCACCATCTCCTCGACCGGCGCGGCGACGGCGAAGTTCTCTGCGATCGCGCGCTGGGCCGCCACGACGGCCGCGTCGCCGTGGTCGGTCGGCGGGTCGAAGACCCCGAATGCGGCCTGGCCATCTCGGTGCCACTCCCAGAGCAGGAAGCGCGCGACCGATTGCGCGGTGGCCGGCCCGACGTGGAGGGCGATCAGGTAGAGCGCGAGGTCGTGCCACGCGGATGCGGCGCCCGAGGTGACCAGGCGCCCGCCGTCGCCAGAGACGACGAGCACCTCCGCGGGCCGAAGGTCGACGCCCGGGTGCTGGCGGCGGAAGCTGTTCTCCGACACCCAGTGAACCGTCGCCGCGTGACCGTCGAGCAGCCCGGTCTCCGCCGTCAGGTTCGAGCCGGTGCACGCCGAGCAGAGCGTGGCGCCGCCGGCATACATCTCGCGCATCCAGCGCACGAGCTTCGGGTAGCGGCCGGGGATCCAGTCCGCCCCGCCCCTGAACTCCATCGAGCAGACGATCACGATGTCGGCGTCCGGCACCTCGTCGACGGACCGATGGGCGGTGACGGGGAGGCCGCTGGCGCTCTCGATCACACCGGCCGTCTCGGCCACGATCTCGACGTCGAACTGCGGGAGCCCGCCCGCGAGACGGTCCTCCGGCGCCGTCAGCCCTTCCACCGATCTCAGGACCTCGAAGAACCCGTTGATCGGGGAGGCGGTGGAGTCGGGCGTCGCGACGAGGCGCACTCGTATCTGTGGCTGAGGATCGGGCATGGGGGTCTCGCTTGTGGCACGAACGAACCGCTCGTGCGCATTATCGCCCTGGTCAGGCGGGTGTCCGAACTCGAACCTGTCGGCATGCCTATCCGTTCACGAGTCATCGACCCCGCACCCGTCCTCGCCGAGCACCTGACCGGTTTGGTGATCGGGCGCGATCACCCCGAATACGACACGGCCCGCCGCGTCTGGAACGCCATGATCGACAAGCGCCCGACGGCGATCGCGCGCTGTGCCGACGCCGACGACGTCGCGACCGCGATCCGCTTCGCCACCGAGCACGAGCTGCCGCTCGCCGTGCGCGGCGGCGGGCACAACGTCGCCGGCACCGCCGTCGTCGACGACGGCGTCGTGATCGACCTGTCGGCCATGCGGGACGTCCGCATCGACGCCTCAGGGCGCACCGTGCACGTCGCCGGCGGCGCCACGTGGGCCGACGTCGACCGCGTCACCGCCCCGCTCGGCCTGGCCGCGCCCGGTGGCGTCGTGTCCGAGACCGGCGTCGCCGGCCTCGCGCTCAGCGGCGGCGTGTCGCACCAGCGCCGGCGCGACGGGATGACCGTCGACAACCTCGTCTCGGCCGAGGTCGTCCTCGCAGACGGCCGCCGCGTCCGTGCCAGCGCCGACGAACACGCCGACCTCTACTGGGCGCTGCGCGGCGGCGGCGGCAACTTCGGCGTGGTGACCTCGTTCGAGCTGCGTCTGCACGAGCTCGGCCCGGAGGTCTTCGCGCTGCACGTCGCGTACCCGATCGAGGACGCCGCGCGCGTGCTCGGCGGCTGGCGCGACGGCGTCGCCGACGCGCCGGACGAGCTGTCGACCGCAGGGCTCATCTGGTCGCTGCCGGTCGTGGACGAGCTGCCCGAGCAGCTGCGCGGCGTACCGTACGTCGGCGTGGCCGGGATGTGGGCGGGCGACCCCGCCGAGGGCGAGCGCGCGACGCGGCACTTGCGCGAGCTGGCGACCCCGCTGATCGACATGAGCGCGCGCGTGGAGTACGTCGCCTACCAGAGCTCACTGGACCCGTTCTACCCGCGGGACCTGCGCTACTACTGGAAGGCGCTGTACCTCGACGGGTTCTCCGACGCGGCGATCGACGCCACGGTCGAGTGGTCGAACCGCCGCCCGTCCAACGACACGCTCGTGATCGTCCGCCACTGCGGCGGTGCGATCTCGCGCGTGCAAGCCGGTGAGACGGCCTTCGGCGACCGCAGCTCGGAGTGGATGCTGAGCATCGACTCGACGTGGCACGACGCCGACGGCGACACCGCCAACATCTCCTACACCCGCGCGTTCTGGGACGCGGCTGTGCCGTTCTCGAACGGCCAGACGTACTTCAACTTCCCGGGCCTGCTCGAGGAAGGCGAGGCGGCGGTGCGCTCCAGCTACGGCGCCAACCACGACCGGCTGGCGCGCATCAAGGCCGCCTACGACCCGGACAAC
This sequence comes from Paraconexibacteraceae bacterium, assembly GCA_963759825.1. Taxonomy (GTDB): domain Bacteria; phylum Actinomycetota; class Thermoleophilia; order Solirubrobacterales; family Solirubrobacteraceae; genus Paraconexibacter. The sequence goes on along the minus strand of CAVXAS010000001.1, from coordinate 153,341 downwards.
CGCTTCCGGCTGAACCAGAACATCCAGCCGGCGAGCGGCTAGCCGTGAGCCGCGACCTGCGACTGCTGGCCACCGCGGTCTTCCTCTCGGCGGCCGGCGACCTGCTCGCGCTGATCGTCCTGGTCCTGCAGGTCCACGACGTCACCGGCAGCGGCGTCGCGGTGTCGGCGCTGTTGGTGGCGATGCTCGTGCCGGCGGTCGCGTTCGCGCCGCTGGCCGGGCTCGTCGCCGACCGCGCCGAGAGCGTGCGGGTGCTGGTCGCCGCCTCGCTCGCCCAGGCGCTGGTTGCGGTCGCGCTCGCGTTCGGCAGCGACCTCGGCGTGATCCTCACGCTGGCGTCGCTGCTGGCCGTCGGCAACGCGTTCGCCCAGCCGGCCGAGTTCACGCTCGTGCCGGCGGTGGCGGGCGCGCGGAGGCTGACGGAGGCGACGGGCGTGGTCGAGGCGGCGCGGTACGCCGGCTTCGCGGCCGGGCCGCTGCTGGCCGCGTGCCTTGCGACGCTCGGCCCGCGGCCGGCGCTGCTCGTCACCGCCGCGAGCTTCGTCGCCGTCGCCGTCGCCGCCGGCGCGCTGCGTGCCCGCCGGCCGGCGCCCGCGGCGGCGTCGGACCGCCTGCGCGCGCTTGACGGCCTGCGCCTGCTGCGCGGCGATCGCGTGCTGCGCGTCACCCTCGGTCCCGCGACCGCCGCGCTCGTGTTGCTCTCCGCCGCACTGACGGTCGAGGTCTTCTACGTCAAGGACGTCGTCGGGGCCGGCGACAGCGGTTACGCGCTCGTCGTCTGCGCGTGGATGGCCGGGATGGTCGCCGGCGCCGCCGCACTCGCACGCCGTGTCCCGACGCGCGGCGTCGCCGCCGGCGCCCTCGTCGCGCTCGCCGTGCAGGGCTTCGGGATGGGCATCCAGGCTGCGTGGGCGATCCTGCCGATGGCGATCGCCGGATACCTGCTCGGCGGCCTCGGCCACGGCGTCAAGAACGTCCTGCTGCGCACGCTGATCGCCGTGCGCGTGCCGGACGCCGCCCACGGCCGCGCCTTTGCGGCCTACAACGCGGCGCGCAGCGCGACCGAGCTCGCCGCCGTCGCGGCCGGCGGCGTGCTCGTCGGCCTGCTCGGCGCGCGAACAGCGCTCGTGCTCGCAGGGCTCGGCGCGATCGTCGCGGCGGGCGCGGGCCTCGCCGCGCTAGCGTCGCGGGTCGGGGAGGATCAGCTCGACGTTGCGGTCGGCGGGACGTCCTTCTCCGCCGGGCGCTCCTCCCTGCGGATCGTTGAACGACAGCTCGCGCCCGATCGCTGCAAGCGTCTCGGCGTCAAAGCTCGCCGCGCTGGTGCGCGGCGCCGGGGTCTCGATGCGCCCGCCGTGGTCGATGACGGTGCCGAACAGCGACAGCGTGCCGTCGCGGTTGTCGAAGAGCTCGAGCAGGCGCGACTGGATCGGCCAGTCGACCTCAGACGCCGTCTCGATCGCCCAGAAGCCCCCGCCGCCCTGGCGTTTGACGGCGTCGATGTGGTGTGAGTGGGTGTGGCCGGCGACGAACGCGATGACCGAGCGATGCTCGAGCAACAGCGCCTGCAGGTCGGGGCCGAGGTGGATCGGTCGCGAGCTGCGCGGATCGCCGTCACAGCCCGGGCCGGAGGTCGGGTCGGCGCACGGCCGGGCGAGCTCGTCGGGATCGCTGTTGACGAGCGTGCGGATCGGATGGTGCCCGAAGACGATCACCAGGTCGTTGCGCGCGTCAGCGGCCTGCAGCTCGCGCTCCAGCCAGCGAAACTGGGGATCGTCGAGGTTGCCCTCGCCCCCCGGCAGAGCAGAGCCCTCGCCGACGGTGTTGATCGAGATCATCCGCAGCCCGGGCCGCGGTGACCACGCGTAGTAGGTCGCCCACCCAGCCGAGGCGCTCGTCTCGGCGGGGTCGACGTGCCCGAAGCCGTGCGCGTCGGCCTGGGCGCCGGTGCGGTGCAGATCCATGTACTGCGGACGCCCGACGAGCGCACGTCGCGGATCGGGCGGCACGAACACCAGGCGCTCGGGCGACGTCGTCAGGGCCTCGGGCACCAGACCCAGGCCGACGGTCAGCGGCTTGACGCAGCCCTTGGCCAGCGCGTCGTAGACGGCGTTGGCCGCGACGTTGCCCTGGACCGTGCCGTCGTGGTTGCCAAACGCGACGTAGCTGGGGACGCGCAGGCCCGGCGTGTCAAACGGCGCCTGCGCGCGATCGAGCAGTCCCGGCCAGCGCGGAAAGCTCGCGAAGTCACCGAGCGGCGCATCGGGGTCGTAGTAGCGACCGGATTCCAGCACGTCGTCGGCGTCCTGGACGCCGGTGTAGCGCGCGGCCTCACCCGGCGCCACCAACCCACCCGGACAACCACCCGACTCGACCCCCGAGTTCGGATCGAGGCGACCGCCCTCCAACAACCGCACGACCCACTGCACCTCGTTGCGCTGCTGGTTGTCGGCGTTGTCGCCGGTGAGCAGCGTCAACGCAAGCTTGGCCCGCTCGATCCGCCGCGCCGTGCCCTTACGCGCTCGCTTCGGCCGGCGCCGCTGCGTACGGATCGGGCTCGTCACATAGCGATTGACCTGGCGGATCACCTGATCGATCGTCTGTGGGCCCATCGCCTCCTGCGGGCGAAATGCCGCGGTGAACGGCGTGTCGGGGAGGTCGAGCGTCTCGACGCGCAACGGCGACTCCTCGTCGGCGAGCTGGAAGTCCGAGAGCTGCGCGAAGTACAGCAACGAGCGCCGCCGCACGCTGCGCCCGCCCTGCGCACCGGCACCCAGGCCGTCGCGCACGACACGCTTCCACCCCGGCCCCAGCCGCAGCCGGCTGTAGGCCGCCTCGGGATCGCCCGTCACCACCTGCGTCGAAGTCGTCGGCGGTGTCGCCGCCTGCGCTGCCCGCGGGCGAGATCCCCGCCAGCACGACGAGCGCCACACCAGCGGCCATCCCTCTCCCGATCAAGCGACCTCCCTCACCTGCGCATACTACGACGCGCCCGACGCCATCTCCATGTTGCGCGTCACGACCTCCATCGTGCGATTCAACTCGTCCGTCGGGCTGAACTCGACGATCTCGGTGCCGTCGTACAGCACCGGCGTGTGCCCGGGCGGCGCGTAGTAGGCGTCGCCCGCCTCGAACGTCTCCTCGCGATCGGCGAATCTGAACGTCACCTTCCCCGCGATCACGTAGCCCCAGTGCGGCGCCTGACAGCGATCGTCCGGGAGCCCCGCGAAGAACGGGCTCAGGTCGGCGTCAGCGGTGTAGCGCTCGAATGCGACGGTGTACCCGCCCTCGAGCTGCTCGAGGTGGCCGTCATAGCCCTCTACCTCGACGTGCTCTGACGCCGTGGTCTTCGATGCCTTGGGCATGTGGTGCATCCTCCCTCTGATCTCGTGGACCCTGCTCAGATGAAGGTCCGCCTGACGCGCGAGCCGTTACAGCCCGGCCTTCGCGATCACGAGGCGCTGCACCGTCGCCACATCGATCCCAGGTGCTCCGTCGCTGAGTGCGCCGGTGACAGTGGGATCGATCGCGATGCCGAGCGCGTCGTAGACCGCCGCGATCGCCGCGGCGATCGGCGGCTGCGGTGCGACGACGAGCACCGTGCTGACGATGGCCGCGCCCTTGATGACGCGCTGCGCCGCGCCCGCCACCTTGCGCCTGCCGGCGATGCTGATGCTGTGATCGCCGGGGCAGTACTCCCCCGGGATCTCGCCGATGCGCAGGTCCAGGCCAAGCGGCCTCAGGCTGCGCAGCACGAAGTCCACCTCCGCGTCAAAGCGCGCACGCAACCCGACCGCGATGTCGGCGGCGGGCACGACGCGCTCGACGATCAGGCAACCCGGGCCGTAGGCGGCGGCGTGACCGCCCGCCAGCCGGACGACCGGCGCGAATCCCGCGTCGCGCGCCACCGCGGACGCGCGCGCGAATCCTGGGTTCAGCCGGTCTCTGCGCCCGAATGCCAGCGTGGGCTGCGGCTCGTACACGCGCACCGTCGTGGGCCGCTCGCCGGCGGCGACCTCGCGCAGCAGGGCTTCGGAGGCGGCCATCTCCAGCGCCGGCGAATCGGTGAGCGCGCCCAAGACGAGTTGCGTCACGCGGCGATCATGCCGCGTCAGCGAGCGCTACAGGGCGACGATCAGCTCGTGATCGAGCTCGACGAAGTCCTCGACCACGCCCGTGAGCTGGTCGGCGATGAACGTCGCGTAGGCCGGCGAGCCGGTGTGGGCCTCGTAGGCGGCTTGGTCCTCGAAGTGCTCGACGAACAGCAGGTAGTCGACGTTCTCGGGGTCGCGGTAGACGCGGAACGAGTGCGTGCCCGGCTCCTTCGCCGGTCCCTCGGGCGCGTACGCCGTGACGATCGCTTCGCCGGCGGCCTGCTGGCCGGGCTTGAGTTTGATTGGGAAGATCTTGTAGAGCATTGCCACCACAACGCCGGGCGCTGCGAGAACGTGAGACAGCGCATGGACACCATCCCCGAGAAGCAGCTGCGCAACAACATCGGCGAGGTCCTGCGCCGCGCCGAGAACGGCGAGGAGATCCCGATCACCGGTGATGGCCGACCCGTTGCCCAGCTCGGCCCCGCCGGACGCCGGCGCTGGGTCGGGGGTCCCGCGCTGGATTCGGTGTGGCGAACCCCAGCACCGCGCACGCTCGCCGACGACCTCGACGCACTCCCCGGCGCGCTCGACGACCCTTTCGCCTAGCCGATGCGAGCGGTCGCGGACACCTCGGTTCCGATCAGCGACCGCGTGCCCGCCGACGTCGAGGCCGCAATCGGCGCCGCGTGGCTCGCCGAGCTGCATTTCGGGTGTCCTGCGCGCTGCGCGTCCGGCGACTCGGCGCCATCGAATCCACGTTCGAGCCGCTCCCCATCACCGCCGGAGCCGGGTGTCCTACCGCGCCGGCCACGCCTTCACGGCAAGCGCGGCAAGCCGTTCCTGGCGCGTGTCGATCTCGGCGGGCGTCCAGGCGTCGAACCCCACGATCTCACTCGTCAACGTGTACGGCGAGCTCTCATAGACCCGCTTCTTCTCGGCGAACGACGCGCTCTTGAGATCGGCGTTGTCCACGGCGCGCATCAGCGTCAGGTTGCCCAGGCGGTTGACCTTCTGGCGGACCTCGTCGTCGCTGAACGCCGGCCAGTTGCCATTGGGCTTGCGGGGCAGGACGTGCTCGAGGTTGATGACTGCCGGATCGTGTTGTGGGACGTACCAGGGCGCCTTCTCACCGGTCGCGGCGAGCTCGAGCGAGCGCAGGTAGTAGCGCGCCATGCGTGAGTTCGCGACGCGGGCGACGGCGAACGCACCGGCGAACTCGCGATCCGACGGTGTCAGCCCGGCCAGCGCCTTCCGCAGCGCCCGCGCGCTCGCGACATCGCCGGCGTAGACCGCCTTGGCAGCGTTCGCGAGCGGTGTCTCCACCGACCCGCTGCGCGTGCTCGACGCGATCAGGAGACGCACGCCCACGGCGATCAGGAACTCGAACGCGAGCACCGCCTCGCGCGGGCGGAACTTCGCAGCGACCGCGAGCACGAGCGGGCGCAGCGGCCGGATGTTCAGCAGGTTGAGCACCTCGATCGCCCGGCGCGCCGCGTCGGGGTAGCCGTTCCAGCGCTCGTGATCGGGATTCGTCGCGGCGACGTACAGGGTGGCCAGCGCCTCGAGCGTCGCCGTGAACGTGACCGTGGCCTGCTCGGAGCGGCTGACGTTCTGCACCGCTTCGTACACGTCTGCCTCGCGCAGCGGGCCGTTGAGGACGATCAGCGCGTGGCGCAGGAAGTTGATCGTGATGTCGTCTTCCTCCGACGCCTCCAGCGCACCGCGCGTGTACGACCACTTGCTCTGGACCTCTCCGAAGCGATCGCCGGATCGCCAGAACAGGTGGTTCTTGATGAGGTCGGCCTGGGACGTGCGCAGCCCGCGGTCGTTCAACGTCTCGAACATTCTGTAGGCGTTGGTCTGGTCGGGAACCCTGAGCAGCACGACGAGGGCCTGGTGCTCGATGAACGACACCCAGCCGTTGAGCAGGTCGCCGTGCGCGCGCTCGTCGAGCGCGGCGACGACCTTCTCGACGTGCGCTCGCGCGAGCGCCCGGGCCTCCTTGAGGAGATCGTGCGAGTCGCGCAGCGACTGGGGAAGCTCGTGCTCGCCGCCGGTCACGATCTGGTTGAACAGGTCGTGGTCCTCGATGTTGAGCTTGAGCTTGGCGATCCGGGTCCGCCGCGCCCGGTCGATCCCGGTGAGGAACTCGTTGTTGATCGACTCGACGAGGATCCGCTCGCCCTCGTCACCCGCGAGGTGGTCGCGGATCGCCGCGAGCAGGATCGCCGTCGTCGCGAGCCGCTGCTGCCCGTCGACGACTTCCAGGCCGCCGTCGTCGGAGCGCGGGATCGTCACGACGGTCCCGAGAAAGTACGAGCCCGCCTCGTTCATCGCCTTCGTGAAGTCCTGCAGGAGCTGGGTGACCTCGCGCTCGGTCCACGAGTACTCGCGCTGGTTGGACGGCACCGCCAGGTGGTAGCTGCGCAGCACGCTGCCCAGTCCCAGCTCCTCGAATGCGATCTGGCTCTTGGTCTCGCCCATCCAGCGGACGAAGATATCGAGTCGAACAGACGTTCCCATCGAACGCCGCAGCGGTGGGGGAGGGATTCGAACCCTCGAACGAGTTACCCCGTTACACGCTTTCGAGGCGTGCGCATTCAACCGGACTCTGCCACCCCACCAGGGGTCAGCGGAGCCGCATGGTAGCGATCAGTGCCGCGCGGCGGTCGCGTGCTGCAGGGCCTCGGAGAGGTCCGCGGCGACGCCCATCAGGCGGTCTGACAACGCGCGCAGGCGCGTGATGCGCTCGCGCTCGGCGGGGTCCTGGTACTCGTCGGTGTCGCGTTCGGCGACGTAGAGCGCGGCAGCCTCGGTGAGCAGCAGGATCTGCGCCTGACTGAGGTGCAGCGGGCCGCCGGCGGCGACGTGCTCGAGGGCGTCGATCACGGTGACGAGCTCGCGCAGCGCGAGGACGTCGTCGGCCGTCTCCGCGGCGGGCGCAAGGTAGCTGCGGGTGCGCTGCCAGGCGACGGCGTGTGCGAGCACGCGCGAATCGGCGGCGCTGACGACCGACGCGACGAACGCGACGGGCTCGGCTGGGTCGCCGCCGATCTGGATGCTGTTCGCGGTGAAAGACACGGCTTCCACGAGATCCACGGTAGCGCCCATTCCGGCGGGAAGAGTCGCTTCCTGGTCTCGCTCGCACGCTTCTACCCGGAAAATCCGGGGATGTCCCCTACGCGCCCAGCGCCGAGCGCTCGGCATCGCTGAGCGCCCGCTTGCCGCGGCCGCGGGCGTCCCAGCCGACGAGGACGGTCAGCCCGGTGGCGGCGACCGTGCCGTCAGGCAGCAGGACGTCGTGCTCGAGCGTGAAGCTCGAGGTGCCGACGCGGCCGGCGCGAACGACGATGTCGACGGACCCATGGTCCTTGCGGACCTCGCGGCGGTAATCGAGCTCGACGCGCACGACGACGTAGGTGTTGTGATCGACGTGACCGGCTGCGCCCGCCAGCTCGGTCATGAGCGCGGCGCGGCCCTCTTCCAGAAGCTCGTGGTACACGGACTGGTTGAGGTGGCCGAGCATGTCCATGTCGCGCCAGCGCAGCTGGACGCTCAGGCGCTTCTCGAAAGATGCGGTCATCGCGCGGCAGCATGTCGCACGCGATGAATTCGGCGCGCGCCGCCTGTCATCAGGACATGCACACAGTCACGTCGAAGGACGGCAGCACGATCGCGTACGACCGCTACGGCGACCAGGGTCCTGTGGTGATCCTCGTCAACGGCGCCCTGGGCTATCGCAAGTTCAAGAAGATGGAGGAGCTCGCCCAGCTCCTGTCGCCGCATCTCACCGTCATCAACTACGACCGCCGCGGGCGCGGCGACTCCACCGAGGCCGGGCCGTTCTCGGTCCAGCGCGAGATCGAGGACATCGCGGCCTTGATCGAAGCGAACGGCGGCCGCGCGTCGCTGTGGGGCACGTCCTCAGGCGGCGCGCTGGCGCTGCGCGCCGCGATCGCGCTCGACAGCGTCGACCGCGTGTCGGTCTACGAGGTGCCGTTCATGGTCGAGCCCGGCCTCAAGCACCCGACGCCCGACTATCCCGAGCGCATCGACGAGCTCGTCGCCAAGGGCAAGCGCGATGCGCTCGTGCAGCACTTCATGCGCAACGCCGTCGGGATCCCGGCGCCGTTCGCGGCGGTGATGCGGCTGATGCCGATGTACAAGCACATCAAGGCGACGGCCCACACGCTCGGCTACGACTTCGCGGCGCTCGGCGCGCACACGATGTACGGCGCGCCGCTGGACCCGCAGGAGTGGGCCGCCGTGCCGCGCGCCCAGGTCGTCTACGGCGGCAAGAGCCCGGCGGTGCTGCAGGCGGGCTCCGAGGCGCTGGCCGAGGTGCTGCCCGAGGTGCAGCTCGTGACGCTCGAGGGCACCAGCCACAACGTCGACATGAAGAAGCTCGCGCCGGTGCTGAGGCAGTTCCTCACGCAGCCATCGGCACAGCTGCTGGCTGCTTGATGAAGTCGTGGCGGCCCGGGTCGAAGGTCCGGGCCGCCCGCTTGAACTCGAACGTGAAGCCCGGCCAGAGGGTGACGTTGCGGCCGTGCTCGTCCAGGTACCAGGAGTTGCAGCCGCCGGTCGTCCAGACGGTCCGCGCCATGCGCTTCTGCACCCACGCGTTATAGGTCGCCTGCACATCGGCGCGCGTGTCGACGGCCGCAGCGCCCGCGGCGTCGATCGCGTCGAGCGCGCGCAGCGTGTACTCGATCTGGTGCTCGATCATGAGGATCTGCGAGTTGTGGCCCGTGCCGGTGTTCGGCCCGACGAGCAGGAACAGGTTCGGGTAGCCGCTGATCGTCGTGCCGAGGTGCGCGGCCATGCCGCCGGCGGCCCACTCGCGCACGAGGTTGCGCCCATCACGGCCCTCGATCGCCGCGTCGCCGACGGGGTTGGTGACCTGAAAGCCGGTCGCCAGCACGAGCACGTCGGCGGCGTGCTCGACGCCGGCGCTGTCGACGACGCCGCCCGCCGTGACGCGCGCGATGCCGTCTGTGACGACGTCGACGTTGTCACGCGCGAGCGCCGCGTAGTAGTCGTTGGAGACGAGGATCCGCTTGCAGCCCAGGCGATAGGACGGCGTGACCTTCGCGCGCAGCGCCGGGTCGGAGATGTTGGCGCGCACGTGCGCGCGGCCGATCAGCTCACCCGCGCGCATCAGCGCCGGGTAGCGCGCCGTGCCGAGAGCGATGCTCTCCTGCCCGGCGAAGATCGCGCCGCGCAGCGCGCGCTGGAGCACCGGGACGCGCGCGAACAGGCGCCGCACGCCGGCGGGCATCGGATGGTCGGGCTTGGGCAGCACCCACGGCGCGGTGCGCTGGAAGACCGTCACCTGCGCAGCGCGCTTGCGGACCTGCGGGACGAGCTGGATCGCGCTCGCGCCGGTGCCGACGACGACGACGCGCTTGCCGTCGAGGTCGACGTCGTGGTCCCAGCGCGCGGAGTGCAGCACCGGCCCCGAGAACTCCGCAAGCCCGTCGAGCTCGGGAAACGCCGGCCGCGACAGGCCGCCGAGACCCGCGATCACGGCGCGCGCGGTGAGCTCTTCGCCGCCGTTGACCTCCAGGCGCCAGAGCGCGGCGTCCTCATCCCAGCGCGCCGCCGTGACCTCCGCGCCGCAGCGCACGTGGTCGCGCACGCCGAAGCGGTCGACGCAGTCCTCCATGTAGGCGCGGATCTCCGCGTAGCCCGCGTACATCCGCGTCCACGAGGGGTTCTGGGCGAACGAGAACGAGTACAGGTGGCTCTGCACGTCGCAGGCGCAGCCGGGGTAGTGGTTGTCGCGCCAGGTGCCGCCGATGCCGTCGGCCTTCTCGAGGACGACGAAGTCCTCCCGGCCCTCCTGGCGCAGGCGGATCGCCGCGCCCAGACCGGCGAAGCCCGAGCCGATGATCGCGATGTCGTGATGGGTCGTCATGAGGATCAGGAAGCGGTCGGGGTCAGGACCCGGCGCGGCGCGCGGCGCGGCGGCCGCGGTTCCCCGGCGGGCGCCGGCGCGGGCCGGCCGATGCGCGCGATGCCAAGGCTCGTGACGAGCAGGAACACCAGCACGAGCGTGAACACGATCGTCGCGGCGACGGTCCACAGCCACGCGGGCGTGTCGTCGCGCCGCTCGGCCTGCAGGATCTGCGTCTCGTCCGCGAACGTCGCCTCGGCGCGGGCGGGCGCCGTGTACTGCGCCAGCCCGACCTCGCTGTCGGCCGGATGGTGCAGCGCGATGCCCTCGAGCATCCGGCCGTCGTGCAGGCGCAGCGCGGTCTTCCAGTCGCCGCTGAAGGGCACGGGCGACGCCGTGCGCCAGACGCCGCCGGCGCGCTCGAGCGGGATCGTCCTGATGCCTCCGCCCTGCCAGGCGATGACGTAGAGCCAGTGCGCGTCGCGCACCGACGCCTCGTCGTCAAACCGCGCAGCGACCTGCGCCTCGCCCCCGGCCACGCGCGTGATCTCGAGCTGCGCGCGCAGGCCGTTCGGCGAGGACTCAAAGCCCGCATTGACGGCGCAGGCGAGGATCGCCGCGCCGGCCAGCAGCGCCGCGGGGCGCGCGATCCGCCGCTCGGGCAGCACGCCGCGCGACGCGAGCGCCGCGAGCGCGCCGAGCACGCCGGCGGCGGTGCCGACGATCAGCGCGGTCGGGATGCCCTCGGCCAGCAGCGACTCGTTCCAGGGCAGCGGGAACTGCCACTGCGAGGCCCAGTACTGCGCGGCGAAGCCGCCGGCGCCCACCGCGAGCCCGGCCAGCGCGCCGAAGCGCAGCGGCTGCTTGCGGGGATCGCCGATCAGGCCGACGAGCGTTACCAGCAGCGCCTCGGCGACGAACAGCGGCAGCGCGGGCTCGACCTCGCCGAGCGCGCCGACGAGCAGGTGCAGGACGCCGCGTGCGGCGAGGTACAGGCCGAGCGCGCCGAGCGCGCCGTAGCGCCCCGCCCACAGCCGCGCCCAGATCAGCGCGAAGCCGGCGGCGCCGGCGAGCAGCAGCGGCTGCCAGACCTGGCGGTACTGCGGCACGCCCCAGTCGAACTCGGTGATCTGCAGCGAGATGCCGATCAGCACGACGCCCGGCAGCGCCCAGCGCGCGAGTGCCATCAGCGGCGTCTTGGCGCGACCGTCGAGCTCGAACCCGGCGGCGCGCTGACCCTCGACGAGCAGGACGATCACGGCGATGATCCCGACGAGCGCGCCGCAGATCATCTGCACGTGCGTCGGGCCCCAGAGCGTGACGTCCTGGCCGAACATGCGGTGCCACATGTCATCCAGCGGGAAGCCGATCAGCGAGAACGAGCCGCAGGCGAACAGCAGCGCGCCGCCGACCGGCAGGCGCGGCAGGCCCGGAAGCTTCACGGCGTACGGGCTCGGGCGGTCCTCGCCGTGCAGGACGAGGGCGAGCACACCCGCGGCGGTGAAGCCGTAGATGCCGGCGAGGATGAAGTAATGGGCGGGATTGGCGAGCGGGCCGGAGTCGCGGCCCTGGTCGATGTGCAGCGCGATGTCCCACCACACGCCAAAGCCCGCGGAGGCGAACGACAGGATCGCCAGGCCGGCCGGCAGCGCCGACCACGCCGGCAGGCCGCTGACGCGCTCGCCGATGCGCGCGAAGAACCCGATCAGGCCCAGGCGACCGGTGCGGTGGCCCTGCAGAACCGCGAGCAGGACGATCGTGACGACGGCGCCCATCGCCGTGGCGATGATCAGCTGCGCTGTTGGCGCGCCCCCGGCGGGAGCGGACGTTGCAAGCATCGTTGAAGACCTCTCGGGGAGCTAGGCTGCTGGATGTACAGCACCGTACGTACAGTTCTGTACATCAACAGTTACATCGATCCGTGTCAAGCCCAACCCGCCGACTTCCGCCCGAGCAACGCCGTGAGCAGCTGCTGGACGTGCTGATCGACATCATCGTCGACGAGGGCTACGCGGCCGTGAGCATCGACCGCGTCGCGCGCAACGCGGGCATCGCGCGGACCGTCGTCTACGCCCAGTTCGACAACCTCGCGGGGATGTTCGAGGCGCTCGTCGAGCGCACGCAGCTGCGTGCGCTCGGCCAGGTCACCGCGGTGATCCCCGAGATCGGCATCGACCGCGACCCCGACGAGATCCTCGTCGAGGCGATCCGCATGTTCACGACGCTCGTGCGCGACCACCCGCGCACCTGGCGCCTCGTGCTGTTCCCCGCCGAGGGCGCCCCGCCCGTCGTGCGCGAGCGCATCGACGAGGGCCGCGTCGCCGTTCGCGCGCTGCTCGAGCCGGTCCTGACCTGGGGCATCGCCAAGCGCGGCGGCCCGGGGATCGAGGACACCGAGATGGCGGCGCGCCTGATCACCGGCCTCGGCGAGGAGATGGCGCGCCTCGTGCTGTCAGATTCCGAGCGCTACTCCCCCGAGCGCTGCGCGTCCTTCGTCGAGACGCTGATCAGCTCGGTCGCACGCGGCTGAACACCACGGCTTCGTGCAGCGGCGGGCGCGTCGTGTACCAGTGGGTGAAGTAGTCGACGACGACCGGCGTGTCGCCGAGCTCCCCAAGCGCGCGCGACACCCGTGACTTCAGCGACTCCTCGTTGCTGTCGAGCAGGCGGATCAGCTCGGTCATGCAGCGATGATCGCCTGCAGATCGCGGTAGAGGTACCGACCGAGTGTCGAGATCTCCTCGACCGCTATAGGACCGGCGAGCGACCCTTCGAAGCGCGGTCGGCAGCGTCGCGCAGGCCTTCGCGGAAGTCCGGATGGGCGATCGCGGCAAGCGCGTCGCCGCGCTGGTGGACGGTCTTGCCCTCGAGCTCGGCGGCGCCGTACTCGGTGATCACGACGTCGACCTGATGGCGCGGCGTCGTGATCACGGTCCCGGCGCCGAACCACGGCAGGACCCGCGATCGCAGCTCCCCGCCGACCTGGACGGTCGAGGGAAGGCACAGCAGCGAGCGCGCGATCAGCGAGAGCCCCGGCGACGAGATGAAGTCCTCGGCACCACCGATGCCGCTGTACTGACCGCCTTCGATCGTGTCGGCGACGACCTGCCCGTGGATGTCGACGGCGAGCGCGCCGTTGATCGTGATCATCTTGCGGTTGCGCGCGATCAGCTCCGGCGCGTTGACGATCTCGACCGGCAGGAACGCGACCTCGTCGTTCTCGTCGAGGAAGTCGTAGAGCTCCTCGCTGCCGAAGGCGAACGTCGTCACGCTGACGCCGTCGAACTGACCCTTGCGGTTGACGATCTTGCCGGCCTGGTGCAGGCGCATGCAGCCGTCGGTGAACATCTCGGTGTGCAGGCCGTAGCCGCCCTTGTCGTCGTCACAAAGCAACGTGGCGATCGTCGACGGGATCGCGCCGATCCCGGTCTGCAGCGTCGCCCCCTCGGGGATGAAGTGCAGGGCGTGCTCGGCGATCGCCTTCTCGACGTCTGTCGGGTCGGCGCCGGGCGGAACCGCCAGCGGCTTCTCCTCGGAGTGGATCAGCACGTCGACCTCGTCGACATGGATGGCGTGGGTGTGCTCGGGCGGCAGCCCGCGCGTGCGCGGGAACCCCTTGGCGCATTCGACGACGAGCTGACGGTCGGGGTCGGCGCCCGCCCGGTGCAGCTCCTTGACGAGCCCGCCGGCGTGCAGCGACAGCGAGCACCAGCCGTCGGGATCCGGGGGCGCGGCGACGGTGCACACCACGCGCGGAGCATTGGCCTCCAGCAGCGGCGCCAGGCGCCGGAAGTCCGCCGGCGCGAAGCCGATGTTCGCGCCCATGTCGCGCAGTGCGCGCTCGAACGGCCCGAAGAACCCCGACAGGTAGTGCACGCCCGGGCGCGTGAACAGCTCGGTGCCGACGGACAGCAGCGCGCCCACGACACGCAGGTCCTCCCAATCGGTGCGCGCGCCGAGCTCGCGCAGGAAGGCCGGCGGCTGGCCGGGCCCGAGCGCCATACCGAGCGTGTCGCGCGTCGGGAGTTGCGCGGCGGCGTCGGCTGCCGACAGTTCGAGCGGTGGCATCGCGCGACCCTAACCGCGTCTCATCGACGCGCGCGGAAGAACTCGCGCAGCAGTTCGGCGCAGTCGGCCTCGAGCACCCCGCCGGTGACCTGCGGGCGGTGGTTGAGGCGCGGCTCGGCCAACACGTCGAGCACGCTGCCCGCCGCGCCGGCCTTCGGATCGGTGCAGCCGTAGACGACGCGCGGCACCCGCGCGAGCACGATCGCCCCCGCGCACATCGCACACGGCTCGAGCGTCACGTAGAGCGTCGCGTCGAGCACGCGCCACGAGCCGACGGCCGCGGCGGCCTCGCGCAGCGCGAGCACCTCGGCGTGCGCGGTCGGGTCCTGGCGCGCCTCGCGCTCGTTGTGCGCGCGCCCGATGATGCCGTCACCCAGGACGACGACGCAGCCGATCGGGACGTCGTCGTGTGCCGGCGCGGCACGCGCCTCCGCCATGGCGAGCGTCATGAACGCCTCGTCGTCCGTCATCATCGGCGAGGATCGCAGGAACTCCGGGTACTGCACGGGGTTGTCAGTCCGATTCGATGTTGCACCGCCTCCTCTTCATTGCCGTGCTCAGCGCGCTGCTTGGCGCGTCGCCTGCTGTTGCACGCGGGCCGGTCGCGCGCGCTGCGGCCTTCGTCCCCAACGATCCGGGCCGCGGCACGACGCCCGCCGGCTGGACGGCGGTGCAGTGGAACTTCGCCGGACCCTGGGGTGTCAATGCGCCCGACGCCTGGCAGAACCTGATCAACGCCGGCCGCCCGGGCGGGCGCGGCGTGACCGTCGCGGTGCTCGACACCGGCGTCGCCTACAAGAAGACCGGCACGTTCCTGAAGTCGCCGGACTTCCACACGGGGAAGATCGTGCGCGGCTATGACTTCGTCAGCGAGGACCGCTACCCCTACGACAGCAACGGCCACGGCACGCACGTCGCCTCGACGATCGCCGAGAGTACGAACAACGGCGTCGGCCTGACCGGCCTGGCCTACGGGGTGAAGATCATGCCGGTGCGCGTGCTCGACAACCGTGGCGAGGGCGACGCCGCGGTGATCGCGCGCGGCATCCGCTACGCCGCCAGGCACGGGGTCGACATCATCAACCTCAGCCTCGAGTTCTCCCCGGACGTGCGCGCCGCGGAGATCCCCGAGCTGCTCGACGCGGTCAACTACGCGCGCCGCAAGGGCGTCGTCGTCGTCGGCGCCTCGGGCAACGAGGGCTACCCGCTCGTCGCCTATCCGGCCAAGGCCGACCCCGTGATCTCCGTCGGCGCCACGACCGAGCACGGCTGCCTCTCGGACTTCTCCAACATCGGCGACGGGCTCGACGTCGTCGCACCCGGCGGCGGCACCGACGCGGCGCTGGAGAACGAGCCCAACTGCAAGCCCGACGCCCCGGCCGGCGGCGACATCTACCAGATCACCCTGCAGGGACGCGCGCGGCGCACGTTCGGGATCCCGTCGGACTACGAGGGCACCTCGATGGCCACGCCCCACGTCTCGGCGATCGCCGCGCTCGTCATCGCGTCCGGCGTCATCGGCCCGAACCCGACACCGGCACAGGTCGAGCGCCAGATCAAGCGCACCGCGCGCGACCTCGGGCCGCAGGGCTATGACCGCCGCTACGGCTATGGCCTGGTCGACGCCGCGGCGGCGACCCGGCAGCCGGCGCGCTAGGTCGTGCGGACGATCAGGACGCTGCAGGGCGCGTGATGGCTGACCTTGTTCGGCACGCTGCCGAGCAGGAAGCGCTTGGCGCCGGTCATGCCCTTGTTGCCGACGACGATGAGGTCGGCGTTCTGCTCCTCGGCGACGTCGAGGATCGCGTCGGCGGGATCGCCCTGGCGCGGATGGACCTTGAACGTGACGCCCTTGCTCTCGGCGATCTTGCCGGCGGCGGCCAGCGTCGCGTCGACGTCCTCGCGCGGACCGACCGCCCAGGACACGTCGGCGGGGACGCCTTCGGCCTCCTCGCGCAGCCGCGATTCCGGCACCGGCTCGTAGGCGCTGACGATGTCGACGGTGGCGCCGACGGCCCCCGCCAGCTCGACGGCCTCGCCGACAGCCTTGGCTGCGGTCTCTGAGCCGTCGGTCCCAACCACGATGCGTCCGAACATGCGCGCAACACTAACGTCCCACGCTGTGCGCGGTTCAGACGAGCTTCGTAATCGCGATCACCATGCCCGCGAGGACGAACACGCAGATCACGGCTTGGGTCCACCACCAGAACGGCGTCATGCGCCGCCAGCGTAGCCTGTGACGTCCGCCGAGCGCCGCAGCGCCGCACTGCTCTTCGGCGAGGAGCTCGCGCTGGGCACCGTCGACCCCGGCGCGCTGGATGTTCCCGAGGTCGAGCAGGCCGTGCGCGACCGCCCGGTGCCGTCCTGGGTCGCCAGGCGCGTCCAGGAGGCCGCGGTCAGGCGCGGCTCGCTGACCTTCGAGGCCACGAGCGTGGCGCCGATGCTCGCCGCCCGCCGCGCCGTGCTCGGTGCCGGCGCGGACGGCCCACCGCGGTTGCTGGTGCGGGTGGACGGCGTCGCCGACGCCCGCTTCCACGAGATCGTGCGTGCGCACGAGATCCCCTACCTCGTGGCGGTGACCGGCGACGATCCCGCGCTGCTTGCCATGCGGCACACCGACGGCGTGGCCTTCGGGCTGCAGGCGACGCTCGAGGGCGACCCCGACGAGCTCACCGAGCGCATCGACCGCGCCGAGGCCGCACTGCTGCGCCGCGGCGTGCTTCCCGACGTGTTCGTCCCGCCGCATGACCGCTTCGGCCCGTCGCAGTACCACCTGCTCGCCAAGCGCTTCGCGGTCATCACCGGCGGTGATCAGAGCGTCGCGCGGTTCGGCTGGCATCCCACGCCACTGTGGCGCGGGGACGCCGTCTACCTCCCCGCCTACGCGCCGCCGAGCGACCTCGCCGCTGCCGTGCGGCGGCTCGCAGAACAGCAGGCGGCGCTGTGGGTGCCGGCGGTCATCGCGGCGGACCTCGACTTGGACGACCTCGTCGCGCTGTGCGTGCAGCTCCGCGGCCTCGCACGCCCGTGGGACGAGTTCCTCGCCGCCGTCAGGGCCAGTGCGCTCGCGGGCTAGAGCTCGTCGTTGATCTGATCGATCGCCTGCTGCACGCGCGTGTTCACGACCTCCGAGCCGGCCTGAAAGCTCGTGCTCGCGGCGATCAGCTCGCGCGGGTTGCGGGTGCCCGACGCCGATCGGCGGGCGGCGATCACCGGGCCGTAGGCCGACAGCGCCTCCACCAGGCGGCCGTGTGCCGGGGCCAGGCCGTCGGGCGGCTTGATCGCCTTCAGCGCGGCGACGGCACGGTCGACCGCGGCGTCGAGACGATCGAGCGCGCGGCGCTGTTGCGCCGGCGTCGAGATCGCGGTGTCGACGGCGGCCTGCACGCGGGCGGCGCTGCGCTGGTAACGGTCCTGGACGACGTTGACCGCACGCGCGTATTCGGACGTCGCGGCGGAGTCGTCGCCGCCGCAGCCCGCGAGCACCGCGGCGCAGAGCACGGCAATCGCGAGAGCGCGCACGGCGCGCAACATAGTTCATGCTCGACGCGCAGCGACCCGATGCCCTACCGCCCGCCACCAGCCGATCCCGTCCCCGCCGACGGCGCCCTGCCACAGGCCGCGCTGGCCGGGCTGGGGAGCCGCCCGTTCGGCGTCTACGTCCACGTCCCGTTCTGCACGACGCGCTGCGGCTACTGCGACTTCAACACCTACACCGCATCTGAGGCGTCGCGCACCGGCTTCGCGGACGCGGTGATCGCCGAGCTGGACCTCGCGGTCGGCGTCGTTGGGACGCCACGCGTGCGGACGGTGTTCTTCGGCGGCGGCACGCCCACGCTGCTGCCGGCCACCGAGCTCGCGCGGATCCTTCGTGCGATCGAGGAGCGCTTCGGTGTCGCCGATGAGGTGACGACCGAGGCCAACCCCGAGTCCGTCGACCCGGCGTCGCTCGCGGCGCTGCGCACCGCCGGCTTCACGCGGATCTCGCTCGGGATGCAGAGCGCCGCGCCGCACGTGCTCGCGACGCTCGACCGCACGCACACCCCCGGCCGCGCCGGCGCGGCCGCCGCGGAGGCACGTATCGCAGGCTTTGAACACGTCAGCCTCGACCTGATCTACGGCACACCCGGCGAGTCCCAAGCCGACTGGCGCGCGTCGCTGGAGGCCGCGCTGGCCGCAGACCCCGACCACATCTCCGCCTACGCGCTGATCGTCGAGGCCGGCACGCGGCTGCACGCGCAGGTCGCGCGCGGCGCACTGTCGGCACCTGAGGACGACGCGATGGCCGACCGCTACGAGCTCGCCGACGCGCTGCTCGGCGCCGCCGGCCTGCGCTGGTATGAGCTGTCCAACTGGGCCGCCGACGACGCCGCGCGCTGCGCCCACAACCTCGGCTACTGGCGCGGCGCGGACTGGTGGGGCGCCGGGCCTGGTGCCCACAGCCACGTCGATGGCGTGCGCTGGTGGAACGTCCTGCACCCCAGCGCCTACGTGAAGGCGCTGACCGCGGGCCGCTCGCCCGCGGCCGGGCGCGAGCTGCTCGACGACGCGACCCGGCGCTTTGAGCGCGTGATGCTCGAGCTGCGCCTGCGCGAGGGCCTGGATCTCGCGCTCGTCGACGCCGGCGTGGCGCAGCGGCTGGCAGGCGAGGGCCTGCTGTCGCTGGGCGACGGCCGCGCGCTGCTGACGCTCGAAGGCCGCCTCAAGGCCGACGCGGTCACGCGCGCGCTGACCTAGTCCCAGGCGATCGGCAGCCGCGTGACGCCGTAGATGCCGCTGATCGACTCGAGCTCGGCCTCGCCGTCCAGGCGCAGCCCCGGCATCCGCGGCGCGAGGAACGCCAGCGCCTCCTGCAGCTCGGCGCGCGCGAGGTTCGCGCCGAGGCAGTAGTGGATCCCCGCGCCGAAGGTCAGCGGCCGCGCCCGGCCGCGGTCGGCGGTGATGTCGAAGTCGCTGCCGACGTCGTCGCGGTTGGCCGTGAACGCGCAGATCAGCAGGATCGTGTCGCGCGGCAGGGTCACGTCGCGGATCACGAGGTCCTCCAGCACGATGCGCGCGGTGATGGGGGTGATCGGCTCGTAGCGGATGACCTCGTCGACGGCCTGCTCGGCGAGCTCGGGGCGCTCGGCAAGGAGGGCCCACTGATCGGGATGCGCAGCGAACAGCCGCAACGCGTGCGTCAGCTGGGCCTGCGTCGTGTCGACGCCGCCGACGAGGACGTTGAGCACGAGGTTCACGCACTCCACGTCGGACAGGCGGTCGCCCTCCTCCTCGGCCGCCAGCAACGCGGAGATCAAGTCCTCGCGCGCGTCGCCGCGGCGACGATCGAGCAGGCCGTGCGCCCACTCATAGAACTCCGCGACGGCGGTGTCGATCTGCTCGCGCTCTGTCGACAGCGCGATCGCGTCGAACTGCTTCTGGATGACGTTTGACCAGTGGTGCAGCCGCGGTGCGTCGCTGTCGGCCGCACCCATCACCGCGGCGATCGTGCGCGAGGGATAGGGCTTGGCCAGGGCGGCAACCGCCTCGCACGCGCGTGCGTCAGACAGCGGCGGCCACAGCTCCTCGAGGATCGCGCGCATCGTCGGGCGCCAGCGGTCCGCGGCGCGCGGCGTGAAGAACGGGTTGACGAGGTTGCGCAGGCGGCGATGGTCGTCGCCGTTGAGATGCAGGATGTTGCGGCGCATCTCCTCGTAGAGCGGGCCGTCCTCGATCCCGAAGATCTCGGCGATCTTCATGCCCGGGAACGTCGTGCGCCTGGAGCGCAGCAGCTCCTCGCCGGCCTCGCGATCGAGCACGAGGTAGCCGAGCGGCACCTTCACGACCCAGTGCTCGTCACGCAGCGCGAGCAGTTCGCGGTGGTAGCGCTCCCCGGTGAACTGCGGGTCGAGGTAGTCGAACTCGACAAGCTCGAGTTCGTCGATCGTCGTCATGGTGCTTACCCTATGCCGATGCCACCGAGCGGCCACCAGCGTTGGCTGCCCGCAGCGATGCTCGCTGGGTTCGTTCTCGGCTGTGCGCTCGCGGGCTTCGCGCTCGTCCAGCTGCTGAGCCGGGAGAACGCGCCGGCCGGGACGGCGCTGCCCGCGATCACCGTCGCCGCGCCGCTGCCTGCGCAGAACGCGCCGGCCCCGGTCGCGGAGGCGCCCGCGCCGACCACGCAGCCGCGCGCGGTCGCGCAGTTCGCGCGCAACGACCGCGCACACGTGCACTCCAACTGGGTCGCCGGCTTCTATCCGCTGTATGAGACCGCGGCGAGGACGTTCGGCGTCAACTGGCTGCTGCTGGCCTCCGTCCACAAGCAGGAGTCGGCGTTCTCGACGTCGCCGGGGGTCTACCGCGGGCTGAACTTCGCGCGCTGCTGTGCCGGGCCGATGCAGTTCAACGTGACCAACGGCAACGTCTCGACGTGGGATCGCTACCGCGATGCCCACAAGGCCGCGCCACGGCCGGCGTCGTACAACAACATGACCGCGAAGCACCCCTCGGTGTACGACGACTTCGACGCGATCATGGCGGCGGCCAAGCTGCTGCGCGACAGCGGCGCAGGTGCGGCGCTGGACGCGCGGGCGTGGAGCGCCGCCTACGACTACTACGGGCATGACCTGACCGGCACGCAGTACGCCGATCAGGTGCTCGCGCGCGCCCTCGGCTGGGGCCGCGGCGGCTTCTGCATCAACTGCGAGGCCGACGCCGGCATCCTCGCCCGCGTGGCGGGCGCGTGGGGCGATCCGCTGCGGGCCGCGCTCGCGCCGCCGCCTCCCCCGGAGGAGAAGCGGCGGGCGAAGGCGATCGCCGCGCGTCGCGACTAAGCGGCTTCGCGCAGCGCTTCGAGCTCGGGGAGCTTGGAGAGGCGGCGCAGTGCGCGCGCCTCGAGCGCCTCGGCCTCGCGCGAGGGGATGCCGAGCCGGCGACCGACCTGCGCCATCGTGTGCGGCGCATCGCCGTCGGTGCCGAAGCGCAGGCTGACGACCTTGCGCTCGTCCTCGGGCAGGTGGTCCAGGGCGTGCTTGACCTCGACGGCGGCGATCGCCTGGAAGGCCTCCTCCTCGGGGGCGGGGCCCTCGTGGGCGATGAAGTGCCCGAGCTCTGAGCCGTCCTCGTCGCCGACCTGCGCGTTGAGCGAGGCAGGCGTGACGTCGACGGACTTGATGCGCTCGACCTCTTCGACCGTGAGCTGCGCCTCTTCGGCGATCTCCTCGATCGTGGGGTCACGCTCGAGCTTCTTGGTCAGCTGGTCGTTGATCCGCGCGACCTTGCGGGCGCGCTGGGCGATGTTCGCGGGCAGGCGGACGTTGCGCGCGGTGTTGTCGAGACCGCGCTGGATCGACTGACGGATCCACAGCGTCGCGTACGTCGAGAAGCGGAAGCCCTTGCGGTGATCGAACTTCTCCGCGGCGCGGATGAGGCCGAGCATGCCCTCCTGGACGAGGTCGGGCATGGCGAGGCCGTGGCCGACGTAGCGGCGGGCGATCGACACCACGAGGCGCAGGTTGGAGTTGACGAGCTTCTCCTTGGCAGCCAGATCGCCGCGCTCGATGCGCGCAGCGAGATCCAGCTCCTCGGCGGGGGTGAGCAGGGGGAAACGGCCCGCATCGCGCAGGAGCAGGTCAAGGCTCTCGGCGGTGAGCTCGGGCTCGTGAATCGGGGTACGGCGGGACTTAGGGGTACGGCTGGGCAAGATGCTCCTTGGTTCTTCTCCGACTAGTGCAGTTGGTATTTTATCGGAAACCGTTGATTTTGCAAACCATTGAAGGTCGCCACATTTATCTCTTGCATATACGTATCCCCAGACCCCTTCGGCGTTACGCGCTTGACAACTGACCTACCGTCGGTAACCTACCGTCGGTAAGTGCCTGTCGACGTCACCGCATATGCCCACGGCCGCGTCCCCCGCGACGTCCGCCGTGCGCAGATCGCCGAGCTCGCGGAGGAGCTGTTCGCCGAGCGCGGCTACGCCGGGGTGTCGATGGACGAGCTCGCGCGCCGCGCAGGCGTCACGAAGCCCGTGATCTACGAGATCTTCGGCTCCAAGGAAGGTCTCTACCGCGCGTGCGTCGAGCGCACGGCCGCCGACCTCGCCGAGCGCGTCACCGCGGCCGTCACCGCGACCGACGAGCCGATCGACCAGCTGCGCAGCGGCATCGCCGCGTGGTTCGCGTTCGCCGCGGAGCACCGCCGCGCGTGGGAGTCGCTCTACGCCGGCGAGGGCCGCTTCGCCGATGCGATCGAGACCGTCCGCCGTCGCCAGGCGTTGCTCGTCGCCGGCCTGCTCGGCGAGATCGCCCGCGGCCGCGGCGTCGAGGTCGACCCCCGCCGGCTCGAGGCCACCGCCCAGGCCGTCAACGGCGCCACCGAGACGGTGGCGATGTGGGCCAAGGAGCACGCAGACCTTTCGCCAGAGGTCCTCGCCGATTGGAGCGTTGCGCTCCTCGGCCCAGGCCTCCTCGCAATGACAACCCAGGGGCAGGCATGAACACCGAACACCACCGCATCGTCATCGTCGGCAATGGATTCAGCGGCCTCGGCGCCGCGATCCAGCTCAAGCGCCGGGGCATCGAGGACTTCGTGATCCTCGACCGCGGATCCGACGTCGGCGGCACCTGGCGCGACAACAGCTACCCGGGTTGTGCGTGCGACGTGCCCAGCCGCATGTACTCGTTCTCCTTCGCGCAGAACCCCGACTGGTCGCGTCGTTACTCCCCGCAGGCGGAGATCTGGGAGTACATGCGCAAGGTCGCGCGCGACTACGACGTCACCCCTCACTGCCGCTTCGACACGACGCTGCTCGAGGCGCGCTGGGACGAGGACATGCAGCGCTGGGAGCTCGAGACAAGCAACGGTAGCTACAGCGCCGACATCGTCATCGCCGGCATGGGCGGGCTCTCCGAGCCCAAGCTGCCGCAGATCCCGGGCATCGAGACGTTCAAGGGCACGACGTTCCACAGCGCCCAGTGGAACCACGACCATGACCTCGCCGGTGAGCGCGTCGCCGTCATCGGCACGGGCGCCAGCGCGATCCAGTTCGTGCCGCAGATCCAGCCCAAGGCCGGCGAGGTGCAGCTCTACCAGCGCACGCCGCCGTGGATCGTGCCGCGCATGGACCGCCCGATCACGCGCTTCGAGAAGCGCCTGTTCAAGCTCTTCCCGCCGCTGATGAAGGTCGTGCGCGGCTGGATCTACACCGCCAACGAGGCGGTCGTCGTCGGTCTCGTCTACCGCCCGCGGCTGATGAAGCTGATCGAGCGCGTCGCACGCATCCACCTGCGCCGCCAGGTGCCCGACCGTGAGCTGCGAAAGAAGCTCACGCCGCGCTACCGCATCGGCTGCAAGCGGATCCTGCGCGCCGATGACTACTACCCCGCTCTGGGCAAGCCCAACGTCGACGTGATCACCGACGGCATCGCCGAGATCCGCGAGCACTCGATCATCACGGCCGACGGCACCGAGCGCGAGGTCGACACGATCATCTACGGCACCGGCTTCCACGTCACCGACCAGCCGGCGCTGCAGCGCGTCTGGGGCCGCGACGGCGTGATGCTCGGCGACGCCAACCCTGGCACGATGAAGGCTCACAACGGCACGACGTTCGCGGGCTTTCCGAACGCCTTCATGCTCGTCGGGCCGAACACCGGCCTCGGCCACAACTCGATCATCTACATGATCGAGTCGCAGCTGAATTTCATCATGGACGCGATCCAGACGATGGACCGCCGTGGCGCCGCGACGATCGAACCGCGCCAGGAGGCCGTCGACACGTTCGTCGCCGAGGTCGACCGCCGCGGCGAGCACTCCGTCTGGCTCGACGGCGGCTGCGCGTCCTGGTACATCGACCAGACCGGGCGCAACTCGACGCTGTGGCCGGACTTCACGTTCAAGTTCCGCGAGCGCGTCCGCCATTTCGACGAGACCGAGTACGTGCTCGGCGCGCCGAAGCCGGCGCCGGCGCGCGTCGTAGCCTGATGGGGTGCGCGTCGGACTGATCGGATACGGCCTGGCGGGCGCGGGGTTCCACGCGCCGCTGATCGCCGCCGAGCCCGAGCTCGAGCTGGCGGCGATCGTCGCGCGGTCGCCCGCGCGACGCGACGCCGCGCAGGCCGACCACCCGCAGGCGCAGCTACTCGGCGACGCCGAGGAGCTGTGGGCCCTGCGCCCGGACCTCGTCGTCGTCGCCACGCCCAACCGCTCGCACGTCACGCTCGCGCGCGCGGCCGTCGACGCCGGGATCGCCGTCGTCGTCGACAAGCCGCTGGCGACCACCACGGACGAGGCGCGTGCGCTCGTCGATCACGCCGCGGCGCGTGGCGTCCTGCTCAGCGTCTTTCAGAACCGCCGGTGGGACGATGACTTCCTGACGCTGCGCGCGCTGCTGGACGCGGGCGAGCTCGGGCGCGTCCTGCGGTTCGAGTCGCGCTTCGAGCGCTGGCGGCCGGAGGTCAAGGCCGAGGCCTGGCGCGAGTCCGCGGCCCCTGAGGACG
Organism: Paraconexibacteraceae bacterium; assembly: GCA_963759825.1. Lineage (GTDB taxonomy): Bacteria > Actinomycetota > Thermoleophilia > Solirubrobacterales > Solirubrobacteraceae > Paraconexibacter. The sequence continues at coordinate 128,799 of CAVXAS010000001.1, read as the reverse complement.
GGGGCGGGCTGCTGCTGGACATCGGCACCCACCTCGTCGACCAGGCGCTGCTGCTGTTCGGGCCCGTCACCGACGTCCACGCCGAGGTCCGGCGATCTCGCGCGGGCGCGCGCGTGGACGACGACGACTTCCTCGCGCTGACGCATGCCGGCGGCGTGCAGTCGCACCTCTGGATGAGCGTCGTCGCAGCGGACCTCGGGCCGCGCTTTCGCGTGCTCGGCGATCGCGCCGCCCACGTCAAGCATGGCCTCGACGGCCAGGAGGCTCAGCTGCGAGCGGGGAAGCCGCCGACGGGCGGCTACCGGGCGTTCTACCGCGGCATCGTCAGCGCGCTGCGCGACGGGGCGCCACCCCCGGTCGACGCGAACGACGCCGTGGCGGTGCTGGAGCTTCTCGAACGCGCGCGGGCCTCGTGACGACGCGCAACGCGGCGCTCGCCAGCACGGCGTTCTTCTTCGTCGGGCCGTTCCTGGAGGCCGGCGTCGGGCCCTGGCTCGTGTCGGGGTTCGAGCGCGGGGACGGCGCGCTGGACGTCGCAGCGCTGCGGCTGCTCGGCGTGCTGCTGATCGCCGCCGGCACGGCCATCGTGGTCTGGTGCTTCGTGGGCTTCGTGCGCGACGGTGGCGGCACGCCTTCGCCGCTGGCGCCGCCGGCGCGGCTCGTGGCGCGCGGGCCCTACGCGCATGTCCGCAACCCGATGTACACCGCGACCGCGGCGATCATCGCCGGCGAAGGCCTCGCGCTCGCGCGGCCGCTGCTGCTGATCTGCGCAGGGGTCTACCTCACGGCGATGGCGGTGCTCGTGTGGCGGCTGGAGGAGCCGCTGCTGTCACGCCGCCACGGCGCCGCGTGGGACGACTACGCGTCCTGCGTCGGGCGCTGGCTGCCCTAGTCGAACAGCAGCACGGGCGCGGCGGCGCGCGCGAGCGTCAGCGCACGCTCAGGTGCTCGCGCGACTCGAAGTAGTAGAGGACCATCCGCTTCTGCACGCCGGCGGCGTCGGCGACGCGCTGCAGCGAGGTGGCGGCGTAGCCGTCCTCGCCGAGACAGCGGATCGCGGCCTCCAGCACGGCCTCGGCCTGCTTGCTGCCTTCGTGCGATTCTGAGGACGTCATGACAGACAAGCAGCGAGGCAACGGGCGCATCCGGCGCTCCACGAAGCTCGGCGGGGTGGCCGCGGGCGCGGCCGCGCGCGCCGTCGGCACGCGGGCCGCGAACGTCGTGCGCTCCGACGAGGCATCTGACGCTGCGATGGCGCGTCAGGCGATGGAGACCGCCGACCGTCTCGTGACCGTGCTCGGGACGATGAAGGGCGCGGCGATGAAGCTCGGCCAGACGTTCTCGGTGATCGACGTCGGCATGGTCCCTGAGGAGTACCGCGAGGAGTTCCAGGCAAAGCTCGCCAAGCTGCAGCACTCGGCCGAGCCGCACTCCTTCAAGGAGATCCGCAACGTCGTCGAGCAGGACCTCGGCGAGAAGCTGTCCGCGCACTTCGCGGACTTCGGCGAGGCGCCGATCGCCGCCGCCTCGATCGGCCAGGTCCATCGCGCGACGCTGCACGATGGGCGCGACGTCGCCGTCAAGGTGCAGTACCCCGGGATCAACGACGCGGTCAAGGCCGACATGCAGAACCTGCGCCTCGGCCTGAAGCTGCTGGCGCGGATCTCCCCCGGCCTGGACTCCAAGGAGATCGCCGACGAGGTGCGCGACCGCATCTCCGAGGAGCTCGACTACGAGCTCGAGGCGTCGAACCACCGCGCGATGGCGCGCAAGTACCGCAGGCATCCGTTCGTCGTCGTGCCCGACGTCATCACCGAGCTCTGCCGTGAGCGTGTGATCGTCACCGAGTTCGTCGAGGGCCGGCGCTTCGACGAGATCCTCGACCTCCCCGAGGCGCAGCGCTCGCGCTTCGGCGAGATCCTCTCGCGCTTCTACGTCAACGGCCCGCTGCGCCACAAGCTGCTCAACGGCGACCCGCACCCCGGCAACTCGCTGTTCCTCGCCGACGGGCGCGTGGCGTTCCTGGACTTCGGGTTCTTCAAGCGCATGAGCGACGCCGAGGCCGAGGTCCAGCGCAGCACGCTGCAGGCGCTGCACGAGGGCGACAACGACGCGCTGTTTGCGATCATGCGCGCCCAGGGCGTCGTCAGCGGCAGCAACGATCGCGAGCTGCATCTGCTGCTGAACATCTACGACGCGCTCTGCGGCTGGCTGACGATCGACGACGAGGTCGAGATCTCGCCGAACATGGTCACCCGGGCGATCGTCGAGCAGGGCAAGATGAACCGCGGCGAGGTCAAGCTCCCAGCCGACCAGATCGTCGCGTCGCGGGCCTACGTGCTCGTGCTGGCGATCCTCGGCCAGCTCAAGGCGACCAACAACTGGTCGCGGATCGCGCGTGAGGCGATCTACGGCGACGCGCCGGAGACGGAACTCGGCCGCGCGGAGGCCGACTGGCTCGGAGTCGCCGTGTAGCGTTGCGCCGTGCCCATCCGCGTGCACGCGCTCGACACCGGGCGCGTGCAGATCCATCGCCGGCAGGTCGAGCCGCATCCGCGTGACCGGCTGCGGTTGCTCGCCACCCTGGTCGACCGCGCGTGGACGGAGTGGCTCTCGGTCTGGTCGTTCGCGATCGAGCATCTCGACGGGCTGGTCGTCGTCGACGCCGGCCAGGACCCCGACCACGCCCGGGCCTGGTGGGACGTGTACGGCAAGGTCGCAGTGCGCTTCGACGCGACACCGGCGGACGCGCTGCCGGTACGCCTGCGCGAGGCGGGCCTCGACCCCTGGGCCGTCGGCAGCCACGTGTTCACGCACCTGCACATCGATCACGTCGGCGCCGGATCGCTGCGTGGCGCGCGGGTCGTGATCCAGAAGGACGAGTGGACGGCGGCAACCCGGCGCGGCGCGCCGCTGTTCGGCTTCGTGCGCAAGGGCATCGCCGAGCCCGAGACCGTCACCGGCGACCACGACCTCTTCGGCGACGGCAGCGTGCGGCTGGTCGCGACACCCGGGCACACGCCCGGCCACCAGTCGGTGCTCGTCACGCCGGAGGCCGGCCCGCGCGTGCTGATCACCGGCGACGCCGTCTACAGCGAGCAGGCGCTGCGCGAAGGCCGCATCGACGGCGTCGGGATGGCGCCGGCGCGCGCGCGCGAGAGCATCGCCCGCCTGCAGGAGCTCTGCCGCGAAGCGCCGACGATCGTCTGCCCCACGCACGACACCGCGTCCGCCGCGCGCCTGGCGGCTGCGCAGGTCACGATGCTGTCGTGAGTGAACGCACCGAGCAGGTCACCTTCGCCTACCGCGCCGTCATGGCGGCAACGACGCCGGCGGTGCGCTGGTGGGGACGGTTGGACGTCGGCGGCCTGGAGCACCTGCCGCTCGACGGCGCGGTGCTGCTGGCCGGCAATCACGACAGCTACTGGGACCCGATCGCGGTCGGCATCGCCGGGCTGCCGCGCCGCCAGATCAAGGCCCTGGCCAAGCACTCGCTGTGGAAACCGGGCGTCGGCAAGGTCCTCGACGGAATGGGTCAGATCCCGATCGTGCGCGGCTCGGGTGACGCCCACGCGATGGATCGCGCGATCGAGGAGCTGCGCGCCGGCGCCTGCATCGGGATCTTCCCCGAGGGCACGCGATCGCTCGGCCGCCAGCTGCGCGCGCGAAGTGGTTTCGGACGGCTCGCCGCGGCTGTGCCCGAGGCCCGGATCGTCTCCTGCACCGTGACCGGCACAGTCGACATCCCGAAGTTCCCCACGCACCGCCCGCACGTGCGCGTGGAGTTCTTCACACCCGCCGGCGGCGGCCTGCAGGCGGGCGAGAGCCACACCGACTTCGGGGCACGGCTGCTCGCCGAGATCCGCACCCGCGCGCCGATCGCCGTCGCCGGGCGCAAGCGCACCCGCGAGCTCGCTCGCAGCTAGGTCGCGCGCCTCCGCAGCGCCGCCAGCGGCAGCTCGCCCAGCACCACGTCATCCCCCGGCCGCAGCCGCGCGCGCTGCACGCGGCGGCCGTTGACCCAGGTCCCGTTCTTGCTGTCGTGATCCTCGAGCGTCCACGCGCCCCAGCGCATCCGCAGCGTCGCGTGCCGCCGCGAGAGCGTCGGCTCGGGCTGGACGACATCACACGACCGGCTGCGCCCGATCGTCCACGCCGCCCGCGGACGGTCGCTGCTCAGCAGCACCCCGCCGACGCGGATCGCGCCGACCTCGACGTCGAGGCCGAGACGCTCGAGCAGCCGCCGGTACGGGTTCCCGCCCGCGAGATCCCAGAGCGCCGTCTCGAGGTCGAGCCGCGAGTCCGCCGCGAGCACCGTCTCGACCCGCCCTTCGAACGTCCCGGTGCCGAGCTCGCCACGCACGTACCCGTCGCGCAGCCGACCGAGCGTGATCTCGCGAGCCCGTGTCAGCGCCGTCCGCTCCAGCATGCGCCCACGATACGCCGCTCCGGCGGCCGACACGAGGGGGTGTGCCGCGGCGAAGTGGCCAACAGGGGTTGGCCACTTCGCTTCGGACAAGGGGGTCGTGTCGACCTCAGCGGCGCAGCGTGGCCTTGAGCGTCGCGCCGGCGCCGGTGATCGTGAGCGTCGCGCTACGCGCGTGGCGGAGCTGGCGGCGAGCGGCCGCGGTGAACCGCAGGCGGACCGTCCCGGTGCCGCCGCGGGCGAAGGTGCTGGTGCCGCGAGCGACGATGCCGCGGCCGCGCCGCGCGGTGAGCGTCATCTTGCGGGCGGACGCCCCGCTCACGCGGACGGAGAGACCGTTGCGCAACGCGGTGGAGAGACCGGTCTTCTTAGACAGAGCGAGCTTGGCGGAGCCACCAGCGGCGGCGCCCTGCGCAGAGGCGGGCGAGGCGGAGCCCGACCGGTCAACGGTCTCGCAATCCGGCGCCACAACATCGACGCGATCCGCGCGAACGGTGTCGGTCCCGACACCACAGGCGATCGAGTCGACCTCACCGTCGCGTGCGTCGACCGTGTCGTTGCCGTAGGGCAGCTTGCACCAGACGGGACCGCAATCACCGCCACGCAGGTCGCCGTAGATCGCATCCTTGCCCGGGCCGCCGACGATCACGTCGTCGCCGAAGCCGGCGTCGAGCGTGTCGTCGCCGGTGCCGCCCTCGAGGCGGTCGGGGCCGTCCGCGCCGCGCAGGAGATCCGCACCGCCGAGGCCGCGGAGCGTGACCGAGCCGACGATCTGCGCGATCCGGAACTCGTCGGGTCCGTCGCTGCCGGCGTAGGTGCCGGCGATGTTCAGCTCGATGCGCTCGACGTCGCGGACGTCGTCACCCTCGCCGGGCCGGCCGTCGTCCGCGCCGCCGGTGAGCGTGAAGGCGACGGGCGGTTCGTCGGAGGAGAAACGGCTGGAGTAGTCGCCGTCGATCGCGTCGACGCCGGGACCGCCGTCGACGACGTCGGCCGAGGCGCCCTCGTAGCCGTCGGGGTGCAGGAGGTCGTTGCCCGCGCCGCCGTCGAGCTGGTCGCGGCCGGCCTTGCCCTGGAGGTCGTCGGCGCCGTCGCCGCCGCGCAGGACGTCATCTCCGGGGCCGCCGTTGATCTTGTCGTCGCCGGCGCCGCCATGGAGCGTGTTCGCGCCGAGGTTGCCGAGCAGGTCGTCGCGGCCCGCGCCGCCGTCGAGGACGATCGGGACCTCGAGGTCGTCGGATGCCACCCCGTTGTCGTCACCGTCGCCGAGGACGACGCGTACGGCGGACGGCGACGTGCAGTTGACGACCTCTTCGGGCCAGTTCTCGTCCTGCGCGCAGCCGTCGGGGATCGCGTTCATCAGGTCGCCGCCGCTCGTGTAGAACGTGATCGTGGATCCGTCCTGCGCGGCCATCACGTGGACGTTGTTGGTCATGCCTGCCGCGGCGGTGTACACGAGCACGCCGGCCTCGCGGGTGACCGCCGCTGCCGAGGCGCCGGCGGGCAGGAAAGCGGCCAGGAAGGCGGCCGCGGCGAGCGCGGCGGCGAGGGCGGTCGTGGCACGCATGTCAGCGCACCCGCGTGAGCGTCGTGGTCCAGCGGATCGACGTCGTCGCGGTCCGCTCGGCGCCGCGCTCGGTCCTCGTGGCGCGCCCGATCAGGACGTGCTTGCCGTAGCGAAGGAGGTCCTTGACCGGCAGCCGGCGGCCAGTGGTCAGCAGACCCGGGTACTGCTGAGACGTACCGGTCGGGCAGTTGGCGAACGGGTCCTTCGGGGTATCGAGGCCGGGTGCGACGAGGAGCATGTCGGCGGGGCGCACGCCGTACCCGAGGGTCGCCGTGGCCTTGACCTTGCGCGTCCCGCAGTCCGGCGGCTTGGTCGCCGGGGTGCCGGTGCCGTCGCCCTCGGAGCAGACCTCGCCGGGGCCGACGACGATCTCGCCGGCGCGGCGGACGGTGCCCGTCAGCTTCAGCAGCGCCTCGCGACCGCCGGCGACGAGGATCACGCCGCTCGGCGTCTTGATCGCCTGGACGCGAAGCCGCGCCGAGCGGAAGCGGTAGGTCTCGGTCCCGCGGCCGTCGATCGAGACGTCACAGCCACCCTCGTTGAAGTGGTGGTGCTCCCACGTGGTCGTCTGGACGCCTTCGAGCTGCACGGTGAACAGCGCCGTCGCGGCTGCGGCCGCTGCGGCGATCACGACGCCACCGCGTCGGCGCGAGCGTCGGCCTGCCAGCGCGCGTAGACGTCACGGTGGTGCGGGTAGGTCGCGCGCAGGCCGCGAGCGCGGCCGATGCGCGCGAGCACCGGGATCACCAGGCGCTGCAGCCAGCGCGGCGGGCCCTCGACCTCCATCACATCGTCGAACTCGTCGAGGATCACGGCGAGCTGCAGCGGCGAGGGCGCGCCCTTGGCGTCGGTCTTGCCCTCCATGCCGAGGGCGAAGAACGTGATCACCATCGGCTCGAAGCGCGCGGCCGGCCAGACGTCGACGCGAATGACGGTGTCGTCGTCGGAGGCGTTGGAGTAGATGTGCGGACTGCCGGCCGGCACGGTGACGTGCTCGCCGGCGCCCAGCGTGTGGGTCTCCCCGTCGAGCTTCATCGTCAGGGTGCCCTCGAGCACCTCGAAGCGCTCGGTGATGACCGAGTGGCGGTGCGCGACGGAGACGCCGCCGCCGGGGCGCACGCGCAGCTCGGACTGCATGTAGCGGCCGTTCGTGTCGGCGGCGCCGACGATGATCCGGCCGGTTTCGCGCGTCGCGGGGTTCTCCACGACGTCGCCGGAATGGGTGAGGAAGTTCGTCATGGCGCCACCGTTCCAGCGCTGTCGGCATGCAACATCAGGGGATCCCCCTGACTAGGGTGGCCCGCGATGTCGGGGGATCCCCTCCATGGACGGACGGCAGAGCTCGCGGCGATCGCGGGCGCGCTCAGCGCCGTCGCGATCGGTGAGCCGCGGCTGCTGACCGTGCGCGGCGAGGCCGGGATCGGCAAGACCCGGCTGCTGGCCGAGCTGCGTGGACAGGCGGCCGCCCAGCGGTTCGTCGTGCTCGAGGGCCGGGCCACCGAGCTCGAGCAGGATCTGCCGCTGGTGCCGATCGTCGACGCGCTCGAGCCGCAGTTGCCCGCGCCCGACGTCCTCGACCTGCTGGGCCCGCAGCGGCTCGGGCTGCTGGCGTCCGTGTTGGGCGGGGTGCCGGGCCGCGCCGACGCCGCGGCGAGCGCCGAGCGCTGGCGATTGCACCGCGCACTTGGCGAGCTGCTCGCGTTGATCGCCGACGGGCGCCCCGCCCTGCTGCTCATCGACGACGTCCATTGGGCCGACCCGGCGACGCTCGAGCTGCTCGAGCACCTGATCCGCCGGCCGCCGGCCGAGTCGCTGCTGATCGCGCTCGGCCTGCGCCCGAGCCCCGCGGCCGAGCGCCTAGTCGTCGCGCAGCGCGCCAGCGCCGCCGTCGGGCTCGTCGCGCTGGATCTGCGCCCGCTGGATCGCGACGACGCCGAGCCGCTGCTCGCGCCGATCGCCGACGCCGCCGAGCGCGAGCGCTGCTTCGCGCAGTCGGGCGGCAACCCGTTGCTGCTCAACGAGCTCGCACGCGAGGGCGGCGGGCACGCGGTCCCGGGCGGCGTCGTCGCCGCGGTCGCCAACGAGGTCGCATCGCTGCCGGACGACGCCCGCGCGCTGGCGGAGGGCGCGGCGATCGCCGGAGACCCGTTCACGTTCGACCTCGCGGCGCGCGTCGCGGGTCTCGACGACGCCGCCGCACTGACGGCGCTCGACGTGATCGGCGTGCGCGAGCTCGTGCGCTCGACCGGCGAGCCACGCGAGTTCACGTTTCGCCATCCGGTCGTGCGCACCGCCGTCTACGAGGGCCTCGGCGCCGGCGCGCGCCTCGCCGGGCATGCCGCGGCCGCGCGCGAGCTGCGTGGCGCGGGCGCGCCTGCCGCGGCGCAGGCGCGCCACCTCGCCCATGCCGCCGCGCCGGGCGACGCGGCGGCCGCCGCCATCCTGCGCGAGGGCGCGGCGAGCGTCCGGTCCCAGGCGCCGGCGACCGCGGCGGACTGGCTGATCGCCGCACAGCGCGCGGACGCCCGCGGAACCGACCACGCCCTGCTGGCCGAAGCCCTTGTCGAGGCCGGCCGCCTCGAGGCGGCGCTCGCGGCCGCCGACGACCCGCGCGCGCCTGCGGACGATCCCCGGCTGGCCGCCACCGCGGCGAGCATCGAGCGCGCGCTCGGACACCACGGAGCCGCACGGGGCCGCTTGCTGCGGGCGCTGGAGGCCGCCGCGCCCGCGTCGGCCGGCCGCGACCGTGTCCTCGTGAGCCTGGCGGTCGGCGCCTACCAGGCGGGCTCGTACACGGAGATCTACGGCTGGGCCGAGCAGATCTCGACCCAGCCGGGGGTTGCCGGAGCCCGCGCGGCGACGGCGGCGCTGCTGGCCGTCGGCGGGCTGGCGTCCGGTGATCCGGAGGGCGCGGCGGCCTCCGTCAAGGTGGCGGTGGACGCGATCCAGGGTGCTCCGGACGAGGACCTCGACGCTGCGGCGGAGGCCGCGATCGCCCTCTCCTGGGGCCTGATCGGGATGGACCAGCTCGAGCAGGGCCTGGACATCGCGCGGCGGCTCGCGGCAGCAGCCCGTCGCGGCGGGGACAGCCCGACCGCGATCCAGCACGACCTCGCGATCGTGACCGTGCTGGGCATGCTCGGCCGGCTGGCGGAGGCGTTGCCCGCAGCCGACGAGGGCGAGCAGGCGGCGCGCATCAGCGGCAGTCCGCAGCTGCTGCAGTGGGCGCTGTGGGTGCGCGCCTGGGTCCTGCTGGAGGCCGGAGAGCTCGACCCCGCGCTCGCGGCGGCGACGGAGGGCGTGGCCGTCGCGGCGCGCCTGGACGACTCGACGCTGGCGCTCGTCGGGCGCACGACGCTCGGCGCCGTGCTGGCGGCGCGGGGCGAGCACGAACGCGGCCGTGAGCTGATCGTCGCCTACGACGTCGACAGCGGCTGGGTGGGGCGCTGGGCGCCGTACGCCGTGGAAGCCGACCTCGCCCTCGGCGACCTCGACAGCGCGCGTGCGCACGCAGAGCGCGGCATGGAGCGCGCCCGCCAAAGCGGCATGACCGGGCCGCGGGCGGCCGCCGGCCGCGCCCAGGCGCTCGTCGCGCTGGCCGAGGGCGACGCCGCGCGCGCGGCGGAGCTGGCGCGTGCGGCGGCGGCCGACGCCGCGGCGGTCGGCGCGACGCTCGAGCTCGCACGCGCCAGGCTCGTCGCCGGACGCGCGCTGGTGTCCGCCGATCGCGACGCCGGCATCGCCGAGCTGCACGCCGCCGCCGCGCAGGCCGACGCGTGCGCGGTGCCGCGCCTGGCCGATGAAGCACGGCGCGAGCTGCGCCGCGCCGGCGTGCGCGTCGGGCGCGGCGGGTCGCGCGCGCCCGGGGACGCAGGGCTCGACGCGCTCAGCCCGCGGGAGCGGGAGATGGCCGAGCTCGTCGCCGAGGGTCTCACGAACCGCGAGATCGCAGCACGCGTGTTCCTCAGCGAGAAGACCGTCGAGACCCACCTGACCCGCGTCTTCCAGAAGCTCGGCGTGAAGTCGCGGGCACAGGTCGCGGCCGCGGTCGCGCGGGGCTAGAGCCCGCGCGGATGACGCACGACGAAGCCGCTGCCGCCACGCAGGTCGCGCGTCCAGCGCGAGCCGCCCTGCTTGAACGCGGTCGTGTCGAAGCGCAGGCCGGCGACGACCATGTAGGTGTGGCCGCCGTGGGCGTAGATCGTGACCCACTTGCCGCGGCCGGCCTTGCCGAACGCGGTCAGCCCACCCGAGGCAACCGCCTGGCGCAGCAGCCGCGCGCCGTGCAGCGCGTAGCTGACCGAGCCCGAGCAGTCATAGCCGGCGGACTGCCAGGAGCCGTGCCCGCCGCCCCACATGTACGGCTTGTGGGCGATGCGGTTGCCCGCGCGGATGATCTGGCGCACGCGGCGCGGCGCGGCGGCCGGCGCGATCGCGCGACCGGTCTTCGTCAGCTTCGCGCGCCGCGAGGCCTTGCGCGGCTTGGCGTGGTCGAGCAGGTGCCCGATCTGCATGTAGTCGATTGGCGTCCGCGCCTGCGTCGGCGCGGGGGTGGCGAGCAGAAGCCCGCCGGCGCACGCGAGCGCGCACGCGGAGCGTTGGGGAGTCACGGGAGTCCAGGCCCTTTCGTCGTGCCTACGAGGTGAGCTGACGGGCTCGCGCTGAAAGGTGTCGCGCTACGCCGCAGATGCGGCGATTCGCCCCGTGACCGGAAGTCCGGTCGAGTGGTTCCCCCGCTCTCCGGTGCATTGCGCAACCGGAGACTCGGCTAGTTGTTTCTCCTCTGACCTACGAGTGCGGCGCGGGGCCGTTACGACTCACTCTGTGCGCTCGGTCACACAGCGCACTACTATCCGGACGCGTGGGACGGGGCGCCCGGGTCATCTGGCTCAGTGTCGGCCTAGCTTTTGCCGCGTTTCCTGCGGTTTCTCACGGTGCGCGCTGCGCTGAGCCCGATGCGGCGTGGCAGACCGCCACCCCCGCCCAGCAGGGCCTGGATGCAGCGCAACTTGCACGCGCGCTGCACAGCTACCAGGACCGCCGGGCGTGGGCGGTGCGGATCTTCCGCAACGGCTGCCTCGTGACACGCGACACGAACACCGGCAACGAGGACACCCTCTTCGAGGGCTGGGAGATGACCTCGTCGGTCCTCGCGCTCGTCGCGGCGCGGCAGATGACGCTGGGGCTGCTGTCCCCCGACGACGTCGTCGGCGCGTTCGTTCCCGAGGCCGACGCCGAGCACGGCGCGATCCGCGTGCGCGACCTGCTGCAGCGCAGCTCCGGCCTGATCAACCAGCCCGACAACATCTACCTCCGCGACCGGCTGCGCCTCGCCCTGACCAGCGGCTTCAGCGAGCAGCCGGGGCGCGCCTTCGGCGACTCGCCCCTGGCGCGCGCGCTGCTCGTGACGGTGCTGGAGCGCGCCGCCAGGCAGGACGTCGCGCAGTACGCCTCCGGTCAGCTGTTCTACCCGCTGGGGATCAAGCCCTGGCGCTGGACGCGCGATCGTGCCGGCCAGCCGGTCGGCTCGTTCGGCCTGCAGCTGACCGTCGAGGACCTGGCCCGGCTCGGCGAGCTGTTGATGCGCGAGGGGCGCTGGCGCGACCACCAGCTGATCGACCCGGACTACATCCGCGCAGCGCTGACGCCGAGCCCGCGCAACCCCTGCATGGGCTGGCTGATCTGGCTCAACGCCGCGCACGGGTGCTCGGGAACGCCCCAGCGGCTGCTGCCGGGACTGCCCCGCGATCTGTGGTCGTGGGTCGGCTACCAAGACCAGCGCGTCACCGGGATCCCGTCGCTCGGCCTGCTCGTCGTGCGCTACGGGATGACGGCCGGCGATCCGCGTGAGGGCGCCGACGGCCTGACCTGGGAACGCGACCTGCTGCGCCAGCTGCTCGCGGCAGTGCGCGACACGCCGGTGCCCGACGAGGGCGACCGCAACTCCCTGCCGCCGGCGGTCGGCTCGGGCTACCGCGACGACCTCGCGTCGGGCATCGCCGCGCTGCCGTCGCTGCCGCCCGCCGGCCCGTGGCGTGCGCGTGTGCCGCGGCTGAGCGCGTCACGCGAGCGCACCGGGCGCGAGCGCCTGCTCGGGCTGCGCGTGCGGTGCCCGGAGAACGCCGCGCGCACATGCGCGGGCACGGCACGGCTCGTCGGCGTCTTCGCGCGCTCGAGGCGCTGGTCGGCAAAGCCCGGCAGCTCGGCAAACGTGCTGTTCCGGCTGGCGTCGCGCCTGCGCCGCGCGCGCGACATCGAGGCCGAGGTCCGCGCCGAGGACGGCGCAAAAGGCGTCACCGCGACGCTGACGCTGCACGCCCGGCGCTAGGGGCGCATCCGCTACTCGCCGGCCGCGCCGCCCGGTTCGACGAGCCCGGTCTCGTAGGCGAGCACGACCGCCTGGACGCGATCGCGGACGCCGAGCTTGGACAGCACCCGCGTCACATGCGTCTTGACCGTCGCCTCGCTGAGGAACAGCTCCGCGCCGACCTCGGCGTTGGAGAGGCCGCGCGTCATCAGCGTCAGGACCTCGAGCTCACGGTCGGTCAGCTCGTCGAAGCGCTCGCGGCGCACGGCGTCCGGAGGCGGGCGGCGCACGAAGCGCTCGACCAGGCGCCTGGTCACCGCGGGCGCGAGCAGGCTGTCGCCGGCGGCGACCGTGCGCACCGCCTCGGCGAGTTGCCCGGGCGGGGCGTCCTTGAGCATGAAGCCGCCGGCGCCGGCGCGCAGCGCCTCGAAGACGTACTCGTCGAGGTCGAACGTGGTGAGGACGAGGATCCGCGGGGCGCCAGCGCCTGCCGCGATCAGGCGGCGCGTCGCCTCGATGCCGTCGACGTCGGGCATCCGGATGTCCATGATCACGACGTCGGGCCGCAGCCGCAGCGCCTCCTCGACGGCCTGCCCGCCGTCACCGGCCTCGCCCACGACTTCCATGTCGGGCTGGGCGTCGAGGATCCCGCGCAGCCCGCCGCGCATCAGCGCGTGGTCGTCGGCGATCAGGATCTTGATCATGCGACGGGCTCCGGCCGCGGCAGCCGCACGTGCACGCGAAAGCCGCCCTCGTGGGGGCCGGTCTCGATCGTTCCCTCGAACAGGCGCACGCGCTCGCGCATCCCGATCAGCCCGTGGCCGCCCGGCGTCCCGTTGGCCGGCCGGGCGCCGGAGGCGTTGACGACCTCGACGTCCAGGGCGTCGTCGGTCTGGTGCAGGACGACGCGGGTGGCGACCGGTCCGGCGTGCTTGCGCACGTTGGTGAGCGCCTCTTGGACGATCCGGTAGGCGGTGAGGTCCAGCCCGGGTGGCAGCTCGCGGACGTCGCCGCTGTGGACGAGCTCGACGTCCAGGCCGGCGCCGCGCGCCTCGGCGACGAGATCGTCCAGGCGCGCGAGGCCCGGCTGCGGCGCGTAGGCCGCGTCCTCCTCGCGCAGCACGTCGAGCAGGCGGCGCAGCTCGGTCATCGTCTCCCGCGCGGTATGGCGCACGGCGCCGACGTGGACCCGCGCGCGTTCAGGGTCCTGACCGATCAGCTCCTCGGCCGCCCCGGCCTGCACCGCGATGATCGACACGCCATGGGCGACGACGTCGTGCAGCTCGCGGGCGATCGCCGCACGCTCGTCGACGACGGCGGTGCGCGCGAGCTCGGCGGACTCCTCGAGCGCGGCGCGCGTCTGGGCGGCGCGGCGGCGCACAACCCAGCCGGCGAGCCACGAGCCGGCGATGAAGAACGAGATGATCGCGTAGTCGGTCGGCCCCTGGCCGCCGCCGTAGTAGTCGCTCGTGAACATCAGGACGGCCCACGTCGCGGCGAGCGCGAGCCCGCCAAGCGCGACGGCGACCGGGCGCGCGTAGAGCGCGACCGAGAACGTCGCCACGAGCAGGCAGGGGAACGAGATCGCGCCGAGCTCCTCCTGATCGGCGTTCAGCGCGTTCGCCAGCGTGACCGCGACGACGAACAGCATCACCGGCGCTGCGGCCTGCCGGCGGAACGCCAGCGGCACCGTGATCAGGAGCGCGAAGGCGATCCGCCAGGCCGTCGAGCCCGGGCCGTCGGCAAACAGCGCCTCGAGCAGGCCCCAGACGAGCAGCGCCGCAGCCAGCGCGAGATCGGCCCGTGGCGGGCGGCTCGGGATGCGCGCGAGGCGGACGGCGGGATCCATCGGACGCGAAGGTAGCGACGCGCCGGCGGGGATGCCTCAGCCGGGAGTCGCGCGCGAGTCATCCGAAGGTCGCATCGCAGACGCGACGAGCGGAACGCGGATCGTGGCCTTCAGGCCGACGACACACGGCGCCCCACAGCCGAGCATGGCGGCAGGCACCAACCACTGCCGACCCAGGAGGTCGCCATGCCGTCCCTGCAGTCCATCGTCGATCGAGCCGCGCCCATCGCCGTCTGTGCGTCCGCCGCCTGGCTGGCCGGCGGGATCGCGAAGGTGTTCGATCCGAACCGCAGCTCGGGCGAGGACGTCGTCGGCGTGCTCGGCTATCTCGGGCTCGGGTTCTTCGCGCTCGCACTGATCCTCACCGCGCCGTTGTTCCTCGCCCTCGCTCGCCGCGCGGGCAACGAGACCGGCGCCCGCGCCGCCGGCACCGGAACGCTGCTGCTCGGCCTCACCTGCGTCACATCGGTCGTCAACGGCCACGACCTGTCGTTCTTCATCGTGCTCGCGCCGCTGACGAACGCGTTGTGGCTGTTCGGCTCCATCGCCCTGTCGGTGTCGCTGCGGCGGGCCGGCCGCGTCCCGACGCACGTCTGGGTGGGCCTGCCGCTCGTCTGGGTCGTCGCGATCCCGCTCGGCACCCTCGGATTCGGCGCGCTGGCGAGCCTCTACTGGTTCGCGATCGGCCAGCTGCTCGACGAGCGCGAGGGCATCGCGAGCGCCGCGCCCGCGGCGGCCTAGCGCCGGCGCGGGTTGGACTCGCCGCGATCGACGCGACCGTTGTGGTTGCGGTCCTCGCGGCCGTCGGAGCGACCGTCCCGATCCGTGTCCTTGCGGCGCGGATCGGTTCGCGTGCGCGGGTCGCGGTCGGTGCGGAAGCGCAGGATGGCGGTCCCGCGCACCGGCCCGGCCGGGTCGGCAACGCGCCTGGTCACACCGATCTCGACGCCGTCGGAGAGGCCGTCACGGTCGGTGTCGAAGCGATCGGCGCGGGTGCGCACGCTGCGAACCTCGCGGCCGTCGGAGACCCCGTCGTCGTCTGAGTCGCGGTCGAGGTCGCTCGTGCGCAGCGTCTTCTCACGCGCCGTGGACAGGCCGTCGCCGTCGCGGTCCGGGCTGGCGACCGGCTTGACCTCCGGCGGTGGTGGCGGCGGCGGAGGTGGCGGCGGCGGCAACGGCAGCGCCTGCCAGTCGGGCGACTCCTCCCGCGTCGCAAGCGCCAGCACGCGCGTCTGCGCCGAGCCGTCGCTGCCCATGCGGTAGATCTCGTAGTTGCCGTCGCGCCCGCTGGTGAACGCGATCTGGGTGCCGTCGGGAGAGAACGCCGGGCCCTCGTCGACGACGCCGGCCGTGTTCGTCAGGCGCGTCTGGCCGGCGCCACCGGCGTCCATGACCCAGACGTCCTTCGTCGTGTCGATGTCCAGCGCCGAGCCGCGCTCGAACGCCAGGCGCTTGGCGTCCGGCGACCACGACGGCGCCGAGTCATAGCCGGGGTCGGTCGTCAGCCGCGCCTGGCCGCTGCCGTCGGCGCTGGCGACGTAGACGTCGTACTGGCCGCCCTCGCGGCTGCTGGTGAACGCGATCCGCGTGCCGTCGGGTGAGAACACCGGGTAGCGCTCGTCGGCCCCGGCGGACTCCACGAGCGGGCGCCCGCCGCTGCCGTCGGCGTTCATCACCCAGACCTCGGCGTTGGGATCGCCGACGATGCTGCGCCGGAAGATGATGCGCTGGCCGTCGGGCGACCAGCCGGGCTGCGTCTCGTTGACCGCGCTCATGCTCACGCGCCGCTGGTTCGTGCCGTCGGCGTTCATCACGTACACCTGGTAGGCCTCACCGGCCGTCGGGCGGCGGCGGTAGGCGATGAGCTTGCCGTCGGGTGAGAACGTCGACTGCGCCTCGTCGTCGGGCGTGCTCGTGAGGCGCGTCGGGGCCGAGCCGGCGGGGGCCACCGTCCAGATGTCGCCCTGGCTGGAGTAGGAGATCAGGCCGTTGGCGCCGGGGAATGCCGCCTGCGCGGTGGCGGGCGCCAGCGCGGCGAGCGGGAGAAGCAGCAGGAGGGCGCGCATGGCCATCAGACGCAGGCTACGGCGCGAAGGTCACGCGCAGCGCCGGGCAGTGCGCGTCCGGCGCCTGCGCGCCTGATATAACTTTCGGTCAGTTAGGAGCCGAGGGAGAGGGTCGCATGGCACGGACACGGGTCGCGCGCGCCGAGCGCGAGGAGTTGATGCTTCAAGCTGCGGAAGAGGTCTTCGGGCGGGCGGGGTTCCGCGGTGCGTCGATGGACGAGATCGCCGGGCGCAGCGGCATCACCAAGGCGATGCTCTACCAGTACTTCGACTCCAAGGAGGCGCTCTACGACGCCTGCACCGAGCGCGTACGGGGGCGGTTGTTCGACTCGCTCGAGGTGATGCTCGGCGACGTCGCCGACGGCCGCGGGCGCACGTCGACGTTCATCGAGACGTACTTCGCCTTCCTCTCCGAGCACCGCGGCAAGCCGTGGCTGCTGTACGCCGAGGCGTCCGTCGGCACGGCCAACGCGATGCGCGAGCTGAACGCCGAGGCGATCGAGCGGATGCTGCGCGAGACGGCCGGCCCCGGCGCGCGGCTGAGCGACCTCGACGTCGAGGTCGCCGCCCACAGCCTCGTCGGCGCCGGCGAGCAGGTCGGCCGCTGGTGGCTGGAGCGCGACGACGTCAGCCAGGCCGACGCGGTCGCACGCTTCGACACGGTCGCCGGCGCGATCATCGCGAGCCTGATGCGCGGGAGCCGTTGATGCGCCGCGTGGTGCTGGCCGTGCTGGCCGTGCTGGCGACGGCCGCGCCCGCCCAGGCTGCCGGCGAGCTGCAGCTCGCCGGCAGCACTCGCATCAGCGACCGGCTGTCCGAGCTCGCCTTCCGCACGCCCGCGGTGACCGGCGAGACGCACGTGCGCGTGCTCACGCCGACGGGCTACGACGCATCGGGCAGGACGCGCTACCCGGTGCTCTACCTGCTGCACGGCGCGCTCGACGACGACACGGCGTGGACGCTGAAGGGCGACGCCGAGGCGATCACCGCCGGCGTCCCGCTGATCGTCGTGATGCCGAGCTCGGGCACCGGCGGCGGCTACGTCGACTGGCGCAACGGCGGCGCCTTCGGCCCGCCGGCCTGGGAGACCTACCACCTCTTCCAGCTGCTGCCCTGGATCGACGCGCACTACCCGACGTTCGCACGCCGCGAGGGCCGCGCCGTGGCCGGCCTGTCGATGGGTGGCTACGGGACGATGCACTACGCCGCGCGCCACCCAGACCTGTTCGTCGCCGCGCACGCGTTCTCCCCCGCCGTCGACCTCACCGAGCAGCGGCTGCGCCTCGTCAACACCGCGGTCGACCTGATCGACGGACCGACCTCGGCCTACGGCGGCGACGAGGTCTACATGCGCGGGCACAACCCCGTCGACCTCGCGGGCAACCTCGCCGGCCTGTCGCTGACGCTGCGCACGGGCAACGGCAAGCCCGGCGGTGAGGACGGCCGCGGCTATGACCCCGTCGAGGAGACGGTGCACATCCAGGCGACGACGCTGCACAAGCGTCTCGAGGCGCTGGGAATCGCGCACACGTGGGACGACTACGGCGCCGGCGGGCATACCTGGCACTTCTGGCAGCGCGACCTGCGCACGTCGCTGCCGGCGATGATGGAGACGTTCGCGCACCCGCCCAAGGCACCCTCGCCGTTCTTCTACAAGTCCGTCGACGACGACTACCGCGTCTGGGGCTGGCATGTGCAACTCGAGCGCGGCCAGCGGCTGGAGCTCTCCGAGCTGCGCGACGCCGGCCGCAACGGGTTTGAGCTCGTGGGCCTCTCTCGCGGCAGCGCCGAGATCACGACCGCGCCGCTGTTCAAACGCGGCGCGAAGGTCCACGTAACGCTGCGCGGCACGACGAGCAGCGTGCGCGCCGACCGCAACGGCGCGCTGCGCGTCGTCGTCCCCCTCAGCACCAAGCCCGTGCGGGTCGCCTTCGCGGTCGCGAAGACCAAGAAGCGGGGCCGGCGATGAGCGCTATGACGCCGGCCGTGCGAGTCGCAGCGGTGGCGGGAGCCCTCGCGCTCGCGCTGGCCGCGAGCGCGCACGCCGACGGCATCCCCGCGCTCGTCGACCCCGCCCCGCACAGCGGCTGGCTGGCGGCCCCGAGGGTCGCCGAGAGCTGCCCGGCGAGCACCGACCGCGGCCGCTTCTCCAGCGCCGACGAGCTCTACGCGCTCAACGAGAAGATGGCCTCCTACGGGGCCCGCGCGACCGGCAGCCCGCAGCACCGGCGCTGGGTCCGATACCTCCAGGACCGCCTGAGCAAGCTGCCCGGCGTCCAGCTCGAGCACGTCGACTACCCGATCAACCGCTGGACCGAGACGAAGGTCGCGCTGCGCGTGCGGCCGAACGGCGGCAAGGCCGAGAGGCTCCCCGTCGCCGGCCCGGTGCCCTACGCCAGGCCCGCGCCCAAGGGCGGGATCGCAGCGCCGCTGATCTTCGTCCCCAACGGCACCGCGGTCGCCGAGGCCGACGTGCGCGGCAAGATCGTCGTGCGCGAGCACGTCAACACGAGCATCCCCAACGCCGTGCTCAGCGCGCTGTCGTGGTGGAACTACGACCCGCGCGGGACGCTGCTGGCGCAGATCACCGAGAGCTACGAACGCGAGAACGCAGCGGTGCGGGTCGCCGACATGCTCGGCGCCGGCGCCGCCGGCGCCGCCGGCGTGATCTTCCTGCGCCCGTTCGCGACCGAGCAATCGGCCGGGGAGTACTCGCCCTACGAAGGCGTGCGGTGGCCGGTGCCGTCGATCTTCGCGGGCGCCGACGAGGCCGTCCGCATCAAGCAGCTCGCGCGCGAAGGCGGGAGCGCGCGGATCACGCTCGACGCCCAGGTCAAGCGCGTCAACACGCGGATGCTGCTGGCGACCCTCCCCGGGCTCTCCGACGAGAAGCTCGTCGTGCAGTCCCACACCGACGGGATGAACGCGCTCTGGGACAACGGCCCCGTCGCGATGGTCGAGATGGCCGAGTACTTCGCAAAGCTCGGCAAGGCCTGCCGCCCGCGCACGCTGCTGTTCGCGTTCACCACCGGTCATCTCTACCAGCACCTGGTGGACCCCGATCGCGATGGCAGCGCCGAGCAGGTCGCAAAGCGCCTGGACGCCGAGTACGACCGCGGCAAGGTCGCCGCCGTCTTCGCGATGGAGCACATGGGCGCGCGGCGCTTCAAGACCGTCGCGCGCGGGGGCGGCAGGCCGGGGCGCGAGATCGTGCGCGACGGCAACCACATGGAGACGACGAGCATCTTCGTGGGCGAGAGCCCGCTGCTGATCGCCGACCTCGGCACCGCGATCACGCGCGCCCGCGTCAACGAGACGATCGCGCTGCGCGGCGCCGACCTGCCCGGGTTGCAGATCCCGCCGCACGCCAACTACGGCGGCGAGGGCATCCCTTACCAGGCGCACCTGATCCCGGTGGTCGCGCTCGTGACCGCGCCGTGGCCGCTGTTCATGCCCTCCTTCAAGGACACCGCGGCGCTGATCGACAGGGCCCAGCTCTACCGCCAGACGATCGCGTTTGCCGAGCTCGTGCACATCACGGCGACGCGCCCGCGCGAGCTACTCGGCGGCGCCTACGTCGCCTACCGCCTCGTGCGCGACCTGACCTGCGGCACGGCGCTCGAGGCGCTCGGCCTCGTGCGCCACTGCAACGGGCCGCCGCGCTGACGGATGCGCGCCGCGATCTGCATCGGCGTGCTGTTCGCGCTGCTGGCACCGGCGGCCGCGCACGCCGCGGCGCCGAAACGGCTCTCTGCCGACCAGCGGGCGGTGAGCATCCGCGATACCAGCGGCGCAGGCGTCTTCGGGCGCTGGAGCATCGACCACTTCGGCCTGCCGGCCTACGACTACACGCTCGACCAGCGCACGGACGCCCGCGCCAAGCGCGTCGAGCTCGGCGGGCGCAAGGACGCCTGGCACCAGGTCGGCAACGACGCGATCGTCGCCAACGCGTTCGCCGACGGCCACACGCAGCTGTTCAGCCAGCAGCGCATGTACCAGTGGGCGAACAGGTGGGACGCGGCCACGCGCCACTACGCCGGCGGCTTTGGCTGGCTGGTCGAGGGCGACCGCGTCCGGAGCACGCTCTGGCTCGATCACCCCGACGGCGCGCCGACCCTGCGGCGCTTCGGCGTCGGCTACACCGAGCACCGCCTGCGCACGAACGACGTTTCGATCAAGGAGACCGTCACCGCGCCGTTCGGCGACGACCCGGCGCTCGTCCACGAGGTCACGCTGCGCAACCGCGCCAAGCGCTCGCGCGAGCTGACGTGGTGGGAGTACTGGGACGTCAACCCCTTCGACCAGACGACCAAGCTCAGCCGTGGCCTGGACCGCCCGCACTATGACGCCGGGCGCCTGACCGCGCGCCAGACGGGCGACCTCATCGACATCGACCCGCTGACGATCTTCCTCGCCGCCGTCGACACGCCGGTCGCCGGCTACGAGGCCGACACGCAGGCGTTCTTCGGCGACGGCACGCGCGCGCGGCCGGCCGCGGTCGTCGCCAACCGCGCGCGCGGCACGCGCGCGCCGGCGATCGATCGCGCTGCCGGGCCGCTCGATGTTCGCGCTGCGCACGCCGGTGACGCTGAAGGCCGGCGAGGCCGTGACGCTGCGCTACGTCTACGGCATGGCCCACACCGCACAGATCGACCCGATCGTACGGCGCGCGCGCGAGCACGCCTCGACGCAGCGCGCGACCACCGCGGCCTGGCGCAGCTGGCTCCCCAAGGCCGACCTCGGGCGCGCGCGCCGCTGGCTGTCGCGCGAGCTGCAGTGGAGCGCCTACAGCGTGCGGTCCTCCAGCGCCTACGAGGAGGCCTGCGGGCACCACGTCATCACCCAGGGCGGCTACTACCAGTACGGGCAGGGCCAGCAGATCGCCTTCCGCGACCCGCTCCAGCACATGCTGCCGATCGTCTACTCCGAGCCCGAGCTCGCGCGCGAGGTGCTGCGCTACTCCTTCATGCAGCAACCGCCGGTCGTCGGCGTGATCCCCTACGGGATGCTGCCGCTGTGCCTGCGCCTGGACTTCGGCGCGTCCGACGACCTCGACTTCTGGCTGCTGCTGGCGCTCGCCGAGTACGTCCTCGGCACCCGCGACACCGCGTTCCTCGACGAGCGCATCCCGTTTGACGGCGGCCTCCCCGGCCCGGCGCTGGCGAGCGGCAGCGTCTGGGAGCACGTCAAGCTCGCCGTCCGCCACCAGGAGCAGATCGTCGGCCGCGGCCCCAACGGCCAGTACCTGATCGGACCGACCGGTGACTGGTCCGACCTCTCGCCGCTGTTCCTCGGGATCACCGAGTCCACGCTCGTCACCGCTCAGCTCGCCTACGTCTACCCGCGCCTGGCCGAGGTCGCCGACCTCCACGGCGACACCGCGTTCGCCGCCCAGCTGCGCGAGCTCGGCCGCGGCCTCGACGGCGTGCTCGCCAAGGAGTGGGTCCCGCGCGGCTGGTTCGCGCGCGGCTACAGCGCGCTGACGCAGCTCGGCAAGGGCGCGATCTTCGGCGAGCCCCAGCCCTGGGCGCTGCTGGCCGGCACCGCCCGCGGCGACCAGCCCGCGGCGCTCGTGAAGAACATCCGCCGCTTCCTGATGGGCCGCGACGCCCCCGCCGCCCTGCACGGCCCGTCGAAGATCGGCGCGTCGACGAGCCCGTCGGAGGAGGACCCCGCCGTCGACGAGCACGCGATCGTCTACGCCGACGGCGTCGGCGACAAGAACGCCGTCTTCGTCGGTGGCTCCTGGTACGCGATCAACGGACCGCTCGTGTGGGCGCTCGGCAAGCTCGACGGCATCGTCCCCGGCGCCGCAGCCGACGCGCTCGACGAGCTCGAGCGCAACACGCTGCGCGCCCACGCCGACGCGTTCCCGACGCAGTGGAACGGGGTCCTCAACGTCGACGACGCCTGCTGGTCGTACTACTCCACGCAGCCCGGGCGCTGCGGCGTCGGCCTGCTCGTGACGCTGGGCGGGACGGCCGGCCAGATCACCCACCAGCCGGCGTGGTCGTGGTTCTCGCTGCTGAAGCTCGCCGGCGTCGAGCCCAACCGCGACGGCTACCGGATCGCCCCGCACCTGCCGCTCGCGCGCTGGTCGCTGCGCCTGCCGAACGTCGGCGTCGCGCAGGACCGTGGCGGTGTCCTGCGCGGCTACGTGCGCCCCGAGCGCGGCGGGCCGCTGCGCTTCGAGGTCGTCCCGCGCGGTGGTCCACCGGCGCGTCCCGTCGTGCGCGTGGACGGGCGACGCGTCGCGGCGACGGTGGACGGCGGGACCGTGCGCTTTACCGCCACCGGCCGGTCCGGCGTTGCGCTGGACTGGTCGGTCGCCGCACACTGATGGGATGCGTGCGCGGATCGCGGACCTTCGGGCCTTCGGCCGTCGTCACCGGACGCCGATCACCGTGGTCGGCTCGCTCGCGACCGCGGCCGTGCTCGTCGCCCTGCTCGCCGGCCGCCGCGACGAGTTCGAGACGGCGCTGGCGGAGGCGTCGGTCTGGATCCTCGCCGTGGCCGCGCTGCTGCAGGTCGTCGCGCTGCTCGCACGCAGCGAGGCCTGGCATCTGACGATCGAGGCCGCGGGCGGGACGGTGCCCCGGCGGGCGCTGTACCGGGCGTCCGCCATGCAGGTGCTGGGCGGCGTGATCAACGGCCACCTCGGGGTCGCCGCACGGATCGCCGCACTGCGCCGCTCGTCCCCGGAGGTCAGCCCGCAGGTGCCGACGCTGATCGCCGCCGAGTTTCCGATCATCGCCGTCGAGGCGGCGCTGGCCGCGGCGACGTCGTTCACGCTGATCGGCCCGCTCGGCCTGCCGTGGTGGCTGCCGATCATCGCGATCGTGGTGATCGCCGGCGCCGGCGGCGGGCTGCGTCATCTCGCGCTGCGCAAGGGGCGCGAGCTGTGGAGCGGCCTTGCGGTGCTGCGCAGCCTGCGCGGCGGGGCGCTCGTGTTCGGCTTCGTCCTGGTCGCCGTGTTCGCGCAGATCTTTCGCAACTGGATGATGCTGCACGCCGTCGGCGTCGACGCCTCGTTCTTCGACGCGATCGCGGTGCTGATCGCGCTCGTCACGCTCAGCCAGCTGCCCGTCGGCCCGACCGTCGGCGCCGCGTCGGCGGTGCTGATCCTCGGCAACGACGGCGTCGCCGCCGCAGCCGCGGCCGGCCTGCTGTTGACGGTGACGGGCACCGTCGGTGGCTTGTGCTTCGCGGCGTGGGCGGGCGCGGACCGGCTCTGGGTCCGCAGCCGCTCGGCGCGGACCTAGCGGTAGCTCGCGCGCCGTGCGCGCTCGGCGAGCGCGTCGCGCAGATCGCCGAGCTGGGCCTGGCGACGCAGCAGATCGAGCCGCTTCTCCCCGGTCAGCCCGGGGGCCGCGAGCTTGTCGCCCACACGCTCGAGCTCCTTGAGGACCTTCGTCTTGTCGAGAGCGGGTCGCATCCGTCCAGCCTAGCGCGACGCCGGGCGGATCGCTGCCCCACCGAGGAGTAGGGTGGTGCCTGAGTTGGACGACGACGCGATCCGGACCTTGGTCACACGCCTGTCCCGCCCCCACCCATCGGGCGGCAAGGTCATCGAACGCGCCGCGATCCTCGCCGAGGGCACCGACTCCACGGCGATCCTCACGTGGATCACCGCGCAGGACGGATTGCCCGAGGATCTCGTCCCTGCGTCCGCCGGCCGCGGCCTGCACAGCGAGCGCAAGGACAGCGCCCGCTCGCGCGACCGCGCGCCGCTGCGCTACGTGCTGCCGCCCGGCGCGTTCTCATGATCACGGTGAAGCTGTCCGACGGCCCGCTGAAGGGCAAGAGCACCGAGACCGAGATCGTCGAAGGCCGCCCGCCGGCGACGATCGACATGCCGGCCGAGGACGGCGGCAGCTACCGCTACTGCCTCGACGGCTGGGGCCAGCCCGGCACGCCGGCCGTCTACAGCTTCCTCTACCGCGTCTAGCGCGCCGCCGGCTCAGCGGCGCACGTGGATGGTGCCGTCCGCGTCACGCAGCCGCGCCCCCGTGCGGTCGTTCGTCGTCGCGATGATCTCGGCCAGGATCGACACCGCCGTCTCGGCGCCGCTGCGCGCCCCGAGGTCGAGACCGATCGGGCTCGCCAGCCGCGACAGCGCCTCATCGGAGACGCCGCGCTCGCGGAGTCGTTGCGCGCGCGCCTCGCTGGCCCGGCGGCTGCCCATCGCGCCGACGTACGCCGCCGGCGAGGGGAGCGCGATCTCCAGCGCCGCGTCGTCGATCTTCGGGTCGTGCGCGAGGACGACGACGTAGGTCGCGGGGTCAAACGCTCCGAGCTCGGCGACGGCGTCCTGCGGCCAGCGCGCCAGCACGCGCTCTGCGTCGGGGAAGCGCTCGGCGGCCGCCCAGCGCGTCCGGGGGTCGATCACGTACGGGGTCCACCCCAGCAGCCGTGCGGCGCGGCAGAGCGCCGCCGCGAAGTCGACTGCGCCGACGATGATCAGCCGCGGCGGGGGCGCGACGACGTCGGCAAAGACCTCCACGTCTCCGAGCGACACGAGACCGCTGACCCCGCTCCACATGCGCTCGGCGGCCGCGTCGAGATCGGCGTCGACGCCGAGCGCGCCGACCTGCTCGCCGTCCGCGTCGATCCACAGCTTGGCGGCGTCGTCCAGCCGCGTCACGAGCACCCCGCGCCCGTGTTCGTGCAGCGCGGCGGCGAAGCGCTCCTGCGCCGGCTGCGGGGCCAGCGCCTCGACCCAGACGTCGATCTCGCCACCGCACGGCAGACCGAGGTCGAACGCCTCGTCGTCAGCGATCCCGAACTGCAGACGCTGGGGACGGCCGGATGCGAGCGTCTGCTCGGCCGCCTCCACGACCGCGCCTTCGACACAACCGCCGGACACGGCGCCGGCGACCTGCCCGTCTGCGCTCAGCGCCAGCTTCGCGCCGGGCGGCCGCGGGGCGGAGCGCCGCACGTCGAGCACCGTCGCGACCGCGACGCTCTGCCCGGCTGCCAGCCAGGCCTCGACCTGGTCGAGGATCTCGCGCATGGTCAGATCGTATGTGCATCAGTTGACACCCTGTCGGGTATGGTGGCTCCGAGGAGGAGCACCCATGACTGAGGTCGATCTGCTGGGTACGACGAGCGGCGGGATCACGCGCCGGAGGATGGTCGGATACCTGATTGCCGCGCCGACGCTTCTGGCCGGCGCGCGGTGGGCGGAGGCCGGTGCCGAGGCTGCGATCCCGACGATCCAGCCACCGCATCTGTTCGACCTCAGCGACCTGCTGAACCTCGCGGCGGGGCCGACGTCGCACATGATTACCGTCGGCGTCAACAACGACGGCACCGTGTCGTTCGCGCTGCCGCGCGCCGAGGTCGGGCAGGGCCTGACGACGACGTTCACGATGCTGATCGCCGACGAGCTGGGCGTGTCCCTCGACAAGGTCAAGGTCACGCTCGCGCAGGCGCGGCCGGGCCTGCTCTTCAACCAGCTGACCGGCGGCTCCAACTCGGTCCACTCCCTCTACGCCCCAGTGCGCAACGCGGCGGCCGTCGCGCGCGGACGGCTCGAGCAGGTCGCGGCCCGGCAGCTGCACGTCGCCGAGTCCGAGCTGACGCTGGCTGACGGCGTCTTCACCGCGCCTGGCGGCGCGACGGCGACGTTCGCGGAGCTGGCCGAGAAGGCCGCGGTCATCAAGAGCACGGCGGTGACACCGCGCCTCAAGCCGCGGGCGGAGCTGAAGTACGTCGGCACCGACCAGAAGCGCATCGACGGCCACGACATCGTCACCGGGCGCAAGCGGTTCGCGCTGGACCTCAAGGTGCCCAACGCGCTGCCGACGATGGTCTGCCGGCCGCCGACGATCAACGCGCCGGTGCGCGGCGTCGACAACATGGCCGACGTCAAGGCGATGCCGGGCGTGACGGACGTCGTCGTCATCCCGCACACGCAGTACGTCGCGGGCGGCGTCGCGGTGCGCGCCAAGACCTTCGGCCAGTGCATGGACGCCGTGCGCGCACTGAAGGTGCGCTGGGGCAACTCGCCGGTCGCGGGCAAGTCCGACGCCTCGGTGCTCAAGGACCTCAAAGGCGCAGAGATACCGCTGACGCCGGCGCTCCCGGGCAACGTCATCGACGAGACGTTCACGTTTCACTTCCGCCCGGGCGACCCGCTCGAGACGAACTCGGCGATCGCCGACGTGCGCAAGGATCGCGCCGAGGTCTGGTCGAGCCTGAAGTCGCCGATCATGACCCAGGGGATCCTGGCGCTGATCCTCGGGATGCAACAGAACCAGGTGAAGTGCCACGTCGCCGAGGCCGGCGGCTCCTTCGGCCGTCACCTGTTCTCCGACGCGGCGTTCGAGGCGGCGGCGATCTCCCAGAAGATCGGCAAGCCGGTGAAGCTCATGTGGCACCGCACCGACAACTTCCGCCAGGGTCGCGTGCATCCGATGGCCACGTCGCGCGTGCGCGTCGTGCACTCCGGCTCGACGGTGCTGTCGTTCGACCAGCGTCACACGAGCGTCGCGACCGACTTCACGATGGGCTTCGGCGACCTCTTCACGGCGCTGGACGCGAGCCTGCCGGGGCAGAACCTCCTGCAGTTCTCCGAGACCGTGTTCACGCTGACCGCGATCGTGCCCTACAACTTCGGGCTCGCCACGCAGCTGCTCAACGAGGTCTACGACATCCGCCAGTTCAACACCAGCAGCGTGCGCAACATCTACAGCCCCGATGTGCGCACGGCGGGCGAGCTGATGGTCGATCGCGCCGCCAAGGCGATGAACAAGGACCCGGTCGCCTTCCGCCTGGACCACGCCCAGGACGACCGCATGAAGTACGTCATCAAGACGGCGGCGGAGGCCGGCAAGTGGGGCCGCTCGATGCCGGCCGGCACGGCCCAGGGCTTCGCAGTGCACCACGAGTACAAGGGCCGCTGCGCCTGCCTCATCGAGATCGACTGCCGCCCCGCGACCGTCAACCGCAAGGTCGAGCACGGCTACACCGGCCCGCGCGTCACGAAGGCCGTGTTCGCCGTCGACGTCGGCCTGCCGATCAACCCCCTCGGCCTGAAGGCGCAGATGATGGGCGGGATCATGGACGGCATCGCCCAGACGCTGACCTACGGCCTGCACCTCAAGGACGGCTACTTCCTGGAGGGCAGCTGGGACGACGCGTTCTACACGCGCCAGTGGAACACGCCGCCCGAGGTCGAGGTCATCGTCGTGCCGCAGACCAGCGACGTGCCCGGCGGCGCCGGCGAGTTCGGCGTCGCGGCGGCGATGGCGGCGACCGCGTGCGCATATGCGCGCGCGACGGGGAAGATGCCGACGTCCTTCCCGATCAACCACGCCGAGGCCACGAAGTTCTTCCACGTGTTCCCGACTGTCCCGCCGATCCCGGAGTCGCCGCGCGACGGCCTCAAGAAGGCCGGCCTCAAGCGGCCGCGCAAGAAGCCGCGCAGGAAGCCCGCCGCCAAGAAGACGACGCGTTAGGAGTCGCACGTGCCCGTTCACACCTTCATCCTCAACGGCAAGCGCGTCAGCGCCGACGTCGCCGACGACGAGCGGCTGCTGTGGGTCCTGCGTGACGTGCTCGACGTCGACGGCCCCAAGTACGGCTGCGGCCTGGGCGTCTGCCAGGCCTGCACCTGCCACATCAACGGCAAGGCGTTCAACCCCTGCATCACGCCTGTCTCGGTGCTGCGCTCGAGCGACAAGATCACGACGATCGAGGGCCTGCCGGCGACCGTCAAGAAGGAGCTGCATCCGATGCAGCAGGCGTGGCTCGACGGCGACGTCGCGCAGTGCGGGTACTGCCAGCCCGGGCAGATCATGGCGGCGGTCGCGCTCGTCAACGAGGTCCACGCCAAGGGCCGCAAGGTGCGCGAGTCCGACATCGACGCGTTCCGCAACGTCTGCCGCTGCGGGACCTACCCGCGTGTGCGCGCGGCGATCAAGGCCGGGGAGGCCAAGATGCCGAAGCCCAAGCGCAAGAAGAAGGCCGCGCCCAAGCGCAAGAAGACCGCGAGCAAGTCGTCTGCGCGGACCTAGCGCCATCTGGCGCGCCGTCGTTCTGACTGCTGTCGCGACAGTCGGCGCGCCCGCCGCTGTTGCCGCTGCGGCCGACGCCACACCACGGGCGCGCGCCGACGCGCAGACCGTGCAGGCGGTCCGCGACGGCGACGCCGTCCGGGTCAGCGTGTCGGCCCGGCGCGACGCCAAGGTGCGCGTCGTCGTCGCCTACCGCGCCGACGGCGACGCCTACACGACGATCGGGCGGCCCAAGACGATCAAGGTCGGCCGCCGCGGGCGCCGCACGACGCGCGTCGGCCTGACGACCGCCGGCCGCGCCGTGCTCGGTGGCTGCGCGGCGGGTGTGCTGCGCGTCCGCCCGCTGCTGGATCGCGGCACGCGCACCGCGCCGCGCGGGGGACGCGCCGGCTACCGCCGCATGGCGCCCGGCTCCGGTTGCCGCGCCACCCCGCCCGCGGCCGTCGGCGTCGCGATGCCCAACCCCGGCCGTTGTGACCCGCTGGACCCGGCGGTCTGCCTGCAGCCGTTCCCGAACGACCACTTCACCGTCGCTGCCCCGGGCACGCCGACCGGCCGCCGCGTGAAGCTCGCGCGCGCGTCGATGCCCAGCAACGTCGTCGGCCTCTCGATCGACCCGCGCGAGTGGAACCGCAACGACGGCTTCAGCCCCGGCGCGCCGCTGATCATCCGCGTCCCCGGGCTCGACGACCAGGAGGCGCTTGCGCGCACCGGCGCGGTCCCGATCCAGGACATCGCCCGCGCCTACGACCGCAACCAGCCGGTCGTCGTGATCGATGCCGACACGCTCGAGCGCTGGCCGGTGTGGACCGAGCTCGATGCCAACCCCCGCGCCGCGCAGGACCGCAACCTGATCGTCCGCCCGGCCCGCAACTGGCGCGAAGGCCACCGCTACGTCGTCGCGCTGCGGCGGATGCGAGACGCAGAGGGCAAGGTCATTCCTCCGGGCGCGCCGTTCCGCGCGCTGCGCGACGCCACGCCGACGACGAGCAACGCGCTGGAGGAGCGCCGGCCGCACGCCGAGTCGCTGCTGACGACGCTCGCGCAGGCCGGCGTCGCGCGCGACGACCTCTACCTCGCCTGGGATTTCACGGTCGCCAGCCGGGAGAACCTGACCGAGCGCATGCTCGCGATCCGCGACGACGCGTTCGCCCGCCTCGGCGACCGCAACCTGCGCGACCTGCGCGTCGAAGGCCGCTCCCCGGCCTACGCCGTCGACAAGGTCACCGACGACCCCGACGGGCCGACGGGCCAGATCCTGCGCCGCGTCGAGGGCCGCGTCACGGTCCCCTGCTACCTGAGCCTCCCCGGCTGCCTGGCCGGCGCGCGCTTCAACTATCGCCGCGGCAGCGCACGCCCGGCCGTCAACGGCACGATGCAGGCCCGGTTCACCTGCCAGATCCCGCGGCGCGCGCTCGCCGGCGTGCCGCTGCGCGCCGGCATCTACGGCCATGGCCTGCTCGGCAGCCGCAACGAGGTCGGCCAGGCGCAGCTCGAGACGTTCAGCGACACCGAGGGCTTCGCGTTCTGCGCGACCGACTGGGTCGGCATGGCGTGCGCCGACCTGCCCGGCATCCCGCCGTCGCCCGACGACATCATGGCGCTGTTGCAGGACGCGGCCGCGGGGCGCCCGCTCAAGCTGCCCAACTGCGACGTGCCGCCGCTCGCGACGATCCTGCTCGACGTCTCGAACTTCCCGGCGCTCGGCGACCGCGTCCAGCAGGGGATGCTCAACTTCCTCTATCTCGGGCGGGCGATGATCCACCCCGACGGGCTCGTGCGCGACCCCGCCTTCCGGGTCGCCGGCAAGCCGGTGCTCGACACCTCGCGCCTGTACTACGACGGCAACAGCCAGGGCGGCATCATCGGCGGCGCGCTCGTCGCCGTCGCGCCGGACTTCGACCGCGCCGTGCTCGGCGTGCCCGGGATGAACTACTCGACGCTGCTGCGCCGCAGCGTCGACTTCGACACGTACGCCACGATCCTCTACAACGCGTATCCCGACGAGCGCGCGCGCCCGCTGCTGCTGTCGCTGTTGCAGATGCTCTGGGATCGCGCCGAGGCCAACGGCTACGCCCAGCACATGACGCGCGACCCGCTGCCCGACACGCCGCCACACGAGGTGCTGCTGCACGTCGGCCTGGGCGACCACCAGGTCACCCACTACGCCGCGAAGGTGCAGGCGCGCACGATCGGCGCCGCGGCGCACGTGCCGTGGGCCGCCGCCGGGCGCGACACCGATCGCGACCCGACGTTCGGCATCCCGCCGATCACCCGCTACCCGTTCGCCGGCTCGGCGATCGTCGGCTGGGACATCGGGCCGCTGCGCATGGAGGCGACCGGCGGTGTCGGCACGCCACCGCCGCCGAAGACCGAGGTGCCGCCGCGCAGCGGCCAGGACCCGCACGAGTTCCCGCGCCGCTCGGCGGCCGGGATGCGCCAGAAGTCGGCGTTCCTGCGCCCCGGGGGCGTCGTCATCGACGTCTGCGGCGGCGGCCCCTGCTACGCAGGGACCTGGCGCGGGCCCTAGCTGATCAGCGCGCCCTTGCCAGTGGCGGGCCTGTACATGCTGGCGCCTGCGTAGGTGGCGGTGTAGCCGAGGCTCAGCAGCGCTGTCAGCGAGGCGTTGTTGGCGCTGCAACTGGCGACGCCGGATTGGTTGGTCGTCGCGGTGCAGGCGGTCGTGCTGCCGGCCTTGAAGGTCACGGTGCGGCCCGCGAGCGGCCCGACGCCCGGCTCGGTCAGCGTCGCGGTGAGCGCACCGAGCGTGAGCTTGAGGCTCGGCGTCAGGCGCAGGACGACGGGATCGGCGACGAGCCTCGTCGCCGCGCGCCCGCCGACGACGGTGTTGCCATCGACCACGTTGTCGAGGTGCGCCGTGACCGGGTTGCCGGGACGTGGCACGAGAGCGCGTACCGGGCCCAGGTGTTGACCCCGGATCCGCCCAGGACGTTGCTGAGCATGGTGCCGCCGTCGGAGAACTTGATGTCGACCCGCAGCGGCTGGCCAAGTGTGTCCGTGAAGAAGTCGAAGACCGGGGCCGTGGCGCTTGCGATGCCATCGACGCTGGCGATCGTCATGCGCGCCAGCTCCCCCTTCGGCGCTCGCAGCTTCGCCGACTCGGTGTCGGTCGAACCCGGCGCGACCGGCGTGAAGTTGTCCCACCCCGCGGTCGCTCCCGGCCCGTTCGTGTCGAACGTGACCTGTGGCGCCGCGTCCGCCATCGTGGGCAGCGCAAGCAAAGCCAGCGCCGCCAGCCCCCCGACCAGCTGCCTCCCGTTGATGGGCGGGAAGGTACGGCATTCGTCAAGGAAGTAGAAAATTCCCGAGGAGTGAGTTGTAGGCGTCGCCCGTGGCGGGGATCGTGTGCCCCCGCCCCGGCAGCACCGCGCGCTGCGCGCCCAGATGCTCGGCGACGACGTCGCAGACACGCTCGTACATCGGCGAGTGGCCGCCGGAGATCACAAGTGCCCGGATCCCGGCGAGCTTGTCGAACGGCACGTCGGCCTCCCACGGGGTGCGCTCGATGATCGCCAGCTGCGCGCCGCGTTCCAGCCACTCGGGCAGCTCGTCGGGCGTCTCGTGCGTCGAGCCGGTGCCGGCACGGAAGAAGCGCACGAACTGGTCCGGCGTCATCTCGCCCCGGCGGTTGTAGAGCTCCTCGCCGTTGGCGAGCATCGCGTCGGTCTCAGGCGTGCCCGCACCGAGGCGCAGGAGGCCGGGCTCGGAGACCGTCAGCGAACGCACCGCCCCGGGGCGCTGCGCCGCCGCGAGCAGCGCGACGATCGCGCCATAGGAGTGGCCGACGAGGTGCGCGCCGTCGCCGATCAGCTCGGCGATCAGCGGTGCCTCGAGCTCGAAGTCCGGGCGCTCCAGCGGCGGACTGGTGCCGAAGCCTGGCCGCTCCGGGATGACGAGCGTGAAGCGCTCGGCGAGCGCCAGCTGGTGGCGCCACGTGCGCCGCGCGTCGACGATCGAGCCCGACGCGAAGACGACGCGCGGCCCAGAACCCGTGACGAGGACGTCGAGATCGGCCGCGCGCACGGCACCCACGATATGCGCTCAGCGCGCGTTCAAGGCGATGCTGCACATGGGCACGATCGACATCGCGACGCTGGAGGAGGCCGCGGCCGCGCCCGTGTGAGCGCGGCCGCGGAGCTTGATCAGCCTGCCTCGTTGGCGAGCACGCCGTGGGCCACCTCGGCCTCGGCCTGCTCCTCCATCGGCAGGCCGTCGGTGCGCTTCAGCACGCCGACCGCGAGCACGAGCGCCGTGGCGATCAGGATCGCGCCGATGCCGTAGGCGAGCTGGTAGCCGTCGACCAGCGCGGTCGACAACGACTCGCCGTCGGCGCGCAGGTTGGCGGTGTGCGTCGTCGACAGCGTCGCGAGGACGGCGAGGCCCAGGGCTCCGCCGACCTGCTGGGTCGTGTTGACGAGGCCGGACGCCAGACCGGAGTCCTCGGGCGTGGCCCCGGACATCGCCAGCGTCATCAGCGCGGGGAACGCCAGCCCGGCGCCGATGCCGAGCGCCAGCATCACCGGCAGCAGGTCGGTCGCGTAGGACGCGTCGGCGTCCGCAGCGCGGAAGAGCAGCAGGCCGCCGAGCATCAGCACGAGGCCGGGCACGAGCGTCGCCCGCGCGCCGAAGCGCATGATCAGGCGCGCGGAGAACCCGAGCGACAGCACGCCGATCGCAAGCGCGACGGGCAGGAACGCCAGGCCGACCTCGATCGAGTCGTAGCCGAGCACGCGCTGCATGTACAGCGCGCCGAGGAAGAACATGCCGAACATGCCGGCGATCATCAGCACCTGGATGAGGTTCGCCGTCGACACCGTGCGAGAGCGGAAGATGCGCAGCGGCATCAGCGGCTGGCGCGCGGTCGCCTGGCGCGCGAGGAAGCCCGCAAGCAGCGACAGCGAGACGGCCGCGAGCACGAGCGTGCGCGACGAGCCCCAGCCGTTGTCGGCGGCCTGGACGATCGTGTACACGCCGAGCATCAGCGCGCCGACGATCAGCACGGCGCCGGACGCGTCCGCGCCGCGCTCGAGGCCGATGCCCTTCTCGTCGGGCAGCAGGCGCAGCGCCAGCACCGCGGTGAGGATGCCGATCGGCAGGTTGACGAAGAAGATCCAGTGCCAGTTGATGGCCTCGGTCAGCACGCCGCCGAGCAGCAGCCCGAGTGCCGCGCCGCCGGAGGCGACGAAGCTGTAGACGCCGATCGCACGCGCCTGCTCATCGGGGCGCGGAAACATCGAGACGATCATCCCGAGGATGACGGCGGCGGTCAGCGCGCCACCGGCGCCCTGGATGAAGCGCGCGCCGATCAGCACCTCCTGGGACTGCGCGATGCCGCACAGCAACGAAGCGGCGGTGAAGATCGTCAGGCCGGCGAGGAAGACCTTGCGACGACCGATGAGGTCGCCGAGCCGTCCGGCCAGCAGCAGCAGGCCGCCGAAGGCGATCAGGTAGGCGTTGACGACCCAGGCGAGGCTCGACTGCGAGAAGCCGAGGTCGTCCTGGATCGACGGCAGCGCGACGTTCACGATCGTCTGGTCGAGGATGATCATGAGGAAGCCGGCGCAGAGGACGATCAGCGCGATCCAGCGCGCGCGATCCGTCGCGGTGTCGGTGTGTGAAGAGGACTGGGCGATCTCGGCCATACATTGGACCGTAGCAGATCGTCCCGTACGGGATTATCTTACCCGGGATTATTGGCGCAACGACGCTCGCACGGCGCGGCGCCGGACCGGCTGCACGCACTCGGCGGGCTCGTCCAGAGAGCCGCAGACGAGCGTGCTCAGCGAGTCCATGAAGATCTGGCGCTCGGGCTCGTCCAGCACGGAGAGGACCTCCTCGTGCACCCGCGCCGCGACGTCGTTGCCCTTCAGCACGGCGCGCTCGCCCTTCTTCGTCACCGCGATGACGCGCGCCCGGCGGTCGGTCTTCGACGGCCGGCGCTCGGCGAGGCCCTGCGCCTCGAGCTCGTCGACGGTGACGACCATCGTCGTCTTGTCGAGCCCGATGATGCGCGCAAGCTCGATCTGCGTGTGCTCGCCGCCCAGCGCGGTGACGAGCACCTGGTGGTTGCGCGGCGGCAGCCCGATCTCCTCCAGCGCAGCCGTCAGCTTCGTGGCGAGCACGTGGTTTGCACGCGACAACAGCCAGCAGAGGCTCTCGTTGACGGGCTGCATGTCCCTAGCTTAGCGGAAGATCGTCTTGTTGCAGACGATCTCGTCCGGGATCATCCTGTTGCTCGTTCGCCAGCACCGCCGACTCCCCGCGGCGCAGGACGCGCAGCACGAGCGTCAGCGCCGAGAGCATCGCCATCGTCGCCAGCGTGATCTGGACGCTGAGGATCCCTTCCTCGGTCCAGTAGACGTCGTCGAGCTTGAGCAGCAGCGCGGACTCGTCGAGCGTCAGCGCCACGCCGGCGCCGAACGGCACGGCGAGGAGCGGATCGATCCGCTCGTTGCGCGAGACCACCGAGATCCCGCCGGCGACGAACGCGAGCGCGATCCCGGGCACGAAGTGATGGATGTGGTGATCGTTGGCGACGACGTTGCGAAACGGCCCGAAGCGCCCGCGGCGCCGGATCAGCGACGTCGACGTACGGGCGAAGACGAACGTCCCCGAGAACGACAGCAGCAGGTTGAGCAGCGCGTTCTCGCGCGTCGAGCCGCCGCGGTAGCCGGCCCGCGCGACCTCGACGGTCTGCTCGATCGCCTGCTCGGCCGCGAGCACCACGTCGTCGGTCTCCGCGGGCAGCGGCGCGTCGCCGCGGCGCCAGACGCGAGCCAGCTCGGCGGCCACGACCGCGCCGGTCGTGACGCCCGCGGCGGCGACCAGCGCGAGCGTTCGCCGCTCGGCGAAGCTGAGCTCGCTGTTGCCCCTCACCCGGGGACCTCGATGGCCTCGCCGATCGGCAGCCAGCGGACGCGGTCGCGGAACTCGGGCGGCGCCGTCGCGAACTCGCGCTCGATCGCTTCGCGGCCCTGGCGGAAGTGCTTCCAGCCCTCGTAGTGGATCGGGATCACGGTGCGCGGATCGACGACGCCGCTCAGCTCGACGGCGTCCTTCGCGGTCATCGTGTAGCGCAGCGGCCCGGACACCGGGAAGCGCACGCCGCCGAGGTGCAGCAGCGCGGTGTCGACCTGCAGGCGCTCGCCGACCTCGCGCACGCCGTCGTAGAGGACGGTGTCGCCGGAGATCCAGAGCACGCCGTGCTCCTGGCCGTCCCAGCGCAGCGCGAAGCCGACGACGTCGCCGACGATCGGCTTGCTGCCGGGCGGGCCGTGGCGGCACGGCGTCGCCGTGATCTCGATCGCCGGGCGGTCGGGCGCCTCGAGCGTCGTCGTCTGCCAGGGCGCGAGGCCCTGCGTGCCGGCGCCCAGTCGCTTCGCGCCTGCGACGGTCGTGACGACCGTGCCCACGGACGGCAGGAACGCGCGCCCGGCCGGATCGAGGTTGTCGCCGTGGTGGTCGTGGCTCAGCAGCACCGCGTCGATCGGCAGGAGGTCGTCCGCCGCGATCGCCGGGCCGGCGAGCTTGCGCGACACCGTCCCCCAACCGAAGAAGTAGCGCTTGCCCGGCGGGTCGAACGTCGGGTCGGTCAGCAGCCGCCAGCCGCCGACCTCGATCAGGACCGTCGGCCCCCCGATGTGTGTGATGCGCACGCCCGCAACCTAGCGGCGCAGGCCCAGCGTGCACAACGGGTCGAGCATCAGCGCGTTGCGCGTGCGAAAGCCCGCGGTGCCGGGGCCCATGAAGCGCGAGAACTCCCGCGGGACGCCCGGCAGCGACGACGGGTCGAACGTGCGCCCGTTGACGTTGAAGCCCTCGATGTGGACGCCGCCCTCGCCGCGCGCCTTGTCGAAGAAGTAGTGCCCGGTCCACTCGTAGAGCTTCGTGCGCTTGTCGTTCTGCACGACCGACGCGCGCCAATGGTCGACCTGGAAGTACCTGCACTTCAGCCCCGCCGCCGCCAGGCGCGCGGGCTCCTGCAGCAGGAACGCGACGATGCCGCCCTGCGTGATGTTCTGGCGCGTCTTGTCGAACTCGATGCAGAACGGATCGGCCTTCATGTCCGGCACGGTCGCGCCGAGCCCGGCCTGCTGCACCGTGCAGGGGAACGGCGGCTCCCCTCCCCAGCCGGTCGGCAACTGCGCCGCGGACGCCGGGGCGGCGGCCGCCAGGACCGCGATTGCCGCTGCCACCCCGCGCATGTGGCGAAGGTAGCATGAACGGGTGCGTTCACTTACGCGGCGGGCGGTGCTGCAGGAGGCAGCTGCGGCTGCGGTGGTGGCGGCGCTGCCGCTGACGCGGACGCTCGACGCCCGCGCCGCCGACCCGCCGTTCACCGACGCGACGCTGCAGGCGGTCTTCGACACGCTGATTCCCGGCCGCAAGGTCGCGCGGACGGTCAGCGGCAAGGCGATCCACCCGCGCGCGATCCTCGGGCTCGACGACGAGCCCGGCGCCGTCGAGGCCGACGCCCTCGCGCTCGCTCAGCATCCGAAGATCGGCTTCACGCTGCTCGCCCCCGTCTTCCTCGCCGACCTCGAGCTGCGCTCGCTCGCAGCCGGCGGCGACTTCCTCTCCCTCGGCCGCAGCGGGCGCGAGGCGGCGATGATCGCCGGCACGGCCTACGACAATCCGACGCGCCTGGTCTGGGAGGCCGCCGCGGCGGTGGCGTTCGCGGCGTTCTGTGGCGTGGCGTCGGTGAAGCAGGACGCCGAGCACGCGCCGGGCTACGGCGTGATGGGCCTGCCCGGCGCCGCGCCGGGTGGCTACGCGCGCGCCTCCTACCGCCGGCGCCTCGCGCGCGAGCGCACGCGCACGGGATCCCTGCCCTGATGGAACGCGCGGACGTCGTCATCGTGGGCAGCGGGTTCGGCGGCTCGATCGCCGCGTTCCGCCTCGCGGAGGCGTACGTCGCCGCGGGCGCGGACCCGCGCGCAATCGTCGTCCTCGAGCGCGGAGAGCGCAAGGGCCACACCGACTTCAAGCAGTCGATGCACGTCGACCACCTGTCCTCGGTCTACCGCCTGACCCAGGGGCAGGGCATGCAGGTCGTGACCGCGAACCTCGTCGGCGGCGGCTCCAACCTCTACCTCGCGGCGTCGCTGCGCGCGCCGCGCGAGACGTTCGAGCGCCGCGACCACCGCCCCGGCGACGGGCACGATCGCCGGATGTGGCCGGCGACGATCTCACGCAAGACGCTCGACCGCTACTACGCCCGCGTCGAGGCCGGTCTGCGCGTGCGCCGGCCGACGTGGAGCCAGGTCTCTCAGTCCGGCGGGCTCTGGGCGGCGGCGCTCGACGCGGCGGGCCACACGTGCGACCGCGTGCCGCTGGCGATCAACCCGCGCCGCTGCGTCGATGCGAAGTGGTGTCACACCGGCTGTGTCTTCGGCGCCAAGAACTCGCTGATCACGAACTACCTCGCCGCTGCCGAGGCGCGCGGCGTGCGCGTGAAGGCGCTGGTGGAGGTGCAGTCCGTGCGCCAGTCCAGCGCCCGCCCCTATCGCTACGTCGTCAGCGCCACCCGCATCGACCCCGAGACACGCGCGGGCACCGGCCTTGCCGAGTACGAGTGCAAGGCGCTGATCCTCGCGAGCGGCGCGATGGGCGACGCGCCGCTGCTGATGCGGTCGCAGCTCGCGCTTCCGGCGCTCTCAGACCAGCTCGGCAAGCACCTGGGATCCAACGGCGACCACGTCGCGGCGATCGAGTTCGATCCCGCGAAGGTCCGCGACGTCCTGGGCCTGCCCGGCTATGCGGACTTCCACAAGGGCCGCCCGATCACGACGATGAGCTATGACTGGTGGGTCGGCGACCGCCGCGACGGCACGCGCTTCACGCTGCAGGAGATCTTCCTGTCGAGCCTGACGAACCTGCTCTACGACGACGGCCGCTCCCCCGACGGCGAGCCGTCCTGGTGGGGCGTGCAGAAGAAGCGCGCGATGGCGAACTGGTCACAGCGCATCGAGCTGCTGGCGATGGTGCAGGACACCAACGACGGCAGCTTCCTCGTCGCACCGCCGACGGGCGGTGGCGCGATCCAGATCAACGGCGGGCCGCTCGCGTTCGGCACGTTCACGTATGCGATGAGCGACCAGTCGATCCGCGTGCGCGAGGCCGCCGACGCGGCGATGCGATCGATCGCCGAGCGCCGTGGGGTCGGGCGTTTCATGCGGCTGACCGAGACGCAGGGGGCGTACTGCGCCCACCCGCTCGGCGGCTGCCGGATGGCTGAGTCGCCCGAGCTCGGTGTCGTCGACGACCGCGGCGCGGTCTACGGCTACGAGGGCCTGTTCTGCAGCGGTTCGTCGATCATCCCGACGTCGCTCGGCGTCAACCCCTCGTTGACGATCGCCGCGGTCGCCGAGCGCGTCGCCGACGGCGTCGTCGCGCGCGGGCACGACCTCGGCCTGCCGGTATCGCCGGTGCGCCGGCCCGAGCGCCCCGAGGAGTACGTCGGCCGTCGTGTGCTGCCGGCCCGCCGCGCCGTGTAGACATTGGCGCGGTGAGCTTCTTCGTCAACCCGCGCGTCGACGCGAGCGCCGTGGCGGCGCCGTCGCGCGAGGCCGCCGCGTTTCACGCGGCGCTCCCGGGCTACCGGCCGACACCGCTGCGCCCGCTGCCGGGGCTGGCCGCCGAGCTCGGGCTCGCCACCGTCGCGCTCAAGGACGAGTCCGACCGCCTCGGGCTGCCGGCCTTCAAGATCCTCGGCGCGTCGTGGGCCGTCGAGCGCACGCTGCGCGAGCGCCCCGACGTCGACACGCTCGTCGCCGCCAGTGCCGGCAACCATGGGCGCGCCGTCGCGCGCGTCGCGGCGATGCGCGGGCTGCGCGCTCGCGTCTTCCTGCCTGCGCGGGCGCTCCCGGCGCGACGCGACGCGATCGCCGGTGAGGGCGCGGAGGTCGTGATCGTCGACGGGAGCTACGAGGACGCCGTCGGCCAGGCGGCGGCTGCCGGGCGCGAGCCCGGCGTGGCCGAGATCGCCGACGTCGGCGACAGCGGGCCGGCGCACTGGGTGATCGACGGCTACGCGACCCTGTTCGACGAGGCGGCGGCGCAGGGCGAGTTCGACACGATCCTCGTCCCGGTCGGCGTCGGCTCGCTGGCGGCGGCCGCCGCGCGCTTCGCCGCGGCGCCCGGCGCGAGCGTGATCGGCGTCGAGCCGGTCACCGCCGCCTGCCTGACCGCGTCGCTCGCCGCGGGCGCGCCGACCGCGGTGCCGGCGCCCGGCACGACGATGGCGGGCCTGGACTGCTCGGAGGTGTCGATCGCCGCGTGGCCGTCGCTGCGCGACGGCATCCACGCCACGGTCACCGTCGACGACGCGCAGGCCGCCGCCGCGATGCGCGAGCTCGCCGTCGCCGGCCTGACGATCGGCGAGTCCGGGGCCGCCCCGCTGGCCGCCCTGCGCGCGGGAGCCGGCCTCGGTCCCGCGAGCCGCGTGCTGCTGATCGCGACCGAAGGCGCAACTGCTGGTCGCGGTCCGGACTAGCCTCTAAGGTACGCCGAACAGACCAAAGGGAGGTCGAGGTGGAGAGCGCAGCGATCCCGGTTCCCGCAGCGAGTGGTTCAGGGGCTGGAGAGAAGGGTCTGAGGGCCAACGCCATCGGCTTCGTGTCGAGCGTCGTGATCGGCGTCGCATCGACCGCGCCCGGCTACAGCCTCGCGGCGGTGCTCGGATACATCGTCGCCGTCGAGGGCGTCGGCGTTCATGCCCCGGCGATCATGCTCGTCGCGTTCATCCCGATGCTGTTCGTCGCGATGGCGTATCGCGAGCTCAACAAGGCCGACCCGGACTGCGGCACGACGTTCACGTGGGTGACCAAGGCGTTCGGTCCCGCCGCCGGCTGGCTCGGCGGCTGGGCGATCATCGTCGCCGACATCATCGTCATGGCGAACCTCGCGCAGATCGCCGGCCTCTACTCGTTCCTGCTCTTCGATATCGACGCATCGACCGCCGCCGTCACGGCAGTGGGCGTGATCTGGATCGTCGTCATGACGGGGATCTGCTACATCGGCATCGAGCTCAACGCGCGCACCCAGCGCTGGCTGCTCGGCGCGGAGATCGTGACACTGGCGGTCTTCGCCGTCGTCGCCCTCATCCGCGTGTTCGCCGAGGATCCGACAGGCTCGATCCATCCCGAGCTGTCGTGGTTCTCCCCGTTTGCGATCGACTCCGTCGACGCGCTCACCTCCGGCGTCCTGATCGCGGTGTTCATCTACTGGGGCTGGGACAGCCTGGTCACCGTCAACGAGGAGACCGAGGACTCCGACAAGGTCCCGGGCCGCGCAGCCGTGGCGGCGACCGTGATCCTGCTGCTCATCTACGTGCTGGTGTCGACCGCAGCCGTCGCGTTCGGCGGCACCGAGCGACTGGCCGAACAGGACGACGTTCTCGGCGTGCTCGCCAACGACGTGTTCGGCAGCGACCTCCTCGGCAAGACGGTGATCATCGCGGTGCTCACCTCGGCGGCGGCATCGACGCAGACGACGATCCTGCCGACGGCGCGCACAACGCTCTCGATGGCGCGCGTCAAGGCGCTCCCGGAGTCACTGGGTCGGATTCATCCGCGGCATATGACGCCGGACGTCTCGACCATCCTCATGGGCGCGTTCTCGATCGCCTGGTACGTCGGCCTGACGATCGTCAGCGAGAACATCCTCAAGGACTCGATCCTGGCCCTCGGCCTGATGATCGCCTTCTACTACGGCATCACCGGCTTCGCCTGCGTCTGGTACTACCGCCGCGAGCTCACGCGCAGCGTGAAGAACTTCGTCTACGCGGGGCTGATGCCGTTCGCCGGCGCGAGCATCCTGCTCGCCGTGTTCGTCAAGTCGTGCGTCGACCTCAGCAAGGATGACGCCGGCTCGGGCACCGTCCTCGGGCTCGGGTCGCCCTTGGTCATCGGCGTCGGCTTCCTGTTGATGGGCCCGGTGCTGATGGCGATCTGGTGGGCGACCGGGCATAAGGAGTTCTTCAGCAGACGCGCGGAGGTCGCGGCGCCGGGCTCACTCGAAGCCGGGTAGAAACGGCGTGCGAGTCGCAGTCCTTGGTGCCGCAGGGACGATCGGGCCCGCGATCGCGCGCGACCTGGCCGAGTCGCCGGAGTTCGACGACGTCCTGCTGCTCGACCGTCACGCCGACGGCGAGCAGATCGCAGCCGTCGACGCCCGCGACGGCGACGCGCTCACCGCGGCGGTGGCGGGCTGCGCCGTCGTCGTCAACGCGGCCAGCTACCGGCTGAACCTCGCGGTGATGCAGGCCTGCCTGGCGGCCGGCTGTGCCTACCTCGACCTCGGCGGCCTCTACCACGTCACGGCAGAGCAGCTCGAGCTGGACGACGCCTTCGCCGCGGCCGGGCTGCTCGCGGTGCTGGGCTGCGGCGCGGCGCCGGGCAAGACCAACGTGATGGCCGTCCACGCGGCGGCCCGCCTCGACACCGTCACCGCGGTGCGCTGCGCCTCGGCCGGCGTCGACCTCGACCCTCCGCCGGGCTTCTGGACGCCCTACGCGGTCGAGACGCTGATGGACGAGGTCACGCTGGACCCGATGGTCGTGCGCAACGGCGAGGCAACGCCGATCGCGCCGCTGACCGACGGCGGCCCGATCGTCTTCCCCGAGCCGGTCGGCGCACGCGAGTCGATCTACACGCTGCACTCCGAGGTGCTCACGCTGCCCTCCGCCCTGGGCGCCCGCGACTGCGACTTTCGCCTCTGCCTG
The DNA here is from genome assembly GCA_963759825.1 of Paraconexibacteraceae bacterium. Taxonomy (GTDB): domain Bacteria; phylum Actinomycetota; class Thermoleophilia; order Solirubrobacterales; family Solirubrobacteraceae; genus Paraconexibacter. The sequence goes on along the minus strand of CAVXAS010000001.1, from coordinate 86,820 downwards.
GCGCCGGCCGTGCGCGCCGAGCTCGTCGCGCGCGCGGGCGCGCCGGACGCCACGCGCGCGGAGGACCGCCCGGTCAGCGCCTCGGCGAAGACCTGGTCGGCGCAGCGCGTCGACGTCAGCGGCACACGCGACGGCAAGCCGCTGACGATCACCGTGACGGCCCTCACCGAGCCCCACGCACGCTGGGCTCTGGGCGGCGGCGTGGTGTCCACCGGCTCGGTCGCCGCTGCGGCGGCGCGGCTCTACGCGCGCGGAGCGCTCGGCGATGCGAACGGGGTCGTCGCACCAGAGCAGGTGCTCCAGCCCGCCGCGCTGTTCGCTGAGCTCGAGACCCGCGGCTGCACGTTCGCCACCGAGTCGGGGTGATCCAGGCCGGACGTGGGGGTGCATCCGACACGAAGTGGCCAACCCCTGTTGGCCACTTTGCTGCGCACCACCCCCTCATGTCGCCGGCCGACCATCCCACCGGCAGGACGGCGCCCAACGCCCTCGATGCTGCCGGTGTCCCGGCGCGCACAAGCGCAGCGGCTAACGCAAGCCGACGAGGTCGACGACGAAGACGAGCGTCTCGTCGGGCCCGATGACACCACCGGCGCCACGCTTGCCATACCCGAGCATCGGCGGGATCGTGATCCGCCGGCGCCCGCCGACGCGCATGCCGGCGACGCCCTGGTCCCAGCCCGCGATCACCTGGCCCTTGCCGAGCGTGAACTTGAACGTGTCGCCGCGATCCCAGGACGCGTCGAACTGCGCGCCGGTCGACCACGAGACGCCGACGTAGTGGACCTCGACGACGTGGCCGGCTGCGGCCTCGTCGCCGTCGCCGACGCTGAGATCGTCGAGCTCGAGCTGGTAGGACGGCGACTGGCCGACCGGGACGTCGACCTCGGGCTTCTCGGGGGTGGCCATGACTCAGACCGTAGTGCGTCAGGCCGTCGCGTCGCTCTGCAGGTGGGTGATGAGCTGCGCGAGCGATTCCGTCGCGGCGGCGAGCGCCTCGACCTCGCCGTCGGGCATCTCGGCCAGATGCGCGCCGAGCGCCGTGCTGGCCTGTGCGCGGTAGTCGGCGAGCGTCGCGCTGCCCACCGCGGTCAGGGTGACGAGGACGACGCGGCGGTCGTCGGCCTGGCGCTCGCGCTCGACGAGGCCCTGACGCTCGAGGCGCTTGACCAGCAGCGTCATCGTCGGCTGGGCCAGGCGCTCGAGCGCCGCCAGCTCGGTGATCCGCCGCGGGCCGCCGTTGAGCACGTTGAGCAGCCCCACCTCGGTGCGTGACAGGTCGCCGCCCAGCTGGCTGATCATCAGCCGGCAGGCCAGCGCGGCACGCGGGAGCAGCTGACTGGAGACGAAATCGATCTGCTCGGAGCGATCCAGCTCTGGTGTCACAGCAGGCGGCACGTTGAGAACTGTATTGCTTTGCGATATGTTGTGTGCGCAATGTTTCATAACATCCTGGTCGCCATCGATGGCTCAGCACACGCCGATCAGGCGCTCGCGCACGCCATCGACCTGGCCGAGAGCGGGCACGCGCGGCTGACGGTGATGACCGCGGTCCCCTCGGTCCCCGCCACCACCGTCGTCGCCGTCGGCGAGACCGTCCGGCTGGCGAGCGAACTGCGTGCGGAGTCCGAGCGGATCATCGAGCGGGCGCGCGACCGCGCGCCCGACGACGTGTCGCTCACGACCGTCCTGACCGAGAAGCCGATCCGCTCCGCGCTGCTGTGCCAGATCGACGAGGGCCATCACGATCTCGTCGTGATGGGCTCGCGCGGCCGCGGTGCCGTGCGCTCCGCGCTGCTCGGCAGCGTCAGCCACCACGTCCTGCACCACAGCCCGATTCCGGTGCTCATCGTCCACTCCGAGGACGACACCGAGTTGCTACGTGACGAGCGCGCCCGCCTCGAGCGCGTCGAAAGCGCGCTCGAGATGGCCGATGACCGAGCCGCCGGCGGCCGCACCTGACGCGGCGGCCTGGACGCGGAACGCCGCGCGCAGCCCCGCGATGACAGCGCCGGCGGTGAGCTGGGCGACGACGTCGCTCTGTGCGTCGGTGCCGCGCCGGCGCGCGACCAACGCGGCAAACCAGTCCTCGTACTCCTGGCAGTACTCGAGGTAGCGACTGGCGAGCGCCGGCTCGCGATGGAAGAGGCGCACGCGCGCCGCGGCGAACTCGAGGTCATCCTCCTCCCAGGTCCGCGCGTGGTCGACCAGCGCCGCGCGCACGGCGGGCCAGGCCGGGACGTCGGGCCCGTCGAGCTCGGCGCGCAGCGCGACCAGGCGGTCGGGCATGTCGAAGAAGACCGCGTCCTCCTTGCGCTCGAACATCCGAAAGAACGTGCTCGCCGAGTAGTCCGCAGCGTCGGCGATCTCCTCGACGGTGGTCGCGGCGAAGCCGCGCTCCTCGAACAGCCGCACCGCCGTCGCGGCCAGCTCGCGGCGCGTGCGCAGGCGGCGGCGGTCGCGCGGGGACTCGGGGGCCTCGATCGTCATCGCCGCGAAGCTTAGCGACTGTCGCGGCCATATTGCTAGTAACTTCCTTCTTGACAGTGACTTCCATCCGGGCTATGTTCGCCCGATGCTCGCTACACGCGCACAGCTCGACCCCGCCTGGCTCACCGACGTGTTGGGCACCGCGGTCACAACCGTCGATGTGGAGCCGCTGGCGGTCGCCGGCGCCGCCGGCGAGCTCGCTCGCGTGCGCTGCGACGGCCCCGACGGCCCGACGTCGGCGATCGCCAAGTTCCGCGGCAGCACGGAGACCCAGGTGGCGATGGACGGCGCGCTCGGACTCTTCCAGCGCGAGCGCCATTGCTACGTCGAGGTCGCGCCGCAGCTGCCGTTCGCCGCGCCGCGCTGCTACTTCGCGGGCGACGGCGACGAGCTGCCGTTGCTGCTCGAGGACCTCGAGAGCCTGCGCATGGGCGATCAGGTCGCCGGGCTGAGCGTCGCCGACGCCGAGCGGCTCGTCGACGGGCTCGCCGCGATGCATGCGGCGTTCTGGGAGAAGCCGATTCCCGGCGGGGACTCATGGACGGTGTCCCTGCGCGACCCGATGTTCGCGGGGATGCTCACGCAGCTGATCACCAGCGGTTTGCCGGCGCTGCGGGAGCGCTACGCCGGCCGCGTGCCTGACGGCGTCCTCGCCGCGCTGGCCGACGCCGCGCCGAACTGGGTGGACGTGCTCGCGCGCTGTGACGAGGGACCGCGGACGCTCGTGCACAACGACTTCCGCCTCGACAACCTGTTCTTCCGCGATGACGGCACGCCCGTCGTCATCGACTGGCAGATCCCCGCGAACACGCGCGGCACCCAGGACGTCGCGTACCTGCTCTCGGGCAGCTTCCAGCCGGACGTCCTCGGCGACGTCTGGGAGACGCTGCTGCGCCGCTACCACGACGCACTGCACGCCCACGGGATCAGCGGCTACGACTGGGAGCAGTGCCGGCTGCACTACCGCCAGAGCCTGCTCTACACGCTCGCGCCCGGCGTCGCGATGCTCGGCGCGATGGCGATCGCCGGCGACGAGCGCGGCCTTGCCGACGCGCTCGTCCTGCGCACGCTCAAGCACGCCGGCGACCTCGACGCGTTCGGCACGCTGTGATGCACGACGACCTCAGCGCCTACGTCATCAGCGGGCGCGTGACCGCGCGCGAACGCGAGACCGCCTACCCGACGGACTCGCGCACGCCCGCGCAGGGAATCGAGGACGGCCTCGACGCCGAGCGCCTGGGCTTTCGCCGGGTGTTCCTGTCTGAGCGCTGGAACCTCAAGGAAGCGGGCGTCCTGCTCGCGGCGATCGCGGCGCGGACATCGACGATCGAGGTCGCGTCGGGGATCATCACGACACCCGCGCGCCACCCCCTGCACGCCGCCGGGCTCGGCGCGACGATGCAGGCGGCGTTCGGACCGCGCTTCGTCCTCGGGCTAGGACGCGGCAACCCGGGCTGGCTCGGCGGCGCGGGCCTGGAGATGCCCAGCTATACCGCGCTGCGCGACTACGTCGACATCCTGCGCCGCCTCTGGCGCGGCGAGGAGGTCGCCTACGACGGGCCCGCCGGGACGTTCTCGCACCTCGTGCTCGAGGACGCCGACCCCGACGTGCCGGCGCCGCCGGTCTGGTTCGGCACGCTCGGCCAGCGCCTCGGCGCGAAGGCCTCGGCCGCGGCGTTTGACGGCGTGCTGCTGCCGCCGGTCTTCACGCCGACCGCGACGCAGACGATCGTCGAGCGGTTGCATAGCGAGTGCGAGGAGATCGGGCGCGACCCGGCGACGCTGCGCATCTGCCAGTCGGTGATCACGGCGCCCGACCTCGACGACACCGAGACGCGCGCGCTCGCGCACGCGCGCGCCGTGACCTATCTCGACGCGCCCGGCTACGGCGAGACGCTCGTCGAGCTGAACGGCTGGGACCCGGCCCCGCTGGCGGCGCTGCGCGAGCACGAGCAGTTCGCCGGGATGGACTCCGTCAGCGACCTGAAGTTCCACCGCGCCGAACTGCTCGGCCCGGCGGCGCTCGTCCCCGACAAGTGGATGCTCGAGTCCTGCGCGATCGGCTCGGCGCAGGACTGCGTCGCGTCGCTGCAGCGCTTCCGCGACGCGGGCGCCGACGAGATCGTCACCTACGGGAGCACCCCCGCCCAGAACGCCGGCCTCGCGGCCGCGTGGGGCGCGCGCTTCGCGACCACGACACAGGACGCCTGATCATGCCCGTCGATCTCTCCGGCCAGGTCGCGATCGTCACCGGCGCCACACGCGGCATCGGCCATGCCCTCAGCGTCTCGCTCGCCGGCGCGGGCGCCACCGTCGTCGGCACCGCGCGCAACCCTGAACCGGCTGCCGCGCTGTGCGACGAGCTCGGCGCGGCATTCACGTTCGTGCAGGCCGACGCCGGGCGCTGGGATGACTGTCAGCGCGTCGCAGCCACGGCGCTCGAGCAGCACGGGCGCATCGACATCCTGATCAACAACGCGGGCACCTCGCTGCCGCAGCTGCGCATCGACGAGCTCTCCGAGGAGGACTGGCGCGCCGTGTCCGGCCCGACGCTCGACGGCCCGCTGTTCATGTCGCGCGCGGTCCTTCCCACGATGCGCGAGCAGCGCGGCGGCGTGATCGTCACCGTCGCCTCCGGCGCGGGCGTCCAGGGGCTCGCGACGATGGGCTCCTACGGCATGTCCAAGGCGGCCGCGATCCAGCTCGCGCGCGTCATCGCCGTCGAGAACATGGAGTTCGGCGTGCGCGCCAACGCGCTGATCGTCGGCGCCGTTGCAACCGCGCTGTCGCTCGCGTCGCTCGTCGCCCGCGGGCGCGACATGCTCGGCGACGACTGGACCCCTCCCGTGCCCAACGGCAACGGCTCGGCGATGGACGCGATGATGATCCCGCCCGAGAACCTCGCCAACGCGGTCCTCATGCTCTGCTCCCCCGAGGCCCGTGAGATCAACGGCGCCGTGATCGCCGTCGACCGCGGTTTCTCCGCCGGCGCCTACAACTCGGCGCTGATCGGGCTCGCGGCCACCGGACATCTGCCTGGATAACGCCCGAATTCCGGCGGCGCCACATAGGCAGAGCGTGGCTTTGGCGAAAAGCCACATTGCGGGCGCACGCGCGCGCGACGAGTCTGCTGCTGGATGACGTCCACGCGGGACTCCGTTCCCCCCAAACGCACGGGCGCGCTCGATGCGATGCTCACCGACGCCGCCGGCGCGACCAGCGCCACGCGCGTCGTACGGCCGGCAGCGCTGGCCCGCCTGGCCGCGAACGTCGCCCGCCGCCCCGACCGCGTCGCAGCGCGCGCGGCAGGGCTGGCCGGAGAGCTCGTCAAGGTCGCCCGCGGGCAGTCCGAGCTCGAGCCGCGCAAGGGCGACCGGCGCTTTGCCGACCCGGCCTGGCAGCAGAACTGGTTCTACCGCCGCGTGCTGCAGGCCTACCTCGCCGCCACCGACGCCGCCGACGGCGTCGTCACCGACGCCGGCCTGGACTGGCGTGCGGACCGCGTGACCCGCTTCGCGGTCGAGAACGTGCTCGACGCGCTCGCGCCGACGAACTTCCCGCTGTCGAACCCGGCGGTGCTCAAGGAGACGATCGACCGCGGCGGCCAGAACCTCGTCGTCGGCGGCGCGCGCCTGGCGCGCGACGTGCGCCACCGCCGGCTGCCGGCGATGGTCGACACCGACAAGTTCGACGTCGGTGAGAACCTCGCGATCACGCCCGGCTCGGTCGTCCTGCGCACCGAGGTCTTCGAGCTCTTGCAGTACGCGCCGACGACCAAGCGCGTGCGGACCGTGCCGCTGCTCGTCGTCCCCCCGACGATCAACAAGTACTACGTGCTCGACCTGGCGCCGGGCCGCAGCATCGCCGAGCACCTCGTCGCCCAGGGCCAGCAGGTCTTCATGATCTCCTGGCGCAACCCCGACCAGGCGCAGGGGCACTTCGACTTCGACACGTACGCGCGCGCGATCAAGGAGGCGCGCGACGCCGTCGCTGCGATCACCGACCAGGACCAGGTCCACCTCGCTGCCGCCTGCTCGGGCGGGATCCTGACGGCCGGGCTGCTCGGCCACCTCGCCGAGGCCGGCGGCCTCGACAGCATCGCCAGCGTCACGCTGATGGTCTGCGCGCTGGACAACAAGCAGGCGGGAACGACGTCGGCGATCACGAGCCGCGAGGTCGCAGAGAGCGCGATCGCGCAGTCGGCGCGCAAGGGCTACCTCGACGGCCAGGCGCTCGCCGGCGTCTTCGCCTGGCTACGCCCCAACGACCTCGTCTGGGGCTACGTCGTCAACAACTACCTGCTCGGGCGCCCGCTGCCGGCCTTCGACATCCTCTACTGGAACCAGGACGCGGTGCGCCTGGCGGCCGGCCTGCACCGGGACTTCGTGAACATGTCGCTGAAGAACTCGATGACCAAGCCGCTGGAGATGGAGGTGCTCGACAGCTACATCGACCTGCGCAAGGTCGACGTCGACAGCTACGTCATCGCCGGGCTCAACGACCACATCGTCCCCTGGCACAACGCCTACCGCGGCGGGCGCCTGCTCGGCGGTCGCCAGCGCTTCGTCCTGTCCACCAGCGGCCACATCCAGGCGCTGATCAACCCGCCCGGCCCCGAATCGCGCTCGAGCTACCGCGCCTCGGAGGACCTGCCCGACGATCCCAACGCCTTCTTCGAGTCGACGCCGAAGCACAGCGGCAGCTGGTGGACGGACTACGTGGAGTGGCTCGCCGAGCGCTCGGGAGAGACCAAGCCCGCGCGCAAGACGCTCGGCAGCCGCGAGTTCCCGCCCGCCGCCAAGGCTCCCGGTAGTTACGTGCTCGCGGGATGACCGAGCCTGAGCCCGGGCGCTGGTGGGGGCGCCCGCTCGCCGAGACGCGCTGGTCGCTGGAGGCCTGGCGCCTGCTCGCCGACCCCGTCTTCTACGGCCGCGACGTGCCACGCGGCGACGGCCGCGCGGTGCTGCTGCTGCCCGGCTTCCTCGTCGGCGATCAGACGCTGCTGATGCTCGCCTCGTGGCTGCACCGGATGGGCTACCGCGCGAACACGGCGGGGTTCCTGTTCAACGTCGACTGCGCCGACCGCGCGCTCGCGCGCGTCGAGCGCACCGCTGCCGAGATGTACGCGACGTCCGGGCGCCGGGTGGCCGTCATCGGCCACAGCCGCGGCGGGCACCTCGCGCGTGCCCTCGGCGCGCGGCGCCCCGACATGGTGTCCCACGCGATCTCCCTCGGGGCCGATCTGCAGGACCTCTACGGCATCAGCAGGCCGACGCGGATGGCCGTCGGCCTGGCCCGCCAGGCGGCGCGCGCGGCGCAGCGCACCCCGACGCGCACGTGCTTCCAGCGCCGCTGCGACTGCCCGTTCATGCAGGCCTATCGCGCGCCGTTTCCCGAGGACGTGCGCCTGACGAGCATCTACTCACGCGGCGACGGCGTCGTGGAATGGAAGACCGCGATCGTCGACGAGGCGACGTGCGTCGAGGTCACCGGCAGCCACGTCGGGCTGGTATTCAACCGCGCGTCCTACCGCGCGATCGGCGCCGCTCTGGCCGAGCCCGAGCTCGCGCCGGCGCCTGCCACGGTCAACGGCACGCACGTCGCCTGAGCGCTCAGCGCACCGCCGGAATCGGATGGTTTGCGCGCATCACGCCGTGCGGGTCGACTGCGGCCCTCAGCACGCGCAGGCGCCGGTACGCGTCGGGCGTGAAGAAGCGCGCCGGGTCCGTCCGTTCCTCGGTGAAGTTGAGGTACTGGCGGCCGGTGTCATACGGCGCGAAGGCGTCGGCCATCAGCAGCAGGCGCTCGTGACTGCGGCGGCGGCCGTCCTCGTCGAAGGCCATCCCGACGCCGAGCGTCAGGTACGACGCGTCGAACGTCCCGAGCGCACCCTGGTGCGGCTCGGGCTTGCGTAGCGCGCCGCCGACGTGGCGGATCTCCGCGACGAGGAGCTCTGAGCCCGAGTCCGGCCCGGCCGCCGCGAGGAAGCGATCGATCGCCTCGGCGTCGAGGTCGCCGAGCATCTGGCCCGCGGCGACGTAGGGCACGGGCTCCTGCGGGTCCATGTGCAGTTCGGCGATCTCCGCCGGCGCCACGACCGCGAACGTGTCGATCTCCGGCCCGAGCGCACGCAGCGGCGCGAGCAGCTCCTCGCCGCGCGCCTCATCGCCGACGACGACGGCGTCGACGGCGGCGAAGCGGCGCCCGCTGAACTGCGCTGGGAGGTCGGGGACCGGCGGGAACTGCAGCAGCCGCCCGACCGACGTGACATCCAAGGGCGCGGTCTCCGTCCACTCGCGCCAGGCGTGCAGGACCTCGGGGGCACGCTCGACCGGGAAGAACATCATCCCCGCATACACGCGCTCGATCGGGTAGAGGCGCAGCTCGAGCGCCGTGACGATGCCGAAGTTGCCGCCGCCGCCGCGCAGACCCCAGAACAGCTCGGGGTCGTGGTTCTCGTCGACGCGGCGCAGGCGGCCGTCGGGCGTGACGACCTCGATCGCGACGACGCTGTTGGCCGAGAGGCCGTGCTTGCGCCCGTACCACCCCACGCCGCCGCCGAGCGTGTAGCCGGCGACGCTGACATCGCCCGTCGAGCCGTGCAGGGCGGCGAGCCCGTGCGCGGAGGCGAGCGGCAGGACGTCACGCCACTTGACGCCCGCGCCGACGCGGGCGATCCGGCGCGCGGCGTCGATCTCGACGCTGTCCAGGGCGTCGGTCTTGACGAGGATGACGCCGTCCATCTCTCCGAGCGGCTCGGCGTTGTGACCGGTCCGCTGCGGCGCGACCTGCATGCCGCGCTCGCGGGCGAAGTTGACGACGTCGATGATGTCGTCCTCGTCTTCGGGCACGGCGACGAGCGCCGGCGTCTGCTCGAAGGCGAGGTTGAATGCTCCGGTGGCGACGCGCCAGCGATAATCGCGGCTGTCGATGACCGTGCGAGCGAGCTCTGATGTGAGGAGGCTGGGTTGCATGCGATCCAGCCTGCGGGACGTGTCGCGACCTGGCGAGCGATTCGACCGTCGCTAAATCACCGACGGCTCGCGCTCCGCGGCCGGCGCGAGATCGCGCGACGGCTCGAGCCTGCGCAGTGCCGAGGTCGCGGCGTTGTAGCCGCACATGCCGTGCGCGCCCGCGCCGGGCGGCGTCGCCGCTGAGCAGAGGAAGACGCCGGGCACGCCGGTTGAGTAGGGGTCCAGCGCCACCCGCGGGCGGAAGACCATCTGGCGCGGATCGTTCGCGCCGGTCACGACGTCGCCGCCGACGTAGTTGACGTTGTGCGCCTCCATCTGGGCGACGTTGCGGACGTGCCTGGCGAGCACGCGCTCGCCGAACCCGGGCGCGAAGCGCTCGAGCTGCGCCTCGATCGCCGCGGTCGCGTCGCCGTCGTAGCCGGCCGGGACGTGCGCGTAGGCGTAGAAGGGATGCACGTCGCCGTCGGAGCGCGTCGGGTCGGCGAGGTATTGCTGGCAGGCGAGCACGAAAGGGCGCTCGGGCATGCGGCCCTTGGCGACCATCCGCTCGCCGGCGGCGATCTCCTGGTAGCTGCCGCCGACGTGGACCGTGCCCGCGTGGCGCGACGCCTCGTGCGCCCACGGCACGCCGTCCTGCACGGCGTAGTCGATCTTGAACGTGCCGGGGCCGTGGCGAAAGCGCCGCAGCGCCCGTGCGATCCGCCGCGGCATGCGCGCGCCGGCGATCTCCGCGGCCGCGGCGGGCGCGACGTCGAGCATCACGATGTCCGCCCCGCCGAGCTCGTCGAGCGACGTCACGCGCACGCCGGTCTCGAACTTGGCGCCGTGCTGCTCGGCAAACGCGATCATCGCGCGGCTGATCGCCGCCGAGCCGCCCTCTGCGACGGGCCAGCCGAAGCGGTGCGCCGCGGTGCCGAGCGTCACGCCGACGGCGGAGGACATCGGCGCGGCGAAGGGGCGAAACGCGTGCGCGGCGACGCCGGCCCACAGCGCGCGGCCCTGGGGCGTCGTGAACCAGCGCGCCAGCACCGCGGCCGGCATCCCCGACGGGATCCCGAAGCGCATCAGCTTGATCGGGTGGTCGGGCTTGTGCAGCATCGGGCGCGTGAAGTCGGGAACGATGGACACGAAGTCATCCGTCAGCGGCCCGAACAGCGCCCGCCAGCGTTTGCCGTCGCGCCCGTCGAGGCCGGTCGCCGTCTTCTCGACCGAGCGATAGACCGCGGCGCCTGCGCCGTCGTCGAGCGGGTGCGCGTACTGCACCTCGGGCTGGCGCCACACGAGCCCGTGGGCGCCGAGATCGAACTTCCGCGAGAACGGCGTGTCGACGGCCAGCGGGTGCGCCGCCGAGCACTCGTCGTGGAGCAGCCCGGGCAGCGTCAGCTCCGAGCTGCGCGTGCCGCCGCCGAGCGTGTCGGCCGCCTCGAGCACCGTGACGTCGATGCCCTCGGCGGCGAGGGTCAGGGCGGCAGCGAGCCCATTGGGCCCGCTGCCGACGACGACGGCGCTGGTCATGGGTGGATGACCTGCGGCGGCGTGACCGCGTGGTCCGCTGACGCGGCGCCCGGCGACCCGTTGCTGTGGCTGACGCGGACGTAGCCGGGCTTGCGCCAGGTGACGTCCGTCGCGATCGGTCCGTCCGGCAGCCAGTTGAGCGCCTCGACGCAGTCCTTCACCGACCAGCTGCCGCGCTCGACGATGCCGACGCCGGCATCCCAGACCCAGTACTGCTGGCGGCCGTTGCCGATCGGCTCGGACTCGACCCAAACGACGATGAACTCGCCCGGCGCGAACTGACAGCGCCGCTGCAGCCCGTCGAGCATCACCTCGTTGTGGAAGTGCCCGTCGCCGAAGTTGAAACCGGTGATGTTGTTGCACATGAACTCGGCCTCGCGCGGCGTGTAGACGTCGATGTCGTCGCCGAGGTTGTTCATCATCACCGAGTTCAGCCCGCGCGCCTGGCTGTGCAGCGAGCGCCAGCCCAGCAACTGCTGCAGGACGACCTCGGCCTCCGCCTCGCCGTAGATCTCCGTGAGCTGTCCCTTCTGCGACGGGGCCGGCTTGACGACGTGCTCGTCGATCTTCTTCTCGCAGCCCGGCGCGAACATCCAGAACGCCGTCGCCCAGTTGCCGGAGTACTGGCGGAAGGCCGGGAGGAAGGAGACCTTGTCGGGGCGCAGCTCTCCGAATATCGGGAACACCAGCAGCGAGCCGACGACCAGCGCCAGCAGCGCCGGGTCCATGTCTGCGAGCCCGTAGCCCTCGTGGTTCGGGAACCCGATGAAGAGGAAGGCGACGATGTAGGCGAACATCACGTTCCACTCCAGCGGAACCGCCAGCGGGAACGTCGAGATGATGAACGTGTGGTAACAGATCATGAAGACGGCGGTGGCCGTCGACAGCGTCTCGTTATGCGAGAACAGCAGGATCAGCGGCGGGACGAGCTCGCCGAACGCGCCCGGCCCGTGCGCCATGAACTTCGCTTCCTTCGACGGGCGCAGGTCGTCCGGGAAGTTGCGGTAGTGCTTGCGCTTGATGCCCTTGAACGGCATCCACGGCGTGTTGCTGACCATCGGCGCGATGACGCACTCGAAGTGGCGGTTGAGCTTGGAGATGCCCGCGCCGAACCAGATCATCACGATCAGCAACTTCGCGGCCACGATCATGTCGACGAACGGGAAGAACGCGAAGAAGACCAGCGCCGGCAACCACTGCTCGCTGCGCGCCGCCAGGAAGAGGATCTTGTCGCGCAGTCCGGCGAGCACGAGCAGGACGATCGTCACGATGATCACCGCCGGCTCCACGAGGCCCTTGTTCGGCCCCACCGCGTCGGTGAGCGACGACGAGTCGCTGCCGCTCATCGCGATCCCGGTGACGAGGCTCGCCAGGAGCGCGACGTAGAGGGCGACGTCGAGCGGCGTGCGCTCGTCGCCGCTGGTGAACGGCACCTTGCCGGGCCACGGTGGCACGCGGATCGTCTTCAGCCGCGCGTAGTAGCGCGGGCCACCGGTGAACGGCTTGAACTTGCCGGCAAGCGGACCCCATGACCCCGCGAGGTTCAGGCACTCCAGCAGCACGATCCACAGAACGGCCTTCTGGTAGACGATCGGCTCGTCCCACCAGGCGGCGGGGTGCAGCGGGTCGAGATCCGACGTCAGCGTCGTCACGAGGATGCCGCCGCCGATGAAGAACACCAGCAGCTTCACGATGTAGATGATCATCGTGATCTTCGGCGCGCCGAAGCCGTAGTCGACCCAGTGCTGCGAGAGCACCTTCAGGCGCTCGCGATACGGCATCTGGGGGAACGTCGCCGGGTCGACCGGCGGGAAGTTGCCTGTTGTGAGACCCATAGTGATGGCGAAGCTACGCCCAGCGCCCGTGCGGTCCTATGGCCGACTGCGACGAAGTTCGCGGGGTCGTTGTGTGGCGGTCACAACGGCTCTTCGGGCAGCACCGCGGCGCCCAGAGCGGCGGCCAGCGCCAGCGCGCAGCTCAGCTCGACCGGATCGTCGGTCACGCGCCGCCCGAGCAGCTCCTCGGCCTTCTTGATGCGGTAGGTGACGGTGTTCTGGTGGACGAAGAGCTCCTTGGCGACGCGCGTGCTGCTGCCGGCGGCCGTGAGGAACGCCAGCACCGTCTCGCGCAGGCGCGCCGTCGGCTCGCCCGGCGCCGCGAGCGGCCCGAGCCGGCTGGCGACGAAGGTCCGCGCGCGCGTCAGGTCGCTGGCCAGCAGCGACACGAGCTCGACGCGGCCGTAGCTCGTCACGATCCCGGCGCCGGCGGCGAGCGTCGCGACGCGCGCCGCCTGCACGGCCTCGTGGTGTGAGCGCCGGAAGCCCGCGACACCGTGACCCGGCGCGCCGACGGCGATGCGGATGCCGTGCGGCGGCTCGTAGTCGTCGAGCGGCGCGAGGTCGGGCGGATCGAAGGACCCGCACCAGACGTCGTGGGTCGCGACGCCCGACGGCAGCACCAGCGGCTCGCCGCGCCCCAGCAGCGCGGCGACCTCGCCGACGGCACGGTCGAGCCCGCGCAGCTCGCCGCCCGCGCTGGCGACGCGCAGCGCGACGTGGTGACGGCGCAGCTCGTAGCCCAGACGGCCGGCGGCGACCTCCTCGTCGACGGCGTCGCCGGCGAGGATCCCGCGGACCGCCTCGGCACGCAGCAGCTCGGCGCTGCGCATGACGCGCTCACGCTCGCTGCCGTACTCGCCGACGAGCACGTCGGAGATCCGGTCGATGTAGCCGAACATGAACGCCGAGCTGCGGTCTTGCGCGACCGCGAGCTCCTCCGCGTCGGTGACCCGCGCCTGCAACCCGCTCGACCAGCGTTCCCACAGCCAGGCGTGTCCGAGCCGGTACGTGCGCAGCAGCGCCGCCAGCGTGATCCCGCGGCGCACGAGGCCCCGCACCCACTCGCCGGCCTCGACCGGGACGACGATCGACTCGGCGCCGACGCCGAGCTTCAGCATCCGCATGATCTGATCGATGTTCGACGCGCAGCTCGCGCGTGTCTCCTCGCGCAGGTCGTCGTCGCCCGCGGCGAGCTCGGGCACCGTCGCGACGAGGTGATCGGTCATCTCCCTCGCCAGCTGCCCCGTCGTGTCGAGCAGCTCTGCCGCAAGCTCGCGCACAGCAGGCGGCATGCCGTCCTGCTCCACCGTGCCGACGCCGGCTGCGTCTCTCTCCACGCGCCGATCGTACTCCCGGTCAGTCCGGTGCCGCGAGATCCAGCTGCGCGAGGCGCTCGGGGTCGGCGAGCGCGTCGATCGCGACGATCCTGCCGCCGGCGACCGTGAACGCCATCACCGAGAACGGCCGGCCCTCGGGCGCCACGACCACGCCCGCGACGCCGTTGACCAGCACGGGGCGCAGGAACGGGTGCAGGTGGGAGTACGTCTGCGCGCGTGAGGCGACCGCCTCGGCGCCGCGCACGAACGCCGACGCCTCCGGGCGCAGCGCGCCGCCGTCGGAGCGCAGCACGACATCCGGGGCGAGGACGGTGAGCAGCGCCGCGAAGTCGCCGGCGCGCGCGGCGGCGAAGAACGCGTCGACGACCTTGCGCTGGTGGCCGAGGTCGGCGTCCGGCGCGGGCGCCTCGCCCTGCACGCGCGTGCGGGCCCGCGAGGCGAGCTTGCGCGTCGCCGTCGGCGTCCGCTCGACGATCGGCGCGATCTCCTCGAACGGCACGGCGAACATGTCGTGCAGCACGAACGCCACGCGCTCGGCGGGTGCGAGCGTCTCGAGCACGACCTGCAGCGCAAGCCCGACCGCGTCGGTCAGCAGCGCCTCGTGCTCGGGATCGACGCCGGCGGCGGGGCTGACGATCGGGTCTGGCACGTGCACGGCGTCCAGCGACTCCTCGCGCCGGCGCCGGCGTGTGCGCAGCATGTTCAGCGACACGCGCGCGACGACCGTCGTCAGCCAGCCGCGCATGTTCTCGACGTCGTCGGTGCCCGCGCGGCGGACGCGCAGCCAGGCCTCCTGGACGGCGTCGTCGGCCTCGCTCGCAGAGCCGAGCATGCGATAGGCAACGGTCCGCAGGTGCGTGCGGTGCTCCTCGAACTGCGTCGCAAGAAGGTCGTCGTCGTTCACTGGTCACATCTGTTCGTCGCGCGGTGTCACCTGAGTATGCAAACACCACAGAAGATTGCCGTAGCAGGAGCGACCGGCCGGGTTGGCCGCCACATCGTCGAGCTGCTCGAGGCCGACGGCCACGACGTTGTCGCGATGTCGCGTGCCACCGGCGTGGACGTGACCACCGGCGCGGGCCTCGACGAGGCGCTCGCCGGCGTCGACACGATCATCGACGCCGCCACCGGGCCGTCGCCCGACAAGGACACCGCCACCGCGTTCTTCACCAGCGCGGCGAACAACCTGCAGGCCGCCGGCCAGCGCGCCGGCGTCAAGCGGATCGTCGTCGTCTCGATCATCGGGATCGAGCACTTCAGCGGTGGCTACCAGGCGGCCAAGGTCGCGCACGAGCAGGCGATGCTGGCGGGCCCGATCCCCGTGCGCATCCTGCGCGCCGCGCAGTTCCACGAGTTCGTCGACGAGCTGCTGAACTGGGGCCGCCAGGGCGAGGTCGCGCATCTGCCGAAGATGCGCACGCAGCTCGTCGCCGCCCGCAGCGTCGCCGAGGCGCTCGTCGATCTCGCGACCGCCAACGGGGCGGCCAGGCCGCAGATCTCAGAGATCGCCGGCCCGCGTGCAGAGAGCCTCGTCGAGATGGCCAAGCTCAGCACGGCCCGCCGCGGCGACCCGGTCCGGATCGAGGCCGCAAGCGACCCGTCCGACCCGGACGCCGAGCGGTTGGCCGACGGCACGCTGCTGCCCGGCCCGGACGCCGTGCTCGCGGGCCCGACGTTCGAGGAGTGGCTGGACGCCGCGTAGGATCCTGCGGGTGACAGACAGACCCGCCGCGGCGCAGCACCTGCGCGACCTCGCACTGCTGCGCCGCGTCCGCGACCGGATGGACCGGGAGTACGCCCAGCCGCTGGACGTCGAGGCGCTCGCCCGCGACGCGCACATGTCGCCCGGGCATTTCAGCCGCGCGTTCAAGCTCGCCTACGGCGAGACGCCCTACAGCTACCTGATGACCCGGCGCATCGAGCGCGCGATGGCGCTGCTGCGCCGCGGCGACCTCAGCGTCACCGAGGTCTGCTTCGAGGTCGGCTGCACGTCGCTCGGCAGCTTCAGCACGCGCTTCACCGAGCTGGTCGGCATGCCGCCGAGCGCCTATCGGCGCGAGGCGGCGGACGAGACGCTCGGCATGGCGCCGTGTATCTCCAAGCAGGTGACCCGACCGATCAGGAATCGAGAAGCGCCCGCGTCGCGCGCCATCTAGCGTGCCGGCCATGGACATCACGATTCACTCGAGCTTCCTCCCGCACGACGACCCGGCCGCATCGCTGGCCTTCTACCGCGACACCCTCGGCTTCGAGGTCCGCAAGGAGGTCGAGTACAACGGCCTGCACTGGATCACGGTCGGCCCGGAGGACCAGCCCGACACGGCGATCGTCCTCTACCCGCCGACGGCGACACCGGGCATCACCGAGGACGAGAAGCGCACGATCGCCGAGATGATGGCCAAGGGCACCTACGCGAGCATCATGCTCGCCAGCGCCGACCTCGACAGCGTCTTCGAGCGAGTGCAGGCCAGCGACGCCGAGATCATGCAGGAGCCGACGGATCAGCCGTGGGGCGCCCGCGACTGCGCGGTCCGCGATCCCGCGGGCAACACGGTCCGCATCCAGCAGCTGTGAGCACGCCCGCCGCTGACAGCCACGACCTGATCCGCGTGCACGGCGCGCGCGTGAACAACCTCAAGGACGTCAGCATCGAGATCCCCAAGCGCCGGCTGACGGTGTTCACCGGCATCTCGGGCTCGGGCAAGAGCTCGCTGGTGTTCGACACGATCGCCGCGGAGTCACAGCGGCTGATCAACGAGACCTACAGCGCGTTCGTGCAGGGTTTCATGCCGACGCTCGCGCGGCCCGAGGTCGACGTCCTCGACGGGCTGACGACGGCGATCATCGTCGACCAGGAGCGGATGGGCGCCAACCCCCGCTCGACGGTCGGCACCGCCACCGACGCCGACGCGATGCTGCGCATCCTGTTCAGCCGGCTCGCGAAGCCGCACATCGGCTCGCCCGGCGCGTACTCCTTCAACGTCGCCTCCGCCCACGGCAGCGGCGGGATCACGGTCGAGCGCGGCGACAAGACGATCACCAAGAGCGCGAGCTTCAGCCGCACGGGCGGCATGTGCCCGCGCTGCGAGGGCCGCGGCTCGGTCTCGGACTTCGACCTGTCCGCGCTCTACGACGCGAGCAAGTCGCTCGGCGACGGTGCGCTGACGGTCCCCGGCTACAGCATGGACGGCTGGTACGGGCGCATCTTCAAGGGCGCCGGCTTCGACATGGACAAGCCGATCGCCAAGTTCAACAAGAAGGAGCTGCACCGGCTGCTCTACGAGGAGCCGACCAAGATCAAGGTCGAGGGCATCAACCTGACGTACGAGGGCCTGATCCCGAAGATCCAGAAGTCGATGCTCGCCAAGGACGTCGAGGCGATGCAGCCGCACATCCGCGCGTTCGTCGAGCGCGCCGTGGTCTTCACCACCTGCCCCGACTGCGACGGCACCCGGCTCAGCGAGGCGGCGCGGTCGTCGAAGATCGACGGCCTCAGCATCGCCGACGTCTCGGCGATGGAGATCCGCGACCTCGCCAAGTGGGTCCAGGAACTGGACGAGCCGTCGGTCGCTCCGCTGCTCGCGGCGCTGCGCAAGGCGCTCGACTCGTTCGTGGACATCGGCCTCGGCTACCTCTCGCTCAACCGGCCGTCGGGCACGCTGTCGGGCGGCGAGGCGCAGCGCACGAAGATGATCCGCCATCTCGGCTCGTCGCTCACCGACGTCACCTACGTCTTCGACGAGCCCACGATCGGGCTGCACCCGCACGACATCCAGCGGATGAACGAGCTCTTGCTGCAGCTGCGCGACAAGGGCAACACCGTGCTCGTCGTCGAGCACAAGCCGGAGGCGATCGCGATCGGCGACCACGTCGTCGACCTCGGCCCCGGCGCGGGCACCGGCGGCGGCGAGGTCGTGTTCGAGGGCACCTTCGACGAGCTCCGCGGCAGCGACACGCTCACCGGCCGCCACCTCGACGACCGCGCCGCGCTCAAGGAGACGGTCCGGACGGCCACCGACACGTTCGAGATCCGCGGCGCCGCCACGAACAACCTGCAGGACGTCGACGTCGACATCCCGCTCGGCGTGCTCGCCGTCATCACCGGCGTCGCCGGCTCGGGCAAGAGCTCGCTGATCCACGGCTCGGTCTCCGGCCAGGACGGGGTGGTGACGGTCGACCAGGGCGCGATCCGCGGCTCGCGGCGCAGCAACCCGGCGACGTACACCGGCCTGCTCGACCCGATCCGCAAGGCGTTCGCGAAGGCCAACGGCGTCAAGCCGGCGCTGTTCAGCGCCAACTCCGAAGGCGCCTGCCCGGCGTGCAACGGCGCGGGCGTGATCTTCACAGAGCTCGGCGTCATGGCCACCGTCGAGTCCGTCTGCGAGGAGTGCGAGGGCAAGCGCTTCCAGGCCGCGGTGCTCGAGTACAGGTTCGGCGGCAAGGACATCTCCGAGGTGCTCGCGATGCCCGTCGCGGAGGCGCTGGAGTTCTTCGGCGACGGCGAGGCCAAGACGCCGGGCGCGCACAGGATCCTCGAGCGCCTCGCCGACGTCGGGCTCGGCTACGTCAGCATCGGCCAGCCGCTGACGACGCTGTCGGGCGGCGAGCGCCAGCGGCTGAAGCTCGCCACGCACATGGGTGAGAAGGGCGGCGTCTACGTCCTCGACGAGCCGACCAGCGGCCTGCACCTCGCCGACGTCGAGCACCTGCTGGCGCTGCTCGACCGGCTCGTCGACTCCGGCAAGTCGGTGATCGTCATCGAGCACCACCAGGCCGTGATGGCGCACGCCGACTGGATCATCGACCTCGGCCCCGGTGCCGGCCACGACGGCGGCCGGGTCGTCTTCGAGGGGACGCCCGCCGAGATCGTCGCCGCCCGGTCCACCCTCACCGGCGAGCACCTCGCAGACTACGTCGCAGCGACGCCCTAGTCGCGACCGAGCGCGCCGCTGCGCAGCGCGTGGAGGACGAGCAGGCGGCGCTGCTCGTCCTCGGGCAGCGCCTCGAGCCCGAGCCGGCCGCACAGGCCCGACACCGTGCGCCGGATCGTCTCCGCGCCAAGGTACGTCTCACGCGCGACCTGCTCGTCGGTCGCCGGGGCGCCCGTTCCGCCGGCGGCGCGGACGGGGCGCGCGAGCGCGGCAAGCACGCGGCGCTCTCCGTCGGACAGCGACTCAGGGGTCAGGCGGACGTTCGCGACGATCGTCGGGCTGTCGAGATCGGCCTGCTCGGACGGTGCAGCCGGCGGGGCGAGCGCCGCGGCGCCCTCGCCCGCACAGAACCGCATCGCGGTGTCGGCGAACGCGACGGTGTCGCCGTCGCCCAGCCGGGCCCGCCCGCGGACGCGACGACCGTTGACGAACGTCCCGTTGCGCGACGGCGCGTCGTCGACGACGGTCCAGTCCGACACGGGGTCGTCGCCGACGAGCTCGAAGCGCGCGTGCCGGCGCGAGACGCCCTCGTCCCAGGTCACCGCGAGGTCGGATTCGCGCGTCCGGCCGACCGTCACCGGCTTGTCGCCCTCCAGGACGTGGACGCGTTGCTGCTCGCTGCCGTCGTTGTAGACCAGAAGCGCGTGCACGCACGTACCGTAACCGCGCAACCGTGCCGCGGGGTGATCTGCGTGTCCTCCTCAGGGAGGAGCGACGATCGTCCGCTGGTCGCTGCGCGATCAGCCCGCGGGGCGACGACAGGCGCGCCGCCTCGCTGCAGCCTTCATCTCGTCAACGAACCGGCCGCACGGCCCGACGAGAGGAACACCATGATTCGCACCGGAGACAGGCTCGAGAACCCCGTGACCGGCGAGGTCCTCACGTTTCACCGCACCTCGCGCGACACCGGTGGCGACGCGGTGCTGATCGAGACGCTGGTGCGCCCGGGGGGCTTTGTCGCCGAGGCGCACGTCCACCCCTTCCAGACCGAGCGCTTCGAGGTTCTCGAAGGCCGGCTCGGCCTGCGCGTCGGCGGCGACGAGCGCACGGCGGAGCCCGGCGACGTCGCGACCGTCGAGCCCGGCACGCCGCACCGCTTCTGGAACGCCGGCGACGGCGACGTGCGCTTCATGTGCGAGGTCAGCCCCGCACTGGAGTTCGAGTCGCTGATCGAGACGATGTTCACGCTCGCCGCCGAGGGCAAGACCAACCGCAAGGGACTGCCCAACCCGCTGCGCCTGGCCGTGATCGCCAAGGCGCACTTCGACACCGTGCGGCTGCCGTTCCCGCCGGCGTGGCTGCAGCGCCTCGGGCTCGCCCTGGGAGCTCCCGTCGGGCGTGTCCTCGGCTACCGCGCCACGGCACAGTGGGCGCTGCCGACGTAGTCGGCGGCTAGCGCTTCAGGTCGACGTAGGCGCGCGTCTTGGCGATCGCGAGGCCGTCGCCGATCTGCGGACCGAGGACCTCGCGATAGGTGCCGGCGTGGCACTCGCTGTCGGCGGCGGCCGCGGCGTCGACGGTGATGATCTGAAACGCGCTGCCCGAGCCGGTGACGTCACTGTTGCCGGCGCCGAGTGAGCGGGGGTACACGCCGACCGCCTTCAGCGACGTGGTCGCGGTGTCCTTCAGGCGCGTCACGCGCCAGGCGGCGCGGCCGCGCGTGCCCTCGTCGAGGACGTAGGCGCCGGTGGCCGGCGCAAAGCTGCGCGCGTAGCCGAGGGCGTCGGAGCTCGTGACGACGAGCTTCGTGCGCACGCGGACCGTGTAGCGGCAGTTCGCCGCGCCCTCGCGGTAGGTCTGGACGCTCGGCTTGGCGGTGACGAGCGACCAGCTGCGCGGCACCGTGACGCGGGCGCTCAGTGTCGCGGTCTTACTGCCGGCGTAGCCCTCGATCTTCGTCTTCGTCGGGTTCAGCGTGCGGGAGTGCAGGTCGCTGCGCGAGCTGGACGCCGCGCCGGCCGCGCCGGTGATCAGCATCGCGGCTGCGACGGTCGCCGCCAGCACGTGGGGGGTGCGGAGAGTCATGGCGTGATCATCGCCACCACCGGCGGGGACGGCGAGCCACCCTGGGTGTCGCGTCGCCACACCTCCCCGTGGGCTTCAGAAGCTGATCGCCCGGCCGTCGAGCTCGATCGCGACGATGCCGCCATCGCCCGCGACGAACGTGCAGCCGGGAATCTCACCGCCGGCGAGCGACACCCAGCGCTCCTGGGTGACGCCGGGATCGGTGACCGCGACGGTGATCGCGGTCACCGCGCCGGGCACGCTGCGCGCCTGCCAGTCCTCCCCACCCCAGCGCCAGGATCCGGGCGGCCGCGGCTCGCTGAGCGAGACGATCGCCCCGCTGACGTCGGCCGGGTGCAGGTGGACCTCGACGATGTCGTCGTACTCGACCTCGAAGACCTCGCGAACGTCCGCGTCGCGCACGCGCGCGCGGGCGAGTGAGAGGTCGTCGACCTGCAGCATCGCCATGTAGCCGCAGACGTCGGCGTCCTGGCGATCGAGCTGACGGGCGGCCGCCGCGTCGGCGCGCGTTGGCGAGACGACCTCCAGGAACGTGTCACCGATCGCGAAGACCGCGTTGGCCAGGCCGAAGTACGCGACGTCGGGGTCGTTGTAGGGCTCGCCGAGTCCGTGGTCGGCGCGCAGCCGCGCGACCGTGGCGTCGAGGTCCCGGGCGGCAATCACCGCCTGGCGGAGCCGAGGCATCGGCGGAGCCTAGCCGCGGGGCGCAGGCTGCTCACGCGCGAGCCGCCGGTAGGTCGCGGCGCGTCGCAGCACGCGAGCGGCGTAGTCGTCGGAGTGGTTGTAGGCCCACAGCGCGCGGCGCCAGTTGTCCGGGGCGCCGGACGCGCGCAGGTACGCGGCCATCGCGTTGACCGCATCCGCGGCGTTGTGCGGGTCGGCGACGCCGTTGCCGTCGGCGTCGACGCCGAAGCGCTGCCACGTCGCGGCCAGGAACTGCGCGGGACCCGCCGCGCCGGCGCTGTTGGCGCCGCTGCGCACGCCCACCAGCTCGGGGCGCCCGTGGTCTGACTCGACCGCCCCGACCGCCGCCAGGACCGTCCAGTCCAGGTTGTAGCGCGCACCGGCGTGCTTGTAGAGGCGCACCCATGCCGAGGGGATGTCGCCGACACGCGTCGTCACCGGCGATGCGGCGCGCGCCACGTTCTCAGGCGGCCGGTCGCCCGAGCCGCTGCCGGGACCGATCAAGACGACGAGCGCGACGCAGCCCGCAGCAGCACACGCCAGCGTGTGGCGCCGCCGGGACCGGCGCGGCCGTGCAGGCGCCGCGGGCGACGCCGACTCCGCGTCCGGCGCCGCTGCGCGCAGCGCGATCAGGGCCGCCTCGCGGCGCAGCTCGCGGTAGCGCTGATGCCAGCGCTCGGCGCCCTCGCGGACCTTCGCGTAGTCGCGCATCAGCGCCGCCGTGGCGGCGTCGCGGCGGCGCAGCTCGATGCCCAGCTCGTCGGCGCGGCGCTCGGCACGCGACAGCCGCGTGCGCAGCTCCAGCGCGTCGAGCTCGGCGTCCAGCGGCGCACCGTCGCCCGTGCGCGCGAAGCGCCGTGCCGGCGTCACCGGCAACTCCAGGCTGCGGCCGCCGAGCTCGAGGTGCACGTCGGCGGTACGCGTGCCCGCCGGCACCGCGAAGCCGGCCGTGCGCGCCCCGCCGGGACGGTCGGCGATGCCCGCGAGCGGGGCGTGCTCGTCGCCGCCGCGCAGGTCGACCAGCCGGGAGGCCTCGAGGTCGGCGCCGCCGGAGACGGTCACGCGAACCAGCCACGTCGCGCCCGGGATCGCAATGACTGCGACCTCGGTAACGCACGCGAGCTCCGTCCACACAGATGCCCCCGCATCCCCCGACACGCGCCGAGCGTACACCGTTTGCAGGTGTTTTACCCAGACTTACGGCGCCGCAGGGGTATTTCAAACACCCCCAGGGTTCCTGTCTGGCGATCGCGGCTGCCCGCATCCTGGCTGTCCACAACCACTGCAGTTTGAAACTTGGAGGACAACCATGAACCGCTTCACCCCCGCCGCCCTCGCCGCTGCCGGCCTGCTCGCTCTTCCGGGCATCGCCGGCGCCAGCACGGAGTTCGGCTCCCAGCTCAAGCACGAGCCCGCCAACGGCCCTGAGACCTGCGAGATCGCCAACGTCGCGCAGCCCTGCTCGTTCGTTGGCTACAAGCACCCGGCGCCGCCCGACGGCGACAACGTCCCGCGTCCCGCGCCGTTTGACGGCGTCGTGACGAAGATGCGCGTGCGCTCGTTCACGCCCGACCCCGTGACCTTCATCTTCGCGAAGATCACCGAGCAGGGCACCGGCAACGACCGCGTCGGCGTCGCCAAGCTGGCGGTCCGCGGCCCGGCCGTGACGTTCGCCGGCACCGGCGAGATCGAGGAGTTCGGAGTCCGCGTCTCCGTGCCCCAGGGCGCGCACGTCGGCCTGGACGCGCTCTCGCACGGCGCCACCTACAACAGCGACGGCGGCCAGGACTCCTACGAGTTCACGCCCCAGCTGGACCTCGGCGGCGGCCCGCGCACGTCGACCGGCGACACCGGCGGCGAGCTGCTGGTCCAGGCCGTCATCGAGCCCGACGTCGACGGCGACGGCTTCGGCGACGAGACCCAGGACACCGACGGCATCACGCCGCCGGCCGACCGCACCGCGCCGAAGCTGACGAAGGTCGCGCTGACGCGTGCCGGCCTCAAGCTGGCGCTGTCGGAGAGCGCCAAGGTCACGATCCGCCTGCGCAAGAACGGCAAGACCGTCCGCACGGTCGTGCGCAGCCTCGGCAAGGGCAAGAAGTCGATCGCGATGAGCCGCCGCGCCCTGAAGTCGGGCCGCTACCAGCTCAAGATCACGGCCCAGGACAAGGCCAAGAACACCTCGGCGGCGAAGGTCCTGTCCTTCCGCAAGGGCTAGCGACCAAGCGCGCTCCGTGTGCGCGCAGTGACGCCGGACCAGGGAGCCCCCGCCACGCGGGGGCTCCCTGCGTTGGCCGGCGCCGGACGGGCCAGCAGCGATGCGATGACGAGCTCGCGCTGGCGATGGTGGATCGCGAGCGCGCTTTGATCGCGGGGGCTGGGCTGCGGGGCGGGCATGCGAGCATCGTGCTCGCCCGCTGTACGCGCGACATCAGGGAGGTCCCCTGAACCTGTCCCCGATCTTTCGCGTCAGACCCCCGCGAGCACGTCGAGCATCGCCGCTGCCGAAGGGGACCGGCGACCGGCCGCGGTCACCGCGGAGACCGGGCGGGCCAGGCGTGCGCCGCGGATCGGGCGGACGGCGACGCTCTGGCGTCGGGTCGGCATCGTCAGATCGTGCATCAGCGCGATGCCCAGCCCGGCGGCGACGAGCGCCTGGACCGCCTGCAGATCGTCGGTCTCGAGCGCGATCTGCGGGATGAAGCCGGCGTCGGCGCAGAGGCGCTCGAGCATCGCCCGATAGCCGCCGGCCGGACCGTCGGCGTGGGGCACGATCCAGGCCTCGTCTCTGAGGTCGGCCACCGCCACCGACTTGCGCGCGGCCAGCCGGTGCCGGGCGGGAAGCACGGCGCGCTGCTCGTCGTCGAGCAGGTGCGTGACGACGAGCCCGTCCTCATCCGCGCGGCTCAACGAAGTGGTAGACGATCGCGAGGTCCACCTCGCCGCGTCGCAGCAGGCGAGGCCCGCGTCGGGCTCGGCCTCGATCGGCTGCAGCTCGACCTCGGGGTGGCGCGCGCGGAACTGGGCGAGCCCTGCTGGCAGGAACGTCGCGAACGCGCTGCCGAACGCCGCCAGGCGCAGACCGCCCGGCGCGCAGGCCACGCAGCGCGTCGAGCTGCGACTCGGCGGTCGCGAGCTGCTCGAGCACAAGCTCGGCGTGGCCGGCGAGCAGGCGGCCCGCCTCGGTCAGCGCGACCGGCCGCACGGCGCGATTGAGCACAGTCAGCCCGGCCTCCTGCTCGAGCGCGGCGATCTGCTGGGAGACCGCGGACTGGGTGTAGCCGAGCTCCTCGGCGGCGCGTGAGAACGAGCCGTGCTCGGCAACCTGGAGCAGCGTCTGCAGCCGTCCGACGTCGCCGATCATCAGTACAACTTATCAACCCATGAGCAAGTACAGTTGCCCTGATCATGGGTCTGGCGGATTCTGCACTCATGACCACCACCGAAATCACCACAACCCCAACCGCCTACGGCCACCAGCCCGGCGAAGGTCGGCGCCTCTGGGTCGTCGGCGACACGATGACCGTCAAGGCGACCGCGGCCCAGACGGGCGGCAGCCTGTCCGTCATCGAGGTGCTCGCCGCACCCGGCGGCGGGCCGCCGCCGCACGTCCACGCCGACGAGGACGAGATCTGGTTCGTGCTCGACGGCGAGTTCGAGATCCTCCACGGCGAGGAGACCCTGCGCCTGGGCCCCGGCGGGTTCGCGTTCGTCCCGCGCGGCACGCTGCACCGCTTCGAGAACGTGAGCGACACGCCCAGCCGCGTGCTGATCGCGTTCACGCCGGGCGGCTTCGAGGAGTTCTTCTTCGAGGTCGGCGTGCCTGCGGTCGAGGGCGAGAGCCCGCCGCCGCTTGGCGCCGACGAGGTCGACCGCACCCGCGAAGCCGCCGGCCGCTACGGCCTCGACATCCAATGGCCAGACGAGGCCTGAGCCAGCGAGGACCTGCAGTGCCCTGGCGACTGCGACCCGCCGGCAAGCGCCGGCGGGTCGCGGTCGGTTACGAGGCGGCGCCAACTGTCGCCGCAAACTGCTCCTCGATGCCCGGATACAGGCGATTCATGTCGTCGTGCAGCGCGGCCTTCACGTCGCGGCTGAAGTCGTCGACGATCGCCTCCGAGTCGCCGCGCTCCAATGCGTCGAGCGCCGAGACCGCCACGCGCCCGGGTGCGATCTTGTCGATGTCAAAGCCGGCCGTCAGGTCGGTGTCGACGAAGCCGACATGCACGCCGACGACCTGTGTGCCCTGGCGCTTGAGCTCGACGCGCGCGGCGTTCGTGTAGCCCCAAGCAGCGGACTTCGACGCCGAGTACGTCGCGAGGACGGGAATCCCCACCCACGACACGACCGATAGGACGTTGACGAACGCGCCGCCACCGTTGGCCGCGAGCACGGGAGCGAACGCCTGGGTGGTCGACACGAGGCCGAGGTAGTTGACCTCGAGCTCGGCACGGGCGTCGTCCAAGGTCGCGGACAGCGGCGTCGCCGCATGGCCGATGCCGGCGTTGTTGACGACGATGTCGACGTCGCGCAACTCGGCGGCGACGGCCGCGACCTGCGCGGCGTCGGTGATGTCGAGCTCGACCGCGACGAGCCGCGGGTCGGTGACCGTCGACACGTCACGCACGGCGGCGTAGACCTTCGCCGCACCACGGTCGAGCAGGCCTTCGGCCAGCACCTTCCCGATACCGCGGTTGGCACCGGTGACCAGCGCTGTTGAACCTTTGATCTGCATGGCTGCCTCTCGGTCGAAGCTGGATGATGGGCGTCATCCTACACAGATGACGCTCATAATCCATACACTCCCTCGCATGGGCCATTCCCGAGAGGACAAGCTCGCCAGCCACGAGCGCATCGTCGGCGTCGCCGCGGCGCGGATCCGCGAGTCGGGCACCGAGGCGCCCGGCGTCGCCGAGATCATGAAGGCGGCCGGGCTGACCCACGGCGGCTTCTACAAGCACTTCGACTCACGCGACGACCTGCTCGCGGAGGCCGTCGACGTCGCGCTGGCCGACGGCGAGCGAGAGGTCGCGGCGCTGACCGCAGACGCCGACGATCCGCTCGCCGCGTTCGTCGACTGGTACGCGTCCGCCAACCACCGCGACAACCCGGCCGACTGGCTGCGCGGTCGTCGCCCTCGGCTGCGACGTCCCGCGCGCGGACGAGCGCGTGCGTGCCGCGTACACCGGCCAGGTCAGGCGCTATCTCGCAAGCCTCGAGGAGCTGCTGCACGGTGACGACGCAGAGACCCGCCGCCGCGCGACGGTCGCGCTGAGCACGCTGGTCGGGGCGGTGCTGGTCGCCCGCGCCGTCGACGACGAGGGTCTCTCCGCGGAGATCCTGCGCGACGTCCGCGAGGCGGTCAAGGCCCTGTAGCGCAGGCCGCCCACTCCACTAAATGGGGTTAGCACCCCATATTCGTCCGATCTCGTGCGTTCCGCTCGGGCGATGGGTCGCGACCACCGATGGATGCGTGTGGTTCCCGTGTCCCCCGTACCCGTGTGGGAGGTTGACCCCTCCGTCCGTTCCGAACTCGGCTTCACGATGATCGAGGTGCTCGTCGCCGCCGTGGTGCTGATGGTCGGCGTCCTGGCGATGCTCAGCGTGCTCGACCTTGCGAACGCGACGACGAAGAGCAACCGGGCGCGCGACGTTGCGACGAGCGTCACGCGACAGGTGACCGAGGGGGCGCGTTCGATCCCGTACTCGGCGCTGACGCCGCAGACGATCGAGGCCCAGCTGCAGGGCCAGCCCGGGCTGGCCGGTGACAGCGGTGGCGACGGATGGACCATCCGCCGCAGCGGCGTCGACTTCAGCGTCGCGGCGACCGTGTGCGCTGTCGACGATCCGTCGGACGGCACGGGCGCCCACGACGCCGGTGTCTATTGCCCAGACAGCGGGCCGGCCGGCAGCGCCGACCGCAACCCCGACGACTACAAGCGCGTCGCCGTCGACCTGACCTGGACCATCGACGGCCGCGAACGCACGATGCACCAGGTCGCAGTCGTCAACCACCCGGGCAGTGCGGGCGGCCCGGCGGTCAACGCTTTCACGATCGCCCAACCGGCGGGCGCGCTCATCACGTCCGTACTGTCGAGCGTCTCGTTTGCGGCGACGACATCGCGGCCCGCGGCGGCGGTCACGTTCTCCGTCGACGGCGTCGCCGCCTCCACCGGCACCGGAATCGCATCGCTGTGGAACTTCCTGTGGCCGATCACCGACCTCGTCGACGGGACGCACCTCGTCACCGCCCAGGCCTTCGACGCGCAGGGCCTGTCGGGCGCGACGCGCTCGGCGACCGTCACCCTCAACCGCTTCGCGCCCGTCGCGCCGACCGGCCTGGCCGGCGGGCGCAACGGATCGACCGTCGAGCTCGAATGGCTCCCGAATCCCGAGCGCGACATCGCCGGCTACCGCGCCTACCGCGGCCTGCCCGTTCTCGGCCAGCAGGTCTGCCCGTTGACACGGAAGTACAGCTGCGTGGACGACAACCCGCCTGGCGGCCTCCTGGGCGCCGTCCTGACCTACCACGTGGTCGCCGTCGACCTCAGCCCGAGCGGCGAATACCGCAACGGGCTCCCGTCCCTGCCGATCACGGTGCTGACCACGAACGCCCCCCCGCACCCGCCGACGGGCCTGTCAGCGACCCGCGAGGGCGACGAGACCACGCTGACCTGGACTGCGCCGAGCCCGGCCGGCGAGCCCGGCGAGGCGATCGCGTTCTACCGGATCTATCGCGACGGGTCGTCGCGCTCGGATCGCTATGACCGCACGGGCACCGGCACCGAGCTGTCGATCGTCGACGGGCGCACCGACGGGACGACGCACAAGTACTGGGTCACGGCTGTCGACAGCCAGCTCGCCGAGTCTCCGCCGATCGGCCCGGTGACGCTGTGAGCGTGCGTGGCGAGGAGGGGTTCACGCTGGCGGAGTTGCTGGCGGCGATGGCGATCTTCCTCGTCTTGATGCTCGCGACGCTCAACACGCTTGACATCTTCACGGCGCAGACGTCGTTGACGAACAGGCGCAACGAGACACAGAACCAGGCGCGTGCGGTCGTGCGCTCGATGGCCCGCCAGCTGCGCAATCTCGCGAGCCCGACGCCCGGCCGCCCGCAGGCCGTGGACAAGGCGACCGCATATGACCTCGTGTTCCAGAGCGTCGACCCGCAGGGCCCCAACGCAGGCCCCAACAGCGCCAACGTGCGGCGCGTGCGCTACTGCCTGAGCACCGTCGACCCGGGCAACGGCACGCTCTGGCAGCAGACGCAGACCTGGACACAGGCGGCGACCCCTGACGTGCCGGCGACCGGGTCGTGCCCCGGTAGCGACGCACGCTGGGCCACGACCGGGATCGTCGCCACCAACGTCGTCAACGCGATCGGCGGTCAGCAGCGTCCGGTCTGGCTGTACAACGCCACCGCGACCTCCGAGATCAGCTTCCTGCGCGTGACGCTGATCGTCGACCTCAAGCCCGGCAGCAACCTGGGCGAGTCGACGCTGTCGACCGGCGTGTTCCTGCGCAACCAGAACCGCGTCCCGGTCGCGGCGTTCACCGCGACCCCGACGGGAAGCCGTCACGTGCTGCTCAACGGCTCGCTTTCGCTGGATCCCGAAGGCGAGCCGCTCAGCTACGCCTGGTATGACGGCGAGACCGCGATCGGAACCGGGATCACGATCGACTACACCGCCCCCGTCGCTGGAACCCGCGCCCTGTCGCTCACGGTCACCGATCCCGGCGACCTCGAGAGTGACGCGCCCGTCCAGCAGGTGGTGGTCCAGTGAGAGGCGCGTCGCCCGAGCGCGGCTCGGCGCTGATCATCGCGATGCTGGCGATGACGATCATGATGGGGCTCGCGTTCGCTGCGCTCGCGTTCGTCGACGGCCAGCTGCGCGACTCCGCCCAGACCCGGGTGGCCGACTCGGCGTTCAACCTCGCCGAGGGCGTCCTCGACACGCAGGTCTACCTGCTGTCACATCGCTTCCCCGGCAGCGCGGGCACCGCCCACCCGGCGAGCTGCACGCAGGCAACCGCCGTCGCGGGATGCCCCGACCCCGCGCAGGTCAGCTCGAGCTTCTCGGCGGGCGACTGGGCGGCCGGCGCGGCCTGGACGACGATGGTGCGCGACAACGGCGGCCAGGCGACGTCGTTCTACAGCGACGCGGTCGCCGGCGGACAGCCGACGTGGGACGCCAACCACGACGGCAGGATCTGGGCGCGCGCCGAAGCGATCGTCAACGGCCGCAGGCGCGCGATCGTCGCGCTCGTCGAGGTCCAGCGCGTCGACAGCTCGCTGCTGTTCAGCCACAACGCGATCACCTCAGGCTGGTTCCGGACGACCAACAACGGCAACAAGGTCATCGTCGACACCCAGGGCACCTCGGCCCAGCCCGCCCCCGTCGCCGTACGCTGCCTTCTCCGCATCCCCAGCTGTCTCGGCTACCAGACCGGCAAGGGACAGATCTCCCCCGACACGACCGAGACCGCTTACGCCGGCGGCAACGCGCTGACCGCCGACCGCCTCGACACGCTGCGCACCCGCGCGATCGCCGACGGCACGTACCACGCGAGCGGCTGCCCGGCCAATCCCAGCGGCGCCGTCGTCGTCATCGAGAACGGCGACTGCAGCTACAACAACAGCGCCGGCCCGTGCTGCAACTCCGCCGCGGCCCCCGGCGTGCTGGCGATCGTCAACGGAACCCTGTCGCTCACCGGCAACACCGTCTACCACGGCGTCGTCTACATGGCCAACCAGCAGAACAGCCCAGGCGTCGTGCTCTCGCTCAACGGCACGGCAGGCATCTACGGCGCCGTCGCCGTCGACGGACCCGGCGGCCTGCTCGCCGGCTCAAGCGGCGTCAACATCTCCTTCGCCCGCAGCGTCTTCAACAGCGTCGTCGGCTACGGCACCGCCGGCGTCATTCAGAACACGTGGCGCGAGCTGACGGCATAGTCCGGGGGCCTACGTCCGTCTGACCGTGAACTGCGACGTCCCCTGGGTCTTCCTGCCGGAGACGTCGCTGGCGCACCTCGAGGTGCGCAACGGCTTGCCGCTGGAGCGCTTGAACACGCCGGCCGCGGCGTACGTCGCGGCGATCTGCCTGCCGCACGCCTGGCGCGTCCTGCCGGACTTGACGTAGACGCGCGCGGAGAGCCTGCCCGCGTGGCTCGGCGCGACGCCGAAGGAGAACCCGCTGCTGCAGACCTTGGCCTTGGTCTGACGGGTGCTCGTGAGCTTTACCGTGAGCGGCGCGGCCCCCGGGGGCGGGGGTGGCGGCGGTGGCGGCGCCGACCCGCCGGTGACCGTGAGCGTCCCGAACGCGATCGCGTCGGGCGCCGAGCCCATCGACCCCGTCCACAGGTAGGAGCAGACCGCCCACGTCCCCGTGTACTTGTCGATCACCTCAGAGACGCCGTCGAGCTCGAACGCCGGATGGGCGGGCACGGGCTTGTTGATGAAGACCTTGCGGTCCTGTGCGGGGTAGTAGCCCCGCGTGCTGTCGGCGTCCGGCGGGCAGGCGTTGCCCGGCGGCAGCAGGACGCCGTAGACGTTGGTGCTGTCGTAGGTCGGGTTGACCGCGCCCTCCCACTGAGGTGGATCGTGGCGGTCTGGCCGAGCGCCGCGGAGGCCGGCGGCGTCACGGTCAGCGTGCCCGCCTGCGCGGAGGCCGCGGCCGGCAGGCCGAAGACCGCCACAACGACCCCGAGAATGATGGCCCCCCTGGCACCGTTCATCCGCGGTTCGCACCACGGCGCCGCGGAGGTTCTCAAGGAGGTTCAGGGTGGCTCCCAGCTCGACGGCGGCATGGGCATGACCGCGCTGCTCGACGCCGGCGGGCCCGGCGGTGCAACAGCGCGCGGGCGCGTCTCCAACCTGCCCTTCTACTACTTCAACCCGCTCACCGGCGAGCCCGACCCGCAGCTGTTCGTCGACGACACGAGCTTCGACGCCAGCCGCGTCTACGGCCAGGGCGCCGCGTTTGCGATGGGCCCGACGACCGTATCGACACGCCCCCCGGCTGCGGTACCGGGACGGGCCTGCTCGGCCTCCTGGACGCGATC
Organism: Paraconexibacteraceae bacterium; assembly: GCA_963759825.1. Taxonomy (GTDB): domain Bacteria; phylum Actinomycetota; class Thermoleophilia; order Solirubrobacterales; family Solirubrobacteraceae; genus Paraconexibacter. The sequence goes on along the minus strand of CAVXAS010000001.1, from coordinate 54,964 downwards.
CTCTGCAACCTCGCCGTCGTGCTCAGGCTGTAGCGACGATCGCCTCGAGGCGATCGATCAGCTCGGCCTGCGCGGCGACGAGCTTGCGTTTGGCGGTGGCGGCGTCCAGCCACTCGGCGCAGTCGATCTCGGGGAACTCCTGCATGCGGCCCGAGCGCGGCGGCCACTCGATGCTGAACGTGTTGGACACGAGCGCGGACGGGTCGAGGTCGGGCGCCTGCACCGCGAACCCAACGACGGCCTTGCGGCTCTGGCGGACCTCGCCGAGCTCGACGAGCTCGCCCGGCGGCACCTCGCTGCCGGTCTCCTCGGCGAATTCCCGCCGCGCGGCGTCGACCGCCGTCTCGGCCGCGGGGTCGTACTCGCCCTTGATGACCGACCACGCGCCTTCGTCCTTCTTCGCCCACAGCGGCCCGCCCATGTGCGCGACGAGCACCTCCAGCGCGCCGTCGCGCACGCGGAAGGGGACGATGCCCGCACTGGTCCTCATGCGCGATCGAGCCTAATCCAGGTCGTCGGGCCACGGAAGCGGGAAGAGGTGGCGGTGCTCTCGCGCCTCCTCGACGACGCGCGCGACGGACGGCCGCGCCATCACCCGCTCGAGATACGCCGTGAGGTGCGTGCGCGCGTCGTCGTCCCAGCGGTGGATCACGCGCGCGTAGTGGAGCGCGGGCGCCGCCGCGCAGTCGGCGAGCGTGAACTCAGGGCCTGCGAGCCAGTGCTGAGCGGCCAGCTGGGTGTCGAGCAGCGCGTACGCGCGGTCGAGGGCCGCACGCGCCTCGGTGACGCCGTGCGGATCACGAGCGTCGTCGGGCCGCAGGCTGTCCCCGACGATCTTCTGGATCGGCGTCATGACATGACCGTCGATCACGCGGTCCCACAGCCGCGCCTGCAGCGCAGCCGCCGGCTCGGCGGGCAGCAGCGGAGCGGCCTCGCCGCGACCGTCGAGGTATTCGACGATCGCCGTGGACTCGGGCAGCGTGAGCGCGGCGGCCTCGTCGACGAGCACGGGAATGCTGCCCAGCGGCCAGAGCTCGGCCAGCCGCGCGCGATCGGCGGCATCACCGACGAACTGACGCTCGAAGCCCACGTCGCGTTCGTAGAGGGCGATCAGCGCCTTCCAGCAGTACGCGGCGAAGGGATGCTCGTGCAGCGTCAGCGTCATCGCACGCGCTCCCCTGCGAGGAAGCGCCCGAGCGCGTCGAGCAGCACGCCGGTGCCGTGCTCGCGCTGGGCGGCGGCATCGGGCCCGTCGAAGAAGGCGCCCTGCTCGGTGAACCGCAGGCGCGTGCCGTCGCCGTCGGCGAACAGCTCGATCGTCGTCAGCGACACCGAGATCAGGCGATGGTCGTGCAGGAGGTCGTAGGCGAAGACGATCCGCTCGTCCTCGACGATGTCGTGGTAGCGACTCTCGAACTCGTTGAAGCGGCCGCCGGGGTGGCCGCCGCTGCTGTGCTCGCCGCCGCCGACGCGGAAGTCGAGGTTCCACGTGAAGTTCTCCCAGCCGCCGGCGTTGGCGAACCAGCGGCGCTTCAGGTCGGGGTCGGCGAACGCGCTGAACGTCTGCTGCGGCGTGCAGTCGTAGCGCCGTTCGATCGTGAAGTCGGCGTGGGTGACGCTCATCCTCTCCCTCCATAGGTCTCCTGCAGGACGTCGCCGAGGCGGTCCAGCTGGCTCTCCCAGGTCGCGCGGTGCTCGGCGACCCAGCGCTCGACGGAGTGCATCGGGGCGGCCTCGAGGCGACACGTCCGCACGCGACCGGCCTTCTCGGAGCGCACCAGGCCGCTGCGTTGCAGCACGTCGAGGTGCTGCACGACGGCGGGCAGCGACATCGCCAGCGGTTGCGCGAGCTCGCTGACGGATGCCGGCCCCCGGCTCAGACGCGCGACGATCGAGCGCCGGCTGGGGTCGGCGAGCGCGCGGAACGTCGCGTCGAGGTGGACGTCGGCTGCGGCAGGCATGACCCGGACGCTAGCAGATACTTAGGTGATCACTTAAGTGTCGCCTGCGGTCAGGCGCGGCGGCAGGACGGACGCACGCCGACGCGCACCGTGCGGCCGCTGCGCAGCCGCACGCGCAGGACGACACGCGCGGTCGCGCGCTTCAGCGTGACCCGCTGCCCCGGCCGGCGCCTGCGCGCCACCACCTTGCGCCCGACGAGCACGTCGAAGGTCCGCGCGCGCCTGCGCAGGCGCGCCGGGAGGACGACCGTCGGCCGGCAGGCGGCGAGGACCGCGGGGACGTACTCGAAGGCGCCGATGTCGCAGCCGGCCCCGACCGGGCGGGCGGTCCCGCGCTGGTCGTGGGCGGGGCAACCCTCGGCGCCGGCGGCGTCGATCGCGGGGCTGCCGGGCAGCAGCGCGAGCGACTTCGTCGGCCCGCCGTTGTCGGCGAGGGCGCCGAGCCGCGGGTCGGTCTTCGGATGATCGCCGGCGGCGGAGAGGAAGCAGCTCGCGTCGCCGGCGAGGTTGTGACCGAGCGACGCGATGACCTGTGCCTTGACGTGGCAGTTCGCCGTCCCGCGGTCGCTCGTGTTGCCCGCGACGATCGTGTTGCGCAGCGTCATCCGCCCGAGCGCGATCGCCTCGGAGACGGGCACGTAGTTCTGACCGCTCGCCAGCCCGCCGCCGCCCTTGAGCGCGTGGTTGTCGGTGATCGTCGAGTTGACGATCGACACGTCCCCGCCGCCGCGGTGGTCGATGCCGCCGCCCCAGCCCGAGATCTCGTCGACGAGGGCGATGACGATCGCGACGGGCTTGTGCGCGATCGCGTCCGGCGGCGAGGCGATCAGGCCGTTGTGCGTGATCGTCGTGTTGGTGATCGCGCCGCCGGAGTCCAGGCGCAGGCCGCCGCCGGAGAACGCGTGGTTGTCTGCGATCAGGCTGTCGCGGATGACCGGGTCGGTCGCGGGGATGCTGAACATCCCGCCGCCACCGTCGGCCAGGTTGCCGACCAGCTCGACGCGATCGAGCGTGATCTCGCCCTTGTTGAGGATGCCGCCGCCGAGGTCGATCTCCTGGCTGCCGTTCGCCGTCGAGTCGCCGCCGGTGACCGTCAGGTCGCGCAGGTGCGCGGCGGCGAGGAGCCCGGTCTCGAAGACGCGATCGACGCCGCCGCCGTCGATGACCGTGCGGCCTGCGCCGGCGCCGGTGAGGTCGATGCGGCCGCTGAGGTCCAGGTCGCCGTTGCCCGCATCCATGTCGAGCAGGCTTCCCGCCTGGGGGAACGGGCGGATCGTCAGCCGGTAGCGGCCGGCGGGCACGGTGACCGTGCTCAGCCCGCTCGCGGCGTTGGCCTCCTGGATCGCGGCCCGCAACGTGCAGCCGCCGCCCTCGCCGGCGCTGCGACAGCGGCCGTCGCCGATGCTGGCGTCGACCGCGTCGACCTGCGACGTGACCGCAAACCCGGCGGCACGCGCCACGCCGGGCGCGAGCGCCAGCGCGACCAGCGCGAGCGCTGCACCGCACCGGCCCGCGCGCTTGGCTTCGTGCCTGACCATGACCCGGGACGATCCTAACCCGCGAGCGTGCGGCTCACGCCTCCTGCGGCTGGGGCCCTTCGATCGACAGGCGCGGCATCCGCCTCGACATCCACGCTGGCATCCACCAGCTCGCGCGCCCGAACAGGAACATCAGCGCCGGCACCAGCACGAGGCGGATCACGAACGCGTCGAACAGGACGGCGGACGCCAGACCGAGGCCGAACAGCTTGATCACGCGATCGTCGCCGAGGATGAACGCGCCGAAGACGCTGACCATGATGATCGCTGCGGCGGTGATCACCTTCCCGGTCAGCGCGAGGCCGTGACGGACCGCAAAGCTCGCGTCCCTCGTGCGCTCCCACTCCTCGTGCATGCGCGTGACGAGGAAGACCTCGTAGTCCATCGACAGGCCGAAGACGATCGCGAACATGAACACGGGGATGAACGGCTCGATCGGCCCGGTCGAGTCGACGCCGATCAGCGACGCGAGGTGCCCGTCCTGGAAGACGAACGTGATCACGCCGAGCGCCGCGCCGATGCTCAGCACGTTCATCACCGCCGCCTTGGCCGGGATCACGAGCGAGCGGAAGACGACGGCCAGCAGCAGCAGCGCGAGCGCGACGACGACCAGCACGAACAGCGGCAGCTTCGAGGACAGCACGGTGCTCATGTCGACGGTCGACGCCGTCGAGCCGCCGATGCTCACGCGCACGGGGCCGTCGCGCGGCACGACGTCTGAGCGCAGCCGCTCGAGCAGGTCCTTGGTCGCCGCGTCCTGCGGCTTGCTGGCGGGGAACAGCGTCAGCGTCGCCGTGTCGCCCGCGCGGTTGTAGGCCGGCGCGCCGACCGCCGCGACACCGGCCTGGGCGCGCAGCTCGGTCGCGAGGGCATCGACCTGCCTGCGGCCGCCGTCGTCGACCTCCGCCACGACGAGCAGCGGGCCATTGAAGCCGGCGCCGAATCCCTGCGACAGCAGGTCGTAGGCCTTGCGCGTCGTCGACGACGTCGAGTTGCTGCCGGCATCGCTGCTGCCCAGGCGCATCCCGGTGACCGGGAAGGCGACCAGCAGCAGCAGGACGATCGCGCCCGCCGCGAACGCGCGCGGGCGTCGCTCGATCAGCGCGCTGAAGCGCGCCCAGCGCGGCGACTCGTGTTCGCCGTCGGCGACGGCGGGGACCTTCACGCGATGGCCGAAAGCGCCCAGCAGCGCCGGGAGTAGCGTCAGCGAGCCGACCATCGTCAGCAGCACGGCCAGCGCGGCGGCGATCGCCGGGCCGTTGAGGAAGGAGATGCCGAGCAGCACCATCCCGAGCAGGGCGACGACGACGGTCGACCCGGCGAACAGCACCGACCTGCCCGCGGTGTCCATGGCGGTGATCGTCGCCGTGCGCAGGTCGGCGCCGGCCGCGCGCTCGCTGCGCAGGCGACTGATGATCAGCAGCGCATAGTCGATGCCGACGCCGAGCGCGATCATCACCGCGAGCGTCGGTGCGAAGTCGGCGATGTCGAAGACGGCCGAGGCGGCGAACACGAGCGCCATCGCCAGCGCGATCGCGGCGAACGCGACGATCAGCGGCATCGTCATCGCCGCCAGCGATCCGAGCACGAGCAGCAGCACGACGACGGCGACGCCGACGCCGATGAGCTCGGCGGCACCCTGCTCGGCCTGCTCGGCCTGCTGGATGGCCTGACCGCCGAGCTCGACCTCCAGGCCGCCCGTCGCGCCCGCCTGGGCGGTCTCGATGACGCGCTCGACATCGGCCTTGTCGAGCTTGTCGGCCTGCTGGTCGAACAGCACGGTCGCGAAGGCGACCTGGCCGTCGCGCGAAACGGCGCCGGGCGCCGCGTACGGGCTCTGCACCGACGTCACGTGCGGCAGGCGCTCGACGCGCTGCACGACGCCGGCGACCTGGGTGCGCCGCTGCGCAGCGGTGAGCCGCCCGTCCTGGACGGCAAAGACGATCTGGCTCGAGTCCCCGGACTGCTGGGGGAACCGCTCCTTCAGCAGGTCGAGCGCGCGCTGGGACTCGGTCCCGGGCAGCGTGAAGTTGTTGACGAACCCGCCGCCGGCCCCGGCGGCGAGGGCGCCCGCCGCGACGATGGCGGCGATCCAGGCGGCCACGACGAGGCGGCGGCGGTCATAGGCAAAGGCGGCTAGGCGGCGCATGGGCGGGCACAATGCCACACTCAGCGCAATTTTGCAATCCATGCAATCTTGCGCACTATGCAACCGATGCTACGATCCGGTGCAATGGGTCTCAGGGAGCGCAAGAAGGAGCAGACGCGCCGCGCGATCGAAGACGCCGCGTTCCGGCTGTTCGCCGAGCGCGGGTTCCAGGCCACGACCGTGGCCGACATCGCCGAGGCCGCCGACGTCGCCCCGCGCACGTTCTTCGCCTACTTCCCGTCGAAGGAGGACGTGCTGTTCGCGGACTCCGACGAGACGCTGCAGGCGCTCGCCACGCGGCTGCGCGACCGGCCGCCGGGCGAGTCGACGTTCGACGGGCTGCGCGCCTGGATCGACGAGCTGCTGCCCGACCTCGAGAAGGACTCCGACCGCGAGGCGCTGCGCCATCGCCTCTGTCACGAGCACGAGGCGATCGCCGCCCACGAGCGCCACGTCATGGGCCGCTTCGAGGCGATCATCGCCGAGTCGGTCGCCGCCGACCTCGGCGACGCGCCGACCGACATGCGGCCGCGGATGATCGCCGCGGCCGCGATCGCCGCGCTGATGGCGATGCGGCCCGACGACCCGGATGCGGAGGAGCTCGCAAGCCCGCAGAAGCTGCAGAGGCTCGACGAGGCGCTCGAGTTCCTGCGCGCAGGCGTCGCCGCGCTGCAGCCCGGCCCCGTTGCGCAGCGCTAGCGCCTGGATGCCGCTCGTGCTCGCCGTCGCCGCGCCACCCGCGCCCGCGCCCGCGCTCACCGTCACCGACGCCAGGCTCTCCCCCACGAAGATCTTCTTCGGCCGCGATCCGCTGAGGATCGCGTTCCGCTTCGACGGGCCCGCGGCGACGGATCTCGACGTCGAGATCGTCAGCGACCGCACGGGGAAGATCGCACGGCGGATCGTCGTCCCCGCGGCCGCGCCGGCCGCGGTCCAGCATGTGCGCTGGGATGGCGTCACCGGCTCGGGCCGGGCGGCCGGCGACGGCCGCTACCGCGTGCGCGTCGTCGTCGCCGGCACCGACCGGCGACGGCGGCTCGGGTCCTTCACGCTGCGCGGGCACATGTATCCGATCCGGGGACCGCACGCCGACCGCGGCGGCATCGGCTACTTCGGCGCGCCGCGCAACGGCGGGCGCATCCACGAAGGGTTCGACGTCAACGCCCCGTGCGGGACGCGGATGGTCGCGGCCCGCTCTGGCCTCGTTGTCCGCAGCCGCTACGACCCGGTGCTCTACGGCCACGAGGTCATCGTCCGCGGCGCGATCGACGGCCGGACCTACCGGTACGCGCACCTGCGCGACGCGCCGATGGTCAAGCGCGGGGACCGCGTGCGCACCGGCCAGCAGATCGGGTTCGTCGGCGACACGGGCAACGCGCGCAGCGTCGGCTGCCATCTGCATTTCGAGCTGCGCGCGCATACCGGTCGCCTCCTCGATCCCGCCCCGTTGCTGCACGAGTGGGATCGCTTCAGCTAGCCGCCCGCGGAGAACGCCCGTAGTGTCTCGCCATGCTCTCGGGACACTGCCTCTGCGGCGCGATGCGCTACACGGTCGACGCCGACCCGGTCGCAACCGCGATCTGCCACTGCGACGACTGCCAACGCCAGAGCGGCGCGGCATTCTCGCTCAACGTCGTCGTGGCGAGCGACACGTTCGCGCTCGAAGGCGACACCCTGAAGACGATCGAGACGACGGGTACCGAGACGAAGCTCCCGCGCCAGCGCCAGTTCTGCGGGGAGTGCGGATCACCGCTGGTGACGCTGCTCGACGAGATGCCGGGCGTGGTCGTCATCAAGGCCGGCACGCTCGACGACCGCTCGGCGTTGACGCCCCAGGTCGAGGTGTGGTGCGACTCCAAGCAGCCGTGGGTCGGCACCGAGAGGGAGCGCAGCGCGTTCGCGACCGGCCTGCCGCGCGGCTAGCCGCAGCGCCGGCGCGCCGGGTCCCAATCTGGTCGCAAACCGCGCGCAAAGATCTAGTCGATGCACCGGAACCCGGTTACGGTGGCGCCGCGTTCTAGGGGTAATCCTTTTCTCGGGGGTCTTTGCACTGTGTCTGTCTCACGTCGGGTCGCCGTTGTCAGCGCGACGCTCGCACTCACGCTTGGCGCGGCAGGGTCCGCTTCGGCGATCACGATCACGACGGGGACGGTCAACGTCACCGCCAGCGCACCGCTGCTCGGGGACGTGACCAACGGCCTGCAGACGCTGCTCTCAGGGCTGGTCGGCGCGACGACGACCGCTGCCTGCGACGTCACCGGCGACTCGACGGTGTGCACGTTGAAGATCCTGTCCTACGCGGTCGCGACCGACTACAAGAAGCCCAACGGGCAGCACGTGGTCAAGGTCACCGGCGGCATCGTCAATCTGCCGACGCTCGTCGACGCCACAGGTGACGGCCTCCCCGACGTCTCGGTCTACATCCAGGCGTTGTCGACCAGCAACATCAAGATGACGATCGAGAAGCTGCTGACGGCGCCGCCGAACTTCCCGGTGTCCGTCGAGGCGCTCGTCAACGACCCGAGCTCGGCGAACCGGCTGATCAACGTCGGCTACGACACGCGCCACAGCACCGCGCCGCAGACGTGGACGGCGCAGGCGTCGCTGACCACCGGCACGACGACGAGCGTCAACGCGACGCTCTCGGTCAAGAACCCGCCGAGCACGATGGCGGTCGTCGGCGGCCTCTACAACCAGGGCCCGGGCGGCGCCCGCCTGAACCCCAAGCAGGCGCGACTGAACTACACGCCCGTCCCGGCGTCCTCGACCGTCGCCTTCACGCTGGCCCCGGCCAGCACGTCGGGCAGCATCAGCGCCGCGACGCCGACGAAGGCCGACCTCGAGCTACTGATGCTCGACGGCAGCAGCGGCCAGCACGTCACGGGCACGCTGGACAAGCTGCAGAAGCCCGTCGGCGTGCTGCTCGACAAGGTCGATGCCAACGGCCAGCAGACCAACGGCACGACCGGCAACACGCATGTGCGCCTGACGACCCAGAAGGACGTCGCCAAGGCCAACCTCACCTACGAGACGATCAAGGACGCGCTGGTCATGCAGCGCGTACGACTGGCGACGAGCACGCTGCCCGGCCAGACGGACTTCACGCAGACGCCCAACGGACTGCTCGTCGACACCGACGTCCCGATCGCCACCGTCGCGGGTGGCTCCGCCGGCGGCAAGGCCGCGGAGAACGGCAACCCGGCGATCCCGGTGCCGCCGAACTACCCGATCGAGAGCAACGAGACGTCCTACGTCCACCAGGACACGACCAACCAGGTCGACTCGACGACGTTCCGCGTCGCCGGCGTCCAGCACGTGAGCGTCGAGACGACGGGCGCGCAGGAGAATCGCAAGATCGCGATCGGGGCGCGGCTGGCCAGCGCACCGCTGCACGCGCTCGTGACCAACGACGCCGCGCCCGGCGGCTCGCGCTATGACGCGACCGTCGAGAACCTGCCACACAACTTCGCGATCGCGATCGCCCTCGGCCAGAAGCGGATGCTCGACTTCTGCGGCTCGACGACCGACGTCGCCGATCCGTGCACGCTCGCCGGCCAGGCCTCCCCGGCCGGCATCGGCAAGATCACGCTGCACGACTCCTACAGCCCGTCGCCGCTGTTCGGGCGCGCGACGCACATCAACGGCACGGTCCAGGGCATCCCGTCGACGCTGGGCGTCGACGTCGAGACCCACGCGCCCGCCGACGACGCCGATCCCGACCAGAACACGAAGGTCCACATCGACACGACGCGGCCGATCAGCCAGACGACCCTGCGCGCGACCGACGGCTCGGCGCCGCCGGCCGACCCGGCCGACAACGGCCTGATCTACATCGACACCCCGGCGAAGTACGCGATGGTCGCGAAGGTCAGCGGCTTCGAGCGTGCCCACCTGGACACCGAGCCCAAGCTCAAGCTCGACCTGATCGCCGACAGCGGGCACGACTTCTCCTACAACGTCGACCTGCCCGATCCCAAGCACATCGACGGCGCGATGCCGAACCGCCCGGCGCGGACGCAGGTCTCGCTGTTCACGCCCGAGGGCGCGCCGACCGTGCTGACCGTGAAGGGCAACAACGCGTTCAACCTGCCGGTGCCGACACCGAAGCTGCTGCTCAACCTGACGCAGCCCGAGCCGCTGTTCGGCAAGGCGACCAAGCTGCAGACCGACGTCACGGACATCCCGTCGTCGGTCGAGCTGACGATCGACTCGCGCGGGCCGGAGAACGACGCCGACCCCGACCAGAACACGAAGGTCCACGTCGATGCCGACCATGCGATCGGGAGCGTGCTGCTGCGCGCCACCGACGGCCAGGCGCCGCCGGCGGACCCGTCTGACAACGGCGTCATCTACCAGGACCAGCCGGGCGAGCCGTTCGCGGTCATCGCCAAGATCGACGGCTTCAAGTCCGTCCACCTCGACACCAAGCCCAAGCTCGACGTCAGCCTGACCGCGGCGTCCGGCCACGACCTCAGCTACGGCATCCACCTGCCGCCCGAGGCCGGCAAGCCACCGAAGGACTTCACCGGCGTGGTCGACGACCGCCCGGCGACGACGCGCTTCTTCTTCGACAACCCCGACGCCGGGCCGCTGTCCGTGCACGTCGAGGGCAAGGACGCCAACGACAACGGCGCACCTACCGGCGGCATCACGCTCGACGCCCTGCACCTCGACGACGACCCGGCGGAGAAGATCCACAACGTCCGCGTGAACCTCGACGACCTGCCGCCGGCGCTCGACCTCGTCAAGCAGCCGTCCGTCGGCGACGAGATCGACATCGACGTGACGACGACCGGCGGGCCGATCGGCCTCTCCGACGTGCAGCTCGACAACGACGTGCTGCCCGATCAGTCGGAGATCCCGGCACTGCCGGCCGATGGTGGCGGCGCGATCGTCTTCACCGGCGGCGGGCGCTTCTTCATGCACGCCCGCGTCAAGAAGCTGCTCGGCGTCAGCCTGAAGACCGAACCGCAGCTCGATGCCGGGCTGAACGTCGCCGAGGCGCAGGACTTCCGCATCTACCTCAACACCGGCGTCGGCGACGACGGCACGATCAACGTCAACAACTGCGACGACTGGGATCCCGCGCAGCACAACGGGCCGCACGTCGAGTACCACGACGTGAACATCAAGGCGATGCAGCCCAACACGCAGTTCGACTACGTGACGGGCCACGACGGCAACGCGGATCTGTGCGAGCGCAAGGAGTGGCGCACGATCGAGTACTCCGCCGACGAGCGCGCCGACTCGATCCAGTACGACACGAACGTCGGCGACATGGCCCACCTGCGCACGATCATCGGCCAGGAGGGCTCCAACCCGCTGAAGGTGCCCCATCACCTGAAGGTCTGCCAAGCCGGCGACGACGAGTGCTTCAACCAGATCAACCGCTACCACCAGTGCGAGGTGCTCGGCGTCGACTACGACTACTGCTCGACGTACTCGGCCGACACCTCGGTGTACCTCGAGGCGTTCGGTGAGAAGACGCACCTGAGCCTGAACTTCTGCTCGCTCAACGTCGACCTCAACGACCACGCCAACTGCACGCGTCCCGGTGCGACGAAGGGCGTGTTCGTCAAGTTCAACATGAGCCACGTGGACCTCGGCTACGCCTACGACACCGGGTTCGGGTTCCTCACCGTCAACACCCAGAAGCACACCGCCGACGGCCAGAGCCCCGACGGTCCCAACCAGGGTGCCAACGGGTTCATCCGCGCGATCGACCACACGAGCACCGCGGAGTTCATCAACCTGAACTTCGGCTACGACGGCAGCGGCAACGAGTGGGACGCACCGAGCTCGACGTTCGACAACCACTTCGGGATCATCACGTTCGGCGCGCCGCTGGTCGGCAGCTCCCAGGGGTCGGTCGACTGCCAGGAGCCGGCGTACGGGCCGTCGTGGGACGAGACGGACTCGTACTTCCACGTGATCCTCGACGCCGCCGGATCCGACGAGGACGACCTCGGCGACAACCTCACCAACCTGCTCTGCGGCTTGTTCTAGCGAGCGGTCGCTACGCGTAGGCCGGGCGTGCCCGACTGGCGGGCCGCTCGGTGCCGGAGAACGGGTGCAGTCCGAACCACTTCGGGAACGAGCGCACGAGCTGCTCGGGACCTTCGAGCGCGATCGCACCACTGGAGAGGGCGGCGGCCAGGCCGGCGTCGCCCATCCACACGGCGGTCAGCGTCGTCGCGTCGCTGCGAACGGTCATGTCGACGCCGAAGCCCGGATCACTCAGGCACAGATCCGCTTCGGGGAGGACGAGCCAGAAGTAGCGCAGCTTCTCGGGAGCCCCCTTGAAGCGGAAGTGGATCACGGTGCGGCCTGGAGGCAGCGCTTCGGTCTTGACGGTGCCTCGCATCCACCACATCAGCAGCCCGGTGTCAGGCGTGGCTTCGAAGATCGGACGTCTCAGCCAGCGCTCGCTCCAGATCCCGATCTGCGCGACGACGGGCCCGAGCTCCTCGCCGGCGGGCGTCAGGTGGTACTCGCTCCCCGGCCCGTCCTCGCGAGGCCGGCGCTCGATGATCCCCGCCAGCTCAAGTTGGCGCAGGCGCTTGGTCAGCAGTGAGGACGACATCAGCGGCACGCCGCGCTGGATGTCGTTGAAGCGATGGCTGCCGACCAGCGCGAGCTCGCGGATCACGAGCGGCGTCCAGCGCTCGGTGAGGACTTCGGCCGCCTGCGCGATCGGGCAGAACTGCCCGTAGCCCGGCATGCACCGAGTCTACGCCCCTCGCCGCCCGCAACTGCAGATCTTGCAGTTGATCGGAAACCCGGGACGCGGTCTGCTGGATGACCACGGCAGCTCGGCATCGAGCCGAGGCCATACGAGAGGGAAGTCATGTACGTCATCGCCATTCACACGGTCTCCGACCCGGACGCGTTCTGGGGCGCGCAGCTGGACCTGCCGGAGGGAACCGAGCTGCCGATCGCCGCGCCGAGCTCGGACGGCACGCGGGGTGTGTGCGTCTTCAAGTCCGATTCCGTGGACACCGTCCGCGACCTCGTCGACGGCGCTGCGGGAGCAATCAGCAGCAACGAGTTCTACGCGATCAACGAGGGCAACGCCCAAGGGCTGCCGGTCTAGCCCCCGGCGGCATACGCCCCGTACAGCAGCACGACGGACGCCGCGCCGAGCAGGGCGACTCCGGTCACCGGCACGGCGCGGCGGCCTGCCGGTCGCGTCTTCTCGTGCACCATCAGCGCCGTCAGGACGGCCATCCACACGAGGCTCGCCACCCCGGCGGCGAACATCACGAGCATGAGCGCCCAGCAACAGCCGACGCAGAACGCGCCGTGGCGCGCACCCAGACGAAAGGCGCCGCCGGCGCCGCGTTCGTAGTAGCGCGTCAGGAACTGGGCCGGGTGGCGGCACTTGTCCAGGCAGGCGTCCTTGAACGCGGTGAACTGGAAGGCGCCCGCGAGCGCGAGCACCGAGCCGCCGATCGCCCAGTCGTGGCGATGCAGCCACGGGCTCGCGTCCACGGCCGCGTGGAGGCCGGCGTCCATCGCGAACGCGAGCGCCCCGAAGACCGACCAGACGAGCGCGTAGCCGCCCAGGAAGGCCGCCGTCACCCGCGACTGGTGCGGCGCGCGCGAAGACACAACCCCGAACATCCGCACGAGCGGCAGGCTCGACGGCAGCATCATCGCGACGATCATCACCTGCCAGGCGAGCAGGAAGAGCAGACCCGCCAGCAGCGGCGCAGGCCCGTCGCTGATGAGGGCGTCGTGGTGCACCAGCGCCGCTGCGCCGGCCGCCTGCGCCGCCAGGGCGACCGTCCAGGCCGCCCCGATCGCGATCAGGATCGGGGCGTGCAGCGCCGAGCGACGGCGCCGCCGGCCGGGCGACGCCGCGGGCTGTGCGGCGGTGCTCACTCGCCTTGGAAGTCGATCTTCCAATCGGACTGGATGGCGTTCTTGCCCTCGTAGGACCACTCGTAGCCGTGCTCGGGGATGGTGATCCGCTGGTGGTCGGCCTTGCCCACATACGCGGGCGATCCGGGCACGGTCGAGAAGATCGAGTTGTTGAGCGTGGTCGTACTGCCGTCCGGCCCCACGTAGGGATGCATCGCGCAGTCGATCTTGTCGCCGACCTTCAGCGTCCCGGCGCCGTCGACGATCTCGTGGCTGATCACCGCGCGCTCGACGCCGACGCGCTCGCCGACGAGCTGGGCGAGGTCGGCCAACGGGCCGCCGAGCTTGCCGGAGAAGGCGTCGAGCAGCGCGTCGGCCTGCTCGTCGGTGGCGGTGTCGTTGACGTACACGAGCTGGCGCCAGTTGCCCTCGAGGACGTTGCCGGGGATGTCGACGACGCCGACCACTGTCAGCCCGCCCACGTCGACGCCCCGAATCGTGCCTGTGTCGAGGTTGTAGGCGACGACGGACTGGCAGGTGCCCTGATCGGGGTCCTCCCCGATCCAGCACGGGCACAGCACGTCGCACGAGCAGACCTCCAGCAACGTGCCCTCCAGCTGGTAGCCCGCGCCGGTCGCGGGTTCGGCAACGCTCATCTTGGATCTCCCTCTGCTTGTAGGACAGGCTGTGAGCGCCGAGCCGGCACGGCTCCCCCCGCGGACGCCGATCAGCAGTTAGTTCACTCCTTTCGAGCGCCGCGATCAACTGCAAGATCTGCAGTGGAAAGGATCGTCAGCGGCGCGACGACGTGACCACGGCGCGGCTCGGCGAGCAAAGGCCTTCCGCGCGCAGCCGCGCGAGCGCCGCGCGCACCGCGGCCTTGGAGAACCCGAAGCGCTCGACGAGCTGCGCCTCGGACACGGGCGTGCCGGGCGCCAGCTCGACGCTCACGATCGCCTTGCGCAGTCGCTCGTAGGCGGCGGCGCCGGATGTCGATTTTGACATGGCGCAGCGCGCCTACTGACCGGTCAGGCGGACGCTGGCACGACCACCGTCAGGCGCGTCTTGTGCGCGACGCCGTCGGGGCCCGTGAGGACGAGCTCGAGCTGCGCCGGCCCGCCCGCGGTCCCGCGCGGGAGGCGCAGCTCGACGTGCGCGCCGCCCGCTCCCGAGCTCCTTGACGCGTTTGCGCGCGAGCGTGCGGCCGCCGCGCGACGCGCGCACGGTGACGCTGACGCTGACGTCGCTCTCGATCGCCACGCGGACGATCCGGCGGCCGGTCTTCGTCCGCCTGGCACTCGCGCCGACGACGGCCGCCGGCACGCTGTTCTCGTGCACCGGCGCGTTCGGGCCGACCAGGCCGTAGCGGATGTAGGTGTAGCTCGCGCGCGCCGAGGCCATCGAGCCGCGCGGGTGCTCGGTCGCGTTGTCGCGCTCCCAGATGTAGGAGTGCTTGTCGACCTCGCCCGGGCTGACCGCGAACAGCGTGCTGAAGAACGCCTGGAAGTCGATGGCCCCCTGGCCGGCGTCGGCATGTTCACCAGGGGCGGCGAAGCCGCCGAACGGGTCTCTGTGCCGTCCTTGACGTGGAAGAGCCTGTAGCGGTCGCGGAGCTTGATCGCGTAGATCGCTGCAGCGGATCGAACTTCAGGATCAACCCGCCCTGCGCCTGGCCGACGTACGCCCAGTAGATGTCCATCTCGAAGAACACGAAGCGCGGGTCGGTCTCCTGCAGCAGCACGTCCTCGCCGCTGCGCGTCGAGGTCGTCGGGGCAGGGCAGCCACTCGTGGAAGTGGTTGTGCAGGTAGAAGCCGACGTTCTGCTTGGCGGCCATCTCGCCGTAGCGGTTGTACTCCTGCGAGAGCTGCGTCCAGCCCGCGGCGGTCGGGCCGGTCGCCGGCAGCGGGAACGAGATGCCGACGTTCGGGATGCCGAGAACCGCGGCCTCCTCGAGGATCCGCCTTCATCGAGTCGTCGCTCGTCGGCGAGACGTGGCTGCCGATCGCCGTGAGGCCGTTGGCGTCGAGCTGGGCGCGCAGCTCCTTCAGCGTGATCTTCGTGTTGTCGGTGTAGCCCGCGAACTCGACCTGCTTGTAGCCCATCTTCGCGAGCGCCTCCAGCGTGCGCGCGAAGCCGATCCGCTTGATCTCGTCGTCGACGGAGTAGAGCTGCAGCGCCGATGCGCTCCGGCGGCAGCAGCCCGCCGACGAGCGTCCTGTCGACGGCCGCGTCGGCGGCGAGCGCCGGCGCCGCGGCGCCGGACGGCAGCAGCGCCGCGCCGGCGAGGCCGGCGCCGCCGGCGAGGAACCCGCGTCGGGAGACGTTGCTCATCGGGCCACCCCGGCGGCCTTGAGGCAGGCGCGCTCGGTCGTTTGGCGGCGACCCATGCGATCGACTCGACGAGCGAGTCCTGGAAGTCGCCGCGGTTCCACGTCGCGGGCGAGTGCCCGAGGTTGGTGTAGGAGATCCGGTTCTTGCCGCGGTAGGAGCCCGTCCATGCGAGCGGCTGCTCGCGCGCGTAGTTCGAGCCGTAGAGCGCGGTGACGAGCGGATCGGTGAAGCCGCCGAAGGCGAGCGTCACGCGGTAGTCGCTGATCGTCTTGGCCGGGTCGCGGTCCAGCGCGTAGTACTCGTCGCGCAGGACGAAGCGGTCGCGACCGTGCCAGGGCGCGGTGATCGGCGAGTCCTGGTCCTTGACGAGGATCGTCGCCGCCGGGCTCTCCCCAGCCCTGGTGCTCGGGCGTCGGTCGTCGGCGATCGACGTCGGCGTGAGCGGGTGGATCTTGAAGAACGCGCCGGTGAGCTCGGCCCAGCCCGGCCAGTCGCGGTAGGAGTCCGTCGAGGCGTGCACGCCCATGTGCCCGCCGCCGCAGCCGACCCACGACATGTACGCCGCCTCCTGCGCATCGCTGAACGGAGACTCGGCGCCGGTCGTGCTGTTCCAGAGAACGATGTCGCTCGCGGCCAGCCGCGCCGGCGTCAGCGCGGCGGGATCGGCGATCGACCTCGACGGTGAAGCGCCCGGTGATCCTGGCCAGCCGCGCGAGCACGGCGTTGCCGGACTCGATCGAGGCGTGGTGGTAGCCGACCGTGCCGCCGTAGACGAGCACCCGCGGCGGCGCGGCGGCTTGCTTCTTGGGCTTCTTCTTCGCCGCGCCGGCGGACGCGGGAACGACCAGCAGCAGCGCGACGACGACGAGCCGACAGGCGCCTCATGCGCGTCGCCTCGAGGTCGCACAGCAGCTTCCGCCGTCCAGGTCGAGCTGCAGCGGCGCGGCCGGCGGCGCTCCCGGGCGCCCGGGGGCCTGGCCGGCGAGCATCCGCGCCGTGCGGCGCCCCTCCTCGAGCGTCAGCGTGTCGAGCGGGACGAGCACGCGCTCGTCGCGCACGACCGCCTCGGCGACGGCGGAGGAGCGCCGCGCCGCTGCGGTCGCCGGCGCCGCGGGGGACGATCTCGAACGTGGTCATCATCGCGTGGTCCTCGTGGCTGAGCATGTGGCAGTGGATGAGAAACCGACCGAGGTGGTCGGTGAACTTCGCGCCGACCGCGAGCGTCTCGCCCGGATCGAGCCGGAACGTCTCCTTGAGCACGCCCTCGTCCGCCGCCGGCGTCCCGCCGTTGCGCGAGATCACGAACCAGTCGACCGCGTGCAGATGGATGTAGTGGCTCTGCGTGGAGACGTTGGCCAGCAGCCAGGTCTCGGTCGTCCCGAGCTCGGGCCGCGCGACGACGCGGTCGGCGTCGTAGGGCACGCCGTTGATCGTCCACACGGTCTGCGCTGGCGCGCGGGTTGATCGCCTGCCCGAAGACGAACATCCGGTCGGGGTTGCGCGGCAGCGAGCGCGTCCATGACGGCAGCTCGCGCAGCTTCTTCGGCGCCGCGCGCGGCTTGGGCGTCTTCTTCTTGCGGCGCTTGCGCACGCGGAACTCGACGAGCTCGGCCGCCGGCGCGACGGCGGGCGCCAGCAGCGATGCCAGCGGCGCGGTCGCCTTCTGCGGCGCGCTGCCGAGCACGAGGCGCTTGCCGGCGTGGCCGGAGAAGTCGACGAACAGGTCGCAGCGCTCGGCCGGGCCCATCAGTACGCGGTCGCGCTTGGCGGGCGCCGGGAACAGCCCGCTCTCGTTGCCGAGCTGGAGGATCTGCGGGGCCTTGTTGTCGTCGAAGCCGACGTTGTAGGGGTTGAAGCTCGCCGCGTTGAGGATCCGCAGGCGGTAGGTCGTCGGCTCGACCACCTGGTAGGGCCGCGTGACGCCGTTGACGAGCAGCAGCGTCCCCGACCCGACGGCGTCCGCCCCGGGGTCGGCGTTGCCGATGAACGGGTCGACGAGCTGGTTGTTGGCGTCGAGCGTGCGCGTCGTCAGCACGAGCACGAGCTCACGCTCGCCCTGGGGCAGCCCCAGCTGCTTCTCGAGCGGGTCGACGACGATGAACAGCCCGAGCAGTCCCCGCCACAGGTTCTGGTTCGTGCGCCCGTGCGAGTGGTCGTGATACCAGCGCATGCCGCCGCGCAGCGGCTCGCCCTCCTCGACGTGCTCGTAGACGTACTCGCGCCGCGCACCGGGCTGCAGCAGCTGGGTCATCGGCTGCCCGTCGTGGATCGCCGCGTTGTGATGGCCGTGGTTGTGGATCGTCAGCGATCCGGCCTCGGGCAGGCGGTGCTCGAAGGTCACGCGCGTCGTGCGCCCCGCGGCGCGCCGGATCGTCGGGCCCGGGAACGTCCCGCCGAACGTCCACATCAGCGTCCGCTCGCCGCGCGTCAGCGGGACGTCGGCCTGCACGATCGGCATGACGATATCCGCCTTGCGCAGGATCGGCGGCTGGCGCAGTGGCAGCGTGAACGCGGCGGACTGCGCGGGCGCCGGGATCGCGCGCAGGTACGGCGCGAGCGCCGCCCCGGCGGCGACCGTGCCCGCGGCGGCGACCGCCTGGCGCCGCGTCAGCCCCTCGGCCATCACGTCACCTCCAGCGTGCCGGTCATGCTCGGGTGGACCGTGCAGAGGAAGTCGTAGCTTGCCCGGCTTGAGCTTGTCGCTGCCCTCCACCGCCGTCGACCCGGTCGGGATGTTCGGCGCCGAGAACAACCGCAGCCCGTCCTCGGTGACCTCCTTGGACGCGACGTTGTGCGCGACGACGTCGAGGTTGGTGAAGCTCAGCATCGTGCCCGGCGGCAAGCGTGACGTTGCGCGTCAGGAAGCCCGGTCGTCTGGCCGAGCGGCCCGGAGATGACGTTGCCGCTGATGCCGATGCCCCCGGCGGCCGAGCCCTGCTGGGCGGCGATCGTCGGGTCGCACGTCCCGCACTTGGGGACGTACTGATAGCGGACGACCTTCGCCGCCAGCGGATTGCCGATCGGGATCGTCTGCGCGCCCCACTCGATGACGTACAGCGAGCCGTCGGCGCCGAGGTCCATGTCGATCGGCGCCTGCACGCCGCGGTCGGGCGCGAAGCGCTGGATGCGCAGGACGTCGCCCTTCTCGTCGGTGATGACGTGCTTGAGCCAGTTGCGCGTCCAGTCGGCGATGAACCAGGAGCCGTCGAAGAACGCGGGCATGCGGCTGCCCTTGAAGGCGCGGTACTTCGGGCCGGGGATCGCCAGGCGCCCGCCGTCGGTGCCACCGGCCCAGGTCTCCGACAGCTCGGGGAAGTCCTTGCCGACGCCGTACGGGTACCAGATCCACGGCATCGCGGCCGCGCCCAGCTCCTTGATGCCGGGGCTCTCCTCGTAGACCATGTGGTTGCAGTCGAACGGCTTGCCGCTGCCCAACCCCGTGATCGCATCGACGTCGTTCCACGCCAGGTTGGGGCCGTTGCAGTAGGGATAGCCGTAGTTGGCCGGGCCCTTGATGAGGTTGAACTCGTCGTAGCCCATCGTCCCCTTCTTGGGGTCGTCCACGCGGGCGTCGGCGCCGACGTCGCCCTCCAGCACCTCGCCGGTGACGTCGTCGACCTGGACGTGGAACGCGTTGCGATGCCCCATCGTGTAGATCTCGGGCTTGGTCAGCGGCGTCCCCGGCGCGAACATGTTGCCCTTGGGGATCGTGTAGGTCCCGTCGGGCTCGGGGTGGATGCGCAGCACCTTGCCCAGCAGGCTGTTGGTGTTCTGCGAGGTGATCTCGCCGTTGGTGCCGAGCAGCTGCGTGAGGACGCCGCCGCCGGGGCCGCGCGAGCCGTACTGGCCGTCGAGGTGGGGCATGTCGTTGGAGCCGATCGCGAGGAACAGATCGCCGTTCTTCGCCATCGACAGGCCGCCGCCGTTGTGGTCCAGGCCGGTGTTGAAGATCCGCAGGATGACCTTCTCGGAGAGCCGGTCGAGCTCGTCGCGCTTGTTCAGCGTGAAGCGCGACAGCCGGCCGATCAGGCCCTCGAGGTGGTAGTAGACGTAGACCCAGCGGTTCTTCGTGAAGCCGGGATCGACGGCGAGCCCGAGCAGGCCCTGGCCGAGGCCCGGAAGCGACGGGATGTAGCCCGCCTCCTTGATGACGTCGCTGACCGGGTCGTAGATCTTCAGGGTCGAGCCGAGGTGCTCGATGTAGTAGACGCGCCCGTCGGGGCCGACGTCCAGCTGCGTGCCGTCGGTGATGTCGGCGTCGATGACGGTGCGCTTCCAGTTCGACCACACCGTCGCGCCGCAGTCGCCGACGCGGCGGCCCGCGGCGTAGGCGATCGCGCCCTGCACCTGGCGGCGGAACACCGGGGACCTGTAGATCTGCTTCGTCATGCCGAGCGTCGTCGTGAACGCCCGCCCCGCACCGAGGTCGCGACACCACGTGACCGGGTGCTCGACGCCCATCGCGAGCTTCTCGCCGGGCGCGTAGGACTTCTCGTCGACCCAGCCGAGCACGTGGACGCGACCGGTCGGGTTCTTCTTCAGGAAGACCCACGGCTGCGCAATGCTCCAGCGGCGCGGCAGCCGCGCCGTCGCCGGGTGGAGCTTGTCGACGAACTGGACCTCTGCCTGCTTGACCGCGTCGGTGCCGCTCGGCGTCGCGCCGACGAGCGTCGCGAAGTCCTGGCTCTTGGGCTGCATCGTCGCCGAGGAGCCGACGAACACGACACCCGCGCCCGCGCGCACGCGCGCGTTGAGCGCGTCCTCGACCGCCGGCGTCAACACGGTGCCGCGGTTGGCGGCGAACACGACCGCCGCCGCCCGGCGGATCGCGGCGACCGTGACCTTCGACTTCGCGCGCACGACCACCGGCCGCAGCTGCTCTGCGCGCGCGGCCGCGACCAGGCGCTGCTCGGCCACGCGCGCCAGCGACGCGCGCTTGCCCTCCGACGCGGTGACGATCAGCACCGTCGGCCGCTTGACCTGCTTCTTGCTCGCCGCGCCGGCGGTCGCGAGTGGACTTGCCACCGCGACCGCCGCAAGCGCGGCCGTGATCCATCTCCCCCGCACGCGTTCGCCTAGTTGAAGGCGTACTTCTCGTATTGGCCGACGTTGTCCTTGGTGACGACGGCGGCGGGCACGACGATCTGCCGCGGCACCTCCGGCGGCACGAGCTCCGGGAAGCCCTCGCCAAGCGCGATCAGGCGCGCCATGTTGACCGCGGTGGCGGCCATGTTCGGGTTGTAGAGGAAGGTCGCGCGGTACAGGCCGCCGGCCTTGATCTGCTTCATCGCGTCCTGCGAGCCACCGACGCCCGTGAGGAACATGTCGTCATCACGGCCGGCGTTGCGGATCGCCTGGACGACGCCCTGGGCCATGTCGTCGTCGTGCGTGTACACGGCGTCGATCGACTTCTCCGACTGCAGGATGTTCTCCATCACCTTCAGGCCGGTGTCCGGGTTGAAGTCACCGGGCTGGCTGGCGACGATCTTCACGCCACCGTCCGGGCAGCGCTTCTTGAGCTCGTCCTTGAAGCCCTTAGTCCGGTCCGTCGTGACCGAGATGCCGGCGAGACCCTGGATCTCCACGACGTTGCCCTTGCACTTCAGCTGCTCGCTGATGTAGCCGGCCGCCAGCACGCCGATCTGGTAGTTGTCGCCGAGGATCGTGGCCGTGGCCGCGTCGGGCTTGGTGAACAGGCGGTCGATGTTGATCACCGGGATGCCCGCACGCTCGGCCTTCTGTGCGACCGGCGTCAGCGCGGCGCCATCCTGGGGCAGCACGACGAGGGCGTCGGGTTTGCGCGCGATCGCCTGCTCGATCTGCTGTGCCTGGGAGTCGGCGTCTGCCGCCTCGAGGAGGCTGAACTCCACGTCCTTGTGGCCGGACGCCGCCGACTTGGCGTTCTTGGAGATCGCGCCGAGCCAGCCGTGGTCGGTCGGCGGCACGCTGGCGATGATCGTGACCTTCTTGCCGGTGCCGTCGGCGGTGCCGCTCGTGGGAGCCGCCGTCACCGTCACGGTCTTGGTCTCCGAATCGCCGCACGCGGCGATGCCGACTGCGAGCACCGCGGCGCCCGCAATCGAGATGAGTCGCTTCAGCGACATGGGTTGGGTCCTCCTCCTGTTTTGTGCAGACCGCGGCATCTCAGTACCGGGCCTCTGGCCGTTGCAGCAGGACCGCGCCGAGGACGATCGCCCCCTTCGTGACCTGCTGGACCTCCGTGGACAAATCCAGCTGCGTCATCAAGCTGAAGATCAGTGCGAACGTCAGGACCCCGAGGAACGTCCCGACGATCGTGGCGCGCCCGCCGGCGAGGCTCGTGCCGCCGATGACGACGGCGCCGATGGCGTCGAGCTCGTAGAGGTTGCCGCTGACCGGCGAGGCGCTGCCAAGGCGCGCGCAGAGCAGGATCGTCGCGACGCCGACGAGCAACCCGGAGAGCACGTAGACGCTGAAGATCACCTTGCGCACCGGCACGCCGGCGATCCGCGCGGCCTCGCGGTTGCCGCCGACGGCGACGACATAGCGGCCGTAGCGCGTGCGGTTGAGCAGGATCCAACCGGCGATCGTCACGCCGAGGAACACGTAGACCGACACCGGCAGCCCGAGGATCCGGCCGGTGCCGAACCACAGCAGCGAGAACGTCCCGGGCTCGCCGAAGCTGCCGCCGTTGAGATCGAGCAGGCCGACGGGCAGCTTGTCGTTGAGCATCAGGGCTATGCCCCTGCCGATCGAGAACATCGCGAGCGTCGCGATGAACGGGACGACGCGCCCGTAGGCGATCGCCGTCGCGTTGACCGTGCCGAGCAGCACCGCGAACGCGATCACCGAGAGCATGAACGTGAGGCTCGAGCCGGTGGGGTCGACCATCGTCCCGCCGAAGACGCCGGCGGCCGCGAGCATCGAGCCGACCGAAAGATCGATGCCTGCCGTCGCGATCACGAACGTCATGCCCACGGCGAGGACGCCGATCACGCTCGCCTGCGTGAGCATGTTGCGGATGTTGTCCCAGGTCGGGAACGTGTCCGGCTTGAGGATCGCGCCGGCGACGAACAGCGCGACGACGACGATCGCGAGGGCGTACTCCTGGAAGGCGAGCCGGCGGCCCGGGCCTTGCGTCTCGGCGGTGACGGCGGTCATGCGACCTCCTCGGCCAGGTCGGGGGAATCGGTCGGTGCAACGGCATGGCGCAGCAGCTCGCGCTCGGTCGCGGTGTCGCCGTCGACCTCGGCCACGATCTCGCCCTCGCGCATGACGAGGATCCGCGTGCAGATGCCGATCAGCTCGTCGAGCTCTGAGGACACGACGAGCACGCCGAGGCCGCGGCCGGCGAGGTCGGCGATCAGGCGATACAGCTCGGCCTTCGTCGCGACGTCGACGCCGCGCGTCGGCTCGTCGAGCAGCAGCACGCGGCACTCGCGCAGCAGCCAGCGCGCGAGCACGACCTTCTGCTGGTTGCCGCCCGACAGCAGCCGCACCACGCGATCGGGATCGTCGGGCACGGTCGACAGCGCCCGCAGCTGCTCGCGCACGACCGTGCGCTCGCGGCCGACGTCGATCAGCGGCCCGCGCTCGAACTGCCCGATGTCGGCCAGCGACGCGTTCTTGGTCAGGCTCCAGTCGAGCACGAGCCCCTGGGACTTGCGGTCCTCGGGCGCGAGGCCCAGGCCGGCCTTGATCGCCGCGCCCGGGCGGCCGGGCGACAGCAGCTTGCCGTCGACGCGGACCTCGCCCTCCTCGGGCTTCTCCAGGCCGTAGATCAGGTGCAGGAGCTCAGAGCGTCCCGAGCCCACCAGGCCGCCGATCCCGACGACCTCGCCGGCGCGGACCTCGAGGCTCACGCCCCGCACCTCCGGCAGGCGCCGCAGCCCGCGGGCCTCCAGCAGCACCTCGGCGCCGCCGCGCGCGCGCTCGGGATAGAGCTGCTCCACGCGGCGCCCGATCATGTGCGCGACGAGCTCGTCGGTCGGCGTGTCGGCGGAGATGCCGACCGCCGTCGTGCGCCCGTCTGCGAGCACCGTGACGCGATCGCCGATGCGGCGGATCTCGTCGAGGCGGTGGCTGATATAGATCACGCCGACGCCCTCGCCGGTGAGCCGCCGCACGACGCCGAACAGCGTCTCGATCTCACCCTCGTCGAGGATCGCCGAGGGCTCGTCCATGATCAGCAGCCGCGCGTCGTGCGACAGCGCCCGAGCGATCGAGACGATCTGCTGGGCGGCGGGGCGCAGCGCGCCGACCTTGGCGCGCGGCGGGATCCCCTCGTGGCCCAGGCGCGTCAGCAGTGCGGTCGCGTCGCGGGCCATTTTGCCGCGGTCCAGCAACGGTCCGCGCCGCGGCTCATGGCCGAGGAAGATCGAGTCGGCGACCGAGAGGTCCTCGACGAGGTCGAGCTCCTGGTAGATCGTCGCGACGCCGCGGCTGAGCGACCCCTTGGGATCGCCTGCCGGCAGCGGCTCGCCGTCGAAGACGATCTCCCCGGCGGTCGGCGCGACCGCGCCGGAGACGCACTTGATCAGCGTCGACTTGCCCGCGCCGTTGGGCCCGAGCACGCAGTGCACCTCGCCGGCCTTGACGTCGAGATCGACGCCCTGCAGCGCCTTGACGCCCGGGTACTCCTTGACCAGGCCGCGGACCTCGAGGATCGCGCTCATCCGACCACCATCGGGCGCAGGTGCTGGTGGGCGATGACCAGGCCCTGGTCGACCTTGTCGGGCGTGCCGCCCCAGACGGGGTCCTCGTGCTCGACGGACAGGACGCCGTCGAAGCCGCCCTCGTAGAGCGTGTCGACGTAGCGGCGGAAGTCGACGTCGCCGAGGCTCGGGATCCGGTAGCGCCACCAGCCCATGTCCCACGGGTCGGACTCACGCGTGGAGGTGCGGCCGAAGAAGCCGTAGCGGTTGCGCTGCTCTGCGAACGTCTCGGCGTCCTTGGCGTGGGCGTGGATGACGCGGTCGACGTAGGGCTTGAGTGCCGCGACCGGGTCGATGCCAAGCCACAGCAGGTGCGACGGGTCGAAGTTCAGCCACAGCCCCAGCCCGAACATCCACTCCCACAGCTCGGGCGAGTAGGCGAGGTTGCCGGGGTAGCCGTCTGCGTGCCAGCCCTCCATCACGCAGTTCTCGATCATCAGCTTCACGCCGCGCTCGCCGGCGTAGTCGACGAGCGGCGGGAAGACCTGCTCGGCCTCACGCAGGTTGTCGGCGACGCTGCGCGAGGGGTCGCGGCCGATGAACGTGCCGACCGGGACGCCGCCGAGCTTTGCGGCGGCGTCGATGCATGCGCGCAGGTGCGCGTGGATCGCCTCGCGCTCGGCCGGGTCGGGATGCAGGTTGTTGTCGTAGAAGGCGAGTGCCGAGAGCGTCAGCCCGTGGTCGGCGAGGGCACGGCGCACGCGCTCCTCCTCGGCGCCGTCGAACGCCTCGGCGGCGACGTGGCGCGCGACGAACGGGCGGTTGCCCGCGCCCGGCCAGGCGGCGAGCTCGAGCGCGTCGAAACCCTGCTGCTTGGCGAAGGCCGCGATCTCCTCGAGCGGGCGCTCGGGCATGCACGCGGTCAGGAAGCCGAGCTTCACGCGTGCACCTCCGTCGCGACGTCGACCCAGCTCTGCGTCGCGGCCGACGCCAGCACGGCGTCGGTGATCCGCGCCGCGCGCAGCCCGTCGGCGAAGACCGGCAGGCCGTCGGGCGCCTCGCCGGTGCGGGCGGCGGTGTAGGCGTCGGCGACGAAGAGGTTGAAGCAGTCTTGATAGCCCTGCGGGTGGCCGGCGGGGAGCGTCGCCAGGCGCGCCGGTCCCTCGGGCAGGGTGTTGGGGTCGCGGCTGAGGATCGTCGTGGCGTCGCGGCGCCCGACCCACAGCCACTCGGGCTGCTCCTGGTCGAAGGAGAGCGCCTCGCCCGCGGCGTCGACCTCCAGCCAGAGCCGGTTCTTGCGCCCGGCCGAGATCTGGCTGACGAGCATCGTGCCCAGCGCGCCGCCGTCGGTCTCGAACTGCATCACCGCGGCGTCCTCGGTGGTGGCGTCGGTGCCGTTGCGCCGCGCGATCGCCGTCGTCGTCCGCGCCGACAGGCGGCTGATGCGGTGACCGGTGACGAACTCGGCGAGGTCGCACCAGTGCGAGCCGATGTCCGCGAAGGTGCGCGACGCGCCGCCCAGCGCGGCGTCGACGCGCCAGTTGTCGTCGTCGGGAGAGAGCAGCCAGTCCTGCAGGTAGGAGCCGTGGACGAGGTGCACGGCGCCGCTCTCCCCCGTGGTGGCGCGGCGCCGGGCCTCGCGCACGGTCGGGTAGAAGCGGTAGACGAACGGGACGGCGGCGCAGAGCTGCGCCGCGGCCGCGGCGCGGTCGGCGAGGCGCTGCGCCCCGTCGGCGTCGAGCGCGAGCGGCTTCTCGCAGATCACGTGCTTGCCGGCGTCCAGCGCCCGCGTCGCGAGATCCTCGTGCAGGTGGTTGGGCGTGCAGACGTGGACGACGTCGACGGTGTCGTCGGCGAGCAGCGCGTCGGCGTCGGGGTATGCGATCCCGGCGCCGAGGCGCCGGGCCGCATCCTCCGAGCGCACGGGCGTCGACGCCAGCACGCCGGTGACCGCGCCCCCCGAGGCACGCACCGCATGTGCATGGACAGCGCCCACGAAGCCGGTCCCGGCGATCGCGGCGCGCATGACTGTGGACCCAGAATCCGTCACTCGCTCCTCCCTTGCGGACACTACGGCCTACTTACTCCGGTTGTCAAACTAAGTTTGTTCGCGGGAATGCAGAAGTCGCCGATCTTCGTTTGATCGTGCGCTAGGATGCGCTCAATGCGCTCCGATGTGGCGAGGGGAGCCGGGTCGCTGCTCCAGCTGATCCGCAATGGAGACGCGGTCACGCGTGCGGAGCTCGCGCGCCACACGGGCCTCGCCCGCTCGACGGTCACGCAGCGCGTCGACGCCCTGCTCGCCCACGAGCTCGTCTACGAGGCCGACGACAGCGAGTCGACGGGCGGGCGGCCGCCGACGGTGCTCGCGTTCAACTCGCAGGCCGGCGTCGTCCTGTCGGTCGACCTCGGGGCGACGCACTCGCAGCTGGCGATCTCCGACCTCGGCGCGCGCGCCCTCGTCGAGCGCTCGCTGACGATCGACATCGCCGAGGGCCCGGACAAGGTGCTCGGCGCGGTCGCCGCAGAGCTCGACGACATGCTCGGTGAGACCGGCCGCGCCGCCACCGAGATCCGCGGCGTCGGCGTCGGCGTGCCCGGCCCGGTCGCGTTCGACACGGGCCAGCCGGTCAACCCGCCGATCATGCCCGGCTGGGACCGCTTCCCGATCCTCGACTGGTTCAAGGACCGCTACGCGGCACCGACGCTCGTCGACAACGACGTCAACATCATGGCCGTCGGCGAGCACTGGGCGCACTGGCGCAGCGTCGACCACCTGCTGTTCGTGAAGGTCGGCACCGGCATCGGCTGCGGCATCATCGCCAGCCGCGCCGTGCACCGCGGGGCGCGCGGCGCCGCGGGCGACATCGGCCACGTCACGGTGCCCGGCCACGACGTCGTCTGCGCATGCGGCAACACCGGCTGCCTCGAGGCGATCGCCGGCGGACGGGCGCTGGCCGCGCGGCTGGGCGTCGCGACGAGCATCGACGTCGCGCGCCTGGCGCGCAGCGGCGACGCCGACGCGGTGCAGGCGATCCGCGACTCCGGACGCGCGCTTGGCAACGTCCTCGCCGGCTGCGTCAACTTCTTCAACCCCACCGTGATCGTCTTCGGCGGCGACATCGCCGAGGCCGGCGAGCAGCTCCTCGCAGGCGTGCGCGAGGTGACCTTCCAGCGTTCGCTGCCGCTGGCGACCGAGCAGCTGCAGACGGTGCAGAGCCGCCTCGGCAGCCAGGCCGGCACCGTCGGCGCCGCGATCATGCTGATCGAGCACGTGCTGGCGCCCGAGGCGATCGACAGCGCCTTGCGCTGAGGCTTGGCTAGAGTCAGCGCGCTGACCAACCTCGGGGGAAGGAACGTATGACCGCGATCACCGCGCACGAGACGGCGCAGGTCGAGCAGGCGAACGCCAGCGGCCGCACACCCGTCGTCTTCATCCACGGGCTGTGGGTGCTGGCCAGCAGCTGGGACAACTGGGCGACGCTGTTCGACGAGGCCGGCTACGCGCCCGTCACCCCGATCTGGCCGGGCGACCCCGACACAGTTGCCGAGGCGCGTGCGAACCCGGACGCGCTGGCCCGCAACACCCTCAAGGGCATCGCCGACCACACCGCCGACGTGATCGCGTCGCTGGACAAGAAGCCCGCCGTGATGGGCCACTCGACGGGCGGGCTGCTCGCTCAGATCATCGCCGACCGCGGCCTGTCGACCGTGACCGTCGCGATCGATCCCGGCCCCTTCCGCGGCGTGCTGCCGCTGCCGATCCCGGCGCTGCGCTCGGCCCTGCCCGTCCTGAAGAACCCGCTGAATCGCCACCGGGCGATCACGCTCACGCTCAAACAGTTCAAGTACGGCTGGGCGAACAACCTCAGCGACGAAGAGGCGGCCGCGATCTATGAGGAGTTCCACGTGGCGGCGCCGGGCGGGCCGCTGATGCAGATGGCCAACGCCAACGTGAACCCGTTCACAGAGGCCAAGCTGGATCCGAAGAACCCCGACCGCGGCCCGCTGCTGATCATCGATGGCGACAACGATCACACGGTCCCGTGGGCGATCGCGAACGCGTCCTTCAAGCGCCAGCGCCGCAACACGGCGGTGACGGAGATCGCGAAGATCCCCGACCGCGGTCACTCGCTCACGATCGACAGCGGCTGGCGCGAGGTCGCCGAGACGGCGCTGGCGTTCGTCAAGCGCTTCGCCTGACGCCGCGCGATACTCGCCGCGTGAGCGGGGTCCGTCTGCGGGGCGTCATTCGGCGCGCGGCGCTGGGTCTGGTCGCGGTGCCGGCGCTCGCGCCCTCCGGCGCCCACGCCTACGACCTCGCGACCGAGGTCGCCAACTACTCCAAGCAGTACGAGCGCGCGCAGTACGACTTCGGCCGGCCGCCGCGGGTGATCGCCTCCAACGTCGACCGGCTCTCGGGCTTCGTCGAGGTCGCCAAGATCGTGCTCGAGGAGCCCGGCCGCCTGCCGCTGGCGGTCTGCGCCCCGCGCGTCGAACGCGTGCGCCGGCGACACGCGCGTCTACGACTGGGGCGGTCGCTACGGCCTCGTCGGTCCCGGTCACCTGGGTCAACCGCAACGGCGCCGTCATCAGCGCGCACGCTGTGGGCGGCGCTTCGGGCCCGACGGCCGCCCGCCCGGGCGGATGCCGTCGATCGTCATCACGCCGGGCAGCGCGCAGGCCACCGAGACGATCCACAGACAAGCAGGCGGCGCTGCTCGCGCGACGCGGCTACCTCGTGCTGACGTGGGACCCGCAGGGACAGGGCCGCTCCGACACGCTCGGCAGCGGCGCGACGCTGCTCGGCGGCGTGCCCGTCAGAGCAGTACCCGAACTTCCGCGACGGGCTCACCGACGCGCTGGACTTCCTGCACTCCGACCCTTGCGCGCCCTACGCTCCGCGCGGCGCCGGCGCGCAGGCCAGGCAGCGCGACCGCGTCGCCGGCGGCCGCGCGCCGGCGTTCAACCCGTTGCACGCGCTGATGGACCACGACCGCTGCGGTGTGGCCGGACACTCCTACGGCGCGGTCGCAGCCTCGGAGATCGCCGCAACCGACCCGCGCGTCGATGCGATCGTCGCGTGGGACTGGCTGGCGCCCGACGTCTGCGACATCTACGAGATCGGGATCCAGGACTTCTGCTTCGGGTTGCCGCGCCGCAAGCTCACGCCGCGCGTCCCGGCGCTGAACGTCGCGGCGGACTACGGCTTCGACAACGTCCCGAACCTCGCGGACCCCGACCCGCAGGCGCGCGGCCGTGGCTTTGAGCCGTACCGTGCCGCCGGGCAGGACGTCATGTCGGTCGTCATCCGTGGCGGCAGCCACTACGAGTGCCCGTACATCCCCAACGACGTCCTCGGCGCGACGCTGCGCGGCGAGGCCCTCTGCGCGTGGTACACGCTCGCCTGGTTTGACAAGTACCTCCACGACGACGACACCGCAGACGCCCGCCTGCTCAGCGACCGCTGGCGACACGACGCTCGCGGCGCCGAGGTCGACGCGGGCCGCGACGGCAACCTCTACTCGTTCTACTACCGCTCGCGCGCCGCGTTCGCCCTCGGCGCCGGCGGACGCGTCGCCTGCGACGACCTGCGCGGCGGGTGCCCCGCGGTCGTGCCCGCGGCGGACGACGGCTTCCCGGCGTCGTTCACGATGCTCGAGCAGACGCGCACCATCGCACCGCTGCGTCCGCGCCCCGGCGCGACGGCGGGCGCATGTCCCGACGCGCGGCCCGGTGCGGCGCTCGGGCTGCCACACGGGCCGTGCCGCAGCCGTCGCGTCTTCACGATCCGCCTGCGGCGCGGGTTGCGCTCGGCGCGCGTCTACGTCGACGGCCGGCGCGTGCGGACGCTGAGCGGCGCTCGCCTGCGCGCGCGCGTGGACCTGCGCGGCCTCCCGCGCCGCACCGTCACCGTCAGCATCGTCGTCGTCACCCGCAACGGGCGCGTGCTGCGCGAGTCGCGCCGCTGCCGGACGTGCGCGACAGGGTCGGCCGCTACTTGATAGCGATCCCAGCGCTCGCCGGCCCGACCAGCGGCAGGATCTCGACTTCGCTGAAACCGACCTCCTTGCACCAGCCGGCGAAGTCCGCACCGGTGTAGTCGAAGGCGTCGCCGAACTCGATCAGCATGTTCAGCGACATCATCAGGCCGAAGGCGTTCTCGCGGCGTGCGTCGTCGATGAGGTTCTCGACGACGATGAACGCGCCGCCCTCCGGGAGCGCGTCGTAGGCCGACCGGATCAGCTGGAGCTTCCGCTCCAGGTTCCAGTCGTGGAGGATCAGACCCATCGTGATGACATCCGCCTTCGGGAGCGGATCGGTGAAGAAGTCGCCCGACGCCGTCGACACGCGATCGCTCAGTCCGGCTGCGGCGATCGTCTTCTCGGCGATCGGCGCGACGGGCGGCAGGTCAAAGCTCGTGCAGTGCAGGTGCGGGTGCTGCCCGGCCAGGATGATCGAGAGCAGACCCGTCGCGCCGCCGGCGTCGCAGACCGTCTCGTACTTCGAGAAGTCGTACTTCTCCGCCAGTGCGTGGACGGGGCCGGCCGAGACGCCGGCCATCGCCTGCATGAACTGCTCGAGCCGCGCCGGCTCGCTGTAGAGCTCCTCGAATACCGGCCTGCCGGTGTGCTTGACCTCCGTTTGCGGCTTGCCGGTCTTCAGGGCCTCGGTGAGGTCGCCCCAGAACCCGTACAGCCGCGTGTTGAACATCTCCAGGAGCCCGCCGATGTACGTCGGGCTGCCCTTGTCGAGGAACGCCGCCGTCTCGGGGGTGTTGCTGTAGCGGCCCTCGCTCCCGTCCCCGTCGCGCTCGAGGAAGCCGAGCGCGACGAGCGTGTCAGGGAAGTCCGGGATGGCACGCGCATGCAGGCCGAGCCGCTCGCCGATCTCCGCGCCGGTCATCGAGTCGCCGCCGAGCTGCGTGAACAGCTCCAGCTCGACGGCCGACAGCAGGGTCTTGGACGGCCAGAACGCCGAGCCGACCTGCAGGATGTGGGACGGGTCGAGGTTCATGCCGGCTTAGGACGCCACGAGCAGAACCACGGTGTCGGCGTGCACGCCGTCGCTCTTCATCGCCTCGGCCGCCTCCGGCGACTGCAGCGCCGCGACCAGCGCGTCGACGTCCGGCACGTCCATCGTCAGCGCGACCTGCGTCGGGTTCTGCGGGTTGGTGTACGTCTGGACGTTCGTGATCCCGAGCGGCCCGAAGAACTCGTCGCGTACGGACGATGCGAGCCAGTGCTCGGTGTCCTCGACGTCATGGTGCACAACGATGCTGGGCATGTGTCCTCCGCAGTGGTGGTGGCAGGATGCTTCGCGGCGAACCTACCGCGACGCCGCGAGGCGCGCTTCACTCACAGCGCGTGAGCCGATAGCGCTTCTGCAGCCGCAGCGCCGGGCGGCCGCGGCGGTGGACGGTGAGCCTGACCGTCACCGTCGAGCCGCGCGGCCCGCGCAGGCTCACGCGGATGCTGCGCCGGGGCCCGCGGAGCGTTCGAGCGCGGCGACCCGGGACGCGCAGGACGACCTTGATCACCCGCGTCGGGAGGCGGATCGTGACGGTCCGCCGACCGGCGCACCGCTGCGGTGACGGCGGGGCCGCGGGGGCCGCGGCGAGTACCCCGTGAAGCGCCGCCACCGCGGGCTTGGCCCGCAGCGCGGCGTCCCACGGGAGCGCGTCGCCCAACGCGCCGCCGAGCAGGTCCTGCCACCACGAGTACCTGTCCGAGAGCCCCCACAGCACGACCGTGTCGCAGGCAGGGTCGTCCACGCACGCGCGCGTGGCGGTGGCGAACGCGCCGGCCTGCTGCGTCCCGGTGAGCACCCCGGCGCCCGGCGGCACCGGCACGTCCATCTCGGTCAGCGCCCAGCGCAGCCCCAGCTTCCCCACCCAGCTCGTCAGCGCCCGATGGTCCGACGGCAGCGGGTCGGCCATGTGCGCCTGGAAGCCGACGCCGTCGATCGGGACGCCCTTCGTCTTGAGGCGCGTCACCAGCTCACGCACCCTCGCGCACTTGAGGACCACGTCGCAGCCGAGCGGACCGGATGCCCCGAGGCTCGGCATCGGCAGCGGATCGCCGTCGTCGAACTGGGGCAGCAGCTCGGCGCCCGCGATCATCCCGGTGTCGAAGTAGTCGTTGTAGAAGAGCTGCACCTCCGGGCCTGCCGCCGCGCGCGCGAAGCGGAACGCCAGCTCGATGTAGTCGTCGCCGATCCAGCGCTGCCAGACGCTCTGGCGGCGCGAGCCGTCGTTGTCGATGCCCTCGTTGACGACGTCCCACTGCGTGACCAACCCGGGGAACGCCGTGCGGAAGTGGCCGACGACCGTCGTGATGTGCTCGTGCAGGAGCGCGATCGCCTCCTCGCGCGTCGGCTTGAGCTCGCGCAGCCAGGCCGGCAGCTCGACGTGCCACAGCAGCGTGTGGCCGCGCATCGTCATCCCCTGATCGCGCGCCCAGCGGGCGAGCGCGTCGGCCTTCGCGAAGTCATAGACCCCGGGTGCCGGGTGCACGGTCGCCCACTTCGCCTCGTTCTCGAACGTGATCGTGTTGACCTGGCGTGCGACGAGACCGGCATACGCGGCGTCCGCGAGGTGCTTGGACTGCAGCGCGGTGCCGAAGCGGATCGCGGCGCGGTCGGCGTCTGCGCGCAGCGACGGGTCGGCCGCCGGCGCGCCCGGCGCTGCGAGCAGCACCACCACGCCCGCCGACGCGAGCGCGACTCTGCGCTTGTTGCGCCCCGAGCTCATGCGCTCGGGCAAGGTACCCGCTGCGCGCTACGGTCACCTGATGGGCGCTGATCCGTTCACGCACATCAACCTCGACGATGTCGAGGACGCGGTGATCGCCAACGGGTTCGGTCACCGCTGGCAGGCGCGCGTCGCGCGCACGGACCTCTCCGCCGAGCGGACGGGCGTGTCGCACTTCCGCATCCACGCCGGGTGTCGCTCTCCGTTCGCGCACCGGCACGCCGACGCCGAGGAGGTGTACGTGATCCTCGCCGGCACCGGGCGCGTCAAGCTCGGCGACGAGTTGCGCGACGTCAAGGCGCTCGACGCGATCCGCGTCGCGCCGCAGACCGTGCGTGCGTTCGAGGCGGGTCCCGACGGGCTGGAGATCCTCGCGGTCGGGGCGCACCACGCCGCCGACGGCGAGCCCGTCGACGACGACTGGGTGGCGTAGTGGCCGCTCGCGTCGTGATTCCGAGTCAGCTCACGTGGCTGACGCGCCCCCACGAGCCGGGTGAGCCCGCCCGCCATGTCGCCGAGCTCAGCGACGCGGCCGGCTTCACGTACACGCGCGCGAACGTGTGGCGCTATGAGCCGGGCGCAAAGGGGCTGCGCCACCGTCATCGCTCCCAGGAGGAGACGTTCGTCGTCGTCGCCGGCACGCTGTCGATGTACGTGGGCGAGCCGCCCGAGCGCCACGACATCCCGGCAGGCGGGCTCATCCACATCGAGGCGCACACGCCGCTGCAGAGCGCCAACCACGGAGACGAGGACCTCGTCGTGTACGTCTACGGTACGCCGCCGGAGGACGAGCGCGCAGAGCTCCTCGACTCCGCGGTGTGACGCATCGCCCCAAAATGCGTGCGCAGTCGTACTGGATGAGGGCCTGCACGGACAGCGATCTGCCGCTCACGCTGGTAGATTCGCGAGGTTCCGGCGCGCAGGGGCGTGCCGTCCGTGACCTTTGAAAGGGGCCCCCACCCGTATGTTCTCGACGTCCAAGCGCGTCCGTGCGCTGCCAGTTGCGGCAGCCGTAGCGGCCGCTCTCGTCATTCCGTCTGTCGCCAGTGCGGCGATGGGCGGCGCCAACCACTTGACCACCTCGCTGCGTCCTGACCTGCGCTCGGCGACGGTTCAGTCGACCAACGCGGTCGACGACACGACGACCGTGCGCGTCTGCTTCAACAAGCCGATCGCGTCGCTGCCCCAGGCAGCGCTGTTCCGCCTCGGCCACTACCAGGACACGAACATCGGCGACCTCGTCGCGGTGTCCGCGACGCGCAGCACGGCGAACTGCGCCGATGCGGTCTTCCCGAACGACGACGCCACGCAGTTCACCTACGTCAGCGTCTTCGGCTCCGAGGGCGCCGCGCCGGACAGCGGG
Organism: Paraconexibacteraceae bacterium; assembly: GCA_963759825.1. Taxonomy (GTDB): domain Bacteria; phylum Actinomycetota; class Thermoleophilia; order Solirubrobacterales; family Solirubrobacteraceae; genus Paraconexibacter. Next base: position 20,373 of record CAVXAS010000001.1, on the reverse strand, counting down.
ATCTCCGCGGTCTCGACCAACGGCTTCGGCAACATCCAGGACTCGACCGCGCTGATCGGATCGAAGACGAACAACGGCACGCGCGGCTTCACCGCCGGTCCGGACCTCGTCGGCGTCACGTTCAACAACGCCAACGCGACGATCGACTACACCTACGACCAGCGAGTCGCCGGCGTCGGCATCGCGTCGGGGGACTTCTCCTACAACCTCGCCGACGGCACCGAGATCGACAGCATCGGCGGCGCGGCCAACCGGGCGCTTTCGGCGGATGGTCGGACGGTCCGCGTGAACTTCGCGCCCGGCCCGCAGATCCAGGGCGGCGTGCGCGCCTTCTCCGACGACGGCGCAGTCGACTCGAAGGCCGGCGGCATCGACAGCGTGCTGCGCTCGGTCGCCCGTCCGGGTAGCGGCGGCTTCACCGACGCGCCCGACCTCGTCTCCGTGACGGTCGCGCCCAACGGGGCGTTCGTCGACTACCAGTTCGACCAGGTGCTGCAGGCCGTGCCCGGCCCCGCCGGCGACTTCGACATCACCGGCGCTGACGGGTTCTCGCAGAGCCCGGCCGCGCTGCCGACGATCGTCGGCGGTGCCGGCGTCGGCAACACGGCCCGCGCGATCATCGCGGGGATCGTCGACGAGGACGAGATCCAGGTGTCTGGCGCAGTCGACTCCGGCGCGGTCACCGGCGCCGTTGGCGGCACGAACACCGAGGGCGGCGTCCCTGCCGGCGGCAACGTCGGCGCGTTTGCGACCGGCTTCACGATGGCGCCCGAGGCGCTGACGGTGTCGTTCGACAACGCAACCAGCGTCGCCAGCGTGCTGTTCGACCAGCGCTGGGTGATTGCCGATGAGAACGACTTCGTGCTCATCGACGACCAGGGCTCGCAGATCTCCGGCGCGGCGATCAACGTGTCGGGCACCGGCGCCACGACGGCGGGTAAGACACTGGCCCAGGTCACGTTCCCGGCGGGCACGCTCACCGGCGCACGGTCGCTGCTGATCCAGAACGGTGGCGTCGAGGCCATCGACGCCGGCGCGTTCGACAACGTCGATCAGGTCATCTCGCCGACCGCTGCCGCGGCGACGAGCAACAAGAAGTTCCGCACGCTCAAGCGCATCGGGCGCTCGCAGCGCGCGTCGCTGAAGCGCCGCTAGGCATTTCGGCCACACTGTAGGAATGCGAAAGGCCCGGGGAAGCCCGGGCCTTTCTGCGTCACGGCAACGGCCTCCGATCAGCGGTGCGTCATTGCTCGCCGGCGCGCGCCCTGGCGGCCTGACGGACCAGGTGGTCGCGCTCGGCGACGTCCGTGGCCAGGCGGGCGGCATCCGCGTACGCCGTGGCGGCGGCGGTGAGGTCGCCGCCGAGCTCGTGCAGGTGGCCGCGGACGGCGTGCCAACGGTGGCGCTCGCCGAGCACCTCGCGCAGCCGGTCGGTCTCGCGCAGGCCGGCGGCGGCGCCGCGGACCTGGCCGACCGCGACCGCGCGCCCGAGCACCGCGGCGGGGTCCTGGCCCACGGGGTCGTCGGTGAGGGCCAGGAGCTCGTCGTACCAGGCGAGGATCTGCGGCCAGTCGGTCTCCGCGGCGCTCGTCGCGTCGTCGTGCAGCGCGGCGATGGCGGCCTCGACCTGGTAGCGGCCGCAGCGCTCGACGGCCAGCGCCGACTGCAGGACGCGCACGCCCTCGGCGATCTCGCGGGTGTCCCACAGGCCGCGGTCCTGTCGGTCGAGCGTGACGATGCGACCCTCTGCGTCGATGCGCGCCGCGCGGCGGGCGTGGTTGAGGAGCATCAGCGCAAGCAGCCCGCGCGCCTCCGGTTCCTCGGTTGCGAGGGTGAGCTGGCGGGCGAGCCGGATCGCCTCGGCGGCCAGGTCCACGCGGCCCGCGTGGCCCGCCGTGTAGATGAGGTAGAGCACGCGCAGCACGACGGCCAGGTCGCCGGGCTGGTCCAGGCGGCGCCCCCGCAGGGTGCGCTTGGCCCGGCTGATCCGCTGGGCCATCGTCGCCTCCGGCACGTAGAAGGCGTCGGCGATCTCCCGCGTCGTGAGGCCGCCGACGGCGCGCAACGTCAGCGCGACCTGAGAGGCGGGCGCGAGGTCGGGGTGGCAGCAGCAGAAGAGCAGGAAGAGGGTGTCGTCGCCCTCCGCGGTGGCGACCTCGGGCTGCGGCTCGGCGTCCGCCTGCTCCTCGCGGCGGTGACGCGCAGCCTCGCTGCGGCGGGCGTCGACGAGCCGCCGCGTCGCGACCGTCGCCAGCCATGCGCGCGGGTCGCGCGGCGGGTGCTCGGGCCAGACGCGCAGCGCCTCGATCAGCGCCTCCTGCAGCGCGTCCTCGGCGGCGTCGAAGTCCTCGCCGCGCCGGACCAGGCCCGCGAGCACGCGAGGGACGAGGGCGCGCAGCGCGCCCTCGTCCAGCCGTCGCGTCGTGTCGTCGATCACGCCGCGTCAGTTGGCTGCGAGTGCCCGTAGACCTCGCGAAGCTCGAGCCACTCGTACATCGGCTCCCCGCGCGGGCCCGGCTCGGACGAGACGTAGGCCGCGACCTCGAGCGCGCGCTCGTGCGACTCGACGTCGATCATGAACCAGCCCGCCACGAGATCGCTCGTCTCGGGCAGCGGGCCGTCGGTGGTGACCGGCGCGGCGTCCGGGCCGCCGTAGCGCACCCAGGTGCGCGCCGGTGTGAGCGCCTGCGCGTCGACGTACTCGCCGTTCTCCTCGAGCAGCTTGGCGACGTTCCTCTGGAAGGCGATGTGCGCCTCGACGTCCTGCGGGTCCCACTGATCCATCGGGGGAAACGGATGGTGCGGCTCCGGGCCGCCGCGGTAGTGCTTGAGCAGCAGGTACTTGGGCATCGTGGATCTCCTGGTGTCGTGGGCCGCGCCTCGCGCGACCCTTTACCCGGTGAGCGGAGCCGGTCAGAGGTTCTCGACATGAGTCACGGACAAGTCGCATGTTGTCAGCGAGAAAACACCGCCGCCGACAGACTTCGCCCTGTGATCGCAGGTTGAGGGAAATCCCTCATTGCACCGGTCACCGCGGCCCGGCAGTGTGCCCCCAAACGGGGACAGATCGATGAAACGCTCTGCCGCGTGCCGCACAGGTTCACGGTCACGGCGACCGACAACGCCGGCAACACGACGACGGTGACCTATGCCTACCGCGTGACGCTGCTCGGGCTGGGGATCGGGCCGCTGTAGGCGAGCGCGGGTGGCGCTAGGCCGAGTCCAGAATTCGACACCGCGTCGCGGTTCGGATATGAAACACCCACCAGGCGGGCCCAGGGGGAGCCGCCGCAGCGGGGAGGGGGACTCCTTGTCCAGGCTCATGAAGGCGGCACTGGCCGCCGGATGCACGATGGCGATCGCGCCCGGCGCGCACGCCGCCACGACCGTTGGCAGCACGTTGCAACGTCCGGTCCAGTCCGGGTGCGCCCAGACGTGCACGGTCCTGCAGATTGCGCGCCCCGCCGGTGACGGATCGGTGGCGGCGCCGCAGGACGGGGTGATCGTGCGCTGGCGCGTGAAGTCGGCCAACGCGTCCCCGGCCAAGCTCCGGGTCCTTGACCCGACGCCGAACGCGCCGACGTCGACGGCGAGCTCCGCCACGGTCGCGGTCGTGGCCGGCACGAACACGTTCGCGACGCGCCTGCCGATCAAGGCGGGCCAGCGACTGGGCGTCACCGGCTTTGAGCTGCAGGCCAACGGGAACGTCCAGGGAGCCGCCGGCTTCAACAACGAGTTCGCCTTCAGCGACCCAGCGGACGGCGTGGCGTTCAACACGCTCTCCAACCACCCGACCAAGTTCGACATCCTGCTCAACGCCGACGTCGAGCCTGATGTCGACGGGGACGTCTTCGGCGACGAGACGCAGGACAACTGCCCGACGGTCGCCAACCCGACGCAGGCCGACATCGACGCAGACGGCAAGGGCAACGCCTGCGACAACGTCGACAACCGGCCGTGCGCGGTGCGTGGGCCGAACGGCCCGATCTCCGGGCTGCTGGGCGGCATCAGCCGTCCGCTGGGCTGCACGATCGAGGGCTTGGGCCTGGGCCTCTAGTCCAGCACCTGCGGGGCGCTGACCAGACGGGTCAGCGCCCACCGGGCGCATCGGCCGCGAGAATGCGGCGGTGCGGGTCTGGGATCTCGAGCCACGGCGCCTGTGCCGCCAGCACCTCCTCGGCGAGCACAGCGAGCTTCACGCGCTCTGGAACGTCCTCACGCAGGACCGCCGCGGCTACCGCCGGCATCCCGAGACGCTGCGCTGGGAGGGGCGCCTCGCCGCGCTCTACGCACGGCACGAGCAGCTCGTCGCGGAGATGGTGGCGCGCGGGTTCAACCACGCGAGCCCGCTCGATCCCGCGCTGGCGGCCGGCTCACAGCGCGTCCAGGACGAGTTCGTCGACTCGATCGCTGATCAGGAGGCGCTGCTGCGGCGCAAGGGTTGCGCGTGCGCTGTGTGACCGCCGCGTCGTCCGAGGCGCCCTACTTTTCGTACGGCCGCGCCGACTGATTGCGCGCGCCGGGCGGCGCGGGCCTGCCGTCGGCGTAGGTCTTCGGCGTCTTCCGCGACCGCGGCTTCTCGACCTTCGTCGGGATCACCCGCTCCTGGAGCTGCGGGTTGAGGTGATCGAGCCCGACGAGGCTGGTCCGGCCGACGTCCGCGTGGAAGCGCTGGAAGCCGTACGCCGCCTCCGGATAACGCGGCTCGGCGGCCGTGCCGTAGTTGCGACTCAAGCCGTCGTTCGAGTACACGGGGATGCTCTCGCGGACCCCCGAGCGCCGCGGATAGGTGTACGCCGACCATGTGTTGGTCCCGTCCATGTCGGCGAACGCGATCTCGGTCGGCGCGGTCGGGTCGCTGAAGTCGATCACGGCCGACCCGCCGCGGTAGTACGCGTTGACGAGCAGGTACCGGTTCTTGGCCGGCACCGGGATGCCGAGGTGCGACGAGCAGTACTTGCCCGTGGTCGGGCTCACGTCGTCGTTCGTCGGCCGCGGGTTGCGGTACTCGGAGAGCAGCTCGCCGCTCTTGGCCTCGAAGAAGAACATGTTGCCCGTCTCGAACACTCGCGGGCCGCCGGGGAGACCGCCCGTCTTGGTCGTCGTGGTCGGGCACCCATCGCCGAAGGACTCGTCGATGAAGTTGGCGACCTTCCCGTCCCAGCTGAACGTCGCGGAATGCCAGAAATCGACGTTCGGCTGGTCGTGGACCCAGCGCGGCTTCGCCGTGTTGGGCAGACCGGTCTTCTTGTCGACGTTCCACACCTGGGCCTGTTCGCCGCACGCGGCGCCGACAATGCCCTTGGCGGGGAAGGAGCTGAGGTCGTGGCACCCGAGGAAGTTGTCCAGCGGTGCCACGATGCCGTGCTCGCTGACCGGCCGGTACACGCCATCTGCGTCACCGGGATAGACCACCGGCAGCTCGGCGATCTCGCGCGCTGCTGCCGGGTCGGAGAACGGCACCTCCACGACCTGGATCACGCCATGGTTGACCTCCCGGCCTTCAATCGCGCCGAGCGGGCCGCACGTCGGACCCTCGCCGAGCGGATAGCTCGAGTTCAGCACGTACATCGACTTGCCGCCCGGAGCGGGGAGCAGCGTGTTGGTGTGCGAGCCACAGTCCTGGTAGACGGTCGCGATCTGGCGCGGGGCCGCCGGATCGGAAATGTCGAAGATCCGCAGGCCCTCCCAGGCGCCATCGGGATAGCGGCCGGTGGTCGGGCTCTTCGCGACCGGTGCGTCGCCGCAGGCCGGGCCCGCCAGGACGCTGTCCACCGACAGCACCAGCGTGTCGGCGCTGCCGTCGTCGTCGGTGTCGAAGACGGAAGGATCACCCTGCGGCCCGTAGCAGCGCGCGTCGCCCACGGGCCGCGGGACGGGCTGTGAGACGTCGAAGATGCGGAAGCCGCCGTAGTCACCGACGTACGCGAGGTCACCCCAGAAGGCGATGTCCGAGCTCGTCAGATGGGTGTTCGCCGCGTTGTACGGGTTCTGTCCCGTCTGGAAGTTCGCGAGGAACGAGGTGTAGAGCCCGAACTGATCGCCCAGTGGGATGCCACCCTCGTCCGGGTCGTGCGCAAGCGCGGAGGTGCTGCTCAGCGCCACCGCGATGGCGCAAGCGATGCCGAAAACCCAGCGGCGCGGTGCCATGTCCACTCTCCGATCGAACTGCGGATGTCTGGCTCGGACTTGCCGGGGGCCGTCGGAGTGAAACCTTCCCGTGCACGCGCTCGCACAGGCGAGACGGCCGCGCTCGCAGTGACGCTGCGAGCGGGCCGTCTCGTCGGGCGCTAACGCCAGCACGACGTCCTCAGCGCCGCGCCGGCGAGGTTCTGCTCGATGTGCACGTGGTCGGTGTGCGGGTTGGGGCCGCCGTGGCGCGAGCGGACGACGCCGGAGTTCTTGACCGAGTACTGCTGGCGGTTCCAGATCCAGTACTGCACACCCGTCGCGCGCGCCATCGCAGCCCGGTTGGCCGACATCCGCTGGATGAAGCTCGCGACCTGCCCCGCCTGCGCCGCGTTGCCGGCGTTGCGGAACCAGTCGCTCGCGCGGCCGATGCCATGGATGCTCGTCTTGGACGTGTCGTCGGTGTTCGGCCGGCAGGCGTAACCCTGGATCTTCTGCGGACCGTAGCTCGCGCGCAGCCAGTCCTGCAGGCGCTTGGCGCCGCGCGTGAAGCCGCCGATGCAGTTCTTGCCGCCGCTCCAGCTCGCGGCGTCGTCGTAGCGCGCCTTGTCCGGGGCGCTGTTGACGTCGGGCGGGAACTTCCCGGGCCGCGGCGCGGGTGGCCTGGGTGGCGGCGCGGGCGAGCCGGAGCCGCCGGGCGGGGCACCGTGCGCGTTGTTGCAGGGCGGCACGCCGCCGCCGAAGGCGCCCTCGTTGTCACCGCCGGTGGCATAGACGGCGGTGACCCAGCCCCACTTGTTGTTGTCGGCGAGCGTCCACGCCCAGTCGCTGTTGAAGTACGGGCCCGAGTTCACGCGACCGCCGGTCTGCTGGCAGATCACCCAGTTCGTGCCCCTGTGGAGATACCCGACCGTCGTGGCCCCGGACTGCACGGGCGCCCCGCCGGACTTGCCGTCGCCGGCGACATAGAAGCTGCAGTTGTACTTGCCGCCGCCGATGCCGCTGCACGGGACCGGGGCCGCTGCCGACGCGGCGTTCGTTCCGACGGCCAGTGACCCGAGCACCGCCGCGAGCGCGGCGAGAACGTATCGCCGCGCACGCATTTGCGCGGGCCGTACGTACGTCTCCATCGTCCTGCCTCCTGGAGTTGTTTGCGAGTGCGATCGGCTTACCCCGCTCGCACCGGCGGCGCCGCGACGGCGTCTGCGTGCTACTCGGAGAGCTTCCAGGGCCGTATGCGAACAACTCCCGTCGGCTTACTCAGCCCCACCAGTCGCGCCGACCCTCCACGTCCTCGCGCGGATCGTCACCGAGATTGGGCGCACCGACGACGAGAATCTCGAGACCCTCCGGGCCGGCCTCGTAGCCGCGCCACGTGCCGGGCGGGACCCGGACGACATCCCACTTCTTGACGTCGACGATCTCGTCGTCGAGCTTCATCCGCCCGCTCCCCCCCACGACCACGTACAGCTCCTCTTGCCGCTCGTGCGTGTGGCCGTACGGGAAGCGATAGCCGGCCGGGATGCGCTGATAGCCGAGGCCGGACTGCTCGAGCTCGAGCGCCTTTGTCGCGAGGCGGAACTCCAGGTCCGGCGCGCCGTCGAAGTTCGATCCGACGTCGTCGAGGTCCTTGAGGTTCTTGAGCGTGAACGGCACGGCGCAACTCTAGTGTTGGGTCATGACCGCGACCTACACCTTCGACGTCTTCTCCAGCCTCGACGGCTATGGCACCGCCAGCGCCGGCTGGTCGGGCTACTGGGGCAAGCAGGGCCCCGAGTTGCTCGACCACCGCCTCGACCTGTACGACGGGGATAAGCGGACGGTCTTCGGCGCCAACACGTACCGGGCGTTCGCGCGGATGCTGGCGTCGAGCAGCGAGGAGTCCGAGGTGCGTGATCCATGGGTCACGAAGATGTGGACCGCGCCGGCGACGGTGGTGTCCACCACGCTGGAAGAGCCCCTCGACTGGCCGAACGCGACCGTCGCGAGCGGTGACGCCGTCGACGTCGTCGCCAGGCTCAAGAACGAGTCCGATGTGCCGTTGCTCTCGCACGGCAGCCTGTCGATGAACCGGGCGCTGATGGCCGCCGGCCTGGTCGACCTCGTAAAGCTGACGCTCTTCCCCGTCATCACCGGCCAGACCGGGACGGAACCGATCTTCGAGGGCGCCGCCGACTTCGACCTGGAACTGATCGAGAGCCAGACGCTCGACGGCCACATCCAGGCGCTCGTCTACCGGCCCAGCCTGCACTGACCGCAGACCCACCACCCTCCGCGCGAGCCGCTGATCACCGCGGTCACGCTCGCGGAGCTGTCGATCGGGCCGCTCGTTGCCGTCGACGAGCGAGAACGGGCCGCGCGCCAGGCGCACCTGCAGCAGGCTGAGGCGGACTTCGCGCGCCTTGCAGGGGCTGACAGCCGCAACGCGAAATCCTGGTGTCGTGAAGGCAGCAGTCAGCACCGGCTACGCAGGGCAGCGCGCGAGCGCGGCGGAGCGTCAGGTCCAGCAGGCACTCGCAGCGCTCCAAGAGGCAGGCACCACGCCGCAGCGCGCGGCGCACGTGCGCGCCGACATATCGCGGGCCGAGGCCAAGCGCGACTACTGGCGGGCGGTGGCACAGCGACAGCCTGCAGCCGAGGTCGGCGCCGCGTGCCGTCTGCTCGGCCACGCGTGGACGGCGTATGAGACGCACGGGTGGCGCGTGGCGACCTGTAGCCGCTGCGGCAGCCGGCGGCAGCGCGCCCTGTAGCCGCCCTCGGTGAGGACGGCGCTCAGCGCCGTCCGGTCAGCTCGACCACCTGGTGATACGTCCCGCGGTTCTGCCACGGGAACGCGGGAGTGTCGACCGCGCCCAGCGTCGTCGGCACGTTCTGGTCGCAGGATGGCGGGCTGGTGTCCTCGCACGTCGCACGCACCTTCCAGGTCGAGGTGTCCTCCGAGCCGAAGGCCCTGCGCGCGTCCTCGACCGCGGCGCCGAGCGTCTCGAGCAGGATCGCGCGACAGCGCGCGACCGCGCCGCGCGTCCTGGTCCCGCCGCAGTACAGCCGCGAGTGCGGCCCACGCGGCCGCCGGCCGAGCACCATCCGCAGGTCCTTCTCGACGACGCTCGACCACGACCAGCCCCAGTCGTCGGCGACGGTCGAGCCGAGGCCGAGGAAGCCGCTCTCGACCTTGTCGAAGAGCTCCTTGCCAAGCACCGGCTCGAACTGCGCGCGCACGAGCCGCGGCCACCAGCGATCGAACAGGGCAACCGCGGCGCTGTGCTCGTAGACGTTGTCGCCGTTGTCATCAAGGCGCTGGCTCCCCGCCGCGCTCCAGGCGTCGAGCAGCGCGAGCAGTCGCTCCTGGTCACCGGAGGCCCGGCCGATCACGCGGCGGATCTGCGGGTACACCTCCTGGCCGCGGACGTCCGTCGTCGCCGCGCGGTTGACCGCCCGCGTGAGGCCGGTCAGGTCGGTCTTGCCGCCCCCGGCGCGGATCTCTCGCACCAGGTGGTCGTGCAGCGTCTCGGCGTGATGCACGGAGCCGTTGCTCCACTCCGTCGGCCCCTTGCGCCAGCCCGGCGCCTCCTTCTGGTTCCAGGTGATGATGATCGGCTGGCGCGAGCCGACGGCACGCGGCCGGCGCGCCGGGGAGATCGTGCGGAAGCTGTAGTCGGTCGGGTCAAAGCGCTGCCAGTCGCCGGTGCCGTCGCCGTTGTAGGGAAGGTCGACGTCGGCACCCTTCGCGTGTGCGGGATAGCGGCCGGACTGCAGGAAGCCGACCTCGCGGCTGTCGACGTAGATCCAGTTCTCGGTCCCCGGGAAGACGCTCAGCGTCTTGATGAAGCTGCGGTAGTCCGTCGGCACGTTCTCCGCCAGCGACATGAACGGCAGCACGCCGTCGAGCTCGCGGAAGTTCACCCCCTTGGCCTTGGTGAGCGCGACCGGCTTGCCGCCGACGGTGGCAAATGCGAACACCGGCCCGTGCACGGAGCGCAGCGGGCGGTAGGCGATCGCCGTCTGCGGGCTGGAGTTGCCAAGGCCCGGCGGCGGCGTCGTCAGTCGGACGTCGCGCTCGAGGAACGGGATGCACCGCCCGCGGTAGCGGTAGTGGCGGCTCTTGGCCGTGGCCGGTGATCCGTCCGGGTTGCACAGCGTCTCGACGAACGTGTCCTGGTTGTCGCCGTTGGCGCTCGTGCCGCTCCACGCGAAGTCGATCCCGTGGCCGATGAGCGGCCACGGGCTCGCGCCGGGGAACGTGACCCCGGTCACGTCGATGCCGCCGCCGTGGAGCTCCTGCTCGACGAAGATCTGCGGCGAGAAGTAGGAGACCTGCGGCCCGGCGGCCCACAGCGGCCGGCCGGACTTCGAGTAGCGGCTGCCGACGAGCACGGCGTTCGATGCGTGGTCCGGGATCGCGCTGCGGATCCGGCTCACGACGTCCACCCACGGCGCCGTCGTGCCTGCGGCGGCCGCGCCCGGGCCCGTGGTCTGCGGGTTGTAGGGCTTGATCGAGCCGAGGTCGGGGAGGAGGTTGACGCCGCGGCGACGCCGGCCCGGGCGATCCGACACATGCCGCGCGCGCGAGACGGTGTAGGTCTCCGGGTCGTCGGCCTTGCGGAAGTCCTCGAACACGCCGCGCCAGCGCTTGCCGAAGCGCTTCTGGAACTCCATGCGGATCTGCGCGTTGCGCTCCTCGCCGCCGTTGGAGACCGTAAACTGCGTCACGAGGAGGACGGCCATCGCGACGGTGTCGGACACGTCCCACCGCTGCGGCGTGACGTTCAGCGCCACGTACTCGGCAGGCAGGATCGTCGGGTCGGCGCGGACGTCGTCGATGCGCGCGTTGATCCCCGCGATGTAGGCAAGGACGTCCTGACGTCCGCGGGCGCCCATCGGACCGAACCTCGCCGGCAACTCGTCGAACTGCCGGCGCAGCTCCTCGTCGGTGAAGTTCTGGTCGGTGTGCTGGGAGCGGTCCATCGAAGCGCCGCCCGGACCCGTGATCCGCGCGAGCGTGCCCTTCGCGGTGTTGCGCAGCGCGTCCATCGCGAACAGGCGCTCCTCCGCCGTCGCGTATCCGGCGCCGAACATGAGGTCAGAGCGAGTGTCGCCGTAGATGTGCGCCATCCCGAAGCGGGCGTCGCGGTACACGGTCACGCCCTGGCGCGGCGAGTACCGGCGGCCCACCCCGCCGGGCATCTCCCCGAACTTCGTCGACTTGTAGAAGCGGTCGAGATCCGGGGCCTGCAGCGTGGCCGCCTTCGCCATCACGTCGACGTAGAGCGGCTGCTGGTTCGTGTACGTGGCTGGCGGAGTGCCCGTCGCGGTGAACGCCGCGAACTCGAGCAGGTTCACCTGCTGGCCCTCGCCCTGGGCCAGCACCGAGCGGAAGCCATCGAGCGCGGGGCCGCTGAAGAACGGCGACTGCTGCGCGGCAGCGGGGGACGCGAGGCACAAGGCCGTGACCAGCGCTGGAAGCAGCCACCTCGACATGCGCTGACTCTACGTCGGCGCGCGGCCCAGCATCAACGGCAGGCGCGATAGGTGCGATGGCGCACCAGGCGACGGCCCGTGCGCGTGGTCGCCCGGACGGTCACGCGCCCGCCCGTCTCCGGGACCGCGACGCGGATCCTGCGGCGCAGGGCGCGCCCGCGGATCGTCCGGACGCGCTTGCCGTTGACGAACACCCGCACCGTGCGCAGCCGGTCGCCGCGCGGCGCGCGCACGCGCACCGTCGCCTTGCGCGCCCGGCACCTCGCGAGGGCGATCGGCACCGGCTGCGTGATGCGCAGGCGCGAGACACCGGCGGGCAAGGTGACCGTCACGGTGGTCCCGTCGGTGCGGACCGTCTGAGGCTCGCCGCCGAGGGTGACCGTGGTCCCGGCGCCGAAGCTCCCACGCAACCGCAGCACGAGGCCGGCGCCCGCGTCGACGGTCGCGTCGATCGCGCCGAACTCCGGAAGCTGCATGCGCCGGACGTCGAGCTCGGCCGCCTTGATGTTCCTGGCCCGCATCGCGAACGCATCGGAGATCGGCTCGGCGGCGCCGGGCCGCCAGCGCCGGCTCTGGCGCTTGTAGAGCCTGGCGCCGTTGAACGCGACGCCGGCCGCGTGCTCGGTGGGCAGCGCCTGATGCACCCTCCCCGGGATCGCGCCGGACGTCACGTCGATGGTCCCCATCGGCGGGTTGGCGCTGCGATCGGCGAGCTCGAGCCCGCTCACCCAGTAGGCGTGGTCGGAGCGCAGGCCGTAGCGATCGTCGCTCACGAGGCCGTTGAGGACGAATGTGACGCGCCGCGGGTCGCGGTCGACCACGCTGGCGCTGCGGTTCAGGGTGCGGAACTCGTCGCGCACGAACTGGCGGTACTCCGCGTGGCCGGCGCCGGGATCGGTGCTCTGGAAGTGCCAGGCGTCGTAGCGGTAGCCGAGCTGGTCCAGGCGCAGCGCGCTGCGCTCCGTGATCGCGACGTTGACCAGCGGGTCGTCCAGGCCTGACGGCGCGAGCACCGGGACGTTGCGCAGGCTCGCGAAGGCGTCGCCGATGCCGGTCGCACCGGTGTGCACGCCGAGGGCCGCGGGCAGCTCTAGGAGCGAGCAGATCTCCGGCGCGACGTTGGGCAGGACGGCCTTGAAGAGGTCGGGGAACTGCGTCGAGAGCTTGTACGTGCCGAACCCGCCCATCGAGGAGCCGGTCAGCAGCGCGTGCCGAGGGTCGAGGCGCAGGTGCGAGGCGGCGTCGGCCCATGCCTCGAAGACGTCCGCGCCCGCCATCCCGTAGTAGCAGTACGTCGTGCCGCGCGCGTTGGGCTGGACCATGACCGACGGGTGGCCCTCCTCGGCCAGCATCTGCCACACCGACAACGGCGGCTCGGTGCTCCCGCCTTCGAAGTGGTTGTGGTTGGAGCCGGCGCCGTGCAGGCTGACCACCACGCCGTAGCCGTCCTTCGGCCGCGCCACCGCGGGGACGTAGACGGAGTAGGGCTGGAGGCGCCCGGAGTACTGCGGGGTGCAGCCGGGCGGCTCGCAGATGTAGTTGCCGAGGATGTCCCCGCCGTTGGAGCTGCCGCGGCCCTGGACGGGCTCGTAGCGGCTGACCATGATGCGATTCATCGGGCCCGTCCGCGGGACGCCGCTCTCGTCGGCGGTGCGCGCGGCGAGCTTGCGGAAGTCCACGACGGCATGCAGCGGGCTGAGGTCGCCGGCCGCCAGCGCGGCGTTCTGGCTGGCGTCCATCCAGGTGTTCTGGACCCAGGGCCCGTACTCGCGGAAGGCCACGTTGAAGAACGCCGGCCGGCTCGGGTCGGGCCGCAGGTAGGCGCCCTTGCCGGCGTCCCACAGCCCCGCGGCAGCACCGACGCGCACCGCGCGCCCGCGCGGGTCGAACGCGCTGTAGGGCACCTCGATGTGCAGCTGCCGGCGGTGCAGGTCGACGGTCACCGTGGGCCGCGCGAGCGCGCCGCCGTCGGCCGCGCGCACGACGTCGCCCGCGCAGCCGTGCGCGGTCACGAACACCTCTGCGGGCATCTTGGCGCCGGCGTTGTGGGGCATCGCCTGCGCCGGTCCGTCGCCGCCGAGGCCGATCGTCACGGCGGCCGCCTCGGGATCGAGCATCGAGTTCAGCGTGACGCGGATGGCGGTGGCGCGCTTGAGGCGCTCGATCCGCACCTCGACGATGTCGGCGGCGTTCCCGGCCAGCCGCTTCGGATCAGCGGGGTACGGCAGAGCGCGATCGTCGTAGAGGAAGTCCTGGTAGACGAACTCGCCCCCGCGATACGCGCGCGCGCCGGAGATCAGGATCGGCCGAGCGCCCCAGTTGCGCGTGTTCTCCAGCTGCGGCGAGGTCGGCAGCGCGCGATGCAGGACGTCCGGGCCCGTCCCGGCGGGCGGCAACGACCGCTCGTTGCTCGCCGGTGCGTAGCCGGTGCCGTTGGACGCCGGCGAGGCGGGGCACGCGGCGGCCGACGCAGGCAGCGCCAGCGCTGCGGCCCCGAGGACACACGACAACGACCATTTCGACCCCACGACGCGCGAGCGTACGGGATCGACTTGGGTCCCGGTTTATGTCTGGTAGTACGGGAGCAGGCAGACCCCGATCGGGCCGACGAGCAGATCGATGCTCAGCGAGAGCAGCGAGCAGTTCGGCTTCACCTTGAACGTGACGGTGGCGGGCGTCAGGTCCACGTTGCCGACAGCATCGGCTGCCCTGGCCTGGAACGTGTGCGCACCATCGGCCAGGTGGGTTGTGGTGTACGGCGATGTGCACGCTCCCCAGGGTCCGCTGTCGACGCGGCAGGCGAACGACGAGCCGGCCTCATTGGCCCCGAACGTGAACGTCGGGGTCTGGTCGTTAGTCGTGTTGCCCGATGCGAAGACGCCGGTCGGCCCGGACAGGATCGTCGTCTGCGGCGGCGTGAGGTCGACGGTGAACGTCACCGAATCCGGGACCGCGTCCTTGTTGCCGGCCTTGTCGACGGCCCGCACCTCGAAGGTGTGCTGCGTCTCGGACAGCCCGCTCAACGTCTTGGGCGACTCGCAGGCCGCGTACTCGCCGCCGTCGCGGCGGCACTCGAAGCCGGCGACGCCGGCCCCGTCGTCAGAGCCGTCGAACTTCACCTGGACCTGGGAGCTGGCCACCTGCGCGGGCGCGCCTCGGTGATCTGGGTGTCCGGCGGCGTGCGGTCCACCATGAACGTCACCTTCGCGGGTGTGGCGTCCGTGAGGCCGACGCCGTCGACGGCCCGCGCCTCGAAGGTGTGCTCGCCCTCGGGCAACGCTCCCACGGCCGCCGGCGACTCGCATGTCGCGAACTCGCCGCCGTCGACGCGGCACTCGAAGCGGGCGACGCCGGTCAGGTTGTCCGACCCCGTGAACACCGCCTTGCCCTCAGCGCCGACCGGCCCGGACGGTGCCGTCGAACCGCGCCGTAACGGTGGGAGAGGTGACGATGCCGAGCGTCTTTGTGAGCAGCGTCGTGGTCGGCGGAGTGCTGTCAGGCGTCCCCGCGGCGACGCCGTAGCGGACGACGAGGGTGCCGTCCTCACCGGCGTTCCCGATCTTCTCGCTCGTCACAGCATCGCCCTCGACCAGGTCGATCCGCGTGAACCCGGAGGCCCCGCCCGCGCCGCCTGCGCCGCCCGTCCACGGGCTCTTGACAGGGTTGGGGCACGGGGTGCCGGCCCCGGCGCCGCCACCGGCGCCGCTGACGATGCCGCCGCCACCGCCGCCACCGCCGTTGAGACCAGCGGCACCAGCGCTGGCCCCGTCCCCTCCGAAGCCGGCGCGCCGCCACGAGCCCGACGTCAGATCCGCTACTTCGCCGACCTCGCCGGTCAGCGATGCCTGCGTGGTTCCGGCACAGTCGAACCCGGCGCCGCCGGCGCCCGCGACGAGTTCGTCGCTCTCATCCAGCGAGCCGTGCTTCCCTCCGCTCGGCGGCGTGATCGCCGGATCGCCCCGGGGGTTGGACAGCTTTCCGGGCTTGCCGTCGCCGACCTCAGCCAGGAGTCCACCCGCGCCGCCGTTCCCTCCGATGCCGACGAGGCAGCTGAAGGCGCCCGAGCTAGAAAGACACGCAGCGCCGAAGCCGCCGCCGGCACCTCCACCACCCCCGGCGGTGGCCAGGAGGTAGCGCACCTCCGCCTCGCCCTCGCCGACCACCTTGACCAACGACGTCGACCCTCCACCGCCGCCGCCTGCCTGGCCGAAGAACTCGGCGAAGTCGGTGGCCAGCAGCGATTCCCGGCCGCCCGCTGCGACCCGCCGCCCCCGCCGCGCAGCTCCACATCGAGCCTCGAGACGCCGGCTGGAGTGGTGAACCACTGGAACGGGAAGTGGTCGAACGACGGAGCGGACGGGTCGAGGGCCCACGGGATGGCCTTGTACACGCACGTGTGCTGCGGGCCGACGCTGGTGCAGTGCGGCGGGCTGTCGGCGTGCGAAGCCACCGCTTCTGCGGGCCCGACCGTCAGCGCCCCCAGGACCACCACGACCGATGCGACCTTGCTCGCGACAGCTTTCCCGTGCACCCTGACCCCTCCCCGCGTTGTGCAGGCGGTTCGATGCCCACCCGCTCACCGACGGCTTATACGCGCCGCCACCGGTTCTGTCTGTCGTAGTCGACTACGACACTTCGTCGCGACACGCGGAATCCGGGAACGAGCGACACCCCCGAGAACGACGAAACCTGCCGTTTCCAGCGGATTCGTAGCGCGCCCGAAAGGATTCGAACCTTTGACCTTCGGTTCCGTAGGCGCCGGTGGGATCTGTCCGGCGCTATCTGGCGCTCTCCAATGAGCTGCGAATGCGCTGAGTTCTCCCCTGGTTTGGTGTTGACGAGCTGTGAGCCGCGTGCGGTGATAGATCGCTCGCGCGCGCCCGGGATGGGGGAAAGCGAAGCGGTGGAGCGATGACGCTGGTCAGCCGATCTCGACCGAGTCCAGCAGCGGCTGCATCAGGCCGAGCACGCGGTCGAATTGGTCGGGCGGAGCGGCGAACTGCTCGACGATCAGCTGGTCGCCCTCGACGTCGAGCGCGGTGAAGCGCACGCTGTCGCCGATCATGTAGACGACCGGCTCGTCACCGTCGAAGAAGAGCGGGACGCAGTCGCGCGACGTCTCGATGCATTCGTCGGGCATCCGCTTCGGCGCCGAGTCGGTGCTCACGGTGACCGCGCGGCCTGTCAGACCGCCGATCGTGACCTGCTCGGGCTTCTGGGCGTTCAGGTGCGGGTGCTTGACGAGCCAATCGATGAACTCGGCTGGCGCGTTGATGGCGTCGGCGCTCGTGCGCGCGCCACGCTTGGGATCGGCCACCTTGGCGATGTGCATGAACGCGAGCGTGTTGATGGCGACGTCCGGGCCCGCGAGGAGTTCCAGCGCGACGCCGTCGGCCGTTTCGCCTGCACCTGCGACCCGCCACCTCTGGCCCTTGGGAACCTCGAGCGCGAGTTGCGGCTTGAAGGCGCTGGTCGTGTACCGCCCCGCTGGGACTGTGGTGCTGGGGTCCTTCGGCAGCGGCTTGGCCGCCGCGGCGCTAGGCGTCGGCGTGGCCGACGTCGTGTTGGTCGTCCTGGTCTCGCTGTCCGAGCCACAGGCGCCCAACAGGAGCGCGGTGGTCGCCAGCAAGGAGATGGTTGTCGTTCGCATGGCCGGCACGGTCGCAGGGAGGGTAAAACGGTTGGCAAATACTCCACTAAACGGGTGGTAGCGTCAGGAAGTACGTGGACTTCCTCGTCCTTGGTCCGGTGCAGGTGGTCGACGACGGGCCGGTGCGGCTTGGCGGCGATCAGCAGCGCGCGCTGCTGGCGTTGCTGGTGCTGCACCACGGCGAGGCGATGGGGGTGGACCGGATCGTCGACCAGCTATGGGGCGAGGACCCGCCACCGACGGCGGTCAAGACCGTCCAGGTCTACGTCTCGCAGCTGCGCAAGCTGATCGGGCGAGAGCGGTTCGAGCGCGACGGGCGCCGGTACCGGCTCGTCGCGTCGTCCGACGAGATCGACGCTTGCCGCTTCGAGTCGCAGGTCGCCGCGGCGAGCGCAGCCGACGACCTCGAGGACACGGTCGCGCGCTTTGAAGCGGCGGACGCTCTGTGGCGGGGCCTGGCGCTTGCGGACATCGACTTGCCGTGGGCGATCGCCGAGGCGGCGCGCCTGGAGGAAGCGCGCATCGCGGCGCACGAAGATCGGATCGACGCGGTCCTGCAACTCGGCCGTCACCACAGCCTCGTCGGCGAGCTCGAGGCGCTGTGCCAGGCCCACCCGCTGCGCGAGCGGCTCGTGGCGCAGCGGATGCTCGCGCTGTACCGGTCCGACCGCCAGGCAGAGGCGCTCGCGACCTACCGCGAGTCGCGAGTTCGGCTCGTCGACGAGCTCGGCCTGGAGCCCTCCCGCGCGCTACGCGAGCTCGAGCGGCGGATCCTCACCCAGGACCCAGAGCTCGACGTGCCCCCGGACACTTCGCAGATCGCCTCACTGCCGGCCGGTCCGGGTGCCGAGCGCGACGGTCGCGCGTGTCTACGCCATGCTGTTCAGCGACGTCCAGGGCTCGACACGGACGCGCAAGTCCTGGGAGACGAGTGGCCGGCGGTGCACACACCCACGCACGCACATGCGTACGGCGATCGCCGATGCGGGCGGCACGATCAACGCGACGGAGGGCGACTCGTTCTTCGCGACGTTCCCCGACGCTGACGGCGCCGCGAGTGCAGCCACCGCGGCACAGCGTCTTACCCGCGCACATCCGTGGCCTGACGCGGCGGGGCAGCTGGCAGTCCGCATGGGTATGCACGTGGGCCTCGCGCGTCACACGGATGGGCACCTGGTCAGAATCGAGGTCCACCCGCGGCCCGGATCGCCTCCGCCTCCCACGGAGGGCAGGTGCTGGTCAGCGCCGACGCGCAGGAGGCGCTCGGCGCCGAGCACGAGTGCGAGGACCTCGGAGCGCACCGCCTCAAGGACTTCGACGACCCCGAGCGGCTCTTTCACCTGCGAACGGACGAGCGCCACGCAAGCGAGTCCCGCCGCCGCGCGTGGAGGAGCGCGACGGGGTGCGTCGCCGCGAGTTGATCGGCGGCGCTGTCGCGCTGTCCGTCATCGGCGGGCTGGTCGTGGCAATCGTGACCCGCGGAGACGACCGCGTGCCGCCCGGTCCGAACACGGCTGTGGCCGTCGATCCGGAGTCGCTGGACGTCGTCCACCGCGTCCGCGTCGGCGATTCGCCGATCGCCGTCGCGGCGACGGCGGGGGGAGCGTGGGTGCTCAACGGCAACGACGAGACGCTGTCGCTTGTCGACGCAGCGCGGGGCGAGGTCGTCCGCACGGTGGCGATCCCGGGTGCGCCCAGCGATGTCACCGTGGACCGCGGCGCGCTGTGGCTGCTCACCGCCGGCCCGACCTCGTGCGGATCGACCCGGTCTCCGCGCGGGTGGCCGAACGGGTTCCGCTGTCGCGTCCGCGCCGGCAGGCGCCGGCGGAGGCGTTCCCGCCGGGCTGGGTCGCGGCCTCCGACGGCGAGGTGCGGGCATCGGACGGGGCCTGGATATGGCGCGTCGAACCGGGGCCTCCGCGAACGATCGAGCGGCACGCCGCGCCGGTGCGTGGCCCACTCGTGATCGACCGGTCGGTGTGGATCGGCAGCGCGGTCGAACTCGACCGCCGCACGATGCGGGTGCGCCGGCGAGTGCGCCTCGGCGACCAGGCTCAGGACATCGCCAACGGTCACGGCGCGATCTGGATCGCCGACGCCGGGCGGCGCGGCGTCATCCGCTTCGACCTGAACACAGAATGGATTCGACAAGGGTCGAGGCGGTGGGCGGCGTGCCGAGCGCGCTGGCCGTAGACGAGGGGGCGGTATGGGTGGCCGTCCAGTCCGGGCACCTCGCAAGGCTCGATCCACGCACCGGCGCCATGACCGGCCGCGTCGACATCGGAGGCGCCCCGCGCGGGGTCGCCAGCGGCGAGGGTCGAGTGTGGGTCGCATCGGCCTGATTGCCGCCGGTGCGCTCACCTGCGTTGCCGCCGGAGCGTGCGGAGGCGACGGAGCGGAACGGTCGTGCCACTGCCACGAGCGATCTGCTCGCCGATCATCACGGCCCCCGGCTCGACGCCGGATCTGCTCGTCGTGGCCGACATGCCGCGGCGTGGTCGCGTCGGCGATGCCGGGATCGCGAACGCCGAAGCCGTACGGCGCGCGCTCGCACGCAACGGGTTCCGCCCAGGCCGGCATCGGCTGGGGTTTCCGGCATGCGACGACTCGACCGCGTCGTCGCACTCCTTCGACCAGCAGCGCTGCGCGACGAACGGACGCACCTACGCGTCGAATAGATCCGTCGTCGGGGTGATCGGTCCCATGCACTCGCTCTGCGCGGCGCACCTGATCCCAGAGGCGAGCCGCGGCGGGCTCGCCGTCATCTCGCCGGCAGCGACCCAGACGTCGCTGACGACCGTCGCCGCCGGTGTCTCGCCACGAGAACACTCGAGCTCTACCCAACGGGGAAACGGACGTTCTTCCGCGTCGCGCCGCCCAACACCGAGCAGGGGGAAGTCGCCGTCGCCCTCTTGCGGCGGCTCGGCGTCAAGCGCCTGTTCGTGGCGCGGGAGCCGACCGACTACGGAGCCTCGACGCAGGCCGTCGTGCGGGCGGGCGCGACGCGCGCGGGAATCGAGGTGCTGGCCCCGGCGGTCTGGAACGTCGGCGGACAGCGCGTGCTCGAGCTCGCTCGCCGCGCGCGGGCCGCGGACGCTGAGGGGGCCCACCTCAGC